>JAGTTS010000010.1 GCA_018223375.1 Clostridiaceae bacterium Marseille-Q3526
ATACAAATGTAAGAAAATTGTCTGCAAAAGAATTAAGAAAAATATGCGGAAAAAAGGTAGGCATGGTTTTTCAAGAACCGATGACAGCTTTAAATCCTGTGTTTAATATTGAGCAACAAATGCTGGCGCCAATGAAAACACATCTGAAAATATCGAAACACGAGTTGCACAATCGATGTATAAAATTGCTTCAGCAAGTAGGAATAAAAGAACCTGAAGCTGTTTTAAAAAGTTACCCTCATCAATTATCTGGTGGAATGAGACAGCGAATAGTAATTGCTATGGCTATTTCCTGTAGTCCTTCACTGCTAATTGCTGATGAACCTACTACTGCCTTAGATGTTACAATTCAATTACAGATTTTGCGAATTATAAAAAATCTTGTACAGCAAAATAGAATGTCATTGCTTATAATTTCTCACGATATTGGAGTTATTTCTACCCTGGCAGAAGAAATCATAGTCATGTATGCTGGAGAAATTATAGAACAAGATAATAAAGAAAATATCATTAAAAATGCGCAACACCCTTATAGCAAAAAATTAATTAACGCAGCATTAGAATTACAAAATGGTTGTAAAGAGTTAACAATTGTAGAAGGTTCTGTCCCAAGACCACATGAAAATATCATCGGATGTAAATTTGCACCAAGGTGTGAGTTTTGTACCGAAAAATGTTTAAATGAGAAACCTCCAACAATACTAAAATCGAATGGCACTGGTAGAATAAAATGCTGGAAATATATAAAGGATTAGGTTATGAACGAAGTTATCTTAAAAGTAGAGCATTTAAGTAAAACATATAAATCAAAAAAGCGTACTACAAAAGCCGTAGATGATATATCGTTTTATCTAAAAAAAGGGGAAACACTAGCATTAGTTGGAGAATCTGGATGTGGTAAAACTACAACTGGACGAATAATTGTAGGACTACTCAAATCAGACAGTGGGCTGGTTCAATTTAATAATCAGCAAATTAATAATATTTCCAAGCGCGCTTTTAGAAAATTAAGATCCTCCATACAAATTATTTTTCAGGATGCAACTGCAGCATTGAACCCTAGAATGAGCGTTCGTAAACTTTTACTTGAAGCTGTGAAAGCAAATGGAGATACTCTTGCAGATGAAAATACAATTGTGGAAGAATTAATAAAAAATGTAGGATTATCTATTAATGATCTGGAACGATATCCTCATGAATTTTCAGGAGGCCAAAGACAACGAATTTGCATTGCTAGAGCAATAGCAATGAAACCTGAGTTAATTATTTGTGACGAACCAGTATCTGCCCTTGATTTACTTGTACAACAGCAAATCCTGAGATTATTAAAAGATTTACAAAAAAGATACCATTTTTCATACATTTTTATTTCTCACAACCTTGCTGTAGTTCGTTATATGAGTGATAGGATTGCCGTGATGTGCCAGGGCAAAATTGTGGAAGAAGGAACGACCGATGAAATTTTTACAAACCCATCACACATATACACTAAAATATTGCTTGATTCTATTCCTAAAATCGGAACAGAATTTAAATACACCAGAGACGTAGACTTAGAAGACGATACTAAATATCAGGAAGTAATGCGCAATCTAAAAAACAATAAATTTTATAAAAAACAACTAACAGATACACATTATGTATTATCTGATATTTAATATAAAATTTAAGGGAGGTCGTTATGAAAGCTAACGCAAAGAAATTCGCATCTATTTTGCTCATTTTATCAATGATGGGCACAGCACTTGTTGGATGTGGAAAAGAAAACAAAACGCAAACAAATGAAACAATGGGAACAAACGAAACAAGTGCTCAAACAGCCGATGACAAAATGGGGGGAGAAATTACGGTTGCGTTTATGTCTGCACCTGAAAATTTCGATCCGGATCATCCGCAAAGTGATTGGGTTGTCACCGCTGTAACTAACCATGTTTATGAAGGACTTTTTGAATTTAGTGCTACAGATGAAGCAGTTCCTCATCTTGCAGAGAGCTATGAAATTATTGATGATGGAAAAACATATGATATTAAGCTTCGAAAAGGCGTAAAATTCTCTGATGGAGATGAAATGAAAGCAGAAGATGTTAAAGCATCTATGGAAAGATGGTTTAAAGTTAATGCTGCAGGTGTAAATATTGCAGATTCATTGCAGGAAATTGAAATAGTAAATGACTATGAGATACTTGTTAAATTCGACCAAGTATATGCACCATTCATTAGTATTATTGCATCTCCGGTATCTTGCCAAAAAATGATTGTTAAGAAAAAAGAAATTATCGACAAATTTGGAGAAGATATTATCACAGAACATATCGGAACAGGACCATATGTGTTCGATGATATAGTTCAGGGACAAAAGGTTGTCCTCAAAAGAAACGAAAATTACTGCCCTGTGGAAGGAGAGTTATCTGGTCTGTCAGGAAAGCGAATTGCCTATCTTGATAAAATAACTATTGAATTTGCTCCAGAGGAAAGTGTTCGCATAGCCGGATTGCAAAGTGGCTTATATGCATTTGTTGATGAAATCTCTCCAGATAAGTATTCAACATTAGATCAATTTCCAGGAATTTCTCCTGTTATATGTAATTTTGGAACAATGGGAATCGTAGCATTTAACTGTGGTGGTAATTATTTCAGTAATAAAACACTTCGACAGGCTGTTGCATACTCTCTAGATGTAGAAGAATTAGCCACAGCACAGATTGGTGATAAAAAATTCTGGTCGGTTGATGATGGATCTTGGTTTAAAAAAGGTAGTATCTGGTATGATGAAAAGGCTGGAGAGGGAATTTATAATGCACATGATTTAGAAAAAGCCCAAGCATTAGTAAAAGAATCGGGATACAATGGTGAGATAATATCTATTCTCGGAACAAAATCAGATTTGTTTATGAATAATGGTGCATTAGTGTTACAAAATCAATTAGAAAAAATAGGGATAAAAGCTGAATTAAATCTCGTCGATAATGCTACATTTGGCGAGTATAGAGCATCCGGTAAATGGGATATCCTATTTTCTAGATGGTCGGATATGAATCCAGATCCACAAGTTTTTGGCCCCTGGACAGGGACTGATGGTTGGATTACCAATTGGAATGACGAAGATTCTAAAAAAATGGACGAAATATTTGCTCGCATGATCAGCGAGTTAGATTATGAGAAACGTTACGAAATTGTAAAAGAGTTTTATGATAAATTCTGGGAAGATGTACCTTACATTAAAACATTTAATGATAAACGATTATATGGAATTAGCGATAAATTAAATGGATATCAGGGGTATGGACAACCTTATTTCTGGAATGTTTGGATGTCTAAATAGGAGCTATAATGAAAAATAAAAATGTATCCCGTATTGAGTTAGCATTAAATTTGCAACATAATATAGTAGGTGTTAAATTTCTTGATTTTGAGCAAGATTATTTACATACTAACGTAGCCTTACCGGATAAAAAAGGGCCTTTTTGCTATCATGTTCGTAATGCTATGATGGTCTTCATTACAAGTTAAAAGAATGCCATGTTACATGTGACTACGCTAGATATGCCATTGGACTCAGTAAAGCAGATGATACAATACTTCAAGGCAGAAGTTATGAATATAGCGGATTATACGAATCCAAATCCATTTCGCGTAATATTATGGATGCAATGAAATATCTTAGTCACACAATCTATGGTTTAGAAATAGGACCATTAAAAGAAATGGGCGATGCTGACATTGTCATTATTGCGGATTATGCAGAAACAGTTATGCGAATTATGCAAGGATATGCATATAAATATGGTGCTCCTCAAAACTTATCGTTTTACGGAAATCAAGCAATGTGCTCAGATATGATTTCGAAGCCTTTTTCTTCTAATGATATAAACCTTTCATTGATGTGTAAAGGAACAAGAAAAAGCGGAAGATTTGACAAAGGTGAGATTTCAGTTGCCTTTCCTATTCATATGTTTGATTCTATTGTAGAAGGTATTATTTCAACAGTAAATCCTGTGCATACTCCTGAAGATAAACGCCGTATCTTTGAGTGCATGAATGATGAAAATGATTTGGGTATCGAAATTAATCCATCTTATAATTATGGTATTGGTTTAGTTGATTATGATACACAGATAAAAGAATACCGTGATAAATTAAATTTAAATAAACATCACAATTGTTAATACCAATCAAGGGGCATCGCTCTACCATCAAATTAGATGATAGAGCGATACCTTTATCTATATATAAAATAATCGAGATAGTGTCAAGATTTTTTCGCAAATTTAATTCTTGCCGTTCAGCAGATGGCAGTTAACTGGCTATGATATCAAATTATTCCTCATGTATAAATTGGTGAACTATACAGTTCCTGTTCTTCCACTGTCCATTTCCTAAAAAACAGCATTTTTCAAAGTTTTCCGCTGTTTCACAAACGAAATCTATGCTATACTAAATTCACGGAAAGCCAGAATACACAAAAGGCGGCCTACCCTCCATCATCGGAGGGGCTGACCTTCCAGACCAAAGAGGAAAGGAGGGCGATGCCAATGTACGTTACATATTCGGATCTGATCCAGATAGGTATCTTATTGGTTTCCCTTGCCAGTCTCATGTATGAGATTTTCAAAGGAAGAAAATAGCCGCCCACTACTGCGAATAGTGAACGGCTGATGCTGTAAAGCATATAGTTTGTCATTGTCGAGGGTAGGCCATGTATCTCTGGCTTTCCCCTTTCTATATTCAATATATCACATATAAATATAGAGTGCAAGGTTATTTCTGTGCTGTCATCCGCAGATCTGCTCCTTCTTCCTAAATGCACGCCGGAACCAGGGTAAAATAATCTGGTTAAAGGAAAGAGCTTGCAGAGCAGCCAGAAGTTAGCTTTTTCTGAATGGTAATGCTATTAAATTCCCTAATAATGCAATAACTGCATATCCAACTACATAAACCCACGCACTTGAGTTATAAAACATAATCGTTTCCTGTTCTGCATGCTCTTCTGGTTATTCCAGTTTCGGGAATCTCATTCCTCGCCGCTTACATCGTAAGCGCTTAAATCTTGGGTAGCTTTACTGTCTACGCTTTTAAACTCATAATGATAGTAAATAGATTTTTACTACACTCTGCTTGATAGGAGATAGAAATTTACTACATTTGGAGGTTTCATTATGAGTAAGAAACGTGCTCCAGGACGTTCCCTGGACGAATGGATGGAACTGGTAACCGAATGCAGACAAAGCGGCCTGACAGATGCTGCATGGTGTAATGAGCATGGGATATCTCCCAGCTGTTTTTACAATGCAGTTACCCGTCTCCGTAAAAAAGCCTGTCAGATACCGGATCCAGTTGGAAAAGCCAGCACTCTTGACCTTACACCCCATAAACAGGATATAGTCCAGATTGCTATAGAACCGGAGTCTTCTCCGGCAGGACTGATCCCAGATAATGGGATCAGTCCTATGCACCTTGACAATTCACATACGATTGAAATCGAAGCAGACGGATTGCTTATACGAATGAGTAATGAGATCAAACCGTTACTTCTGAAGATGCTTATGGATACGCTTAAGGAGTCGTTATGTTAGCGGACATCTCAAGTGTTGATGCGATCTATATCGTCTGTGGCAGAACAGATATGCGCAAGTCCATTGATGGATTATGTGCGATCATCCAGGAACAGTTTTCGATGGAGATCGACCATGCACTTTTTCTTTTCTGCGGTCGTAAATGCGACCGTATCAAAGCTATTTTAAAAGAACCTGACGGGATCGTTATGATCTACAAAAGACTAACCGCCCAGGGATCTTACCGGTGGCCCAGGAATAAATCTGAGGTCCGGAATCTTACATGGCGGGAGTTCGACTGGCTGATGTCTGGCATTGATATTGAGCAGCCAAAAGCGATCAAGGCAACGTAAAAAAGATGCACATAAAGCTCTTGTTTTTTGCTGTATTTTCGGCACTTTCAAGGTCTGGTAAATCCGCTGTTTTGCTGGGAAAAGCCACTGTTTTCTGGTATAATGGAAACATCCGAAACAGGAGGGAAAAGCAGTGGCAGACAGTTCCAAAGATATCCAGCTCCGTGAGCTGAAGGACATGATAAACGATCTCAAAAAGATGATAAAAACACTTCAGGCAACTGTCGATGCTGCCAATAAACGGGAAGCGGTTCTCACCCAAGAACGGGATAATCTGAAAGAAGAGATAGACCTTCTCCGAAAAAAATTGTTTGGCACTTCCAGCGAAAAAAGAACTCTCGATATTCCAGGACAGTTAAACTTTTTCAACGAGGCTGAACTGGAACAGGATCCGGAGGCTGCAAAAGCAGAGGATCTTGAAACAATTCTTCCGGAAAAAACAGCAAAAAAGCGAAAAGCAAGAGCTACAGATGCGGAGCGTTTTAAGGGAGTTCCTGTTGAAAAAAAGGATCTGGAACTTTCTGAGGAAGAGAAACTCTGCCCTGTCTGTGGTACCCCACTGAAAGAAATCGGGGAAGAGTTTGTCCGCCGGGAACTGGTTTTTGTACCGGCAAAACTGAAAGTATATGAATACTACAGTAAGAGCTATGAGTGCCCGCAGTGCAGGTTTCAGGATATTCCGGTCATCAAAAAAGGAAAAGATGGCAGAGCCCATATGCTTTATGGAATGGCTTCTGCCGGAACGGTTGCCTGGGTAATGTACCAGAAGTTTTGTAATGGTCTTCCATACTACCGTCAGGAAAAAGACTGGAAACAGTATGGCGTGGAGATCACCAGAGCTACTATGGCAAACTGGGTGATCCGAAATTCCGAAGCATTTTTTCTTCCTATGTATGAATACTTCCACAGGAAACTTCTGGAACGGGGATTCGCGATGGCAGATGAAACGCCACTTCAGGTTCTGCATGAACCGGAACGCCGTGCACAGACCAAGTCATATATGTGGCTGTTCCGCAGCGGTGAAGACGGAGGACCACCTATTACCCTCTATAAATACTCGGAGACCCGGGCCGGGGATAATGCCGTAGATTTTCTTCACGGCTTCAAGGGTTATCTGATGTGTGATGGCTATAGTGGATACAATAAAGTTCCAGATGCCAAACGTACAGCCTGCTGGGTACACATCAGAAGATATCTGACAGATGCCATTCCCAAGGGAAAGGCTCTGGATTATACCCAGCCATCCGTACAGGGAATGCTGTACATTAACCAGCTCTTCCACCTGGAAGATGTGATCAGATCAAAGTATTCTTCCTTCGATGCTATCAAAAAGGCTCGTCTTGAAAAAGAAAAGCCGGTAGTAGAAGGCTTTTTGTCGTGGCTTGATCAGCAAAGCTCTATCCGTGGAAGCAGAATGGATAAAGCTGTCACCTACATTCAGAATCGCCGCTCCTATCTGTCCACCTATCTGGAAGACGGCCGCTGCAGTTTTTCTAATAATCTCAGCGAAAATGAGATCCGCCCGTTTACAGTAGGCCGTAAAAACTGGCTGTTCTGCGATACACCAAACGGAGCCCAGGCCAGCGCTATCGTGTACACAATGGTAGAAATGGCAAAAGCCAATGGAGTAAACGTCTATCACTATCTTACTTATCTGCTGGAAAAACTGCCTGATGACAGAATGAGTGATGATGAATTAGAACTTCTGGCACCATGGAACGAAACCGTCAAAGCTGAGATCGAACATCGTGCAAACGAATCAAATCAATCATATGTGAATTGTCAAGGTGCTCCGGCTACTGAAAAGTAGTCGGGGATTTTTTCTATCATACCTAAAAATTAAGCGTTTACCTTACATCGTCACCTGCGTACAATAGCTGTGCAAGTGGAATATCATAATAATGAGCCACTGGCGCGCCGCAAAGCGCCATTGTAATGCAAAGCCGTTCTTCTCCTTGTGTATATTCATAAATTGGTATATCGAGCACCTCGGATTTAAGATACCCAATGATTGGAAGCGTATGTTCTTCTGCAAACCGCTCCAATTCCTTTCTCAAATAAGTAATCACACATTTTTTCGGAAGAGTTCTCTCTAAAAAGTTCTCCGGATGAATAATCGGACTTTTACTGGTATCAAATTCACAGATAGGATATTGATTTTTTACAATCATACTCTTTAACCTCCTCTCTTCCTTTTTCTATACCCAAAATATCATATCTGTTTTTTAATAGCAAGACGTTTTCAGCTGCATAAATCTGCCTCATGGCAGCTATTCTTTTCATTGTTTCATTGAATACATTTTTTCTAATCACGAACGATTCCTGCAGCTTTCTCCCATAAAAAAAGAAGAAAGGTTCCCATGGCTCCTTTAGCAGAAAAGAAGAGAAGAAAGGTTCCCGTGACTTTCAGTGGAACAGGGAACCTTTCTTCTTTTCTTCTCTTTTTCTCTTCTTCCTTTTACAGCTTCATCAGGTACTCCCCGATTTCCCTGGCCAGGCGGAGGGCCGTGGGGAGCAGCTCGTCCGGAAAATAATTTCCGTAGTTGTTAGCCTCAAAGCTGAAATATCCGGTGTAGCCGATCTCTCTTAATGTCTGCACCACTTCTTTCCAGTTTACTGTGCCAAACAGCGGCATCACGTGCATCAGAGCCGGATCTGTCATGCTGTGGGTGTCTGAGACGTGGGTGGCCTTTAAATGCTTTCCTATATAGAGCAGGGACTGTCTCTGATCCTGCTTCATAATATCCGCGTGCTCGAAATCCCAGCAGATTCCCATTCTCTCGTCGTCAAAGGAGGTGACGAAATCCACCATCTCCTCCGGCGTAGCGCAGTATTTGCGCTTCGGGGCAATGGAATAGTCGCACATATTTTCAATGGCAAAGGCCATGGGGTATTTCTCCGTTTTTCTTAACAGCTCCTGAAAATACGCCGTATTCTTCTCCTTGGAGGATTTCACCAGAGCCGGGCTGTCAAAGTCTGTCTCCGGGTGGGTTACGCAGAGGGGAGAGCCCAGAGCCGCGCAGCAGTAGATGGAACGCTCGACCAGCTCCTCATGGCGGGCTCTCTCAGCGGCCGTCATCGGCGCGCAGAAATTGTAGGTGTAGGCGTGGCACTGGCCGAAGGAAACGCCCAGCTCGTCCTTTTTCCTCTCAATGCGGGCCAGCCACTTCTCCCACTGATCCGTCAGGAACGGGGAATGGGGCAGGGACCAGTCGTAAAAGCTGATGTCGAAGGTGTCAAAGCCCGCCGCAAAGGCCAGCTCCATCATATCCTCCATGGGCATAATACTCTTGTCCGGCCTTTCAAATACGATATTGGTGGATGTGGATAATTTCATATTTTAAAACCTTTCCATGTTTCATTTTTCATCTTAAAAAGGCAGAGGCGTAAGACTGCCTGTAACAAAAATGTTCTAAATAAAATTGAATTTTTCGTTTTTTAAAAAAATACTTTTTTAAGAAAATACTCGTTTTTCAAGAAAACTTAAAAGCTTCTCCCAGTCGTAGTCCCAGGCCGCCTGAACGAAAGATCCCTGCTTCTTAAATCTGCCGCTGTTTCCAAAGAGCGTCTGCCCTGTGGTGTACTCTCCTCTGGTCTCCACTATCACATGTCCGGAAACTGTTTTTGCTATCTCCGGGCAGAGAGCCAGACAGACGGCCGCGCTGTCTACCAAAAGGCTGTAGGGCTCTAAACCGTGATCCAGGTTAAACTGCACCGCCCGCCTTAAAAACTTCGTTTTTTCGTTTTCTCCCGCTCTGGCTAACAGCCGATCCATCATGGAATTGTCCAGGCGTCTCGTCACGTCCAGCCCCGCCGCTGTGATAGGAATGCCGGAGCCAAACACCGCCGCCGCCGCCTCTGGATCCTGGGCCAGGTTCCACTCAGGCCGTGGATTTAGATTTTCATAATCCGGCCGAAGGCCGTAGCTTCCTGCTATGGTGTAAATCCCGGCGGCGGCTTTAGCCGCCGCCGGGTCGTTCTGAATCATCAAAGCCAGATTTGTCATAGGCGCCAAAGAGATAATGGACACCTGGCCTGGAAAGCGTTTTACCGTCTCCGCCATAAAGCGCCAGGCCTCCCCTGGCTCCTCCTTCTTCGCCGGATCCGGAAGTCCCGTCTGGGACAGGCCGTCGCAGCCGCAGTAGGCGTCGTCAAACTCCATGCGGCGAACAAGGGGCATTTCTGCCCCCTGTACTGCCGGAATCTCCTCTCTGCCGCAAAGCGTCTGGATCTTCAAAATATTCTTAATGCTTCTGGCTGAATCGCAGACTCCGAAGGCAGCCGTCATTCCCAGGATCTCCAGCTCCGGCGAAACCATGGCTAACATCAAGGCAACCGCGTCATCCGCGCTTGGATCAGTGTCAATAATCACCTTTCTGGTTATTCTGTCTGTCATACTGTTTTATTCTCCGTTTGCGCGGTAGTAGTCGTTGAAAATCTGGTTGCAGCCGTCGATAATCGCTGTCTTTGTATCCTCTGCAGAGGCCTGTCCGTTTCCGAACATCAGCATGGCGTCCTTGATCGTTGTGTCCACTGCGTCAGAGTTTGGCACAAACGGAGCCAGAACTGCCTCGTTGGCCTTCATCATCACCTCGCCCGGAACTGCCAGCTGCGGAGTCTCTGCAATGGCGTTCTGATAGCTCTCAAGCTCCGCGCTGTTTTTATTAACCGGAACGTATCCCGCTCCCTCTAACCACATAGCCTGAGCCTCTGGAGATACCATGTACTGCTCGAACTCCCATGCCGCCTTCACTGTCTCGTCGTCGCCGCGGTTTAACAGGAAGAGTCCGGAACCGCTCGGGTAAGCGCCTCCGATATCGTCGGAAGTTACCAGCGGAATCTGAGCTACGCCCCAGTTAAAGCTGTCTCCAACTAACTCCTTAATGGTAGGAATACGGGAGCTGCTCATGATAGCCATGGCGTTGATTCCCTGGGCGAACTCCTCGTTAATGGAATCATTGGTGGGCTTGTAGGCTCCTGTGTCCACTACCTTCTGCCACTCGGCCAGATATTTGTCAAGGGCCTCCTCGCAGGCCATTGTCTTCATCTTATCGCTGTGGCCGCTCTCGTTGTCTCCCAGGTAGGTTCCCTGTCCCTGTGTGGCAATCCAGTTGCCCAGCTCGAACAGGCTGACTCTCACGTTTAAGCCGTACTCTGCGTCCGTCTCGTCCTTTAACTGTCCTAAAATAGAAGCCATCTCGTCGATGGTCTGAGGAACCTGCGCTCCGATCTGATCCAGGTAATCCTGGTTATAGTAGAGAAGCAGAGTGGAAGTGCTCCAGGGAAGTCCGGCCAGCTTTCCATTGATAGAGAAGGAAGAAACTGCGTTTGGAATTAAGTCCTCCTTGGAAACGGAATTGCCCTCTCCTGCCAGCATATCCTCGGCAGTTACAAGACGCTCGTAATCTCTTACCAGGCTCACGTGCTCGCCGTACAGCTGAATCACGTCAGGCATATTTTCCACGTCGTCTGTGGACATGGCGGCTGTCAGAGCCTCTGTGCCAGGCCAGTTCTGGAATACAGGAGTTACGTGGATCTTCTTTTCCTTTCCGATGGTCTCGTTAAACTGGTCTATCTGCTTCTGGGTAATCTCTCCATACACGCCGTCCATGGAGTGCCAGAACACAACCTCCCTTGTGCCGTCCTCGTTGACGGTTCCCACTGCCGCGTTCTTGTCCGCGCTGTCTCCGGATCCGCCTGCGCAGCCTGCAAGGCTTAACGCCATAACTCCGGCAGCTGCCGCCGCTGTCATTTTCTTTAACTTCATTGTTTTGTCCTCCTTATCTGGATTTTCTAGTTTATTTGAATTTTTTATTCTTTTACAGAACCGCTCATCATGCCGCTGACGATTTTCCTCTGGAAAATCAGGAACAGAAGCACAGTCGGCAGAAGAGCCACAATAACGCCGGCCATAACCGGTCCGAAGATAGCGGACTCTCTGTCCTTTAACATGGTAATTCCCACCTGGATGGTACGCATCTCGTTCCTGTTGGTGACAAGCATGGGCCACACGTACTGGTTCCACACGCTGACGAAGGAAGAGAGGAATACGGTTACCATAATCGGCTTGCTGGCCGGCAGAAGCACCCAGAGGAAAAATCTCACGTTGCCGCAGCCGTCCACGTAAGCCGCCTCCTTCAGCGACTTGACGAAGGAGAGGTAGAACTGCCGGAGCAGGAATACGTTGGTAGCCGACACCAGGAAAATGGAACACATTCCCGCGTAGGTGTTAATCAGTCCCATCCGGCTGATAGTAGTAAAGTTAGATACAATCAGCACGTCCGGCGGAATCATAATGGTCGCCATCGCCAGGGTAAACAGAAGCTTCTTTCCCTTAAACTCAAAGAATGAGAAGGCAAAGGCAGCCATGGTGGCCGTCACCATTCTGGCCACGCTGCAGATGGACGCCACGATGAAGGAATTCAGCATGTAGCGCAGCAGCATGGTTCTGGAAAACGCCGTCTTATAGTTTTCCAGCGTAGGCTTGGGCGGCAGAAGATTCGGCGGGGAAGACAGCACGTCCTTCTGCTCCATAAAGGATACGGAGGCAGCGTAAAGAATCGGAAACAGTATCAACAGGGCGCAGAAAATACAGACCGCCTGAATCAATATGTCATACATGGTCTTCTTTCTCATTGATAGTGTACTCCTTTCTTCTCCCACGCAAAGCCGGCCATAGTAGCCGCAAAAGCGATCAGGAAGGCGATAATCGCCGCCGGGTTGGCGTTGGTATAATTGGCCGTACCGGAAATCTGTTTGTAAATATACTGCATCATGGTAATGGTAGAGTTCTGCGGTCCTCCGTTTGTCAGGACGTTGGAAAGACTCATCATCATTACGCTGAAGGAAATATCTGTGATAATCAGGTAAAACATCGTCGGCGAGGTGAGGGGCAGGTAAATCTTAAAAAGCATCTGAAGAGGCGTCGCTCCCTCTAAGGACGCGCTCTCGATGATATCCTGTGAAATTCCTCTGACCGCCGATAAAAGAAAGATAAACGCGTAGCCGGTGGACAGCCAGATCTGTACGATGGCAATGGACAGCAGCGCGAACTTCGGATCGTTGAGCCACTGAATATCCAGGCCAAACACACCGTTAATAAAGCCCAGGCTCGGCACAAAGAGCAGCTGGAAAATCATGGCCGTTACCGAGGAAGCCATAGCCATGGGAACGGCAAAGGACGCCTCGTAGAAGGCCGACGTCTTCCTTCTCTTGTTGGCTAAAAGCGCCAGAAGAAGACCTAAAATCTTGGAAACCGGAACCGTCAGCAGGGTGAAAATAATGGTATTTACGATGGATTTGATAAATACCTCGTCCTTTAAAATATAGGCATAATTTTCAAGCCCCACGAACCGCTTTAAATTTCCATAGGAGTCCACGATGAAAAGACTCTTAAACACCGTTACCAGGAACGGATAAAAGGTAAACACACCAAACAGGATAAATGCCGGCAAAAGCCACAAGTAAGGCTCCGCCTTCTTTAGAACCGATTTTTTCACTCCATTTTTCCTCCACAATTAGCTGATTCACAGTAGCGCTTCACCGCCTCGATCACGCCGTAAACCGTCTCCCCCTGGCAGACATAATCAGCCTGTTCCTTGAGAACCTCCTCGGCGTTTCCTACGGCCGCTCTGACTCCTGCAGCTGAAAACATGTCCAGGTCGTTGGCGTTGTCTCCAATCACCAGGATCTCTTCCCGGCTGATTCCCAGATAGCGGGCAAGCCGTTCTACTCCCGTTCCCTTGCTGCAGCCTTCCGGCATGGCCTCAAAACAGCGGCTGCCGTACCGGACTACGTGAATTCTGTTTTTTTCCTCCTCGAGAAGAGGGCGAAGCATATCGCACTGGCCGGGGCTGTCCGGATCAATAATCATAAGCTTTTGAAGCCTCTGCCCGTTCCATTCGCCCCCTTCCGGATGGATCAGATGTTTGTAAAGACCGCTTTCCTGAGATTTCCGGCGGATATAGTCGTTCTGCCGGTAAACTCCCTCTGTGTTCTCATCTGTCAGGAAGACAGCAAGCCCCATACGGTCCGCCTCCTCCACTGTGCGTCTCACCGCATCTGCCGGAAGAAGCTCTTCCCAGATAAATTTCTCTCCGTCGTGGCCCGCCGCTCCGTTGGACGCTACGACCGGAAGTGTAATGTTAAGAGCCTTTTTGTACTCCTCAAGCATTCCGACCGGTCTTCCGCTGGCCAGTGTAAAGGCGATGTGCTGTTCAGAAAGCAGCTGTGCAAGCTGTCTGATTCCTTCGCCCATGACGCAGTCCGCGCCAACCAGGGTCCCGTCCACGTCGCTGACTACCAGGCGCACCTTTGAACTGATATCTGCCATATCTGCCTCCCATCTGCTGATCCAAACCTCTGCAAAGCTTTTTCTTCTTAATTATATTGAATTTTCGCCTCTGCGTCTTTCTCTCTTCCGACTTTTTTTATCACTTTTCCGACCTTTTTATCTCTCAGATTTTACAAATGCAATAAAAAAATGCTATTTATATTTTCATTTCTCGACATAAATAGCACTTTTTCGATATAATTGTATTTTTCAGACTTACACTTCGCGAAACCGCTTTTTATACTGCTTTGGAGTATATCCCGTCTCCTTGCGGAACATCCTGATAAAATGGGAAAAATTGTCGTAGCCCACCTCGGCGGCGATTCCGCTGACCGGCAGATCAGAATGCTTCAGAAGGTGCTCTGCCTGCTTCATCCTCTTTTTAATCGCGTACTCCTTCACCGTCATGCCCGTCTCTTTCTTGAAAATCCGGTTTACATAATCATGATTCAGATTCAGTTCCCTGGCAATTTCCTTCCGGCTGATTCCAGTCTTCAAGTTTTCCTTGATCATTCCTTTGATCCGGCCTGCCAGCTCCGCCCCGCTGCTGTTTCCGTCCGGGAAGGACAGGCGGGTGATCAGCTCCATGCACATGCGGATCCAGCGGCACATATCGTCAATGGAAAAACAGGCGGTTTTGTAATGCTGGTAAACCTCCTCGTCCTCAAACAGCTGGTGGGCCTTGATCTCCCTGTACTCCATGCAGGCGAAAAACATCTGCAGAATATCCTGCTGCAGAATCCGAAAGCTCATCTCATCCAGCCGCTTTTTCTTAGCCTGCTCTACCAGAAAACGGCGGATTTTCTCCACCAGTCCGTCGGTCTGCCCGGCAAAAATCAGTTCACCCCAGTCGGAGGGAAGGATAATCCGCTCCTTCAGACGGCGGTCTCCCTCCTCCCGCTCTCCGTCCCTTTGCGTCACATACTGGATGCTGTCCTGGCAGAGCACGTCGTCCTTGCTGAAACGCAGCAGCCGCGAATAAGTTTTTTCCATCTCCTCGCAGAAAATATCTCCGCTGACGTAGCACAGGATCTGGGCGCCGAACATGTCCCGGCACCGCTCCACCAATCCCGGACCGATTTCCCGGAAACGCTCCCCTTCTTTCTCATCTAAAATCACCACCACTCTGGTGTAGATGACAATGACCTGGCTGGTCTGGACGTTTCCCTTCACCACTCCCTTGGCCAGGTTCTGAATGGCAGACTGGCACAGTTCCTCGCCCCAGCGTCTCTGAACCTCTTCCACATTTTTAATAGTAATCAGCACCATGCGGTAGCGGGCGTCGGCGTCCAGGCGGATGTTGCAGCCGCGGGCCTTCCTGCTGATAATCTCCGGATCATTTCTGATTCTTCCCAGGCACACGTCCTTCCAGAACAGCTCCTTGATAGCCATATGATTTTCCATCCAGCAGTCGCCGTACTCCTTTTTCAGCTCTTCCTCCTCACGCTTCCGCTGTCTGGCCAGAATCCCCTTTACCGCGCTTCTCAGCTGATTTTCCTCCACCGGCTTCAGCAGAAAATCACCGGCCTCCAGGCGCAGAGCTTCCCTCGTAAGCTCAGGACTGCAGGAAGCGCTGATTACAATGACGCCTCCCCGGTAGTTCTGGCCGCGGAGCTCTCTTAAAATTTCAATCCCCTCATTTCCAGGCATGTCGGCGTCGCAGACAATCAGTCCCGCCGGTTCCTTTTTGAGCTGGGAAACAGCCTGTTCCCGGCTGTAGGCCGACGTAATCGGAAGGATATCCTCTGTCGTTTTGCTGAGAGCAATTTTCAGAGCGCGTATGGTATTTCTGTCGTGGCTGATAAGCATGAGATGCATAAGCGTATTCTCCGTTTCCTGTGGTATATGTTCTGGGCGCGCCAGTATGCGAAGGGCTTCTTACCCCTGCTGTCCTGCCGTTGCTGGTGAATCCAGTATACCAGCATCAGCGGAGCGTTTCAATGAGTTCTGTAGGTAAGAAAAATAAATCAGGCCCGGGCAGTCGGCTGCGTTTTCGGCTCGATTCGCGCATCTATGATCCGCCGTTCGCGAAAACTCGCCTTACGGCTCAAACACTTCGCTCGGCGGCGGAAATCAGCGCAAATCTCGCTGCGAAAGCCTCGCCATCACTGACTGGCCTGGCTATTTTTCTGTTTCACAGTATAATCAATTTGCCTCATGCAGTTTTTTGCTTCCCCTCGCGTTTTACCCTCTACCAGATCAAAACCGCCAGAAACAGCAGATTCCACCAGGTAAAGACCGCCAGATAGCGCCCCTTCTTCTCCGGATATTCGGCCGCCACCTGCTTATAGGAAATCAGGCTGGCCATGGACGCGATGAGGGTTCCCAGGCCGCCCAGATTCGTTCCTATAATCAGCTGCTCCCACTGATCTGTGAAATTGGACAGCAGAAGAGCCGCAGGCACGTTGCTGATCACCTGGCTGATTCCGATGGCAGCCACTTTCTCATGGCCTGCAATCATATTGACCACAAATTCCCTGAACGGCGGGAAACGATTCATATTTCCGATAAACACAAAGAAGAACAGAAACGTCAGGAGCAGGGAATAGTCTACTTTTCTAAAAAGGCTTCTGTCTCTATACATAACGGCCGCTATGACAGCCAGGAGAAGGCCTGGAGCCGGCAGAACGCCGCCCACTGTCTGAAGGCAGATAAAAAACAAAAGGAGGTAATAGACCGTCCCGGAAGTCTCCGGCTTCTTCGTCTGCTCTGTTATGACGACGCAGGTTTTCTCCTTTCCCACCCCAAAGAAGACGCACAGGCACAGCAGAAGCGCCGCGGCTGCCGTATGGGGCAGCATCAGCCTTAAAAACGCTGAAAGAGTCATTCTGGAAATACTGTAAAGGTATAAATTCTGCGGATTTCCCATAGGCGTAAACATACTTCCCAGGTTGGCGGCAATGGTCATAAACGTGACGACGCGGCACAGCCGCCCGGTCATTCCGGCCATCTTCAGAACCATAATGCCAAAGGGGACAAAGGTAATAAGAGCCACGTCGTTGGTGATAAACATGCTTCCAAAAAAGCACAGAAAAACCAGCAGAAATACGATGCCCCGCTCTGATTGAATCCTCTCCAGAAGCCGTTCTCCCACATACCGGAACACTCCCAGGCCGCTGAGCCCAGCCACCACTGCCATCAGGCAGAACAGGACGATAATGGTTCCCATATTGGAAGAAAAATAATTCAGATACTCCCGATCCGGCCTTACCAGAAAGCAGGAAAGAAACGCCAGAAGGCCTGAGACAGCCAGAACGGTCTCCTTTTTCAAAAATTCTATGACAGCTTTAAACGATAGGCTCATGATACCTCTTTCTCCTTCTCCAAAAATTTTCTGTACGTCAGATCCATTCCCACTGCTCCCAGAGGCGCTGTAATAAGAATGGAAAGCACAGCCACAGACAGCACCAGCTGGCCGCAGGGCAGCCCCGCCGCCAGAGGAACGGATCCAATAGCCGCCTGAACTGTGGCCTTAGGAAGATAGGCGATGATTCCAAACAAACGCTCTCTTCTGTTCAGCTTTGTGCCTGCCAGGCAGAGGCAGACTCCCACCGCCCGGAATCCCAGGGCAATGGCAATCATCAGCACAGCCGCCGCCCCTGCTCCCATCGTATAGCGGATATCCACAGCTGCGCCCACCAGCACAAACAGCATAACCTCAGCCGCAACCCAAAGCTTTCCGAATTTTTCAGACAGACGCTTTGACACAATCGGAGCGCTTTTTATTTTTATCATACACGCCATACTGACCACGGCCAGAAGGCCGGAGACAGAAACAACATCCTCCAGCCAGGCTTCCACCGACATGAGAAGAAAAGACATTCCCAAAACAACGACCACCTTCATGCTGTTTCTGATATAATGCTTTTTCTCATAGGCCCTCTCAAAAAAACAGCTCAGCCCATAGCCAAAAACGGCTCCCAGAAGGATTCCCAGCACAATGGAAACAGGAATATTCAGAAAATCAGCCGCCCTGACGCTTCCCCCCTGGGCCATGCCCAGAAAGGTGGAAAACAGCACAATCACAAAAATATCGTCGCAGGAAGCCCCCGCCATAATCATTTGGGGGATACTCTTATCCGTACCGTATTTTTCCTCCATCAGCTGAACCATCCGCGGAATGACCACTGCCGGTGAAACGGCTGCCAGCACAGAGCCCAGAAGAGCCGCCTCCACCCGTGAAATTCCCAGAATAAATGGGCCGAAAAGGAGGAAGGCCAAAATCTCGAAGCTGGCCGGCACGAAAGACATCATCACCGCCGGGCGTCCTACCTGCCGCAGATCCGACAGATTCAGGGAAAGCCCCGCCTTCAGAAGGATAATAATAAGCGCCATCTGACGAAGCTGCGGGGAAATCAGCAGAATAGATGAATCCAGCAGATTGAAAACATTCGGCCCCAGAAGAATGCCTGTAAACAGCATTCCGATGATTCGGGGCAGCCCCAGTCTCCCGCAGATGCCGGCCATGGCCAGACCAGCCAGAAAAATAAATGCCAGGGATGTAAGCATGATCGTTTCTCCTTAGTTTTTGTAAAAATGAAGCTTTTTTCATGGCAGAGTAATTTCCAGACCACACAAAAAAGCTGACAATTTCTGCGATGGTTGTCACAGAAGTCATCAGCTCTATCAGCGGTTTTGGCTTGCCATGGGAGAACTTCATTCCCTAGTTTTATTATAATGGAAGGGGGAGGCTTTGTAAAGCGGAAATACAGCCGGCTTTCTTACCCCCTGTAGTAAGTGTCGATGGTTCCATCCTTTCCCTTGCTCTTCTCTCAATATGTAATTTTCAGTATCTTCCTATTTCACCATATCTCTCATCGGCGGCACTACGAACTCCGGTTTTCTGCCGGACAGGAAGTCGTCGATTCCCTGGGCGCAGATTAAGGAAGAACGGGAAGAAGCCTCCTTGGTAGCTCCTCCGATGTGCGGCGCTGTCACTACGTTGTCCATGTCTAAAAGCGGATTGTCCTTCTCCATCGGCTCTTTCTTCAGTACGTCGAGGGCTGCTCCTGCGATCTGCTTCTCCTTCAGAGCCTCAATCAGAGCTTCCTCGTCTACTACTGTTCCGCGGGACGTGTTGATTAAGAATGCCGTCGGCTTCATCAGCTGGAATTCCTTTGCTCCTACGCTGTTCACCGTCTCCGGAGTAGCCGGAACGTGGAGAGATACGTAATCTGCCTTCTCAAATACTTCCTCTCTGCTTCCAGCCAGCTCAATGTAATCCGGAAGATCCTTTGCATACGGATCGAAAGCCAGAACCTTCATGTCAAAGCCAAGAGCCGCCTTCTTTGCAACCAGGCCGCCGATATTTCCTACGCCGATCAGACCCAGAGTCTTTCCGTTTAACTCGTGCTTCTCTACATTGAATTTTGCGAAGCGGTAATCGTCTCTGTAGAGCTTCTGAACCAGCTTGAAATTTCTGGAGCAGTGGAGCATATAGAAAATGGCAAGCTCTGCTACTGACTGGCTGTTTGCCCTTGGAGCGTAGAGAACTACGATTCCCTTCTCTCTGGCAGCTTCCAGATCCACGCCGTCAAATCCTGCTCCGTGGCGGGCGATTACCTTTAAGCTGTCTGCCGCCTCCAGAATCCTTCTCGTAATCTTGGCTGTGCGGACAATCATACCATCGCAGCCCTTGATATCCCTGATAATATCCTCTTCCTCAAATCCAGAACCGTCTACCAGATCATAGCCCTTGTCCAGAAGGTACTGTCTTCCTGACTCTAAAATTGGCTGTGGAAGTAAAATCTTAAAACTCATATTCCTAATCCTCCTGCTTCTTTCTATTTCATTTTTTATTTTCTGCTCATTTATATAAGCAACTTTCGTGCCAACTTTTCCAAACAATGCTTTTTTTGATGATTTTTTTCATTTTTATCCGTTTTTCAGGCTTTTTCCCCTCCAATCCGCGCATAATATAAAAGAAGCCCGGGGAAGAAACCCCCTGGACTTCTTTCATTCTCTGCTTTTTTGTTTTATTTGAATGATTTATTTCATTTTCATTTCATTCTTTTGTTGTTTTTATTTCATTTTTAAAACATTTCATGCTCCTATATTTCCAGTATCTCTTTACAAATCCGTTGTTTTTTTCTATACTTTGATTAACAATATCGTTCATAAATGAGAGAAATCATTCATCTTTTTTCTATCATTTATGAAATTCAAATCTATTTCAAGGGGGAAATGACCTATGAAATTATCCAGCGCCGCTCCTGGGGGCCAGGCGGCAGATATCGTTATTTTCGCAGCCTCTGAAACCTTCGCCCAGACTGCCAGGGAACTGCTTCTGGAACGCCGTTTGGAGAATCACATTACAGTCACAGAAGCCACCGGAGAGAGAACCTTAAAGCTTGCTCTCCAGTTTGCGAGGGAGGGAAGCCGCGTCTTCATCAGCAGAGGGCGGAACACAAAGCTGATCGAGCGGCACGTCTCCGTTCCGGTCATCAACGTGCCGTACCTCTGCGAGGAAATTTACAGTTCCTTTCTGGCGGCCGGGGCGCCTCCTGAGAGGGTGGCCATGGTGGGCTTCGACCGGGCCTACAATATTATGAAAACCTTCCGCCGCATCTCCGGCCTGGACGTGCAGCTCATCGAACCTCAGTCCCCCGGCACTGTCATCAAAGAGCTGAAAGAAAAGCTTCGGCCTGGAACAGAGGCGTTAATCGGAGGCTTTTCTGTCAAGCGGGCCATCTCCGAGATTCAGGATCTAGGCCTGCGCCACATTCCTCTGACTGTGGAGCCGTCCAATATCTCCCTGGCCATTGACAGCGCGTTAAATATCCTGGCCTCCATGGATCGGAAGGACGAATTCCTTACCACCATTTCCACTACCATCAACAGGATTTCCAATGCTGTGATGAATTTCGACGTAAACGGAAAGCTCCTCTTTTCCAACGCCAGGGCGGATCACATGCCCCAGTCTGTCAAAAAATATCTGTTTACCGGAGAAGCGGCCTTTTATCTGGAGATGGACGGCAGAACGCCTGCCGATTCCCGCACCGCGCCGAAAAAGGAGCAGATTCTCCATGTGGGATACGATACCTATGTGGCCGAATATCTTCCTGTCATCGTCAATAAAAGACTGAAAAGCATTGTAGTGATTGTTTCCAGCGAAAACAGCATTCAGATGGCCGAAAAACGGCTGCGCCTGAGCCAGGGCAAGAGGGGCTACACGGCCAAAAACCACTTCCACGATATGATCGGAAACAGTCCTGTTTTTCAGGAAACCATACAGCTGGCGAAAAAATACGCCCGTTCCCAGAGCTCTGTGCTGATCACAGGGGAAACCGGAACGGGAAAGGAGCTGTTTGCCCAGAGCATCCACAATGCCAGCTCCCGCTGCAGCGAGCCGTTTGTAGCCATCAACTGCGCGGCCCTTCCTCAGTCTCTCCTGGAGAGCGAACTGTTCGGATATGTGAAGGGCGCTTTCACCGGAGCCAGCAAAGAGGGGAAAATGGGTATCTTCGAGATGGCTCACAGAGGAACCGTATTTCTGGACGAGATTGGGGAAATGGATTTAAACGTGCAGGCCAAGCTTCTGCGCGTGCTTCAGGAGCGGGAGGTCTGCCGCCTGGGAGACGATAAAATCATTCCGGTGGATATTAGGATTATCAGCGCCACCAACAAGGATCTGGAAGAGCTGGTGCGCCAGAAGCTGTTCCGGGAGGATCTGCTCTACCGCCTGAACGTGCTGGAGCTGCGCCTGCCTCCTCTGCGGGAGAGAACCGGCGATATTCCCCTGCTGATCAAGGCATACAACGGAAAGCAGAACCATCCTGTCACCTTCCTTCCAGAGGCAGTCCGGCTTTTAGAGGCCCAGCCCTATCCCGGAAATATACGTCAGCTCTTCAATCTGCTGGAGCGGACGATTACGCTGTCCGACGGAGATATGATAGAGGCGTCCCAGCTGGCAAACATTCTCCACCTTCCCTTCTCCAGCGCTTTGCCGGACTGCGGTTCAAAAGAACCGGCCTTCCCGGATCCCGCTTCAGAGGCCTCCTCTTCCGGCTGCAGCGTTTCCTCCCTCGATTCGGCCATGGTTCTCTGCGAAAAAGAACGCATTCTGGAAACGCTTCGCAAAAACAGAGGACGCAGAAAGGAGACGGCAGAGCAGCTTAACATCAGCCCGGCTACTCTCTGGAGAAAAATGAAAAAGTACGACATTTTTTAGCCGGCTTTCAAAAAATCAAGGGCAGAATTCCATTTTCCGGATTCTGACCCTGATTTTTGTGCATATTGTATACATTTCTACAGTTTTCTTCATGTTTTTACAAATTTAGTCACGTTTTTTCTCACTCTCTCCCTTTTCACTTTTACCTTTTTATAGTATTATATTTTTTATCGGCCTTTTAACACGGCATTTTGCACAAATTTTGGGAGGTATTACGTATGACAACTATTTTTCTAGGCATGGGACTGCTGCTGCTCACGCTGGCCGGCTTTTCTCTGTTCAGCATGAAAGCTCCGAAAGGCTCTGCAGCCATGTCCGGTCTGGCAAATGCAGCTGTGGCTACCTTTCTGGTAGAGGCAGTTCACAGATACATTTCCGGCGATCTGTTAGGCTCTGCGTTTCTCGGCGAGGTAGGCTCTGTATCCGGAAGCCTGGGCGGAGTCGCTTCCGCTATCCTGATTCCTATCAGCATGGGGGCCAATCCCCTGTTCGCGGTTGTAGCGGGCGTTGCAGTGGGAGGCTACAGTATCCTTCCGGGCTTTGTAGTCGGATATCTGATCGGCTTTATTGCTCCTGTGATTGAAAAGCACCTTCCAGCCGGCCTCGACACCATTCTGGGCGCTCTGCTTCTGGCTCCCATCGCCAGAGGCATTGCCTTTCTCACCGATCCGGTTGTCAACGCGGCTATGGGATATATCGGAAATACGATCACCGCTGCCACCGACCAGTCCCCTGTCCTGATGGGATTTCTCTTAGGCGGAATTATTAAGATGATCTGTACGTCGCCGCTAAGCTCCATGGCGCTCACCGCCATGCTGGGACTGACCGGGCTTCCCATGGGAATCGCAGCTATCGCCTGCTTCGGAGGTTCCTTTACCAACGGAATCATCTTCGCCCAGTTAAAGCTGGGAAAACCAAGCAATATCGCGGCCGTTATGCTGGAGCCCTTAACCCAGGCCCACATCATTACGCGCCACCCCATTCCCATCTACGGATCGAACTTCTTCGGCGGAGGTCTGGCCGGCATCGCAGCGGCTTTGCTCGGCATCGTAAACAACGCGCCTGGAACCGCGTCCCCTATTCCAGGACTGTTAGCTCCGTTTGCCTTTAACCCGCCGGTCAAGGTGCTCATAGCTCTGGCTCTCGGCGCAGTCGGCGGAACCCTGGCAGGTTTTGCCGGAAGCATTGTGTTTAAGAAGTTTACACAGGACGAGGCGTAAAAGAGGTAAATGAAGATTGGAAAAAAGCAGATTTGCCTGTTCTGAGGAATGAGAGATCTGCTTTTTTCTTTAACAAAGGGAACATTTCTGCCATGTATCTTACCAGAGAGGGAGAAGTTTTCCAGCTTCTTTCTGCTGTCTCCGTAAAATAGAAGAGGGAATGTTTCCAGCGACTTCCAGTGGAGCGCAGAAACATTCCCTCTTCTATATTACATACCTATGACTCAACCGAATCTCTGTAGGTTCTGGTCGATTTAATCTCTCCTGTCTTCCACTGGAATTTGCCCAGGAAGCCAAAGGTTATGGACACAATCGGAACAATCCAGTTAAATACGGCAAACGGCAGGAAGGAGAGCACCGGCACGCCCAGCGTAGCTCCTGCGAAGGCGCCGTCCACGTTCCACGGCACAATCAGGGAGGTTACGGTTCCGCCGTCCTCCAGACACCGGGACAGGGTCTGCGGAAGCATATCCTTCTTCTTGAACTCTCCGATAAAGAGGCGTCCGCCCAGGATAATGGACATGTACTGGCTGGCTGTGATGATATTAAAGAGCACACAGCTGACAACCGTGGAGCAGACCAGCGTTCCCACTGATTTGCTGACGAACTTCATTCTCTCCAAACATACCTCCAGGAAGCCCAGATGCTCTAAAATGCCGCCGTATACCATAGCGATAATACCCAGAGAACAGGTGTAGTTCATATTTAACAGTCCGCCTCGTGAGAGAAGGCTGTCAATGCCAGGATTTCCTGTCTCAGATACGAATCCGCCCTCCATGATGCTGAACAGCTCGCCTAAGGAATATCCCTGGACAACCATTGCAATCAGAGCCGCCGTGCCGCCAGAGATCAGAAGGATCGGGAAGGCCGGTTTCTTTAAGATGGCCAGAGTGATAACTAAAACCGGAGGAATTAACGTCAGCAGGTTCAGATTGAAATTCGACTCAAGGGCAGTTAAAATGCTCTGAATGGTATCACTCTCCGCAGTGCCGGAAAACTTGAAGCCCAGCACCAGGAAAACGGCTAACGCGATGATAATACTGGGTGTCGTTGTGAAAAACATGGCCTTAATGTGGTCAAATACGTCGCCCTCGGCAACGGCCGGAGCCAGATTCGTGGTATCGGAAAGAGGGGACATTTTGTCGCCGAAAGCAGCTCCGGAAACGATAGCTCCGGCTGTCATGGCCGGATTTACGCCCAGTCCCATTCCTACGCCCATCAGAGCCACACCTGCTGTTCCGATGGCGGACCAGGAGGAACCGGTTGCCAGTGAGGTCAGCATACAGGCCAGACAGGCGGTAGCTAAGAACATGGATGGGGAAATAATTTTCAGTCCCCAGTAGATAATCATAGGCACCGTTCCGCTGGCAATCCACGCTCCCATCAGAGCTCCGATGCTGTAGAGAATCATGGCCGTCGGAATCATCAGCTCGCCGCCGCGTATAATGGCCTTCTCAATTTTGCTCCACGGACATTTCTCAATTTTCAGCACAAGCAGCGTTACTCCCAGAGACGTCATCATGGCGACGTGCATCTTCTGGTCAAAGAAGAAAATGGACACTGCCATGAAGACGATCAGAGACACGACGCAGATCACGGCTGCGCCGAAGGACGGTCTGAATTCCGCTCCGGAAGCGCCTGCATCGTTCACGTCCGCCTTAGGTTTTGGGTTAGGCTCGTTTTTCTTACTCATAAACATCCTCCTTAATAAATAGCTTTTATCTTTTTATGATTTCCGGTAGACTGTCCGTCCTCCCAGAATCGTTTCCTCTACAAAAATATCCCGAAGCTTTTTCGGATCACACTGGGTAGGATCCTGGGACAAGATCACGAAATCCGCCAGCTTTCCCGGCTCCAGGGATCCCTTCACGTTCTCCTCAAAGGAAGCGAAGGCTCCATTTATGGTAAAGCCCCGCAGCATCTGATCTACGGTCAGCTTTTCCTCAGGCATCCAGCCCCCTTCCGGATATCCGTGGTAATCGCAGCGGTTGACTCCCACGAACAGGCTGTCAAAGGGGTTCAGGGAATCTACCGGGCAGTCGGAGCTCATGGTATACGCCACTCCCATATCGCACAGCGTTCTGTAATTATAAGTAGACGGCAGACGTTCTGCTCCCACCCGGCTCTCTGTAATGTGCAGATCGCTGTTTAAGCACACTGGCTCCATGTAGGCGATAATATTCTGATCCTTAAACCGCCTGGTGAGATCCGGCTGGGTAATCTGCAGATGAAGAATGCCGAAGCGGGCGTCGCGGTCCGGCCTTTCCTTCTGGGCCTTTAAGAAAGCGTCCATGCACATCTCCATGGCGCCGTCTCCAATGGCGTGGCACACAACTCCCATCTTCGCCTGGTGGGCCGTCACAACCAGCTCGTCAAGCTCTTCCTGGGTAAATACGGCGATTCCTCTGGTATCCGGCGCGTCCGCATAGGGCGCTCTGAGGTAGGCGCTCCGGCCGCCTAAAGATCCGTCTGTCAGAAGCTTTAACGGGCCCGCCTGCACCATAGGCGTATCATGGCGCTTTGCAATTTCCTCCTTGATAAACTCCTTCAGCCTGTCAATCTGAGGCAGAAGACACTGCTCGCGGATTCTGACGTTCAGCCGCCCCTCCTGCTCCAGCTCCCGGTAAGCCCTCATCACCTTTCTCCAGTCCTTATCAGAAAAGGTCTCGAAATCGTCGGAGTGCATGGTGGTAAGCCCCAGGGAAGAGGCGATGGAAATGGCGTTTACCAGCATTTCCTTAATCTCTTCCACCGACTTTTCCGGTATAATGCTGTAGACCAGGTAGCGGGCTGTCTCCTTCAAAAGTCCGGTCAGGTTTCCATTCTCGTCCCGCTCAATTTCGCCGCCTTCCGGATTTTCGCTGTCCTTCGTAATTCCCGCCAGGGATAAAGCCATGGAGTTGGCCACCACCATGTGCTCGCAGACTCTCGTAAACACAATCGGATGTTCCGTGCTGACAGCGTCCAGATCCGCAATCGTGGGATTTCTCTTCTCCTCGAAAAAGGTCTGGTTCCAGCCTCTTCCAAGCACCCAGGTTCCCAGCGGAATCTGTTTTTCCCGTATGTACTCCCGGCTGGCCTCTACCAGCTCTTTTAACGATTTCATCGGTGCGCAGTCGATCTTTGTAAGGCTGTAGGCATAGTTGAGCAGGTGGACATGGCTTTCAATAAAGCCGGGCATCACGGTTTTTCCGCCCAGATCGGCGATCTCAGCCTCTGGAAACGCCCGTCTCAGCTCCTCCTCTTCGCCCACCTGAACGATGCGGTCCCCCTCCACTGCCATCGCTCCCGCCCGGCTGCCCTCTGCATCCATGGTGAGAATGACGCCGTTTTGATAGAGTTTCATGTATTATCCTCCATTCTGCAAAATATAGTTTTATAACCCGATGTCTATGAATAAAGCAACTTTTATGCCACACCTGAGAAGGCCTGTATTACTGCCAAATCAGGAAACGATTTCCATTTTTTTCTAACAATATATCAGATTTTCTATTATTATTCTTCTGAATACAGAAAATTTCCGCTTAAATTTTTGCACAATCCTGTAGAAAGCAAAAATATTTTCGGCATCATAGCTTTTATGCTACACTGAACCCAAAGAAATGTCAGGAGAGGGGAAAACTATGATTACAAATGCTCTAGTCCAGGCCAGACAGCTGTACGAGGACACAGACGGGGTGCTGGTCTGCGACAAATACGGCTATGTAGAATATCTGAAATGGTTTCACGAGGGTTTTTTATCGGACGAAGCCATCGGCATGCACGTGACGGAGGTGTACCCGGAGCTGGACAACCAGACCAGCTCTATTATGCGGGTGATTGAAAGCGGGGTTCCCCGCTTTGACGAACGGCAGGTGATCCACAACTGCAAGGGGGAGCTGTTGGACATCGTATCGTCCACCATTCCGCTCTTAGCCGGAAGCGAGGTCGTGGGGGCTATGACCTCCACCATTTTTTATGACAAATACAGGGCCGGGAAGGGGCTTCCCAAGCGGCGTCAGGGAGAGCTGTATACTCTGGACGACATTATTTCCCAGGACCCCATTATGATCGCCCTGAAGGAGCGGTGCGCCCTGATCGCCAACAATGATTCTCCCGTGCTTCTCTACGGGGAGACGGGAACGGGAAAGGAGCTGTTCGCCCAGTCTCTGCACACCTGCTCCCACCGGGCCAAAAAGCCTTTTATCTCCCAGAACTGCGCGGCGATCCCGGAATCGCTTCTGGAAGGTATCTTCTTCGGCGTGGAAAAAGGCAGCTTCACAGGAGCGGAAAACAGAAAAGGGCTGTTTGAACTGGCAGACGGCGGAACTCTGTTTCTCGATGAGATCAATTCCATGGATATTTCCATGCAGGCCAAGCTTCTGAAGGCCATAGAGGAACAGCAGGTCCGGAGAATCGGAAGCGCGAAAAGCACCCATTTCCACACCAGAATTATCTGCGCTATGAACAAAAGCCCCGCCGAGGTGCTGCGGGCCGGGCTGATGCGCACGGATCTGTTCTACCGAATCTGCGTGGTGAGAATCGACATTCCGCCTCTGCGGGACAGAAAGCCGGACGTGATGATACTCACCGACTATTTTATCAATCATTTCAACCGGACTATGGGAAAATCCATCCGGGGCGTCAGCGCGCTGGTGAAGATGACCTTTCAAAACTATAACTGGAAGGGAAACGTACGGGAGCTGAAAAATACCCTGGAGTACGCCTTCAATCTCTGCCAGGGCAATATCATCAACATGGGCGATCTGCCCGATATTCTGCAGGAAGATCTGGAACCTCAGATCTTTCCTCAGGAAAATTCCGGCTGTTTCCCAGGGCCGTCCCTGCCGGCAGCTCCAGCGCCAGACGGAAGGGTCAGGAAAGGGAAAAACGACATGGAAGAAGCCAGGGCCGGAGAGGGGAACGCCGGACGTCTGGCCGCACGTACAAAAAAGCTCTCCGAAAACAGGGAAGAGAGGACTGGAGAGAGAGAATGCCTTTCCGGTTATTTCTATGATGAACATTTGTCCCTCACCGAAAACACGGCCGCCTACGAAAAAGAAGCCATCCGCCGGGCCCTCGAAAGAACTGACAGCATCACGGAAGCCGCCCGGCTGCTCCGGATTTCCCGGCAGACGCTTTCCTATAAAATCGAAAAATACCGCCTGAATTAATGCAAAATTTTTTGCGTTTTTTATGGCATAAAATTTGCTCTATTACACTGGTATCTATTATTACCTGTATCTGTTAAACACCGGCATACGGAAAGACGCGGACCTGTACGCCGGCACTTCAGGAAGGAGGAATTTTTATGCCGCAGACAACCTTGATTCTTAAAAACGCCTGCATTTACACCATGGACGGCCGTGTAGAGGAAGCCGTCGCCATCTCCGGCGATAAAATCGCAAAGGTCGGCTCCAATCAGGAGATGGAAGCATGGCAGGGAGAGCATACCCAGGTTATCGATCTGGGGGGACGCACCGTCGTTCCAGGCTTTAACGACACCCATACCCATCTGGTGGGTTATGGCAATTCCCTGAGATATGTAAATCTGGAAAACTGCCGTTCCCGCGAGGAAATGTGCAGGCGGATCAAACACTTTATTGAAGAAAAACAGATCCCGGCGGGAGAATGGGTATTCGGCCGGGGATGGAACCAGAACCTGTTTTCAGACGGCGCGTTTCCAACCAAAGAGGATTTGGACAACGTATCCAGCCAGCATCTGATCCTGATTATCCGCACCTGCGGCCATGTGGGAATCGCCAATACCATGGCTCTGGCTGACGCAAAGGTGACAAGGGAAACGTATCTTCCCGGCGGACAGTTTGACAAAGGAGCGGACGGAGAGCCAAACGGCGTGATCCGGGAGGCAGCTCTGGAATGGTTCAAAAAACAGAGAAATCCGGAATCTGCCAGAAAGGAGCTGAAGGAAGCCATTGTCCGTGGCGGAGAGGAAATGCTCCGCTGGGGAGTGACAACGGTGCATACGGAAGATACCTATGATTTAGGCTATCCCGGCAATTTCATGGACATTTATCACGCTTACCAGGAGCTGGCCGCCGAGAAAAAGCTTCCCGTTCGCATTTACCAGAAAATCTCACTTCCTACAGGAAAGGAGATCGATGAATTCCTGGAAGGATGTTCTCTGCGCACTGGAATGGGGCATGATTTCTATCACATCGGCCCCATGAAGCAGTGGGCGGACGGAACCATGGGCGCCCGCACCGCCGGAATGAAGGATCCGTATTCTGACGCGCCCGGCAATACCGGAATCTATTATTATACGGATCAGGAGCTGTATGACAACATCAGAAAAGCTCACTGCGACGGTATGCAGGTCTGCATTCACACCATCGGCGACGGAGCCTTAGAGCAGGTATTAAACGCCTATGAGCGCGTTCTGCATGATTTCCCCAGGGAAAACCACCGTCACCGCCTGGTCCACGGACAGGTAGGAAATCTGGCGCTCTATAAGAAAATTGCAGAATTAGGACTGAATATCAATATCCAGCCCGCTTCCACTTCAACCGATATTCCCATTATGGAAGCACGCCTGGGCAGCCGGGCGAAATACTGCCATGCATGGCGCACGCTGACCGATCTGGGGGTAAATTTAAACGCCAGCTCCGATATCCCGGTAGAAACGCCTAACGTATTCTGTGGAATTTACGCCATTGTCACCAGAAAATGCCTGGAACACCCGGAACTGGCCCCCTGGAACCCCCACGAGAAGGTAACGGTCATGGAGGCGCTTCGTTTCTACACGATCAACGGCGCTTACGCCGCTTTTGAAGAAAATATCAAAGGTTCCATTACAGAGGGAAAACTAGCCGATCTGGTTATTTTAGACCGCGATCCCTGCGCCGTCGATCCGGAGGAGCTGAAGGAGGTACAGGTAGACGCCACGATTCTGGGCGGCAGGCTTGTGTATCAGAGGGAAGAACTGCGCTAGGAAACACGTTTAAAAGCACCGAAAACAGATGCGCCAGGAAAAATTTTCTTGTTCCACTTTAAAGGCACCGAAAATTTTTCCTGGCGTATAGGGGGGAGCTGGTATGAAAGAAATTTAATGCTGTCTGCACCAGATATGTAAGACTCAGCAGTAACTATTAACCGCAATGTGACACTGCTTAGGCCCAAAATGCAGGCTGGGCGATAATGGCGGGGCTTTCGCAGGGAGACCCGTACTGATTTCTGCCACCGGGCGAAATGTTTGAGCCGTAAGGCGAGTTTTCGCGAATGGCAGATCATGGATGCACGAATCGAGCAGAAAACGTAGCTAGCTGCAAGGCCTGCCGTTTTGGCCTACTGTGCAAATAATTTAAGAAAACCGTATTCATTCCTGCGTTTGGTGTAGAAATCAGGCCGGTTTTCGTTGTAGTTTCCTCTTTGGCATGGTATAATAAAATGACAAAAGCATACATTTCACCACTTCGAACCTGGTTCCAGGTTCCTATTTCTCTGATTCCTATCTTTCAGAATATCAGAAAATCTATGCTTTTTCCCAAATTTATATCAGAGCAGGAGATTTTCATTCTGGAAGCTCCTGCAAAAGGAGGTCAAATGAATCAGAAACAACACAGCAGAAGTGAAAATTCGGCAGGCTGGCAGCAGGTACAGTCTCAGCCCTTTGAAGCATCTCAGCAGGCAGAGCTTCAAAGACCAGTTAACCGCAGCTACAAGGATACGCTGTTTCGTATGCTCTTTCAAGAGAAAGAGGCTCTTCTGTCTCTCTACAACGCGGTAGGACAGACGGACTACAAGGACGCGTCACAGCTGGAGATTGTAACCTTAGAAAACGCCATTTACATGAATATGAAGAACGATCTGGCGTTTCTCATTAACCTGGAGCTGAATCTTTACGAACATCAGTCCACCTGGAATCCTAACATGCCCTTAAGAGATCTCTTCTACGTGGCAAAGGAGTATGAGCAGCTGATTCGAAAGGAAACTCTCTATTCCTCCCGGCTGGTGAAGCTGCCGGTTCCCAGATTCCTTGTTTTCTGCAACGGCAGGATGCCGGACCAGGCGGAAAAGATCATCTTAAAGCTGTCGGATTCCTTTGAAAAGCAGACCAGGGAGCCGGAGCTGGAGCTGAAGGTGACGGTGCTGAACATCAACGCTGGCTGCAACGAGACGCTGATGAACGCCTGCAGGCTGTTAAAGGAATATTCCCTCTATGTGGCCCGGGTCCGTTCCTACGCCTCTCAGATGGATATGAACACAGCAGTCAACCGGGCGGTGGAGGAATGTATCAGCGAAGGAATCCTGGCAGATTTTCTTTTAAAATCACGGGCGGAGGTAGTAGCTATGAGCATTTTTGAATATGATGAAGAACGGGAACGGGAGCTGATTAAAAAGGCGGAGTTTGAATCCGGAAAGGAAGAGGGACTGAAGTTGGGTAAAGCTCAGGGCATTGAATTAGGCAAAGCTCAGGGCATTGAGCTGGGTAAAATCCAGGGTATCGCAGCCTTAATTCAGGCTTTCCAGGATCTGGGCGCTTCCAGGGAAGCAGCTCTTCTTTCTTTGAAAAAGCAGTTTTCCCTTTCTGAAGAGGAGGCTGAAAGACAGCTGAATCAATTCTGGAAGTAAAACAGCAATAAAAAAGAATGTTTTTCCCATTCACTCTTAGTGATATGAAACAGAAAAACATTCTTTTTTATTATCTTATTCCATTACCTGAACCTTCAGGCTTGATCCGCTTTCTATCAGTTTTTTCATTTCGTAATACCCGTCTGTCTCAGTTCCCATGAGGGCAACGAAAAAGAAACCTTCTCCCGACACCACGAGAGTATCTTTTGACGCAATGACCGTATTGACATTTCTGTAATCGTAGGAAGTAATATACTCCTCTGTCTGAACCTTGAAACCATTCTTAAAAAACACCAGATCTTTTCTCATCCCGTCTGCTTTTCCTTTTATCTGGTTCCATTCCTTGGCAGCTGCCTTTCTCAGGGCTTTTTCACTTCTGGCCTGCTTATTTTTCAGGAAATAATGTGCTGCGCAGACTGCGGCAAACACCGCCTCTACTGTCAGGTAAATGCCAAACGGAAGCGTAATTTCCTTTAAAGTCATATTGATAAAGGTGAACGCCGCGCTGACGCAGAGAAATACCATCAAATACATGCTGACGGGATACTTCTCTCTTCCGGACTGAATCCGGTTCCACTCTGCCGCCTTATATAAGCGGTAAATACCATCCTCGCTCTCCAGAACTTCGGCTCTCGGCGCGTCCTCCTTCAGCTCCAGAGAAGCCTCCTCTGCCATTTTTCCCCGAAGAAATGATTCAAAATCATTGGGATTGCCCTCCAGAAAATTTTTCTTTTCCAGAACAATCCGTTTTCCTGCTTCCATATTCAGGATAAATCGGCTGTTTTCACATTCCAGGCTTTCGATCCTCCTGTAAGACACATCCAATCTGGAATCATCGGATTCCGTAAACATACTGCCGTCGCCAAACCAGAGATACTGGCGGAATGAATGGCGAAACTGCGGATTTCCTGCATTTTTCTTTGATGTGATCCAGGCAGACAGGAAAAATATGCCTCTGGATGCCAGATAGAATAAAATTCCCAAAAACGGCCATATGATAATTCTAACAATGCCGCTCTCAACCTGAAAATGATCGCACAGCTTTACAGAAAGAAACATGGAAATTCCAGTCCAAATCAGAATCTCCAGCCATCCGTAAGGCTTAAATGCCCCTCTGACGACCATGTCTCTCGCCACATCCTTCGCCTTTCCTGATATGAAGCCATCCTCCGGATCGTGGAAGACATGAAAATATCCTTTGCTCATCCTAAAACTTTCCTCCTATGAATAGTTTCCCCCTATTATGCAGACAAAATGCAAACCCGCGCTCTGCGCTTCCTGTCTGCTTCGCAGACGCCTGCTTTTCTGCTGATGTGGTACATTATATCACACTTTTTTCTATCCGCCCACCCTATCTGTGAAAATTGAAATGTGGCGAAGGCCTTCCCGCCCCTGCAAATGAATGGTATACTGGTATCAAGAAATGAAACAGAAAGGAACAGGTATTTGACTATGGCACCATACGATTCCTATAGAAACAGAGGCCGCCGGAACGGAAACGGCGGCGGACGCGAAGGAGACAATAGAAACGGCAGGGAAGCCGGCCGAATCTCCACCCCGGACAGACCCAGAGTACTGAAGGCCTCTGAGGAGCTTCGGACTCTCCTTCTCTCCATTGACCATAAAAGCTACCCGGCCTACAAGTCTTTGGCCGGTATTTACCGCTTTCCCGGTTTTCAGCTTTCCATTGACCATGTGCAGGGGGATCCCTTCGCCTCTCCTTCCCATTTAAGCGTGTTCGTCCCGCACAAGACGGCAGGCTTCGACGCCTCTCTCTACGGCACGGACGCCAGAAAAACGGCGCTTGAGGATTATCTGATCCGCCAGTTTGGAAAGGAAGCGGCTCATTTTAATTTCCAGGCCAAGGGTTCCGGCAAAAGCGGCCTGATTTCCGTCACCCGCTGCGGACAGGAAATCCTGTCCCGAACTGCCTGTGAAATCTCCGGGGACGGCGTCTGGCTCCGCTTCCATGTCGGCTTCCCGGCCAATGGCCGCACAATTAACGCCAGAGAGCTGGAGAAAATCCTCTTCGATTTTATTCCGGCCTGCGTCAGAAAATCTCTGCTCTGCACCTCTCTTCCCGCTGACGAGATCCAAAAGAGGGCGGATCTGGCCGATGATCAGGAGTTTATCCGCAGCGAACTGGAACGATTGAATCTGGCAGCCTTTGTGGCGGACGGTTCTGTCCTTCCAAGGCAGAGCGGAGTGTCGGATCTGCCGTTAAAAGGCTGCGTTTCCTTCCAGTCTCCTGATTCTCTCCGGATAGAGCTGACCCTTCCCCATAAGGGCGTCCTTACCGGCATGGGAATCCCGAAAGGCATTACCCTCATTGCCGGAGGCGGCTACCACGGCAAGTCCACCCTTTTAAAGGCCCTGGAAATGGGCGTTTACAGCCACATTGCAGGGGATGGGCGGGAGTATGTAATCACTGATTCCACAGCAGTCAAGCTGCGGGCGGAGGATGGACGCTACATCGAAGACACCGATATTTCCCTGTTTATCAATGATCTTCCAAACGGAAAGGACACCTGCCATTTCACCACCGAGGACGCCAGCGGATCCACCTCCCAGGCTGCCGGAATTGTGGAAGGCATGTTCTCCGGCTGCCGCGCCTTCCTCATCGATGAGGACACCTGCGCCGCCAACTTTATGGTCCGGGACGAGCTGATGCAGCAGGTCATCCACCGCAAAAAGGAACCCATTACCCCGTTTATCGAGCGGGCCAGACAGCTGTTTGAAACATGCGGTATTTCCACGATCCTGGTTGCCGGAAGCTCCGGCGCGTTTTTCCACATCGCGGACACAGTCATACAGATGGACAGCTACCGCCCTGTGGACATTACAGGCAAGGTAAAGGAGACGTTAAACGCCTTCCCGTCTCCGCTGAAATCCCAGGAAGAAGCCCCGGCTTTCCGCCTTCCAGAGCTTTCACGGCCCTACCGTGTCAATGGAAAACGTGTCTCGGACGCAAAAATCAAATGCTTTGACAGAGATTCCTTCTCCATTGATAAAAACACGGTAAATCTCCACTATGTAGAACAGATCGCAGATTCTGAGCAGACGGCGGCTCTGGCCTACGTTCTCCGGTACGCCTGCTCCGTCCTGGCAGACGGCGAAAAAAGCATTGCCCAGATAGCGGACGTGCTGGAAGAGATGTGGGAAAGCGAAGGCTTCTCCTCCTTCTTAAAGAAAAGCAAGGGAGGCGGCTACGCGGCGTCCGGCTTTGCACGCCCGAGAAGGCAGGAGGTCTGCGCCTGCCTGGCCCGGTACAGAAAATAAACAAAAAATGGCAAAAGAGGAGGAGGCTCTATTCCAGAGCCTCCTCCTCTTTTGCCCTCGCTCTTCTGTCCCTGACAGACTGGATGACGGGAACCATGAAAATGGCCACCATTCCTCCGGCGAAGCCGTTGTTATAAAGATTCATTCCCCCATATACAATTCCCACGTTTAAGGCCACCGAGGAGTGGAGGAAACCGGCCACCAGTCCGGACAGCCAGCCAAATTCTCCTGAGATGGGAGCCAGCGTGGTGGAAAAGAGAAACGCTAACATCGGCGACGGATCGCTGATATTCCACCGCTTGGTAAGCCCTGCCAGATACACGCCCGCCATGATGGGAAATATATTGCGGATGTGTTTTCCAGTGGAGCTGAATCCCACAATAGTAAAAATTCCTCCGATCGTAGGCCCATTTAAATCGCCTCCTGCAATCAGCACCAGAAGCGTGGCCATAAAGCCGTTTACCGCCATATTTAAAACGGTGGCAGGACCGCCGTTGTCCCTCAGGTAATCCGAACCGCCGTGGCCGGAGCTGTGAAGAATTTTCGAATATTCCTCCACCACGCCGCGCCCTCCGAAGTAAAAGGCTCCCGCGGCCATGCCAAGAAAAAGGATTGATAGAATAGTAAAAAACAGGAAATCGCTTCCTGTGTACCAGATCAGACGGCTCTCCACTGTGATTCCGAACGATTTCAGGAGAGACACGATAACCGTGGCAATGATTCCCCCGGCGAAGCCTACATTGTACAGGGAATATCCCTGATGGGCGTGGTGAACCTGAGCCGCCAGAGGCGGAAGCAGAAATCCGATCGTTATTCCCGCCGTAAGAGCCAGGAAAAACCTGGCTGCAACCGGAAGATCTCCGATGTGCATCAGCTGTGTGATAATGGGGGACAAGCTGGTTCCGTAAAGCCCCACATAGACATAATGAGACATGTGGGTTTTATGATATTTGGCGTAAAGCCAGATACCCAGCATAATCGCCCAGATATTGAACAGATTTTTTCCAAACAGGGAAAATCCAAACATCAGGCAGGCGGACGTGATAGTATGTCCGTCCATCTCCATATCCAGAAAATAGATAAGGGCAATACTGAGAAGCGTGAGAACGCCTGCGTTCAGAAAAGCGGCTCCCACTCCGCCTACCACGAAATAGTCGGTAATCAGGAAATCCGGCTCCTTGATCAGCGTAGCTATCCCGGGCCAGATCTCCGAAAAGGGCTGGAGAATAAAGCCGCAGACAATAAAGTAAACAGGAATCAGAGACAAAAGAAGGAATTTATCTCTTCTGGTCAGAATCCTTTTGTGAAACATTTATGCACAACCTTTCTATATAGCATCTCCTCTCATTATATATGATTTTAAAAAATTTGAAAATAATATAATTACTGGTTTTTTTGTATATTTAATCATTCTGACAGCTTTACAATCACCGTGTCCTCATCCATTCTGATGCTCCCCTTCTCCGGATAACTGGTCATTTCCCCTGCAAAAGGCAGAGAATCCAGGTATCTGGAGAGCACCGGCTCCTCGGACGGCAGCTGCAGCGTCTGCATCAGATCGTAAATTCTTCTGGAAATTCCCATGGGACTTTCAGCGTCCCACTGGTAGAAGGAACAGCCGATCACATCACCTCTCAGGGCTTCTGGGGGAAGCTCCGCCTCCCGTTTCCCCAGAAAAATAAACGTGCAGTCCTCGATGTCTCTTCCTTCCTCCTCTGCCGTCTCCCCGGCCTTTTCATAGATTTCCCGCGTCAGGCTGATATCCTGCTCCGATACCTGATGGATGGTCTCAAACAATGCGGCTGTGTCCTTCGCCTGGCTCCACGAAATAAGAAGGCACAGAGCTGCTGCCGCAGATGCGGCTCTTTTTCTCCACCGAACCGCTCCTTTTCCTTCCTCTGGCCAGAGAAAAGCCGTCAGGAAGGAGAGAGCAGAGGCGAATACCAGGGGATATACCAGGTGGGCACGGATAGGCTGGTAATACCCTGCCACAAGGGTCATTAAAAACGGAGACAGCAAAAAGACGCATACCGCCGCCAGATACCATAGCTTTCCCGGCCTTTTTCTGCACCTCATCCACACCAGGGATGAGATAAAAAATAAGAGAACCGCCCAGCCGAACTCCGGCCGGAACATGACGTAGTAGCAGTCGAACACCCGCCTGAGCTCTCCTGCAATCCAGTGGACGCAGACGTTAAATCCGTCCTTTTTCCAGTGCATCATATCTGCCACATAGGCCTCGCTGCCTCCGGACAGCGTGCGGACTGCCGCGGCGGCCGCCATGTAAAGGACAAATCCAATGACAAAGACAGCCGCCAGCTTCACGCCTGCCAAAAGCCAGCCAAACCGCTGCCTGTCCTGTTCTTTGCCATTTTCCCCCAGATAAACGGTCATAAAAAGGATCACAATCAGAGACGCCGCCACAGCCGCCATGGCCTGGTACGTTCCAAAGGCCCAAACCAGAAGAAGAATCGAGCCTGCCGCCCAGAACCATTTTCCTCCAAAAAAGGCAAATTGTCCGGCTCCGTATGCCGCCAGGACGCAGAGCAGCATGGCGAAAACCACCTCCGCCGACTGCAGCACAAAATAGAGCTGCTCCGCGAAGCAGGGAGCAGTCACATAAACAACCGGAAACACAGCCGAAAACAGGCGGAATCTCTTCTGTCCGCCGCTCCACTTATGCACAAAAAAGGATAAAACCATGGCTGTTATCCACAATAAAATCACAGTAAGCACACGGGAGATCACAGGATGAAACGCAGCCTGGCCGAACAGATGCTTGGTAAATACCAGGCCAAACCGGTTAATTCCCAGCCATGAATTCATCATGGCGTCCGGATCTGCCATCATAATCTCTGTGTCAACGGTAATATCCTGCCTGGTCATCCAGGCCCCATACGTACAGAGGGCGGCCGCTCCTGACAGCAAAGCGCCCGCCCTGTTTTCTCTGATAAAAGAAAGAAATTGAAACGCCATTATTCCTCCCCCTTCTCTCTTAAATCGTCCTTTAAATTATCTTCAGCCACTAGATAGAGAGGTCTGTGCTTCACCTCCAGATAAATTTTCGCCAGATATTTTCCCACAATGCCGGCGCAGAGTAGCTGAATGCCTCCCACAAACAAAATGATACAGGCGAGAGACGGCCATCCTCCTACCGGATCCCCGAACATCAGCGTCTTGGCGATCACCACCAGCACCATGAAAAAGGCTACCAGACAAAAAATCAGCCCCAGATAGGCAGCGATGGAGAGAGGCAGCGTAGTGAACGCCACAATTCCCTCTATGGAATAGATTAAAAGCTTCCAGAACGACCACTTAGTCTCCCCCGCCGCCCGCTCCACGTTCTCAAAGGGGATCCACTTGGTACGAAAGCCCACCCAGCCGAAAATCCCCTTGGAAAACCGGTTGTACTCCGTCATGGACACAATAGCGTCCTTCATTTTTCGGTTCATCAGCCGGAAATCCCTGGCTCCGTCCACAATATCTATGTCAGAAATTTTCCGGATCAGGCGGTAAAACATCCTGGCAAAAAAGGAACGGATGGGAGGTTCCCCCTTCCTGTCTACCCGCCTTGTAGCCGCGCTGTCATAGTCCCCGGACTCTAACGCCTCTATCATCTCCGGCAGAAGCCCGGGCGGATCCTGGAGATCTGCGTCCATAACGGCAGTATAATCCCCCTCTGCAGCCTCCAGGCCCGCATAGATGGCTGCCTCCTTGCCAAAATTTCTGGAAAAAGAAATATATTTTATCCGTGAATCCTCCTTTGCCCTCTCTTTTAAGAGTGAAAGAGTTCCATCCCTGGAGCCGTCGTCCACGAAAATCCACTCGAATTCATACTCAGAAAGCCCCTTGCATACCCTGTCGATCTCCTGAAGAAATAAGGGCAGCGCCTCCTGCTCGTTAAAGCAGGGAACAATGATTGAAATCTGTTTCATTTTCGTTTTCCTTTAAACCCTTTTGTCAATTGATTCATCCTCTTTTTATATCATATCTGGCAGGCGGTTACAAGTTTATTTTGCGGCGGAAGTTTTCCTTCACAGACCAGAAAGTATAGATACCGCCGGATTCAGAGCGTATGCGTGGCCAGCTGCGTTTCCGGCTCGGTTCGCGCTGCGAAAGTCTCGCTATCGCCACTGATACGCTCTGAATCTGGCTGTCATACTGCAGGTCCAGGCTTACTGAGAGGAGAATGACAGCCAGCCTTAATAAATCCTCTCGTCCCCCTCGCACCTGATAATATTGGGGCATTCTCCGTAAACCAGACTGTACACCGGCCTCTGCCCCTCGTATTTTCGGATTTCCGCCTGAAGCTTCTCCTTCATCTTCTCCCGATCTCTGGGAAGTATTCCCCTCACCCGAAATTCAATAAAATCATGGAAACCGTCGTAGGAAATGGGATATTCCTCTGTTCCTGCCCTCTCGATCAAACTCAGCTCCTCTTTCAGGCACTCCAGCTCGTCCGCCTGGGTAAATGTGCCCCGCTCTGCCTCTCTGTAAAGCGGAACCTCCTTGTGGAGGAACATGGAAAAGTTCACCACATGGGCAGGATGGGTTTGATTCAGAAACCTGGCTAAAGCCAGAGCATTCTCCTCTCCCCTGCCTTTTCCGGCCACTCCCGTCATAATGTGCGCGTCAAAGGTAAGACCTGCCTCCTGAAGCCGTCTGATGGCCTCATAGGCCTCCTCCAGCGTGTGAGCCTTGTTCATAAACGACAGCACGTCGTCCAGGCCTGTCTCGATTCCCAGGTAGAGATGGCGCGCCCCCAGCCCATACAGCGCTCTCAGATCCTCCCTGGTCTTTTTCAGGATTCCTGTCACCGTAGCGTCCATATTGATCATGCCGCACTGGGGAAAATATGATTTTACAAGCCGTAAAATGGCCGACAGTTCCTCCATGGGAAGGTCAAAGGCGTTCCCGTCTCCCAGAAAAATCCGTTTCGGGCTGCCGCCGCAGGCTTTCACTCTCTGCAGCTCTGATTCTATCTGTTCCACAGGCAGCTTTCTGTACTTTAAATGGCGGAACAGGTTGCAGAATTTGCATCCATTGTAGGAACAGCCCACCATAACCGGAAGCATAAACGCGCTCCTCTCCATCGGCGCCCGGCATATCTGTCCTTCGTAATTCATAACACCCCTCCTTTTAGAAAAAGTATATCACAGATTTGCGAAAGCAGCGATAAAAGACAGAAAAGCCCGCCACATCTCTTTTTCCTGAAATGTGCCGGACTTCTGCATTTTCTGTTTATTCTCTGTCTATTCTATGTTTATGTTCGGTTCTCTTGTGCGCTTTTTCTGTCCTCTACTGAAAAATCATACAGACTATGACCATAACTGCCGCCGCCAGGTAAAGGGCCTGCTCTGCCTTTGTGGTTCTGCCCTCTGTAAATCTTCCGCTCTTTTCCATAGCCAGAAGTCCAAGCTCAAAGATAATGACAGCGGCTGCCATCAGTCCGAAAGCCGCCTGCATACCTGTCATCTGGAAAAATATCATAACCAGAAACAGTACGCCTGAGATTACATGCATAAAAGAAAGATTGATTTTTTGTGTCATAGAAATCCCCCTCTCTGAATCTGTTTCAGTTTTATCCTGCGTATCAGGTTTTGTCCTGTACTGCCATTATATTTCACAATTTTTCCACATTCAAGAGGGGGCGCGCCGGTTTAAGGATTGCGAAAATGATTTGTAAGCTTTTCGAAAGAAACTGCTTTCGCCGTTTACTGTTTATCCAGCCCCAGATTCTTAAACGCCTCTGCGAATGGATTATTCACCATTTTTTCTTCCTGGTTCTGCTTATTCAGATACTTTGCCACGTCTCGCTTTGTCACGCCTGCGCCTTCCTTCTGGCGGCGTTCCTTGAAGTTTGACAGCTTTTCCTTATAGCCGCAGGAGCAGGAGAAGGTCTGGTTCTCTCCCTTGCCTCTCAGCTCCATCTTCTTGTGGCACTTGGGACATCTGGCGTTGGAGGTGCGGGAAACGGTTTCCCTGTATCCGCATTCTCTGTCCTGGCACACCAGCATCTGGCTGTTCTTTCCCTTGACGGAAAGCATCCGTTTTCCGCAGCGTGGGCATTTTGTATTCGTCAGGTTATCGTGGCGGAAGGTTCCCTCTCCTCCCTTGATCTCCCCGATCAGCTCCTCCGTGTAGGCGCAGATATCTCCCATAAATGCGTCCCGCTTCAGCTCTCCCTTTGCAATTTTAGAAAGCTTCATTTCCCACTCTGCCGTCAGCTCCGGCTTCCGAAGGTCCTCCGGCACCAGCTTTAACAGCTGTTTCGCCTTGGAAGTCAGGAAAATATCCTTGCCCCGTTTCTCCAGCATAAAGCTTGAGAACAGCTTTTCAATGATATCCGCCCTGGTGGCCACGGTTCCCAGTCCCCCTGTTTCTCCCAGGGTTTTGGCCATGGCCTTATCGTGAGATTCCATGTATTTCACCGGATTTTCCATGGCTGAGAGAAGGGTGGCCTCGTTAAAGGGAGCAGGGGGCTTCGTTTTTCCTTCTGTCAGGGACAATCCCGCCCCGGCAATCACAGCGCCTTCCTTTACGTCAGGAAGCGTCTGTTCCTTCACCCTCGCAGCGCCGCCTCTCTCCTCCTCTTCGTCTGTCTCGTCGTCCAGGTCATCGAAAGAAAGGAATGAGCTGTCTGCCCCGCTGTCTGTGCCTGCAGACGTCTCGTAGGCCTCCCGCCAGCCCTGGGATCGCATCACCTTTCCCCTGGCTGTAAACCGCTGGCCGCCTATCTCTGCCGTAATAACCGTCTCGTCGTACTCTGCCGCCGGAAGCAGAACCGCCAGAAAACGGCGCACCACCAGATCGTAGATTTTCCTCTCCTCCACAGTCATATGCTGCAGCTGGACGAACTGCTCCGTAGGGATAATGGCGTGGTGATCGGATACCTTTGCGTCGTTGATAAAGGCCGCTTTCTTCGTCCAGGTCTGCTTGGACAGACGGGCAGCCAGCTTTCTGTAGGGGCCGGTGCCGCAGGCTGCCAGGCGATCCTTTATGGTATCCGCCACATCGCTGCTCAAATATCTGGAATCTGTTCTCGGATAGGTGAGTACCTTGTGGTTCTCGTAGAGCCTCTGCATAATGTTTAAGGTCTCTTTGGCAGAGTAGCCAAACCTCTTATTGGCCTCTCTCTGAAGCTCCGTCAGATCGTAGAGCAGCGGGGCCATGGTCTTTTTCGGCGTCCGCTTGACCTGCACAATCTTCACCGGCTGATCACGAAGCTCCTTTAAGAGTCTCTCCATCCGCTCTCTGTCAAAGCTTCTCATGCCGCCTGATTTCTGATCCTGCCAGGTCAGGGACAGAGAAGGACTGGAGGTTCTGGCAGTCAGCCCATAGTAGGATTTCGGCCTGAAATTTCTGATTTCCTCCTCTCTCCCCGCGATCATGGCCAGGGTAGGCGTCTGGACGCGGCCGCAGGACAGCTGGGCGTTGTACTTGCAGGTCAGGGCTCTGGTGGCGTTTAAGCCCACCAGCCAGTCTGCCTCCGCCCGGCACATGGCGGCGTCCCGGAGACAGTCGTACTCCCTGCCGTCCCTGAGCCTTGAAAAGCCGTCCTTTATGGCCTTATCCGTGACAGAGGAGATCCAGAGCCGCTTAATCGGCTTTCTGCAGCCCGCCTTCATCAGGATGAACCTGGCGACCAGCTCCCCCTCCCGTCCCGCGTCTGTGGCGATGACAATGTCCTTCACATCGTTTCGAAACAGCTGGCGTTTCACCGCATTAAACTGCTTCGCTGTCTTTCCGATGACCTCCAGTCTGAAGGGTTTCGGCATCATGGGAAGAGTCTCCATTTTCCACTCTTTGTATTTCTTATCGTAAGCCTCCGGGGCCGCCAGCTCCACCAGGTGGCCCAAGGCCCAGGTAACCACATATTTCTCCCCCTCCAGGCAGCCGTCCCCGCTCTTTTTGCAGTTTAATACGCGGGCAATGTCTCTGCCTATGGAAGGCTTTTCTGCAATAACAAGTGATTTCATGATAAACGCTCCTCCAAAATCCGTCTCAGCTCGTCCACCACCTGGCCCAGGTCCTTGCCCTCCTCGTCTATGGTAATGTCCGCATACCGCTCAAAGTAGGCGGCCCGCTCCTCATAGAGATCCTTTAAGGTCATGCCCTCCTTTAACACTACACCTCGGTCTACAATATTTCCCAGGCGCTTCGTCAGCTCCTCATAGCTGATTTTCAGATAGACCACCAGGCCGATTTCTTTTAAATGGGCCATGGCCTCCGCTCCGTAGATCACGCTGCCTCCCGGGGCAATGACGCTCTGCTCTGCCTGCAGAGCCGCGTTCACACGGTTTTCCACCGCCATAAAGCCGTCCATCCCCTCCTGGGCGATGATCTCCTTTAACAGCCGCTTTTCCTGCTCCTGGATCACAATATCTACGTCCACAAAGGAATACCCCAGACGCTTGGCCAAAAGCACTCCCACTGTGCTCTTACCGGCCGCCGGCATTCCGATGAGCGTTACGTTGTCCGCCTTTTTCTGTTCTCTCATTTCCTGTCTCTCCTGTCGCTTCCTGCTTTTCCTCTGTCTTTCCGCGCAGTTCCTCCGTTTGCTCTGTTTTTCAGCGGAGCCTTCTGTTTCTCAGGCTGGCTTCCACGCTTTTCTCCCGCTTTCTTCCCGCTTTTTTTCTTCTGCACAGAATATCCGAATTTTCCGAGTTTTTTACCTAATTTAAAATATTCCCCGTGGGAATAGGATACCAGCCCGGCCTCGTTCAGATGGAACCGGCCTGTCTCGTCCATATATTTCTCGTCCACCGTCACATTGACAATCTCTGCCAGAAACATGTCGTGGCTTCCCAGCGGAATGATCTGCGTCACCCGGCACTCCAGGTTCACAGGACTTTCCTCAATACCCGGACACCGTACCTTCTTTGATTTGAGAGGCGTCAGCTTCATATCCTTGAATTTATCTGTATCCCGGCCTGATTTTACGCCGCAGTAATCGGTGGCAAAGGTCAGATCCTCTGTCACCAGATTGGCCACGAACTCGCCTGTCTCTTTAATAATGTGGTGGGAATAGCGATCCGGCCGGATGGACACATAGAGCATGGCCGGGGAGGAACAAGTGGTCCCGCACCAGGCCGCTGTGATAATGTTGGGCTTCCCGCCCTCCTTCTGGCAGCTTACCATAATTACCGGCACAGGATACAGCATATTTCCCGGCTTCCAGTCCTGTTTTGACATAAATCTCTCCTTTTTCTACTGTTCTGTGGCGATCATCAGCCCCGGAATCAGCTGCTTCTTTCTGGAAACGACGCCCGGCAGCTTCACCACGTTGGCGGCCTCCCTTAAATGAAAGGCAGCGGCGGCCAGCTGTTCCGCACCCTGTCCGTCGCAGATCAAATCTGTGGACTGCTCTAAGATATTTGTCATCATAAAGAACATCATATCCACCTTCTGCTCCTGTCTGGCCTCGCCGATGTACTTTAACAGACGCTCTCTCAGCTTCTCCAGCTCCTCCGCGTTTAAGGAGGTAATCTGGCCCACTCCGAAGGTCAGCTTCCCGGCGGTAAAACGCTTGAAATCCTGATAAAAGATCTCGGAATCTGTCTTTCCCTTCAGCTTGCTTCCGGCTTCAAACATCTCCTTGGCAAATTCCTCCGCGTCAATTCCCGCGATCTGGGCCAGATTCAGGGCCGCCGCCTGGTCCATGGGCGTGCAGGTCGGGGAGCGGAATAAAAGGGTATCGGAAATGATGGCGCTGCATAAAAGCCCGGCTGTCTTTCTGTCGATCTCCACCTTATTTTCGTTGTACATCTGATAGATAATGGTTCCCGTACATCCCAGGGGCTGATTCCTGAAGAATACCGGGGACATGGTCTCCACGGTTCCCAGCCTGTGGTGGTCGATGATTTCCAGCACGTTGGCGCTGTCCATGCCCTCCACCGCCTGGCTTCTCTCGTTGTGATCCACTAAAATCAGGTTCTTTCCCCTGGCTCCTAAAAGGTTCCGGCGGGAAATCATGCCCTTATACTTTCCGTCCTTATCGAGAATCGGGAAATCCCGGTGGCGCTTGCTTGCCATCACATCCCTGATATCGTCGATAAAATCGTCGGTTCCAAAGGTAATCAGGTTATCCTTTGTCATAAAGTAGCTGATGGGCATACTCTGGTTAATCAGGCGGGCCGCTGTGTAGGTATCGTAGGGCGTGGTGAGCACGGTGCATCCCCTCTCCTGGGCCAGCTTTTTAATGGTCATGGACACGCCCGCTCCCTCGCAGACAATAATGCAGCTGGCTTCCATCTCAATGGCGCACAGCTGGGATTCATAGCGGTTTCCCAGAATCACCAGATCGTTCTTCTCAATGTAATACTCCATCATGTCAGGATTGGCGGCTGCTACCAGCACCTTTCCCTGATCAAAGTAGGCGTTCTCATCGCCTACCACCAAAGCTCCCTCCAGAGTCTCCAGAATATTGGAATACTGGGTGCAGGCCTTGGAGAGAATGCTGCTGTCGTAGACGTTCATGTAGGATCTGGTAATGTCTCCTACTGTGATCAGCCCCTCCAGGATATTGTCCTCTGTCACAGCCGGCAGAGTCACCACCGTATTGTCCTGCATCAGATTCCAGGCCTTTTTCAGGGAAATATTCTTCTGAACGCCCGCTGTCTCCCGGATCTCAATATCCTTCACCTGAGTCCGCACGTTTTCAATAAGCTTGGGGGCTTCCACTCCAAAATAGTCCAGTACGTACTGTGTCTCCGAATTGACGTGGCCGGCTCTGGCCGGGGTAAATTTCTCTCCTGTCAGGATGCGCTTCAGATTGGCGTAGCAGATGGCAGAACAGATGGAATCCGTATCTGGATTCTTATGTCCAATGACAATGGTTTTTCGCTTTTTGCTGTCGCTCATATGGTTTCCTCCGCCTATGTTTCATACATTGTTAATATGCTATTCATAATTTATTCACAATTATTTTTTATACTAATTGTATAAAAAATAAAGCGTACAAATCATTTTTTTATCCGATTTGCATATAGATTTTTCATAATTCCCCCGGTCATCTTCGGATGCCGGGGGCTCCTCATTTCTCAGGGCTGTTTTCTGCCTGAGCCTGTTTTCTCTCCGTTCCTAGTCCAGAATCAGTCTGGCCGCCCCGTAAATTCCGGCGTCGTTGCCCAGCTGCGCAAGGGTGATCTCCGCCTTCTGGTCAGAAAGGGTGGTAAACTGGTCGAAATATTTCCTGATTCCCTCTGTCAGAAAGCTGCCTGCCCTGGACACGCCTCCTCCGATGACAAACACCTCCGGATCTACGGTCATGGACACAACGGACAGAGCCCAGCCCAGGTAGTAGAATACGGTATCCATCACGCGGCAGGCCATGGCGTCTCCGGCCTTCGCGCAGTCCAGCACGTCCTTGGCAGTGATATCTGCGCCGAATTTTCTCATCTCTGTGTCAGAGCTGTCCTGCTCCATGGCTCTTCTGGCTTCCCTGGCGATTCCCGTGGCGGAGGCCACCTGCTCCAGACAGCCATAGCCGCCGCAGTTGCACGGCTCCTTCTCCCCTTCGCGGATGCGCAGATGTCCGATCTCGCCGCCGGTTCCGTGCTTTCCTGCGACTATCTTCTTATCGAGAATCACGCCGCCGCCTACGCCGGTTCCCAGAGTCACCATGACAATATCGCTGAAGCCTTTTCCTCCGCCCTGCCACATCTCTCCCAGAGCGGCCACGTTGGCGTCGTTTCCTGTTCTGACTAAAGCGCCGTCTAACAGGGCGCTCAGCTCCTTCTGCGGATTCTTATTCTTCCAGCCCAGATTTACGCACACGCCTACGAAGCCGTCCGGCATCACTGGCCCCGGAAGGCCAAGTCCTGCTCCGGCCAGGTCAGAAAGAGAAAGGCCTCTCTCTGAAAGCTTCTCCTTCACAGAGGCCGCTGCGTCAGGAAGGATAAACGCCCCGTCCTCCTCCTTCCTGGTGGGAATCTCCCACTTCTCCATCAGGGTTCCGTCCATCTCAAACAGACCAAGCTTTACCGTTGTTCCTCCTACGTCGATTCCGATACATTTTTTTCCCATTAAAAAGCTCCTTTATCTATAATGCCTTTATCTTTGTTTTCTGTTTTCCAGTATACAAGAACCGTGTTTTATTTGCAAGGTGCGTTTGCCGTACCGGCGTCAGTCAGGCGCTGGAATCTACGCGCTGGAATCTGCTCACTGGAATCAGCGCGCCAAAAAGCCAAGGGGCCGGCACTTGGTCAGTGGGCGGCTCCTTGGCTTTCCATTTTAAACATTATTTCTGAAGTTTTTTAATAATCTCTTCTGTATATTCGCTTGTGGAAGCAGTTCCGCGGAGATCCTTTGTCAGGCAGATCCCCTCCTGAAGCACCTCGTCCACCGCCTCCCTGATCCTGGCGGCGCACTCCGTTTCGCCAATATACTCTAACATCATGCAGGCTGACCAGAGAAAAGCTGTGGGATTGGCCAGATTCTTTCCTGCAATATCAGGCGCGCTTCCATGTACTGCCTCGAACATGGCATACTCTGTTCCAATATTGCTGGATGGAACCAGTCCCAGGCCTCCGATTAGGCCGCTGCACAGATCGGAAATAATATCTCCGTACAGATTCTGCATGACCATCACATCAAACTGGTTCGGATTCATCACCAGCTGCATACAGGTGTTGTCAATAATCTTGTCATCTGCCTCAATCTGAGGATACTCCCCGGCTATCTCCCGGAAAATGGACAGGAACATTCCGTCCGACTTCTTCAGGATGTTCGCCTTGTGGACGCAGGTCACTTTTTTTCTTCCATGAAGCGCCGCATATTCAAAGGCGTCGCGGATAATCCGCTCGCTGGCCTTTCTGGTGACAATCTTAACGGCATGAACGGTATTTTCATCTATCTGCTCTTCCTGTCCCACGTAAAGGCCCTCTGTATTTTCCCTGAAAATCACAATATCTACATCGTGAAACGGCGTATGGACTGCAGCATTAGAGCGGACCGGACGAATGTTGGCATATAAGTCGTACATTCCTCTGAGCGTCACGTTCAGGGAGCGGAATCCCGTTCCTACCGGCGTTGTAATGGGAGATTTTAACAGCACCTTCGTTCTCTCAAAAGAGCGGCAGGCTGCCTCCGGAATCAGGCTTCCGCTTCTCTTCCATTCATTTTCACCTACGTCAAACAATTCGTAATCCAGGGGCGCGCCAGCCGCCTCCAAAATTTTTAATACGCTGTCCACTAATTCCGGACCGATTCCGTCTCCCCGAAATACTGTGACTGTCTTTTTCATGATCTGTCTCCCTTCTGCCAGCCCTCCAGAGCCGGTCTTTCTTTTTCCGTCCTATTTCTCTACCAAATCTCTACAAAAGTTCAGCTACTGCCAGGTTGTAAACGGCGCAGCAGATCACGCTGACTGGAACTGCGATAAACAACAGGCGGTTGAACAGGTGGTTTCTGTCCTCCTCACTTCCTACAGAGCCTAAAATCAGGCTGCCGCCGGAAGAAAACGGGCTGATGGCGCTGCTCTGGGCTCCAAGCACCGTGCAGGCAAACAGCGCGGCAGGATTTAAGCCTGTGGCCGCCGCCAGCGGAGGAATTAACGGGAACAGGGCCGGCGCTACTACTCCTGTGGTAGAGCTGAAGAAACTCATAAAAGCACCTACAAAGCTGAAGGCCAGCGGCACCATAGGCGTCGGCACGTTCGATCCGATCCAGGCGGAAAGCGCCTCGATTGTTCCTGCCTTTACCGCTACCGCAATCAGCATTCCGGCTCCTGCAATCATTAAAATCGTATTCCATGGAATGCGGGCAATCACCTCTTTCTGAGGAGCCAGCTTCAGTAAAAGAGCAGCTACTGCAAAGCAGACGGCAACCAGGCCTACGTCAATTCTTCCGCTGATGACGCCCACCAGAGTATTCTGAGGAAGCGCCAGCTTTAAAAGCGGGAATACAAGCACAACCGCCATCATGGCCAGCATCAGATATAAGGTCAGCTTCTGATCCTTCTCAAACGCCGCCGGTTTTTCAAATACAACTCCTTTTCCAATTCCGCGGTTGGAACGGAAACCAAAGCGGAACACGCTGATAAGAATCAGGGAAAATACAATAGAAAATGCAAAAATCTTCATTTCCTCTGTAAAGGAATCAGGCGCCGCAAGGGCCGGTTCCGCCTCGTAGGCAGTCTCCATCAGGCCTCTGAACACCACGCCTAAGGCCGCTGTGGAAAAGTTTCCGCCTGCCAGAGCGCCGCAGTTAATAGCCACCGCTCCCGTAAGCTTATCCATCTTCGCTTCCTCGCAGATCAGCATGGTAATAGGAGCCAGAAATGCCAGTACCGTAAAATACGCCGCTCCCATTATAGAAAGGACTACTGCCACGAAAAATAAAGCGAATGGAAGCATTCCCGGAAATTTCCTGCATGTATAAAGCAGGTGGGACGACACTTTTTCCAGGGTTCCGTTTACTGCCGCAAAGTTATAAAACAGTGAAACGCTTAAAATAACAAACATGGTGCTGGTCGGCCAGCAGGCCACCAGCTCCTTTGTACTCATCCCAAGGCCAAAACAGCCTAAAAGGTAGGCAAAGGCCATACAGAAAAAGCCTGTGTTAATCTGCGTCTTATATCCCAGAACGACCGCCAGGGCGATTGAAGCTACAAGCAGTATGCTGAGCATGATTACTCCTCCTCTCTGATTCCCAGAAGCTGTCTCTGGATCGTGTGGGTCATATAGTAAACCTCATCTCTGGAAATTCCTCCATCTAACAGGAACTGGATATACTCTGCAAGAGCCAGCTCCCAGTGGGGATTCTCCGTCTGTCCGCCGTCTGTGGACACCATCACATTTTTATATCCGGCTTCCTTCACCATGTCCAGGTTATCCTGAAGATTACTCTTATATCGGCCGTTTCCCATATTTTGGGCGTAACACCGCTCTAAAATAATGTCATAATCCTTTACCATGCGGATCTGGTCCTCCAGGCTCATGTCCACAATCCACCACTCCGGATGTGTCAGGACAATCTTTTTGATTCCCGCATTTCTGGCCTCCTCCACTACGATAAAGGCTTCCTTGGGAGAAATATGGGCAGTTCCTAACACTGCGTCGAAATCCTTCACCAGCTGGAAAATATCTGAAAGTTCCGGCACGATTTTTCCGTCTCTCACCACTTCCGCGCACTGGCTGGCATCCTGCCCCACCTTTTCCATGTGGTTTCTGGCTGACTGCGTGGGCAGCCATACAACCTTCGCTCCCAGTTTAAGCGCAGTCTCCGCCGCTTTCGGGTTGATTCCCCCTACCACGCGGTTCAAGGTAATGCTTCCGAACATGGTAAAATCATTGGTGCCTCCATGGACTCTCTCATTGTACCGGTTGCACAGATAGGCTCTCTCTGCCGTACTTCCCTGGTGGGTTTTAATCACGATTCCTCTGGCTCCCGCCCTGATCCCAGCTTCCATCAGCTCAAAATCATCATACGCTCTGAGCCGTAAATCGGGATTAGAATGGACGTGCATATCAATCACGCCTTTCATCAGATTGCTGCTCATGTTTTCCCTTCCTCTCTTGTAATGCACATTGTATATTTTTGATAATAAATCCGGATTGCTTTTAGACGTTTTTTATTATACACTGAGTTATATCATCGGAGAAAGACAGATTTTTTAATAGAATCCATCGGAAAAAACAATATCAAAACAGGGGGAGACTACTCTATGGATATGAAAGAACTCAATTATATTGTTGCGATTGCAGATGCAGGAAGCATCTCTGCCGCCGCTGAAAAGCTGTTCATGGCTCAGTCAAGCCTGAGCCAGGCTCTTTCTTTATATGAATCAGAACTGGGAACGCCTATTTTTGTGCGCACCTCCCGCGGAGTACGCCCCACTCCGTCAGGAAGTGTGTTTATCTCTCATGCCAGGCAGATTTTAAATCACTACCGCCTGGCCCAGAGCGAGGTCTGGGATATTGAAGGGCTGAACGGAGGCAGGGTAGAATTCGGCATCAGTTCTTTCCGCGGAACCTACCTTCTTCCCCCTGCCCTGAAGCAGTTTCACGCCTCCTATCCGCAGATTCAGGTGGAAATCACAGAGCTGGACAGCTGGGATCTGGAGGATCGGATTTTAAAAGGCCTGTTGGACATTGCCCTGATTGCCGCTCCATCGGAAAAAATCAGGCACAGCTGCGATTTTCTGATGAAGGACGAAATCGTCCTGGCCGCGTCTGTAAACCATCCTGTCATGGCCTTCGCCCATCCCTGCGGCCAACACTCCGGCGAATACTGGATCGATCTGAAGGACACAAAAGATTTCACCTACATTCTCGGTTCTCCTGGCACAGTTCTGGGAAAAATGCTTCGCAGGGAGCTTTTAAAGGCCGGCGTAGAGCCGGCTGCAGGCAGCTCCCAGGTTTCCGCCCCCATGGCCGCCGCTATGGCCAGAGCCGGGCTGGGGCTGGCCGCCACCTACCGCTCCTGTATTCCGGCTCATGAATCGGCACAGTATCTGAAAATCGGCAGAAAGGGCGTATTTTTAGATCTGGCCCTGATTTACCCATCTGGAGGCTACCGTTCCAAAGCAGCAGCGGCTTTAGGAGAAGTACTCCGGCAGACTTATCTGGGACTGGAACGTGAAACGCGGCAGATATATGATTAAGACCTCTATATTTAAGTAAAAAAAGGACGTTCCCCAGCTTCTCACATCAAAGCTGGAAAACGTCCTTTTCTCTATTTCTTTTTTATTTTATCTGACTATCTGAGCATCACAATGTTCATACCTGCTGACTCTGCAGTCTCCTTACAGGCTCTTCACTGTATTGACCACGTTCTCAACAGTAAATCCAAACTTCTCGAACAGCTCTGCCGCCGGGCCGCTGGCTCCAAAGCCCTTCATGGAGACGATGGCTCCGTCGAGTCCTGTATATCTCTCCCATCCGAAGCTTCCAAGGGCCTCCACAGCCACTCTCTTTCTCACTGCCTTCGGAAGTACAGACTCTCTGTACTCGGCGCTCTGCTCCTCAAAGAGATCCATACAAGGCATGGATACCACGCGGATCTTCATTCCGTCCTTCTCAAGCTCTGCCTTTGCCTTCACTGCCAGTCCTACCTCAGAACCTGTGGCAATCAGGATGACATCCGGAGTTCCCTCGCAGTCCTCCAGCACATAGCCGCCCTTTAATGCCTCCTTACTGCTGCCCTTCATCGGCTCCAGATTCTGTCTGGAAAGAACTAAGGCTGTCGGAGTGCTCTTAGATGTAACAGCGCTGTACCATGCGGCCTGTGTCTCTGTGGCGTCGCATGGACGGAACACATGGAAGTTCGGCATTGCCCGAAGAGCTGCCAGCTGTTCGATAGGCTCATGGGTCGGGCCGTCCTCGCCTACTCCAATGCTGTCATGGGTAAACACATAGGTAAGCGGAGTTCCCATCAGCGCGGACAGACGGGCCATAGGCTTCACATAATCGCTGAATACGAAGAAAGTAGCCACATATGGCTTTAAACCTCCGTGAAGAGCCATACCATTTCCGATAGCGGCCATAGCCAGCTCTCTTACGCCGAAGTGAAGATTTCTTCCGCTTCTGTCCTCTTTAGAGAAATCTCCCTTTCCATCCATATAAGTCTTGTTGGAAGGCGCCAGATCTGCGCTTCCTCCGATCAGGTTCGGAAGTCTGTCTTTTAATACATTGATAATCTTTCCGGAAAGAGAACGGGTAGCCTCTGCCTTCTCCTGTGCTGCCCAGTAGGAATCATCGTTTAACAGATCCTCAGCTGTACCGTTATGATACTGGTTCCACAGCTTCTCCATCTCCGGATATTCCTCACAGTAAGCGGCAAACATCACATTCCATGCAGCTTCTGCCTCTGCCTTCTCGTTAGACAGCTCGTCGAAATGTCTGTAAACCTCCTCCGGTACGAAGAATGCCTCCTCGTAAGGCCAGTTTAAGGTCTCTCTGAGAGCCTTCACGTTCTCTGCTCCCAGCGGCTCGCCGTGAGCGCTTGCCTTGCCCTGCTTAGCCGGGCAGCCATAACCGATCTCTGTCTTAATAGTAATGAAAGAAGGACGCTCTGTATCCTGCTTGGCAGCCTCGATAGCCATAGCAATAGAATCAATGTTATTGCCATCCTCCACGGTAATCGTCTGGAATCCAAAGGCGCGCATACGCTCCTCCACATTCTCACGGAACGCAATGTCTGTGCTTCCCTCAATGGAAATGCGGTTGGAATCGTAGAGCACGATGAGCTTGGAAAGTCCCAGAGTTCCCGCCAGTGAGAAAGCTTCAGAGGAAATTCCCTCCATCATACAGCCGTCTCCGCCCAGCACGTAGGTATAATGATCTACCACCGGATATTCTTCCTTGTTGAATACGCTGGCCAGATGTGCCTCTGCCATAGCCATACCTACTGCCATACCCATTCCTGCACCAAGAGGTCCTGTAGTGGCCTCCACGCCTACCGTATGGCCGTACTCCGGATGTCCAGGAGTCTTAGAACCAACCTGGCGGAAGTTCATCAGATCCTCCTTTGTCAGATCTCCTACCTTAAACAGGTGAAGAAGGGAATAGAGAAGCATGGAGCCATGGCCGCCGGACAGGATAAAGCGGTCTCTGTTGGCCCAGTCCGGATTGGACGGATTGTAGTTTAAATGATGCGCCCAAAGCTCGTAGCCAATAGGCGCGCAGCCCAGAGGAAGGCCCGGATGGCCGGAATTTGCCTTCTGGATTGCGTCGGCAGCTAAAATTCTGACAGCGTTGATAGAGAGAGTATCAATCTGGTTCATTTGTATAACCTCCTGAAAATTAATTTGGTGTTTGGGTATATCGTTTATTTCAGCCGGATGCTTCTGACAGTGTCCCCTCCGGTGAAAATAAGCTCGTTCTCCATTTTTCCTGCTCTGACGGCGGAAAATGTGAAATCAAATGAACCGGAAAACCTGCATTTTCCAGACATATTATAGATCTCACACGAATTCTCATTATACAGAATTACCATATCCCCGTCAATATCTATCTCCTTATACTGGAAGCTTACAGGCTGGCTGAACTTTAATTTTCCGCCTGCGCTGTAGACGTCCAGCCGGTAATCGGACTCTCCTTCCGGATTTTCCACCACCACGCCCACGTATTTATCGGAATAGCAGACGCTTTTGATTTCTTCCTCCAGCTTAATGTGGGCGGAAAGCGCCGGAGAGGTCTGATTTTCCAGAGAAAAGAAACCGATCTGACCGGTTCCGAAGGCGCAGGCCCGATCCTCGTTCAGGAAACGCACTCTCGGAATCACGCTGTCCTTCATTTCCTCAAAACCGCCTACCAGACGATCCGGATAGCTCTTTCCATATTCGGAAAAGTTATAGAACGCCACCCTGTTTCCCATCATTCCGTCCTGAAGATACACATTGGACACCATCACCTGGGATCCCTCTGGAGAGAGAGAGACGTCCATCAGGTATCCGCTCTTTGACATGACGGTTTTAATCAGCCAGTCCAGCTCGCTTCCATCCTCCTTAAAAAAGGAAATATAGGAAGCTGTGCTGTCCTCTAAAAGCACCGCCGTCACGCCGTGGGCTGAGACGGAAGCTCTCAGAATCGGCAACGTCGTCTCCGCCTGCCCTCTCTGCCCTTCCTGATTGCATATGTAAAGAGAATTCCCCTGCCTGTCCGCAATGACGGCGTAGGAACCGTTCACATAGCAGACCGGCGATTTCATCTGGTAGCTGATGGACCAGACAATCTTTCCCCTGCTGTCAATGTAGGAAGCTCCGTCCTTCGTATACTTTAATACGTTGCTTCCAAACGGCTCATATCCGGCGAAACCATTCTCGCTGGCTGGAATCTGCTTTTCCCATACCACTCGGTAGCTTTCATACCGGCGCACATAAAGATAATAATAGGCCGCCGCAAGCGCCGCTAAAATGAGCGCCGCCAGGATGATGAACATACGAATCCGCTTCTTTCTGGTGCGGGCCTCCGCATTCCTGACAATCTCTTGCTCGTCCAGTCCGCGGCCGCCTCCCTGGCTCTGCCCGCCTGGAGAGCTGATCATTCTCTGGCGAAGCTGTCTTTTTTTCTGTTCTCTGTCCATAGAGTCCATATTACTCATCTGCTTATCTCCCATTCTGTCAATCCTATCTCCGATTATACAACAGAATGTGGGAGATATCACTAAATTTTTTGCTCCCAGGCGGCAAACTGCAATATCTGGACTGCCGCAGTAACTCCTATTTTTCCACCAAATCCTTCATCTCCTCCGCTACAGGCACGTCTGCCGGAAGAATCAGCTTCTGCCCCGCCGCCACATGGTTCATATCCGTCATTCCGTTGAGAGCGCAGATATCCTCCACATGGTTCACATTTCCATAGAGCTTAAAGCAGATTCCGTACAGGGTTTCTCCATCCCCCACCGCGTATGTTCCGCCCGGCTTTTTGTCTGTGGCAGGCGCGGCTGCCTCTTTTGTCTCCTGAGATGCAGTTTCTGATCCCTGATGTTCCGATGCCTGAGCTTTTGGATTTCCGTCTGCCTGAGTTTCCCTGCTTTCTGCCGACGGATCCTCTGTCTGGCTCTCTGTCTGGCTCTCTGATTTCTGAAATTCTGCCCCCTGGCTCTCTGGCTCTCGAAGCCCGTCCCCGCTGTTCTGGCTTTCAGGCTGCGCTTCTGCAGGCAGTTCCGGAGCAGACGATTCCAGGGCTGTCTCCTGGCTTAAATCCTGTTTTTCCTGAATTTCTGCCGTTTTCTCTGGATCCGGCTCCATTTTTACAATCTCCTCTCCCTTCTCTCCGCCTGCGCTGCTTCCCACCAGACGGTTCGATTCCTCCTCCGTTTTCGGATAAATCCGCCCCTTAATCTCCTCCACAATCACCGGTGCGCTCTCCTCCCGCTCTTCTCTGTCCGGATCCCAGGGCCTTGCCCCCTCCGGAAGCACAGAAACCAGTACCGTCTCCATCTCCTGCATTTTCTGGTAATTGTTCATCATGGCCACGCCTCCCGCCAGAATCACCATGGACATGGTACTGCACAGAAGTCCCAGATTTCTGACTGTATGCCTCTGGCTGACCGCTTCCTTTTTTCTGTCCTCCATTCTCTCCCTGAAATCCCTGATCACACGGTCTCCTGCCCCGGATTCCACTCTCCGCACATCTTTCCGGCAGATCATATAGTCCTGCATCATCTGATTTTTATCATAATAGATGCTGTAGCCCTTCAGGCGGTAAAATCCGTCGTCCGAGGTGACGTAGACAGACTCCTCGCCCTCCAGACCGCTGTTTAAGTACATCAGCTGGTTCTTTTCACTGAAATACTGGCCATGCTGTTTCCAGTAATTCAGCGGGCTTAACGTGCATCCTGGCGCTCCGCAGAGAAACCACCCCTGCACCGTCCGCCTTGGAAACGACTCCTCCATACTCTGATAGGCTTTTTTCCAGGCCGCTTCCGTAAACTCGACTTTTTCTCCCTCGGCCGTCACATCCTCCATTTCCAGAGCTCCGTCTACAAAAATAAAGGGGACTCCGTTCTCCGTCCGCTCTGTCCCCAACAGCAGTCCCGCTCTCAGATCCTGCCCTCCGGAAGGAAACAGCCGCTTTAAATACGTGCTGACGTAATCCTCTATGTACAGCCTGACCGTGTCGTCTCTGTCTCCTATCTGCCTGATGTTTTTCGGCAGCTTTGATAATGGCTCGTATAAATCTCCCATATTGGCTCACCCCGCTTATCTATTTCCTGCTGCCAGGGCCTGTCCGGCCCCGGCGGCTTCCTGCGGCAGCCCGGTCATTTTCAGACCGCCGCCAGCTTCCATCCGGGCCATCATATCACAGAGCCAGTAAAAAACTTGTCAAATCAACGCCGCGTTATCCCAAAATTTTTCGACAATTCTTATGCTTCTGCTGATGCAGTCCGCCATTCTCATCACCACAGACAGGCGGACGCTCTGAAGCATCAGAGGATCATAGCTGCTGCATCCTCCCACAATCCCGGTAATAAAAATATCTCCCACCGCCCCCAGCTCCTTACTGACGCCCAGGCCTGGCCTCAGCGCCCCCTTCCCCAGAGTCAGATATCCCACATGCTCTCTGTTTCCCACAGAGGCGTCCACCGCCACCACAAGGCAGTCATGGTAACAGTTTTTGATAATCCTGGCGTACTCTTCTAAATTCATGGCGTGAACCGGGCGTTCCAGCGTCCCAAATACGGCTGCGCAGGAACGCTTCATATCGCGGAGCTTATATCCAATCAGCGGCCCCAGGCTGTCCCCGGTGGATCGGTCCGTCCCGATGCAGAGAAATACCACTCCCTTTTTCCCCTGTCTTGCCTTCTCCTCCTCAATCATCTGATGAAGCTGTCTGGCAAAATCCTCCGCCTTAAAATTTCTGTCCGAATTAAAATAATAAATATTCCGGCTGTCCTTTGCCGACATCCACTCTAACATTTTCATTCCCTAACCGCCTGTCGTTTTCATTCATTGATTGCCGTTTCTCATTTCCAATTCTATTATAGGCAGAATGTGCCAAAAATATGCGGACAGGCAGATCGAAAAAGAGAAGCCCCAAAAGACTCCTCCTATTTTCTCTTATTTATTTTCTGACCGCCGGGCCTTCCCCGTTTTTATACCGTTCTATGGCTTCGCTGATATTGGAGGCCTCCCCTGATTCAATCAGGCGTTTCAGGCCATCTATTTTCTCCACGTTTAAAAACTCCCGTCCCAGGTAGGATTCGTAGGTGTCCGTCATGTACATCCTCTTCTCCTGGAGAATGGTTCTGACATACTTCAGCTGCCCCACTGCGTCCTCATATTCCTCTGCCATGCGTTCCAGCTTTTCCCGGCTGTTTTCCGTAATCTCGTCTGAAATGATCATCCGCGTCACATTTTCAAAGGAATTCAAGGCGTCCTTTTTCTTTTTCAGCATGTCGTCCATGTCCTGCTCCAGCTGGGAAATCTCGTCGTCAAACCGCTCCAGATTGTAGAGGGATTCATTCCGATCCCTTTTTACGGAGGAGGTGATAATGTGGATTTTCCTGTTGTTGGAGAGAATGACATTTCGAATCTGTCTGCCCTCCCGAAGGGCCTGCTGGTGGTGTCCCCTGGTCATATTGCCAACAATCGTGTAAAGTCCTCCAAACACAATCACACAGGCAAAATAGATAAGAATCAGGTACAGCGTCTTCTGCACCGGAAGCAGCGAGTAAATCCCGCACGGAACAGCCAGAAAGCACACCACCAGAGAAATCAGAAGCAGCATGGCCTCCTTAAATCCCCTGGTAAAATAGAGCGCATAGTAAAAACCGCTCTGACAGAAGGACGGAACGTGTTCCTTCTGAAATAAGGTTTTCATTCTGACTCTCAGCTCCCTGTTATGAAGATGAAGTTCTGAAGTCTCCTCCTTGATCCGCTCCTTAATTCCCTGATTTTTCGCCTTTTCCCGCCTTACCCTGGTCTTTTTCAGCCTGTCCTGAGCGCCTGCAATCTCGCTGTCATAGCTCTTATTAATCTCTTCCCTTCTCCGCTTCACAGTAAGGTTGATATTGTCCGCCACTGCCTTTTTCTCCGATTCAAGGGCCTTTAACAGTCTTTCCTCCTCCTCTTTCGCCTGCTGTTCCTCTCTTTCCAGGTCAGCAAGCTCCAGGGCAATCTGCTTCGCATCTGACAAAAATCCCTTAAAATCTGTAATTGCCTGTGCCATATAGTTCCTCTTCCCTTTTCCTGTCTCTTATTTTCATACTCTTCTCAGGCGCAGATCCTTCTCTCCTTCGAGTCCTGGCTCTACTCCTCGATCACCTGTATTTCCAGATAGTCAAAATCAATGGATTCCACAAAGCTGTCCTTGGAAAACCGCGTCTTGTCGTGCCGCTTGAAATCCTCGATATTCGCGTCCAGCCAGATCGGCTGGCCCAGATCAAATTCATAGCAGACCTTCTCCATAGCGTCAAACACCATAGCGGTCCTGGACATGGAATAGTCTCCATTTTCAATGACCGTATCCCTCTGCATTCTGTTGTCTTTCCACAATTTAGCCCAAAGCCGGAACATCTCCCGTCTCCCTTCTCTTCTATATCCAGCGCCGCTTCTGGCTGGCAGCCATTTTCCTATACCGTCTATTTTCGCATGAAGCCGCCGGTTTCGCAAGACATATTTTAATCTATATGACTGTGTTCACACTGGCCCGCTTCTATGATATACTTTGATAAGCAGTTTTTCTGCATACAGAACAGGATCGCCGTCGTCCCGGAAGCCGTATGTATGGTCTGATACATGGGCCTGCCTGGGCGCGCCGGCATGAAAGGAACATAGACTATGGCAAACGATTACAGAAACAGATTTGTTACCCCAGAGACGGCAGCAAAAGCGGTTCGTTCCGGAGACTGGGTAGACTACGGCTTCGGAGCCGGCTTTCCGGAACTGATGGACAAGGCGCTGGCCAAAAGAAAAGACGAGCTTAAAGATGTAAAAATCCGCGGCGGCCTTGTCATCCGCCCCAGAATCGAGGTGGTGGAGAGCGATCCCGAACAGTCTGCATTCACCTACTACAGCTGGCATATTGGAGATTATGAGAGAAAGCTCCAAAGCCGAGGGCTCTGCCAGTTTATTCCCATGATTCTCCGCTCCCTGCCTGAGCTTTACCGCCGGCATATCCGGGTAGACGTGGCCTTCGTCCCCGTCTCCAGGCCAGATGAAAACGGTTTCTGCGGTCTGGGCATCTCCAACTATGCATGGAGAACTATTTTTGAGCAGGCCAGAACCGTTATTTTCGAAATCAACGAGCGCCTTCCCCGCCTTCAGGGTGTGGATGGCTCCCACCGCGTCCATCTGTCGGAGGCAGACTACATTGTGGAGGGCGAGCATGAACCCATTCCTGTCCGTACTTACCGGGATCCGTCCGCCACTGACATCGAGATCGCAAAGCGCGTGGTGGAGGAGATTCCTGACGGGGCCGTTCTCTCCCTTGGCGTAGGCGGCGTTCCCTTTACAGTGGCCAGTATGCTGGCTGAATCTGACAGAAAGGATCTGGGCTGCCATACAGGCACCATCAGCGACGCATTTTTAGCTCTCCACAAGGCCGGAAAGCTGACCAACAGCCGCAAGGAGATTGACACCGGATACTCTTCCTGGAATCTGGCCATGGGATCCGAGGAGCTTTACCAGTGGCTGGACGAGGAGCCGGAGCTGTTTCGCCCGGCTGACGTAGATTACATTCACTCTCCGGAGCGTATCAGCCGGATGAAAAACGTCATCAGTATTAACGGAGGCGTAGAGCTGGATCTGATGGGACAGGAAAATGCCGAGTCGGCCGGAAGCCGCCAGCTCTCCGGAACAGGCGGACAGCTGGATTTCCTGGAAGGCGCGTTCCGCTCCGAGGGCGGAAAGGGATTTATCTGTCTGGCCTCCACCCACAAGAAAAAGGACGGCAGCTTAAAATCCAATATTGTCCCGTTCATTCCAGGCGGCAGCACAGTTTCCGCCCCTCGAACCATGATTCAGTACGTGGCCACAGAGTTCGGCGTAGCCAGACTCTCCGGTCTCTCCCTGAAAGAGCGGGCAGAGGCCATGGCGTCCATCGCCCACCCTGATTTCAGGGAAGAGCTTCTGCGGTACGCGGCAGAACACTTCGCCTAACGTCCGGCGCTGAAATATAATTCAGTATATAACTGCAAACGAGGGAATCTTCCTGCGGCTTTCACATCAAAGTCCGGAAAATTCCCTCGTTTTAGTTTTCTGGTTTTCTTTTCTGCGCTTTTTCAGCCCTTCGCCCTTCTGACAGCCGGCAGCCTGTCTGCTACAGTCTCTTTAAAAGCTCTTCTCTGGCCTCCTCATAGCCTGGCTTTCCGAGAAGCGCAAACATGTTTCTCTTATAGCTCTCTACGCCTGGCTGGTTAAATGGGTTTACTCCTAACAGATAGCCGCTGATTCCGCAGGCAAACTCAAAGAAGTAGAACAGCTCTCCCAGGCAGAACTCATTCTGTTCTGGAATGTTGACCATAAGGTTTGGCACATTTCCATCTGTATGGGCTAAAATAGTTCCGTTCATTGCGCTCTTATTTACAAAGTCCACACTCTTTCCAGCCAGATAGTTCATGCCGTCTGTATCTACATCCTATTCCTCCAGAAGAACCTCTGCCGGAGAGCTCTCCACATTCAGAACAGTTTCGAACATAATTCTGGCTCCATCCTGAATAAACTGTCCCATAGAGTGAAGGTCTGTGGTCAGATCTACTGCCGCCGGGAAAATACCTCTCTGGTCCTTGCCCTCGCTCTCGCCGTAAAGCTGCTTCCACCACTCGGAAACATAGTGAAGGCTCGGCTCATAGTTCGCTGCAATCTCTACCTGTTTTCCTTTTCTCAGAAGGATATTTCTCACTGCCGCATAAAGCAGAGCGCCGTTTTCCTCATAAGGCAGCTCAAGAGCCTTTCTTCTTCCGTTGGCTGCTCCCTCCATCAGCTTATCGATATCTGCTCCGCTGACTGCAATTGGAAGCAGGCCTACTGCTGTAAGAACGGAAAAACGTCCGCCTACATCGTCCGGTACGACAAAAGACTCATAGCCCTCCTCATTTGCCAGATTCTTCAGCGCGCCCTTCGCACGGTCTGTGGTGGCGTAAATTCTCTTATTCGCCTCCTCTTTTCCGTACTTCTCGATCAGCATTTTCTTAAACACACGGAATGCGATAGCAGGCTCTGTGGTAGTTCCTGACTTGGAAATAATGTTGACAGAGAAATCCTTTCCTTCCAGAACGTCCTTCAGATCCTGAATATACTTGCTGCTGATGCTGTTTCCTACAAAGTAAATCTCCGGAGTCTTTCTCTTTCCCTTAGGAAGAACGTTATAAAAGCTGTGGCTAAAAAACTCAATTGCAGCTCTTGCTCCCAGATAGGAACCGCCGATTCCCACTACTAAAAGCACGTCGGAATCATTCTGAATCTTCTCAGCCGCCTTTTTGATTCTGGCAAATTCTTCTTTATCATAATCAACCGGCAGATCAATCCAGCCTAAAAAGTCATTTCCTGCTCCTGTCTTGCCAACAAGTACGTCCTTAGCGCACATAACTGCGCTTTTCATGTTCTCCAGCTCCTCTGCCCTTACAAAGGGAGCTGCCTTGGAATAATCAAATGCCACTTCTCTGCCCATTTTGTCTTCTCTCCTTTTCTTCTGTGCCTGATTATACTTCTACACCTGTTTAACCTTATTATAGCAATCTGTTATAAATTTATCAACCTTGTTCTGGCACAGTCTTATGATTCTCCTATGATTCTGCCGACAAATACTGGCGCAGCAGTTCCCCCAGGGCCTTCATCTCCTCAGGCTTCAGATTCTTCGTCCATTCCTCCTGCTGTTTGGAGCGTTCCCGGCTGGCCGCTATCTGCTCAAGGCTGTGCTTTAAGTAATCAATATCCCTGATTCCTTCTCCTGACGGTTCCTGGGCAGACGGCACGTTCTGGGACTCCTCCTTCAGATTTTGGAAAAGCGCGTTTTTCTCCTCCACAAGGGCAGCCGTTTTCTTCACTCTTCCCGTTTTCTCGGCCTTCAGCCTCTTTAAACCTGCAGGCTTGTCCGCCTTTTTCGCTCTGAACAGAGACGCTTTATCCTCTGCCTCGCGCTGTCTTTCCGGCATTTTAACTGCTTCTTTTATTAAACCGTCCCTGATTGCATTTTCACGGATAATCGCTTCCCTCTCGCTTAATTCATCTGTATCCGCTTCTCTGACCGGAAGACGTCTCGCAGAATCCTGGAACCGTTCCTGTTGGCCTGCATTATCCCGGAACGCCCTGACAAGCACAGAATTATCCGTATATTCTAAAAGCGCGTTCGCCAGACGCTGCTGTTTCAGCCCAATGCTGAAGCTGCTGTCCAAAAAAGCCAGAACCAGTCCCAGAAACGCTCCTGCCGACGCATACAGCACGATATAATAGGAATCCAGTCTGTACCAGTAAGCGGCAAAAGAAGCCGCGCCGCCTGCCATAATTCCTAAAATTGTCATCTGAGCAGACAGATTATTCCAGCTGTTCAGAGAAATTTTCATAAAGCGGAATCCATACATCTGCCGTTCCAGATAGGCTTCCGTATTGACGATGTTCTGATTCAGCCGGCAGGCATTTTCCAGCTTCTGTTTCAAAGCCTTCAAATTCCTGTTTTTTGTCATTGCCATGTTGTCCGTCTCGCGGATTAATCGTTTGTAAAGGCTGCGCGTGATCAACTTGCTGATCGCTCCAATGGCCCCGATCGCTGCCAGCGCATATAAGGCTTTTCCTGTTTGTAACATTTCCAGCATAAAAAGCTCCCCTTTCTTTTCCAGATTGTTCCAGATGGCTTTTATTATAGCCGCCCAGTTTATCTTTGAAAAGGTGGAAGGGCCTAAAATCGATCGTCAAATTCCCTTATAAAATAAGGGTTTTCTGGGATTTCTCCCGCTGTTCAAGCCACTTTTTATCAGTTTTCCTGCTATAAAGACGAATTCCGTCGATCGTTTTTTCCCTTCAGACGGAACAGGATGCCGGCAGCGGCCCATACTAATTCATCTGCTTGGCCATCTCTAAAATCAGGTTCACAGAATGGCGGATCGCCTGCGCCTCAAATTCTGCGTAATCCATTCCAGCGCTGTCGTCTGCTTTATCAGAAATTGCGCGGATTACAAGATATGGAATGCCGTTTAAGTATGCTGCCTGGGCAATCGCGCCTCCCTCCATCTCTGTGCAGCTTGCGCCGAACTCTTCTGCCAGCCATTTCTTCTTTTCCTTATCAGAAATAAACTGGTCTCCGCTGACTACGCGTCCCTGAAAGGCCTGAATGTCAGAATTAACTTTTTCATTGCAGGACAGAGCCAGGGCGCAGAGCTTCTCGTCCGCTTTAAATGCAAAGGTATCCACCCTCGGAATCTGTCCCTTCGGATAGCCGAAGCCAGAAGCATCCACGTCGTGCTGCACTGTGTCTGTAGAAATCACAATATCTCCAATATTGATCTCATTTTTTAGAGAACCAGCAATCCCCGTATTAATCACAGCGTCTGCCTGAAACCGATCTGCTAAAATCTGTGTACACATTCCAGCATTCACTTTGCCGATCCCGGATCTCACTACCACTGCGTCCTGTCCGCACAGCTTTCCAACATAGAAATCCATTCCTGCTGTCCTGGTAACCTGCACCTGCGTCATTTCCTCTTTAATTTTTGCAACCTCTTCATCCATCGCGCCTATAATTCCAAGCATAGTTCTGCCTCCTGTTTACTTTTTATTTCTTCTGACATTATAGAAGATCTCCCACTTCTTGACAATTCTTTTTGCTAAAGGTTATAATCTGCTAGTAGCGTCTTTATGATGCAAAAAGTTTATTTTATTCAGTATCGCTTCGATATACGAGGAGGAATGATTCATGCTTTTTAAAACCTGCGGCGTGTGTTCCAGCGCCATTGAATTTGACGTTAAAGATAATAAGATAACTAATGTGCATTTTATCGGAGGCTGCTCCGGAAATACTCAGGGCGTAGCTCGTCTGATCGAGGGAATGGATGTTGATGAGGCTATTTCCCGTATCGACGGCATTCACTGCGGCGCCCGCCCCACTTCCTGCCCGGATCAGCTGGCCCGCGCTTTAAAACAGTACAAAGCCAGTCTGTAACAGCTGCCTGGCTATCCATTTTAACTGCTATCATATAGGCCCGCCAGCTCCCAGGAAACAATCTGCCTGCGGGCTGGCGCTGTTTTTGTCAATCCAGGGAAGAGGTTCCAGGGGTTGACTTTTTTCTTGCAGCGTTTACTATTATAATATGTTTAAGAAATGCGGTTCTGCCGTTTCTCACTGTTAATTTTATGGAGGCAATACTATGAAAAAAATCATTTTGACCGGCGGCGGAACTGCCGGCCATGTCACTCCGAATCTGGCTCTCCTTCCTTCTCTTCGCAAGGAAGAATTTGAAATTCACTATATCGGCTCCTACAATGGCATCGAACGGCGTCTGATTGAGGATGCGGGAATCCCATATGACGGAATCTCCTCCGGAAAACTCCGCCGTTATTTTGACATTAAAAACTTTTCAGATCCGCTTCGTGTTCTGAAGGGATATGGCCAGGCAAAACGGCTGATGAAGCAGTACCGCCCTGATATTGTTTTCTCAAAAGGCGGCTTTGTCTCTGTTCCTGTTGTCCTGGCGGCAAAGCATTACAAAATTCCTGTTATTATCCATGAGTCAGACATGACGCCCGGCCTGGCTAATAAGATTTGTATTCCAGCCGCAAAAAAGGTATGCTGTAATTTTCCAGAAACCTTAAACTACCTTCCAAAAGACAAAGCGGTACTCTCCGGTTCTCCTATCCGTGAAGAGCTGCTGACAGGAGATCGGCTTTCTGGTCTGCAGTATGCAGGCCTGTCTGCAAACCGCCCTGTCATCCTGGTCATTGGAGGAAGTCTCGGTTCCGTTACCGTCAACCATGCTGTACGCAGTATTCTGCCCAAGCTTCTTTCCCAGTTTCAGGTAATACATATCTGCGGAAAGGGAAATCTGGATGAAAGTCTGATCGGCACCTCAGGCTATGTACAGTACGAATATGTGGACAAACCGCTGCGCCATCTGTTTGCTGCCGCCGATCTGATTATTTCCAGAGCCGGAGCAAACTCTATCTGTGAAATTCTGGCCCTCAGAAAGCCAAATATCCTGATTCCTCTCTCTGCCGCCGCCAGCCGCGGAGATCAGATTTTAAATGCAAATTCCTTTGCAAAGCAGGGATTCAGCACCGTTCTGGAGGAAGAGGTTCTCACCTCCGACACTCTGTATCAGGCTGTCTCCGACACCTACAAAAAGCGTACGGCCTTTATCGAGGCAATGGAAAAAAGCACGTTAAACAACGCAGTAGAAACGATTATGAACCTGATCCGGGAGTGTGCAAAATCATAACTCCGGCACGCCTTTTTCTGCTGAAACTTTAGGAGGAGAATCCTTTCCGCAGGATTCTCCCCTTTTCTTTCCAGCGTTTTTGAAACGCTAGGATTCCAGCTCTGCTTTCAGCATGCTGCTAATCTTTGCCAAGTCTTCCGGTTCTGCTTTTCCAGGTTCCCATGTAACCATTGCAGGTCCATTTTCATACCGTGGAATAATGTGTACATGAAAATGAAATACCGTCTGTCCTGCCGCCTCTCCGTTATTCTGAACTACATTAAATCCAGCACAGCCTAACGTTTTTTTCATTGCGCTTCCAATTTTTCCAGCCAGAGGAAGTACCTTAGCCGCCGTCTCCTCGTCTAAATGACACAGATCCTGATAATGCGCCTTAGGAAGAATTAACGCATGCCCCTTAGATGCCGGACCAAGATCCAAAATAACCCGAAAATTCTCATCTTCATAAACTGTGGACGCCGGAATCTCCCCATTTGCTATCTTACAGAAAATACAGTCTTTGTCTTTCATATTACATTTCTCCTTTTTTATTTTAAGCTTCTTGCTTTGCTTTTTCTATCTGCCTGTCCTTCTTGCAGAAACCCAGGCATGAAATGGTATTCCCAGAATGATTCCAATCGCCAGTCCGCCTACATGGGCCGCATTGTTCACTCCCGTACTGGTAAAACCCAGATACAGCGAAAGAATCGCCATAAGCACCAGCTGCCTGCTGTTCATGTCTCCAATCCGTCCTCTGTTTCTGTAAACAATCCAAATCAGTCCGCCGATTACGCCAAAAATAGCTCCTGACGCTCCTGCCGACATGGTAAACGGCTCTCCTGATTTTAAATAGAACTGCAGAGAAATCAGGTTTGCCCCTATTCCGCAAAGAATATAAAACAGCAGATATTTTACATGGCCCAGGCAGTTCTCCAGCTTCTCCCCTAATACGAATAGAACCAGCATATTGTTGAGCAGATGCCGGATATCGAAATGAAGGAAAATGGAAGTAAACAGTCTGTAATACTCTCCTCCTTCTGTCACAAGCAGAGGAATCACCGTTCCTTTTTCAAGTAAAACATCCCCGCTTATAAGAAAGCCAAAAAAATCTGGAATCAGAAAAAGAATTATGTTTATGATAATCAGCGCTGTATTGACAGATGAAATTTTTTTGAATTGCTCCATATTGGCTTCTATCCTTTTCCCTCACAGACAATCTTATGAAATATCCTAAACGAACTGCAGATGCGCGCAGCATAGCTGCAGTTTGGAATTATTATACCACATTCACTAAGCTCGGCAAAACCTCGCTAAGTGTCTGGGTATGACTCGCACTAACCTCATACTTCGCCTGCGGCTTGTATTCGCTAAGTGCTCATATTATACCACATATTGACTGTCTATTCCAGATTGTTCAGAAAAGCAAAAAAATATCTCTTTTATCTTTATAGAAATTCCCGAAAGCGATAATTCAGACCTGCAATCTGAATACTGTCTCCCTCCTTCACGCTGACTGTTTCGTTGGCCTCCAGCTTATATCCATTCACAGTCGTTCCATTAGTGGAATTCATATCTGTAAAAATATAGACATCCTCCTTCTGATCAATTCTCAAATGAAGTCTGCTGACTGTCGGGTAGTCCAAAATAAAGTCGTTCATTTCCCTGTGTTTTCCTATCAAAAAAGGAACGTATGGAATCTCTATATCACCTCTGTCTTTTGACAAGCTCTCCAGAGCTGCGCAGCGTTTTTCTTTTTCTGAAACGCCAGTTAAAAGCTGTGTATTCTTATCTTCCCAGACGGGTTCTTCTGGAGAAGTATCGTCCTCCAGAGCCTGAAATAAAATATTCAGCTCTTCCTGCTCCTTTTTTTCCGCTTTTTCCTGTCTGACAATGCCTTTCGGCTCCGGCTCTTTACGGCTCTTTATCTCCGCTTTACATAAACGTCCTGTATTTACAGCAGTTTCATTATCCTCCTCACATTTTGAAGAAATAAATTTCTGTACTGCTGTCCAAATCAAATATCCTCCGGCTATAGCAAACACTGGAAGAACGCCATATATTCTGATTCCTTCTTCTCCCAGCCAAAAATATACGGCTGCTTCTGCCGCCAGAAGCAGACATACTACTTTTAATATACCAGAGGATTGCTTTTTTCTCTGCAGCATGCTTTCTTTTTTACCTGAAATTTCTTCTGCAGCGGCTTCCTCGAATTCCCTGCCATCAAGAATATCATCCTCTTCGTCCTCTGGTTCTTCCCACCTGTCGCCAGATTCCCCCTCTAAAAAGGCTGTTTTCTGTTCCCTCTGCCATCTGTCTTCATTCTGTATCTTCTTTTTTTCTTTCCACTCCGTTTTTCCGCTCTCAATACCAGACAAATATCTCAGTAAATCTTCCATTCCATAATTTTCTTTCAGGCTTTCATGATAAAGCCCATATGCCAGCACAACACTTCTGTGGTCCTGGTGATCCACTTTTTCCAGAATATACTGCAAAAGACCTGTAAACGCCTCCGGAAAACTTCGGCTGTAACCTGGGAGAATACAGAAAAAAATAGAAAATGGTTCCGGCTCCACGTAGATAAACTCCGGCTCCAGAAGGATCTGTTCTTCCTTTAAAAGAAATTCCTCTATCCGGCTCAGCACTCTGGCTGCTGCCAGCAGAATTTCTTTGATTTCTTCATATGAAATCAATCTGCCCTCTAAAAGTCTTGATAACGGCTGTTTCGATGTGATCTCATAGTAAAATTCTATCCCCGTCTCCGTGATCTTCTGTCGAAATTTCAATAGTCCTTCGATTGTATTCCCAGAAAGCATTCTGCTTTCATAGCATTCTGCGTCATCGCTGAAAGCCTCTATAATCATGTAATTGTGGTTCATCTCTCTGCGGTAGCCAGCTTTTATTTTTTCCATTTTTCCCTCCCTTCATAGCCGTTCTGTTATATTTTTAATCGTTTTTTGCGCTCCTATATTCCTCCCGCACGCACCATTCTCAAAAATCGTTCTGGTTCAAACAGCTTCATCTGTACGTTTCCTCCTGTTTTCCCGTTTCTGTGCTTAAAACTGCCTGTCAGAACAGTTCCTCTTTTGACTATTTCAATTTTGCATCCTCCACATCGATAATAAGCGCTCAGTGCACGGTTTCCCCACCTCTCACTCATCTCCACTGTGTCTGTATTCTCTCTTCCTGTCTGGGCCTGCTCCAGCGCATCCATCAGAATCAGCATTCCCGTATTTCTCTCATGTACATAAAACCCCTGAGAAATCAGCGCTCCGCAGACAAAGAGAACAACTGCCATAACAAAGGAAGCTTCCACAGTAATCACAGCGTCTGCCATTTTCCGCCTTGGAGACAGCTGTTTTTGTACTTGTTCTCCTCCCGTTTCCCTTATCTCCTTCATAAGCTTCCGCTCCTTTTTTACTGCCCATGTGCACGCCGCTCTGCTTCTGTCAGACGACTCCCATCTGAAAAGCGGCCAAAGCGACAGCGGCCGGCACTAAAAACGGCAAAAAAGGCAGCTGAACATTTTTGATTCTCTTTTTTTCAAACATCCCCCATATAAGCATCCCCATTCCCCAGAGGCTGCAGATCAGCAGGCCAAAAAACAACAGCGCTACATTATCCCAAAATCCCAGGTACATCCCTGAAACCAGAAAGAAAAATCCATCTCCCTGTCCTACTGCTCCTTTCGTAATTTTCGACAGCACAAGCAGTAAAATTCCCGGGATGAGGGCAGCTCCACGCATAGCCAGCCATAAATGTGCCTCATGCATGTCAGCCCAGTCTAATAAAATCATATAATATCCTGCCGTCCAGGCAGCTGCCACCGATGCCGCTGCCCATAAAAATAAAACAGAAATTTTTTTCTCTCTGAAATCTTCCCACGCACACACGCATAAAAAAGCCGCAAACACCAGCTTCACTCTTTTCCCCCTTCTCCGCAATATGAACACGCACCTAAGTGCTTCACCTCTCTCAGCGGAACTTCTCTCACATAGCTCACTACAGACGAACAGTCCATTCTGGTGTGGTAGCTGGAACCATTAGGCATAATATAAACAGTTCCCCCATTTTCCCCGCTGCCGCAGACACTGCAGGCGTAGTATTTTCCTCCCGAATGGCTGCGAAGCTCCTCCACTGTATCATAGGGCACAGCCTTGAAATCATTTGTAAGATAATGACAGGTTCTTAATCGGTGATATCTTCCCATGGAAGATCCAATATATACCATCTCTTCAACGCCTTCTTCACTTTCTGCTTCTCCCCCTCTGTCTCCTCTGCTTCCTATCCACGCTCTTCTGACAGTCTGGGAAACGGCAGGAATTCCCTGAATCCTAAGAATCGAAAAAGGAAGCTTCAAACTGTATTCTGCCGTCAGCTTAATGTTTTCTCCGTCTTCCATGAGCTCAGCCTGCGATATGACTAATTTTTCCAGCTTCTCTTCTCCCACCAGATCAGCAATCTTTTCCCTCAGATAGGCTTTCACTGACAGTCCTGCAAGAAAATCCGGCAGCTGGTCGATCCAGTCTTCCTTTTGTTCAAGCACTCCCTCGTCTCCCTGATCCAGGCGGTACAAAATATATCCATACTGGCTCAAATCTCTCGCAGCCGTTTCCAGCGCCGTCTGCACCTTCTGTCTGGTTCTTAGCATCTCCATAGGCGTCATCATGCAGATGGAAAAAAATATAAATAACGTAAGGCCAAGAGCCGCCTCTATTGTCAGAGCTGCATTTTGTCTTTTTCTTTTCCAGTTTTTCATATTCTTTTTAAAGGCCACTTTCCGCACCCCTTTCCATACTCTGTACGCCTGGATTGTCAGTTTTGATCTGTCAGCCAATGTACCTGGAGAGGGCTTTTTACATTCAGAGCGGAAAGAGGTCTGGAGAATGGCCTTTTATTATATCAGTTTCTAATATCTGTACTGGGCTTTTTTCCTGATATCAAAGGCAGATCCGGATGCCGTACATTCGGCAGCCATTCCCACCGAACATCGTTTCATGCGGAAGCTCCCCTGGTTTCTGAACAGGTTATACTGCATCATATCCAGCATTCTCTCATTTCTCTGGGCCTGATCCTGAATCAGGAAAAATCCTTTTAAATACTGCCCATAATCTAAACCGGTTTGTCCACCAGAATCATGAATTTCTTCCTGGTTATCCACAAATCGAAACAGTTCGTCCAGATCCAGCTTCCAATCGCTGTCTCTTTTCACCAGAGGAACCTGTTCTCCCTTTAAAAGAGCTCTCACATCCTCCACAGATTCTGCAAATGCCCATACTCCCATAATAAAAAATGCCACAATATCTGCAAGAGGCGTGACAGAAGCCGCTCCGGTAAGAGAAGCGGCCAGCAGCCTGGCTTCGTTTTGCTTTTCACTGTCCCCCAAAATATGAATCAGATTCAAGCCTTCTCTTACTCTCACCAATTTTTTCACCATCTGATGGAGATTATCGCGGTCCCGCTTTTTCCCATTTAAAAGATATTCCTGTTCATAGAAAAGACCGCCTTTCTCTTTATTTTCCTCTTTCTGCCCTGCCTGAAACCTCAAAAAATGCGCTGCCGCATACTCGCTGATCAAAGCTCGATCTGCCAGTTCTCCTGCTCCCGTCAGACGAAGTCCTATCTCGTAGCCTTCACCTCCTCCAGAGGGAAAATCCGGCATATCCATGGTTCGAAGGGATGGCTTTGCTCCCTCAGGAAGCGTTAAATCCAGAAGATCCTTTGACGCCATTTTACTGATCCGTTCCAGAATACGCAGACGTTTCTTATCAGCAATTCCTTTCTGATAGGAGGGGGATGGAATCTGACACCGGTTCAATACAGACCGTACATCATCCCATAATTCTTCCTCATCCAGCTCGTCGTCATCGTCGTCCGATTCCCAGGAGTCAATATACTCCTGCGTTTCTTCTGCCATCTCTACAGCAGCCTCCACAATCCCTCTGTTCTCTGCAGTCTGCGCCTTTATGCGTTCCACCTCTCCTCTCCGCTCCCCTTCTTTATCTGTATAGGAACGATAGGAATCCATCTGGCTTTTGATAAGTGTCCACGCCTGTTCTCCTATTTTTTCTTTTTGCTGTTCCGCCTCCTGTTCAGAAGCGTCAAGCTCGGCTTCCAGGAGCGCTGCCGCCTTATCATATTTCTCTGATAGCGCCGGCATCCGCTCCATCTCACCGGCCAGTTTTTTTCCTGTCTTAATAAATGCCCGCCCCTGACAGTTTTCCAGTTCCCTCTGTCCTTCTTCCTTATATTTTTTCTGTTTTTCTAATGATTCACGGATATCCTCCAGAGCCTCCTCCAGACGGAAAACATGGTCTGAGCTGATCTGGTACGCCGTTTTTACCGCTGCAATTCCATCTGCTGAGCGAATCGTCTCAGCCAGCCCGTCTAAATCCATCTCTTTTCCAGCCTCTGTCCAGATTCCATACCTCATATAATCTAAAATTTCTCTCTCCAGCGGCTCTCCTCTTTCATCTGTCACCATAACCATATCAGATACTGCCAGCTTCTTTTTCTTCATTCCATATACTGTATCAGAGGAAAGATACGGATCCAGATACTCCGATATCTCTCTTTCCAGTTCCTCTTTTCTATCTGCTTCCAATAGAAAAATATGATACGTTTCCCAGGCTTCCCTGTGATATTTGCTCATCAGAGAGTACAGAGAAGAATTTAATGCAGTCTGCAGATACCAGCCTGAGCCAGCCATCCTGGCTGACTGAAGAAGCGTGCACATAAGCGAAACGATGCAGATTAAAATCATACTCAGAAAGACTGTCACGCTGGCCTGTATCTGCTCTGATCCAGTCTTTCTCCGCCTCCTAACTGTACACCTCCTTTGACTGGCTGTTGATCTGTTTAAATATAGTTTCCAGAAGTTTGTTAATCTGATTTTTGAAAATAATGACAAGTCCGATCAATACCACCAGAATCAGCACGACCTCGATGACGCCCACTCCGCTCTCATCCTCAAAAAACTCTCTTATCTCCGCATTGTATCCCATTCCTTTTCTCCTTTCATACTTATATTCCAAATGCCAGAAATGCTGGCACTGACACCATCACCATTACAATTAAAAGCATCATAAACAGTGGAATTAACAGCTTCGTTCCCGTCTCCTCTCCGATTTTTCTGGCAGCCGCCTTTCTCTCCTCAAACGCATTCTCCATCTCCTCCTCCAAATTTTTCCGGAGACTTCCTGAACCGTTTTTCACATACTGTGTCATCAGCCCTGCCAGCTTTCTATAGGATCGCAGGCCGCAGCTTTTTCCAAACGCTCCGTAGGCTCTCCGTTCAGACATACCCTGATTCATCCTCCCCACAGAAATACGTATTTCCTCATATCCCGCCCTTTTTCTTCCCCCTGGCAGTTTCAAACTCATTTCATACTCTTTAGCAAGCTGTTCCCAGGCTTTCCTGACTGGAAAACCTGCTCCCAGATAGACGCACAAACCAGATACTATATCGGAATAATCCAATGCCAGCTCCGTATTCCTCTTCTTTTTCTCTTCTCTTTCCTGAGAACTTTCCCTGTATTCCATAAGTACCGCAGCCGCAGCTCCCAGCAGAAGGAATATATATCTGTCGCAGCTGTGTTTTTCGCTGTATCGAATCTCCCGTCCCTCCAGTTTTGCCGGAAGAATCAGTTTTTCTTCATACTTTTGTTCTTCGTCTGCGCTTTCTATTGTATCCGCCAGCAGTTTCAGGCTCTTCTCCTGCTTTGTCAAAACAGGCTTTATTACTGTCACAGGAATCTCATACTTTCTTTGATAGTTTCCGGCTTTCAGCGTCAGAAAAAGAACTGTCTTCTCCTGCTCCTTCTGCATCTGTTCCAGATAAACCTCCCCTCCCGGATCAATCAGTTCCGGATTCTGCGATTCCCATTTCATAGTCATGCCAAAGCTATCAAGCCTCGAAGATAATTTCAGCGAACTGCTCACTTTGTCAAAAGAGGGATTATCTGCCAAAGCTTCTTGTTGTGCTTTCTGAAATGCCTGTCCAAACTTGTTATCAGCTTCTTTTTTGCTGTACTGCCGTTCTTTAATCTGAATTTCAATTTCTTCTTTTCCATCGGGAAGTCCCTCAACAATCAATATCCCCTCTTTGTCCCCCTGCCCATAGGTATTTCTCTCAATCACGCCTCCAGGCTTTAAAAAATCAGAGGCTCCCGCCATCGGATAGATAAGAAAGAAAAACGCTCCCGCCGCAATACATAGAATCTGTATTTTTCTCTTTTTTTCAAATTTCAATATCCAGCATCCTTCCCGCCAGAATATAGGCTCCTGCATAGACCAGCATACATACTGTCATTACAATTCTTCCAGCCGCAGTCTGGTACATGGTGTCAAAAAAGCCCGGCGATGTCAGATCAATGTACAATACAATCAGAAGAGGCAGCAGATTCATAATTTTCTGTTCGAACTGCTTCTGAGCTGTCATAAGTCTTATCTCCTCCTGCACCTGTATCTTCCCCCCTATAATTTCAGATACATGGGAAATAATCATGCCGAGCTGTCCTCCGCTCCGTCTGGCAGCCTTGAAAATCTGTGCAAAGCTTCTGATTTCTTCGATTCCGCTCCTTTTTGCAAAATCCCCCCATAATTCTTCCAGCGTCCTGTTCATAGAAAGCTGGCTCCTCATAACAGCAAACTCCTTCGACATCATCCCCCTTTCACCATACATCTCTTCCAGCTGAGCCTGAGCCTGGGCAAATGAGTTTTCCATAGAATATCCTGCTGCCAGAGAAGATGACAGCATCAGGACCGACTCCTTAAACTGGCGTTTTAATTCCTCCTGCCTGCGCTGTTTCAAATCTATCCGCTTATACAGCGGGTAAAGAAGCCCCAGCGGAAGAAAGAGGAAAAAACTGAAAAAATTTCTGTAAAACACATAGGCAAACAGCGCGCAGACCGCCGCCCCCTGACAGGAATAGCGGATCCATTCCCTCGCTGACAGGCAGTATGTCTCATACTCTGTCCCTCCTCCTTCTTCCCTTCCAGAAGCGCTATGGCCAGGTCTCCCCAGACATCTCCAGCTTTTGCCTGTTCTGAAGATCTCCCACCTGCTCCAAAATGCCTTCCACACCTCCCTTTTTTCCTCCTTTCGTCTCCTTAAACTGAAACAGCGGATGAAGGACAATCTCCCCATCTTCAATTCCCGTCACCTCCTCAATTTCCAGAACCTTTCTGCTCCTGTCGCGAAGCCTTCCCAGATGAATAAAAATGTCAATAGCCGATGCAATCTGGCTGCGTATCGCTGCCAGAGGCAGATCTGCTCCCATCAAAACCATCGTCTCAAGCCTTAAAAGCATGTCCCGGCTGCTGTTTGCATGGCCTGTGGAAATAGAACCGGAATGACCCGTATTCATGCTTTGGAGCATTTCCAAAGCCTCTGCTCCCCGCACCTCCCCTACCAGAATCCGGTCCGGCCGCATTCTGAGGCTGGCTCTGATCAAGTCCCTGATTGTAATCTCCCTGCTTCCCTCGTGATTAGCCGCCCGCGTCTCCAGGCGGACCAGATTCGGCACATGGGTAATCTGAAGTTCTGCCGAGTCCTCAATGGTAATCAACCGTTCCTCCTCAGGAATAAACTCTGACAAAGCGTTTAAAAACGTGGTTTTTCCAGAGCCAGTTCCTCCGCTGATAAACAGGTTGTATCCAGATTTCACCAATTTTTTCAGAAATCCTGCCGCCGTCTCAGTAACACTCCCCAGGCTTATCAGACGTTCCATTGTAATAGGTTCCGGAAATTTTCGGATTGTCAGAACCGGACCGTCCAGAGCCACAGGCGGAAGCACTACGTGAACACGGGAACCGTCCTCCAGCCTGGCATCCGCAATGGGGGAAGCCGCGTTCACTGTACGGTTTACACGGCTTACAATCTGCTGAATCAAATCCTCCAGCTGCTCTCTCGTCTCAAAACTTCTGTTCCACCGGCATATGGCCCCTCCTTTCTCCACAAATACAGACTGCTCTCCATTTACCATGATTTCAGTAATCTGGGGATTATCCACCAGTTCCTGGAGAATATCCAGCTTTTTAAATGAATTGTACAGCTCCTCCCTCAGCTTCACTCTCTCTGCCAGCGGAAGATACAGCGTTTCCCCTGCCTGCTGAATCATAGCGTCAATCAGCTCCGAAAGCTCCTCATCTTCTATCTGGCGCCGTCCCTCCAGCTCCTGCCCGAGTCTTCTGCGAAGCTCTCTTTTCACCTCCTCCAGCGTCCAGCTGCTTTTCTTTTTTAGAAAATCAAGAGATTCCTCTTCTTCCTGTCCCAGATTCCAATCACTGATTTGATTTTTTTCAGCCCTTTTTCCAGCCATGTGCCGTCCCTTCTAACACTCCATTTCCTCTCTGCTGCCTCTCAGCAGTTTTCTCACATAATCCCCCAGCTCGCTCCACAAAAGCTGCTCAATATAATTTTCCCTTCTCCCAAATCCCCTGTGGTACGGAAGCTTTAATTTTTTAACTTTATCCAGCATCCCGCTGTTTCCCGTCCTCTCTGCATAGGCCTCAAATTCCCATATCTTTGCAGATGATATTCCGTCCTCCTTTACCGGCATATACACGATCTGGCAGACGGAGAGAATCGGCGCAGCCTGATGTCCATAATTTCCCACATCCAGAATAATAATCTCATAGCCGCAGTCTGCCGCCAGCTTCCTGATAAGCTCTGCCATCTGCTCTGCAGGAATATGAGCCAGATCCTCCGGATAACGGGCAGGCGGAATATAGTCCATATTTCCAATGGAATGCACTATTCCGCTTAGCCGCATAAAGTTTAAATTTCCCTGGCTGAAATAGTACAGGATATCTGAAAAATCACTTTTATACTCCTCCCCTGTCATGGATGCCAGCCCTGAATAGTCTTCCAGGGTAACATAAAGCACCCGTCTGTCAGCTGCCATCAGTTGACCAAGCGTCAGCGCAAATGAGGTTTTCAGACACCTCCCTACCGGGGAATACACTCCTATCACAGACGCAGCTCTTCCATGCTCTGCCCCATCAGGCTCATCTCCGGCGCTGTAGCAGGCCATCACCTCCCTGATAATATCTGAACTGGACTGATATTTGTACACAGAAGGATAATCCTTATCCCCCTCTTTCTTCTCTCCTTCTGTAAGGGTTATCACCTGCCCGATTCCAAGATCGCAGATTTCATCCTTGTTTACCTGGCTGCTGACCAGCAGAATCTCAATGGAATGCCCGCCTGCATACTGTCTCAGCCTCTCCAGAGAGGTAAACGCCATCACTGCAAACGGAATATTTTCTTTCTGGTTCATCACGTCTGCAAACCGCCTGGCATAAAACAGATCCAGATCGTATACTGCCATAATTCGTTTCATCCTGCACCTTCCCTTATCATAAATAACGTCATACCGGCCCACAAAAACGGACCCAGACAGAGAAGGGCGGACGAATCCATCTCTTCTGTCCTGTAGGCTGTCCTTTCGCCGGTTCTTATAAAGCGCTGGACATAAAAGAGGAGATATTGAAACCGTTCTCTTACCATCCCTCTTCTCCACATCGCGCAGGCCGACCAGCAGCCGGCCATAACAAGTGCTCCGGCCATGACCTGAATCCACTCCTCCCTGTCCAAAAAAACTGCCATGCACGCCATCATTTTAATGTCTCCCGCTCCTATCATGCGAAACAGGTGGAGAGGAAACAGACACAAAAGAATCATCATTCCTCTGGCTGCCGCCGGCCCTGCCTGTGCGCCTCTTCCTGCTGCCAGAAAATACCCAAATCCGGCCAGAACAGCCGTCTTTACAAGCATGTTCGGAATCTTCCCTGTTTTCCAGTCAGAAACTGCCGCCGCTGTCAGACATGCGTGCAGGATCCACTTTAAGCCAATCGTCCCATTCTATCCCTCCTTTGTCATCTCTGTTTTCATTTTTCTGTTTTTCAATCATCTGAAACCTGGGGACGCCGCCCCGGATATAGCTGGAAGCTTCTGAAATGAATTCCCAGCTCTCTCGAACTCTTTAAGAATGTTAAAAGAACTTTAGAAATTTTATGTACCCCTATTATGTCATGAGCAGACAAAAAGTCAAGGGGAAATTCTCTGTTTTTCATTGTAATAATTAACAAAATGGAGCTTCTATTTTTGTATACTTTTACTCTGTCTCAAAAAAAGAAACTGTTTCACAGAAATTTTCAAATCTCTGCCAAACAGTTTCCTCTTCTTTTCCGCCTCATACCGGCAGAATCATTTACATTTTCCGCGTTTTATTTTTCCCCAAACACAGCCTTATAGTCAGCCTGGAATTTCTCAATTCCCTGATCTGTCAGCGGATGGCGAAGCATCTGCTCCAGAATCTTATACGGTACGGTAGCGATATCTGCGCCAGCCTGAGCGCATTCTGTCACATGCATCGTAGTGCGGATGCTGGCCGCGATCACCTCTGTTTCGATTCCATGAGTCTCAAAAATATCCATGATCGTCTCAATCAGCTCTACTCCCGGCTGAGAAATGTCGTCTAAACGTCCTACAAACGGAGACACATAGGCAGCTCCTGCTCTGGCGGCTAAAAGCGCCTGGTTTGCTGAGAAGATCAGAGTCACATTGACCTTAATTCCCTCCTCTGAAAGCACCTTGGTGGCCTTTAAGCCCTCTGCCGTCATAGGGATTTTTACTACCATATTGGGATGGATAGCCGCAATCTCACGCCCCTCTTTAATCATTCCCTCCGCGTCTGTGGTGAGCGCGTTCACCTCGCCGCTGATCGGTCCGTCTACAATCGACGTAATCTCCTGGATTACCTGTTTAAAATCGCGTCCTTCCTTGGCAATCAGAGACGGATTGGTGGTGACGCCGCAGATAATTCCCATATCGTTGGCTTTTCTGATCTCATCTACATTGGCTGTGTCAATAAAAAACTTCATTTCTTTCTCCTTCCGCAGTCTTCCTGCTTGTTTCGTTCCTTCAATTCTGAATTTATGTCACAGTCTTCCTCTCCGTCTGAACTGTGATGAATTTCTAGCACTATTCTACCATATTTCTGTTTATTTGCAATATTAATGAGATATTTTTCATTGACTGGCCTATTTTTCAGTGATAAAATGATTCTATATTAGTTTACTTTTTTAAACCAAGGAGGTGCGTTCCTTGACAGAAGCAGAAGAATTAAAGCAATGCTTTCACCAGTGTATGCCCTTTTTCATTGCCCTGGGAGATGAAATCCGTCTGACGATTGTAGAAGCTCTGACAGAGGCCGCCTCCCGGCGCTGCGGCGGAGATTATTCCATAGAAAATTTAAGTCTCCACGGGCTGAATGTCAAAGAAATTACAGAATGTACCAGCCTGTCCCGGCCTGCAGTATCCCACCACTTAAAAATACTGAAGGACGCGGGGCTGATTTCTGTGAGACGGGAGGGAACCTGCAATTATTACTATCTCTCCATCTCCCAGGCCACTTTAAGCCTGACAGGCCTCGGGCGCAGGCTCCAGTCCTTCCTGAATATGAAAGAGGAACCTTAACATTCCGCTTCTATTACATATATTTCCTGTCTGCCATCCATACTAAGGCCAACAGGAGGTAAATGATCCATGAAAACGAAACAGACTTCTAAAAAACGCGGCGGCTCATGTATCTTTTCTTTAAAGGAGGAACTGCGCCAGATTATGACAGACATGGACTGCGCCAGAAATCACTTTGATCAGGCGGTGGATCCAGTTCTGATCGACTGTTACATCTATGAAATCAACGCGGCCCAGCTGCGTTATCAGTTTCTTCTGCGCCGCATCAAAAATCAGGAATAATGCGCCTGTTCCAGCCCCTTCAGGCAGAACAGGCCGTTCCAATCGCAGGAGGTATGCCATGACAGCCTGGTACACAGACAGCACATTTTACCATATGTATCCCCTTGGAATGACAGGGGCTCCAAAAAATAATCCATATCCATGGCCGGAGGAAGCTCCGGCCCCGGTTTCCATCCTTCCGTCCGCTCCCATGGAAGAGCTGCTTTCGTGGATTCCCCACTTAAAGCAGATGAATTTTACCGCAGTCTACATAGGTCCTGTATTCGAGTCCTCCTCCCACGGCTATGACACCAGGGATTACCGTCTCATTGACCGCCGTCTAGGAAGCAATGCGGCATTTGCGGAATTTGTCTCTCAATGCCATGAAAACGGTATCCGGGTTGTAATAGACGGCGTTTTCAACCACACGGGGCGGGAATTTTTCGCCTTCCGGGATATCAGGGAGCATGGAAGTTCTTCCCCCTATATCGGATGGTATAAGGGAATCTCCTTTGACTGGAGAAGCCCGCTGGGGGACGCCTTCGGCTACGAGGCCTGGCGCGGCGTCTGGGAGCTTCCCTGCCTGAATCTTCAGAATCCTCAGGTAAAGGAGTATCTGAAAGATGTCATCCGGTTCTGGATCTCGGAGTTTGACATTGACGGCATCCGGTTAGACTGCGCCAATGTGCTGGATTTTCAGTTTATGAGAGAGCTGCGCCTTCTGGCTGAGGAGGTGAAGCCTGACTTCTGGCTCATGGGCGAGGTGATACATGGAGAATACGGGCGATGGGTAAACAGTGAGATGCTTCACTCTGTGACGAATTATGAAATGTACAAAAGTATCTACTCTGCCCATAATGATCACAATTATTTCGAGCTGGCTCACAATGTCCGCCGTCTTCAGGCGATAGGCTGCTCTCTGTACACCTTTTTAGATAACCATGACGAGGATCGGATCGCGTCCAAATTAAAGGATCCAAACCATTTGAAGGTAATTTATACCCTCCTCTATACGCTGCCGGGCATTCCGTCTGTCTACTATGGCAGCGAATGGGGAATTGAGGGCAGGCGCACCGATTCCTGCGACGACGCCCTCAGGCCCAGAATTCTGCCTTCTGAAGCCAGAAAGCAGGAAGACTCTGAGCTTTCCTCCCACATCCAGCGTCTGGGGGAAATACGGAAAACCTTCCCGCCCCTTCACGGCGGAGCTTATGAGGAACTGCTTCTCACCAACCGGCAGTATGCTTTTTTAAGAACCGCAGAGGACGGGTCCAAACTTCTTACTGCCGCCAACAACGATTCCTGCCAGGCGTCCCTTACCCTCCCATGCCCAGAAGCAAACGGCTGTGTAAGAGAACTTCTCACCGGCCAAAGCTTCCCTGTATCGGACGGATTTCTCTCCTTCACCCTTCCGCCTGACTCCGGGTACGTTTTCTGCATAGGGGAAAGTTCTTCATAGAAAAAACGGCAGGGCAAAGTGAGTCATACACCATAAAATTCAGGGGGAAATGATTATGAACAAAAAAATCGGCATGGGATTTTTCGGAGAATTAGATCTCTATCTTTTTGGAGAAGGACGCCATTACCGTCTTTATGAAAAAATGGGCGCTCATCCTTTCACATACCGCAGACAGGCCGGCATACATTTCGCCGTCTGGGCGCCCCACGCAGAGGAGGTCAGCGTAGTCGGCGATTTCAACGGCTGGAATCCCGGAAAAACACCTATGAAGCGAATCAGCGGTTCCGGCATTTTTGAGGCCTTTGTGCCTGGATTAAAAGAGGGGGAGCTCTATAAATACGCCATTTCTACGAAGAGCAGTTCTCTTCTGATGAAAGCGGATCCCTTTGCCTTCTACAGCGAATACAGGCCTGGAACCGCCTCTGTCACAGCCGATATCTCCGGCTTTTCCTGGAGCGATTCCGCCTGGATGGAAAAGCGCAGAAATCAGGATCCTGTAAAGGCCCCCATAGCCGTCTATGAGGTGCATCTGGGATCCTGGCGCAAGACAAACCGGCCGGAACGCGACAACTGCCTCACTTACCGGGAAGCTGCCAGGGAACTGGCAGATTATGTTAAATCCATGGGGTACACCCATGTGGAGCTGATGGGCATTGCGGAGCATCCCTTCGACGGATCCTGGGGATACCAGGTAACCGGTTACTATGCCCCCACCTCCCGCTACGGAATGCCCAAGGACTTTATGTATCTGGTCAATTATCTTCACAAAAAAGGAATTGGCGTGATCCTGGACTGGGTTCCAGCCCATTTTCCAAGGGACGCCCACGGGCTGGCCGACTTTGACGGAGAACCGCTCTACGAGTACGCGGATCCCAGAAAAGGCGAACATCCGGACTGGGGAACCAAGGTATTTGATTACGGCAAAAACGAGGTGAAAAATTTCCTCATCGCCAACGCTCTCTACTGGATTGAACAGTATCACATTGACGGTCTGCGGGTGGACGCCGTGGCTTCCATGCTCTATCTGGATTACGGGCGCAGGGACGGAGAGTGGGTTCCCAATCAGTACGGCGGCAATCAGAACCTGGAGGCGGTAGAATTTTTCAAGCATCTGAACAGCGTTCTCACCGGACGCAGGGACGGCGTTATGATGATTGCGGAAGAATCCACCGCCTGGCCCAAAGTAACCCACCAGCCTGAGGACGGCGGACTGGGCTTTACCTTTAAATGGAACATGGGATGGATGCATGATTTCCTGGAATATATGAAATTAGATCCGATTTACAGGAAATTTAATCACAATAAGATGACCTTTGGCCTCACCTACGCTTCCAGCGAACACTTTATTCTCGTCCTCTCCCACGACGAGGTGGTGCATTTAAAATGCTCCATGATCAACAAGATGCCCGGCAGCTATGAGGACAAGTTTGCCAACCTGAAAGCCGGCTACACCTTTATGACAGGCCATCCGGGAAAAAAGCTGCTCTTTATGGGACAGGATTTCGGACAGCTCCACGAATGGGACGAAAAAAAGGCCCTCGACTGGTATCTGGCCGAAGAGCCCCTTCACGAAAATCTGCAGCGCTATGTCCGCAGTCTTTTGACGCTTTACAGAAAATATCCCTGTCTGTCCCGTCTAGACAGTGAGCCGGAGGGATTTCAGTGGATCAACGCCAATGACGGAGACCGCAGTATTTTCAGCTTTATCAGAAGAGACGAGACAAAAAAGAAAAATCTGCTCTTTATCATCAATTTTACCCCTGTAGCCAGGGAGCATTACCGGGTAGGCGTCCCCAAGCGGGGCAATTTCACCCTGGTGCTGGACAGCGGACACGGCTTCTATGAAAAGGGCGACGACGTACATGTGTACCGCTCCAAAAAAGGCGAATGCGACGGACAGCCGTTCTCCTTCGCCTACCCGCTGCCAGCCTACGGCGCGGCGGTATTCCGGTTTTAACCATTCAAAAAGGGCAGCTGGTTTTCACAGACCAGCCGCCCCTTTCTCTATTCTCCGTCTTCCTCCAGAAGGCTCTGATATACGTCCCTCTTGCTGATTCCGCGGTCCTTGGCCACCTTCTTCATGGCTTCCTTTTTATCCATTCCCTGGGACAGATACCGCTCCATATGCTCTGCAATTGTCATCTCCTCAAAGCTCTGCTGTCTCTCCCTCTCCACCTGGTCAAAGGATTTTCCCTCAATGACAATCACGCACTCTCCCTTGGGTTCGTGATCCTCATAGAAGGACAGCGCGCCGGAAAACGTGGTCCTGAAGGCTTCCTCGTATCGTTTGGTCAGTTCTCTGCAGACAGTGATGTTTCTCTCCCCCAGCGTCTTAAAAAGCTCTGCAAGAGTCCTCTCCAGCCGGTGAGGCGCCTCATATACAAGGATCGTTCTGGTCTCCCGTTTCAGCTCTTCCAGAATCATCTGCCTTTCCTTCTTATCCGGCGGCAGAAACGCCTCGAAGCAGAAGCGCCTGGTAGGCAGGCCTGAAATAGTGAGAGCCGTAATGCAGGCCGCAGGTCCCGGAAGGGAGGTCAGCTCCACCCCCGCCTCATGGCACTGGCGCACCAGCTCCTCCCCCGGATCGGAGATTCCAGGCGTACCGGCGTCCGTCACCAGAGCGATATTGACGCCCTTTTTCAGCTGTTCCACCAGATACCTGGCTTTCTCCACCTTGTTATATTCATGATAGCTGGTCATGGGCGTCTTAATATGAAAATGATTTAACAGCTTAATACTGTGCCTGGTGTCCTCCGCTGCTATTAAGTCTACCCGTTTCAGCGTGTCCAGCACCCGCAGAGTAATATCGTCCAGATTTCCGATGGGGGTAGAGCACAGGTAGAGCTTTCCCTGGCCGTTTTTTCCTCCAAAGGAGCTGTCTTCCCTCTTTTCCTGTTCCCAGCCGGTCTCCTCTCTCAGGGCTTCATTCCACTCTAACGCTTCCTGTTCCATAAGCTCATGTTCTTCCTGTCTGCGTTCCTCCACTGTCTCTCCTCCTTCTTACGGCTTCCCTTTCGTCTTTCCTTCCGCTCAAACGTCAGGCCTGATATGGCCTAGTATCCATAAATATCATAAATTTCATCCATGTAGACGCCCGGTTCTCGGTATACAATCAGGGGCTTTTCCACCTTGATCATGGATCTGCCGCCCTTTACCGCCTCGATCAGCACCATGTTGGCCTCCCGGTCTACAAACGGATGAACCAGCTTCATCCGCTTAGGCTCCAGCTTATGCCTGGTAAAAGCCGTGATAATCTCAATCAGCCGGTGAGGCCTGTGAACCATATAAAAGCGGCCGCCTGGTCTGAGAACCCGCGCTCCCTCCCGCACCACGTCCTCCAGAGAGCAGAGCACCTCATGGCGGGCAATCGCTTTCGGAAGCTCCGGGTTTTTCAGCCCGTGGCTGTCGTTCATATAAGGCGGATTTGAGGTCACTACGTCAAAAGAGGCAGCGCCGAATATCCGCCCTGCTTCTTTAATATCGCCTGTGACAATGTCTATTTTTTCTTCCAGACCGTTCAGACGGACGCTGCGGCCCGCCATCTCGGCCATCTCATCCTGAATCTCCAGACCTGTAAAATGGCTTCCCGCCGTCTTGGCCTCCAGAAGAATAGGGATAATTCCTGTTCCCGTTCCCAGATCCAGCGCCCTCTCCCCTGGCTTTACCACTGCGTAGCCTGACAGAAGCACCGCGTCCATGCCAAAGCAGAAGGCCTTCTCATTCTGAATAATCCGATAGCCGTTCCGGTGCAGATCGTCGATCCGCTCACCCTCCCTAAGCACAATTTCCCTGTTTTCTGCGTTCAAAATCAATTGTCCTTTCTATCAGTGGTTCCTCTAATTATTGTCCAGCTTGGATTTTCCCTCTCTCTTTTCCAGCGCCTCCAGCTGCTTGAGCTCAGCGTCTACACTGACTCTTTCTCTGCGGCGTTTGGGGCGGAATTTCAGGCTCTCCACCGGGTATTCCCGGATCTCCTTCTCATCCTTTCCCACCGTGACAACCACCTTAACCAGCTGTCTGAGGACGCTGACGCTGTGAACCTCACCCTTCAGGCCGTCGTCTGTCGTTACATAATCGCCGATATTGGGAAGCTTGCTGTTTAACTCCTCGTAGGTTTCCTCCTCGTTCTTCAGACAGCACATCAGCCTTCCGCAGACGCCGGAAATCTTCGTGGGGTTCAGCGAAAGATTCTGCTCCTTTGCCATCTTAATCGAAACCGGAATAAACTCAGACAGATAGGTGTGGCAGCACAAAGGCCTTCCGCAGATGCCGATTCCTCCCATGATTTTCGTCTCGTCCCTGACTCCAATCTGGCGCAGCTCAATTCTCGTCTTAAACACAGCTGCCAGATCCTTCACCAGCTCCCTGAAATCAATTCTGCCGTCTGCAGTAAAATAAAATAACACCTTATTATTGTCAAAGGTATATTCTGCGTCAATCAGCTTCATCTGGAGATTGTGCTTTTTAATCTTCTCCAGGCAGATTCCAAAGGCGTCCTTCTCCTTCTCCTTGTTCCGGCGCTCCGTCTCCTCGTCCGCCGCCGTAGCCATGCGGATCACCGGCTTTAACGGCTGAATCACCTTGGACTCGTCCACAGCCCTGCTGCCCAGCACCACATGGCCAAATTCAATGCCGCGGGCCGTCTCCACAATTACATGATCCCCTGTTTTAATGTCCATCCCCGCCGGATCGAAAAAATAGACCTTTCCAGCCGGACGGAACCGGACTCCAATTACATTTATCATAAAATTAATTCTCCTTCATGGTTAAGAGCATCAGTTCAAGCGCCAGCTCTGTATTTACGTTAGCCGCCAGTCTCGCCTTCGCCTTGTCAATGGCGTTTAAGACAGCCTCCAGCCCCTCGTAGGAGCTGTTCTGGCACAATCTGCTGACAGCCGTGTACTCCTCCTTGAAAATCAGACAGTTCATGTCCTTTGTCACCTTGTACATTAAAATATCTCTGTACCACAGCTGCATGAAATCCAGGCATTCGTCCAGAATCAGGTTCTCCTCCTGCATCTTTTTAATGTAATCTAAGAGCATGGCAATGTCCATCTCCTTCACATTTTTCAGAAGCGTTAAAACCTCTCTGTAGAGGAGCTTAAACTCCTCCGAGGAAGCCAGATGAATGGCTTTTCCCAGATTTCCCCTGGCAAACGCAGCGAACACATCCGCCTGGTTCTCTGAAATTCCCATGGATTCCGTCAAATAGCTGCTGATAGTCTGATCCTTCAGCGGCTTCAGTTTCAGCTTAATGCACCGTGACAGAATAGTAGGCAGGAAGGTTTCCTCGTTCGTAGTCATTAAAATAATAATGGCATAGGCCGGCGGCTCCTCAATGGTCTTTAAGAGAGCGTTCTGAGCCTGTACCGTCATCTTCTCCGCCTCGTCTACCAGATAAATCTTATAGGCGCTGCTGTAGGGCTTAATCTGAATCGTATCGTTGATCTGTTCTCTGATATCGTCTACACCGATGCTGTTCAGCTTCTCGTGAGTCACCCAGATCACGTCCGGATGATTTCCGCTTAAAATCTGCTTGCAGGAGTGGCACTCCATACATGGCTCTTTGTCGCTTTTCTCGCAGAGAAGAGTCATGGCAAATGCTTTCGCCAGCATTTTTCTTCCCATTCCCTGTTCTCCAGAAAGGATATAGGCATGGGAAACCTTGTGGTATTCAATTGCTTTCTGAAAATGATCCTTGATCATTTCGTGTCCTATAATATCTTTAAAACCTGCCATGATTTCCTCCTGCATGTATGTTTAACATCTGCTCCGCGTATCACTATAAACTCCAAAATCCAGCTGTGCTCCGCACATCTGGCGCCGCTTTCTGCGGCTTAAGATTTTGGAGTCAGCACATCAGGTGAAAACAAATGTCTGCTTCGCAGCCGCTTGTTTTCCTGCTGATGTGCTACATTATACCACACTCTATTTGATGTGGAAAGTGAGAAACTTTGCTATCATCCGCGGGCATATCTTCTGATTGTCTTTTCGATTTTCCCAGCTATGTTTTTCAGGCAGTCTGAAAGCTCCTGATTTTCATATCGTTCTTCTGCCGTAATCCCGGCCTGCGCCAGCTTTTCTTCTGAAAAGTCTGTCTCGTCAGCCAGAAAACGGCGGCAAAGCTCTGTATATTTAGGTTTTTTCTGCTGTTTTTCCCGGTTTACGGCCCGAATCAGCCGTTCTCCGTCCTCCACCTCAATATAAATCGGAACCGCACCGTTCTCTCCAAAATAGGTTCGAATACTCTCATAAGATTCCAGCGTTCCAATCATCATATAGCTGCCCTGGGACAGGTCGATCTGCCCATCCTCTACTGTTGCGTAGCTCCAGGGGCCGTACATCGTCTGGTACGTGCGCATTTCAATCACCCGTCCCTCTGACTTCATGGCTTCCAGCTGTTCTTCCCTTATAAAATGGTATTCCACCCCCTCTGTTTCTCCTTCCCGCATGGGGCGGGTAGTATAAAGCGTCACCGTTTTAAGCTCAGGAAAATACTCCAGCAGCTTTTTATAGATAGTGTCTTTTCCCGACGCGCTCTTTCCCATTACAAAAAAAATCTTTCCAGCAGTTTTACAATCTGTCACGATTTTATTCCTTCCTTAATATTGACGTCTTTCTTCCATTTCAGCTGTCATGTCTCATCATTCATCCTTCACAGCGTCTATGCTTCCATCCGAATCCAGGCCTTCCACTGTTAAACCCAGACCGGCATTTTTCAACAGAAGCTCTGCTGTTTCCTGAGAAATCATCTCTCCAGGCACAACCGCTGGGACTCCCGGAGGATAGACGGTGAGAAATCCACGGCTTATGCAGCCGCAGGCGTCTTCCAGGCGTATCCTCCGCCCTTTTTTGCTCACGGCTTCCGCCATACTGATGCGCCGCGGCACGTCCCTCGTCCAGGTCAATGTTCCCTGCTTTCCACTGTATTTTTCCGTTTCTTCAGACGTTCCTTCCGTCCCTTCATTTCTCCCCATACAAAGCGCTCCGGCTATCTCTTCATCTATCTTAGTAAGGGCCGCTGACAGCTTAAAAAGGCTCTCCTCTGAGTCCATAAGAGAAGTCATATACAGAACGTATCTGTCGCAGCACATCTCCGGCTCCAGGTGAAAACGCCGTCTGACTGCCTCTGCCAGGGCAGTTCCATTTATCCCGGCCTTTTCTGCCTGCGGGCTGATTCCCACAACCAGCTTGGAAATATCTCTGTCAAAAGCCCCGTTTTCTCCCAAAACATGATCGTCCAGAACCCTAAGGCAGCTCCACTGTTTTGCGTCCTCCATCCAGTGTTCCAGCCGCCTTCCCAGCTGTTCCAGCCGTTTTCTCCCCTCCCCGGCCATATATTCAATACAATTGTCAATCGAAGCCATCATCACATAGGACGGACTGGAGCTCTGATAAATTCTCAGATAAAATTCCAGTCTTTCCCTGTCCGTGATCCCCTCTTTCAAATGCAGAACCGCCGTCTGTGTCAGAGACGGCAGCGTTTTGTGAACGCTCTGAATCACAAGATCCGCGCCGCACTGCAGAGCAGAGCGGGGAAACAGCCTGCCTGTCTGTCTGTTTTCCCCCTCTCCCTCATAAAATGCAAAATGAGCTCCATGGGCCTCGTCCACAATCAGGGGAACACCCCTTTCATGTGCAATTTCTGCAAGGCTTTTTATATCGGACACAATTCCCTCATAGGTAGGAGATGTCAAAAAAACTGCCCCTATCCTGTTTTCCTTATCCGCCTCCAGAATCCGTCTCAGTTCTCCCGGTTCAATTCCTCCCTGGATTCCGGATTCCTCTATGATTTCAGGATAAATGTACTCTGTTTCCATCCGGTTCAGCATAGCCGCGTGATACGCTGATTTGTGGGAATTTCTGGCCATCAGAAGCTTTTTCCCATCTGAAACTGCGCTGCTGATCGCCGCAAGAATTCCACAGGTGCTGCCGTTCACCAGATAATAGGTTCGGTCCACCCCATAAACGGCCGCTGCGCGTTCCATGGATTCCTTTAAAATTCCCTCCGGGTGATGCAGGTTATCAAATCCGTCAATCTCCGTGATATCCACAGAAAACGGATTTGGAAACAAAGTTATCCCCAGCTCCTCCTGCCGCTTATGTCCCGGCATGTGGAAAGCATAAAAATCAGATTCCCCATACTCCTTCAGCCTGTCAATCAGCTTCATACTGCCTGACCTCCCGTTTCTTCCTCCATTTCAAACCGTTTACCACTCAATTTCCACAGCCTGTGTACTGATATCTCGGATCACTCCTGATTCACTGTCATACGTACATGTGTGATAAAAGCAGTAAATTTTATCTCCGCCGGACACCGCAAACTGCAGCCGGTCATTTCCCTGGCTTCTTGGAACTGAATCTTCAATAATTCCCAGTTCTCCATTCTCTGTAATCGCACAGATACTGCCATGAATCTCTCCATTTTTTACAGAATCAATATATTCTCCGTAAATCCTGTTTTCATGACTGGAAGCATACATGGCTGTCACCACGCCCTGAAACAGCCTTCCTACCTTCTCCTGAGCCATATTTTCCAGATTTACCCGGTAAATCTGACTGTACTGCACTCCGTCGATCTGCTCCATACATGCGCTGTAGTAAAGCCATGAACCTGACAGGCACAAACTGTCCGTGCGGATTCCGTTCTGCGGCATCAGGCCTGTAAAGCTGTCGTCCTGAGAGTTTCGATAGATTTTTCTCTGGCCGTCTGGATCATCCAGATAGTAGACCGTTCCTTCATGGACAATATCGGCCTGCCGCACGTTTGCCACCCGATTTCCAGACATAGAATAGATTCTGTCTCCAAAGCGGATTTCTCCATTCTCGTCTGGCACTGCAGGCTCTCCATCCTCATCCGTGAAAATGATCGCTCCATCCTCTATGGAAACCTGAAACTCTCCATTTTCCTGATAGTCAGACTCCCCCTTCGACACGCTTCTCACATCGTCTCCATCCATATAAAATAGCGTATCTCCGAAAGCAAAATACTCTCCGTCAGTCTCAGCCATCTTCTCCTTCCGAAGGCCGTCCATACTCTTTCTAAAAACAGAATTCCCACTTTTATAATAAATCCAGTCCTTAGAAAACTGCAGTCCTTCTTTTTTTAATAGCAGGCTGTCCGTGATCAGCTCCTCCTCGCTGTCTCCGTCCAGCTCAGAGCGAAAAGCCGTCATTTTAATCTGATCCGAATTGGGAATCTGATAGCTGCACACATACCACAGACTCTGACATCTGCAGTCCATCCAAACGATGTGGCCATTTCCAACCACACAATTTTCCCGCCCGCTTCTGCCTTCCTGGATATAAATATTGCCGTTCTTAATAAAATACTGATCCTCTCCATTGAAAGCCGAAGGATTCTGACTGTCCGCCTGACTGTTTTTCTCTATTTTCTCCAGCGCGCCATCCTCTGCAAACGAGAGAATCTGCTTTCCATGGCAGATTTTTTCCCGGCGCAAAGGCCCGTCTGCTGTCATCAAAAATAACCGGCCATCCTTCTGTTCAAAAAACGCGCTCCTGAGAAGCTCCTCCTGTTCCTCCTCTTTATCCTTCTCCCGGCTTTCAGAGTAAACATCCTCCCAGCCGTCATCCTGCTGCATCTGCGCCGCAGTCTGCTCTGCCTTCCGGGCTGATATTACCCCTATCACATTTCTGCAGAGGAAAATCAAAATTCCTCCTACCAGCGCCACAGTAAAAACGACTCTTATAAAGCCCTTAACGTACGCCTCCAGACCGGATGACGACGTATCCTCATCGTCAAAAACACCGTCCCCGTCTTCTCCCGACCATCCCAGACGTTTCTCTATCTGAAGCCACAGTTCTGCAGCCTGGCTCTCTCCAATCTGTTCCCCTTTTGGAATGCCCTCCTCCTCTGACTCCGGAGCTGAGCCGGCAAGATGAAACACCATCTCCCGCACATAGCGCCTGATATTCTCGTCTGATTCAGGAAGCATTTCCTTTTGTTCAAATAACTCCAGATAAAATTTAATCAGCAGTTCCTCAGACTGTTCTTTTCTCACTGCTGCGCAGGCAGCCTGAAAGACTTCCTCCACAGTCAGAATATAGAGATCCTCATATTCGTCCTGGATTCCATTTCTCACCTGCCCCGCTGTTTTCTCCAGCACTGTCTGCTTCCTCATATTCCCCTCCTGACAAGCTCCCTCTTCTGTCTTTATTTTACGGTAAAACGGCCCTTTTTTCCACTGTTTTTTCCTCGTGCCCTTTGTGCTGTTCTCTGCAAAATAAAAAAACAGCTCTGAATACAGGATCACTTCCTGTTTTCAAAGCTGCTTTTCATTTATCCCTCTGCTTCTTTTTATCTGAGAACTAAATCTCCATCCTTGGCCACATAATTTCTCGCAACGCCCATCCGCTCCATCCAGGATCTTGTTTTCATGGTCTTATAGGAACCTGCGCCTGCCACTCCGTCCTTCATATTATCCCAGAGCCATGCCGGAGTCGGCCAGAAACAAATTTCCGGATGAAGCACCTGGTACAGATTTTCTTCTGCTCCATCCTGTCCATGATGAGCCATCTGAACGACGTCTGACTTCAAATCCTTATAATCCCACATCCGGATCAGTCTTGTTCCAGGCTCCCATCCCATATCTCCTAAAAACATCAGCCGTTTTCCATTGATATCAATCCGATAGGCGATGGAGCTGTTGTTAAAGGTGTTGTAATCTGTATAAAGCGGCTCGTTCATCACTGTAATCTCAGCATTATCTACCGTTATTTTCTGCCCTCTTATCAGCTGCATATGCAGCTTTTCCGCTGGAAACCTGGAAAACACTGCCATCAGATTATCATAATCAGACATCCGTCCCATATGATCTCCCTTTTCATACTGTTCTCTCGTTAAAAAGGAACAGTAAATCTGATCGATCTGCACAGGAATCGGATTTCTATTCAAAATATTGGTCAGCGCACCCACGTGATCGCTGTGAGGATGTGTAATCAGCCAGGCTGATACTCTGCCTCCCATCGCCTGAATCGTCTCAACCAGATGATCCGCGTCCTGATCAAGCCCTCCGTCAATTACAATCACTTCTCCCTGATTAGTCTGCAGTAAAAACGACATATTCTGGCCATCTGTCTGCGGAGCCAGCATCGTAAGCGACGCGCCTCCCAGATAAGTATCGGCAGATGAATCCTGCCCCTGACTTCCAGTCCCAAGCTGCCGGGACTGCGCTGAAATTTCTGCCGGTGCTTTCGCCCCATCCTCTGCCGGAGAGGCCATCACTCTTTGAACTGGAGCTGTACCGAAAATCATACATGCCGCAGCCAGGGCTGCCAAAAATCTCTTTCCCTTATATCTTATACTCATCCTTATTTTCCTCATCTTTCTTAGTCTAACTTAGTATAGCTCAGTATAGCTGTATTGTTCCTCTGTATCGCTATACCTGCGCTCAGAGATGCTTCCCATCCTGCTTTTATTATGAACATTCACTCGTAATTATATCAGCTGGTTTGAGATAAAACAACTTAACAAATTC
>JAGTTS010000011.1 GCA_018223375.1 Clostridiaceae bacterium Marseille-Q3526
TGAGAAAGCAGACTAAATTAGTTGCAGTTCTTTCTGCAGCAGCTTTACTCGCAGTAGGCGCTTCCATGACATCCTTCGCAGGTTGGGAGAAGGACGAGGATGGTATCTGGCACTACTACGACAGCGACGACGAGATGGTAACAGACGAGTGGAGAAAGGACGGCTCCAAGTGGTTCTATCTCGACGAGGATGGCAACATGCTGACAGAGGCTTGGGTAGACGATGAGTACTACGTAGGCGCTGACGGTGCTATGGTTAAAAATGACTGGGTTAAGACAACAGCTGACGAGGATGTTTCTGATCCAGAGGATGATGGAGACAACTGGTACTACTTCGGTTCCAATGGTAAGAAGGTAGAGGATGACTCCAAGAAGATCAACGGCAAGACATACTACTTCAACGAAGACGGCGAGATGAGATACGGCTGGTACGAGGATAACGGCGACGTATTCTACCTTGGCGGCGAGGACGAAGGCTGGAGAGCAGAGAGCCAGTGGTTATGGCTTGCATTACCAGATGAGGACGAAGTTGACAGAAATGGTGTAAACTTCTGTGATGATGACAGCACTTGCTCTGTACATTGCGACGAGGAAGGCTGGTACTACTTCGGTTCCAATGGTAAGATGTATAAAGAAGCAGCTAAGAAAAAAGTAAACGGAAAGTACTACTTCTTCAACGCTCACGGCCAGATGCTTTACGAGTGGATCAACAATCAGAAGTACAGTGTATCTAGCCAGTCTGATCTTGTAAGCGGAAAGTACACAGATCCAAACAACAATACAAATAAAGATCATGTTTATACTAAGCCAACTGCAAGCAATGCTTCTGGAAATATTTTAGATGATAATATTGGTGACGGTAATCAGGGAAGTAGCCAGATCTGGAATATGCAGTACTCCAACGTAGTAGAGGATGGTTCCAGAGCAAATGGCTGGTATGAGATCGATGGCGCTGCAGATACAGGTGAGGACGGCGATACAGACTGGTATTACTTTGATGACGGTGAGGCTGAGAGAGCTGATGCTGGTAAGGATTTCGTTACTGTAGATGGTGATAATGAGAAGGTATTTAGAGCTAAGATCAAGATCGATGGCAAGTACTTCTGCTTTAACGAAATGGGACAGATGCAGACAGGTCTTCAGTACATTGGAGCAGATAGAGGCTTCTACTACTTCGATGGAAATGGCTATATGCAGACAGGTAAAGAGACAAATGTAGAGGATGACGATGATTCCTACAACTTCTACTTCATCACAAAGAACGGCAAGAACGGTCAGGGTCAGATGGGTGAGAAGGACAACTACCTGTACTTTGGTGGTAAGAGATTGGAAGCTGATGATGACTACAAAATCTTCTTCTTTGATGATGAATATTACCTTGTAAACAACAAGGGTAAAATCCAGGATTCCAAGTCCAAGAAGTATGATGTTGAAAATGGAAACGGCATGACTGAGGCTAAGTTTACATTCAAAAATAATGGCGCTATTTCTAAGGTTTACATTACAGATAGCAATGGAGATTACAAAGAAGTTGCAGTAGATTCAAACGATAGCTCCAAGCTTTCTTTAGATGCTAATAGCACAGTTGGATGGAAAGATATTGCTGAGTACCCAGAGATTGCTCTGTATGACGGCTACTTTACATACGATACAGATCATCAGAATGCTTTAGGCTGGTTAACTGAGGCTCAGTACAATGCGCTCGGCAGAAATCAGTAATCTCTCATTGAGAATTCGTTAATTTCTTTATAAAATAACTAATCAAACAGCGGTACACTACTTTTGTGATATTGAAAAATATCAGAAGGCAGCGTATCGCTGTTTTTGCAATATGCCCTTGTGGCATAAAAAGAGCCCTTTCCATAGAATGGAGGGTAAGCCGCCCGGCTCTGTGGTTTCCCACACGGTTACTATATAGCAAGGTCTACAGCCTGACAATCTCTATTTGCATTTCTTTCTGATTTGATATAAAATTGTTCGTTCTTTGAAAAAAATTAGGAAAATTTAGATTTGAGCGAATTTATCAAAGCTACTTGAATTATAGGAAGTGATTGGATATAATAGAAATACAGAAAGCACCCACCCCAAAAATGGATGCCTCTAGTGGTTTTTTTCTACCCTAATGGGTAGCGCCCATCCTGTTGGCCGACAGGATGGGCATTTTTACTTTCGCTTGTTTCTCTGGTCGAGAAAGGCAAGCAGTGCTATTACAAACATACCGACGCTGACCATCAGGGACGCGACGGTGAGAATTGTTGAAACAATCTCATATGCTGTCATCAGCACCACCTCCTTTCCTATGTACTCCTGGTAAACCAGGGCAGGTCTGGAGGCATACCACTCCTGTCATGAGTGCTTTCCGTAATGCTATTTTACCATGGAAGTTTATGTGGTTCAACGAAAAAGTTCATTTCAATTTTTCGATTTTTAATCTCCATTATACTGTCTCAGAAAATATTCACACTAAAAAATGAGATACCACCTCTGAGTATTTCATTACCCAGAAGCAGTATCCCACATTTTTTAATTATTTAGTTTATGTAAACTAAATTACTTTAATATTAGTCGATCCAGCTCGGAACAGTTGTAATAGCTGCGTGATCGCCGTACCAAGCAAAGGTATTCTTGTTTAAAGCTCCAGCTACGGATGAATTATCATAGCTGTAGTAGTTGTCGTACAGAGCGATAGATGGAATGGAAATTCCCATTGCCTCCATAGCACTTGCTGTATCTGTAGCTGCATCAAGAGATGCACCAGAAATAGTCTTTCCATCCTCATCAAATACTGTCTTAATGGAATCATCGTTGTTGAATTCGAACTTGAATGTTCCACTTGTAGTACCAAATTTCAGTTCCTCTACATCGTACTTCTTGCTCTCGGAAGACTGGATCTTACCCTTGTTATTTACAAGCCAGTACTTTCCATCACAGTAGTATACTCTGTAGTCGTCATCAGCCTCAAGTCTCTTACCGCCGAAGTACAGATATCCGTCCTTCTCGCCTGTCTGGCTCTGGCCATTCTTTCCGTTCTTTGTGATAAAGTAGAAGTTGTAAGCGTCATCATCATCCTCTACATTTGTCTCTTTGCCTGTCTGCATGTATCCATTCTCATCGAAGTAGTAGAATGCACCATCTTTCTGAATAAACTGGAGACCTGTCTGCATCTGGCCCATCTCGTTGAAGCAGAAGTACTTGCCATTGATCTTAATCTTAGTTCTGTATACAGCCTCATTGTCGCCATCTTTAGTAACTAAGTCGCTGGCAGAATCAGCTCTCTTAGCCTCACCGTCATCGAAGTAGTACCAGTCTGTATCGCCGTCTGTGCCTGTGTCCTCGGAACCGTCGATCTCATACCAGCCGTTTGCTCTGGAACCGTCCTCTACTACGTTGGAGTACTGCATATTGTAGATCTGTCCAGCACCCTTGTTGATTCCTGTAGCATTACCGTCTAAAGCATTGCTTGTTGTACCCTCTACCAGTGTTGCTCCAGATGGAGTTGTTGCTCCAGTTACACGATATTTATTGTTGTTGATCCATTCGTATACCATCTGGCCGTGGTCATTGAAGAAGTAGTACTTTCCGTTTACTTTCTTCTTCTTTGCGCTCTGATACATCTTACCGTTGGAACCGAAGTAGTACCATCCTTCTTCATCGCAAGTAGAGCAGTCATCGTTGTCAAATCCAACACCGTTTCTATCTACATCATCTTCGCTAGGAAGCTCAAGCCATAACCACTGGCTCTCTGCTCTCCATCCTTCATCCTCGCCGCCAAGGTAGAATACATCACTTCCATCCTGATACCAGCCGTAGATCATCTCTCCATCTTCGTTGAAGTAATATGTCTTGCCGTTGATCTTCTTGGAGTCATCAGCTTCTTTCTTACCATTGGAACCGAAGTAGTACCAGTGATCTCCGTCATCCTCTGGATCGTCGATATCATCATCTGTTGTTGTTTTAACCCAGTCGTTCTTAATCATAGCACCGTCAGCGCCTACGTAGTACTCATCGTCTACCCAAGCGTCTGTTGCCATGTTACCATCCTCGTCGAGATAGAACCACTTGGAACCGTCCTTTCTCCACTCGTCTGTTACCATCTCATCGTCGCTGTCGTAGTAGTGCCAGATACCATCCTCGTCCTTCTCCCAACCTGCGAAGGATGTCATGGAAGCGCCTACTGCAAGTAAAGCTGCTGCAGAAAGAACTGCAACTAATTTAGTCTGCTTTCTCATAATGAATGCACTCTCCTTTTTTCTTTTTGAAGTTATATGTTCGAAATTCCTAACTGCATTACGTGGCTATTATACTTCGGATAAGGGAAAGTATGGAAAGATTGCTGTTTCGCGGTATTCAGTGTATGTTTATACGCGTTTAAAGGCCGATTTCAGGATATGTTTTTTAGAGTAAGAGTTCCCTTGGGATAATAGCTAAAAATTGATATTTAAGGCGTTCTATGCATTCTACAGATGAAAAGACTAAAAGGCTAAGCCAAAGTTTTTCCCGGATTATATAAAACCCCTCCCGCCGCTTTGCTGACAGGAGGTGTTCTTCAGAATATTTTGTTTTTTGGAAGCGGAATGAATCTCTCAACCTACCGATAAGCGATAGATGTTTTAGTTATTTTGGATGTTTGAGAACTATTCTGCTGCACTGTACAGGCTTTTAGTATGTACGAATACTATTCGCCTTCCGGCTTGTCTGGAATATATTCCACAATGTCCTCAATTCTGCAGTCTAATATCTGACAGAATACTTCCAGCGTATGAGTGGACACATACATATTTTTCTTTAAACGCCCAATCTGACCTGCACTGATTCCATAATAGCGAATCAGACGGTACTGAGTCATATGTCTTTTTTCCATGGTTTCCCACAATTTGTCATATGTGATCATTCTTCCTCACCCTTTCTCTATCAATTAAATAACGAATTTTAAAAGCTGTATATAACCCATAACTGGATAATATTTCCAAAAATGGGGTTTTTGTATAAGATGCACAAATATATTTTATCTAACCGAGGATAAAATTGTATATTACGCTGTATTTATTTAAAAGTTTCAAGAGAAAAATGAGATATTAAAATGGATTCACTGGGCATTTTTTAATATCCTACATTTCTTAAAAGAAATTAAGCGGAGATTCCTGTATTGCTCTGCACACTGAAGCGCTTCTTTTGTAAACGAGTCTTTAGCGAACACATAGAACCATTTTTCTGTCATATAAAAAAGATTTCCCTGAAGCATTAAATCGCGTATGACGTCGCTTCCTACAGGAGCATTCTGCCATTTGCATTCTCCCAACAGAATCTGCTGTTCGCTCAGTGCGACAATATCAATTTCTTCCTGCCGCTTCTGAACCGGGTTATTTCCCCACCACCGCCCGCATTTGCCGTATAGGAAGGGCGCGGAAGAGATCACCTCCGGCTGATACAGGTACTGCTGGCAAATCTCTTCAAATACCAGTCCCATAAAATGGCTGATTTGGGGCTTTACCTGGTTTAAATAGATGTCAGGACCGATTCCGCGGACAATTCCGCTGATATTTGGCCCCACAAAGCGGTACCAGAAGCGGAACATCTGATCCTGCAGCAGATAAATGGTTTTTCTGCTTCCCGGCTTTTCTGTAACAGGAATTTCCTTTTTGACGATGCCAAGCTCCAGGAGAGAGAGCAGAAGATTGCTGGCAGCTCCCGTCTCGATCCCTGCCTTTCCGGCAATGTCATTTAACCGGCTGCTCCCGCCGGCAATGGCTCCTATAATAGAGTTGTAGGTAGACGGATCCCGAAGCTCCTGCTTTAGGAGATTCGACGGCTCCTCATACAGACGCCCGCTTTCATTGAAAAATAATTCGATAATATTTTCATCCAGCGATAAGTTTTTCTTAATGCGGCTCAAATATTCCGGAATTCCGCCTGTAACGCCATAAATAACTGCCTGCTCCTCCCTGGTAAATTCCGGGCATAAATTTCTGGCTTCAAAAAAGGTGAATGGATGAATTTTAAACTGAGCTGTCCTGCGCCCGTAAAGCGGGCTTTTATAGCCCAGAACCTGGTGCTCCATGAAGCTCATCGAAGAACCGCACAGAATCAGAAACAGCTGGCTGTTTTTCCACTTCTGGTCAATATGCGCCTGAATCAGGGAAGAAACAGCCTTATAGCTGGCCGCCAAATATGGAAATTCATCGATCACCAGAATAAGGCGCTCTGTTTCACAGATACTGTCGATGTAGGAAAACAGTTCATCATAGCTTCCAAAAGAGGGAGCCGTCAGCCCGGGAAGAGTCGTTTGAAATACAGCTTTAGAAAATAGCTGAAGATTTTCCTGCCTGGCTGCCTCCGACGCCACAAAGAAAATAGTCTTTTTATTTTTGCAAAACTCATTGATTAAAGTCGTTTTTCCTACGCGTCTGCGTCCGTAAAACACAGCAAACTCAAACTGGCCGCTGGAATACATGGCTTCCAGCTTTTCCAGTTCCCGCTTTCTTCCGACAAACATCTGAATCCCCTCCTTTTCATGAAGCTGACCGCTCCAAAAGTTTAATTAAATTACTTATTTATATATTAGTAATTTAATTATAAGATATTTTTGATTCCTTTGTCAAGGCCGGAAACTGCAGAATGACAATATTCTGTATAACAAAAACAGGAGTACCACTCCTGCCATTATTCTGACAGTTGTGATACTCCTGAAAATATCGTAGATTTAATTAAGAAATCTTAATTATTTCTTCTTGTTAAGTTCACGCCATCCCTCAACGAATGCACTACCCTTCTGTAAGTATGTGTACTGATCATCGTCGTATAACTGGATGAACGGAATGGATACGATGGAATCCTCACTCGGATCGAATGCTTCACCTGCTGCCATGATCTTCTCAGCTTCCTTAATTAAGTCAGCTGCATCATAGGATGCACCGTTCTCGATCTTAACGGAGTCAACCTTCTTACCCTTGAATGTTACGTTAACATCCTCTTCTGCGATTCCTCTGTTCTCAATATCGAACTTCTTGTTGTCGCTCTTGGAGGACTGGATCTTACCCTTGTTGTTTACTAAGTAGATGTCTCCATCTAAGTAGTACAGTCTGTAATCGTCGTCAGCCTCAAGTCTCTTACCGTTGAAGTACAGGTAGTTGTCCTTCTCGCCTGTGTAGCCCTGGCCGTTGCTTCCGTTCTTTGTATTGAAGTAGAAGTTGTAATCGTCATCGTCACACTCTACGTCAGATACCTTGCCGTCCTGCATGTAGCCGTTCTCGTCGAAGTAGTAGAAGCCCTTATCCTCAGCGATGTACTGAAGACCTGTCTGCATCTGGCCCTTCTCGTTGAATGCAAAGTACTTCTTGCCCTTGGAGCTGTCTACTTTGATTCTTGCTACGTGTACCTTTGCACCGTCCTCATCGTATGTAGCGAAGTCGCTTCCGTCAGCGTCAGCGTGCTCAGCCTCACCGTCATCGAAGAAGTACCAGTCTGTGTCGTTATCCTCGCCAACGTCCTCAGAACCGTCGATCTCGTACCAGCCGTCGCCTCTCCAGCCTTCCTCTACGATGTTGTAGTACAGCATGTCGTCGATTGTTGCGCTTCCTGCTGTAGCGTTTCCATCAAGATGAGCGTTTCCTGGTGTTCCAACGCTTACCTTCTTGTTGTTAATCCACTCGTAAAGCATCTGGCCATGCTCGTTGAACATGTAGTAACGGCCATTTACTTTCTTCTTGCCGGAATCCTTGTACATCTTACCGCTGGATCCGAACCAGTACCAACCTTCGTCGTCGCACTCGTCCTCATCTGCACAGTCAAGGATCTGCTCCTCATCGTCATCGTCGTCAGCATCGCCTGGCTTCTCAAGCCATAACCACTGATTCTCTGCTCTCCAGCCCTCGTCCTCGGTTCCAAGGTAGAATACCTCGCCGCTCTCCTCGTGCCATCCGTAGAGCATCTCACCGTCTTCATCGAAGTAGTATGTCTTGCCGTTGATCTTCTGATCATCGTCTGTTACTTTCTTACCCTTGTTGTCGAAGTAGTACCAGTGATCGCCGTCGTCGTCCGGATCAGAAACATCCTCGTCAGCTGTTGTCTTGATCCAGGCGTTCTTCAGCATAGCGCCGTCAGCGCCTACATAATACTCATCGTCTACCCATGTATCGGTAGCCATGTTTCCATCTTCGTCAAGGTAGAACCACTTGGAGCCGTCCTTTCTCCACTCGTCCTCTACCATCTCGTCGTCGCTGTCGTAGTAGTGCCAGATACCATCCTCGTCCTTCTCCCAACCTGCGAAGGATGTCATGGAAGCGCCTACTGCGAGTAAAGCTGCTGCAGAAAGAACTGCAACTAATTTAGTCTGCTTTCTCATAATGAATGCACTCTCCTTTTTTCTTTTTGAAGTCAATATTTTTCGAAATTCCTAATTGCATTACGTGGCTATTATACTTCGGATAGGGGAAAGTATGGAAAGTTGGAACTGGCAGATGCAGATAAAATGGAGATTTTCGGGGAAGAAAAAAGTGCCTGCGGGATATGGCAGACACATAATTTCTATTATTTTTTCATAGCAAGAAGAGTGATTAAATATGCATGGTATGTTTGTCTAAAGAAAAAGATAATATCATTCGCCGCATTCTTTTAAATGAAATTTTTCCATCAGGGGCGTCAGCGCTTCCAGACAGGAATTCAGCGTCTCCAGTTCTTCCTCATTATAAATATGCAGGGCGGCAATGGTTGTCTCCAGCATGGTTTCTTTTAAGCGTTCCATTGCCTCCAGGCCGCAGGGCGAAATCCTGATGTAGACGCGGCGGCGGTTTGCGGTATCGTGAATCCGTTCTACCAGCGCCTTATCCTCTAAATCGTTAATCAGCTTGGAAAGCTGCTGCTTTGTAATCTGGAGCTTATCAGCCAGATCAGACATGGTATAGTTCTCATCCTTTTGGTCTGCCAGAATGGACAGCGTAAAAAAGGGAAGAGAGTTGATTTTAATATGATTAGCGGACTGGTACTGGCACTTGGCAAAGGTCAGAAAAGAAAATGCAAATTCTAAAAAATGCGTTCCGGCTGTCCGCAGCTTTTCATCATCCATACAGACACCTCCTGAAGCTGATATGAACAGGTATTTTGTTCCCATCATAACACATTTTTTATATCAGATCAATAAATATTAAAAGTAAATAAATATTTATAATAATATATTGACAAATATAAAATGCAGTTGTATTGTAGGCTGTGTAACGGGCAGAAGGTATAAAACTGCCGGATTTGCCAATGATGTAAAGAGACGATGAGGAGAAGAAGTTTATGGAAAAAAGGGATTCTGATCAGAATAAACCGCCCAAGCGTTCGTTTCTGTATTATTACGGGATCGTTATGCTGGTGCTGCTGCTTCTGAATATTTTTGTGTTTCCTTCTGTCATGGATAAGACAGTGGAGGGACGTTACGACGAATTTCTGACTTCCCTGAATGCAGGGGAAGTAGACGAGGTCTATGTGACTACTAATGATGAGGTTATGTATACCTTAAAGGGCGACAGCAGGGGCGCTGTTCACAAGACTGGCCTGATGCCAGGAGATAATATTACGGAACGGCTGGCCGGCACAGACGCCAGATTCAGTTCTGAGATTCAGACCCAGGCCTCGCCGCTGCTGGACTTTTTGCTTACCTGGATTGCGCCGTTTGTCATTCTGGTTCTGATCGGGCAGCTGATGAGCCGGGCAATGATGAAGCGCATGGGAGGGCCCAACGCCATGACCTTCGGAAAGTCCAATGCCAAAATTTACGCGGAGTCTGAGACGGGCAAGACTTTTGCAGACGTAGCGGGCCAGGAGGAGGCCAAGGAAGCTTTAAAGGAGATTGTGGATTTTCTTCACAACCCCCAGAAATATACGGATATCGGAGCGACTCTGCCTAAGGGCGCACTGTTAGTCGGTCCGCCAGGAACAGGAAAAACATTGCTTGCCAAGGCGGTGGCAGGAGAGGCCCACGTGCCGTTTTTCTCTATATCCGGCTCGGAGTTTGTAGAGATGTTTGTGGGCATGGGAGCCGCTAAGGTAAGGGATTTATTTAAACAGGCCAATGAGAAGGCCCCCTGTATCGTATTTATCGATGAGATTGACACGATCGGAAAGAAGCGTGATGGAAATATAGGAGGCAATGACGAGAGGGAGCAGACCTTAAACCAGCTTCTGACGGAGATGGATGGATTTGACGGTCAGAAGGGAGTTGTCATCCTGGCCGCTACCAACCGGCCGGATTCTCTCGATAAAGCGCTTCTGCGTCCGGGCCGTTTCGACAGAAGAATTCCTGTGGAGCTGCCTGACATGAGAGGCAGGGAGGCCATTTTAAAGGTTTCTGCCCGCGGCGTGAAGATGGATGAAACGGTTGATTATAATGAGATTGCCCGGGCTACCAGCGGCGCCAGCGGAGCGGATTTGGCCAATATTGTCAATGAAGCTGCTCTGAGGGCGGTCCGTATGGGCAGAAGGATGGTTTCGCAGCAGGACCTGGAAGAGAGCGTGGAGGTTGTCATTGCCGGATATCAGAGGAAGGATGCAGAGGTTTCTGTCAATGAGAAGAAGATTGTGTCCTACCATGAAATCGGCCATGCGCTCGTAGCGGCGATGCAGAGTCATTCTGCGCCGGTGCATAAGATCACGATTATTCCCAGAACCAGCGGGGCTCTGGGATACACGATGCAGATTGAGGAGGATCAGCGATTTCTCATGAGCCGGGACGAGGCGTTTAATAAGATTGTGACGCTGACAGGAGGCCGGGCGGCGGAGGAACTGATTTTCCACTCTATTACAACCGGCGCTTCCAATGACATCGAGCAGGCGACCAGGATTGCCCGCGCCATGGTGACGCGGTTCGGAATGAGCGAGCAGTTCGGAATGGTGGCCCTGGAGACAGTCAGCAACCAGTATCTGGGCGGAGACGCGTCCTTGGCCTGCTCCGAGCACACGGCGATGCGGATCGACGAGGAAGTCATTGACACAGTCCGTCAGGCCCATGATAAGGCCTGCCAGATTTTGAAGGAAAACGAGGAAAAGCTTCATGAGCTGGCAGCCTATCTTCTGGAGAAGGAGACCATCACAGGCGAGGAATTCATGGAGATTCTGAAAAAGGAGAATTTGGAAACTGCAGGCGCAGATGCTGAGGAAAAGGTGGAAAGAGACCATACAGAAATTCAGGATAACGTCTAGTAAGCAGAAGCTCGATACAGATTAGAAGCTTTTATGGCAGTCCGGACAGGGAAAGACAGTTCTCTGCCCGGGCTGTTTTCGACTGCGGGAAAACTGGAAAATGCCTGCAAAATAATCGAACAAACGTTTGAAAAATAAAGGTGGATGTGGTATAATAACTCCAAAATGCAGTTGTGCTGCGCACACCTGCCGCTGCCTTTGGCAGCTAAAACATTTTGTCGTTACCATATCAGGTGAAAACAAATGTCTGCTTCGCAGCCACTTGCTTTCCTGCAGATATGGTATAATATGAGCACTTAGCGAATACGAGCCGCAGGCGGAGTATGAGGTTAGTGCGAGTCATACCCAGACACTTAGCGAGGTTTTGTCGAGCTTAGTGAATGCGGTATAATAACTTACAACGAAAATGGAACACAGGTCAGCAAGGAGTACGGTATGGCGAAGCAGTACATTAAAATACGAGGAGCGAATGAGCACAATCTGAAAAATATATCGGTAGATATCCCGAGAAATGAGCTGGTAGTTTTGACAGGACTTTCCGGCTCCGGAAAGTCTTCCCTGGCTTTTGACACGATTTATGCGGAGGGACAGCGCCGCTACATGGAATCGCTGTCTTCCTATGCAAGGCAGTTCCTGGGACAGATGGAGAAGCCGGATGTGGAGAGCATAGAAGGACTTTCCCCGGCTATTTCCATTGATCAGAAGTCCACGAACAGGAATCCCAGATCTACAGTGGGAACTGTGACAGAGATTTATGATTATATGCGTCTTCTCTACGCCAGAATCGGTATTCCCCACTGCCCCAGGTGCGGCCGGGAGATTCACAGGCAGACCATTGATCAGATGGTGGATCAGATTATGGCCATGCCGGAGCGGACGAAAATCCAGCTTCTGGCTCCTGTAGTCCGTGGGCGCAAGGGAGAGCATGTGAAGGTGCTGGAGCACGCCAGAAAGGGCGGCTACGTCCGCGTCCGGATTGACGGAAGCCTGTACGAGCTTTCTGAGGAGATTAAGCTGGATAAGAATATTAAGCACAATATTGAGATTGTGGTGGATCGTCTGGTGGTGAAGCCGGGCATTGAGAAGCGTCTGACAGATTCCATTGAGACGGTGATGGAGCTGACAGGAGGTCTGATGACTGTGGATATTCCTGACCAGGAATCCATGAATTTCAGTCAGAATTTTGCCTGCCCTGACTGTGGAATCAGCGTGGACGAGGTGGAACCCAGAAGCTTTTCTTTCAATAATCCGTTCGGCGCCTGCCCTGACTGCTACGGACTGGGCTATAAGATGGAGTTTGACGAGGATCTGCTGATTCCTGACAAGAGCCTGAGCATCAGCCAGGGGGCGATTGTGGGCATGGGATGGCAGTCCTGCACGGATAAAGGCAGCTTTACGCGTGCGATTCTGGACGCGTTGGTGGAGGAGTACCATTTCAGCCTGGACACACCGTTTCGGGATTACCCCAAGGAGATTCACGACGTCCTGATTCACGGAACCGGGGGGAAAGTCCTGAAGGTGCGCTACAAGGGCCAGAGAGGAGAGGGCGTCTACGATGTGGCCTTCGAGGGACTGATTCAGAATATGAACCGCAAGTACCGGGAGACTTTTTCCGATGCCATGAAGGCTGAATATGAGACTTATATGCGGATTACGCCTTGTCCTGTCTGCAAGGGCCAGAGACTGAAAAAAGAGGCTCTGGCGGTGACGGTAGGCGGGAAAAATATTTTCGAGGCCACCAACATGTCCATTGTCAAATACAGGGAATTTATCGATGGGCTGAATCTGACTGTCATGCAGGAGACCATCGGAGCGCCGATTTTAAAGGAGATCAGGGCCAGAGTCAGCTTTCTGATTGACGTGGGACTGGATTATCTGACTTTAGCCAGAGCGACGGGAACGCTGTCCGGAGGAGAGGCCCAGAGAATCCGCCTGGCGACTCAGATTGGTTCGGGACTGGTAGGCGTCGCCTACATTCTGGACGAGCCCAGCATCGGACTTCACCAGAAGGATAACGATAAGCTGTTAAAGACGCTTCTGCACCTTAGAGATCTGGGAAATACCGTGCTGGTGGTGGAGCATGACGAAGATACCATGCTGGCTGCGGACTGTATTGTGGATATCGGACCTGGAGCAGGAGAACACGGTGGAAATGTGGTGGCCGTAGGCACGGCGAAGCAGATCATGAAGTGCAAAGACTCTATTACAGGAGCTTATCTGAGCGGCAGAATCAAGATTCCTGTTCCAGCAGAGCGCAGGAAGCCGACCGGGTGGATCACCGTAAAGGGAGCGGCAGAAAACAACTTAAAGAATATCGACGTTTCTTTTCCCTTGGGCGTGATGACCTGTGTGACAGGAGTTTCCGGTTCTGGAAAAAGCTCTTTGGTAAACGAGATTTTGTATAAGGCTCTGGCGAAAAAGCTGAACCGGGCCAGGACAATTCCGGGCAAGCATAAGGAAATCCAGGGGACGGAGCAGCTGGATAAGATTATTGCCATCGACCAGTCTCCTATCGGGCGGACGCCTCGTTCCAATCCGGCGACCTACACAGGTGCATTTGATCTGATCCGGGATCTATTTGCGTCTACGCCTGATGCGAAAGCCAAGGGTTATAATAAAGGAAGATTCAGCTTTAATAAGAAGGGCGGGCGGTGCGAAGCCTGCAGCGGAGACGGAATTATTAAAATAGAGATGCATTTTCTTCCGGACGTGTATGTGCCCTGCGAGGTCTGCGGAGGAAAAAGGTATAACCGTGAGACACTGGAGGTGAAATACAAGGGCAAGAGTATTTATGACGTTTTAAATATGACAGTGGAGGAGGCTCTGCACTTCTTTGAAAATGTGCCGTCCATCTACAGAAAGATCGAGACGCTGAATGATGTGGGACTTTCCTACGTCCGTCTGGGCCAGCCGTCCACACAGCTGTCAGGCGGAGAAGCCCAGCGTATCAAGCTGGCCACAGAGCTGAGCAAGCGGGGAACGGGAAAAACGATTTATATTTTGGACGAGCCGACGACGGGACTTCATTTTGCCGACGTACACAAATTGATCGAGATTCTCAGACGCCTTTCGGACGGTGGAAATACAGTAGTTGTCATTGAGCATAATCTGGATGTGATTAAGACGGCGGATTATCTGATTGACATTGGTCCAAACGGAGGAGATAAGGGTGGAACTGTGATTGCCCAGGGAACGCCGGAGCAGGTGGCTGAAAATCCTGTTTCCTACACAGGACAGTATGTGAAGAAGTACCTGAATCTGGGAGCAGAAGATACAAAGCAGGAATGAAAACGGTGAAACAGGGCAGAAGGCAGGGTGTACAGGGAACTGCCGGGAAAAGCAGCGGGAACAATATTGAGAAAACGGAGCGGAACGAGAGAGATGGAGCCACAGAAAGAAGAAATGCAAGTCAGCTTTTATGAAATGAGACAGGCAGAGGAGACACAGATTCCTGAGTTTATTCAGGTGATCCAGGAGAGGATTGACTGGATGGAGAGCAGGGGGATGAAGCAGTGGAACGATGAGGAATATCTGGATTTTTATTCAGAAGAATATTTCCGCGCTCAGGCCAGGGCTGGACATCTGTTTTTCCTTATAAAAGAGGGAAAAGCAGCTGGAGTGACAGCCTTACTGGAAGAAGACGACAGATGGGAGGATGGAAGCCGGGAGTATTTTTATGTTCATCATCTGGCTTCCAGAACAGGAATTCCAGGAGCTGGTTCTGCGTTTTTAGAGCTGATAGAAGATTACGCCAGAAAACAGGGGAAAAGGGGAATCCGTTTAGACTGTCAGCTGGGAAATGAACCGCTTAACCGCTTTTACGAAAGAAACGGTTATGTCACTGTGGGAGAGCCGTTTACAGCAGGCGGCTACACTGGAATCAGAAAGGTGCTGGAGTTTTAGAAAATGATGTTGCCAAGCGGGAGAGAGTGTCTTATAATAAAAATAGACTGCGGAAGTTTCCCCTTTTGCAGACTGCGACAACAGTGAAGAATTATAGGAGGAATACTCGTGGAAAAAGAGATGATTATTGTACTGGATTTTGGCGGCCAGTATAATCAGTTAATTGCAAGAAGAGTAAGAGAATGCAACGTATATTGTGAAGTACATCCGTACAGTATGCCGATTGAGAAAATTAAAGAGATGAACCCAAAGGGAATCATTTTTACCGGCGGACCTAACAGTGTATATGGGGACGATTCTCCTCGCTGTTCAAAAGAGATCTTTGAACTGGGTATTCCTGTTTTAGGCATCTGCTATGGCGCTCAGCTGATGGCCCACCTGCTGGACGGCAAGGTAGCTACCGCTCCTGTCAGCGAGTACGGAAAGACAGAGGTAGAGGTGGACACAGCGTCCAAGCTGTTCACAGGCGTTTCCCCAAAGACGATCTGCTGGATGAGCCATACAGATTATATTGAGAAGGCGCCGGAGGGCTTTGCTGTGACAGCTCATACTCCCGTATGCCCGGTAGCTGCCATGGAATATCCGGAGAAGAAGTGGTATTCTGTACAGTGGCATCCGGAGGTTATGCACACACAGGAAGGTACAAAGATGCTGTCCAACTTTGTATATAATGTATGCGGCTGCAAGGGAGACTGGAAGATGGACGCTTTCGTGGAGAGCTCTATTGAGGCAATCCGTGAGAAGGTAGGTTCCGGACGTGTGCTCTGCGCCTTATCCGGCGGAGTAGACTCTTCTGTAGCGGCAGTTATGATGGCAAAGGCAGTTGGAAAGCAGCTGACCTGCGTATTCGTTGACCACGGTCTTTTAAGAAAGAACGAAGGAGACGAGGTTGAGGCAGTATTTGGACCAAACGGCCCGTATGATCTGAATTTTGTCCGTGTAAACGCTCAGGAGCGTTTCTATGCAAAGCTGGCAGGAGAGACTGATCCGGAGACAAAGAGAAAAATTATCGGCGAGGAGTTTATCCGCGTATTTGAGGAAGAGGCTAAGAAGATCGGAGCCGTTGACTTCTTAGTACAGGGAACTATTTACCCGGATGTGATCGAGTCGGGACTTGGAAAATCTGCTGTTATCAAGTCCCATCACAACGTAGGAGGACTTCCAGAGCACGTAGATTTCAAGGAAATTATCGAGCCTCTCCGTATGCTGTTCAAGGATGAGGTGAGAAAGGCAGGACTGGAGCTTGGCATTCCGGAGCATCTGGTATTCCGCCAGCCGTTCCCAGGGCCAGGCCTCGGCGTAAGAATTATCGGCGATATCACGCCGGAGAAGGTAAAGATTGTACAGGATGCAGATGCAATCTACCGCGAGGAGATTGACAAGGCAGGCATTGCCAAGAATCTTGGCCAGTACTTTGCCGCATTGACAAATATGAGATCCGTCGGCTGCATGGGAGATGGAAGAACATACGACTATGCCATCGCTCTGCGCGCCGTACTCACCAGCGATTTCATGACTGCAGAGGCAGCAGAAATCCCGTGGGAGGTACTGAGCAAGGTAACCAGCAGAATCGTCAACGAGGTGAAGGGAGTTAACCGCGTTATGTACGATTGTACCGGAAAGCCGCCGGCAACGATTGAGTTTGAATAAATCGAGTTGCTTAAAAAAGCCAGTGTTTATGCGGGTTTCAGCGATTTCGATTAGTCTTTTGATAACAAATTGATAACAGTCATAGCAAGTGCCATTATTCTTGTTATCCAGTGGTTTATGGGTAACGGAACAATTAACAGGTGGCTTGCAGACTAAAGTTCGGAGCTTGGCTCTGAACAAATTCCATATTATAAACTAAGCCCTTAGCTGTGGTTAATAACCATAGTTAAGGGCTTTTTTGTCGTTGCCAAAGCATCTGTAGGGAGCTGCCAGTGGCAGGTCCTGTAGGTGCTTATTTATCTTTCAAGTGGTCTTTGAATGCTTCCACGAGAGCGTCACTTAATTCCTGTGATGGAACTTTTGCCCAACGCTGTGTGGTGTCGAACTCTGGATAATGGTAACGCCAGTTATCGTATTCTTCTCTGTTGATTTCTTCGGAAGATAGCTTGTCTGCCTGTTCTTTCCAAGCATACAGCATTTTGAGGAGTTCATATGCTTCTCTGCCTTTGTCCTTGTTGACCTTTAAGCATACCTCTCCGTCTGCTTCACTGACAGTAAGACCGTAAATATCTTCAAGGGTAAACAGAGTGTGCATAAGACCGATATAGCTGTCTATGTCAGGAACATCAAGAGCCTGTGGAGAAACATCAAGCACCTGTGCCAATGCATTTGTAAGGTCTGCTTTCGGTTTGCGTGTACCAGTTTCGTACTGTGCCAAACGCACATCAGCACTCTTTTCTGGAAAACCGATTGCTGTACCGAGATACTTTTGTGTCATACCACGCATTAGTCTGAAAAAATGTATTCTTTCGCTGATAGCCATAATGATACGCTCCTTTTATATTTAGTGAAATAAGTATAGCAGAAATGTTTAGTGGAAGTCAAGAAAAACCGAAACAAAAATGTTTAATATTTTCTTTGCAACCACTTGACAATAGCAAATATGTTTAGTAAAATAAATTACGAATTAAACAAATATGCTTAATGCGACAACTGAATGACCGTCCGAAAAGCCAAACCGCCAAGACCTCGTCGGAGCAAGTTCCGTATCGTTCGCTTGTGTGCAAGCACAAAAGCTCATTCGCTGCACTGCTCCTCCTCTTCCCCAAAAGTCTCCGACTTTTCGGGAACCCCTATACGAGCGAGCGCCTGATGTACTGCGGTGCATTGGGACAGCACAGCGCCTGCCGACAAGCAGGAGTGCCTGTTGGAACTTTAACACGGAGAAAGCGGCAAGCAAAAAATTATTTTAAGAAAGGAAGAAAAAGGATATGGAAAACAGATTTATCCGAGCCGAAGATGTGGCTCAGGAACTAAACGTATCAAAACCTTATGCATATAAACTCATCAGACAATTAAATGAGGAATTGAAAGCAAAGGGCTTTATTACGATTGCAGGGCGTGTAAATCGCCAGTATTTTTACGAAAGGCTCTACGGAGCAGGAAAGGGGGAAATGTAAATGCCGGTATTTAAGAATGAAGATAATGGTACTTGGTATGTGATGGCAAGGTATGTGAACTGGAAAGGGGAACGCAAGCAGAAATGCAAGCGTGGCTTTGCTACCAAACGAGAAGCACAGGAATGGGAAAGAATGTTCAAATTGCAGACTTCTTCAGACCTTGATATGAGTTTTGAAGCCTTTACGGAGCTTTATATCAATGATGTGAAGAACCGTTTGAAGGAAAACACGTGGCTTACCAAAGAGCATATCATACGCACAAAGATACTTCCGTATTTCGGGAAACTGAAAATCAGCGAGATTTCCACAAAGGAGATTATTACTTGGCAGAATGAAATGCTTGCCTATCGTGATGAGAAGAAAAAGCCTTATTCACAGACGTATCTGAAAACGCTGCACAATCAGTTGTCCGCCATTTTCAATCACGCTGTCCGCTACTATGAACTGCGTTCCAATCCTGCGGCAAAGGTGGGAAATATGGGACGTGAGGAACACAAGGAAATGCTGTTCTGGACAAAGGAAGAATACAAGAAATTCTCTTTTGAGATGATGGACAAGCCTGTTTCCTTTTATGCGTTTGAAATGCTTTACTGGTGCGGTATCCGAGAGGGCGAGCTGTTAGCTTTGACTCCGGCAGATTTCAACTTTGATAAGGAAACAGTCACAATCAATAAATCCTATCAGCGTTTGAAAGGGCAGGATGTGATTACTTCTCCGAAAACGAAAAAGAGCAACCGCACGATTAAAATGCCGAAGTTTCTGTGTGAGGAAATGAAAGAATATCTCGGTATGCTTTACGGATTGAAGAAGAAAGACCGTATCTTTACGGTGACGAAAAGCTATCTTCATCACGAGATGGACAGAGGGGCAAAGGCGGCAGGCGTGAAGCGTATCCGCATTCACGATCTCCGTCACAGCCACATTTCACTCTTGATTGATATGGGCTTTTCTGCGGTGGCGATTGCTGACCGAGTTGGTCACGAAAGTATTGATATTACTTATCAGTACGCACACCTCTTTCCGTCAAAGCAGATTGAGATGGCAGAAAAATTAGATGATTTAGGGAAAGGAGATTTTGAAAATGTCAGCTAAGAACAGAGATAACAAAAATCGTTGGAGGAATATCACAGTAGGGTTTCGAGTATCGCCCGAAGAAAACGAACTCATTAACAGAGCTGTAGCTCTATCAGGATTGCCAAAACAGGAGTATTGTTACCGCCGTTGCTTAAATCAGGATGTGGTGGTACAGGGCAATCCGAGAGTGTATAAGGCGTTGAAAACGGAATTTGCCACAGTCCTTGCGGAACTGAAAAGGATTGAAGCAGGAAAAGGTGTGGATGATGAACTGCTGAGTGTAATAGAACTGATTTCCATTATTCTCGGCGGTTTGAAAGGAGAGGATGCGAATGGAGAATAAAAAAGAAATGACTATTCCAAATGTATCTGCGGCAACAGATGCGGAACAGTCACTTTCCAAATGTACTGACAATAGTATAGTCAATCAGGATACGGATTTCAAGGGGTACGAGCAATCTTTTGAAGAAATGCAAAGGGAAATACTCAGACAGTTAGACCCTTCCTATCTGAAAACAGTATCAATGACAACGCTGTATGATACGGTGTTTGAGGTTCAGACACCACTTATCGACGGTCTGCTCCAAAGGGGAACTTACCTTTTCGTAGGTTCCCCGAAAGTGGGAAAGAGCTTTATGATGGCACAGCTTGCCTATCATATCAGCACAGGCACACCGCTTTGGGAGTATAAGGTGCGTAAGGCAACGGTGCTTTATTTTGCCCTTGAAGATGATTACCCACGTTTGCAGAAGCGATTGTTTCAGATGTTCGGTGCAAAGGAGACAGGCAATCTGTATTTCGCAACGGAATGTAAAACGGTCAATGGCGGACTGGAAGAACAGATAAGAGGGTTTATGAGGGAACACCCAGACACAGGCTTGATTATCATAGACACCTTAAAGCGTGTGCGTGAAGCAGGCGGAGCAGATTACAGCTACGCAAGTGATTATGATGTTGTGGCAAGGCTGAAAGCGTTGGCAGACAGTTACAAGGTTTCAATGTGATGTGGTATAAAAAAAGTTGACAGCTTGTTCTCAAGGATTTCATAATAAAATCAAGAGAACAAGGAGGTATTCAAAGTGGCACGTAAATATGACCAGGAATACAAAGTACAGGCAGTAAAACTTGCCAAAGAAATCGGTGGCACTAAAGCCGCGAAAGAATTAGGAATCCCTGAAGGAACCATCCACACATGGTTAAAAGCCGTAAGAAACGGTAAACTGGATATCGGGGAAGGTTCCCATACCCCTGCCAGTGCAATGAGTCTTTCAGAAGAAATTACCATGCTGCGTAAGCGGGTTAAGGAGCAGGACAAAGAAATCCGACATCTGAAGGAGGAAAACGAATTTTTGGAGGAAGCCAGCGCTTTTTTCGCCGCCAGCCGTCGGAAGTCAGCAAAAACCAGAGAATGATGTTTCTGGCTTTGAAAACAGAGGACGGCAGGATTACCGGAAAAATCGCATTTTATTGCCGAATGCTTGGTATCAGCCGACAAGGCTTCTATAAATACCTCGCTAACAAAGACCGTCCCTGGAAGTATCAGGATCTGGCACAGGCCATGGAAGAAATCGTCAGTGAGGACGAATGTAACGATACTTATGGACGGAGCCGTATGTATCAGGCGCTGCTGCTGAAACAGCCAGAGGGAGTGCGTATTCCCAGTGAGCGGACCGTATACCGGGTTATGAACCAGATGGGTCTGAGCCATCGGCCAAAGAGAAAGCCGAATGGGATCACAAAAGCAGATCGGGAATCCATGAAATCGGAGGATCTGCTGAAACGGGATTTCCATGCAAATGCCCCATTGGAAAAATGTATTACAGACATCACGGAGATCCCGGCGTCCAATGGAAAACTGTATGTATCTGCGATTTTCGACTGCTTTGATCTTAGCGTCCTTGGACTGGCAATGGAAACAACTATGAAAGCAGATCTGTGTGTCCATACACTGGAAAATGCTTTGACTGCTTATCCCGCACTGGAAGGTGCAGTCATCCACAGTGACCGTGGAACGCAGTATACCAGCGAGACCTACCGTCAGGCCATCTGGGAGAACCACATCCATCAAAGCATGAACAGTGCCGGAGGACGCTGCCATGATAATGCACGGTGTGAAAGTATGTGGGCTAGAATGAAGACGGAGCTTCTCTATAACCGCTATGACACAAAGCAGATGACAGTAGAGGATTTAAAGGAGCTTATCTGGAGATACTTCTTCAGTTACTGGAATAACCGGAGGATCTGCTCAGCCAATGGCGGCCTTCCTCCTATGATAAAACGCAGGCAGTATTATGAGGCTTTGGAGATGGCGGCATAGTCAGTGATATCCTTGAGGAAAATGTGTCAACTAATATTGACAATATCAATGCTTATTGTTCATCATACACGCAAACAAAAATCGGAAGATATATTCGATATGATTTCAGGCACGAATGGTCTGATGGGTGCGGCAGACGGTGCATTTGTTCTCAGTAAGGACAAGCGTACTTCCAACAATGCCACACTTGATGTTGCTGGCAGAGACCAGCAGGATATGAAAATCCATCTTGTAAGGGACAGCGAGCGATTGGTGTGGAACTTTGCAAAATCGGAAACGGAGATGTGGAAAGAACCGCCCGAACCTCTGCTTGAGAAGATAGCGGATACGCTCTTTTCGGAAAGTGACAGATGGGAAGGAACTGCTTCGGAACTTTGCGAAAGGCTTGCGGTGGATATAAAGCCGAATGTACTTTCTTTAAGGCTCAGTATCAACGCAAGCAGGCTGTTTCGTGATTACGGTATCCGTTATCAGAACAGCCGCACACACGACGGAAGAAAGGTTTCACTTTGGAAAGAAACCGAGCAGACGGCGTGACAAACGGTGTCAAAGGTGTCAATGTTTTTGAGAGCAGCACGCTGTGAAAAACATTGTCACCATCGTCACACTTTGACACCGGATAAAGTTTAGGGGAGTGTGCAGAGAGTGCCTTTTCAAAGGCGGCTCTTTGGTCTCGCCTGCTGGCTCGGTCGGTTCGCAGGCGTGTGTGCCACCGGCACACGCTCACCCCTCGGAGAGCCTTCGGAGAACGCAAAACCTGTTTACAGGTCGCATTTTTGATGGGTGTACCCGTCAAAAGTGCTTTTGCGTTACTTTTGACAAAAGTAACAAAACCTGAGAATGTTGAAATTTACAGATGGGAGATGAAAAAATGCAGAGAACGATAAGTGCAATGGTCGGTAAAGGCTCGGTCAATCACAATAGCCGAAAGTTCCGAGCAGAAAATGTAGACGGAACTCGTACTCATCTCAATATCGACTACTGCAATGAAAATATAAAGACAGTTTATCACGAATTGTTTGATGAAGCATTGGAAAGATACAATGCCAAGCAGATAAGGTCAGACCGAAAGATAAAAGATTATTATGAAAAAATCCGAAGTTCCAAGCAGGAAAAACCGTTCCACGAAATCATTTTACAGGTGGGCGGTAAGGGAAATATGAACGCCGATACGGAAAACGGAGAACTGGCAAAGCAGATTTTAGATGAATACTATCAGGGTTTTCAGGAGCGAAATCCACAGCTTCGGGTGTTCTCGGCTCATCTGCATATGGATGAAGCTACACCACATCTGCACATAGATTTTGTACCTTTTACCACAGGCAGCAAGCGTGGACTTGATACAAGAGTGTCACTAAAGCAGGCTCTTGCAACGCAAGGTTTTAAGGGCGGCAGTCGTGGCGATACGGAGTGGTCGCAATGGATACAGTCCGAAAAAGAACAGCTTGCGGCGGTGATGGAACGTTATGGGATTGAGTGGGAACATTTAGGCACACACGAAAAACATCTTTCTGTTTTGGATTATAAAAAGCAGGAAAGAGAAAAAGAAGTGGCGGCATTAGGTGCGAAAATCGAGCAGAAACAGATTGAATTTGATGTGTTGTCGGAACGAGTATTGAACTATGATAAGGCAAAAGACGAGCTGTCAAATCTTGAAATAGAGCTTGATACTGCACCGAAATATCAGTTGCCAGAACCAGAGAAATTTATGACTGCAAAGGCATATAAAACCAAAATGGCAGAGCCGGTTGTAAGGAAATTGAAGCAACTTGTCAAAACGGTGCTTGCCCGCTGCTTTGAGGGGTGGGACAACTATCATAGGCTGAATACAGCGAATGCACAGTTATACCGCACCAATCAGCGTTTGGAGAAAGTCAATGAAAGATTGACCGAAGAAAACAAAATCCTAAAAGCAGAAAATAAAGATTACAGCCTGCTCCGTAAGGTTTTTGGTCGCAAACAGATAGATGATTTGTTGGAGCAGGCAAGAACAGTTAAAGGTCGCAAGCGTGATAATACACGATCACGATAGACAAAAATCACAGGAGGAAAAGGAAAATGACAAAGACAATTTTTGAAGAAATGGGCGGAACTTATAGACAGGTGGGTGATTATTTATTGCCGAACATCACAGTACCAGCCGAAGAAGAAATAGAGCCGATTGGTTTATGGGGGAAACGACATGCAAGGCATTTAAAGGAACACTATAAAGTGTTATATATGAACCTGCTGACAAGCGGAAAGCTGCATAGTTATCTTGCAGAAGTCGATAAGCAAGCAGAGGATATGTTTCTTCGACTGGTAAAGGAATATGCCGACAGACAAGATGTGACGGAACAATTAAAGAAAGATAATCCCTACGAATGGATTGGAAGAATGAATAATATTCAGGCTTGTGTGAGGGAAGTTGTAGGAACGGAGTTGATTTACACATAAGCGTTTTACGGTATGGTGCTCCTGCGTTTGCTGGAGTGCTGTGGTTGTGGTTGTAAAGAGGTTGTGAAAGATTGAATTTCGTAATGGTTGGATGTATAATTAGGAAGTGAAAATTTTAATTTGCACTTCCATAAGGTGAAATGTATTGACACAAAAAATACAGTATGATAGTATTGCCATTAGAAGAAAGAAAGGCACATTTTGTGTAAGGTGAGGAAATGATTAATAGATAATTTGATTTAAGTAAGACACATATAGTTATTGAGCCTGTAGAGAATAGGTTTGTTTTGTGTACGCTTAAGTTGGATTATCGCAAGAGGCATTTCCTTTGTTTTCCTTTTGGAAAAGAAATAAGGGTCTATTTAGCGAGTCTATTTTTGCGTATGCAAAAAAGACTCGTTTTTGTGTGTTCAAAATAATAATTGGCTCAGACTTCGAAAAGGAGAAACTTTAATGTTGCAGATAAAAAAATTAAATTTAACACATAAAAAAGACCTGAGAATAATTCTTAATGATTTCAACCTTGTGCTAAATGATGGAGATAAGGCAGTTATTATTGGAGAAGAGGGAAATGGGAAATCGACATTAATGAAGTGGATATACAATCCGTCGCTTGTAGAAAACTATATAGAAGCAGATGGGGAAAGGATAATGGGACACGAACGTCTTGGTTATCTTCCGCAGGAGATGCTCGATGAAGATAAGGAAAAAACAATATACGAATATTTTTCTGAAGAGGAAATATTCTGGGAGAAAACGCCTAAAGAATTGTCTGTTATTGCGGGAAAATTTGGAATGAAAAATGATTTTTTCTACAGTAACCAGACAATGGGTAGTCTTTCAGGAGGCGAAAAAGTCAAGACACAACTTATGAGGCTTTTCATTCGCGATGTTTCTGTGCTGTTGTTGGACGAACCTTCCAATGACATCGACATTGCGACGCTTACATTACTGGAAAAAATCATAAATGACTGGAAGCACATTGTGCTTTTTATTTCACACGATGAAACGCTGATAGAGCGTACTGCCAACATGGTGATACATATCGAGCAGATTATACGAAAAACAAAGGCGAGATATACCGTGGCAAAGCTTCCCTATAGACGCTATGTGGAAGAACGGCTTCATAAATTTGAAATCCAAAAACAGCGGGCACTGAGTGACCGTAGGGAGAAAAAGATTCGCGATGAAAAATATCAAAGAGTTATGCAGAGTGTACAAGGTGCATTAAGAAGTTGTACCAGACAAGCACCGTCTGTTGCCAAAAACTTAAAGGACAAAATGCATACGGTTAAGGCAATGGAACGAAGATTTGAAAAAGAAGATGAAAATATGACTCAGATGCCGGAACAGGAAGAAGCAATCTTTGTCAAATTAGGGGATGAAAACTCACACATTCCCGCAGGAAAAACGGTCATAGAATATGAACTTTCAAAGCTTGTGACTCCGGATGGCAAAAGAATTTTAGCAGAAGGAATTCATTTAAAAATAAAAGGTTCAGAAAAAATCTGTATGATAGGAGCCAACGGGGCAGGAAAAACGACTCTTCTAAAAAAGATAGCGGAAGAACTCCTAAATCGGAATGACATTAAAGCAGAATATATGCCTCAAACTTATGAAGACCTGCTGGATTTGGATGTTACACCGGTTGATTACCTTGATAAAACAGGAGATAAAGAAGAGCGTACAAGAATTAGAACATACCTTGGTTCACTTAAATACACACCAGATGAAATGGAGCATCCGATTCGGGAGTTATCAGGCGGACAAAAGGCGAAAGTGCTTCTCTTGAGGATGAGCTTAAGTGGTGCAAATGTTCTTATTCTGGATGAACCGACAAGAAATTTTTCACCATTGTCCGGTCCGGTAATAAGAAAAATGCTCCGAGAATTTCCGGGGGCTGTCATTAGCATTTCTCACGATAGAAAGTATATTGAAGAGGTGTGCGATAAAATATATCAGCTAAATCCTAATGGATTACAGCTAATTGGTGATTGATAACAAAAAGGATGAAAGACTGACAAATTTCAGGCTTTTAGTGAGTTGGAAAGCATACAAAGATTTGAATTTGGAGGATAGATTATGGTACGTACAGAAGATGCATGTGAAATTATAAAATATGCTTTGCAAAACGAAATTAAAGTATATTTAGATGGCGGATGGGGTGTTGATGCACTTCTTAAAAGAGAATCAAGAATACACAATGATATTGATTTGTTTGTTGAACTGAAACATTATCATGATTATATTTATGTGATTAAGCAGCATGGATTTGAGGAAGTAAATACTGATTATACAACGGATGGTCATACTGTCTGGAAAGATGATAAACAAAGAATCATTGATTTACATTGTTTTGAATTTACAGATGACGGAATTGTTTATGAGGGAGATATATTTCCATCAAAAACTTTTTCCGGTATTGGAAAAGTTGGAGATATAACTGTTTCTTGTATTGAACCATTGAGTCAGGTAATGCTTCATTTGGGATATGAACACGATAAAAATGATGTGCATGATGTGATGCTGTTGTGTGAAACATTTCAAATAGCAATACCAGATGAATATAAGGAAAAGTAAAATTTCAGTTTTGTGTTGAATCTCTAAGCAAAATAGCTTATAATTTGACATGCTACATATAGTTATTATCCACAGTTATCGAGTAGGTGTTATCAATGCCGATAACAAAATGATAACATTAGCTCGTATAGGCAGGATAATATGGATATATCAAATAATCAAAAGAACGAGAAACATTACAGAGAATAATTCCTAAACAAAAAGCGTTAGTCTTTGTCGAGTTTGAATAGTTGGAGCAGAGCTTCAAAGCCTTTATTTTCAAGGGTTTTGAGGCTCTTTCCTTTTAGGGTTGCATTTTGATTGCATTTTTTTATTCAACTGCTCTGTGATAGATTGCTGTATGCTGATTGCTGGTGTAATCGACAACACTGGTTGTTGCTGGAGTATAAGTGAGAACGCCAGTTAATTTTTTGGCAACTTCCACGTTGGTGTTGGGATATAAATGTCCATAGGTTCCTAACGTGGTCTGGAAATACCATAAAAGGGCGTAATTTGCTTTTGCGGACTCTTTTTTCGGTGTGATGGAAAAATTCCAGACCATGGGAGAGAATACCTGAATTCCTATTACACTATTATAATGCAAAATATAAAAGGCCTGCCCAAACCAGGCAGGCCTCTGCAATATCTGCAGCATCAAGCTTATTTCAACTTCTCCCCTGTCAGCATTTCGTAGCCCTGCAGGTATTTGTCAATGGTTTTCTCCACGATTTCCTCCGGAAGCGTCCAGTTGTTGCCTGGATTGGCGGTGAGCCAGTCGCGGGCAAACTGCTTGTCAAAGGATGGCTGGCCATGGCCTGGCTCGTAGCCGTCTGCCGGCCAGAAGCGGGAGCTGTCTGGAGTCAGCATCTCGTCTCCCAGAACGATATTGCCGTTCTCATCTAAGCCAAACTCGAATTTTGTATCTGCGATGATGATGCCGCGGCTTAAAGCATAATCGGCGCATTTTTTATAGAGAGCGATGGTGTAGTCGCGAAGCTTTGCGGCGTATTCCTCGCCTTTTCCAGGGAAGTATTTCTCCAGGTGGGCAATGCTCTGCTCATAGGAAATGTTCTCGTCATGATCTCCGATTTCCGCCTTGGTGGAAGGGGTGTAAATCGGCTCAGGCAGCTTGTCGGACTCCTTTAAGCCCTCCGGAAGGGTAATGCCGCAGACTGTGCCGTTCTTCTGGTAGCTGGCCCAGCCGCTTCCTGTGATGTAGCCGCGCACAATGCACTCGATAGGCAGCATCTGGAGCTTTTTGCACATCATGCTGTTTCCGTCAAACTGAGGCTGCTGGAAGAATTCCGGCATATCCTTAACGTCGGCAGAGATCATATGGTTAGGAAGGATGTCCTTTGTCAAATCAAACCAGAACTTGGACATCTGAGTCAGGACGGTTCCCTTTTTTGTCACAACATTGTTCAGGATCACGTCGAAGCAGCTGATACGGTCAGTAGCAACCATAATTAAGCTGTCGCCGTTGTCATAAATTTCGCGGACCTTTCCCTCTTTGATCGGTTTCATTTCGCATACCTCGCTATCTTTGTTTTTATAAGTGTCATATATAATAGATAAGCAGACTTTCGCCAAAAAAGCAATAGTTTTTTTGAAATTTCCCTATATTTTTTAAAAAACCCCTGTATTTTGCAGAAAGTCTAATTCCTATATATAAGTAATACTTATTATAAGCCTACTTTTCGTCCACCACCTGGAAAATATAAAACTTTAAGTAGTAGGATTCGTCTGCAGCCCATAAAATGGGATGGTCTGCTGCCTGGGTTCTGTACTCCACCTGCCTGAGCCGCTTGTGGACGTTTCCAGCCGCCTCGCGGATGGTTTTTGTGAACAGCTCCGGCGTCATAAAGTGGGAGCAGGAGCAGGTGGCCAGATAGCCGCCGTCTTTGACCAGCTTCATTCCTCTCAGGTTGATTTCCCGGTAGCCCTTCACTGCGTTTTTCACAGAGTTTCTGGATTTTGTGAAGGCGGGAGGATCCAGGATGACTACGTCGAATTTCTCGCCCTTCTGCTCCAGCTCAGGAAGCAGCTCGAACACGTCGGCGCATACGAAGGAAATGCGGTCGGAAAGGCCGTTTAACGCGGCGTTTTCACGGGCCTGGCTGACTCCCAGCTCTGAGGCGTCCACGCCCAACACTTCCTTTGCCCCTGCGATTCCTGCGTTGAGGGCGAAGGAACCGGTATGGGTGAAACAGTCCAGAACGCGTTTTCCGGGGCAGAGCTTCTGGATGGCCAGGCGGTTGTATTTCTGATCCAGGAAGAAGCCGGTTTTCTGTCCGTCCTTGACGTCTACCAGGTAGCGGACGCCGTTTTCCACGATTTCCACCTTTGTGTCAAACGGTTCTCCGATAAATCCCTTGACTCTCTCCATGCCCTCCTGTAGGCGCACCTTGGCGTCGCTGCGCTCGTAGACGCCGCGGATGATGATTCCGTCCTCAGCCAGAACCCTCTTTAAAATATCCACAATAGTAAGCTTCATCCGGTCAATGCCAAGGGCCAGGGATTCCACCACCAGGACGTCTGAAAATTTGTCGATGACAATGCCGGGCAGGAAGTCAGCCTCTCCGAAGATGACGCGGCAGCTGGAAATGTCGCCCACTGCCTTTCTGTACTCCCAGGCGTTGCGGATTCTCATTTCCAGGAACGCATCGTCAATCACCGCGTCCTTTTTCCGGGACATCATGCGCACCGTGATTTTGGAACGGGTGTTGATGAAGCCGTAACCCAGGCAGTAGCCGTCGAAATCGCAGACTGCCGCCAGGTCGCCGTTTTCAAAGCTGCCTTCAATCCGCTCGATTTCATTGTCATAAATCCATGCGCCTCCTGCCTTTAAAGATCTGGCGCCTCCCTTTTTAATATGTACAACTGCATTTGTATTCATGGTCATATTCTCTCCTCTCTGCGGCGTCCATGGACGCTGATGCCAGCGCACAAAGGCGTGCCGTCCCCTGCCCGCTGACGCTATACACAGTATAGCAGATAGGAAACCGGCAGAAAACACAATTTCATTATAAAATTTTCACATTTCCATCACAAATCATTGGTAGACTATGGCTGTAAACAAAAAGAAGACATCATAAGGTATTATGAACGATAGATAGGAACAGAGGAAGGAGCAGCTGTTATGTATAATGAGAAAGACTGGGAGAAAAATCACGAGCCGTTAAATGGAGAAAATGACGTGGATATCACGGAGGGTTCTTACGTGGATGGCGTCCATACAGGGCGTTCAGAGGATCGGAGCGCAGGCCGCCGCATGTACGGCCAGATCAGAAGACCGTCAGAAGAAAATACAGGCTGCGGAACGTATCAGTATGGAAGCGGCCAGAGCCAGGAAGGCAGAAGTGAGAGCAGCTGGCAGAAGGCGGAGAACAGCGGGAATCAGGAAAACGGCGGCGACTCTCACAGAAGCGGAAAGAAAGGAAGCCGGCTGGCTAAGAAAGCGGCCGGGATCGCGGCGGCCGGACTGCTGTTTGGCTGCGTGGCAGGCGGAACCATGGCGGGAATCAATTACCTGACAGGCGGAAGCCAGACAGAAAAGACAGAGATATCAGCCCAGGCCCCCACAGAGGCGCCGCAGCCGGAAACTCAGGCCCAGGCAGCCAGCGGAGCGGTGATTCAGGCCAGCACAGGCAATGACGTATCTGCCATTGTAGAAAAGGCCATGCCGTCAGTGGTAGCGATTAACAATAAGACGCTTTACACGACAGAGGACTGGTTCTTTGGAACCCAGCAGTACGAGGCGTCCAGCGCAGGTTCGGGAATCATTGTAGGAAAGAGCGACACAGAGCTTCTGGTTGTGACAAACAGCCATGTAATTGCAAATGCAGAGGAGATGAACGTAACCTTCATCGACGGAAGCTCCGCAGCGGCAGCGTTAAAGGGAACAGATGTGGACGCGGATCTGGCGGTGATTGCGGTGCAGTTAAGCGACATTCCGGCGGAGACTCTGTCCCAGATTAAGGTGGCAGAGATGGGCGATTCCGACAGCTTAAAGCTTGGAAACGGCGTGATTGCCATTGGAAACGCCCTGGGCGAGGGACAGTCCGTCACAGTGGGCTACATCAGCGCTCTCAATAAGGAAGTGGATATTGAAGGCGTGACAAAAAATCTGATCCAGGTAGACGCGGCCATCAACCCTGGAAACAGCGGCGGAGCGCTTCTGGACATGAATGGAAAGCTCATTGGCATTAACGAGGCCAAGATGGCCAGCACAGAGGTAGAGGGCGTAGGCTACGCCATTCCGATCTCCTATGCAAAGGACATTATCGACGACCTGATGGCCAAGACCACCAAGGTAGCGGTGGCAGAGGATGAGCAGGGATACCTGGGAATCCAGATTCAGGATATCAACAGCCAGATGGCCAAGGCCTACGGAATGCCGGAGGGAATCTACGTCTACAAGATTGTGGAAGGCCTGGCTGCAGACGGATCCGGCCTGCGGGAGAGAGACATTATCACCAAGGTAAACGGAGAGACGGTGAGAACGGCAGAGGATCTGCAGAAAATGCTGACCTACTATAAGGGGGGCGAGATTGTGACTCTGACCGTACAGTCCTTGGACAACGGCGCTTACGCCGAGAGAGAGGTTCAGGTGACTCTGGGCTACAGAAAGGACGCAGAGAAGAACCTGCAGCAGGATCAGGAGAGATAAGCAGCTGAATAGATAACAGATACTGAATAGATAGCAGATAGAAAAAAGAAAAGAAATTTTCCCCGCTTCACCTGGAAGCTGCGGGAAGATTTCTTTTCTTCTTGTCTGCTGCAGGAAGACAGAAAACGTGCGGCTGAATGGATATAATTTCCTGAATCCGGAGCGGCCGCAGGATTGCTAAGACGATGAAAATATAGTATGATACTCTCATGCAGCTTTTGCAGGAGACAGCTGGGGAGAAATGGCTGAACCAGCTGGGAAAGGGAGAGCGATTTGGACGACAGAGAGAAAGACAGAAACGAAGAGAGAGATAGAGGAAATGAGGCGTCTGAGGAGACGGCGGTTCTGGATGCCGAAAAGGAGAAGCACGAGGCAGGAACGTCTGACAGGGAGGCAGATCATAAGGACGACGAGTACGAGAAGATCTGCTATGTGTGCCGCAGGCCGGAGAGCAAGGCAGGCCCTATGATTACTATGCCGGGAGGCATGAATTTCTGCCATGACTGTATGCAGAAGGCCTTCGACACAGTGACCCAGAGCGGCCTGGATCTGAGCCAGCTTCAGAACATGCCCTACATGAATATGAATCTCAGCGACTTTTCCAATCTTCAGAACCTGAATACAGAGATTCCGAAGAAAAATAAGGTGAAAAAGAAAAGCCAGGATAAGGAGGCGAAAAAGGAATTTTCCATTAAGGACATTCCGGCGCCCCACGTGATCAAATCAAAGCTGGATCAGTACGTGATCGGCCAGGAGCAGGCGAAAAAGGTCATCGCCGTGGCTGTATACAACCATTATAAGAGAGCGTTCTGCCAGACCTCTGGACAGGAAGGGGCGGAGGACGACGTTCAGATTGAAAAGTCCAATATCCTGATGATTGGACCAACAGGAAGCGGAAAGACGTATCTGGTAAAGACGCTGGCAAGGCTTTTAGACGTGCCGTTAGCCATTGCAGACGCCACGACTCTGACAGAGGCCGGCTATATTGGAGACGACATTGAGAGCGTGATTTCCAAGCTTCTGGCGGCGGCTGACAACGATGTGGAGAGAGCGGAGAAGGGCATTATTTTTATCGACGAGATCGACAAGATTGCCAAGAAGAAGAATACGACCAGCCGCGACGTCAGCGGAGAATCGGTGCAGCAGGAGCTGTTAAAGCTTCTGGAGGGAAGCCATGTGGAGGTGCCGGTGGGATCGAACCAGAAGAACGCATTGACGCCTATGACTACGGTGGATACCAACAACATTCTCTTTATCTGCGGCGGAGCCTTTCCGGATCTGGAGAATATTATTAAGGAGAGGCTGAACCAGTCCAGCTCCATGGGCTTTGCGTCGGAGCTGAAAGGGAAATACGATGAGGATCCAAAGCTTCTCAGCTATACGGCTACAGAGGATCTGAGAAAATTCGGCATGATTCCGGAGTTTCTGGGACGTCTCCCCATTATGGTAACGCTTCAGGCCCTGACAAAGGATCTGATGATCCGCATTCTCACAGAGCCGAAGAACGCCATTCTGCGCCAGTATGAGAAGCTTCTGGCCATGGACGAGGTCAAGCTGGTGTTCGAGGACGACGCCCTGGAGTGGATTGCGGAAGAGGCCCTGAAAAAAGAGACGGGCGCCAGAGCCCTGCGGGCGATTATCGAGAACTTTATGCAGGATATTATGTATGAGATTCCCAAGGATCCCAATATTGGATCCGTGGTGATCACCAGAGCTTATCTGGAGAAAAGCGGCGGCCCCATGATTGAGATGAGGGGCTAGAGGAAATAGAAAGAGCAGAAAAATACAGAAAGAATAGAAAAAAACAGCAGCAGAGCAGCTTTTGCAGGTTTTTGGCAGAAGCTGTTCTGCTTTTATGTTAGCGTCGGTGTACTGACGCTATAGGAAACTTTTTCTACAGGGCCATTTTCTTCTTTTGGAACAAGGCAGGCTGCAGAACCGGAAGAAGCAGGTACAGAGACAGGATCTCTGTGTCTGTCAGCGCCATATACAGGCGGCAGTGGCAGGAAAACTGGCGGAACAAAAACATAAGGCCCTGGTACAGGAGGAAAGCTGCCGCTGCGCCGAAAGCCAGCTTTACCCAGGAAAGTTCTGGTTCCGATACAGCCGCATAGACAAACGATAAGAAGAGGGCGCACTGGAAAAGCAGTTCCGCGATAAAAAGAGCCCCGGTGTACCCGCCGGAAAAGGCATCGGACTGAAAATCCTCAGCAAAAGAACAGAACGCAGGATCCAGCGTGTATACGTGATAGTTAAAAACCGCCTGGTACAGAAAGAAAATCTGAAATAATACGGCGATTGTCAGAAACAGAAGTTTTCTATTCTTTGCCATAAGCGCACCTCCTGAGCAGGAAAATAAAGTGAATGGAACAACTGGAATTTGATTCAATTATTTCATATCCCTTCCAGACAGTCAAGGAGGAAGCCAGAGGAAAATTTCTCATCTTCTGAGCGGGGCTTTCACTCCCTCAGCCGCAGGAATGCGCCGTAAAGATTGAGGGTTCCGTATCCCCATTCCCGGTTGGGATAGGCGAAGACAGGATTCCGGTCTGCGCCCCGGATCAGATAGGTTTTGGCTACAGAGGTATTCATATAAGAAATGCTGCCCTCACGGAAGGACCAGGACAGGAGATTGGCTGCCGCGCCTGCCACATGGGCCGCCGCCGCGGAGGTTCCTGTCATGGCGCGCATGGGAAAACCGGCGGCTCCCTGGATACCGGGTCCGTCCACATTGACGCCTGGAGCAGCCAGATCCGGCTTGACGCGGCCCAGGCGGGTGTAGCCCCGGCTGGAGTGGATATAAATGCCGCCGTTTCGGTGGTTGAAGGCTCCGGCGGTGATAGTCTGGGAGGCATTTCCAGGCTCCGTCACCACCGTGTCGGGGGAAGGGCGCAGAAAAAAGGTGTCGTCAGAGATAAAGCCTTTAGACGGCAGCCACAGGTGGTACTCGCCCCGCAGATAGAGGGAGTTGTAGACCCGGATTCTCCAGATACCCGGGGTGGGCTTTACAAAGCGCATGACAATGAGCTGGCTTCCGGTGCCGGCCTCCGCCACCTGATAGTTCAGATAAATCACTGTATTTTCCAGGACAAAGGTAATGCGCTGCTCGGTGAGGGTATTGTTTGGGATGCGGCTGATCTGCTCTCCTGTGGGGGAGAGGAAGCCGATGGAGAACAGCTCTGGTTCCTGGGACCACAGCTCCAGGGTGAAGCCGGTCTCGCCCTCGGCCACACGAAGCTCCGCGTCCTCAAATTCCTCGTCCGTCCCGATGGTTCCGAAGAAATGGTGGCTGTATCCAGTTTCATTGCCAGCGGCCGTCACTGTGATAATGCCGGGAAAATTGCTGATGGTATCCAGATACTGGGCCAGAGGAGAGGTTCCCTCGTGGCTTCCCAGGTTTGTTCCCAGGGCCAGCAGAATCGTCAGGGGAAGCCTTTTTGTCCTGGCAAGGGACAGCAGATATTTCATTCCCATCATGATATCGTTTTCCTGATAGGCCTCGGCAGAATCAGGGAGCACATAGTAATCCCGCAGATACTGTTTGGCCGGCTTTAATTTGACTGCAGCGATAAAGGCCCTGGGGGCGGCGCCTGTAAAGGCTTCCCCCCCGGACAGCTCCTGTCTGCCTGCGGCGATCCCGGCCAGGAAGGTTCCATGTCCGTTTTCATCGGTAGATGGAACGATATCCAGGGGCGAATCGGAGGCCAGCGCCCGGTCGATGTCCTCCTTCGTGTAGGCAGTTCCGTAGAAAATATCTTCCGGAAGCTGTCCGGCCCTTTCCCCAGAAACGCCGCTTTCGTTCAGCTCAATCGTCTGATCCCAGATTCCCAGGATCCTGGTGGAGCGATCCTCTCCCAGAAAAACAGGATTTCGGTAGTCGATTCCCGTGTCAATAATACCGATAATCGTATTTTCTCCCTGCGTGTTCAGGAAAGGCTGGCTGAAGGAGGTCAGAATGCCGGAGCTTTCCATACTTGAGGCGTCTAACAGCGTGTAGAGATTGGGGATGGAGAAGTAGGAGTAACGGTTGAGCGTGATGGGAAGCGCTTCCTCCACAGGCCTGTATACAACTGCAAACTGGCTGTTGATAAAAGAAAGACATCCTTCTTCAATGGTGGATAAAAGGGACTGGGGAAAGGCAAAATAGCGTATAATAAAATCAGCGTATTCCGAAGAAGCGGCGGGATGCGAGCAGGGCATGGTTTTACCTCTGGAAATATTTGTTTCTAAACTATATGAGAGAGATGCCGAAACATGCGGGAAAAGAAGGGATTTCCCGGCTTTACCGGAGCAGAAAACCGTGATAGGATAGGAAGCAGAACAGACGGGATTGTCAGAAAGAAAGGAGACAGCTATGTATTTATTGGGAGCGGCCGCTGCGCTGTTCGGGCTTGACCAGTGCCTGAAGCAGCTGGTGGAGGGGCAGAATCCGGAACGATTCCCCAGGAGTATGGATCACACAGGGGGAAGGATTAAACTTTACAGAAATCATAACAGGGGATTCTGCTTTGAAGTTTTAAAGCACAGACCCAGTCTGGTGCGCCAGCTGCCTCTGTGCCTGACCAGCATGGCAGGGGGAATTTTGTGCTTTCTCTCAGCTCAGAAGGGATACCGGGCGGAAAAGGCGGGATATGCCCTGGTGCTTGCAGGAGGACTCAGCAATCTCTACGACAGGCTGAGACGGGGCTATGTGGTAGACTACTTCAGCATTCAGGCCGGATTTTTAAAGAAAGTGGTGTTTAACCTGGGGGATCTCTTTATTATGGCCGGAGCCGCTGTCCTGACGGTGAAAAGCCTGTTTGAAAATGAAGCGGGCAGGAAGACGCAGGGCTGAGCTGATATGAAAATCATAAGTTCTGCCGGCAGGACAAACGCATGAGTAAATAAATTGTGAACAAATCCCCTTTTTCTGGTATGATAAAAAGAAAAAGGGGGTTTTGCTATGGATGAATTGTTAGAATGGATGGATTATATTGAAGATAAGCGTCAGCAGACGAAAGTACGGCATAAGCTGAAGGACATAATCGTGATTGTTTTGTTTGCTACGCTTGCAAATGTGGATGACTGGGTGGAAATGGAATACTTTGCCCATTATCATGAAGCATATTTGAAAAAATATATTGAATTGAAAAACGGAATTCCGTCTCATGATACACTTTGCCGTGTATTTGGAATGCTGTCACCAGAAATCCTGCAGCAGCTTTATGGTAAATGGCAGGAATTATTGAATCAAAACGAAGGGGAAGTATTGCGTAAACTGATCTGCATTGATGGAAAAACGATGCGTTCCAATAAAAGAAAAGAAGGAAAACCGAACCATATCATAACGGCCTGGAGTAAGGAAGATGGCTTCAGCCTTGGTCAGAAGGTGGTAAATACCAAGAGTAATGAGATTACAGCAATACCGGAATTGCTGGAGAAAAACCGGATCAAAGGTCAGGTTGTGACGATCGATGCCATGGGAACGCAGACAGCCATAGCCGAGAAGATCCGTTTAAAACGAGGAAACTATGTACTGGCGTTAAAGGAAAACCAGAGGACGCTGCATGAGGATGTGAGTGTGTACCTGAATGATGCCGAGATAAAAGAAGAACTGCGTAAGAAGGGAAAATATAAAAAAACAATTGAAAAAGCCCACAGTCAATTAGAAATCCGAGAATATTACCAGACGAAAGAAATTGGCTGGCTGCCTCAGAAGAAGGACTAGAAAGGGCTAAAAAGTATTGGGATGGAAGAAAAGACGATTCGAAAAGACGGTCAGGAGAAAAAAGAGTTCCGTTATTATATCAGCAGCCTAAATGAAGACATTGAGCTGTTTAGCCGTGCAGTGAGAGGCCATTGGAGTGTAGAAAGTATGCATTGGCAGTTGGATGTAACATTTAAGGAAGATGCCAATACAACGCTGGATAAGCAGGCAGCCGAAAATTTGAACATCATAAGGAAATGGTGTTTAAGTATATTGAAAATGGTAGAGATTTTCCGTCCCAATCTGTCCATGAAAAAGAAACGATTTGTAATCAGTATGAACCCAGCAGAGTTTTTGGAACAGGTATTAAATTTTTAAAAACAAGATATTTTGAAAAAGAGGAAGGAAAACAATTCATGCGTATGTCGTGTTCTGCCGGGGAACACGATTGACAGAAAAGGCAGATTCGTGTAAAATTACCTTTAAAAATAGTTCAGTCCGGTGTGAGCCGGAGCTGGCAAAAAAGAAAGTAGAGGTTGATTTTTTTGGAGTCGAGTGACGCCATACAATTGTTAATTATTCTTGTTTTAGTTGCCCTTTCTGCATTTTTCTCATCGTCAGAGACGGCCCTGACCACAGTCAACAAAATCCGCATACGGACATTGGCGGACGCCGGCGATTCGCGGGCTGCCATGGTTCTGAAGGTGACGGGAAATCCAGGCAAGATGCTCAGCGCGATTCTGATTGGAAACAACATTGTAAATATGTATGCTTCCTCCTTAACTACCCTTTTATCGTCCAAGCTGTTTGGAAACGAGATGGTAGGAGCGGCCACAGGCGTGATTACCTTCCTGATTTTGATTTTCGGAGAGATTACCCCGAAGACCTCGGCGACCCTTTCCTCTGAGAAGATGTCGCTGCGCTGCGCAGGCGTGATTTTTGTTTTGATGGTGTTGTTCACCCCGTTTATTTTCGTGATCAACAAGCTGTCCCTTCTTGTCTTAAAGCTGGTGGGAGTCGATCCCAACAAGAAGGCGGAATCCATCACAGAGGACGAGCTGCGCACCATCGTGGAGGTGAGCCACGAGGAGGGCGTCATTGAGACGGAAGAGAAGAAGATGATTAACAATGTGTTCGACTTCGGAGATTCCGTGGCCAAGGACGTGATGGTTCCCAGAATCGACATGGCCTTTGTGGACGTGAACGCTTCCTACGCGGAGGTTATTGAGATATTCCGCCAGGAGAAGTACACCAGATTTCCGGTGTACGAGGAGACGACGGACAATGTCATCGGTATTTTGAATGTAAAGGATATTCTGCTGGCCGGAGAGCGGGAGCAGTTTTCCGTGAGAGATTATCTGAGAGCGCCTTACTACACCTATGAGTTCAAGAAGGTTTCCGAGCTGATGGTGGAGATGAAAAAGGCCAATGTAAATATTATTATCGTTCTGGACGAGTACGGCGCGACGGCGGGCCTCATCACTCTGGAGGACATGCTGGAGGAGATTGTAGGAGATATCAGGGACGAGTACGACGAAGACGAGGAAAACGAGCTGGTGGAGATTGCTGCCAATGAGTATGTGGTGGAAGGCTCTATGAAGCTTGACGACTTAAACGACAGGCTGGAGCTGAAGCTGGAGTCGGAGGATTACGACTCGGTAGGCGGTCTTGTGATCGGCCTGTTAGACCATCTTCCGGAGGAAGGGGAGGACGTGGTGTTCGACAATGTCCGCCTTGTGGTAGACCGGGTGGAGAAGAACCGGATCGACCGGATCCATCTCTATATCCTGAATCCGGTGCAGGCGGTGTCTGCCAGGATGAAGGAAGAGGAAGAGCGGAGAGAAGAGAAGAAAAAGAACGCAGAATAGGACAGATGCGAAAAGCTGCGTGAAACAGGAAGCTGCGGCATAGAAGCACAGCAGAAGAAGGGGCGTTTTGCTTTCTGAAAAGGAGAGCGAAGCGTCCCTTTTTCCATATCTGCTGTCTGCCTTTAGCTCACCATCCCCCCGATCGTGCCGCTTCCGGCGCACATGAGAAAGACGGTGAGCAGTTCCCTGCTTCCTGCCCCCAGCTCCCTGCTGACTGCAAAGGATGCGAAAAAGAGAATCAGAAAGTAAAGGATTCCTGTAAAAAGTCCCCAGAGAAAACGTCTCTGCCTGGCTGCTTTTCCGGCCAGAAAACCTCCGGCCAGGCAGGAGACGACGTAGACCAGATTGATTCCCAGACTGACCTGGCTTTCTCCCAGCCGGAAGCGGTAGAGAAGAAAGGCCAGGGCTGTCAGCAGCAGAGCCGTCAGGACGTAGGAGAACAGCGTCCCCCGCACGACAGCCTGCAGTTTCGATGGTTTCATAAAATTCCCCCTGATTGCCTGATTCTGCTTTCAATATATTCCGGGGATTTCCTGAATATGCGGACAGAGCTGTGTTCTGCTTGCACTGGAGTCAAACATATGCTATAATTTGTACGAAATTATATCGAAATCCATGATAGGAGGGCATACAGAATGAAGCACGTTAAGACTTTAAACACAAACACATTAAAGAATACAATGAGAAAGGGCGGATGCGGCGAGTGCCAGACATCCTGCCAGTCCGCATGCAAGACATCCTGTACAGTAGGAAACCAGAGCTGCGAGAACAAGGACCGCTAGTTTTTCAGGCAGAACGGATACCGTTCCCTGAGCTGAGGTTCCAGCAGTTATAGGCAGATGGGCTGCCCCTGCAATTATTTAATTGCAGGGGCTTTACCATTGTATAAGGGGACGTGTGGGATAAGGCTGCGCAAACATTAGATAAGGAGAAAATCTGTGATTCATCAGTATATTAATAATAATTATTACATTGTAATGGATGTAAACAGCGGATCGGTCCATGTGGTGGATCCGATGCTTTATGATATGATCGGGCTTCTCTCTGAGAAGATAGATAACCTGACAGAGCCGGTTACGGTTCCGGAGGAGGCGAAGGAATACGTATTCGGAAAATTAGAGGGAACATATCCGAGACAGGATATGGAGGAAGCCTTTTCCGATATTCAGGAGCTGATCGATATGGAACAGCTCTTTACGGCAGACGTCTACAAGGACTATGTAATTGATTTTAAGAAGAGAAAAACGGTGGTGAAGGCGCTCTGCCTCCACATTGCCCACGACTGCAACCTGGCCTGCCAGTACTGCTTCGCCGAGGAGGGCGAGTACCACGGAAGAAGAGCCCTTATGACCTACGAGGTGGGAAAGAAGGCCCTGGATTTCCTGGTGGCCAACTCCGGAAACAGGATTAACCTGGAGGTGGATTTCTTCGGCGGAGAGCCGCTGATGAACTGGGATGTGGTGAAGCAGCTGGTGGCCTACGGCCGTTCCCTGGAGGAGCCTCATCACAAGAAATTCCGCTTTACCCTCACCACCAACGGCGTTCTGTTAAACGACGAGATTATGGAATTCTGCAATAAAGAGATGAGCAATGTGGTGCTGAGCCTGGACGGACGCCGGGAAGTCAACGACAGGATGCGTCCGTTCAGAAACGGCAAGGGAAGCTATGACCTGATTGTTCCGAAGTTCCAGAAGTTTGCCAAATCCCGTGGGGAGAAGGATTACTTTGTCCGCGGAACCTTTACCAGAAATAACCTGGATTTCGCAGACGACGTGCTTCACTTTGCCGATCTGGGCTTTGAGAAGATGTCCATCGAGCCGGTTGTGGCTGCTCCGGAGGAGCCCTATTCTATCCGGGAGGAGGATCTTCCGAAGATTATGGAGGAGTACGACAAGCTGGCAAAGGAGTATATTAAACGCCATAAGGAAGGAAAGGGCTTTACCTTCTTCCACTTTATGCTGGATTTAAACCAGGGTCCCTGCGTGGCCAAGCGCCTTTCCGGCTGCGGTTCAGGAACCGAGTATCTGGCAGTTACTCCGTGGGGCGATTTCTACCCCTGCCATCAGTTTGTGGGAATTGACAAGTTCCTTCTGGGAAATGTGGAGGAGGGCATTACCCATCCGGAGATCTGCAATGAGTTTAAGCTCTGCAATGTCTATGCCAAGGACAAGTGCCGGGACTGCTTCGCCAGATTCTACTGCAGCGGCGGCTGCGCGGCCAACTCCTACAATTTCCACGGCTCCATTACAGATGCGTATGATATTGGATGCGAGATGCAGAAAAAGCGCATTGAGTGTTCCATTATGATAAAGGCGGCGTTAGCCGATGAAAGTGAGGCAAAGGAGAAGGAACATGAAGAGCAGTAAAGGAAAAGCCACGGTACGCCTGGCTCTCCTTCTGGTCCTGATTGCCGTAGCCGGATTTTTCGGCTACAGCTATATGGATGACATTAAGCTGGGACTGGACCTGGCCGGAGGAGTCAGCATTACGTATCAGGCAAAAGAGGAAAACCCGTCTGCCGAGGATATGAGCGACACGATTTACAAGCTCCAGCAGAGGGTGGAGAGCTACAGTACAGAGGCGGAGGTTTACCAGGAGGGAGACAACCGCATTAACATCGACATTCCAGGAGAATCTGACGCCAACGAGATTCTGACAGAGCTTGGAAAGCCGGGTTCCCTGGCGTTTATGGACTCCCAGGGAAATACCATTCTGACAGGCGATCAGGTAGCTTCCGCTCAGGGCGGAATGGTGGACGGCAATACTGGAAAGGAATATGTGGTTTCCCTGACCTTCACAGAGGAGGGAACCAAGGCTTTTGCAGACGCTACCACCAACAATGTGGGAAAACCGATTTACATTGTGTACGACAACGAGGTGGTATCCACTCCTGTAGTCAGAGAGGCCATCACAGGCGGACAGTGCACCATTGACGGAATGTCAGACTTTGAGGAGGCGGAGAATCTGGCCGCCACCATCCGGATCGGTTCCCTTTCCCTGGAGCTGGAGGAGCTGCGCTCCAACGTGGTGGGCGCCAAGCTGGGCCAGCAGGCCATTACTACCAGCTTAAAGGCAGGAGCTGTGGGCTTTGCCATTGTGGCTGTATTTATGATTGCCGTTTACCTGATTCCAGGTCTGGCGGCAGTGCTGGCTTTAAGCCTCTATGTGGGACTGATTCTGATTCTTTTAGTATCCTTTGAGGTGACTCTGACGCTTCCGGGCGTGGCAGGTATCATCCTGTCCATCGGTATGGCGGTGGATGCCAACGTCATTATCTTCACCCGTATTAAGGAAGAGATCGGAGCCGGAAAGGCTGTGAAAACTGCCATTGACAACGGCTTCCAGAAAGCCCTCTCCGCTATTGTGGACGGAAACGTAACCACCTTAATCGCAGCGGCTGTCCTGTTCTGGAGAGGATCCGGCACTGTGAAGGGCTTTGCCTCCACACTGGCTATCGGTATCGTGCTCTCCATGTTCACAGCTCTGTTTGTGACAAGGTTTGCCTTAAACGCCCTGTATTCTCTGGGCATTGAGAATCCGAAGTTCTACGGAATCAAGAAGGAGACGGCTCCGAAGCCGTTCTTAAAGTACAGAAAGCTCTGCTTCGTGCTCTCAGCTGCAGCAGTTGCGTCCGGCTTTGTCTTTATGGGAATGAACCGTTCCTCCACAGGCCAGATCTTAAACTACAGCATGGAGTTTAAGGGCGGAACCTCCACCAACGTGACCTTCAATGAGGAGATGAGCCAGGAGCGCATCGAGGCAGAGGTCGTTCCGTTAGTTGAGGAGATTACAAAGGACGCTGACGTTCAGACTCAGCGCGTAACAGGCACAAACGAGGTAATCATTAAGACGAGAACTCTGAACGTGGAGGAGCGTCAGGCCTTCGAGAAGGCTATGCAGGAGAACTTCGGAGTGGAGGAAGGCAAGATTGCGGCGGAGAGTATTTCCGGAGCAGTCAGCCAGGAGATGAAGAGAGACGCCATGGAGGCTGTGCTTATCGCCACAATCGGCATGCTGCTCTACATCTGGCTCCGATTCCAGAATATCCGCTTTGCAGGAAGCTCTGTGCTGGCCCTGATCCACGACGTATTAGTGGTTCTCGCCTGCTACGCAGCCTTTAAGTGGTCTGTGGGATCTACCTTTATTGCCTGCATGCTTACCATCGTCGGCTATTCCATCAACGCCACCATCGTTATCTTTGACCGTATCAGAGAGAATCTGAAGGCGAGACGCAGAGATCAGAGTCTTGAGGAGATTGTGAACCTGAGTATTACCCAGACCTTCACACGAAGCATTAATACGTCCCTGACAACCTTTATCATGGTTTTAGTGCTTTACATTATGGGAGTTTCCTCCATCCGCGAGTTTGCTCTTCCGTTAATGGTAGGTATTGTGTGCGGAACCTACTCCTCCGTCTGCCTGACAGGTGCGATGTGGTATGAGATGAGCCGCAGAAAGGAAAAGAATGGAATATAAGATTCTGGCAAAGGACGGGCGTGCCAAACGAGCTGAGATGAAGACGGTTCACGGCACCATCCAGACGCCTGTTTTTATGAACGTGGGAACAGTGGCAGCCATTAAGGGAGCAGTTTCCACCGATGATTTAAAGACCATAGGAACCCAGGTGGAGCTTTCCAATACGTATCACCTCCATGTGAGAACCGGAGACAAGCTGATTAAGCAGTTTGGAGGACTTCACAAATTTATGCACTGGGATCGGCCAATTCTGACTGACTCCGGCGGCTTTCAGGTTTTCTCCCTGTCAGGACTCAGAAAAATCAAGGAGGAGGGAGTGTACTTTAACTCCCATATCGACGGCAGGAAAATTTTCATGGGGCCGGAGGAGAGCATGCAGATTCAGTCCAATCTGGGTTCCACCATCGCTATGGCTTTTGATGAGTGTCCGCCCAGCAAGGCCAGCAGGGAGTACGTTCAGAACTCAGTAGAGCGCACCACCAGATGGCTGAAGCGCTGTAAGGCTGAGATGGAGCGGTTAAACAGCCTGCCTGATACAGTCAACAAAGAGCAGCTCCTCTTTGGAATCAACCAGGGAGCTGTCTATGAGGACATCAGAATCGCCCATGCAGAGGAGATCAGCAGGCTGGATTTAGACGGCTATGCAGTAGGCGGTCTGGCGGTAGGAGAGAGTCACGAGGAGATGTACCGGATTCTCGACGAGGTAGTTCCCCATCTGCCGGAGGAAAAGCCTACGTACCTGATGGGTGTGGGAACACCGGCCAATATCCTGGAGGCGGTAGACAGAGGCGTGGATTTCTTCGACTGCGTCTATCCGTCCAGAAACGGACGCCATGGCCATGTATACACAAATCATGGAAAGCTGAATATGTTTAATGCCAAGTATGAGCTGGATCCGAGACCGATTGAGGAAGGATGCCAGTGCCCGGCCTGCCGTTCTTACAGCAGAGCTTATATCCGCCATTTGATGAAGGCAAAAGAAATGCTCGGTATGAGATTATGCGTCTTGCATAATTTGTATTTTTATAATAAAATGATGGAAGAGATTCGCGACGCAATCGAACATCACCGCTACGCAGAGTACAAGGCTGAGAAGCTGGCCCGCATGGCGGAGGGAGAAAAAAATTAAGATTTCGCGGCGAGGCGCCGAATCTGGATGAAGGAGGAAATAACACATGAACGCAATGGGATGGATAGTGTACTTTGTATTCCTGATTGGACTTATGTACTTTATCGCTATCAGACCTCAGAAGAAAGAGAAAAAGAAAATGCAGGAGCTTTTAGCCAGCGTGGCTATCGGCGACAGCGTTTTAACATCCAGCGGAATGTATGGTGTTGTCATTGATATGACAGATGACACTGTAATCGTTGAGTTCGGCAGCAACAAGAACTGCCGTATTCCGATGCGTAAGGATGCCATTGTTCAGGTTGAGAAGCCGGAACTGTAGTGTTTGACAGATGAAGAGAGCCTGTTCCAGAATGAAGATTCTGGAGCAGGCTCTTTTAGTATCTGAAAGGCAGATTGTGCTGCAGTCCTGTGATATGATGGGGAGAAAAGCTAAAGATCAGATATGAGACAGAAATTTCGATAACCTCCGGTTATACAAAAAATTCCAAATTTATATAGAAGGTTTCTTGTAAATCCCGGCCGCGCAGTTGAAAAATACAGACAAATAGGATATGATGGAAAGAAACCAGAAAAGCGGAGGAGTGAGACAGGATGGATTACAGGATTGCAGTAATTCCAGGAGATGGAATTGGGCCGGAGATTGTCAGGGAGGCCTGCAAGGTTCTGGACCGGGTTGGAGCGGTCCATGGGCATAAATTTCAGTATACAGAGGTTTTGATGGGTGGAATTTCCATCGATACATACGGCGTTCCTTTAACCGAGGAAGCTCTGGAAACGGCGAAAAACAGTGATTCCGTCCTGCTGGGGGCAGTGGGCGGAAATGTGGGAAACTCCAGATGGTACGATGTGGCGCCGAATCTGAGGCCGGAGGCCGGTCTGCTTGCCATCAGAAAAGGCCTGGGGCTGTTTGCCAATATCCGTCCAGCTTACCTTTACAAAGAACTCTCCGAGGCCTGTCCGTTAAAGAAGGAGATTATCGGGGACGGATTCGATATGGTGATTATGCGGGAGCTGACCGGCGGTCTGTATTTTGGAGAACGCTATACAAAGGAAGTGGACGGCGTGGCGACAGCTGTGGACACTCTCACTTACAATGAAAACGAGATTCGAAGAATCGCAGTGAAGGCCTTCGACATTGCCATGAAGAGGAAAAAGCATGTGACCAGCGTGGATAAGGCCAATGTGCTGGATTCCTCCAGACTGTGGAGAAAGGTGGTGGAGGAGGTTGCCAGAGATTATCCCGAGGTGACTTTAACCCATATGCTGGTAGACAACTGCGCTATGCAGCTGGTCATGAATCCGGGACAGTTTGACGTGATTCTCACGGAAAATATGTTCGGCGATATTTTATCAGACGAGGCCAGCATGATCACCGGATCTATCGGAATGCTTTCCTCAGCCAGCATGAACGAGAGCAGGTTCGGCCTGTACGAGCCCAGCCACGGCTCCGCGCCGGATATTGCGGGAAAAGGAATTGCCAATCCTATCGCCACGATCTTGTCCGCAGCCATGATGCTCCGGTATTCTTTTGACCTGGATCAGGAAGCGGCCGCTGTGGAGACGGCTGTGCAGCAGGTGCTCACAGAAGGTTTCAGAACCGCCGATATTATGGCGGAAGGATGCATTCAGGTGGGAACAGAAGAGATGGGACGCCTGATCTGTGAGAGGATTAAGTAAAGTATCTGATCAAGCTGCCTGAGAGCCTGGCGCTTTCCGGCAGCATCTTCCATACATAGATTAAATTAAGAAGGAGAAAAAATTATGAAAAGTGACGCAGTAAGAAAGGGCCCCCAGGCGGCTCCCCATAGATCCCTGTTAAACGCCCTTGGCATGACGCCGGAGGAGATGAGAAAGCCGATGGTAGGCATTGTCAGCTCTTACAATGAGATTGTGCCGGGACATATGAACCTGGACAAGATTGTGGAGGCCGTGAAGCTGGGCGTAGCCATGGCTGGAGGAACTCCGGTGGTATTCCCGGCCATTGCCGTCTGCGATGGAATTGCCATGGGCCATGTGGGAATGAAATATTCCCTGGTAACGAGAGACCTGATCGCCGATTCTACTGAGTGTATGGCTCTGGCGCACCAGTTTGACGCCCTTGTCATGGTGCCAAACTGTGACAAAAACGTGCCGGGACTTCTCATGGCAGCAGCCAGAGTGAACGTTCCCACTGTATTTGTCAGCGGCGGACCTATGCTGGCCGGCCATGTAGGCGGCAGAAAGAGAAGCCTTTCCAGCATGTTCGAGGCAGTAGGCGCTTATGCGGCTGGGAACATCACAGAGGAGGAGCTGACAGAGTATGAGAACAAGGTCTGCCCGACCTGCGGATCCTGCTCCGGCATGTACACAGCCAACAGCATGAACTGCCTGACAGAGGCCCTGGGCATGGGGCTTCGCGGAAACGGAACCATTCCGGCTGTCTACTCTGAGAGAATTAAGCTGGCCAAGCACGCCGGTATGAAGGTGATGGAGATGTATGAGAAAAATATCCGTCCGAGAGACATTATGACGGAGAAGGCCTTCTTAAACGCCCTGACTGTCGATATGGCTCTGGGCTGCTCCACCAACAGCATGCTTCACCTTCCGGCCATCGCTCACGAGGCGGGCGTGGATCTGAACATGGATCTGGTCAATGAAATCAGCGCTAAAACTCCGAATCTCTGCCACCTGGCCCCGGCAGGCCCTACCTATATCGAGGAGTTAAACGAGGCAGGCGGCGTTTACGCAGTGATGAACGAGCTGTCCAAGAAGAATCTTCTGAACCTGGACTGCATGACAGTTACAGGAAAGACGGTGGGAGAGAACATCGAGGGCTGCGTGAACCGGAATCCAGAGCTGATCCGTCCTATCGAGAATCCGTACAGCGCTACAGGCGGCATTGCGGTGCTCCGCGGAAACCTGGCTCCTGACACAGCCGTTGTAAAGAGATCCGCCGTTGCTCCAGAAATGTTAAAGCACCAGGGACCGGCCAGAGTCTTTGACTGCGAGGAGGACGCTATCGCTGCTATCAAGGGCGGAAAGATCGTTCCCGGAGACGTGGTGATCATCCGCTACGAGGGACCGAAGGGCGGCCCGGGCATGAGAGAGATGCTGAACCCGACTTCAGCTATCGCCGGCATGGGACTGGGAGAGAGCGTGGCCCTGATTACAGACGGACGCTTCTCCGGCGCGTCCAGAGGAGCTTCCATCGGACATGTGTCTCCTGAGGCGGCCGTAGGAGGAAATATTGCCCTGGTAGAGGAAGGCGATATGATTTCCATTGACATTGACAACCACTCCTTAAACGTGCTGGTATCAGACGAGGAGCTGGCAGAAAGGCGGGCAAAATGGCAGCCCAGAGAGCCGAAGGTAACCACAGGATATCTGGCCCGCTACGCGTCCATGGTGACCAGCGGAAACAGAGGAGCTGTACTGGAAATTCCGGGAACGAAACAGGATTAGAAACAATTAAAAGATAAAACCGAACGATCAGGCGGAAAAAGCAAGGCAAAGCGAGGAACGCAGATGAAACGATTAAATGGAGCGGAAATAGTCATCGAGTGCCTGAAGGAGCAGGGGGTAGACACAGTATTCGGATACCCGGGAGGTTCGATTCTGAACATTTACGACGCCCTTTACAAGCACCAGGATGAGATTACACATATACTTACCTCCCACGAACAGGGAGCTTCCCACGCGGCGGACGGATATGCCAGGGCTACCGGAAAAGTAGGCGTGTGCCTGGCCACCTCCGGCCCGGGCGCCACGAACCTGGTAACGGGAATCGCCACCGCTTACATGGATTCGATTCCAGTAGTAGCTATTACCTGTAATGTGGGGGTAAACCTGCTGGGAAAGGACAGCTTTCAGGAGATTGATATTTTAGGCGTAACCATGCCTATCACGAAATACAATTTTATTGTAAAGGATGTGACGAAGCTGGCGGACGTGATCCGGAGAGCCTTTAAAATTGCCGGAAGCGGCCGTCCCGGCCCGGTTCTGGTGGATATCACAAAGGATGTGACGGCGGCTGAGTGCGATTATGAATATAAGCAGCCAGATCCGGTGAAGCCCCTGTCTGACACGATCACAGAGGAGGACATGGAGCGGGCCCTGTCCCTGATTCACGCCTCTCAGAAGCCCTTTATCTTCGTAGGCGGCGGAGCTGTGTCAGCCAACGCTTCCGAGGAGCTGAAGGCCTTTGCCCACAAGATTCAGGCCCCTGTGGCTGACAGCTTAATGGGAAAGGGAGCCTTTGACGGCACTGACGAGCTGTATACAGGCATGATTGGAATGCACGGCACGAAGACCTCCAACTTCGGAGTAGCTGAGTGCGATCTGCTGATTGTGGCAGGCGCCAGATTCAGCGACCGGGTGGTGGGAGATTCCTCACGCTTTGCCAAGAACGCCAAGATTCTCCAGCTGGATGTGGATCCGGCGGAGATCAATAAAAACATCCATACAACAGCCAGTGTGATTGGCGATCTGAAGGTGATTTTAAGAAGGCTCAATGCAAGGCTTGACCCGATGAACCATGAAGAATGGATTGCCCATATTGACAGAATGCGGGATATGTATCCGCTGCGCTATAACAAGGAGCAGCTGACCGGCCCGTATATCATGGAGAAAATCTATGAGCTGACAGACGGGGAGGCCATTATTACCACAGATGTGGGGCAGCACCAGATGTGGGCGGCTCAGTATTATAAATATAAAAAGCCAAGAACTTTTCTGTCCTCTGGCGGTCTGGGAACTATGGGCTACGGTCTGGGAGCCTGTATCGGCGCCAAGATGGGATGCAAAGATAAGACAGTGGTAAACATTGCCGGAGACGGATGCTTCCGCATGAATATGAATGAGATCGCTACAGCAGCCAGATATAATATTCCGATTATCCAGGTTGTATTTAATAATCATGTGCTGGGTATGGTGCGCCAGTGGCAGAACCTGTTCTATGGAAAGCGTTATTCCCAGACTGTGCTGGATGACCAGGTAGACTTCGTCAAAGTGGCGGAGGGACTGGGGGCAAAGGCCTATCGGGTAACAGAGAAGGATGAGTTTGAACGGGTATTTAAGGAAGCGGTGGAGTTAAATATTCCGGTTGTCATTGACTGCCAGATTGGCTGTGATGACAAGGTATTTCCGATGGTTCCGGCAGGAAAGCCTATCGAGGACGCCTTTGACGAGATCGATCTGATGATAGAGGGTAAATAGAGCCGCGCAGATACAGGCGCTGACAGAGAGAAAGAGAGAATAGATAGAAGGAGGAGCAGTTATGAGCAGAGTCTACAATTTTTCGGCAGGTCCGGCCGTGATGCCTGAGGAGGTGCTCAGGGAAGCGTCAGAAGAGATGATGGATTACAGGGGCTGCGGCATGTCAGTGATGGAGATGAGCCACCGCTCCAGGGACTTTCAGGATATTCTCAAAGAGGCGGAGCGGGATCTGCGGGATTTAATGGAGATCCCTGATAATTATAAGGTACTGTTTATCCAGGGCGGAGGACACATGCAGTTTGCCATGGTTCCCATGAATCTGATGAAAAACAGGGTGGGAGACTACATTATTACGGGCCAGTGGGCGAAGAAGGCATTTAAGGAAGCTCAGATGTATGGAACGGCCCATGCCATCGCTTCCAGCGAGGATAAAACCTTCAGCTATATTCCAGACTGCTCCGATCTTCCGGTGGACGAGGACGCAGACTATGTATACATCTGCCTGAACAATACCATTTACGGAACCAGGTTTCCAGAGCTTCCAAACACCAAGGGAAAGGTTCTGGTGGCAGACGTGTCCTCCTGCTTCCTGTCTGAGCCGTTAGATGTGTCTAAATTCGGAATCATCTGGGGAGGCGTGCAGAAGAACGTAGGCCCTGCGGGAATGGCCATTGCCATTGTGAGGGAGGATCTGATCACAGAGGACGTGCTTCCGGGAACGCCTACCATGCTCCGCTACAAGACGTACGCTGACAACGATTCTCTCTACAACACGCCGCCCACCTACTGCATCTACATCTGCGGAAAGGTGTTTAAGTGGCTGAAAAAGCAGGGCGGTCTGGCTGCCATGAAGGAGAAAAACGAGAGAAAGGCAAAGCTTCTCTATGATTTTCTGGATGAGAGCCAGCTGTTTAAGGGAACGGTTGAGAAACAGGATCGTTCTCTGATGAACGTGCCCTTTGTAACCGGATCGGAGGAGATGGACGCGAAATTTATAAAGGAAGCCAAGGAAGCGGGATTTGTAAACTTAAAGGGACACAGAACCGTGGGAGGAATGAGAGCCAGCATTTACAACGCCATGCCGGAAGAGGGAGTGGCAAAGCTGGTAGAATTTATGCGGGAATTTGAGAGAAAGAACAGCTGATTGGACATCCAGGGAGGAAATGAATATGAGAAAGATTCACTGCTTAAACCCGATTTCTGAGCACGGAACAGGGCTTTTCACAGAGGGATACGAGATGACGGAGAACGCCGGGGAGGCGGACGGAATTCTGGTGAGAAGCGCGTCCATGCACGGCATGGAATTTTCCGAGAATCTGCGGGCAGTAGCCAGGGCGGGAGCCGGAGTCAACAACATTCCGCTGGACGAGTGCGCCAGCCGCGGAATTGTAGTGTTCAACACGCCGGGAGCCAACGCCAACGGCGTGAAGGAGCTGGTGTTAGCCGGAATGCTGCTGGCTGCCAGAGACGTGGCCGGAGGCATGAACTGGTGCAGGGAAAACGCTGGAAACGAGAATATTTCCAAGGATATGGAGAAGGCCAAGAAGGCCTTTGCCGGAAACGAGATCAAGGGCAAGAAGCTGGGCGTCATCGGCCTGGGCGCCATTGGGGCGGAGGTAGCCAACGCCGCCGCCGGCCTGGGCATGGAAGTGCTGGGCTACGATCCGTTTATCTCTGTAAACGCCGCCTGGATGCTTTCCCGGGACGTGCGCCACATCACCGACGTGGACACAATCTACAGTGAGTGCGACTACATTACCGTCCATGTGCCGCTTCTGGACTCTACCAGAGGCATGATTAACAGGGAAAGCATGGCAAAGATGAAGGACAAAGTGGTGATTTTAAACTTTGCCAGAGATCTGCTGGTGAACGACGCAGATATGAAGGCGGCCCTGGCTGAGGGAAAGGTAAAGAGGTATGTGACAGACTTCCCCAATCCGGCTGTCATGGAAATGGAACATGTAATTGCAACGCCTCATCTGGGCGCTTCTACAGAGGAGTCGGAGGACAACTGCGCTGTGATGGCGGTGAAGGAACTGATGGACTACCTGGAAAACGGAAATATCCGCCATTCTGTCAATTATCCGGACTGCGATATGGGAGTGTGCACCTCGGTGAACCGGGTGGCGCTGCTCCACATGAACGTGCCGAACATGATCGGACAGATCTCCGCCATTCTGGCCGCCACAGACATGAATATCGCCAACATGGTCAATAAGAGCCGGGAAAAATATGCCTATACCATGATTGATCTGGAGACAAAAGTGGATCAGGAGACTCTGGAGAAACTAAAGGGAATCAGGGGAATGATGCGGGTGCGGGTGATTCAGTAGCGCCCGCGGAAACAGACGCGTATACGGGAAACGGCAATAGGAAAACGCAGAGAAAGCAGCAGACAGGGCCTTACGGCCCGACTGCTGCTGTTTGCTGTCAGCGGATACGCCCGGCGCAAAAATGCACCTGGCGCATTTTTTATTTCTGGCTAGGGATTCCGGCTGTGTTCTGCTTCTGCCACAGCAGGGTCCTTCATGCCGTAGATCCGCTCCCACTCCTTTGTCCCCTCTTTTTTGGCCGCTTCCGAGCGGTTGATGCTCAGAAATTTCATCAGCTCGTAGCAGTTGACCCAGATTTCCCCGTTTCCTTCTTTCTGGGACTCGTCAAAGATCAGTTGAAGGCCGAAGTGAAGATGAGTTTTGTCGATATTGTTGGTATTTTCTGTGGAGCTGTAGCCGGTACGGCCCATGTATCCGATGACATCCCCGGCAGTGACGATGCTTCCTTCAGAGAGACAGCTCTGATAGGGGTAATCCTTTCTCAGATGGGCATAGTAGTAGTAACGCTTCTTGTCAAAACTGCGGATGCCGATGCGCCAGCCGCCGTACTGGTTCCAGCCCATGGTTTCTACATAGCCGGATTCCACAGCCATGACAGGAGTGCCAGTCTGTCCCATCATGTCGTGTCCCAGATGCTTTCTCTTATAGCCGTAGGAGCGGGAAACGCCGAAATCGTCGTAATCGGTGTAGGGAAACCCCTTGGCAATGGGAAGAAACCCCTTCATGCCATATTTAGTAACCCAGACCTTTTCAGGATTCTGGCCGGACTGGGGATGGTTTTCACCAGCTGCGCCGGGATCGCCGCCTTGGGAAACAGAGGAAGGGCCGCAGGAGGGATCGTCCTCCTGGATTGTGGAGTCGGCCAGGGCGAAGGAGGGGGCCTCTGAGGCGGGGATCTGGATTTCATAATATCCCACCAGGCCCCCCAGAACGGCTGTGTAGGCCTCCAGATAGTAGGGATAATATTTCATATCAGCTGTCAGCTGCTCCATGGAAATGCCGCTCTGCAGACGGCTGGCCAGTTCATCCATGTCGGCTTCCAGGTAGCTGGAGAAATCGCCTCCATACCTGGCTCCCAGAAAAGCCAGAAGCTCAATCCAGTTTAGATGAAGCTGCTGCTGGCAGGTGGCCACGTCCAGCCGGAAGGCCTTTGTCATGGCTTCCTCCGGAACATTAAAATCTACCCACTTGATAAAATCGTCCTTCTGGGGATCCGATCCGGCTGCCCCGATACTTTGCTGGGAGAGGAGGGACAGCAGACAGGAGGCGGCAGGGGAGCGGGGATACGCTTTTAACAGCAGGCATCCCGTAAGGGCGGCCAGGGCCAGCGCCTCGGCTGATATAAGAAAAACAGCGCGTTTCCGGTAGAAAAATAATAAAATCCTCTCATAGGCGTCAGAAATCCGCTTCCATATGTTTCGCACACATATCCCTCCAATCATGCGCCGGACAAACGGCAAACGATGTTTATTAGGATCATATGAGGACAGGAAGACAGTTATGACAGGCAGAAAGGAAAAAGAAAAATGGAACATGTAAAAGAGAACAGACAAAACACAGAGGAGCCGGATTTCCGCACGGCTCTGGGGATTAAGATTGCAGACAGAGGGGCCGGATGGGCCAGGGGAGAGATGAAGGCAGAAAAGCTTCATCTGAATCCCCTGGGAATCATCCATGGGGGCTGCCTCTTTTCGCTGGCAGACACGGTGTCCGGCACCGCCATTATGGGATATGGCTGCCGGGTGACGACAGTAAACGGAAGCATCCAGTTTTTAAGGCCTGGAAAGCCGGAGGGCACGATCACAGCCGTGGCCAGGACGGTGAAGCATGGAAAGACGTTTTCCGTCTGCGACTGCCAGGTATTCGACGATACGGACGCTCTGATAGCGGCCACGACCATGACCTTCTACCACCTGGAACAGGGGGCAGAAGAGAAGAATCAGGACAGCCGGGCAGATACCTGTGCCAGAGAGGATGAGGGGGCCTCTACAGCGGAATAATTTCTCCGTCGTCCGGCACAATCAGGCGTCCGAAGTAGAATTCTTTTCCCTCCTCTGTGTACAGCCATTTTCTCTGGGAGAGGTTTTTATCCTCTGTATGCCAGAGAACCAGATTGGGGATGGAAAGCTTCTCTGCCAGCTGGCAGGCCTCGCGGACGGTGCTGTGGTGCTTTTCATACGGATGGAACTGCTCTCTCTGGCTGTAGAGACAGAAGGCCTCGTGGAGAAGCCAGGAGCTGCCCTCTACATAGGGAAGACAGAGCTCCTGAAACGGCTCGTCCCCTGTGCAGGTGAATTTCTTTCCATTTTTCAGAACTGTGGTGAAGCCGAACTGGCGCGCCTTTGTGGAGTGGATGTCAAAAAAGGTGACAGGATAACCGAGGATATCCCTGGTTTCCCCGCCGGTTACAGGGATCAGGAGAATCTGCGTCCCAATCAGATCGCAGAACTTCTTCTGAAGAGTCAGACGGCAGAGCGTCTTGATGGTTTCCACCAGGCCGTCATGGCAGTAAATGGAAAGGGTTCCCTCGTAGGTTCCCTTTTTCATCTGCGTTCCGATCATGCGTACCATCCACACAATGCCGAGAATGTGGTCTGTGTGCTCATGAGTGACAAAAATATGATGAATCTGTGTGAGAGGAACCTGCATCTGATCCAGGATGCCGAGAATACCGTTTCCGCCGCCGGCGTCCACCATAAAAAATTCTGTCTGTCCAGGCTGTGTCTCCGTCTGGATGGCAAAGCATGTATTATAGCAATGAGTGACAGCAGCGTTTCCTGTGCCGAACACATACAGCTGCTCGCAGGGAAGACTGGATTCATGTTTCATGTTCATCGTATTTCCTCCTTAAGAACGGCTACGCTTGGAATCGCGTTTATTGTGAAGAAACTTCCTTTTTTCACGATAATATGGTACTATAATCCTGTCAGAAAATCAACTGGACAGAACGCATAAGGAAAAACGCAGGATATCATTTAGGAGATGCAATTTATATGAAGAAAACAGAATTTTTAAAGGAGCTGGAGGCTGCTCTGAAAGGAGAGGTTTCTCCTGAACTGACAGCGGAAAACCTCCGCTACTATGATAACTACATTTCCCAGGAGACGTCCAAGGGGCGTTCAGAGGCAGAGGTGATAGAGGAGATTGGAAGTCCCAGGCTGATTGCCAGAACGATTATAGATACCAGCGGAGGCTCTGGCAGCTATGAGAGCGGGGAAAGCTCTTCTTCTGGCAGCTATGGAGGCGCAGGAAGCGCGTCTGGAAGCTATGGATCCGGCCAGGGCGGATATTCCAGGTTTCACTATGTGAATCTGAACAAATGGTACTGGAAGGCCCTGATTATTGCAGTGCTGTGTCTGGTGCTGTTTACAGTGCTGTCCATAGTGGGCGGAATTTTCGCTATTCTGTTTCGCTTTGCAACGCCGATTTTAATTGTGCTTCTGGTTGTGTCGCTGCTGAGAAATATGAGGGGAAGATAAAGGAGGAATCAATGATGCCGTTTAAACGTGTGAAGCCTGAGGAACTGTCTGTCAATCCGTTCACTGTCATTGGAAAGGACTGGTTTCTCATCACAGCAGGAACTGAGAAGGAATGCAATACCATGACGGCCAGCTGGGGAGGCTTGGGCGTGATCTGGGGAAAGCCGTCTGCAACCGCTTATATCCGCCAGTCCCGCTACACAAAAGAGTTTGTGGACAGAGAGGAGCTGTTTACCTTATCTGTATTTGACGAGTCCTTCCGCCCGGCGCTGAATCTGTGCGGAAAGGTTTCCGGAAGAGATCAGGATAAGATCCGTGAGGCAGGCCTGACTCCCATGGAGGTGGACGGAACAACAGCCTTCGAGGAGGCGAAGATGATTTTCGTCTGCCGCAAGCAGTATCATCAGTACATGGGGCCGGAGGGCTTTGATGTGAAAGAAAATGATGAGAAGTGGTACGCAGATAAAAATTACCACACCATGTACATTGGAAGCATCGAGGCGGTGCTGGTAAGGGAATAGTGTTTTGCACATAAAATAACAGGGGCAGAAGTAATCGTTTCCAGTGACTTTAAGTGGAACAGGGAAACGATTGCTTCTGCCCTTTTGCTATTTTCTGTTATTTTCCTCCTAACGGCATATCCCAGCCGTTGTGGTCTGTGTGAAGCAGCTTGTGGGCCAGGTGGGATCCAGGCTTTCCGAAGTAATTGTGATACAGCTCCCGGACTTCCTCGTTTTCGTGGGAGAAGCGGACTGCATTTTTCTGATCCATGGCGTAAAGCTTGGAGCTTCTCTGTTCAGCCAGCTCTTTTCCGTCGTGAATCGGCTGTCCGCCGCCTCCGGCGCAGCCGCCGGGACAGGCCATGATCTCCACGAAATCATAGCTCACATCGCCTTTCTGAAGGGCGTTTATCAGCTTTCTGGTATTGCCCAGGCCGCTGGCCACAGCCGTCTTTAAAACAGTGCCTCCCAGCTTGAATTCTGCTTCCTTCCAGCCGTCCATGCCGCGCACGTTAGAGAAGGCGTCAGGCTTTGGATTTTTGTCTGTCACAATGCTGTAGCTGGTCCGAAGGGCCGCTTCCATGACGCCGCCGGTAGCGCCGAAGATGACGCCGGCTCCGGAACCTTCACCTAACGGAGAGTCGAATTCCTCCTCCGGAAGGGAAGCCACATCGATCTGCTCTGATTTAATGAGACGGCAGATTTCCCTGGTGGTCAGCACATAGTCCACGTCCTTGATTCCGCCGTTTATGCCGTTGTCATACATGGTAGGCAGATCTGCCTCCTGCTTTTTCGCTACGCAGGGCATAATGGAGATGCAGGTGACGCTGCCTGGATCTACGCCCAGCCGGGCGGCGAAATAGCTCTTTGTCACAGCGCCGAACATCTGCTGAGGAGACTTGGCTGTGGATAACTGATCCGTCATCTCCGGATACTGTGATTTTAAGAACCGTACCCAGCCCGGGCAGCAGGAGGTAAACATAGGCCATTTGTAATCTTCCTTATGGCTTAAACGCTCCAGCAGTTCGCTGCCTTCCTCCATAATTGTCAAATCTGCGCTGAAAGTGGTGTCGAAAATATAGTCAAAGCCCATGCGCCTGAGAGCGGCCACCATCCGTTTGTCTGTGGCGAAATCTCTGGAGAGGCCGAATTCTTCTCCCCAGGCGGCCCGGACAGCCGGGGCGATCTGAACCACTGTGATTTTATCAGGATTGCTGAGATCTCCGTGGATATCGAAAATCCTGGAAACGTCGTCCCGCTCCTGAAGAGCTCCTGTGGGACAGTGGGTAATGCACTGGCCGCAGAGAGAGCAGTCGGACATTTTGATCTCCCGCCCCATGGAGACGTCCACCGTAGTGCGGGAACCTGTGTTGGAAACGTCCCACACGTTCAGGCTTTGAACCTTATCGCAGATCTGAACGCAGCGCATACATTTGATGCACTTTCCTGCGTCCCTTACAAGGGGGAAGGTGGAGGTCCACTTTGTCTCTGCATAGCGGACAGGGTATTCGTTGGCAACCAGGTTCAGGTCGTTGGCAATCTTCTGCAGGGAGCAGTTTCCGCTTCTGACGCAGGTAGGGCAGTCAGTGTGATGCTGGGAGAGAATCAACTCCACATTGGTTTTTCTGGCCTCGCGGACCCGGGCGCTGTTGGTAATCACCTCCATGCCTTCTGTCACCGGCGTATTGCAGGCAGTGACGAGACGGCTGATACCTGCTATCTCTACCATGCAGACGCGGCAGGCTCCGATTTCGTTGATTTCCTTTAAGAAGCAAAGGGTGGGAATTTTAATTCCAATCTGTCTGGCGGCCTCCAGGATGGTGGTTCCCTCCGGGACGCAGACGTGCTGTTTATTGATTGTTAAGTTTACCATTCTGTTGTTCTGCCTCCTTTAAAGTTTCCATATCCGAAGCGGTCGCAGCGCAGACACCGGTGAGCCTCCTGATCCGCCTCTTTCAGGCTCATCGGACATTCCGCCAAATCAAAGTCATGCTTTCTCTCGTTTGCATCCCGCTCCTTCATATTTACGCGGCCGCAGGGCGGACGGTCAGAGAAGTCTGCCTCCGGAATATCCACATCCACGCTGATAATGTGGTCAAAGCCCAGATACTGGTCAATATTGGCTGCCGCTACCTTTCCGGCTGCAATGGCCCGGATTACAGTGGCAGGTCCTGTCACGCAGTCGCCTCCGGCAAATACGCCCGGCGCGTGCTCTACAGCGCTCCAGTTAGCCGCCTGAATGACGCCGCGCTTAATCGGAATGCCGGCGTCCTCAAAGTGTCTTGTCTCAATGCCCTGTCCAATGGCTACGATTACGATATCGCAGGGAATGCGCACCGGATTCTCGCCGGAGGAAGCGGGGGAGGGGCGTCCGTCCTTTATGAGTCCGATCATCTTCGGGGAAGCCCAGAGAGCGGCTACACGTCCGTTCTCATCTGTCTCAATCCGCTCCGGAGCGTGGAGCTCCAATACTTCTGCGCCCTCTGCCACAGCGCCCTCCACCTCTGCCGGGAGAGCAGTCATATCGTCCTTTCTTCTCCTGTATACAACCGTAGTGTGGGAGGCACCCAGACGGATAGCGGAGCGTGTTACGTCCATAGCCACGTTTCCGCCGCCGATGACGCAGACCCGCTTGCCGGTAAAGTCAGGCATTCTTCCGCGTCCTACCTCCCGGAGCATCTCCACTGCGGAGATGACGCCCTCGGCGTCCTCGCCCTCAATGCCCACCTTCTTGTCAGTGTGGGCTCCGATGGATATGTAGACGGCATCGTATTCTTTGCGCAGGAAATCCATGGAAACCTGTCCTGGCTCGCTTCCCACAGCAGTGTCGGTTTTCACCTCTACGCCTGTGGCCAGAATGGCGTCCACGTCCTCCTGAAGCCGCTCTCTGGGGAGACGGTAGCTGGGAATGCCATAGAGAAGCATTCCGCCCAGCTTGGAGCGCTTTTCGTAGACGGTTGTCTGGTGGCCCATCAGCTGCAGGTAGTAGGCTGCAGACAGACCGCTGGGGCCGCCTCCGATGATGGCGATCCTCTTTCCGGTGGAAGGAGCGCAGGGCGGCGGAGGCACAATGCCCGCATTGTCGACAGCCGCCAGCTTAATGCCGCGGATATTGACAGCGTCGTCAATCATATTGCGGCGGCAGCGGGACTCGCAGGGGTGCTCGCAGACCATGGCGCAGGCGGTGGGGAACGGGTTGTCCTTTCGGATCAGGCGCACAGCGTCCGCGTAGCGCCCGGCAGCCACCAGGGCCACATAGCCGGGGATGTCCACGCCGGCCGGACAGAGAGCCACGCAGGGAACCGGCTGATCCAGATGATAGAGACAGCGGTTCGATTCAATGTGATTTAAGAAATCCTCCCGGAAGCCGGAAAGCCCCTTTAACACCATGTTGGCGGCCTCGCAGCCAATGGCGCAGTCGGCGGAGGAGGAGATAACGCGCGCTGTTTTTTCAATGAGATTTAAGGTGTCCAGGGTTCCACGCCCCTCTAAGATATCGTTCAGCAGCAGGTCCAGCTGGGAAAGCCCGATCCGGCAGGGAACACACTTTCCGCAGGTCTGCGCCATACACATTTTCAGAAATGATGCGGTTAAATCCACCGGGCAGAGTCCTGGAGGGCTGGCGATGATCCGGCGCTCCAAATCTTTATAAAGCCCTTCCACAACGGTCTGAGCTCTGCTGGTGGTCACAATACTAAGTCTGCTCAAAATGAAAGCTCCTTTCTTTCCGTCAGAAATGTCAATTGAATATTAAACTAATAATATCAAAATTGTTTGAAAAAGTAAACGGATTGTTACATATATAGCGAAATATTACAGAAACAGATCGAAGAATAGAAAAGTTTTCGCCTGGTTCAGCGTTTGCCGTGAAGGTGATTGTATTTCACCGGAAACTTCTATATAATAAGGAAAATATATACGAATAGACGGCGGCGGGCATGGACAGGCGGCCGGGAGGAGCAGGATGGAAGAGAAACCGTTAGAGACAGGACAGGGATGGGAAAATGGCAGAAGGGAGCCGCGCTGGAGAAGGCTGTGGCTTCTGTTTTCAGGCATGTTTTATATCAGCGCTTTTACCTTTGGGGGAGGCTTTGTGATTGTCACCTTTATGAAGCGGAAATTTGTGGACACTCTTCACTGGCTGGACGAGCAGGAAATGCTGGATTTTACAGCCCTGGCCCAGTCGTCGCCCGGGGCGATTGCCGTGAACGCGGCGATTTTAGTTGGACTTAAAATCTGCGGAGCTGCCGGGATGGCGGCGGCGGTTTTGGGGACGATTCTGCCCCCTATGATTATTTTGTCTGTGGTTTCGTTTTTTTACAGCGCTTTTTCCTCGAATCTCTTTGTGGCTCTCGCCCTCAAGGGAATGCAGGCAGGCGTGGCGGCGGTGATTCTGGATGTGGCCTGGGATTTAGGGGAAGGCATGGTGAAAAAAAAGAGCCTGTATCTGAATCTGATTCTGGCCGGAGCCTTTGCCGCTGATTTATTCCTGGGAGTAAACGTTATCTATATTATTCTGGCGGCGGCTGGCGCCGGGATTTTGCGGGCTGTGCTTCAGAAGAAAGATAAGGAAGGAAGGGAGGGCTCCCTGTGATTTATTTGCAGCTTTTTTTCAGTTTTTTAAAGGTGGGAATGTTCAGTGTAGGAGGCGGCTATGCGGCCATTCCTCTGATCCAGAGCCAGGCAGTAGAAGCCTGCGGGTGGCTGACGATGGATGAATTTACCAATTTAGTGACCATTGCGGAGATGACGCCCGGCCCCATCGCCATTAACGCGGCTACCTTTGTGGGAATCAGAATTGCGGGAATATCAGGTGCGGCTGCAGCCACTCTGGGCTGTATTTTTCCCTCTTTTCTGATTGTCTCTTTTCTGGCGTTTCTCTATTATAAATACAAGGGCGGTTCCTTTGTCAGCTCCGTGATGTCCTCCCTGCGCCCTGCCGTCGTGGCTCTGATAGCCGCCGCCGGCCTTTCCATGCTGAATACGGCAGTGTTTAACGGCCAGGCGGTGTCCGTTGGAAATTTAGACGTGATCGGCGCAGCGCTGTTCCTTCTGGCCTTTCTGCTGCTTCGGACGAGAAAATGGAATCCCATTCTCGTTATGTGCCTGTGCGGAGCGGCGAACCTGTCTGTAGGGATGGCGCTTCGGTAAGCGAGAACGAGATTGCTGTAGAATGGAAGTTACAATTCAATTAAGCATCTATAGGAAAATATAGGAAAACTATCCCTGAATCATCCGATAGACTTTCTGCGGTCGTCCTTTAGTCCCTTTTTGACGATGATATAAGAGGACAGCCATATTATAGCGTACCATGCTATCTAACATTCGATTGGCGCTGCGCAGAGTGATATGAAGAATTTCCGCTAAATCTTGGGAGGTAAATTCTGTATCTCCCAGTATTTCTTTGGCTTTTAAAATTTTTTGAATGGTCAGAGTAGAAAATCCTGTCTCCTTAGCCAGCGCCAAAATTTTTGGGGAAACATCGCTGGAAAAAGCCACCAATTTTCCATCTCCAAATAAACCGATCTTTTTTCTCGTCACGGTAATCAAATAACTGGTATAATCTGCAGTATTTATTGATTCCTTTAATGCATATAAGCTGTTTGAAATGGCATTTTGAAGGCTTTCTCCTAATCCATAACCGATATTTACATGAAAATCGCATTTTGTTTCCAGATAAGTTTTTAATGTACAAGTTTGAAAGCCACAGGTAAGTTTCTCAACAGAATGGTGGTTCGTAAATACCTGTATAAAATCTCCTTGATCTTCCAGCATAAAATCACAAAGATATTTTTTGCTGTACGACCTCAAACACCGGCGGATTTTTTCCTTTGTTTCTTCAGTATTTGGACAAGGTTTGATATCGATCACAGCAGGCCGGTTTTTCTTTAAATTCTGAATTGTAATGTCATGCATTAAAAGTTCACTGCTCTTTAAAATATCGTCTTGATTACAGTTAACAAAGCGGCAATTTACACCAGCCTTTAAAAGATCTGGCACAATCAGGCTTCGTCTGGATAAGGTGTATTTGACGGCTCCGCTCTTCCATAGTTCAATGTGCTTGTTCCTCTTCTCATCTAGGGTACTCCAAACTTCACTCGGCGGCATCTGATCCAAATATTCCTGATTTTTTACAAACCATTCTTCGAATTTTCCTTTTTTCATCATTTCAATCAGACTTTTTGCATTATCTGGGCACATAACATCGCAAAAATCAAAATAACCGTATTGCAGCGTGAAATCTTGATATTCAAAAATAGCCCGATTAATTTCACGGTAAAAATTACTGATGCCGCATTCGATATTCCGTATTGGCTTATGCTTTGGGTATGCCTCCTGAATAATTCGCATCGGAGCAGTTCCTCCTGCCAAAATCCCATCATACTGTTCTGATATTTGAGAATATACATCTACAATATGTTCATAAGTGTAATATACATGGACATCGATGATATCCGCTAGATCAAGTTTCTTTAGCTCCTTTTTATAAAAAGCTTCCAGATATGGCGTCGTTAATAACGCTATTTTCATTTTATATCTATTCCTTTCGTTTCACCTATGTATTGCTGTTGATTTCCTTTACTAATTGTATGCAGCTATATTTTCTTATGTAAATAAGGTATCTATTGTTTCGCATCTCTGTAACAGAGAGAGTTCAAGTCAGATACTAATAACAGTTTATCATAGCATTTTGGAAAAGTCCAATCCGAGAATCATCACTTATTTATTTAAAGCTATTTTGAGACGTTTTTTGCATTTTGTAATAAAATCTATTGATTTTAACTAAATTTTAGTATATAATACCAGTATATAAAGACGTCTTTAAATAGCCTTAAATATCCATTGTTCATTTTGCACAGGAGGAAAAGCGAATGGAACTGATTTCTATTGCTGTTACACTGATTGTAGTGGTTTTTGTGGCTGCTATGATACTAAAAAAATACAAGCCCCATGCAATACTCTTAGGCGGCGGTATCGTTTTATTGCTTTGCGCTCAATTTATGGGAATTAACAGCGTCATAGTTGATGCAGAGAACAGTACTGGCTTTTGGCTGTTTGATGTTTTTGAATTAATGCGTACTACGTTGCAAAAGGATGCTGGAGCTACCGGAATGGTCATTATGTCTGCCGGAGCTTATGCCATGTTTATGAACCATGTAGGTGCTAGCGATGTCATGGTAAAAATCTGTACAAAACCTTTGAAACATCTAGGTTCCCCTTATATTGTTCTGGCCCTGACTTACACAGTTGGACAGCTCTTGAATATTTTCGTTCCCAGTGCGGCCGGACTTAGCGTTTTGCTGATGGCTACCGTTTATCCAGTCCTAATTGCATTAGGAGTCAGCCATTTATCTGCCGCTGCTGTTATTGCGTCTGCTGCCTGTTTGGATCTTGGTCCAGCTTCTGGCGCTTCCAATATGGCGGCTCAGATGGCCGGACTGGATCCGATGACTTATTTTATTAAGTATCAGGTACCGATTATGCTGGTCGTTATTCCGCTCGTAACAATTACTCATTATCTGGTTCAGAAGTATTTTGATAAAAAAGAAGGATTTATTGCTGATAAAAATAGTTCTTCCCGACTTGAAGATGATGCAACAGAAGATGATGTACCGAAATTCTACGCGATTTTACCTCTGTTCCCACTGGTATTACTGCTTTTATTTAACGAGCTTGTCATTACTTCTGTCAAAATGAATGTGGTAACTGCCATGATGATGGGAGTGTGTCTTACCATTATTCTTGAAATCATTAGAAAACCAAAGAATGCGTTTGATTCAGTTAAAATTATTGATGTTTTCTTTGGCGGAATGGGAAAACAGTTTGCCAATATCATCACATTGATTATGTCTGGCGAGATTTTTGCTGAGGGTTTAAAGCGCATGGGAATGATTGATCTAATCATTGAAGGCGCACAGAATATAGGCTTTGGACCAGTTCCAATGACGATAGTTATGGTTGCTATCATTATGATTTCCTCCATTATTATGGGTTCTGGAGCCGCACCTTTTTACGCTTTTATTGCCTTAGCGCCAACTGTTTCAGAGTCCTTTGGCATTCATCCAGTTATTATGTGTCTGGCAATGCAGCTTGCAACAGGAATGGGACGAAACATGTCCCCAATTTCTTCCTGTATGGTCGCTACTGCAGGATGTACAGATGGCAAGGTACTTTCCGTTGACCTGGTAAAACGTACTATAATACCAATGTTTGTAGGTGCTGTTGGCCTGATTGCAGGAGATGTTATCTTTTTCATGTAATTTGCTTTTACTTATGAAAATATCAACTAATTATCTGAAAGGAATTTAATATGAAATATTTTGATTATGATGCATACATAAAACAGTTAGAGGAGATTGTTTCAATTGACAGCGGCAGCTTTGATCCAGAGGGGGTTGACAAAGTAGCAGAGATAATGGCTCGTAAATATAAAGAGCTAGGGCTTAGCGTTACGCCAAAGCGTTTCGACGAACGGGCTGGCTTCTGTTTGGAGGTTAAAAACTTTCCGGATGAGGAGGAGATAGATATTTTAATGGTGGGCCATATGGATACGGTTTTCCCGAAAGGAACGGTTGCAGAGAGACCTTTTACGATGGACGAAAAAAAGGCATATGGGCCAGGTGTCGATGACATGAAGTCTGGACTTTTAAATATGTATTATGTAGTTAAAGAATTGGTGAAAGAAAATACAAAGCTTCGCCTCTGTCTGGCTTTAAACAGTGATGAGGAAATTTCCTCCAGATATTCCAATCCATGGATCAGTAATTTAGCTAAACATGCCAAATGCGGCCTGGTATTTGAGCCAGCCAGAAAAAGCGGCGCTCTTGTCAGCGACCGAAAGGGACTTGCACGTTATGCAATTGATTTTCGGGGAATTTATGCCCATGCAGGAGTTAATCCACAAGATGGTGCCAGTGCAATCCATGAGATGGCTGAATGGATTACCCGTTTGGTTCCACTAAATGACTATGAAAACGGTACCAGTTTAAATGTCGGAATTGTAAGCGGCGGTATGGGGGCTAATACAATAGCGGAGCATGCCCGGTGTGAGGTTGATATTCGCTTTACGAACATTGAAGCTTGCTATAAAATAGAATCTGTTTTTGAAAATATGAGAACGAATCCTATTATTCCAGGAGTTACTGCTTCCGTGACACGAGTAGGGTTCCGTCCGCCTATGGCCTCCACCGAATGTTCTAGAAATATGTTGGAGATTATGCGTCAAGAAGGTGAAAAATATGGTGTAGATGTTAAATGGGTGAAAACGGGAGGCGGATCGGATGGCAACTTTATGGCATTTGAAGGCTGCTCAGTGATGGACGCAGTTGGTCCAGTAGGTGATGGTGCCCATGGAGATAAAGAATTTATTTGGCTTGATACAATTCAGCCAAGAACAGAAATGGTTTACCATACTATTATCAGCTTGGAAGAAAAAGGATATTTCGCCAAATAATTAAAAAATCAGAACATTTGAAGTGGATAGAAATAGCTGCCTAAGAGAGAGGAGAATACTGCGAAACTTCGGTACAAATTGCAGGAAAAGAGGTGCTGGGATTATTTCCAGCATCTTTTTTCCATAGAAAAAATTATTTTAGCTCCATATGAATTGACTTTTCTGTAAATCCACAGTGCTTATATATTTCATACGCCGCTTTGTTTTTGGCATTGACTTGTAATTCGATTGTATCGCAGCAGCTTTCCTCTTTAATTTGTTTCGCTTTTTCAAAAAGCCGGCGTCCGATCCCTTTCCCACGGTATTCTCTGTCAACTGCTATGGAGTCGATAAATAGGATATCCTTTGTGGCTTTAGAAGGACTTTCCACATGGCGCTTGGTCAATTCCATAACGCCGACAGCCATGTTATTTATCTCAGCTACATACCAACTGCCGCTTTTTATCATTGTTTGAAATATTTCCTTTGTAATGAAAGGATTTGTCAGTTTATAAACGTCAGGCCTCCAATCAACGTGAAGCGCCTGAGTCTGCTCCATAATATTGGAAAATCTATCATAATCCTGCAATTTCGGTGAACGAATCATAATCTCCATAAACAGTTTCCTCCTCCATCAGGTCTCTCCTGCAGCCCTTTGGTTTGTCCTTTTTTGCATTTATATTATATCAATTCCATATCCCGGCCACAACAAAAATCGTCCTGCTCTTTTCCGTCAAAGTCCCTATTTTTTCGCTTGACAATAAAAATTTTTCCGACTATACTTTTAAAAGTTAGGCAGCGAACTATTTAAAAAGTTCTGAATCGTCCAGTTGCAACCAGGCGGAAACAGGTCCTGAACACGGGAAATCAGCGCAGGCGGAGGTGGTAAGATGTGTACGGAAGCAGAGAAAAGCGGTGAGCTCTGCTGTAAGAGCGCAGGCCGGATGGTAAATATTTTATCCAACCAGCTGAAACGGCGTTTTTTAGTTCCGGATGACGGCAATGAGCTGACCATGCTTCAGCGTCATATGCTTCACTTTATTATTGTAGGTTCTATGCACCAGGATATCTTTCAGAAGGATGTGGAGGCGGAGTTTCAGATTCGGAAATCCACAGCCACAGGGATTCTCCAGCTTTTGGAGAAGAAGGGCTTTATCTGCAGGGAGAGCGTAGAGCGGGACGGGCGTCTAAAGCGGGTGGCGCCTACAGAGAAGGCGCTGGCCATGAGGGAACGGGTGATGCAGTCTCTCAGGTGTGCGGAAACACAGATGCTGCAGGGGATTGCCAGGGAAGATCTGGATATCTGTATGCAGGTGCTGGCCCAAATGTCCAGGAACCTTTCCTGCAAGGAGCAGGACTGTAAAGAGCAGGGATGCCGTCTGACATGACAGCTAAGTAAAACAGAAGGAGGAAACCATGAACAGAAAACTCTTTAAATCCATCAGAGAGTACAGACGGGAGTCCATTCTGGCCCCTGTATTTGTCATTCTGGAGGTTCTGATGGAGGTTCTGATTCCGCTTCAGATGGCGAAAATCATCGACGTGGGAATCGCGCAGGGAAACCTGCCCTATATTGTCCGCATGGGCGTAATTCTGGTGGCTATGGCCATGATTGCCCTGTTCTTCGGCGCTATGGCCGGAAAGTTTGCGGCGGTGGCGGCGGCCGGCTATGCCAAAAATCTGCGCCATGACATTTTTTATAAGATACAGAACTTTTCATTCAAAAATATCGACCATTTTTCCACTTCAAGCCTTGTCACAAGGCTTACCACGGACATCACAAACGTGCAGATGGCTTATATGATGAGTATCCGTCTTCTGGCCAGAGCACCGTTTATGATTATCCTCTCCCTGATTATGATTCTCACGATTAACTGGGAGATTTCTCTGATTCTGCTGGTGCTGGTGCCAGTTCTGGGAGGACTTCTGATGTTCATTGCAAAGAAGGCCCATCCTCATTTTATCAGGGTATTTGACGAGTACGACGTCTTAAATAATTCCGTTCAGGAAAATGTAAACGCTTCCCGGGTAGTCAAGGCCTACGTGCGGGAGGAGCATGAAATTGAGAAGTTCCACAGTGTATCAAAGCTGGTCTACGATCTGTTTACCAGAGCGGAGAAGATCGTGGCCTGGAATGCGCCGACCATGCAGTTTTTCATGTACAGCGTAATTCTTCTGATGGTTTCAATCGGAGGAAAAAGCATTATCGGCCAGACCATGGAGACTGGCGAGCTGACCAGCGTGATCGTCTACGCCATCCAGATTTTGATCTCTTTAACCATGGTAACCTTTGTGTTCGTCATGATTATGATCGCCGAGGCCTCCACAGACCGAATCAGCGAGGTGCTTGACGAGGTTCCGGAAATGCAGGACCCGGCAGACGCTGTGACAGAGGTTCCAAACGGCGACATTGACTTTGAACACGTTTCCTTCAGCTACGGCGGAAAGGGAGGAAACCTCTCCTTGAAGGACATCAATCTCCACATTAAATCAGGGCAGACGGTGGGCATTATCGGAGGCACAGGAAGCTCGAAAACCTCTCTTGTCAATCTGATTCCGCGCCTTTACGATGTGACGGAGGGTTCTGTAAAGGTAGGAGGAATTGACGTGCGAAGCTACGGCCTGGAGGCGCTGAGAGATCAGGTATCCATGGTGCTGCAGAAAAACGTCCTGTTTACAGGCAGTATTTACGACAACATCCGCTGGGGCGATGAGAACGCCAGCGACGAGGAGGTTCAGAGAGTCTGCCGGCTGGCTCAGGCAGACGGCTTTGTGCAGGAGTTCCCGGCCGGCTACAACACAATGATCGTGGAGGGCGGAAACAACGTGTCCGGCGGACAGAAGCAGAGACTCTGCATTGCCAGAGCGCTTCTGAAAAAGCCGAAAATCCTGATTCTTGACGATTCCACCAGCGCGGTGGACACAAAGACAGACGCCCTCATTCGAAAGGCCTTCAAGGAGGAGATTCCAGATACCACAAAGATTATCATTGCCCAGAGAGTTTCCTCTGTGGAGGACGCGGACATGATTATCGTCATGGAAAATGGAAAGGTAAACGGAGTGGGAACCTCGGAGGAGCTTCTGAAGACAAACGCCATTTACAGGGAAGTATACGAATCACAGGTAAAGGGAGGTGAGGACTATGAGTAATGAGCAGAGAAAGCCAAGGGTAACCAAGGACACGCTGACGACGGGAAAACGTCTGTTAGGTTATGTTCTGAGGGACTACAAGCTGCGGTTTATCGGCGTGTTTTTCTGCATTCTGATGAGTTCCATTGCATCCATTTCCGTGTCCCTTTCACTGAAATTTCTGCTGGACGATTACATTATCCCGCTGATTGGAAAGCAAAGTCCCAACTATACGGAGCTGTACCGGGCCATGGCTGTGCTGGGATGTATTTTCCTGTGCGGCGTCATCGCTACCTTTATCTACAGCCGTCTGATGGTCTATATCGGCCAGGGCGTGCTGAAAAAGGTGAGAGACGAGATGTTCGAGCACATGCAGAAGCTTCCTATCCGCTATTTTGACCAGAATACCAACGGCTCTATTATGAGTCTTTATACGAACGATACGGACACGCTGAGACAGATGATCAGCCAGGCCATCCCTCAGGTGTTCCAGTCCCTTCTTACGGTGGCGGTCACCTTCATTTCCATGCTGGTATTAAGCCCGCTTCTGACGGTGCTGGCAGTGGTCATGATTGGCGTCATGCTGTTTGTGACAAAAACCATCGGCGGCAACAGCGGAAAGTATTTCTTAAGCCAGCAGCTGGATATCGCCGGCGTGACGGGCTTTGTGGAGGAACACATGACGGGCCAGAGAGTCATCAAGGTGTTTAACCATGAGCGGATTGCAGAAGAAGAGTTTGACAAGCTCAATGAGAAGCTGTTTGTCAGCGCCTCCAGAGCCAACACCTTTGCCAACATGATGGGGCCTGTCATCGGAAACATCGGAAACCTGCAGTTTGTGCTGACGGCTGTGCTGGGCGGATTTTTATCCGTCATGGGAATCGGCGGTATTACTCTGGGCGTGATGGCTTCCTATCTTCAGTTTACCAAGAGCTTTACCCAGCCCTTTATGTCCATCGCCCAGCAGTTTAACTCCATTATTATGGCCTTAGCCGGAGCGGAGCGGATTTTCCGCCTGATGGACGAGGAGCCGGAGCTGGACGAGGGGTATGTAACCCTTGTCAATGCCAGGAAGGATGAGAATGGAATTCTCACAGAGTGCAGGGAGAGAACAGGGCTCTGGGCCTGGAAGCATCCCCACCAGTCGGATGGCACAGTTACCTACACAGAGCTGAAGGGAGACGTCCGTTTCTTCGACATGACCTTCGGCTACACAGAGGAGAAAATGGTGCTTCATGATCTGACGCTCTACGCAAAGCCGGGGCAGAAGCTGGCTTTCGTCGGTTCCACAGGAGCCGGAAAGACGACGATCACCAACCTGATTAACCGCTTTTACGATGTGCAGGACGGAAAAATCCGTTATGATGGCATTAATATCAACAAGATAAAAAAGGCAGATCTGCGCCGCTCCCTGGGAATCGTACTTCAGGATACCCACCTGTTTACAGGAACGATTATGGATAACATCAGGTACGGAAAGCTGGACGCCACAGACGAGGAGATTTACGCGGCAGCGCAGCTGGCCCACGCGGATCAGTTTATTAAAATGCTGCCAAAGGGTTACGATACCATGCTGACCAACGACGGCGAGGAGCTGTCCCAGGGCCAGAGGCAGCTTCTGGCTATCGCCAGGGCGGCGGTGGCGGATCCGCCGGTGCTGATTCTCGACGAGGCTACGTCCAGCATTGACACCAGAACAGAGCAGATCGTCCAGAAGGGAATGGACAACCTGATGAAGGGCAGAACGGTATTCGTCATTGCCCACAGACTGTCCACCATTCGAAACAGCGACGCGATTATGGTTCTGGAGCACGGCAGAATCGTGGAGCGGGGCAGCCACGAGGAGCTGATCAAAGAAAAAGGAATCTACTATCAGCTGTATACAGGAAAGCTGGAGCTGGACTAAATGGCAGTGAGATAAAAAAATAAAAAGAAAGGGCTTCCTATAGAAAAGTTCTATAAGAAGCCATGATTTAGTTAAAAAACCAATATCAGGCCGCGCGGCCTTGTCTCGAATTCCCCTGTAAACTGTGATAAAATAGACCAATATGCATACAGTGCAGAAGGAATGTAGTTTCAGGAGGAGAAGAGAAAATGATGAATCTGCCAGAAAATTTTGTGACATACGACGAGGCCAGAAAAGCAGGATTCATAAAGATGAAGGAACTGAAAGAAAAAGGCGCCAGAGTGGTAGGCGTATTCTGCTCCTTCGTCCCAGTGGAGATTTTGATGGCCGGCGGCGCTGTGAACGCCTCTCTGTGCGCTTCCAGCGAGCAGCCGATCCCTGCGGCTGAGACGAAGCTGCCGAGAAATCTCTGCCCGTTAATCAAGGCCAGCTATGGCTTTGCATTGACAGATACCTGCCCGTATTTCTATTTCGCAGATCTGATTGTGGGGGAGACGACCTGCGACGGAAAGAAAAAGATGTTTGAGCTGATGAATGAGCTGAAGGAGACTTACGTCATGCAGCTGCCGGCTCAGAGAAATGAGAGAGGACTGGATCTCTGGAAAAAGGAGATCATTGCCCTGAAAGAGAAGCTGGAGGATTTCTACGGCATTCAGATTACAGAGGAAGATATTAAGAAGGCTATCCGGCTGAAGAACAGGGAGAGAAAGGCCATGCTGAGATTCATGGAGCTTGGAAAGCTGTATCCGTCCCCGATTTCAGGATATGAGATCAGCACAGTATCCGATTCCCTTGGATTTAATTTTGACATGGAAGACAGAATCCGCCGGGTAGAGGAGCGGACAAAAGAGGTATTAAAGGACTGGGAGGAGAACTACAAGGGCAAAACCTCCAAGCGTCCGAGACTTCTGATTACAGGATGCCCCAACGGAGGAGTCCGCGATAAGATTATCAGGACCGTGGAGGAGATGGGAGCCGATGTAGTGGCCTTCGATTCCTGCAGCGGAACCAGAGAAAAGGTAGAGGAAGTAGACGAGACTATGCCGGTATTCGACGCATTGGCGAAGAAATACCTGAATATTAACTGCTCTGTTATGAGCCCTAATGACAGCCGCCAGGGCTACATTAAGGAGATGATCCACGATTACCAGGTAGACGGCGTAGTGGAGATTATTCTTCAGTCCTGCCATACCTATAATATCGAGGCTCATTTTGTGAAGCGCACCGTGGAGGCAGAAGGAATTCCGTACCTGATGATTGAGACAGATTACTCTAAATCCGATCAGGGACAGATCGCCACCAGGCTGGAGGCCCTGTTAGAGACCTTATCCTAGCAGAGACAGCTTTCTGACATATAGAAAGAGTAAATGGAATGTTGCCTGATATAGATAAAAGCAATGATATTTTAAGGGAAGAAACCTTGAATGATCAAGCGGTTCTCCGTATACTGAAAGAGTCGTATGTATTTCAGGTGATTTACACAGATATTTACAAGGAGAGAGAAGGATGAAAAAGAAATTTGCAGGCGCACTGGCTGTGGCCATGATGGCAGCAGCAGTGACAGGATGTTCCGGAAATTCCGGAAAGGAGACAACAGCAGCTGTAAGCGAAGCAGAGACAGCCGCAAATGAAGCAGAGACAGAAGCCGCTGCAGAGGAGAAGAAGGATCTGGCTGGAACTGAGATCACAGTTATGGTTCCGGACTGGGCGAATCCAGGAGAAGAGCTCTTAGCTCAGTTTACAGAGGAGACAGGCATTAAGGTTGTCATGAACGAAGTGAGCTGGGACGATATCCGCGACAAAATTTCCATCGCGGCTGTAGGCGGCAAGGCTGCAGCTGATGTATTTGAAGTAGACTGGTCCTGGGTTGGAGAGATGAACAGCGCAGGCTGGCTGGAGCCGGTTGAGCTGAGCGAAGAGGATCTGGCTGATATGCCGTCTGCAGGAACCTTTATGATTGACGGAAAGGTTCTGGCTGTTCCTTATGCTAACGACTACAGAATTGCTTACTATAATAAGGCTCACTTTGAGCAGGCCGGCATTGAGAAGGCTCCGGAGACCTGGGATGAGGTTTATGAGGCTATGAAGGCCATTAAGGAGCAGGGCGTGGCAGAGTATCCTTACGCTATGCCGATGAACGCAGATGAGTCTGCTACTACTTCCATGATGTGGATGGCATTTGCCAGAAACGGCGTTGTCTTTAACGATGACAATACTTTAAATGAGGAATCCGTAACAGATGCCCTGACCTTTGAGAACCAGATGGTACAGGAAGGATATACCGATCCGGCTATCAAGACAGCTACGGGTATGGATGTCTACAGAAAGATTACAGCCGGAGAGGCCAGCTTTATGGTAGGCCCGACAAAGTTCGTACGTTTTGCTTCCAATCCTGAAGAGTGCAGCGTAGTAGGTGACGTAGTGCCGATTATGCTTCCAGGAAAAGGCGGCACAGCAGAGCAGACTATGCCGCTTCCGGAGGCAGTAGGTATTTCCAGCTACTCCGAGAATAAGGAAGCTGCCTTAGAGTTTGTAAAATGGTACAGCGCTCCGGAGACACAGAAGGCACTGTACACAGCAAACGGCTCTATTCCTACCAGAAACAGTGTTCTGGAGTCTCTGATTGAGGATGGAACAATTACAGAGCCGGGCGCAATGTTAGATATGGCTAAGCTGATCAAGTCCCCATTCCCCAATGGTGTACCGGATTACTATGCAGAGATGAGCAATGCTATGTTTAACAATATTAACCGTATGGTTATGGGCGAGCAGACACCAGAGGAGGCGTTTGCAGCCATGAATGAAAAGGTAAACGAGCTGGCAAAATAACAGCGAAAGACAGGAAGGGGATGCTGTGGGAGACGGATGTGCTTTCACTGCATCTCCTTTTGTCATGGAAGCGTTTTGCCAGGCTTAATACAATATAAGCAGGAGGAAATGGAATGCACAAAAAGAAAGGGGACAGGCTTCTGCCTTACGCTCTTCTGCTGCCGGCAGGAGTATTGATGGCTGCCCTGGTATTTTATCCGGTGGCTGTTACCTTTACCTACAGCTTAAAGGAAATGAAGCTGACAGCGCCTCAGAATACACATTTTATCGGGATGGAAAACTATGCAGCGATACTGAAATCCCAGGAGTTCTGGTATGCTTTCCAGAATACAGCTTTTCTTCTGGTATTAGTGGCAGGGCTGACGACAGTATTTGGCCTTTTGGTATCCCTGGTTCTGAATTCAGATACAAAGCTGTCAGGTCTTCTCACTGCAGCGGCCATTCTGCCCTGGGCCATGCCGCCGATTGTCAATGGAATTATCTGGCGGTTTGTGTTTCATTCCGGCTATGGATTTATGAATAAGCTGCTGATGCTTCTGGGAATTGTGGACAAGCCGATAGAATGGCTGGCTTCCCGCTGGCTTCTCCTGACCGTGGCTGGTATTGTGGCCGCGTGGCGCAGCATTCCCTTCTGCGCCATTGTCTGCCTGTCAGGGCTGAGAACCATTCCAGGAGAACTTTACGAGGCGGCGCGCCTGGATGGCTGCGGAAGATGGAATTCCTTCCGGCATATTACCCTTCCGCTTTCCAGGCCGTTTGTACTGATTGGACTTACCTCCGCGTCGATTACAGCGGTGAATCTGTTTGACGAGCTGGCAGCCCTTTCCGGCTACAGCGATCTGGGAAAGAATCTTCTGATTCAGAACTATCTGACAACCTTCTCTTTCTTAAATTATGGACGAGGCAGCGCCCTTACCTATTTAATTATGCTGATCTGCGCGGCGCTGGGAGTGTTTTATCTGAGAAGCATGAATCGGGAACAGGAGGAAAATGAATGAGAAAGAAATCTGTCCGGCGTCAGCCCTGGTATTACTGGGCAGCAGCCGCCGTACTTTTAATCCTGACTCTGGGGCCTTTTGTGTGGGCGTTTATTATTTCCGTTACCCCAGAGTATGAAATGTTTACCAACACAAGACATATGCTGCCCAGCACGGCAGTGTGGAGCAACTACGAAAATCTCTTCAGCATGACTACAAGCCACAGTGTCCGTCTGTTTCGGGGCCTGAAAAATTCTCTGACGGCAGCAGCAGTGACTCTTGCCATTGGAGTTCCCCTGGCCTTGATTACAGCGTATACCCTGACAAAAATGGAGTTTCCAGGCAGGAAGTGGTTTAAGAATGCACTTCTCATTACGATGGTAATTCCTGTATTCGCCACCATTATTCCGCTGTTTCGGGTGTTTATTGAGCATGACCTTTTAGACAGCCAGTTCTGGCTTTCACTGGTGTATGTAAGCTCTTTTCTGCCCATGAGTACCTGGCTGATGAGCAATTATTTTGCCACCATTCCACGGGAAATTCTGGAGGCTGCCAGAGTAGATGGCTGCGGAACCATGGGGACTTTCTTTCGGATTGTGCTGCCCGTTTCAGGTCCTGTGATTTTAGCATGCAGTTTAATCATGTTTTTAAGCGCCTGGAACCAGTTTCAGATTCCGCTAATTCTGGCCTCCTCCCTGGAGACAAAACCGGTATCCATCGTCACCAGTGAGTTTATGACGAAGGATTCGATTCAGTATGGCCTGACAGCTGCAGGCGGGCTGATTGCCATTATCCCTCCTGCTGTTCTGGCGCTTGTATTCCGGAAATTCCTGGTAAGCGGCATGATGGGAGGCGCTTCAAAAGGCTAAAGAAACGGCTGGGAAATTATTAAATAAATATAAATCGCTCCAATTTTCTTGACAGCGCAAAAAAAAGTAAATATAATAACGTCGTAACATATTTAACAATTATGTAACAATTAGAAAGAAAAAGTTAATATGTTATGAGAAAGTTGTAAGATTGCGGATTGAAAATAAAAAGTCAGGAGTTTTGGGATGATAAAGAATAGAGGATGGAAGCTGTTGGGAATGATGTGCGTCTGCTCTGCCGTATTATTTGCGAATCCGGCGAAGGCGGAGGCCGCTGAAGCCGAGGAGGGCGCAGTAGTCAAAGTAGAAGTAGAGCAGGTTTCACTGTACTCAGAGATGAACGCAGAGTCTGCCGTAGTCGAGCAGGCGTCCCAGGGCGACACCTACGAGGTAGTCGAGGACAACGGCGACGGCTGGGTGAAAGTCTTTTCAGAGAGCGGAGAGGAAGGCTATCTGATGGCAGACGGAAAATCAGCAGTTGTGGAGGCGGAAGCCGGAGACGTGAGACAGGATGTTGTAGATTACGCCCTCACCTTCCTTGGAAATCCCTATGTGTACGGAGGCTCAGATCCGAATACCGGCACAGACTGCTCCGGATTTACAAGCTATGTGTTAGAGCATGCCGGCGGCGTGGACATGAACCGTTCCTCACGCTCCCAGGCGACTCAGGGCACCCAGGTCAGCGCAGAGCAGATGCAGCCAGGGGATCTGGTGTTTTATGCCAATGGAAGCCGGATTAACCACGTAGGACTTTACATAGGAGACGGCCAGATTGTACATGCCTCCACAGAGCGGACAGGCATTAAGATCTCTCCCTGGACCTACCGGAACCCAGTTAAGATTGTGAGCGTGTTAGGTTAATAAAATTGTTTTTTCTGAATAAATGCCAGAGAAATGAACCATACTGACTGTGTAACCATTGAAACGTCAGGAGGTAATGAACATGGCAGACAGAAACAGCTATAACGAAAACAGCTTAAAGAACAGAGACGATTCTCAGAACAGAAGCCAGAATAAGTCTCAGAACTCTTCTAAGGACTGCGGCAGAGACAGCTCCAGAAATTCTTCCAGAAACAGCAGCAGGAATAAAGCTGACAACTGCAGCAGAAACAATGACTAAAAAAGCAGAACAGACAGAAGAAAAATAAAACAAAAACAGGCGGGGAATCGTTTTCCGGGCTTTTATGAGAGGCAGGAGGACGGTTCCCCGTTTGCTTTGCCCGGATGGAACAGGCTCTGCCCTGCTGGAATACAATAAAATAAGAAACAAGCACAGGAGAACGATTATGTATCAGATGATACCGGTGCGGCGTCTGGATCAGTTTTTGGATCAGGGGTTTTCCGGAACCATTATAGATTTGCGAAGTCCCGAGGAATACAAGCGCTTTCATCTGAAAGGAGCGGTGAACCGGGAGCTGGAAGAGCTTTTAAATCAGCCGGAGGAGATAGACAGAACGCTTCCGGTGCTGTTTTACTGCTCCAGAGGAAGCGAGAGTCTGCGGGCTGCTGTGTGTTTTTCGCGGATGGGCTTCCGCGCCTTCGACGTGGCGGGAGGAATCCAGTATTATTGCGGACACAATGGGGAGAAACAGGCTTTTGGGGGCTTTGAGAAGTAAAACACTGGCCCTCAGCCATTGACAGGAGAAAGTGGTTAAATTAGAATAGAAAATGCAGATCCCTCATAGAAAAGTAAAGGGATTGAAGTCACAGGGCGGCCGCAGCATGCGGCCTGCACAGCATAAGAAAGATAAGAGGAACGAGGATTGGAACGATTTGAACTGATTGCCCCCTGCCACTTCGGTCTGGAGGCAGTTCTGAAAAAAGAAATTACAGATTTGGGCTATGAGATCACTCTGGTGGAGGACGGCCGCGTGACCTTCGAGGGAGACGCGGAGGCCATTGCCAGGGCGAATGTGTTCTTGAGAACCGCGGAGAGAGTTCTTTTAAAGGCAGGCAGCTTTACGGCCGTGACCTTTGACGAACTGTTTGAAAAGACAAGAGCGATTCCATGGGAGCGCTACATTCCCAGGGATGGAAAATGCTGGGTGACAAAGGCTTCTTCTATTAAAAGCAAGCTGTTCAGCCCGTCGGACATTCAGAGGATTATGAAAAAGGCCATTGCGAGACGTCTCCAGGAGGCTTACGATCTGGGGCAGCAGCCTCTGCCGGAGACTGGGAGCGAATACCCGCTGCGAGTGTTTTTCTTTAAGGACCAGGTGACAGTGGGCATTGATACCAGCGGAGATTCCCTCCATAAGAGAGGCTACAGGACGCTGACCAGCAAGGCTCCGATTACAGAGACTCTGGCCGCGGCCCTGATTCTCTTGACTCCCTGGAAGAAGGACAGGATTCTGGTGGATCCCTTCTGCGGAAGCGGAACCTTCCCTATCGAGGCGGCCATGATTGCGGCCAATATTGCGCCAGGCATGAACCGTTCCTTCCTGGCGGAGGGATGGAAAAACCTGGTTCCTAGAAAGCACTGGTACAATGCGGTGGACGAGGCGATGGAGGTTATGGACGATAGCGTCCAGGTGGATATCCAGGGCTATGACGCAGACGGAGATATTGTCCGGGCGGCCAGGGAGAACGCAGCCAGAGCCGGCGTGGATCACATGATTCACTTCCAGCAGAGGCCGGTGGCCGAGCTGAGCCATCCGAAAAAGTACGGCTTTATTATCACGAACCCGCCCTACGGCGAGAGAATCGAGGAGAAGAAGAACCTGCCGGAGCTGTACCGCCAGATTGGAGAGCGTTACAGGGAACTGGACGCCTGGTCCATGTACCTGATCACCTCCTACGAGGATGCAGAGCGTTATATTGGAAGAAAAGCTGATAAAAACAGGAAGATTTATAATGGAATGATGAAAACGTATTTTTATCAGTTTCTGGGGCCGAAGCCTCCCAGAAGGCGGCCGGAAGAAAAGAATGAGGGATAATGAGGCGCAGACAGTTTATAGCGCTGCTGGCAGTTCTGGCTCTCTCCTTCTGCATCCTGAAATTCGGCGGCCGTCTGGCTGTGGAGGACGTGCGGGAGGGGGAGATGGCTGGAAGCTATCCGGCAGAGTGGTATGAGATGGTATCCAGGGAAACCAATGAAAAGGGAATTCAGGTAGTGGTGGACGGGGAAGAGAAAAAGCTGAAGACGCCTGTCAGGATGGCGGCGGCAGGCGGCTTTCTCATTCCTGTAAGCGAACTTCGGGAATTGTTTTCCTGTACAGCCCATACATATGATGACACAATTCTGGTAATGGAAAAGACAGGACGGCAGGCCAGCATTGCCATAGGCAAGAGCGAGATGACTCTGCGCCGGGCCAGCAGAGAGACGGGGGAGGAGATAAGCGGGGAGAATATTCCGCTAGATCATCCCCTCACTGTGAAGCAAGGCCAGCTGTCCGTGCCGGCTGAGGCCCTTGCCCAGGCCTTTGACTACGATATGGACTGGGACGCCGAACAGTCAGTCCTTTCCTTTACCTCCCAGAACCCGGAAGAAAAGGTCCTTCCCAGATCTTATGACTACCGGATGGTGGGAAGAGCGCCTGCAGTGAAAAACCAGGGAAGCCTGGGAACCTGCTGGGCCTTCGCCTCTCTCATGGCTCTGGAGAGCCGCCTGCTTCCGGAACAGTCCTTTGATTTTTCAGAAGACCATATGTCTCTTAGAAACAGCTTTCAGATGGATCAAAACGACGGAGGGGACTATACGATGTCTATGGCCTACCTGCTTTCCTGGCAGGGGCCGGTGCTGGAGAGCGAGGATCCCTATGGGGACAGCTGGTCTCCAGAGGGGCTTTCCCCGGCTCTTCACCTCCAGGAGATCCAGATCCTTCCGGAGAAGAATTATGAGGCGGTAAAGGAAGCCGTTTACTTTACCGGAGGGGTTCAAAGCTCTCTTTACACCTCCATGGCTGACGGGGAAGAGAGCTCTGACTACTATAATAAAGAAGAGGGAGCGTACTGTTATACAGGAGACAGGCGTCCGAACCACGATGTGGTGATTATTGGCTGGGACGACGATTATCCTAAGGAAAATTTTCCGGTTCAGCCGGAAGGAGACGGCGCCTTTATCTGTGCAAACAGCTGGGGCGGAGCCTTCGGAGAGCAGGGATATTTCTACGTATCCTATTATGATACCAATATTGGAATTCATAATATTGTATACAGCCGCGCCGATTCCTCTGATTACTATGACAAAATTTACCAGACGGATTTGTGCGGATGGGTAGGACAGCTGGGCTATGGAAAGGAAGACGCTTTTTTTGCCAATATCTATCAGGCAGAGGAGGATGAGGAGCTGTGGGCGGCCGGCTTTTACGCTACAGATGAGGATACCCAGTACGAGGTGTATGTGGTGAACGACGCGGCGGGAAGCGCAGACTTCGGCAGGCGCAGATCCATGGCCAGAGGAAAGTTAGAACATGCGGGCTATTATACCATTGATTTTCCAAAACCAGCTGCCGTGAAAGCGGGAGAGAGGTTCGCTGTGATTGTGAGCATCCGGACGCCAGGGTCCATTCATCCGGTAGCCATAGAGTATAACGCCCCGGACAAGAAAACAAAGGTGGACTTAAGCGACGGAGAAGGCTACATCAGCCTGCGGGGAACGGCGTGGGACCGCGTGGAAACAGAACAGAACTGCAACGTGTGCCTGAAGGCGTACACAAGACGGACTGCAGACAGGTAAAAGGCCTGAAGCACAAAAAGAAAAGAATGAAATATCTGAATCCATAAAAACAGCTGACAGGAGCGCGGAACGCGCTGGATAAAAGAAACAGGATACAGGAGGAGAAACATGGCAGAGAAATTGATATTTGCAACATCCAACCAGGGAAAGCTGAGGGAAATCCGCAGTATTCTGGACGATTTAGGCCTGGAGGTCATTTCTATGGCCCAGGCAGGATTTCACGATGAAATAGAGGAGAACGGAACAACCTTTGCACAGAACGCGGCTATTAAGGCAAGAGCTGTGTGGAATCAGACGGGAGGGCTTGTTCTGGCAGACGATTCTGGCCTTGTCATTGATTATCTGAATGGAGAGCCGGGAGTATACTCTGCCCGCTATATGGGAGACGCTCCCTACTCGGAGAAAAACCGCGCCCTGATTCAGCGGATGGAGCAGGCAGAAGGAGAGGAGAGAAGCGCCCGCTTTGCCTGCGTAATCGCCGCCGTACTGCCGGATGGCAGGGAAATCGCCACAGAGGGCTTTATGGAAGGACGAATCGCTCATGAGCCGGCGGGAGAAGGCGGATTCGGCTATGATCCGATTCTGTATCTTCCGGAGTATGGAAAGACCTCTGCTGAGCTTACTATGGATGAGAAAAACCGTATCAGCCACAGAGGAAAGGCTCTGGAGATGATGAAAGAGAAATTAAAGGAAGTATTTGGGGGAACAGAGAGATGAAGGTTTTGATTGTGAGTGATACCCACCGCCGCAACGGAAATTTACAGGAGGTGATTGAGCGGACTGCACCGTTTGACATGCTGATCCATCTGGGAGACGCAGAGGGAAGCGAGGATCTGATTACAGCCTGGTGCATGGAACAGAACCAGGACTGCCAGGTTCATATGGTTTTGGGCAACAACGACTTTTTCTCCTGCCTGGATCGGGAGAAGGAAATTGCCATAGGGCCGCACCGGGCATTTCTGACCCATGGCCATTTTTACAGCGTGTCTGTGGGAACGGAGCGCCTGGAAGAGGAGGCAGGATCCCGCGGTGTGGATATCGCCATGTTTGGACACACTCATAAGCCGTATCTGGAGACAAGAAACAAGCTGACGGTACTCAATCCAGGAAGTCTTTCCTTTCCGCGCCAGGAGGGCAGAAGGCCAAGCTACATGATTATGGAGGCGGATGACGCAGGAAACGTCCAGTACCAGACCTGCTATCTTTAAAAAAATTAAAAAAAAGACTTCATTTTGCCAGAGGAGACACAGCGTCTCCTCTGAAATTTTATGGAGAGAGGGCCGGGAGAGAAAAAAATATGTTTGAGAAGGTAAAAAAGAAGGAAAAAAATATTTAATAACAAAAATTCGAAACAGACAAAAATAAACAGGTATAAACAGGTTTGCACAAAAAGAAAACAGACAAAAAGAATAAAAAGAATGAAAAATTAGACGAAAAAAGTTGTAAAAAATGTTGACATTGGGGTTGCTATAGTATATAATAGTCCTTGCTTGAAACGAAGCGCTTCTGAAAAAGCCTTCCGAAGAGAGCGAAAGAAAAATTGATAAAGTTTTATGAAACAATTCATAAAGCCCTATCAGAAAACGGGGTGTGGCTCAGCTTGGCTAGAGCGCCTGGTTTGGGACCAGGAGGTCGCAGGTTCGAATCCTGTCACCCCGACTGAATATGCGGGTGTAGTTCAATGGTAGAACACCAGCCTTCCAAGCTGGATACGTGGGTTCGATTCCCATCACCCGCTCTGTACAGAAGCGAAAGCTGATGTACCAGGCAGTTGGCGGTAAGCCTCTGCAGGAAAAAGTGAAATGTCAATTTGTTTGGCAGTCTCCACAAAAAAACATATGAGTCTGTAGCTCAGCTGGATAGAGCAACGGCCTTCTAAGCCGTGGGTCGGGGGTTCGAATCCCTTCAGGCTCGTTGAATCCGAAAGGATTATATCCCTTCGGATTCGTTTTATGGTGGGTATAGCGCAGTTGGTTAGCGCGCCAGATTGTGGCTCTGGAGGCCTAGGGTTCGAATCCCTATACCCACCCTCCCGAATGGGTTTTGTTGGGCTATCGCCAAGCGGTAAGGCACAGGACTTTGACTCCTGCATTCGTTGGTTCGAATCCAACTAGCCCAGTTTATATTATGGGGTATTAGCTCAGTCGGTAGAGCACTTGACTTTTAATCAAGTTGTCCGGGGTTCGAATCCCCGATGCCTCAGTTATTTTATGAAAGCCGGTTTTCCTTGAAAATAAAGGAAAGTCGGTTTTTTTG
>JAGTTS010000012.1 GCA_018223375.1 Clostridiaceae bacterium Marseille-Q3526
CTGACGCTTATCTTCAATATAATCCATCCATTCTAACAATTCATCCATAGCAAAACCCCCTTTTTCTTTTTATCATACCAGAAAAAGGGGATTTGTTCACAATTTATTTACTCATGCGTTTGTCCTGCTATCTTAAGACTATTCAAATAAATCCCTTTATTGTATAATTATAATTAATGGGTATTTTGTCACCCTATTCTGACAATCACAGTAAAACTGTACAGGGAGAATTTACTATATGGAAAAGTCGCGCATATCAGGCATGCGTTCTGGAAGCAAGCCGCTGATAGTCATTACAACAGCCATTATTCTTTCCATCATTATTATGATCAGCCTGTTTATCATTTACTTTAATAAGGTTTACAGCTCTGTTCTGGAAAAAGATATGGAACAGATTGAGTGGACCTCCCACTATGTCACGAAGCTGATCCATACAGAAATCCAGCACAGCGTCGATATTCTGCAGGCCAGCGAAGAAATATTTCACGCAAGCGAGGGAACCGGGCAGAAGGGGGTACAAGGCAGCCTGCAGGAAATACGGGAGGGGCTTCATTTCGAAAAAATAGGAGTTGCCAGTCTGGACGGATCCAGCATAGATGATACTGGAGTTATCAGAAAGCTGGCGGATCCCCGGCTATTTGAGAGTATTCTGAACGATCAAAGCTATATTTCCAATGTTCTGACTGCCTCTGACGATATGGTAATCGCCGTCCCCCTTCATCATGGCGGACAGGTCGTGGGAGCTCTGTGGGGCTACCTGTCCATTTCTTCGATTGCTGAAAGTATCGAGATGGACAAAGAAATGCACCGCTATTTCCAGATTGTGGACGATAACGGAAACTACATCAGCCACTCTGGAAACGTCTATGCCTTTGCCGAGGATATGAACATCTGGGAGGAAATGAAGCGGTATACCTTTGCCGACGGCGTGACGGTAGAAAGTATCCACCAGGACGTTGTCAACGGCGAATCCGGATATTTTTACTTTTCCTTTCAAAATCAGGGCAGATATGTGACTTACGAGCCTCTCGGAATCAACAACTGGTACGTTTTTTCTGTGGTAGTGGAAAGCTTTCTGAAGGATTATGTAGAAAATATTGAGAATATTTTTGTATGGCTTCTGATAGGTCTTTCTGTCTGCGTCATGGCAGTGTTTGCCATTATCGCTCATTTTATCAGGCAGGTAATGAAAATGATTCAAATGAAAAATCAAGAGATTCAGATAAAAAACTCTCTGCTTTCCACGATCTTAAAAAAGACCCAGGATATTCCCTTCGAGATTAATCTGGAGCAGAACCTGCTTTTTCTCTACTATCAGCACCCCAATGAATCGGAACTGGATTACCAGGTAATCCCTGATTTTACGCCAGATCATCTTCTGGAAATAGGCGCAATCCGCCAGGAGGGCTATGATTCCTACAAGACCTTTTACGAAACGGTTATGAGCGGCGGAACGGCAGAACCGATTGTGCTGGACATCTGGCTGAATCACAGATGGGACTGCAATAAGATCCACGCTCTTACAGTTGACAGAGAGCACGTCATCGGATTCCTGGAGGATTACAACGAACAGATGAAGAGCGAGCGGACGATTGAGGCGATTAATCTGAAAAATCAGATCGATCCGCTGACAGGCCTTTACAACAGAGAAACCTTTATCCAGAAGACAGAGGAAATTCTGCGCTTGCCTGACAGCAACAGCCCGGGAGTCAGCGCTCTGTTTCTTCTGGATCTGGACCATTTTAAAGAAGTGAACGACCAGCTGGGACATATGGCGGGAGATCAGGTTCTGCAGGAAACTGGATTGATCCTGAAATCTGTCGTTCGAAGCACCGATCTGTCGGGCCGTCTGGGCGGGGATGAATTTGTACTGTTTATCCAGAACGCGGCGGATCGCCGTGGCCTGGAACGCTGTGCAGAGAAGCTGGTTTCAGCCCTGAACCGTACTTTTTCCAGCACGGAATACTCTGTAACCGTCAGCGCTTCCATCGGAATCGTCCCTGTCCAGGGCGGAGAATCCTTTGCCCAGCTCTATGAGGCGGCAGACAAGGCTCTGTACGAGGTAAAGAGAACCCGGAGAAACGGCTACCAGTTTGCCGCATCTGCGGCGGAACCTGTTCTATAAACCATGCTTTTTAATTATATAAAAAATCGGCAGGGAAGTCTCTTCCTTCCCCGCCGCCAAAAGCCCGGCTGCCCTTCTATCTATTCCAGATTCAGTTTTCGGTCCAGCACATACCCTGTTCCAAACATCAGAAGCACCAGGCTGACAGCCTGAACGGCCAGCATTCCAAGCCCCGCCATATGAAGTCTCATAGTCATATCCTCTGCCGTCTCTGCAAAATCCATCAGATCCATCCCGTTTCCCACGAGAAGCATTGCCGCAAAATTCATCGCTGTGCTCACTGCCATAAACCAGAACACTGACCAGATTACCTTGTGATTCCTGGACATCTGTCCCAGAGCCATGGAAAAATACAGCTCGTAGATGGAAGCAAACGCCGCCACGGCAAGTCCAGCCAATACCTCCAGCGCAAACAATACCATGTATGCAAAAGCCTCCGGATTCGCTTCATACCCTTCCTGCATAAAAGCCCACATCAGGATAGGAAGCTCGTAAAGAGCCCGGAAGAAATCAAGGCCTCCAAACAGTCCTATGGACAAGATTCCCACTATCATGGACAGGACAGAAACGGCAAAGGAAACGCAGGCCTTGGAAAAGATCAGCTTCCACGTCTTTACCGGAAGCGTAAACATGAGATACCCCTCCTGTCTCAGCAGCCCCTTGTAAAAACGCTGGACAATCATAACTGCCGTAAACACTCCCATGATCATCAAAATCAGCATATAAAGCGTAATCGCCGTCGTCTGCATAGTAGAAAACAGGGCCGAACGGTCCATCCATCCTCCCAGAATACTCTGAAACAGGAATCCGTTCACCGCCGCCAGAACCATAGTAGCCCCGTAAATGGGGAGCATGGTTTTCATCATGGCCTTCCATTCGTATTTTAAAAGCTTTCCAAACATATACTGCCTTCCTTTCTATCTGTCCCCATCGCCAGATCCGTTTCCGCTTCCCTGTACGGCGAAAATCTCTCTGAACAGGTGGTCAACTGATTTTCCTTCCGTCTCTCTTATCTCGTCTACGCTGCTGTGACGGACCAGGCGGCCCTCCTTCAGAAAAACAGCCTCATCCAGCACCTTTTCCACGTCCGCAATCAGGTGAGTAGAAATAATGACGGACGCGTCCTCTGAATAATTGGTGAGAATCGTCTGCAGAATGTACTCCCTGGCCGCCGGATCTACGCCTCCTATGGGCTCATCTAAAAGATACAGCCTGGCATTCCGGCTCATCACCAAAATCAGCTGAACCTTCTCCTTGTTTCCTTTGGAGAGGGACTTCATCCTGGCCTTCTCGGAAATATCCAGATCCTTCAGCATGGCGGCCGCTCTCTGTCTGTCGAAATCTCTGTAAAAATCAGAAAACATATTCAAAAGATCCGATACCCGCATCCAGTCGGCAAAGTAGATCTGATCCGGCAGGTAAGAAACCACCGCCTTGGTCTCAACACCAGGTTCATTTCCGTCAATGGACAGCCATCCCTCCTCCGGCTTTAAAAGGCCGTTGGCCAGCTTCATAAGAGTCGTCTTTCCCGAACCGTTGGGCCCTAAAAGTCCGATAATCTTTCCGCTTTCTATGGTAAGATCCACATCCTTCAAAGCGTATCTGGTTCCAAATTTTTTCCCCAAGCCTTTGCAAACTAAAATTTCCCTGCTCATACTGTCCCCTCCTCCTTCATCGTGTCAAACAATTCTTCCAGTACATGTTTAATCTCTTCTCTCGTGTATCCCAGACTTCCCATCTGCTCTAAAAAACGGATGGCCTGCTCCCTGGCCTGGCTGTTTCTGACCTGTTTAATCCTTTCCATATCCTGCGTCACACACCTTCCTGCTGTTCTGTTTGTAGTAATCAGCCCCTGGCTTTCCAAATCAGCCATCGCTCTCTGCATGGTGTTAGGTTTCCCCCCTGCCTGAGCTGCAAATCCCCGGACTGAAGGGAGCCGTTCCCCCGGCCCGTAAGTCCCCGCCGCTATCTGGGCAGAAAGCTGTTCTGAAAGCTGCATCCAGATAGGCCTGTCGTCTGTAATTTTCCATTCCATTTTTTCACCTCATTTTCTTCCTGAAAGCAGTCCGTCTCCGTCTGCTGTATCCGACCATCTGTATCATTGTATTGTTGTATTAATTACTTAATACAGTTATACAACAAAATAATCCGGCTGTCAACCGGATTATGAAAAAACGTGGAAAGGGAGTATTCCTCCCTTTCCCGTCAGTCCCTTTTTTCTGTTATTCTGCCTCCAGCAGCTTGATCAGACGGCTGGTTCCCAGACGGTCTGCGCCCAGCTCAATAAACTTCTCTGCGTCTGAAACGCTGGCGATTCCGCCTGCCGCCTTTACCTTCACTCCGCTTCCCACATGCTTTCTCATAAGGGCCACATCCTCAAACGTAGCTCCGCCTGTGGAGAATCCTGTGGAGGTTTTAATGTACTCAGCTCCTGATTCTGTAACCACACGGCACAGTTCCACCTTCTCCTCCTCAGTCAGCAGGCAGGTCTCGATAATAACCTTTAAAAGCTTTCCGCGGCAGGCTTCCTTGATCCCCCGGATCTCAGCCAGGACGCCGTCATAATCTTTTTCCTTTACCATGCCGATATTGATAACCATATCAATTTCATCGGCTCCGTTTTTCACTGCGTCCTCTGTCTCAAAAACCTTCGCAGCCGTAGTCATATAGCCGTTTGGAAAGCCGATAACCGTGCAGACAGCCAGTCTGTCTCCCACATACTCTTTCGCTCTTTTTACGAAGCTGGGCGGAATGCACACAGACGCTGTTCCATATTCCATGCCCTCGTCGCAGAGAACCTTAATCTGCTCCCAGACAGCTGTCTGCTGAAGCAGAGTGTGATCAAGACGCTTTAAAATTTCCTGTTTTTCCATATTTTTCTCCTGATTATTCTCCTGTTATTTCTCAATTTCTTCCAGTCTGGAGGATCCGATCGTTCCCTCCGGCATGGCCACGCCGAAGTTGTCCGCAATGGTAGCTCCAATCACTGCAAAGGTATCGTTCTCCTCCATCTCGCCGCCGCAGGCCATGGACGGAGACCAGGCGATAAAGGGAACCTTTTCTCTGGTGTGATCCGTTCCTGTGTAAGTCGGATCATTGCCGTGATCTGCCGTCAGAATCAGCAGATCGTCATCTTTCAGAAGAGGAAGCAGCTCTCCCAGCTTCTCGTCGAACTTCTCAAGCTCCTCTGCGTAGCCCTTCACGTCTCTTCTGTGGCCCCACAGAGCGTCGAAATCCACCAGGTTTACGAAGCAGAGGCCTGTAAAATCTCTCTCTGCAATCTCAATGGTCTGCTCCATGCCGTGGACAGAGCTCTTGGACTTGTTGGATTCCGTCAGTCCCTCTCCGTCAAAAATATCGAAAATTTTTCCCACTGAAATCACATCGTATCCAGCGTCCTTCATGGCGTTTAACGCCGTCTGGCCATAAGGCTTTAAAGCGTAGTCATGGCGGTTGGCCGTGCGCTTGAACTCGCCCTTTTTCCTGCCCACATAAGGCCTTGCAATGACGCGTCCCACCTTCCACTCGTCCCGCATGGTCAGTTCTCTGGCAATCTCGCAGTAGCGGTACAGGGTCTCCAGTCCCATAGTCTCCTCATTTCCGCAGATCTGAAGCACCGAGTCTGCCGATGTATAGACGATCAGATGGCCTGTGGCAATCTCCTCCTCCGCCAGCTCGTCTAAGATCTCTGTTCCGCTGGCGCTCTTATTTCCGATAATTGTCCTGCCGGTCCGCTTCTCCAGCTCGTCGATCAGCTCTTTGGGGAATCCTGTGTCTGTGAAGGTCTGAAACGGCTTGGTAATGTGAAGTCCCATCATCTCCCAGTGGCCGGTCATCGTGTCCTTCCCGCAGCTTTTCTCCCTCATTTTCATGTATTTTCCCATAGGGCGATCCACCGGCGCGTTCTGCTTCATCGGATGGAGATTTGCCATGCCCAGCTTCCTGAGATTGGGGATCTCAAGGCTCTCTGCATACTCCGCAATATGTCCCAGGGTATCCACCCCCACGTCTCCATACTGGGCGGAATCCTCCATGGCTCCTACTCCCAGGGAATCTAATACGATTGTAAAAACACGCTTGTATTTCTTATACTGTCCCATTTTAATTTCTGCCTCCTTCTGTCTCTTTTTTCTGTCTTTTCCGGCTTTTTCATACTCTGAACGGCTGATCTGCCTTTTTCTGCTATTTCTCCCTGTCGGCCTTAATCAGGCTGCGGATCGCCTCCACCGCCACGCGGATAGGCGCCTCCGTATCGTGGCAGATCTGATTTTCCATCCCCAGCTTCTCCCTCTCCTGATTTCCCACCACCAGGAAATCAGAACCGCAGCGCACGCCCAGATGAGCGGCTACAATAAAGAGGGCGGCCGACTCCATCTCAGAAGCTTTGCAGCCCAGGCGCTTCCAGGCTTCCCACTTATTTAACAGCTCGTAGCTGACTGGCATCCGCTCCGGATCGTGCTGTCCGTAAAAGGCGTCCTTACACTGCACTACGCCTGTGTGATAAGGCATATTCAATTTCTTTGCCGCTGCTGCCAGAGCGTTGGCCACCTCCAGATCCGCCACTGCCGGAAATTCGATAGGCGCGTACTCCTTGCTGGTTCCCTCCATGCGAACCGCGCCTGTAGCGATAACAATATCGCCTCCCTTTACATTCAGATCGATTCCTCCGCAGGTTCCTACCCGGACAAAGGTGTCGGCTCCGCACTGAACCAGCTCTTCCATGGCAATGGAGGCGGAAGGGCCGCCGATTCCCGTGGAAGTCACGCTTACCTTCTCCCCGTCCAGCGTTCCAGTATAGGTCACATACTCCCTGCTGTCAGCCACCAGCACCGGATCGTCAAAAAACTGGGCGATCTTCTGGCACCGTTTCGGATCTCCCGGCAGGATCACATACCGGCCCACGTCGCCTTTTCTGATCTGTAAATGATACATTAAACCCACTTCACCTGAATAATTCTGCATACGCTTCTCCTTTCGATTTTCCTATTGTATATGAAAACACTTGTGTTTGGCAATGCATTTCTGCCTGCATGTTCATTCTTTCCCGGATTTTCTCTGCTCTTTCACGTTTTTCTAGAGGATTGCAGCCTTTTTCAGAAGCTCCTCCGCTCTGTCCATACAGGACAACAGCTCGTTTCTCTCTTCCTCTGTAAGCCGCGAAAGTCCTGAAGGCGCTGCGAAAGCCGGCTCCTTCTTTATCCTCTCTAACGATTCAAGGGCCTTCTGAAACGGCTCTGAACATGCAGTCTCCTTCCCGCAGCTCCAGTAAGGATCCTCCGGAATTCCCTCTCCAATCACCCAGAGACTCTCTGTCTCATCACCGGAAAACTGATTCCCCTCCTGATCCTCTGACAGCCACTGTCCGCAGGCTGCCTTTTTTCTCAGGGACGCCTCCGGCACCCCGGAATCCAGACAGCAAATCACAAACAGGTTTCTGCTGCCGCAGCCTCTTCGCAGCGCCGGATGGGCGAAGAGAAACGCTTCCTGGCGTTCAAAAGAAGAGAGCGTTTCGCTTTCTCTCAGAATTTCTCCGATTCCGCGGTTCACGTCCTCCAGCAGGCGTTTTCGAAAGCTTCCGGCGTCCTTTTTCTCCCAGCCGTCCAGCTCGCGCTCACGTCCGCTCTTATCTATCCCCAGAAATACCTTCCTCGCCTTTTCCGGCTCCCGGCAGAATACAGAAAGCGCCTCTTCACCCAGCTGGCGGATCTGGCCGTCGTACTCTCCCAGAATCTCCTGATAAGCCTGTTCAAAAAGCGTCAGCAGCCGCTCTCTCTCATGGCTGGAAGCCGCTGTAAAAAATAAAGTCAGGCATTTTACGCGCCGCCCTGCTCTTAAAAGCTCCAGCTGCTTTTCAATATGAAGCCTTACGGCCAGGCGGATCTTCTCTTCAGCCAGTCCCTCCTCCTCCTGAGATTTAGGGTTCTTTAAAAAGCATGTCTTCACCGCTCCCTGCCGCAGCGCAGCTTCCCTTGTCAGACTGAAAATCCTGTTTTCCGCAGATCCCGCCTTTGACTGAAAGCGCAGGGTAAACAGGGGATTTAATCCTTCCAAGGCCTGGAATGCTCCGGAGCTTTCCTGCAGATCCGAACATCCACTGTCCGCTCCCGGTTCGTCCAGAATCACCACAGGCCTTACCGCTCTTATATCTTCCCACAGCACCTGTCCGTACTCGTCGGCCGCTCTCAGCCGGTTCGTCCCCCTGTTAAAGGTCTGAATATTCATAATGCAGATGGAAAGCCTCTCCGACTCTACTAACCGCGTGCTGACTTCCCTGAGATTCTCTCCCCGGCAGGAAAAACAGCAGTCGGAAAGGCCGGGATACCCCAGCTTCAAAAAGCATCCGGAAAATTTTCTCGCTGCTTCCGCCAGTTTAAGCCTCTCCGCCACAGAGGGAACCGCTACAATAAATTTCAGAAGACCATAAGCCTGGTTCAGCTCTAAAATCGTCCGGAAAAGCACAAAGCTGCGTCCTTCTCCCTCCGGCATCTCCATGCAGAAGTCCAGTCTGTCCTCCCTAATCGGTCTGCTCTCAGTAATTCCATTCTCCCGCTGAACTCGTTTCAGATTTTTCCACAGAAGGGTTTTCTCCCTTATGGCAGGATTTTTCACCGGAAGTCCAAATCCCGGAAGGCAGATCCTGGCGGTATCCTCCGGCTGTTCTTTTTCTGCTGCCTGCGCCTCTTCTTCCGAATTTTCTATCTCTGCATATTCTGTTTCTGAAGACTCCGTTCCTGAATCTTCTATATCAAACGTCCCCCGGAACAGATGAACCGCCGATTTTACCGCCTTTGTCTGCCAGGGGGCTTCCTTTCCTCTCACCGCCCTGTATCGTTTCATGCTATCTCCTCCCTTCCCCAGTCACTTAACAGCATCTTCCCTGAGCTGGCGCGGCATCCCATTGAATGATATGGCAGAGGCCAAATATTTTAGCTGCGTTTGAAACTAATTATACCATTTCCGGGGAAAAATTGAAATCTGTATCCACGCTTTTTACACCTTTTAAAAAATTAGGAAAAAAATAAAATTTTTAAAATTTAAAAAAATCAAAAAAGTGCTTGCATTTTTTCGGAAGTGTGATATACTGTCTAAGTCGACAGCGAGCGACAGAAAAACAAAATAGAAGGCCTGTTGGTCAAGCGGTCAAGACGACGCCCTCTCACGGCGTAAACCCGGGTTCGATTCCCGGACAGGTCATATTTTAAAGCCACTGGATTTCAGTGGCTTTTTTCTTTACTCTCTGCTCTCCCACGCTTCGCTATGTACTTTTTCAGTCTCTATTTCCTGCAGGCCGTGGGGCGCCGGACGTTTTTGTGCTATTCCGACAGACAGAATCGCTTCCAGACAGTACCTCTCCGGAACATGGAGAAGCTTTCTGCAGAATTCTTCTGTTGTCGTTTTGTCCTGGGCCGTCCGAAGCCTGCTCTGGATCCAGCAGCTGCCCAGCCCCAAGCTGTCCGCCATCAGATGCATATTGCTCATCACAATGGAACAGTCCTCTGTCCATACGTCTGTTTTCTCAGGATCTGCAAAAACCAGAATGGCGCATCCGGCCTTTTCCAGCATATTCGCTGCCCCCTCCCGGCATTTAACCAGTTCTTTCAGCGTATCTCTGTCCTGGACCACAACAAGCTCCCACGGCTTTCTGCTGCGCCCGGACGGAGATAAAAGGCCTGCCGCCAGAATCTGATCCAGCTGCTCCTTCGGAATCGCCTCTCCGGTATAATCCCTGACGCTTCTTCTGTGTTTCAGCATTTCCAGTAAATCCATATCCATTCCTCCTCGTTTCCCTGCGCTGATGAGCAGGAAAATGTTCTCCTGCCCACTGACGCTGTTTGTATATAGCAAAAAGAACCAGATTTTTTATCTCTGGTTCTCTTTCTTCTAAGTGACCTGTCCGGGAATCGAACCCGGGTTTACGCCGTGAGAGGGCGTCGTCTTGACCGCTTGACCAACAGGCCTTCTATTTTGTTTTTCTGTCGCTCGCTGTCGACTTAGATAGTATATCATACTTCCGGAAAAATGCAAGCACTTTTTTTAATTTTTTCAACTTTTTGATTTCTTTTTCATTTCCTCTTGTTTCATTTCACACAGCGGAGCTGGCCGCGTATCCTCCTGTCCCATAAACGGGCAAAGAGGGGAGAACACTCCCCCTCCTCTCTCTACTGAATTCCAGTCACCTGGTAATCCTGATCTTCCACGGCCTTCTTCAGCACCTCATCCGCTACCTCTGATGCCATCTTCACTACGGCAGTCCCTTTCTCATGGCTGACCTCCGCTGCCTCCACTCCCGGAATAGCCTCCAGAATCTTCTTAACTCTGGCCTCGCAGTGTCCGCACATCATTCCCTCGATGTTCATTGTCTTTTCCATCTTTTGACTCTCCTTTTCTAATTCATGATGTTTTGTTTTTATTTTTTTATCCCTCGATCCATCTCTGATGGAAAGGAAGTTTAAACGAAGCGCATTGGATACCACGCAGAAGCTGGAAAGGCTCATAGCGGCGGCTCCAAACATGGGATTTAATTTCCATCCCAGCAGAGGAATGAAAAGCCCTGCTGCCAGTGGAATTCCCACTGCATTGTAGAAAAATGCCCAGAACAGGTTTTCGTGGATATTCCTCAAAGTTCCCCGGCTGAGACGGATGGCCGCCGGCACGTCGCTCAACCGGCTTTTCATCAGAACTACGTCCGCCGCGTCGATAGCCACGTCTGTCCCCGCTCCGATGGCGATTCCCAGATCCGCTCTCGTCAGAGCCGGCGCATCGTTAATGCCGTCTCCCACCATAGCCGTTTTTCCCTTTTCCTTCAGGGCGCGGATTACAGCCTCCTTTCCGTCCGGAAGCACTCCTGCAATCACCTCGTCCACGCCTGCCTGCCTTCCAATGGCCTGAGCCGTCTTTTCATTGTCCCCGGTCAGCATAACCACGCAGATACCCATACGTTGGAGTTCCCTCACAGCCTGAGGGCTGTCCTCCTTGATCACGTCTGCCACCGCAATCACGCCTGCAAACGTCTCATCCTCCGCAAATAAAAGCGGCGTTTTGCCCTGCTCCGCAAAAGACTCTGCCTGCTTTCTCGCTGTTTCCGGGACCTCAATCCGGCCGCTCATAAACGAAAGACTTCCTCCCAGAAGCTTTCTGCCCTTTAATGAGGCGGACACGCCGCTTCCCACCAGGGCCTCAAACTCCTCTGCCTCCTCCGGTTCCAGTCCCAGTTCCTCCGCTTTCCGCATCACAGACCTGGCCAGAGGGTGCTCGCTTTTCTTTTCAAGGGCAGCCGCCAGACTTAACAGCTGATCCTCTGTCACTCCGGGAGCAGGCAGCAGATCGGTCACACGGGGCTCTCCCATAGTGATGGTTCCCGTCTTATCGAGAGCGATAATCTCTGTCCTTCCAGCCTCCTCCAGAGCGGCGGCCGTCTTAAACAGAATCCCGTTTTTCGCTCCCACGCCGTTACCCACCATAATGGCTACCGGCGTGGCAAGTCCTAACGCGCAGGGGCAGCTGATAACAAGGACGGAAATTCCACGGGCCAGTGCAAAGCCAAAGCTCTGTCCTGCTATCATCCATCCCACAGCCGTCACAAGGGAAATTCCAATAACCGCCGGCACGAAAATGCCTGACACTCGGTCCGCCGCCTTGGCGATAGGGGCCTTCGTGGCAGCCGCGTCGCTGACCATCTGGATAATCTGGGAAAAGGTGGTATCCTCCCCCACTCTGGACGCCTGGCAGCGGATGAAGCCGGACTGGTTAAGAGTGGCCGCGAACACCTTGTCCCCTGCCGCTTTATCCACAGGAATGCTCTCTCCCGTCAGCGCCGACTCGTCCACCGCGCTGGTTCCCTCCAGGATCACTCCGTCCACCGGAATGTTTCCGCCTGGGCGGACCAGAAAAATGTCTCCCTCTGCCACCTGGTCAATGGAAATCTCCGTCTCCTCGCCGTTTCGCCACACGACAGCCGTCTTCGGCGTCATTTTCATCAGATTTTTCAGGGCGTCCGTAGTCTTTCCCTTAGAGCGGGCCTCTAACATTTTTCCGACGGTAATCAGCGTCAGGATCATGGCTGCCGACTCAAAGTAAAACTCATGCATGTATTCCATGACCCCAGCCATATCGCCCCGCATCTGGGCGTCCGTCATGGCAAACAAGGCGTACACACTGTAGAGGAAGGACGCGCCGGAGCCCAGAGCCACCAGAGTGTCCATATTAGGTGCTTTATTCCACAGACTCTTAAAGCCATTGATAAAAAATTTCTGGTTAATCACCATGACAATGCCTGTGAGAAGCAGCTGCACAAGCCCTACAGCCACATGATTTTCAGCGAGAACCTCCGGAAGAGGCCAGCCCCACATCATATGGCCCATGGAAACGTACATAAGCACAATCAAAAAAGCCAGGGAGGCTGTCAGGCGTCTTTTCAGAACGGGCGTTTCCCGATCTGCCAGCATATCTTCCTCAGCGCTTCCCGCCGCGCTGTCCTTCTTCTGCCCGGATCCGTCTTTGACAGAAGCGCCGTATCCCGCCGCTTCCACTGCCGCGATAATATCTTCAGGCTGAGCCGTGCCCTCCACGCCCATGGAATTAGTCAGAAGGCTGACAGAGCAGGAGGTAACTCCCTCCACCTTTGACACAGCCTTCTCTACCCGGGCGCTGCAGGCCGCGCAGCTCATACCGGTCACAACGTACTGTTTCATCTATTTACCTCCTTTTCCTGATGCTATTATATACCCCATCAGGGTATTAGTCAAGAGGCAGATAAAAAACAGGGCGCGGTACGCCTCACACGGGAAGAACTGCGCTTTCCGAAAAATATCCGTTCAGGCAGAAGCCGTGATCTACAGGGCCGCTTCCCGCTCCCAGATTCATCCGGGCAGAAAGGGCGCCGGACAGATATTCCTTGGATCTTTTCACCGATTCCCTGAGGGAAAAGCCCTTGGCCAGGTTGGAAGCGATGGCGCTTGACAGGGTGCAGCCCGTTCCGTGGGTATTGGATGTGTCGATCCGCTTTCCAGCAAACCACTCTGTCCTTCCGTCTGCATACAGAAGATCGTCGGCATCCTGGACGCTGTGTCCTCCCTTTAACAGCACCGCGCAGCCGTACGCTTTGCCGATATGCTCCGCCGCCAGCTCCATGTCGTTTCTGTCTGCAATGGTTCTCCCCGACAGAAGCTCCGCCTCAGGAATATTGGGGGTGACCAGCTGGGCCAGAGGAAACAGCTCCCGTGTAAGCGCCTCCACTGCATCTGGCTGAATCAGCCTGGAACCGCTGGTGGAAACCATAACCGGATCCACCACAATATGCTCCGCTCTGTAAAACCGCAGCCGCTCCCCCATTACCTGAATCAGTTCTTTTGAAACGGCCATCCCTATCTTTACTGCATCTGGGCGAATATCTTCAAATACCGCATCAATCTGCTGTCTCAAAAACTCGCCGTCTACTGCCATGATACCAGATACCCCTATCGTGTTTTGAGCTGTCAGGGCCGTGACGGCACTCATTCCGAATACGCCGTTCATAATCATGGTTTTTAAGTCTGCCTGGATTCCAGCTCCTCCGCTGGAGTCGCTTCCCGCAATCGTCAATACCGTTTTCACCGATTCCCCTCCTCTCTGTATTTTCCGATTTTCTGATCAATCGTCAAAATTTCCCCCTCCGGCTTATAAATAACCTTAATATAGGAAATCACTTTCGGCGCTCCGGCCCGGACTGCCGTTTTCTGGCATTCTGCCGCCAGCTCCATCAGCTGGTCAAAGCTCTCTCCTTCTATCACAGTCTCCAGCGGCCCTACCTCATAGCGAAGGCCTGTGCTCTTAATACAGGCAATCACTTCGTCTACGATTCTGCATACCTCCTCGTCGCTTCCCACCTGCGGAAGCACCTGAATTCCAATACTTGCGCTCATAGCTTTTCCTCCTCTTCCCAGCATTCTATCATCTCGTCCGCCAAATCTCCCAGGCGTTTCCGTTCCTCCTTTGTTCTGCAGCTGCCTTCGTCATATACTCCTATCACATAAAAGCCTGCTTTCTTTGCAGTTTCAGCCGCATACAGGGCGTCCTCATAGACAGCCGTGTCCTCCGGGGCCGCCCCCATTCCCGCTGCCGCCCTCAGATAAATGTCAGGGCGCGTCTTGCCTGCGCCCACATCCTCGCAGGAAAGAAATTCCTCAAAATAATCTGCAGCTCCCAGACGCTTCAGACAGTCCTCTGCCAGCTTTGCCGATGCGGCGGAAGCCACGCACATCCTGACGCCTTTCTTTTTCAGCGTATCCAGGCAGGCTTTTACTCCCAGTTTCAGAGAAATATCTTCTCTGTAATGGCGATCCATCAGGGCGTTCATTTCCCCAGCCACCGATTCCGCTGTCCCTGAAATTCCAAACGTGCGGATAAACAGTCTGGAGGATTCCAGGACCGTCATCGTCTGAATCTGATCTGTCAGACCGTCTGGAATTTCTGTCACTCCTCTGCTTCGCAAAAATTCTTCCGCCAATCCCTTCCACCATCTCATGGAATCGATCAGAGTGCCGTCTAAATCGAAAATCGCATACTTTTTATTCACTGTCTCTGATCTCCTTTGCCAGCTCTGCCAATTCTGCAGCCGCTTCTCCTGGACGCTCCGCTCCAAAAAGAGCCGATATGACAGCGATTCCGTCTACATCACTGCCTGAAAGCTCCCCCACGTTGGAGCGGTTAATTCCTCCAATGGCAACTACCGGGATCGATACAGAAGCAGAAATTTCCCGCAGCTTCTCAACCGAAAGGTTTCTGGCGTCTTTTTTCGTGGAGGTCCCAAACACAGCTCCCACCCCGATATAGTCGGCCCCTGCTTTTTCTGCTGCTCTGGCCTCCTCCACAGTTCCGGCGGAAATGCCCAGAATCCGATCCGGCCCTATCATGGCCCTGATATTCCGCCCCTTAATATCTGACTGTCCCACATGGACGCCGTCGGCCCCGGCCTGAACAGCTGTCTCCACGCTGTCGTTTACCACAAACGGAACGCCAAACCGGGCGCACAGCTCCTTTAACTCCTCCGCTTCCTTCAGAAACGCCTCCTGATCCAGCTCCTTTTCCCGAAGCTGGAGAAAGGTCACTCCATGTTCTAAAATTTCCCGGCATACGTCTGAGAGCTTCTCCCCTGGCTTCAGCCAGGAGCGGTCCGTGATCCCATAAAGAAGCATGGCCTGCCTGATCTGTTCCTTAGAAAATTTCATAATTGATTCCCTCCCTAAACTGTTTTTCCGTCAAAGTAAAGACCGCGTCGATCAAATCATTGCGAAAAGACGCGTTTCCTGTTCCCCGTTCCAGTCTCTTCGCATCCGCCAGTTCCCCGCAGACTCCCATAACGGCGGAGGCGGCAAAGGCTGCGGTAAAGCAGTCCTTCTGGCACGCCCCGCAGAAAGCCCCCGTAAGAGCGGTCAGCATACAACCGCTTCCCGTGATACGCGCCATCACGGGACTTCCATTTCTCAAAACTGCCGTCCGCCTGCTGTCAGAGATCAGATCAAGCCTTCCTGAAACGGCAATCACGCTGCCTGTTTTCTCTGCCAGCCCCTTTACTATCCCGATAGCGGCGGACAAATTCTCCTCTGTAATCTCATCGAACACGCCTGCGTCCACGCCGCTTCCAGATGACTGTTCTCCTGCCAGAAAACGGATCTCCGACGCATTTCCCCGGATCACAGAAAAATGGACGGCTCTCATAAGCCTTGCCGACTCTGCCCGGCGCAGACTGGTTCCTCCGGCCGCCACCGGGTCGAATACCACTGGAATCCCCAGAAGGTTCGCCGCCTTTCCCGCAGCTTCCATAGCGTCCGTATCTCCTATAGCCCCCAGATTGCAGACCAGCGCGGAGGCTGCAGCTGCCGCCTCCGCAGCCTCCCTGATATCGTGGGCCATGGAGGGAGAGCCTCCGGCCGCCAGAATCATATTGGCGCAGTCGTTGACTGTGACAAAATTAGTAATGCACTGCACTAAGGGGCGTTTCTCCTGCACCTGCCTAAAGATCTCCCATGCCCGCTTCGTCAAATCCTCCATAACAGCTCCTTCCTTCTTTCCTCCATACTCCAATTCCGCTTTTTTCTTCTGTTCCGCTTTTCTTTACTCTCGTTCCGCTTCTCTCTACTCCCATTCTGCTTTCCTTTACTCCAGTTCTCTCTCCATCCGTTCCAGAATTTTTCCCTTTTTAAGCATCAGGAGAACCGCCAGTCCCATGGCAGCTCCTGTCACCGCTGAAGGTGTATAAAACGGAATGTAGTAAAAAGGCGACTGGGCGTCTAAGCCGTAAAACAGCTTCATAAGCGGATAGGAAGCCATTGCTCCTAAAAAGCCCGTTCCAATCACCTCTCCCACAAAGACCAGATAAATATTTTTTGTTTTTCTGTACAGGAACCCGCCCAGCACAGGGCCAAACACAGCCCCTGTCACTGCCTGGATCGTCCGGCCTGACATCATCCTCATAATACCGCATAAAAATGCGCTGGCACACCCATACCACGGTCCCAGAAAGACCGCAGCCAGCACATCTACGAAATGCTGGAATGGAGCCATTGAGGGAAAATACACAAAAGTGTTCAGCACAAAGGCCAGACAGGCCAGCATGCCTGTCATCACCAGTTTAAGCGTCCTGCTTTTTGCCCCGGTTTCCGTTTTTACTGTCTGATGTTGATTCATAACGTTCTCCTTTTCCCGGAAAACTCTGTGGAGTGCAGATTCATTAAAACACAAAAACGGAGACGCCTGAAAACGACGTCTCCGAAAAAAGTTCATCCCTTTTGACTTCCTACGGCGGCATTATCCGCATCAGGTTAAAGGGTCGAAGTTTGATTACTTCCTCTCAGCCTGCTCCACAAGCTCCCCTGTGTTTTTAATTGCACTATTATTATAATGCATGGAAGTAAAAATGCAAGTAAAACTTTTCTTTAGGTTAATACCTCACTGTAGGATTACAATACATGTGTTACAACTGAATATTTAAAAAGCAGAGACGCTGCCTTTGTGTTATATTTTAGTCACCACAACAAAAATCACATAAAGGAGTTCTCTGCTATGTCTACTATAACACAAGATATGAGGTATCGTCTATCTCTGATTCAATATGCTGAAAAATTTGGTGTTACCAAAGCTGCCATCAAATATAAAACGAACCGGCAGTACATTTACCGCTGGAAACGACGCTATGACGGCTCCTGGGACTCCCTCCGCGAACGCTCCCGCAGACCTCATTCCCATCCCAATCAGCATACAGATGATGAAATCAAACTAATCCGACATATGCGACGCAGAAATCCTCACTCTGGTTTAGTTGTTTTCTGGGTAAAACTACGGCAGCGCGGCTATTCCCGTTCCATTTCCGGACTTTATCGTTTTCTCAGAAAACAAGGAATCATGGCGGTACATCCACCCAATCCAAAGTACATCCCTAAGCCCTATGAAGCGATGGATTATCCCGGACAGCGGATTCAGGTTGATGTGAAATTTGTTCCCTCTGCCTGCCTGAAAAATTCCCAGGTCATTGGAAAACAGTTTTTCCAGTACACGGCCATTGACGAGTACTCCCGCTGGCGTTTTGTGGAAGCATTTGAGGAGCACAGCACCTATTCTTCCGCCCAGTTTGTAGAACATCTGGTAAAGGCCTTCCCGTGTCCAATCGAATGCATTCAGACTGATAATGGCACAGAGTTTACCAACCGTTTTACCTCTCGCAACGAAAAGCCTACCCTGTTCCAGAAACATCTGGAACTCCACGGGATCCGCCACAAACTCATCCGCCCCTTTACCCCACGCCACAACGGGAAGGTGGAACGAAGCCACAGGAAGGATAATGAGCGTTTCTATGCGACCCACCTGTTCTATTCCTTTGAGGACTTTGCAGCACAGCTAAAAGTATATAACCGCAGAGACTATAACAGCTTTCCCATGCGTCCACTGGGATGGAAATCACCCAATCAGGTACTTCAGGAATATTTACAATCCGTGTAACAAATGTTTGACAAACCTACAAACTTTTCTTTAGGTTAATACCTCACAGATTCAGCATAATCCTGTGTGATTACCCCAATGCCGAATCAAGAAAGATGGAGAAAACCAAATCTCTTATTCTTTTTATTTATAGCGCGCCCGAAATAATGGACGAAGTTCAGAAATCGGTCGTTTTTCCTCGATTAACTGCCGCATTTTTTCTTCTGATGCAGCAATTTTTTCTGCTTCCTCAATTACATCTTCTGCCAACTCATAGGGAACAATACATACACCTGAATCATCTGCCACCATCAAATCTCCTGGCTCTACCAGTTTTCCGCAAAGAGTAATAGGGCCGTTCATTTCTACGCATTCCATGCGATATTTACCTGTAATCTGTGTCGTTCCACAAGAAAATACCGGATATCCCATTTCCCTGATAGAGCTGACGTCGCGGCAGCAGCCATTTACGATATTTCCAGCAAAACCACAACTCTTTCCAACTGTACAGCTTTGTCCTCCCATATTAGAGACTTCCAGATTTCCTCCAAAATCAGAGACCAAAACATCTCCTGGTTCTCCAATATAGTAAATATCTCTCGTAGACATAGCAATAAAGTCATGGTCATGGGCTCCCTGAGTCGGAGTTTTCCTCACTGGAATATTCCTGATTGTAACTGCTGGTCCTACAATTTTAGAGCCCGGAATAACCGGTTTAATATGAGAAGTGGGAATTGCACCGTCGATTCCATAGCCATCTAAAATATCGGAAACTGTAGTAGACATATCCTCCAATGCATAATAACGGTCAATAATTTCTTTCTTTACTCGTGGAAATGTAATCTTCGTAATCCGTTCTCTTGGAACCAGCCCCCAAATCCGTCCTGCTTTTTCATATTCCTCATAATCTGCATCTCTTTTAGCTCGCTGTGCTGCTACATCCTCATTATAAGATTTTACCTGATCAAGATCCATGATTTTACTCTCCTTTGTCTTTTTTAGTGATTTCCAATTTTGTTTCCTATCAGATAACATTGTTTACTTTTTTCAAACTCAATGTACCATATTTTTATTTTTCTGTCAACTAAACTCTCAAAATTTTATTTCATCTTTTCTTTTTTTTAAAGCTATATTATAATTTAAAAAACAGCAAAGGAATTTCTCAAGGAGTGATTACCATGAATTCAACTGAAAAAACAGCTGCCCTTCTTAAGCTTTTAGGGCAGTCTCCCTACGTACACAGCGTAACTGAGCTAGGTGAAAAAATCGGCTGCAGCAAAAGCGGAACCTTTAAGATTCTTGCAGTTTTAATGCAGAGTGGTTTAGTTTCTCAAACCTCTGAACACAAATATACCCTGGGGCCTGTTACTTACATTCTTGGCAAAACCTATGAAGAACATATTGGCCTATCCAAGATGGTAAAGCCATATCTGGAACGTCTCACAGAATTAACAGGAGAAAATGCCTCTTTCAGTATGCTTATTAACGGCAAGGCAAACTTGATTTATCGTGAAGAGAGCCGTCGGCAGGTTCGTGTAGTCGGACAGGTAGGTGAAGAACGCCCTCTCTATGCAGGTGCTACCGGAAAAGTGCTAGGGGCTTTTCAGGATGAAGAAGTAATACACAGACGACTGATGGAGCAGCCTCTGATTCCTTTTACAGAAAAAACCATTACCTCTCCCAAAGAACTTCTCGATGAATATGAAAAAATCCGCTCACAGGGCTATGCAATCAGTAATGGGGAACTGAATATTGAAACTGTCGGAATTGGAGCCCCTATTCGTGATTCATCTGGGAACGTGTGGGCTGCCATTTCTATCGGTGCCCCCCGCATGCGCATTGATGAAATCAAAATACAGCGATACATTTTTCTTATTCAGGAAACTGCTGAACAAATGACACGGGATATTCTTCATGAACAGCCCTAGACAAAAACTCAGCTGTCTTCCAGAACTGTTCACAGTCTTCTGGATGACGCTGAGTTTTATTTTTAAACTTTTCTCTTTTTTGTTCTCCACAAGGAAACGATTACCAGTCTTTATCACTAGTTTTATCTTTTCTTTTTTGTCTAATATGACAAATTTTATTTTTTTTCCTTCTGAAAGGTTGAATTTTCCTCCTAAATTTGGTATATCTTTCATAACCCAATCTTCCAATCAGATAAATTGTTTATTTTTTCATATTTTATATAAGGAGGACTTATAATTCTATGATTGGTATCGGAATTTGGGCCTTTATTATCTACATATCCTTTATTATCGGGTGGAACCTTCTTCTGAAGCGCAGCATAGCAGAGGCAATGGCATTAGGCCTGTTAATCGCAGCAGCTTTCAGTGGGCACAACATGATTGCTGTTCTGAAAGAAAGCCTTATCAGCGCCTTTACCAGTAATGTCATGCTTGCCATCATGCTTTTTACTTTTATGTCTGCTATTGTAACTGAGACAGGAATTATCAAACGCCTTGTCACAATTTTAAATTCTCTGCTCGGAAGGCTTAAGGGAGGGCCCGCATATATCTCGGCATGCGCCAGTGCCTTATTTGGTTTAATCGCAGGATCTGGTACTGGTAATGCAGCAGCTGTCGGTTCCATCACCATTCCCTGGATGTGCCAGAGCGGATGGTCCAAAAGCCTGGCAGCTACTATGAACGCCGGAAACGCCGGTTTAGGTATTGCTATGCCGCCATCAACGCCGATGCTTCTGATGCTGAGTTTCCCGCTTGTAGCAGAGACTCTTACTACCAGTGATGTTTACTTTGCTTTGGCCTGCGGTGGAGCCTGGACTTTACTCTGGCGTTTTATTCTTATTACTTACTATGTCAAGAAATATAATATTCCTGCTCTTTCTAAAGATCAGATTCTTCCTGTGTCTACTGCTTTTAGAACAAGCGGAAGTTCTCTGACAATGTTCCTTGGCTGTATCATTCCCATTTGTCTTACTGTAGGGCCTATACATACATGGTTTGCAACCATGGAACAGTTTGGAGAAAAAGCCATTGGAGCTATCAATATCATTCTCTGGGTTCCAATCCTGATTGCTCTGATCTGTCTGATTGAAGGATGGAGGTATCTTCCTAAGGGTCTGTCCGGATTCAAGCAAATTCTTTTAAAAACCAGAAAAAGCTGTTCTACCGTAGGAGGAATGTCATTTTTCTCTTTAGCTGGCAGTTCCGCTCTGGCAGCAGCAGGATTTGGCACAGATTTCCAGGTTCTTTTAGAAAATATGGAACTGCCTCTTATCGTTATGCTGTTTGTTATTGCAGCTGTTATTGCTTTAACAGCAGGCCCTTTAAACGGAAGTGCCACAATTATTGCACTAGGCTCTATTTCATATGCTGCCCTGGTAAATGCTGGTATCGATCCGGTTTGTGCCGTTGTAGCAATTTTAATTTTTGCTTCTACAGAAGGCGCATCACCGCCCAGCTCTGCTCCAATTTTTATTTCTTGCAGTATTGCAAAACTAGATAAAATTTCAGAGACATTTAAACCTCTGGTTTTTCATTATGTCATACCGATTGTTCTCATCGGAATACTGATAGCACTGGGAATTCTTCCCATTGTTCATCCTTAAAAGGAGAAAACGTATGGAAAAATTTAAAAAACTGCTGGATTTCGCGTTTCTCATTACTATGCTTGCATACATTGGACTTTCTGCAGTTATTGTTTTTGGACAAACTTTCGCTGTTCTTTCTTTAAATGGCCCTTTATGTCTGTGGTTTAAGGAACACTTTTTAGTCCCTGCCTGCACATTTTGTGGCTGCACAGGACTGATTGCATTTGTCATGAGTTATATCTACAAATGGAACAGCAACGATTAAAGCAAAACACTTTAATTAATCTTCAATTTCAACATCTTTCGTGATATAAAAAAAGCCAGACACTCTTTGGAGCATCTTCTCCAAATCATGTGTCTGGCTTTTTAACTTACTATCCGATAAATCTGTCTGGCAATTTACTAGAACTTACCTTCCTTAGCTGCCTCCTCGATGGCAACTGCAACAGCAACAGTCATACCAACCATTGGGTTGTTGCCTGCGCCGATGAGACCCATCATCTCTACGTGAGCCGGTACGGAAGAGGAACCAGCAAACTGTGCGTCAGAGTGCATACGTCCTAATGTATCTGTCATACCGTAGGAAGCAGGACCTGCCGCCATGTTGTCCGGGTGAAGCGTACGTCCTGTACCGCCGCCGGATGCTACGGAGAAGTACTTCTTGCCTGCCTCAACGCGCTCCTTCTTGTAAGTACCTGCTACCGGGTGCTGGAAACGTGTCGGGTTTGTGGAGTTTCCTGTGATGGAAACGTCTACGTTCTCCTTCCACATGATAGCAACGCCCTCGCGGACATCGTTTGCGCCGTAGCAGTTTACCTTTGCACGGGGGCCGTCGGAGTATGCTTTTCTGAATACTTCCTTTAACTCGCCTGTGTAGTAGTCGTACTGTGTCTCAACATAGGTAAAGCCGTTGATTCTGGCAATGATCTGGGCAGCGTCCTTTCCTAAACCGTTTAAGATAACGCGCAGCGGTTTCTTACGAACCTTGTTGGCCTTCTCAGCGATACCGATCGCGCCCTCTGCAGCTGCGAAGGACTCGTGTCCTGCCAGGAAGCAGAAGCAGTCTGTATCCTCTTCCAGAAGCATCTTTCCAAGATTTCCGTGGCCTAAACCTACCTTTCTCTGGTCAGCTACAGATCCTGGAATACAGAATGCCTGAAGGCCCTCTCCGATTGCTGCAGCTGCGTCAGACGCCTTGCGGCAGCCCTTCTTGATAGCGATAGCCGCGCCTGTGATGTATGCCCAGCATGCGTTCTCGAAGCAGATAGGCTGAATTCCCTTTACCTGATTGTAAACGTCCAGTCCGGCGTCCTTCGTGATTTTCTCAGCTTCTTCGATAGAAGCAATTCCATAGCTGTTTAATACGGAATTGATTTTATCAATTCTTCTCTCATATGATTCAAATAATGCCATGAGTGGTTTTCCTCCTTGATATGTAATTAACAATCTCTCTGCAATTTCACGGTTCTAACTGAAGCGAACCAATTACTCTTCTCTTGGATCGATGATCTTTACAGCGTCTGCCACGCGGCCGTACTGTCCCTTAGCCTTCTCGTAAGCAGTTGTCGGATCGTCGCCTTTCTTAATGAAGTCAGTCATCTTGCCAAGGTTTACGTACTGGTATCCGATGATCTGATCCTCTGCGTCCAGAGCGATTCCTGTTACATATCCCTCTGCCATCTCAAGATAGCGGGGTCCCTTCTTTAATGTACCGTACATGGTTCCAACCTGAGAGCGGAGTCCCTTTCCCAGATCCTCAAGTCCTGCTCCAATCGGAAGTCCGTCCTCAGAGAATGCGCTCTGTGTTCTTCCGTAAACGATCTGTAAGAACAGTTCTCTCATGGCTGTATTGATTGCATCACATACAAGGTCTGTGTTCAGCGCCTCGAGGATCGTTCTTCCTGGAAGAACCTCTGCTGCCATAGCTGCGGAGTGCGTCATACCGGAGCAGCCAAGTGTCTCCACCAGAGCCTCCTGGATTACGCCGTCCTTTACGTTCAGAGTCAGCTTGCAGGCTCCCTGCTGAGGAGCGCACCAGCCCACGCCATGTGTTAAACCAGAAATATCCTTAATCTCCTTAGCCTGAACCCACTTTGCCTCCTCCGGAATCGGAGCTGCGCCATGACAGACACCCTGTGCAACTGTACACATCTTTTCTACTTCATGTGAATAAATCATTGTATGACTCCTTTCAAACAAGTGTTTTAGTACATTGTTAATTTTATCACACCGTACTAATCGTATTATCGCATGGATAAGCCGATTAGTCAATCAGAAGGCCGCAAAAAAGGCGTAATTTTTCTGAACACCATGCAGCAGACAAGAAAGAACGTGATACCCTTTAAAATGCTGGAGATGGTCAGAGCCCACCAGATTCCGTCGAGCCCCAGAGCTGTGGATCCCAGCGCCATGGCCAGCGGGATTCTGGCGGACGTGAGAAGAATACTGATAATGGAGCTGTAGAGCGTTTTTCCCATGCCTGCCAGCGCCCCCACTGTCATCAGCTCCACGCACATGAAAATCTGGCCGACACCCATGATTCTCAGATAATCGGCGCCGTAGGGAAGCACGTCCGCCTCATGGATGAACAGGCCGAAAATCGGCGTGCTGAAGGTCAGCATAATCACCGTGATCAGGGCTCCCCAGGCAGTCATCATGCCAGCCGCTATAAAATATCCTTTTTTCATCCGGCCATACTGCTTCGCGCCGTAGTTCTGGCCTACAAAGGCGTTGATAGCCATGCCGAAGCCCTCTGCCGTCATCCATGACAGAGACTCAATCTGGCCTCCGACTCTCTGCACCGCCACGGCCGTATCTCCCCAGCCTGTGACGAATTTGGTGAGAATCATGGAAATGCCGCAGTAGAGGGACTCCTGCACTGCAGAAGGAAATCCAATTTTAATCATACTGATAAAATAAGGGAGCGGCGTCTTCTCCCAGAAGCGGATCTTGTCAAATAAAATGGTATCTTTCTTTACATACCACAGCATCACAGACGTCACCACTGCCTGGGAAGCCACAGTAGCCGCTGCCGCTCCGGCCACTCCCATCCTGGGGAAAAAGCCGATTCCAAAAATCAGCATGGGATCCAGCACAATGTTGCTGAGCATGCCGATGCAGTTGGCCGCAAAGGGAACGCGGCTGTTTCCAATGGCAGTGAAAAGATTGGTAAGCGTCTGATTCAGATAGCTGAAAATAATCAGGCCTCCGGCAATTCTCAGATAAATCACCGCGTCTCCAATAATCTTCGGATCTCCCAGCCCAAAAAATCCAATGAGCCGGTGGGTAAACAGATTCATAATCAGGCCGTAAAGCACAGCCAGAAAAACGGTCAGCTGAAGCGCTCCCTTTCCAAACTGGGCCGCCCTTTCGCTCCTGCCCTCTCCCAGAGAATGGGCCACCTTTACCTGTCCTCCCATTTTAGCCAGCATAACCGGGCCGTTGGACAGCCAGGTGTACATACCTGCCGCCCCTACGGACGCTACCGCCGGGGCTCCCACCCGGCCGATCCATGCCATATCTGTCAGGTTGTAGGCCATCTGCACCGCTGCAGTTCCCATAATAGGAAGGGCCAGCTCCGTCAGGGATGAAACAATCTTTCCATGGAGTAAATCAACCTGTTTTTTCATCCTGTTTTCTCTCCTCTCTCCTTTTTCTATTCTCCTTTTTTCTGTTTCACTCTTCTCCGGACCTGACCGGCGAAGATACTTTGAAACCAAAGCGGGGCATGATATCTGTCTATCATGCCCCTTTACTCCGGCCGGACGCTTCGCCCCGGCCTTCTTTTTATTTGTTATTTTAAATTCAAGACTATTCTGCCTTAACTCCGGACAGGAACTCGTGAATTCCCTTAGCTCCGGCGCGGCCTGCCTCCATGGCAAGGATAACGGTTGCTGCGCCTGTTACAGCGTCTCCGCCAGCGTAAACGCCTTCCTTGGTTGTCTTTCCGTTAGCCTCGTCCGCTACGATACATTTCCACTTATTTACCTCAAGCCCCTTGGTAGTGTTGGAAATCAGCGGGTTCGGAGAAGTTCCGAGAGCCATGATAACTGTGTCTACATCTAATGTGTAGTCAGAGCCCTCTACCTCTACCGGACGTCTTCTTCCAGACTCATCCGGCTCTCCAAGCTCCATCTTGCGGCATACAATGCCCTTTACCCAGCCCTGCTCGTCTGCCAGGATCTCTACTGGATTTGTGAGAAGGTGGAACTGGATTCCCTCCTCCTTCGCGTGGTGAACCTCCTCCACACGGGCCGGAAGCTCTTTCTCGCTTCTTCTGTATACAATGTAAACCTCAGCGCCGAGACGAAGAGCAGTTCTGGCAGCGTCCATCGCTACGTTTCCGCCGCCTACTACAGCTACCTTGTGTCCTGCTGCGATCGGTGTGTCATAATCGTCGCGGAAGGCCTTCATCAGGTTGCTTCTTGTCAGGTACTCGTTAGCGGAGAATACGCCGTTGGAGTTCTCTCCCGGAATTCCCATGAACTTAGGAAGTCCTGCACCGGAACCGATAAATACGGCGTCGAAGCCCTCTTTCTCCATCAGCTCGTCGATGGTAACAGATTTTCCAATTACTACGTTTGTCTCAATCTCTACGCCCAGCTTTCTTACGTTGTCAATCTCAGGCTGAACAACGCCGCTCTTCGGAAGACGGAACTCTGGAATACCGTAGGTAAGAACGCCGCCTGCCTCGTGAAGGGCCTCGAAAATCTTTACTTCATATCCAAGCTTGGCCAGATCGCCTGCACAGGTAAGTCCTGCAGGGCCGGAACCAATGACAGCGACTCTCTTGCCGTTCTTCTCCTCAGCTGCCTTCGGAACAAAGCCGTGCTCTCTTGCCCAGTCGGCAACAAAACGCTCCAGCTTTCCGATGGAAACAGGCTCGCCCTTGATTCCTCTGATGCATTTTCCCTCACACTGGCTCTCCTGCGGACAAACGCGGCCGCAGACAGCCGGAAGTGCGGAAGACTTGGCGATAATCTCTGCCGCCTTCTCAATATTTCCTTCTTTTACCTCCTGAACAAAGGCAGGAATATCGATGGATACAGGACATCCCTTGACGCACTGTGCGTTCTTGCAGTTTAAGCAGCGAACTGCCTCTGCCATCGCCTCGTCCATATCGTAGCCTAAGCATACCTCCTTAAAGTTTGTGGCACGCTCTTTCGGATCCTGCTCTCTTACAGGAACTCTCTTCATCATATCTCTATTTGCTTCCATTAGTCATTACCTCCGCAGTGTCCGCATCCGCCGTGATGGGTATCTCCTTCTCTCAGTTTTAATAAAGCTCTGCCCTCTTCTGTCTTGTACATCTGCTGGCGCTTCATAGCCTCGTCGAAGTTTACCTCATGGCCGTCAAATTCCGGTCCGTCTACGCAGGCAAATTTCACCTTGCCGCCTACTGTTACACGGCATGCGCCGCACATACCTGTTCCGTCTACCATAATCGGGTTCAGGCTGACGATAGTCGGAAGGCCTAATTCCTTTGTGAGCAGGCAGACAAATTTCATCATGATCATCGGTCCGATGGCAACGCAGACGTCGTACTTCTTACCCTGGTTCTGAACCAGATCCTTGATTACCTCTGTTACCATGCCCTTTCTCTCGTAGGAGCCGTCGTCTGTGGTGATGTAAAGATTTCCGGCTACTGCCTTCATCTCCTCCTCCAGAATGATCAGATCTTTTGTCTTGGAACCAACGATAACGTCCACATCGATTCCGTGCTCGTGCATCCATTTTACCTGCGGATATACGGGAGCTGCGCCCACGCCGCCGGCTACAAACAGATACTTTTTATTCTTTAATTCAGCAACGTCTTCCTTTACGAAATCGGAAGCGTTTCCAAGAGGTCCTACTACGTCGCGGAACGCGTCTCCAGCCTTTAACTCAGCCATCTTCTCTGTAGAAGCTCCTACTGTCTGGAATACGATAGTGATTGTTCCCTCTTCTCTGTTGAAATCACAGATCGTAAGCGGGATTCTCTCCCCCTCCTCATCCATCTTTACAATTACGAATTCACCTGGTTCGCAGGCACAGGCAACCCTGGGAGCTTTCACATCCATCAGGTAAATCTTGTCTGCCAGCTTTTCTGCTTTTAAAATCTGGTACATGTCTTTTTCCCTCTCCTCCTGTTCTTTCAGCGATAAATCTCACCTGTCTCCTATTCTATCATTCCTTTTCACTTCTGACAAGCAAAACAAGAGGAAAATTTACGTTAAAAAGCGTATGAATTCAGATTCTTTTGTCTGATTTTTTTATTATTTAAACATTTCTTCACTTAACCCAGGTACATCTCCCTAATTTGTAATACACCTTTCTTTTTTTCTATATTTTTTTCGTTATAAAAGTATTTTTAATCACAAAATCTGACTTTTTATTCAGTAAAATTTTACCAGTAATTTTTTCTGTTTTTTTACTATTTTTATTCTTTTTTCCGGATTTCACCGCCCCTCTCAAGGCCGCACATACCGGCGGAACTCATAGCACAGATCGAAATATGTCTGCTCGTCGCTGCAGTCCGTCACAATCCAGCCCTCCTGTTCCAGGTTGACCATGTAGGTATCTGCGTTGTACTCGTAATCAATAAACGTAATGTGGGCTTCCTGGCAGTAAGGCAGAAACTGTTCGTAAATCGTCTGCCCTCCAATGATAAAGATATCCTCGTCCCGGTATTTCGAAAGCTCTGAAAGCGCCTCCTCCATGCTGTGGACTGTTACAGCTCCCTTTATCTTAAAGGACGGATCTCTTGTCAGCACAAGGTTGGTCCGGCTCTCCAGAGGACGTCCTCCTGGAAGAGATTCCAGGGTTTTTCGTCCCATTACCACCACTTTTCCTATCGTCTCCTGGCGGAACAGCTTCTGATCCGCCGGGATCACGGCCAGCATCTGTCCGTTCTTTCCAATGGCCCAGTGTTTGTCTACTGCTGCTATTAACTGCATACTTCGCTCTCCCTTCTGTCTTCTCTGATTTTCTCCGGATACTGGCGCCTTAAGGTCTTTATCATGCTGGCTGCATTGATATAAAACGCTTCGTCCGGCTGGTCCTTTTTATCTACTGTGGAATGAAAGGTCCGCTCCATGGTTCTCAACGCTTCCTCGTCGCTGTCCGTCTCATTTAAAATGTCCAGCATCAGATCTCTGCTTTTTCTGGCTGTCTCCAGAAGAAATTCCCAGATTCCAGCTTTATCCTTTTCCTCTACCAGTCCATAGTGGTTTAAAATGATCTCTCGCACCGGGATTTCAGCAGATCGGTGGATGGAATCCTCCACCCCTTTATAGTCAACCAGGAAGCTTGGCATATACTCCTGATTTCTGTTCATGACTCCCACCGTCTCGCTGCAGAGCATCACTTCCCCGTTTATCACATAAGACATGGAGCATTTCGTGTGGCCGGGCGTGGCAAAGGCATAGACCTGATCTCCTGAAATCTCTGTCGTCTCCCCATCTTTCAGACCGATATCCGCCTGGATATCCCTGTCGTCGTAGGCGCTGTCCCAGGAAAGTCCGGAGGCCTCCGCCGCTTCCCCGCTGAGGCGGCGGATGGTTTTTAACGCTCCCGGCTTTACCAGAATCTCCTTTGCCCGCTCTGACGCGTACACCTTCACATCAGGCCACTCCTTTCTCACTGCCGGCAGTCCTGCCACATGGTCGTAATGGGAATGGGATAAAAGCACCGCGTGGAGAGGCTCCCCCTGAAGCTCCTGTTTGATTTTCTCTATCATGGCGTCGGCAGCGTAGGCCATCCCCGCCTCAAAGAGAATATTGGCCCTTCCGCGGAGCAGAAATACCGCGCCCTCTCCAACTCCCGTCACATCTATGATTTTCACAGTTTCAGCCTTCTTATCTGAAAAAGCCGCCTGATAGATCTCCTCCTGCTCCGGCAGATGGGTAACATAGCCTACCGGAATTTTGTTTTCTGTGACCTCAATAATTCTTCTGGCTCCGTCCGGTCCGAAAGCTCCGCACAGTTCAATGCAGCCGACTCCCTCCTCATACAGCTCCCTGGCCGCCTGGCAGGCCTCGTCCAGAGTGGATACGCCGATCATTCTGGCTGAACCATGATGAATCTCTGCCCGATCCTCTGTTGCACGGAAATCTCCCAATATTAAAAACGCAAATTTCATGTCTTGCCTCCTGCAGTTTTGAGTTTTCTAAATTTATCTGTAATTATATCATGAAAAAACAAAAGCCGCCATTGGAGAATCTATGGCGGGATTGCTTTTTTTCTCTGGGACGGTTATAATGAGTCTAGTTTTAACTGAATCTAAAAAGAAATGAGGCTGAACCGATGATCACATTAGAAAGAACAAGCGTAATGAACCTGGAAAACGCCATGCGCGGGGCCAGAAATCCCATGAACAGCTGGCACCGTTCTGACAGCTGCTATGATGAAAATGGTTCCTATATTTTAGGTCCCAATGATCTGGATCTGGCTAAAAGACTCCGCCAGGCTGGAAGCGATCACCGCAAATACGTCCGCCAGATTTTCGTGTCTGTGGATATTACTGCTCCCCTCTACTGGTGGAAGGAGTACGATACCTACAAGGTGGCGACAGTGGCTAACTCCTGCAGCACCATGCATAAAATCCACAGCAAGGAATTCACCATGGACGATTTCAGCTGCGATCACATGACAGACGGGGCCAGAGCCTTTATGCAGACGATTGTAGATAAGCTGGAGGAAACCAGAAAGAGATATCTGGAAACTAAGAACAAGGAAGACTGGTACGATCTGATTCAGCTTCTCCCCTCCAGCTACAACCAGATGAGAACCTGCACCTTCAACTATGAGACGCTGATTAATATTTATTATGCCCGCAAGGATCACAAGCTGGCCGAGTGGCATACCTTCTGCGACTGGATCCTGACTCTGCCCTACGCAAAAGAGCTGATTGTCGGAGAGGGCAAATAGCAGCCCTTTCTCTTCTGCAAGTGAAAAGACACATGAACTGTCATTGGAACTCACCTGACAGTCCATGTGTCTTTTTTATTCCTATTCTGTTTTGCCATTCAGGGACACCGAAGGCCAGAGCTTCGGCGTCCCAGATCCATTTAATTCCAGAAATCAGTTTTTGTCTCCAGATCAATATCCTTTGCCTTGAATACAGGGTTCTTTCCCTCTTTCTTCTGCTTCAGATAGTCGTTCATACATCTTACGGCCGGTCCGCCCAGAATCAGGATAACCGGTAGGTTAATGATTGCCATCAGTCCCATGAGAACGTCCGCTGTGTTCCATGCCACGCTGAACTCCATGGTAGCGCCGAAGCATACGATCAGAGCTGCTGCCAGACGGAATACCATTAACAGAGCCTTATTTGGCGTCTTGTCACAGATATATCCAAGTCCCATTTCTGCATAGTAGAAGTTACCAATTAAGGTAGTAAACGCAAACAGAACCAGAGCGATTGTAATAAAGATCGTTCCGAAGCTTCCCAGCGTGTTGGCAACTGCCGCCTGCACGTACGGCATTCCCTGAAGGTCTGTGGACGGCTCAATGCCGGAACACAGAAGCATGAATGCTGTTGCAGAACAGATAACGATAGTATCAATATAAACGGAAAGCATCTGAACCAGTCCCTGCTTTACCGGGTGGGATACGCCTGCGGAAGCGGCTGCGTTAGGAGCAGAACCTACACCGGCCTCATTGGAGAAAAGACCTCTCTTAATTCCCTGCATAATGGCAGAACCTGTAAAACCTCCAAAAATAGCCTTGAAGTCAAATGCCTGAGTAAAAATATCTGCAAACATCTGAGGAACGAGGTTTAAGTGTGTCACAATAATAACCAGAGAAACCAGGATATAGAAAATTCCCATAACAGGAACCAGAACTCCTGTGATCTTGGAAATCTGCTTGCTTCCTCCAAAGATGCAGACAGCAAAGGCCGCTGCCAGCACAGCGCCGATAATGAGCGGCGTAGTGGACGGATCGTAGAAGCTGTATGCCCGGAAGGAATCGGCGATATTGAAAGCCGCTACCATGTTGAAACCGCCCATATAGGTAACAATCAAGGTTCCCGCAAACAGGATTCCCAGCCATCTCTTTTTCAAAACTGCCTGTATGTAGTACGCCGGTCCTCCGTAGGAGCTTCCGTCCGCTGCTTTTCTCTTGTAAATCTGTGCCAGGGTGCTCTCAATAAATGCAGAAGCGCTGCCCAGAATCGCTACCAGCCACATCCAGAACATGGCTCCTGCTCCACCGATGCAGATAGCGGTGGAAATACCTGCAATATTTCCAGTTCCCACTCTTGACGCTGTGGAAACCATCAGAGCCTGGAAAGATGAGATTGACTCTTTGTCATCGCTGGGTTCTTTTACTACGCGGATTGCTTCTTTCAGACAGCGGAACTGAATAAATTTTGTCTTTACTGTGAAATAAATACCAGCTCCCAGAAGCAGAACGATCAGAATATAGGTATACAGCCAGTTACTGAGGGTATTGATAATCTCTGAAAACATATTTGTCTTTCCTTTCTCAATTTCCTTAATTTTCCTGTTGCTTGCCCCTTATATTACAGCTTGAAGGCGCTGCCAAATCTTCCCCAGCTTCCTTTCCTCCTTTCCCCTGTTTCCCTGTTTCCCTGTACTGGGTTTTCTTTGATTTAGCAATTTTTAATAATTTTTATATTTTTTTTATTATAATATAAAATGGCGCTGCTGTACAACTGAATTTTCTCAAATTTTTCCAGATGCCTTTGCAGGCTGTGCCGCTTTTATATTCTTCGGCTCTTTCTATTAAGGCTCCCAGGCAAACATATGCAGATTTAGCTCCTCTGACACATATTTCAGCATGGCTTTTCCGCCAATGCTGTTTCCTTTTTTATCCAGAGAAGGTCCGTAAATGCCGATTCCCATTTTTCGGTCCACTACAGACAGGATGCCTCCTCCTACGCCGCTCTTAGAGGGAATTCCCACTTCCACTGCAAATTCGCCGGAGCCGTCGTACATGCCGCAGGTCAACATAATCGTCTTAACGGTCCGCACGACTTCCCGATCCAGAAGTCTTTCTCCTGTCTCCGGATGAATGCCGCCATTGGCCAACACCAGGCCGAACGCTGCCAGGCTCTTTGCCGTCACGCTGAGGGAACACATCTTCACATACAGTTCCAGGCTGCGCTCTATGTCGCACTCAATGATCCCCTTGCTCTGAAGCAGATAGGCAATGGCTCTGTTTCTCGCGCTGTTGGCCATCTCCGAGGTGTAGGCCCTCTCATCCAGACGGATCTTCGGATCAAGACAGAGCTTTCCCGCATAGTCAAGCAGCTCTTTGAAGCTGAAAATAGGCATCAGGTAGCTGACTACAGTGATCGCCCCAGAATTGATCATGGGGTTGTATGGATAGTTGCTGGTCATATCCAGCTTCAGCAAAGAGTTAAACGCGTCTCCAGACGGTTCCATCCTGATCTTCTCAAATACCTTGTCAAATCCGCAGTGCTGAAGCGCCACACAGAGGGAAATTACCTTGGAAATACTCTGAATGGTAAACCGTTTCTGAGAATCCCCTGCCTCATAAATTTCTCCGTCCCTCGTATAGATACAAATTCCCAGATCATGCTTATCTGCCCGGGAAAGTTCTGGAATGTAAGACGCAGTCTCACCCTTGTCCACTTCCATGCTTCCCGCCAGAAGAGCTTCCTCTAAAATTCTTCCTCTCTCCTTATCTGTCATTTTTTCTCCCTTCCATCTCCTTCTGAGAGCAGGCCGCTTCTCATATCTCAGCAGTCACAGCTGCACTCTGAAAAAGATTTTTTATAAATTATTTTTATATCTTTTATAAATTTTATTTTATATCCATAGTATAGCAGAAAGTGATTTCCCTTTCTAATACCTGATACCTATAAGGCTATAGCAGATTGCTACAACCCGCCTGGCCTTTTTTCGCATTTCATGATATACTTTTAACAAAATCAAGCAGCACTCTGTTTTTTTCTGCTGACGTTCTGGTTCAGGAGGTTCTCTATGGATTACGATATCAACTTAAAGCATCTTTCTTACTTTATCACAACTGCCCGTCTCGGCTCCATCAACCGGGCCGCACAGACTTTGTATATCTCTCAGCCCCACCTTGGAAAAATCATTAAGGAATTGGAGCGCACAGCCGGAGCTATGCTTTTTGAACGCACCAGAGGGGGTGTGATCCTGACTCCGGATGGAAAAGACTTTCTGGAACGGGCAGAGGGAACTCTGCGGGCGGCCCAGTCTCTTCTGGAATTCCGCTCTGCCTCCAGTCCTTCCGCTCATTCCCTGATGGTTTCTATGACTCGTTTTTCCCACATTATGGAATGTTTCATCGAAATTGTTCTGCGCCACAAAAACGACGACGCCTTTGTACACCGGCTTCGGGAAGGCACGGCGGATGAAGTGATCGAAGATGTGTATTCCGGACAGTTTCATGTAGGAGTCATTCACTTTAATCCGGAAGAAAAGAAAAGCGTTCTCGCCCGTTTAGCGTCCATGGGACTGTCCTATGAGACGCTGTCTCTGGTACGGCCCCATATCGTTCTCTCCAGGAATCACCCGCTGATCCGGGAAGGGAAGCCAGTTACCCTTGAGAATCTGGCTCCCTATGGCTTCGCCCGGTATCAGGACGCAGCAGAAGATTTTGCCTACCATATTTTTTCTGAAAATATCCTGTACAACTTAAATTCCGGCTTGAAAATCGTTTATCTGGACGGGCGCGCCTCTCTTCTCCACCTGCTGGCCAACAGCGACTTTTATGGCATTGGAATTTACGGCTTCTCCGCCCAGGATTCCACCTACCAGGTTATCTCCGTTCCTATTGAGGAATGCAGAGATCGGCTGGAATTCGGATATATTCTTCCCAAGGGAGGTCCTATATCAGAAATCACAGCAGAATTTATAGAGGAGCTGAAAAGCCGTTTTTCTAAAGCTTTATCTCCCCAAGCCTGAAGGAATAGATGAGCGTTTCCTTCACCGGCTTATTCTCCATCTGCATCAGGGCCCGTCTGTAATAGTCCAGCTGAAGCTTGTAGCGTTCTATCAGCGTCTCCTCCTGCTCTGCGTAATCCGTTTTATAATCTACAAGAATCAGCTCCCCGTTTTCCTCAAAAAAGGCGTCCATGATTCCCTGAATCAGCACCAGCTCGTCCGAATCCCAGTCTCCTATCTCCCGGGCCGGGATTCCGATGACAAACTGGCTCTCTTTTTTCAGGCGGCCTTCTCTCTGGGCGTCTGCCATTCTTCGCCCCAGATCCGACTGGAAAAACGGCCAGATCACAGACTCCCGTACCAGTGCTCTGGCATCGGCTGTCATTCTTCCTTCTTCTGCAAAACGATCCAGCTGTTCTCTGATATCCTGCTTTGTCCTGATTTTATGAAACTCCAGAAGCTCCATGGCTCTGTGGTAAGCAGTTCCCCTTCTGGCTCCCTGCCCCTCGTCCTTCTCGTCTGACAAAAACTTCGGAATAGTAGGCAGAAACGCGCTCTCCTCCAGGCTTTCCTCCTCTCCCTCCTTTTTAATGTCCGAGACGGAAAGCTTCGTATTGAGACGCAGATCGTCCTGCCATGGATACCGGCAGGAGGCCAGCTTCTCCAGCTGTGCCCGGTACGCTTCGTCTGAAAGCCCAAGAGCTTCCTCCCAGAGTGTCTTCTGAGAAGTATCCATGCCCAGAAGCATATCCTTTGTCAGTTTCTGCTGCACCTGACGGCTGATCTCCTGTCCTAAAAGTTCCTTCGCCATCGTCTCTCTGACGCGGATTCTGCATCCGCCCTGGGCTATGGCCATCAAAATCCAGTCCAGATAAGAGCTGGCCAGGGACAGAAGGGTAAAGGGAAGTCCTCCCTCTGTCTCAAAAAGAGATTCCTTCCATTTTTCCAGCTTTGACTCCAGGTTCTTGTCAGAAGCAGTCAAAATTAATTTTTCCTTGGCCCGCGTCATGGCTACATAGAGAACCCGCAGCTCCTCCCCCAGATTTTCCAGATCCATTCTCCGCTTCAGCACATTTTTCTTAAGGGTAGGCGCCTTCAGCCTGGTCTCGCTGTCCAGATAATCTGCTCCTATTCCAAACTGGGGATCAATGAGAATTTTCCCTCTGGTATCCTGTTTATTAAACTGCTTTCCCATGGCAGAGGCAAACACAATGGGAAATTCCAGACCTTTGCTTTTGTGGATACTCATAATCCGCACTGTATTTCCGCCTTCTGCCGCCGTGGACGCCTCTCCAAAATCTGTATTGTATTTTTTCAGCTTTTCAATATATTTAATGAAATGGAACACGCCTCTGTAGCTGGTAGACTCATAGGCAGCCGCCTTCTCCACCAGCATATCCAAATTTGCCCGCCGAGTCTCTCCAGAAGGCATCGCCGATACATAATCATAATATCCCGTTCGATCGAAGATTCTGTAAAGCAGCTCGTGGATCGGCAGATAAACGGCCTGCATTCTAAGCTCTTCCATGACCTCTGTAAAGAAATCCAGCTTCCTGGCCGTTTCCTCCTCCTCTGCTTCCAGACAACGGTTCTCCTTCCTGTAAGTGTCCAGGAAGGCGCAGACTGCCCCGTACAGTCCCCGATCCTGTCCTTTCTCCGTATTGTTTTTAAACTCTGCTGTGATCTCAGCCAGCTCCCGATCCGTCAGGCCAAAAAACGGCGCCCTGAGCACTGCCGCCAGAGGAATATCCTGCATCGGATTATCCAGAACTGCCAGAAAATTCAGTATCGTCTCCACCTCAATGGTGGTAAAATATCCTGTCTTTGATTCGGCAAAGGCAGGGATTCCCATATGCCCCAGCGTCTCCACAAAGCTTTCCGCCCAGCCTGAAACGCTTCGCAGCAAAATGACGATATCCCGGTACTCCGCCCTCCGGTAAGCTCCTTCTTCTTTATCCCATACCAGGCACCCTTTTTCCGGATCGGTAAGCTCCCGAATCCTCATGCCGATCATTCTGGCTTCCAGCTCCTGCCTGGTGTAATCTGCGCTGTCGTCGTCCAGCTCCTCTAAAATACTGTCCTTCGTGTTAATCAAAAGAAGCTCCGTGGAAAAATCCCTCTCCTCTTCTGAAGCAGACTCCGGAAGAGGCTCATATCCAGCTCCTGGATGAAGAGCGGCGTCCTCTGTGTAAGCCACAGAGCCCAGCTTTTCTGTCATAATCTTAAAAAACACATCGTTTGTGCTTTCCAGCACCTGAGGACGGCTTCTGAAATTCTGATGGAGCTCTATCTTTTGAAACTGGCTGTCCTCTCTGGTGTAGGACTGATATTTTTCCAGAAACAGTTCCGGTCTGGCCAGACGGAATTTGTAAATACTCTGCTTCACATCTCCTACCATAAATACGTCCGGCTCTCCAAACCGCTCTCTGGAAACTGCCCTGATCAGGGCCTCCTGCACCAGATTGCTGTCCTGATACTCGTCCACCAGGATCTCGTCAAACTGGCGGGCCAGATCGTCCGCCGTCTCGCTCAGTTCTCCGCTGTCCCTGTAAAGAACCTGCAGCGCCAGGTGTTCCAGATCGTTAAAATCCACCAGATTTCTCTCTCGTTTTTTAGCCGAAAAACGCTGTTCAAATTCCTCGGCCAGTGAAAGAAGCATAAGAATTGAATCTCTGCTTCCCGCCAAATCCGAAAGTATCTCCTCCTCTGAGGCAAAGAGAAACTGAGCTTTGATTTTTTCTAACGCCTTCTTGATCCGCTTGCGGCACTCTGCCACAGCCTCCTTCTTTTCCGGAGAGACAGCGGAATTTTTGCCCCGGATAGCCGCCAGCTTGGGAAATTCAAAGCTGTCTGCCTCCCGGGCAAGCATACCATAGCCCGATACCTGTTCCATCCGCTCTGCATGAGCCAGATCAGATAAAATCATAGGAAGATACGGTTCCGGGCCATCCGGCTCCCTGCACAGCCCGGACGCCGCTTTCAGCTCCTTTACCCACTCTGAAGCCTGAGTTTTTACGTCCGCCAGAAGAAACCGCATCCATTCTGTCTGATCCAGGGCTTCTAGGGAAGTATCCGACAGCTCCTTTCTGCACTGCGCTATCCACTCTCCCGGCCACGGATTGCTCTGAGAGAAACTGTAAACCTGATAAATATATTCGTCAATTCCGCCGTCCGCCTTTCCAGAGGCAAAGGCGTCTACAAATTCTTCAAATTTCGGATCCTTCTTCCCATACCAGTCCTCCAGAAGTTCCTCCATCACGTCTCCCCTCAGAAGCAGCATCTCGCCTTCGTCTCCCACTCGAAATGCCGGATCTAAATCCAGGCAGTCGAAATGCTCTCTCAGCAGATGCAGGCAGAAGCTGTCGATGGTGGTGATCTGGGCATACTGAACCAGAACCGCCTGCTGCTGCAGATACTCATTATCCGGCTCTTTCGCCAGCTTCTTTTCAATGGCGTCAAGAATCCTCTCTCTCATCTCGGAGGCAGCGGCTTTCGTAAATGTCATCACAAGAAGTCTCTCTATATCTCCCGGATGCTCCTTGTCTGTAATCATCTCAATAATACGCTCCACAAGAACGGCCGTCTTCCCGCTTCCCGCTGCGGCGGATACTAACAAATTCCTGTGCCTGCTTTCAATGACCTGTCTCTGATCCCGGGTCCAATTTACTCCCATTCTGCTGCTTCGCCTCCTTCTGTCTCAAGAGTCTCCTGCTCATCTTCCTCAACGCTTTTCTCAATTTCTTCCCAGACCGCCTCTGGTTTCATGGACTTAAACCGCCTGAATCCATATCCCTTTGTCTTCAGATCAAATCCGCAGATCCCGTGGTAGGGACAGTAATCGCAGGCTGTTCTCTCTCCTTTTTTATAAGGATCTACCGTAATTCTTCCATCCAGAATCTCTCTTCCCATAGCCTTGATTTTCTGATTGACAAAGCCGGTCATCGCCAAAAAACGATTCTCATTTGCCACAGAGGATTTTGCCTCCTGGATGATTCCTGCCTTATAAGCGACAGGAATGACGTCCGACTCTGTCTCAATCCTCCGATCCAGATGTGAGATAGCCTCCGCCCAGCTGTTAACCAGACCGTTCATGCGAAGGGTCCTTAAAATCTCTGCTTCCTTTTCCTCCTCGCTCATTTCCTCCGTCTTTTCCACCATGGGATCCGCAATGTTGTAGTAAAAAATTCCTGCCGGAAGCACCTGCTTGTCCGGGTGTCTGCGCTGTTCCTTCTCCATGGCGGCATCCAGATAGACGACCAGCTGCATCTGAAGACCGTAAAACAGCTCTGTCAGCTCAAACTTCGTCTTCCCGGTTTTATAATCGATAATCTTCACATACAGCTTATCCCCGTCCTCGCACAGATCCATCCTGTCAATGCGTCCCTGAAGATGAACGGCCTCCGTCCTGGAAACCGGAATCTTCATCGCCTTCAGATTGTCTGCCGGAGTAAACGTAAGTTCAAAGCCAGCCGGCTCAAAATCTCCCTTCTTCAGCTGTTCTGTCAATGCCCAGACTGTCCTGTCTGTAATCCGCTCCACCCGGCGCCCCAGATACTCGTTCCTCGCCGTATCGGAAACCACCGTATTCCCGTACTCTCTCGTCACTTCAGATACACATCGGCTGACCAGTTCCTTTCTCTCCCTGTCATCCAGCTGGCGGAAACTCCTTCCCTCCTCCTGCATAGTCTTAAAAAACAGGTCAATGGAGCTGTGGAAGAAATTTCCCAGATCCGCAGCAGCCAGCTCATACTCTCTGCGCTCCCGAAGCTCCAGCCCAAAACTTAAGAAATGAGCGTAGGCACAGGCAGCATAGCGCTCCATCCTGGTCACGCTGCCGCGGAGAATGGGGCTGTAGAGCTTCTGGGCCGCTGTCCTTCCAATTCCCTTATCCTCATATACGTGGAATGCGGCTTCTACCAGACGTTTCGTCTCTTCCCTCTTATCTTCATCCGTATAAAAATGGCGGTACAGCTCCAGAAACTCCGGTCTTGACACCGCATGTTCCAAATCCCTCAGGCCAGCGATCAGAGTTCTTCTGCCAGCTGGAGCTGACAGCGCCGCCTCCCTGTACTGATCCATGCGCGTCTCTCTCAGCTCAGGAAACAGCTTCTTCACCTGTCCGATCAGGCTGGACGGCCGGAGACTCTTTCCTGCCGACGAGGTCTGGCTCCAGGTCAGATAGAGAAAATCTGAAGCTTTCGTCATCACAAGATACAGGTACAGACGCTCCAAAAAGCCTTCTTCCCTGGCTGTAGGAGCCAGCTCCACCCCTCTTTCCTTCAGAATCCTCCGTTCTGCCTCTGTCAGAATGCCTCCGCGCCTGGCAGCTCCCGGCACAATTCCATCGTTCACCCCAATGAAAAACAGAGCCTTGACATGGGACAGACGCGTTCTGGTCAAATCTCCTGTCACCACCCGATCTACGACAGCCGGGATTAAACCCACCTGAATCTCTGCAAAACCCGCGTCCAGAATCTGGGCATACTCTCTCCGGCTGACTGTCTCGTCCCCCAAAAGCGCAGCCAGGCGGTCAAACAAATCCATCACAAGCCCATAAACCTGGCTGTATTCCTTCTCAAGCTCAGCCTCTCCCATCTCGTGAAACGCTTTTTCCCAGCGGGACAGACGCTTCTCCGCCTCCACGCTCTCCAGAAACTCCGCCAAAGCCGCCGTCATCTCTCTGACTGTAGACTGGCGGTCTGAAAATACCTCCTTCAAAGGAAGAAACGGACGCAGAAGAGAATCTTTAAACTCGTTCAATTCCTCCAGATTTAATCTTTCTCCATCCTTATAGGTGCGGTCCCAGGACGCGCTCCAGCGCTTAAATCCACGGATTCCCATGGCTTTCACATAATTTTCCAGCCTGGAAAGTTTCTCCTTCTCCTCTGTCACCATGCCGGTCTTCAAATAGCGGAACATACTTTCATAGGAAAAGTTTTCCGTAATCGCCTCCAGCGCGGCCCGCAGAAGCTCTACCACAGGATTGCTCAGAATATTTTTCTTGCTGTCCAGGAAGCAGGGGATTCCATTCTCCTGAAACTGCCTGGCAAGCTCTCCGGAATAATCCGGCAAAGCTCCTGTCACTACGGCGATATCGCGGTAACGGTATCCCTTCTCCTTCACCAGATGCTGAATCTCTGTGCAGACAAACTGAATTTCCCCAATGGGATTTTCCGCCTCATGGAGAAGCAGGCTGTCCCCCTGCTCCCCTTCAAAACGGCCTGCCCAAGGCCGGAACAGGCCCCTCTCAATCGCAGAAAGAGCCGGACTGTTCTGAAAACGGCGGCATGGCCCTGTCAGGAGAATATCCTTATCCCTCCCTGCTCCTGCACCTGACGCCAAATCTGTCAGCCTGCAGACAGTATGACTGCTCATGTGGAAGAGATTCTGAATCGGTTTTTCACGGTAGGGGTTCTCCTCAGGAGGCATCGTCACCGTCACAACCACCTGGCGGCAGCAGGTTAAAAGAAGCTCTAAAAGCCGGTACTGTACAGGAGTAAATCCCGTATATCCGTCGAGAGTCACCACGCTTCCCCTGATTAACCGGGACTTGGGGAGCACGCGGCAGAGAATGTCTAAAATCTCCTCCTGGGCAATAAACCGCTCCCTGGTGTACTCCCGGAAGCCTTCGTACAGCTCGCTCATATCAGACAGCTTCTGCCGCAGCATGGCGCTGTCCGCGCTGTCTGCCATCTCCCGTATGGTCTCCCCTGAAATTCCGTACTGAAACAGCTCTGACAGCATGGACTTCAGTTCCCCGATAAAACCGGACTGTTCCAGATGGCTGCCAAACAGACGCAGATTCTTTTTCCTGGCTGCAGCTACCTTCCGAAGCACCAGAGATTTTCCCATATCATCCAGTACCGCTGGCGTCTCCACAGCCAATTCCTCAAAAATACGGTAAGCCAGACGTTCAAAACTGACGATATCAATATTCCTGACGCCATGGCGCGGGTGCATCGTCACAATATCCTTCTGAGTCTGCATGGTAAACTGCTCCGGCACAATGGCAAAAAATTTTCCTTCCGGATTCTCCATGGAACATTTAATTAAATTTTCATAGAGTACATGGGTTTTCCCGGAACCGGAACCGCCGATGATAAACTGTAATGACATGGAAACCTCCTTGTATTTATGTGATATCTCCATTGTATAACAAACATATGTTCTGGTCAAGCAGAAAATATATTTTGCCTTGGACGCTGTGAATAAATCATATTTTTTCCCATACACTGTACTAAATAATACCAAGAGGTCTTTTTATGAGCTCTAAAACGAAAATCGTGGTGCTCCGGATGAAGGAAATCATCTATACCGCCATCTTTATCGGGCTGGGAATCATCCTTGTAACGCTGCTTTTTATCATGTTCCGTCCCAAAAAGGAACCTCAGACCGTCTCCTCCGGCCAGGTTCAGGCCGCTCAGGCCTCCTACACCCCCGGACTTTACCGGGCTTCTCTGTCTTTAGGAAGTCAGAATGCAGATTTGGAAGTGGCCGTGGACGCAGATCACATTAACTCTGTTTCCATGACGCCGCTGAGCGATTCAGTCGAAACCATGTACCCGCTGATGGCCCCGGCTCTGGAACAGCTGTCCGAGCAGATCTGCTCCTCTCAGTCTCTGGAAAACCTTACATATCCAGAGGGAAGCCAGTATACATGCTCTGCCCTGGTCCAGGCCATCGAATCCTGCCTTTTAAAGGCCTCCAGCCAGTAGAAAGGCAAGAGAAAAGGATGCGAAGCATCTGGTTCTGACAGGCTTACGCATCCTTTTCATCTGGAATATCTTATACTGTTTCGGACTTTTTCTCTCCTCCGTCTCCCTCCGCCGGGACAGCCGGCTTTCGATTCAGGTTAAACGGCAGATTCAGACTCATAATGTTTAAAACCACACCCTTGGCCTCAGGAGCGACTAAAACGGCAAGCTTATCTGCATCTGCCGCCACAGGACGGAACTTATTTTCTCTGTTAAACTTCTGGAATTCCAGCGCATCCGTAAAAATCGGCTGGTACATCTGGCCATCCTTTAACTTGGCTAACGGAACTCCCTTTTCTTCCTTCTGAAGGGCTAAAATATATTTTCCCCTCTTAAAATCAGCCAGCAGCTCCTCCAGCAGTTCGCTGGTTTTCTCATCCGGCTGCGGATTCGGCTGCTTTCTCATCTCCTGGGCATAGTAAAGAGCAGTCAAATGAAGCTGCGGATTCTCAATCCATACCGTTCCCTCCGGCTGCTCTTCCGGTTTCTTCCGTCTGACCAGCTCCTCTAACTGAAACCTCGTATTTTCACTGCCGTTTCTCATCACAATGGCGTTAATTCCCATGGTAAACAGGCTGGTAAAGAAAAGAAGCTTCTGCTTTTCCTCAACTCTGACAATCGACACAGGGATTTTCTCCTCCAGCAGAGCCTTTCCCTTTTCTCTGGCTTCATCCTCTGTAAAAAACATGAAAATCTCGTCGTCAAAGGTCTCTGCGTCGCACTCTACATACGGCTCCTTTGTACAGGCTGACATTAACACAAATAACTCCGGAACGCTTCTCATCTTCTGAAGAAGCGCCGTCTTCTCCAGCACTTCGCTGCTTGTTTCACTATTCATAAGTATATTCTCCCTCCGCCTTCTTTCCCCTCTGCCGAAAAGCGGCTTATTTTCTGATATTCATTATAAGCAAAAGAGTTTTTTGTGTCAACTGAAAGAGACGGCGGACCGTACGCAAAGTTTCTCAAAAAGAACAATCTTTTTCCCTTTTCTATCTGGACATTGTATACAGGAAATGTATAATAATAGCGGCAGGTGTGAATATATCCTGCCTATTACTATGTTTACAAGGGGGAACTTATGGAAAAGATGCGTCCCATGCTGTTTACAACATGGAAAACCTACAGCAAAGAACAGTTTTTTAAAGATCTGATAGCTGGAATTGTGGTGGCGATCATTGCCCTTCCGCTGTCCATCGCTCTGGCGCTGGCCTCCGGAGTAGGGCCGGAGCAGGGTATCTACACAGCTATTGTAGCGGGCTTCGTTATCTCACTTCTTGGCGGAAGCCAGGTACAAATTGCAGGTCCTACTGCCGCCTTCGCAACCATTGTAGCGGGAATCGTAGCCCGAAGCGGTATGGACGGGCTGGCCGTGGCGACGATTCTGGCAGGAATCATTTTGATTCTTATGGGATTCTGCCAGTTCGGATCTCTGATTAAATTCATTCCGTTTACCATTACTACTGGCTTTACCTCCGGTATCGCCGTCACCATCGTCATCGGACAGCTGAAGGATTTCTTCGGGGTTGTCTATCCGGAAGGAATGCCCACTATCGAAACCATGGAAAAGCTCAAAGCCTTTGCCGCAGGATTTGGAACGCTGAACATGGATGCTGTGATTGTGGGGCTTGTATGCCTGGCGATTCTCATTGTCACGCCGTATTTCTCTGAGAAAATTCCAGGCTCCCTGCTGGCGGTCATCGGCGGAATCCTGATGGTGAAATTCCTTCCGCTGAACGTCAATACGATCGGCGATCTCTACACTATCAGCAGCGCGCTTCCATCCTTTCATCTGCCGCAGCTGAGCTTTGACATGGTTCAGTCTGCCCTGCCGGACGCTTTCACTATCGCCGTGCTGGCTGCTATTGAATCTCTCCTGTCCTGCGTGGTGGCTGACGGCATGATCAACGGAAAGCACCGTTCTGACATGGAACTGGCCGCCCAGGGGGCCGGAAATATTGCCTCCGCCCTTTTCGGTGGAATCCCCGCTACGGGAGCCATTGCCAGAACGGCTGCAAACATCAAAAACGGCGGCCGCACGCCGGTAGCAGGTATGGTTCATGCGCTTGTGCTGGTGCTGATTCTCGTAGTCTTCATGCCCTACGCAGGCATGATCCCCATGCCGGCCATTGCGGCGATTCTATTCATGGTCGCCTACAACATGTGTCAGTGGAGAACCTTTGCAGAGCTGGTAAAAACAGCTCCCAAAAGCGATATTGCCGTTTTGATCATCACCTTCTTCCTGACCATCGTCTTTGACCTGGTCGTTGCCATCGAATTCGGTATTCTGCTTGCAGGTCTTCTCTTTATGAAGCGCATGAGCGACGTGACGGAGGTTCACAGCTGGAAATACGCGGAGGATGAGGAGGAAGCAGAACGTGAAAAGCTGAGACAACTCCCTCCCCATATCAATGTCTATGAGATCAGCGGCCCGCTGTTTTTCGGAGCTGCCGACGAAATCGGCCGGATTGTGGCCAGGGAGCGCGCTACCTGCCTGATTCTTCGTATGAGAAGTGTCCCGTCTATGGACAGCACCGCCATGAACGCTATGAACGATCTGCTGAAGCGGTGCCAGAAAAAGGGAATTACCCTGATTCTCTCCCATGTCAATCCACAGCCTATGAAGGTCATGGAGAAGGCCGGATACGTGGATAAAGTAGGACGTGAAAATTTCTGTGAAAACATTGATGCGGCGATTGCAAAAGCCGAGGAGCTGGTAAAATAAAAACAGCTTTATAAAAAAGGAGGCCTCTGCCTGTCAGGCGGGAAGTCTCCTTTTTTGCTTCTGTCTAATCATTTTTCTGTTTTTTGTACACACTGCTAATGAGCCTGAACACCTGCTCCGCCGTTTCCTTCATATTTCTTCTGGCACGCTCCTTCTCCATCGCCTCCTCTCTGCTTATTGGTCCTCTCACAATGGGAAAATAGGCGTCAATGCCCTGTTCCAGGCAGAGTCTGGCCTCCGGCGCCACCGCACCGGCAAAAGCAATCACCTGACAGCCGTATTCTGCCGCCAGCTTCGCCACGCCCACAGGCGCCTTTCCCATAGCTGTCTGGCCGTCTAAACGCCCCTCCCCGGTAATCACTATATCTGCATTCTGGAGTTCTTCCTCCAGCCCCACTGCTTCCATGATAATAGAAATTCCAGGCTCCAGCGACCCATTTAAAAAGGTTCTGAAGGCGTAGCCAAGTCCTCCCGCCGCCCCGCTTCCCGGCAAATCTGCCGTATCCTTTCCAAGGTCTCTTTTAACAAGATTTGAAAAATGAAGAAGCGCCCGGTCCAGCTCCTCCGCCATCTCCTCTGTCGCTCCCTTCTGGGGGCCGAATACCATGCTGGCTCCCGTCTCTCCGCACAAAGGATTGTTCACATCACAGGCGATCTGGAAGGTACACTCGGAAAGTCTGGGATCTGCTTTGGAACTGTCAATCCGATCAATTTCTGCCACATCTCTTCCAAAACAGCCAGTCTCCTTCCCCTCCCTGTCCAGAAATGAAAAGCCCAGGGCTGTCAGCATCCCGATGCCGCCGTCATTGGTTCCGCTTCCTCCGATTCCCACAACAAATTTTCTCAGCCCCCTGTCCAAGGCATCCCGGATCAGCTCCCCGGCTCCCCGGCTTGTAGTATAAAGCGGATTCCGAAGCTCTGATGGGATGTAGGTCAGACCAACGGCCGAGGCAGTTTCTATGACAGCTGTATTTGTTTCTCTGAGCACTGCGTAAGAACTTTTGACCGGTTTTCCAAGAGGCCCTGTTACTGTCAGCTGAATTTCCTCTGCACCCATTCCCTCCACAAAAGCGGCTGCCGTTCCCTCACCTCCGTCCGCTAACGGCTTTATCACGATTTGTGCGTCCATTCCAGATGCTTGTATCCCCTCTCTCACTGCTGCCGCGGCCTCTGTCGAGGACAGGCTTCCCTTAAAAGAATCCATTGCTATTACGATTTTCATAGTATTTAATCTCTCCACTTCTGAGGTTTATTATCTTTATTGTGATATTATTATACAAACTAAAAATCTGTTTGACTATATTATAGAAAACATATTATACTG
>JAGTTS010000013.1 GCA_018223375.1 Clostridiaceae bacterium Marseille-Q3526
CCACATTCTGCTGCAATTTCAGTTATCACACCCGCCATATATCATCACCACTCTTTCATCTGGAACGATTCTCAAAACAAATCGCTATGAGAACCCGTCCTAATCAATTTCAAAATCAATGTCTCTCTGACAACCTTGTAAACAAGCAACCAATCCGGCTCAATGTGGCACTCTCTCATATCCTTATAGTTTCTGGAATTAGTGAGAGCGTGATCTCGATACGCCTCCGGCAACGGTTGCTCATTGCATAGCAACGTAATGACTTCTTCCAGTTTCTTCGGATTGCAACCCCGTTTTACCGCAAGCTTATAATCTCGTTTGAACTGCCCCGTAAACTCCGGCTTAAGCATTAAGTGCCTCCATCAGATCGCCAACGCTGTCAAACGGTCCAAACATATCCTCTCCCTTTTCTGCCGCTTCCATCGCCGCATAGGTAACAGCGTTCGGCTCGTCTACCTTGACCTCAAAGGGAAGTCCATGACACCTAAGTGCCTGTCGATAAAAAATGCCCGTTGCCGTACTCAAATCCATTCCGAGGGACTTAAAGAGAGCTGCCGCCTGTGCTTTCAGCTCCGGCTCCATTCTTATCGTCATATTTCCTTTAGCCATAATAGCACTCCTTTCCTCTCATTTTTAGCTTGCACTAATATTATACTCAATATTCGTGACATTTGCAAGTGCATTGCAAATGTTTTTTGCAACTTTTCTATGAACAGTGCTTTCTATATGGTAACACCGCAGCGTGTACATTTAGGGGGTGAAAAAGCCTTATTTCGCGCGGTTTTCAAGCCTCGTTTTCGGTGGGGTAATATAAAACCCTTACCCGCCCCGAAAACGCCTTGCAGGGCGTTTCTGGGGCGTTTACAGCCCTTTCTTAAATTCCTCCACCAACAGATCGCTCAAAGCCTGTGATGGGCGTATTTTGACCGTTATATGCCCCTCCGGTACGGTGTCCCACCATTTGCGGATCGTTTTCGGATCAAGTCCGGTGTCCCTATGACAATCGGCCTTGCGTCCCTCTGGATGCTCCTGCCGCCACGCATAGACTTGCGCTTTCTTTTCTTCTGCCCCTTTTTTTCTCCATGTACCGCCAGGATAATCCACTTCCTGCACCGCCCGTGCTCTTTTCAAATGCTCTTTCTGTGATCTACCATTCCTCTTGTTGCGCTCGATGCGAACATCGGTCAGAGCTTCAATATCGGAAATCGTGAAATTGTAATACTCCTTGTCGTAGGCTTCCAGCGCACTCCGTATATCTTCCTCGGTCAATGCGTTCTCATGCTTCACCATCTGCAGATCATCAAAAGCCTCTTTCATATCCTGCCGGAGCTGCTGCTTCGACACACCGCATTTGTAAGCATAGATAGCAAGGCACATCAAAAAGAAATACCGATGCCCGCCCTTTATCTCTCCGATCTGCCGCAGCCACCAATGGTAGAGCGCATACGGATCATCACCATGCACCTTTCCGGCAATGTCCCACTTCTTACGTCCTTTCTCACCTCTCACAACAACACGCTCATACCACTCCGGATATGCCTCCCTCGCCTCAGCTCGTGTCATTTTGGATGGGCTGAAAGGCTTATTGACATCCACCCTGTTTTCTGGCTTTGCGTAGGAGTTCAGATAATCCAGCGTTACCCGTTCTCCGGTCCGAAAAGCGACCAGCTCCGTCCCATGCTTGTCATTGATGCTGCCCACCATGCGGAAGCTCTGATTGATGGATTGATACTGGATCGCCTTGACCTGCGAAGTGCTGCCATACTCCCATATCCGGAAAGTGAGGTCATATTTCAGACTCTTGAGCTGAATTTTTATATTCGGGTATAGGTCAATCGGCTGCTGGAAAACATAGTAGATATGCAGCCCTGTCCCCGACAGAACAAGGAAAGTCGGCATCGGCAACCGGCGCACTCGCTCCGGATCGCCGCCAAAGCGCAGAAAGAGGTTGCGCAGCTCAGCAAGACCTACGCCGTCCAGATCGAAGATCAGAGCATACATCCGCTGGGCGTTCTCCAGCCTGTTCTCCTTTCTGCGATATGCAAGACCGCTGCACAAAGTAAGGCTGTTCCCCTCGACAAACTCCATGTAATCCTGTTCCCATGTGTCGTTATACATCTTCCTGCGCCGGAGCTTCTTATCCTCGCTCTGTTCGTCCCGATACAGATACACAGCGTTCGGATGGGAAAAATCCGTGTGCCGTTCTCCGGAGTTCTCATTGTCCGGAAACAGCTCTTTATAAAACTCATAACCTCCGACCTCCGGATATTGTGCGCTCAAATACTCGTAGCAGCCTCGATAATTCTCGGTCATATTACCACCTCACAAAAGAAAAAGTACCAAAAAGAAAATCCGCTGCGGCGGGGATCGCCTACGGGCGGGAAGGGGGAAAAGGGGGAGCAAAAGAGCGGCGGCTACGCCGCCTTAAAGAGAAAGTCACCTCCCCCTTTTCCCCCTCGCTGCGGGGCATTGAAAGTGCCGCCACTATGGAAAACCCGATGGGTTTACCACAGTGGCTTGGAAAACCTCTGACGAGGTTTACCACACTTCCAACACCCCTCCGCTCACCCCCTTTTTCCCCTCCGACTTTCTCCCTTTCAGAGAGAGAAAATATATTTTGGGAGTACCCTTACAGGGGGCTTAGATTATCAATACAGCAATTCCCTATTTTCAGTTGTTATTATAGCCTGTCCGAAAGAGATTTTCAAGCCCTCCGGACAGGCTTCTTTTACAGCTCCATGCCGCCCATTCCTCGCTGGTGTTGCTGTTGCTCCTGCTGCTGTCCGATCTCCGGATCGGGCAGCAGCTCCCTCGCCTTTTCAAGCAGAGGACGCAGACGCTCCGGCAAGTGTTCTTCCAAGAAGTCCAGCATCCGACCGATGCCGTCCGTCAGACGCTCGGTGAAGCTGCGTTCCTCCTGCAGCTCGGATTGCAGATAATAGTTTTCATCGCGCAGCCTCCGGTTTTCCTGTTCAAGCCTCTGCTGCCGCTGCGCTTCTTCCAGCCGCTTCTTCATGGACGGCACCTGTGACCGCAGACGGGTGTTTTCCTCCGTCAGCTCCTGTACCTTGTGCCGATCCGTCACGCTGCGCAGTGCCATTTTCTTTAGCTGCTCGACCTGGTCCACCGTCACGCCCTTTACTGCCCCTGTGAGCGTCTTTTCCGGCTGAATATCATGCAGGGGTGCATTTACCCTGTCAGCCTCCTTTAAGAGCCGCACAGTGCCTTTCAGAGCGTCCCGCTGCCGTTCCAGCTCAGCAACCTCCCGCTCTACTGCCGCTGTCTGCTGCTGCACCGCTTCCAGCCTCGCAGCCGCTTCCTTGAACTGCGGCAAGTCCATGTGCGGTCTGTTCGTGCCGAGAGAGATAATTTCAAAATCGTGCCGCTGGGCGATCTCCGTCAGAGCTTCTTTCTCCCGTTCCATCCACACCGCCCATTCGGTCTGCTTTCTGCCGACACCGACAAACCCCTGCTGCTTCAATGCCTGTTTCATAGATACCCTTGTAGAAAGTCCTCTTGACTGCTCCGTTGCCACAGGGATAAAATCGACATGGAGATGGGGCGTTGCCTCGTCCATGTGCAGCACCATATTGAACACCCGCAGATGGGGGTTGCGTTCTGCAAAAGACTCCGCAAAATCTTTCAGAGCTGCCGCCGCCCGTTCTCCGTCCGGCGTACCGCACCCACAGTCGCTCATGTTGCCGATCTGGAAGATCGCTTCATGGAACAGCTTTTCCTGTTTACTCTGCCGGATATGCTCATAGTAGTCCGGTATCTTATCTCTCGTTTTGGTTTTCTTTGCGTTGTAGGCTGCGAGAGCTTCATCAAAGACCATATGATAGACCTGCTTCAGATCCTCGTTGCAGAAAACAATGTTCTGCTCCGTCCGGCTCCGGTCTACATTCGCCGCTGAGAAGCTGCGGTTGTTGTGCCGGATGCTCCCTGCACCTGTCATACCCGAAATCGTAACTCCCATAAAATCGCCCCCTTTCCGCTTATTCTTCCGTCCTCTATTTTATCATAAATTTCCGCTAAAAACAACCTCTTTGTTACTTTCTGGTGAGAAAGTAACGCAAAAGCACTTTCACACCGCCACCCCATCGGTGCAGCGGTGTGAAAGTGCTTTGCGCCCCTAAAGGGGAGGGGTTGCCGGAGCTGCTTCACTGCCGGCTCGTGCCTGCTGCTCTGCCAGCTCCGGAGGGGCGCTGCCCCTGCCGTCTGCGGACGGCTCCCCGAACTTCATCCCACCGATAAACTTGAATTTGTAATTAGAGCTTTTTGCGATGTACTGATTTTCTAGATTTTTAGACATCTAAATCTAGGTACTAAAACAATTCATCCAGTAAAATATAATATTTTATTTTCTCCCAATCAGGCTTGATCCCCAGTAAGTCAAAAAATAGCTCGACATACTGTTCTTCCCCGATATCCTCCCTGATCGACCGGACGCAGAAGGCAATGTCATACCACTTGTCCGCCCTGCCGCTTCTCCCAAGATCAATAAAGCCACTTACTTTGCCATCTTTCACAAAGATGTTGCTGTCTCCCAGGTCGCCGTGGGAAAAGACAAGTTCCTCTTCGGGCTTTTCCGTCTTTAAAAAATCATACAGCTCGCGCGGATCTTTAAATGGAGTGTCTTCTTCCCAGTTTTCGCAATCCACATCGGCCAGATCGTTATTCAGTAAGTAATCCAATTCGGCTAAGCGGCTGTCTAAGCTATTCGTATAGGGACAATCCGATATGTCGATGGAGTGAAAGAGCCTGATGCACTCCGCATACAGCTCGATAATCTTTTCAGGGCTTTGTTCATCTTCATACTCTTCCGAGCAAAGGACGCCATCGGCCTCACTCATGAGCAGATTGCTCCAGCCATCATGCCGTTCAAAGTGCAGGACCTTTGGAACAGGCAGCTTTCCTTCCAGCCATAGCATCATGTCCTTTTCCCGTTCCACATCATAGGTGGTCCCTTTATACCGGCTGTCCGTCATTTTTAAATATAGGTTTTCATTTTCTCCCACCAGCTTATATACCTTAGCAGGAGACATTCCTTCCGTATCTTTTACGCAGCGGTATTTTTCGATCAGTTTTTTCAATTCCGGTGATATTCTCATTTTAGCCATTTATTATTTCCTTCCTCTTTTCTACAGTATTTAAAGATACCCCAAGAAGCTAATTATAACAAGACGAACTCCAATTCACTGTTCCTTCCTTGGAAATTCCTCGTAACCCAAGTCCAACATGCTCTGTTTTATATCCACAACCATTTGCTTTTCGTTCTTTTGTATGTACATCGACAGTAGTAATTCTGGTTTCTAAGATATCTCCATTTGCTTTATAAATACATGCATTTTCCCCTTCTCTGCACATCCCTGTTAATATGTTTCCTGTGGCAACTGTTCCAACTCCCATAATTGTAAATATATCATCAATAATCAATTCAAAATCTTCTTTTAAACACGATGGAACATCTAATCTGCTCATGTATTCTGTTTCTCGTTCTTTTTTGCTTTTACCAAATAATCCCATGGTATTCCTCCTTTAAAACTTCCGATTTGTCGTTCTGTTTAGTCCCCAAAGAACCTACTAAACCAGCTACGCTTTTGAACCGGTTCTGTCTCACGCTCCGGCTGATCGGCTCCGGCCTTTCCGGAAAGAAGCTGCTGATGCATCGTCCCAGCATGGAGCGCCTGGGCCGCTGCCGCTGTCTGCTGTGCCGTCACCAACGCCGAGCTGACCTCCGCCAGCCTTGCATTCAATTCCTCGATCTGCTTATCCTTTACAGCAAGCTGCTCACTTTTCCGGTCTAATTCTCCCTGCAACATGGCGATTAAAGCGGTTTCGCAAGTTTCGCAACTTGCTTTCGCAGGTTGCGAAACTTGCTTTCGTTCAACGCCCAAATAATGCTGATATATAGCGGATTTTTGACTTTCGCTGATTGCGAAACTTCCTTTCGCATCTTTCGCAACATGGTTTCGCCTACACCATGCACGAACTGCCTGTTCAGATACACCACATTCTGCTGCAATTTCAGTTATCACACCCGCCATATATCATCACCACTCTTTCATCTGGAACGATTCTCAAAACAAATCGCTATGAGAACCCGTCCTAATCAATTTCAAAATCAATGTCTCTC
>JAGTTS010000014.1 GCA_018223375.1 Clostridiaceae bacterium Marseille-Q3526
CAAATCTCCGACAAAATTCGCTATCAGCTCTCCGACTGTCAACCCATGCTCTCCGCATTTTCTTACCAGTCTTTCACAATCTGCGTCTGACAATTTCACTGTGATATTTCTCTCTCGAATTGTTTCAATTTCTTTCTTCTGCTGTTCTCCATTAAACATAAAAAATACCTCTCTTTCATGTGGCTATCACTCAACAAATTACCGCACATTTGCGGTCTTTCAAGGGGGGATTGAAGGGGGGCTTGCCCACCCTCACAAGTTCTAAAGTGTAGCCTTTTGGCTATCACTTTAGGGAACTTGCAACATACCACACACCACTAATATACTATAGTGGCTATCACTTGTCAAGTGGGGTGTGTTGTGGTGCGTGGATTATGCCAATAATCCAGTGGAGCTTACTTCCTCTTAGGTGCTGAGGGAATGGAAAAAAGAGATAGTCAAGGGCTTGTTTTTTTCTCTGCAGCTATGAGCTTCCGCTTGCGGATCAGCGAATGGCAGCAGTGAAAAAAATTGTCGCAGACAACCCTTTACTCTCTCTTTTTGGAATGGACAATGCTCCTATGAGGAAGTAACGGAACGGTCGTGCTGTCGTTTCCCCCTCTGGCATTGTAGCCAACAAAAAAGAGTATCAAGGGTAAACTGTACAGTCGTTCCGACTGCCCTTGACACTCTTTTTCTTATGGCTCTTGGGTAATTAAGGGGAAATGACTTAAAGGGCTTCGCCCTCTTTCCACCACTTCAATACAGTGTGTCGGCTCAATCCAGTATCACGCTCACAATCTATTTTCTTTCCGTCTGGGTGGTTCGCCTGCCATTCTTCGACAATCTTCGCCTTGTCTGGTCTGCCCCCATTAGTACATTCTCCCATTTCAACCTTAAAAGCCCTTTGGTTATTCATGTACTTAACGTGTACCGCTTGCTTTCTTCCATTCCGTTTATTTGGTGGTATAGCTACCTTTGTCTGCTTCTCTATCCATTCCCTGCTTGCCATAGTGGAAAGTAGCTTATTATCAGCTTTAAGGGCTTTCAATGCGTCCTTTACGTCCTCTCTGGTAAAGTGGTTGTCCTCGTCATCAGTTAGGCTTTCCAGATGTTCCAGAAAAGAATATGCGTCCTGCCTTATCTGCCTTTCTGGTATGCCACATTTCAAGCCATAGGCACATAAAGCCATGATTGAGAAGTACCGACCGCCTACTCTGACCTCTCCGTTTATCTTGCCTTTCCACCACTCATAAAGGGCTTGATTGCATACCCATGTGCCTTTTTTCTTCGGTCTGCCCTCAACAACCCTCTCTTGATACCACTCTGGGTACAGCTTCTTGGCTTCTTCCAGTGACAGCTTGCTCTTTTCCTGCTTCGGCTTCTCCTGCAATCCAGACAAATCAACCGTACACTTCGGTATGCTTGCCTTTATATCTTCCAGTGTATAGCGGTTTTCTGACAGCTTATAGGCTTTTACTGGGTACTCTGCCCCTAGCTTGCTCTGACTGCCTACGCACCTAAAACCTTGATAGATACCCGTTATGTCGGGGCTGTCTGGTCTGATACTGCTTGTATCGTTCCACAACCGCCTTATAAATGCTTCTTTGAGGTCTGACAAGGTATCTTCCAGATTGTGATATAACTGTACTGGTTCCTGCAAGAAGTAATATAGGTGTACCCCCTTGCCACTGCTCACAAGATATGTCGGTCTAAGCTGTACCCCATTTCCGAACTGCTTTAAGAGGTTCTTTAGCTGTTGCTTTCCCACATAATCAATATCTATTGCCACCGCATACAGCTCATGGGCGTTCTTCTTGGTGTGGCTCTTGCCGTAGAACGATATGGGCGGTATGAGTCCGAACTCGTCCCCCACTACCTTATCCAGTCTTTCCAGACTATCATCAACTACCCACTGTTTTGTCCTGCCCTTTCCAGATGGTCTTATCTGGGTTGCTATGATATTGCCTTTTCCGTCCTGCTCCCTGCTCTGCAGGCTACCCTCTGGGAACAGCTCACGATAGAAGTCATGGGGACTTACTTCTGGGTATCCCCTTTCAATCATCAGCTCTTCTTTTTCCTTGTATGCCTTTCTCCATTCATGTCTTGTCTTGTCATTCCTACGCATATTTTTTCACCTACTTAGATATATTATATAATATACTGCCCCTTGCTTCGCTTGCCCGCTAATCTTATCAATGAGTTTTTGCACATTTTTTATTATATAAAAAGCAGGAGCTTTTTACAAGATATTCTCCTGCTTCGATATTCCATATTGACCTATTATGCACCGATTTAGGACTATTCCGAAATAGGTGCTTGATAGGTCAATAATATCCTCTGGACTGCCTATATCCCTTTATGTACCACCTCACGCCCACGTATAACACGTGGGTAATAATCAGCAATAAAAGAAGATTGATAGGGAGTACCGCCCTTATAGGCTCTGCAAAGAATACAATCACTGCTAGGCTTGCCAGTGCGACAGCTAGGCTTGTCGTGTCGGCATAATCACTTTTGTAATTCTGATATACCCAGTCTGCACCGAAAAAGAGAAGCAAGACCGCCCCACCGCCTACCAGAACAACAACCGCTATCAGGATAAGCCAGTGTACTATAAACGCAACTATCTCCTGCGGTATCTTATCCCCTATCTGCGAAGCCCATTTTGCCAGTTGTAAGAGCTTTTCTAAGGCTGTTAATAGAAAAGCCCATATAGTACCAAAAAATGCCTTAAAATCGCTTACAAAGCGTTCTGAACGCACTGCTGTGAATACAGTACAAAGCACCCCATAGGCAAGCGAACCAAAGAAAACTCCGTCAAGGGCTATTCTCTTGCCCTGATAAGCCGATTCTAGGCTTTTTCTCCTGCTGTTATACATTTGTTGGGCTTTCTCATTTACAAGCTCTTTCTGGTGGCTTCTGGTGTCCTCTGCGTCAATCTTTGCCTTGTTCGCTTCGGCTTGTGTCCTTGCAAGTTCTCTTTCCCTTTCTGCATACTCTTTTTTAACGGTCTCTACCTCCGTCATAGCTTCGGCTTCGGCTCTTTGCCTTGCTTTCTCTAGCTCTCTGTTCTGCTTCTCTAGCTCTGCGTTCTGCTTCTTGATTAAGTCGCTCTTGTTGTATATCTCTTCCTTTTCGTTCAGCTTTACTATTATCTCGCTTTTCTTCTGAAGCTCGCTCATCAGCGTTGAGTTGATTGAGGAAAGCTCCGATATTTGGTGTTCCAGTTCCGTTATTCTCTGGGATTGCTGTTCTAGCAAGCTGTTCTCTTGCTCGTTGCACTGCTTCGGCTCTGGCAAGCTCTGTCTGCTTGCTTCGTGCATTGATTTCAAACCCACGCTCCAGTTCCTCCTTTCCAAAATCCATATTGTAATACTTCTGTAGCTTGTTATCCCTTATTTTACAAGCCTTTTCCCCTGCGTTTTCCCTGGCTAAATCAGTCCAGGTAATATACTTGTGGTTGTCCTGCCAGTCGGTCTTATAGCCCCTCTGCTCCATGCGTTCTATAAAGTCCTGCCGACTGGTGGCGGTTTCTTTACAGTCCAGAACCGCAAGGGCTATATCCTGCACATAACTCTTTACTTTCCCCTGCTCTGCTTGCTTCAAGATGTTATATGTGTCCTTGTTCCATGCAACTGTTTCCTCTCTCTCTTCTCCGGAGAACGTCTTGCCCTTTTCCGGTACGTGAAGCCCTTGCTCTCTGCTCTGCTCGTTGCACCTTTCTTTAAGGTCTTTGAGGTCTTGATTGCTCCATTGTAGCTTATGTCCGTCCTCATAATTCACGCTGTTCACGATAAAATGAGAGTGAATGTGTCCTCGGTCTATATGGGTTGCAATAAGCACCTCATGCCCTTTCCATGCTTCTGTATTCTTAGCAAGCTCGATAGCGTTCTTATGGGCTTGCTCTGGTGTGATATGCTCGTCCTCATGGTAGCTCTGAACAAAGTGCTTGTAGGTTCTGCCCCCAGTCTTGCCCCATAGCTCCTTAGTGGCTTGCATTTCGTCCTTTACTGTATCAGCTTCACAATGCAGACCGCTGACAAGCTTCTCCTCTGTCTTTTCCTCTTTTGTCACATAATCAAGGGCTTGCCCTATCCCTGCTTTTGAAGATACTGCTTTAATAACTGCCATACTTCTCTCACTTCTTTCATGGTGTTTGGTAGCTCCTGCTTATAGTCTACATAGCCATTTTCATTGAGCTTCTTCGCTATCTGGTTGAGGTTGTTCCCCTGCCTTTTCAGTTCTGGGTATATCTCTTTCAGTCCGTCCAAATTGACAACCTGCTTCTGTGTGAGTGCTTCAATGATATACTGCTGTTGGCTCTTTCCAGACTGCTCCACCTTTTTCTTAATAGCTTCAAGTTCTTCCTCTGAAACCCTTATAACTATCTGCTTCGGTCTTGTCCTATTCATTGAGCAATTCCTCCAACGCAAATTTAATTTCTTTCGTGAAAACCTCTCCACTAATGTGCACACTCATTAGTAACTCCTTTAGAGGACTATACTGACATAAATGTGAGTATAGGCGTTTTGAAAGTCTTTCTGTATCAGGTTTTCCGTCCATTAAGTTTCTTCTTTCCTTAACCCACTTCTTGATTATTTCAAGTTCTTCGTCCATGTTCGGCTCTTTCTCTGGTTTCCAGTCGGCTCTCATGTCTTTCAGTTTTTCTTCCCAAGTCTCGATATCATCATCGATGTAAGATATTTCTTCCTCGTCATAATCCTCTGGGTGTTCCGCTGCTTTCTTCTTATCTTCAACTGCTGATTCCAAGATATCTAATGCATTTAGATAATCCTCTGGGTTATATCCACGGAATAACAAGTCTCTTAGCAAGGTATCTTCTGGAAACATACCAAACCAACATCGGTCAAACCATTGGTCAGCAAACATTCTTTCATCACTTCCGTTTGAGTATGTACCGCCTACCAAATCTCCGACAAAATTCGCTATCAGCTCTCCGACTGTCAACCCATGCTCTCCGCATTTTCTTACCAGTCTTTCACAATCTGCGTCTGACAATTTCACTGTGATATTTCTCTCTCGAATTGTTTCA
>JAGTTS010000015.1 GCA_018223375.1 Clostridiaceae bacterium Marseille-Q3526
ATATTCAATCTATATTTTGAAGTATTATATATAGTTTATAACGAAAATAAGAATGGGAAGAAACACTGTGGGAAAAACACGAAAATCTGGCGGCGGTCGGAAGAAATCAAAGCCGGAGTACGATGCCGGAAAGAACCTGAAAGAGCAGATGGAAAGTGCTGTGGCACTTTATGAGGAGGAATGCTCTCTCCAAGATATCGCCGATGCCTTGGACCTGAATCCAATCAAAGTGAGGAAGCTGCTCATCACGGCCGGTGTGTATGAATCGGATGTGGCGGAGAAGGTGCAGGATACCTTTGAGGAGTACCGAGAAACACAAGACTACAAAACCTCCATCCTCTCAACCGCAAATTCCCTAAAACTTTCCAAAGCCTCCGTTACCTCGTACCTGCCATATAAAAAAGGCGTGTACTTTCCAAGTACAGCGGAAAAAGAGAAGATCAGTGTCGGAGCAGAGCGGCAGAGGAGGTACAGAGCGATGAAGCGGTGGAGGACTGATCCGACAGAAGAAAACTTCTGGGGTGTGATTCTGGCCTATGCTGGGGTAAAATTTAGAACCTACTCCGGGTTGCCATTTTCCTACGAGGTACGGAAGGGCAGAAATGGCGAGTACACAAAAGAGCTGTGGATTGACAGACGGGAGAAAAGCAAGAGTCTGGCATGGAGTTCTGTATTGCTGGCACTGGGGAATATTAAAGGGAAAGTGGTAGACCGCCCCAAAGCTCTGGGAGACATTCGGGGCGTGACATACATCTATGGAATGTTCTACCGATTCGGACTGATTGATATGCCGGATGAAGTAAAGGAGAAGATGAAACATCCGAAGAAAAATAACGGAAGACAATGAGAAAATGAGTTGCTATGTATAGAACTGTGAGGTAATATCCATCACAACTGGGGAGCGGAATGTATTGCTCACAGTTGGAAAGGACGGAAGCATTATAGAAAAACTGAAGGAGATGCTGGAAGATTACTTGAAGAAAACGGAGCCGGAGTTCTATCCACAGGTGGAGAATCTGCTGGATCTGATCTACGAACACTACACAGAGAACAATTCCGTGGCACCGAAGACCACAGTGGCCGGCAGAGCAGCCAAGGAAAAAGAGAAAGAACTGGAGAAGTGGCTGCGAGGGTTGGATGGTATGGATAGGCTGGTTGAGGACTACGGCGGCCAGATACCACTCTGGGAGAAGATCATGGATATGCAGGGGAGAGTGTGCTGTGCATGGGAAAAGACTTCTTTTGAGGAAAGTCAGTCGGACTTCGACCGATTCTAAAGCAAAACCAGACGACCGTGCTTATATTGTGAGTGAAATAAGCACAATCGTCTGGTAATAGGCATAAAAAAATCCCCCCAGCCGTGCAAAACTGGGGGAGAAAGAAGGTGGCCTAAAGGTCATCTTCCCGGTCTCGGACCTCGCAAAGTTACCGAAACCTGATCATCATCAAAGTATAGTCGATTAGACAGGGAAAGTCAATCGGACTTTTCGTGTTTTATAACTCTCTTCTGGGCAAGTTCGTACACTTCTTCATCAGCACGGACTCCAATGACAATAATCATCATAGATGTCTCAGTACGGCGAAGCTGATAGACAATGCGCAGACCCGCAGAGCGAAGTTTGATTTTCAGAAGCCCTGCAAGGTTAGTGCTGTTGTGATTGCCGAGCGGTTTGCCGTAGCCCTGTTCATCAACAGGCAGTGGATTTTGCTGAACTTTTTTGATGGCTTTCAGAACAAGATTGCGCTGGCTACCATCTAAACCTTTGAGGTCTTTTTCTGCTTCAGGGAGGTATTCAACTTTCCAGCTCATTCGATTTCTACCTCGTCAAAACCGGCGAGATCGTCTTCTGTAACACCGAGACGGCGGTTCATTTCTTCCTCAGAAATCAAAGAGGTGGGATCAAAGTGTGCCATACGTTCAGATGCAACAGCCAGCAGACGAGCATCATTTAATTCATCCATTAAACGGACATATTCGTCCGGGGAGATGAGAACACATTCAGCCGCATTGTTCTTCATAACAACCTTTGCACCGCACTGTTTGACATCTTCAAAAATTTTTCCGGCAAGACCACGGTTGAATTGGGTGATTGGAACGGTATTAGTAATAGCACTCATAACAGAAGCCATAAACATCAACTCCTTTTTATACTTACATTATAGCACAGGTTGGCTAAGATATCAACTGGTTGGTCGATAAATTAACTGACAAATATATTGTATGCTAAAAGATCGGTTTTGATACACAGTTAATAGAATTTTACCAGTTTAGCCTGTCTGTCCTGTGCAGATGGGCTTTTTTCATGCCCAAAAGGAGGTGGTCATCCACATGGCATCCCGAATCCAGGGCATCACCGTTGAGATCGGCGGCGATACCACAAAGCTCTCCAAAGCACTGGAAGGTGTAAACAAATCAATCAAGGGGACGCAGTCCGGACTGAAGGATGTCAACAAACTCCTGAAACTGGATCCCACGAATACAGAACTGCTCGTCCAGAAGCAGAAGATGCTCAAGGATGCCATTGAAGCCACCAAGGAAAAGCTGGCAACTCTGAAAACAGCTGCACAGCAGGCCAGTGAACAGCTTGCCAACGGTGAGATCACTCAGCAGCAGTACGATGCCCTCTAGCGTGAGATTGCGGAAACGGAACAGAATCTGAAATTCCTGCAAGATCAGGCGGCAACAACAAATGCAGCTCTTGCCAAAATTGATGAGGCAGGAGAGAAACTTCAGAACCTCGGTGCATCGGTCGAAAATGTGGGTAAGAAATTTCTGCCTGTGGCCGCAGCCGTGACGGGTCTTGGCACAGCGGCAGTGAAAACAGCAGCCGAGTTCGATGCTGAGATGAGCAAGGTTTCCGCCATTTCCGGTGCAACTGGAGATGACTTTGACCAGCTTCGTGCGAAAGCCCGTGAGATGGGTGCGAAGACCAAGTTCTCCGCATCGGAGGCCGCCTCCGCGATGGAATATATGGCGATGGCCGGGTGGAAAACCTCCGACATGCTGGGCGGCATTGAGGGCATCATGAATTTGGCGGCCGCTTCGAGTGAAGACCTCGCCACAACTTCGGATATTGTCACAGATGCCCTCACCGCTTTCGGCTTGTCGGCTTCGGATTCCGGGCATTTTGCAGATATTCTTGCCGCTGCTTCCTCCAATGCGAATACCAATGTGTCCATGATGGAATGACCTACCGCGAAGATGTCGCAGCTGTAAAGGGCAGCTTCAAGAAAATGCTAGAAAAAGGCGTGTACAAGTCTGATTTATTTGCAGACTTATGATATGCAGGGAGAATAAGCTCCCTGCGTTGCTTGAATAAATCAAAAATCTTTTTGACAAATCACACGCCTCTTCGTGGTGAGCAGCAGGCAACGCCGATAAGGCGGCTAAGATGTGAATAAGATTAATTATTGCGTGTGATATTCAATCTATATTTTGAAGTATCATATATAG
>JAGTTS010000016.1 GCA_018223375.1 Clostridiaceae bacterium Marseille-Q3526
TGAGAAAGCAGACTAAATTAGTTGCAGTTCTTTCTGCAGCAGCTTTACTCGCAGTAGGCGCTTCCATGACATCCTTCGCAGGTTGGGAGAAGGACGAGGATGGTATCTGGCACTACTACGACAGCGATGACGAGATGGTAGAGGACGAGTGGAGAAAGGATGGCTCCAAGTGGTTCTACCTTGACGAAGATGGAAACATGGCTACCGATACATGGGTAGATGACGAGTATTATGTAGGTTCTGACGGCGCTATGCTGAAGAACGCTTGGATCAAGACAACAGCTGACGAGGATGTTTCTGATCCGGACGATGACGGCGATCACTGGTACTACTTCGATACTAAGGGTAAGAAAGTAACTTCCGATGATAAGAAGATCAACGGCAAGACTTACTACTTCAACGAAGATGGCGAGATGCTCTACGGATGGCACGAGGAGAACGGAAACGTATTCTACCTTGGAACTGAGGACGAGGGCTGGAGAGCAGAGAATCAGTGGTTATGGCTTGAGAAGCCAGGCGACGCTGACGAGGATGAGGATGAGGAGCAGATCCTTACATGTGCAGATGAGGACGAGTGCGACGACGAAGGTTGGTACTGGTTCGGATCCAGCGGTAAGATGTACAAGGATGCTGGCAAGAAGAAAGTAAATGGCCGTTACTACATGTTCAACGAGCATGGCCAGATGCTTTACGAGTGGATCAATGGTAAGGCAGTAAGCGCAGCAACACCAGGAAACGCTCATCTTGACGGAAACGCTTCTGGAAGCACAGCAGTAGAAGATATGCTTTACTACAACGTAGTAGAGGAAGGCTGGAGAGGAAACGGCTGGTACGAGATCGACGGTTCTGAGGACCTGGGAACAGACGATGATACAGACTGGTACTTCATCGACGACGGCGAGGTTAAACACGCTGACGCTGACGGAAGCGACTTCGCTACAAACGATGACGACGGCCCTGTACACGTAGCAAGAATCAAAGTAGACAGCTCCAAGGGCAAGAAGTACTTTGCGTTCAACGAGATGGGCCAGATGCAGACAGGTCTTCAGTACATCAGAGAAGACGGCGGCTTCTACTACTTCGACGAGAATGGTTACATGCAGGACGGCAAGGTATCTGACGTAGAGTGTGACGATGATGATTACAACTTCTACTTCAATACAAAGAACGGAAGCAACGGCCAGGGCTTCACAGGCGAGAAGGACAACTACCTGTACTTCAACGGTAAGAGACTTGAGGCTGACGACGATTACAGACTGTATTACTTAAATGGAGATATCTACTTAGTAAACAACAAGGGTAAGATCCAGTCCTCCAAGAGCGACAACAAGAAGTATGATATCGAGAATAGAGGAATCGCAGCAGAGGATGTTAACGTAACATTCACTGGCAAGAAAGTTAAGGAAGTTAAGGTTGAGGGCCAGCCAGTTATGACAGCCACTCAGTTAGTAGATTTAGCAGAGGCTAACATCACAGCTGAAGTAGATCCAAGCGAGGATGCAACTGTATCCGTACCGTTCATCCAGTTATACGATGATGATCAGTTTACATACAAGAATGTTGGCGGCACTATCATTGAGGACTGGCGTGGTCTTAACTAATTAATAGAGTCATATTAATTACATAAGATGATTTCAGGAGTATCACAACTGTCATAGTAATGGCAGGAGTGGTACTCCTGTTTTTATGATAAATTAAAATTTGTGCTTGTGGGATAAAAATTATCCATCCTATAACCGGATAGAATGAGCGATTTAGCTGTAAAATGATTTAGAAGTTATAGAAGTTTGAAATGAAATTTTTTCATTGAACCATATAAATTTCCGTGATAAAATGACGTTACGGAAAGCACTCATGACAGGAGTGGTATGCCTCCAAACCTGCCCTGGTTCGCCAGGAGTACATAGGAAAGGAGGTGGTGCTGATGACAGCATATGAGACTATCATGGTTATCATAGGGATATTGAGCTTGCTCATAGCCTTTGCTGGATTTATCATTGCATTCATCGCCTTTCTCGATAAGAGAAACAAGCGAAAGTAAAAATGCCCATCCTGTCTGCCAACAGGATGGGCGTGTCCTTAAGGACATAAAATCCAACTAGAGGCATCCATTTTTGGGGTGGGTGCTTTCTGTATTTCTATTATATCCAATCACTTCCTATAATTCAAGTAGCTTTGATAAATTCGCTCAAATCTAAATTTTCCTAATTTTTTTCAAAGAACGAACAATTTTATATCAAATCAGAAAGA
>JAGTTS010000017.1 GCA_018223375.1 Clostridiaceae bacterium Marseille-Q3526
ATATGTAGCAGTTTTAAACAATCAATAATAAAATAATAGGCTTTTATCATTGACGAATTCCAATACTTTTTTTTCAATAAAACGACCCATTCTTGGCACTCTATAATCTCCTGCTCTGACAAGTTTCTATATTTCCTGATTTTTTTTCTCTCAATCAGTTCATTCATTACTGTTTCTGCTTTTTCTGTTCTGATAATAGTTCCACTTTTTCCTTGTCTTTCTTGTTTTACTTCTTCAAAATTCCAAAAATCAAAAAAACTAATATCTGCTTCTTCTGCAAATTGATCATGGCAAAAACGACACCCTCTATTTCTATATATTTGAGATGAATAAATAGCATTAAAATCAGATATATAGTGTTCCTGTTCCTGAATAATCTTTTCTTCACAATAAACAGTTGTTTTTCCAGGCCATCCATTTCCGCGATAATACATAGTATCTGCGCCTTTTTTTCCAATACATTTTAAGTATTGTTCCGTAGCCTTAAAACTAATCCCTTCTGAACAGGCAATTCCTATAAAAAAATGATTTTCTCCCAAAATCTTTTTTGCACTATGAATTTGGCATGGTGTACCTACAATAGCATATTTTTTATTTTTCTCCCTTTTTTGCAATAAACTACACACTGGAACAGATATATATCTGGAAGCAAAATCTCTAGGAGTTTTTTTCAAATATTCTGCTGATTCTATCCATATTGGTTCTGTCCATACTCTATTTTTAGGAGAATTTTTTACCAGGAGCACTGAATCAACGATTTTTGTTTCCAACAATAGTTGGCACAGTTCATTAACAACACCACCTGATGTTCCATTCCCTCTCACGTGAGCATTACAGGAAAATGTCAAACATAAATCTTGATAAGGTCCTATCGGAGAGCCACTGTATTCTGTTTTTAAAGCCGGACAAACTGTCATACATAATCCGCATTCTATACATGAAGGTTTGTCTTCTTTGATATCAAAAAATCCTGTCTTGTTATTATAGCTTATTTTCAAAACATGTTTTGGACATACTGCCACACATCCGCCACATCTCATACACATTTTATTATCTATTACACTATTAAGTACATTTCTCATAGTCTAAACTCTTTCTCTGATTTTTAATACGCAATAT
>JAGTTS010000001.1:0-400000 GCA_018223375.1 Clostridiaceae bacterium Marseille-Q3526
TCTTTATATAAATCAAATTTTATATCTGGTCTTGTATGCTTAGTAGCCGCAAACACTGGTGCATTTTCTTTATTTGTACTGCTTATTGCTCCTGGTATTGTTGAATCATAGTATACTTTTATTTTTATATTTTCTTTATGAAACTCTACCTTTGTACCAGGTACCAAATCAGGGATAAGTATACTTTCATTTCTAAATTCATCAAATATCCAACCTTGAGCTTCAAATCCAATTTCATCAGAAATTAAAAATCTACACATTTTTATAAAACACCAAATTTCATACATCTTACTTGATAATTTCCATGAATAGGCATAATTCTCACTCCAATGGATACTCACATTATTCTGTTGCAACTCCTTGTACATTTTATAGAATGCATTATATCTTACATCAAAAATAAGCACATGCGGAACAACCAACGAATTGACAGGTTGTATTTGACTATACCACTCTTGACTTTTAATCAATTCAGAAATACTTAATATTGTTCTTGCGGTTTCTAAATACTTATCTAGTTCTGTCAGTACCTTTTTCTTAGCACGAATTACCGCTTTATTTGCATCTTCAAATTTCTTTAGCTCAGATAATTCTTTATTAACATACTCACAATACTTATATGTAGATTCTTCAAATATTCTTAGTTCATTTTCATACTGCCAATAATTTTTAACCATCGATTTTCTAGCAAATCATAATTATAGATTCTTTTCGGAACCAGATATTCCTCCTCCCCTGTTCCTTTCATTAAATAGTCTTTAACAGTTACATTATCTATATATGTTGCTCTATACAAGGGTTCCAATCTATAGTCTTTTTGAACCTTATATTTGGGTTTATCTTTTAAGTCAATTAATGCAGCTAAAATATTATTAAAATGTTTTTTAATAACAAAAAATTTATAAAGTTCCTGACTGGGTACAACTTCATTTTTGTTATTGCCTAATGATATATTTTTTCTAATTATATCCGTAGATAATCCTTGCATTTCAATTTCCAATTCCTGTTGCATAATTTCCCATTCAGCACTATTAATATTTTTAGGTAATACTGTAAACCATTGATAATATATTATTCCATCATGATATATTTTTAGCTCGTACTTCCCAACACGCATCGCATAATATTCTGATGAATATTCAAACAAGGGATAAATCGTTCCATCTTTTTGAGGATTCAGATATAAATCTCCAGCATCATCTATTTCACATAATTCTGCCGGAAGCAAATCTATTCCATCAAAATATATACGATCTTTATCAGACATAGATGTAAATTCCAACGATACATTTTCATACTCTCTAAACAGAATAGTAGTTAATTCGTTTGAATCATAGTCCTTTTCTGATTCTGCCACATTTTCAACACTTATTTTTGAATTTCCAACAACAAAGCTGATGGAAATCCCTAAATCATAAAGTGTAACCATAATCATTTAACTCCTGCTTTTTTATTTCTAATGCCCTTCTACTTTTAAGGAAGTCTGAGACATCAGAATATTCATCAAACAATTTTATGAAACTTTTATCGGATTCCACGTCAAAAATAGCCGTTAATTGTTCTCTCTGTCCTCTAATTTTTGTCATAATCCGCTGAACAAACTGAATATCAAATCCTTCTTCTCTTGAAATATTCTCGTTATTACTATTAATAGGCAGATTTGCTAAATACTTAGCTATCTGTTTTAAAATTCTAGGTCCTATCCCTAAATTTTTCCCGCATGAATTGAGTACTTCATGCACATTCCATATAAACTCTCTTTCTCTGTCAGAAAGCATATTATCTTTAGGCATTCTAATTAATTTCTGATATTCTTCATACGTCCACTCTTTAACAAAGCTTCCTTTTGTAGTGACTTCTCCTGTTTTCCACTCCGTATAAGGTATGATTTCCAGTTTAATAACATTAGCTCGATCCAATACTTTATCAGAAAAATGAAATGTAGATTCATCAATATTTACTGTTCCAATAAATCTAATATTATTACCTATTTCAACAGTTGGTTTGTATTTATCCGAATTATATAATCTGGATTCGTATTCGGATGAATACAATCTTAAAACTCTTGATTTTTCAGGCATCTCTAAAATAGATAAAAACTGACTAAAATAATGCTCTACTCTGGCTAAATTCATCTCATCAAAACAAATAATATATAATTTATTCTTATTACGTTCTTGACAAGCCTCCATTAAAATATTAATAAAACCTGCATCACTTGGTCTGTAAACCATATGCATCGAATCTACAAAACCAATCAAATCACTATCATCATTCCAATTAGGTCTAACCGGTATCATATGAAAACTATCATCAATTAACCCTAATGCTTTTGCATAACACTGTACCAATTGTGATTTTCCCGTTCCACTGAGTCCAGAGAGAATCACTAATGAGCTACTTTTAACAGCTGCATGAAAATTAATTAAATCCTTTTTTGTATAAAATAGTCCATCTTTCTTAGCAACTGCTTCAAAATGCTCTATAAACTCCCACTCATCATCCTGTGATTCATTAAAAAGTAAATCATTGACTTCTTCTTGATTACTCTCTATTTTTTCTTTTACCGCAATTGCTTCTGTTTCATCTAGTTTTGCCATGATTTTTTTATGTACATAATCACCCACATAAAGTAAAGAATTATTATTTTCAAATGACACAACATCGTCATACCAGTCTTCTTCAAAAACAAAACTTTTTAACTCATTGTAATCATAACGTATTCCCTTAGTGACATCATAATCAAAACCCGTAAAATTTCTATTATTCGGTACTCCAAAGTCTCTGTGTTATAGAAAATAAGATATGGTATATTATCTAATCCAGAAGTATTGTATTTATTCAATTTAGAAACATACTCATCATTTTCCAAAGCATTTTCCAGTTGTTCAAAATTATCATATACTCGATCATTTGGATAAACCGGATGCTTACTCACAATCATTGGAATAGTTGTAAACCCTTTTCCAGGATAATAATCTTCACTTAAATTAATAGCATCAATATTTTTGCTACAAGTATCCGCTTGATTTTCTTCATAATTAAACCGAAAAAGTGATTTTTCAATTGTTTTACATAATCATCAATGCGAACATCCTCATCATAAGCTTGATTATCAACAATATCCTCATTATCTAACCTATTACTGTAGCAAACCACATATTGAGTATTGGATGCTTGACCAGGCATTCTGGAAATAACCTTTAAATAAAATTGTAATGTATCCCACTTATTAACAATACAATTACTTCTTCCCAAGTTATTATTTCTTATCTCTTCTTCCGTCGCTAATACCCCTAACCAATCAATTACTTCTGTTCTCATTTTCATCCTCCATTGCATTAATAAATCTTAATATCTCTTGTGTTGATTCAAAAAAAATTGCCTTTTCACCAGCTAATTGCATTATCTTTCTAAGTTTGGAAATATGTATTCCTTTTTTATATATGCATATTTGTTCGAAGGCATTTCTCTCCCTCTCAGTCTTTAAAAGGAATTCCATTTGAGTCATTTGAATAACATTCTGATTTTTAATTAACTCTTTATCATTACAAATAATGACAATATTAGAATTCTTTTCTTTTTCTTCACATAATTCTTCATTAGTTTTTTGATTTTCAAGAGTACATTGAGTATTAATAATATTTTCAATTTGTTTTTTTAAGTTTTGAATTTGAATCATTAATTTACCATTTTCTTGCTTTAATTTTTCTTTTTCATCAAAAATAGTATTTAATTTTATTTCCAGTTCATTTATCTTATCTTTTCGTTGTCTCGTTATTATTTTAAATTTTTCAATTTTCTCTTCATATAGCTTACACTTATTTTCAAGTTCAAATATTTCTCTTTCCACAACAGGAATATTTGTATCCTGCTTAATCTCACTTGAATTTTCTTGCAATATATTCTTTAAAAGTAGTTGCAATATATTCTCGTATTTTCCATCATGCAACGATGCTAAATATAAATACAATAATTGTTTATTGGTTTCACCTATTTTTTCTATTTTTTCATTTTCTGGCGAATTTTCTATTATTACTTTTATATAGTCTTCGTTAATCAAACTATTTAGTTCTTCTTTAAGATTTTCAATAAATTGCTGTATAAACTTGTCGCACTCTTTTGATCTTATCATTGAGGAATTATTACCTTTCGGCTCATATGTGGAATTTTTTCACTTCTTATTCCATTTAGAGACACAGAAATCTTTTTCATCCCTTTTTCATAATAAGTATCATCTAGTTTTAATAATACTTTTCCTATATCACGATTGACATTCATATAACTCTCCCATCTTTTAACCATTCACTACTTTTATCTTTATATGTGATGTATTAACAATATAATATAAAATTTACTACTTAAAGAAGTCACTTGTTTTCTTGATATTTGCATATTCTTTTGTTTCTTATTATTTCCCCCTACACCCTCCAGACCTCGTACCCCTGCCTTCTGGCGGAATCATAAACCGGGCGCATATTTTTCTCTAATATGCTGAAAAGCTCTTCTCTCGTATTCCCTTTCCAGTATAATTCCTGGCTGGCCCAGATAGAATGAAGATTATCGCGGTAACAGGCTTCATATAGCTTTCTTATCCCTGCTTTTCCGTGAATCAGTTCATACATAATGTATTGATTTTCAGCAAAACGCGCAAAGAATCTGTCCCACTGCGGCAGGCGGTTGCTTTTTGAGGAATTCAGAGAGGAATCCATTGGCATTAAATTCCACAGTTCATCGTTCATCACAAATGACCATGGAATGAAATGGTCTACATCGTAGGATTCCTTTTTAATTGGTTCATGCTTAAACACATCTGTAATACTGGTTGTATCCAGGATTCCCTCCCACAGTCTTCGGACATGGGCAAGTTTCCTCATTTTATCGTCTAACGGCATCAGTTTGTATACAAGGCCTGGAACTTCTGGGTTATTGTTCTGCAGCCAGCGTACCTTTTCATACTGAATCCATCCTAAAATGGCAGTCATCTGATCCTGAATCATCTGAATCCATGCTTCCTGAAAGATGATTTTCCGTTCCAGGCCTTTTTGACTGTCAAAGGTATACGGAAGCAAGGTTCCTCTGTTGTTGAGTCTATTGTAGTAAGCTATCATTCTGCCAGCGCTGCTGTTTAAATCAATGCACTCTGAACTTCGATTGGCAAATCCCGACAGGGCTTTATAGGGCACATTTTTCGTCAGCACCATCTTCTCTTCATGCAGCTCTTTGTCAAATTCTTCAATTTTATTTTTGATTTCCACTTTTGATGCGTTAGCTGGCAGCCCGCTTAGTTTATATAATTTCAATACTGCCTTTTCCAGGCTGTCTTTGATTTCTCCGTCTCCCCAAATACCGCTGAGATGCACATGGAATTCCAGCACAGAATACCAAGCGTTGGAAATCATCTCATTGATCATTTCATCATAGGAAACCTCCTGTCTGTCCTCTGAAATCAGCTTCACGATCGCTTCCAGCCAATAAAATTTATAACAGTAGGACGGATCCTTCAGCATTCTTGAAAATCCCCCAATATCCAGTGTATTGTAATACTCCGCATCTATCTGCAGCTGGGACTCTGCTTTCTGAAAATCAGATTCAGCCATCTTTCCTCTCCTCTTCTGTCTTTCCCCATCTCCTATCTCCATCATTCCAACATCCTTATCTGTATTTTATCATCTCCCAACAGCAATCTCAATCATCTTTCCCAACAGCAAAACCCGCCTCGGCACTCTGCGCGCCTTGGCGGGTCTGCTTTCATGTTTCATCTCCTGTTATCCTCTTCTCCCCTACTCCTCCATCTTTCCCCGGTTCATCTTAAATACCCGGTCCACGTAGCTTAAATACTCCAGCTCGTGGGTGCTGAGGACTACGGTGGTTCCGGAGCGGCTGATATCCTTCAGCATCTGCATCACCTTGTGGGAATTTTCCGGGTCCAGGTTGCTGGTGGGCTCATCCGCCAGGATGACCTTGGGCTGGTTTAACATGGCCCGGACAATGGCAACGCGGCGGATTTCGCCGCCGGACAGGTTGGCCGGGTACTCTCCTGCAAATTCCTCCAGGCCGATCTGCCTCAGCAGCTCCAGGGCCCTCTCCTTAAATTCCTGCACCTGGGAGGACAGGTAGGCGGGCATACAGATATTGTCAAGAATCGTGAAATTGTTCAAAAGGCTCTGTCCCTGCAGCACATATCCCATGTTCTGGCTGCGGAAGACTGCCTTCTCATTTTCCTTCATCCCTGTAATCTCGGAGCCGCCGATATAAATCTTTCCGGACAGAGGCGCAGTCAGCCCTGCCATCATATTGAACAGCGTGGTCTTTCCGCTTCCGGAGTGGCCTGTAATGGCCACGAACTCTCCCTTTTTTACCTCCAGGGACACGTCGTGGACCGCGTCGAAATCTCTGTCATTTCTTGTAAATTGTTTTGTCACATGTTCAACCTGAATCATTTACTCATTCTCCCTAAGCAGGCGGTATACTTCGCCCTTGCTGATTTGATATGCGGAGCATACGGCCGCCGCGATTCCTGTCAAAAGCGCAAGGCCGATGCAGAGTCCTGCCACAGGCGCGGCCTCAGCCAGGCTCATATTCAGATATGGAATATCCAGCTGCACCCGGATTACGTCGGCAAAAGCCGCCGTCAGGCCGTAGGCCGCCAGCACGCCCAGAATTCCTCCGGCTCCGCTGATCATCAGGGCCTCAGCCAGAATAATGTTTCTCATATGGCTCTTTTTCGCTCCCAGGGCGTACAGCACGCCGAACTCATATTTTCTCTCATTGATTGTAATGACAAAGATGCTGATCAGCGCCAGGGCGGCGGAGAGAATGGAAATATAGGTCAGAATATTTCCGTATCCGGACAGTTTTTTCACCTGGCTTGATACGCCGCTTAACAGCTCGTCTGTACTGCCCGCATACATCTTTTCTCCCTCCGGCCCGCATTTGGCAATGTCCAGGCGCAGGTGGATCAGATCCAGATCTTTAATATCGTCCCTGATATCTACCATCAGCATGGAAAGCTTATTTTCAATGTCCTCCATAGGCAGGTTATTCATGGCTGTCTCAGAATTTTTTAACTCATAGAGGCTTTCAAACGTCATGAAAACAGAGCTGTCATATCCCATTCCCGTCCGTTCCAGCTTTCCTGCCACCTGAAAGTCTGTAGAATAAAACTGCAGCGTCTCTCCCGGTTCCGCCACCACTGAACTGCCTACCAGAACCTGCCCCTTTTCCAGGCGGACCGCATTCTGGTTTTTCAGCCACGGCTGCACCACAAAATCAGTTTCCGGGTCGAAGGCAATCATCTGCACAGGAAGGGAACAGCAGGAGGCGGAAAGAGTCCCCACATACATCTGCCCGGAAACCCGTTCCACGCCCTCTACCTGCTCCACCGCTTCTTTCATGGAGCGGTCGAAAAATACGGAGCATGGTTTTCCGGCAAACAGAGAATCTCTGATATCTTCCGTGCCCTCGTCCGGCACTACAATAATATCTGCTCCCGCCCTCTCTGTGGTGCTCTTAATCCCCCGCCTCATGTTGTCCATCAGAATGGTGCTGAAAAACACAGTCGCTGCCATCAGCACCACGAAAAACATCATAAAAAGCGTGCGGGATTTCTTCGCCTTCAGGTTCTGAACCGCCATATTCAGAGCGCTTAACTTTTTATCGCGTTTCATTTAGAATCTTTCCTCTTTCTGTTTATTTTCCGGCCTTTACTCCCATGTAAGTACAGAGGACGCCAATCAGGATTCCAATTCCTCCCAGAGCCTTTACAAAGGACGCCGTCACATGGCAGGCCATCTCAGGATTCAGGCAGATGCCGGTTCCCATCGAGGAACTGAGCGCCGCAAATGCCAGAGCGGAGAGAACCGCCGTTATCGTTCCGCACACAGCCATCTCCCTTCGCACTGCGCATAAACCAGCGTTTACCAGTAAAATAAGGCCTAAAAACAGCAGCAGAACCGCCGTATAGTGGCACCGCATGGGAACCTGCTTTCCCGCCGCCGTGTCTACCATGCCTGTACAGACAGGCGCAAATACCTTTACCGCCAGAATTAAAAGCAGGGCGTGGACAGCCTGCGCCGCCGCAAAAATAAGACTGTTTTTCTCCTGCTTTCTTCGATTCGTCCCGTTGCTTCCCACCGTCATTCTCTCCTTTTCTTCACTTTCATACCATATTCCCCATGTACAGGAAAAATTCCCACCGCAAGCCTCGATGGGAATTCTCCTGACATTCTGCCGCGTCACTCATGCGGCTGTATCTCTGATCTTTTTCATACCTCTGTGCGGACAGAAGACCCCCGTCCGCCAGAACCCCCTTTTCTCTGCATGGATCCTAGTCTAAAACCGGTGTCCACGCAATGGACATAATCTCATCCGTATTGTCCATGTTCTGGATCAGTCCCAGTCTCACATACTTCTCAACGACGTCTCTTAAAGAAACCTCTGTGAAATCCTGATCCAGGCCGAACTGAAGAGAATTATTGAGCATTACGTTCATCTCGTAGCTTCCGCCGTTCCAGCCCTGATCGAGAAGCATCTGAGTCGCCTCCTCCGGGTTGTCGCGCATGTAGGAATGGGCCTTCTGAACGGCCTGCGTAATCTTCTTGGAGATAACCGGGTTCTCCTTTACGAAGGTGCGGTTCATGGCGATCATGCAGCAGTTCTCATCTGCGAAGTCCTCGTCTAACAGGGAACGCACGCATTTCAGAGTGCCGTCCTTTACCAGACCGTAGGCAAAGGTATCGGAAAGCAGGGCTGCAGAAATTTCTCCGTTTGTCATGGCTGTCAGGCAGGCGTCGGCAGAAACTGCAGTGATGTTTACATCCTCCTGGGGATTGATTCCGTCTGCGTCTAACAGCAGGCATGTAATGTTGTAGTCGGATTTTCCGATTCCGTTAGGAGCGGAAATGTTCGTTCCCTTCAGATCCTCCGTTGTATTGTACTCGCTGTCAGCCAGCACGTATAAGGACTTGCAGCCAATGTGGGCGCCGCCTACAAAGGTAATATCTACATTATTGGTAATCGGAACCAGCATGGTTGCGATGTGTCCTACCGCAACGGTCGCCTGGCCGCTTCCAAGGGCCTCTGTATAAGAATTTCCCTTTACGCCCTCTGCCTCAAGTCCAGCCTCCTCGTAGTATCCAAGGTGGGCTGCCACCGTCGGGCCTGCCGTACATCCGTCCGCCATGTAGTAGAGCACCTTCTGTCCGTAAGCCGGCTCTTTCTTCATCGCCTCTAACTCCTCCTCCGTTGGAGTCAGGTCAAAATCTGCCATGTCAATGGCGCGTCCTTCCATATCGACAGGAGTGAACATGGCCTCCCATTTTCCGGATGTGGAAGCCTCGAAGGAGTCCATATGCTCTGACGCGTTCTCCTGTTTTACCTCTACATTCTCGTCCACTCCCATATCAATCTGGCCGTCGTTGTTTGTGTCGCCGGCAATTTCTCCCTGCTCTGCGGCAGCCGCCGTCGTATCAGCCGCCTCCTCCGGCTTACCGGAGCACGCCGTCATGCTGCATGCCACTGTAAGGGCCAGTAATGATGCTGCAATCTGTTTCTTTTTCATAGTTCCCTATCTCCTTCGTTTTTTATTCTTAAAATCGTCTGAGGCGATTTCAAAGCAAAGCAGTTAACCTCTTTTTCCGCCGTAGTGCAGCTGATTCAAAATCTCGTTTCTGTACTCCACGAACTGCGCGGAGGAACGATCTCTCGGAAAAGCCCCGTCAATCTTAATTTCTGCCACAATGCGGCCTGGATTGGCGTCCATCACCAGCACTCTGGTTCCCATATAGATAGCCTCGTCCACATCGTGGGTGACCATCAGGGCCAGCTGCCTGGTATCGGCCCACATATTTAAAATTTCATCCTGCATGTTCATGCGGGTGAAGGCGTCCAGAGCGCCCAGAGGCTCGTCTAACAGCAGAATATCCGGCTCGTTGATCAGGGAACGGACCAGAGCCACTCTCTGGGCCATGCCGCCTGAGAGCTGTCCCGGATAATCGTCCTTAAACTGCTCCAGACCGATGATATTTAACATCCTCTGAACCTTCTCTTCATTTCCCTTCAGCTTTCCCTGCATTTCCAGGCTGAAGGCAATGTTCTTCTCAACCGTCAGCCATGGAAACAGCGTGGGCTTCTGGAATACCATCCCACGGTTCGGATCCGGTCCCTCAACCACTGCGCCATTGACAGAAACCGTCCCCAGAGTCGGGGTAATAAGGCCTGCCACCAGGCGGAGAATGGTGGATTTTCCGCAGCCGGACGGGCCTACCAGAGAAATAAACTCCCCGCTCTCCATCTGGGCGTTTACGTTATATAAGGCGTGCGTCACGTCGTCGCTCTCTACCTTCGCGAACACCTTGCTCACATTTTCAAGCTTTAATGTTACCTTTTTATCTTCCATTACTTTTCAACTCCATTCTGCCAGCGGAGCACATGATGCTTCACCGCCTCAAGCGCCTTGGTAACAAGAGTGAAGATCAGGCAGATCACAAACAGCGCCGCAAATACTTTATCATAGCTGGCCCAGCCCGTCTGCCATGTCATATACCAGCCAAGTCCGGCCTTTACGCCCAGCATCTCCGCGATCATAAGAGCCACGCAGGAAGAGCTCATGGCCTGGGTACAGCCCTGCAGAATCGACGGCATGGCGTGGGGAATCGCCACCCGGAACACCAGCTGCCTTTTGCTGGCGCCCAGAGTTCTGGCCGCCTCGAAAAAGTCCTTGTCCACATTGGAGATTCCGGTCAGAGAGGCCACTGTGACGGCAAACCAGGAACCCAGGGCAATGATAAACACCGCTCCCGCAAACAGGGAGGAGGCGATTACCATAATCACAGGAATCCAGGTAGAGGTCGGAATCGGCCCCAGAAATTTGATGACCGGGTCAACCCAGTAGCGCACCCGCCTGGAATAGCCGCAGGTAATTCCCGTTACCAGTCCCAGGCTGACGCCGATCACATAGCCGATCATCAGAAGCCGCAGCGTGTGCATGGTACACTCGATTAACATGGGGTAATCCGATACAAACGCGTTGATAATAAAGTTCATGCACGGGACAAAGGGCTGCGTCAGCGTACCTGTCTTAAGAGTCAGATAATCATACAGCGCCAGAAGCAGAAAAAGAGCCGAAATGCGGGGCGCCCCATAGCGCAGTTTCTCATAGTAAACCTTATTTCCCCTCCGTCTTTTAAAGGCAGCAAAGAGACCCGCGCATAAGTAGGCTGCCATCATGGCAGCCAGCACGTACACATAGTACATGGGATTCTTATTTCTTGCTAAATCCGGAATCAAAAGGTACTCCGATAAAGCCGCGGCCCCGCATACGGCAGGAAGAGCCATGATCAGCGCTTCTTCCACTTTCTGAACCGGAGTTTTCTCTTTCTCTTCCAGTTCCTTTAATTCACGGCGGGGAAGATTTCCCCGCTGTTTCAATTCCGAATTGTGTTCCATAACAGCCTGCACATGTTCCGACATTGTTTCCTCTCCTGTTCCTTGTTTCCTAAATTTTCTAACTATTAGGCTACCACAATCTGGAACAAATAAGAAATTGATTTTATCCATAAAAAAGTCTGCTTATTGATATTCTTTATACAGTCTGAGACGTGCAGGCCGGACCTCTTTCCGCCATAAAAATCAAAAAAGAGACCTTCCCGCCTCCCCATAGGGAAGGCGTCGGAAAATCTCTTTTTCTGATTATCTGCAATATGAAATTTCAGCAGTCCGCTTTCTGCTTATTCTGTCTCCAGAAGCTCAATATGGAAGTTTAACTCCTTGCCTGCCATGTCGTGGTTCGCGTCAAAGGTAATGTTTGTCTCGTCCTTTGCCGTTACCTTAACCGGGAAGGGCTGGCCGAACTGATTGGACAGGTAAACCTGCTGGCCGACTTCCAGATTCTCTGCTCCTGGAAGCTGCGCAATCTCCACTGTAAAAATAGCATCCGGATCCGGCATGCCGTAAGCCTCCTCCGGCATCAGATGAACGTCCACTGACTGGCCCGGCTCCATATTCACAACTGCCGCGTCAAAGCCCTTGATCATCTGGCCTACTCCGCAGATAAACTCTAATGGCTGGCCTCTGTCATAGGAGGAGTCAAACTGTGTTCCGTCGTTGAGCGTTCCTCTGTAGTGAGCACGGCACAGCTTTCCTGCATTGCGCCCCTCCATGATAATCTGCGGCTGAGAACCGCATCCGCCTCCGCAGCCGCTGCATCCGCCTCCGCAGCCTCCGCAGGAATGGCCCTCTTCATGCTCCTCGTGGTCATGGTGATCACAGTTTACGCCTGTGGAAACCAGCTCTCCCTTCAGATAAGCCTCCACAGCTTCATCGCAGCTTCCCTGGGCGCCGGAAAACACCTGGATTCCAGCCTCGTCGAGAGCCGTCTGTGCTCCTCCGCCCAGGCCTCCGCAGATCAGCACGTTCACGGACTGCGCTGCCAGAACGCCTGCTAAAGCGCCGTGTCCCTCTCCGTTGGAGCTGATCACCTCGCTTGAAACCACCTGGTTATTCTCTGTTTCATAAACCTTGAAATATTCTGTTTTTCCAAAATGCTGAAATACGTTTCCGTTGTCATAAGCAACTGCTATCTTCATATCTCTGTCCTCTTCTTTCCTGCCTGTGAATCTGGCCAGATCTGACAGCTTCCCTCTCCGCGAATCTATTCCGATCTGACAATGTAATGAATGCAGTCTATTCTAACATATAAAAAGCTGTTTGTGAACCGCCTCTTCGTTGCTTTTCCCCCTGCTTTCCTATATAATTTGATTGGAACGCCGGAGTGCAGGAAACCGTCTTGTTCTAAATGCCTGGCGTCTGGATTGAAGGGGGATTATTTTATGATACATATCTGCGTCTGCGATGATGACGACGCTATGGGAAGCCGTCTGAGCGGGCTGATTCAGGACGTCTGCAAAAAACACGGTATCTGCGCTTCTGTCTGCCGTTTCAGCTCCGGTGAAGAGCTTTTATTTCACTTAGAAGAAATGAAACAGCCCATTGATATCTATTTTCTCGACATTCTGATGAAACAGCTCAATGGCGTGGAGACAGCCGCCAGACTCCGGGCCGTCAGCCCTACAGCCCAGATTATTTTTCTCACCGTCAGCAAGGAACACGTCTTCGAAGCCCTGGACGTGATGCCGCTCCACTACCTTTTAAAGCAGGACGTGGGCACGGGAAAAATCGAAACGGTGCTTCTGCGGGCCGTTTCCCTGGCTGAAAAAAGCCAGCGCCAGTCCTTTACCTATAAATTCGGCAAAACCATTGGGTCTGTTCTGCTTCGGGATATTGTGTATTTTGAAGTGAAAAACAGAATTATTGAAATTCATCTGAAAAATGGGCCTGCGATTGAGTTTTACGGCAACATTAAGGATCTGGAACAGCAGCTTCTTTCCGCTTCCTTTGAACGGGTCCACCGTTCCTACATCGTCAATTTTGAGAATGTAGACTATCTGCAGGGACGGGAGTTTGTCTGCGTTGATCAGACAGTCATTCCCATTGGACAGAAGTATGCCGGGGCAGTGGAGCAGTACCAGAATTACCTTCTGAACAGCCTTTCCATGATTTAGAGGAGGAATTTCCATAGCAAACCGCATTTACCGCATATTCTGGGTGTTCTTTCTGGCTGTGTCCGGAGTGTTTCTCCTCTCCCTTCAGAACGAACGTCCCACTGACTCCTACCACGTCTTTCTGGATCTGACAAAGTCTAACGGAGCCGTTCATTTTGAAAGCTCTGAGGCGGAAGAAGATACTCTTTCTTTCTGCTGCCGTCAGAAATATGGGCGGACGGAAGGAAAGTCCCTGTGCCTGACAGCTGCGAAACCTTTGCGCTTGATTCTGAAACCTGGTTTCTCATTCCCAGAGACAAATTGTCAAGGACTTTTTAATCAAATTCACAAAAAAGGTGCCAGAAGCACCGTATGGCTCCTGACACCTCGTTTGACAGATTACATTTTTCCGTTCAGCAGGTCTTTGCAGAGATACGCATAGTCTGGCAGCTGGTTGATATATGGCTCCCAGCGCCGCTTGATTTCCGCCAATTCCAGCGGATCGGCTTTCTCCAGTGCATGATCGTTGCCTGTCATATATAAAACATCCGTAGCAACATCATCCAAACACCTGCCGCAGAGATCAGCAGCTGATTCTATCCTAATGCCAGTATCCACATAAAGCGGATTGACGCCAATCGCCAGCCAGACATAGCCTACCTTGTCCGACCAGAGCAGTTCAAAATCAGGGCTTTGCCGCAGATGTTCCGCAAAGACCTCCTTTACTCGTTCAATTTCATGCTTCTCTTTTTCTGTGTAAAGCATTTTCGTGTCCTCCTTGACAAAAATTTTGGTGCGTACCATTATCAGTTTAGCACAAGGCGGCTTCGTTTATCAGTCTGTCACATCTGCTGAATTTCATTTTTGAGCATACGCTTGATTTTATCGCTCATGGTTTCTGTGCTGGTATTGCTGAAATGGACATGAACCTTGTAGGTTGTCTTACCGATTTTCTTTACCATCGCTGGCGTGTTTTCCGGCGCTCTGGACGCAGTAGCGGCGTCTGCCACCTGCATAGTACGGGGTTCTCTGTTCATGGCGCTCCTTTCTCCGAACGGGTCTGTGCCGCCCGGTAAAAAATCAGTCTTGCTTACTGTTTACAATGTCTTTTGCTGTCTGTCGGGTAGCCCCGGCATTTTCTTCCCGGAAATTCTTCCCGTCAAAAAGAATCGGCGCACACCGTTCCAAAATACGGTCATAGATACGGGCGTGGGCCAGATCAGGCGGGTTTTTCAGCTCGGACAGTTTCAAGTTTGTTGTGATAATCATGGGCCTGCGGCTGCGGTAGCGGCTGTCGATGACGAAAAACATCTGCTCCATGGCATATTCGGTACTGCGCTCTACACCCAGATCGTCAATGATAAGCAGGTCGTACTCGTCAAAGCTGGCGATAAAGTCGGCCCTGTCCTCGGAAAACATCCCCGTCAGGCGGTTCAGGATGGTGGGAAAGTTCGTCATCAGCACCGGCACATCCCGGTCAAGCAGGGCGTTGGCAATACAACCGGCGAAAAAGGACTTGCCGGTTCCCACATCCCCAAACAGCAGCAGGCCGGTGTTATTCTTGTAAGCCTCCTTCCAGTTCTCCACATAGGAGCGGGCCTTGTCCATCAGGGGATTTTTGCCGTTGTCGTTGGCAAAGGTGTAGTCGTACAGATAGCGGTCTTGCAGGCCCTGGGCCTTCCGCCGCTTGATACGCTCCATGCGGCGCTGCCGTTCCTCGGCGGCTTTGCGCTGTTCCTCGGCCTCCCGCTGGCACTGGCAGATACAGCGGGGCATGAAGTAGCCCGGTTTCCCAAAGCATGGCACAACAGTCTGCCTCTGGCCGCCGCACTTCTTACAGTGAATGAGGCCGTCTGCCGGGTCTATGTACTCGTCCCCGGCCAGCTCCACACCGGCGGCTGCCTTGTCGATCAGCGCCCGGATTTCTGCGGTAATCTCAATCATACGGTTTCATCCTCCTTTACGCTGTAATCCCGGTTGCGGGAGGGCGGGACCGCTTTCCTGGCGTCCTCACCGGCCCAGCGCCGGATGGTGGCGGCATGGCTCTGATACCGCTTACCGGTAGAGGCCATGTATTCGGACAGCTTTTCGATGTACTGGCCCCATACAGTGGGAAAACTGGCCTGCAAGTCTGCCAGTTCCTCGTCCGTCAGGAAAACATTCTGGTAACGGCCATAGGCGCGGGCGGAGCGTCCCTTCTCTATCTCTCTCTTTATCTCTATCTCTTTCTCTAACTCTATCTCTATCTCTGGTGGACGAATGTCGGACAAATGTCCGCCGTTTGTCCGGGGCGCAGAAAGAGCCTTATTTTGAAGCCTTGCAGCCCGCTTTCGCTCGGCCTCGGTAGAGGACTGGCCGATTAAAAGTTCGATGTTGCTCATGTAGAATGTGCCGCTGTCCAGCACTTCCACAAGACCCAGCTTCAAAAAGATCTGCAAGGCTCTCTCCACAGTGCCGATCTGCTGGCGGGTAATGGTGGCGATCATCTGCGCCGTGTAAGGAATGTCCTCGTCAAGTTGAAGCCGTCCACCATGTTTCAGCGATTTCAGATACAGCTTGAGCAGAATGTTGGAATACAGCACACCATCCTGCATACTTTCCAGCAGCACGATGGAATCATCGTCAAAATAGTTTTCTTTGAGTTTCAGGTAATAATATTTTCGGTTGTCTGACATAGGGTTCCTCCTTGGGGTTTCTCTTGGGATTCTGTACGCATTTTAAGGCCGTTCTAGGGGTCGGAGGATAAATCTATCAGCCTGCCTTTGACACCCTCGAAAAAATCCTTGATTTACAAGGGTTTTTCAGCCCCTAAAGCGTGACATTTCTCCCGTTGTTTCCGCTTGCGCTTTGCGGCGTTGATCCGCTTCATGCGTGCGGCACATTCTGGGCAGTATTTGGCCCGGTTGGAACCGGGGGTAAACAGCGCCCCGCATACGGCGCATTTCTTCGCATTCATCCGGTGGAACAGCGCCGTTTCCAGTTCCTTATCCTGCGGCAATACCGCCGTCCGAAACCACCTGCACAACAGGGAGTAGGAAATAGACTGGACACAGACACATTCCTCCCCATCGTCCAGGGCGATACAGTTTCCGTCGATGTAGTTACAGCACTCATGCACCAGCCTCCGCACTCTGCGGTACTGGCGGTAATCCATGACGGGGATAGGTTCAGGCTTGCTTTTTTTCATGCTGGCACTTCCCACACCCGCCGCAGTTGCCGCAGCCCTGGCAGGCATGGGCCTCCGGCTCCGGGCCGGTGGGCGCGTCTGCCGATTCCGGCTGCAAGAGGGCAAGGGGCAGGCGGATATTCAGGTGGCTAGTGACGGGCAAAATAATTTGCTTCATACAGTGACCTCCTTCAATGAATTTACTGTTAAATATTCGTGCAAAGTATTGTTTTCTTCGTGCAAATGGCATATACTAAAAGTACCAGCAGAAAGGGGTTGATGATATGGCTGGAAATACCACAAACATCAGCATCCGCATGGACGCGGATTTGAAGGCACAGGCCGACGCCCTGTTTGCGGAACTCGGCATGAATTTATCCACGGCGTTCAACATCTTCGTGCGCCAGTCGCTTCGTGAGGGCGGCATTCCCTTTGAGGTGAAGCTGGAACAGCCCAACAAGGAAACGATTGCTGCCATGCTGGAAGCGGAAAGGATTGCAAAAGACCCGTCTGTAAAGGGATACAATGACCTTGACGAGTTGTTTGCCGACCTGAAAAAATGAGGAAAACAAAGTACACCGTCAAGTACACGACCGCTTTCAAAAAGGACTACAAGCGGGCAATCAAGCGCGGCCTGAAAATCGAATTGCTGGAACAGGTCGTGGCGCTGCTGTCGATGGGCGAACCGCTGCCGGATAAAAACCGCGATCACGATTTGTCCGGCGATTGGGTGGGCCATCGGGAATGTCACATTCTCCCGGACTGGCTGCTCATTTACCGTATCGAGGATGATGTGCTGGTGCTGACGCTTGCCCGCACCGGGTCGCACAGCGACTTGTTCGGCAAATAAACCATCTGCCGCCGTATGGGGAAACCTGTACGGCGGTTTTTCTGTGTGCAAAAGTATGTCGTGAAACGCGGTAGCCCTTACCGCTCCGGCTCCCGGTCATGAGACTTGTTCCGTTCCTGTCTGGACAGCTGCTCGGCGGTTTTGCGGAGCCGTTCCACTGCTTTCAAATCCTCCCGCATGGATTTCATGGCAAGCGTGTCCGTCTGCTTTCCAGCGGCCAGCTGGTCAATTTCCAGCTGCCATGCCTTCGGGGTGATTGCCTCGCCGCTGTCTTTCAGTTCTTTCAGATACCGGGCCGCTGCGTCATAGAGGATCAGTTCCCGGCTGTGGCGCTGTTCAAACTGTTCCTGTTTTTCCGGCTTTACTTTGGCAAGTTGCTTGTGGATGGACTTGTACTGGTTGTACTGTTTCCACATCTCCCCGCGTTCGGTAAGAATGGCGATCCGACGCTCAGCCTTGACGATCTTTCCCCGCAGGTCATAGTAACAACTGTTCATATCAGCGATTTTTTCATGAAGCTGCTGCATAGACTGGATGCCGTTTGCCTGCAAAAAGCTGAATAGTGCAGCGCTTTCCTGCAAAGCCCGGATTTTGCCGGTGCGGGTGTGGGGAGCGTTCAACTGCTGCTGAGCCTCCCACAAAGCTGTCAAGCTGCTTTGCTGTGTTTGTGGTTTTTCCGTTTCGGCTTTCGACCAGCGATAAAGACGGGTAATGCGGGCCTTGATTTCTTTCAGCAGCTTGTTGTCGGCGGCGATCTGCCGGTTGACTTCCCCCTTGTCGGTGCGGATGCCGCGCTTCTCCATCTGGCTGGCCGCTGGCCCCAGGTGGACAGAGGGGATTTTATCAATGCCCTGTCGCTTGTAGCTGCGGTGGTCTACCAGGGCAGGCTGACCGGCTGCCTCCAATGCCCGGTTGGTATAAGCCGCCCATGCTGCTCGCCAAATCTCCACATTCCCTTTGTCGTTCCAGTCGGTGGTGTCCTCCCGGTGGTTCTTCCAGCCGCCTCTCTCGTCCGGGATGCGCTGGCCGTTTTCGTCCAGGTCGTATGCCTTGCGGCACTTCGCGCCCCATGCGCCGTTTTCTTTTAAGGGCCGGACGGTCAGCATGATATGGACATGGGGGTTGCCGGTTCCCTTGTCATGGATGGCAAAATCAGCGCACATCCCCTTGTCCACAAAGTTGTCCTTCACATAGGCGCGCACAAGGGCAAGCTGCTGTTCACCGGACAGTTCACGGGGCAGAGCTGCCTCGATCTCACGGGCAAGCTGGCTGTCCCTGGCTTTCTCGATCTGCTCCACGCTGTTCCAGAGGATAGAACGGTCTGCAAATTCCGGCGGGGCGTGGGCAGGCAGCATGATCTCCGCATGAACAATGCCGCCTTTCCGGGTGTAGTCGTGGGTCATGCCGTCCCATTCATTTGTTAGCTTGGTTCCGCTGCGGTAAGCAGCTGCGGCAACAGCAGAACGGCCCGCGCTGCGCTTGATGATACTGACGGGGATATGACAGAAATCTATGGGGAACACCTCCTTTCAGTGAGGGGATAACAGGCTCTGTGGAGCCGGACAAACGCAAAGCGGGTGTCTGGCTGCGCAGAGCGCACAAGGGGTTTGGGGAGCGTAGCGCCCCATCGCGGACGAAGTACGCAACAGCCCCGGCAGGGCGCACGACACCGGCAACGGTGTATAAGTGCGCCCTTGTAAACAAGGGACTTATGGCGTGTCCCCGGATTTTGGCAGGTTTGCAGTCAATTCCGCAGCCCCCGGAAGATGGGACAGGGTAATCAGAAATGCTTTGACCTCCGCGCCGGAAAGGTCGGGAGCCAACGGGAAAATCCCCTCCAAAACGGCTCCACGCTCAATCAGGCGGCGGGTGCGAACCCTGCGTTCTTCGTTCCGCTGCTTGTTCTCCAAAATCTTCTTTCGGTTTTCAAGCTGCCGAATCTCCTTCAGGACTTTCTCCCGTTCTTCTTTTTGGGGGTGGGCTGTAATTTTTTCGTTCATGTCAGGCACCTCTTTTCTTTGGAAATACTCATAGATTGACCGTCCATTTCTGACGCGCAAAGTACCGGCGCAGCCTCCGCAGTGCGGCATGGATGGATTTTCCCGCCTGTGATGGCGTGATACCCTCCATTGCGGCAATATCTTTCACTTTCATACCCAGCATATAGCGGGCATGGACACGGCGAGCCTGCATAGGCGGCAGGAAAGAAATGGCTTCATACAATCGCCGTATCAGTTCTTCGTATTCGGCTAATTCTTCTTTTTCTATCAGGTAGTCCTCCGGCGATGGCTGCGCCCAGCCGATGGCGGCATTTTCGATTCCATCGTTACAATCGAGGGAATAAAACGCCTTATACCGGAACATCTTGCGATCTCTGGCGGCCTCGGCTCTCTTGTCCAGAAGAAACGCTTCGACGATCTCATCGGACACCTCCACAAAAATGTCTTCTTTGCAAAATGGATAATATTGTTTGAGATTGATGGTCTGCATAGGCACGCCCTCACTCTGTTTGGAAAAGGCCATCATAGCAGCGGCGCATATTCCGCAGCCCCCGGTGGATGGCAACGCTGACCTTACTGCTATGGATACCCTCTCTCCGGGCGATTTCCGGCTGCTTGATACCAGCAATGTAGTAGGCGTGAACACGGCGGGCCTGTGTCGGAGTGGCATGAGCCAGAGCCACCGGCAGAGCTGCAATCAGGTATAGGCGGATGGTCATTTCTTCTCGTTCCAGCAAAATATCTTCCGGCGATCTGCTGTGTTCCAGTGCGTAATTTTCCAGCCAGCTGTATGCGTCCAGAGAGTAGTAGGCGCGGTGGTAGACTTTCCGACGCTCATAGTTCTCCATCTCCCGCTTGGCCTGATACATCGCTGCCCATACCTCGTCCGTAACATCCACAAACTCGTCATGCCGGTAGTGGGGATACATCCACCGCAGATTGATTGTTTTCATAGGCTTACCTCCTGAAAATCGGAGAGGCGGACAGCTCGTCCGCTGTCCGCCCCTCGCTGAGATAAGGGAAATGATCCCTTTCACTTGGTAGCCAGAAAACAGGTCATTCGTTAAGCCTGTTCTCAAAGAAATTTATAAATTTTTTTCTGACCGCCTCCACACTTTGATAAACAGCCACTTTGGAGCAGCTGCACAGCACACCGATCTCTGCAAGGCTCAGCCCGTCAAGCGCATAGAGCAGGAACCGGCGGCGCTGGGCCTCGGTACAGGTGTCCAGAACAGCCATCAGCTCATGCAGCGTTTCCATGCGGCAAAGGTATTCCTCCGGCGTTTCACTGTAAACGCCCACGCCCTCGGTAAAAGCTATGTACTCGTCAAACTCCCGGCCATCCCAATGCCGCCGCTGTTCATGGAACAGGTTCTCCGTTTTATGATCGGCCCGGTCAAGAAATTCATAGACTTCCAGCGTAACCTCCACGGCCACAGCTTGTCCGTTATAATTGATGGTAACTTCCATCTGCCTTTCCTCCATTCAGATTTTTTTGGTAAATCTGAATGGGGCGGCGGAGAACGGCACTGGGGCCAGGGTTCGGGCCATGCTGGCCCGATGTTACGGCCCCACAGGTATGAAAAAACGCCCGGACAGCAGAAAGCTATTCGAGCGCAAAAACTCCAATATTCACTTACAGAATGACAATTTTCGCACCGGCTGCCAGACGGGGCCTGTTCGTTGACTGGGCTTTTTTTGACGGTAGTGAAATATCGTCTGAATTTGTCGGCGGTCAGTGTGCTTCATGGCGGCTCCCTCCTAAAGCCGCCCGTGTCAGCGTGTAGGCATCACTCCTTTGTCGAGGGCATAAGGAACGGCGGCCTTGATTTCTCAAAACCGCCGCAATACTCTAAAAATTCATTATGAGCGCACGAAGCTACCTGCCCTGCAACGGTTTTTTTCTTTCCCGTCTGGCGGGGCAGGATAGCTTGCCTTATTCAGTTTATTCTTGCTCTTGTGCGGCTGCCTCTTTCAGCCGTGAAAAGCTCTCGTCGCTGATGATGTGTTCAATCCGGCAGGCGTCGGCCTCCGCAGTTTCAGGGTCGACGCCTGCTGCGATAAGCTGCTCAGTAAAAAAACAATGGCGCTCGTAGATTTTTTCGGCAACCTCGCGGCCTACATCGGTCAGATGGAGAAAGTAATCCTCGTCCATCGTGAGAAAGCCCCCGTCCCGTAGGGTTGCCACCGCATGACACACACTGGGCTTGGACACCTCCATGTGCCGGGCCACATCTACGGAGCGCACCATGCCGAGTTTCTTTTGGAGAACAAGGATGGTTTCCAGGTAGTCCTCTCCGGACGCATGAAGTTTCATTAAGACCTCCCTTATGCAGATAATTTCTGTTCGGCGTTCCACATGGCCGCATACTTTCCGCCTTTAGCCAGCAATTCATCGTGAGTACCGGCTTCAGCAATCTTTCCGCCAGATACCACAAGGATTTGATCTGCATTTTTGACGATGGAAAGGGTATGAGCAATCATTACCACAGTCTTTTTCTCTTTCAGCAGATTGGCGATGGCCTGCTTTACTGCCAGTTCGTTCTCGATGTCAAGGGACGCCGTTGCTTCATCCAAAAGCAGGATCGGGCTGTTTTTCAGGATAGCGCGGGCGATTGAAATTCGCTGACGCTCACCGCCAGAGAGAAGGTTTCCGTTTTCGCCGGTCGGCGTATCGTATCCCTTTTCCATCTTGCGGATGAAGCCGTCACAATTAGCCTCCCGGCAGGCAGCCTCGATTTCCTTGTCCGTGGCATTGGGGCGGGCGTGCCGGATATTCTCACGAATGGTATCATCAAAGAGAAATACATCCTGATCTACCATAGAGATTTGTTCCAGTACACGCTCTGCGGCCACATGGTTGATAGGTTTGCCGCCGATTGAAATGGTTCCTCCATTGGCCTCGTAGTATTTTGCAATCAGGTTCAGAATGGTGGATTTGCCGGAACCGGAGTCCCCCACGATAGCAGTAAGTTTCTGATCTGGTATATGGAGCGAGATGTGTTCCAATACAGGCTCCCCCGGAACATAGGAAAAATCTATGTCTTGGAATTCAATATCATAATTTTGCGATACAAAAGGCTCTGTGGCTCCACATTCTTCAGACTCGTTAAAAATTTTCACAATCTGACGCTTTGAGATGGTTAAGTTCTTGTAGCTGGTCAAATCAACATAAATGGTAGTTTCCAACTTTGCGAGAAAGAGTGGCATCATGCAGAGCATTAAATATGTGACTAAATCCATCGAACCACTAAGTAGGGGATTAGAGGCGGCAAGCATGATAACTGGGCAGCTACACCACGCCAATGCGCCTAAAACAGATCCCGGCGGAATCGTGTTGGCCTCATATATGTAGCTGATGTCACTAAAGTCTTTCATCGCCTTAGTGACAGCTTCATTTTTTGTCCCGCCGATTCCATAGGCCCGAAAGGTTTGGATACCAGTCACATACTCAACGATACTGCTGACATTTTCTGCGCTGATTTGGTTTTTCCTGTTTCCATATTTTTTGACGGCCCGGAATGAAAACCAAATTGCCGGAATCAGCAAAAAATCCGTTGCCAAAAATATAATACCTCCAGGCAACCAGATAGTTGAGACAAACACAGTCAGCATAAGTGAGAGGGAAATGTTCTTTGCCAAATCGCCCACCTTATGCGTCAAGATTTTTTCATAATTTGTAACATCGCTTGTGATAGTGTTGATGTACTGACCCGTCTGCCCCTGAGTAAATCGGGAGAGAGGTATTTTCTTGATTTTTTCTCCCAAGCAAAGGCGTATCTGCTTGCTAACTGCTGCACCACCAATCTGACCTTGGGTATAACCAAAGCCATAGATCAGCAAACGCAGGAGAAAGATACCAGCCAGCAAACCTGTGATGGCAAGGAGCGGCTGTAATAAAAATTTTTTCTGGAGCATCATTTGCATGACCAAGTACAAAATCATAAAATTGCAGCCAGACAATAACCCTTCCAAAATGGTACAGCCAACGCCGAGATAAAAGTTCCGGTTTTTTTGAAATGGTTTATATTGCTCCATCAGACCTTTCCTCCTTCCATTTGATAAGTCATGGCTCTGGCCGCTTCGTAGTCCTCCCAAGCCTTTTGATAATATTCGTTTCTTTCCCGCACCTCTGTGTGAGTGCCAACACAGGTAACGGTACGGTTTTCTACCACGGCCACCCTATCGCACATTTTGATAGCCCCTAGCCTATGAGCCACAATAATGACTGTTTTCCCTTTGCATAGATTTTCGATGGCTTTGTCTATTTCTACTTGGTTTTCAGGATCAGCCGCAGATGTCGCTTCATCTAAAATCAGAATAGGCGCATTTTTCAAAATTGCACGCGCAATAGCGATACGCTGTTTTTCTCCTCCAGAAAAGCGCGTACCGAAGCTCCCCACTTTGGTGTCATAACCTTCTGGAAGCGACATGATGAAATCATCTATCTGGGCCTCTTTTGCGGCCGTCCGAACTTCTTCCAGGCTGGCTTTGCTCCCCATACGGATATTCTCTAAAACACTGTCACGGGTTAGGAAGGTCTTCTGGAATACGATTGCCACATTTTCAAGCAAAGTTTCATAGCGAATTTCTTTGACATTCTTACCGCCAATCAATATTTCGCCACTTTGCACATCATAGAAACGGGAAATCAACTCAATGATCGTGCTTTTACCAGCACCAGATCGGCCTACAAGAGCCAACTTTTCCCCATCCTTAATTGCAAGATTACAATGCTCCAGCACATTGTTTTTTCCATCGTAAGAAAAGCAAACATCTTTTAATTCAATACTATGACCTTTAGGGAAATCGCCTGTGGCATTGTAAGTCGGAATATCAAGTATTTCCTGTACTTTTGTTACACCAGTCAGGACTTCCGCAAAGTTACTGCCCAACTCTTGAAGTGGACGAATCTCTGTCAAGTACAAAGAACCGATATAAGCGAATAAAAGAAAAACGCTGGAGGCAATCGAGCCATTGAGGAAGAACATTCCGCCAATCGGCACCATAAGCAAAATGCCGCATTCAATGATAACCACAAAAGCGGCATATGGAGGTCCCATTTTTTTAGAAACAGCGTTCCAGACATCGTTTTCTTCTTGAATAGCATCGGAGAATTTTTGGAAAGATTTGCTCCCCATATTATACGCTTTAATGAGTTTCATTCCGCTGATGTACTCAATCATGATAGAATTCAATGATATAACAGAACGATTCATGCGTCCCATCATGCCCTCCGTCCTGCGAAAGAGTACACTCATAACCGCAAAGGCCAGCAACATGGGGATCAGTGTGAGTAACGCCAGCGGAACATTAACCGTCAGAAGGTAGAAAAAGACAGCAACCGGGCCAATCAGATAGTAGACCAGCTCGGGCAGATTGTGAGCAAGGAACAATTCCAGCCGTTCAATATCCTCATTCAATACGGTTTTTATATTCCCGGTACTGCGTTCATCCAGTGCCCCTAATGGGATTTGAGCCATATGATTGACTACCATACACCGCACCTTGAACAGTGCTCCATAAGCCCCTTTGTGAGAAAGGACACCAGAACTCCCAAATAAAATGAAACGGATCAGCATGGCAGCTATAATGAGAATTGAGTTTTCCAAAATTACAGGATAACTGATCCATCCGCCGAAACCTGCTGCCATCAACTGATAAACCCCATAGTAGGGAACCATAGTACAAAGTCCGCTGATTGTGGAACACAGAACGGACAAAAGCAGATACCACTTATCTTTACCGGCCCATCGCAAAAGGATAGATATTTGTCTGCGTCTACTGTGCATTTTCCTCCCCCCCTTTTATGTAACTGCAAATAGCGACCGAAGCTGCGCTTCATTTTCTGTGCAAAGCTGATAGCTGCTAACAAGCCTATTGTCGTCAAGATGCAGAATTCGATTGCAGGCCCGGCACACAAATTCATAGTCATGCGTTGCTACAAATACGATCTTTCCCATTTGTGCCAATCGGTTAATCAACTGGGCAACCCGCAGCATATTGTCAAAATCTAAGCCGCTGGTTGGCTCATCAAACACCAAAAGGTCCTTCCGGCAGATCATGCTCACCGCCACAGCCAAACGCTGTTTTTGACCGCCTGAAAGAGTATTGGGATGCCATTGGCTAAACTGAGCCAAATCCAGTTCCTCCAGAGTGGCCTTTGCTAATTCTTTATCAGGGTTTTTGATGCCAAAAATGCTCTCTTGTTCTACGCTCTCTGCAAAAAGTTCATAATTGACATCCTGCATAACCAAATAAGAGCGTTTCATAAGGTCTTTACGGGATTGTTCTGTATTGTTTAGGAATATCTTGCCCTCAATCTCCTTATGAAGCCCACAAACAGCTCTGGAAAAGGTAGTTTTTCCAGCACCGTTATGCCCGATAATTCCGACCACTTCGCCTGCCTTTACTGAAATGGTCAGATCCTCCAGAATTTTTTGTTTCTTATAGCTGAGGCTTAAATTCTTGAGTTCCAATGCTGCTTTATCATTTCTGACTTGCGGATAAACTGGCTCCACAGTATGCAGATCAGTAGCCCTCAAGCCCATCCGCTCCCGATCTTCTTGAGACAATGCCAGAAGCTCATCGGGAGAATATACTTTTTCCAAGCGGCCACGCTCAAAGTAAAAAGCACGGTCAATCACATCCATCAGATAATATAAACGATGTTCTGCCACTAAAATGGTCTTTCCCTGCTGCTTTAATAGGCGAAGGGTTTCCTTCAGTTCATCAATGGCATCCATATCCAGATTGGAAGATGGCTCATCCAACAGATACACATCGGGATTCATGGCATACACCGATGCAAATGCGATTTTTTGTTTTTCGCCCCCAGATAATTCAAAGATACTTCGTCCAGACAAATTTTCGATATTCAAGTCTTTTTCTGCCTGTGCTACTCTCTGGTGTAATTCGCTGAGGGGAAGGGCTGCATTTTCAATGCCAAAGGCGATTTCACTGTCTGTATCAGTATTGAAAAACTGGGTCCTTGGATTTTGAAACACAGAGCCGACTTGGCCGGCAATTTGGTACATAGGGGTTTCGGAGATAACCAGGCCATTCACAGTGACACGGCCATTCAATTTTCCGGGGTAAAAGTTCGGAATCAGTCCGTTGATAAGCCGAGTGAATGTTGTCTTACCACATCCTGACCGACCGCAGAGCAGAATGCACTCACCATCTTCAATAGTAAGGTCAACCGGCTCCAGACCTTCCTGTGCGTTGCCCGCATAAGAAAAGGAAACATTTTCAAATCGAATCATAATTGTGCCTCCTCATACAAGCTGGCCGGTGATTACATAAGCCAGAAAACAGGCAATTACAAGCACATCCGCAAAATGGAAACGAATGTCCACATAACAAGTTCGCGGCATTGGATTTTCAATTCCACGAGTCACAGATGCAATAGAAAGTTCGTCCGCCGCTTTAGACGCGGCCATAAGCAACGGCGCGTAGACGCACTCTAATGTCATCGCTGGACGGGTCAAAAACCCGCCCAGCGATGGAGAGACATCCCGCAGCCTCATAGCATCCTTGATAAAATGCCAATCTTCCCGAATGGTCGGAATATACCGAAGCATAATTGCAAGGGGAATGGTAAGGCTTTTCGGCGCGTGCAGTTTATTCATAGCAGACAAAAATTCGCTGATTTTGGTGGTTGAAATAACAATGCCTCCCATGAAACCGCAGGGATAAATCTTATGTACCATACCTAAAAACGCAAGTAGAGTTGTCTGCAAGGCTTCACTGGCCCGTGCTACCGCCAGCATCGAAATTGCGTAAAAAAACACATATCCAATAGTCCCTATAATTGCCAAACGGATCTTTCCGCTCAAGAGCGCGAAAACTGCAATAATCAGCACCAGACCCATTTCGTATGTTAAATTAGGTGCTGTGGTAGCTGCCACCACGCAAATCAGCAGTATCAGCATTTTGGAGCGCGGATCAATCCACAGCCATTTGCGGGATGTCTGCCTATTCATGCGGTAATTCCCGCCTTTTCAAATTGTTTTTTCAGCAACTTTTTTCCGGCCAGGCCGCTTAACCCAGCAACGATGATCGTACCCGCAAACATAATCACCATCGTCATCGGAGAATACGCGCTTGCCATCGTTTCCAGATAACTCTCCGTTGCGCCTCCGCTCTCAAGCATAGAGGCTGCCCATGCCGTCGGATTGATTGCATAAACGATGTAGGAGCCCGTAAACCCAAGGCACTGAACTGCATAGGCAACAATGTTCAGTGTGCTACTCCGATACTTTTTCACTCCGGCAATAATGTCCGCCAGGATGCCGCCGATAACAAGGCCCAAATCCATAGCCCAGTGCATACCCAAGACGAAATACAGAATTCCTAACAGAATGCCGGTAATCGTAAGCGATCCAGGCTTAGTGACCTTTGCAATCAGAAGCAGGTAGACAGGACCAGCGAAAATAGCCGCTCCTATTGGAATATAAAAAGTGGTCGCGGGATTTATTCCAAACGGAATTCCACCTATTTGCATTGCCACAGTGAGTAACGCCACAAATATGCCCGTCGTTACCAAATCTTTGATAGTTAGACCTTTCTTTTGCGTTTCCATATAAGTCATCCTCCAAATAAATAGATTTTTTTCCGGCGGAAGTTGACATTTTTCTTTCCGTCGGCTATATTATGGTTAGAACTCGCTAACCATGCAGTAGTAAGAATACTATCTTTTTCATTTGTGTTCAATATATTTCGGAAACAAAAGTTGAAATGGGATTAAAGAAAGTTGGAATGGGATATTAGGTGAGGTTATATGACGCATGAATCCGTAGAAAAAAGTTATAAGAAAATTCTAAGTGATTACAAATTGATTCAAGTAGATACCCCCAGGCAGTTTAACTCGTTAGGTCAGACATGGGCTATGGATGATGAAATAGGAAACGGCTTTATTTGGACCTACTATTTTGAGAATCTTTTTGCCATCAAAATCCACGATATTGCATATCATAAAGAGGCACTGGTTGAATTTGATATGCCGGAAAGTCTTTATATTGCATATTACACATCTATTTCCGGCGAAGAATTAAATCCGTATCGCAGGCTAAACGCAAATTGTGTCAAGACCAACTTGAATGGCTACAATAAATTTAAGGCGATTATGCACCGGAACATTCCGATCCGCTCTGTTGGGATCGAAATTATGCCTCCTTATTATGAAGAATACTTGCAAAGGATGTATCCTGGTGTATATGCCAGTCCCTATGATGCATTTCTTGAGGTAGATGAAACAACCGATTTTCCTGAAATGGTCCACCTGCTCAAGCAGGTGGAAGATTACAAGGAAACAGGTATGGCAGGGCATTTATTTTATCAGGCAAAAGTAGCTGAGGCGATTGCTCTGGTGATTGAGCGGAAAAAGCACGCTAAAGAAATTCACGATATAGCAATATCCCCTGTTGATATGAAATCTATTATGAATGTGACAGCTTTTATTTCTGACCATTATGCGTTTGAACTAACGATAGATATGTTAGCTCAAATTGCCTGCATGGGAGAAACTAAACTCCGCAAACTTTTTAAGCAGGTACACCGTTGTACTATTATGGACTACATTCAAAACCAGCGTATCAGCCAAGCAGAATACTTATTGGGGCACACCAACCACCCCATCAAACAAGTAGCAGAGAGTGTGGGATACACGCATACCAGCCATTTTGCCGATCTATTTCGCAGAACTACAGGTTTATTGCCGGTTGAATATCGGAAAATGAGTCAAAAGAAATGATAAATGAGCGCCGAAAAATTATCGGCGCTCATTTATCTATTGCCATATTAACTCGGATTGTATAACTTCCTCCACCTGCGCTTTCAGCGTGTTCATCAGCCCCACCCATCGGATGGGGTCACGGGCTTTCAGTTCCTCGGTAACGCCCGCCGCCTCCATCATGCGGGGCAGCATGGCGTCTATGCGCTCCCGCACCGCCCGGTCAATCTCCAACAGGTGCGGGTATAGCTTTTCACTCAAAATCAAGCTGCTGTAAAGGCCGGGCCGGTGTTCCTTCAGGTAGCGTTGCCGCATACGACCATATTTGCCGATGGGTGTCTCCGGTCGCTCTGAAAGTTTCAGGTCGGGGATGTAGTAATCCCCACAGCGGATGTAAGTCAATTCGTTCATGTTCGTCCTCCTTTGCACTGTAATGGTTAAACGGCGGCGCTGGCCGGTAAGGTGGCCTTGTGCGGCTCCTGCCTGGGTAACTGGCTAACAGGGATAAAAATGCCCTTCTCCATGTCCTCGGCCCGGATTGCGGCCTTTGCGGCATCCCGTTGCACTTTGCGCTTTGCGTTGTAGCGTTCTTCCCATTCCTTCTGCTTGCCGTTTGCCTTGCGGCGTAAGTAGTTCTGGTGAAGCCTGTCCTTGCGTTCCTCCTTCTTCCGCAGTTCTTCCTGTTCCTCCGGGGTTAGAGGAACAGGCTGCAAGGCGGGCGGGATATATCGGCCCACAAAGTTGAAGTAGATTTCAACCTCCTGTGTGGTGTCCTGGCTACCTTTGCGGGCGCGCTCATGGACAAGGATCTTCTCTACAAACTCGTTGAGCATGGTGTTTGTCAGCGTGTCGAAATTCTCGTATTTGTCAATCAGGGCAATAAACTTTTCCGCTGATTTCCGGCTCTGCTCATAGCCGGTAACGGCCTTTTCCAACTCTGTGATTTCCGCATTGAGGGTGTCTTGCTCTTTGGCGTACTGTGCGTCCAGGGCCTCATACCGGGCGTCCGGTAGCTTGCCCAGGGCGTTATCCTCATAGATTTTGCAAATCAGCCGTTCCAGTTCTCCGGCCCGCTTTTGGGCGGCAGCCAGCCGTTTCCGCTTTTTAGAGATGTCGGCGGTCTGCTGGGCGGCCTGCGTTTCCTGGACAGTGCGGATAAACTCGGCCCGGTCATTCTTGGAATACTCCGCGATGGCCCGGAGCATATCGGCAATCAGAGTCAGAACAGCTTCGGCCTTGATACGGTGCTGTGTAGGGCAAAGGGAGCCGATAGGGTACTTCCCATACTGGCCGCAAGTGTACTGCGGGACGCGCTTGCCGTTGTAGGTGCGGTGAACATACATCTTGCCGCCGCAATCGGCGCAGTACATCAGGCCGGTCAGGGGATATGCCTCCCCAAAGCCGTCCGGGTAGCGTCTGGCGTTTCCCCGGATACGCTGCACATTGTCAAAGGTTTCCTGGTCGATGATAGCCTCATGGGTATTCTCGAAAATCGTCCATTCGCTTTCGTCAACATAGTGGCTTTTCTTGTCCTTGAAGTGCTTGCGGGTCTTGAAATTGACCGTATGACCTAAATACTCACGCTTTTTCAAAATGCTCACAATGGTGGACGAACCCCATCCGTAGGGGGCTTTGACTGGCTTCGTCCTGTTTACTCCTTCGTCAAAGCGTGCCAGATGGACAGCGGGGATTTCAACCTTTGCCTCGGACAGCAGCTTGGAGATTTGATAGGGGCCGTAGCCCTCCATCGTCAAGGAAAAGATACGGCGTACCACCTCGGCGGCTTCTTCGTCCACAAGCCAGTGTTCCCGTTTTTCGTCCCACAGGTAGCCATAAATGACGGTGCCGGTCAGGTGCTTGCCGCTCATGCCTTTGGACTTGAACACCGAGCGAATTTTCCGGCTGGTGTCGCGGGCATAAAATTCGTTCATGATGTTGCGGAAGGGAGTAAAATCGTCATCGCCTTTCAGACTGTCTACACCGTCGTTAATGGCGATCAGCCGGACACCGTGCTGCCGTAAAATCTCCATAACCTGACCGACTTTCAGATAGTCACGCCCCAGACGGCTCATGTCTTTGATAACAATGGCCTCCACACGCCCCGCCTCAACTTCCTCCATCATTGCCAGAAATCCGGGGCGGTCAAAACGGGTGCCGGAGACCCCGTCATCAGTGAAATGCCGGGGATTGGGCAGGTTATTCCGACGGGCAAACTCCTCTAACATCTGCTTTTGATGACTTATGGAATTGCTCTCACCCTGTAACTCGTCATCGCGGCTCAATCGTTCGTACAGTGGGGTGATTTTCTCGTTTCTCATGGCTGTACCTCCTGAAATGAAAATGCTCTAAGTGACTGCTTCACTAACCATGACATAAACCATGATTAAGAAGTCACTTAGAGCATACATCCCCCTGAGCCAGAAGGAAGAATCTTCCTTTTCCCGCCTCAGGCTTCAGTTTGAACCTCTGCAAACGGCTCCCAGCCTGCTGTTTCGCGAATCCTGCGGCGAATATATCCTGTCGGAAACGCCAAGAATCTGCTTCGGATCCCGAAATGCTCTCCTGAGTAATCTGGCCATGTCCGGAAGTCTTCACATCGTGGCGGCGGCAGTTCTGTTTTTCGTCGCGTTTGTCATTCTGGCCGCCGGATTTGTTTTTCAATATGTATACAAAATACAAACTTACATTTTCTCCATCGGTTTCTGCTTCTTTGGCTATGGAATCTGGATTCTGTGTGAGTCTTCTCTGGCCCTGTCTGTTTTGGACGGCTTCTCCATTGGCATGATCAAATGTGTGTCTATTTTTATTATTCCAGTGCTTCTGTACCGGTACATCCGCCTGAAATTTCCCAGAGTGTATCCCGGCATCTTCACCTTTTTATACCTGTTTCACTTTGTGGTTCTGCTCTCTGCCGTTCTGGCCATGATGGCTGGTTCCCTTCCGTTCTACCGCCTGGAGCAGTCTCTGTGGTTTCTCTTTATCTGTACGCTGATTGTCTGCATCTGCTTTTTAAGCGCTGAGGTATCGGAAAATAAAGCTTTGCATACTGTGTACATTGGCATCCTGATTATCTTTTTTACCTTTTTTATCTATCTGCTGTTTTACAATTTTCAGCCTATGGTGGCGATACGCAGCCTTGTGATCGGCTCTGTATGCCTGATTCTCTACAATTTTTCAATTTTCATTCCTGAAACGGCCCGGATTTACAGACAGAGCCTGGAACGGAAAAGCCTGGAACAGCAGTTAAACGAGCAGGTACGCCATTACAGGCAGATGGAAACCAGGGACGAACAATTCCGCCGTCTGCACCACGACATGAAGCATCACTGGCAGACGGTTCAGACGCTTCTCTCCGAAGGAAAATCCAGGGAGGTTCTCGACTATGTTGCGCGCATCCAGGAACAGCTGTCTTCTCCGGCCCGCCGCTGTATCATGAATACGGGAAATCCCTTTCTGGACGCCGTCCTCACATCCAAGCTGGAGCAGGCCTCGGAAGCAGACATTCAGACGGACACAGAAATCATGGTGATAAAAAATATGAATATCGACATGGCCGACTGCAGTATTATCTTTGGAAATATTCTGGATAACGCCATCGAGGCCTGCCGCCTGATCAGATCCCCAGAGCAGCGCAGAATTTCTGTCAAGCTTCTGTATAAGAAAAATATGTTGGTCTGCGGATTCTCCAATTCCATGAGCCAGGACGTTCCTGTCCGCGCCGGTTTCCCCACTACGAAACCAAGCCCGGAACAGCACGGCCTGGGACTGTCCAATGTCAGGGAAGCTGCGGCAAGATACGGCGGAAACCTGAACATCAGGGCAGAACAGGGCCGGTTTGAAGTGTCCTTTGTGCTGTTCGGCGTGTAGAAGAAAAAGAAAAGCCTTCTCCAGTCTCCGCCTATGCCCAGGGAAATTTTTCCCCGGGCATTCTTTTTTCCGCTCTTTTCACTACATTTTTCCCGGTATTTACAACATTTCCCATTCTTTACTGCGGTAATTTATTATAATACTGATAGATCGAATAACAGCGATGGGTTGAAAGGGGGAAACATATGTACAATCCAAATGATCCCGTTGGAAAGGTCACGGAAACCATGGCGAAGCTGTTTGCCGTCATGGCGGACGAGATCATCCGGGAAATGGGAAACGAAAAGGGGGAGGCTGTCGTCAAGAGGGCAGTCCGGCGCTTTGCCAATTTAAGGGCAGACGCCATTAAGGAGCGGAGCCGAAAGGACGGAAAGGAAGTGACGTTCCACACAGTGGAGGAATACTCTGATTATCCTGATAATCAGGCCTGGGACTGCGAGTCCTCGGTAGAGGGCAATCGGCTCAGGAAAATCAACCGCGTCTGTCCGTTTTCCACCGCATTCCGGGAAATCGGTCTGGAACAGGCCGGAAAGCTTTACTGTGAAGAAATTGATCTGGCTCTGAACGAAGCGTTTTTCGGCAAAATCAAATTTGAGCGCCCGTCTCTGTTCACTGACGGCCCCTGCGCGCCCTGTGAAATGATCGTGACGCGCCTGGACAAGTAAATCGTACTTATTATCTACAGGAGGATATCATCACATGAATCAAACGGAAACCAATCCCCGTTATTCAGAAAACGCCCTGCGGGAAAAGGCGTTTCTGAGTGAACTGAACAAAAAACCGCCCTTGCAGAAATTTTTCGGCTACTGCAAGCTCTCAGGTCCAGGCTTTATGAACGCCGCCTTCACGCTGGGCGCAGGATCCTTTGCAAGCTCCGTTACCCTGGGCGCCGCCTACGGCTACGACATGCTCTGGATCCCACTCTATTCTTTTGCTTTAGGACTTTTTATGCTGGCTCTGTCCACACGCTTTGTCACTGCCTCTGAAATATCTGTTATCAAGGCTCAGGACAAGTTCCACGGCAAGTTTTTCGGAAGTCTGGCCACAGGCTTAATCGCCTGCTTCATCGCCTCCATCGTATACAACTTTGGACAGTACGCCCTGGGCGCGGACGCCGTGACCGCCCTGTTCTCCGTTGTAAATATCAACGTTCCCAAAAACATCAGCTGGATTCTTCTGGTAGCTGTCTCCGTTCCCTTATCTCTGATGTATGGATCCGGAGATAACCCAAAGGGCGTGCGCATCGTAGAGAATGCCATGAAAATCTTAATCGGAATCATGCTGGTGGTATTCGGCGCCGTGCTCTGCGTCACAGGCATCGACGTGCCGGCCATGATCAAGGGACTCTTAATCCCGACTCTGCCAAGCGGAATCGACGGTATTGTTATGCTGATCGCCTCCCTGACCGCCACCATCGGCGTTATGGACTGGGTGCTGTTCAACAACGGCATGGAATCCCGCGGCTACTCTGAAAATCACGAAACTCTGGGACGATTCGACGCTGTATTCGGAGGTTTAGTGCCGGTTACTCTGGTACTGTCCTTCGTCTCCATCGCCTTCGCCGAGGCCTTTGCCGGAAAGGAAGGAATTCCAACAGACTCCACAGAGCTCTGCAGCGCTCTTGTATCTGTCATTCCATCCATCTGGATCCAGATTGGCTTCTACATCGGCATCATCGCTCTGGTGTGCTCGTCCATGATCGGACTGAGCGTTACCTGCGCTACGTCCTTCTATCAGTCCACAAACGTGAAGAAGGATACCAAGGCCTGGTATCACCCATTTATCGTGCTGGCTCCCCAGATCGGCTTCTTAGGCGCGTTCTTCGGAAAGCCGGTTATGGTAGTGGTCTTTATCGCAGCCATGCAGTCTCTGTTCAACTGGATCTCCGGAAACTCCTGGTATCTTCTGGGCAATGATCCCAGATACCTTGGAAAGAAAGTGATTCAGTCCAGATTTTTCAATGCCGGCATTCTGGCCTGCATTTCTGTGCTGAACATTGTGTTTATCACCTTTATTATGAGTAAGATGGGAGTGTGGCCTTCATAATGAATATTCAGAAATTTTTAGATTCGAAACATGGAAACATTCTGGGACGCGTGTATTTCCTGATCCTCCTTTTTTTCGGAAACGCGCTGATTCCCATTGGAGCAGTGATTAAATTCCTGCATAACGGTTCCGGCGTTCTCATGATTGCAGGGCTGCTGATCACGGTGATTGCTATTGCAATTCTCTCCACACCTTATGATTTAAGCAATTATAAGGAGACAGAGGAATAACTGCCGTTTCCTAAAGGATTCCATAACAGATTCCATAACAATTACATAACCATTCCATATTGACAAAGGAGAGCGGCCTGAAACGTGCCGCTCTCCTTCATTTCATGTTCTTCTATTCTGTTCTTAACCTTCCGCCCAGTCTAGCTGGCTCCTAACAGGGCTGGATCAATTTCCACATAGTCCGCTGTGTCGGGAAGGGTAATCTCCACCGGCTGTCCTGGCTGGTGGACGGTTCCCGTTATGTCGAGAATCATACCCACAGACGCGCCCTGAGACTCCATGGACAGATCCAGATTCATCTTCATATCTGTATAATAGCCGTCTTTTCCAATCGTATACTCGCCGTCTGCAGAATTGATGGTCATATTCAGGCCGGACACCTGGCTTACGTCTCCCATCGCGCCCATCACCTGGCCCAGATAATCGTTCATCTTCTCCGGATTGGCAGTAAAGGTGAGAATCTGGTTATCCCCGTCCTTCTTTACCTCAACAGTATCCAGGCTTTCCACCGGAAGCGTAGTGCTTCCCACACTCTCCTGTATCTGGGCAGTCAGGCTTTCCAGATCCATGGGATATTTCATTTTCTGGCCCATGGCTTCCATGTAATAGTAGCCGTCCTCATAAAATACGGTTGTCTCCATATTCATGCCGTCCATAGCCACAGAAGAAGCTGTGATGAATTTTACGTGCTCCTTATCCGACTGATCCATCTTGGTGTTGCTGGAGACCTCCATATCCATGCTCTCCTCATCCGCCGTCATGGCCATCTTCATCGTCACGTCCATGTCAACGCTGTCCAGGGCGCTGTTCTTCTCCATCGCCGCGCTGTAAATTTCTTTGGGATCCTGCTTCTTAGCGCATCCCGACACTGCTGCCACCGCTAACGCGCCAGCCATAAGGACCGCTGCCGCCTTTCTCCATCTTCTCATATACCACCCTCCTTCTTATGTCTTAAATCTAGAATTTCGGCGTGCCTGCCACCTGGCTTAAAGCCGCCAGAATCTCATCCATCTTCATGCCGCTGACTGCGTTGATAGTGGCGACCACCGCTCCCTCCACCAGCGGGCAGTCCGCCATCTTAACGGTATCCGGCTCAAACATGTCAAGCACCATCTCCGTCGTCATCACCGCGCTTCCCATATCCATGAGGACAATGACTCCCTCCTCCGAGTAGACGCTTTCAATGGCCTTCTGAATCTTCTCGAAGCTGGTTCCGAAGCCGCCGTCCTCCATGCCCCCTGCCGCCGCAATCTTCGCGTCAGGAGCCATCAATCCTGTAAATTCCACCACACTGTCCGCCAGGTTCTTACTGTGGGACACAATCACGATTCCTACCATCTGTTCTCCTCCGTTTTACTTCCTCTCCTAAAGTGCCGCTCCCACTGTCTCCATCATAAAGGTAAAGGAAGTCGCTCCCGGATCCTGATGGCCGATGCTTCTCTCTCCTACATAGCTGGCTCTTCCCTTGGTGGCGATAATCGTCTTCGTGTACTCTACGCCTGCCTCAGCCGCCTCTGTGCCTTCCTTCCAGGCTGTTTCTGCGTCTTTGCCCTCTGCTGCGGCGGCCTTCATGGCCTCCAGCGCCGGGATCATGGCATCCAACATGGTCTTCTCGCTCCTGTCAGACTTTCCTCTCTGCTTTACGCCCTCCACAGCCGCTTCAAAGGCTGTCAGGAATTCGTTAAAGCTCATTTCCTTCTTTCCAGCCAGAGCCATACCCATTTTCATAAAAGCCGTTCCGTAGAGCGGTCCGGCGGATCCTCCCACTGTGGATACCAGGGTCATGCCGGTAGTCTTAAAGATAGTTCCCAGGTCGCTGTCCGCCATACCCGGCAGCTTTTTCTTCACCTCGCCGAAGCCTCTGGCCATGTTAATGCCGTGGTCACAGTCTCCGATCGGCTTATCAAGCTCTGTCAGAAACTCCTTTTCCTCTATAATCTTATCTCCGATTTTGTCAAGCAGTTCAATTATCTTAGCGCTGTCTGTCATTATCCCATCTCCTGTTCTCATATTTTTCAGGACAGCCGCCCTCTATCCGGCGGATCCTGTAATCTGAAACGGCAGGAGAAGCGCAAAAGGCCTCCCCCGCCGTCTGCTTCTTAAGCCTTAAATGCCGGCGTATCTGCCTTTGCGTCCAGAAGCTCCTTCAGCTCGTCGTCCAGGCGCAGCAGTGAAATAGAAAATCCCTCCATCTCAATGGACGTCATGTACTCGCCCACCAACGTCTTATAAACCTTGACGCCTTTCTCAGCCAGAACGTCTGATACGCGGTTATTTACAATAAACAGCTCCATCAGAGGCGTCGCTCCGGATCCGTTAATCATCACCGCCACCTCTTTTCCGCTGTAGTCCAGATCTGCTAAAATCTTCTCTAACAGAAGATCCACGATCTCGTCTGCCTTTTTAAGGGGCTCTCTGTGGATTCCAGGCTCGCCGTGGATGCCGATTCCCACTTCCATTTCGTCGTCGTTCAGCTCAAAGCCCGGCTGTCCTGCCGCCGGAACGGTGCATGGACGGATGGCCATTCCCATGGTTCTTACATTGTCAATGACTTTCTGGGCCACAGCCTGAACCTCCTCTAAGGAAGCGCCTGTCTCTGCCTTGGCTCCTGCAATCTTATGTACAAACACAGTTCCCGCCACACCTCTGCGGCCTACGGTGTAAAGGCTGTCCTTTACGGCCACATCGTCGTTTACAACGACCTGAGCGACCTTGATGCCCTCCATCTGGGCCATCTCTCCGGCCATCTCAAAGTTCATCACGTCTCCCGTATAGTTCTTGATAACCATGAGAACGCCCTGGTCTGTGGCAACTGCCTTGATTCCCTCATAAATCTGATCCGGCGTCGGGGATGTAAATACAGCTCCGGATACGGCCGCGTCCAGCATTCCCTCTCCCACATAGCCGCCGTGAGCCGGCTCATGGCCGCTGCCTCCGCCGCTGATCAGCGCTACCTTTCCCTCTTTTCTGTTGGCGCGGACAACCACGTTTCCGCAGTCCAGCTTTCTCACATACTGTGGATACGCCTTGGCCATGCCGAGGACCATCTCATTCTCCACCTGCTCCACACTGTTGATAATTTTTTTCATAGCCGTTTCCTCCAATCTTATTTCCGTCCGCCCAGAACAGAAACGCTGCTTTCTGCAGCAAAACGCGCCCTGTTCTCTGACCCCACGCCAAAAGCCGGCAAAATACCTGTCTTCTCCCAGCTGATCAGATATATTATAAAAAAATTCAGGCAGATGTTCAATAGTCAACTGGATGAATATGTAAAAAGATGAAAAAAGGAACCCATGCATTCATGGATTCCTCTCTTACACCTGTTAAAAATATTCCCTGGCCGTGTCCGCGCCAGCGGCTTTCTCTAGCGGATCTTCTCCGGGAAGCCCACCTTTTTCTGAACCTTGCGCAGCGTCTTATTTGAAAAATACTGAGCCTTCTCAGCATTATTCTTAATCACGCTGTCAATGTAGGCCTTGTCCTTGGAAAGCTCTGCATATCTCTCCTGAAGAGGACGGAGCACGTCCACAACCGCCTCGCCGACAGCCATCTTAAAGTCGCCGTAGCCCTTGCCGTCAAACTCCTTCTCAACCTCCTGCGGAGTCTTTCCTGTACAGGCTCTGTAGATGTCGATCAGGTTCTTAATTCCCGGCTGCTCGTCACAGTAGCGGACGCAGGCCTCAGAATCTGTCACAGCTCTCTTGAACTTGCGGATAATGGTATCCGGATCGTCCATCAGGTAAATGCTGCCGTTTGGATTCTCGTCTGACTTGGACATCTTCTTGGCCGAATCCTGAAGACTCATGATCTTGGCTCCCGCCTTTCCGATGTAGGCCTCCGGAACGGTGAACACGTCGCCGTAAATGTTGTTGAAACGGATCGCAATGTCTCTTGTCAGCTCCAGATGCTGCATCTGGTCAATGCCTACCGGAACTACGTCTGCCTGGTACAGAAGAATATCTGCCGCCATCAGCACCGGGTAGGTAAAAAGGCCGGCATTGATATTGTCCGCGTGCTTCGCCGCCTTATCCTTAAACTGAGTCATGCGGTTTAACTCTCCCATATAGGTAAAGCAGTTTAAAATCCATGACAGCTCCGCATGGCCGCTGACGTGGGACTGGTAGTAAATGCAGTTCTTCTCCGGATCCAGACCTGCGGCAATATAGAGAGTCAAAAGATTTCTGGCTCTTCTTCTCAGCTCGGCCGGATCCTGGCGCACTGTGATGGAGTGCATATCCACCACGCTGAAAAAGGTCTGATACTCGTCGCTTATAGTAACCCAGTTCTTCAGCGCTCCCAGATAATTTCCAAGAGTCAGGTTTCCTGTTGCCTGCATACCGCTGAAAAGTGTTTTCTTTCCGTCTAACATATCGTGATCTCCTTATGTTTCTCCGCTGTGCAGAGTCTAATCAATATGAGTTCATTATAGTACAGAATCGCCTCAGTTTCAAGTTCATCTGTTTTCGTCTTTTCTCCCATAAACGGCAGGGGAAATATTCCAGCGGCCTTCAAATTTTCTTGTCTTCCCTTCCCATCTCTGCTACACTGATATTTACAGCAGACTGCTGCAAATTTCTATACTGGGAGAATTCTTATGGATAAAATTACTAGCTTCACCATCAACCATTTAGAGCTGCTGCCGGGCGTCTACGTATCCAGAAAGGACAAGGCGGACAACGCGGTTATTACCACCTTTGACATCCGCATGACGCGCCCTAACTTCGAGCCGGTCATGAACACGGCTGAGGTTCACACCATCGAGCACCTGGCTGCCACCTTTTTAAGAAACCACAGTCTCTGGAAAGAGCGGGTGCTCTACTTCGGCCCCATGGGCTGCCGCACCGGCTTCTATCTGCTCCTGTCGGGAGACTATGAATCCAGAGACATTGTGCCTCTGATGAAGGAGATGTTCGCCTTTATCAGGGATTACCAGGGCGAGGTTCCGGGAGCCTGCGCCAGGGACTGCGGAAATTATCTGGATATGAACCTGCCTATGGCCAACTGGCTGGCCGATCGCTTCCTGCGGGAGGTTTTAGACGTAATTGACGACAGCCGTCTGATCTATCCGGAATAGCAGAGGCAGAATGTGCGGGGAATTCTTTCCCCGCACAGCTGCATTTCTTTCTGATTGAGACGGTCAGTCCTGCTGCTCTGCCGTTTCTTCCGCGGACAGCCCACCCGTATACGCCTCGTCTTCCACTGGAAATTCTATGGTCGCTGCCTCCTCATCATCCTGGGCTTCTGTCTGGCCGAATAAATCCGGGAACATGCCGGACATATCTCCACTCTCCTCTGTCTCTTCGTCCCGCTGCAGATAATAGCTGGGCGCGGACAAGGATCTGTCGATATCTCTGATGTAAAAGCTCTCCACGTGATCGTCTATCAGGCAGGTCTGGCCATCCTGATAAAGCTTCAGATTTCCGTAAAACTCTGGATTCCTGTAATCAGTCAGCATCACCAGGAAATCGTCTGCCGCCGATACATTGGTGACCTCCTCTGATACCGTCTCTTCCTGTCCCTCTGAAATCCGCTTCAGTGTTCCGGAATTATCATAATTGTATGATAAATATTGATAATTTCTGTCTTCATAGGGAGCAATCACATAAATATCTTCTGATCCTGCATTCATTTTTCCGTATGTCAGAGGATCCTCTGCAATTTTCTCTCCATTGAGATATAATTCTGTATTTCCAAATTCTTCTGCATTTTCTGTATTTATATTTTTTTCATACAAAATCTGGGAATCGTCTGCCCTGCTTAACAGAATCTCTCCCAGCGAAGTGTCAATCAGCTCCATTTCGCCCATATGCCCGTCCGACATATCTGCCTTCACCAGCTTGTACTCATAGGTCCAGCCATAGAGCGCTTCTTCGTCCTCCTCGGCGTCATAGCATACCAGGTAGCAGCATTCTTCCTCCGGGCTGTACATCTGCGGGTACTCGCATCCGTCGCAGGGTACTCCTTTCAGCTCCCAGGACTGTCCGTCTTTCACCAGATACCGGACCACAGCGCCTTCCTCATCTGCTCTCTCTTCCTCATACCAGAAGATTCCCTCCTCCTCCCCGTAAGCGCAGTCATATACGTCTTCGCTGAGCATGACGGTTTCTCCATCTTTATAATAGTAGAGGGCGTCTCTGGGGCCTGACTGGCCATTTTCCCGCTTTTCCTGTTTAACCTTCATATCGTCGAAAAGACTGCCGCTTTCAGAAGCCATGTCCTCAGGATTCCTGTCCATATAGTACACCTCCCCTGTCTCCCCAGACAGAGAGGCGACGTAGCCGTTTGCCAAATCCATGTCTAAAAGCTGTTTGCCGTCTTTCCCCTTTTCCCATAGAAACAGCTGGAGCCGGTCTGTCTCTTTATCTTCCTTTGTGTACCAGATTTTAGATCCGTCTCCGCTCATTCCTTCTATATAGGCAACGTTTTCCCCAAGCAGCACAGGGCTGGATGCCTCTTTGGAGGTTAAATCGGAATAGTATACGTCTTCTCTCACCGGATTCTCCTTAAAATCTGTCCTTTGAAGAGAAAAGCACACACAGCTTTCTGTCATTAAAACAGGATAATTGGAACCTCCCTGCTGAGAGATGACAAATACTCCCTCCTCTGGCCTGTAGCAGTATAAAGCCTCTGGAGAAATGTCCGGCTTACTGCTCTTTTCATTGAAAACAATCGTATTTCCCTCCAGCTTATACCAGGACGCGTTCTCTGCGATCCGTTCAGCCTTACCGCCTTTACGGTTTTCAATCACATAGAGCCGCATATACTGGCCCTCTTCCTCCTCCTGGTACAGGGGAACCAGCACATAGCTTCCATCCTCCGACCATTTCATGTCCAGACTGCTGGAAATGCCTTCTCCCTCATCCTTGTTCACCTGATCCACCAGCAGCTCCGGATCCGCTTTCTCTGGATTCTTAATATCTGCCCGGTAAAGGGCATTGTCCTTCAAATAGTAAAGATACCTGTCTTTATCTCCCGCTTGTTCTGCTGCCCCAGATTCCGTATGTACCTGAGAATCGGTCTCCGCCTGTGGGCTCTTCGTTTTTTCGCTGCAGCCGGAAAGAACCGACGCCTGAACCAGGCACAGACCTGCAAGCGCCGCGCTGACCATCTACCTTCTCCTCTGTTTCTTCATATGCTTCTGCCTCCCCCCCTGTGTCTTACCCCGTTTTTCCAAAATCCATCTTATCAAATACCTGGACTACTCAATATCTATCTCCACTCCGTGATTGTAGTATTTTCGATCCTCCTCTCCAATTGGACGGATCACGCGGCAGGGATTTCCCACCGCCACCACATTGGCCGGAATATCCTTCGTCACCACGCTTCCCGCTCCAATCACAGAATTTTCTCCAATGGATATGCCTGGAAGGATAATGGCTCCCGCGCCGACCCACACATTGTCCCCAATGTGAACCGGAAGGTTATACTGAGCCTGTTTTCTCCTGATTTCAGGGCAGATTGGATGGTTTCCCGTACATACCACCGCGTTAGGCCCGAACATGACGCTGTTCCCCACAAAAATATCTGTGTCGTCCACCAGAGTCAGATTGAAATTCGCGTAAACGCCGTCTCCGAAATGGACGTTTTTACCGGCCCAGTTGGCGTGAAGAGGCGGCTCAATATGGCAGTTTTCCCCAAATTCTGCAAACATCTCCTTTAAAAGGGCCTGCCTTTTCTCATCCTCCGACGGCCTGGTCTGATTGAAATCATATAAAAGCTCCAGACATTTAGCCTGCTCCTCCCCCAGATCGCTTCCGCTCTCATAGTACAGCCGTCCTGCTCTCATTCTCTCTCTTGCTTCTTTTGAATCCATCGCTTTCTCCTCCTACTCTTCTGTCAGACGCACCATCCATCTGAGCCATCCGGCCACAGAGGAGGCTCTTCTGCCGATCAGACTGTCTCCGCAGAGCCTTAATTCTTTCATTTTCCTCTGAATATACGGCTTATCCGGCAGTTTTCCCGTCCGCACCGCAGTTTCAAACAGCTGGTGAAAGATTTCGTGCTCCAGTATCCGGCCCGCGTAGGCCAGCTGGCGCTTCTTATAATCCATCCGGCTGATGCTGACGCCCCGCTCTGTCAGCTCAGCCCGGACGACTCCGTCTCTTCCCTTTTTCCTGACTGCCAGCCCCAGGTAGGCGCAGGCGTTATAGTAGTAGCCTGACTGTCTCTCCTGAAAGCCGAAAATCTCTGCAATCTCCGCCATGGTCAGCGGCTTTTCTCCCAGATGCTCAATGAGAGAGATGACTTTTTCAAAGCTGTCAGCCTGAATAAAAGGAACGCCCTCCGGCTCCGGCTTTACAGACACGCTTCCCATGATTCCGGCCAGATCCTCCATGGTAATCCTCGTGTCCTCCAGGCTGTACCGCTGTTCTTTCACCAGCCGGATGGAATCGTACACCATCGGATCGTCAAATTCGTACTCCAGAAGTCTGAAAATCTGGTTGGAACAGACCAGAAAGACAGGCCGCACCGGTTTTGTCAGGCGGCCCTCCCACAGTCGGAAAGGATAATAGAGCTGGCGCACCAGAAAATTGCTGTGAACTACGTTTTTCCCCTCCAGAATGGCAAAGCTGTCTCTCCCCTCAAAGCCCCCGTCAATCTCCAGCTGAGAGTTGTTCACCTGGATTCTGGATACATGCTTTCTGTCCCCAGAGTGAATCTGAAAGTCAAAAGCGCCGGAGGACATGCGCCCCGACACCGTCTCCACCAGCCGCTTTTCCCCCAGGAAATCCTCCAGAATCCCAGTGAGGCTGATAAGCTTAATGGCGGCGGCCTCCGACCGCACGTCGCGGACGTCGATAGTCTCCAGGTAGTCGGGAATCCTGCTCCTGTCCACCTGGATTACGCCGCCTCTGCTCTCCTCCTCCGGAAAATCGTGATACAGGGAAAAATCTCCGATCACGTAGCTTCCCCTCGTCACAGGGAGGATGCCAAGCTTCCCAAACACCGTGGGAACCGACTCTCTGGTGTCAAATTTCGTCATCAGCCTGGGTTCCTTAAATTCCCGGATCTGATCCGCAGTAATTGAAAAAATCCCCTGTCTCTTCACCTGCTCCGCAATGCCGTATGTTTCAAACAGGGCGTTCCATTTTTCCTCGATAATTCCCATGCAGCCTCTCCTAAAAGTTTCTCACCAGCACCTCGTCAATGGCGCCCCGCCTGTCCGCCCTGGCGTTGATGGCCCGCTTGGCCGGAACCCGCTCGATCTGGTATCCGCTGTACAGATCCTCAATAAAATCGCAGCAGGAATTGGAGAGCAGAAACTTTATGCCCTTTTTATTCAGCAGATCGCACTGTCTCTTCAGCTCTATCTGCTCTGCCTGTCCAAACCCAGACGCCGTATAGCCGGTGAAGGAGGAGGAAGAGCTGAGAGGCATGTAAGGCGGATCCAGGTAGACGAAGGCTCCCTTTCTCAGCCCCTTCAGGGCTTCCCTGTAGTCGCCGCAGCGGATTGCCGTCTTAGACTTGTTCAGATACCGGCTCATGGCCCTGATATTGTCCTCCGGGACAATGTTGGGATTCTTATAGCGGCCCCAGGGGGCGTTAAACTGGCCCGCGCTGTTGACGCGGAACAGGCCGTTATAGCAGGTTTTGTTCAGGTAAATGATCCGGGCCGCCCGCTGCGCCGGGGGCAGTTCCTCATATTTCTCCGGCTCCCGGTCCAGAGCACGGATCTGGTAAAAATACTCCTGGCTGTTCTGTTCCCTGTGGCGGAGCAGCAGCTCAATCAGCTCCTCCGGCTGATCCTTCACCGTCTGGTAGACATTGATCAGCTCCTGGTTGAAATCATTGATCACCGCCTTCTTCGGCTGCAGGTCAAAAAATACGGCTCCCCCTCCCACAAAGGGTTCGCAGTAGGTGGTGTGCTCTGGAATCAGGGGGCGGATGAAGTCTAAAAGCTGACGTTTTCCTCCCACCCACTTGAGAATCGGCGTAAGCTCCTGGCGGGCAGACGCGCCGGTTGTATGTGATGAAGTCATAAAATGGTCTCCTGTTATGCAAAAATTAGTTCTGTTCTGCTTCCAAGTATACCACAAACTGCTGTTCCCTTAAATATAAAAGGCAGAACAAGGGAAAATTTTTCTTGTTCTGCCTTCGCCAGCCGCGCTATTTCTTTCCACCACTCTATTCCTTCTGCTTCTCAAACACCGATAGATCCTGGCCTTTAAAGGCCCGTTCCAGAAGCAGGGGCAGCTTCTCCGGCGCGCAGGCAAAGCAGGGGATTCCAAGTCCCGCCACCCGTCCGGCCATCTGGGCGTCATAGCAGGGCTTTCCTCTGTCGGAGATGGCCAGCAGGCAGATCACAGAGGCCCCAGACTGTCTGATCTCCTCCAGGCGGCGCAGAAGAGAGGCCCGGTTGCCGCCCTCCTCCAGATCGGTGACCAGAAAAAACAGGGTTTTTTTCGGATTTTCTATAAACTGCTGGCAATAGGCCACCGACTTGTCTATATCCGTGCCGCCTCCCAGCTGAAATCCGAACAGCAGATCCACCGGATCGCTGCATTTGTCCGTTAAATCCACAATATTCGTGTCAAAAGCTACAATTCGCGTCTTTACCGCCGCCATGCTGGCCAGAATACAGCTCATAATGGAAGAATAAATCACCGACTCTCCCATAGATCCGCTCTGATCCACATCGAGAATCACCGTATACCGCTCTGCTGCCGTTCTGCAGGTTCTGTCAAAGAAGTAAAAATGCTCCGGAACGATCTTTTTAAGCTGTGGATTGTAGTGTTTGAGTCCCCGCCGTATGGTCATGGCGGCGTCCAGGGCAGATGCAGACGGAATAGGCGAATGGTTTCTCCGGTTCACCGCAGCTGTCACCGCTCTTCTGATATCCTGCTCCAGCAGCTGGTTAATCTGTTCCACAATCTTTTTAATAAACTCCCGCACGCTGTCTTTCGACGCCCTGGGAATCTGATCCTTTAAAAGCAGGATCGTGCTGGCCAGACCAATATCCGGCTCCAGATTTTCCAGAACCTCCGGTTCAAAGAGAAGCTGCTTTAAGCCGCACCGCTCCATGGCGTCCGCCTGTATAATCTTCACTAAATCCCGGTCAAACAGCGTCCTCACATCTCCCAGCCATCTGGTAATCTGCGGATTAGACGGTCCTCTCCCGCCTCCTTTGCCAGCGTTTCCCGGGGATCCGAATCCTCCGTAGGCGCTGCTGTTATAGATAGCGGCTAACGCCTGATCCATCAGAAGCTGCTCTTTGGAAAGACCGGCTTCCCCATATCCGTTCATCGTCTCAAACTGCGTTTCGCTCTCTCCGCCCAGAATCAGCCTCCACCGTCTCATCTGTTCCATCGTGTCCATCGGCCGCCCTCCTCTCCCAAATCAGTCTGGCCATTTCTTTTTAAATATCGTCAAAATCAAAATCCTCCAGTCCCTCCAGCAGCTCCTTCGTCTCCTCCGCTGTCAGCGTTTCATTGAGAGCAGCGCTGGCTGCGGCTGGATTTACCTGCCAGATTTCTCCCAGATTTTCGGCAATTTTATTTTTCTCCTCTGAGGTAAAATCAGCGAAAGCCCTCCTTAAGAACACCAGAGCCCGCTTGAACTCCTCCCCGTCCAGTGTGTCCAGATAGCCGCTCAGGCTCTTCCAGAGAGACAGCCTGGCAATCAGACCATAATGATTTTTCATGGAAAGGCCCTCGAACCACCCGGCTCCCAATTCGGCGGGAATTCCCCTGGACAGCCGCCTGGACACCTCTGCTGACAGCTCCGTTTCTGACATCTTTCCTGCTTCCAGGAGAATGGCTCCCGCAAACCCGGACAGCCTCGTATTGACGTCGTCTCTCTCAGAAATCTCCCGAAACGTCCGTTCCAGACGCTGTCCGTCTAAGAAGTCGTGGGCTGCCGCCGCTCTGGCCGCCGTATCCATGGCAGGAATCAAACGGGCCGCCGCCTCATCGTCGCACCGGCACTCCCCCGGAAGCACCAGGCAGAGTCTTAAAAACAGCTGCTTAAGCACTGGAATTAAAGGTTCCCTGTCAAGTTTTCTGATGTCTCCGTACTGAATTACGAAAGAGAGCGCTCCCGCCGCCTGGGCCAGCTCTGGAGCAGCCACTGCGTCCACCGCCATGGCCTGAAGCGCCGACACCGTGTAGGCAACGGCCTCCGGCATTCCGCATAAGAAAGCCTCCCTGATTATCTCCGACAGCCTTCCTATCTCTTCCGCCCCGTCCGCCCTGCTTTTCAGCTCAAACGAAGCGGCCTGCTCCACCGTATCTCCCTTTAACACCGACTCTACCAGCTCCATCTCTGCTTCCGGCGTCCATCTGAGAGCCCACCGCTCCTTCCAGGTAGCTTCCGTCTGGCGGCTGTCCGAAAGACAGGCAAAGCTGATGTGGAGAATTCTCAGTCTGTGAAGGAAAAAGGATCGGTTTAAATCTAAAAACGCCGCCTGCTCTGATTTTACAGTCAGCTTTTCCCTGAGATCCAGATCCAGCGCCTGAGCCGTCACTGAGCGGAATCTCTCCAGCTTAAGCCGGGCCAGGTTCCTGTTAAAGTCGGCCTGGACAGAGGTCTGGCTCACGCCCTGGGGAAGGCTTCCCATTGTGGTTCCTATCTCCGTATCCGCCATGGCCACAGACAGCTCCCCTATATTCCCATGCCCCATGCAGGCCGCCGCCCCGTCCTTTAAGTCCTGCAGCGAGGGGTTTTCATATCCGTTCAGACGGGCCAGGGCGCCGGCCAGCCGCAGGGCTTCAATCACCTCTGCCGACGAGACGGGATTTCCTTCCTTTCTCTGGAAAGCTGCCAGACGGGCCAGATATTGAATGGCCCCGTAATCTGCCTGTCCCCGCTTCCTGCCCTCCCACAAAAGCTCGTAGTACGCCGGCGCTCTGTTTCCGGCTCCGTATCCGCTTAATCCCGACAAGCGGAAATACGAATACGGCATCAGCGTTTTATGGGCAGGAAGCCGCTTCAGGGCGGCAAACTCCTCGTCCGTCATAGGAGTTTCCTCTAAAAGCCCGGCCACGTGAAAGGCCCCTGTGACAGCTGCAATCCGGCTGGCTGGAATTCCCTCCTCCACCGCTTTCTTTATCTCCCGAAGCATGCAGCGTTCACGAAGCCTGTTTTCTCTGTCCGTCTCTCCCTCTGTGTTCTCAGAAAGGCGGCGAAGCTCCGTTCCAAAGACAGCCGCTCCCATCTGATAGCCTTTCGGCGTCTCGGAGTGCTCCAGTACGTGCTCCCAGAAATCCTCGTTTCCCCCGGTTCCCGCCGCCTGGTCAAGACGGGCGTAGACGTCTCCCGTATTTCCAGTATCCCCGCTTTCCGGGCCTTCCTTGTCTTTCTCTCCCGGATTTTCTTCCGACAGCTTCTCCTGATCCTCAAGCGCCAGAAATACCGGGGACGGCAGATCAAAAAACCTGGCCTTTTTCCCCTTCTCCCTGGCCCACAGCGCCGCCTGGTACTCCGGCGAGTAGACGGCCAGGGGGTAGAGAATCGTTCTGATCGGCAAATCGGACGTGTAGGCCATAACGGCCACCGGAGGTTTTACCTCCTTCTTTGTCAAATCCTCCAAAAGCTCTGTAAAATCGGACGGCCCTTCGATCAAAACCAGCTCCGGATCCGTCTCATCCAGAAATTTTCTCAAATGCCAGGCTCCTGAAGGCGACAGGTGGCGGATTCCAAACAGATGAGGCCGATCCGGCTGTTCCACGCCGCTGTTCCATTGTCTCTCCATTTCATTCCTCCCGCTGAGGGGCACGATACCCCTTGTATCCCGCCGCTAAACCGTATTAAGGTCCCGGCACTCCTGGTAAAGTCCCAGCCACCTGGATCCCCTCTTCTTCATAATGTTTTCCAGATATTCCACCCAGGCCCTGGCGTCCTTCTCCTCGTCCTTGACCACAGCTCCCTGTAAAGCTGCCGCCAGATCCCCGTCTGTGATCCGTCCGTTTCCGAAGCTGCCTGCAAGCGCCATGCTGTTTGCCAGAAGAGAAATTGCCTCCGCTGTGGACAGCACGCCGGAGGTGCTTTTCAGCTTCTGCTTTCCGTCTAAAGTCGCGCCGGAACGCAGTTCCCTGAAAATCGTGCAGACCTTCTCCACCACCTCCTGATCCGGCAGCGCTGCGTTCAAATCCAGATTTTCAGAAAGGCCTGCCACTCTGGTTCTCACAATCTCCATCTCTGCATCCAGGCTTTCCGGTGACGGAAGCACTACAATGTTAAATCTCCGCTTCAGAGCGGCGGACATATCGTTGACGCCCTTATCCCTTGTATTAGCCGTGGCAATCAGAGAAAATCCCTTTTTAGCCGGAACCTCGATTCCCAGCTCCGGCACAGAGATGCGCTTCTCTGACAAAATGGAAATCAGCGCGTCCTGTACCTCGGAGGCGCATCTGGAAATCTCCTCTACCCTGGCGATGGTTCCCGTCTCCATGGCCCGGTAAACGGGGCTTTTCAGCATGGCCTCCTTCGATGGGCCGTCTGCAATCAGCATGGCGTAATTCCAGGAATAGCGGATCTGCTCCTCCGTCGTTCCCGCCGTTCCCTGCACCACCTTGGTGGAATCCCCATTAATGGCGGCAGTCAGATGCTCTGACAGCCACGACTTCGCCGTTCCCGGCTCCCCGATCAGAAGCAGCGCCCGGTCTGTCACCAGAGTCGAAATGGCAATCTCCACCAGCCTTCTGTTTCCGATATATTTGGGGGAAATATCCATGTCCCCCGCCTTTCCTCCGCATATGTAGGTCAGCACCGATCGGGGCGACATATTCCACCCGGTTGGCACCGGATCCTGTTCCGCCTGGATTAACGCGTCTATCTCCTTCTGAAACAGAGCCTCCGCCGGAAGTCTCTGCACATCGTTTTTCTTTCCCATCCTGTTTCCGCCTTTCCCTCTTTTTTCCTGCCTTCTTATCTTCTCTCTTTTCTTTTTCTGCGGCTATATCAATTCCATCACGGACGCGCCGCACATCAGCTGATCCGCCCATACGAGAAGCCGATCCTGGCCTGTGGCCGTTCCGTGGGAAAGAGATTTTTTCATACATTCCGCCAGCGCTCTTCCTTCCAGCGGAATCTGGTCAAGGAGCATCCGCACGCCCCAGAGATACCGATCCTTATTATTTTTTAAGATCTGGTCCACCGCCATATCCCAGTCTGAATAGCCGCAGCGGCTCAATATATCAATATGGAAACGCTCGATTCCCACTCCGTCCTGCAGAAGGCTTCCGAAATATTCCCGGTATCTCTCAGCCAGGCCCTCCCGCTCCGGGCAGTACAGAGAGGCCAAAAGAGTATCAAGCTTTGTCCATCCCTTCCAGTCCCAGGCCGTTCTGTCATAGGCCGTTCTCGCGCGGAGCTTAATATTGGCTCTCCTGATTCTGCTTCTGGTCGTCTTGGTGAGAAGCCAGTCGTACCATCTGCCGTCCAGAGGCTCCAACAGGGGGATCATTTTCTTCTCCTCCCCCTTTCCATGGCCCCAGTCTGAGAAAACGTACTGCCCGCTCTGGCTGGCATACCTGACGCCCAAAAGAGCCCGGAAAATGCCGGACGTATCCTCCTCTGGCCTGGACTGAAACCACTCATAAACCTCCGCCGCCGGCCTTGTAATCAGCTTTGCCGCGCACTCAGCCTCCAGAAGGCCTGAACTCCTTTCCTTCTTTTCCGGCTCTCTTTTATCCCAGATTTCAAACATTTCCTCTGTAAACTCATAAAGCTCCTGACATGGGTTGTCGCAGAGAGAATCGTAGAAAAACCATTCTGGAATTTCCTCCGGCTTTTCCTGGTAAAGCGTCCGAATCAAATTTAAAAGCCTTCTGGAATGCTTGCCTCCCGCCGCTCTCCAGAGAGCGTTCCGCTCCTCCAAATCCCGCTTTTTCTCCTGTTTCTGCTCTGCAGCCAGCTCCTGTTCGATTAAATCAGCCGTCAGATCCGAAGCTCTGTCATGACTGGATTCCTCCAGAATAGCCGCCTGCTCCTTCGCCTTTTTCTTTTTCAGCGCCTTTCTGTATTCAGAATCATCCTCCATATCCATACACGACAGCGCTTTCAGCACAGCGTTTTTTACAGTCCCCTTCTCCGCTTTCATCATATCGAAAAGAAACGGCACGTTTTCCTGATCCAGGCTGAGAAGTGGAATGGCAGTCTCTTTCATCTGCTTGTCCCCTCCCAGAGCTGCCTGGCGGTACAGAAGCGTTCCCGCTCTGCCTGCCAGCTTTCCAATCAGTCCCAGCCGGAGAGACATTCCCCTCTTCCCCGCCACATCGAAGCCGTTCTTTAAAAGAGGCAGAACGCCGGGGCCTGTTTTCAGCAGCTGCCTGTAAGCCAGGCTGGCCAGCTCCCGGTAGCTGTCCCCCAGGGCGCCCACCAGAAGTCCTGCCAGGCGGCAGTCACAAAACAGCTCCGGCTCCTCCTCCATGGCCTTCACTATGACGGCATACCGTCCGCCCCCCGTTCCCGTGAGAGCTTCCACCAGAGGAGCCATACGGCTGTAGGAAATATTGCTTAACAGGCGGAGTCCGTCCGTTTCCTCCCCGCCTTCCAGGGGCTGCAGTTCTCCGGACACTCCCACGGTTCCCTGGGTGCAGGCCACCGCGTCAATCAGGGCCAGAGCATCTAAAAGCGTTCCAGTCGGATCCCCGCACTCTGGGGAAACTGCCAGCCTGGCCGTCTGCTCAATCTTTTGAAATACAGGGGCCGCGGCAGCTAACGGTTTCATCTGCTCAATCGCCCTCTTCAGCCGGAAATCCTCCTTCATCAGCCTGCACCCGCTGACTGCGGCAGTCTCCAGCTGTTCCTTCAGTTCATATAAAGCCGTCAGATTCATATTCATCCCTCCTTTTTCCTAATACAGAAGCCTCACAATCTCTTTCTCTGTCACAATGCTTCTTGGATGGAGGCAGATGCTTCGGTCGTCCTCGTCATAGTAGAGAAAACCAAACAAAACCTGATTTTGCAGAAGAGATGAATCAGAAACCATATCCAGCACAGCTGTGCACGGCTCCCAGCCCTCTCCCTTTCGATCCCGCAGCTCAATTCTGTTTCCAGCCCTGTCTTCCGCCGCATAACGCCACGCGCCTTCCTTTCCCTCTTCCGGGATGCGGCCAATCCTTGAAAAGGCCAGAAGAATGGCGCAGAAATCGTCGGACAGCGTATTTTTTAACTGACCCTTGGCCTGCTTCACCGCCGCCGTAAAATCTGTCTGGACCTTCTCCATCAGAGCTTTTCTGTCTCTGTCCTCCGGTTCGGCAAAAGAAGCCGTGTCCCAGCGGATCCTCCTGTTTCCCTCTCCCGGATAATACAGAAGAAGCGGAACCTTCAGAAGGGAAAAACAGGAATCCTCCTGCTTAATGTATTTAAGCGCCTTTAACGGCCTGTAATTTCTCGTCACCGACACCTCGCCTGTCTCGATATCCGCCCAGAAGCCCTCGTCAATATACTCTTTCACCGCCTCGTCGTACCGGACTGAAAAGGCCAGCTGCAAAAGAGAGGCGTTCTCTTTTTTGAATCCCAGCTTCTCCAACTGATCCAGACGCCAGATTCCTCCCAGCTCCTCGTAAAGCCAGCTTCCTGTCTCCTCAGAATCCTGTTCCAGCTGATTCGTCAAATAAGCCTCCCCTTTCTTTCTCAGCGCCCGCAGACGGATCAGAATGCGGACAGCCTCCTTCCGGCAGGCCTCATCCTGGATCTTCTGATACTTCTCCATCTGGAAAATCAGACGGTTCAGCCCCGCCTGAGGACCGGGCAGATAGTAATCTCCCAGCTGCTTAGACAGCTCTCTGTACTCTTTAAGGGAAATGCTTCCCATGGACGCCAGTCCGGCTGTAAGAAGAGAATCTGTCAGCTGTCCCAGCATGGCCAGCCCTTCCAGCTGCTTTTTCAGCTTTTTCGTTCTGGCGCTCCTGGATCCTGATCTGGCTTTGGAAGACTTGCCGCCCTTTTTCTCCGTCCCGGCAGAACCTTCTTCCCCGGAATCCTGAATCCCTGATTTTCCTTCCCTCTCTTCAGCGGCCTGCTCCGCCTTCCTCTCTCTGGCTTCCTTTTTCACTCTCTTTTCCAGAATATCCTCCGGAATCTCTCCTATGGGGAAATCCTTCCCCGCCTCTATCTCAAACAGCAGAGCAACCGCGTGCTTGCATGGAAACTGCCGGCTGGGGCAGCTACACCGGAAGACTGGCGCTCCCTCCTTCACAAAGTCGGCCGACACTCTGTAATTCGATTTTCCGCTTCCCTTACATTCCCCCATGTAGAAGGTATCGTCCGCAGATCGCATTCTGGACACAAATCTCTGGCTGGAAGAGATTTTTCTTCCATTGGATACAGCCCCCGTATTGGGAGCCAGGCTGATGATTTCCTGTTCACTGACTGTTCTCATATGGCCTCCTATCTGTAGAATTTTTATTTATCATACCATAGTGCAGTCAAAAAATCTTCGACTATTTTCTTAATTTTTCGTCAATTTAAGTCTGTCTGCCAAGCGCCTGGCTCTGGAGAGTTTTTCAAATATCCCATCCAAAGACCGGGATTCCCAAAAATGTTCCTGCAATAAAAAAAGAAGGCATACGCCTTCGCATACACCCTCTTTTGATCAAAAAACGCTGCAAAGCCCGAAAGCCTTGCAGCGCCTTTTACACTGTCTGAGCAAGATACTGCCCCGGCCTGCATACACAAAACGCGTATGCAGAGCAGGAAAGCATCATATTATTAATAAGCACATATTGTGCAAAGATTCAATCGTCCTGTTGATTAGTCAAGGATAGAAACTACTCTACCAGAACCAACTGTACGGCCGCCCTCACGGATAGCGAAACGAAGTCCCTGCTCCATAGCTACTGGATGGATCAGCTCAACTGTCATCTCTACGTTATCGCCAGGCATGCACATCTCTGTACCAGCCGGTAACTCGCAAACGCCTGTAACGTCTGTTGTTCTGAAGTAGAACTGCGGACGGTAGTTGTTGAAGAATGGTGTATGACGGCCACCCTCGTCCTTTGTAAGAACGTAAACCTGAGCTGTGAACTTGTTATGGCACTTTACAGAACCTGGCTTAACAAGACACTGTCCTCTCTGGATCTCGTTTCTCTGAACACCACGGAGCAGAGCACCGATGTTGTCACCAGCCTGAGCCTCATCAAGAAGCTTACGGAACATCTCGATACCAGTTACAACAACCTTACGAACGTCCTCGTGAATACCAACGATCTCAACCTCGTCAGATACGTGAAGTGTACCACGCTCTACACGGCCTGTAGCAACTGTACCACGGCCTGTGATGGAGAATACGTCCTCAACTGGCATAAGGAATGGCTTATCTGTGTCACGCTCTGGATCCGGAATGTAGCTGTCAACAGCATCCATAAGCTCCATGATCTTGTCGCCCCACTCGCCGTTCGGATCCTCAAGAGCCTTAAGAGCAGAACCCTGGATGATTGGTGTATCATCGCCCGGGAACTCGTACTCGTTAAGAAGCTCGCGGATCTCCATCTCTACTAACTCAAGTAACTCCTCGTCCTCAACCATGTCGCACTTGTTCATGAATACAACGATGTAAGGAACGCCTACCTGACGGGAAAGAAGGATGTGCTCTCTTGTCTGAGCCATAACACCATCTGTAGCAGCAACTACAAGGATAGCGCCATCCATCTGAGCTGCACCAGTGATCATGTTCTTAACGTAGTCAGCATGTCCTGGGCAGTCAACGTGAGCGTAGTGTCTCTTCTCTGTCTGGTACTCTACGTGAGCTGTAGAAATAGTAATTCCACGCTCTCTCTCCTCTGGAGCTTTATCGATATTCTCAAAGTCAACCTGTGCATTACCTGCAACTCTTGCAGCTAATACTTTTGTAATAGCAGCAGTTGTAGTTGTTTTACCATGGTCAACGTGTCCGATGGTACCAATGTTACAATGTGGTTTGCTTCTTTCAAACTTTGCTTTTGCCATTTTATAACGTCCTCCTTAAATTTGCCCGGAAAGGGCTATATGATATATGTTAGGCTGTTTCAATTATATTCTATCAGAATATCTTTTTCAAGCCTATTTTATACTCCCCCGGCAGTTTTTTCCTGCCGGAAGGAGCACTTGGAAACGTGATTTCCTGAATTACTTTCCAGCCTTCTCGGAAAGGATCTTCTCCTGTACGCTCTTCGGTACCTGCTCGTACTTCTCGAAGAACATGGAGTAGTTTCCACGTCCCTGTGTTCTGGAACGAAGGTCTGTAGAGTATCCGAACATCTCAGAAAGCGGAACGAATGCCTTGATCAGCTTGCCGCCTCCGACATCCTCCATACCCTCGATACGGCCGCGGCGGGAGTTGATATCTCCGATAACGTCGCCCATATACTCCTCAGGCATAGTAACCTCTACCTTCATGATCGGCTCGAGAAGAACTGGGTTAGCCTTCTTCATAGCCTCCTTGAAACACATGGAACCTGCAATGTGGAACGCCATCTCAGAGGAGTCAACCTCGTGGTAGGAACCATCATATACAGTAGCGTGAACGCCAAGTACCGGGAATCCTCCAAGGATACCAGCCTTGGAAGCCTCTTCGATACCCTCGCCGACTGCCGGGATGTACTCCTTCGGAATAGCACCGCCGACTACGGCAGACTCGAACTTGAACAGCTCCTCTGCGTTAGCGTCCATCGGCTCAAACTTAACTTTACAGTGTCCGTACTGTCCGCGTCCACCAGACTGCTTAGCATACTTGTACTCCTGATCAACAGCCTTTGTAAAGGTCTCCTTGTAAGCAACCTGAGGTGCGCCTACGTTAGCCTCTACGTGGAACTCACGAAGCAGACGGTCTACAATGATCTCCAGGTGAAGCTCACCCATACCGGAAATAATTGTCTGTCCTGTCTCATGATCTGTGTGAGCGCGGAAGGTCGGATCCTCCTCAGCAAGCTTTGCTAAAGCCTCGCCCATCTTCTGCTGTCCAGCCTTTGTCTTCGGCTCGATAGCGATATCGATAACCGGCTCCGGGAACTCCATGGACTCCAGGATTACCGGATGCTGCTCGTCACAGATTGTATCACCTGTTCCGGAGAACTTGAATCCGATTGCTGCGGCGATATCGCCGGAGTAAACCTTGTCAAGCTCCTGTCTCTTGTTGGCGTGCATCTGAAGGATACGGCCAACACGCTCTTTCTTGCCCTTTGTGGCGTTGAGAACGTAGGAACCGGAATTTAATGTACCGGAATATACACGGAAGTAAGCAAGCTTACCTACGAACGGGTCAGTCATGATCTTGAATACAAGAGCGGAGAATGGCTCGTCGTCGGAAGACTCTCTCACAATCTCGTTGCCCTCAAGATCTGTACCTTTAATAGCCGGGATATCAAGCGGAGACGGCATATACTCGATAACAGCGTCAAGGAGCTTCTGAATACCCTTGTTCTTGTATGCTGTACCGCAGCATACCGGGATAGCCTGGCACTCGCAGGTTCCCTTTCTCAGGGCCTTCTTTAACTCGTCAACGGAAGGCTCCTCACCCTCCAGGTACTGCATCATTAAATCGTCGTCCAGCTCGCAGATCTTCTCTACCAGCTCTGTACGGTAAAGCTCTGCATCGTCCTTCATATCCTCCGGGATATCTGTAATGGAAATGTCCTCGCCCTTCTCATCGTTGTAGATGTAAGCCTTCATTTCCATCAGGTCGATAATTCCCTTGAAGCTGTCTTCTTTTCCAATAGGAAGCTGTAAGCAGATAGCGTTCTTGCCAAGTCTTGTCTTGATCTGCTCTACGCAGCCGTAGAAATCTGCTCCTAAGATATCCATCTTATTTACAAATGCCATACGGGGAACATTGTATGTGTCTGCCTGACGCCATACGTTCTCAGACTGTGGCTCAACACCGCCCTTTGCACAGAACACGCCTACAGCGCCGTCCAGTACACGAAGAGAACGCTCAACCTCTACAGTGAAGTCAACGTGTCCTGGAGTATCGATGATGTTGATACGGTGCTCCAGAGCGCCTTCCTTCGGCTTGCAGTTCTCCTGCAGTGTCCAGTGGCAAGTAGTAGCCGCTGAAGTGATTGTGATACCTCTCTCCTGCTCCTGAGCCATCCAGTCCATGGTAGCAGTACCTTCATGAGTATCACCGATCTTATAGTTTACACCAGTGTAGTACAGAATACGCTCAGTTGTTGTCGTCTTACCGGCATCGATATGAGCCATAATTCCGATGTTTCTGGTTCTCTCTAACGGATATTCTCTTCCAGCCAAAGCTTTTTCCTCCTATTAGAATCTGTAATGAGCAAATGCCTTGTTAGCCTCTGCCATCTTATGCATGTCTTCTTTCTTCTTTACAGATGCGCCTGTGTTGTTAGCTGCATCCAGAATCTCTTTTGCAAGTCTCTCTTCCTGAGTCTTCTCGCCTCTCTTACGGGAGTAGAGTGTGATCCAGCGAAGTGCGAGAGCCTGTCTTCTCTCCGGCTTAACCTCGATCGGAACCTGGTATGTGGCACCACCGATACGTTTTGCCTTAACCTCGAGAACTGGCATGATGTTGTTCATAGCCTCCTCGAATACCTCGACAGCGTCCTTGCCTGTCTCAGCTGCTACACGGTCGAATGCGCCGTAAACGATCTTCTGGGCAACTCCCTTCTTACCGTCTAACATGATGTTGTTGATTAATTTAGTAACAACCTTGTTGTTGTACAGCGGATCTGCTAATACGTCTCTTTTCTGAGTATGTCCTTTACGTGGCACGTTACTTCCCTCCTTAATATGGCTGCCTGAAACTGATTTACGCTGCAAATGCAGGCAGATTTCGTTTCCGCAGCGTTTCATTAGATCTTAGGTACTCGTGCATTGAGCACTTGGTGAGGTCTCTGCGAACCTAGCGTTCAAGCACGCCTGCGAAGCCAGCGCGTCTTCTGCGCGCGCCGCTGAGCATGGCGCTTCCTTATGCGCTTCCCTCTTCTTCTCTCTGCACGTGTCGTGCTCGGTTCTTATGATTAAACCTGCAACCTACAAGTCAATATCAAAGTCCGGCACTAAAATTCAATTGAATTTTCACCTAATTATTTCTTGTCTTTCGGCTTCTTAGCGCCGTACTTGGAACGAGCCTGCTTTCTGTTGGCTACGCCTGCTGTATCAAGTGTACCACGGATAATGTGGTATCTTGTACCTGGTAAGTCCTTAACACGGCCGCCGCGGATAAGAACAACGCTGTGCTCCTGTAAGTTGTGTCCCTCACCTGGAATGTAGCTTGTTACCTCGATTCCGTTGGACAGACGCACTCTGGCAATCTTTCTAAGAGCTGAGTTTGGCTTCTTAGGTGTAGCAGTCTTAACTGCTGTACAAACACCTCTCTTCTGAGGAGCAGATACGTTTGTAGCTCTCTTCTGTAAAGAGTTGTATCCCTTCTGCAGAGCCGGTGCTGTGGATTTCTTCTCAGATGTCTGTCTTCCCTTTCTTACTAACTGGTTAAATGTAGGCATCCTTTTCACCTCCTGTGATATTGTCTGTTGGTTGCGGCTTCTTCTATTCTAAAGCCTTGATTTTGCGCACAAAAATACTGCATGAGAATTTTGCACGCTTACTCATTATATCAGATTGTCGGCTTCTGTCAAGGCTTCCGGAAGATTTTTTTCACGGATTTTCCTTGTTTTTATAGAAAAAAATAAAAGGCTGTGTATAGCCCTTCTCTGGACTATACACAGCCTTTTTCTAAATCATCCAACGACATTATTCTTCATAACAAATGTCCATGTCCGTGTGGAACCCATTTTTAAATTTGTTGTTAAACTAGCTCCACATATTCCTCCCATTTCAGGTAAAATATACCCATTAAATCCTGTATCAACGCTGAAATTATTGCCAACTGCTTTTTCCCCATTCTGGGAATGTCCTGTATCCGAACACCCATAAGACACAGATGCATTTGTTACCGACACTCTGGAATCCAGCATTTCCCAGTTTCCCGTCACTCTCGTTAAAAGATACTCACTATTTTTCCATTAGGCTGTGTTTTATAATGTATGTTCAAATATACTTTTATTGATTCAGAACCGTCCGTTTGATTACCAGATAAAACATACTCTGGATTGCCATACAATGTAAATTCATATGTGGTAATCTCTTCATCTAATGAATATCTAAATGGAGTTTCTACACGAATTCCTTTTACAAAAACAGTTTCACCTGTATCACTTATAAGATACCCCTCAGAACTGCTTGCCACTTCCTCTGTGGATGCATAAGCCTGAGTCGAAACTAATGCAAAAATCATTATTAAAATACTTATTATTTTTTTTATATACTAGTCTCCTTTCTCTGATTAATAACCCAGTGCTACAAAAAAACCTGGAATAATGAATATCCACGGATTATTGATAAGAAAAATAAAACCAAAAGGATAGCTATTAGTAATAAAAAATATGTTAGCATTACTATATAGATTACTAATAGAGTATACCTATGCTCTTAAATTTTTTCATAGCAACATTATACTTTTTTAACCAAATAATATTTTGCAAAGTTTGTTATTATTAATGCTAATGTAAAATAAAATATTGGAAATATTATGATATATGTAATATTAAAATAGAATGCCGAGTAATTCTCACTATCTATATTTTTTAAAAATGCAAAATAAAGGTATAAATAACACACAGCTATAAAACATACCACTGTTTCAAAAAAAAGCTGTTTATTTTTTATTACAATCACCCCCTTTAGCTTTTCCTTATCTCCTTTTAACCCATCTGCATCTACCCCCTTTCTTAATTTTCTCATTCTTCTCAATTTTCTCTTGAATTAAGTGTAATATTTTTTCATTTATTCGTCAATATTTTTTCTTATTTTAACATTATCCATTTTTTTCTTATATTTTTTCTATATATATGTTATATTCTTAATTTTCGATAATGTAATTTGTGCTAAGCTATTCTTATATTACAATTATGGCGTATCTACCAAAAACAATCATTATTAAGAAAGAAGGAAAGTAAAATCTATGAAGCTTGTTATCATCGAACCTTTAGGCGTGGAGCAGGAAAAGCTCCTTTCCATGGCGGCAGAGCAGCTGCCGGAGTCTGTGGAGGTGGTTTACTATGACACCCGCGTCACAGACACTGAAACACTGATTGAGCGGGGAAAGGACGCCGATATCATCGCGGTGTCCAATCTTCCATTAAATGCTGATGTCATTGACGGCTGTAAGAACCTGAAAATGCTGTCTGTGGCCTTTACCGGGGTGGATCACATCGCTCTGGACGCCTGCAGACGAAACGGTGTTCTGGTGAGCAACTGTGCCGGTTACTCCACCGCCGCTGTGGCGGATCTGGTATTCGGCCTTCTGATCTCTTTATATAGGAACATTCCCGCCTGCAATGAGGTGGTGAGAAGAGAGGGAACCAAGGACGGACTGGTGGGATTTGAGCTGGAAGGCAAGAAATTCGGCGTAGTGGGAACAGGCGCCATCGGTCTTCGGGTGGCAGCCATTGCCCAGGCCTTTGGATGTGAGGTTCTGGCATACAGCAGGACGAAAAAGGACGTTCCCGGCATTGCCTACACAGATCTGGACACTCTCCTTTCCCAGTGTGACATTGTATCTCTTCACACACCTTTGAACGATTCCACCAGAGGGTTAATCGGAAAAGAACATCTGGCCCTGATGAAGAAAAACGCGGTTCTCATCAATACAGCCCGCGGCCCGGTAGTGGACAGTCAGGCGCTGGCAGAGGCATTAAATGAGGAACGGATTGCCGGAGCCTGCATTGATGTCTTTGAGACAGAGCCGCCTGTTAAAAAGGAACACCCCCTGTTAAATGCCAAGCATGTCATCGCCACTCCCCACGCGGCCTTTGCTACTAAGGAAGCCCTGGTAAAGCGGGCAGTCATCGTCTTTGACAATATCACCGCATGGCTGAACAATGCTCCCCAGAATGTGATGTAAGCCTGATATAAATTGTATCAAATTAATATGTAATTTCAAAAACTTACACAGATTTGTCTTACATAGCTGCTAAAAAGAATGTTTTTCTGCTTTGCAATATGCACGGCTGTTAAAAACATTCTTTTTTTGCCCTGACGTCTTGCATTTCCTATGATTCCCTGTTATAATGTTCAATATCTTTTATTTTAAATCAAAAATGAACATTCAGCAGATATACGCACTGCTTAATAAAACCGAGGAGGTACCTTTTCATGAATGAAACGCATTCAGATAACAAAAAGCTGGCCGCACGGCTGGATATTATGCCGATGGCCGTTTCCCTGGCCCTGATTCTGGCCCTGTGCCTGGCCTTTTTCCTGGCTCCGGAGCAGTCTAAACACGTTCTGGACTCTGTCCGCTTCTTTATTGGGGAGGAATTCGGCGTCTACTATCTGGCCGTAGGCCTGGGCATTTTTCTGCTGTCGCTCTATCTGGCCTTCTCTCCCTTCGGAACTATCCGGCTGGGGGCGCCGGGAGAAAAGCCTCAGTATTCTGCCTTTTCCTGGGGCGCTATGATGTTCACCTCCGGTCTGGCGGCTGATATCCTTTTCTATTCTCTGTGCGAGTGGATTCTCTATGCCAATGATCCCCACATGGCAGAAATGGGATCTATCCAGGACTGGTCCAGCGTCTATCCCCTGTTTCATTGGGGCCCCATTCCGTGGAGCTTCTATGTGGTGCTGGCCTGCGCCTTCGGCTTTATGCTCCATGTGAGAAAATGCAGAAAACAGAAATATTCCGAGGCCTGCCGCCCGATTCTGGGCTCCCTGACAGACAAGGCTCCCGGGCGTCTCATTGACCTTTTGGCTGTCTTCGCTCTGTTAGCCGGAACCGCCACCACCTTCAGTCTGGCCACCCCGCTGATGAGCCAGACGGCTGCCAGCCTGCTCCACGTGGAAAGCTCCAAATGGATTACCATTGGAATTTTAATCGTCACCTGCATTGTATACACGTTCTCTGTCGTCCGCGGCATGAAGGGCGTCATGAAGCTGGCCTCCTCCTGTGTGTATCTCTTTTTTGCTCTGCTTGCCTATGTGTTCCTGGCCGGCGGAGAGACCCGTTACATTGTGGAAACGGGCTTTTCGGCAGTCGGAACCCTGATTCAGAATTTCTTTACTCTGGCTACCTTTACGGATCCTCAGAGAACCACCTCCTTCCCTCAGACCTGGACCATGTTCTACTGGGCCTACTGGATGGTGTGGGCGGTGGCCGCTCCATTCTTTATTGGAAGTATCTCTAAGGGACGCACCGTAAAACAGACGATTCTGGGCGGTTATGTGTTCGGCCTGGGCGGCACCTTCACCAGCTTCATTATTCTGGGCAATTACAGCCTGGGACTGCAGGTTTCCGGACGGCTGGACGTTATGGGAATCTACAATGCCGGTCAGGATCTCTATGCAACCATCATCGCTGTTATCAACACCCTGCCTATGGCGCAGATCGTGCTGGTTCTTCTGGCTCTGGCCATGGTCACCTTCTACGCCACCAGCTTTGATGCCATCGCTCTGGTTGCCTCCGCCTACTCCTACAAGGAGATTCCAGATGGGGAGGAGCCCCACATGGGAGTAAAGGTTTTCTGGTCCCTGATGCTGATTCTGCTGCCCATCGCCCTTGTCTTTTCAGACAGTTCCATGGCGAATCTCCAGACCGTGTCCATCATCGCGGCGTTTCCTCTGGCAGCTGTGATTCTTCTGATCGTAGCCAGCTTTTTAAAGGATGGGAAGAAGTATCTGGAGGAAAATCGGAAATAGGATGTTGAAATAGAATTTAAGAAGAGAGAAAGTTTTCACGCTCCACTTAAAGTCGCTGAAAAACTTTCCCTCTTCTTTTTTCGTTTCCTTGTTCTGCTTAAAGCCACTAGAAACTCTTCCTCTTTCTTCCTCTATTTTCTCTTTTCTCTGAAGCTAAGTCGCTGAAAAACTTTCCCTCTTCTTTTTTCGTTTTCTTGTTCCACTTAAAGTCACCGGAAACTCTTCCTCTTTCTTCCTATATTTTCTCTTTTCTCTGAAGCTGAGTCACCGGAAACTTTCTCTCTTCTTTTTTCTTCCACCTGGTCTATACAAGAGAAAAGGACGTATTTTTGGTGACTTTTGTGGAACAAAAAAATACGCCCTTTTCTCTGATTTTACCTTATTTTATTTTCATGGTCAGCCCAATCCGCTTCTTTTCCTGGTCTACTTCCAGTACCTGGACTTCCACGACGTCTCCTACGCTGACTGCCTCCAGCGGGTGCTTGATGTAGCGCTCGGTCATCTGTGAGATGTGAACCAGGCCGTCCTGGTGGACGCCGATATCCACGAAAGCGCCGAAATCAATGACGTTTCGCACGGTGCCCTTTAAAATCATGCCTGGCTTTAAATCCTTGATGTCCAGCACGTCGGTTCTCAGAATCGGCTTCGGCATCTCGTCTCTCGGATCTCTGCCTGGCTTCTCCAGCTCTTTTACAATATCCCGCAGCGTGATTTCGCCGATGGAAAGCTCAGACGACAGGCGGCTGTAATCGCCGATTTTCCGTCCGATTCCCGCAAATCCGTCCTTGGAAAGCTCCTTCACATTGTAGCCCAGACGTGCAAGCAGCGTTTCGGCGGCCTGGTAGCTCTCCGGATGTACGCTGGTAGCGTCCAGAGGATTTTTCCCTCCCTGAATGCGCAGGAATCCGGCGCACTGCTCAAAGGCCTTCGGCCCCAGCTTCGGCACCTTTAAAAGCTCTCTTCTTGTCTTAAATACGCCGTTTTCCTCCCGGTAAGCCACAATATTTTTCGCTACAGTCTTACTGATTCCTGAAATGTAGCTTAAGAGGGAGGCAGACGCTGTGTTCAGATCCACGCCCACGCTGTTGACGCAGTCCTCCACCACGCCCTGCAGAGCCTCGCTCAAATTTTTCTGGTTCATATCGTGCTGATACTGTCCCACTCCGATGGATTTAGGGTCAATCTTCACCAGCTCAGACAGGGGATCCTGAAGCCGTCTGGCAATAGACACTGCGCTTCTCTGTCCCACGTCAAACTTCGGGAACTCCTCTGTGGCCAGCTTGCTGGCAGAGTAGACAGACGCTCCCGCCTCATTGACAATCACATACTGCACCTGCTCCGGAATTTCCTTCAAAAGCTCCACAATCACCTGCTCCGATTCTCTGGACGCCGTTCCGTTTCCCACAGAAATCAGAGAAATATGGTACTTCTTAATTAAATCCTTTAAGATCCGCTTGGACTCCTCCACCTTATTCTGGGGCGCGGTAGGGTAAATCACAACGGTGTGGAGAACCTTTCCCGTCTCGTCCACCACCGCCAGCTTGCAGCCGGTGCGGAAAGCCGGATCCCAGCCCAGCACAACTCTGCCTGCCACCGGCGGCTGCATAAGCAGCTGCTTTAAATTTTTGCCGAACACCTGGACAGCGCCTGCCTCCGCCTTCTCAGTCAGATTTCCTCTGACCTCGCGCTCGATGGCCGGGCCAATCAGGCGGCTGAAGCTGTCTGCTGCCGCTTCCCTGAGTACGGGTTCAGAATATTCATTATTTTTTGTAATAATCTGTTTTTCCAGATATCTAAGAATTTTCTCCTCCGGAACAACAATCTTCACTGTGAGAAGTTTCTCCTTCTCTCCCCGGTTCAGAGCCAGAATCCTGTGCCCCGCCGCCTTTTTCACCGGCTCGGAGAAATGATAATACATCTCGTAGACTGATTTTTCCTTCTCATTTTTAGCGGAGGATTCGATCACTCCCTCCTGAAGGACTGCCTTTCTAATGTAGGTTCGAAACTCGGCTGTCTCAGCAATTCTTTCCGCCAGGATATCTCTGGCACCGTTCAGGGCATCCTTAGCGTCGGCCACTCCCTTTTCCTCCGAAATGAACTGCTCCGCCTCGGCAAGCGCCGGCTGCGTCAGGCTCTGATCCCAAATCTTATCTGACAGAGGAAGAAGTCCCTTCTCTCTGGCCGTCCCGGCCCTCGTCTTTCTCTTAGGCCTGTAGGGGAGATAGAGATCCTCCACAGCTACCAGCGTCGTGGCGTCTGAAATCTGCTTCTCCAGTTCCGGTGTCAGCTTCTCCTGTTCTCTAATAGAGGCAATGACCTGATTTTTCCGGTCTTCCAGATTTCTGAGATATTTTAACCTCTCGTCCAGATTTCTGAGAATCTCGTCGTTTAACGATCCGGTCGCCTCTTTTCTGTACCTGGCAATAAACGGAATCGTATTTCCCTCGTCAATCAGCCTGACGGCAGCCTCCGCCTGGTGTCTTCCAATCTGAAGCTCCGATGCAAGCGCCTGTATCATATCCATAATAATTTCCTCATTTCCAAACATAATAGACGTATCGCCAAACTGCTGCGGACAGATTCTGCCGATACATCTTCTGCATTGCTTATTATAATAGATTTTAAGAGAGGGCGCAACTGAAACGCCCTGGCAGAAAACAGATTGAAAACAGATGAAAAAAACAGGCAGGGAAGCGATCCCTGCCTGACTTTCAAAGATTTTTCCATCTTTTCGGACTTTCCAGTATCAATTAATCTCCCAGAGAAAACGCGTCGTGAACCACCCGCATGGCCCGGTTCGTATCCTTCTCGTCAATGAGGACCGTAATACGGATCTCCGAGGTGGCAATCATGCGGATGTTGATATTTGCGCTGTAAAGGGCCTCGAACATCCTGGCCGCAACTCCCGGATTGCTGGTCATACCGGCTCCGATGATGGAAATTTTAGCCACGTCCGCAGCACATTCTACCGACTGAGCGGTCAGGGACTCCCTGTTCTCGTTTAAGACAGTCATGGCCTCCTGAAGGTCGGTTCTCGCCACAGTGAAGGAAATGTTTTTCCTCCCCTCCTGGCCCACAGACTGGATAATAATATCCACATTGATATGGTGTCTGGCCAGAAGATTGAACACCTTAAAGGCGATTCCCGGCTCGTCCAGCACTCCTATCACGGAAATTCTGGCGGTATTCTTGTCGGCCGCCACACCGCTGACTAACATTTTCTCCATCTTCGTACTCTCCTTCACAACCGTTCCCTCAGTCCGGACAAGACTTGACAGAACTACTAACTGCACATTATAACGCTTGGCCATCTCCACAGAACGGTTGTGCAGCACCTTAGCCCCCAGGGACGCAAACTCCAGCATCTCGTCGTAGGATATCTCCGGAAGCTTCCTGGCATTTGGAACAATTCTGGGATCTGCCGTGTACACTCCGTCAACATCCGTGAAAATCTCACAGGTGTCTGCATGAAGGACAGCTGCCAGAGCCACCGCCGTAGTGTCGGAACCGCCTCTGCCCAGAGTCGTCATATCGTCGAATTTATTAATCCCCTGAAATCCTGTGATAACCACAATCTTTCTGGCATCCAGCTCATTTTTAATGCGCTCTGTATCAATCCGCTTCAGCTTCGCCTGCCCATAGGCGGATGTGGTTTTCATACGGATCTGGGCCGCGTTCAGCGAAACAGCCGGTACTCCCAGAGACTGAATCGCCATGGCCATCAGAGCCACAGAAACCTGCTCTCCCGTTGTCAGAAGCATATCCAGCTCCCGTTTCGGCGGATGATCGGAGATTTCATGGGCCCTGGCTATCAGCCCGTCCGTCGTCTTCCCCATGGCGGAGAGAACCACCACCACGTCATTTCCTCTATTGTAATCCTCTATGCAGCGCCTTGCCACATTGAAAATCCTCTCCATATCGGCAACGGAACTGCCGCCGAATTTCTTTACGACTAACATGCCTTTTCCTCCATGGTATCCTTGCCATCCGGCCTGGCGCACTGTGGCTGCCGCGCTAAATCTGCGCCCGGATCATCTGCCTGATGTCGCCAAACGCCGCAGATACCTTTCTGTAATGCTCTTCTGTCATTTTGCCGGTGAGCACGGCAAATTCATCCATGCCGGGAAGCTCCACGAACCTTGCCGGGCCAAATGCCGCCTCAATCTCCGCTTTCTTCTCCTGGGCGCTTCCCTCAAACCGCAGGAAATAGGAAAATTCCGTCTTCTCCACCGGAGTCAGAGTCTGGCGCTCCTGTCCCCAGCCAAACGGAAGATTCCGATCCATATTCATGGCAGTTTCCATAATATCCGCCACCACCGCGCTGGCTGTAGGCCGCTTTCCGGCGCCGCTTCCGTAGAACATCAGAGTCCCGGCCATGTTTCCCTTCACCATCACGGCGTTGAACACATCGCTGACGCTGGAGAGAGGATTCTCCTGAGGAATCATCATAGGGCACACGAAGACGGATACTCTGCCATCCTCCATCCGGCTGCTGCCGAACAGCTTGACACAGGTTCCAAGGGCGGCCGCATACCTGAAATCTGTATCTGTCACAGCCGTAATTCCTTCTGTATACACATCCTCATAATTGACCTCTCTGCCTGTGGCGAGGGCTGTCAGAATGGAAATCTTCCGGCAGGTGTCATAGCCCTCCACATCTGACTCCGGATTGCGCTCTGCGTATCCCAGCTCCTGGGCCTTTCTCAGCGCTTCCTCAAAGGTCTGTCCCTCCTTCGCCATCTTGGTGAGAATGTAGTTGGTTGTCCCATTTAAAATTCCGCTGATTTCCACAATTCTCTCGCCTGCCAGAGCCCCTGTCAGCGGCCGGATTAACGGAATTCCGCCTCCCACGCTGGCCTCAAAAAGGAAATTTAATCCCTTATCTCTGGCAATCTGCAGAAGCTCTGTTCCGCAGGCAGCCACCAGGGCCTTGTTGGACGTCACCACATGCTTGCCCGCCAGCAGGCTGGCCTTGACAAAGTCGTAAGCCGGGCGGACGCCTCCCATCGTCTCCACCACAATTTTTACGTCCTCGTCCTGCTCAATGACGGAAAAATCATGGATCACCTTATCTTCATTGGGATCTCCCGGAAATTCCCGGAGATCTAAAATGTATTTTACCTGTATCTCTTCCCCGGTTCTGGACGTAATAACGTCCTGGTTCTTTTCCAGAACCTCCGCCACTCCAGAACCGATTGTCCCATACCCCATAACTGCTGCATAAATCATAATCTATCACTCCCTGGCAATAATTTTCACATAGTGAATTCCCTTCTGCGCTTCCATCTCCTCCACCATTCTGGAAATGTCCCCTGTATCCGGCCTTACCTCCACGCTCAGCGTCAGAGACGCCAGATTTCCCACAGGGATACTCTGATGAATTGTCAAAATATTAGCTTTATAGACCGCTACGATATGGAGGATGTCAGAGAGCAGTCCTCTTTCATCGTCCATCTGAAGAACCAGGGTGATTGTTCGTCCCTTCGCATTATCGTGAAAGGGAAAAATATCGTCCTTGTACTTGTAAAAGGAGCTTCTGCTGATTCCAACCCTGTCCGAAGCCTCCTGAACTGTCATAGCCTTCTCTGATTCGAGCAGGCGTTTTGCCTCCACTACCTTTAACAGCACCTCCGGCACCGCCTTCTGCTTCAAAACGAAATATTTTGTCCGCTCTTCCATTCCCATTCCTCTTTCGCTCAGCTGCATACAGTCTGCCTGCAGCAGCTTATTTTACCGCGCTCTGTGATTCGGATCAAAAACGGCCGAAGGCTCTGCCTGGAATCCACCGGCTTTCCAGCTGAACGGATCCCTGCTTTCTGCCTTCAGCCGCCATTTTTTCCAGCCACCGTACCAATGGCTGCCGAATCAAAATGTATGCGTGTGAAAAACACTTGTACTCACAGGAAAGATATTATCATATTTATCCAGTATATTCAATCACTTTTTGCTGTCCAGGTTGATCCATTTTAAATAAGCGCTGATAAAGGAGTCAATATCGCCGTCCAGAACTGCGTTCACATTTCCGCTCTCCGCCCCGGTCCGGTGATCCTTTACCATAGTATAAGGCTGCATCACATAGGAACGGATCTGGTTTCCGAAATTAATGTCCTTTACGTCTCCGCGGATATCGGAAAGCTTCTCTGCGTTCTCCTCCTGCTTCATCAGGTAGAGCTTCGCCTTCAGCATCTGCATCGCCACTTCCTTATTCTGGAACTGGGATCTCTCATTCTGGCACTGCACCACGATTCCCGTAGGAATATGGGTAATCCGGATGGCGGAGGAGGTCTTATTGATATGCTGTCCGCCTGCGCCGCTGGAACGGTAGGTATCGATTCTCAAATCGTCCAGATTGATCTCCACGTCCAGATCCTCCTTGATATCCGGCATCACATCGCAGGATACGAAAGACGTCTGCCTCTTTCCGGCAGAGTTGAAGGGGGAAATTCTTACCAGACGGTGGACGCCTCTCTCTGACTTCAGAAAACCGTAGGCATTTTCTCCGGCAACCTTGAGGGTAATGGATTTAATGCCGGCCTCCTCGCCGTCCAGATAGTCGATAACAGAGGTGGCAAAGCCTTTTCTGTCCGCCCATCTCTGGTACATCCGGTACAGCATGCTGCACCAGTCGCAGGCCTCTGTGCCGCCCGCTCCTGCGTTCAGCTTCAAAATCGCGTCGTTATTATCGTATTCGCCGGACAGAAGCGTCTGAATCCGGATGGTCTCCAGCTTTTCCACGAAATCATCCATCATATCCCGGATCTCAGGCACCAGGGCTGGATCATTCTCCTCATAGCCCATCTCAATCATGACCTGAATGTCCTCGTACTCCTGCTCCAGCTTATTATAGCTTTCCACGGTATCCTTGAGATTCTTGGACTCCCGCATCAGTCTCGTCGACGTCTCCGGATCGTCCCAGAAGCCCGGCTCCTCCATGGATTTATCTAATTCGTCAATTCGTTTCACCTTGCCGTCCAGGTCAAAGTGAATCCCTCACTTCCACCAGGGTATCCTCATACGTTGACAGTGTGTACTTAAACTGATCAAGTTCAACCATAGCTTCACCCACTTTCTTATTTTATATTTCCCCTTATTCTAACATGAGCAGGGGAGATTGCGCAAGATTGTGAATGAGAAAGAGAAACTGTTTTCTTGTTCCACTTAAAGTCACCGAAAACAGTTTCTCTCTCTGCTGCACTTCCGCACTAAAAAAGGAAGCAGAGCAATGTTCCGGTGGCTTCCCGCTGGAATAAGGAACATTTCTCTGCTTCCATCGATTTTACTCTTCTAAATTCTCTTCGCTATTTGCTGCTTTCTGCGCTAACCGCTCTGCCTTTCTCTCCTGATACTCGGCTCTCCGGGCAGCCTTCTCTGCCTGGTGCTCCTTGCGGCGCTCGTCCCGGCGTTCTTTCTTCTGCTGCTCTTTTTCCTTGCGCTCCTGCATATCCGCCAGCATCTGGCGTCCGCAGCACTGCTTGAATTTCTTTCCGGAACCGCATGGACACGGATCGTTCGGATAAATCTTTCTGGTTTCTCTCTTCTGCGGAGCCTGAGGAGACGCATCCTTATTGGTTCCCGTCACCTTGGCTGCCGGCTCTCTCTCCACCTTCTGCTCTACGCGGATGTGGTAAAGGGTTCTCACTGTATCCTCGCGGATGGAGGCCGTCATGGCGTCGAACATCTCGTAGCCGCTCATCTTGTACTCAACCAGCGGATCCTTCTGGCCGTATGCCTGGAGGCCGATTCCCTCCCGGAGCTGATCCATGTCGTCGATATGAGCCATCCACTTGTTGTCAATTACCTTCAGAAGAACCACGCGCTCCAGCTCACGGATCTGCTCTGCCTGCGGGAACTCAGCTTCCTTCGCCTCGTAGAGCTTGGTCGCGGACTCCTTCAGCATATGCTTTAACTCATTCTTCTTCATCTTCTTCTGATCCTCATTCAGAGTGATCGGAGGAAGCGGGATGATGGAGAGAAGCAGGGAATTCAGCTCTGTCAGATTCCACTCCTCAGGCGTCTGCTCGTCGGAGATGGACAGATCCACTGCATTTTCCACAATATCCGTGATCATCTTCATAATCACGTTTCTCATGTTCTCGCCGTCCAGAACGCGGCGGCGCTCCTCGTAGATAACCTCGCGCTGCTCGTTCATAACCTCGTCGTATTTTAACAGGTTCTCACGGATTCCGTAGTTGTTTGTCTCGATCTTCATCTGAGCATTCTCGATAGCCTTGGAAAGCATCTTGTGCTCAATCTGCTCGTTCTCCGGCACGCCCAGCGCGTTAAACATGCCCATCAGCTTCTCAGAACCGAAGAGGCGCATCAGATCGTCCTCCAGAGAAATGTAGAAGCGTGACTCGCCCGGGTCTCCCTGACGTCCAGCACGTCCGCGCAGCTGGTTGTCAATACGTCTGGACTCGTGGCGCTCTGTACCGATGATCTTCAGTCCGCCGAGAGCCTTGGACTCGTCGTCCAGCTTAATATCCGTACCACGGCCAGCCATGTTGGTGGCGATGGTAACGGCGCCGTGGATACCTGCGTCCGCTACAATCTCAGCCTCCAGCTCGTGGAATTTAGCGTTCAGAACCTTATGCGGAATGCCCCTCTTCTTCAGCATCTTGCTTAAAAGCTCAGAGGTCTCGATGGTGATCGTTCCCACCAGAACCGGCTGTCCCTTCTCGTGGGCCGCGCATACCTCCTCCACAACTGCGTGGAATTTCTCTTTCTTCGTCTTGTAAACGGCGTCGTTCTTATCAATACGGAGCACAGGGCGGTTGGTCGGAATCACGATAACGTCCATCTGGTAGATATTTCTGAACTCCTTCTCCTCCGTCTGAGCCGTACCGGTCATGCCGGCCTTCTTAGTGAATTTATTGAAGAAGTTCTGGAAGGTGATGGTAGCCAGCGTGCGGCTCTCTCTCTTAACCTCCACATGCTCCTTCGCCTCGATGGCCTGGTGCAGTCCGTCCGAATAGCGGCGGCCCGGCATAATACGTCCCGTAAACTCGTCGACAATGAGAATTTCGTTGTCCTTTACCACATAGTCCTTGTCGCGGAACATCAGATAGTTGGCCCGCAGAGCCATGATCATGTTGTGCTGGATCTCCAGGTTCTCCGGATCTGCCAGGTTCTCGATATTGAAATACTTCTCTACCTTCTTAACGCCCTCTAACGTCAGGTTGACTACCTTGTCCTTCTCATTGACAACAAAGTCGCCCGTCTCCTCGATCTCCTCGCCCATGATGGCGGAGAGCTTGGTAAACTCTGCGGAAGCCTCGCCCTGCTCCAGCTGCTTGGCTAAAATGTCGCAGACCTCGTAAAGCTTTGTGGACTTTCCGCTCTGGCCTGAAATAATCAGAGGCGTTCTGGCCTCGTCGATTAACACAGAGTCCACCTCGTCAATGATGGCGTAATCCAGATTTCTTAAAACCATCTGTTCCTTGTAGATGGCCATATTATCTCTCAGATAGTCAAAGCCCAGCTCGTTGTTCGTCACATAGGTGATGTCGCAGCCATAGGCGGCCTTTCTCTCCTGAGGAGTCATGGCATTTAATACCACGCCGACGGTCAGGCCCAGGAAGCGGTGCACCTCGCCCATCCACTCAGCGTCTCGCTTTGCCAGGTAATCGTTGACCGTAACGATAAATACGCCTTTTCCGGCCAGGGCGTTCAAATACGCCGGACAGGTGGAAACGAGAGTCTTTCCCTCACCGGTCTTCATCTCTGCGATACGTCCCTGGTGAAGGACAATACCGCCGATCAGCTGCACCGGATAGTGCTCCATCTTCAGCACTCGCTTCGCCGCCTCTCGGACAGTGGCAAAAGCCTCTGGAAGCAAATCGTCCAAAGTCTCTCCGTTTGCCAGACGCTCCTTAAACTTCCTTGTGTTGTCCCGCAGCTCCTCGTCTGTCAGCTTCTCCATCTCCGGCTTCAAAGCTACGATTTTATCTACGATGGGATAAATCAGCTTTAACTCTCTGTCGCTGTGAGTTCCAAACACTTTCTCTATAAGATTCATGCTTTAATCTCCTATTTCCTGCTTTCTTTTTTATAATTCCATTCTGCTTCATTCTGTTTTGTCTTTGTTCTGCTCTGATCCACCTGTAAAAAACAGATGTATAATCTTATTTATTCTATCATTATCCGCCCTATCTTTCAAGAAGTTCATAATTTTTTTACAGTTTGCCCGGGGGAACCTTATCCGCCTTCATCTCCTCAGTATAATTTACATAATTCTCCACATTATTGTAAACCCAGCAGGTTGCACAAAAAATATGTTCTGTTTTTCACTTATGCACATTATCCACAATATTCCCACTGGCCATACACACGATTTATGCACACCATTTTTTATCTATTTTTCAGCAAAAAGCAGTTATACACCGATTTATCCACATTATCCACAATTTTTTTCTGTTTCTCGCCGCCGTTCGACCTTCCTCTCTCCTCCTGCCATTTTTTGTATACTTGTAATAAATTTCACAATTTCGGCAAAAAATACACCGTTTCTTCTTGACAAAAAAATGCCAAAGATTTTCGTTGGATAATGCTTCCTCTTCCTATATAAATGAGAACCTTTTATAAAAAATTCACAATAATTTTCTTAATACTCTCATTTTTTAATTGAATTTTTCTGATAAACGTGATATACTAAGGACATCCCAATAAAAAAGGAGCGATGACTTATGCGTTATACAATTACCGGAAGAAATATTGATGTTACGCCTGGACTTAGGGAAGCAGTTATTGAGAAGATCGGAAAACTGGAGAGATATTTTAACCAGGATACAGAGGCCATCATCACTCTGAGCGTCACCAAGGACCGCCAGAAGATTGAGGTTACCATCCCGGTGAAGGGCCACATTATCCGTGCGGAAGAGCAGAGCACAGACATGTATGTATCCATTGACCTGGTAGAGGAGATCATCGAGCGCCAGCTCAAGAAATATAAGACGAAACTCATCGACAAGAAGCAGTCCCACATCGATTTCAGCGAATTCTATGTTCAGGAGGAGACAGAGGCTGACGACGAGATTAAGATTGAAAAGGTAAAGAAATTTGCCATGAAGCCGATGGATCCGGAAGAGGCCTGCGTACAGATGGAGCTTCTCGGACATTCCTTCTACGTATTCTTAAACGCAGAGACCGAGGAGGTCAATGTGGTTTATAAGAGAAAGGGACAGACCTACGGTCTGATTGAACCGGAATTCTAATATCTTTTACGAATAAAGAAACCGGGCGCTGCGCCGTCATCTGCATGGAGAGACCGTTTCAAGTTGGACCTGTTGACAAACTCACTTTTTCAGTGTTTATTTCCGCATATTTTTTGAAATGCTCTAAAAAGCTATAAAAAGGCTGGTAAATTCGGTTATCTAAACCGCTTTTACCAGCCTTTTTAGATTTAATGCCGTTGCTGATAAGAGGCATTCTTCGATTGCTTTCTGAAGGCCTCTTTTCTGGATTTTATTTAATTTATGTTCTCGTTTTAAAACTGCAAATGTCCCTTCTGCCCATATCTTTCTAAGGCGCATGACCCTCAGATAATTACTGGTCCCTACTTTCTTGCTGTTTCGATAAAATGAGGGATAATAAGCACTTGCATTGATCCTGGCTGTACCGAGATCTGTGGCACAAGATGAAAAATGAGGGCAGTTTTTACATTGTTTCTTTGAACGGCTATATAAACGATAATAGTTCTGTGTTGACTTTTTATAAATTAATTTCTGAAATGCTAAATATTCTCCCTGTCTACATACAAAGCGATCGGTTTCTTCCTCATAACAGAATCCCTTTTTCATTGCATTGTTCTGATATTCACGGATAGCTGTATAACCTTGAATCCCTAATAACTCCAGCCCTCTGTGTACCGCTCCTATATCATATCCGCCATCTAATCCAATTTCCTGATATTTACAAGGCTGTCCTTTTAAATGTTCCAGGATCATATCATTTTCCCTCCGGTTAGCAGGATAACAATCCACACTGGTAATAATTCCATGACTGGTATCCACTGTCATCTCCGTCAGATACCCCAGCCCCTTTTTACGGGCCTGATGGATATAGCCACACTCTGGATCGGTCCGGCTTTTTAAAAACTCTTTCTCTCTTTTTACATGTTCCGGTTCTTTATATCCAGGCATGGATGAAAGCTCTGCTTCCAGTTCTTCCATATATTTTACAGTGGATTGCTGAACCGTTTCAACTGCCTCATAGCGGCTGTCCCAGGATACATTGGACGGAAGAAATGAACCATCCGCAACACCGGTTTCGCCCGATACGATCCCAAATTCGATACATTTCAGTACGATCTCATTAAAAATTTCCCGGAATATGCCGGCCTCCTGAAAACGTCTTCTTCTATTCTGGCTGAATGTGGAATGATCTGGTACTTTATGCATCAAATCAATTCCACAAAACCAGCGGTAAGCAAGATTAAGAGATACTTCCTCCTCCAGTCTCCGTTCTGACTTGATCCCATAAAGATAACCAATCAGCAGCATTTTTATCAGAACAACGGGATCAATCGATTTTCTGCCAACAGGAGAATAATAGGGAGCTGCCTTTTCGTATATAAAATCAAAATTTACACAGTTTTTAATCCGTCTCAGAAGATGAGTATCTGGAATCATAGAATCTATGTCAAGGATTACCATCTGGATTTGTTCGCTTTGTTTTCCCATCATAAAAAATGACCTCCTGCAATTGGTATAATAAGTATACCATACAGAAAGCCATTTTTCTTTCGTTTGTCAACAGATCCACTTTGGGATACTCCCTTTTATTTTTTTAATTGTCTACTTGACGGGAAGCAGTTCATCAACTGATTATCGGTCTTTTTTATTAGATTAATTCTTTTCTTTTTCCATCACATTTTAATACTATATTTTTTACCGCTTGCTGTAATGATTGTACAAGTACATTGTAATCTAAAGCACGCATCCGTTCAACAGGACCGGAATAGCTTAATGTATAAATACATTCTGGCATAGGTAACGGAACAGCAACTGCAGCCACTCCATCATCTACTTCACCTTCTGAAATACAGTAGCCCTTCTGACGAATCTCATTTATCTGATTCCACAACCCTTCCTCTTCGCTTGGGTAATCTTTAATTAAATTCGCAACCAAGTCATCTGATTGTGCAGCTAACAAAGCTTTTCCGGTTGCGCCTTTATTTAACGGTACAATATAGCCATTTTCTCCAGAAATTCCCAAATTATGACGGCTTTTAACTAAATCAACACAAATTCCTGTATTTCCACGCAGAGAAGATAATACTACCGTTTCATTATGCAGTTCGCATAAGTTACGCATTTCTTCGCTGATTAATTGACGGGTTGTATAATGCACCGATACCGCTGATGCAATCATCAAAATACCACTACCTAAGCGGTATTGCCCATTAATACTGGATTGCTCAATCCAGCCAACCGATTGTAAGGTACGCAAAATACGATACACCGTTGTTTTATGCAATCCAATCGCACGACTAATTTCAGTCAGACTCAAATATTCCCGACGCTGAGAAGCATAATAATCTAAAATTTTGGTCGCATGCAAAACAGAATTTACCATTGGAGTAGAAGATTCAACAAAATTTGTCTCGCCCATAAAGATTGCTCCTTTATATTTATATATCGCGTTTCATTATAGTAAACAATTATTGAAAAGTCAATCATATAAGCCTTGTAAAATTACTGTTAAAATGTATTCTGTTTCATTATCGTGTCTTTATTTCAATATTGATAACAAAAGGTTGACTTAATCGTACTTTTATAGTTATAATGTCAACACAAGGACACAGAAATAAAACGCGTTTCAAAATTGTGACTAATAGGAGGATTATTATGGATACTTTTACTATTCAAGATGCACCACTGAATATGGCACCTACCGGCATTGCAACTTTCGCTAAAGTACCGATTTGCTACGATTTACGTCAAGCAAATGCAGATGTAGCTATTTTAGGTGCACCGTTTGATATGTGCATTCAGGGAAAAACCGGATGTAGACTTGGACCGCGTGGCATCCGCAATGCTTCTACTCGTTTTCGTATGAAAAAAGGCGGAAATTACGATCCGGAGCGTAACACAAGTTACCTGGATACCGACTTATGGCGTGTAGTAGACTGCGGTGACTGCGATTACGTTCCAGGCGATCCGACTGCTACTAATAAGAATCTGGAAGAAGCTGTTCGCATCCTTGCAAAACAGGGTGTTATGCCAATTATTTTAGGTGGCGATTGTTCTGTCGGACATCAGGCGGTAAAAGGATTAGATTGTTTTGAAGAACTGGATATCATTCATTTTGATTCTCACCTTGATTGGACAAAACCATTAAATGGTCAGCCTTATTTCAACGGATCACCGATGCGTTGCAACTCTACTCTTCCTTATGTAAAAAATATGATTCATCTTGGAATTAGAGGTATCGGTAGTAGTGGACCGGCTGATTTTGAAGAAGCTCGTGCTAATGGTGATAAAATTTATTCTGTTAAAGATTATCGCCGTGTAGGTATTGAAGAGATTCTGAAAAATGTAAAACCTGGCCGTAATACATTCATTCACTTCGATATTGATGCTATGGACTATCCGCTCTCTAAAGGAACTGGTTCTCCAATGCTTGGTGGTTTTACATATGATGAAGCTACTGAAATGCTGGAAGCAATCGCTAAACATTGTAATGTAGTTGGTATGCTTATGGCTGAAGTTGCTCCTCAATATGATGATGAAGGTGATACCACCTGTTATACAGCAGCACGTTTAACCTGTGATCTCATGGGTTTTGCCACAAAAGCACGCGAAAAATAAGCTAATTGCTTATTCCCCAAGAAGGAGGTCTTCATATGTCGTTCGAAGTTATCGATTCCATATTTACCATTAAAGCTGATAGCATTATGACTGTTGCTATGGCGGCTGTACTTTTGCTGATTGGCTTTTTCATCAAAAGCAAGGTTAAGTTCCTGGACAAATACTGTATTCCAGCTCCAGTTGTCGGCGGATTCCTGTTCATGTTTATTACCTTTATCGGTCATATAACCGGAACATTCTCGTTTTCGTTTGACAGCATGTATCAAGCTCCATTCATGTTGGCTTTTTTTACAACCGTTGGATTAGGTGCTAGCATCAGTTTACTTAAAAAAGGTGGAGTATTACTCTTCTTTTACTGGTTAATCGCAGGTGTTGTTTCTGTTTTTCAGAATATCATCGGTGTTGGTGTAGGTAAGTTAGTTGGATTGGATGCTCCATTTGCATTACTTTCCAGTGCTATTTCAATGTGTGGCGGTCATGGCGCTGCAGCTGCTTACGGCAGTACTTTTGCTGATATGGGATATTCTGCAGCTCCTCTCGTAGGTGCCGCAGCTGCTACATTCGGCCTGATTAGTGCAGTTATGATTGGTGGACCGGTTGGTCGTCGTCTAATTGTTAAATACAATTTAAAACCAGACGAATCTGAAATCATTGATAGCGAAATTAACAACATCAATGCAGCCAGTGCTACTAAGCTTGATGGCATGGATGTAATTAAAAATGTAACTTCCTTACTTGTCTGTATGGCTCTTGGTACTATGGTTTCCGGTTGGATCGGCAAACTTATTGGTATGAGTTTCCCAACTTATGTTGGTGCTATGTTCGTTGCGGTGATTGTTCGAAACCTAAATGAAAAGTTCCACTTCTATAACTTCGACTTCGCACTGGTTGACGGTATCGGTGATGTTATGCTTTCCCTCTACCTCTCCATTGCACTGATGACTCTGAAACTGTGGGAGTTATCCGGTTTAATTGGTGGTGTTCTTGTAGTTCTTATTTGCCAGGTAGTATTCATGATTTTGGTTAGCTATTTTGTGGTTTTCCGTCTCCTTGGCAAAAACTACGATGCAGCTGTTATGTGTGCCGGTCTGTGTGGCCACGGCTTAGGTGCTACACCATCTGCTATTGTTAACATGACCGCAGTAAATGAACGCTACGGAATGTCACGTCGGGCAATGATGATTGTTCCTATCGTTGGAGCATTCCTGGTTGATATCATTTATCAGCCTCAGACAATTTGGTTCATCAAGACCTTCGTTCAGGGCTTCGTTGGCTAATTCCATTCCCTATAAATACAAGAAATCCCAATTTTCCGAAACTCCCCCTCGGAAATTGGGATTTTCTGTACCATAATTGTACATATCAATCATCATTTTCTTTTGCAAAACGATGGCAGCCATGCAAAAATTAACCATTTTATGATACTATATAAAAGAGGGACACTTTGAATGGCCCTATAAAAATGCGAGGGATGATGATATGTCTTGGTTTTTAGCTTTACGAACACTATTTGGTGCGAAAAATCTGGTCGAAGCGAAGGTACAAAACGAAAAGTGCTTACGAGAGTCGCGACGGGAATTTGATTATCACGGGATAAAAATTGTTGAAACATATGACTCCAAAGGTCATCGATATTTTAATGGCGAAGAAATCGAGGTTAGGTACATTAATGGTGGTGATGGCCATTTTGAAGATTGGTATGTTGTAAAATCAACCGGTTGTCCCCTGTTTCCAGTCGATTGGGAGTTGGATGAGAAACGAGAACGAGAACAAAAACAGCAAGAAGCAGATGCGAAGGAACGTGCTGAGGCATATGATAAACTCGCATATACAAAATGGGATTATCGCTTTAACGGATCCGTTTTAGTAGAGGTGAAAACAGGAAAAATACTACGGGGAATTGTAAAAGTAGAAGATCAAAGAATCCCTTGTGGGCCACCGACAATTAAAATGAAATGGCCTCCAAAACCAGAAAATGAGTATTACAAGTTTTATATTGATGATGACTTTTTAAATAAACGTGGCCAGATTATGGGAACAAAAAGCTATTTTCCGAATAATATCGACGAAAATGCCGTACCGGTTAGGATTAGTCATGAAGAATATGAAGAACTTGGCTTACTTTGGAGAACGGAGCTTGGCTATCATTATGGACTTCCGGAAGCTGCACAAAAATATCAATGGTGGCGCAAAATGCACCCAGACGACTGGGATTTAAACTATAAAAAATACAATCCTTTAAAAAATGCCATGACACCATTTTTTAATAACGAGATCAAACCAGATCGAAGAAAAGAAGGCGAAGCGCTAAAACAACGAGCTGAGGAAGAGCGCATCCGACGTGGATGGCCGCGATTTATCGTAGGAGAAAATGAATGGAAAATAGATAATCCGTATGCGTATATGGCATTGTGGTGGGGATGTTTGTATGACCCCGAAAATTGCGACGAGTTCGGTAATCAAATTTGGGATGCGGATATATTTGAGCATACCTGCGAGGCATACGAGATACCCACTTCAGAAGTAAAAAACACGATGACAGCGCAGCGCCCTTTCTATGTTACTTTCTATGTCCCTTCTATGTCTGACAGCCTTTTTCTTCAGGCATCAGTGCCTGCATACAAAGTCTGCAGCTTCCCGGTTAAATTTCTCTGCCTCATCCCAGAACAGCATATGTCCGGAATGTTCAAAAAATACGGTTCTGGCGCCTGGAATGTTCTCTCCCACCCACACGCTGCCATGCCAGTCAAACACATTGCTCTGTCTGGCGACGCACACTAATGCAGGAAGTGTGATGTGGGGAATGAAAATAGCTTTCGCCATATTTCTATTATAGCGCTCTTTACAGAAAACGGCGCAGCGGAATTACCAGAACTCTCATAATGGCGTAAAATATCTTCTTTCCAGGGCTCATCTCCCTGGGAACGCAACCTTCTCCGTACTGATATTCCCCGTTTGCCCCCATGATTTTGCTCTTCGCTTTATCCCGCTCTGCCTCCTGGCGGATGATACGGTTCAGTTCAGGACAGTCCACCGCCAGCATCAGCTCCGTATCCTGGTAGGTGCTGCGCATATCGAAATTATAGGAGCCCACCAGACTCATCCGGCTGTCCAGCAGCACTGCCTTCGTATGGCTGGAATATTCTCCCATCAGCTCGTACACCTTCACTCCTGTGTCCCAGATCTTCTCCTTCTGATTCAAATAATCTGTACAGCCCCACGGATTGGCTCCGCTGGCCACGTCGTTTGTGATCATTTCCACAGAAACGCCTCTGTTTTTCAGCTCCTCCAGTCCCTGATACATCTCCTTCCCACAGATAATGTAAGGCGTGTACATGGTCACCTGATCCGCCTCCTGCATCAGCTGCTGAAGAGAATACCACAGAAGCGGCTCTTTATTTTCTGTCTCAATCGGATTGGAAAGCAGTGAAATCCGGTTCGTTTCCATGGTCAGCGCAGTGAAATCCCAGTCTGTGTAGGCCTCGCTGTAAGTCTCTCTCAGGTACTCGTACCGCTCCCGCAATTCCTTATCCGCCTGCTCCACAGAGGAGGTCTTTTTCCGGCAGACGTATTCTCTGCTGTCGGGAAGCGCCCAGACGGTCTCAAAATACCTCCTCAGCTGAGAAATGGAGGCGTTTTCATCCGGCTGTTTCGTCTCGTACACAAACAGCTCCCGATCCACATTTTTCTCAGGTGAATAATCTCCCAGAAACAGCTCCATGGTATTGCGCCCGCCCAGCATATACATGCTGTTATCAATGATCAGATACTTATCATGGAGTCTGGCCTGCATATCCCAGGGCCTGAACGGGCTGATAGGATTATAAATCTTAATGGAAACGCCGGGGCAGGATACCAGCGCTTTAAAGTATTTATTTCCTGTCAGCTTCAGCACTCCATTAAATCCGTCCACAATCACCCGTACCTGCACGCCCCGATCCGACGCCTGCATCAAGGCGGCGATAATATCCTTCCCCGCCTCATCGGATTTAAAGTCAAACGTCGACAGGATAATTTCCTCCCTGGCTTCCTCAATCAGGCGCAGTCTCCAGAGAAGCGCATCATCATTATTATCTATGTAAGCCGTCCGCTCCGGTCCCGGTCCGCTGCCGTAAAAGGAGGATACGTCGAAGCTCTCCTGATAAGAAGCCGGAACCTTCTTATGGCAGACATAAGGCAAAACTAAAAATCCAATGTAAATAATAAGAAAAATCAGCAGAATTTTCCCCACTGTTAAACGTTTTAAAATCACGCCTTTTTTTCCCGTCATGGCGTCTCCTCCTTCTGTACAGACTCAGGCAGAACAGCTTCCGCCAGGAAATCTCCCGCTACACAGATTTCCCAGCCCTCTCCACCAGACGTTTCACCAGGCTTTCGTCCACCGCATCATAGTCATTCTCATGGGGCGCAGCAGCAAAGCTGTAGCTCACATTCTCTCCGGAAGTAGTGGGATCGTTTTTCCACCCGCGGCAGGAGGAATGAATCTGAGAAATTCCCGTCCATTCCATCAGCGCTCCGGCGTTTTCTGCGTTCACGCCGCTTCCAGCTAAGATCTCGATCTGTCCTCCGAATTCATGCTGAAGCTTTTTTAACAATTCCCGCCCTTCCCAGGCTGTCTCCTTCAGGCCGCTGGTCAGGATCCGATCCACCCCTGCGGCAATCAGACTGGAAACGGCCTCCTCCGGCTCTCTGGTACAGTCAAAAGCCCGGTGGAACACTGCCTCGCGCCCATAGCTGTGGATGAGTCTGACCATTCTGCCAGCCTTTTCCAGATCAATTTCTCCCCGCTCTGTCAGGAATCCAAAGGCCAGGCCGTCGCTTCCATACTCCAACAGCATTTTGGCGTCCTCAAACATCTGCTCCGTTTCCAGATCCGTATAGAAAAAGCCTCCTCCTCTGGGTCTCACCATGGAAATTACCTTTAAATCCGTACGCTCTTTTACCAGCCTGGCGCATCCCGCTGGGGGAGTCAGCCCGCCTAAAGCCAGGGCAGAATTCAGTTCAATCCTCTCAGCGCCTCCGCGGCTGGCGGACACAGCGTCCTCATAGCTTCCGCAGCAAATCTCAACCATCCTGTTATCCTCTCTGTTTTCTGTATTCCGCAGCTGCATTGCCGGCTGCTTTCCATTATTATATCCCATTCTCTCTGTTTTTGCTACTGGCAGGCCTTCTCTTCTGCGGCAGGATACCATGCGTCTGCATCAAGGTGTGCCATGACCGTCAAACCAGACGCAAAGAGAGGCAGAACACAGCTCTTTTTCTGTACTCTGCCTCTCCCCTGAAATAGTCTGCCTTATGCAGGCTGGCTTCTATGCTCTCTTTTCCTCAATTTCCTTTGTGGCAATCACATCTACTCCTGTGCCGCAGATGTCGGAAACAACCACGTCTCCGATGTGTACCGGCGCTTCCACACAGACGCCCTTCAGGGCGCGGACACAGTCGAAGATTTTTCCCTTGGGAATATCGTTTTTCGTCTTTACGGAAACCATGTCAAGGCTTCCTCCCTTTACCATGACCGTGGAGGTAACGATTCTGGTAGGATTCGTCACTTCCTTGCGGGCGTAGTCGTCGCCGCGCTTACAGGTATTGCCTGTCACGCTCTTTACCTCGCCGTTTTCCATCTCAACGGTCACCATACATCCCAGAGGGCAGCCGATGCAGATCAGTTCTCTTTTTTCCATAGCCTTACGCCTCCTCTATTTTCAGTGTAATCGTCTTTAAATCAGGATAGGACGCAAGCTGCGTCTTCTTGAACTTCACGTTCTCCATCTCGCCTGGAGCCAGTACGGGACGTTTTCTGTGGACTACCCGCTCGCCGTCGAAGTAAACGCTCACGAAGCAGTTTTTATAGACATTGCCCACGCGGAAGCGGACAGTCAGCTCGTCTGTCATTCTCTCCGGATCAATTGTCTTCGGAACGGTATAGCGGACTCCGTCTGTAGGAACCAGTTTAATCTCTTTTCCGCTGTTTGCCGGCAGGATGCCCTTCACATATTTGGCTGCATTCTCTCCTGCTGCAGCTGCTTCCTCAGATACATAATCTACCAGATCGTGAACATGGAGCACGTTTCCGCAGGCAAATACGCCGTCGATATTCGTCTCCAGGCTCTCGTTGACAGACGGTCCGGAGGTAATCGGCTCAATGTCCACACCCATGCCGCGGCTTAACTCGTTCTCTGGAATTAAGCCTACAGACAGAAGGAGCGTATCGCAGTCATAGTCCTCCTCTGTGCCAGGAATCGGCTTTCCTCTGCCGTCTACCTGCGCCAGCGTAATGCCGGTCAGTCTCTCCTTGCCGCGGATCTCCACAACCGTGTGGCTCAGCTTTAACGGAATGCCGAAGTCGTCCAGACACTGTACAATATTTCTCTTTAATCCGCCAGAATAAGGCATCAGCTCTGCCACTACCTTCACCTTGGCGCCCTCTAGGGTCATACGTCTGGCCATGATCAGGCCGATATCGCCGGATCCCAGAATGACAACCTCGTGGCCCGGCATAAAGCCTTCCATATTGACGAGACGCTGAGCCGTTCCGGCTGAGTAAATGCCTGCGGGACGATAGCCCGGAATATTTAAAGCTCCTCTGGAACGCTCTCTGCAGCCCATAGCCAGGATCACGGCCTTGGCCTGAATTTCGAACAGCCCCTCTTCACGGTTCATGGCCGTAACTACCTTCTCGTGGGAAATATCAATGACCATGGTGTTTAAACAATATTCTATGTTGAGCTCCTGCACCTGCTCAATGAAGCGGTGTGCATACTCCGGTCCTGTCAGCTCCTCCTTAAAGGTGTGAAGGCCGAATCCGTTGTGAATGCACTGGTTTAAAATGCCTCCCAGCTCCTTATCCCGCTCCAGAATCAGGATGCTGTCGATCCCGCTTCTCTTTGCAGCCGCTGCCGCAGCCAGTCCTGCAGGGCCTCCTCCGATAACGACAATATCATATGATTTCATGGCGTCCCCCTCCTTACAGTTTGTCCTTGTTTGTTCCAACTACAATTTTGGAATCTTTGCCGGACTTGGTAACCTCATACATGCTGATATTCAGCTCTTTTGCCAGAATATCCATGGTTCTCGGTGAACAGAAGCCTGCCTGGCAGCGTCCCATTCCAGCTCTTGTGCGGCGTTTTACACCGTCCAGAGATTTAGCTCCCAGAGGTCTGTGGATGGCGTCTAAAATCTCTCCCTCTGAGATAGTCTCGCAGCGGCAGATAATGTTTCCATAAGCCGGATTTTCTTTAATCAGCCTGGATCTCTCCTCCTTGGACAGGGATTTCGGATCCAGGATGCCCTTTCTCGTGGCAATGAAATTGTCCTTCTCATGAAGCTCTGCCTTCTCCTTCAGAATATCGGCCACCATCTTGCCAATGGCCGGGCTGCTGGAGAGGCCTGGGGACTCGATGCCGGCGCAGTCGATAAATCCCTTACAGTCCGGAAGCTCCTTTATGATAAACTCGTGGTGATCCTCATGGGCTCTCAGACCTGCGAAGGAGGTAATTACCTGACGCATCGGAATGTTGTTCACGCTGTGCTGAGCCTTCTCGATGACCTCGTCCAGCCCCTCTCTCGTGGTATTGGTGCCTTCCTTATCGTCAATGTCAATGGCTGTCGGTCCTAACAGCAGATTTCCATGGATCGTAGGAGTAACCAGAATACCCTTTCCGAACTTTCCAGGAAGCGTGAATACCGTCTTGTCTACTAAATCTCCCGCCGTGCGGTCTAACAGGCAGTAATCGCCTCTTCTTGGGGTGATGTGGATCTTCTCCTCGCTCATCATGTTGTGGAATACGTCTGCATAAACGCCTGCTGCATTTACCACAAACCTTGTCTTCAATACTCCATTGTTCGTGTGAAGCTCAAAAGTGCCGTCCTCCAGCTTCTGAATGTCCTTCACCTCTGTGTTGAACTTAAACTCCACACCATTCATGTTGGCGTTCTCCGCCAGGGCAATGGTCAGTCCGAAGGGGCATACAATTCCGCCAGTAGGCGCATAGAGGGCAGCCACTGCGTTTTCTGTAACATTCGGCTCCATCTCCTTGAGCTCCTCTCTGCTGAGAATCCGAAGCTCCTTCACGCCGTTGGCAATGCCTCTCTCATAGAGAGCCTGGAGATTCGGAAGTTCCTCCTCATGCATACAGAGTACGAGGGAACCGTTTCTTCTGAAGTGGAAATCCAGATCCTTGGACAGCTGCTCCATCATCTGATTGCCTTCCACATTCAGTTTGGCCATCAGAGAACCTGTGGCCGCGTCATAGCCTGCGTGGACAATGGCGCTGTTCGCCTTGGAAGTGCCGCAGCACACATCCTCTTCCTTCTCTACGACGCAGAATTTTCCCTCATACCGTGACAGCTCTCTGGCTGACGCACATCCGGAAACGCCTGCGCCGATAATAATAACGTCATACATATTCCATTCCTCCTTGCTGCAGCTCTGTTATTGTTTCTGCAATTTGATTTTTATCACTTTTTTATCAGAAAATTAAAGAGAGCCCGGCAGAGGAATCAGCCTGTAAGCTGATGATCTCCTTGCCCGGCTCATCTCTCCATGCAATACTTATTTAGTTATAATTCGTTTTCCGCGTCTGTGCACTCAGTACGGGAAACTCAAACTACGCTTCGCTCCGTTTGAGCAGCGCACAAATAACTTCGTTCTAAACGGGAAACTCAAACTACGCTTTGCTCCGTTTGAGTAGCGCACAAATAACTTCGCTATTTGTGCTTTACCACGGAATGGCTCCGTAGAGTAATACGGCTGCGATAGCGCCGATGATCGGTCCTACTACCGGAACAAGCGCATATCCCCAGTTGGAATCGCCTTTGCCCTTGATAGGCAGAACTGCGTGTGCAATTCTGGGGCCAAGGTCACGGGCCGGGTTGATTGCGTAGCCTGTCAGTCCACCTAAGGACATACCAACGGATACGATGATACCAAATACCAGGAATTTGTCAAGGCCAACCTCTGCTGCGCCTGGAACATTTGCAAGACCCTTAATAGCGAATACGAGAACGAAGGTTCCAATTGCCTCAGACAAAATGTTTAATGGTTTGTTCTCAACAGACGGTCCTGTACAGAATACGCCAAGCTTGGATCCTGCATCCGGAGTAGCGTCGAACTGCTCTTTGAACAGAATGTATACGAGGACAGCGCCTACGAATGCGCCTGCAAACTGAGCGATGATGTATCCAGGAACAAGAGCCCAGTCGAAGCTTCCGTCAATAGCCAGAGCCAGCGTCAGAGCCGGGTTAAAGGAAGCGCCGGAAGCTGCGCCGAAGATAAATGCCGGAACCATAACTGCAAGGCCCCATGCAAAGGTAATCTGGATGGATCCTCCGCCCTTCATACCGGATTTATTCAAGTTTACGTTTGCTACAACGCCGTCGCCCAGAAGGATCAGCATCATGGTTCCCAAAAATTCAGCTATATATGGCAGCATAAAAATTCCCCCTTTTCTATTATCCGATCGATGTCTCTTACTGCCGATTAATCTTCCTTAGCCCAGCCGAAGGAACACTTCACAGCCTTATTCCAGCCCTTAACCTTCTTATCTCTCTCCTCTGGTTCAATCTCAGGAGCGAATACGCGGTCAATGGCCCAGTTCTTAATAACGTCTTCCTTGCTTGCCCAGTATCCTACTGCCAGACCTGCCAGATAAGCGGCGCCCATAGCTGTAGTCTCTACGCATTTCGGACGATGAACAGGAGCCTGGATAATATCAGACTGAATCTGCATTAACAGGTTGTTTGCGCTGGCGCCTCCATCTACCTTCAGAGCTTCCAGCTGGATGCCGGAGTCAGCCTGCATTGCCTGCAGTACGTCGTTGGTCTGGTATGCCAGAGATTCCAGTGTCGCACGGATAATGTGGTATTTGTTTACGCCTCTTGTAATTCCTACGATGGTTCCTCTTGCGTACTGATCCCAGTGCGGAGCGCCCAGTCCTGTGAAGGCCGGAACCACGTAGCAGCCGTTTGTATCCTTTACCTTCTTGGCCATGTACTCGGAATCCGGTGAGGAATCAATGAGTCTCATCTCGTCTCTCAGCCACTGGATAGAAGCGCCGGCTACGAAAATAGAACCCTCTAACGCATAGTTAACCTTTCCGTCAAGTCCCCAGGCGATAGTTGTAACAAGGCCGTTCTTGGAGAATACCGGCTTCTCGCCTGTGTTCATCAGCATGAAGCAGCCGGTTCCGTATGTATTCTTAGCCTCGCCAGGATTGAAGCAGGTCTGTCCGAACAGAGCGGACTGCTGATCTCCTGCAGCTCCTGCAATCTTAATCGGGCCGCCGAAGAAGACCGGATCGGACTCGCCGTAAACGCAGCTGGACGGCTTTGCCTCAGGAAGCATGCACTTCGGAATATTTAACTCAGCCAGGATCTCGTCGTCCCACTGTAAGGTATTGATGTTAAACAGCATCGTTCTGGATGCGTTGGAGTAGTCTGTTACATGAACAGAGCCCTTGGTCAGCTTCCAGATCAGCCAGGTCTCAACGGTACCGAATAAGAGCTCGCCCTTCTCTGCTCTCTCTCTTACGCCCGGCACGTTGTCCAGAATCCATTTTAACTTGGTTCCGGAGAAGTATGCGTCGATTACAAGACCTGTTTTCTCTCTGAATTTGTCTGTCAGTCCCTTTTCCTTCAGGGAATCGCAGTATTCGGAGGTACGGCGGCACTGCCACACAATCGCATTGTATACCGGCTCTCCTGTCATTTTATCCCAGACAATCGTAGTCTCACGCTGATTTGTAATACCGATTGCGGCGATATCTTCTGCGTTCGCTCCGATCTGAGCCATAGCCTCAACTGCTACGGAAAGCTGAGAGGACCAGATTTCGTTTGCATTGTGCTCAACCCAGCCTGGCTTCGGAAAATACTGTGTAAACTCCTTCTGTGCTACGCTGCACATTTCACCCTTCTCGTTAAACAGGATACATCTGTTGCTGGTTGTTCCAGCGTCCAATGCCATTACATACTTTGCCATAAGAAACCCCTCCTTACATGATATGCATTTATAGTATCACCTTTATTGTCAAATGTCTTTAGACAATAGTTCTTATTTGTTAAAACAAATTCTTCTTACGCCGTCTTTATCCTGTTTTTAATGTGTACTTCTGCTTTATTTTCAGACGAAGAGCTGCACTTGGCGCAGAGCAGCGAGCAGATTTGAAGCAGTTCCCGGAGACTGGCAGCATTCTGCTCCTTCTGAACCTTCCGGCTGGAAATGTAACGGAAGATGTACTGAATCACAGAGACTGTGAGGAAATCGATCAGCAGCTCCCGGCCTCCTGACAGGCTCCGCGTCTCCTGCTCTGTCAGCATCCCTGATACCAGACGGCGAATCTGCGCCTCCACCGCCGGCTTCAGATAACCAGCTACTCTCTCCCAGTCCATATCCTGAAGCATCTTCCTGTAAAACCACTTATTCGTCTCCACAATCTCCATCAGGCGCTCCATCCAGTGGGCGAAGCTCTCCTCCTCCCGGTAAGCGATCTGATCCACCAGATCGTATCGGCAGATAAGCTCCAGCACCTCGTAGATATCCTGAAAATGGTAGTAAAAGCTCTGGCGCGTCATGTGGCTTCTCTCCACAATATCCTGAATGGTAATTCGTTTTAACGGCTTCTCCGCCATAAGCTCCTTCAAAGCCTGGGCCATTTTTCTTTTTGTATCTGACATCCGTCTCCCCCTCTCTTAGATAAACCAGGTATTCTGATTTGTGGATGAGATGGAAATGGCTCCGGCCTCTATAGCCGCGTAGATGTCCGCCTTCTCCGCAATTAAACCGCCTGCAATCACAGGCGCGGATACCATTTTAGCTACCTTCGCAATAATTTTCGGCATAATTCCCGGAAGAATCTCTACAAAGTCCGGACAGGCCGCCTCATACTGCTTCTGAATGTTGTCAAACGCCATGGAATCAATCACAAAAAATCGGAACACTGTAGCCATACCCAATTCCTTCGCTCTTTTAATAAATGACAGCTTCGTGGAAATAATTCCATCGGCCTGAGTATTCCTCTTCAGGAAATCAATGGCTATCTCCTTCCCCGCCAGACCTGATATCAGGTCTGCGTGCACCATGGCCAGCTTTCCTTTTTTCTTAATTCTGTCTACAATTTCCGGTATGCTGACAATGTCGCCGTACAGCACAAAGACGATCTGTATGTCTGAATCCAGGCACCGTTCCAGCCCTGCGTCCTCCTTAATCGCCGCAATCACCGGACAATCTGTCACGGTATCGTAAAGTTTCTGCTCCATGCTTCACCTTCCTTAAAACTGCTGGTATGAATCAATTCCGGGCTGCCGCGGCGGAACTTTTTTCCTTTTACAGGGTGTAAACGCCTCCTATAAAGGAAAAAAGAGCAGATTCAATAAGCGGCATTTCTGCCGTTATCCACCTGCTCCTCTCTCCTGGTTCATATTCAACTAAGAGAATCCTAACATATTATACAATATAAGTCAATATATCGTTATATTATTATCATTTTTGCACAACTGATTCTGTGTCCAGTTCCTTTTCTCATCCGTTTTTGTATAAAAGTTACAGAATTCTTCGAAAAACTACAGCTTTTTCACTAATTCCTGCTTTTTCCAGCCTGCAGGCCTCTTCTTTCTACCTGAGGAGAGCCAGCAGTTCCTCCATGTCCTTCTCTCCCATATAGAGCGCCTCTCCTATCAAAACAGCCGGCACGCGGGACAGCTTATACTGTTCCACCAGATCCGGGTACAGTCTGGCATCAATCATGATGCACTCCACATTAGGGCTTAAAAGGGCCAGGGTCTGTCCAGCAGTCACTACGCTCTGGCAGTGGTGGCAGGACAGGGAAACGCATACGCGGATCACGTTCTTTTTCTTCAGCTTTCCCAATTTTTTGAGAATTTTTTCATCATATTCCTTCTTTGGCCCCGCTGCGTTCAAAATAGCGGAAACAAACGAATTGATCTCCTTTCCTCCCGGCACTCCGCAGAAAGCCGCGCCCAGGTACTCCCCTTCCTGGTACAGTCCCGTAACCGGCAGATGCGCTGTGTCCAGCTCCCGGTCAGCCTGCGGGTCCTCTCCCTTCTCCAGAAGCTGAAGCTCAAGCATCGGGCTAAGTTCAGCCACAGCCTTCAAAAAGGCTCCCATCTCTGTACACTCTCTCTGATCCGGTTCTAAAACCGCCTTCAGACAGAGCGGCCTCTCCAGCCGTTCAAAAATAGTTTTCAGATTCTCTTTTAAAGCTGCGTCTACAAGACGGCTTTCACTTGGAATTTGTTCTGTCAGTTTCCGGCTCATGTTCTCTCTCCTCCCTGTACTTTCCTGTGCCTTGCGCGCTTACTCTGTCCGGCATTGCCGCATCCGGCCAGCCTTTCTATCTCAATTATAGCGGCAGGCACAGGGAAAAGCAACTGAGCAGACGAAAGAAACCATCCGTTCCCGTTCCTTCTGTACAATCCTTTCAAACTGTCAAATTCCTCCTGAAATTCCCGCTTTTCCCGCCTGACTCCTCCTTGAATTTTCCTCTGGCCCCGGATATAATAAAATTACTAAACTTGGAGGAGGTATGGGATATGGAGGAGAAAAAACAGAGCGGATGGTCTAACCTGAACGGCATCAGCGACGACGACAAAACCTGCGGCTTAAACGACATGAACTGCCTGGGAGAGGATGACGACTCCAGCTGCGGTTTAAACGACATGAACTGTGTCGATGGAAAAGACGACATGTCCTGCTCTCTCAACAACATGAACTGCGAGGAGGAGCAGAACAAGTAACTCATTGATCAAAGTATATCAAACGACGATTTGCCAGCGTCCGGAAAAGACGCCGGATACGGATATCCCCCGTGTCCGGCGTCTTTTCTTTTTATTCTATTTCTTTTTCTCCCACACATGGCCCAGCCACATAAAGCTGCCTGTGAGCACGCCTCCTGCAATGTTTCCCAGGGTGACGGGAAGCAGGTTTTTCAGGAGGAAATTCCCCCAGGTCAGGACAGAAAGATCGACTCCCGCCTCCAAAGCCCCGGCCGCGTACTCCGGCACAGAAGAGGCGAAGATTCCCGCCGGAATGTAGTACATATTGGCCACACTGTGCTCAAATCCGCATACAACGAAAAAGCAGATGGGAAAAAACAGCCCCAGCACCTTTCCCGCCGTGTCCTTGGCGCTCATGGCGGCCAGTACTGCAAAACATACCAGGATATTGCAGAACACGCCCAGCACAAAAGCGTTTTCAAAAGGCAGAGAACACTTGGAGGCGGCCAGCTTCATGGTAAATACGGCCAGCCCTCCGCCAGAGTAGTTCATCTGGCCGAATTTTGCGCAGGCAAAGGCGGTAAACAGGCTTCCGGCCAGGTTTCCCACATAGACAGCGGCCCATTTTTTCAGAACGCCTGAAAGCTTCGCCTGCTTCTCCAGAACAGAAATACACATCAGGCAGTTTCCTGTAAAAAGCTCTCCTCCCATCAAAACTACCAGAGTCAGGCCTCCGGGAAACAGAAGTCCAGAGAGAATCCGGACGGCCGACACATTGTCAATGCTATGTCCGGCCGTATTGGTCACCGCCGCTCCCAGAGCAATGAACATTCCTGAGAGAAAACCCAGAATAAGCATTTTTAACAGAGGCATCTCAGCCTTTTTCTTTCCTGCCACCCCATAATTTTTTACGATTTCCGCTGGTGTAAAGAAATTCATGTTACTTCCTCCTGACAAAACGCTGTGACAGACACAAGACGCCGCAGAGGAACCATTCCCCTGCGGCGGAATTTGTACTTTTATGGTTTAGAATAAGCCTGAGATTCTTCCCTCAGCATCCACGTCAATCTTTTCTGCTGCCGGAACCTTCGGAAGGCCTGGCATAGTCATAATATCTCCCGTCAGGGCTACGATAAAGCCTGCTCCGGCAGATACCTTTAAGTTTCTGACTGTCACAGTAAAGTCTCTCGGCGCTCCTAAAAGCTTCTGGTTGTCAGAAAAGCTGTACTGCGTTTTGGCCATACAGATCGGGCAGGAACCAAAGCCCAGCTCCGTCAGTCTCTTAGCCTGCTTTTTAGCAGAATCTGCCAGCACTACCTTAGCTCCTCTGTATACCTTGGTAACAATTGCGTTTAACTTCTCCTCAATCGAGAGTTCAGAGTCATAGCAGAACTGGAAGTGGTTCGGCTCCTCGCAGAGACGGAGCACCTCCTGGGCCAGCTCTGTGCCGCCGTCGCCGCCTTTTCCCCATACCTCGGAAAGCGCCACGTTAACGCCCAGCTCCCTGCATTTTTCCGCAATGAGAGAAAGCTCTGCCTCCGTATCGAATGGGAAGCGGTTAATCGCTACTACGCAGGGCAGTCCGAATACTTTCGTGATATTCTCCACATGCTGAAGCAGGTTCGGAAGTCCCTTCTCCAGAGCCTCCAGATTCTCGTTGTTCAGATCTGCCTTAGCCACGCCTCCATGATGCTTTAAGGCTCTGACAGTAGCTACCACAACAACAGCTGACGGCTTCAGCTCTGCCATGCGGCACTTGATATCCAGGAACTTCTCAGCGCCCAGATCTGCGCCGAAGCCTGCCTCTGTAATCGCGTAATCTCCCAGCTTTAAGGCCATTCTGGTAGCGATAATCGAGTTGCAGCCGTGGGCGATATTGGCAAACGGGCCGCCATGAATAAAGGCCGGAGTATGCTCCAGAGTCTGCACCAGGTTCGGCTTTAAAGCATCCTTTAACAGAGCTGCCATCGCTCCGGCAGCCTTTAAATCTCCCGCTGTCACCGGCTCGTCGTCGTAGGTGTAGCCTACGATAATGCGGCTCAGTCTCTCCTTTAAGTCAGTTACATTTTTAGCCAGGCAGAGAACCGCCATGATCTCGGAGGCAACTGTAATATCGTATCCGTCCTCTCTCACCACTCCGTCCACGCGGCGCCCCAGTCCGTCCACCACGTTTCTCAGCTGTCTGTCATTCATATCCACGACGCGGCGCCAGGTAACGCGCTTCGGGTCAATCCGCAGCTCGTTGCCCTGATAAATGTGGTTGTCCAGCATAGCGGCCAGAAGATTGTTCGCAGCTCCGATAGCGTGGAAATCGCCGGTAAAGTGAAGGTTAATGTCCTCCATCGGCACTACCTGGGCATAACCGCCGCCTGCAGCGCCGCCCTTCACGCCGAATACCGGTCCCAGAGACGGCTCTCTGAGGGCCACAACTACATTTTTCCCCAGCTTCTTCATTCCATCTGCCAGGCCTACGGTAGTCGTAGTCTTTCCCTCCCCAGCAGGAGTCGGAGTAATGGCTGTCACAAGAATCAGCTTTCCATCGGGGCGGCTGTCCTCGTTCAACAGGTTATAGTCTACCTTTGCCTTGTACTTTCCATACTGTTCCAGATACTTTTCGTCAATACCCAGAGAGGCTGCTATCTCTGTGATATGTAATGGGGTTGACTCCTGAGCGATCTCGATATCTGTTTTCATCTTCGTTCTCCTCCTACTAAAAATGATGCTGACTTCTGATTCATCTGCATTTTTCCATTCTATCCTTTATTTTTGTAAAATGCAATCCTATTTTTTCTTAATTTTTTAAAGTTTCAAAGTCTTAGCAGTTTATTTTTATATTTCAGGAGAAAGCTCTGAACTTTTTAATATCTTCGCCTCGTACTCAGACGCCGTTTTCTCCAGGCCTTTCACCTGCTTCTCCATATCTGCCCGGAAGGCTTCGTCCTTGATGGAGTTCAGATTAATTTTGACATTTAAAAGAGCGCTCAGAACGGCAGTGCGGGCCATCATGGCAGATACCAGGCCGTCCGTCACCGCATTGGCGTTTCCCCTGGCCACAGCGGCTTCAGCCAGAGGGAAAATTTCAGACGCCGTCTCTGCCACGGAAAGGGGAACCACAGCGGCCTCCTTTAATCCCCTCTGCATGGCCTCTCTCCTGGCCGCCTTTTCTTCTTCTGTGTCCTTTGGCATTCTTAAAGCCGCCATGTAAAGGTTAAAAGAAGAGCTGTCTCTCTGGATATCTGCTATCAGCTTCTCACGGATCGCCTGGCCCTTCTCAGCCAGCTCTCTCATCTCATTTTCTGCTTCCGCATATTTTTCCTTCCCGATAGTCAGGTTAGCCACCATCTCGGCAAGGGCGGCAGCCAGGGAGCCTGCTGCCGCCGCCACGCTTCCGCCTCCCGGAGCCGGGGCGTCGGACGCCGTCACCTTTGCAAATTCCTCTATGGTCAAATCCTTTAATTCTGTCATCTTATTCCTCCTCAAGAAGTCTGTTTTCCATTACCTGGGCAGAGTCAAAATTCTCCAGCTGCATGTAATACTCCGCGCAGTCAATCAGAGCCTGCATGGGAAGAAGACCTACAATCTCCGTACCCACAGCTTTCACGCCATAGCGTCTTGCCTCCATCTTCACTGCCTCAAAGGCGCGGTAAATGGCCGTCTTCGTGTAATCGGTCAGGTTCATGGAAACCTGGGCAATGTGTCTCTCCTCCAGCATGACTCCGATGGCCTTCACATAGCGGTAGCCGCCGTTGATGTGGCGTATCTTTTTGGCAATCTGATTGGCAATCTCCAGATCCGCTGTGTCCAGGTTCACATTAAAGGCTACTAACGGCATTCTGGCCCCTACCGCCGATACGCCTGCCGTCGGGTGAATGGTATCCGGACCGAAATCTGGCTTCCACATCTCCTGATCCTTCATTTTTTCCGCCATCCCCTCAAACTGTCCCTTCCGGATACTTGCCAGATTGGCGCGGTGAGGAGCAATGGCGGAGGACTCGTACAGGAAGCAGGGAATACCGAACTCTCTGCCTACCGTCTCAGCTACCTCCTTGGCAATGGCGTCGGCCTCCTGAAGCGTCGTATTCCTGCATGGAATAAACGGAACCACGTCCACAGCTCCCATCCTCGGATGCTGTCCCTCGTGCTTCGTCATATCAATCAGCTGAACCGCCTTTCCAAAGGATTCAATCACAGCGTCCCGCAGAGCCTCCGGCTCTCCGATGGCCGTAATCACGCACCGGTTGTGATCTTTGTCCGTCTGATAATCTAAAAGCCGCACCCCAGCCTTTCCGCGGAAGCAGTCTGCAATCTGCTCCACCTTCTGCATATCGCGTCCCTCGCTGTAATTCGGCACACATTCCAATAACTTTCCGCTCATAAAACTCTTACCTCCCAGTTCTGTTTTACTTTTTTATGCCTGTCTTCGCATTCCCTTTTGTATTGTACGATAATTCTACCATCAATCCCCTGTTGTTGTACAGCTCTTTCACTCAGAATGAATCTTCATTTTCCTAACAAAGACCTTCCGAATCTATCATTGGGCTTACAGATTCCATTTACTTTTTTCTCACTATCGGCTATACTATTATAGTTTAGAGATCATCTGCAAGGGAGGGAGCCCCGTGGACAACACAGATATTAAAATCATCAACATTCTGCAGGCAAACTGCAAAACGTCGACCCGCGAGATCGGACAGCAGGTCGGGCTTACTGCGCCGGCAGTCGCCGAGCGGATTAACCGTCTGAAGGACGCGGGAGTGATCGAGGGATTCCATGCCAAAATCAACGACGCCCTGATGGGTAATCACATCTGTGCCTTTGTCCTGATCAACGTGCCCCCTAAATCCTACGAAAGTTTCTGCAGATTCTGCGAGGAAACGCCGTCTATTGTGGAGCACAGCCACATTGTGGGACTGAATAACGGGCTTTTAAAAATCCGGGTCTCTGATTCCGAGGAGCTGGAAGCGTTGCTCCGGCAGATGCGGCAGTTCGGCCTCTCCAATACGTCCGTTCTTTTGTCCACCTATTTTACCCAGAAACCGTTTCCCGAAACGGAACATCTAAAGAAAACTGAAGATTAGTCAGCAAACGGGCCGGCGCCTGGAAATCTCCCTGCGCCGGCCCGTTTTTACGGCTGTTCTCCTTTTACGGGTCATGCCTTATTTTTTAATCTTTTTTTGTCTCTTTTTTCTCCGTCTTCTTCTATCTGCCTTCTTCTCTTCCAGCGTTCTAATCCAGGAAGGTGACAGCCTTGCACGGCGTCCTGTAGTTGGACGGCGCGATGCAGATTCCTGTCTTGGGGTTGCTGGAGTGGATAATCTGTCCGCCTCCTATGTACATAGCCACATGGTTAATATAGCTTCCGCTGGCATAGAACAGCATATCGCCCGGCTGAGCCTCGCTTACCGGAATCTCCTTTCCTCTGGCAGCCTGGTCTCTGGAGCTGCGGCCTGTAGAGATGCCGAAATGGGCGTACACGGCCTGTGTAAATCCAGAGCAGTCTGCTCCCTTGGTCAGGCTGGTTCCGCCGTAAACATACGGATTTCCCAAAAACTGCTTCGCATAAGCGACAACCGCCGTTCTGGTGGCCTTCTCCACTCCTGAGGAGCTGCCTCCTGGATTCTTAGATCCGCCGGGACCTCCAGACGTCTTATCAGAGGACGGTTTCTGCGTTTCCTTTGGCTTTTCTGTCTCAGGAGCTTTTGTGGTCTCCTTTTCCTTCTCTGTCTCCTTCGGCTTTGTCTCGGCAGCCTTCGTGGTCTCCCTCGGGCTTCCGTCCGGATTCTGCTCTATCGTACCGCTGAACGACGTTTCCGTCTCTTTGGCTTTCTCTGTTTCCTTCGGCTTTACCGTCTCAGGCTCTTTCACCGTTTCTTTGGCCGTAGTTTCTTTCGCTGCAGTCTGCTTGGCGGCAGTCTCTTTTGCAGTGGTCTCCTTGGCGGCTTCCTTCTTGGCCTCCTCCAGCTCCTGCAGTGCCTTCTCCGCCTCTTCCTTGCGCTTGGACTCCTCCGCCGCCTTCTGCTCCTCCTCTGAGTTTGTCACGGCGTGGTCAAATTCAACCCGGGTATCGACGTAATCCTTGAACACATATCCTACCAGATCTGTGTCCACAGACACCTTATAAAAGTCTCCCTTTTCCTCAATTACTTCATACTCAGCGTCTGAGGACAGAAGATCAAGTGTCTTGCTGTCCAGGCTCGGCTCCTCTCTGAGGCGCAGCGTGGAGGTATTCGCCACCTTGGCATAAGTCGTTCCCACCTGTCTGGCTTTCTTCTCCGCCTCTGCTCCTGTGATAAAATACTGAGCCTTAATATAGCCGTTTACAGAACCGGACTGGATCTTGTACCACTTTCCTCCCTCGCCGTCCACTGTATCCAGAATCGTGGCCGCACAGTTGTTGTAAATCTTTCCCACAACAGAACCCTTTGTGCTGGCCTCGCTCCGCACGTTTACATAATTGGACACCTGGGACACCGCTACGTTATCATAGGCGGAGGAGGACGACGGATTCTTTACTGTCGGCGCGTCTTCCTTCCCGCTCTTTACCACCTGTTCCATGGTTTCATCTGAGGAAAAAGCCTCCGCCAGCTCGTTCTCCGGATCAAGGCTTCCTGCATAATAATTATTCATCGCCACGGAAACTCCAGCTACAGAAGAATCTGTCTCCAGATTGATCGCCGCCTGCGCTCCAAAGCCTGATGTCACGGAAATGACGGCTGCCGAGCACAGACAGGCCAGTATCTTAAATGGCGTCTCCATCGTATTTCTTCCTCCTATCTCTCTGCCAGGTACCGCTCCACGCTGGTCACGCAGTTAGCCCCGTCCGATGCGGCTGTCAGCACCTGACGCAGCTGCTTGGTCCGCACATCCCCTGCCGCGAACACGCCGGGAACAGAGGTAACTCCGTCCTCCCCGGCCGCAAGATATCCCTGGCGGTCTGTCTCTATCATCTGGGAAAACAGGCCGCTTTCCGGTTCAATTCCTACGGCGATAAATACGCCGTCCGTCTCAAGCGCCGTCTTCTCCCCTGTTTTTCTGTTGGTAAGCGCAAGTCTCTCGACTCTGCCGTCCCCCTCAATGGCGTCTGCCACTGTGTCCCAGTGCACTTCTATCTTATCTGATTCAAACACCTGCTTCTGCAGCGTCCTGGCGCCGCGCAGCTCGTCCCTTCTGTGAATTAAATGGACCTTTCTGCACAGTCTAGACAGGAAAATGGCGTCCTCAAGGGCCACGTCCCCGCCTCCTATCACAGCCGCCGTCTTATCCTTGAAAAAGGCGCCGTCACAAGTAGCGCAGTAGGAAACTCCGCTCCCCAAAAGCTCCTCCTCGCCCGGAATGCCCAGTTTTCTGTGGCTGGCTCCTGTGGCGATGATCACCGTCCTGGCCTGGTAGGTTTCCTTTTGTCCATAGAGTGTTTTAATCTCTCCGAGAAGCTCTGCCTTCTCAATGCAGTCTTCTGTAAAAACAGCTCCCAGCCGATCCGCATGCTCCCTGAATTTCATTCCCAGATCAAATCCCGAGCTTCCCGGCAGTCCTGGGTAGTTGTCCACCTCATAGGTACTCAGAATCTGGCCGCCGCTCATCATCTCCTTCTCAATTACAAGCGTGTCGAGTTCCGCCCTTTTGGCATAGATTGCCGCCGCCAGTCCGGCTGGGCCGGAACCTGCAATAATCAGATCGTAAATCTTTCCCATCCTGTTATTCTCGCCTTTCCTCTGGAATCTGCAGGCCGCAGATTCGTACGTTCCAAGTGTTTCCCATCCTGTTCCCGCCCAAAAGCCGGTGTTCTTCTGTGTTGTATTCGTACTTTTTAGTATAACACATCTTATCCCGGCAGTATACATAATTTTTTATTTAATCTATAAATTTGCACTGTCAATCCGTCAATGGTATAATATGGTCAGAGAAAGTTAAGCAGCGTTTGTTTGGGAAAGGAGTGAAATTATATGGCAAGAAAAACTGTACTTGTCACCGGTGCTTCCCGCGGAATCGGGAAAGCCATCGCCGTGAAATTTGCCAAAAAGGGCTGGAATGTAGTCATCAGCTGCGTAAAGCGGGAGGAACAGCTTCTTCAGACAAAGAAAGAAATTGAATCCTTCCAGGTATCCTGTCTGGCTTTTCTGGGAGATATGGGAAAGATGGAGGACTGCGCCGCTCTATTCAAGAAAATCAAAAAGCAGTTCGGCGGGCTGGACGTGCTTGTCAACAATGCGGGAATCTCCTACATCGGACTTCTCCAGGATATGAAGCCAGAGGACTGGGACCTGATTGTGCACACCAATCTCACCTCTGTATTCAACTGCTGCCGGCTGGCCGTGCCCATGATGGTGGAAAAGCAGCAGGGAAAGATCATAAACATTTCCTCTGTCTGGGGAATCTGCGGCGCTTCCTGCGAGGTGGCCTACTCCGCTACCAAGGGCGGCATCAACGCCTTCACCAAAGCTCTGGCCAAGGAACTGGCCCCCAGCCATATCCAGGTCAACGCCATTGCCTGCGGCGCCATTGATACGGAGATGAATCACTTCCTGGACGACGAGGAGCTTATCGGCCTCATTGAAGAAATTCCGGCGGGCCGTCTGGGCCAGGCCGAGGAGGTGGCCGATCTGGCCTACCACCTGGGATATAAGGAGAGCTATCTGACTGGACAGGTCATCGGACTGGACGGTGGGTGGATTTAAAGGTGATGGATAAATGTGGAAGAAAGATTTCTTGTTCCACTTAAAGTCACCGAAATCTTTCTTCCACATTAAAGCGAAGAGAAGAGCTGAAGAAAAATTTCTTGTTTCGCTTGAAGTCACCGAAGCCTTTCTTCCACATTAAAACAGCCCGGCTTTTGCCGGGCTGTTCTCTGTCTGGGCACTGCGTCCCTCTCGCGTTCGTAAGGACGCCGTCCGGCGTAGGAGGGCCTGGCCGTATGACGTAATCATGCGGACTGCCGTCCCCCGGACGATTATTTATTCTATTATAAAATTTCCGTTCAGATTAAACGTTCTGAGCAGCCTTAGCAGCTTTCAGCTTCTCTGTTAATAACGGAACTACCTTATTCAGGTCACCTACAATGCCGTAGTCAGCTACGTCAAAGATCGGAGCTGTCTCATCCTTATTGATAGCGATGATAATATCAGACTCCTCCATACCAGCTACGTGCTGGATAGCGCCAGAGATACCGATTGCGAAGTATACGTTCGGACGTACAGTCTTTCCTGTCTGTCCTACCTGTAATGCCTTTGGCTGCCAGCCAGCGTCTACAACTGCACGGGAGCAGCTTACTGTTCCGCCGATTACCTCTGCCAGATCCTCAAGAATCTTGAAGTTCTCTGGGCTTCCAACACCACGTCCGCCGGATACAAGGATCTTAGCGTCCATGATATCTACTGTATCAGCTACAGCCTTAACTACTTCCATGATCTCAACGTAGTTGTTGTTCGGAACGAATCCTGGATTGTACTCTACTACGTTAGCCTTAGCGCCTGCTGTCTTAGGAAGCTTCTGCATAACGCCTGGACGTACAGTTGCCATCTGTGGGCGGAAGTCCGGGCATGCGATAGTAGCGATTGTGTTTCCGCCGAATGCAGGACGAGTCATTAATAACTGGTTGTGCTTCTGCTCCTTGCCTGGAACCGGGTTGATTGGGAAATCGCCAATCTCAAGCTGTGTACAGTCAGCTGTCAGACCTGTATGAATTCTTGCACATACACGAGGTCCTAAGTCACGGCCGATTGCTGTAGCGCCGATTAAGAAGATCTCCGGCTTAAACTCGTTGATAACGGAAGCCAGTGCGTGTGTGTACGGCTCTGTTCTGTACTCTTTTAACTCTGGATCGTCTACAACGATAACCTTGTCTGCGCCGTACTCAGCCAGCTCGTCTGCCAGTCCCTTAACGCCGGAACCAACTAAAACAGCTGTAACCTCTGTGTTTAAATCTTTTGCTAAATCTTTACCTTTGCCAATCAGCTCAAATGCGATGCCGCTGATCTCATTGTCAACCTGCTGTGCAAAGACGAATACTCCCTTATATGCTTCTAAGTTCATTCTATTCACCACACTTTTCTCTTATTTTTAATTAGATAACATGTTTAGCTGCCAGCTTCTCAACAATGTAGTCTGCAGCTGCTGCCGGATCAAGAGTAACCTGCTCGCCTGCTCCCTTTCTTACCTTATCGGAAGCTCTTGCGATCTGTGTCGGGGATCCCTTAAGTCCTAAGTTGGAGTCCTCAACGTCCTTCAGGTCGTTTCTTCCCCATACGGTGATTTCTTTCTTATAAGCATCGAAGATTCCGCCTGGAGTCATGTAGCGCGGCTCGTTTAACTCAGCCAGAGCTGTGATTAAGCATGGCATCTGAGCCTTTAATACGTGATATCTGTCGTCGTACTGACGCTCAACGATAACGCTGTTGCCCTCGATCTTGATGTCCTGAGCGTAGCTGATTACCGGAATGTTTAAGTGCTCGGAGATCTGCGGACCTACCTGAGCTGTATCACCATCGATAGCCTGACGGCCTGTGATAATTAAATCGTACTCAAGGTTTCTGATAGCGCCTGCGATAGTCTGGGATGTAGCCCATGTATCGGCTCCGCCCAGTACGCGGTCTGTAACCAGGATGCCGTTGTCAGCGCCCATAGCCATAGCCTCTCTTAAAACCTCCTCAGCTTTCGGAAGTCCCATAGTGAGAACTGTAACCTCTGCGCCGTACTGATCCTTTAAACGGAGAGCAGCCTCAAGGCCTGCCTTATCATCCGGGTTCATAATTGTGAGCATAGCTCCTCTGTCGAGTGTTCCGTCCGGGTTGAATTTTACTCCGCCCTTAGTATCTGGAACCTGTTTGATACAAACGATAATTTTCACTGTATTTTCACTCCTTATTGTTTAATTTCATGCAGGCCTGTCCAAAGAGACAGGGAACTGCATCATGTTTAGAGCCGCAATTATTTTAACAGAGCTCCGGAGATAACCATTCTCTGAACCTCAGATGTTCCCTCGTAGATCTCTGTAATCTTAGCGTCGCGCATCATACGCTCTACATCGTACTCTCTGATGTAGCCGTATCCGCCGTGAAGCTGTACAGCCTTTGTTGTAACTTCCATAGCAACCTCTGCTGCGTACAGCTTAGCCATAGCTGCCTCTACGGAATATGTCTTCTGTGTAGCCTTAGCCATAGCTGCTCTGTAAACAAGGAGCTGAGCTGCCTTTACCTTTGTTGCCATATCAGCAAGCTGGAACTGTGTATTCTGGAACTGTCCCAGAGCACGTCCGAACTGCTTTCTCTCTTTTACATACTCGATAGTTCTGTCAAGAGCGCCCTCTGCAAGACCAAGAGCCTGAGCAGCGATACCGATACGTCCACCGTCCAGTGTGTGCATAGCGATGTTGAAGCCCTTGCCCTTCTGTCCTAACAGGTTCTCCTTCGGGATGCGGCAGTCTGTGAAGATTAACTCGTAAGTAGCAGATCCGCGGATACCCATCTTCTTCTCCTTTGTACCAAAGGTGAAGCCTGGAGTTCCCTTCTCAACGATGAATGCGGAGATCTCTTTCTTCTTTCTTCCTCTAGCGTCCTCTTTCACGCCTGTAACAGCGATGATTACGTAGATGTCAGCCTCTTTACCGTTTGTGATGAAGATCTTGGATCCGTTTAATACCCACTCGTCTCCGTCTAAAACAGCCTTTGTCTGCTGGCCCTGAGCGTCTGTACCAGCGCCTGGCTCAGTAAGACCGAAAGCACCTAACTTCTCGCCCTTTGCAAGCGGTACCAGGTATTTCTGCTTCTGCTCTTCTGTACCGTATGTCTGGATTGGATCGCAGCACAGGGATGTGTGTGCAGAAACGATAACGCCTGTAGTTCCGCAAACCTTGGAAAGCTCCTCTACGCACATAGCATAGCAGAGAGGATCGCAGCCCTGTCCGCCGTACTCCTTCGGAACCGGGATGCCCATGAAGCCGAGCTTCTGCATCTTCTTAACTGTCTCTGTCGGGAAGTGCTCTGTCTCGTCTACTTCCTGTGCTAAAGGTTTTACTTCTTTCTCGGCGAAGTCATGGAATAAAGTCCTCGCCATCTCATGCTCTTTACTTAATGTAAAATCCATGTCTAGTCCTCCATCTTCTTATATCGCGCTAAAAAGGGGCCTTGGGGAGACCCCTTATGCGGTTGTGAATCTATTATAACAGAAACCACAAAAAAGTGGTATCCATTATTTGCTGTAATCGTAGAATCCTCTGCCTGTTTTCTGGCCTAAACGTCCAGCGCGAACCATCTTTCTTAACAGCGGATGCGGACGGTACTTCGGATCGCCTGTCTCGCTTTCTAATACCTGCATAATAGCCAGGCAAACGTCAAGTCCAATCAGATCGCCCAGAGCTAACGGGCCCATCGGATGATTTGCGCCTAACTTCATCGCAATATCAATTCCCTCTACAGATGCAATGCCATCAGCGTAAATGCCGATTGCCTCGTTGATCATCGGGATCAGGATTCTGTTTACAACAAAGCCTGCACCCTCTTCAACCTGTACTGGTGTCTTTCCAATCTCTTCGGAAATAGCAATTACCTTATCTACCATCTCCTTCGGAGTATTGAGTCCTGCAATTACCTCTACCAGCTTCATGACAGGAGCCGGGTTAAAGAAATGCATGCCCACAACCGGTCTTGCGCCTGCTCCAATTTCTGTAATGGAGAGGGAGGAAGTGTTGGTAGCAAAAATACAGTCTGCCTTGCAGATAGCGTCTAACTCCTTAAAGGTCTGCTTCTTGATCTCCATGTTCTCAATGGCAGCCTCAACGACCAGATCGCAGTCGCCGCAGATATCCTTAACACCTGTTGTAATCTTTGCGAGGATCTTATCAGCATCCTCCTGTGTCATTTTGCCTTTAGCAATTCTCTTCTCAAAGCCCTTTGCAATTTTCTTCTTACCGTTTGCAGCGAACTCCTCGTTAATATCGCATAAAGCTACCTCGTAGCCCTCTGTCTGTGCAAAAGCCTGCGCAATGCCGGAACCCATGGTTCCTGCTCCGATAACACCGATTTTCATGGCTATCTCCTCCTATCTTATAAAAAGCATCTGCTTTTTATTAACGGTTTTTGAACTGTTTTTCTTTTCTCTTCTCAAGAAACGCCGCCATGCCTTCTTTTTGATCCTCTGTCTCAAAGCAGGCTCCGAACAGCTTTTCCTCGATTACAATCGCCTGATCCATATCTGTCTGAAGGCCGTCATTGGCCGCCTTCTTGCTGTTTCTCACAGCAATCGGAGCATTAGCCGCAATCTGGCCTGCCAGCTTTCTGGCTGCAGTCATCAGCTCTTCCTGAGGATAAACTGCATTTACAAGTCCTAAACGGTAAGCCTCATCAGCCTTGATGTTTCTGGCTGTGTAGAGCATCTCCTTGGCCTTTCCCACACCAATGATGCGGGCAAGTCTCTGAGTACCTCCAAAGCCCGGGGTGATTCCCAGGCCTACCTCCGGCTGTCCGAACACTGCGTTCTCAGAGCAGATGCGGATGTCGCAGCTTAAGGAAAGCTCGTTGCCTCCTCCCAGCGCGAAACCGTTCACCGCTGCAATCACCGGAATCGGGAAGGTCTCGATCTTGCGGAAAATATCGTTTCCAAATTTTCCGAAGGCCTCTCCCTCCTCTTTGGTCATGGTGCTCATAGCCGCAATGTCAGCTCCGGCAACAAAGGATTTTTCGCCTGCGCCTGTCAGGATGACGGCTCTCACCGTCTCCTGATCAATGGCGTCGAATACGGTTTCCAGATCCTTCAATACCTCTTCATTCAAGGCGTTTAATGCTTTGGGCCTGTTGATAGTTACAATACCGACATGTCCTTCCTGTTCGTAATCTACATAACCCATTCTGATCATCTCCTTAAGGCTTTACCTGGATTTTAGTCTCTCTCAACGATTGTAGCGCAGCCCATACCGCCGCCGATGCACAGAGTAGCGAGACCCTTCTTTGCATCGCGCTTCTGCATCTCATGAAGCAGAGTAACGAGGATACGGCAGCCAGATGCTCCTACCGGATGTCCGAGAGCGATAGCTCCGCCGTTCACATTCAGAACGTCCTTATTGAATCCAAGCTCGCGGGCAACTGCGATAGACTGGGCAGCGAACGCCTCGTTTGCCTCGATTAAATCAAAATCCTCTACCTTGAGTCCTGTCTTAGCCAGAACCTTCTTAGTAGCTGCTACCGGGCCGATTCCCATGATTCTCGGATCTACGCCGCCTAATGCGCCTGCAACCCATGTAGCCATCGGCTTAATGCCTAACTCTTTTGCCTTCTCCTCGCTCATAACGACAACTGCTGCAGCGCCGTCATTGATGGAGGAAGCGTTTCCTGCTGTTACGCGGCCGCCGTCCGGCTTGAATGCTGGACGAAGCTTTGCAAGTCCTTCCATAGTTGTGCCTGGACGCGGACCCTCGTCTGTGTCAACGATAACAGTCTCTTTTTTCTTCTTAACCTCAACCGGAACGATCTCATCCTTGAATCTTCCGGACTGTACAGCCTCGCATGCCTTGTGCTGGCTGGCAACGGAGAACTCGTCAAGCTCTTCTCTTGTGATGTTCCACTCGTCGCAGATGTTCTCTGCTGTGATTCCCATGTGGTAGTTGTTGAAAGCATCCCAGAGAGCGTCATTTACCATGGTATCGATCATCGGAGCGTTGCCCATGCGGTATCCGTAACGAGCGTTCTTCAGAGCGTACGGAGCTGCGGACATATTCTCTGCTCCGCCTGCTACAACAATGTCAGCGTCGCCTGCGAGAATCATCTGAGCAGCTGCGTTTACGCACTGTAAACCGGAACCGCACACTACGTTCAGCGTAACTGCCGGAACCTCGATGGGAAGCCCTGCTTTGATGGACATCTGACGAGCCACGTTCTGTCCAAGGCCGGCCTGGATTACACAGCCCATGTAAACGTGATCTACCTGCTCCGGAGCAACTCCTGCTCTGTTGAGAGCTTCCTTAATAACAACTGCTCCCATATCTGCCGCTGGTACTGTGCTTAACTGTCCGCCCATGGAACCAATGGCTGTACGGCATGCACTTGCTATTACGACTTTCTTAGACATAATTTGTTTCCTCCTTGTCATGGTTAGCCTGGAAATAGAAATAATTGCATAAATGATAGTAATTCTATACTACCACTGTTAGGCAAAACTGTCAATGACCACTTGATAAATAATTATCAATTCATCACCTATTCACGATTTTCCACCTATTTCTTACCTATTCTTATTGACCTTACCAGCGGCGAATGATAAACTGTTAACAAAACTGAACAAATTTTGTAAGGGACAGGTGATTGAAATGGATTACAGAAAAATGTATGAAACAAAACTTGTGTCTGCCGATCAGGCTGCCGCTGTGGTAAAGTCCGGCGACTGGGTTGACTACGGCTGGTGCACTGGCACGACCGTTGCTTTTGACGCGGCTCTTGCAAAGAGAATGCCGGAGCTCTACGATGTGAATTTCCGCGGCGGCATCCTCATGTGGGTTCCGGAGATTTTCAAAATTGAGAATCCGGCGGAGCATCTGACATGGAACTCCTGGCATATGGGCGGCATTGAGAGAAAGGCCATCGCCCAGGGCTTCTCCTTCTACGCTCCGATCCGCTACTCTGAGCTTCCAAGATACTACCGCGACTCCCAGACTCCTCTCAACGTAGCTGTGTTCCAGGCAGCTCCCATGGACGAGCACGGCTTCTTCAATTTCGGACCGAACGCCTCCCACATGGCGGCTGTGTGCGAGAAGGCTGACACAGTCATCGTAGAGGTAAATGAAAACATGCCGGTCTGCCTGGGCGGATTTGAGAACTGCGTTCACATTTCCAATGTAGACATGATCATCGAGGGAGACAATCCAGCCATCGGACAGATGGGCGGAGGCGGAGCTGCCTCTGAGGTGGACGAGGCGGTTGCCAAGCTCATCGTGGAGGAGATCCCAGACGGCGCATGCCTGCAGCTGGGAATCGGCGGCATGCCTAACGCAGTAGGCTCTCTGATCGCCAAATCCGACTTAAAGGATCTGGGCGTGCACACTGAAATGTATGTAGACGCTTTCGTCGATATCGCCGCAGCCGGAAAGATCACAGGCGCTCACAAAGGCATTGACAAGGGACGCCAGGTATACGCCTTCGGAGCAGGAACCAAGAAGCTCTACGACTACCTGAACAACAATCCGGAGTGCATGAGCGCGCCGGTAGACTACACCAACGATATCCGCTCCATCTCCGCGCTGGACAATTTCATGTCCATCAACAACGCGGTTGACGTGGATCTCTTCGGCCAGGTAAACGCAGAGTCCGCAGGCGTTAAGCACATCAGCGGAGCCGGCGGACAGCTGGACTTCGTGCTGGGCGCTTACCTTTCCAAGGGCGGAAAAAGCTTTATCTGCTGTTCCTCCACCTTCAAGACAAAGGACGGACAGTTAAAATCCAGAATTCTTCCAACCTTAAACCAGGGCTCTATCGTAACTGACACAAGAGCCAATATCCACTATCTGGTAACTGAGTACGGCAAGGTAAACTTAAAGGGACTCTCCACCTGGGAGAAGTGCGCGGCTATCATTTCCGTCGCTCATCCTGATTTCAGAGACCAGCTGATTGCCGACGCTGAGAAGATGAACATCTGGAGACGCAGCAACAAGCGGTAACGGAACGTTTCCTTAAAGGTGTTCCCTTTTAATGAAGAAAGAGACATGACTTTTTCGTTTTTTTAAACATTTCGAAAAATTATGTCTCTTCTTTTTATTCTCGTTCCTGAGGTTCCTGCTTTTCTTCCGTTCTGCTTTCTTCCTCTCGATTTCCTTCCTCTCGATTTCCTTCCTCTCTGTTTTCTTCTTCTTGATTTTCTATCTCTTGTTTTTCTTCCTTTTGATTTTCTTCTTCCTGGCTTTTTTCACCCGGATTCTTTTTACTCTCTTGTTTGGCAGCCATTCCGCAGAGGCGGCAGTAATTGACCGCTTTCTCGTAGGCAGCCCCGCAGGAAGGGCAGACCCAGACTGCCTCTGTGTCTGCTTTTTCCTCCGCTTCCTGATTTTCCTCTGCTCTGTTCTCAGCTTCTGAGGCAGCTGCCGTCTCTTTCTCGGCTCTCCGGAGAGATTTCAGCTCCTCGGCCGTCTCCTCCAGCCGTGCCGCCTCCTCTCTCTGGGCGTTTATGGAGTCTTCCAGCTCTCCGGCTTCCTGAAACGCCTCTTCCATATGCGTTTTCCAGTCCTCTTTCTCTTTCCAGGCCTCGTAGCTTTTTTCTGAAGCCTCAGAAAGTCCCCTCCGCATCTCTTTTTCTGTCTGGCGCGCTTCGGCCCGCAGAGTCCTGGCCTCCAGGCGCAGCCGGTGTATCTCAAGCTTCAGCGCTGCTGCCCGGCTGAAAGCCGCCGCCCTCTTTCCAATACTCAGCTTTATTTTTTCAATTCTGTCCTGCGCCATTTTCCTCTCCTTCGTCTCCCTCTCCTGCTGTTTTTCTTTTCATAACAGCCGTTTTTCTCTGTCATGCCGTTCTATTCCAGTCCGCCAGCCTGGTTCTTCCGGATAAAAGCCGCCTCATCCCCGTTTCTTCCGTAGGCGGCCCACACGCCGGAGTCAACCTCCTGCGTCTTCCCCTTTTCATAGAGCTTCAGGGTTCCCTGGCCTCTGGCGGGATCGTAATCTGTAAAATAGAGCAGTTCTCCTGAAACGGCCAGATACCCGGATGCGCTGCCGTCAATCTCTTCGGCGCGCCTGTCTTCCCCCGAATACCTTGTCAGCACGCCGCTTTCCCTCTGGGCATCATAGTCAGACAGAAAATAAACGTCCGTTTCCTCCCCATCCCGGTTCTTTTCCAGCCAGACAGAATCTGCTTTCACATCGTAGGAAACCGCCTGCTCTCCAAAGTAAAGATCTCCCGTCTGCTCATACAGATCGCTCAGATAAAAGGGAGTTCCCCCGCACTGTCCGCAGAAACGATCTGCCTGCTGCGCCGCCTGCTCTGCGCTTCCAAACTGTTCCGGTTCAAGCGACACCCGGTACAGCGCCTGATCCGCACCTGGCTCCGGCGAAGCCAAATACCAGCCGTAATCTCCTGAAACCGCAACGGAAATCTCTTCTTCCGGATTGCAGTCTAACGCCGCATAGGCTTCTGAACTGGCAATCCGGATCTCCTCTCCGGCTTCCCCGGACGCCTTGTAGGTGAGAATTCCATCCTCCTCATGGATCAGAAACAGGAATTCCGAATCCAGCAGGCGCTCTGTCCTTTCGTTTCCCGCCTGTTTCCCGCTCAGAACATAGAGACTCTCTCCCTCATTTTCCTGCCGTGTGAAAAACAGCGTTTTTTCCTCCTGGCCTGAGAGAAATACCTGATTTACATTCTGCGCCAGGCATTTCTTCTCTGAATGATTTTCAAGCAGCCACAGCTCTCCTTCTTTTTTGTAAAGGATCCTGGTCAAATCTCCTGAAGCGCCCAGAAACTCTGCGTCCCGCTCTAAAAGCTCCTCCTCTGCCGCCTGGCCTTTTTTGTCAAGGCTGACGCCGTAAAGCCCTGTCGTCTGATCCGGATGTTCTTCCTGCCAGATCAGATAATCTCCTTTTTCCGACAGCTGATAGGAAGCCGCGCCGGCTGTCAGCTTTTTCTTTCTGCCTCCGGCGTATAAGTAGAGGCCGCTGTTTGCCTTTTCATAAACAGCTGTCTCTCCGGCAGTCTGAACAGAAACTGCGCTGCTGTCCGCCTTCCGCGCGTTCCCGCCGGAACCGCTCATCAGGGAAAAAGCACCGTCTCCGACCTGTTCCGGATACCAGAGCGCCCCTGCCTCTTCATAATAAAATGGGATCCAGTCCACAGCTTCCGGCAGGCGCAGCTGCTCTCTGTTTTTCCAGTCCCTCAGACAAATGTCAGATATCTCCCTGGACTCCCCGTTTTCCTCTAAGATAAACAGACTGTTATCCTTTATATATCCCAGCAAAGGCTGGCCCTTTTCGCCTGCCTGTCTGCCCGATACCCAGACGGCAGACAGAACAAGGCCACAGGCAGCCATCATACCAGCCGCCGCGGCCTTTTTCCATCCCAGGCGTCTCAGGAAGCCAAAGCCTCCCTCCTCATCCCGGTATTCTATTCTATATGCAGTTCTGTATGCAGAATCTGATTTCTGCTTTTCAGGCTGTTTTTCTCCGCCTGCTGAAGCCTTCTCCAGCTCATGCTCTATCCTGGAACCGCAGAATTCACAGTAGACAGATTCCTTCGGCAGAATCTGGCCGCAGGAAGTACACCAGATATGATCTGCCTGTTGTGTTTCCTGCTGTTCCAGCCCTTCCGTCTTTCCCATCCCTTTATCCTCCAGTACACAGTTCTGCGTTCAGTCTATCACATTTTCAGACTCCTGTAAACGAAGAGGAGAGGGAAGAAATCTGCGTTATTTTGTCTTCAGCGCTCTCATGGCGTTTAAAATAGCGATGACGGACACGCCTACATCGGCAAATACCGCCTCCCACATATTAGCCATTCCAAACGCTCCCAGGCCCAGCACCAGGGCCTTCACCCCCAAAGCGAAGACGATGTTCTGCTTTACAATGGAAAGCGTCTTTCTGGAGATGCGCACCACAACGGAAATCCGGGCCGGATCGTCGTCCATCAGCACCACGTCGGCCGCCTCGATGGCAGCGTCGGATCCCATACTTCCCATGGCGATTCCAATGTCAGCCCTGGTCAGCACCGGAGCGTCGTTAATGCCGTCTCCCACAAAGGCCAGCTTTCTGCCCTCCGCCTGGCCGTCTAACAGCCGTTCCACCTGCTCTACCTTGTCAGCCGGAAGCAGCTCTGTGAAGACCTCGTCCAGTCCCAGCTTCTCTGCGACCGCCTCGCCCACGGCCTTCCTGTCGCCTGTGAGCATCACCGTCCGTTTCACGCCAGCCTGCTTTAAATCGCGGATCGCCTGAGCCGCATGCTCCTTTACCGTATCAGAGATAACTATAGTTCCTGCAAACACTCCGTCCCTGGCCAGGTACACAACCGTTCCGATGCTTTCGCACGGTTCGTAGGCAATCCCTTCCGCCTCCATCAGCCTTCCGTTTCCAGCCAGGACGACGGATCCGTCTATCTCTGTCCGCACGCCGTGTCCGGAAATTTCCTCATTCTTCCCAATGGAGGAAAGATTCATCCGGCCTCCCGCCTTCTCATAGGCGTCCCGGATCGAGAGGGAAATCGGATGGTTTGAATAATGTTCCGCCAGAGCCGCAAGCCTTAAAAGCTCTTCCCCGCTCATGCCGGACGGACGGATTTCAGTTACCTTAAACTCTCCCTTGGTCAAAGTTCCTGTCTTATCGAATACAATCGTATCCATCTGAGCCAGGGCTTCCAGATAATTGCTTCCCTTCACCAGGACGCCGTTTCTGGACGCCGCTCCGATTCCTCCGAAAAAGCTTAGAGGAACGGAAATAACAAGGGCGCAGGGACAGGAAATCACCAGGAAAATGCAGGCTCTCTGAATCCAGGGGCCAAAGCCTGCGCCCAGCGCAAGAGGAGGCACAACCGCCAAGAGAGCAGCCGCAGCCACCACTGCCGGGGTGTAATATCTGGCAAACCGCGTGATGAAATTTTCCACCTGGGCCTTCTTGCTGCTGGCATTCTCCACCAGCTCCAAGATTCTGGCCACCGTAGAATCGTCAAATTCCTTCGTGACCTCCACTCTCAGAACGCCGCTTTCATTGATGCAGCCGCTGATAATCTCTGAGCCTGTCTCCACTCTTCTGGGCACAGACTCGCCGGTCAGAGCCGAGGTATCCACCATGGACTCGCCTGAAATAACTGTTCCGTCTAAAGGAACCCGCTCTCCTGGCTTAATTACAATAATATCTCCAATTTCCACATCGTCCGGATCCGTCTGCACCAGCTCCCCGTCCTTTTCCAGGTTCGCATACTCCGGACAGATATCCATCAAATCGGCAATCGACTGGCGGGAGCGGCTGACTGCATAGCTCTGAAACAGCTCTCCCACCTGGTAAAACAGCATAACCGCCACTGCCTCGGAATACTCGCCGACGCCGAAGGCTCCAAAGGTGGCAATCGTCATCAGAAAATTTTCGTCAAACACCTGCCCGTTGACAATCCCCCGGACAGCCTTGTATACAATATCCCATCCAATCACAAGATAAGGGACTAGAAAAACCGCAAAATTGACCGGAGCGGAAAGTCCCTCCATCGCCCCCTTATGGGAAGCGGCAAACAGCGGAATGTAAATGAGAAAGGCGGCGATAATTCTCGCCAGCATGGTTTTCTGTTTCTTTGTCATGATGCCTCCTGACGCTGCGCTACATATTAATAATGCAGTCCGGCTCTACCTTTTTGCAGACTGCCGCAACTTCCTTCATAATCTCGTCGAATCTCTCGTCGTCTGCCTCAATGGTCAGCTTCTGTGTCATAAAGCTCACTGTGGCGTCCTTCACGCCGTCGATTTTCTTAATGCCTGCCTCCATCTTTGCGGCGCAGTTGGCACAGTCCAGATCCGTTAATTTGAATTTTTTCTTCATAGCTGCTTTCCTCCATTTTCTGCTCTTTACATCTACTCTTCAATATGCTCAAGCCCCTGATTGATAATGCTTCTCACATGGCCGTCTGCCAGGGAATAAAACACCGCTTTTCCCTCTCTCCTGTTTTTCACCAGTCTCGACTGCTTTAAAATCTTAAGCTGGTGGGAAATGGCCGACTGAGTCATGTTTAACAGCTGGGCAATGTCGCACACGCACATCTCCTGTTCAAACAATACATAAAGAATCTTAATTCTCGTGGAATCGCCAAATCCCTTAAAAATTCCCGCCAGATCGTAAAGCTCGTCCTCGTCCGGCATCTTTTCCTTCCCCGCCTTCCCCACATCGTCGTGGCCCTGGTAAAAGTCGCAGCTTTCTACATCGCTTACCGCCACTTCAAAACCTCCCTTCTGCTTCTGCCCTGTACTTCTTCTGTTCTTCATAGCAGCATATCGCTCAAACAATTGAACGATTGTTCATATGTTTATAATATTCTCTTTTTTCCCATTTGTCAACTGTTTTCTAATTATTTTTCCCCTGCACGCGCAAAAAAGCCGGACACAGGAAGATCTCTTCCCGCATCCGGCCTCCGCTCTCAGAGCGCAGCCTTTCCCGCGTTTCTGCCATTCATTCTGTCTCGCTGTCAAAACTCCTTTTTCTCCATGGCTGACGCAGACAAAAGATAGGAGGGGGCAAGCAGAACGGCCGAGAGAAGCAAAGCAGACAAAATGCCCCTCTTTATGGCCTCCTCCGTCGCCGCCAGACCTCCGGCCGACAGCCCCAGAGTCAAAAACACTGCGCCCATTACAAAAATCAGAAGGGCGGCTCTGGCCTTCATCTCTCCCAGCCAGTACACAGCCGGAAGCAGAAACAGCTGAAGGATCAGGGAAATGCCCAGCACTGCCAGCACTTCCATCGCCGTCTCTTCCCAGTTCTTTCCCAGAAACCATCCTGCGGCCATGGCGCAGCTGCCAAATACTGCCGCAGCCGCTGTGTCCAGAAGCAGAAGAAAACCGTATCTGGCCTTCACAATCTCTCTGCGGCTCACAGGGAGGGCCGCCGTGTAGGCGTCGCTTCCGCTTCTCCTCTCCTCCGTAAAGGGAGACAGGCTGCTGATTACCATAAATCCGCACATCCCTCCTATAAAAGGCCCTGTCTCCCCGGCGAATACAGCGCAGGCCAGTAAAAATACCAGCACTGCCGCCCAGGTCTTAACCTGGCACTCGAACATTTTAAATTCCTTATATAAAAGCCCCTTCATTCTGCCGCCTCCTTCTCTATGCTTCTCTGCAGCCTGACTTCTCCTCTCTCATCAGGCAGGTTACAATCTCCTCCAGACTGGCCGGCTCCTCCAAAATGCCGAAACTCTCCAGAACCGCCCTGCTCTGGACTGACGTTTTATCCAGAACCGCCCAGGAGCCAAACGCCCCCCGCCTCATTCCAATCAGACGGACGTTCTGTTCTCTCAGACCTTTCAGAGCTCCTTCTGTTCCCTGCACGGCTCTGTACCGTTCCAGAAGCCTGTCCTTCTCCTCAAACAGGAACAGGTTTCCACTGTGGAGAAAGGCCAGATAATCGGCCAGCTTTTCCAAATCCGCCACCGTATGGCTGGAAATCAGAATCGAAATCTCCTCCCCGCCAAGCTCTCTTAACATCTCCATCGCTTCCTCCTTCGCCAGAGGATCCAGACTGCTTAACGGTTCGTCCAGAATCAAAAGCCGGGGATGATGGGATACTGCGCCTGCCAGAGCCAGCTTTGCCTTCATTCCGGCAGAAAACCGGCGGATCGGCTTGTTTCCAGGAATTGCAAAGCGTTCCTGAAGCCTCTTAAAGTAATCCCTGTCGAAGTTCTCATAAATCCCCTGCCAGAAATCTCCTGCCATCTGAGCCGTAAAATTTCCTGGAATCTGAAGTTCTCCAAAGACAACTCCCACATCCTTCCTCGCCTGTTTTCCTTCTCTGACCGGATCAAAATCCAAGCACGATACGGTTCCTCTGTCCGGAATAACCATCCCCAGCGCCAGCTTCATAAGCGTCGTCTTCCCGGCCCCGTTTTCCCCTACAAGCCCTGTCACGCAGCCTGCCGGAAGCTTCAAAGTCAGCGGTCCCAGGCAGAATTCCCCATATGCCTTCTCCACCGCGTCAAACGAGAGCGCCGTCTGCTCTGCCCAATTCTTATTTTCTCCTAAATCCATAATCCGGCCTCCTCCTTGCCTTTCAGCTGTGAAGCTATCCTTCGTACAGAGTTTCCAGCAGCTCCTTCATCTCCCCCAGGGAGATCCCTGCCGTCCGCGCGGCGTCCACAGCCTCGTTTAAATGTTCCTCCAGCCGCTTATACTGTTCTTCTCTCAGAAGCTCCCTGTTGATCTCTGCGGCGAAGCTTCCCTTTCCTGGAACTGACGTGATATATCCCTCCCGCTCCAGCTCCTCATACGCTCTCTTAGTAGAAATCACGCTGACTCTCAGCTCCTTGGCCAAGAATCTCAGCGACGGAAGCGGCTCCCCAGGCTTCACCTCCCCGGCTATCACGGCGCTTTTTATCTGGGAGGCAATCTGCTCATAGATGGGTATTTCCCCAGAATTGCTGATCACAATGTTCATTCTCCGGCCTCCTGTTCTGCAGCATCACGGTTCCATATCCTCGTCTGCTGCCGATTCATGATCTGCATCATTCGTATTTACTGTATATCTATAATATATACAGTAATAACAGTTTTGTCAACGATTTCTTGTATTTTTTTCCGTTCTTCCGCTGTATGAGGCTGGGCGGCGCAGAAAATCAGTTGCATTCACGGAAAAATTATATTATAGTACATTTGAAAATTTAGACCATGTATTGATATAAGGAGGAATGAACCATGAAAGCAGTTCAGGTAAAGGAAGGCATTTACTGGGTAGGCGCCCTTGACTGGCACATCAGAAATTTCCACGGCTACACGACAAACCGCGGAGCTACCTACAACGCCTATTTAATTATAGATGAGAAAATTACTCTGATTGACACGGTGAAGGCTCCCTTTGCCGCCGAGATGTTAGAGCGTATCAGCGATGTGGTGGATCCGTCTAAAATTGACTACATTGTATCCAACCATGTGGAGATGGACCATTCCGGCGCTCTTCCGGAGCTTTTAAAGGTATGCCCGAACGCGACGGTTGTCACCAGCGCGCCTAACGGCATCAAGGGACTGACTGCCCACTACGGCGATTATTCCTATCAGGCCGTAAAGAGCGGAGATTCCCTGAATATTGGTTCCAGAACCCTGTCCTTTGTATCGACTCCTATGCTCCACTGGCCTGACAACATGGTCGTATGGTGCCCGGAGGAGAAGGCTCTCTTCTCCAACGACGCGTTCGGACAGCACTACTGCACCAGCTGCCGCTTCGATGACGAGACGGATCTGGCTGTCACTCTGTTCGAGGCCAAGAAATATTATGCAAACATTGTCATGTGCTACGGCTCCCAGGCTGCCGGCGCATGGAAAATTGTGAAGGAATTAAATCCGGATATGATTATTCCAGGCCACGGCGTTATCTGGAGAAGCCACACAGCTGACATTTTAGACGCCTATGAGTCCTGGTCCTCCAAGACTCCGGAGACTGGCGCTCTGGTCGTATTCGACAGCATGTGGCACTCCACAGAGCTGATGGCCCAGGCCATTGCAGAGGGCTTCTCCCGGAAGCAGGTTCCCGTTCATCTGGTAGATTTAAAGACAGAGCACATCTCTGACATCCTGCCATTTGTCCTGGACTGCAAATATATTGCCGCAGGCTCTCCAACCTTAAACAACAACATGATGCCAAACATGGCCGCTTTCCTCTGCTATCTGAAGGGACTTTCCCCGAAAAAACGGGAAGCTTTTGCCTTCGGTTCCTACGGCTGGGGCGGACAGAGCGTGGCGCAGGTGGAGGAAGAGCTTGTAAAATGCGGCTTCAACATCTGCATGGACAAGATCCGCATTCAGTACGTTCCAACCAAGGAGCAGCTGCTGGAAATCGAATCCAAGGTTGAAGCTCTTGTTTCCTAAAAGGAGGAACTTATTTTGAAACCAGAACAGGGGCAGGTATCCTATGGCCTGCCCATCCATTTCCTGATGGCGTTCTGCGGCGGCTTCTTTGGCTCCTATGCGGTTTTTAACAGAATGTCCGTCTTTGGAAACGCCCAGACTGCCAATTTAATTGAACTAATCGGCGCCGTCCTGGGGCACGATTTTCCGGACGCGCTGCTGAGGCTGGGCGCGTTTCTGGTATTTGTGTCTGCTCTTGTCCTGTCTGTCCCTCTGGAACGGCAGCTTCACCGGAAGGCAAAATACCTGACCCTGGCTGTGGAGGCGGCTATTGCCACTGCCATCAGTTTTTTTCCAGAAGATATGAATCCCATCGCAGCCGTATATCCCATTTTTTTCTCCGCTGCTCTCCAGTGGAGTATTTTCCCAGGAGCGGAAGACTTTGTCGCCGCCAACGTCTTCTCCACCAACAATATCAAGCAGACCTTCACTTCCTTGACAGAGTACGTCCTGGAGCGGAAATCCAATCCAGAACGGGCCAAGGAGAAATTAAAAAAGGCCATCTGCTTCGGCGGCACGCTGCTGTCCTTCCACTGCGGCGTTATCAGCGGATTCCTGGGAAGCAGATGGCTGGGGATAAAGAGCAGCCTGCTGTGTCTGATTCCGCTGATGATCGTGTGGGGGCTTTTGCGGAGAGAAGATAGGAAAAAGGATGAATGAGAAAGAAGAGGAATAACTTTTTGGTGCTTCAATGAAAACTGCTTAAAAAGTTTTCCTCTTCTTTCTTTTTCTTCCTCTTAGATATGGAACAGCAAGGCTTGCACAGCGAAGTCCACGATAAATGGAATATTTAATGCACAAGCTTTACAATACATCTATTTCCTTCTATATTGATATTAACACTATGCACAAGGAGGAAATTTTATGAAAAAGTCTATTTCTGTCAGCAAAAAAAGACTTGATCTCCTGCTTATACCACTCTACTTGTTTATCTACTTTAAAATATACTGGTTTGTCTACTCGTTTGTTGCAGAATCTCTGCTGTCTGTTCTCCTTGAACTCCTCAGCATTCTGGATATCCTCTTTGGAGCTTTTTTTCTGTTTTCAGCTGCTCCATGCTCCTATCTTCTCCGCTCTCTGATCTTAAAATTTTTGACAAATTAAAAGGGTGCTTCTCCTTTCTACCTCAACATCTGCACCAGCACGCCCCCCAGAGTCAGCATCAGGGCGCCGCAGGATCGGGTGACGATCTGGGCGAAGGGCAAAAGCTCCATGCGTTTCGCGCTGCTCAGTACGGCTACGTTGCCGGAACCGCCCATATTGGTGGTGCACATGCCGGCGGCAATCGCAGACTCTAAGGGGTAGAAGCCCATCAGGCGGCCCACAAAAGCGGCCGTCATGGTGATTACTGCCACAGACGCCGTTATGGTAAAGAAGTAAAAAGGCGTCATGGTCTGCATAATGGCCTTCAGATTAATCAAGGTGGCTCCGATTCCCGTCAGGGCCGCCGCCGTCCAGCTGTGGATGGCAAACTGTCCCCACTGTCTGGCCGCGTCCTCCAGTTCCTCTGACAAAATCCCCGTTCCCTTGACGATAACCACAGCTATAATCATCCAGGCATAGGCCGGCACAACGCTGATAAAGTGACTGCAGAGGGCTCCCAGTGCATAAAATGCCAGGGAAATAATCAGACCTTTCGAGAGCTGCGGGATAGACGGCTTCATGGGAATCCGCTCCGGGGCCCTGGTTCCATTGTTGACAAGGCGGCCGTTTCCAGTGAGGGAAGGCCGTTTTTCTCCCAGGTTATTGGCCAGTCCTCCAAATACAATGGCCACGCAGTTTCCAAGAACCGTAGCTGGGGCGATCCGGGTGAGAATTTCCCCTGCGTCAGCCCCCAGCGCCGAGGCGTACATGCCGGATAATGGCACCGCCCCAGCCGTCATGCCGCCGCTCGTCATGGGCACTCCGATAAAAAGAATTCCCTCTAAAAAAGAATGTCCCATGAAGAGGCCCAGAACTCCTGTGGCCAGAACCCCCGCCGCCAGGGATATAAGCGCTGTGGGAAGAAGCTTTACTGTAGCGCGGATCAGCAGATCCCTGTCGATATTAAACAGACTGCCGGTGATCAGGGCAGAAATATAAAACACAAGAAACCCCTGCTCGTTGACAAAGCTGTCCATCATCTCATAAGCGTCCTGGGGAAATACTCCGGCCGCCTGCAGGGCCGCCGCCCCCAGAATGCAGACCACGGAGCCGCCCAGATACGTTTTCACCACCGGAATGGTATTTCCCAATGTGTTAAGCCCTGCTCCCAGCACCATCAGAAGAATCAGGGCACCTGCCAGACCTTTTGGCAGGCACCCTGTATACATGCAGACGGTCACCAGAAGCAGAGTCAGCAGATAAGGGAGCCTAATAGCTCCTGATTGCGTCTGTTCCATCGTCTCCCGTCTTCTCAATCTTCCTGATTTCCACATAGTATCCGGCCTTGTCGTTTATCTTTACATAGGCCCGTTCTCCAACTCTGCAGCCGCGGATGGCTTTTCCCAGAGGCGACTCGATACTGATTTTATTTTCCAGGGAATTGCCCCGAATGCTGGTCACCAGACGGTATACGTCCTCCTCCCCGTCGTCCTCGAAATAGAGGGTGACTGTATCATTTAAGCCTACCTCGTCCACTTTAGACTGGTCGGACACCACCCTGGCATTCTTGATCATGTTCTCCAGATAGCGGATACGGCTCTCATTTCTGTTCTTATCCTTTTTAGCCGCATAATACTCAAAGTTTTCGCTCAGATCCCCCTGGGCTCTGGCCTCCTTCACCGCTTCGATGGCTTCCTTTCTCACTACCAGCTTTCTGTAGTCTATCTCTTCCTGAATCTTCTCAATATCCTTTTTTGTCAGCTGCTCCCGCATGATTTCACTCCTAAATCACGTGGCCTCTGGCCTTCATGACATCAATCACCTGATCCACGTATTTCTCACAGATCGCATTGGTCTCAGCCTCTACCATCACGCGGACTACCGGCTCTGTACCGCTCTGGCGAAGCAGAATCCGTCCTGTATCTCCCAGGGCATCTGCCACCTTCTGAACCTCTGCCTGAACCTCCGGATCATCCTGAGCTGTCTTTTTATCGTGAACTCTCACATTTTTAAGCACCTGAGGATAAATCTCTACCTCGTCAGCCAGCTTCTTGAGACTTTCCTTTTTCTCCAGCATAACCTCCATAATCTTTAAGGAGGTAAGGATTCCGTCTCCTGTGGTAGCATGCTTGCTGAAAATAATGTGTCCTGACTGCTCTCCACCCAGGCAGTGGCCGTTCTGGGACATATTTTCATATACATACTTGTCTCCTACCGCTGTCTTTTCAAAGGCAATTCCTTCCCGCTCCAGAGCCTTATAGAGGCCGAAGTTGGACATAATCGTAGTGACAACTGTATTGTTTACAAGACTCCTCTGCTCCTTCATGTACTTTCCGCAGATGTACATAATCTTGTCGCCGTCCACCAGGTTTCCTTCGCCGTCCACTGCCAGGCAGCGGTCAGCGTCTCCGTCATAGGCAAAACCCACGTCCAGGCCGTTCTCCACCACGTACTTCTGCAGCCCCTCGATATGGGTGGATCCGCAGTTGGTATTAATATTTACTCCGTCCGGATTGTTGTGGATCACATGAGTTTCTGCGCCCAGAGCGTCAAACACGTTCTTGGCAATGGCGGAAGCGCTTCCGTTGGCACAATCCAGTCCCACCTTCTTATTTTTGAAGGAGCGGGTGGCAATGGAAATCAGATAGCCGATATAGCGGTTTCTTCCTGCCGCATAGTCTACGGTACGGCCAATCTGCTCTCTCACAGCATAAGGAATCTCTCCCATCTCCCCGTCCAGGTACTTCTCAATCTCTGTGATAACTTCTTCTTCCAGCTTCTCACCCTTCTCATTGATGACCTTGATTCCATTGTCATAGAATGGGTTATGGCTGGCGGAAATCATAATTCCGCAGCTGAATTCTTCTGTGCGGACCACATAGGAAACACTGGGAGTCGTGGTGACATGGAGCAGGTATGCGTCTGCCCCTGAAGCTGTCAGACCGGCTACCAGCGAATACTCGAACATATAACTGCTGCGTCTCGTATCCTTTCCAATCACAACCCGGCATTTCTCCTCCGGCTTCTTCTTTCCGTAATACCAGCCGAGGAAACGGCCTACCTTATAGGCGTCCTCCACCGTCAGCGTTACGTTTGCCTCGCCGCGGAATCCGTCTGTACCAAAATACTTTCCCATGTTTCCTATCCTCCTGTTTTATGTCAACTAGATATATCCCCATCCGTTTCTGCCGCCCCGTCTCTGTCCCGGCAGTCCTCTTCTCCTACAGAATCTCCTTCAGATACCGGCTCAGAGCGTCCTGCCATGCCGGAAGCGGCGTAAAACCGTTTGCGGCCAGCTTGCTCTTGTCCATGCGGCTGTTCATGGGGCGCTTGGCCTTAGCAGGGAACTGAGAGCTGTCTACCGGCGTCACCTTGACGTCTGTCATGCCTGCCTGCTTAAAGATCTCGCAGGCAAATTCATACCAGCTGCAGAGTCCCTCGTTGGTGGCGTGATAACGTCCGTAATGCTCGGACTCCGTCATGTCCACCAGAAGTCTGGCCAGATCGTAGGTGTAGGTCGGAGATCCGATCTGATCGTCCACTACGCTGACAGCGCCTCTCTCCTGGCCCAGACGCAGCATAGTCTTGATGAAATTCTTTCCGTTTACGCCGAATACCCAGGCAATGCGGACAATGAAGAACTTCTTCACCAGCTCCTCCACCACCATCTCGCCCTCGCACTTGGTCTGGCCATATACGCTTAACGGCTCTCTCTGATCGTCCGGCTCCCAGGGACGCGTACCCTGTCCGTTAAACACATAATCTGTGCTGATATACATCATCTTGATGTCCAGATCCCGGCAGACCAGAGCAATGTTTCTCGTGCCGTCTGCATTCACTCTGCGGCACAGATCCTCATTATCCTCAGCCGCGTCTACTGCAGTATATGCGGCGCAGTGGATCACTGCGTCAGGAGCTGCCTCTGTAATCACACGGCGGCAGGCCTCCCCGTCTGTAATGTCCATCTCGTCAATGTCCACGCCTACAGACTCATGTCCTCTCTTTGTCAGCTCGTTTACCACATCGTAGCCCAGCTGGCCCTTTACCCCTGTAACCAATACTTTCATTATAATCTGTCTCCATACATTTCTTCAAAATAATTCTGGTACTCTCCGCTGATGATGTGCTTCCACCAGTCCTGATTGTCCAGATACCACTGAATGGTCTGGGCAATGCCTGTGTCGAAGTTGTACTTCGGCTCCCAGCCCAGCTCTGTCTCCATCTTAGTTGGATCGATGGCATAGCGAAGATCGTGGCCTGGGCGATCCTTTACGTACTTGATTAAGCTCTCCGGCTTGCCGAGGGCTTTCAGAATCGTCTTTACTACCTCCAGATTCGTTCTCTCGTTGTGGCCTCCGATGTTGTAGACCTCGCCCTCGCGGCCTTTATGGATAATCAGGTCAATGGCCTCGCAGTGGTCAGATACGTGGAGCCAGTCGCGGACATTGGCGCCGTCTCCGTAAACAGGAAGCTCCTCATCAGCCAGAGCACGGCTGATCATAAGAGGAATCAGCTTCTCCGGGAAATGATAAGGGCCGTAGTTATTGGAGCAGCGGGAAACAGTCACCGGAAGTCCGTAGGTTCTGTGGTAAGCCAAAACGAACAGGTCTGCTGCTGCCTTGGAGGAGGAGTAAGGGCTTGACGTGTGAAGCGGTGTCTCCTCTGTAAAGAACAGATCCGGACGGTCTAACGGAAGATCGCCGTACACCTCGTCGGTGGATACCTGGTGATAGCGCTTAATACCGTACTCCTTGCAGGCGTCCAGAAGAGTAGTTGTTCCCATTACGTTAGTGCGGACAAAGCTCTCCGGATCCGTGATGGAGCGGTCTACATGGCTCTCAGCGGCAAAGTTTACCACTACATCCGGCTTCTCCTCTTCAAATAAGCGGAAGATAAACTCACGGTCGGCAATGTCGCCCTTTACGAACTTATAGTTCGGCTTTCCCTCCACCGGCTTTAAGGTCTCCAGATTGCCTGCGTAGGTTAAAAGATCCAGGTTTACAATCTGATAATCCGGGTATTTATTTACCATGTGGTGCACAAAATTTCCGCCGATAAAGCCGGCTCCGCCTGTTACAATAATTTTCATATCTGTTTCTCCTGTCTGACTTTTTCTGAATTTCTGAAATTTCAGGTTTTTATCCTAGTTATGATGGAGCTTATCTACATATTTTCCGTCTAAAACGTCCTTTAAATACTTTCCGTACTGATTTTTCTTATAAACCTCGTAGGCGGCCATCACGTCTTCCCTGCTGATCCAGCCGTTTAAGTAGGCGATCTCCTCCAGGCAGGCAATCTTCCTGTGCTGGTGGGTCTCCACCGTCTTGACAAAGTTCGTAGCCTCCACTAAGGACTCATGGGTTCCTGTGTCCAGCCATGTGAAGCCCTGGCCTAACAGAATCACGTCCAGCTCGCCCTTCTCCAGGTAAATGCGGTTTAAATCTGTGATCTCCAGCTCGCCTCTGGCGGACGGCTTTAAGCTTTTGGCAAACTCTACCACCCGGTTGTCGTAGAAGTAAAGGCCTGTCACGCAGTAGTTGGACTTGGGCTTCTCCGGCTTCTCCTCGATGGAGACAGCCTTTCCGTTCTCATCGAACTCCACGATTCCAAACCGCTCCGGATCATCCACATAGTAGCCGAATACCGTGGCTCCCGACTCCTTGGCCGCTGCGGCTCTGAGACGCTTCGGAAGGCCCTGTCCCTGGAAAATATTGTCTCCCAGAATCATGGCTACCGAATCGCCTCCGATAAATTCCTCGCCGATAATAAAGGCCTGAGCCAGTCCGTCCGGGCTTGGCTGAACGGCATAGCTTAAATCAATTCCGAACTGATGTCCGTCTCCTAAAAGCTCCTGAAACCGGGGCGTGTCCTCCGGCGTGGAGATGATCAGGATGTCGCGGATTCCTGCGCTCATCAGCACGGAGATCGGATAATAGATCATCGGCTTGTCGTAGATGGGCAGAAGCTGCTTTGATGTTACCTTTGTAAGCGGATACAGGCGCGTTCCTGAGCCGCCTGCTAAAACGATTCCCTTCATATTTCTCTCCTTGTAGTTCTTTGTTCCCTGCGTATTTCCTGCTTTTAGGCAGACTTATGCACTATAGGTAATATAGCATAGATAAAAGCGTTAGTAAATGTTTACGGCTTACAAAATCCTTAATATATTATAAAAAAGAAGAGCCTGGGAAGGTATGCGCCCTCTCTGGCCCTGTCTTTTTCTCTTTCTTTTTATTTCCTGAAAAATTTTTCTAACACAGTTTGCTTCCGTTGGCTGTCAGCTTGAATCTGCATCCCAACACCTCGGCTGCTCTCCGGCACATGAGCATCCTTTCCAGGAAGATCTCAAAATAGTCCATGACAGAACACATGGAATCATCCAGTTCCAGTTCCATCTGAATCACCTTCTTTTCCTTCTGAATCACCAGCCTGGAGGACAGCGCCGCATAGTTTACCCGATCATGGGCGTCAAAGGATGCTTTTACCTTATTTCTTACCCTGTTTCTGCGCACATCGGTTTTATCTGCCAGAATCAGAGCCGCTGAGATCGGATCTACGGCAGTTCCTGTCTTTTCATCGTGATTGCCCACTGCAGACATAACCACCGCCGCCTCCTTCAGAGACATTCCCAGCTCCCGCAGAATCTGCCACCCTAATATTGCTCCTGTGTGGGCATGATCACAGCGGTTGACACTGTTTCCAATATCGTGCATATAGCCTGCAATCCGGCTCAGTTCCGCCTCCCTGCCGCTGTATCCCAGCTTCTCTAAAATTTTTCCTGCTGTATCAGCTACCTTGGCGGCGTGGGCAGCAGAGTGGTCTGTGTAACCCAGACTTCCCAGCACCTCGTTTCCCCTCTCTAAAAGAGTATTAATCTCCTTATTTTTTCGAATCTCTTTGTACGTCAGTTCCTTTTCCATATCTGATTTCTGTTTTCTCCTGTTTTTCTTCTATCTTCTGTATTCGTTCATCGTCACATTCTTCGGGCAGCATCCATAGCCAATAGAGAACGCTCGCACTCTGACGCGTCCATGGTGATCTGCCAGCAGAGAGGACTTCCCTTCATATGCTCGGAAGCGTAGCTTAAACCGTTGGTTCTCTCATCCAGAAACGGTCTGTCTATCTGGTTCGGGTCGCCCAGAAGAATCACTTTTGTATCCTTTCCGGCTCTTGTTATGATTCCCTTTGCCTGGCTGGGCGTCATGTTCTGAGCCTCGTCAATCACCAAATATGTCTTTACAATCGAACGGCCCCTGATAAAGTTCAGCGCCTCCGCCTGAATCAGCCCTCTGTCAAAAATCTCTTCTATTTTTCCCTTTAATTCCTTTTCATCGTCATATCTGTCTGCTTCATCTGAATCAATCAGCTGCTCTAAATTATCCATTACCGGCCTTAAAAGAGGAGAAATTTTTTCCTGCTCATCTCCTGGCAGGAAACCGATATCATCGTCAAACTGGGCATTGGGACGGCAGATCAGCATCCGCCTGTATTCGCCGTTTGGATGATTTAGCAGCTTTTCCAGTCCCACAGCCAGCGCATAAAAGGTTTTGCTGGTTCCTGCCATTCCTTTCACAATGACAAGAGGAGCGGAAGCAGCCGGCTGCATTAAAGCCTCCTGGAGAAAACACTGCCCTGCGCTGCGGGGAGTAATGCCATAGGGCTTCTGCTTTCTGTATTCTAATTTTTTAATTTTCCCGTTTTCAACACGGCCCAGCTGTGTTTTATCCGGATTCAGTTCATTTCGCAAAATCAGAAATTCATTTTCAAACAGCTCCAGCTTTATACGGTTTCCCTTCTCATCGGTCTGATAGGCTTCAGAAACAGGGATTCCTTTCTTTTTAAACTCCTTAAAGCTGTCCTCCGGCACATAAGCTTCCGTTCTGCCCCGGTACTGTTCCTGATCAGCCCGGACCTGCTCAGAGATAAAATCCTCGGCCCTGACTCCCAGAATCTGAGCTTTGATTCTGAGGAGCAGATCCTTTGTCACCAGGATGACCTGCCCCTTCTCTGTCCTTGAAAGCCCCTGACAGACTTTTAGAATCCTGTTATCCATCCGCTCCTCCGGAAGATCTTCCGGAAGTACTTCGTTAATAAAGTTCTTTTCTATGTTTAATCTGCCCCCTGATGGGAGTTCTACGCCTTCTGTCAGGTCCCCATTCTGTCTCAGCCGTTCTAATAAACGAATTGCCGCCCTTGCATTGGCTCCTTTTTCCCCATCTGCATTTTTCAGATGATCCAGCTCCTCCAACACAGCCAGGGGAAGGACTACCCGGTGTTCTTCAAAACGTTCTATGGCATCCGGAGCCTGAATTAATACATTCGTGTCTAATACATATGTTTTAATCATCCAAATTTCCCTTTCCTATTCCTCCATGGAGGTTTTTCCCTTCAGAAGCGTACTGTTATCGTATCATTTCTAAGTAAAATCAAAAGGGATGTTTGGGAAAAAGAGCGTAAATTTTTTTATCAAAAAAAGAAGCTCTCCGCCAGATTCGCTGGATTCAGAAAGCTTCTTTTTCTTATCATTATTACAGTACCATGGCCATTTTTATCAGGCCGATGACCAGCAGGTGGGCTGGATAATAGAGATAGAAAAACCATTTCTGCGCTTTTCCCGCTCTCCCGCCCCGGTTCGTCTCCTTCCCATTATAAAGAAACAGGATGGTAAGGCAGGCCGCCGCAGGGCCGGCAGAGGAGAGGACTGTATGAATCAGGGCCTCCACAGGGCTTAAAAGAAGTCCGCAGACGCTGACAAACGTAAAAACTGCGTACAGAATGACCACATACCAGCAGGCCTTCTTTCTGGCCTCCCAGTCCTCCCCTGCGTTCCAGAACAGCAGAGTGAAGAGAGGCGCCATCACCGGCCAGTCGCAGAGGCCGCTGGCAAATACAATTAAAATCCCCAGAACCAGCCGTTTTCCCGCAAACCTGTCGTCGGTTCTTACCACCAGCAGCAGAAAGCAGAGAAGGAGCGTAAACATCATATTAAACGTCATAAGCCGGAACACCAGAAAAAATGGCAGCTGGGAGAGGACTGCGCCAAACAGCAGCCTCTCTCCATAGCGCCTTTTAGAGCTGGTATACCGAAACCCCTCCGCCAGGAAAAAACACATGACAGCGGCGGTAAAATATCCGATATTTACTAAAAGACTGCACAGAAGGCCAGGCGGCAGCAAAGCTGCAGCCGCGTGGTTTCCCGTCATGGTCAAAATGGCGATGAACTTCACCGCCTCTCTGCTGAGGCCATTACCTATCAGATGGTTATTTCTCTGGTCTGTCATCACTCAAAATCCTCCCGGATTACCTCCCAGGCCGCGTCGATGCTGAAGTGATCTCTGATATAGCTCTGAGTCTTTTCTGCCAGCTCTCTGAGCTTTTCTGTGTCGCTGTACGTTTTAACCACCGTATCGGCGAAGGCCTCCGGCTGATCCTCTACTAAAAGCACATCCTCTACGCCGGGAATTCCTTCGCTGCCCACAGAGGTGGTGACGATAGGCGCTCCGTTGTAGATAGCCTCCACCACCTTGCCCTTGACGCCTGCGCCGTACCGGAGAGGAACCACCACCAGACGGCAGGTCCTGTAAAGCTCAGAAAGCTCCTCCTCGCTGACAAAGCCCTTCACGACAATGCCGTTTCCAGGCTGTTCCAGGGCCTTAATCTCCTCTGTCACCTTAGAACCTACAATGTAGAAATTCACAGACAGTTTTTCCCGGATCAGCGGGAATACCTCTCTTGCAAACCATAAAACGGCGTCCGCGTTCGGCGGATGGGCAAAGCCTCCCACAAACAGCAGGCCCTCCCTCTTCTCAAAGTCCAGATTCAGATTGTTTAAGAAGTCCTCGTACACATAGGCTGTGATCGCCTTGGCCTTCACCGTGTCGTCAATCTCATGGATCGCCTCAATCTCCACCTCCGACGGATAGTAAGACACCGCCGCCTTGTGCATCAGGGTAAATTCAATGGATTTCCAGTAGTCGGAATCCCGCTTTTTCGCCGGATCTCCAGTCAGCTCATATTCCCTGAACTCCCGCAGGAAATGCAGATCGTGGCCGTAGAAGATGATCTTCATATTGGTATGCTCTGCAATGTAATCTACGTACTTTGTGGCAATGTGGGGCCTGTTCAGATAGGCTGCCGTAATCTCGTTCCCATTTTTATCCAGCCAGTCCCAGATGCCCGTCACATAATCCTGGCCGTAGAGGATCTCGATTCCCATCTGCTGCAGAGTCGTGGAATAAGGCTCCTCATGAAGGTAATTGTCCCCTAAAAACTTGACCACATATCCCTTTTTCAGGAACATCTTCAGGTACTGGAACGTGGTCTTCGATCCTGCGTCACGGTCAAAGGTAGGCACGTAGTGATCCACCACCAGGATGATTTTCTTGCCCTGGCTGCGCTCTCTGGCACGGAATGGATTTGGATTTCCCGTGTTGACGCACTGCTTCTTAAACTCTTCTGCCCACTTTTCCTTCAGCTTTTCGCTGTTCTCCACCTGGTACCGCTTTAAGCCGCTTCCGTTGACGTCCGTGCCGTTGGAAACGCCCTCGAAGTGGATGACCTTGGAGAGGGGCTGGTAAACCACTCTGTATCCCGCCTTTCTCACCTCGAAAGCCAGGTCAGAGTCCTCACAGTAGGCCGGGGCAAACCGCTCATCAAAACCGCCGATCTGCTTCCACAGCTTCACAGACAGCAGAATAGCCGCTCCGGAAATATAGTCCACATCTTTGACGTAGTTGTATTCCGCCTTGTCCGGATCGTCCAGGCGGCCGTAATTCCAGCCGGAACCGTCGCTCCAGATAATTCCGCCTGCCTCCTGGAGCCGTCCGTCGGGATATACCAGCTTGGATCCCACCATTCCGATGGTGCCGTCAGACTCAATGAGGCGGACCAGAGAGCTTAACCACCCCTCCGTCACCTGGGTGTCGTTGTTTAAGAACATCACATATTTTCCCCTGGCTGCCTCGGCCGCCTGGTTGCAGTTCCTTAAAAATCCCTGGTTTGTCTTGTTCCGGCGGATGACCAGGTTCTCGGCAAACTCCGATAAATGCTCTGTGGCGTCTGTGGACACGTCATCCGCGATAATCACCTCGTAGCTCACGTCCTTCGTATGCTCTAAAATCGAGGCCAGACAGAGATAGGTGTAGTGGATCTGGTTGTACACCGGGATCACGATGGAAACCATCGGATGCTCCTCTTTCGGAAATACCAGCTTTCCGTAGGTCAGGTACTCGTCCCCAATCTCAAAGTGTCCCTTAATGCGGTTCTTCCCCTCGTCTGTGGTGTACAGTTTCAGGCTGGAGGCCGGGTGAAGCACCGTATTTTTCACATAGCCCAGCTTCTTTCTCTTTACCGTACCTTTCGGAACCGCTCTGTTAAAGGCCTGTCCTGCCTTTCTTCTGGCCTTGAAAATCAGGGCCTCGTGGCGGTTTAAGTAAGAAAGTGTTTTTCCCATCTCCCCGATTTCCCGGCGCAGATCCCCGATCATGGTCTCCAGATTCGCCACATGGTTGTTCGTCAGGCGCTGAACCTCCTGGGCCTTTCTGAGGGCAATGTCCTTCTCCGCGTTCTCCGCCTTCAGCTGGCTGAGCCGGTCTTTTACCCGCTCCATCTCCTGTTCTGCCTGGCGCAGCTCCTTCATGGTCTTAGTGGAAACGTAGTAATTGTCCTGAAGGATCCTCTGATTCTCCCCATGGACATAGCTCTGGAAGGACCGCTCCATCGCCTCACAGACAGGAAACAGCTTCGCATCCAGGGAAAATTCTGTCAGGAACTCACTGCGTTCCGGAAACAGATCTGCAAGCATCGGACGGTGATCCTCATAAAAATAGAAGAGAACCCTGTACTTCAGGAAGCTCACCGGCACAGGAAACGGAAATACCCACTCGTAGTCCAGAGCTATGGGAATCTCCTCCAGAGCCTCCCCGCCCTCCTCATATTCTGGATTCCGGCACATCATAACGTTGTCAAACAGAGCGTCTGCATTGGCGGTCCGAAACGACGTCTCCTGTTCTCCAAACGCCTCCTCAAAGGCTTTTTTCTGCTCTTCAAAGGAAGAAATCTCCGCCTTCTCTCCGGCCGCCGGCTGTCCGAACACCTCCAGAAACTCCGGCGTCACGTTGAATTCAGACACATACTCCAAACGGCAGGAAACAGCCGTGTCAAGGGCCTCTTTTACCGCCTGCTTCACACGCTCCCGCCTGTCTTCCTGCGCTTCTCCGGCTGCCGGGGAAACTGCTTCCCCCAGCCGCTTAGACAGCGTGTCCCCTGTCAGGAAGGGGAACCGGGCCGTACGCCCGCCGTCTCTGATTTCAGGCTTTAAAAAAGTCAGCCGTCCGCTCTCCTCAGAAAGCAGACGGTATTTTTCTTCAAAGGAACGGATATGGGCCTCTCCCTCCGGGCAGAGAGCCGTTTTATCCACTGTCTTTTCTCCCTGCTCCAGCCGGATAGCCGTCTTAATCTGAAAGTCCTTCCGCCTGGTTCCGTTATATTTTACATAAATGGTCTCTGCCATGGCCTACTCTCCTTTTTTCCAGATAATAAGAAAGGAATCCGCAAAATTAGCAAACTGTCCGTTCTCACAGGCGGCCTCAAACTCGGCTCCCACGTCGACGGACGGATACTCCGGGAAATCATACAGCGTATGGATTCCAGCCAGCTCCCCCTTTGACGGAAGGCAGCGGTCTGAGTAAATCACAGTCGGAACCCGGTAATCCGGCATGGGATAGTAAAAGGCGCATCCGGGAAACAGCGCGGACAGGCGGTTTCTTGTAAGACTTACCTGATCCCTCTTCCCTCCGGCCAGATATTTCAGTCCGAACCGGTTGCAGACGGCGGCTGTCACCGTTCCGCCAGGCTTTGCCAGATCCCGCAGGATTTCCGCCCACTGGTCCTCAGGCTCTTGAAAGCCCCCTGCACAGACCACATAATCGTATCTCTTTCCCGCCTGAAGCAGCTCCCGCAGCGGACCTCCCACGCAGGAAACAGGCGCTCCCTCAGAGGTATCCGGAAATCTCTCCCTGACTATGTCCAGCTGTTCCTCAGACTCGTCCCACACCGTTACCGCTTTTACACGTCTTTTAAAAAGCCCTGTCAGAGCGCCGTAATCGGCTCCCACCTGCAAAAGCTCTCCGTCTGCCTGAAACTCATACCACTCCAGAAGGTTTTCCCTGAGAGGAGAGAGGGCCATAAAGCAGTCCAGATCCACGCAGCTGTTCAGGGCCGCCGTCCTGTCGTCCCCGTATTCCCTTATAAGGGAAATCAGTTTCTTATTTAAGTCCTTCATGCTCCGCCTCCTTTACTCTTCCGCCCTGGTAAGCTTCGTCTCCACCTGAGACTCCATGTCGTAGACGCCTACTGTATTCTTGTTGGAAATGACGGTAATGTTCGCCACGTCATAGAGGCGGTGGTACACCACGTGCTCCCCGTTCTCAAAGCCGGTGCAGCTCATGGACAGAAGGTACTCTCCGCCCTGCAGAGTCATTTTCTGGGTGAAGGATACCTCGTAGACGTCCCCCTTCTTCACAGGCTTCACATCCGTTCCCTCAAACATGGTGTTGGTTCCCGACAGATCCGTGCCCTTTTTGTCCTTGATCGTGTAGGTGAAAATCGGGGCCTGGATCTCTGTATTGAAACGGATTTTTTCTTTAATTGTGAACATCTCCCCCTTCAAAAGAAGGTTGGTCAGATTCCCCCGCTCATCGCACAGCCCCAAGTCAATGATCTCGGCCCTTCCATCTCCGTACTCTGTCCTGTTTCCGTTGATCGTAATCTTATCCTTCATCAGGCCTGGTTTCTGTCCAGATTCATTCTGTCTTTCCGCAGCGGACAAAATCTCCTGTCCGTCCTTTCCTGAACCGGAAATTCCCTCCCCGGAAAAGTCGTTCATCTGGGCCAGCTCCTCGTTCAGGGAATCCAGCTGTCCCGCCAGAATCTTCTTGTAAAGATCCACCATTTTTCCGGCTGGTCCCTCAGCCACAAATTCTCCTCGGTTTAACAGCACTACTTTATCACAGTACTTGATCACACTTCCCATATCGTGGGTAACCATGACAATGGTCGTGCCATTTTTCCTCAGCTCGTCCATTCTCCGGTAGCACTTGGACTGGAAAAATACGTCCCCCACAGACAGCGCCTCGTCTACAATCAGAATCTCCGGCTCCACGTTGATGGAGAGCGCGAAGGCCAGACGGACGAACATACCGCTGGAGTAGGTCTTTACCGGCTGATACACAAAGTCCCCGATATCGGCAAATTCCAGAATGTCCGGGAGCTTCTCATCCATCTCTTTCTTGGAAAAGCCCATCATGGTTCCGTTCATGTAAATATTTTCAATTCCTGTGTAGTCCTGGTTAAAACCGGCTCCCAGCTCCAGAAGGGCGGAAATCTTTCCGTCCACCTGTACTTCCCCGGACGTGGGGGTGAGAACTCCCGTAATAATCTTTAAAATCGTGGATTTTCCGGATCCGTTGGTTCCGATGATTCCCACCGTCTCTCCCTTCTTCACATTAAAGGAAAGGTTCTGAAGGGCATAAAAATCCTTGTGATAATTTTTATGAGTCACGCTCAAAGATTCCTTTAACCTGTCAATGGGCTTGTCATACAGACGGTAAATCTTGGTCACATCCCTGACGGTGATGGCGTTTGTCTCTGGTTCATTCTGTTTATTCAATGGAATATTCCTTTCTGTTTTATCTTCCTACTATATCCTTATTTTCTGCGTCATATCCGCAAATCTCTCTCATTCTGGCGCTGCCTGTACTCGCAAACTCACGCTCCGCGTTTTCTGTCTGCTTCCCAGACTGTTTGCTCGCTTTCACTCCAAAATGCTGCTGTGGTACATTATACCATAGTTCTTTGGTTTTTACAGCTTTTTTAAGGGGCGGGCCACGACAAACGCATAAACAAAAAGCCTTTTCTTAAATCATTGTAGAGCAGGCGAAACCAGCAGGCTTTGCGACTAGCTGCGTTAAAATATTCTAATTGAAATACAGTTCCGTTTTTTGACTGACTGGCGTTTCTGAAGCATCCAGCCCTGAAACGTATCCGGCTGTATTCAGTTTAACTGCTTTTATGCTTTCATCTGGCATCAGTTCCAATTCCAGAATTTTTGACTGGAGCACAGAAGAACCAATTTCCGTATCATTTCCTTTACTTTTGCAGTAATCAGAAGAATATACGATAGTATAGGATGTTCTATTTCCCTGCTTGGCTGTCTCGATACATTCGATTTCTGATGAATGTATCGTATCCCAGACACCTTCAAAAAACTGCTCCAAAGAGGGAGCTTTATCCAGAGGAACCTCAACGGTAAAATTGTCACCTCCTGATGAAACAATTAAGGAAGTCCCGTCTTCTGATGTTTCTGCTGTCTGGTATGGCTTCACAGAAGGATCTGCAAACGAATCATAAATAGCTTCTTTATAATGCAGTTCAGAGCCCCGATGAGAAAAATCAATCTGGCGTCCGACCGTTTCAATTTCTCCTCCTATGTTCCATTCAGTATTGATAATGAAAGAGCCGGACTCTGCATTTACGGTCTGCGTCCGGATGGAATTCAGATAATTGACCGTATTCTGCTTCTCTGCATCCGGCGGGGCAGACGAGCATCCTGCCAGAAAACAGAGAAAAGCGATCTCTGACACATAAAAATTGATTTTCTTCATTTCATCTTACCTAAAAGTTATGATGTGCAGCCTTTTTCAGGAGGATTTTTTGCCTCTCCTTCTGGATAAGAGCTGCCATGAATTTTATTACTATCCATAATTATGTCAAAAAAATCCCTAAAAATCAACATGGCGTCCGTGGGCAAAGAATATGCTATGGAAAGTTGCGCGCGGAATGAATTCCATACGCTCCGCAATGGTATCAAACACCGCAATGGCCGCGATTTTCTCTTCGAAAAAGAATGGAACTAAATAGTTTTGCCCGCCGCGTGTTTAACCTGCGGCGGGCATTTTTTGGCTCTGTCTATTCCTTTTTTCTGTCTGCTTCTATACCTATTATATTTTTTCTTCTCTATTTTCCCTGGATCACGTCCTGGGCCATAGAAAACAGGGTTTCTGCATCCACAGTTCCTTCCATATCGAGGAAATTGTAAGCCTTTCCGTCTGCCTTCCAGTCCACGGATCTCACCTTCTGCACATACACCTGATCGCTTCCATAGGAAATCGTGAAATTGGAGTTTTCCATGTCCTTCTTGTCCTGCTCTGTCAGCTCATAATCCGGCGGAACTACCTTCATGGTCGTCTCATAGTAGCTGACTGTAATGCCTCCGATCTCTCTGATCTCAGCCGCTTCCGGCGTTTTCGCCTCTGCGTCTCCTGCCTCTTCTGCAGACTCTTCTTTCAGTTCCGGCATAATGCTGGCCGTAATCTCGCTTCCGTCCTTCTCATAGGTCATAAAAATGTCCGTATACTGGGTTCCCGGTATGCCGTTGCCCTCCGCGTCAACCGCCTGGCCGTCTCCTGTATTGACGTTTTTAAAAGCATAGCCGTTTGAGAAGGTTTCCGGCATTCCCGTCTCAAATCCAGCCTTCTCCTCCGCTGTGTCAAGGCCGCTGTATTCGGATACCTCCGTCAGGTGGCTGCTTCCCACCATCAGGCCTGTCATCTTTCCTGTCGCATAACAGGTAATGCTTCCAATCGCCACAATCACTGCTGCCGCCAGGGCCACTTTTCTTTTCTGAAACTTCATAATCACTGCCTCCTTCTCTGAACCTTTTCTCTTCTCGATTCTTTCATTCTCAATTCTGTCAATTTCCCGGTCGATCCGCGTTTTTAACGAGTCGGGAGCCGCCATGCGCTCTGCCTCTCCTTTAAACAATTCCCTGATTGCTTCGTCTTCCTTCCTGCTCATAGACAGCTCCCTCCTTTTTCATTTCCCGCATCAGTTCCATTTTCACCTTTCGTCTGGCTGAAAACAGCCGGGACTTGACCGTTCCTTCCAGGCATCCCATAATCGACGCGATGGTCTTTGTGGAACACTCGCTGTAATAATAGAGAATCAGCGTTGTCCTGTATTTTTCATCCAGGCCGTCCACAATCGCTCTGAGCCGTTGTCTCTCTTCTTTCTTAAAAATCTGTTCTGGATTGCCATCCTCTGACGCCTCTGAAGCAATGTCTGCGTGGATTAAAATTTCCTCGTCAGGAAATTCCCGCTTCCGGCTGTCAGACTGTTTCCACGCAGTTCTTGTCAGGATCCTGTAAAACCAGCTTTTAAAACCTTCCGCATTCTTCAGCTGCCCTATATTCACATACACCTTCACAAAGGTGTCCTGGACAATATCCTCCGCATCGGCTCTGTTTCCTGCCAGAAACCAGGCGGTCCTGAAAGCCTGATCCTTATAACATTCATACAGGGCATCAAACGCTTCCCTATCTCCGGCCATCAGCCGTTTCACAAGCTCCGTCTCTTTCAACTGTCTGATATCTCCTTCCCTTTTTGGTATACCTGTCTATAAGAGCAGCCAAACTGGTAGTCGGTTCATTTTTTAATTAAAAAACATAAAAAACAGAGGGAAAACCTTTCCGCTCCGATGAAGCTGGAGCCAGGCTTTTCCTCTGTTTCTATCTAACAGCTGCAAAGGTAAATTAAATCCGCTGCAAACTATGAAAGACCATGCGCAGAATCTGCCGGTTCATCGGCTGGCTGCGTTTCCTCCCACGCTCTTTCCTACTCCTCACTTCCCCGCAGAAATGCCAGCCGCGCCTTGATCTCCTTCTCATATCCATTGTCCGACGGCTCGTAGAAGACCGCGCCCTCCATGCCGTCCGGCAGATACTGCTGCTTTACATAATGATTGGGGTAATCGTGGGCGTACTTGTAGTCCAGCCCCCGTCCAAGAGCCGCCGCGCCGCTGTAATGGCGGTCCTGCAGATGGGGCGGAACCGGCATCAGCGTCTGGGTTTTCACTGCCTTCATGGCCGCGTTGATGGCGTTGACAGCGGAATTGCTCTTAGGCGCGCAGGCCACGTAGGAGGCGGCATTTGAGAGAATAATCTGGGCCTCCGGCATTCCCACCCGCTCCACGGCCAGAGAAGCGCTGACCGCCACGGTAAGGGCCATGGGATCTGCATTTCCCACATCCTCGGAGGCGCAGATCATGATCCTTCTGGCGATAAACTTAATGTCCTCCCCCGCATAGAGCATCCGCGCCAGATAGTACACAGCCGCATCCGGATCCGATCCTCTCATGCTCTTAATAAAGGCGGAAATGGTATCGTAGTGGTTGTCTCCCCCCTTATCGTAGCGCACCGCACGTTTCTGGATACACTCCTGGGCCACGTCCAGGTCAATGTGAATCAGCCCGTCCTCTGCCCGCTCTGTAGTAAGAATTCCCAGCTCCACCGCATTGAGAGCCGCCCTGGCGTCTCCGTTGGCCATATCGGCCAGAAATTCCTCTGCCTCCGGTTCCAGCACAGCCTGGTACATGCCCATTCCCTTCTCAGAATCTGCCACCGCGCGGCGCAGAAGCTCCTTAATATCATCCTTTTCCAGCTGCTTCAGTTCAAAAATCCTGGATCGGGAAATAAGAGCTCCGTTCACTTCAAAATAGGGATTTTCTGTGGTCGCTCCAATCAAAAGCAGCGTTCCATCCTCCACAAAAGGAAGCAGATAGTCCTGCTGGCTCTTATTGAAGCGGTGAATCTCGTCCACAAACAGGATCGTCTTCTGCCCATACATGCCGAGGGCGTCCTTGGCCTCCTTCACTACCTCCTCCATGTCCTTTTTTCCGGCCACAGTAGCGTTAATCTGGGTAAACCGGGCGCTGGTCGTGTTGGCAATCACCTTGGCCAGAGTCGTCTTTCCCGTTCCCGGCGGCCCGTAAAAAATAATAGATCCCAGCTTATCTGCCTTGATGGCGCGGTAAAGCAGCTTATCCTTCCCGATGATATGCTTCTGCCCCACTACCTCGTCCAGGGTGGAGGGCCGCAGCCGGGAAGCCAGCGGCGCCTCCTTCTCCATGGTATTGCTTCTCATATAGTCAAATAAATCCATCTTGTCTGCACCTTCCCTTATTTCCTTTGTCAGTCAATCAAAAGCTCGTCTACTGTAACAAAAGTATAGCCCTGCTCCCCCAATGTGTCAATGGCCGCCAGCGCCGCGTCCACCGTAGTTGGAAAGATGTCGTGCATCAGCACAATCTGATGCTTTCCGGCGTTCCTTTCAATGGACCTCAGCACTTTCCCGCTGTTCTGGCTCTTCCAGTCCAGGGTGTCGATGTCCCACAGCACAGGCGTCATGTCGAGGGCGTCCTCCAGCTGTCCGTTCCATTTTCCGTAAGGAGGTCTTATGTAAACTGGTTCTTCTCCCGTCACCGCCTCGATCTCCCGATTTGTCTTTCGGATCATAGAAATGGCGGTCTCTGCGTCCTCCTTGGTCAAATCTACATGGCGGTAGCAATGGGTTCCTATCAGATGGCCATCCTCCTTCATCTGACGGATCAGCTGCTCATTGCCAGGAATATTTTCCCCCAGAAGGAAAAAAGAGGCCTTCACATTCCGCTCTCTCAGGCCGTCCAGCAGCTCCTTCGTGCAGACCGGGTGGGGGCCGTCGTCAAAGGTGAGAGCCAGAAACCGATTCTCTCCGCCCGGCTCCTCTCCTCCTGCCAGCCTGGCCAGGTTCAGAGCCAGCAAAAGATCCACCATAACGATCAAAAACAGAATCCCTGTCTGCCTGCGAAATCGTTTCACATCTTCCACCCCCTTGTCTCATATATACGGGACTGGCTGGGAAGATAGACGTATGATTTCCCTGGACAACAAATGGGAGAGGCCCTCCGAAACAGCCGGAACACCTCTCCCATCCATATATTTTTTATGCCTGATATCTTCTGATATCTGTTTTAGCCTGCGCTCATCCAGCGCTTCGCAGGCGCCGTTTTCTCCTGTTTCGGTCCCCTGCCACGCGTTTTAGGCCTTTATGCCCCCACCAGAGCGGAAATTCCGAAGTAGGACAGCACAATGATTCCCAGCACAATCCTGTAGTAGCCGAAAAACTTGAAATCGTGCTGCTTTACATACTCCATCAGGAATTTAATCGAGTAGACCGACACTCCGAAGGCCACAGCCATTCCAAAAATCAGATAAAAAATCTCATACATCTGGAAAGAAGCTCCCTCCAGCATAAATTTCACAATCTTTAAGAGACTGGCCCCAAACATAACGGGAATTCCCAGGAAGAAGGAAAACTCCGCAGCCGCTCCCCTGGAGCAGCCAAGCAGCATAGCTCCCAGGATGGTCGCCCCTGAACGGGAGGTTCCCGGAACCATGGCAAGCACCTGGAACAGTCCGATAGCCGCCGCCGTCTGGAAGGAAATCTGCGTCACCCGCTGAATCCTGAACTTCACGCCGCGGTTTCTGTTCTCCAGTAAAATGAAAAACACGCCGTACAGAATCAGCATGGCGGAAACCACATAGCCGTTCATCAGCTTATCTAACAGATTGTCAAAGGGAAGTCCGATGACTGCCGCCGGAATACAGGCCACCACGATTTTCATCCACAGGCGGATCGTAGCCCGTTTCTGATTCTGAGTCTTTCTCGGAGAAAAGGGGTTCAGCTTGTGGAAGTACAGAACTACCACCGCCAGAATCGCTCCCAGCTGAATCACCACCATGAAGACCTCCCGGAAGGCCTCGCTTACATTCAGGTGAATGATCTCATCCACCAGAATCATATGTCCCGTACTGCTGATAGGAAGCCACTCCGTAAAGCCCTCCACAATTCCCAGCACAAGAACCTTCAAAATTTCAAAAAAGTTCATACTGTTCCCTCTCGTTAAATATTTTCAATCTGCCAGTCAATTGGCTCAATTCCATGCTCCTTCAGGTATTCGTTGGTGCGGCTGAAGGGCCTGCTGCCGAAAAATCCCCTGTAGGCTGACAGCGGGCTGGGGTGGGGAGCCTCCAGAATCAAATGCTTCGGATTGGTGAGCATGGCTTTCTTCGTCTGCGCCGGTCTGCCCCATAAAATAAACACCATAGGGCGGTCCTGCTCATTCAAGGCGCGGATCGCCGCGTCTGTAAACTCCTCCCAGCCGATTCCGCGATGAGAATTGGCCTGGTGGGCGCGGACAGTCAGAACTGTATTCAGAAGCATCACGCCCTGATCCGCCCATTTTTTCAGATATCCGTTGTTCGGCACATAGCAGCCCAGATCGTCGTGAAGCTCCTGGTAAATATTTACCAGGGAAGGGGGCGTATCCACGCCCGGCTTGACAGAAAAGCAGAGGCCATGGGCCTGGCCGTAGCCGTGGTACGGATCCTGCCCTAAAATCACCACCTTCACCTGAGAAAGTGGGGTAAATTCAAACGCATTGAAAATATCGTTGGCGTCTGGATAGACAGCCCTCGTCTCATACTCGTGCTTCACCGTCTCGTACAGTTTTTTATAGTAAGGCTTCTTAAATTCCGCGCTCAGCGGCTCAAGCCAGTCGTTGCTGATTGCTCCCATCAGGCTTCTACCTCTCTTTCGTGACTTTCGCTTCTGCAGCTTTCGTCTGCGCCGTCATGCGGGGGAAATAAATCTCTGCGCCGACGCTGCTCTTAAAATAGTAACACAGAGCCGGAGAATAGACAATGATTCCCCGTCAGTTTTTTAAACATGCGGCGGCCATCCTCACAAAATCCACGGAATTGGCCTGAACAGAGACGGATCTGTCCCCGATATCCTCTGACACCTGGGCAAACGTCTCATTCACACGATACATATGCGCCTTCTTGTTAAAAAAGACCGTCTTTTCAAAGGGCCACCGAATCAATTTAGGAAGCAGAAAACCTTCCCCCAGCTCCACCGCCAGAAGCTCCCTGTTCAGAGTCCTTCCCAGCCATTCCTGGTAAGCCTTCCACTGAGGCAGATATCCCTCCTCAATGTAGGTCTCTGCAAAAATGGTATTTCCCGTCAGCGGCGCGCCGCAGTGGGGGCAGAGGCCGTCTGGGATCTCTCCCGGCTCCCAGATATCCCTGGTACAGGCCCTGCTGCACTGCTGCCACTGCTCATTGCCGCAGGGGGCCGTAATCCTCCCCTGATCCGGAGCGCTTTCCCGTATCAGCCCGTCGGTCACAGTTGTGATAATAAAATAGTCCTTTCCCTCTGTCAGAGAATAGAGGGCCTGATAAGCCTCTGCAAGCTCTTCTCTGGAACGCTTTTCTCCAGCCGCCCACTCGTCTCCCACGCCAATTAAAAGGCAGGACGCACTGGAAACCGCCTCTTTAAACTGTGTGAGCTGTTCCTCTAATTTCTGTTTTTCCATATTCTTCTCCTGTATCTGCCATTTGCCACGCTATCTTGCTGCGCCGCCCTGCTGCGCTGTATGCTCCTGCCTGCTGCGCCGTATGCCTCTGCATTTCTCATTTGTTCTGTCTGCAGACGCCGCCTTTATCTCTCCTCTTCCTGTTTGCCTGCATAGGCTTTGAGCATGGCTCTCACAGATCTGGCCATCTCCTTGGAGAATGCTGCTCCTGTCTTTCTCTTATAGAAGGCCTGGGCAAAATTGTCGGCGGTGATCGCCGGCCCTTTCACGAAGCCGGAGGCCTTTTCAGCAAACATGTGGTCCAGCTCCTCGTCTGACAGCCTTTTATAGGTTTCCTCGAAAGCTACGTATTTCTTGTCAAATCTTTTTCTGTATACACGCTTGTGGCCTTCCTTATAATATCCCAGGCACAGAAGGGAAATGGGAACTGCGTGATCCGGGAGCTGAAACAGCTCTTTGTGGTACTCATAATTTTCCAGAATATCTCCAATGTAGCAGGATCCGATTCCCAGAGATTCCGCCATCAGCACAGCGTTCTGGGCGGCAATCATGGTATCCTCAATGGAAAGCAGCAGATCCGATTCGTTGGGTTCCTCCCAGGAAAGCCCCTCCTCCCTGGCGGCAAACTCCATGCAGCCCTTTGACCTGTAGTAATCAAACCATTTCTGCTGATCCGCCAGAAAGAGCAGAAGCACCGGAGCCTTGGCGATAAACGGCTGATTGTCGCAGCTTTTAGAAAGCTTGTCCTTCGTCTCCTGACTCTTAATTACAATAATCGAATAAAGCTGCTGATTTCCGGCTGTAGGCGCCAGAAAAGCCGCCTCCAAAATCTGATCCAGGTCGGAATCTGCTATCATTCTGTCGTCATAAACGCGAAGCGAAGTTCTCGTCTTAATTGTCTCTGATACGTTCATCCTATCCCCTCCCTTGTACTCAATTACATACTATTATACAAAAGAATTCCAAAATTTTCATCTCAATTTAGAATATTCCCGTTTGAGATTCAGAAACGAAAAAGAAGTCCGAAACGCACAATGCGTCCCGGACTTCTTTTTCGCTGTAATGCATTTAGTTTGTATAGAATGGCAATGAATTACTTTAATGTAATCTTTGCTCCCTCTGCCTCTAACTTTGTCTTAAGGTCCTCAGCCTCTTCCTTGGAAACGCCAGCCTTAACTACCTTCGGAGCTCCGTCAACTACTTCCTTAGCTTCCTTTAAGCCAAGACCTGTAGCCTCACGAACAACCTTGATAACCTTAACCTTGTTAGCGCCAACCTCTGTCAGCTCTACGTCGAACTCTGTCTTCTCCTCAGCTGCCTCGCCTGCGCCGCCTGCTGCTGCAACTACAACGCCTGCTGCTGCGGATACACCAAACTCTTCCTCGCAAGCCTTTACAAGCTCGTTTAACTCTAATACGGATAACTCTTTAATAGCCTCAATGAACTCAGCTGTTGTTAACTTTGCCATTTTAATTTCCTCCTGTTTATTAATGTTTTAAAATATAGTTCTGCCGGCTTTCCCGGCCTCTCCTGATTCCTTCAAAAAATCAGACGGCTCTTTCTCTATGCGGCTATGCAGCCCATATCATATGAGAAATTAAGCCTCCTTTGCCTCTGCGATCTGATTGATAACGCGTGCAAAGTTTGCGATCGGGGACTGGATGCTTCCCAGTAACTTTCCGAGAAGAACTTCTCTGGACGGGATAGTAGCGATAACCTGGATTCCCTTCGCATCGTAGTATGTGCCCTCTACAACACCGGCCTTTAACTCTAACTTGTCTGCCTTCTTAGCAAACTCAGCTAATACTCTTGCCGGAGCAGTAGCGTCTTCCTTGGATACAGCTAATGCTGTAGGTCCTTCCAGATTCGGCTCTAAAGCTTCGAACTCAGTTCCCTTTGCAGCAAAGCGGATCATGGTGTTCTTATATACCTTGTAAGTAACACCAGCTTCTCTTAACTGCTTACGAAGCTGTGTATCCTGCTCAACAGTTAATCCGCGGTAATCAACAACTACTGCAGACTTTGCGCCATTGAGTAACTCAGAAATCTCAGCAACGATAGGCTGCTTTAACTCAACTTTTGCCATGAATGGTTTACCTCCTGTTTTATTTTCGTCGTATGAACCGCCAGGAGTCTTACAGAAAAAACCTCCCTGCACAAGACAGGGAGGCACAATTTACATCAGTAAGTGTACGTTTCCTCGGCAGGCGTTTTTACCTTATGCCTTGCGGCACCTGCTGTCTTAGGCAGTCAATACTTAAGTAAAATATCATATTTTTTTATGGTTGTCAAGGAAATTTGCATAGAAAAAATACAGAAAAAATGCACGAGGAAAACTTTTCTTGTTCCGTTTAAAGTCACCGAAAAGTTTTCCTCGTTCTATTTTCCTCTTTACAGCATCGGCTCAACCAGCTTCTGAACAGCCTGTCCCAGTTTCTCGGATTTCTCGTCTGCATCTGCCAGGGAGGTTCCCTTTACGCCGTAATAGAACTTGATCTTGGGCTCTGTTCCGGACGGGCGCACGCACAGCCATGCCTGATCCTCCAGGTCATAGTAGAGCACGTTGGAGGACGGAAGGCCGGTAGGCTTTACCTCTCCGGAAGCCATGTCGCGGATGGTATCTGCCTTGTAATCTCTCACAGAGATAACCTTGCTTCCTGCAAATTCAGCCGGAGTGTTGTTTCTGAAATACTCCATAATCTTCTGAATCTTCTCCAGTCCCTCGATACCCTTTAAGCTGATGGCCTGAACGGCGTCCTTATAGTAGCCGTATTTCTCGTACATGGCAATCATGGCATCCCACAGAGTCATGCCCTTCTCCTTATAGTAGGCAGCCGCCTCGCAGAGAGCCGCTGTGGCGGAAATGGCGTCCTTATCTCTGGCATAGCTTCCAATCAGGCAGCCGTAGCTTTCCTCCATGCCAAACAGGTAGGTTCCCTTTCCTTCCTGCTCGTTCTTTAAAATCTGCTTTCCAATCCACTTAAAGCCAGTCAGCACTTCGATCAGCTCTGCGCCGTAGTGGGCGGCCACTGCGTCTACCAGATTTGTCGTAACGATCGACTTTACCACCTGGCCGTCCGCTGGGATCTGGCCGTTTGCCTGCTTCTGGCTCAGCACATAATCGCAGAGCAGAGCTCCCGACATGTTTCCTGTCAGCGGAATATACTCGCCGGATTTATCGTCCTTTACATAGACGCCCAGACGGTCTGCGTCCGGATCTGTTGCCAGTACCAGATCCGCATTCTTCTCCTTCGCCAGCTTAAGCCCCAGCTCAAAGGCCTCCTCTGCCTCCGGATTCGGATAGCTTACAGTCGGGAAATTGCCGTCCGGCAGCTCCTGCTCCGGCACAACGTACACATGCTCAAAGCCCAGCTCCTTCATAACGCGGCGGGCCGGAATATTTCCTGTGCCGTGAAGGGGAGTGTAGACAATGGAAATCTGATCCTGCATTCTGTCAATCGCCGCCTGGTTCACTACCTGGGCCTTCACCTGGGCAATGTACTTGTCGTCAATCTCAGCTCCGATGGTCACATACAGGCCGCTGGCCTCAGCCTCCTCCCGGCTCATAGTCCTGACAGCGGAGAGATCTGTGATTGCCATAACCTTCTCCGTCACTCCCTTATCGTGGGGCGGAGTAAACTGGGCGCCGTCCTCCCAGTATACCTTGTAGCCGTTGTACTCCGGCGGATTGTGGCTGGCCGTAATATTAATTCCGGCGATACAGCCCAGCTCCCGCACTGCAAAGGACAGCTCCGGCGTAGGACGCAGAGATTCAAAGCGGTACGCCTTGATTCCGTTGGCCGCCAGAGTGCGGGCCGCCTCATCGGAAAACTCCGGGGACATACGGCGGGAATCGTAGGCAATGGCAACGCCTCTCTCAGCCCCTCCCTGCTCTAAAATATAATCGGCCAGTCCCTGAGTCGCGCGCCTTACGGTATAGATATTCATACGGTTAATTCCAGCGCCTATGACGCCTCGAAGGCCTGCTGTTCCAAACTCCAGATCCATGTAAAAACGCTCTTTGATCTCCTTCTCGTCTGCGCGGATGGCTCTGAGCTCCTCCTTCGTCTCCTGGTCAAAGTAAGGATTGGACAGCCATTCCTCATAGATCGCTTTGTAATCTTTCATTCTAAAATTCCTCCTGCGCCATTTCTGTATTGCGGCCCTGTTCAGCCGTCGTATTGCTTAAAACACTTATTTCTCCTAAATTATAGTATATTCCGGCGGAAAAATAAAGCAGAAGTGATTTCCTGTTCTGTCATGAGCCTCGAATCATCCCCAGGAACCGGTTTCTCACCTCCTGCTGCTCCTCCAGGCTCCGGAGCTTCTCCACATTTCTGGCCGGAATCCAGGCCTTATTGGCATTGTAATAGAAATTCAGCTGCTTCCAGTATTTTTCAGGATACAGGAACAGATAGTAGAGATATTCTCTCTCCTTTGCCCCCATAGGAAGCACCCGGTCGTAGGCCTCCAGAAGCCGCATGCCCAGAGTAGGATTCCAGCTGTGCTTCTCCATCACCTTTCTGATAAAATGGTACAGATCCGCCGCCTGGACGCCCAGGTGCATCCGGTTGAACTCTATAATGGCCGCTTCCTTTCCCCCCATTAAAATATGGTGCTGGTTCAGCTCGCCGTGGCAGAGATAATGAGGCGGTTCTTTTCCTTCTTCCGCCATCTGCTCAAGACCTCTCTGGGCCTCCAGCGCCTGCTCCAAAAACGGCGCGAAATTGCCAATCACGCAGAGCTCAAAGTCTGATTTTCCACGTTTTCTGCTGATAAAGGCCCTGGCTTTCCGAAGCTCTCTGTTATGGCGCCGGAATTCCGCCTCCATCGGCTCTGCCAGAATCGAGCCCAGATTCCACTCCTCTTTCAGCTGGATGCCTCTCAGAATCCGGTGCAGCTTTGCAATCTGCCCGGCGGCTTTCACCACCTCGTTCTCGTCCCTGATGTCGCACTCGTCCTCAGAAAACCATTCCTTCACAATGTATCTGAGGCCGTCCGGAGCGGCAGACTGAAGCTCCCCTTCCTTATTTCTCACATACTGATCCACCCTGGAAATCCCGCTGTTCTGGAGGATATTCAGCACCTCCTCCTCAAACTCCAGCCGCTTTGTGGTTCCCTTATACTCCCGAAGGAGCCTGAGTCCCTTGTCTGTCTCGCAAATCCAAGATCCGCGCCCTCTCCTGACGGAGAAAATTTCCATATCATACTGTTCCAGAACTTCTGTATTCCTGTCGTTCAACTCCACCCCTCCATACCTGCTCGTCATTTTAGCTATTTCTAAGGTATGTACGAGGCGTGTGAAATATGAACTGCATTTTTTCTTCCTGCCTCTCAGTCTCCCTGTTTATGGGAGAATAGGACAGCACAGGACAAGGAAGGCGCATATTCTATATGTATGTGCTCTCTCTACTGGCCGAAAAAGCGGTTGACTCCCATAACCAGGCCGTCGGCCAGCTGGTTTAAGACGGCGTCCGAATGGCTGGATCCCTTGTCTCCCAGCTCAATATCCACGCTGGGCACGGTAGAATAGGAAGTCTGAGTCAGATCCATTTCCATGGATCCGCCGGAAAAAATCTTATTTCCTGCGTCCCGCAGACCTCCCACTAAAGCTTCGCCCAGGCGGTTGTGATCCTGCCAGTGGGAAGCTACCGGCTCCATGGCACGGTAGGAGGCATTGTTTGGAACGCTCATATAAAAGCATCCCTTGTCGTTTGACGTGGAATCCCAGTGAAGGGAAATGTGGCAGTCTGCATAGCGGTTGGCGAGAACAGACCTGGCGACATTATCCAGCTGCACGTCGTCCCCGTCTCTGAGCATCAGCACGTCGTAACCCTCCGCCAGCAGACGATCCTTCAGAATCTTCGCCATCTGGAGAGTCACCTTAGCCTCCGCCGTACCGTCTGCAAAGGTCATGCCGCCGGAAACAGCCACAGCCATAACAGCTCCGGAGGCGGTAGTTCCCCCTGTTACCTTGGGGCTTCCGTCTGGATGGCACTGGGTTTTCACACTGCTGCCTCCGCTTGTGCCGTGACCTGCATTGACTGCAATGGTCTTATTTTTCCTGTTCTGCGCCGTGCTCTTATACAGCACAGCCTTTCCGCTGTTGATTTTTGAAAATCCGGCATAGGGCAGGCTTCCGTCCAGGCCAATCTCCTGTACAGCTGGAGTCTCTCCTCCCTCTGAGCCGGCAGATCCGCCCGGGCCGCCAGCACTCTCTTTCGTCTGAGCCTGGGATTCCTTCTTATTTTCCGACGCGTTCTGGCTCTGGGCATCTGCCTGATTCTGAGAACCGTCAGCCTTTTTTACATAGGAAGAGGAGACATAGTATTCCCCTCCCCCTGTCTTTACCACGCTCCAGCCGTTTCCCTCGTAAATCCGTTCCAGCCTGGTTCCTCCGGAAATCGTCCCTCTCACATTGTCTGCCGAGGTATCCGGAGCGCTTCGGTAGCGGAGCGCATCCGCCGTCACAACCACAGTGTCTGAAACCTTCTTCATTCCAAGGCTCTCATAGGTATTGGCCATTGTCGTCTCCACCTGTTCCCTGGTTTCCGAGGTCAGCGCATCTGCCGTCTGGACAGTCTTAGAGGAAATCTGTTTTTCCCCCTTTCCCATGCCGTTTAAAATCCCCGGCGCCAGACAGAGCGTTCCTGCAGCTGCCATCACGCAGACTGCACCGTAAATAAAATTTTGTTTTCTCATCCTTCTATTCCTCCTGCCGCTATTCTGTTTTCGGCTTCTTTTATGTATTCTTTTCGTATTTTTTATGATCCTGCTTTTCATTCTAGCATAATCCAGTGTGAAACGCATGATCTATTTTCTTACAAAAATCTTGCCTGAAATGCAAACTTAACTTCTGCTTCCTGCATATTGACAATATCAAAAAAAAGCCCTATAATTCTGCCAACTAAAAAAAGCAGGAAAAGGAGACGCAATTATGGCAAACATTTATACATCTGCAGAACAGTTAATTGGAAATACGCCTCTTCTGGAGCTGACAGGCCTGGAAAGAGAGCTGAATCTGAAAGCCAGGCTGTTGGCCAAGCTGGAATTTTTCAATCCGGCCGGCTCTGTAAAAGACAGAGTAGCCAAGTCTATGTTAGATGATGCCGCAGCTCAGGGCAAGCTTACAAAAGATACTGTGATTATTGAGCCTACCTCCGGGAACACCGGTATCGGTCTGGCCTCTGTAGCGGCTGCCAGGGGCCTGCGGGTCATTATCGTCATGCCAGAAACCATGTCCATAGAACGGCGCCTGCTGATGAAGGCCTACGGCGCGGAGCTGGTACTTTCCGACGGCTCTAAGGGCATGGCCGGAGCCATCAAAAAGGCGGAGGAGCTGGCGGCTCAGATCCCCGGAAGCATCATTGCCGGCCAGTTTACGAATCCAGCTAACCCAGCGGCTCACATAGCCACCACCGGCCCTGAAATCTACCGCGATACGGACGGAAAAGTAGACATTTTCGTGGCAGGAGCGGGAACTGGCGGAACCGTCACAGGAGTAGGAACCTATCTGAAATCAAAAAAACCGGATGTTAAAATTGTAGCAGTAGAACCTGCTTCCTCCCCTGTCCTTTCCGGCGGCCAGCCAGGCCCCCATGGAATCCAGGGTATCGGCGCGGGCTTCGTCCCAGCTGTTCTCGATACCTCCATCTATGACGAGATCATTCAGGTTTCCAATGAGGACGCCTACGCCGCTGGAAGGATGATTGGACAAAAAGAAGGCATTCTGGTGGGCATTTCCTCCGGCGCAGCCGCCTGGGCGGCCGCAGAGCTGGCCAAACGCCCGGAAAATGAGGGTAAAACTATCGTAGTCCTTCTCCCCGACACGGGAGAGCGGTATCTCTCCACTCCGCTGTTCGCAGACCTGGATTAAAGTCTTATAAAATCAGCAGAGATGAAATGAAAAACGGATGCGCAAGGAAAAATTTTCTTGTTCCACTTAAAGTCACCGAAAATTTTTCCTTGCGCATCTAAAGGCCATCAGAGAAATAGAGAAATTCCAGGATAATCGAAGAGTTTTCGCAAAAAACGGGAAGCGTTCCACACCCCCACAGAGGCTGGCGGAACGCTTCCCGTTTTTGTTTTTATTCTTTCATCCCAACTTTCAAATCAGGACTATTTCATCTTATTCCTCGCTTAAGTCGTCCTCGTTCAGAACAATCTGCTCTGCCTCGTCTAACTCTCCGCTCTCCGGATACTCATTGTCCAGAATCTCCTCTTCCTCAACGGACTCGTTCACCTGCTCCTCGCCGTCTGTGCTGAGTTTGATGGTGCGGTATCTCTTCATACCTGTTCCTGCCGGAATCAGCTTACCGATGATTACGTTCTCCTTCAGACCGATCAGGTTATCTACCTTGCCGTTAATAGCGGCCTCTGTCAGAACCTTCGTGGTCTCCTGGAAGGAAGCGGCTGATAAGAAGGAATCGGTTGCCAGAGAAGCCTTGGTGATACCCAGCATAACCTGACGGCCGATTGCCGGTTCCTTGCCCTCTGCGATTAAAGCGTCGTTCATGTCGTTGAAATCCAGAACGTCCATGGATGTTCCCGGAAGCACGTCAGAATCTCCGCTCTCCTCGATCTTAATCTTCTTTAACATCTGGCGCACGATCATCTCGATATGCTTATCGTTGATCTCTACACCCTGTAAGCGGTAAACTCGCTGAACCTCCTGGATCATGTAATCCTGTACTGCGCGGACACCCTTGATCTTTAAGATGTCGTGCGGATTTACACTACCCTCTGTCAGCTCGTCTCCAGCCTCTAATACCGCGCCGTCCTGAATCTTGATACGGGAACCGTAAGGAATCAGGTAGGTCTTGGAATTGCCAGTCTCATTATCTGTGATAATGATCTCGCGCTTCTTCTTTGTATCCTTAATCGTAGCCACACCACCGAACTCTGCGATAATCGCAAGTCCCTTCGGCTTACGGGCCTCGAAAAGCTCCTCGACACGAGGAAGACCCTGTGTGATATCTCCGCCGGCCACGCCGCCTGTATGGAACGTACGCATGGTCAGCTGTGTACCAGGCTCACCGATAGACTGAGCGGCGATAATTCCGACTGCCTCGCCCACCTGTACGGCCTGGCCGGTCGCCATGTTGGCGCCGTAGCACTTCGCGCACACACCGATGTGGGACTTACATGTTAATACGGTACGGATCTTGACAGTATTTCTGCCAAGCTTATCTAATACCTTCATAACGGCGGCCGCACGCTTCGGAGTACACATGTGGTTTGCCTTAATAACAATCTCGCCTGTGTCAGGATCCACGATATCCTCGGCAATGAAGCGTCCTGTAATACGCTCCTGCAGGCTCTCGATAGTCTCCTGTCCGTCTGTAAAGCCCTTGATCTCCATATACGGAATCTCGCCTCTGCTTGCGCAGCAGTCATCCTCGCGGACAATCAGATCCTGGGAAACGTCAACCAGACGTCTTGTCAGGTATCCGGAGTCGGCTGTACGCAGAGCCGTATCGGAAAGTCCCTTACGGGCGCCGTGAGCGGAGATGAAGTACTCCAGTACGTCAAGACCTTCACGGAAGTTGGACTTGATAGGAAGCTCGATGGTGTGTCCTGTCGTATCTGCCATCAGGCCTCGCATACCAGCCAGCTGCTTGATCTGCTTATCGGAACCACGGGCTCCGGAGTCAGCCATCATGAAGATGTTGTTGTATGCGTCAAGTCCTGTCAGCAGGTCATGAGTCAGCTGGTCGTCAGTTGCCTTCCAGGTCTCAATAACCTCTTTATATCTCTCCTCCTCGGTAATAAGACCGCGGCGGAAGTTCTTTGCAATGGTGTCAACGGTAGCCTGAGCGTCTGCGATCAGCTTCGGCTTGCTGGCCGGCACTGTCATATCGGAGACAGATACGGTCATAGCGGCTCTTGTAGAGTACTTGTAGCCGATGGCCTTAATATCGTCCAGGGTAATCGCTGTCTGGGTAGCTCCGTGTGTATTGATAACCTTCTCAAGGATCTGCTTTAACTGCTTCTTGCCCACATGGAAGTCAACCTCCAGCTTCAGCTCGTTGCCCTCGATGCTTCTGTCCACAAATCCCAGATCCTGCGGGATAATCTCATTGAAAATGAAGCGTCCAACGGTAGACTCTACAATACCGGTCTTCTCCGTTCCGTCCGGCATCTGTCTTGTCATTCTCACCTTAACCTTGGAGTGGAGCGTTACCTCCTTGTTCTCGTAAGCCAGGATTGCCTCGTTCACGCTCTTGAACGCCATGCCCTCGCCCTTCACGCCAGGTCTCTCCTGGGTCAGGTAGTAGATACCAAGGACCATATCCTGGGAAGGAACGGCCACAGGACCTCCGTCGGAAGGCTTTAACAGGTTGTTAGGAGACAGTAAAAGGAAACGGCACTCTGCCTGAGCCTCTACGGAAAGAGGAAGGTGGACGGCCATGTGGTCTCCGTCGAAGTCCGCGTTGAAGGCAGTACATACGAGAGGATGAAGCTTAATCGCCTTACCCTCTACCAGGATCGGCTCGAAGGCCTGAATTCCCAGTCTGTGCAGTGTAGGGGCGCGGTTTAACATAACCGGATGCTCTTTAATAACATCCTCTAACACATCCCACACAGCCGGCTGGAGACGCTCTACCATCTTCTTGGCATTCTTAATATTCGGAGCGTACTGCTTGGCAACCAGCTCCTTCATAACGAACGGCTTGAACAGCTCGATCGCCATCTCCTTCGGCAGACCGCACTGGTAAATCTTCAGTTCCGGTCCAACGACGATAACGGAACGTCCGGAGTAGTCAACTCGCTTTCCGAGAAGGTTCTGACGGAAACGTCCCTGCTTACCCTTTAACATATCGGAGAGAGACTTGAGCGCTCTGTTTCCAGGTCCTGTCACAGGACGTCCGCGGCGGCCGTTGTCGATGAGGGCGTCTACGGCCTCCTGAAGCATTCTCTTCTCGTTTCTCACGATAATATCAGGCGCGCCCAGCTCCAGAAGTCTGGCCAGACGGTTGTTTCTGTTGATAATTCTTCTGTATAAGTCGTTTAAGTCAGAGGTGGCAAAACGGCCTCCGTCTAACTGCACCATAGGACGGATATCCGGAGGAATAACCGGAATCACAGTCATAATCATCCACTCCGGCTTATTTCCAGAGTTTCTGAAGGCCTCTACAACCTCCAGTCTCTTGATGATTCTGGCTCTCTTCTGGCCTGTGGCGTCCTTTAACTGCTTTCTTAAGTCCTCGGAGTCCTTCTCCAGGTCGATTCCCCTTAAAAGCTCCTGAACTGCCTCGGCTCCCATTCCCACGCGGAAGCTGCCGTAGCCGAAGTTCTCCACTGCGTCGCGGTACTCCTTCTCAGAGAGCACCTGCTTGAACTGCAGGCTTGTTTTTCCCGGATCCAGCACAATGTAGGAGGCGAAGTATAACACCTTCTCCAGTGTTCTCGGGGAAATGTCAAGGATTAAGCCCATACGGCTTGGGATACCCTTGAAGTACCAGATATGGGAGACCGGGGCGGCCAGCGCAATGTGGCCGACACGCTCCCTGCGGACGCTGGCTTTTGTAACCTCAACGCCGCATCTGTCGCAGATAACACCCTTGTATCTGATCTTTTTATATTTACCGCAATGGCACTCCCAGTCCTTGCTCGGTCCGAAGATCCTCTCACAGAACAGACCGTCCTTCTCAGGCTTTAAGGTTCTGTAGTTGATCGTCTCCGGCTTTTTAACCTCGCCGTGGGACCACTCTAAGATTTTCTCAGGAGAAGCCAAACCGATCTTGATTGCATCAAATGTCAATGGCTGATAAGTTTCATTTGTCTCTGGCATGAGCGGTACTCCCTTCTATTATTCTTCGTCGTCAGAATATGAGTCATCCTGATCGTTTTCATAGTCATCCGTGTAGTCGTCTGAAAAGCTTTCGGATTCCACAGAAGTCAGCTCTCCGTCCTCTTTGAATTCCTGCTTCTGATATCCCATCTTCTCGAAGGACTCGTTCTGAGAGTACTCTCTGCTGTCTCCCTCAAGGATGGAGCGGATATCAGTATCGCCGTAATCGATATTTTCAGTCAGCTCTACCTCAGAGCCGTCCTCCTGAAGCACTCTCACATCCAGACCTAAGGACTGAAGCTCTTTTAAGAGCACCTTGAAGGACTCCGGAATGCCTGGCTCAGGAATATTTTCGCCCTTGATAATGGCCTCGTATGTCTTCACACGGCCAACCACATCGTCAGACTTAACGGTAAGGATCTCCTGTAAGGTGTAGGATGCGCCGTACGCCTCCAGAGCCCAAACCTCCATCTCTCCGAAACGCTGTCCGCCGAACTGTGCCTTTCCTCCCAGAGGCTGCTGTGTAACCAGGGAGTATGGTCCGGTAGAACGGGCGTGGATCTTATCGTCAACCAGGTGATGAAGCTTTAAGTAATGCATGTGTCCGATGGTTACCGGGCTGTCAAAGTACTCGCCGGTACGTCCGTCGCGGAGACGGACCTTACCGTCGCGGCTTAACGGAACGCCCTTCCAGAGCTTTCTGTTCTCTAAGTGGGTTCCCAGGTACTCCATTACCTTCTCATCGACCTTGTCTTTATATTTCTCTTCAAACTCTTCCCAGGAGCTGTTTACATAATCGTTTGCCAGCTCAAGGGTATCTGCGATATCCGTCTCGTTCGCGCCGTCAAAAATCGGAGTGGACACGTTAAATCCAAGGGCCTTGGCTGCAAGGCTTAAGTGGATCTCCAGGACCTGTCCGATGTTCATACGTGAAGGCACGCCCAGCGGGTTTAATACGATATCCAGCGGACGTCCATTCGGAAGGAACGGCATATCCTCAACTGGAAGCACACGGGAAACGACACCCTTGTTTCCGTGACGTCCGGCCATCTTATCGCCGACAGAGATCTTTCTCTTCTGGGCAATGTAAATGCGGACTGTCTCGTTTACGCCTGGGCTTAACTCGTCTCCGTTCTCTCTCGTGAACACCTTGGCGTCCACAATGATTCCGTAAGCGCCGTGAGGAACCTTGAGGGAGGTATCGCGGACCTCTCTGGCCTTCTCGCCGAAGATAGCGCGCAGAAGTCTCTCCTCCGCCGTCAGCTCTGTCTCTCCCTTCGGAGTAACCTTTCCTACCAGAATGTCTCCGGCACGGACCTCAGCTCCGATACGGATGATTCCTCTCTCGTCCAGATCCTTTAACGCATCCTCGCCAACACCAGGAACGTCTCTTGTGATCTCCTCCGGTCCTAACTTGGTGTCGCGGGCCTCAGCCTCGTACTCCTCGATATGAACGGAAGTATATACGTCCTCCTGAACCAGTCTCTCGCTTAACAGAACGGCATCCTCGTAGTTGTAGCCCTCCCAGGTCATGAATCCGATTAACGGGTTCTTTCCAAGGGCGATCTCGCCGTTGCAGGTGGAAGCGCCGTCTGCAATCACCTCGCCAGCCTCTACATGGTCGCCCTTGTAGACGATTGGCTTCTGGTTGTAGCAGTTGGACTGGTTGCTTCGTGTAAACTTGGTTAAGCGGTATACGTCCTTCTGTCCGTCTGAGTCGCGCTTTACAATGATCTCGTTGGAAGCGGAACGCTCTACCACACCGGCATTCTTAGCCAGCACGCAGACACCGGAGTCTACGGCAGCCTTGCCCTCAATACCTGTACCTACTGCCGGAGCCTCTGTAGTCAGAAGCGGCACGGCCTGACGCTGCATGTTAGATCCCATCAGGGCGCGGTTCGCGTCGTCGTTCTGCAGGAATGGAATCATGGATGTAGCCACGGAGAATACCATCTTCGGGGAAACGTCCATCAGGTCGATTCTCTTTTTCTGGAACTCGGATGTCTCCTCGCGGAAACGTCCGGATACGTTATTATGAACGAAATGTCCGTCCTCGTCTAACGGCTCGTTCGCCTGTGCAACTACGAAGTTATCCTCCTCGTCAGCTGTCAGGTAAACAACCTCGTCCGTTACCACCGGATTCATCGGATCCGTCTTGTCTACCACGCGGTACGGAGCCTCGATAAAGCCGTACTGATTTACCCTTGCATAGGTAGCCAGGGAGTTGATCAGACCGATGTTCGGTCCCTCAGGCGTCTCAATCGGGCACATACGTCCATAGTGCGTATAGTGAACGTCTCGCACCTCGAATCCGGCACGGTCTCTGGAAAGACCGCCAGGTCCTAATGCAGACAGACGTCTCTTGTGTGTCAGCTCGGACAGAGGGTTGTTCTGATCCATGAACTGAGACAGCTGGGAGCTTCCGAAGAACTCCTTCACTGCAGCCGTTACCGGCTTGATATTGATTAAGGACTGAGGAGAAATGCTCTCCATATCCTGTGTTGTCATTCTCTCGCGAACCACTCTCTCCATTCTGGAAAGACCGATGCGGTACTGGTTCTGTAAGAGCTCTCCCACGGCGCGGATACGTCTGTTGCCCAGATGGTCGATATCGTCCGGGGTTCCGATTCCGCCTTCCAGATGCATATTGTAGTTGATGGAAGCGATGATGTCTTCCTTTGTGATATGCTTCGGAATCAGCTCGTGGATATTTCTGCGGATGGCGTCCTTTAAGGTCTCCTCGTCCGCTCCGTCATTTTCTGCCAGAATATTCTGAAGAACAGGGTAGAATACTAACTCTGTCACCCCGATCTCCTCCGGGTCAAAGGAAACGTAGGAAGCCAGATCCACCATCATGTTGGAGAGAACCTTGTGGTTCTTCTTCTCGCCTGCAATCCATACGAACGGAACGCCTGCGTTCTGAATCTCCTCTGCCTTCTTCTTATCTACAACCGTTCCCTTCTCAGCCAGGATCTCGCCTGTGGACATGTCAATCACGTCCTCAGCCAGCGTGTGTCCGGCAATACGGTTCTTAAAGTGAAGCTTCTTATTAAATTTATAACGTCCTACCTTAGCCAGGTCATATCTTCTCGGATCGAAGAACATGCTGTTTAAAAGGCTCTCGGCGCTGTCTACAGACAGCGGCTCGCCTGGACGGATTTTCTTATATAATTCCAGAAGGCCGTCCTGATAGTTGTCAGACGTATCCTTCTCAAAGCTCTTCTCAAGCTTTAACTCATCGCCAAACAGGTCAATGATCTCTGCGTTTGTTCCGTATCCTAAGGCACGGATCAGGACTGTAACAGGAACCTTTCTGGTTCTGTCCACACGAACGTAGAAAATATCATTGGAATCTGTCTCGTACTCCAGCCATGCACCGCGGTTCGGGATTACCGTACAGCTGTATAACTCCGTTCCGATCTTGTCATGTCCAATACCATAATAAATACCAGGGGAACGTACTAACTGGCTGACGATAACACGCTCTGCTCCGTTGATCACGAAAGAACCTGTATCTGTCATAAGCGGCAGATCACCCATGAAAATCTCATGTTCGTTAATCTCGTCCTTGTCCTTGTTGCAAAGCCTTACCTTCACCTTTAAAGGCGCAGCGTAAGTCGCGTCGCGTTCCTTGCATTCTTCGATTGTATATTTAATGTCATCTTTACAAAGCGTAAAATCTACAAATTCCAGACTTAAATGGCCCGCAAAGTCCGCGATCGGGGAAATATCATCAAACACTTCATGTAAGCCCTCGTCGAGGAACCACTGGTAAGAGTTTTTCTGAATTTCAATTAAGTTTGGCATTTCCAGAACTTCCTTCTGCCTAGAGAAGCTCATTCTGATACCTTTACCGGCTTTGGCCGGACGCATTCTGCTTTTCTCCATTCGACGTTTCACCCCTGTTTTCTTTCTATGTTTAATGGCGGGTTTCGCACGCTTCCCGATGAGGTTTCAAATATAGCTATAGGCGCACGACACCACAATAGTGCATTTTTCATAATATCATGGCCTTGTCAAGATGTCAAGCAGATGATGAGAAAATTTTCTTTTTAATAGGAAGAAGGAGGCGAAAACCATTTTTTATTCATGGGTTTACCGCGTTCAGCCTGTTCGTTTTCCTTGCCTTTTCCAGGACAGAATGATATAATGGGACGTGAGACAAATTTACGGAGGTACTTCTATGGACGTCTTTTTCAATGTTCTGTTGGTGATTCTTGTCATTGCAGTCGTTGTTTTAGCTGTGCTCTATTTCCTTGGTCGGAAAATGGAAAAGCGCCAGGTTGAACAGCAGTCCATGATGGAGGCTGCAAAGCAGGTAGTTTCCATATTAGTAATTGATAAGAAAAAGCTGAAGGCCAAGGATTCCGGTCTTCCAAAAATGGTGACGGATCAGGTTCCGTGGTACATGAAGCGGGCTAAATTCCCTATCGTGAAAGCTAAAATCGGGCCAAAGGTTACAACTCTCATTGCTGATGAGCGCGTCTTCCTGCAACTTCCTGTCAAGACAGAAGCTAAGGTTGTCATCAGCGGTCTCTACATCACAGAGATCAAAAGCGTGCGCGGCGGCATTCCGCCCCTTCCCAAGAAAAAAGGATTCTTCTCCAGGTTTAAGAAAGATAAGAGCAAGGATAAGAACGAGGGAAAAAAGTCTTCTAAATAAGAAGCTTCTGCCGTTTCGGCACAACGAAAGAGGAAGCATTACTCCTTTATCCGGATATTTTAAATTCCTGGTTTTGGCGTAATGCTTCCTCTTTTATTGCAGCCTGTTTGAGGATAATTCTATAGCTTTCTATGACTTTTCAGATTGGCAGGGTGTGATATTCCCCCTTGTATCCTGCTGCCTGGTATGGTATAGTAAAGGAAAAGGTAAGCCACAGAGGCAGCTTACCCCGAATATTAAAGCATTAACACAAGGTCAGCCGTCAACTATTCGCGGTAGTTGGCGGCTATTTTTTTGTCTGGAGGGTAAGCTGCCCGGCTCTGTAAAATCTACCTGATAAAGGATCATATTTCCCGCCGGATCTGTTTGGCTGGTAAGCTCGCCATTCTTGTCATAAGTGTAAGCAGTTTTTGCCCTCTTAGGAGAGATTGTCTCTGTAAGGTTTCCCATCACGTCAGTTTCTAATTATATACAGGTAAACGTACCTCAAAAATAGCAGGACAATGGCACCCTCTTCACACTTGCCAGACAAGCCGCATAAAATATCCCCATGCAAGGGGAAGAGAAATTTACTTTATCATAAATACAGAGCCTGACCATAAAAGCCAGACTCTGTATTTACATATTTGCCAACAATTTCTTCATTGTCATTGAGCAGATATCTCAAAATAACATTCGCATCAAGCATTACCATATTTCTCACCCATTGCTTCTTCCCATGCGGTACTTTCCTTTTCCCATAAAGCTGTATTGGCATACTTTGCCAGCGAACCTCTGGCAGAGGTGCTGTTCTTCTTCGGTATTTCCTCTATGAACTCATCCAAAACTGTAATAATCAATTTTTGATTTTTCTTTGCATTAATCTTTTCCAGCGCCTGAATCGCTGTTCCGTCATAATAACCATTTAATGCCAACATGCATAGCACCTTCCTTCCCAATCATCTTAACCAACTATATTTATATTATACCCTTCCATAATCACTTCTGCATCCTCATTATGATAGCTCTCTGCGCGGCAGCCGTAGAAATCTGTATGGCCTTCTCCTCCAAGCTCCATGCGACCGTAGGGATCGTACTGGTACACGTCTGTCACCATTCCGTTATACCACGTATTGGCTGTGACGCTTCCCTGGCCGTCATACAGGCAGCAGCTCATCTCGTCATGGTTTACGTCTCTGGCCTCGTTCCAGATATTATTCCGGGACAGGCGGCTGCTTCCGGCGTAGGTATAGGACTCCATGTCAAAGCCTGTGTTAATGTTAAAGGCAGTGAAGACTTCTGTATGCTCTCGGTTGGTATCGTTTACATACTCCGTTAAGTCATAAGCCCGGCCTGTGGCTGAGCAGATATATCCGAACAGCTCTCCTTCCGCAGTCAGGCTTCCGTCCTCGTTATGGCTGTGCTCCGGCATGAAAATCTCGCCGCTTACATTCTTTCCATAGCCGCACTCTGCATCTGGATTATAATTCAGCTGGAAGACTCTGTTTCCGTCTCCGTCATAGGTATACTGATAATCAGAGATGAGAAAACCGCAGACACATGTATTCTTCGCCTCCAGAACCTGATTTCTGGCGTTGTAGGTATAGGAACTTACGGTTCCGTCAGGCCTCTTCACCTGAATCAGGCGGTTCAGCGGATCATACTCGTAGCTGGTTTCCCGTCCACCCCGGTCTGTCAGCCTGGTAATATTGTCATTCTTATCGTACTCATAGGGACACCCGTTTTCTGTCCGAATAGATAACAGATCCCAGGTTGTCGGCCTCGTATTTCTTATCTGCCAGGGTATTCAGAGTATCGTAGCCGTAGAGGATGCGGCTGCCGCCTAGGTTTAACTTCTGAATCCGTCGAAAAAAGCGCTGCCTCAGCGGCCACTTCCAACCGGCTGTTTTGCAGCGCTCTTTCTTAATATTCAATTATTTAATCTCTTCCTAAAACAAAAAACAGTATAACAAAACTCAGAGGTCCTGCCAGCACACATACAGCGCACCACCATTTTGATCGCCCTGTGCATCCGCAGCGGCGAAAGGTCGCTGCTACAAACGCAAGCACTACTACACCAAGGCATACTGGTATGAACAATGAAAGCAGTACTCTGCCTATCGCTATTTTCTGTATTATACTCCATACATAATACAATATTATATATAAAACTCCGCTGAGCAGACACATCTTTTTGTAGTTCCGCCCTGTCTCCTCCCCTGAAAAATCAAAGGCCTTTGAAATATAATCTTTTAACAGCTCCATTTATCATTTCCTCCTGTTCCAGCATTCTACAGAGAATTGATAACATGGAACAAATCACTGGCCGCGCTGATCGTTGTATTCACCTCGATGCGTCTCAGCTGCTTACACTGTTCTCTCTGCAGATCCAGCTGTTCCCTCTGCATATTTTCCATAGTCCATCTGTGAAGCTGCTCATCCAGCATATTGTAAGCTTCTTTCATGGTTTCCGCCCGCTCGTTTGAGATAACGTAAATCAGATAGTCCACTGCCATGGGAACCTCATAATCCTCCTGTCCCAGGAGCAGGCGCTCGCATTTTTCCTGGACAGGCAGGTATTTCTCCAGAAACTGCCCATGCAGATCCATAATCTTTTTTTCCTGCTCCCCCTTCTGGCGCTCTTTAATTTCCAGGATCTTATCATGTCCCCCAAACCAGAGGGCAGCGGCAGCAATTAAGCCAAGCGGGCCTACCAGAAGCATGATCAACGCGCACAGAGCCGTATTCTTAATTTTATGACTGGGCTGCCAGCGTTCCACTGCCTTCTCGTAATTCCTGTAAAATCTCACCTGACGTAGATATTCCCGGCCAATTGGCTGGTAAATATCCATTTGCCTTCTGATATCCTGCAAATCTCTTAAATTCTCATTCATCGTGCTGTTCACGGCTCTATCTCCTATTCCAATCGCGTATCTTGTCCTTACCCGGCATAATTTATAAAGGAATCATACAGCTTCTCGATGGTAGTTCCGTTAAATACAGGCGTCATTTTATAAACCGAATCATTTAAATAGCTGTCCAGGGATAAGGTAAACTGCTCAAATCCAGGCGCAGAGATAACGGAAATATTTTTAGGAATTTTTACATCCACGTTCTCCTTTACCTTTCTAAGCACAGGGGTTTCTGAACCGTCTCCACAGCACCATACCTCTTCTCCATCATAAACGAAGGTCTCCGTGCCATAGGATACCTCCATATACGCGTCTCCATATGCACTTAATGAAACTGATTTGACCTTTCCGTAATCACCGACTGCCTCAATCCAGAACTTATCGCCTTTGCTGTAATTCCAAAAATCGATGCCAGTTCCAAAGCTGCTGTCATAAAGAGTCACCTTTGCCTGGTAATAATCTCCCTGATCCTGAAATCTGTCTACGCTCATATAGCAGGTTCCATAAATATCCGCCTGGTTCAGGGGATTCGCAGTATCATCCTTTGAAACCATCCTTCCGTCTGCTCCCACATAATAGCCGTCAATCAAGTGATTCATCTCCATGGTTCCCCATCTTTTGCAGTAATACCAGGTTCCGTCTGTATCCTGAACCCACTCATACTCTGCATACTGTCCGTCATCCTTTTTATACTTCCAATTATCGCCATCCTTTTCCCAGGTTCCTGCAAAAACGGCAGCCGGACTCATTAAGGCCAGGCTAAGCGCTGCCACTGCGATTTTCTTTAAGCTTTTCTTTTTCATTTCTCTACCTCTTTTCTTTCAAACAAATTTCTTCTGCTGCCTTTGATCTGTGTGTTTTTTGCATATTTTGTCCGGATAAAAAGAAATTGATCGTATTCAGCACATAAAACTGATTATGTACATTTAAGCGGCCTGCAAGCGCACCTATCTCAGATGCGTTTTTTACTTTGGTGTTTCCCGATCTATCCATAAAATACCCCCTTTTTTGTCATTATAATTGCAAAAAACATCAAAAATAGTTTGTTTAAGTGCATTCTATCATTTTTAAATGTTTGCGTCAATGCTTCTTATTTATCAAAATGTTTGTACCATGTCATTTTGCATTGACACAAACTTTTCACTTTGATACTATAAGGCTATGGAGGTAGATTGTGTTGAAATTTGCAGATAAATTAAAATTAATCCGAAAGGCAAACAATATGACGCAGGCAGCTTTTGCCTCTTCCATCGGTATCTCCAGAGGAAATCTGGCAAATCTGGAGTGTGAGAATGTAAAGCCTACGCCCATGTTTATCAATTGCCTGTCTCTTATGTACCATGTTGACAAAAACTGGCTCTTGGATGATTCCAACGATGATTTAAGCGCCCTGAACGGCACTACCAATATCCTCTCTCTGATTATGGATAAATATGAATTATTGGATGACAAGCATAAAAAATTTGTAGAAAATCAGATTAATGAACTGCTGAAATTACAAAATATGGATAGTGAAAAGGATGTGCTGAAATAAAAAGAAGCTCCCAGGGGAGCTTCTCTTCTTACCTCATAAAACTCATGGCTGGCCCCAGCCTTTTTGCAGCCATGCTGGCCAGAAAGCACAGGAACAAATCTCCTGCTGCTGTCAGCAGAAAACAGTTTACAAATACTACCCCTGCAGAAACCGGCATGTGAATCACATAATTGCTGAGAAAATAAAAATAAAACATACCGCACAGATACATGACAGCAAAACCGCAGAGAGACGCTGCAAACAGCCGCCTCATCTTAAATCCTCTGTCCTTAAAGCGGGAGTAGACGGTTCCCGTCACCCAGGCAGCCGCTGCAAATCCCAGAAGGAACCCAAAGGTGGGACGCAGCAGATAAGCAGGGCCTCCCCCTGCTGCGAATACCGGCACTCCCGCCAGTCCTACCGCTAAATATGTCAGAACGCAGAAAAACGCCTGCTTTCCTCCCAGCAGAAGCCCTGCCAGCAGAACGAAAAAAAACTGCAGGGTAAAGTTCATGGGGAAGGGCTGTACTGGAATGCTGATTTTTATAAACGCACCCACTGCGATCAGGGCGGTGAACAGGCCGTTCACCGCAATTTCATAGATACCTGGTTTTATGGCAGCCTCTCTCTGTTTTTTTATCATAGGTACTCCTTTCTGCCGCATGCAGCCCTGAAAAAATGCTTAACTGGAAGTAAGGTGAAAATCTGCTTTCTCCTTGGACTGGATATCAATAGAAATCCTGCAGCTGGACATTTTTTCATAGTTGACATCAAGCGTGTAGTCCACTGCCACTGCAATCCGATCCGGTTTTTCTTCTATTTCAATTGTATTCGTGCTTACTCCTACCATCATCTGGCCGAAAGGCGTAGCGTAGCAGCTGACATTCGTCTTATTTTCCTCAAATACCATGTGGGCCTTGGCTGGTCCGTTTTTAATTACATCTACCGTTCCGTCTCCAATTCTGATTGTACTGCGGATAGCCTTGTCGTATCCCTCCACCAGTTCGTCATAAATGACATAATGCTTATTGTTTTTATAGTAGTAGGTTCCGGCTGTGATTACCTCCACATTGCCGTTCTCCCCGTCTGCCTCCGCTGTATGAATGCCCCGGACGCTGACCAGAACATCTTTCGTCATAGCTGTGTCTCCTCTGTTTCTCTCTCACTCATTTTTCTAATTTGTATCTGCTCTTGTTTTATGCTCTTCTATTCCTGCCCTGAGCCTGTCTTTAATACTCTTCAATGTTAATTTTTTTTGTTTCCTTAACCTCTCCCGGCAGGATGGCTGTGGCGAAATCCTTAAAGCGCTCTGCCATGTCGCTGACGTAAAACTGATATTTCTCTCCTTCTCCTGTCTCGCTGCAGTCCAGGCCTTTTTCCTTTAACAGGCCGCGCAGCTCCATGGCCGTTTCGTAGGCAGGATTGATAAGGGTCACATCCTCTCCCATCAGCCTTCCAAGCGTGGAGCGGAGCAGAGGGTAATGAGTACAGCCCATCACCAAGGTGTCAATGTATTTCTCCTTCAGGGCGGCCAGATACCGCCCTGCTATCTCGTCTGTAACAGAGTCATGGAGAAGTCCCTCTTCCACCAGGGGGACAAACAAAGGGCACGGCTTTCCCGTCACCTCAATATCGGGATTCATCTGTTTCATCAGTTCCGTGTACACGCCGCTTCTGATTGTAGCTTCTGTTCCAATAATTCCAATTTTTCCGTTTTTTGTCGCTTCCACAGCCGCCTTAGCCCCTGCATGGATCACGCCGATAATCGGGATATCCAAGTCCTTCTCTACAGTCTCAAGAGCGCAGGCTGTAGCTGTGTTGCAGGCAATGACAATGGCCTTGACCTCTTTGGTCCGCAGAAATCGGATAATCTGCCTGGAATATCGGATAACCGTATCCTGGGATTTCGTTCCATAGGGAACTCTCGCTGTGTCTCCGAAGTATACCAGCCGTTCCATAGGCATCTGACGCATAATTTCTCTGGCTACTGTAAGTCCTCCTACTCCAGAATCAAAGACTCCTATCGGCGCATTTCTATCCATCTCTTTCTCCTCCCTGAAGGGCTGCTGCCCTCTAGGCCTCATACCGGGCCAGGCCGTTTTCAATCAGGCGTGTAATCAATTCTGTCTTTTCAATGCCCTCTGCCTCAAACAGCATGGGATACATACTGATAGCAGTAAAGCCTGGAAGAGTATTGATCTCGTTAAATACTGCTTCGCCTTCTTCTGTCACAAAAAAATCTACTCTGGAAAGCCCATAGCCGTCCACTGCCCGGAAAATCCGCTTTGCCGCCTCCCTGACTTTCTCGGCAGCCCCGCCTGGCAGAGGTGGATTAACCACTGTTCTGGATTCTTCATTATAATATTTTGCTTCAAAATCATAGAAATCTGCAGCGGCCAGAATCTCGCCTACACCGGAGGCAATGACCTCTCCATTTCCCCCGCCGAACACAGCGCACTCAATTTCATGGCCCACAATCATCTCCTCTACCAGAATCTTTCGATCGTGTCTGGCTGCTTCTGTCAGGCCTTTCTCAAGCTCTTCCCTGCAGGAAGCCTTGGACACGCCTCTGGATGATCCGGCATTGGACGGCTTGATAAATACAGGATAGGAGAATTTTTCCTCCACCCGTTTTACTACCGTTTCCATGCAGGACAGCTCCCGGCGCATCACAGGTACATAGTCTGCCTGACGGACTCCCAGGTCATCTACAATGATTTTTGTATATAATTTATCCATGGAAACAGCAGACGCCAGAACACCGCAGCCCACATAGGGGAGCCGCGCCAGCTCGAAGAGACCCTGCACAGTTCCGTCCTCTCCATACAGTCCATGGAGCACCGGGAACACCACATCCACCTTTCTTTTCTCCACTCCTCCTTCTTTTAAAAGGAGCACGCACTGCTCTGTAGCATCTGGAGAAAGCACAGCCTGCACTGTTCCCTGCCGCCAGCTTTCATCCTGAATCGCTGCTGCATCCTCTGTATAAAGCCATTTTCCCTCTTCTGTAATGCCGATAATCAGCACTTCATATCTGCTTCTGTCTATGTGGTTAATTACATTGACGGCTGACATGCAGGACACAATGTGTTCTGAGGATTGGCCGCCGAATAGAACGAGCACCTTTGTCTTCATCTATTTTTCCTCTTTTCTGATACTTTCTTAATTGACAATTTTCAAAATATTTCTTCTGTGGAAACTGTTTAAATTATATCACGCCTGTCAATACTTAGAACATCAAAACAGCAGCTGCCAAACATTTTGGGAGGTAATCATGAAATTTTTTTGTTCTTTAAAAGAAACCCATTCCCGCTGTTCTTTCAGAGGACAGCTTTTCCTCGCCCTGTCTGCATCCTGTCTGGCTCTGGCTGTCACCTGTTTCATCGCCTGGACCAGAGCAGAAGAAGAACAGGTGGCAGCGGCTCTGGCTCCTGAGGTGCTGCGCTTTCATGTGCTGGCTGACAGCAATTCTCCTGACGATCAGGCTCTAAAACTCCAGGTGCGGGATCTGCTTTTGAAAGAAATCCGCCAGGGAATCTCTGGCTGTTCTGGAAAAGCACAAATTCAGTCCTACATAACGGCCAACGAGACAAAGCTGGAACAAACTGCCAATGAATTGATAAAAGACCAGGGCTTTTCCTGTACTGCGGACATCCGCCTGGAAAAGGCATATTTTCCTACCCGCGTCTACGGAAACCTGACTTTTCCCTGCGGTATCTATGACTCTGTCCGGGTTGTCCTGGGAAGCGGCAGCGGCCATAACTGGTGGTGCGTCCTCTACCCTTCTCTGTGCTTTACCTCTGAGTCCTTCGCCGTCATGCCTCCCGAGTCAGAGACAGAACTGTCCGGTCTGTTGGACGAGGGCATATTTGAAGAGCTTCACAGGGAGCGAAACCTGGTCTTTGGTGAATCTCTGGGACGGTCTCTTGCCAAATCCCAAGACAGCTCTCAGAATAAAAAAGCTTCCTCCAGCCAGGCGGAGAATCCAGAAAACCATGTAAAAATCGTTCCAGATTTCTACTTTTTAAGATGGATAAGAGACTAGAAGAAAGGAAGATTTTCTTGTTCCACTGAAAACCACCAGAAATCTTCTCTGCAGAATCTTTATCTTCTCACAAATGCAGGCGAAAACTCGCCTGATATTCAGACGCTTCACTCTATAGCAGAATACTTATGTGAGGTAAAGTAACAAAAAATTGAAATGATAACCAAACCGCTGCTGCGAAAATAAATTTCTTGACAACTGCAAAACAGATGGTTATACTTATTTTAAAAATTAAATAAAATCTTCAGGGCAGGGTGCAATTCCCTACCGGTGGTAAAGCCCACGAGCCGTAAGGCATGATTCGGTGAAACTCCGAAGCCGACCGTACAGTCTGGATGAAAGAAGATAATGAATGCAGGGGGAAGTGTTTCTTTCTGTGTAGTATATATTTGCTCTGGTGTGTATTTACTCCAGAGCTTTATTTTTACACAGTATTTTACTCTGCGTTGTTCTGTATGCCTTGAACGGTTTTGTTCAAGGCATTTTTTATTTGAGGAGGTGATGATATGAATGACAGCGATTATATGAAGGTTGCTTTGGAGCTTGCTGAAAAGGGATGTGGATTTACTTCACCGAACCCTATGGTTGGGGCTGTCATTGTAAAAAATGGGCGAATTATTGGGCAAGGCTGGCATGAAAAATATGGAGAAGCTCATGCAGAGCGCAAGGCTTTAGAAACCTGCACAGAAAATCCAAAAGGTGCAACTATGTATGTAACCTTAGAACCTTGCTGCCATTATGGAAAGCAGCCGCCTTGTGTCAATGCAATTATAGAATCTGGCATTGAGCGGGTTGTAACAGGTTCCAGTGACCCAAATCCTCTTGTCAGCGGTAAAGGCATACAAATTTTGCGGGAGCATGGAATTGCAGTGACAGAACATATTTTGCAGGAAGATTGTAACCAGCTAAATGAAGTATTTTTCCATTATATTCATACCAAGCGTCCTTTTGTCGTGATGAAATACGCTATGACAATGGACGGAAAAATCGCAGTACATACGGGATTATCAAAATGGGTGACAGGAGAAACGGCACGCAGCCATGTGGCACAGGCACGCAGCAAATATACTGCAATCATGGTAGGCGTAGGAACTGTATTAGCAGATAATCCATTATTGACTTGCCGGATAGAGGGAGGAAAAAATCCAATTCGTATTATCTGTGATACCACTCTTTGCACACCGCTTACATCAAACGTGGTTTCCACAGCAAAACAGTTTCCTACCATACTTGCAACTTGTTGTCTGATAAAAGAACGTCACAGAATCTATGAAGAAAAAGGCTGCTATATTGTGACAGTTCAAAAAAATAATGGTCATGTAGATTTGGTACAGCTCATGGACTTGTTAGGGCAGAAACAGATTGACAGTATTTTGTTAGAGGGGGGAGGAACATTGAACTGGTCGGCCCTTTCCTGTGGTATTGTTCAGAAAGTACAAGCTTATATTGCGCCGAAGCTGTTTGGCGGTAAAACATCAAAAACTCCCATTGAGGGAGAGGGTGTCAGCTCTCCTACCGAGGCATTTTGTTTAAAAAACAGCCGTTGTCTGCGTTTAGGCGATGATTTTCTAATTGAAAGCGAGGTGGAGCAAATTGTTCACCGGGATTGTTGAAGAAATCGGAACAGTGAATAAAATCAAACGGGGACAGCATTCTGCTGTTTTGGAAATCGGCGCGAAGACGATTCTGGAGGACGTAAAAGCAGGGGACAGTATTGCAGTCAACGGAATTTGTCTAACCGTTACAGCTCTGCATTCTGGTGCATTTACGGCAGATGTTATGCATGAAACTTTAAACCGCTCTGCTTTGACAAGTATAGTTCTCGGCAGTCATGTAAATTTAGAGCGTGCCATGAAAGCAAACGGAAGATTTGGAGGGCATATGGTTTCCGGGCATATAGACGGCACAGGGAAAATCATTGGCATACAGAAAGACGATACGGCAATTTGGTTTACTATACAGACAAAGCCGGAAATCCTGAATTATATTGTAGAAAAAGGTTCTATTGCAATCGACGGAATCAGCCTGACAGCTGCCAAAATTGAAAAGGACAGTTTTTCTGTTTCTGCCATTCCACATACAGTTAAACAAACCATTCTGCATGAACGAAAAGAGGGAAGCTTTGTCAATCTGGAAGCGGACGTTATTGGCAAATATATAGAAAAATTATTATCCATATCTTTAAAACAGCAAACAAGCAGTCTTATTACAAAAGATTTTTTAACAAAGTATGGATTTTAGGAGGATGGCATATGACAGCATTTCATTCAATCGAAGAAGCACTTGAAGATTTGAGAAAAGGGAAAATCATTTTAGTAACTGATGATGCAGAACGAGAAAACGAAGGGGACTTTATATGTGCCGCACAGTTTGCTTCAACGGCAAATATAAACTTTATGGCAACCTATGGTAAAGGGCTGATTTGTATGCCCATGTCAGAAGAATATGTGAAAAAACTTAAAATCCCTCAAATGGTAGAGAAAAATACAGATAACCACGAAACGGCATTTACGGTATCAATCGATCATATAACAACTTCTACCGGGATTTCTGCTGCTGAACGCTCTGTTACTGCTCTCGCCTGTGTGGAGGAAAATGCAAAGCCAGAGGATTTTCGCAGACCGGGACATATGTTCCCGTTACTTGCAAAGAAAAATGGCGTATTAGAAAGAAATGGTCATACAGAAGCAGCCGTAGATTTATGCAGGTTAGCAGGCTTAAAAGAATGTGGACTGTGTTGTGAAATTATGCGGGAGGATGGAACTATGATGAGAAGCGCAGAGCTTTTAGAGCTTGCGAAGCGCTTTAGAATTAAATATGTGACAATACAGGACTTGCAGAATTACCGCAAATGCCATGATAAATTAGTTAAGCGGATGACAACTGTAAAAATGCCGACAAAATACGGGAATTTTACCGCTTATGGATTTATAAATACGCTGAATGGAGAACATCACGTTGCGCTTGTAAAAGGAGATATAGGAAATGGTGAAAATGTTCTGTGCCGCGTCCATTCTGAGTGTTTAACCGGAGATACCTTTGGTTCTCTGCGCTGTGACTGTGGACAGCAATTTGCAGCTGCCATGACGCAAATTGAAAAGGAGGGACGTGGTATCTTGCTTTATATGCGGCAGGAGGGACGTGGTATCGGACTAATCAATAAACTGCGTGCTTATGAATTGCAGGAACAGGGCATGGACACACTGGAAGCTAACCTTGCGTTGGGCTTTTCCGGAGATGAGCGGGAATATTATATAGGCGCACAGATTTTGAAGGATTTGGGCGTGACCAGTATACGGCTTTTAACAAACAATCCGGACAAAATTTACCAGCTTTCAGACTTTGGACTGGAAATTAAAGAGCGGATACCACTTCAAATGGATGCTACTGCGCATGACTTATTTTATCTTAAAACCAAGCAAAAACGCATGGGACATATCTTAAAATACTAAATTACAGGAGGATTTGCAATATGAAAACATTTGAGGGAAAACTGGTATCAAAAGAAATCAAAATCGGGATTGTTGCGGCAAGGTTTAACGAATTTATCACTGCTAAACTCTTAGAGGGCGCAATGGATGGTCTGATCCGCCATAATATGGATGAAAAGGATATTCATGTGGCGTGGGTTCCTGGTGCTTTTGAAATCCCGCTTATTGCGTCTAAAATGGCAAAAAGCAGAAAATACGATGCAGTAATTTGTCTGGGAGCAGTCATTCGTGGTTCAACCAGCCATTATGATTATGTATGCAGCGAAGTTTCAAAAGGGATTGCTTCTGTTTCTTTGGAGAGTGGCGTGCCAGTGATGTTTGGCGTTCTCACAACAGAAAATATCGAGCAGGCAATTGAGCGGGCAGGTACAAAGGCTGGAAATAAAGGGTTCGATTGTGCTGTAGGAGCAATCGAAATGGTAAATCTTATTCGGGAAATGGAAGAATAAATAACTTTTTATAGCAAAGCCAGCCAGAACGAGTTGAAAGAAAAGAGGAAAAAAGAGGTTTTCCTGCGGCTAAGCTTTTGGTGGAGCTGGAAAACCTCTTTTCTTCCTCTCAATTCTTCCTCTTATTACTGTGGCTGATTCAGATATCCGTTCACTGCCCAGTTGTAGGTCTCCACAGCCTGGAACAGAGCCATATTTGCAGTTTTCTCTGCAATCTGCTTTCCCAGGAAGGATGACTGAGCCTGGAGATACTCCAGGTCGCTGACCATTCCCAGGCCTCGTTTTGTCTCTGTAGCTGACATTGACTGCTGCTCTGTAGCCAGCTCAGCCTGAGCTAACTGCCATGCAATCTTTTTCTGCTGAATATCATTATACAGATTTGTCATGGAAGCGCTGATGCTCTGCTCCAGATTTTTTACAGTTCTTTCCTGATTCTTCTTATCTGTAGAGTTTTCCTGCATGTTGTTCAGCGCTCTCCTGCTGTACTGAAGATCATAATTGTTCTCCAGGGCCTTCTGACGGTCGGCTTCCAGATTAATCTGGTCAATAGCCGCCAGATCTGCCTGCGGAACTTCCTTGATTTCCGGCTGTGCGTTGTAGCTCCAGCCTGTCATCATACACAGGTTCTGCCGCAGAGTCTCAAGGCTTGACAGAGTCTCTGTCTGAGTTGATTTAATAGACTGCAGATTCTTCTGGGCCTTTAAAACGTCTGCCTGGGTAGCCATTCCAATGGAAGCCTGAGTCTGCACAGCGTTTGCCGCCGCCTCCATGACTTCCACATTTTTCTGAATCAGATCTGCGTTCACCCGCAGCTGATTATAGGAATTGAACAGATTCTGGGTGGACACTACAATGCCCTTCTGATTTTTAATGTGCTGAATCTTCCGCATATCGCTGTCTACATAGGAGCTGTCTGCAGAGATATCAGACTTTAAGGCACTGTTCTGCGTCATGGCCGCCGCTGACATTAAAGGTGCATAGCCGGCCATATAGCTGGCTGCCCCTGCCTGGAGCTGGGCTGCCAAAGCCACATTTCCAGCCTCTCTGGCCGCCTCAGCCTGATCGCTCAAATCATCGGCCTGGTCACTTAAATCCTCTGCCTGATCTCTCAGATCCTCCGCAGAGTCGTACATGTCGTCAGCGCTGTTTTTCGCATCCTTACGGATCTCAGCTGCATCATCGTCATTCTTTGTATCATTGTAGGACGCCTGTTCATTCTGGTAGTTAGGGTTATACTCCTCCACCAGAAGACTCAACTCATCGTACTCCATGGTATTGTCCTGAAGTCTTGCCCAGGCAGCCTCATCGTGGGCAAACTGGGGGTTTTCGGCCAGCGCCTGCATAGGAGAAAAAGAGGCGAGGGCTGCTGCTGTCAGAAGCGGTAAAACCTGTCTATACTGTCTTTTCATGTTTTTCCCTCCATTTTAACTCTGTGAAACTGTCATTCCCTTTAACGCCCAATCATAATTCTGTATGCTGGAAAATAAATCTGCCTTGGCATCGTCCCTCTCGGACTTGGCAGTTAAATAAGCGGCCTGAGCACTCAGATAATCAATTTTGCTCATCATCCCCATAGCATTCTTCTGATCTGCGGCCTGCATATCCAGGGAAGCGGCCTGGAAATTAGCTTCAGCTCCCTCATATGCCTGACGGGCTGCCACTGTCTTTGCATAAAGGCCTTCCATATTGACTGCGATGCTCTGGCGGGTCTGGGATACGTTCCTCTTCAGAGCGTTTCTTCCTACTGAACCGCTGGCTCCGTTCTGGCGCATGCTGATCAGGTTATAGTTAGCCTGAGCGGCCGTCTCTGTATCAGCCGCCAGATTCATGCTGTCGAGCCTTGCCGTATCCACATCAGGGAGCGGCGCAATCTCCGGATCGCTGTCAGCATTCCAGCCGCAGGTAATCAGCAGGTTCTGTTTCAGGCTGTTGACTGCAGAGTCCATCTGAACCGCCGCGCTCTGAGCCTGGAGCCAGCTCTGGTTCGCAGAAAGCACCTCCTCAGAGGAGGCCATTCCAAGGCCGGCTCTGGCCGCAGCCGCGTCGTAGCCGGCTTTGGCTAACTCCTCCTGCTTGGCTAACAGATCTTTCTTGGAAGCCGCCTTCTGGTACTGAATCATCAGGTTCTGGGCCAGCATGGTCTGCTGGTTCTTCAGCATTTTCAGCGAACGCTCCGCTGTACCTGACAGGTCTTCATCGGACAGTTTGGCTGCCTGCTTTCTCATGGCCTTGGCGGCCTCCTTATAAGATTCATAGAGCGCTCTGGTGGATTCGTCCATATCGTCCTCTTTCAGATCCAGCGCGCTTTCCATCGCTTCGTCGGCGTCCTTTCCCAGCTGTCTGGCTGCTTCCAGACTCTGGCTCTGTCCGGCAATCTGCGCATATGTATTTTTATAGGTTACATTATACCGCTCCACTAATCCGGGCAGCTCGCTGTACTGGAGAGTCCCGTCGTTAAGCTCGGCCAGATACGCCTCATTGACTCCTCCGTCCGCCCCCGACGGCCCTGCCAGGACCAGGAGGGGGGAGGAGAGAGCCAGGAGAACGGCCGCTGCCGCGGCGGCTGTCTGTTTTCGTTTCATGGTTCTGTCACCTCCAGGTGTTCTATGATGTGTAATCAGCTTGTTTATCAGTCGATGTCCAGCTCCTGCTTCGGCTTCCTGTTCATCAGAGTATAGTAAATAGGAAGCATTAACAGGGACAGGATCGTAGAGGCAATGAGGCCTCCCACGTTTACAAGGGCCAGGCCCTGCATGGTCTCTCCACTGTCTCCGTAGGCCAGAGCCATAGGAATCATGGATACTACGGTTGTCAGCGTTGTCATAAGGATTGGGCGCAGACGCGTCGCGCCTGCCTCTACGAGAGCTGTGTCGCGATCCATTTCCGCCCTGTACTGGTTAGCTGTATCCACGTAAAGGATACCGGAGTTTACAACGGTTCCGAACAGCATCAGGAATCCTAACAGGGACGCCATACTGATGCTGGCGTCTGCTAAGAACAGAAGTCCGAAGGAACCAATAAGGCTGAACGGAATGGTCGTCATAACCATGACGGAGAACTTCGGAGACTCGAACTGAGCCGCCATAACTACGAAAATTAAGAAGATGGACATTCCGATGGCGCCGCCTAAGGAAGCGAACTCCTCGGCCATGCTCTCATCCTGGGAGCTCTGTGCTCTCGTTACGTTCTCTGTCAGTCTTGGAGCGACTGTCTCATTGTAAATCTTCGTCTCCAGGGCGTCCATTTCGTCCTCGTTTGTACCATTGACAAAATCACCTGTGATGGTTACCTGATATTCCTTATCTTTTCTCGTAATACTCTGTGGGCTGTCTTTAAAGTAGATATCTGCAATGTCAGCCAGAGCGATAGAATTGCCCTGTGAACCAGTAATGGTGATTCCCTTTACCTGATCTACTGTCTCATACCAGCCGTCCGGGTACTCGATTTTAATGCTGATTTCCTCTCCGTTCTGCTCCAGGTCAGCTGCTTCATTTCCGCTGATCATCATGTATACACTCTGAGCCACCTGAGCAGGAACCATACCTTCCGCTGATGCTTTTACCGGATCAATGTCAATCTGAATAACCGGAGCTGAGTTCTCCAGAGAGGAGTGAATCTTGGTCAGCTCTGGTCTTTCCTTTAAGTCGTTTACAATCTGGTCAGAAATATTTTTAAGCTCATCGTACTGGGTTCCCTTGAGAAGGTACTCCACTCCGTCAGTGCTGCCTGAGGACATGGAACTGGAGCTTGCGGAATCGACGGTTACGTTCATCTCCTGGTAGGAAGTGAGAACCGGCTTCCACTCCTTGATAACCTCGTCGGTGGAACGCTTTCTGTCGTCTTTTAAGTATGCGGTCAGAGTCGCGGAACCGCCGCCGGAAATGCTCAGTCCGCTGGCTCCGTAAGACAGAATGTAATCCTCCACATCCTCGTCCGCAGATACGTATGCCTCTGCGTCTCTTACCAGCTGATCTACCTTGTCAATGGTGATACCTGGACGAAGCTCCATCGTTACCTGAATTGTACCGTCGTCTGTCTCCGGCATCAGCTCCATCTTGATATGGCCTGCCAGCAGGAAGGAAACAATCAGAAGAGCCACGCTGGTGAACATAACGGTTTTCTTCTTCGGAAGCAGGAACCGGATCAGAGAGCGGTACTGATCCTGCATCACCTTTACTACGCCTGACAGCGGAGCTTTCTCCCTCTCTGCCGGCCGGTACATGGTGTAGCACAGCGGCACAATAGAGATAGCGGAGATAAAGGAGGCGATCATACAGAATACGATCGTAAATCCAAGCGGTTTAAACATCTGTCCGGACAGGCCCTGAATCAGAGCCAGAGGAAGGAATACAACGCAGGTGGTCGCCGTACCGCCCAGGATAGAGGCGATCATGATTCTTGTTCCCTCTAAGGCTGCATCCCGGAAGGATGTAGCTGTATTTCCTATCTTTTCTTTCGCTCTGAAACAGCTCTCCAGCACGTTAATCGAGTTGTCGACCATCATTCCGACGCCCAGAACAAGGCTGCCCAGGGTGATAACGTTCAGGGAGAAGCCCATGGCTCTCATCAGGATTAACGCCGCCAGAATGGAAATCGGGATGGACGTTCCTACAATCAGGGACGCCTTGATGTCTCCGAAGAACAGCCACAGGATGATCATGGAAATGATAACCGCCATTACCATGGTCTCCATTACGCTCTTTAAAGAAGCGTTAATACTGTCGCTGCTGTCATCAACTACAACGATGTCCAGGTTCGGATTACTTCGTTCCAGACGCTCAATGGTCTTATTTACTGCTTTTGATACCTCTCCGGCTGAAGACTCCTGCTGCTTTTTAATAGCCAGCGTCATGGTGTCTCTGCCGTTGTAACGTCCGATACCAATGGGATCCTCCAGGTTTGTGTGTACGTCTGCGATGTCCTCCAGATGAATGATATCGCCGCTTCCCACGGTAATCGGAATGGTTTTTAAGCTCTCCATCGTATCATAGCTGACGCCTGCTGATACGGATAATTTCTGGCTTCCTACAATCGCGCTTCCAGCCGGAAGAGAGAAGTCTGCGCTTCCCACTGCCTGAGCCACCTGGCTCATGGATAAGTGATACTGGTCAAGCTTCTCAGGAATCAGCTCAACCTTGATGTACTGCTCCTGGCCTCCGCTGACGTCTACGCTGGCAACGGAAGAAATCTTCTCAAACTCCGGGGCAATGGTCTCGTCCACGTAGTTGTAAAGGTTCTCCGCCGTGTCGTCGTTGACCGCCAGAGTCATGGTGGCCATATCGTTGATGTTCATCTCCACAATGGCCGGATCGTCTGCATCCTCCGGCAGTGTGGAGCCCATTAAATCCATCTTTTTCTTTAAATCGTCATAAGCCTCGTCAATATCTGTTCCGTACTGGTACTCCAGAATAATCATGGAGATGTTCTCCTGGGAATAGCTGTTGACAGACTTTACGCCGTTCAAGGTTCCTATCTCGTCCTCTATCGGCTTCGTTACCAGTTCGCTGACGTCCTCCGGGCTGGCTCCCACATAGGTGGTGGCCACAATCAGCATGGGCATATCCATCTCCGGAATCAGCTCCAGCTTGGAGGAGAGAACGGAGGATAAGCCAAATACGATCAGACAGATAACTGACAGGATCGTAGTGACAGGACGCTTCAGGACAAATTTAGTTAAACCCATATGTACGCCTCCTTACTCTGCTGCCTGCTCTGTCTGGGTAGTCTCTTCTTCCTGCTCTCCTGTCTGAGCCTCTCCGCCTTCAGAAGCGGCCTCAGAAGGAAGCTGTACCTGAGCGCCTTCATAAAGCTCTGAGCTCCATGTCGTGATAACCATGTCGTTCTCTGTAAGACCGGATATTACCTCTGTTTTCTCTGAATCAAAGATGCCTGTCTCGATGGGAACCTCATGAACCGTTCCGTTATCGTAGGTGTAAACCTTCGGCTTATTCTGGGAGTAATAAACTGCGTCCGTCGGGATTGTCAGCACGTTCTCTGCCTTCTCAGACACAACCGTAAGCTTTACTCTGGAGCTTGTGGCTAACGCGTCTGCGCCTGCCAGGGAAGCCTTTACGTTAAACAGGCCTGTGGCGTCGTCAATCTTTGTGCTGACCTCAGAAATCGTTCCCTCGTAATCGGTGCCGTTTTTGTTGATAATCACTGTGTCGCCCACATGAAGTCCTGCAACCACACGCTCTGTTACAGAAAAGTTTACCTGCTTTGCTCCCTCTCCGGAAATCACGCAGATAATGTTCTGGGTGCCTACGTTGTCGTGAACCTCCACGCTGACGCTTTCCACCTTGCCGGAAATCGGCGCTGTGATGGAACTGAACTCTACCTGGTTGTCATAGGCGATCTTAGCGGAATCATACTGGAGCTGAGCCATCCTGGCGCTGCTCTGAACCTGCTCAAAGGCCTGCTGGGACATATTTCCGCTCTCAAAGAGAACTCTGGATCTCTCCAGCTCCTTGTTGGCGTTCTCCATGTTGACAGCGGCTGTCTCCATGCTGTTCTTCGCTGTGTCTACCATCTTGGTATCAATGTGGCAGATAGGCTGTCCCTCTGTGACCATGTCGCCGGCCTTTACATAGACCTCTGTGACCTCTCCTCCGGCCTTCGGAATAATGGAAGCCATCTCTGACGGCTCGATGCTGCCTGACAGGTCTGTATAAATCTCAATGGTTCCTATCTGGGGCTGCTCTGCTGAAACGACAGGGGCTGCTGCTGAATTAACCGAATCCTTTGGTTTCAGGAAACGCGGCAGAACAAGAGCCGCTACTACAGCTACAGCGGCAGCTGTAATGATCATGTTTTTTTTCTTCATGTTGTTCTTCTCCCTTACTTACTTTCTGTCTTCATTATATGCCATGTTTATGCCAGCTTCTCTCTAGGGGCCGCTGCCATGGAAGGCTCCATATTTCAGAAGCCCGATTCTCTCTGCAAATAACTTCCTAACCTCATCCTCCGAGGTTCCCTCGTAAAACTCCCGGATGGCGATTCCTACGCTGGACATTCCCAATGTGAACAGGCAATGGAATTCTTCAAAGCTCTTTGTCTTTAAATTTTTATCATCCATGTGTTCATATACCCACTGCTCTGCGCAGCCAGGAAGCCTTGGATAACCTCCTCCCTTCTTGGAAAATCCGCTCAGCATGTCGTCAGAATTGACATGAGCCATAATATTCTTCAGGAACTCAAAATTAGACCTCTTTGAGCAAAATGAAAGCATCGCCTCCATCACATCCTGAAAAGCCATCCAAAGATTTCCCTCGTTATTCTCTAATGAAAGTTTCATCAGAGCCACAAATTTCTGGTGGCTGTCCTCAAAAATATAGGCCAGCACATCCCATTTGTCCTCAAAATATGTATAAAAACTGCCTCTGGAAATGTTGGCGTTTTTAATAATCTGGTTAATTGAAACCTTATCAATCGTTACTCTGGCAAATTCTTTAATTGCCGCTTCACAAATCATCTTCCTCTTTTCTTCCGAAAGACGGTAAAATCGCTCTGACGGCATAACGCTCCCCCTGCTCTTTTCATACTTTCATACATCATCTTCTCATAACGCCTGCCGCTCTAGTGACAAGCTGTCACTTATTATAGTGACACCCTGTCACCTTGTCAAGATGTGAAAACAGAATTTATAAAAGTTTTACATTTTGTTTTCAGTATGTTTCGTATTCGCAGATATGCGGCATGGATAAGCTAAGAGGGGAAGGGTTCCTGCGGTTCGGCTGAAAGCCGCAGGAACTCTTCCCCTCTCTTTTTCATTTACTTACATTTCTTTCCCTGCCAGGACTTCCATGTAATCTTTATAATTTTCCTCTAAAAGCTTCGGTGTGTCGAGGCCGTAAGGACATTTGCTCTTACATGCTCCGCAGTGGAGGCAGTCCTCGATTTTCTTCATCTTGGCCTGGCCTTCCGGCGACAGATGGCCGGCAGACGGAGAGCGGCGCAGAAGCAGAGACATTCTGGCGCAGTTATTGATCTCGATTCCCACCGGGCAGGGCATACAGTAGCCGCATCCGCGGCAGAAATCGCCTGCCAGAGTCTCGATATCTGAATCTATCACCTTCTGAAGCGTCTCGTCCAGAACCGGAGGCTGGTCAATATAGCTTAAAAATTCATCCAGCTCCTTTTCCTTCTGAATCCCCCAGATAGGAAGCACATTCTCATACCGGGCCATATAGGCGTAGACGGCGGCCGAGTTGGTCAGCAGACCGCCGGAAAGGCCCTTCATGGCAATAAATCCCATATCCTTTTCCCGGCATTTCTCTGCCAGGGCCCTCTCCCTCTCGGTAGACAGGTAGTTGAACGGGAACTGAAGCGTATCGTAGAGCCCTGACTCCACCGCTTCCTCCGCCACGTCGATCCGGTGGTTAGTAATGCCGATAAACCGGATTTTTCCCTGTTTCTTTGCCTCCAGCATGGCGTCGTACAGCCCAGTCTCATCTCCCGATTTCGGGCAGACCGGCGGATTGTGGAGCTGGTACACATCTATGTAATCCGTCTGCAGAAGCCGCAGGCTGGTCTCCAGATCCTCCCAGAACTTCTCCGGCGTGGAGGCCATAGTCTTTGTGGCAATATAAATATGGCTTCTCACGTCCTTCAGCGCATATCCAATCTTTTCCTCGCTGTCTGAATAGGCCCTGGCCGTGTCGAAATATCTGATTCCGCCGTCATAGGCCTTTTTAAGAAGGACAGCGGCCTCTTCCTTTCCAATCCGCTGAATGGGAAGGGCGCCAAAGCCGTTCTTATTGACAATAATTCCCGTTTTTCCCAGGGTAACCGGTGTTCCCTTCACCCTTTCGTAGGAATCTAACAGATCCTGCAGCGCCTCGTCGCTGTCATCAATCCAGACGTCCTCCTCCTCGGCGTTCAGTCCCAGATATTTTGCAAGGGTTCTCTCGTCGTCAGAGCGGTTCCAGCGGCTGATGTAGCGGTCAATTTCATCAAATTCAATCTGCCCTGACAGGTATAATTCCTTAAAAGTCATTCTCCTGCTCCTTTATATTCTTCAGTACGGTGATTTCCTGATTGTCAATGTGTTCCCGCATGGCCTGTTTGGCCTCCTCCACATGGCGGGAGCAGAGAGCCCTGTAGATCTTTCTGTGCTCCGCCAAGAGAATCTGGCGTTTTTCTTCGTCCTTGATGTATTCCAGGCGGTAGCGGTACATCTGCTCCCGCAGATTGTTCAGGATCTGCACCAGCCTTGTGTTTCCTGTACTGTTGTAAATAATATCGTGGTAGGCCTCGTCTGTCTCCGCGATCTCCATGGCAGTTCCCCCGGCCACTGCCTTTTTGAATGCGTTCTGAGCCAGATCAAGCTCCTTAAAGTCCTCTTCCGTCATCCTCTCGCAGGCCAGCTCAATGGCCAGCTCCTCCAGAGAACGGCGTACCTCCAGCACGTCCCGCATACTCTTCTCAGAAATTCTGGCAACCTCCGCCCCTTTTCTGGGAATCATAAGCACCAGGCCCTCCAGCTCCAGCTTGCGGATTGCCTCCCGGATAGGCGTGCGGCTGACGCCCAGCTTCTCCGCCAGCTGAATCTCCATCAGCCTCTCCCCAGGAGCCAGCTCCCCCTTTAAAATCGCCTGGCGCAGCGTGTTGAAAACCACGTCTCTGAGCGGAAGATACTCGTTCATATTTACCTGAAAATTATTTCCCATTTCTTTCATTCCCCTGTCTTATGTCTGCGTCTTTGTTTCTGTTATAAAATCGAGTCAGGTAGACCTGTCTGGCCATAGAAGCAGCGGATCCGTAGCGCATTTCCTCGTATGCCTCCTCCGCCCTGGCCGGACTCATGAAAAGCCCGAACACCGTAGGGCCGCTTCCGCTCATCATGGCTCCCACCGCGCCCATGGCCATCATCTTGTCCTTGATATCCTGAATCACCGGATGGGCCGGAATCGTCACTGTCTCCAAAATATTCCCCATATTTTCAGCCAGTCCCCTGAGATCCCTGTCCTCAATGGCCCGCATCAGGCGGTCAATATCCGGATGAGCCGTCTTTGGCAGCTGATTGACATGCAGGTTTTCATAAACAAATTTTGTGGAAACGCTGACAGACGGCTTGGCAATCAGAACCTGGCACTGAGGCACCGGATCAAGCGGCGTCAGAATCTCTCCAATCCCCTCTGAAAGCGCGGTTCCCCTCATAAGGCAGTAGGGCACATCGGCCCCCAGTCTTACGCCGCGCTTCATCAGCTCCTCCATGGAAAGACCCAGGGAAAACATTTTGTTGACTCCGAAGAGGACTGCCGCTGCGTCTGAACTGCCGCCGGCCATCCCCGCCGCCACAGGGATAAACTTTTTAATGCGGATATTTACGCCCTCTTTGATATCAAACTCATCCATCAAAAGCCTGGCGGCCTTGTAGGCCAGATTGTTCTCATTGTCAGGCAGATAGTAGAGATTCGTCTCAATCCCGATTCCCGGCTGGTCCCGTCTCATAAGGTCAATCCGGTCATAAATCCCCACTGTCTGCATAATCATCCTGACTTCGTGATAACCGTCCTCTCTTCTCCTCACTACGTCAAGGCCCAGGTTCACCTTTCCGTAAGCTTTCAGTCCCAGATGCTTTATCATAGACCTCCCTCTCAGCTCAGGCTGTATCTTGCTGCTGAATTTTGTATTTTTGTATTTTTTTGTATACAATATATTATATACTCAGTACATATAAAATACAAGAACCAATTGAGCAAATCTCCTCTTCAGTCTGTACGAATCCCAGCTTTTCTGCCAGTCTTCTGGAAGCCATATTGTCCGCTCTGGCCTGCAGTCTCACACAGGTTCTGCCCTCTTCCTTCTCCCGCCGGATAATGGCCCGGCACGCCTCCTCTGCCAGCCCTCTTCTTCTGTATTCTTTGTAAATATGATATCCCAGCTCTCCGTCTGTGATTCCCGCCTTTCCCACAATCTTCCCTGTGGCCTTCTCTATCAGCGCCCACAGCCCGCTCTCATAAAACCGGTACTGGCAGGCAATGTAGGAGGACAGAAGCTCTGGCGTCCGAAATTCCTCCTCCTCGTCAGGCAGCACGTCGCTGGCCTTAAACTCCCGGATCAGAAGGCGTTTCGTCTCCGCAATCGTCCAGGGCATGGAAAACCGGCGGCACACGGCCTTTTTCAGAAGTTCTTCGTCCGCGTCCTCCAGCCTTTCCACCAAGTAGAGAGCAGGGGAGAGATCGGGAATCTCCTCTGTTTCACTTCTTTCTGCCGCCCCACCCTCTTCTCTCTCTTTTTCCGCTTTCCTCTGCCATAAGCCGACAACGGCTCTCCCTGCCGCGTATGCGGCCTGGAGAGCCTGTCTGTCGTCTGATATAACTGCCTGAAACAGAGAGCCGTTTACCTCTATCTCTCTTTCAATCAGCATTTTTCTGGTTCTGGATAATCCTCTCCGAAGGTCTCCACTGTCACCTTCTTCATCTTCTGAGCCTTCATGGGGCGGTCGCTCCAGTCGGTTCTGCACTCAGCGATCTTATTGACCACATCCATGCCCTCTGTCACATGGCCGAACGCCGCATACTCGCCGTCTAAATGCGGAGAAGTCTCGTGCATAATGAAGAACTGAGAACCTGCGGAATCTGGATGCATGGCTCTGGCCATAGAAAGCACGCCTGGAGTATGCTTTAAATCATTCTTAAAGCCGTTGCGGGCAAACTCTCCCTTGATGGAATAGCCCGGGCCTCCGGTTCCATTTCCATCCGGGCAGCCGCCCTGGATCATAAAGCCGCGGATCACGCGGTGGAAAATAAGTCCGTCATAGAAGCCCTTCTTTACAAGGCTGATAAAGTTATTTACTGTGTTCGGGGCAATCTCCGGGTAGAGCTCTGCCTTGATTACGTCCCCGCTTTCCATCTCAATGGTAATAACTGGATTCTGCATCGTGATATCCTCCTGAGTATTCATTGCGCCGCCTGCATCAGACGGCGCCAGGCCGTGTCCCGGCCAGTCTGATACAAGTGTATCAAATGTGGCGGCGGATTGCAAGAATTAACATGTAAGGCCGGCAAAAGCCCACCAAAAGCTGCAAAATCTGAAGAGAGACAGCATAGAGAAGAAAAGAAATTTTCCTCGTTCCAATTAAAAGGTACCGGAAAATTCCTTTTCTACTCTGATTAGGCCTGGTTTTCTGATTCAGGCCTCCACTGTCCGGTTGACTGCTGTGTTCATATCCATCTTAGAGGCGTAGGCGCGGACCCGGGCCACGTAGAAGGAATATCCCTTTAACAGCCCTGCTATGCCATAGGCCAGAGTTGTTCCAGCTGCCTTTCAGCCTCCTCTTCAGAGAGGGAAAACTGCTTTTTCAGAGAAAGAAGAGCAGCTTCCCTGGAAGCGCCCAGATCCCGGAAAGCGTGAATTAAGGCTGCGATACCCTGGATTTTACCCAGCTCAATGCCCTGTGCTTTGCCTAATTCAATGCCCTGCGCTTTACCTAATTCGATTCCAGCTTTGATTCCCTCTTCCTTCCCACACTCAAACTCCGCCTTTTTAATCAGCTCCCGTTCTTCATCGTATTCAAAAATGCTCATAGCTACTACCTCCGCCCGTGATTTTAAGAGAAAATCTGCCAGGATTCCTTCGCTGATACATTCCTCCACCGCCTGGTTGACCGCTGCGTTCATATCCATCTGAGAGGCGTAAGAGCGGACCCGGGCCACATAGAGGGAATATTCCTTTAACAGCCTGCAGGCGTTCATCAGCGTCTCGTTGCAGCCAGCGTTGATGTTCAGCACCGTCACCTTCAGTTCCAGCTCTGGCTCCCCGGTCCGCTTTTCAAAGGAATCCGACAGCTTTAAAACGATCTTTTCCGCCTGATCCGGCATCCTGCCGTTGCAGAAAACAAGGAATCTGGGAACCGGCAGCTTCACCAGCCGGGAGGAATAGAGGGTTTCCTTTCGAATCAGCTGCTCATATTCCTTTGCCACGTAGAAGAGATCTCTCAGGGGCATGTTAGGATTCCAGGTGGACTGATGCTCATAGAGGTTCAGCTCCAGGTTAATGAGAAACGCCAGATCGTTCTTCATGTTCATGTAAATGGCATTTTCTAAGGTTACAATCTCCAGCTGTGACGCGTCCTTGTAGTCCGTCTGCCCCACCGCGTTATAGAGAGACAGAAGAGCCTCCTTCTCTTGGAAGAGCATACGAAACAGCGTATCCTTGTAGCTGCGGTTAACTGGTCTTTGAAGCTCTGCCTGCGAAGACGCTTCAAAGGGCTGAGACTGTACCTGCTGCCAGCCTGCCGGAACCATATTCCGGCCATGTTGTTTCTGATTCATTTGACCTCCTTTTGCAGGAGCTTCCAGAATTGAAAATCTCCTGCTCTGATATAAATTTGGGAAAAAGCATAGATTTTCTGATGTTCTGAAAGATAGGAATCAGAGAAATAGGAACCTGGAACCAGGTTCGAAGTGGTGAAATGTATGCTTTTGTCATTTTATTATACCATGCCCACTAAGCTCGAAAAGACCTCGCTAAGTGGGGCAGGTATGTATTCTCACTAGACTCATGAAAGACCTCGTCAAGTGTTCATATTATACCATGCCCAAGAGGAAACTACAACGAAAACTCGCCTTACGGCTCAAACATTTCGCCCGGTGGCAGAAATCAGTACGGGTCTCCCTGCGAAAGCCCCGCCATTATCGCCCAGCCTGCAGTTTTGTCCTAAGCAGTGTCACATTGCGGTTAATAATTACTGCTGAGTCTTACATATCTGGTGCAGCCAACCTGAAGCCCCCTTCTGTACCATCCCCCTTATGCGCCAGGAAAAATTTTCGGTGACTTTAAATGGAACAAGAAAATTTTTCCTGGCGCATCTGTTTCCAACGGTTTCACCCTTACCTCTTCCCCTCCCACGGCTTCTCCACCTGGCGGCGCAGAAGAAACAGGCCGATCAGATTGGGGACAGCCATCAGCCCGTTAAAGATATCCGACAAATCCCACACCAGAGTGAGCCTGGCCACGCACCCGAAAAAGACTGCGTTCAGATAGAAAAAGCCATAGCACAGCTGAACGCTTTTTTTCCACGGCTTTCCCTCCGTCAGATAGCTGAGTGCCTGGCTTCCCAGATAGAACCAGGCGATGATGGTGGCAAAGGCAAAGAGGCTCATAGCCAGGGATACAAGCCCTCCTCCAAGCTCTCCAAAGCAGGAGGAAAAGCAGGATGCCACCCAGGCGCTTCCTGCCATCGCCTCCCCCTGTCCCACGTCTGCCGGAGTCCGGCTTCCTCCCACGCACAAAAGCACCAACGCCGTCATAGTACAGCTGACAATCGTATCAAAAAATACTTCAAAGACAGCCCACACCCCCTGTTCCCTGGCAAACGGATTTCCAACCCTTTCAAACTCCTCCGGCGCCTCGGCCTCCCCGTGGAGAACCGCCAGGCTTCCAAGCCCCGCTTCATTGGAAAACACGCCTCTGGAAATTCCATACCGCACCGCTTTCCCAGTCAGTACTCCTGCAGCTCCCCCAGCCGCGCTCTCTGCTGAAAAAGCGTCTTTTACTATAAGAAGAAACGCCCCTGGAAGCTCTTTGGCATGAAACAGAAGAATAACGGCACACAGGCCCATATAAAATGCGGCCGATACAGGAACCAGGCTGACTGCGGCCGCAGAAATCCGCCCGGCTCCTCCGAAAATCACCGCCATGACAAGAACGGTCAGAACTGCCCCTGTGACAGGCAGGGGAATGGACGCTGAAAAGTCCGCGCTCTGGGCCACCGCGTTGGCCTGTACCATACTGCCCATCCCCAGAGAGGCCAGAACACAGAAGGCCGCGTAGAGAAGTCCCATCCATCTCATCCCCAGCCCTTTTTCCAGGTAAGCATAGGGACCGCAGACAGGTCTTCCATTCTTATCCTTGTACCGGTATTTTCTTCCCAGATACACCTCCGCATAAGCGGTCATCATGCCAAGGACAGCGGACGCCCACATCCAGAATACGGCTCCCGGCCCTCCCACAGCTACTGCGGCCGCCACGCCTGCAATATTTCCCGTCCCCACTGTGGCTGCCAGAGCCGTGCAGGCGGAGGCAAACTGACCTTTCTTCTCCTTGTTCCCGCCCTTCAGCAGGCTTCCAGCTGTCTCTCTCCACCATAGGAAGCACCCTGTGATCTGAAATCCGCGAAAACGGACTGTAAAATAAATTCCCGCCGCCAGAAACAAAACTGTCAGCCAGGGGCCCCACACGATTCCTAGAATCCACTGCACCATCGCTCTTCCCTCTCTTTCGAATGGCTGTCCTCTCTTTTCCATCCTATAGTCAAGGGTATGCCCTTTTTTCCCACTCCATGACCGCATCCTGAAGCAAAACACAGGCGCGAAAAGACATCCTTTCGCGGTTCCTCCACTTTCATTCCTGATTTCCTTATTCTTCCCCTGCACTCCTGTGAAAATTGTGCTATACTGGTGTTAACGTCAGCAGGCCAAAGACAAGCTAGTCCTTGTGTCTTGACGCTAACGTCAACGTACAGTCGTTTTAAAATTTTTCATAGAAAGAAGGCGGTATTTATGCCAGGATTTACCACTCACTATATTTTCGGTATGAAGGCCTACAATGATCTTCCCAACAACCAGCTGAAACGTATTATCGCCAAGTACCGCTGGCTCTACCAGCTGGGACTGCAGGGGCCGGATATGTTTTTCTACTATATTCCTGTCCTGCGCCACAGAGATTACAGGAACGTAGGCTCCTACATGCACGAGCACCATATCAATGAATTTTTCCGTTGCTCCTTAAACCGTCTCTCTCGTCTGCAGTCCAGACAGCAGAAAGAGCAGGCTGCCGCCTATCTGGCCGGCTTTATGAACCATTACATTGCGGACTATGTGTGCCACCCCTACGTGTACGGCCGCATTGGGTACGACACCTCTAATCCGTCTGCCGTCCACCACGGAAAGCATGCGGCGCTGGAAAATGACATTGACGCCATTCTCCTGTACAAATACAAAAAAAAGAAGCCGTCTGAATTTAATCAGACGGCCACTATCTGCCTGAACGGCCAGGAAATGCAGTTTGTCTCCCATTTCCTAGCCAGCTGTATTAACGACGCCTACTATCCCATCACCTACCGGAATAATTTCCAGATTACTCCGGCTATGGTCCACCGTTCCATCTGGGCTATGCGGGTGGGATGCCGGACTCTGGCTGATAAGTCGGGCAAGAAAAAGGGCGGCATCGCGATTGTGGAATCCCTGTTCGTCAGCCATCCGGTGGCCTCCGCCAAGCTGGTGACAGACACCTTTTCCGATCCCCGCAAATGCTGCAACCTGGATCACGAGCCCTGGTGCAATCCCTGGAATAAGGCGCTGGCTTCTACAGACTCTTTTGTCGACCTGTTCCACCTGACACTGAACAAGCTGCACAATGTGTACTACTACTTTAACGCCTGCCTGTCCAGCGGAATCCCTCTGGAGGAGCAGGATTTCCACAAGCTTCTCATGGAGCTTGGAAATTACTCCTACCACAGCGGTCTGGACGTAGGCGGCAACTAGAGACTTCCTCCAGGCTTTCGTCAGCCGGAAATACCGGAGATAAACGCCCGTGTTCTTTCGTTTTCCGAGGAAAAGACCTTCTCCGGCTTTCCCTCCTCCACAATCACTCCGTCTGCCATGAAAATAACACGGTCAGATATCTCCCTGGCAAAGGCCATCTCGTGAGTCACGATGACCATAGCGATATTCAGGTCAGCCAGAGAGCGGATGACCTTTAAAACTTCCTTTGTCAGCTCCGGATCCAGGGCTGAGGTGGGCTCGTCAAAGAACAGAATCCTGGGATGCAAAGCCAAGGCTCTGGCGATTGCCACTCTCTGCTGCTGGCCTCCGGAAAGCTGGCAGGGATACATATCCGCCTTGTCAGAAAGCCCCATCTTAGCCAGCAGCTCTCTGGCTTCCGCCTCAGCCTCCTCTCTCTTTCTCTTCTGCACGTGAATGGGCGCGTCCGTAATGTTTTTCAGCACCGAATAGTGGGGAAACAGGTTAAAATTCTGGAACACCAGGCCGTACATGGCCTGAATCTCTTTCATTTCCTCCTTTCCCGCATACTGAACGCGGCCGTCCCCCTGGTTCCACACTGCCTTTCTGCCTTCATAGAGCACAGCGCCCCGATCCATGGTCTCCAGCATGGCCGCGCACCGCAGCAGAGTGGACTTTCCCGATCCGGAAGGACCGATAATGGAAACAATCTTCCCGTCTTCCACCTGAATGGAAATGTCTTTCAGCACCCGGCTGCCCCCAAAGGACTTCTCAATATTTTTAATCTCTAATACGCTCATGTTCTCTCCCCGCTACTGATAATAATTCATCTTCTTCTCTGCATACTCCATAAAGGAAGCCACCAGCAGATTAAAAATATAGTAAAACAGTCCAGCCGCCACAAAGGGAACCATGCTCACCTGGGAGGAAGCCAGGGCCTTGGCCACTGTGAACATCTCCATCACGCTGATCGTGAAGGCCAGGGACGTGTCCTTTACCAGAGTGATCACCTCGTTGGTAATGGACGGCAGAATCCGTTTTACCACCTGCGGGAAGATAATGCGGAAAAAGGTCTGATATTTTGTGTATCCTAACAGCTTCGCCGCCTCATACTGTCCCGCCGGCATGGACTGGATGCCGCTGCGGTAAATCTCAGCGAAATAAGCGGCATAGTTGACGGCAAATCCGATAAATGCCGCCCACAGGCGGTAGCCGTTGCCCACCCGGATTCCGAACAGATAGTAGGGGCCGAAATATACTACCATCAGCTGAAGCATCAGGGGCGTTCCCCTCATAATCGAAATATAAAATTTCACCGCTGCCCTTAAAACCGGGTTCTTCGACATTCTTCCAAAGGAGATAAGAAGCCCCAGAGGAAGGGAGACCAGAAGCGTCACTGTAAAAATCTCAATGCTGGTTCCCATTCCTCCTGCCAGCTGTTTCATAATCTGCAATAAATCCATGGCTTTTTATCCCCTGTCCTGTTATCGTTCTATTTTTGCTGTTTTTTTGTTCTTTCGCCGTTCTGTTTCTGTCTCTGATCCTGGCTTATTTTCCCACTGTGGTAATGTCCTCGCCAAACCATTTCTCTGAAATCTCAGCCATGGTTCCGTCTGCCGCCATCTCCTCCAGGGTCTGCTGCACCTTTTCGCACAGCTCTGTATTTCCCTTCTTAAAGCCGATGGCGTACTCCTCTGATGCCAGAGACTCCTCCAGAATCTTAAAGCTTCCCTCTCGCTCCTGCATCTGGTATCCGGCCACAATCACGTCCATGGCGATGGCATCTACGCTGCCCATCTCCAGATCCATGAAAGCCGTATTATAATCAGGAGTTGTCTGAAGCGTTCCAAAGGTGGAGGTCAGATCAGGCATTTCCTTTAAAGCCGCCTCTGCGGAAGAATCTGCCTGAACCTCCACAATCTTTCCTGCCAGATCTTCCAAAGTCTCAATTCCAGAGTTCTCCATCACCACTACCACCTGGCTGTTCTCCATATACGGCTCAGACCAGGTGTACTCGTCCTCTCTTCCAGTCATGGTAAAGCCGTTCCAGATACAGTCAATGTTTCCTGACTCCAGCTCCATATTTTTCGCATCCCAGGCAATAGGCTGAGCCACATAGGTAAGACCCAGCCTCTTGGCAGTCTCCTGAGCCAGCTCCAAATCAAAGCCTGTATACTCCCCGTCTTCTCCCACAAAGCCCATAGGCGGGAAATCCTGGTCAAAGCCAACTGTAAAGGTTCCTCCCTCTGAAGTCTCATCTGTTCTCTCTGCCTGCCTCGTCTCCGTATCGTCTCCTTCGCTCTCGGAAACAGCTCCTTTTCCTGCCTCTGTGCCGCTTTCCTCCGCCTGCGTGGAAGCCGCCTTGGAATCGGATCCGCCTGCGCATGCTGTCAGTGCTCCCATCATCATAACTGCCGCTCCCATTGCCCATACTCTCTTTTTCATAATCGCTCCTCCTGTCTGTGACTGTAACTGTTTCTTCCTGTTTTATTGTGCTACTATGGTAGCATACTAAAGTGTTTTTGTAAAGCACTTTCTTGCAGGCAGTTTTGTATTTCTTTCTGTACAATCAGTCCCTATCTGTAATCCGCCTGCGGCGGGCTGCTTCAGCATCACAATACCGCAACGCCGCAGTGCGATTCCTGCGGAGCATTCTTTATTTCATAGGACGCTTTTCCCTATAAAGCAAAAAACCGCGCATCTCCAATGAAATGCACGGTTCTCTGCTGAAAACAGCCTGTCCTATTCAGCTGTATCGGCCTCGTTCTCCTCTGCCGGTTCTTCCTCGGAATTCTCAGAAGCTTCCTCCTCCGGGGCCTCTGTCTCAGCCGCATCAGCCGCCTCGGCCGCCTCTACGCTGTCCACTGCCTTCTGAATCTCCTCGGCTGACGGAAGCTTGAAATCCGTTCCCGCCGGGTAGCTTCCGCTGATAAACCAGGTATCCTCATCGTCCTGGGTACTCTCCGGAGCCAGTCCATAGGAGAGCCCGTAGGTCTTCCAGAGTCCTCCGTAGCTGGTATCGCTGGAACGCTCGATGGAGAAGTCCTGTGTGGCTACCATATCGTTAAAGCCCTTTACGAGAGCCTCTGAATACTTTGCAATCTGATTGGAAGGAAGATCGTCCTTCACTACCCAGACTAACATGATCTCCTTCTGCTCCGGCTGCAGCAGAAGATGGAAATCTACGCTGTAGGGATACTCCTTCGTATCGGTGAAAATGTCCTCCGCATCCACCTTGGCCTGTTCCCAGTCAATTTCCACGTCATCCTTGGCGTCAAAATCCGGCTGTCCAGCCACAGTCCCCTCTGTGCTGTCAGGGGATACGATATTGCTCTTGGGAGCGCATCCGCTGAGAACAGCAGCGCAGGCTAATAAAACCAGGATTTTTCTCATTCTTCATACCTCCTCGTAGTTCGTAATTGGTATTATATAATATCCCCCTGGGTTTTTATACCCATTTTTGAAAAATTCAAAAAATCTTCATATTTAAAGCAGGTTCTTAAGAAATTCCCATCCTGTCTTCTGATACGGCAAGAGAGAAACATCTCCCGGCGGCTTTCAGCGAAGCGCGGAAAATGTTTCTCTCCTGCTATTTTTCCTCTATATTGGCTGTCTCCTTCACAATGTAGATCGGCCTGTCCTTCAGCTCTGTGAAGATAATGGCGATATACTCTCCTATGATTCCCACAATCACAAACAGCATGGCAAACATAAAGCACATCACCACCACAATGGTAGCGTAGCCGCTGGGGGCCCCGTGGACCATCCTTCCATAGATAGTGTAAATCATCAAAAGCACGCCCATCATCCCCACGAAGACGCCGGAATAGATTCCAAGCTTTAAGGGCAGGTCGGAGAAGCACAGGATCGTGTTGATGGAGAATTTAAACAGCTTCTTTAAGCTGTACTTGCTCTCTCCCGCCACTCTGGCCCTGGCCTCGTACTCGATGTTCGTCCTGTTAAAGCCGATGTTCTGGACGTAGCCTCTGAGGAAGCGCACCTTCTCCCGGTAGCTCTGCTTTAAAACATCCGCCGCATTGGCCGTCATGGCAAAGAAGTCGGAGGCGTTTGGCTCCAGCTTCACATCGGAAATGGTGTTGATTACCTTGTAGAAGCCGCCGGAGGTGATATTTTTGATCAGTCCCGCCGACTTATTCTTCGTCCGGACCATGTTGATGACCTCATAGCCCTCCTCGAATTTTTCAATAATCTGGGCCACACACTCCGGCGGATGCTGGAGATCCGCGTCCATGCAGACAAGTCCGTCGCCGTCGAAATGGTCGATGCCGGCGATCATAGCCGCTTCATGGCCAAAGTTCCTGGAGAAATTCACCAGCTTCACCTTTGGATCCTGGGCCGCAAACTCCTTTAAAATAGCCAGGGAACCGTCGGAGCTTCCGTCATTGACAAACAAAAGCTCATAATCCCAAGGCAGCGCGTCAAAAATCGGCTTCGACTCCCCGTAAAACTGCCGCAGGGCAGATTCCTCGTTATATACTGAAACGATAATTGAAATTTTCTTCATTGTCGTGTGTCTCCTTAATCCAGAATCTGGATTTCAATGCTGGAATGGGCCGGAACCCGCTTCTCCTCCGGAGGCAGAGTCATGTAGTCTCCGTACAGGATGGAAAGCACGTGTTCAAATCCCTCCGGCGCCATCAAAACTGTATCCTCAAAAGGCAGATCCACCGTCTTTTCGCACCAGTCCTCGTCCAGCGTCACATAGAGAAAATCCGGCTGATAATTGCTGCAGTAGCGTTTTCCGGTCCGTTTGTTCCTGTCCTTGGCCGCCAGGGCTGTCTGGAGGCGGAACAGCGCCGGCATGGGAACCAGCCGCCCGGCTGCGGACAGCGTTCCCACCCGGATTTTGTCTGCCAGGCTGTACTTGGAAAAGTCGATCCGATCCCTGTGGGCAATGGCCATGCCGTACACCACCTTCTGAAGAAATTTGGCGAAAAACGCCCCGAACCGGCTCTCCGGAAGGCGGTCTATAATGAACAGATCCACCCAGATATGGTTCAGTTTTCCCTCGTAAAACTGCATCTGCTCATTATCCTCGTGAACGCGGCTGTTGTCGTAAATGATGCGGGTGGTAAAATCATAGAACACCTTTCCTCCCCGGATATCCTCCGGCCGCAGAAGCGTCATCCCCTCCGGCAGCTCCCGTCCTGCCACCTTCAAAAATTTCTCATAATTAGGGCGGGTGAAAATCACGTCCGCATCGTCGTCCCAGGGGATAAAGCCCTGATGCCGGACTGCGCCCAGCAGCGTGCCAGAGTCAATCATATATTTAATTTTATATTTCCGGCAGATTCGGTCAATCTCCTTTAAAAGCTTTAAATTGGCCTCGTGAACCCTTGTCAGATCCCAGTGTTCCATGAATCTCTCCTCTTTGTCCAGTCTTTCTTAAACCAGCGTTTCAGGCCTGTGTCAGGGCCTCTCTGATGGTTTTCGCCATGTAGTCAATCATCTCGTCCGTCATGCCCGGATATACGCCTACCCAGAAGGTATCCGCCATAATCCTGTCTGTGTTTTCCAGGGTTCCGGATACGCGGTAGCCCTCCCCTGTCTTTCTCATCTCGTCGAAGCAGGGATGCTTAATCAGATTTCCGGCAAACAGCATTCTGGTCTGAACGCCTCTCTCCTCCACATACTGAACCACCTTGTTCCGATCCACGCCCTGTTTGCAGGTAATGAGGAAGCCGAACCAGCTGGGATCCGAGTGTTCGCAGGCCACAGGAAGAATCAGCCTGTCCTCTGTTCCCTCCAGAGCCTTGTGAAGGCGGGCAAAGTTGTGCTTTCTGCGCTCCACAAAGGACGGGAATTTCTTCAGCTGGGCGCATCCCACCGCTGCCTGCATATCCGTAGCCTTTAAGTTGTAGCCGAAATGAGAATATACGTACTTGTGGTCATAGCCTAAGGGCAGCTCCCCGTACTGGCGGTCAAACCGGTGGCCGCACAGGTTGTCGCAGCCGGACGGGCAGACGCAGTCCCGGCCCCAGTCGCGGAAGGAACGGATAATCTTATTTAACAGGGCGTTGTCCGTATACACGGCTCCTCCCTCTCCCATGGTCATGTGGTGGGGCGGGTAGAAGCTGGAGGTTCCGATATCTCCGATGGTTCCCGTAAACTTCATTTCCCCGTCTATCTCATAGCGGCTTCCCAGGGCGTCGCAGTTGTCCTCCACCAGCCACAGACCGTGGGCGTCGCAGAATGCCTTCACTGCCTTCAGGTCAAAGGGGTTGCCCAGCGTGTGGGCCAGCATAACGGCTTTCGTCTTCTCAGACAGCGCCGCCTCCAGCTTTGTCACGTCAATGTTGTACTGGGGGATGGCCACATCCACAAACACAGGCACGGCTCCGTACTGGATGGCCGGAGTTACTGTGGTAGGAAATCCTGCGGCCACTGTGATAATCTCGTCTCCCCTGCAGATTCTGCGCTCTCCTAAAAGAGGAGAAGTCAGGGCCATAAAGGCCAGCAGGTTGGCTGAGGAGCCGGAGTTTACCAGGGAGCAGTAACGCACGCCCAGGTATCTGGCTAACTCTGCCTCAAATTCGTCTGTGTAGCGGCCTGAGGTGAGCCAGAACTCCAGGGCGCTGTCCACCAGGTTTACCATCTCGTCTTCATTGTAGACGCGGGACGCGTAAGGGATGCGGTCTCCCTCCTTGAACGCCTCTTTTTTATTGTGAAATTCTCTGCAGTAATCGGCAACCAGGGAAAGGATCTGGCTGCGTGCTTCTTTTTCGTTCATATGATTTCCTCGTCTCTCTGTCTGATGATTGCTATTTCATAAAAAATTCTTCTATCTGCCGGTCTGTGCAGGCTCTCACGTCTCCTCCTGAAAGCCACTCCTTCGTCCACTCCACCGTCTTCTCCACTGCCTGGGACACATGGTATCTGGGCCGCCAGCCAAAGATCTTCTTCACACGGGAGCAGTCCAGCTTCAGGAAATTGGCCTCGTGGGGGCCTCCGTCGTACCGGTTTTCCCATCTGGCCTCCCCGCCCCAGAATCCGCAGAACAGATCCACCAGTTCTCCCGTGGCAATGCAGTCTTCGTCGTCCGGGCCTACGTTATAGTATCCGGCAAAGGAGCGATCCTCATACTGGCGCATGGCCACAGTCAGGTACAGGTACAGCGGCTCCAGCACATGCTGATAGGGGCGGGTGGAATACGGATTTCTCACCGCGATCTCCTCCCCCTTCTGCATGGCCCTGATGCAGTCCGGGACAATGCGGTCCGCCGCAAAGTCTCCTCCGCCTATGACATTTCCTGCCCGGCAGGCGGAGACAGCCGGGGAAGTCTCCTCCCCGAAAAAGGCCTTCACATAGCTGTGAGTCACAAGCTCGGAACAGGATTTGCTGTTAGAGTAAGGATCGTAGCCGTCTAACCGATCCGTCTCCCTGTAGCCGTACTCCCACTCTCTGTTCTCGTAGACCTTGTCTGTCGTCACGTTGACCAGGGAGCGGACGGAGGGGCAGAGTCTTGCGCACTCCAGAAGATGAACCGTTCCCATCACGTTTGTCTCGTAGGTATACACAGGATTTTTGTAGGATTCCCTGACAATCGGCTGGGCCGCCAGATGCAGCACGATCTCCGGCTGTGTCTCCTCAAACACCTGCTTCATATGCGCCAGATCCCGCACGTCCCCAATCCGGCTGTCCATGCGCTCTGAAAGGCCCAGAAGCTCAAACAGAGAGGGATCCGAAGGCGGATTCAGGCTGTATCCCGTAACCTGGGCCCCCGCCAGCAGAAGGATCTCGCAGAGCCAGGATCCCTTAAAGCCCGTATGCCCTGTTACCAGGACGCGTTTTCCCCTGTAAAAGTCAAAAATCGGATTTGTCATAGTCCCTCCTAGTTCTCCCAGGTCTTCCACGGCGCCTTGCCGCTCTGCCACATCTCTTCCAGATGGTTCTTATCCCGCTGGGTATCCATGCAGTGCCAGAAACCATTGTGGCGGTACACCATCAGCTCCTTGTCCGCCGCCAGATGCTCCAGAGGCGCCTTCTCAAAGACCGTGGAATCTCCCTCAATATAGTCAAATACCTTCGGCTCCATGACCATAAAGCCGCCGTTTACAATCTTGCCGTCGTCGTCGTTCTTCTCCCTGAAGGCCGTGATGGCTCCCTGGTCGTCCACCTCCAGCACGCCGAACCGCTGGCCCACGTTGACGCCTGTAATAGTGGCAATCTTTCCGTGCTGTCTGTGGAACTTCAAAAGCTCGTCCAGATTCACGTCGGACACTCCGTCCCCGTAGGTGAGCAGGAAGGTCTCGTCCCCCACGTAATCCTTAATCCGCTTGATGCGGCCTCCTGTCATGGTGTGCAGTCCCGTATCCACCAGCGTCACCTTCCACGGCTCCGCGTAGTTGTTGTGGACCTCCATCTGGTTATTGGCCAGGTCAAAGGTCACGTCGGAGGTATGGAGGAAGTAATCGGCAAAAAACTCCTTCACCACATACTGCTTATATCCCAGGCAGATGACGAATTCATGGAATCCATACTGGGAATAGTGCTTCATAATGTGCCACAAAATAGGCCGCTCGCCAATCTCGATCATGGGCTTGGGCTTCAGATGGCTTTCCTCGCTGATCCGGGTTCCGAATCCCCCTGCCAATATTACAACTTTCATCTGGAACGTACCTCCTCATTCTTTCTGAATCTCCCGGCCCAATCCCGGAAGCGGGACGCCGGAAATCATTACCGTCTCAAATCCTCCATGCTGCTAAGAGGCCTGTACTCAAACTCCACGTATTCCGGGAGATCGTAATACTGCCTCATCCAGGCAATCATAAAGGAGAAATTCTCATCATATACTACCTCGTTTTTGCACAGCAGATCCGGCAGCTCGTAGACCTCGATAGTCTCGATATCCGCTCCCTGGCGGATGGCCTCGGCGCTCTCCTTAAACACTGCGTCGTCGTACATGAGCACCTGATAATTCATTTTATAGCCTGTGTAAATGCTCTTCAGGTTCGGTATGCTGATCATGACTAAAAACGCCAGCGTGCAGGCGGCTGACAAAGGAATCCGTCTGGCCTCGATCAGTAAAATCCGGCCGTACAGGTAGGCTAATAAAAGCCAGGACAGATATAAAAACGGATAGAAAATCCGAAGGGGAACCTCCGGCACAATGGCCGCGGATCCCACGGACAGCACCGCCGCCGCAAAGACAGCCGATCCAAAGATCTGTTTTTCTGCTCTATAGAATAATATCACTTCTGCAAAACAAAAAGCAATATAAAGGAGCAAAAGATTGGCGGTTAAGGCTGAATAAGTCCCCGGCGCGAACACGTGAAGCTTCTGTTTCAGGAAGACTCCGGCGAACACTGCGGCGGAGACAGCTGAAAATCCCAGGTGAAGAGGCAGAAGCTTCCTGTCCTTTGCCGCTGCCATACATCCCATGAAAATCATCATGGGGAAGAAAAACATCAGATACCGGATATTCTCGCCTGAGAAGAACAGATTCATCAGCAGAGGAATATTCCGTCCCAGCTTTCCAAACAGGCTTAAAGAGGCAAACTCTGCGTTGCCTGCGCTGTTCATTCTGGCCGACACAGCCGGGGAAAGGATGATAATCAGTCCTCCCGCCGCGCAGGCCAGAAACGTCAGAATCTCGTAAAGCTCCAGTCTTCTGTCTCTCCACAGCTTGACGCCAAGGCAGATAACCACAAAGGATATCGTTGTGACAAACCACTGCTCCTGGGACCAGGCAGCCAGAAATCCCAGCGCGGCACAGAGGCACATGCGCCGAATCCCCGGCTTCTCTCCCTTTGGCAGAAACACAGTTCGATAGAAATACACGGCGAACACCAGAAGGGCCACGGCCGGAACCACGTAGATAAAGCTGGCCGCATACCAGTAGGTGCCCATCCGCTGTACCATGATTCCCAGGGTTCCGTAGAGCAGGCAGATAAACGCTGCCAGGGCCGCCAAAGCCCCGGGGCCTAACCGGCCCTGAAGCTCTCCGCCCTTCTCTTTTGTTTTGTCTCCTGATACTTCTGCCGCCTCAAGTCTTCCCTCCAGCATCCGTCTGGCAGTGAAAAAGAGCAGCAAAGCCACCGCCAGCACCGCCGTGGCCATGAAAACCTGCACGCCTCTGATTCCACCCAGCATATGGACAAAGCAGTAGAGAAACATATAGAGCAGACGGCCATTGGAGTTAAAATAATGCCCTTTCATAAAGGCCAGAAGCTCTGAAAACGAATATTCGGCCCCAGCCACGTCAATATTCGTGCCGTAGCTTAAAGACAGGTAGCCGTAATCGTCGTAGTAAATAAATACATTTCCAAACTGCATCAGCAGAAACACATAAAATGCCGCGAACACGGCAAGATACGCGTATTTCGTATAGCGTTTCATCACTCTGCCCCTTCCTGATAAAAGATGTTCAGATTATTTTCATCCAGGATTTCCAGGGCCTTTCTCGCCCTCTCTCCGTTGGTGTGAAGCTGAGCTCCCAGCTCCTCGTCCGTCTTATTCCTGTAATCCAGAGCCGTCTCGATGGTCTGCTCCAGAGACAGCTTCCTGAGAGGCGCCTTTAAAAGTTCCTCCCTGGTGGTATAGAAATTGCCTGCCAGCAGAAGACAGATAAATCCGCCTGCCAAAACGGCCAGAACCTGTTTCCGCTCCCGTTTCAGGGCAAACACAGCGGCAAAGGTCAGAAGGATTCCGAAGATCCCCATCTCATACTGAATAGCATAGCGGGAAGCCATGCCGTAGTTTTCCTGGAGGAAAATCCATCTGGAATAGAGAACCAGCGCGTGGTTCACTCCGCCGATCAGAATGAGCATAAGAGGGAGAATCGTCCTCTCCCACAGCCTGTATTTCACGTTCATCCAGAGGGCCAGCAGGTAAAAGAAGATGACCACTGCCCCCAGCAGGCAGACTCCCGCAGACGTCTTTATCACATTCGACACTACCTCAATGCCGATAATCGGGGAAGCGAAGGCTTCCAGAATAAATTTCACGAAAAATTCCGGGTTCGATACCAGGGTGGAAAGCAAGGTCGCCTCGGTGGCCCCCCGGTACTCGTAGACTGCGAAGTGGCTGCTCAGAAGGTAGAGCCCCAGCGCTCCCAGCACAAAGGCCAGATCCGCTGCCCACTCTTTATTTATCCTGCGGTTTTTCCTGTAATCGGAAACCAGCAGGGCGCAGTAGGCCATAGTCATAATCAGAGAATAGCTTCCGCAGTAAGGGCCGGCCACCAGAAGGGTCAGAAACGCCGGCAGAGCCTTTAAAAGGACTCTGTCATATTTCCTCTCCCTGCCGCACACTGTCCTGTCTAAGATGACAAAATTCCAGTAGAATCCGGCGATGGATAAAAAGCACACCCAGCCGCTTCCATTGCCTAACATCTCCCATTTGTTCAGGCTGAACATCAAAAGCATGATAACCAGAAACCAGGGGGCGTAACCCTTTTTGTCCCTGCAGTAGGAGGCCAGGGCCAGGGCGGCGAAGCCGTGGCTGAGAACCCCCAGCACCATGTCGAACACAGTGCTGTAGTGGAACAGGGCCACGTTGATTATCCTTCCCAGATAGGTGATGGGAACCCGGGTCAGCACGTCCGGCACGAAAAATTTCGCCGGATTGGCCACATCGGGAAGATAGGAGACAATCAGTCTCATGTAGTCTGTGTAGGCCACGTCCTCTGTGGCAATGCTCAGATAGTAAAGGCAGAACGCGATGCCTGCAGCCGGAACGCCCAGGTACAGCAGGCGTTTTCCCAGTTTTTCATTCATTTGGCTTAAAGTCCTCCTATGATTCAAAGAAGCAGTCCTCCAGCATCAGGCACAGCGCGTGATACACCGGCAGGTGCAGCTCCTGAATTTTAAAGGTCTCCTGTTCCGGCACGATCAGGCATATGTCCGACAGTTCCCGGATTTTTCCGCCGTCCCGGCCTGTCAGGCTTATCACCTTCATGCCCTTCGCTCTGGCCGCTGCCGCCGCGTAACGCACGTTAAGAGAATTTCCGGAGGTGGTAATGCCTAAGAATACGTCTCCCTCGTTTCCATACCCCATCACCTGCTGGGCGTAGGCCATATCTGCATTCACATCATTTGCAAAGGCAGTGGAAAGGCCCGCATGTCCCGTCAGGGCAATAGCCGGAAGGGCCTGCTGCAGGCATCCTGACAGTTCCTCTCCAAGCGCTGGATCCGCCTGTTTTAACGCCGCCTTCATCTCCTCAGGCAGCTCTCTTCTCTTTACGAAGCCCTTCATCAGTTCTCCCACGATATGTTCGGAATCCGCGCAGCTTCCGCCGTTTCCCGCTGCCAGAAGCTTCCCGCCCTTCGCGTAGCACTCCCGCAGCGTCTCATAAGCCTTCTCAAGCTCCGGCCTGATAGCCGAAAGGCATGGATATCTCTCTGTCAGCTGATCCAGATATCTGTATTCCTTCCTCTCCTGCATGTTACTTTCCTCCTTGCTTCCTTTCATAGGTGATATAATTTTCATCGAACAGGCGGAGATTTTCTCTCGTTTCCATGCTGGAAACGCCGTCCAAATCCACTCTTGCCAGCACATTGCCGTGCTCGAATACCAGGTCTGTCAGGGTTCCCCGCTCAATCATCCGGCGCACCAGGCCGTAGCTCCACTCCCAGTTCCCCTCGCCGATAAATCCGGCCTCCACATAGGCGTAATCTGCCTGGGCATAGGCCATATACTCCTCAAAGGCCTCCACCGTATTCACTAACTCCACATTTCCCCAGGGGGAGGTAATATCCTTGTAGGACTGAACGACACAGGGAAACTGAAGACAGCCAGGATGGTCTCCGAAGGCAATCACCCGCGTCGTCTCGTCCTCTGCCAGGATATTCCAGATCTGCTCGTTTCCCGCCTGCACCATCTTTTCATGCTGCAGGGCCTCATGGTTCACCCTTCCCTTATTCGCCCACTGAATCTCGGAAAATCCCAGGCTCCACGCCCAGTTGGACTCTGCCGTCATCAGCACGTTAAAGGCCATAATCGGCACAAGAAGCCAGGAAACCGTCCGCAGAAAGCGCCTGTGTCCCGCTTGCTTCAGGGAATGCAGAAGGCTTAAGCTTCCTATTATAATTCCTGTGTAGAGGAGCATAAAATAATTGCCGTCAATCTGGTACAGCATCACCAGGCTCACCAGGTTCACTGCCAGAAACGGCCAGAAAGCCACATGCGCGTACAGGGAAAGACGTTTTTTAGCAGACTCCCTGTTCTGTTTTCTGTCCGGCTGCCCTCCGCTTTCTCCTGCTCTTCGCCTTTTCCAGGCCGCTGCCATGAGAAGCGCAGCCGCCAGGCATGCCCCTGTGAGAAACAGCATCAGAGGGCTGCCCCAGGCAAACACCACATGGCCCATGTCCTTTCCTGTAGGCATGAGGAGCATGTGGAAGAGCCTCCGAAGCAGTACGGCCAGATTGCTGGCCTCCTCATAATTCTGGGGAAGGCCGCTGGTGGCAAAGGGATACTTCATCTGAAAGCCCAGCACAGCGAAAATAGAGGTAAACACGGATGTCACCGGCATTCCTGTGATCATCATGGTTCTGGCCCAGATTCCCGTAAGAGCCCCCGCAGGCGCAGCCAGAAGAAGCCACTGGCGCAGGGGCGCTCTCAGGGAAAGGAGCCGCCTTCCCAGAAGATACAGGCCGCTCATTCCAAAAACAGCCGTGGAAAACACCAGAGCCGTGGACTTCATGGTCAGAGACAGCAGATATGCGCCTCCGCTCAGGGCCAACAGGGCAAACTTCCTGTTCTTTATATAGCAGGCCATGTAATATACCATAAAGATCTGAATCACCCAGGTAATCACATCCGGCTTGGCGGAGATCGCCATATTCATAATACCCGGAATGCAGCTGGAAAGGGCTGCCGCCGCCAGGGCCCACGTTCGGTTCATGAATAGGCCCGCCAGACGGTAAATCCCCATTAATCCGGCGGCTGCGATCCACAGGTTCAGAGCCAGCAGATAGCTGTGGCTGGCCAGATCGCTTAAAGGCAGAGCCAGCGTCTCCAGTCCCTTGGCGTACACGTAGGCCATACCTACCATTCCGGGATTTTCGTAAATTCCCATTCCATTGTCCAGCACGTACTCTGAGCGGACGCCGTACCACAGAGTATCAAAATCCAGGGAAATATTCATGCGCCCGGCCTGTACCAGAATCATCACAATGATAAAGGCAGTCAGAAGCGCCCAGAGCGTTCTGTTTTTTCCCTGAAATCCGTCTTTTTGAAATTCTGCTTTTGGAAGTCCTTCTTTTTGAAATCCTTCTTTCCGGAAAGCGTCTCTTCGAACGCTGTCTTTCAGCCAGGCGGCTGTCCGGCCAAAGCCGCCTGACAGGGCGGCCCACAGATAAAGAGCAGCTCCCGAAGCGGCGGAAAACAGCCTCAGCTGGGCAATGCTTCCTGTTTTAAAGGCGCTGAGCAGGCAGAAAGCGCACAGCACAGCGGAAACTCCCAGAATAAAGTCCGCCATCCATCCGTCTTCTATCTCCTTCTGCCCCAGCAGAACGGTCCGCACAAAGCGTCCCGCCAGGATTACATATCCCAGGTACAGGACCGACACGGTCATGGGAAGAAAAATCACATGGCCCCAGCAGAATATAAGGCAGACCAGAGCCGTTTTGCCCCACCTGACAGCAGGCCTTTTTCCCAGCAGGAGAATTCCTGACAGCAGGACAAAAAGAAGGGCGATCTCGGCCATCATTTTCTTTGTGGCCGGATCACCAAACTGCCATGAGTAGGTTCCGTCCCCTGTAAAGAGGACGAAAAAAGGAACCGCTACGCAGAGGACAGCCAGAACCAGAAGGCCAAGCGACAGAAACGCTTCCATAATCCTGTTCTTTTCCATATCAGTCTGCCTCTCCATTCTGCTCTCTGTCCAGCCTGCAGATAAGATCCGCCGCCGCCTTTAAGTCCTCTGCATACCAGTCATAGCCTGTGGCTTCTCCAGAATCTCCCCGGGCAGCTTCCTGACGCCGTATCTCAGCTCCGTATCCCGTTCCCACCAGAATGCTCCTGACGCCGAACCTGTGTCCCGCCTCCGTGTCAATCAGCTTGTCCCCCACCATGAAGGACCGCTCTCTGTCCACAGGGCAGTCCCTGTCCGCCTCTTCAAACATTCCGATTCCAGGCTTTCTGCATCTGCACTCCCGCTTGTACGGACCGATTCCATGCTCCGGGTGATGAGGACAGTAGTAAAATGCGTCCACATGGGCGCCCTCTGCCTTCAGCTGCTCATTCAGATACTGGTGAAGGCGCTTTACATCCTCCTCCCCATAGTAGCCTCTGGCCACCCCGGCCTGGTTCGTCACCACCACCACGCAGAATCCCGCCTCGTTCAGCTGCCTGACCGCCTGGGGAACGCCTGGAATCAGCTGTAAATCTTCCGGCCTGTGGAGGTAATTGACCTCCACATTCATGGTCCCGTCCCGATCCAGAAATACCGTTTTTATTCCTTTTTCCGGCATATTTCAGTCGTCCTCCTAAATATGAAAGGTATAGTCCCGGTTCGGCATCTGCACCTTCACCTCGTCGTACTTCCAGCGCTCCTCATCGCAGCACCAGCTCTGCACGCCCCGCAGCTCGAAATTCCAGTCCATCAGCTGTCCGCCGACTGCCTCCATGCGGGCCGCCACCTTGTGCTTCACATTGTAAGGGCAGTACATGAGAAGGAAGCCTCCTCCGCCTGCGCCTAACAGCTTTCCGCCCAGGGCTCCCGCCTTTTTTGCCTCGTCGTAGAGCTCGTCAATCTGAGGATTGGTGATCTTGCTGCTCATCCTCTTCTTGCTCTGCCATCCATAGTCTAAAAGCTTTCCAAAGCTGTGGAGATTTCCCCTTAACAGCTCGTTTTTCATGGCGTAGGCCAGGGCCTTCACCTCGCACATGGCGTCGAAGGCGTCCTGCTTTTTGTAGTTATTGACCTGATCCTTGATAATGTTGGCAGAAACGTGGATATTGCCCGTATAGCACAGCAGCAGGTTGTACTGCAGCTCATGGATAATGTCCTTCTTAATTCTAAGGGGATTCACTACCACGTTGTTCCGGCCATGGAATTCAATAAAGTTAAAGCCTCCGAAGGTGGACGCGTACTGATCCTGGTAGCCTCCGGCGATTCCCAGATCCAGGCGTTCCACGCCGTAGGCCAGATCCGCCATCCCGTAGCCGTCCATCTCGATTCCCTTCCACTTGGCCATGGCGGACAGAAGAGCCACCATCACGGTGGAGGAGGTTCCAAGACCGGATCCTGGCGGCGCATCGCACTGTAAATACACCTCGCAGCCTTTGTTGATATCCATGGCCTTCAGAGCCGCTGTCACCAGATCCAGGCGTCCGTCATAGACGTAGTTTTCCCTGGCGTTGTATTTTACCGTCATATCAAAGTCCAGAGAGTGGACGATAATCTGGTCGTCCTCCCTGGGAATAATCGAACAGTACGCGTATTTATTGATAGTGCTTCCAATGACGGCTCCTCCCTGCTCCACGCAGAATGGCTCCACATCCGTTCCGCCGCCGCCGAAGCTGACGCGCAGAGGCGCTTTCGCACGAATTACCATTGCACGACTCCTTTCTTCACATCCTCCTGGAAGCGGAAATAATCCTCCGGAATTCCTATGTCAATGAAATATCCGTCGTTGACAAATCCGCCTAACCGCTTTCCTTCCTTCATCCATCTGGGAATCATCTCCTGTTCCAGAGACACCTTTCCCTCCGGAATCTCGTCCAGGAGACTTTTCTTCAGCAGGTACACGCCTCCGTTGATTGTGCCCGGACGCTTTTCCTCCCCGTCTGCGGCTTTCAGCTTTTCGTTAAATCCTGTCAGCATCTGGTTCTCCAGCGTGGCCGCCCCGTACCGGGAAACGTCCTCCACCTCCCGGAGCACCAGAGCCATATCCAGGTTCTTCTCCCCGGCCAGAGCGGTGAGGCGGCTGTAGTCCAGCTGGTAGAAGGTGTCTGCGTTCAGAACGAAAAACTGATCCTCCGTCACGAATTTCCCGGCGTTTTTAATGGCGCCGGCTGTGCCCAGAAGCTCCTCCTCATAAGCGTAGGAAACATGGATTCCCATATCCGTTCCATCCTTAAAGTGTTCCTCCACCATGCTGCCCTTGTAGCCTACGGCAAAAATGATATCTGTAATTCCATGGCGGGCCAGCCCCCGGATCACATACTCCATAAAAGGCCTTCCCTCAATCAGGGCCATCGGCTTAGGCCGGTCGCTGACCACGCTTCTGAGCCTTGTCCCAAGTCCGCCTGCCAGTAATACTGCCTGCATTTCCTACCTCCCGCTCTTTTCAGAGTCCAGGGCCTGAACTCCCTTAAAATCTGCGAAAACGGTCTCAGCTTCTTCTTTATTTAAAAGGCCCGCATAGGCCGCCGCCAGCTTAAAGGTCTCCATCAGCCCCTTCACATGAGTTCTCTCCTGGCCGTGGGAAGCGCTGACGCCCTGTCCGATGAGAGCGCCACGGATATTATTGCCCCCTGCCAGAGCTGCGGACACGTCGGAACCGTAGTGGGGGAATACGTCCACCGTGTATCCGATTCCGTACTCCTTAGCCAGCCCGATGAGGCGGTTCGTCATATCGAAGTCATACGGTCCTCTGGAATCCTTGGCGCAGATGGACACCCGGTACTCGTCGCCGTTCAGGTCGTCGCCCACGCAGCCCATATCCACTGCAATCAGCTCCTCCACATCCTGTGGAATATAGCTGCAGCCGTGGCCGACCTCCTCGTAGTTGCTGATCAGGAGCTTCAGCGTCTGTTCCGGCTTCTTTCCTGTGTCATGTACGTATTTTAACAGGCCTAACAGCACCGCTGCAGACGCCTTGTCATCCATGTGTCTGGATTTAACGAATCCGCTCTCTGTGATCACAAACTTCGGATCAAAGCTGATAAAATCTCCTGCTCCGATTCCCAGCTGCTCCACGTCCTCCTTTGTTCTCACAATTTCGTCCAGGCGGACTTCCATGTTCTCCTCTGTGCGCTTGAACTCTTTACAGTCGTCCCACACGTGGACAGACGGCTCTTTTGTCTGAATCGTGCCTGTAAATCTCCTGCCGTCTCTCGTCAGAATCTGGCAGTAGCTTCCCTCAATGGCCTCCATCATCATGCCGCCTATCTGAGTCAGGGCAAGGGTTCCATTGGCTCTCACCGAGCGGACCATAGCGCCCAGCGTGTCCACATGGGCGGAAAATCCCAAAACATGCTCCGTCTGTCCCGGAACTGTGATAATCAGGCCGCCTTTTCTGTTAAACTCTGTCTGAAAACCAAAGTTCTCCGCCTCCCTGCGGATGATCTCCATAACTTCCTTCGTGCATCCGGAAGGACTGGGCGTGTTCACAATCCTCTCCAGCGTCTCTAATATATAATCCATATATTTCATCGTCCACACTCCTTTCAAAGCGTCTGCTTTCTTTCACACTGCCTGTCATTTTTTTATTTCCTGCGTTCTCCCCTGTGGGCGCAGTCCGGAATAGTATCATTCTACCACAATTCCCCTGTATTTTCTATACTGTGGGGGAAAATGCCTTGCCTCCCTTCTTGATCATTTGTTCTTCCGCCCTTATAATCGTCTTATTATAATGTCTGCATTTTTTCTCAAGGAGGTTTTATTTTATGACGCGGGATATGACCCAGGGAAATATTACAGGGCACATGCTCTCCTACGCGGTTCCCCTGGTATTCGGCAATCTGTTCCAGCAGCTCTACCACACCGTAGATTCTGTGATAGTCGGACAATTTAACGGCAAAGAGGCCCTGGCTGCCATCGGATCCGCAGGGCCTGTGATGAATATCCTTATCTTTCTGATTGTGGGAATTTCCATGGGTTCTTCCATCCTGATGGCCGAGTATTTCGGCGCTAAGGACTACGAGTCCCTGAGAAAGGAGATGGCCACCTCTCTGACAGCGGGATTTCTGCTCACCGCAATTCTCACTATGGTTTCTGTGTGCGGAAGCGGGCTGTTTGTCCGCTTCACGCGGACTCCGGCAGAGATCGCCCCTCTGGCCGCCGATTATCTCAGAATCGTCTCCGCAGGACTGTTCTTTACCTTCCTCTATAATATTCTGGCCGCAGGGCTCCGGGCAGTCGGAGATTCCAAAGCTCCCCTTTACGTGCTGATATTTACCACGGCTGTCAATGTGGTCCTGGATCTGCTGCTGGTAGGAGTCCTGGGAATGGGCGTCTGCGGCGCGGCCATTGCCACTGTGTCGGCTCAGGCGGCGTCCGCTCTGGCCCTCCTGGGATGTCTTTTTTTCCGGGCCAGGTTTCTCTGGGTTCCACTGTCAGAGATGCGGATCGAGCGGAAATTTCTCAAAAAGACCATTGATTACAGCTCTGTGTCGGCGCTTCAGCAGACCATGCTGTACCTGGGCCGCCTTCTGGTCCAGTCCGGCGTCAACAGTCTGGGCGTAGACGCTGTGGCCGCCTTCAACGCCGTCTCCATCGCAGACAGCTATATACTGGCTCCCGGCGACAGCCTGGCCGCCTCCATGACCACCTTTGCCGCCCAGAATAAGGGGGCCGGAACTAGAGACAGAATCGGAAAAGGCCTGAAAACCATGCTCTGCATAGCGGAACTCTACGTCTGCCTGGCGGCTGTCATCGTCTTCACCCAGAGCCGCTGGATTCTGGGAATTTTTCTGAAGCCCCAGGAAACATCTGCCCTGGCCTTTGGCCTGTCCTACCTGCTGCCCATGTCCTGGGGGTATATTCTCACCGGAATCACAAATACCTTTCAGGGGTATTTCAGGGGGATCGGAAACCTGAAGATCACCCTCTGGGCCACTCTGATCCAGATTCCCATCCGGGTAACCGTCACTTACCTGCTTCTGGGCGCGCTGGGCCTGCAGGCTGTGGCTGTGGGAACAATCATCGGCTGGATCTGCATGGCTGTGTTCCAATATTTCTGCTGCCGAAAATGGGGAATCCATGAGACAGGCTCATAAAGATTTTCTTGCATTCTGCCTCCAAAAAAGGTAAAATCTTCTTTATTGTTTTATCTGAAGCGCATATTTTTTGCGCTGATACTAAGGAGGTTAGAGTACATATGACATTTTATCAGGAACTTCAGCTGAATTCTGCCGGTTCCAAGGCTTTAATCCGCATCACAGAGGATAAAAAAGAGCGCCGGCGCCATATCCTGATCTATAACTTTAAGGTTTATCTGGTGGTGGCGTTCTGCTTCGCGGCTGTGACGCTTTTCAGCATGGTATTCGGCTCTGAGAACAGCATCGCCGGCGTGGCTGTGCTGCTGGCTCTCCTTGTGCTGCGCCAGGCTGATTTTGGGATCCACACCTCCCACGGTCTGCTGTGTATTGCGGGAATTTTTTCCATTCTCATGGCTGGCCCCAGGCTGACCAATGCAGTCTCCCCCTTTACAGCTTTTTTCATTAATTTAATCTGCATTCTGATTCTGATGTTTCTCGGCTGCCACAACATTCTTATGTCCAACCACTCTACTTTTGTATTATCTTATTTGATTTTACAGGGCTATGACGTAACAGGCCATTCCTTTGTCATGCGGACGGCAGGGCTGTTCTTCGGTATGCTTCTCTGCATGGCGGTCTTCTATAAGAATCAGAAGCACCGCGTCCACAAGCGGAATTTCAGCCATCTGTTCCAGGAATTTAATCCGTTTTCTCTCAGAAACAGGTGGTATATCAAGCTGACCTTATGTCTTTCCACCACGCTTTTAATCGCATCCCTTCTGGGACTTCCAAGAGCCATGTGGGCCGGAATTGCCTGTATGTCCGTGTGCCTTCCCTTTGAAAAGGATATGGTAAAGCGGGCAAAGGAGAGAGGCGTTTTCAATCTGGTAGGATCTCTCATTTTCCTGGGGCTCTATCTCATTCTGCCGGCAGACCTTCATTCCATGCTGGGGCTCATCGGCGGAATCGGCGTGGGCTACTCTGCCCGCTACCCATGGCAGACTGTGTTTAATACCTTTGGCGCCCTTTCCATCGCCTCCGGCGTGTTCGGAATCACCGGCGCAGTCATTCTGAGAATCGGTTTGAACGCTGCCGCCGCGCTGTACACCGTCGCTGCCGGCTGGCTGTTTGATCGTGTTTTCAACAGGCTTTCCGAGAGGATCGCCTGCGAAAAGGCAGCGTAGCGTCAAACCGGCGGCAGATCTTTCTCTTCCCCCTGCACAGCAGGGGGACTTTTTATTTGCCCCGAACCCATCTCAGAAAGGTATCCTGCGCCACGGAAAGCTTCCTGGCCGCCTTCATTCTGTTCTTTTGTGGATACGCGGACATACCCATAGACATTTCCTTTCATAAATCAAAAACCTCCTATTATCGTTATAAGAATATTATCCACTCTTATAACGACAGGAAAGGAGGTTCTGTCATTCTTTATTCTTCTGTTTAGGTCAGTTTACAAGGAACTACACGCAGACCGTGAAACGGGCTGCTGACAACAAACGGCGCTATGCTCCCGGCTGGGTGCATAGCACCTGTTTGTTGCGGGGGTTTCCAAAGGGGGCAGCGCCCCATTTGGCACACGACTTTGCGGAGCAAAGTGTAGTGTGTTATACGCTCTGTCGGCGTTGCCCTGAAAATACCGTTGCCGCCGGGGAGGGCAAGGGCATTTGACGCGGCAGGAAAGCAGGGCTTTGTTTGGGGCTGGTAAGCCGGAAACAAAGGGCTGATTTCAGCAGCAGACAGGGCGTATTATGAAAGCCCCCGTCCCTCGTCCTCCGCCCCCGGCCTATGGGACAAAAAGTCCCAAAGCTCTGGACACCGTGACCAGATGTGTGGCCACACTCCGGGAAAAGTAGCAGGACGGCAGGAAACCGTCAAGGCTGAAATGAATGGGCTGACGCCCGGCCTTGACCGTTCCCCGCCGCCCCGCTGGATGGGTGGACAAGGTGGCCAATCCCTAAAAGTGTTTGGCCGCACTCGTTCATTTTGGGGCCTTTCTTCTCCCAAAATTGAAATGGGCGGGAAAGCCCTAAAATGGCTTTCCCGCCTTGATTACCCATTAGCAAAGACGGGCGAGACTGTCAACGGCGGCGCTGAAAGCGCCGTTCATCTTGACCGTTGACTGGCTCGCCTGGCTTTGCTACTGCCCGTAAGAGATGGAAAAACAAGATGGAAAACAAGGTTAAAAATGGTTGACAAGTCTATCGGATGTGTGTTATACTGTGCGACAGTTTGAGATTGGAAGGAGGCTTACGTGTGTTAATTTGTGTACGCTAATAAGCAATAAAAAGTAGAAGTACCTTTCCACATGATGGTGGGCTTTTTTTGCGTGCGTATGCAAAGGAACACGTAGGTTTGACACGAGCAGTCTTTGAACTGTATCGTGGTGTTTTTTCGTGCTTTGTTGTTATGCAGGCGTCTGCCCTCTCTGTGGGACAACGCCTGCTTTTTATTGCAGAAACAAAGGAACAATGCAATAAAAAAGGAGGTTCGCATTATGACCCAAAACAACAATTCATGGAGAAAAACTTATTTTACACTTCTTGCCGGACAAGCAATATCCTTTATTAGCAGCGGTATTTTGCAAATGGCCATTATCTTTTATTTGGTTGCGAAAACTAATTCTGCAATCATATTGACGGCGGCAACACTGATTGGATTTTTGCCGCAAGCCTGTTTAGGCCCGTTTGCAGGTGCTTTTGTTGACCGGCACAGCCGTAAAAGCGTAATGATTGGTGCGGATTTGATAATTGCCGCCGCTGGCGGTATTCTGGCGCTGGTGGCGTTTTACATGGAATTGCCCGTATGGTCTATTATGGTTGTCCTGTTAATCCGAAGTGCGGGAACTGCTTTTCATTCTCCAGCATTCAGCGCAGCAACACCTATGATTGTGCCAAAAGAGGAACTTACAAAATGCGCTGGTTACACGCAGACCATGCAAGCAGTAAGTGCGATTATCAGTCCAGCTGCCGCAGCGTTTTTATATGCTGTTTGGCCTCTTAATGCAATTATATTGTTAGATATTGTGGGTGCAATCCTTGCCTGTGTGACTGTTGCGATTTCGTCCATACCAACGCCTGAACTATGTCCAGAAACGAAAAGACAACAGTTTTTACAGGATATGAAAGAGGGGTATGTGGTATTAAAGCAAAACAGGGGCCTCTTTGCTCTGCTCTGGATTGGTGTAATTTATATGTTCTTTTATATGCCAATCAGTACGCTTTTTCCTCTCATCTGTATGTCATACTTCAAAGGAACACCGGCCCATGCCTCTGCCGCTGAAATTGCTTTTGCGGTTGGTATGCTGCTTGGCGGAGTCATTCTGAGCATTTGGGGCGGTTTTAAGAAACGGCGGTACACCATCGGTCTTTCCGTTCTCCTGATGGGCGTTAGCAATATGCTCTCCGGGCTTTTGCCGCCAGACGCATTTCTTGTCTTTGTTGTGTGCTGTACTGTTATGGGAATTTCCGCTCCATTTTACGGTGTGCAAAATGCGATTTTTCAAGAAACGGTCAAACCAGAATATCTGGGGAGAGTTTTTTCTCTACTGACAAGCGCCGCTTCCCTCGCCATGCCGTTTGGCCTTGTCATTTCCGGGCCTCTGGCGGAGCGGCTGGGAGTTGAGAAATGGTTTGTCATTTGCGGAATTGGCATTATCATCGTTGCGCTTGCCGTATTTTTACTACCCGGTTTGAGAGAGATTGACAATACGCAATAATCAACTGCACCTTTTTCTATTACTAAACAAAATGCCTGGATGGTGGTTCTGAAAAACCAGAACCGCCGTTCAGGCATTTTTTATCTTCGTCCTCTCTGCGGTTTTGGATTCTTCAGCAAGTCGGATTTTTCCGCAATCTTTTTCAGCCACTTCCGTTCTTCTACTGACAGCTTCCTAAAATTCAGCTTGAGCCGTTTGCAGATAAACGCCAAGTACGCTTGTTCCGTGTCGCTGTCCTGGCTGACGATTTCACCAGCAGTTTCCAGCATTTCTTTTAGCGGGTTATCCTCTGGGACGCTGAAAAAATCGTCCTTGTGTGTTTCCCGCAGAGCAAGGGCAATCCCGTTTATGTCCCGTTGTATCACATAGCGGCAAAACTCGTCCTCATCAATATGGGCGGTGATAAGCTGTCTTAACTGCGTATCACTCATGCCAGGATTATGCTTTTTTATAACAGTTGCGCTCATCGTGTCCACTATGGCGTTTGCACCCTGCGCCTGTTTCAGTGCCGTTCCGTTCACATAGATTTCAAGGTCAGCCATCAGCCGGGGGAAATCCGGGTGCGCCGCCAGCTCACACAGCAGGGTATTGTCTATCCTCCCGCTTTTCAGCAGGTCAATCATTTCATCACTCAAACGCAGGTCTGCAAGATCGGCGTTTGGGTGATTTTTCATTTCAGACAGCCCCAGCAGATAATCAGCGGTCACACCGTAAAACTTCGCCAGCCGGATAAGGGCATAGTGGCTGATGTCCTTGAAGTCTTCCGTTTCGTAACTGCCCAGCGCAGACTTGGAAAGCCCGGTCTGCTCCGCAAGCTGCCCCAGCGTCAAGCCACGCTCCACACGTAGGTCTTTTAATCGCTCTTGTATGGATAAAGACATATTCACCCTCCTTGCTAGCTCAACGAAAGAGAAGCCGTTATGCTATGTACTATGCTCATAGCATAACGGCATAGGCATTTACAGTTTTATTTTACCATTTGCTACATCTTCACGAAATTTATCAACAAGCTTCGCTGTCAGCTTGGATTTACCGTAGTGTTCAAGTACAAAAGTACGATAACTTTTTCCATCTACAAGCACATCACTTTTTCTGGTCAACAACCAATTTCCGTTACCTCCTCCCTGTTCTCTAATATTCCAGTCTTTCCCATATCTTTTATAGATTTCATCTTTTTTACCTTGAACAGACATTGATTCGCTTGGAATATAAACAATTTGCATAATAGCTCCTCCTTTATTTTGTGCAAGAAGACCAGAAACCTGAATTTGTCTTTTATCTTTTTTTGATTATATCACAAATCCGAGAGCGTGGAAATAGGGAGTTTTTCAGGCTGATTTCCTACCTCTTGGATATACGGCACAGGCGGTCAAAAAGGTGTAGACTTGGGATAGTTCATCGATGGACAAGCACCTTGGAAACAGAACACGCCAAAGAAAACGGAGGGACGCATGAGCAAAAGACCCTATCAACACCTGCCGCCGCTGGAACACAGGCCGGACGGCTCCCCCTACCGCATAACCCCGCCCCAGAAGAGACGAGCCAGCGGCCTGATACGCCGGGAGTGCTGCAACTGCGAGGACGGAAACTGCCTTGCGCTGGACGATGGCGACACCTGCGCCTGTCCGCAGATGATTTCGTTCTCCGTCTGCTGCAAGTGGTTCCGCTGGGCGGTCTTGCCGCTGGACAGGACGCTGGAAGCGGAGATTTACCGGGACAGGGACTTGAAACGCTGTGCGGAGTGCGGCGGTGTGTTCGTCCCGAAGTCCAACCGGGGCAAATACTGCCCGGACTGCGCCGCCAGAGTTCACAGGCGGCAGAAAACAGAAAGTGAACGGAAAAGGAGGTCTGCTGTGGACAGTTAAGAGCGGGAAAAGCCTTGATTTGCAAGGCTCCGCAAGCCCTCAACCGGGGCGGCTGGTATCATTTATCATTCGCCCCGGAAAACGGGCCTCTAACCGTCCACAAAACACGCTATGACAAACACGATTTATATTCACCAGCCGGAAAAGGCGTTCAGTTTCACCCGGCTCCCCAATTTCCTTTTTGAAGCACCCACATTCCAGCCCTTGAGCAACGAAGCGAAGGTGCTGTATGCCTTTGTCCTGCGCCGGGCGGAGTTGTCCCGGAAGAACGGCTGGGCGGACGAGTACGGGCGGGTCTACCTGTACTACCCCATCTGCGAGGTGGTCGCTTTGCTCCGCTGCGGGCGGCAGAAAGCGGTCAACACCCTGCGGGAGTTGCAGTATGCGGGGCTGGTGGAAATCCAGAAACAGGGCTGTGGAAAACCCAACCGCATTTACCCGAAATCCTATGAAGCGGTTCCAAACACCGACTTCAAGAAATCCGGTTATGGTACGCCGGAGGGCTGAAAACCGTACTTGGCGAGTACGAAAATCAATCCTCTTGAAGTACGGAAATCTGACGGTATATAGAAATACAGAGATTAAAACCATCTATTTACATTCATTCCATTCCAATCCTATCAGAGATATTTTCGGCGGGAAAACCCGCCGGAAAGGAATGGAATGGGGAAAGGAGTTCAATGGCACAACACGCAATTTTGCGATTTGAGAAGCACAAGGGCCACCCGGCGGGGCCGCTGGAAGCCCACCATGAACGGAAAAAGGAGCAGTACGCCAGCAACCCGGACATTGACACCAGCCGGAGCAAGTACAATTTCCACATCGTCAAGCCGGATGGCCGCTACTACCATTTCATTCAGAGCCGCATCGAGCAGGCCAGATGCCGCACCCGCAAGGACAGCACTCGGTTTGTGGACACGCTGATTACCGCCAGCCCGGAGTTTTTCAAGGGCAAGTCCCCAAAGGAGATAGCGGCCTACTTCCAGAGGGCGGCGGACTTCCTCATTGACCGGGTGGGCCGGGAGAACATCGTTTCGGCTATGGTACACATGGATGAAAAAACGCCCCATCTGCACTTGGTCTTTGTGCCGCTGACAAAGGACAACCGCCTGTGCGCCAAAGAAATTATCGGCAACCGGGCCAATCTGACGAAGTGGCAGGACGATTTTCACGCCTGTATGGTGGAGCAGTACCCCGACCTGGAGCGTGGGGAAAGCGCCAGCAAGACGGGCCGGAAGCATATCCCCACCCGGCTGTTCAAACAGGCGGTCAACCTCTCCAAACAGGCGAGGGCCATTGAAGCGGTTCTCTCCGGCATTACCCCGCTGAACGCCGGAAAGAAGAAAGAGGAAGCCCTCTCCATGCTGAAAAAGTGGTTTCCGCAGATGGAGAACTTCTCCGGGCAACTGAAAAAATACAAGGTCACAATCAATGACTTGTTAGCGGAAAATGAAAAGCTGGAAGTCAGGGCAAAGGCCAGCGAAAAAGGCAAGATGAATGACACGATGGAACGGGCGAAGTTAAAAAGCGAACTGGACGATATGCGGCGGCTGGTTGACCGTATCCCGCCGGAGATTTTAGCGGAACTGAAACGGCAACAGCGGCAGCATGGAAAGGAAAGGTGATCTTATAAGTAATATCAGATACAAAAAGGAAATCGAAATCGTGACTTTTCAGGGAAAGGAAATCACACTGGAAAATCTCTCCCCGGTGTTCACGCCGGAACAGGAAGCAGCCAAACGCCGGGAACTGGAACAGCAGCTTTATGAGGTGTTCCGCAAGTACGCCGACAAGCGGGAGAGTGAGGAAGCCGGGACATAAGGTTTTCCAAACCCATCATTGATTTGCGGGGCTGCTGGCGGTATAATAGAACTGTCAGCAGCTCCGTTTCTTTTTTAAGAAAAGGAGCGACAATATGAACAATCGGATAGACGCAATCTATGCAAGACAATCGGTAGACAAAAAGGACAGCATTTCCATTGAAAGCCAGATTGAATTTTGCAAATACGAGTTGAAAGGCGGTAACTGCAAGGAATACACAGACAAAGGGTACAGCGGCAAGAACACAGACCGTCCGAAGTTTCAAGAACTGGTGCGGGACATCAAGCGGGGCTTGATTGCAAAGGTCGTGGTTTACAAGCTCGACCGTATCAGCCGTTCCATTCTGGACTTTGCCAACATGATGGAGCTGTTCCAGCAGTACAATGTGGAGTTTGTGTCCTCTACGGAAAAGTTTGATACCTCCACGCCGATGGGACGGGCCATGCTGAATATCTGTATCGTGTTCGCCCAGCTTGAACGGGAAACGATACAGAAGCGGGTAACGGACGCTTACTACTCCCGCAGTCAGCGGGGCTTTAAGATGGGCGGGAAAGCCCCTTACGGCTTCCATACGGAGCCTATCAAGATGGACGGTATCAACACAAAGAAGCTGGTGGTAAACCCGGAGGAAGCGGCCAATATCCGGCTGATGTTTGAGATGTACGCCCAGCCCACAACTTCCTACGGGGACATTACCCGGTACTTTGCCGAACAGGGGATTTTGTTCCATGGCAAAGAGCTGATACGCCCCACGCTGGCGCAGATGTTACGCAATCCTGTCTATGTGCAGGCAGACCTTGATGTGTACGAATTTTTCAAAAGTCAAGGTACAGTCATTGTCAATGACGTTGCCGATTTTACGGGCATGAACGGCTGCTATCTGTATCAAGGGCGAGATGTAAAGGCCAGCAAGAAAAACGACTTAAAAGACCAAATGCTGGTACTGGCTCCCCATGAGGGTATCGTCCCCTCCGACACCTGGCTGACCTGCCGCAAGAAGCTGATGAACAACATGAAAATCCAGTCTGCCCGGAAAGCCACCCACACATGGCTGGCAGGAAAAATCAAGTGCGGGAATTGCGGGTATGCTCTTATGAGTATCTACAATCCCTCCGGCAAACAGTATCTCCGCTGCACGAAACGGCTGGACAATAAAAGCTGTCCTGGCTGTGGGAAAATCATCACTTCGGAACTGGAAGCGGTTGTTTATCAGCAGATGGTAAAGAAGCTGGCAAGCTACAAGACGCTGACAGGAAAAAAGAAAGCGGCAAAGGCAAACCCGAAAATCACCGCCCTGCAAGTGGAACTTGCCCATGTAGACAGCGAGATTGAAAAGCTGGTGGACAGTCTGACGGGGGCAAACAATGTCCTGTTCTCCTATGTGAATGTGAAGATAGCGGAACTGGACGGGCGCAAGCAGGAACTTCTGGCAAGGATAGCGGAGTTGACTGTGGAGGCCATCAGCCCGGAACAGGTCAGCCAGATTTCCGGCTACCTCGATACCTGGGAGAATGTATCTTTTGATGACAAGCGGCGTGTGGTGGATTTGATGATCACCACCATAGCCGCCACAAGCGACAGCTTGAACATCACATGGAAAATCTGACTGGCGGCACCCCTCCCGTCAGATACCTACCCTGTGTAGTCCCTTGTAAACTGTACTTTGAGATTTACTCAATCTCTTCCCACTCTATTGTGTATTCTTCCCCTATCTGTTCTCCGACATTTTTAACATATCCCTCTATGAGATTTTTGGCTCTCTCCTTAGCCTGGGCTAAAAGCGCGCTGTTCTTTTTCGCCGTCTCTTCCATGTTGTCCTGCGCCTCTGCCAGCGCAGCCGTTTCTTCCTCTTTTGTGATTTCAGTCAGAAATCCAGTGTCTGTCAGCGGTTCTCCCATAGAATCTTCGTCCAGGTCCACAATTCCGCTGTACTCCGTCCATATTTTCTTATATCCCGTACCGAACCATTTAAATAATCCGCTTGCCTCTGTCTCCGCCTTCGCGACATTATGATAATAACATTTTAAAGTAGCTAATTCGCATACAGAATTATTTCCGGAAAAATCGGCGTTACCGTTTTGTTCTCCTCATCAATCTCAAACTTAACGTCTTCCATTTGAATTCCAAAATGCTTGCGTTTTCTAGCTACAATTATAAAGCAGAAACGGAGTGGATAAAATCCACCCCGAAACTAAGCACTTACCAAATCTCTCTTCTCAGCAATTCAAACAATGTCAGTAACCCCTCACATAAAACAGGATCCAAAACCGGAATTTCTACTGTCTTTTCGATGGAGGGAGCAATACGGATACTGGACATTCCTGTACAGCTAAGGGCAATCACATCGGCCCCCATCTCTTTCTGCGCAGCCGCTGCTTTCATGGTGGCTTCATATCCTCTGTCTGTCATCAAATCCAGGACATTTTCTACCCCATCTCCCTTTGCATTGTCTACAATCCGATCACCGAATATCCGCTGATATCCTGACGGTACATCTTCAGTAATCCCCAACACAGCCGGATGACTGCCAAAAAACAGACTCAACGCTGCAGTACTGGATCCCGCTCCTATAACCGGAATCGGTACGGCCTGTCTTGCCTCCGGAACTCCCGGGTCACCGGCACAGCTGATAATAATAGCCTGACAGCCTTCCTTCCACAGTTTCACTGCAAGATTCACCACCTTAGGTACACCTACAGCGAATGTTTCATCGTCATGAATTCCCTCCGGTTGATCCGGAATACATCGTGACACCACCTGGAACATAGGGAAATACGATTCTATCAGCTTTCCATGCAGCTGCAGCAATTCCTCGTCCCCTGTGGTCAGCACCCGAATCAGACCAACTTTATATGTTTTCATATTATATGTTCCTTCTCTCTTTGTTTCCTAAAAATAATTTCATGAGCAAAATACTCAGGCAGCAATTGGAATATCTCCTTAAATCTGGAAAACTCCATCTAACATAACTAGCTTGTCATCCAAATACAATGTGGGATTCTTAATAATTCCGTCCATATGGCAGTCTGCCTGATTATTTCCTCCAAATCCCACGTTAGTACCAAAGGCAATATGAACCGTTTGATAAGCTTTCTCATCCTCCAGAATAACGCCGCTCAGTCTGGCCGCATAGTTGGTTCCAATGCCCAGTTCACACAGAGTGGCATTGTTCCTATTTCTCAAGAGAATCTCCAGTTTCTCTGCTTCTTTTCCTTGGATGCTTTGAAGAACCCCGTCCTTCACTTTCACTTCCAAAGGCTGTTCTAATAAACCGATTCCAACCATAGATCCATCAATTACCATCGTACCATTTGCTCCTGTCTCTATCGGAGCTATGTAGGACTCTCCGGAAGGAAGATTTCCCGCCTGCCCCTTTTCTCGATAGACACCAGGGCTAGATACTCCACGCCGTCCCCGAAGATCCAGCGTTAAAACATGTCCATCTTTCTCTATGCGGGCTGTATTGGCATTCGTCAATAAATCAGTCACCTGCTCTGTAAGTGCCATAACACAACTGTAATCTGCAGTCATAGCACCCATGGCAAACATTTCCTCCGTGATTCCCGGCATTGTAGCAATCCTTGCTCCAGCTTCCGCTGCCTCAATTTTGGCTCGTGTATGCGTAATAGATGTTTTCATGGGGCAAATTACCACATCCGCCGCTTTCATGGCAGCTGCCACTACAGCGGGTGGTTCCTGACCAGACACCTCTCTAGCAGTCATAGTCATTAACATAGCTTCTGCTTTCAAAAGTTTAGCCGCCTGATACAAGGCCTGACCAATGGCATACTTCTCATCATCGGTCACTATCAGTACATTCTCCCCTGGTTTGACATTCATGCAGTTTGTTAAAATATTTTTTCCAATTTCCGCCAGTTCCATCGCATTTCCCCCCTTATGACAGCAGTTCCATCATAGCCCGGACTGCAAGTGTCCGGGACAAAATCACCCGTTTTCCAGACAATTTTTGAAATTGCTCTTTCATTCCGATATTATAGCCAATGCAGTCCATTACCACCAGATCCACATCCATTTTCGCTGCAGCTCTAGCCGCCGCATCCAAATCATCCTGGCTTCCATAGGGAGAAGCCGGAATAATAATACTCTCCTTTACATACTGATTCCATTTTTTCTCTGACTGAGCCACGTGCTGCGGTGTTGGAACTACTACAGCGATCTTTCCTCGATTAGACAAGGCTGGCACTAGCCCATTAAGCACCTTGCACGGAAAAATCAATGGCACTTTAGAATGAAATACAGCCGGAAAATCCCCCGTGCACAAAAACAGAATCAAATTTACGCCCTGCTTTTCCAGCCGATCGATACACTGCTGCAGCTGGGGCAGAATATGCCGTTCGGCAAACATAACCGAACTTCCGTCCCGAAGTCGCGAGATTAACGTATAATCCTCTGGTCCTGGTGCAAATGCCTGGATATCCTCCCGAGTGAGCCCATCTAATGCACCTGCCTGAATTAGTTCCACCTGCTCACCCATCAGCGGAAGCAATTCTTGAACCACATCCGCCCTAGGTGACTGCCCAATGGTTATTGCTCCAACTTTCATCTTCACCATCTTAATTTCCTCCATCTTATACTTGTCCTATCTATAAAGGCCTCGCTGCCAGTATTTTGGCGGCGGGGCCTTTCGCATAGATTCCCTTATCTCCTTATCAGAATGACACACAATCCACAATAGGACGGTTGATGATCTTCTCTACGCCCGCCAATAAGTCCTTGTCAAACATGGGAGCCGCCAACTTCAGATGCTGATAACCCACATGAATGAGATAAACTTCTTGGCCCTGCTTCAAGTCAGATGTAGGCGTTGGCCGTCCAGTCTGGCTGTCAAATGTCATAATCAGATCAGGAAATGTGCCTCTGCGCTGTCCATCTGGTCCATCCACCGTCATGTACTCATTCCAGAAAGACATCTCATATCCACCAATCTTAACAATACCTACATCAAAGCCGCCTTCACTGCGCAGCTGATACTCCTCTACCGGACCGTGAGCCAATATCTCACCGCCTAAAAATTTACAAACCTCCTGCACACCATTTTCTACCGACTTCTCTAATCCCTGTGAATAACGGCGTCCAGTCTCAATAGCCAGTGACAAGCCCCCCACAGCGCTGTTTTTTTGCAGGAATGAAGCCTTCACCGGGTTCCGAATTACAGCCACAAGACCTCCAGCCTCCACAGCAGCCGCCCGCACCAGTTTGGAACAATGATCAATAGAACCGGTAACTGTACATTCCACGTGTCGGCCCAATTCCTTTCTTCCTCCCACACAAGTCATGGTAGTAATATAATTGGGATCATGGTGAAGATTCAGGCTTCCCATTACTCCCGTAGGATGAGCACGGCCGTTGCAGGGAGCGTCTATCAGAGGGATTCCCAGCATGGATGCCTCTAGCCAGCCATTGAACGTAGAACCGCCTCCGTTCTCATTAGTAACGATACCTCCTGGACGAATACCCGTGCTTTGAGTAAAGAGCTCCACGCAGCGCATCATATCTGCCGGGGAGACAAACTTCTCCTGTGCGGCAGGCGCTCCCACCATAGAGGCTGTGACAACCACGGTTTCCGGATCAATCTGATCCAACGGGGTTAATTCCAGCTGGCTGAACCGCACAGCCAGATCTCCGAACTCAGCTCCGGTCTTTGCCGAACCGCCTCCACCACCGCCAAGAATGGAGCCGCCAAGAGCCGCCCAGCGGACATGTTCTTCTGTCAATTTCATTCCCATATGTTCCATAACCTTCTTCCTTTCTATATTCTGCATCAAGATGCTTCCACCCTTAATTCTTCTTATTTGCCACCAGATTAAACACCACATGCAGCACAACCGTAGCCACCATACCATTAATAGCCTGAATGCCCGGAGAGAAAATAGCAACTGCTACACCGCATCCCCAAGCCAGAACGGAAGGCCACTTGATAAGTGGAAGTTTGTCGTACGAAATGTCATTATAATTATAATTATGTTTTACTCCAAACAAAGGCAGTACCAAATAATCAGCCACCATAACTGCAGCCATTGGCGGGATTACAATACCAAGCCATGTCATATACGGCACAAAGTAATCCACCACACCACAGAAACCTAAAGCAATTCCGATAGCGCCCAGAACAATAGTTACAGTGCTCTTTTTCTTCACTTCAATAATGTTGCATGTCGCATTGGATGCGGAGTACAGGTTCTGCTGGTTAGTTGTCCATGCAGCTAAAGTAATAAGCACAGCACCAATGATTCCTGAACCAGTGGCCAATACGCCGATGTAATCGGATACTACTCCGAAATCCCATGTTTCCAGATGCAGAGCAGCTGCAATACCAGCAATCGGAAGCAGGAAATGACCAAAGAAAAGGCCAGCGATCCAAACGATAGAGATCTTTACGATATCCGTCTTTGCAAATCGACCGCAGTCGGGAACGGTAGCCATTCCAGCTGCCCAGCTGCCAATAACTGTGGTCACGCCAGTAGCCATGGTTCCAATCTGACTTCCAGCAGGTCTATAAGAGAACAAAGAATCTACGCCAATCAATCTTACACAGTTAACCAATGCCAAAACAATAAATAGAAGCAATGGAATCGTAGCAAATGTGCTTAACTTCTCCATTCCCTTAAATCCCTTAATCGCTGTAGATGCCATCATAATTCCGCCCAACACTGCCAGGATCGGTACGCTTATCGGAATATATTGAGACCAAATCTGCCCAAAGAAGCCCAACTGGGTGGCAAACCAACCCACGGAAGTCACACAGATAATCGCCGAAAAAATATAAGTTCCTATCCGACCTACAGTAAACCGAATCAATGACATTGCTGCCAGTCCGGTTTTTGAACCGATATACACGGTCATAATCATAACCACCACTAGTATAATATCACCGATTGTCAGGGCAATGAGAGCATCTCGAAACTTCATGCTGGATCCCAACGCTGTACCTGTAGCCAGGTCTCCTACTACTACATTCCAACATAACCAGACGAAAAACATCTTAATCCATCCGTACCGCTTATTTTGAGGAACCGGAGTATAAATATAATCCTGCTCTTCCACGTTAGGCTCAGTTGTCACAGCATTCACATCATGTTTTTTATCACTCATATGGCTCTCCCTTCTTTTAAAGCACACAATCCGTTTCTTCTATCAACTTGTCATACCATGTAGTATGTCTGGTTCCAAGCATTGGCTTTTCTCGAACCAGGTTTATCACTGGACATCCACTTTCATCTGACAATATAAATCGAGTATCCATTGTCATATCTGCAAAGCCGCTCTCGTTGAGCACCACCTCATTCCGCGGTACTGGGAACATATCTGGACCAAATATGCCGCTCACTCCTTTTTGAGCAGCAAAGACTGCATATGTATTATTTTCATTAGCCCTTACCCTAGCAAGATGATAATGTTCCACCTCCTGTTGAACCTCTGGAATACCAGGAGGGCACGACGGATTTTCCACCGCTGGAACAGCTAAAATATCACATCCGCCATTGGCCAGCAATCGAGGCACTTCCGTAATAAAAATTTCGTCGCCTAACAGTACACCGATTCTGCCATAAGGGCGATCAAGGACCAGTCCGGCACAGTCTCCTGCTCCCGCCCACTGTGCTTCTCTCTCAGTCAGATGACTCTTCCGATAGTAATGACAAGAACCATCTTCGCACAAGCATGCTGCTGCATTCCATAACTTCCCGTTTTCTTCTAATACAAAGCCCAGAATCACATCCACATGATTCTCCATGACTAGAGAAGATAGCTCTTTCCACACAAGATCATCCTGTCGAATGGCCATGCACTGTGCTTGCTGCAAGTCATCAGGCACACCTCCAAGCACCAGTTCAGGCAGAACCAGCAAGCGTTCTCCTTGCTTCCCCGCTTGACTGATAGCCTGCTTTACAGCCATAAAACCTTCTTCCCGATTCTCCGGTTTCATGCTGCATACCGCTGTTGAAAATTGCTTTCCCTCAAACAATGGCTCCGTAGCATATGCTTGGTAATACTGGCTCTGACACCATGGATAACGCTGTAACTGAAGTTCACGGTAAAGTTTCGGGCGACGTAAAGGAATATCGCTTCGATCCGGCTTCATCTCTAAATCAATCTCAGCCATAGCAATTCCGTCCCCATAAGGATGACACGCCACTACTCTGCCCTCTGGATCAATAATCCCGCTTCCGCCGCAAAAATCAAATCCTTTTTCTTTTCCGTGTCGATTAGAAGCAATAACATACATACCGTTTTCCTTAGCACGTGTCAGCCAGATAGCTGAAGGAATCGATGGCTCGTTCCAGTTCATAGGCGAACACAAAACCTGTGCTCCCATAAGCCGGCTTAACCTAGGTCCTTCCGGATAACTTAGATCCATACAAATCTGTATGCCTATGTTCCCAATAGGGGTATCGAACACCTTTACCGGTTCATCTCCCGTTTTAGACCATGTGCTATCAGGAACATAATGGTGCATTTTTCGATGTCGGCCAATCAGCCCATCTGGTCCTATAAGAACCGCTGAATTGTACAATCTCTCTCCATCCAACTCTGGAAGTCCTGCAACTAAATAGCAATCTAACTCCTTTGCTAAATTCTCCAATAATCCTACTGTTTGCCCATTTACTACTGACTCTGCCATCTCGGCCGCCTGTTCCATACTTTCAAAATAGTATCCCGTGGCACACATTTCTGGCAGGACAATGAGCTTCGCCCCCTGATCGGTCGCCTGACGCACCAAGTTCGTCAGAGCAGTCAAATTTTTCTCTTTGTCCATAAAACGGCAGTCATATTGAATTGCTGCACCTTTGTACTTCATGATTCTCACTCTCCTTTCTATCGTTCATCCGCTCTATATTCCTATTATAGGAATATTATTGCTTTCACAGGAATCGTATTGTTATATTAGCATTTTATCAGAGTTTTGTCAATATAATACACTAGATTCTTGAAATTTTGTTTTAATTTTATATTTTTTGACAATAAAAAAGAATCCAGACAGAAGAGCATTTCTTTGTCCAGATTCTTTCCGTTATCATCCACCTTTGTGCATGCAACAAATCAATCATATATTCTACTGTAATAGTTTGAACCCATTTGATTATTGATCTCAACAGCCAGCTGATGCCCCTGCTGGATACATTGCTCCACAGCGTCTGGTCGTTCCGAATCATCTACTCCTCCCACACTCAGACCAGCTACTAGCTGGTTAGCTGAGTTATAGATAGGAAATCCAATGGCAAACAGTCCCTCTGTTAGCCTGTTACGAGTAATATCATATCCACGAGCTCGAGCACCTTTCAAATCTTCCTTCAGCTGAGTTTTATCCTCATCTGTCAGCTCTAGGCTGCTCAGATAGCTGCTTTGAAATTGGGGCGAAGCAAATGCCAGTAATACTCGATTGCTTGCCCCACGAAACAGCGGATATACTCCACCCACAAATACTGAACTCAAGCGTCCAGTATTGTCTGAAACCACACGATCCACACACAAACTCTGATTCCCACACGGAATAGTAAGATAAGTGCTGATCTTGGTGCGCTCATGGAAATTCCAAAGGAAATCATGAGCAATACGCTTTACATCCTGTCTCTGTACCGTGCAAAAGCCCAGCAGAAGCACCTGTTCCCCCAAAGAGTACAATTTCGTATGAGGATCCTGCATCAAAAATCCCTCTGCTGTCAAAGTATGCACTAACCGATAAGCAATTGTTTTTCCCACTCCTAGCCGGTTAGCAATAACAGGCAGAGATAGTGTATTCTCTTGTCCAAACATTTCTAAAATAGATAGTGCACGGCCAACTGTCTGTAAATAGCTCACATCGTCCCTTTTATTCAAATTTTCTTTCACAGTATACCACCTTTTAGTTATAAATTATTCAAAATATACCAATTCCTCTTATTTCTGTCAAGCAAATAGTGCTTAAATAGCCTCAAGACTACGCTCCTGTCATCTTGGTTAAAAATGGATGAAGGAACTTCACCTTATTCTCATCGTTCAAATCATTCTGTTGACGAAATTTATCAGTGAAGTAATACTAGTTTCACTGATAAATTTCATCTTCTGCTTTTTTCCAGGAAATCTGCGGATAGCAAAACGCATCTCTCCTCCTCGCTGCGATACTTAAGCAGAGCAACATTGGTGTTGGACTATGAGTATATATCAAATTCATATTCAATTATTCAAATTAGGTCAAACTATGCCAAACTGCCACAGATAAAAACAAGGGGCCGGAGGGACGAAAAGCGCCCTCAAAACATCCCCAAAATCGGCTCTCGCTTAACCACTTGCGGACCACTAAAAATCGGATGAAAACGGCTCTCGTTTCGCCAGATTTGGTCAAACTATATCAGACCGTTTAGATATAGAAAAATCCAGGAAAACCCTTGATTTACAAGGGTTTTTCAGCCCCTAAAGCGTGACATTTCTCCCGTTGTTTCCGCTTGCGCTTTGCGGCGTTGATCCGCTTCATGCGTGCGGCACATTCCAGGCAGTATTTGGCACTGTTGGAACCGGGGGTAAACAGCGCCCCACATACGGCGCATTTCTTAGCATTCAGCCGGTGGAACAGCGCCGTTTCCAATTCCTTATCCTGCGGCAATACCGCCGCCCGAAACCACCTGTACAACAGGGAGTAGGAAATGGACTGGACACAGATACATTCCTCCCCATCGTCCAGAGCGATACAGTTTCCGTCGATGTAGTTGCAGCACTCATGCACCAGCCTCCGCGCTCTACGGTACTGGTGGTAATCCATGACAGGGATAGGTTCAGTCTTATTGTTCTTCATAAATGATTTCTTTCATAGTGTAGCTAACCTCCTCGAATGAATTTATTGTTAAATATTCGTGCAAAGTATTGTTTTCTTCGTGCAAATGACATATACTATAATTGTCAGCAGAAAGGGGTTGATCGTATGGCTGGAAATACCACAAACATCAGTATCCGCATGGACGCAGATTTGAAAGCGCAGGCGGACGCACTGTTTACGGAACTTGGCATGAACCTGACTACGGCGTTTAACATCTTTGTGCGCCAGTCGCTTCGTGAAGGCGGCATTCCCTTTGAGGTAAGGCTGGAACAGCCGAACAAAGAAACGGTTGCTGCCATGCTGGAAGCGGAAAGGATTGCAAAAGACCCGTCTGTAAAGGGCTATAATGACCTTGACGAGTTATTTGCTGACCTGAAAAGATGAAAGAAACCAAATATACCGTCAAGTACACGACCAGTTTCAAAAAGGACTACAAACGAGCCATCAAGCGTGGCTTGAAGATTGAGCTGCTGGAGCAGGTCGTAGCATTGCTGGCAATGGGCGAACCGCTGCCGGATAAAAACCGCGACCATGACCTGTCCGGCGATTGGGCAGGCCATCGGGAATGTCATATTCTCCCAGACTGGCTGCTTGTCTACCGCATAGAGGATGATGTTCTGGTGCTGACGCTGGCCCGCACCGGCACACACAGCGATTTGTTCGGCAAATAAACAGTCTGCCGCCGTATGGGGAAACCTGTACGGCGGTTTTTCTGTATGCAAAGGTATGTCGTGAAACGCGACACACTTGACAGGGGTACGCCAAAACGCGGTAGCCTTTACCGCTCCGGCCCACGGTCGTGAGACTTGTCCCTTTCCTGTCGGGACAGCTGCTCGGCGGTTTTGCGGAGCCGTTCCACTGCTTTCAAATCCTCCCTCATGGATTTCATGGCAAGCGTGTCCGTCTGCTTTCCGGCGGTCAGCTGGTCGATCTCCCGCTGCCATGCCTTCGGGGTGATCCCCTCGCCGCTGTCTTTCAGTTCTTTCAGATACCGGGCTGCTGCGTCATACAGGATCAGTTCCCGGCTGTGGCGCTGCTCAAACTGTTCCCGCTTTTCCGGCTTTACTTTGGCAAGCTGTTTGTGGATGGGCTTGTACTGGTTGTACTGTTCCCACATCTCCCCGCGTTCGGTAAGAATGGCGATCCGGCGCTCAGCCTTGACAATCTTTCCGCGAAGGTCATAGTAACGGCTGTTCATATCAGCAATTTTTTCATGAAGCTGCTGCATAGACTGGATGCCGTTTGCCTGTAAAAAGCTGAATAGTGCAGCGCTTTCCTGCAAAGCCCGGATTTTGCCGGTGCGGGTGCGGGGAGTGTTCAACTGCTGCTGGGCCTCCCACAAAGCAGTCAAGCTGCTTTGCTGTGTTTGTGGTTTTTCTGCTTCCGCTTTTGACCAGTTGTAAAGCCGGGTAATGCGGGCCTTGATTTCTTTGAGCAGTTTGTTATCGGCGGCAATCTGGCGGTTGAGATTGCCTTTGTCGGTGGCAATTCCTCGGCGCTCCATGCGGGTAGCAGCTACGCCCATGTGGACGGTAGGGATTTTATCAATGCCCTGCCGTTTATAGCTGCGGTAGTCGATGCGCTCCGGCCTTCCGGCTGCTTCCAATGCCCGATTGGTGTAGGCCGCCCACGCTGCCCGCCAAATCTCCACATTTCCTTTATCGTTCCAGTTGGTCGTATCCTCTCTGTGATTTTTCCAGCCGCCTTTCCCATCCGGGATACGCTGTCCATTCTCGTCCAGATCGTATGCCTTGCGGCACTTTGCGCCCCACTGTCCATTTTCTTTCAGAGGCCGGAGCGTCAGCATGATATGGACATGAGGGTTGCCGGTTCCCTTGTCATGGATAGCAAAGTCAGCACACATTCCTTTGTCTACAAAGTTGTCCTTCACATAGGTGCGCACAAGGGCAAGCTGCTGTTCACCGGACAGTTCACGGGGCAGAGCTGCCTCGATCTCACGGGCAAGCTGGCTGTCCCTTGCTTTCTCGATTTGCTCCACGCTGTTCCAGAGGATAGAACGGTCTGCAAATTCCGGCGGGGCGTGGGCAGGAAGCATGATCTCCGCATGGACAATGCCGCCTTTCCGGGTGTAGTCGTGGGTCATTCCGTCCCATTCATTTGTCAACTTGGTTCCGCTGCGGTAAGCAGCTGCGGCAACGGCAGAACGGCCTGCGCTGCGCTTGATGATACTGACGGGGATATGACAGAAATCTATGGGGAACACCTCCTTTCAGTGAGGGATAACAGGCTCTGTGGAGCCGGACAAACGCAAAGTGGGTGTTTGGCTGCGCAGAGCGCACAAGGGGTTTGGGGAGCGTAGCTTCCCATCGCGGACGAAGTACGCAACGCCCCCGGCAGGGCGCACAGCACCGGCAACGGTGTATAAGTGCGCCCTTGTAAACAAGGGACTTATGGTGTGTCCCCGGATTTTGGCAGATTTGCGGTTAATTCCGCAGCCCCCGGAAGATGGGACAGGGCAATCAAAAATGCTTTGACCTCTGCGCCGGAAAGGTTGGGAGCCATCGGGAAAATCCCCTCCAAAATGGCTCCACGCTCAATCAGACGGCAGGTGCGAACCCTGCGTTCTTCGTTCCGCTGCTTGTTCTCCAAAATCTTCTTTCGGTTTTCAAGCTGCCGGATCTCCTTCAGGACTTTCTCTCGTTCTTCTTTTTGGGGGTGTGCTGTAATTTTTTCGTTCATGTCATGCACCTCTTTTCTTTGGAAACGCTCATAGATTGACCGTCCATTTCTGACGCGCAAAGTACCGGCGCAGCCTCCGCAGTGCGGCATGGATGGATTTTCCCGCCTGTGATGGTGTGATACCCTCCATTGCGTCAATGTCTTTCACTTTCATACCCAATATATAGCGGGCGTGGACACGGCGAGCCTGTATGGGGGACAGGGAAGAAATGGCTTCGTACAATCGCCGGATCAGTTCTTCGTATTCGGCTAATTCTTCTTTTTCTATCAGATGATCCTCCGGCGATGGCTGCGCCCAGCCGATAGCAGCATTTTCGATTCCGTCGTTACAATCGAGGGAGTAAAACGCCTTATAGCGGAACATCTTGCGCTCTCTGGCGGCCTCGGCTCTCTTATCCAAAAGAAACGCTTCGACGATCTCATCGGACACCTCCACAAAAATGTCCTCTTTGCAAAATGGATAATATTGTTTGAGATTGATGGTCTGCATAGGCACGCCCTCACTCTGTTCGAAAAAGGTCATCATAGCAGCGGCGCATATTCCGCAGACCTCGACGGATGGCAACGCTGACCTTGCTGCTGTGGACGCCCTCTCTCCGGGAGATTTCCGGCTGCTTGATACCAGCAATGTAGTAGGCGTGAACACGGCGGGCCTGTGTCGGAGTGGCATGAGCCAGAGCCACCGACAGAGCTGCAATCAGGTGCAGGCGGGTGGTCATTTCTTCTCGTTCCAGCAAAATATCTTCCGGCGATCTGCTGTGTTCCAGTGCGTAATTTTCCAGCCAGCTGTATGCGTCCAGAGAGTAGTAGGCGCGGTGGTAGACTTTCCGGCGCTCATAGTTCTCCATCTCCCGCTGGGCCTGATACATCGCTGCCCATACCTCGTCTGTAACATCCACAAACTCGTCATGCCGGTAGTGGGGATACATCCACCGCAGATTGATTGTTTTCATAGGCTTACCTCCTGAAAATCGGAGAGGCGGGCAGCTCGTCCGCTGTCCGCCCCTCGCTGAGATAAGGGAAATGATCCTTTTCACTTGGTAGCCAGAAAACAGGTCATTCGTTAAGCCTGTTTTCAAAGAAATTTATAAATTTTTTTCTGACCGCCTCCACACTTTGATACACAGCCACTTTGGAGCAGCTGCACAGCACACTGATCTCTGCAAGGCTCAGTCCGTCAAGCGCATAGAGCAGGAACCGGCGGCGCTGGGCCTCGGTACAGGTGTCCAGAACAGCCATCAGCTCATGCAGCGTTTCCATGCGGCAAAGATATTCTTCCGGCGTTTCGCCGTAGGCTCCTACACCCTCGGTGGTAATGATGTACTCGTCAAACTCCCGGCCATCCCAATGCCGCCGCTGTTCATGGAACAGGTTCTCCGTTTTGTGATCGGCCCTGTCAAGAAATTCATAGACTTCCAGCGTGACCTCCACAGCCACAGCTTGTCCGTTATAATTGATGGTAACTTCCATCTGCCTTTCCTCCATTCAGATTTTTTTGGTAAATCTGAATGGGGCGGCGGGGCGCGGCACCGGGGATAAAGTTCGGGCCATGCTGACCCGATGTTCCGGCTCCACAGGGACAAAAAAGCGCCCGGACGGCATAAAGCCATACGAGCGTAATAGAGTATATTTTGCTGTTCAATTACATGGTATAGTGCATACTGCTGACCGCATTGCTCCGCTGCTGGGAACAGGCTTTTTTTAGCTGGTGCAGGTCATGGGTACTGTGAAAATAGGCAAAAATAGACACGGTGTTAGGTCGTCGTTGGTTTAGGATAGGCGAAAAGAAACGGCGGCTCTGATTTCTCAAAACCGCCGCCAGAGTATGTAGAGTAAGCGCACAAAATCAATCTGCCCAGCTACGGTTTTTTTCTTTCCCCGTTGGGCGGGGCAGGCTCTCGTCGTATATTGAAATAAAAAAGGACCGATAACCACAAGTGAATTTACCTTGTGTATTATCGGCTCTGCGTCTGTGCGTCTGGCTCTTGAACGATGGATAAATTTAGTTTTCTTACTGTAATCAGGGTTTCATGTTTGCATTTAGGACAATATAACGGAAAGTTTTCCAGTACTGTATCATCGCGGATTTTCAATCGCGTTTTGCTGCCGCAAAAGGGGCATAAAATCCATTCTATCTTCATGTTATCTTCCTCTGTGCTTGGCTTTCTTCTTTTCCTGCCGTATGGCAAACTGACGGTCTTTCTCAGCCTCTTTCTGCTCACGGCTCTTGGTTTTCCATTCCAGCTTACATTGCTCATGCTGGAGTTTCAACGCCTGCTGTGCCTTTGTGCCAATGCCTTTATCTTGCAGTTGACTTTGGATTTCGCGCTGCATTCGTTTGGGATTGATTTTTCGCTCTATGGCTACTTCGGTCTGGATCGGGGGACTGAATTTCAATTTATGCCAATTTTTCAGCAGAAACTCATAGACCTCATAGTCTTTGGGCTCTGAACCAAAAGTGATTTTACATACCTCGTACTTACCGTTATCCGTTCTTTCGTATAGACCAATCCAAAATGGAGCTTCAAACAGGATGGTCAAACTGCTTTGGGGGACTGTGCTCATTCTTTTAAGAACTGCCCTTCAAAGTGATCCAGCCATTCCAAAAGGGCGCGATAGAGAAGCTGCTGCTGCTCAAAAATTGTTCTCCCAACCAAAGGAATGTCTGTAAATTCCCGCGCATAGCCCTCGTTGGATTCAGCCGAGGACTGTATGCTCCGGCGCAAAGCCGAAACCAGCTCCAACGCTTCGGCCTTGTCCATCTTGTTCAAATTGGTAATAACCACATTGAAATCGAATAGCAAGGGTACTGGGCCAGCGGCATAAGAGGCCATCAGCTCCTTGAAATACGCTCTGCCCTGATCGGTAATAGAATAAATAGCTTTATCCGCAAACTTATCGCCCTTGACAATATCGCTTTGCAGATAACCCTTTTCGCTCAACTGGAGAACCTTGCGATAAATAGAAGGTACGCTTATTTTTGTCCAGCGGGAAAAATGGTGGTACTCCACATCCTTTTGAATGTCATAGGCGCTTTGCGGTTTTTCCAATACAATACCAAGTATGACTAAATCGATTGACGACATAACTACACCTCCAACCTTTACTATTATCAATAGTACTATTGTTGATATCAAAAGTCAAGGGGAAGTACTTTATATTTCCGAATTGGACATAACCTGTTTTTCAGCCATAGACAATTCCCGATGAAGGTGTAACGCCATAAATACAGTGATTACTACGGAAATTACATCCGCGATGGGTTGGGCATATAGGATTCCGCTCATTCCCCATACCATAGGCAGCAGCAAAATGACAGGAACAAAGCAGACACCTTGTCTACATGCTCCCAAAAAGAAACCTGCCGCACCTTTGCCTAAGGCAAGGAACAAAGAGGAGTAAACCGTGTAGAAACCAAAAAGAATGAATGTGATCCCATTTGCAAACAGTGATTTTTGACCTGCTAAAATCATTTGAGTATCTCCCTCAGTAAATTGAGAGATAATCTGCGTAGAAAAAACGGCCATCACCAAGCCCACAACTAAGCAGAAACTTGTAGACCAAATGATTGAGGTTTTGATTGCTTCGCGCAGGCGATCAAACTTCTTTGCCCCATAGCTGAATCCAGCAATAGGCTGGAACCCTTTCAGAAATCCAAAGACAACAAGAGTTCCCATAGAAGTAATTCGCGTAACCGCCCCCATGCCTGCAATGACCGAATCGCCATAATTGCTGGATGCGCGGTTAATTAGCGCAATCGAAAGACTTGTCAGCAGTTGGAACACCAAAGTGGGAACTCCAATTTTCAAAATTTCCGCCATCATTTGCCTCGTAGGAGAAAATATTTTTATACTGAACGAAAATACGCTTTTTTTTCGCAGAACATAGGTAAGATAAACAAGCGTGGATACCATTTGCGAAATTGCTGTGGCGATTGCTGCACCTTCTACTCCCATGTCCAAAGTATAAATGAAAAGAGGGTCTAATCCGATGTTCAATACGGCTCCCAATAGCAAGGCACACATGGTCGTTTTTGCTGCCCCCTCGCTACTTACAATATTGTTCATTGTTACATTAAACACATTGAAAATACAGGACAGCACATAAATTCTTGCGTATGTCAAGGCATACGGCATAATTGTTTCCGTCGCGCCCAACATTACCAAAATTGGTTTAAGGAAAATCGTAGAAAGTAGGATGATAATAGCACCAATCAGAATACTGCTATACAGTGCGGTGCTTGCCACTTTATCGGCGGTATCTTTATCTCCGCGCCCCAATAGTCTTGACAGATAGGATGCGGCTCCGTTACCGAACATAAGGCCTAAACCAACCACGACTTGTCCCAACGGAAATACGACAGAAATAGCACCCATTTGACTTTTGCCCAAGCCACTCACAAAATAGGCATCCACCAGATTATAGAGTGCATTGATCAACATCCCAATCATAATCGGTATGCCGAGAGCCATCAGAGCTTTGGGGATAGGCGCACTGCCCAAAAGCTCAAGTTTGTTGTTGCGTTCATTCATTGTTAATTCTCCTTTCGCTTCTTTAAGTATAATTTATAGTAGTATATATTATAGCATCATACCACATAAATCATAGTACTATAATTTATAGTATATGTCAAGAGAAGCGAGGCGATTTGTCTTGACAAAGAGTATAAAATCTAATACTATATTTTATAGTAAATTTGACAGTATTCTTTCATGCAGAAAGCATAGTGAAAGGGCGTGATTCCACATGGCGACCATAGATTTAATCGTGTTGGGAATATTGAAAAAGGAGCCAATGAGCGCCTATGATATTCAAAAGTTAGTAGAATATAGAAACATATCCAAATGGGTAAAAATCAGCACTCCATCCATTTATAAAAAAGCCATTCAGTTAGAAGAAAAGGGGCTAATCCGAGGCGAAATCGTAAAGGAAGGGAAGATGCCAGAAAAAGCGATTTATTCCCTGACGGAAGCCGGAGAAGCAGAATTTGAACGGCTCATGTTTGAGATTTCTGGAAAGCCTATTAACATTTTTCTGGACTTCAACGCTGTTATTGTGAATTTGGATTCCTTGCCACCTGAAAAACAAAAATCGTGCATAGCAGAAATTGAGGAAAATATTAGTACTTTAAAATCCTATCTGGAACATAATATACAGAAAAAAGAAAATGAGCCCAGTATTCCCGCAACAGGTATGGCTGTTTTGCGTCAGCAGTATGTACTGGTGGAAGCAATCCAAGCATGGATTGCTTCATTAAAAGAGAATTCACAATAAATCATTATGCGAAAAGACCAGCAACTTTGTGTGACGCTGGTCTTTTATATATGAATTATAAACTTCAACTAACCTATATATAGTAACATTCCACGGGCGAAGTATGAATTATACAATGTAACCGGGTGATGTTATATGGCGAAAGTTGAAGACTGTCCCGGTTTTGAAACCTTCGGTGCAGATGTCAAAGCCGCACGAGAGGCAAAGCGTCTGGCACGAAAAACATTGGCAGAAATGGTTGGGATTGAATGGCGGTATCTTGCCAACATTGAGAATCAAGGTGCGATTCCGAGCCTGCCCGTGATGATCCAGTTGATTAAGGTCTGCGGACTTCCCGTGGAACGGTATTTTAACCCGGAGATCATGCGAGAAGAAAGCGAACAGCGGCAACGGGTCAGCCACAAGCTGAAGCTTTGCCCTGAAGAATACCTGCCGATTATCGAAGGTGCCATAGACGGGGCGCTCAAAATGGAACAGACTGCGAAGCAGAAGGAGGACGCATAATCGCGGCCTCCTTCTGGCATTTCTATATCAAGGTTCCCGGCACTTTTTCAAAAGTTCCCGACACCTCTGCTGGATTTCTCCGGTTTCTGTCACAGTCAGTTCACGCTCGTTTCCGGTAATTTTATCTTCCAGAAAGTTGGCGTATGTACCCAGCAAAGCGTTCCGTAAATCCTCTGGGGTTTTCTGTATCTCGGCGCTATACCAGTCATTCCGGTGGGGTTCCCATGCCATCAATGTATAACCGTGGCTGGTCTGAACCACCTCATACAGAGGGTCATCATCCAGATATGCCTGAAACACTTTCAAAACCTTTTCAAAGGTCAGCATTTCCCACACCTCCCATTCAGCTGCAAATCAGTTCCCTGATTAAAATTTCCTCAATCTGTGCCGTTAATGTGTTCATCAGCCCCACCCAACGCATAGGATCACAGGCTTTCAGTTCCTCAGTGACACCCGCAGCTTCCATCATGTGAGGTAACATGGTGTCCATACGCTCCTGCGCTGTCCGGTCAATCTCTAACAGGTGTGGATACAGCTCCTCGCTCATCAGCAGTTGGTTGTAGAGAATGGGACGATGTTCCTTCAGGTAGGATTTTCGCATCCTGCCGTACTTGCCGATAGAAGTTTCCGGCTGTTCAGAAAGTTTTAGGTTGGGTATATCATAATCTCCACAACGAATGTAAGTCAACTTACTCATATTCATTCTCCTTTGCTCCGTGATGATTAGACTGCTGCGCTGGCTGCTATGCTGCCTTTGCGCGGTTCTTCTTTCGGTAGCTGTCCGACAGTAGAAAAAACACCTTTTTTCATATCCTCAGCCCGGATCAGGGCTTTCTTAGCGTCCATTTCCGCTTTTTTCTTCGCCTTGATTTTGTCCTCATACCGTTTCTGTGCGCCGCTGGCTTTCCGCTTCAAATAGTTCTGATGGAGCCTGTCCTTGCGTTCTTCTTTTTTCCGCAATTCTTCCTGTTTCTCTGGAGTTAAAGGAACCGGCTGTAAGGATGGCGGGATATAGCGTCCTAAAAAATTGAAGTAAATTTCAATTTCCTGCGTGGTATCCTGACTGCCTTTTCGGGAGCGTTCATGGACAAGGATTTTCTCTACAAACTCGTTGAGCATGGTATTTGTCAGCGTGTCAAAATTCTCGTACTTATCAATCAGGGCTATAAATTTCTCTGCTGATTTCTGGCTCTGCTCATAGCCGGTAACAGCCTTTTCCAGCTCCGCAATTTCAATCTCAAGTGCGTCCTGCTCTTTGGCATACTGTGCATCAAGCGCCCTATATCGTGCATCCGGCAGTTTGCCGAGGGCGTTGTCCTCATAGATTTTGCAAATCAGTTTTTCCAGTTCTCCAGCTCTCTTTTGGGCAGTAGCCAGACGCCTGCGCTTTTTCGATATATCGGCACTCTGTTGAGCAACCTGCGTCTCCTGAACAGTGTGAATAAATTCCGTCCGGTCATTTCTCGAATATTCAGCGATAGCCCGGAGTGTGTCGGAAACCAATGTCAGAACAGCACTCTCATTGATACGGTGTTGTGTAGGGCAGAGTGTCCCTCACGGAACTTTGGTATAATTGGAACAGGTATATTGAGAAATCCGCTTGCCATTGTTGGTGCGGTGGACATACATCTTACCGCCACAATCGGCACAATAGAGCAAGCCTGTGAGGGGAGCCGCTTCGCCCCAGCCGTTTGGATAACGCCGTACATTGCTACGGATTTTCTGCACCAGATCAAAGGTCTGCTGGTCGATAATGGCTTCATGGGTATTCTCAAAGATTGTCCACTCGTCCTCAGAAACATAGTGGCTTTTCTTGTCCTTAAAGTGCTTGCGGGTCTTGAAATTGATGGTGTGCCCCAAATACTCTCGTTTTTTCAAAATGCTCACGATGGTAGATGATCCCCATCCATACGGGTCTTTGACCGGCTTTGAACGGTTCACACCCTCATTGAAGCGGGCAAGGTGTACGACAGGAATTTCAATTCGGTCTGTGGATAGTTTACAAGCAATCTGATAAGGTCCATATCCCTCCAGCGTGAGGGAGAAGATACGGCGTACCACTTCGGCGGCTTCCTCATCTACCAGCCAATGCTCCCGTTTTTCGTCCCATAAGTAGCCGTAAATCACGGTGCCGGTCAGGTGCTTGCCGCTCATACCTTTTGACTTAAACACAGAACGGATTTTCCGGCTGGTATCACGGGCGTAAAATTCATTCATGATGTTGCGGAACGGGGTAAAATCGTCATCGCCTTTCAGACTGTCCACACCGTCGTTAATGGCAATCAGACGAACACCACGCTGCCGCAAAACCTCCATAACCTGACCGACCTTCAGATAGTCACGCCCCAACCGGCTCATGTCCTTGATGACGATTGCCTCTACACGCCCTGCCTCCACTTCCTCCATCATCGCCAAAAATCCAGGGCGGTCAAAACGGGTGCCTGAGATACCGTCATCCGTAAAGTGCGTAGGGTTTGGCAGTCCATTCCGGCGGGCAAAATCCTCTAACATCTGTTTTTGGTTGGATATGGAATTGCTCTCGCCCTGTAACTCATCGTCCCGGCTCAGGCGCTCGTACAGTGGGGTGATTTTTTCGTTTCTCATAGCTGTACCTCCTGAAACAAAAATGCTCTAAGTGATTGCTTCACTAACCATGACACAATCATGATTAAGAAGTCACTTAGAGCATATATCACCGGCGGCCAGCTTATATTTCTTATACTGGCGCACCGCAAAGTGGTTTGGCTTCTCGGCTTCCAGTGCATCAAACATCAGATCCACGGGGTTTTTGAACTCCTCGTCATCCTCACGGACTTCCATGGCGTTGATGAACTCAATGAGGGTGGAGAAGTTCTGCTCCTCCACCGGAGCCTCATAGTGGATATACCCAATCAGCGCACAATACAGCAAGGTCTCTGCTTTGACCCAAAAATCGTCCCCGGCCTTGCCTTCGCCTTTGGTATTGGCGATCAGCGTTGTGACCAGCTTCAAGATGTCCTTTTCGCTATGGATATAGGCGAAAGGGTTATAGTGCATTGATTTTCGGAAGTTGATGGTATTTAGGACCTTGATGCGGTACGGCTCATAAATGACCTTGCCGTGCTTATCCTTCATGGGCTTTCCGTCCTTTCCCAGTTTGGGTGCGCCCCTTTGGAGCATTTTCCCGCACTCCACCAAAATGGTTCCCTTCGAGTCTGTGACAACATAGGAGCTGTGCATCTGCATCAGGTTGGGTTTCAGCCAGAATCGGGTCTTACCGGAACCGGAGCCGCCAATCACCAGTACATTTTTGTTTCTGGCAGTCTTGGGGCGGCTGTTCATGGTCAGGCTCTCCGTTTTCGTCAGAATCACATTGTTCTGAAATACAGGATCAACGTAAGGTGCAATATCCTCACGGGCTCCCCATGAAGCGTTTTGTCAAGTGCTTTTTTGAGTTATTGACGCAAATTCTTGTGAAAGTGCGAAAGTGCAAAGTGCAAAGGGTCTGCGTTTTGCACTTTCAGCTTGCGGGTTCGGGTGGCTGCTTCTTCTTGATGAAGTTATACCATTGACCGCCGACGCGCCTTGCGCCCAAAACACCGCCCATGTTGCGCTTGGCGTTCTGTACCGTCCTCTCGGATATTCCGGCTTCGGCTGCGGCCTTTACAAGGTCCTCGCTGGCAAGCTCTTTCCCGTCTGCAAGCAGGTCAAGTATCAGCCGTTCCGCCTGTTCGGTCTTGGTGGCGGTGTTGCCGCCCGCGCCGGACAGCAGCTCGTCGGCGGTAATGTCATACTCGCCTATCCACGAAAAGCCCGTTTCCGGGTCAAGGCAAAAGGCTATGGGCTTACCCTCCGGTGCAAGAGAAGATTTGTCATGGACGATAACGCGCACATTCGGTTCCCGTTTCACGCGCCCGATCAGCAGGACGCTCCTTGCTGCGGCGCGGAAGTCGATGGAGCCTAAACCCCGGTAGGCGCTCTGTCCTCCGGCGGCTTTGTTGAGGTGTCCGATTAGGATAACGGCGCACCCGGTACGCTCGGCAATCTCGGCAAGGCGGCGGAACATGGGGCGTATCTCGTTGGCCTTGTTCATGTCGGTTTTCTCGCCCACATACGCCTGTATGGGGTCAAGGATAATCAGCCGCGCCCCGGTCTGTCGGATAGCTCTCTCTATGCGCTCATCGGACAGGGAAAGCCCCTGCTTGCTCTCGTCAATGACAAGAATGCGGTCAAGGTCTGCTTCGGCTTCCATAAGGCGGGGCTTGATGGTGTCGCCCAAACCGTCCTCGGCAGTCTGGTAAATCACATTGAACGGCTCATGCACTGCCATGTGGGGGAACGGCTTGCGGTTGGTGCAGGCGGCGGCAAGGCGTAGGGCAAAGGTGGTCTTGCCCTCGCCGGGGTTGCCTTGCACAATGGTTACTTTCCCAAAAGGGATATACGGCTCCCATAGCCATTCAACGGTCTGTGTGTCAACCTCACTCATGCGGATAATCTCGACGGTTTCTTCCTGCGGCGGCTCTTTCAAGCCGTAAACAGCTTCCCGGATATATTTCCCGTCTGTGATTTCTGCCCGGTGCTGCAATATCTCGTTCCAGTCCTTAAACAGCGGCACAAGGCGGTGGACGGTCAAGCCCTCCGGCACAAGCTCCGCAAGGCGGCTGCAAGCGTCGTTTCCGGCTTGGTCGCTGTCAAGGCAGAGGTAAACGGTCTTGATGTTCGGACGGTCAGAAAGGAAACGCAATAGGGCTTTTTCTCCCACGCCGCCCAATGACAAATAGCTCTGCTTCTGCCACGCCTTTTTGAACAGGCAGAGGAAAGAGAGCAGGTCAACGGGGGCTTCAAAGACAAAAAGCCTGCCGCCCTCGCCCCGGTAGCAGAAATTAAAGGCTTTGTCGCTGCCTTTCACATCAAGCCGGAAGTTTCCCGCCGTTCCCTTGCTGTGGGCGTAGCGCGGTATTCCGTCCTCGTCCCGCCCCACAAATACGGCGTTGCGGTGGGCTGCGTCCTCGTAAATATCGCCGCGGGCAAAGAAAAAGCCCGTCACATCTTCATCAATGCGGCGGGCTGCTGTGAGGTAGTTCCTCGCTGTTCGGTTGTCGTTGTTTGGGGGCGGTAGCTGGAAGTCGGATAGGGACGCGGGGCAAGGTCTGTCCGGCGGCGGTGCGGCTCCCTTTTCTCCTGTGAGAAGTTCCACGGCTTCGGTGAAGCTCTTGCCGAAAAACTCCATGACAAAATCAACGGGGCCGCCGCCCTTGCTCTGGCTGTGCCTGTACCATTTGTTTCCCCGGACAGTCAAGCTGTCGTGCCGTTTCCAGCGGTATTCATTTCCGGCGCGGGTAAGCTGCTCGCCCTGTGATTGCAGGAAAGAAACAAGGTCGGCTTGGTTCGCCCGGTCTATCTGTTCTTGGGTGTAGTACAAAAATCTCAACTCCTTTCATCGTTCTAAGTCGTGCCGCTTGGCGCGGGTCTGCTCCGGCTGGTCGGCTTTCAGCGCAATATCAACGCACTTGCGGATATTGTGCAGCTCGGCAACCTCGGCGCGGGTTTCTTTCAGCTTGGTATATTCCGCTGTTCTCTGCCCGCTGAGAGTGGCGTGCTCTTTTTCCCATTCAGAGATAGGCAAGCTCTTTGTCCCTTTCGGCAGATTTGCATGGAGATAGCGGCTCGCTGCGTTCCATAGCGTAAGCTCGGCGCGGTGGGCTTCCTCGTACTTGTCGCGCTTGCTCGTCCAGCCATTTTTCAGCTTTTTCAGCCCGTCGTGAATGGGCTTGTACTCGGTGTAGTTCTTCCCGTATTCAATCAGCTTTTGCAATTCTTTCATGCGCTTCTCGGCGGTTTTCATGCCCTCCCGGATAGCGTCGGCTTGGTCGCTGACAGAGGAAAGGGCAGCGTCCAGCTCGTCAAGGGTGGAAATGCCATGCTCGGAAAGATAGTTGACCGCCTTTGCAACGGTTTTCAGTTCGTCGGCGGTGTGCTGCCTTTGCCAACTCTGCGAATACTTCCGGCTCTTTTCTCTCTGAACGCTTAAATACTTCATCAGCAGATTTGCAAGGCCGGGGGATTGCGGGGGCTGCTCCGGGGCGGTTTCCCGCGCCTTGAACAGTTCGCCAATCCATTCTTTGAGCTTTCCAATCTGCGCCCGGATTTCCCGGATAAGGCGGTTTGCTTTTTGGATATTCCGGTTCAGCTCGCCTTTCTCGGTGGCTATGCCTTTCTTCTCCATTTGACAGGCCGCCACGCCCATGTGGACGGTGGGCAGCTCGTCAATGCCGCGCTCGGCGTTGCTGCGGTGGTCGATGCGCTCCGGGCTTCCGGCGCGTTCAAGGTAGGCGTTTGAAATATCCGCCCATGCCTTGCGCCATAAAAGCGCGTTGCCCTTGTCGTTCCAGCCGGTCAGGTCAACTTTGCGGGCCTTGTATTTGCCGCTTGGCAAGCGAATACGCTCGCCGTTTTCATCAAGGTCATATTCCTTTTTGGACTTCGCCGCCCATGCGCCGCGCTCGTCAAGGGGGCGCATGGTAAGCATGATGTGACAATGGGGATTGCCCTTGCCGGTGTCGTGAATGGCGTAATCAACGCACATTCCTCTGGAAACAAATTGAGAGGAACAGTATTCCCGGACAAGCCGGATCTGTTCCTCTCTGGATAACTCTATGGGAAGCGCCGCGTCAATCTCTCTGGCAAGCTGGGCGTTCCCGGCTTTCTCGTAAAGCTCCACGCTGTTCCACAAGGTTGAACGGTCAGAGAAAGAGGGCGGGGCATTGGGCGGCAGTAGGATTTCCGTATGGACAACACCGCCTTTGCGGGTGTAGTCGTGGGTCATTCCGTCCCACTCATTTGTCAACTTTTCGCCGCTTCGGTAGGCGGCTGCGGCAACGGCTGATTTGCCCTTGCCCCGGCTGACAATGCTGATATTACAATGGTAGATGGCTATGGGTATCACCTCCCGGATAGGATAATAAAACCCGCAAAAATGGTACAGACGCCAACGGCGGGTGTACTGTTTTTGTGGGTGTGCAGGGATAGCCGCGTAAGCGGCGCAAGGGGTGCAGCCCCTTGTTGCGGCAAAGCCGCCAATGTCGGTCAGAGAGGGAAGCAAGCGGCTTTCTCTCTGTGCCGACAAGCCCTCGGCAGAGCGCACGCACCCGTAAGGGTGTATAAGTGCGCCCTTTGTGCCAAAGGGATTATTCGCTTTTCCCGCCCTTGGTGCGTTTTTTCAGATAAGCCCGCGCTTCCTCGCTCGTCAAGGCAAGCCGGAGAAAGGCGGCGGCTTCCTCGTCGGTCATGGTCTTGGCTTCCGGCACAATGCTCTCAAAGACCGCACCCCGGACGATCAGCCGATGGCTGCGCGTCCTGCGTTCCTCTTGGGATAACTTTTGCCGCAACACCTTTTCCCGGTTTTCAAGCTGCCGGATTTTCTTCTTCCCGTCCTCAATCTCGGCTTGCAATTCCTCGCGGTTTTTTTCTCTCGGTTTCGTCATGGGTGGTCACTCCTTTCTACCTGTCGGCATAGAAAAAGGACAGTCGATTTCCTCGGCTGTCCTTTTGATTAGGGTGTTTGGTTTACTCCGTTCTGCTCAATAAATGGGAATATTAAATATCAATACGCCCTTTAATACATTCCTATTAAAACATCAGCTTCGATTGTCAAATGTGTGAGAGTACGCCAATCAACGCAATCTTTTTCAACGCAAAAGAGAAGCGGCGTCATTTCAATAAACGACATTCTTTGTTCTGATGACAACTGTACGGTGGCTGAAACCGTTTCTCTTGAAATGGTTTTAAGATATTTCTCAAAATATTCAACGACAGACTCATTTGAATAATCTGGATTTTTCAAGTGTGCTTGCACTTTAGTCCTGATTTCCCTCAAATGATTTTTCGTAGGAATTACTTTCACAACATATCCGTTAGGAGATAGCAATCGCTGAAATTCTTTGTAGTGTGCAGGCGAAAATATGTCTAAAATACAATCCATACTTCCGTCTTTCAAAGGGATTTTTGATAAGTCAGTAACAAACCACTTCACTGCTTTGCGCTTGTCTTTTTTTGATGCAATCTGTATTGCCTCCCTTGACAAGTCAAAGGCAAAGATGTTTCGTTCTGTTCTTTGCTGTATCTGCCTTGCATAGAAACCCTCGCCGCAACCAACATCTAAAATGTTTCTTATAGATGGCGTATCAGAAATAAACTGTATGATTTTCTCCAACACAACATCATACATGCCATACTCCAAAATTTGGTGCCGGTTGTCAAAAGACCGCTTGCTGTAGTTGGTTTTGGGCGATGATTTTAACAACAAATTTACATACCCATATCTTGAAATATCAAAGCAATGTCCATGTCTACAAATTAGGCTATTGCCTTGTATATCCATTGATTTTGTGCAAATTGGGCATTGAAAATAAACCTTGCTGTCTGCAAAGCGTGATAAATTATTATTCATTTGTTTTTCCTCCGTAATTACATCTCTGCTTCAATAAGCGAGTTATGCAATACGGATAACCGCAACATAACTCGCGGTTTTATCTTAATCTCATAAATGTAACCATTGTGTTGTCCTCCAATCAATTCCGCAGTATTACTCTGCTTTTAGAAAAAGTATAGCACAAAACTATGAACATTTCAACTCTATTTCAGCCTGTCGGCGACGTTGCTCTCTCTGGCATACCGCCGCGCCGCTTCCCGCCGTTCCTCGCTGTATGGGGCGGTCAGACGGAAAGAGAAGCGGCCTTTCTCAATGTCAAACTCCATGCAGCCCGTTTCCGGGTCTGCGTCGGTCTGGCGGCACACATCGGGGTGCTGCTCGGCATAGGCGGCAAGCCGCTTCTTCAAGTCGGTGTTGTGGGTACGGATATGGATCAACGGGTCTTTCTCATCAAACCAGATGTCTGTGACCTTTTTTTGCTTGGGAAGCCCTGTTCGCATAAACTCTCCTTTCTGCGCCCTCGTTTGGAGAGAGGGGCATTTTTGAGGGAATTTTCCCGGCTCTTGACTTGGGGAAAATGGGGATTTTCAAATAGAAACCGCCCCGGCGAACCATTCTTCGTCCGGGCGGTTCCTATCGCGTGATTTTCGTTTTTTCCGGCTCTTGACCGTCCTGCAAGCTGTCGGCAAGTATCACTTTGAGCAGCTTGTCGCGGAATGTTTCTGTGCCGCTGTGGTTGAAAAACAACTCCGCAACGATGGTCTGTCCGTCCCTCTGTGTCGTGATAACACTGTCGGGGGATTGAGGTGTCCCGTTCTGTTCTGCCATAGGCGGCTCCTTTCTCTGGGTGCAAAAGAGGGATTTCCCGTAGCCCGGAAAATCCCTCTTGGTTGTCAGTATTCGGTTTTACTGTGCGGGTGCTGCGGCGGCTTCCTGTGCCTTTTTCTTTGCCCGGTATTCCCGTGCTTTCATGCGGTCATACTCCCGTCGCTTTTCAAGGTTACGCGCCCGGTACTCCCTTGAATACTGCCGGTGGTAGGCGCGGCTCTTTTCCTTTTGGGCTTCCTCGATTTTCTCCCGCATTTGCCGGATTTCCTGCTCCGTTGGCTCTGTAAGCTGTGTCACTTCGTTCTCAAATTTGCCGATATAGTTGAAATATATCCCGATGTGCTGAATGGCTTGTTTTGCCCTTTTCTTGTCGCGCTCATGCACTTCAATCCGGCTGATAAACTCGTTGAGAATGGCGGGGGTCAGGTCGGTAAAGGCAGCGTAGCGTTCCGTCAGCTTCAAAAACTTCTGCGCCCGTCCGCCCGCGTTCTCAAAAGCGGATAGCTGCTCTTGCAGCTCGGCAAGCTCCGCTTTCAGCGCATAGTATTCTTCTGAATACTTCTGCGACATTTGCTCATAGCGGTCTTGCGGGATCGTGCCGAGGGCGTTGTCCTCATAGAGCTTGTTCAGCACCTTGTCAATCTGTTCAAGGCGCGTCGTGATTTGCGGGATACGCTTCTGCTGTTTCTTGGTCTTGTCGGTCTGCTGCATGGCAAGGTTCTTTTTCACTAAGGCTTCAAACTCCGCCCGGTTGCTGATAGAGTAGTCCTCGATTTTCTTCAGCACTTCCGCGACGGTCTGCATGAGCAAATCCGCGTCAATGATGTGTGGGGAATGGCACTTGGGGTTTTTGGCTTTCCCCTTGTGGTACTCGCTGCAATAGGCAACGTGCCGCTTGCCGCCGTTTCTGTAATCTATGCGGATGTGCATTTTTGCGCCGCAATCCTTACAGAAAAGCAAGCCCGACAAAGGGTGGATTTCCCCGTCCCCGTTGGGGCGTCTGACGGGCGCGTTTTCCAAAATCCGCTGTGCGGTTTCAAAGTCGGCGCGGCCAATAATCGGCTCATGCACATTTTCGGTTATCTGCCATTGGCTCCGGTCTACATAGTGGTTCCGCTTGTCCCGGAAATGCTTTGTAGTCTTGAAGTTGACTACATCGCCGCAATACTCCTGCCGCGTAAGGATATGGGTCAAGGTGGCTTTGTTCCACTTGTAGCGGTTATCCTCATTGAGCGCCTTGTTTTTACACGTTCCCCGTCCCCGGTCTTTCATGTAGAAAGTGGGGGTAGGGATTTGCTCGTTTTTCAGATATACGGCGATTTGGTTGCGGTTCTTCCCGCCGATAAACAAACGGAAAATAAGGCGCACAACCTCGGCGGCTTCCTCGTCGATTATCCAAAAATCCTTGTTGTCCGGGTCTTTGACATAGCCGTAGGGGGCTTCGGTGGCAATCGGCTTTCCGCTCATGCCTTTGGTCTTAATGCCCGTTTTCACTTTCTTGCTGATGTCCTTTGCGTACCACTCCGACATGATGTTGATAAAGGGCGCAAACTCCAATGTGTCGGGCTTCTCGCTGTCAATGCCGTTGTTGACCGCGATAAAACGCACGTTGTTCCGTCTGAATATCTCCATAGCGTTGCCGACTTGGAGATAGTCGCGCCCCCAGCGGGTAAGGTCTTTCATAATGCAAACGCCGATTTTCCCGTTTTCAACGTCCTCCATCATGCGGGAGTAGGCAGAACGGTCAAAAAATCTGCCGCTTTCATCGTCGTCGATGTAGTGCCGGATATTCGTCAGCCGCTGCCCTCTGGCGTAGTTCTCCAAAAAGATTTTCTGGTTCTGTATGCTGTTGCTCTCGCCGCCGTCCCTGTCCTCGTCCCCTACGGAAAGACGGGAGTAAAGGGCTGTGATTTTGTTGTAATCATTCATGTGCATATCCTCCTGTGCGTCCATATAGGCTTCCTTTACACTTAAAATTATGCACTCCAACGGGCAGAGCCATACTCCATGCCGTGACGGTACTTCTTGGCGTTTTTACTTTTGAGGTACACCGCCAGACGCAGGCCAGCACCGCAGCACAGCCCCACCAGCAGATCCAACGGGTGCAGGCTGGGCCAGAAACTTTGCAGCGCCCCAGGCAGGACAGCAAACAGGGAAAGGAATTTCTCTGAAGCATTTGCCCCCTGAGCCAGTCGCCATGCCTCCCCGAAATTAGTAGCAAACAGCCCCATCAGGAGATAGGGCAGATTCAGCAAAACGAGCTTTTTGATGTCAAACTGCTTTTTCATCGTTCCAGCTCCTTTCGCTTGGTGCGGTCCACCACGGCATTTTTGACCATCTCTTTGAACTGACTGAGTTTTGCCAGCACAGACGGGCGTTCCATTTTCTCGGCCTTCTTGACCTTTTTGCTGGTGTACTCAGTAAATGCAGCGGTCAGCGCATCGGCGTCACGGCCTTTGAAAAAGATCAGGTACTTGGGCGGGGAGCTGCTGCGGTCTTTCTTCACCGCATAATCCACACCATATTTCCGGGCGATCTTCTCAAATTCCTTGATGGAAGGGTCTGTGATCTCGATATTGGAGATCCCCTGATGTAGGACGGATTTTGCGGACATTCAAAATAAAAAAGAATGTGGAGGTAACAGACAATGGCAAAGACAATTTTTGAGGAAATGGGCGGCAAATACGAAAGGCAAGGCGATTATTTAATACCGTGCTTAACTGTACCCGCCGAAGAAGAACAGGCAATAGGCATCTGGGGGCAACGGCATTTAGATTATCTAAAACAGTACCGTAAAGTTACATACACCAATCTTCTTACAAGCGGCAGGCTAAACGCCTACCTTGCCGACATTGACAGACAGGCACAGGAGCGCTTTGAAAGGCTCATAGAGGGTATGAAACAGGCACAGGGCATAACGGAACAGCTAAAGGCAGAAAACGCCTTAGAATGGACAAGATGCCTCAATAACATAAGGGCTTGTGCGAGGGAGATTGTGGAAAAGGAAATTATTTTTGCATAAACAGATGATTAGTGGCAGGGGGAAATCCTGCCGCTTTTTCTGCTTTAGTTTGTCAGCTTGACAAATAAAGGGTTAAGGAATATAATTGAAAGTACTAAACCCCCAGCTATGCTGGGGAGAATGGTGTAAGTGGAAACGGTGAGGATATCAAGAAAAAGCCTCCTATGATACAATGAGTATGGTGTCGCAAGCCAACTCAAAGAATAGGAGGCGGTCCAAGTGGACAATAAAAGCATATCACATACCCGCTGGAAATGCCAGTACCATATAGTTTTCATTCCGAAATATAGGAAAAAAACGTTGTATGGAAAAGTGAGGGAAGATGTTAGAGAAATAATAAAAACATTGTGCAACTACAAGAATGTAGAAATTATTGCAGGTGCAGTTTGCGTGGATCATGTACATCTTAGTGTAGCAATACCGCCTAAACTGAGTATTTCAAGTTTCATGGGATATTTAAAGGGAAAGAGTACACTAATGATTTATGATAGGCACCCAGAATTGCAAAGTAAATGGAACAAAGCATTTTGGGCGCGAGGGTATTATGTCGAAACCATTGGTAATATCACTGATGAAGCTGTACAGAAGTATATAAAAGAGCAGGCAGAAGAATCAAGAAAAGAAGATTCTAGTAGTACCGCTTTATAGCGGACCAGTAAAAGTGCTTGTGACACCGCCCTGTGGGGCGAGTAGTAATATAGCCCTTTGGAGGGCTAAAATCAAACCACCAGTTGAACTGGTGGTTGGTGACTTAGATTCAGTATTATACAAGGAGTTAATAAATATGCGGCAAGGTATTCTTAAATAAACTGTCAATTTGATAGTGGGAACAAAAAGTAGCAGTCCCGTTTCACTTTTAATATGGGGCTTAGTTTTTTGTACCCAGTTTAAGAATACTTTTATCATGTAATTTTATATGCCCGAAAACATATAAGTGTTTTGGGGCTATTGGAGTTATTTACCCAGTGATAGGAGTATTTATCACTGGGTATTTTTATGCCCTTTTTTGGGTGTTGATAGGAGGAAAATCACATGAAAATAATTAACTTAGGCATTCTGGCTCACGTTGACGCAGGAAAGACAACATTAACGGAAAGTTTATTGTATACCAGTGGTGCAATTGCAGAACTAGGGAGCGTAGATGAAGGCACAACAAGGACAGATACAATGAATTTGGAGCGTCAAAGGGGAATCACTATCCAGACAGCAGTGACATCTTTTCAGTGGGAGGATGTAAAAGTCAACATTATAGATACGCCAGGCCATATGGATTTTTTGGCGGAAGTATACCGTTCTTTATCCGTATTAGACGGAGCAGTATTATTAGTTTCTGCAAAGGATGGCATACAGGCACAGACCCGTATACTGTTTCATGCACTACAGATAATGAAGATTCCGACAATTTTTTTCATCAATAAAATTGACCAAGAGGGGATTGATTTGCCAATGGTATATCGGGAAATGAAAGCAAAGCTTTCTTCGGAAATTATAGTGAAGCAAAAGGTTGGGCAGCATCCCCATATAAATGTAACGGACAATGACGATATGGAACAGTGGGATGCGGTAATTATGGGAAACGATGAACTATTAGAGAAATATATGTCAGGGAAACCGTTTAAAATGTCAGAACTGGAACAGGAAGAAAACAGGAGATTCCAAAACGGAACGTTATTTCCCGTTTATCACGGAAGCGCTAAAAACAATCTGGGGATTCGGCAGCTTATAGAAGTAATTGCCAGTAAATTTTATTCATCAACGCCTGAAGGTCAATCTGAACTATGCGGGCAGGTTTTTAAGATTGAATATTCAGAGAAAAGGCGGCGTTTTGTTTATGTGCGTATATATAGCGGAACATTGCATTTGAGGGATGTTATTAGAATATCTGAAAAAGAGAAAATAAAAATCACAGAGATGTATGTTCCGACAAACGGTGAATTATATTCATCCGATACAGCCTGCTCTGGTGATATTGTAATTTTACCAAATGATGTTTTGCAGCTAAACAGTATTTTGGGGAACGAAATACTGTTGCCGCAGAGAAAATTTATTGAAAATCCTCTCCCTATGCTCCAAACAACGATTGCAGTAAAGAAATCTGAACAGCGGGAAATATTGCTTGGGGCACTTACAGAAATTTCAGATGGCGACCCTCTTTTAAAATATTATGTGGATACTACAACGCATGAGATTATACTTTCTTTTTTGGGGAATGTGCAGATGGAAGTCATTTGTGCCATCCTTGAGGAAAAATATCATGTGGAGGCAGAAATAAAAGAGCCTACTGTTATATATATGGAAAGACCGCTTAGAAAAGCAGAATATACCATCCACATAGAAGTCCCGCCAAATCCTTTCTGGGCTTCTGTCGGGTTGTCCATAGAGCCGCTCCCTATTGGAAGCGGAGTGCAGTATGAAAGCAGAGTTTCACTTGGATATTTAAATCAATCGTTCCAAAATGCGGTTATGGAGGGGGTTCTTTATGGCTGCGAGCAGGGGCTGTATGGATGGAAAGTGACAGACTGTAAAATCTGTTTTGAATATGGATTGTATTATAGTCCTGTAAGTACCCCCGCAGACTTTCGGCTGCTTTCCCCTATCGTATTGGAGCAGGCTTTAAAAAAAGCAGGGACAGAACTATTAGAGCCATATCTCCACTTTGAAATTTATGCACCGCAGGAATATCTCTCACGGGCGTATCATGATGCTCCAAGGTATTGTGCAGATATTGTAAGTACTCAGATAAAGAATGACGAGGTCATTCTGAAAGGAGAAATCCCTGCTAGATGTATTCAAGAATACAGGAACGATTTAACTTATTTTACAAATGGGCAGGGAGTCTGCTTGACAGAGTTAAAAGGATACCAGCCAGCTATTGGTAAATTTATTTGCCAACCCCGCCGCCCGAATAGCCGTATAGATAAGGTTCGGCATATGTTCCACAAGTTAGCTTAACAGCTTGCAAAAGTCATATAAAATGAGATTTGAAAGGATTAGAGACTAATTATGATGAAATGCGAATGGATATTGTGTCCTGTTTGTGGGAGCAAAACCCGTAATAAAATTAGGAAGGACACTGTTTTGGAGAATTATCCCCTTTATTGTCCAAAATGCAGACAAGAAAGATTGATTAAAGTTGACAACTTGAAGATAACTGTCATCAAAGAGCCAGACGCTTAAGACGCAGAGCCGATGAAATTGTGGAACAATTCACGAATCATCGGCTCTTTTTGTTTCGTATTTGAAAGAACAAACTCACCAAATAAAAAAAACGATATTCGGGTGGGTTATTTTGTTATACCCTAAATTACCCTCTGAATTTGTTTTTAAATTTGGAGGGATTTTTTTATGTCCTTTTTTCGGGCAGTTATCTATCTGCTCATACGAAGCAAAATTTATCAATACATAGCATATCAGAGAACGGCAGGAAACCAGTTAAAAAAATTTCTGCCAGTGCAACGGTACTTCTCACCTTGAAAGTAGAAGTACAATCTCCATACAATAGAATTACTATTTCCTATAACCGTAAAGGTCACAGAGCCTTTGCGGTTTTTCTTTTGTCGATTTTTGTTGGAAAGTGCCGTAGGGCTGTTTCTGATATGCGGTGTCGTTCTCCGCCTCTCCATCTGGATTTTTTACATTTCAAAAATTCAGATGGGAGGTATTTATGGTGAAATATGCACCAAGAAAGGTATATATCAGAGAAAGTGGCGGCTATGTGGAATTATCCTACACGGAGTTCTGCCGTTGCAGGGAATCCGACCAGACCTATATGGACAAGCTGTTTATCCCCATTCAAGGCTGTCTGCTTGAAGTTGTGAGTGATGTGGTATAAAAAAAGTTGACAGCTTGTTCTCAAGGATTTCATAATAAAATCAAGAGAACAAGGAGGTATTCAAAGTGGCACGTAAATATGACCAGGAATACAAAGTACAGGCAGTAAAACTTGCCAAAGAAATCGGTGGCACTAAAGCCGCGAAAGAATTAGGAATCCCTGAAGGAACCATCCACACATGGTTAAAAGCCGTAAGAAACGGTAAACTGGATATCGGGGAAGGTTCCCATACCCCTGCCAGTGCAATGAGTCTTTCAGAAGAAATTACCATGCTGCGTAAGCGGGTTAAGGAGCAGGACAAAGAAATCCGACATCTGAAGGAGGAAAACGAATTTTTGGAGGAAGCCAGCGCTTTTTTCGCCGCCAGCCGTCGGAAGTCAGCAAAAACCAGAGAATGATGTTTCTGGCTTTGAAAACAGAGGACGGCAGGATTACCGGAAAAATCGCATTTTATTGCCGAATGCTTGGTATCAGCCGACAAGGCTTCTATAAATACCTCGCTAACAAAGACCGTCCCTGGAAGTATCAGGATCTGGCACAGGCCATGGAAGAAATCGTCAGTGAGGACGAATGTAACGATACTTATGGACGGAGCCGTATGTATCAGGCGCTGCTGCTGAAACAGCCAGAGGGAGTGCGTATTCCCAGTGAGCGGACCGTATACCGGGTTATGAACCAGATGGGTCTGAGCCATCGGCCAAAGAGAAAGCCGAATGGGATCACAAAAGCAGATCGGGAATCCATGAAATCGGAGGATCTGCTGAAACGGGATTTCCATGCAAATGCCCCATTGGAAAAATGTATTACAGACATCACGGAGATCCCGGCGTCCAATGGAAAACTGTATGTATCTGCGATTTTCGACTGCTTTGATCTTAGCGTCCTTGGACTGGCAATGGAAACAACTATGAAAGCAGATCTGTGTGTCCATACACTGGAAAATGCTTTGACTGCTTATCCCGCACTGGAAGGTGCAGTCATCCACAGTGACCGTGGAACGCAGTATACCAGCGAGACCTACCGTCAGGCCATCTGGGAGAACCACATCCATCAAAGCATGAACAGTGCCGGAGGACGCTGCCATGATAATGCACGGTGTGAAAGTATGTGGGCTAGAATGAAGACGGAGCTTCTCTATAACCGCTATGACACAAAGCAGATGACAGTAGAGGATTTAAAGGAGCTTATCTGGAGATACTTCTTCAGTTACTGGAATAACCGGAGGATCTGCTCAGCCAATGGCGGCCTTCCTCCTATGATAAAACGCAGGCAGTATTATGAGGCTTTGGAGATGGCGGCATAGTCAGTGATATCCTTGAGGAAAATGTGTCAACTAATATTGACAATATCAAAAACAGCGGCTTTTGGGGACGCGCCTCTGTAAATGGCTCCTCCTGGGCGAAAGGAAGTGTTTGCATCACGCGGTCAATATCCGTTGAATCCATGTCATGCTGAGATTTGCAATCTTCCCGGATTGCTTCTTGAATTTCCTTTACCGTACACATAGTCATTCCTTTCCTTTCGTTGTATGGGTTTATGAGCGGCGGCGTTTTCCCGGTTTGAAATCGAGGATATGTCCCTCAATCACACGAGCGTAACGCTTGATCTTGATCTCCCGGCGCTGCTGGCTTTGCAGGGCGGCCTGATACCCGTCCTCAGTCAAAAACAGCCGCATTTCATCTCCGGGGCTGCCGTAAGGAGTGCTGGGACGCAGGACGGAAAACTCAATCATCCAGCGGGTGTTATCCCAAAACCTCTCTACGGCGAGAATGTTGTGTCCTTTCAGCTCACGGGCTGAAATATCCCTCATAGGCGGCTCCTTTCATCGTTCCTGGTCTCTCTGACGCTTTTTCTGCCATGCCTCCAGCAGCTTGATAATGGTTTCCTGCATCCGCTGGGGCGTATAGCTTTTGGGGAAATACTTCCGCAAGGTGTCAGAGGTAAATGTCACTCGGTCCAGATCACTTTTCTTTTCCTCACCCATGATGACACGCATCATATCGAGGGTCAGATGCCCCTCCTGACTGTATTTCTTGAGCCGCTGGGCTTGGGAAAGGGAAGGGGTAGCCTGTTCGCTGTCCATCGCGTCCAGCAGGTCTACCTGTTCCTCCTTTTTGAGAAAGGACAGCTCATAGGCAGGGTTCATGGCAATCTTCTTTTCATCTACCATATCCATCAATTCAGGAATCAGCTCTGTCAGACGGATATAACGCTGAATTTGATTTTTACTCTGCCCAACTTGTTCGGCCAAAATATCTCTGGACTTCTTACCATCCAACTTGTGCCCAACTTGGGCACAAGTTAAATCAACTCGCTCTCCCTGGTGTTTCATGGCATCCAGCTTCATCTTGTAAGCAAATGCCCTTTCACTGGGGAGCAGGCTTTCTCGCTGCAAGTTGCTGTCAACCATAATGATCGTGGCGGCATCATCATCCAGATTACGGACAATGACCGGCATAGTCTCCTTTTCTGCCAGCTCACTGGCTCTGTGCCGCCGGTGTCCGGCTACCAGCTCATAGCCGCCCTCCGGGTCCGGTCGGGCAATCGCCGGAACCAGAACGCCATACTGCTTGATACTGTCAGCGGTCTCCATCATGGCTTCGTCATCCTTGACTTTGAATGGGTGGTTCTTAAACGGATGCAGTTCAGACAAAGGAATTTCCTGAATCTTCTCTAGCTTTGCATCCTGGCGGCCTTCTTCGGTGGAAAACAGATCATCTACCGAGGCCAGTTCTATTTTTTTCGCGCTGCTTTTCAAGTTTCAACACCTCCTTCGTCAGATTTCGATACCCCTCTGCCACCTTGCCGCCAGGGTCATGGGCGAAAATACTTTTTCCCTCTGCACTGATTTCCTTTGCCCGGACAGAGTGGGGAATCTCTGTGCCGAATACCTTAATCTTGCTGCCATAGGTCTCTCGCAAAAGTGCGGAAATCTCTTTGGCAAAGTTGGTTCGGCTGTCAACCATCGTCAGTAGGATACCGTCTATCTGGAGCTTGGGGTTGATCTGCCGCTTTACCTTGTTTACCGTGGAGAGCAGCTGTTCCAGCCCTTTGGCGGGCAGATACTCCGCCTGAACGGGAATGATGATCCTGTTTGCAGCGGCCAGCGCATTGACTGTGAGCATCCCCAGGGAGGGCTGGCAGTCGATAAGGATATGGGAGTATTGTCCCTTCAGCGTGTCCAGATATTGCCGCAAGACAGTCTCACGGCTCATGGCATTTACCAGGGATACTTCCATACCGGATAACTGGATGTCCGCAGGCATCAGGTCTACGCCCTCCGAGTGGTGCAGGATACCCTCGCCGGGACGAAGCGGCTCATCCATCAGGATACGCCCCATAGCGTCCGACAGCGTAAAGGGCAGCTTGTCCGGTTGTGGATTGCCCAGGCTGATCGTCAGGCTTCCTTGCGGGTCTCCGTCGATCAGCAGGACTTTCTTTCCAGACTGCGCCAAACCGATTCCAAGATTGGCACAGGTGGTGGTTTTGCCAACGCCGCCTTTCTGGTTGGCGATGGCGATGATTTGCGTGTTCATTGACTTCACCTCATTTCTAATTGTTGCTGTTGCTTCTGGAAATAGAAAAAGCCGCCACTCCAAAATAAAAAGTGAAGTGACGGCTCTTTCTATCGCCGGAATACGAGTTCCTGAAATGAAAAAAGCACCCAGTCATTTATACTGCGTGCTACATCAAATTCATATTCAATTATTCAAATTAGGTCAAACTATGTCAAACTGCCACAGACCAAAACGAGGGAACAAAGAGCTGAAAAGAGACCCCAAAACACCCCCAAAAATCGGCTCTCGGTTAACCACTTTGGGCACCACTTGACCCTCTTTTTGCCCTCTTTTTGGCCGGTTAACCACTTGCGGACCACTAAAAATTGGGTGAAAACGGCTCTCATTTTTCCAAATTTGGTCAAACTATATCAGCCCGTTTAGATATAGTAAAACCCCGGAAAACCTTGATTTTCCGGGGTTTTTGAACCATTTTGATACGGTTTGAACAGCAGATTATCTCTTGCTGAACTGAGGCGCGCGACGAGCGGCCTTGAGGCCGTACTTCTTTCTCTCTTTCATTCTCGGATCACGTGTTAAGTATCCTGCCTTCTTGAGAACTGGTCTGTACTCAGCGTCTGCCTGAAGAAGCGCTCTGGAAAGGCCGTGACGGATAGCGCCTGCCTGTCCTGTGAAACCGCCGCCGCGTACGTTTACAAGTACGTCGAACTTATCGGATGTCTCTGTAGCTACGAGCGGCTGACGAACTACAACCTTTAATGTCTCAAGGCCGAAATACTCGTCGATGTCTCTCTTATTGATTGTGATGTTGCCTGTACCTGGTACAATATATACTCTGGCGATAGATTTTTTTCTTCTGCCTGTTCCGTAGAATTTTGCGTTAGCCATTAGTGTTTCCTCCTTCCAGCACCTTTAATTAAAATTTGATCTCTAAAACTTCCGGCTTCTGAGCTGCCTGCTCATGCTCTGGACCTGCATATACGTGAAGTTTCTTAATCATGCTTCTTCCTAAAGGTCCCTTTGGAAGCATTCCTTTAACTGCTAACTCGATAACCTTCTCCGGCTTCTTAGCCATCATCTCTCTTAAGGTTGTCTCTCTCATTCCGCCTACATAGTCGGAGTGGTTGTAGTAGATCTTCTGATCAAGCTTCTTGCCTGTAACCTGGATCTTCTCAGCGTTTACTACGATTACGTAGTCACCGCAGTCCATGTGAGGTGTGAAGATCGGCTTATTCTTTCCTCTTAAAATCTTCGCTACCTCAGATGTCAGACGACCTAATGTATATCCTGTAGCGTCAACTACATACCATTTTCTTTCAATTGTTGCTGGACTAGCCATAAAAGTTTTCATTGGTTGACCTCCTGTTTATTCAGTTTTTGAGATTAACTTTATCAATAAAACGCCTGTTCCGGGGCTTTGGTACAGACATTTCTAACTGATGTCACAGTTATACATTATATTACACTACGCCGGACGTGTCAACCTCTTTTTCCTTTAAAATCAAGGTTTTACGGCGGTTTGAAACGGCCTTCCCGGGAAACGGCAGAGGGGACGGAAAAACCGTCCCCCTTGATTCTATCTCAGTCCCTTGACCTCTGTTTCCAGTTCTACGATAAACTCCTCGCCGTCTACCACAACGCGGTATTTCTTCTTTGCCGTATATGGATTTCCGGATGCTGACGCTGACGCTACGGCCATGGCTACGGCCTCTCTCTCCTTGGCAGTTCCCTTCTCCGGCACATAGTCCAGCTTCTCTTTCAGAGCCTTTAACTCCTCCAGCTCCTTCACATAGATGTCCTGGGCTTCCTCCACAGATACCTGCTGGAAGTTTACCTTGCAGCCTGGCTTTAACTGAGCTGCCTTTGGAAGATCTGCAGAGATAATGCCGGCAATCTTTGTGTATCCGCCTGTAGTCTGGTGATCCGCCATCATGACGATAGGCTGTCCGTGGGACGGAACCTGCACCGCGCCGAAGCTGATGCCGTCTGTGATAATGTCTCCGCCGTTCTTGTGCTCGATCTTTTCTCCCTCGAAACGCAGTCCCATACGGTCTGCCTCATTGGTCAGTGTGTAGGTGCTGCTTAAAAAGGTCTTGATTCCGGCCTCTGTGAAGCAGTCGTCCTGCGGTCCTAAAATCACGCGGAGCGTGCAGGAAGCCTTCGAATAGTCGTCTGCCGGAACGGTTCTCTTGCTCATATTCGGAAGAGCCGTCTTGGGAGCCGTAAACTCAATTTCGTCCCCAGGTCCCAGCTTTCTTCCCTCAAAGCCGCCCAGATTTGATTTTAAGTGGGTGGATTTACTGCCCATCACAACCGGAACGTCCAGTCCGCCTGCGAAGGCCACATAGGCGCGGCTTCCGCTCTTGATTCCCATAAAGCTCATGGTGTCGCCCTTTTTCGCCAGAACAGCCTGGTACATGGGAATATCTTTTCCGTTCAACTTGGCTCCCAGGTTTCCTCCTGTCACGGCGATGATATTGTCAGAGGTAAAGGTAAACATGGGGCCCATGAGGGTGATCTCCAGAGCGGCCTCGTTCTCGTCGTTTCCTACCAGAATGTTCGCCTTGCGGAAAGCCATGGTATCCATAACGCCTGCCGCCGGAACTCCGAATTCCTGATAGCCTGTGCGGCCCATATCCTGAATGGTTGTAATAAATCCTCCGTTTGCAAACTTAATGCCCATTCTCTACACCTCCTTTGCGTACTTTACATATTTATATGTATTGTCTGCAACCTGCTTTTCGATTTCTCTGTACTCCTTCTCTGTGACGGAGCGGAATTTGATATACTGTCCCGCTGAGAGGAGAATCGGCTCCTCCCGTTCTGCGTCGTAGAGCTTTAACGGCGTGCGGCCGATTAACTGCCAGCCTCCCGGGGAAGCCACCGGGTAAATGCCTGTCTGCTCTCCCGCGATTCCCACAGATCCGCCCTCGATCTTCACTCTCGGGCTGGTCAGACGGGGAGTGGCGATTTCCTTGCTCATGCCGCCCAGGTACGGGAAGCCTGCGATAAAGCCCAGCATATAGATCAGGTACTCCTCTGAAGTGTGGATTTTGATCACCTCTTCCACCGTCTTATTGTTGTGCTTTGCCACATTTTCAATGTCAGGTCCCATCTCTCCGCCATAGAGAACCGGGATCTCAATCACCTCTGGCGGCGGAATTACAATGCTTCCAAGAGAGCCTAACAGTCCCTCGAACTCCTTTGTCAGATCCTGAAACCGGATCACCTCCGGCTTGTAATTGACTAACAGAGAGCGGTAGGTAGGAACCGTCTCCACGATTCCGGGAATCCCGCTTTTCTCCACTGCAATCTTAAACGCCCGAATCTGTCTGTTGATTTCCGGGCTGATTTCATTTCCAAACTCTACGCTCACTGAGCTGTCGCCTGCGGCCAGGTATCTCACCTTTCCCATGCTGTTTCCTCCTTATCTGAATTTCCAGTCTGCTGCCTGTTTTTCTGAGTTTTCTAATTTTTTGCAAATTTGATCTTTTTAATTTATTCTGCGTATCATGTCTTTTTTCAGCACGCGCCGGGAAGCTCTAAGCCCCCGGCGCCGCGTTTTGTCTATTTCCTCTTATCCGAAAATAGTAAGGATATTTGGAAGAGATCTGACAGCTCCGATTCCTGTCAGAACTACCGCTACAATACCAAGTACCAGAAGGATAGTCGGATGCTTGTAGTTTTCTCCCACGATTTTCTTATTTCTGCTGGCTGCCAGAACAGTGAGCAGCGTCAGCGGAAGAATCAGTCCGTTGACAGCTCCTGCCAGAACCAGAAGAGTAGCCGGCTGTCCGAGCAAAGTCATAACGACTGTAGAAACGGCGATAAAGCCGATTACGAACCATTTCTCATTCTCCATGATAAACGGATGCAGCGTCTTTAAGAAGGATACGGACGTATAGGCTGCTCCGATGATGGATGTGGTGGCCGCGAAGAAGATAACAAGGCCGAAAATCTTGTATCCAATCACGCCTGCGCCTGCGCGGAAGGCCTCTGCCGGCGGGCTGGCTACCCATCCCTCAGATCCTACGATCTCAGGCATGGCTGTGACTACGCCGAGAACTGCCAGGAACAGCAGAATTCTCATGGTTCCGGATACGCCTACGCCCATGAGCACGGACTGGCGCACCTTCGGGAGATCCTTCTCTCCCTTGTAGCCTGCGTCCAGAAGTCTGTGGGCTCCTGAGAAGGCAATGTAGCCGCCGCAGCTTCCTCCGAGCAGCGTGATTAACGGAAGCACCAGATCCGGCGCCTGGTCAAAGCTTGCGATTCCCGCTACCGCTTCGCCTACCGGAGGTTTTGACTTAAATACAACGTAAAGCACAACGAGAATCATCATGGTTCCCAGGTACTTTGTCAGCTTATCCATTCCCTCTTTAGCGTCCTTGGAAAGGAAAATCAGGATTCCGATGGCTCCGGAAATGATGCAGCCTGCCTTAACGGGAAGACCGAACATAACGTTCAGTCCCGTAGCGCCGCCGCCTACGTTTCCGATATTGAACACAAGGCCGCCTAAGGCTACCAGGCAGGCGATAAAATATCCCAGTCCCGGAACTACCTTGTTGGCGATATCCTGTCCTCTCATGCCGGATACTCCGATGACGGACCAGATGTTTAACTGGGTAGTCACGTCCAGCAGAATGGTCGCCACAATGACCAAGGCGAACGCAGATTTAAACTGTCCCGTAAAGGTTGCCGTCTGTGTCAGGAAGCCTGGTCCGATGGCTGAAGTGGCCATCAGGAAAGCGGCTCCTATGAGGGCGGTCATATTGCCCTTATCTTTCTTCTCTCCCATATGTAGTTTCCTCCAATTTTCTCTTTTTCCCTATCCCCTTCTGTTTTCCTATCTCATCAGGCTGGAAATCGTCACTCCCTCTTTCTCCAGCGTCTCTCTGATGTTCTTCACAAACTCCAGAGCCTTTGGATTGTCGCCGTGTACGCAGATGGAATCAGCCTTGATATCAATGTCTTTGCCGTTGATGCTCTCTACCTTGCCCTCTTTTACCATGCGGACTACTCTCTTAATGGCCAGCTCCTTGTCCTTGATGACTGCGCCCGGAAGCTTTCTGGAAACCAGAGTTCCGTCGTCGTTGTAGGCGCGGTCTGCGAATACCTCGCTGGCCGCCTTCAGGCCAATCTCCTCAGCCGCTGTGATCATCTTGGATCCGGCCAGTCCCATGAAAATAATGTCCTTATCTACCTCATAAACGGCCTCGCACATAGCCTTCGCCAGCTTCTCGTCTACAGCTGCCATGTTGTAGAGGGCGCCGTGGGGCTTCACATGCTGAATTTTTACGCCGTGGGCCTTCGCAAACGCCTGAAGCGCACCCAGCTGATATTTTACGTAGGCCTTGGCCTCCTCAGGAGTAACGGCCATGTTTCTGCGGCCGAATCCCATCAGATCCGGAAATCCCGGATGGGCTCCTACAGCTGTCCCAAACTCCTTTGCCAGGGCTACCGTTTTCTCCATTACCATAGGATCTCCTGCATGCCAGCCGCAGGCTACGTTAGCGGAGGAAACGTATTTTAAAATCTCCTCGTCCATTCCGATGGTGTAGTTGCCGAAGCTCTCTCCCAGATCACTGTTTAAATCCACAAAGTACATAGCATTACCTCCTGTTGATTTATTTTTCTTGTTTCATACTTATGACACCTTCGTGTCTCTAGTTAAAATTTTAGTTGATTTTATACTACTTTTCAATTGTTTTTTCTTTTCTTTTTATTTATTTTTTAGATTTTTAAAAAAATCGTGCAGAATCGCACGTTCCAAGTGTGCGTTTCTGCACGATGTGAATTTTTGCACGTTCTGCCCGCTCTAAGCCTGCTCCGGCTCCCCGTCCTTCTCCATTTTCCTCTTCATGGAGAACCTGGTAATGCCTAAAAGCGCCGCCGCCTTGGTCTGATTTCCTCCGCACAGCCCCATGGCCTTCTCAATGTAAATCCGCTCTAAGGACTGGACCTCCTTCTCCAGGTCTACCGGTCCCTTTTCCAGATCCTTTAACTGGAAATACTCCCCGGTCCGCGCCCCCTCTCCGTCCGGCGTCCGGTTCAGTTCCACGTGCTTTTCCAGCTCTCTGCCGGGGCTCAGAAGAAAGCAGCGCTCAAAAATATTTTTAAGCTCCCTGACATTGCCCTTCCAGTCGTAGAGAAGCATCTCCCGCAGAAACCCCGGCTCCACCCGGTCGATGCTTCTGGCAAACAGCTTATTGTAATAATCCAGATAATAATCGCAGAGCACGGGAATGTCTTCTCTCCTGTCTCTGAGAGGGGGAATCACCAGCTGCATGACGTTGAGCCGGTAAAACAGATCCTGGCGGAACAGCCCCTGCTCCACCGCCTTTTCCAGGTTCCGGTTGGTGGCCGCGATAATACGCACGTCCACCTCGATGTCCTCCAGCCCGCCAACCCGCTTGATTTTCCTGTCGTCCAGGAAGGTGAGGAGCTTGGCCTGCATGGCTAAAGGCATTTCTCCCACCTCGTCAAAGAAGACGGTTCCTCCGTCCGCCATCTCAATCAGACCCTTTTTCGTCCTCATGGCTCCGGCAAAAGCGCCCCTCTCGTAGCCGAACAGCTCGTTTTCCAGGAGATTTTCCGGGATGGCTCCGCAGTTGATCCGCACCATCAGGCCGGGGCGGCCGCTGATATCGTGGATCAGGCGGGCCGCCACCTCCTTGCCTGTGCCTGTCTCGCCCCGGATCAGCACGTTGACAGAGCTGTTTTCACCGAGGATTTCAATGTGGCGTCTAATCTGCTGCACTGCCTGGCTGACCCCCAGAAATTCCTGGCTCTCTCCTTTTAGATATTCCAGAGACTCCTGATTCCTGGTCTTCTCCACACTGCGCTTGACAGCCATCTCGATATCGTCGATATCGAAGGGCTTTAAAATATAGTCGTAGGCCCCCCGCTTCACCGCCTCCACCGCCTGAGAGACGGAACCGTAGGCCGTCATGAGAATCACCTGAATCTGGGGATCCGCGGCCTTGAAGGTGGCGATCTCGTCCATTCCCACGCTGTGCTCCAGCAGGTTGTCCAGAAGCACCACATCCGGGTGGAATTTCCTGGCCTTTAAAAGCCCCTCCTCCACATTTTCCGCAGACTGGGTTTCATGTCCCCTGTCCCTCAGCCCCTCCTCCAGGGTGTAGCGGATCAGGAATTCATCGTCTACTATCAATATCCGGCTCATCTGTCTCCTCCTCTCCTGCCGGGAACCAGAGACTGACTCTCGTTCCCTCTCCCGGCTGGCTTTCCATCTGGAAGAAGCCGCCGTTCTGATCCGTCAGCTTTTTCACAATGGCCAGCCCCAGGCCGATTCCGTTAATGCTTTTCGTGTAAAATGGCTCCGCCGCCCGCTCCAGCTTCTCCCTGGTCATCCCGCATCCGTTGTCGCTGAGAGTCATCACGCCTCCCCGTTCCCGCTCCGCCCGGGCTTCCAGGCGTATGCTTCCTCCGGCCTTCTTCCCTAAAGCCTTCACGCTGTTTCCAATCAGGTTGTGAAGGATCTGGCGCAGCTCGTCCCCGTTGGCCCAGACAGACGGCTGTCCCGATACCTCAGCAGAAAATGAGATTCCCTGCTGCTTCAGCCCCTTTTGGTAAAACAGCTCCAGCTCCCGGACAAGGGGTTCCAGAAAAACCTTCTCCTTCCTGCTGTCCTTCTTCACGGACAGGGTGAACAGGTTCGTGATAAGGGACGTAACCCGGTCAATCTCCTTGATCATGCTGTCGCACAGCATCTGATCCCCCGGCCGCTCCACCCGGCCCTTGAGAACCTGAATGCCGGAACGGATTCCTGCAATGGGATTTTTGATCTCGTGGGCCAGGGTGGCGGACATCCGGCTGGTATACTCCATCTTGGTGTAATTGTCCATATTTTTCAGGAGCAGCTCAAAGGTAGTAGCCAGCTGTCCGATCTCGTCCCTGCGCCGCACGGCGTCAAACCGGTAGGTCCGGTAGCTGCCCCTGTTTTCATTGATCTCATGGCAGGTCCGGCTCATGGTCCGGATGGGGAAGGCGATGTTGTAGGAGATAAAAATGCTGGCCTGAATGATAATGATAAGCGCCGCAATCGCCCCGATCACCACATAGGACTGGCTCTCTAAAATCTGCTCAAACAGCACCTTCTCGTCCACAATAAATTCCAGCTTCCAGCCCAGGACGTTTCCAGAGTCGGAAAGCACCACCTCTTCCTCCTCAGGAGGTTCGCTGGGGCAGGCGATGATCTGCCCGTCCCTGTCTGTAATTCTCAGATATTCCGGCTGATTTTCCCTGTATTTCTCGCGGATTTCCTCCTCCGGAACATGTTCTGCCAGAAAGTCCAGATCCTGATTCATCACAGAAAACACCTGCCTGGCTGTGGATTCCAGCCCTCTTTTTTCAATGGTATAGCCGTTGTAAAAGGAAATCACCCCAAATCCGCCCAGCACGATAATACCGACTGCCAGAAACGGAAGCAGAATCTCATTTTCCAGCTGAAAAAACCAGTTTCCCAGCCGGTTTCTCCACTGTCTCAACGCCGCTCCCTCCTCTCTTCCGGGCCTTCCAGCCTCTGTTCTTCCCGGCCGTTTCCTCCTTTTCCAGTTCTTTTTCTGTAAAGCCGCTCCAGCCAGGGAACCGCGAAAAAGACTGCCGCAGAGCAGGCCGTGGCGGGAAACGCCCAGTATACCGGCAGATGGAGCCGGTAAAACAGGCCGCTGCAGACTGCGCCTGTCAGGAAGGCCGCCACAGCTCCCTTCCTGCTGCTGTTTTTTTAATAAAGTCCACCGTAAATCAGCGGGGCAAACATGGCGGAAAACAGTCCCCAGATATCGCTTCCGAAGGATAAAATATCCTCCGGCGGATTTAAGGACAGAAACAGCGCCGCTGTTCCTCCAATAAAAATATAGACTCTCGTGAGACTTAAAAGCCGCTCTTCGGAAAGCTTTTTTTTCTTTATCCTGGCCGTCACATCGTAGGCCAGAGAAGAGCCGATGAGAAGAAGCTGCGAATTGGCGGTGGAAACGCAGGCTCCGATGACGCTCAGCAGGAAAAAGCCGCTGAACTGGGAAAACATCCTGTTATTCACCGCGTAGATGAACACGTCGTCCGCGCCGCAGATCTCGATTAAATCAGGATACAGGATCCGAAGTCCCAGTCCTATCTCCGTCAGGGCAAAATAAATGCCTGCCAAAAATACCAGCGCCCAGAGAATCGTCCTTCTGGCGCTGTCCCTGTCCTTAGCCGCCACAATCCGGATCAGGTACTGGGGATTGGCCGCCAGCCCCATACCCCAGCCGAAAAAAGTGGTGGCGTACATCAGAGACGAGTAGCCGTCGAACTCGCCCGCTCCCTTCACAGGAAAGCCCTGCGCGGTGATCCGCTCCTTTACCAGAGCGTCTGTGAGAAATCCGGCGTTGTCAATCCGGCTCAGCACAGCAAAATAGACGACGCCCACGCTGATCGTCAGCATAATCAGGTTGCAGGCGTCAGATTTCGTCACAGAGTTAAAGCCGCCGAAGGTGGAATAGAGAATGAAGAGATAGACCAGAAACACCGCCACCTTGTAGTCGATATTTAAAAGACTGGACGCGGCGATTCCAAACCCCTTAATTTGAATCACAAGATAGAGAATGTAGCCGCCTGCCATCAGGAGGGCGGACATGGTCTGAAGAAGGCCTGAGTGAAACCGCTTCTCAAAAAGCTCCGGAATCGTTAAAATATCGTACTCCCGAATCCGGCTTACCACTGCGTACAAAAGCAGCGCCCCCATAAACCAGGGGATAACGGAGACCGCCAGCACTCTGGTGCCGTTCTGGTACACATTTCCCGTATAGCCCAGAATGGTGGCGGCGGAAACCCAGGTTCCCACAAAGGTAAAAAAGAGCGCCCTGGTTCCTGTCTTCTTCTCCCCCACGAAAAACTTGGCAATGGAATCACTGTCCCTGAGAGATGATTTTCCAATGAAGAGAAGCAGAAAGGAATAGAGCGTAAAATAAATCAGATAGACCAGGGTTCTGCTCATGAACGGACCATGCCCCTTCCCGCCGCAGATTCAGGCGCATCCTTATAAACTGCCATCAGACAGCCGTCCCCCAGAGCCTTTCCTCTCTCGTCCGGCTCCTTTAACATATAGTAGCCGAACTGATCGCCAGGATGGATCCGGCCCTTCGCCTTCACATACACGTCCTGAGCGCCGTTTCTCACCGCCTGGTGGATCACACGCCTTAAAACACCTTCCAGCTCCTTCTCCTCACATCGCAGAACCTCCAGAACTGAAAATCCCTCTGAGAGCATACGGCGCTGATCCAGGATATAGCTCCAGTGCCTGTTTTCTCCTGACACAAACTCTTTCGGCTCCCTCTCATATTCCATGCTCACCAGGGTCAGGCCTCTGGCCGGAATCGTAGGCCCGGCGGCGGCCCGATCTCTGGCCTCCAGAATCTCCTCCATCCGCTCCGGCGGCCATACGCCCATGCCGATTTTCACCAGAGTCCCCATGATAATGCGGACCATGTTGTAGAGGAAGCCGCTGCCGCTGATCCGCATGGTGATCACATCCTCCGAATCCCGGTTAATGTCCAGCCTGTAAATGGTTCTCACCGTCTCCTCCGCCTGGGTGCGAACAGTGCAGAAACTCTTAAAATCGTGTTCTCCCAGCAGACAGGCCGCCGCCTGGCGCATCCGGTCCACATCCAGATCAAAGTAGCAGAAATGGCAGTACAGCCTGTTTAAGGGCATGTCGATTTTCCTGTTTAAAATTTTATACTCATAGGTTTTTACGCAGTTGGCTTTTCTGGGGTGAAAGGTCAGGGGAACCTCCTCTGATTTCTGCACCCGCACGTCCTCCGGAAGTCTCTGGTTTACCGCAAAGCAGATTTTCTCGGCGGGAATTCTGGCCTCTGTATCAAACACCGCGGTATTTCCCCTGGCGTGGACGCCGGAATCTGTCCGGCTGGCCCCGATTACCTGAATTTCTTCCCTCAAAAGCTCTGAAAGAGCTTTATTTAAAACCTCCTCGATAGTCACGCCGTTGGGCTGCAGCTGCCAGCCGCAGTAATTAGTGCCGTCGTAGGCAACGGTCAGTTTAATTCGTCTCATATTGTCATTCTCCTGTCTTTCCTAAGCGTCAATACACCAACGGCATAGGCTTGCTTATACACTTATGCTGAGTACTGACGTCAGAGCAAGCCGAACATGTCGCACATGCCGGCGATGGCTCTATACAGCCAGCCGGATGACAGTCAGCACAGCCAGATATACAAAAAACAGCACATAGGCTACCCTGTCTGCACCGTGATATTTCAAGGGCTTCATCTTTGTCCTGCCCTCTCCGCCCCGGTAGCATCTGGCCTCCATGGCCATAGCCAGATCTGTGGCTCTGCGGAAGGCGGAAATAAACAGAGGAACCAGAATCGGAATCATGCTTTTCGCTCTCTGGATCAGATTTCCGCTCTCGAAATCAGCGCCTCTGGCCATCTGAGCCTTCATAATCTTGTCCGTCTCCTCCACTAAAATCGGAATAAAGCGCAGGGCGATGGACATCATCATGGCGATCTCATGGACCGGAACGTGAATTTTGTTGAGAAAATGAAGCCCTTTTTCCAGTCCGTCCGTCAGCTGGTTGGGCGTGGTAGTCAGGGTCATCACGGAAGATCCGATGACCAGATAAATCAGGCGCAGTCCCATAAATACCGCCAGCCTGATTCCCTCCCTGGTAATTTTAAAAATCCAGAACTGCACCAGAGGAGTTCCCGGCGTCAGAAACAGGTTAAAGCTGACACTGATAATCAGCAGAAAGACTACTGCCTTCAGTCCCTTGACCATAAATTTAAACGGAACGTTGGAACAGCGGACGACCGCCGCCAGGACTGCCGTAGCCGCCAGATATCCCCACAGGCTGTCAGCCATAAACAGGGATACAATAAATACCATGGTTCCAAACAGCTTTGTCCTGGGATCCAGACGGTGGATGATAGAATCCACCGGATAATATTGTCCCAGAGTTATATCTCTAATCATACGTTTTCCTGCCTCCCAAGAAATGCCAGAATTGCGTTCTTAGCTTCCTCCACTGTGGTAATTGTGCCTTCAATAGCCGCTCCCCGCTCCCGCAATTCTTCTATAATATAAGTCACCTGCGGAGCTGCCAGGCCAACCTCTTCCAGCTCTCTGCAATGGCTGAATACCTCCTTTGGTGTCCCGTCAAATACCTTTTCGCCGTGATCCATAACCATCAGACGGTCCACATACCTGGCCACGTCCTCCATGCTGTGGGAGACCAGAATAATCGTCAGGCCGTGCTGCCGGTTCAGCCGCTCAATCTGGTCCAGAATCTCATCCCTGCCCTTTGGATCCAGGCCGGCCGTAGGCTCATCCAGAATCATCACCTCCGGCCGCATGGCCAGCACCCCGGCAATGGCGACGCGGCGCTTCTGGCCGCCAGAAAGCTCGAACGGAGACTGCCTGTAGAAGCTCTCGTCAAGCCCCACCAGCTTCAGGGCGTGTCTTGCCCTGCTCTCTGTCTCCTCCCTGGAAAGCCCCAGATTCTTCGGGCCAAAGCAGACGTCCGTGAAAACGTCCGTCTCGAACAGCTGATGTTCCGGATACTGGAAGACCAGCCCCACCTTGCTGCGCAGCTCTTTCATGGAATAGCCGTCCCTGTATATGCTCTCCCCATGGTAGAGAATATCTCCCGACGAGGCCTTTATCAGGCCATTCAAATGCTGGATCAGCGTAGACTTTCCAGATCCTGTGTGGCCGATCAGGCCGATAAATTCCCCGTCCTCCACCTTGAAGTTCACATCTTTCAGAGCCTGCTGCTCAAACGCCGTCCCTGCGCTGTATTTATAATTTAAGTCCTTTACTTCAATTGAAACTGACATGTCTCGTTCCTCTCTGGCTGTCTATCTGCCTGCGGCTTCTGTCTGCTCTTCCCTGCTTTCTGTATCCCTGCAGCTGCTGTGGCTGCCGCAGCTGTCTCCATCCGCATTTCCCGTCTGTCTCTCTGTCAAAAGTTCCCCGGGACAGCAGGCCAGAAACGCCTCCACAAACTCTTCCTGTGAAAGAATTCCGTCCGGAAGATCCACTCCCGCCTTTTTGAGCTCATAGGCCAGCTCCGTCGCCTGAGGCACGTCCAGCCGGTACTCCTTCAGCTTTTCCACCTGGGAGAAAACCTCCCTCGGCGTGCCGTCCATGACAATCGCTCCGTCGTCCATCACGATCACCCGATCCGCGTCAATGACCTCTTCCATATAGTGGGTGATCAGCACAGCCGTTATGCCTTCTTTCCGGTTCAGCTCCCGGACTGTTCTGATGACCTCCGCCCGGCCGTTGGGATCCAGCATGGCCGTAGGCTCGTCCAGCACAATACACTGCGGCTTCATGGCCATCACCCCGGCAATGGCCACCCGCTGTTTCTGGCCGCCGGAAAGGCGGTTCGGCGATTTCTTCCGGTAAAGAGTCATTCCCACTGCTTTCAGGCTCTTATCCACCCGCTCCCAGATTTCCTCTGTGGGGACTCCCAGATTTTCCGGGCCAAAGCCCACGTCCTCCTCCACAATATTTCCAATAATCTGGTTGTCCGGATTCTGAAATACCATTCCGGCCGCCTTGCGCACGTCCCAGAGCTTCTCCTCGTCCGATGTGTCCATCCCGGCCACCCAGACCTCTCCTTCTGTAGGAAGCAGAATTCCGTTCAAATGCTTGGCAAATGTGGATTTTCCTGAACCGTTGTGCCCCAGCACCGCCACAAAGCTGCCTTTCTCAATCTCCACGTTCAGGTGGTTGAGGGCCCGCTTTTTCTCCTCAATTTTATCTTCCTCGTCGCGTCTGATATAATCAAATACCAGTCCCGCTGCCTTAATAATATTCATCTCGTTTCCTTCCTGCGCCGTCCTGGGCGCCCGGCTCGTTTGTCGTGATGATTCTCATGTCTCGTTAAATTTTAGATTACTTTTATCTAAGAGTCAAGCGGTTTACACGCTTCCCGCAGCCCCGCCTTTCTGAGCGCTCCTCCCTCTGAGCGCCAAAGCAGAAAAAAGAGCAGAATAAAAGAGGAGAAAACGGCTCCCCTCTGCCAGGCAGACGCAGGGACAGGCCAGTTTCTCCTCATTTATGATCCCTTGTTAACTTTATCCGAATCTATCCGCTATCCGGGTTCTGTCTCAATAAAAGTCTCCTTAAACCTCCGTTCTGCGGCTTTCTGGCTCTACTTTCTCCAGATTCCGCTTCCATTCACATAGAAGCCGTCTATTGTCGTATTCACCGCCAGCTCGCCGTTTCCAGGATAGAAATAATACCAGTCGTGTCCGATCTCCTTCCAGCCCTCGTACATCACTCCGCTGTCTCCCAGATAATACTTCTTTCCGTTTAAGTCAAGCCACTGATTTCTGTACATGGCCCCCACGGTTCCGTTTGGTCCCGGATTCAGGTAATACCAGCCGCTGTTTGTGTGAATCCAGCCGGTCAGCATTACTCCTCTGTTTCCGTCAGAAACCGGATTCAGATAATACCAGTTATTATTTTTAAACTGCCAGTCCGTCATCATCCAGCCGTCGGCGTCAAAGAGGAACCACTGGTTATTGATCAGAAGCCAGTCGTTCTTCGGGTAGCTGCCGTCCGGGTAGCGGTACCACCAGCGGTTTCCGTCCTGAATCCACCCCACCTGAGCCGTATTCTGATTTCCCGCCCCGTTGGGGTTATTATAATCTACCTTTCCGGAACCGTCGGAGACGGATTCCTTTCCAATATAAATCTCGTCTGACTCCGTCCAGTCGCTGCTCTCGGCATAATCCTTCTGGCTGTCGTTTTTCGCCACCGAGCGCACCTTAAAGCTGTAGGTGCCCGCGCTGGTCATATAGGGATAAAAATTAATCTTATTGCCCTCGTAGCCCTTCACCTTATAGACCGTGCTTCCGCCCTTGTAGAGCGTTACGTCATAGGCGCTGACATGATCCACCGCGTCCCACTTGGCCAGGCCCAGAGTGGTGTCGCTCCACTCCGCCTCGTCCGGAGAGTCGAAGGTCCCCTCCACCGGATCCGTCTTCACCGTCACCTTCAGCCTGCCGCTTCCGGAACGGCTGGCAGAGACGAACTCTCCGCCCTTTACCTTCACGTTGCTGGACTTATAGGTTCCGCTGAACCCATACTCGTCCTCATCCTTGGCGTCCAGATACACCCTCAGCGTATAGGTGCTTCCAATCTTCACGCCGCTGTTTCCCACTGAGCTGGTCCACTCCGGGTCCTCCGCAATCTCGTACTTTGCTCCGTCAGACACCATCACATGAGCGTCGCTTCCCTTATCGCCGTAGGAAAGGTCCGGCAGATCGTCTCCCGGCTCTAAATCAATGTTCAGCTCAATATCCACCTTGGAAATCGTCTTGGAGGCCGCCCACACCGTCATCTGTCCCAGTCCGCCGCTCACTGAAAGGATGGCCGACAGCCCCGCCGCTGCCAGCATCCGTAATCTTCCCTTTGTATTTCTCATACCTGTCTCCTCCTTCTATCACTTTCTGAAAGGTCTCTCCCCGTATCCTGCGTATCTCATTTCTGCTTACTGCTGATTTCTTTATCTTATCTTTATTATACGCAGGTGAAAGCGGCTCAGTCAACTTACGATATTCTTTCAAATTCTTAATAATATTTCGGGAGGATCTAAAAACCCCTTCAGGAATTTTCCCGAAGGGGTTTAACTTTCTGATTCGATATGAAAATTATACTAACTCAAGTAAAACTTCCATAGCTGCGTCGCCCTTACGAAGACCGATCTTTACGATTCTTGTGTAACCACCGTTGCGGTTAGCGTACTTCGGAGCGATCTCGTCGAACATCTTAGCTACAAGGTCTACAGACTTTGTATTTTTCTTTCTTCCAGCCTTAGCTGTCGGAACCTCTGTTACGTCGTAGAGAACCTTTAACATCTGTCTTCTTGCGTGAAGTCTGGACGGTCTGTCCTTCTTGATCTCTTTCTCTACTTCCTCGTATACAGTTACTTTCTTGCCGTCAACGACTTCCTTTACTCTCTTGCCGTCAGCGTCCTTCTTAGCTACCTTTGCTGTAACCTTAACTGTATCGTAGTTGTCCTTCTCCTTAACTGCAAGTGCAATTAAGCCCTCGGCGATCTTCTTTACTTCCTTAGCTCTTGCCTCAGTTGTAACGATCTTTCCGTTGTATAACAGGTTTGTAACCTGGCTTCTTAATAATGCTTTTCTCTGGCTGGAAGTTCTTCCCAGCTTTCTATATCCTGCCATTATAATATCCTCCATTTGTGGAACATCCGTCCATGCTTCTTCGGGCTTACTGGGCGGATGCTTTTTGTCCATAAATCAGTCTGAATGAGGATGGAAGACGCGTCTTCTACTCCTCGCTTGGGTTAAGCTGTAAGCCTAACTCCTTTAATTTTGCAAGCACCTCTTCTAAGGATTTGCGTCCAAGGTTTCTCACCTTCATCATATCCTCCGGAGTTCTGTTGCACAGCTCCTCCACTGTATTGATGCCTGCGCGTTTTAAACAGTTGTATGAACGGACGGATAATTCCAGTTCATCAATGTTCATCTCGAGAACTTTCTCCTTCTCATTGTCTTCCTTCTCTACCATAATCTCAGCAGTTCTGGCATTCTCGGAGAGGTCAATGAAAAGGTTCAGATGCTCGCTTAATACCTTAGCAGCAAGGCTCACCGCCTCGTCTGGAGCCAGGGTTCCGTTTGTGTAAACATCCAGAGTCAGTTTATCGTAGTCCGTAACCTGTCCTACACGAGTGTTCTCAACGGCCATATTCACGCGCTCAACAGGAGTGTAGATGGAATCTACCGCAATAACTCCGATTGGAAGGTCATCGCTCTTATTCTTGTCTGCGCTGATATATCCGCGTCCCTTCGTGATAGTCAGCTCCATGTAGAACTTGCTGTCAGCGCCGCCGCTGAGGGTAGCGATCACCTGCTCAGGGTTTAAAATCTCAATGTCAGAATCTGCATTGATGTCGGCTGCTGTCACAACGCCCTCGCCCTCAAACTCGATGTAAGCTGTCTTAGGCTCGTTTGTCTCACTGCTGTTCTTGATTGCCAGACTCTTGATATTCATGATAATCTCAGTCACATCCTCTTTCACGCCGGGGATGGAACTGAACTCATGCAGAACGCCGTCGATTTTCACCTGACTTACTGCTGCTCCAGGCAAAGAAGAGAGCATAATTCTTCTTAAAGAATTTCCTAATGTAGTGCCGTAGCCTCTCTCGAGGGGTTCCACTACAAACTTGCCATATCTTTTGTCTTCTGAAATTTCAGCAATTTCAATTTTCGGTTTTTCAAAATCGAACACTACTAACCCCTCCTTTTGGGAAGTTAATTAAGGACTGCCCTTAATTATTTGGAGTATAACTCGACGATAAGCACTTCGTTTACAGGAACATCAATCTCGTCTCTGGACGGTAACTCTTTAACTGTACCTTTTAAGTTCTCCTGGTCAGCCTCTAACCAAGCCGGTACAAGTCTTCCTGCTGTTACCTCTAATACGTCTTTATATCTCTGTGAAGATTTAAATTTCTCTTTGATCTCGATTACATCGCCGGCCTTAACCTGGTAGGACGGGATGTTTACGCACTTTCCGTTTACAAGTACGTGCTTGTGGTCAACGATCTGTCTTGTCTCTTTTCTTGTGCGGCCAAAGCCCATTCTGAAAAGAACGTTGTCCAGTCTCAGCTCCAGAAGGATCATAAGGTTTGTACCAACCTGTCCGTTCATTCTGGAAGCCTTTGCGTAGTAATTTCTGAAAGGTTTCTCTAACACACCGTAGATGAATTTAGCTTTCTGCTTCTCTCTTAACTGGAGACCGTACTCGCTCATCTTCTTATTAGCTCTCTTTGAATTTCTATTGGATTTCTTGTCGATTCCTAAGTAAATTGGATCAAGGTCAAGAGATCTACATCTTTTAAGAACAGGAACTCTATTTACTGCCATCTTAACTCTCCTCCTAAATTAGACTCTTCTGCGCTTCGGCGGACGGCATCCGTTGTGTGGAACCGGAGTTACGTCCTTGATGCTTGTTACTTCCAGACCACATGCCTGAAGGGCGCGGATAGCTGCCTCACGGCCTGAACCTGGTCCTTTAACCATAACGTCTACAGATTTTAATCCGTGGATAAGAGCTGCCTTTGTTGCAGTTTCTGCAGCCATCTGAGCTGCGTATGGAGTAGATTTCCTTGAACCTCTAAATCCCAGACCGCCTGCACTTGCCCAAGATAAAGCATTTCCCTGTGCATCTGTTAAAGTAACGATTGTGTTATTAAAAGATGACTGGATGTGCGCCTGTCCGCGTTCAACGTTTTTCTTTACACGCTTTTTTGTCACTTTCTTAGCAGTTGACACTTTTTTAGCCATTTTAAACTAACCTACTTTCTCTGATTTTGAATCCTGTTAAACCGTATCACCTAACCTGATTCACGTTTGTCTTGTTACTTATTATTTCTTCTTATTTGCTACTGTTTTCCTTGGTCCCTTACGTGTTCTAGCGTTGGTCTTTGTCTTCTGACCACGAACCGGAAGGCTCTTTCTGTGACGGATTCCTCTGTAGCATCCGATCTCCTGAAGTCTCTTGATGTTCATGGCGATCTCTCTTCTTAAATCACCCTCAACAGTCTGAGTCTCAGCGATGATAGCTGCCAGTCTCTTAACCTCGTCGTCTGTTAAATCCTTAACACGTGTGTCAGGATTAACGCCAGCCTCTGTAAGAATGCGGTTGGAACTTGTTCTACCAATACCGTAGATGTAAGTCAAACCGATCTCTACACGTTTTTCTCTTGGTAAATCAACACCTGAAATACGAGCCATGTGTGTAGTACACCTCCATTAGTTTTTCTTTCATTCAATCCACAAGTAATGCTAAATGCTTATTCTATATGAACAACTTATCCTGGTGGTTCATAAGAAAAGCGGTGTGCGAAAAAAATCAGGCAGACTTTTTATCAGCCCTGTCTTTGTTTATGCTTTGGATTTTCACAGATTACTCTGATACTGCCTTTTCTCTTAATGATCTTGCATTTTTCGCAAATTGGTTTAACCGATGATCTAACCTTCACAGTAATTCTCCTTTCCGTAATAGTCCGTCCATCTAAGGACTTACAAAGCGCGTTTGTTACAGCTTGCAGTCCTCAAACCGCGGGCCTACAGGTACATCTATCAAACAGTCCCGCCCCCCTGTCCGCCTGGGTTCACAGCTCAAAAAGGGCAGATCTATTCTGATGCCTCAACAAAGTTCGCTAGAGCATTATAACATTTATTTCTATATAATGCAAGGGATTTTTTCGCTAAAAAACGGTAAACGCGCCAGGCAAAAACGGCAGCCTTTGCGGCTGGCTGCGTTTTCTGTTCGGTTCGTGCATCCATGATCCGCCATTCGCGAAAACTCGCCTTACGGCTCAAATACTTCGCTCGGTGGCGGAAATTAGCACGAACCTTTCTGCGAAAGCCTCGCCGTTACCGCCCAGCCTGCAGTTTTTGTCTAAGAAATGTCATGTTGCTATTACTATTTACTGTTAAAGCATCCATTCCCGGTGAAAGCAGCTGCGCAGGCAAAAAAGAAAAACACGGCCGCCTAGTTCCACCAAAGTCACAGAGCGGCCGTTTTTTTCTTATTTATTACTATATCTTATTTATCTCTCCAGATAATGCGTCCCTTGGAAAGATCGTACGGGGACATCTCCATCGTCACCTTATCTCCCGGTAAGATTCTGATGTAGTTCATGCGGAGCTTTCCGCTGATGGTTGCAAGAACGATATGGCCGTTCTCCAGTTCTACCTTGAACATGGCGTTTGGCAGCTTCTCTGCAACGGTTCCCTCAATTTCAATTACGTCTGCTTTAGACATTTGCTCTACCTCCCGGCTGTTATATTTCTCTCTCTTTTTTCCAGTTCTTAATAAAGAGGCGGATCTCCTCGTCTACGGTAGGACGGCTGGACTCAATGGCTTCTGTAACCTTCTGGTCCCAGTAGCGGGTGGGCTGCACATGTTTCTTCTTTTTCTTCTTCGGTTTATCGAAGGGGCGCAGCCTGCCGTCTGACAGGTAAACATATTCCGGAGTTTCCTCTGTTATGATAAAAAAGCTGTCCTTGTCGTGTCCCGCAAGGGAACGGGCAAGGCTTCCGACTTTATATTCTGCCATGTTTCACCTCAAAAGTCAAGGCGGCGTCCTACAGCATAGATAGGATTTCCGGGCCGTCCTCGGTTATCAGGATTGTGTTCTCATAGTGGGCTGACAGAGAACCGTCCTCCGTCACGACCGTCCAGTCGTCGTCCATCCAGACCACGTCGTAGGAGCCTGCGTTAATCATGGGCTCAACGGCCAGCGTCATGCCCGGCTGAAGAAGGATACCCTTTCTCCGGCGTTTGAAATTCGGTACCTCCGGATCCTCGTGGAGATGAGAGCCAATGCCATGCCCCACCAGATCCCGTACCACGCCGAAGCCGAAGCTCTCCGCATAGGCCTGAATGGCGGTGGAAATGTCGTTCAGATGATTGCCGGGCTTAGCGAACTTGATTCCCTCAAAAAAGCTCTGGCGCGTCACGTCAATCAGCTTTCTGGCCTCTGGGCTTATCTCCCCCACCCCGTGAGTTCTGGCCGCGTCAGAATGGTAGCCCTTGTAGATAACCCCTGCATCCAGACTGACGATGTCTCCCTCGTCAATGATGTGATCCTTATGGGGAATCCCGTGGACCACCTCGTCGTTGACCGATACACAGATAGACGCCGGATACCCGTTATAATTTTTAAAGGACGGGGTACAGCCGTAGCTGCGGATAATCTCCTCGCCCAGCCTGTCGATGTCCAGAGTGGATATACCTGGCTTCAGGGCCTTCTCCAGCTCATTGTGGGTGATAGCCAGAATTCTGCCCGCTTCTCTCATCAGTTCAATTTCCCTTGGGGATTTAATGGTTACTGCCATAGTTTTCTGCTCCTGATTTCTTATCCTAAAATCGTCTCAATGCTGTTAAACACCTGGTCCATTTCCTGTGTGCCGTCTACTGTCGCCAGAATTCCTGTCTGCTCATAGTAGCCGATCAGAGGCTTTGTCTGCTCGTGGTACACGGCAAGACGCTTCTGAACTGTCTCAGGCTTATCGTCGTCTCTCAGCACCAGCTCTGAGCCGCACTTGTCGCAGACTCCGTCCTTCTTCGGCGGAGCAAACTGAATGTGATAGGTAGCCCCGCAGGTGATGCAGGCGCGGCGTCCGCCCATTCTCTTTACAATGTTTTCGTCCGGAACGTCTACGTTCAGGGCAAAGTCAATCTTCTGTCCTCTCTCTGCCAGAGCCTTCTCCAGGCTCTCAGCCTGCGGAATGGTTCTCGGGAATCCGTCCAGCACATAGCCGTTTCTGCAGTCGTCCTTCTGGATGCGGTCAAGAACCATGTTGATCGTCACCTCATCCGGAACTAACAGTCCCTGATCCATGAATTTCTTTGCCTGCTGTCCCAGCTCTGTGCCTTCCTTAATATTGCTTCTGAAAATATCTCCTGTGGAAATATGCGGAATGCCGTGTTTTGCTGCAATCCTGTCGGCCTGTGTTCCTTTTCCCGCTCCCGGAGCGCCTAACATAATGATTTTCATAGATTGTACCTCCCGTATTCGCTTTTTCGGTGGATCCCCAAATCCCCCTTCACCCTTCTCTTTTGAAATAAAAGAAACGCCTTCCCGCGGAAGCAGTCAGCATAAAATATGCCTTCCTTCTCTCCCGCCCAGAAGGCGAATCATTTAGTCGTTCAAAAAGCCTCTGTAATTTCTCACCAGGAGCTGAGACTCTATTGCCTTAATTGTCTCCAGAATAACGCCCGCAATAATAATTAAGGACGTTCCTCCGAAGGACAGTCTGTTGATATTGAACAGACCGGACGCGATAATCGGAATCAGGCACACAATCACCAGACCGCAGGCGCCGATTAAGATAATGTAACTCAGAATACCTGACAGATAATCAGATGTAGGCTTTCCCGGACGAATGCCAGGGATAAAGCCGCCGGCTTTTTTCATATTGTTGGCAATCTCAAGAGGATTGAACGTAATGGATGTGTAGAAGTACGCAAACAGCACGATCAGTCCTACATAGATTAAAACTCCCACTGTGTAAATCGGAGCTTCCGGACGGAACCAGGAACTGGAGTTCAGGGTTCTTAAAATCTGCCCCGGAACAGAGAGAGGATCAACCTTCAGAAACTCAGAGATAATAACCGGGAAGCTCATCAGGGAGGAGGCAAAAATAACAGGAATAACGCCTGCTGTATTTACCTTTAACGGAATGTTTGCGGACTGGCCGCCAACCATCTTCCTGCCCTGCATCTTCTTAGAATACTGTACCGGAATCACTCTCTGTGCGTCCTGAAGAATGATAACAAATACTACAATAGCTGCGATAACCGCAACAATGATAACCAGAGATAACGCCGCTGCGCCGACAGGTCTTCCCTGCATGAATCTCTCGTAGAGAGAAATCATGTCGCTTGGAATCGTGGAAAGAATATTAAAGAGCAGGACTATAGAGATTCCGTTCCCTACGCCGTTTTCCGTAATACGCTCGCCAATCCACATAAGAACCGCGCTTCCTGCTGTCATGGTTGCAACAGTCACGATGACGTTCAACGCTGTGAAGTCAAGAAGCAGTCCCTGTCCTCCGAAGCCGATTGCCATAGCAGCTGACTGCATTAAGGCCAGTCCGACTGTCAGATAACGGGTATATTCCTGGATTTTCTTTCTTCCCTCTTCACCATCTCTCTGCATTTCCTCCAGCTTCGGAATCGCGATAGTCAGAAGCTGCATGATAATAGAGGATGTGATGTAGGGAGTAATGCTCAATGCGAACACTGACATGTTCGTAAGGGAACCGCCAGTGATCGAATTGAGAAAACCGAATGCATCATTGTTGTATCTTGCGAACAGTTCGTCGAAGAAACTCGTATTTGCCCCTGGAATAGGCATCTGTGATCCGATACGGAACACAATCAGCATCATAAAGGTATATACGAGCTTCTGTCTTACCTCCTTCACTCTGAAAGCGTTCTGGAGTGTTTTTAACATACTAGATCACCTCGCAGGTTCCGCCAACAGCCTCGATTTTGGCTTTTGCTCCTTCACTTACTGCATCTACTTTTACAGTGAGCTTCTTTGTGAGCTCGCCGTTTCCGAGAATCTTAACGCCGTCGCGCGGATTCTTAACGATACCTGCTTCGATTAATGTCTCTACTGTTACTACTGTGTCATTCTCAAATCTCTCAAGAGCGCTTACATTGATGCCAACAATTGTCTTGCTGTTTCTGTTTGTGAAGCCTCTCTTAGGAAGACGTCTGTATAAAGGCATCTGACCGCCTTCAAATCCCGGTCTTGTAGCTCCGGAACGTGCCTTCTGTCCTTTATGTCCCTTACCAGCAGTCTTACCGTTTCCTGAGCCATGGCCACGGCCTCTTCTGAAGCTGTCGCTGTGCTTAGAACCTACAGCTGGCTGTAAATTGGATAATTCCATGACTGCACCTCCTTACAAAATCTTAGTTCTCTTCTACTTTTACTAAGTGTCTAACACTCTGAATCATGCCTCTAACAGCGCTGTTGTCTGGCATCTCAACTGTCTTGTTGAGTTTCTTTAAGCCTAATGCCTCAACAGTTGCTCTCTGCTTCGGAACAGCACCGATAGGGGATTTTACTAATGTGATCTTTAATGTCTGTGCCATTTTTAATCTCCTCCTATTAGTTCAGAATCTCTTCTACAGATTTACCGCGGAGCTTTGCAACCTCTTCCGGAGTCTTTAATGCGCATAATCCTGCTAATGTAGCTAAAACAACGTTTGTCTTGTTGTTGGAACCTAAGGATTTTGTACGGATATTCTTATATCCTGCAAGCTCCAGTACGGAACGTGCCGGACCTCCGGCGATGATACCAGTACCTTCCGGAGCCTTCTTTAAAAGCACGTTAGCGCTTCCGAATTTTCCAAGGAAATCGTGTGGAATGCTGTTATTCTCATCAAATGGAACGGCAACGAGATTTTTAGCGGCAGCCTCTTTACCCTTGCGGATAGCTTCCGGAACCTCTGCAGCCTTTCCAAGGCCAGCGCCTACGTGGCCGTTCTTGTCACCAACTACTACTAATGCGGAGAATCTCATTGTACGTCCGCCCTTGACAGTCTTGGATACGCGTTTGATTGCCACTACCTTATCTTCTAACTCGAACTGGGTAGCATCAATGATTGTACGTTTCATCTGTATTGTTCTCCTTCCTACTAGAATTCCAGACCAGCCTCACGTGCTGCGTCTGCTAATGCCTGAACTTTACCCTGATAAATAAATCCGCCTCTGTCAAAGACAACTGTTTTGATACCCTTCTCTAACGCTCTCTTGGCGATTACAGTACCAACATATGCGGCAGCCTCTACGTTGTTTGTCTTAGTAAGCTCGGCCTTAACTGCCTTCTCTGCTGTGGAAGCAGAAACTAAAGTATTGCCAACTGTATCGTCAATGATCTGAGCATACATATGATTATTGCTTCTGAACACTGCTAAACGCGGTCTCTCGGCTGTGCCGGAAAAACGATTGCGTAATCTAGCGTGCTTTTTAACGCGAACTTCTGTTCTTGACTGTTTGCTAACCATCTTTACACTCTCCTTATTTATTTCTTACCTGTCTTACCAACTTTACGTCTGATTACCTCGTCAGCGTACTTGATTCCTTTGCCCTTGTACGGCTCAGGTCTTCTCTTGTCTCTGATCTCGGCAGCGTACTGGCCAACCTTCTCTTTGCTGATACCCTTTACGATGATCTTGTTCTGTCCCTCGAGAACTGTCTCAATTCCCTCTGGATCCTCCATCTCTACCGGGTGAGAATATCCAAGGCTTAATGTAAGCTTCTTTCCCTGCTTAGCAGCTCTGTAACCTACACCGTTTACCTCGAGAACCTTCTCATAACCCTCAGTTACGCCGTGAATCATGTTGTTGATTAAGGTTCTTGTAAGGCCGTGTAAAGATTTCATCTTCTTTAAATCGTTCGGTCTTGTAACGATGATATGTCCGTCCTCTTCCTTGATGGACATCTCAACTGGTAACTCTCTCTCAAGTGTTCCCTTTGGACCTTTTACAGTCACTAAATTGTTCTCTGCGATTGTAACAGTTACTCCTGCTGGAATCGCAACTGGCATTCTTCCGATACGTGACATGCCTGTTTACCTCCTACTTAGATTTTCGGAGAAGCCAAGGCGGCTTCTCTGTTTTCAGTTATCTGTCTATTGATTGGATTACCAAACAAATGCGAGAACCTCGCCGCCTACGCCTAAGCGTCTTGCCTCTTTGTCAGTAATTACTCCCTGGTTTGTGGAAACGATAGCGATTCCAAGGCCGCCGAGTACCTTCGGCATATCCTCTGTGTTAGCGTAAACACGAAGACCTGGCTTGGAGATTCTCTTGATACCGGAGATGATCTTCTCGCTCTTATCTTTTCCGTACTTTAACTCGATGCGGATGGTGTTGAAACCGTTGTCCTCAACGATGTCGTACTTCTTGATGTATCCCTCTCTTACAAGAATGTCAGCGATAGCTAACTTCATCTTGGAAGCCGGAACGTCTACTGTATCATGTTTAGCAGTGTTTGCATTACGGATTCTGGTAAGCATATCTGCAATCGGATCGCTCATTGTCATTTTGAGTTTGCCTCCTTATTCTCTCTTCTATAAAGTTCAGCCGCATCTGGGCGGTGAACCCGGGAGAGCTTCCCGCTCGGGCGGGGCTTTCTCCCTGACTATATGGGATTGCTGGGGCGGAGGAAGCTGCAGAGTACATCTCTCCACACTTTCTCTGCCACTATACGTCCACTCGCCTAGGGCTCGGGACGAGCTTTCGCACTAGACTCGAAAATACCTCGTCAAGTGCTCAATGCCTACCAGCTTGCTTTCTTCACGCCCGGAATCTCGCCCTTGTATGCTAACTCACGGAAGCATACACGGCAGATGCCGTATTTTCTTAAGTATGCGTGTGGACGGCCACAAATTCTGCAGCGGTTGTACTCTCTTGTGGAGAATTTTGCCGGGCGCTGCTGTTTAATCTTCATTGAAGTCTTAGCCATGATAATCCTCCTAATTATTTCGCAAATGGCATGTTGAATAAAGTTAACAGTTCACGAGCTTCCTCGTCTGTCTTAGCGGTTGTAACGAAAATAACGTCCATACCTCTTACCTTATCAACCTTATCGTACTCGATCTCCGGGAAAATTAACTGCTCCTTGATACCAAGAGCGTAGTTTCCTCTTCCGTCAAATGCGTTAGGATTTACACCGCGGAAGTCACGAACTCGCGGCAGAGCCAGGTTGATTAAACGATCTGCAAACTCGTACATCTTCTCACCGCGAAGAGTAACCTTGCATCCGATAGCCATACCCTCTCTGATCTTGAAGTTAGCCACAGACTTCTTAGCCTTAGTTAAAACTGCCTTCTGTCCTGTGATGATTTCCATATCTCTTACTGCGGAGTCCAGAACCTTAGCGTTTTCCTTAGCCTCGCCAACACCCATGTTGACAACAATCTTATCTAACTTCGGCACTTCCATGATATTCTTGTATCCGAATTTCTTCATCATAGCGTCTACGATTTCGCTCTGATAAATCTCTTTTAATCTAGCCACTTTTGTTCCTCCTCTCCGTAATTAGTCGATTACCTTGCCGGTAGCCTTCGCAACGCGAACCTTCTTGCCATCAACAGTCTGGAAGCCAACTCTTGTAGCTTTTCCGTCAACAACAAGCATTACGTTGGAAATATCAACCGGGCCTTCCTGATGAACGATGCCGCCCTGCTGGTTCTGAGCGCTTGGCTTTGTGTGCTTAGTAACCATGTTGCAGCCCTCAACAGTTACGGTATTCTTCTTTGTGTTTACGGCGAGAATTTTGCCGGTCTTGTCTTTATCTTTACCTGTGATAATCTTTACGAGATCACCTTTTTTGATTTTATGCACAGTCGGCACCTCCTTACAGTACTTCCGGAGCCAGAGATACGATCTTCATGAACTGCTTCTCACGAAGCTCTCTTGCTACCGGCCCAAAAATACGAGTTCCTCTTGGGTTCTTGTCATCTTTGATAATTACTGCTGCGTTCTCATCGAATTTGATATAGGAACCGTTACTGCGGCGAGCGCCTTTCACGGAACGTACGACAACGGCCTTAACTACGTCGCCTTTTTTTACAACACCGCCTGGTGTTGCATCTTTAACGGAAGCGACGATAATGTCACCGATATTAGCATATCTTCTTGTAGATCCGCCCATAACACGAATGCAAAGAAGCTCCTTCGCACCTGTATTATCAGCAACCTTTAATCTGGATTCCTGCTGAATCATGCCGAATACTCCTTTCTGATTAAACTATCTTGCCTTCTCGATAATCTCAACAAGTCTCCATCTCTTGTCCTTGGATAAAGGTCTTGTCTCCATCACTTTAACAGTATCACCGATTCCGCACTGATTCTCCTCATCATGCGCCTTTAATTTATATGTCCTCTTAACGATCTTGCCGTATAAAGGATGCTTTACGTGGTCCTCGATAGCAACAACGATTGTCTTGTCCATCTTATCGCTTACTACCTTGCCAGTACGTGTTTTTCTTAAATTTCTTTCCACGGTAGAGATTCTCCTTTCGATTATTCTCTCTATGCCTCAAAATGCAGATTAAGCTAACTTGGACTTCTCTGTAATAACAGTCTGAATCCTGGCGATGTTCCTGCGAACTTCCTTAATTCTGCTTGTATTATCTAACTGGTTGGTTGCATTCTGGAATCTTAAGTTGAAAAGTTCCTTCTTAGCAGCTACTAATTCTTCATTTAATTCTGCAGCTGATTTTGCCTTTAAATCTTCTACAAACTTATTAATTTTCACTGTTATCACCGCCTTCTAAATCTGCCTTAGAAGCAATTTTGCACTTGCATGGAAGTTTGTGCATTGCAAGACGTAATGCTTCTCTCGCTGTTTCCTCTGGTACTCCCGCGATCTCAAATAATACGCGGCCTGGCTTTACTACTGCTACCCAGTATTCAAGAGCGCCCTTACCGGAACCCATTCGAGTCTCAGCCGGCTTCGCAGTTACTGGCTTATCTGGGAAAATCTTGATCCAAACCTTACCGCCACGCTTGATGTAACGTGTCATGGCAATACGGGCTGCCTCAATCTGGTTGCTTCTAATCCAACATGGCTCTGTAGCGACTAAACCGAACTCACCGTAGCAAATTACATTTCCTCTTGTAGCTTTTCCTCTCATGGAGCCACGGAACTGTTTACGACGCTTAACTCTCTTAGGCATTAACATTATTTATCGCTCCCTTCCTTATTTCCTTTCACAGGAAGAACCTCGCCCTTGTAAATCCAAACCTTAACGCCTGTCTTGCCGTAGGTTGTGGTTGCTTCGGCGAAACCATAGTCAATATCTGCTCTTAATGTCTGAAGCGGGATTGTGCCCTCGCTGTAGAACTCTGTACGGGCCATATCTGCTCCGCCAAGACGTCCTGCAACGGCTGCCTTGATACCCTTAACTCCAGCCTTCATGCTTCTGCCCATAGCGGACTTCATAGCACGACGGAAGGAAACACGATTCTCAAGCTGCTGTGCGATGTTCTCTGCAACAAGCTGAGCGTCTCTGTCTGGTCTCTTGATTTCCTTGATGTCGATAAATACCTTCTTGTCAGTAAGCTTCTGAACCTCAGCCTTTACCTTCTCAATCTCGGAACCGCCGCGGCCGATTACAACGCCTGGCTTAGCTGTGTAGATAATGATCTTTACTCTATCAGATGCGCGCTCGATTTCAATCTTGGAAACGCCGGCGCTGTATAATTTCTTCTTAAGGTATGTTCTGATCTTGTGATCCTCAACCAGATTGTCAGCAAAATCAGCTTCAGCATACCATCTGGAGTCCCAGTCTTTAATAACACCGACTCTTAAGCCGTGTGGATTAACTTTCTGTCCCATATTTGCCTCCTTAATTATCTCTCGTCAAGCACTACAGTGATGTGGCTCATTCTCTTCTCGATTCTGTAAGCTCTTCCCTGTGCTCTCGGTTTAACTCTCTTCATTGTCGGTCCCTTGTTAGCGTAGCACTCTGCTACATACAGGTTCTCAACATTCATCTGATTGTTATTCTCAGCGTTTGCGATTGCTGACTCTAACAGTTTCTTTATTAAAGTAGAAGCATATCTGGGATTGTAAGTTACAATACCAAGTGCTGTCTGCACGTCCTTGCCTCTGATGGCATCTAATACGAAGCATGCTTTCTGAACGGATACTCTAGCGTAAGATAACTTTGCGGATGGTCTTGTATCCTTGTTAGCATTTCTTTCTCTCTTAATCTGGGATCTATGTCCTCTAGCCATTTGTAAAACCTCCTTTCAAAGCTTAAGTCTATCGACGGGACTTCTTCTCGTCCTTGCCGTGGCCTCTGTAAGTTCTTGTAGCAACGAACTCGCCGAGCTTGTGTCCTACCATATCCTCTGTTACGTATACCGGAACATGTTTTCTTCCGTCATGAACTGCGATTGTGTGTCCTACCATCTGTGGGAAGATAGTGGAACGGCGGGACCAGGTCTTGATAACCTGCTTCTGGCCTGCTGCGTTCATAGCGTCGACTTTCTTTAAAAGATGCGCGTCTGCAAATGGTCCTTTTTTAAGTGAACGAGCCATTTAATTACCTCCTATCGAACGATTACTTGTTAGCGTTTCGTCTTCTTACGATTAACTTGTTGGACTGTTTGTGTTTCTTTCTTGTCTTAAGACCAAGAGCTGGCTTGCCCCAAGGTGTGCATGGACCTGGACGACCGATACCAGTCTTACCCTCACCACCACCGTGCGGATGGTCATTCGGGTTCATAACGGAACCGCGGACTGTAGGTCTGATACCCATGTGACGCTTTCTACCAGCCTTACCAATGTTAATCAGGTTGTGATCTCCGTTTCCTACAACGCCGATAGTAGCGCGGCAGATAATCGGAACCATTCTCATCTCACCGGAAGGTAATCTTAATGTGGCGTACTTGCCCTCTTTAGCCATTAACTGAGCGGAGTTACCAGCGGAACGAACCAGCTGTCCACCCTTTCCTGGATAGAGCTCGATGTTGTGAATCTGAGCACCAACCGGAATCTCGGAAAGCGGTAAGCAGTTTCCTACCTTCGCCTCAGCGTCCGGACCGGACATAACCTTTGTTCCAACTGTCAGTCCCTGTGGTGCCAGGATGTATGCCTTCTCGCCGTCTGCGTAGCAGATTAAAGCGATGTTTGCTGTTCTGTTCGGATCGTACTCGATACCGATAACGGTTGCCGGGATACCATCCTTCTTATTTCTCTTGAAATCGATGATTCTGTATTTTCTTCTGGAGCCGCCTCCGCGGTGTCTCACAGTGATTTTACCCTGATTGTTACGGCCAGCGTTCTTCTTTAAAGATACTACTAAGGATTTCTCTGGTGTTGTCTTTGTGATCTCGGAGAAATCAGAGCCGGTCATATGTCTTCTGGAAGGTGTATATGGGCCATATGTTTTAATTCCCATGACTTAAACTCCTTTCTGATGCCGGATATAGTGTTCATCCGGTTGCTGCCGGAGGCTACAACGCCTCCTGGTGTGTTCTCTATAAAGCGACATAGTGTTCGCCGCTTCTTCTAATTAAAGTCCTGCGAAGATCTCAATCTCCTTGCTGTCCTCTGTCAGCTTTACGATTGCCTTCTTTGTCTTTGCAGTCTTTCCGAATACCATGCCTCTTCTCTTTGTCTTTCCGTCAAGGTTCATGGTGCTTACAGCTGCTACCTTTGTTCCTGGGAACATTTTCTCAACAGCCTCTTTAATCATGGTCTTGTTTGCCTCTGTGTGAACTAAGAAAGTGTATTTCTTCTCGCTCATAGCGTTCATGCTCTTCTCAGTTACAACTGGCTTGAGGATTACATCATAGTACTGAATATTTGCCATTATGCGTACACCTCCTCGATAGAAGCTACAGCAGCCTTAGTTGCTACTACTGTGTTGTATTTCAGAATGTCATATACGTTGATTGTGTTTACGAAAGCTGTCTTAACTGTAGGAATGTTTCTTGCAGATAATGCAGCGTTCTCGTCAGCGCCTACTACCAGGGCCTTCTCAACCTTTAAGTTCTTCATAACCTCAGCAAATTTCTTTGTCTTGATCTCTGCGAAGTTTAACTCGTCAACTACGATGAACTTGTTCTCGTTTACTCTGCTTGTAAGAGCGGATTTGAGAGCCAGTCTCTTCTCCTTCTTGTTTAAGCGGATTGTGTAATCGCGTGGTGTCGGAGCGAATACTACGCCGCCGCCTGTCCACTGCGGAGCTCTTGTTGAACCCTGTCTTGCGTGGCCTGTTCCCTTCTGTCTCCACGGTTTTCTTCCTCCGCCGGAAACTTCGGAACGTGTCTTAGCCTTCTGTGTTCCCTGACGCTTGTTGGCTAACTGAGCTACAACAGCAAGGTGAACCAGGTGCTCGTTCACTTCTACGCCGAATACAGCATCGTTTAACTCTAATGTGCCAACTTCGTTGCCTTCAATATTGTAAACAGATACGTTTGCCATCTGTATGTTCCTCCTTTCCTATTAAGCCTTACTTACGAGCTTTAACAGTCTCTTTAATTGTTACTAAGGATTTCTTTGGTCCTGGTACAGCGCCCTTAACAAGGATCAGGCTGTTCTCAGCATCTACTCTTACGATTTCCAGGTTCTGGATTGTAACCTTAACGTTACCCATGTGTCCTGGCATGCCTTTGCCCTTAAATACGCGTCCTGGTGTTGTAGCGGAACCATTGGAACCCTGGTGACGATGGAACTTGGAACCGTGAGCCATAGGTCCTCTGTGCTGACCGTGTCTCTTGATGGCGCCCTGGAATCCTTTACCCTTGGAAACAGCAGTTGCGTCAATCTTGTCGCCTGCTGCGAAGATGTCTGCCTTAATCTCGTCCTTTACGGAATACTCGGAAGCATTCTCGAAACGGAACTCTCTGACATATCTCTTGTAGGAAACTCCTGCCTTGTCGAAGTGTCCCTTAACTGGCTTTGTCACAAGCTTCTCTCTCTTGTCAACATAACCAACCTGTACTGCATCGTAACCGTCGTTCTCTACTGTCTTAACCTGTGTAACTACACACGGTCCAGCCTGAAGAACTGTTACTGGAGTTAAAACTCCGTCTTCGTTGAAAATCTGAGTCATTCCAACTTTTGTAGCTAAAATCGCTTTCTTCATTTTTTGACCTCCTGTCTTTTTCTACAGCGGAACGCGGGATTTTCCGCGTTCATCCTAGAACAGTCCAGAAATCTATCTAAACCCTTCAGGATAACTGACAAATCTTATTTGTTTTTCATCTTGATGTTGATGTAAACGCCAGCCGGCATTTCCAGTCTGGATAAAGCATCCACTGTCTTCTGGCTTGGTGTGATGATGTCGATGAGTCTCTTGTGAGTTCTCTGCTCAAACTGCTCTCTGGAATCTTTGTACTTATGAACAGCTCTTAAGATTGTTACAACCTCTTTCTTAGTTGGTAACGGCACCGGTCCGCTCACCTTTGATCCGTTCTTCTTTACAGTCTCAATGATTTTTGCAGCAGACTGGTCAACCAGCTGATGATCATAAGCTTTAAGTGTGATTCTCATTACTTGACTTGCCATAAAAAAAGTCGCCTCCTTTTCGTACTATTTGAAGCACGACAAGCGGTGACTGTACACATATCCGTGTGTGTCATACAAAACTCCACACTGAATCCTCCATATATTAGGTATTCTCTAAAGTTGTACAGTGACTTGTCGCCAGTTTCCTAACTTGACATTCGCTCCACGGAAAACCTGCCATCTCTTAGGCAGCAACCTCGCGCTTCATTGCTATCATGCCACAGCTTCTGTATCATATCATATGTTTCCTGTAATTGCAAGGGATTTTTCTACTTTTTTCGCCGATTTTTCCTTAGAAAATCGCGGCCTGTTTTTGACGTTTTTGTGCAGAATGACGGAACCGGGTTATGGCGCAGAAAAAGAAATGTTTTCTTGTTCCATCAAAGGCTTAGTCACCGAAAACATTTCTTTTTCTGTAGTGGAATTTGTAAATAGGAAAAGGCTGCAAAATTGCGAACCAGGTGACCGGCTGCGTTTTCTGCTCGATTCCCGCATCTGTTATCCGCCGTTCGCGAAAACTCGCCTTCGTCTCAGACACTTCGCTCGGCGGCGGAAATCAGCGCGAATCTCGCAGCGAAAGCCTCGCCATCATCACCTGGTCCAGCAATTTCACGCCTCACTCAAAAAGCACGACATATCCGAACACAAAAGAACAGATGATCGCTATCCCCCCCGCAACTTCTTGCAAGAATGAAGTAAAATTGAGTCGGGGAGCCATCTTTGACATAGAGGAAATTTTCTATTTTCCAAACCAGATCCGGTTTTGCTATCAAAAAAACGCCAATAGCAAACATGCAAAGCACCTGCAGTATTTCAATCATAATCGAATCCCCCGTTAAATTGTCGTTACATGATACCTGTCCAGTCTGCTGCTTCCTCTGAAACTACAAAAGAAAGAAGAGCAAACTTTCCTCTGTCTTTATCAGAGCAGGGAAAGTCTTCTCTTCTTCCTTATTATAATGCTTATTTGCTTAGTCCCACTCTACCGGCTCGTATGGATCTCTCGCATACTCGTCGCCGTTGTCGGACTCCTTGTCTACCTTTACCACAACGCCCGTTTTATTGGTTTCGAACCTGGTGCCGCTGGAATCCTTGACTGTCGTATCTTCCATCACCTTTCCGGATGGGTTGACCAGATAGTTTCTGCCCTCCACGCAGATTACCTCGTACTTGGTTCCGTCGTCAGCCTCCTGAAGCTTGCCCTTGTAGAACAGGTACTTGTTCTTCACGCCTGTAAAGCCGCGTCCCGCTTTTCCGCCGGACTCTGTGAAGTAAAACTCGCTCTTGGTTCCGTCGCCTTCCTCGATGGTCATCTTTCCCTTCTGCACAGAGCTTGTCTGCCTGTCGCCGAAGTAATAAGTCTCGAAGTCGCTTCCATTATTCAGGTTGCGGAGTCCGTAAACAGGATTTCCATTCTCATCAAAGAGATAGGTAATGCCGTTGATCTTCTCCAGATCCTTGACTGAGGCGTTCTCCACCGACGGCCCTACCTTGGGTTCTCCGTCGTTTCCGAAATAGTACCACTGCACCTCGTCCTCCACATCGCCCTCGTAGTCCTCCGGCGGATAGGTGGAATACCAGCCTGTGGTCAGCTTTCCATTGTCCTGAAGGTAGCGGTAATCCTTGAAATTGTCCTCATCGCCGCTGACACAGATCCATCCAGTCTGCATCCGTCCCTCTTCGTCAAAGTAATAGTTTACGCCGTCAATCTTATATTTCTTAAAGCTGTCTCCGCCAGTCTCCGGCACATAACGTTTTCCGGAGCTCTGGAAATAGTACCAGTGGTGATCGTCGTCGTCCTCGTAGGGGCGGACATCGTCGTCGTCATTGTCATCGGCGTCCGGATCCTCCAGATACTGCCAGCCTGTGCGCATGGTTCCGTCGTCTCCCAGATAATAGAGATCGTCGTCAGCCCAGCCTGTCTGCATCTCCCCGTCTCCGTTGAAATAATACCACTTGTCGGAAATCTTCTGCCAGCTGTCAGAAGCCGCCTTTCCGTCGCTTGTGAAGTAATACCACGCCTGCTCTGCGTTATTGTCCCAGCCGTCGTCCTTCTTCGCAAGCTTCATCCATTTTCCAGCCACCATAATGCCGTTGGCGTCTACATAGTAATCCCCGTCTACCCAGGAATTCAGCGCCATATTTCCGTTATAATCCAGATATCTCCAGAGACCGTCGGCTCCCTTCTGCCATTCATTGGCCACCTTGCGTCCGTTTGTATCGTAATATACCCAGTTGCTGCCCGATTTCTGCCATCCCGAAGCGCCAAAGCAAACCGCCGCGCCCGCCATAGTCAGCATAATAGAAAGAACCGCTGCGGCAATCCTTTTTCTCTTCATCTATGCTCCTCCTATAAATTCCGCTTATACTTCTATGTATCATTCTAACAAGAGCCGGTAAAATATTCAAGCAAAATAATCTTTCAATTCTATTACGAAAGAGGAAACAAACCTTTGACACCTGTCCTGCGGCCATATATAATATCACATGTGAACACAGAACTATATTATTATAGAAGAAACTGCTTAATTATTAATTATTTTAGTTGCTGCACCGCGCCAGACCAGGGAAGGAAGACTCCTTCATCTGCCGGCGCCGGAATGCAGGAGAAAGGAACACGATACTATGTGGATAGCTGACGGCTGGAAGGATTACGAAGTATTAGACTGCTCCAGAGGAGAAAAGCTGGAGCGATGGGGAAAATATCTGCTGGTAAGGCCGGATCCCCAGGTTATCTGGGATACGCCGAAGAAAAATAAAGGGTGGAAGCGCATGAACGGCCACTACCACAGAAGCTCCAAGGGAGGCGGAGAATGGGAGTTCTTCGATCTGCCGGAGCAGTGGAGCATTCATTATAAAGAGCTGACTTTTAATTTGAAGCCGTTCAGCTTCAAGCACACGGGGCTGTTCCCGGAGCAGGCCGCTAACTGGGACTGGTTCGGCGATAAAATCAGAAAGGCCGGACGCCCCATTAAGGTGCTGAACCTGTTCGCCTACACAGGAGGCGCCACGCTGGCAGCCGCCAAGGCCGGCGCCCATGTAACCCATGTGGACGCCTCCAAGGGCATGGTGGCCTGGGCTAAGGAAAACGCCCGCTCCTCCGGCCTTTCTGAGGCTCCCATCCGCTGGATTGTAGACGACTGCGTCAAATTCGTGGAACGGGAAATCCGCCGTGGAAATCATTACGACGGAATTATCATGGATCCGCCTTCCTACGGAAGAGGCCCCAAGGGAGAGATCTGGAAAATTGAGGAATCCATCCACCCGTTTGTACAGCTGTGCGCCAAGCTGCTGTCTGATCAGCCCTTATTTTACCTGATTAACTCCTACACCACGGGACTGGCTCCGGCCGTCCTCACCTACATGCTCTCCACGGAACTGGTTCCGAAGTTCGGCGGTTCTGTCCGTTCCGAGGAAATCGGTCTTCCCGTCACAGACAGCGGTCTGGTGCTGCCATGCGGCGCTTCCGGACGCTGGGAGGCATAAGCGTATCCGAATCATTTCACAGCGTTCTTACAAAAAAGCCCGTTCAGGACCTTTAAATCCCTGAACAGGCTTTTCTTTTTCTATGCCCTTTTACCTGCCTCCATTAATCAGACGCCAGAACGGCCCTGTATGCTTTTTCAGAAAGTCTCCCAGCTTCCAGGCTGTGATCACGCAGACAGCCGGGATTACCAGGTATACCAGAAGGGCCGATGCCGCCGTATGAGGAAGGAGCATTGCCGCCGCTTTGTTCATTCCTCTGGCCAGAATAAAGTGAATTGTATAGAGGAAAAAGCCATATTTCATCCACTCTCCGGCCTCCGGAAGCCTGGTTCCTGATACTGCCGCCCAGATCGTGACGGGAACCGTAAAACGGTACAGCACCGTCTCCAGCACAGAATGTCTGACTGTGATTCCCTGATAAAAGTAAACGGCCAGACCGATTCCTGCCGCCGCTGTCAGAAGGCGGAGCCACGGTTCCAGGCGTCTGATTCGCTCTATTCTCTCTGTCTCCGTTTTTTTCCTGTCTGTCCGCTCTTTTTTCCAGCCTTCCTCCACCAGCCAGCTGCCGTGAAGCGCTCCATAGGCCGCCGCACTGTAGTAAAACAGCGCGTCCATATTGATGACAGGAAGATTCACCAGATTTTTAATGCAGTAAAGCTCCAGCAGAAGCGCCGCCAGTCCGGCCACCCTGTTTTTCAGCAGGGGATAGAGAACCGGGGACAGGGCAATGAGAAAAATCAGCTGATACATATACCAGAAAACGGGATTATAGGTAAAGTGGAGCACTGCCTCCGCCATCACGGGAATGCTGAATTCCACTGCAGTTTTGTCAGAAAGTCCGGCCAGAAAAGGAATCTTCCCAGCCAGAGCGTAACCGGCGTAGTAGAAAAAGTTCCACAGCAGGTAGGGAATCAGCACCGTTCTGATTCTTCTCTCCATCTTCGGAACCACATCCTGAAAGGAGCAGTTCCGATAGAACTGGTAGGCGGAAATCATAAAAAATCCCGGCACCGCCACAGGCCCCAGCACGTCCGCCAGGATATGTTCAAAGGCCCACACCGCCCGTCCTCCCGGAGAGGAGGCGGGAAGCGCCAGAAACATATCTGCATTATAGCTGTGAATCATCACCACCATAAGGCTGAAAAAAAAGGCGGCAAAGCACACCTTGTTGCGAAACTGCTTCTCACTCAAATTTACATTCTCCTCTCTTGTCTGCAGATATGTCTCAAAATCACAGCCGCCAGAAAAACCGCCGCCCCAGTCTGGATCAGCAAAGCCCCTGGCCTGCTCTCAAGCCATGTTCCATAACGGACCGTCTCCAAGAAAACTGCGGCGCTGTTGGCAGACGCATGAACGATAACGGGAACGGCAAGCGTTCTCTTTCTCTCATACAGAAAAGCCAGAAGACAGCCTAAAAGTCCCGCGTAAATCCCCTGGAGAAGCTGTCCATGGTACAGGCCGAACATAAGCGAGGAGAGAATCAGCGCGCCTGTACGCCCCAGACGTCTTATCTCCCTCAGGCTTCCGTACATGGCTCTGCGAAAGAGAAACTCTTCCGCAAACGGAATAATGCATCCGCTGCAGAGAAAAAGCGTCGCAAGCGAAAACGCCGTCCCGGGCGCAGCAGCTGCTGCCTTTGCTCCGGCAGATATGGCTTCAGCAGACAAAGAGCCGGAAGATATAGTTCCGGAAAAACCTTCCCTCAGCAGGAAAATCAGCCCGCTGCCCCCCAGGCAGCAGCAGATGCCCAGAGCAACCAAAGCAATAAGAAGCAAAAAACTGCCGATTTCCTCTCTCCGCAAATCCAGACGCCGCTCCGGCGCTTTGCCTTCTTCTTCCTCTCTGCCGTACTGTCTCCAGAAAAGTCCAGAAACCGCCAGTCCGGCGGCCGCGTTAGCCCAGAGAACCGCCGCGCTCAGATTCAAAGAGGCCGCCCCAGTCCAGCCATCTGGAGCTGCCGCAAGGATTCCTGCCAGGCCGTGAAGCGCCAGCTCTGTAAATACCGCATAGGCCGCCAGCGGCAGAAAAGCCCTGAAAAGCAGATGTTTCTTCATCAGGCTTTCCCCGCCAGCTCCATGGCTTTTCCTGCGTCCAGCATTCCCGCCGTCGTGGTTTTTCCCTCCATAGAACTGTTTTTCTCTGAGGATTTCAGAAGAATCTCCCTGATTTTCCCTGTGCTCAGATCCGGTCTGGCCGACTTTATAAGGGCAGCGGTTCCAGACACCATGGGCGCGGCCATGGAAGTCCCGCTCATGTAGGCATACTGGCCGCCGGAAATGGTGCTCAAAATATATTTTCCAGGCGCGGCCAGATCCACAGAGCCTCCCCCGTAATTCGAGCTGGGCTCCAGATTTCCGTCCAGACGCATACTGGCCACAGAAATAATATTTTCCAGGTCAAAGGCAGCCGGGTAGACAGGCTTCTCGTCCAGATTGACTCCCTTCCCCTCCTTATCTCCGTTTCCCGCGGCTACCACAAACAGCATCCCGGAATTTTTCATAGTATCGTAAAGCTCCTGGTTAAATTTCCCCGTTCCGAAGCTGAGGTTGCAGACGGACGCGCCCTGGGCCTCCGCATAGCGGATGGCCTTCGCCACGTTTTCCGGCGTTCCCACGCCGTCCTTGGTTCCCAGCACCTTTAACGGCATAATTTTCACATAGGCCGGATCGCAGATACCTGTAATGCCGACGCCGTTTTTCCCTGCCGCGATGGTTCCCGCGGAGTGGGTTCCGTGGTTGTCCTCGCTTCCCTGATAGAGCTCTCCCTTCCCAGAATAGAAATTCCATCCGTGGACGTCGTCCACAAAGCCGTTTTTATCATTGTCAACGCCGTCCCCGGCTGTCTCTCCCGGGTTGGTCCAGATACTGTTCTTTAAATCTTCGTGATCCGTCTGGACGCCGGTGTCAATCACAGCCACCACCACCTGCCCCTTATTTTCCAGGGCGTCGTAGGCCGTTCTGGCCGGCGTCAGATTGATATCCATGCCGGCCCTGGCAAAGGTAGTGGCCCGCCCCTCTGTCTCAGGCCCATAATCGGAGCTGTCCTGGCTGTCAGACAGGTGTCCCGGCATGGAGGAATTCATGTTCTGAGTTCCCGTCACCAGGCGGAACTGGCCGTTATTTAGAAAAGCCCACTGATAGCTGTTGTAGGGATCTCCCTGGCCGTAGGCGGGCGTACCAGGCCCTGCGGCAAAAGCTGTGTGAGAGCCGTCAAAGGGATTTTGGCAGGTCAGGGATAAGGCGGCGGCTGTCAGAACTGCGGCCGCCGTCTTCTGCAGCTTTTTTGACGGCGCCTTCTCCCCCTCTTTTCCCGCCTTTTTCTCTGTTTTTTTAGGAGACTTTTTCCCGGAACCTTTTTTTCCATTCTTCTCTGTCTCCGGATCCTTCAGGCCGATAAAGACCACAATGGTCCTGGCAGGAACCAGAAACTGCTTCTGCTGTTCCAGACACGGCTCCTTCCCCTCCTCGTAAATGCCGTTTCTGTCCTTATCGTCCGTATTGAAGGCCAGATGCCATTTCATGCCTTTCGGGAGCTTTGGAAGGGCAAATTCATGGGGCTCCCAGTGCATGTTGTAGGCTGTGAAGAAGAAATCGTCGCTGCTTCCGTCCGGCCTCTTCGCATAATCGCCGCAGTACATGATTCCCAGCTGTCTGCGGAAATTCTCAAACTCCGGACACCAGGCCTTGACTCCATGGTAGGAGACGTCCGGGTGGCCGCAGACCAGGTAATCCATGCCCATGGGCTCCTGAGGCATATGGAACACCGGGTGTTTCTTTCTGAATGCAATGACCTGCTTTGTGAACTGGAACAAGTCCCGATTTGTCTCCAGAAGCCGCCAGTCCAGCCAGGAAACGGCGTTATCCTGGCAGTAGGAATTATTATTTCCTCCCTTTGTAGCGCCGAATTCATCTCCCGCCAGAAGGAGAGGCGTGCCCTGGCTTAAAAACAGAATCAGAAGAGCGTTCCGAATCTGCTTCTGCCGCATGCCGACAATCTTCTTTTTGCGGCTTGGTCCTTCCACGCCGCAGTTCCAGGTGTAGTTCCAGGCGCTTCCGTCCTGATTGTTCTCCCCGTTGGCCTCGTTATGCTTCATCTCATAGGAGACGGAATCTGCCAGGGTAAAGCCGTTTGAATGGGCCATGTAGTTGATCACGCCCATATTCCTGGGATTTCTCCTGCTCCTGAAAATCAAGCCGTTCATCTGATCCTCGTCTCCCTTTAAAAGACGCCTCATGTCCACCAGAAAACCGTCGTTGTACTCCGCCAGATGACGGCTCTTCTCCTGTTTTCCCTTCTCAGAGCCACTCTCCTCCCAGAAGGAGGCGAACAGCTTTGTCCTGGAAAGCCAGGGATCGTCTGCCAGAGACGGGCAGGAGGCGATTCCCGTCAGGTGTATGCCGTCCACATGGTATTCCCGCACCCAGAACCGCACTGCCTCGCTGATAAAGGCAGCGCTTTCCTTTCCGGTAAAATACAGTTCAATAATCAGCTCCAGGCCGTTTTTGTGAAGCTCCTTTACAAGAGCCTTGAATTCAGAGGAGGGATTCTTTTTTCCCGGCTTTCCCTCCGAATAGGAGGCCTTGGGGGCAAACAGAAGACTCGGGCCGTAGCCCCAGTAGTTGAGCTTCCCCGTAGGCTCGTCGGGGCCGTAGGGATTGCCGTCCGAGCTGTCCGGCATCATGACCTCCTCAAACTCATTGGGAGGCATCAGCTCCAGGGAGGTGACGCCCAGCTCCCTGAAATACGGGATTTTGTCTCTGATTGCCTGAAAGGTTCCCGGCCGTCCCGCCGTCTTGTCCTTCCGATCCGTTCCCCTCGGCCCCATGGTAAGGCCCCTGGCGTGGATCCTGTATAAAATCATATCCTCATAGGGAATATGAAGAGGCTCGTCGCCCTCCCAGTCAAAATAGGGAAGCTCAAAGGGGGATCTCAGCGGATTTTTCACATGGGACAGCTCTCCCCAGGTCTCCCGGCCCGTAAAAGCGTGTCCAAAGGGATCGGGCTGCTCTGTCCCGTCGCAGATCAGGGAATAGGAAAGCCCTGCAAAATCTCCGCCCAGCAGACGAATTGTCCGCATATTTCCAAGTCTTGAGCTTTCAGGAAAAGGAAAAATCCTCTGTTTTTCCTCCCCTCCCGACGTTTCAAATACAGCCAGGCTTACGTTCTCCCCCTCCGCCATGGTGCAGATGTGGAAGCCGCCTTCTGTCTTGACGGCTCCGGGCGGAAAATATCCCGGCATGCCTTCTGCCGCAGCAAGTTTTTCTATCTTCATGTTGCACTCTCCCATCCCGTCCTAACGGCCGTTCTGCTCCGCTATCCGCTCCGCCAGATCATTCAGATACATCCAGCGCTCCATTTTCTCCTCCAGAAGCGCCTCCGTCTCCTCCTTCTCCTTCATCAGCGCAGCCAGTTTTTCGTAGTCTCTGGCAGCCTTATTGATCTCCGGCCCCAGGGCCTCTGCCTTCTCCTCCAGCGCCGCGATATCGTCCTCAATGGTTTCCCATTCCTTCTGCTCCTTGTAGGTGAATTTCAGCTTTTTCACCTGGCCGTCCTTCCAGCTCTTCCTGGTGTTTTTCTCAGGGCCCCCCTCCATCTCCTTTTCCACGGCTGTTCCTGCAGACGGACTGTTAAGACTCTCTCCGGCAGCCTCTTCCTCCTGCCTTGCGGCCTGATAATCGGTAAAACCGCCCTCATACTGGCGCAGCCTTCCATTACCCTCAAAGGCAAAAATCCGGCGCACCGCCCGGTCCAGAAAATACCGGTCGTGGGATACGGTGATGACAATGCCCTGGAAGCTGTCCAGGTAGTCCTCCAGAATCGTCAGGGTTCTGATGTCCAGATCATTGGTAGGCTCGTCCAGAATCAGCACATTAGGGGCCTCCATCAGAATGCGCAGAAGATAAAGCCGCCGTTTCTCGCCTCCAGACAGCTTTCCGATGACCGTGTACTGCACAGAGGACGGAAACAGGAACCGCTCCAGCATCTGGGAAGCGGAAATGCTTCCCTCCGGCGTCTTCACATACTCCGCCGCTTCCTTAATGTAGTCGATGACGCGCAGCGAATCGTCCATCGCCTCGTTCTCCTGGGAGAAATATCCCAGCTGCACAGTCTGTCCAATCTCAATCTCCCCGGAATCCGGCTGCACCCATCCGGCAATCATCTTCATCAGAGTCGACTTTCCGCTGCCGTTCTGCCCGATAAAGCCCACTCTGTCATTTTTCAGGAAAATATAGCTGAAATCCTGAATCAGAACCTTGTCTCCGTAGGCTTTGCAGATATGCTTCAGCTCAATGGTCGTCCGGCCCAGACGGCTGGAGACAGAGCCCAGCTCCACCTCCCCGTCGTACTCAGGCCCCTTTCTGGCGCTCAGCTCCTCGAACCGCTGGATCCTGCCCTTCTGCTTGGTAGAGCGCGCTCTGGCGCCCCGCTTCATCCACTCCAGCTCCACCCTTAAAATAGACTGGCGTTTCCGCTCTGACGCCTCCTCCATGGCCATCCGCTCCGCCTTCAGCTCCAGAAAGCCCTGATAATTCGTCTGATAGCTGTAGAGCTTTCCCTTGTCAAGCTCCACAATCCTGTTTGTCACGCTGTCCAGGAAATACCGGTCGTGGGTGATCATCACCAGCGCTCCCCTGAATTTCTTCAGGTACTCCTCCAGCCAGTCGGCCATGCCGCTGTCCAGATGGTTGGTCGGCTCGTCTAACACCAGCAGATCCGCGGTGGAGAGAAGGACGCTGGCCAGAGCGGCTCTCTTTCTCTGACCGCCGGACAGCGTCTCTATCTTCTCATTCCAGTCTGGAATCCCCAGCGTCATCAGCATGGTTTTCGCCTGTCCTTCCAGATCCCAGACCTGTTCATGGCCCTGATTTTCCCGGATTACACTCTCTAACACCGTGTATCCAGGCTCAAATACCGGGTTCTGGGGCAGGTAGCGGATGTAGAGATTTCTCCCCTTCACCACGCTTCCCTCATCCGGCTCCTCCAGGCCCGCCAGGATCCGAAGAAGCGTAGACTTTCCAGTTCCGTTAATGCCGATTACCCCGATTTTCTCGCCTTCGTTGACAGAAAAAGCCGTGTCGTCAAACAGCAGCCGCTCTGTATAAGATTTCATAAGATGTTCAATGGTCAATAAATTCATATCTGTTCTCCTGCTTCCGTTCCAGCCTACTGAATCACCAGTTCAACCGGACAGTGATCGGATCCCATAATCTCCGAGTGGATAGACGCGCTTACCAGCCGGTCCTTCAGGCTTTCTGATACGCAGAAGTAGTCGATTCGCCACCCTGCGTTCTTCTCTCTGGCCTTAAATCGGTAGGACCACCAGGAATATGCCCCTTCTGTGTCCGGGTAAAAATGACGGTAGGTGTCGATAAATCCCGCGTCTAAAAGCTCTGAAAATTTCCCTCTCTCCTCGTCGGTAAAGCCCGCGTTCTTTCTGTTGGTCCTGGGATTTTTCAGGTCAATCTCCCGGTGGGCCACATTCAGGTCTCCGCAGAAAATCACCGGCTTTTTCTCCTCCAGCTTTTTAAGATAAGAGCGGAACGCGTCCTCCCACTCCATCCGGTAGGGCAGGCGGGCCAGCTCGTTCTGGGAATTGGGCGTATAGCAGGTCACCACATAGTAATCTTCGTACTCCGCCGCAATCACCCGTCCCTCGTGGTCGTGGACGTCGATTCCCAGACCATATACCACGCTTAAAGGCTCCTCTTTAGTAAACAGGGCGGTTCCAGAATATCCCTTCTTGTCCGCGTAGCTCCAATACTGATAGTAGCCTGGTATATCAAGGTCAATCTGTCCGGCCTGAAGCTTGCTCTCCTGAATGCAGAAAATGTCGGCGTCAAGCTCTTGAAACACGTCGAGAAATCCTTTTCCCACACAGGCCCGCAGGCCGTTTACATTCCATGAAATCATTTTTTTCATTCTGTTTTGTCTCCTGACTAGCCTCCCGCCCCTTCCCAGGGGCAGGAAAGCGATGATACTGTCAGTATACCATTTTCTTGATTATTTTGGAAGAGAGCAGAGAAAGAGTCACCGGAAAAGCACAGATGATAAGAATTTTTAGTAAAATTTAAGGTTCTTCTCTCCGCAGAAATTTTTCAGATTGTAGAGAATCAGAAATTCATTGATTTCCCGCTGTGATATGTAGTCCTCCAGGCTGCCCCGGTAATACCGGAGGTCAATGAGGTGAATGGATTCGCAGTCTCCAATAAGGAAGGGAACCAGGGCATTTGCAAAGGAATCCTTTACTATCAGCAGACGCCTGCCGTTTTTGTTGGAGGTCTCAATGGTCACCTCCGGGTGGTTTCCATTTAAAAAAATCTGGTACTGATCCTTTTTCTTCAGGTTTTCCGGGGCGTAGACGCTGTCAGAAATCTCCCTGCCAAAATTGTAGGAAACGGTATAGGATGGCTCCTGTTCCCGCGTAAACAGCTCGATGGAATCTCTGCTTCCCTCTGCCTCCAAAACCCTGGAGTCCAGAGAACCCTGAAAGGAGTCTGAGACCTGCACTGGATGGAACTGGCTGGCAGGCAGATACATTCCATTTGCCTCGCACCACTTCAGATACCCCTGAAAGGCTCCCCTGCTGGTCCAGTGGTGATCCGTCTTATAAAAAACGCCGTCCTCCCGGTGGGCAGAAAGCGTCTGGCGCAGGTCAATCAGCGTCCCGGAGGACAGCCCCTTTTCTATCTGGGCCATAGCCTTCTCCTGGCAGAAGGACGGCGCGTGAGGCGGCAGCTTGTCCTTCATGGTTTCCGCCGCTGTCGGCACAATCATAACGAAAGCCTTCTTATCCTGATGTTTCTCCAAAAAGCCGTTCAGCGCTTCTATGTTATTCTGAAGCCGTTCTTCGTCAAAATCCTGTTCCAGCCACTGTTCTATCAGATATCCGTCTTTCCCCAGATACACGCCGTTGATCTCCCGGCTGCCCGCAGCCTTTAAAAGCTCTGTCCTGGCTGTGGTCAGATTGTCGCGAAGCGGGAGCTGATCGCTTACATATTCTTCCATATCCCGCATAAACTCCCCTGTTTTTATACGTTCCAGAGAAATATAGGGCTTCTGGGCCAGATACCTGTTTTCATTTTCTGAAAACTCCCGATCCTTTAATGTAAAAGTAAACGCCGGCGCCGCCCCGATCACAGCCAGAAAACCAGCGATTCCTAGAAAATTTCTCCATTTCTTCCTGTCTCTGTTCTTATGTTCTGTCATAACACTCCCACCACTTCTCCTGTCCGTCATTTCGCCTTAATTCCTCTCTGTCTTCCTGCACCCTAAAACCGAAAATATAAAAACGGGTTGTAGGTTCCTCCTGCCAGAAAACAGATGCTGGCCGCAAAAAGAACGGGCAGAAAGGCCCGCTTCATTTTAAAAATTCCCAGACTGCACAGGGCGCAGACAACAAAGAAAACGCCCCAGGTCTCTCCATAGTAAAGGGCCGCTTCCTCTATCCATCCGCCGCTTCCCAGGCCGAACATGGACTTTACATAAGTACATACGTCCGCCATGCTGTCAAAGGCAAAAATCACCCAGCTGACCGCCACGAAAATCAGGCAGTAGGCGTGGGAAACCCACCCTGGAAGCGCTTCCAGACGCCGGAGCAAAAACAGCTTTTCCGCTGTTAAAAACACCCCGAAGTACAGCCCCCAGACAAGAAAGTTCCAGCTGGCTCCATGCCAGAGTCCCGTCAGACACCAGACAATCAGGAGGTTAAGCAGCTGTCTTTTCATCCCCTTCCTGCTGCCTCCCAGAGGAATATAGACGTATTCCCGGAACCAGGTTCCCAGAGAAATATGCCATCTGCGCCAGAATTCCGTCATGCTTTTCGACCGGTAGGGATGGTTGAAATTTTCCTGAAAATGAAAGCCGAACAGCTCTCCCAGCCCGATGGCCATATCTGAGTACCCGGAAAAATCGAAATAAATCTGGAATGAAAAGGCGGCCGCGCCGATCCAGGCTTCCGCAGCGGAAAGCCCGGCCAGATTTCCGCCGGAAATCTGTTCCCACACCATGCCGATATTGTTGGCCAGGAGAACCTTCTTGGAAAGTCCTGTAATAAAACGGCTGATTCCGTAGGAAAATCTCTCTGCCGTCACGTTTCTGTCCGCCAGCTGGCCGCTGATATCCTTATACTTGACAATCGGCCCTGCCACCAGCTGGGGGAACATGGCCACATAGGCCCCGAACTGAACCAGATTCTTCTGCGCCCTGGCCTGCCCCAGATACACGTCGATGGTGTAGGACATAGTCTGAAAGGTATAGAAGGAAATGCCGATGGGAAGGGACAGTTCCAAAAGAGGAAAATCCGTCCCTCCAGCCGCATTCACCGTCTCAATGAAAAAATTGCTGTATTTAAAAAATCCCAAAATCCCCAGGTTGCCGGCCACTGAAAGAAGCAGCACAGCCCTGGCGGCCCTTTTTCTGCCGGAGGACAGGCATTTCTCAATGGCTATGCCGTTTCCATAGTCGAACACTGTAGAAAAGAGCATAATAGAAATATAAACCGGCTCTCCCCAGGAATAGAACGCCAGACTCATTACCAGAAGCACCAGGTTTCTGAGCCGCGAAGGGCCTGCGTAATAGAGCAGAAGCGTCAACGGGAGAAAGTAAAAGATAAATAAAATGCTGCTGAAAACCATGCCTGCTCCCTCTACTAAAACAGTTCCGCAAGCAGATCCTCCGCCTTTCTGCCGTCATCGCAGACGCAGACAGCCAGAAAACGGCCGTACTGCTTCACCACCGCGCCGTCCAGACGCTTTACCTCCTTCGGCACATAGGAAGCGAAGGCCTCTTTCTGATCCTCAATCCTCTGCTCTGCCAGGGAAACCGCCTCTTTGCAGTCCTCTTCCGTCTCAAACTCAAACACCGCAATCTCTTCTGCCGTGGCTCCGCTGCTGATGTAGACAGAGGACTGTACCGCCGTATCAATGCCGTACAGCATCCCCGCCATGTCCTCGTCCGCCAAAGTCATCTCGTCCTCAAAGGCCAGAGCTTCTGCCAGCTTCTTTCCAATTTCTCCAGCGTCAGCCTGCTTTCCTGTCTGGCTTTCCGTCTGCTTTCCCGCCCCGGCCTGCCCGTTCTGTCCGCCGCATGCAGACAGAACGGCGCAGAACGCCAGAATCAGCCCTGCCGTGATTCCTTTTTTCTGTAAGCTTTTCATCCATGTTTTGTTTTTCATTTCCTTTCTCCCTTCTGTGTGCTGTACCGCGCGGCCGCTGCTCTCTGCTGTCCTGTCAGTACGCAGCAGCTGTGTGGCTTTTTAAATAGTCCAGCCATTTTTTGCAGTAATCCTTTTTCAGGTGAATGCCGTCAAAGGCCGCATCGGCTGGAAGGCTTCCGTCAGAGGCGGCTACCGCAGACGCTGTGTCAATAAAGTACACCTGCTTTTCCTGGGCCATCTGGCGCAGCAGTCTGTTAAATTCCGCAATCTTTCCATTCCTGATATAGCTGTGGGTGGCAGACACCTGATTCGTCACCGGCATAATCTCCTGAACGTAAATAACTGCGTCTGGATTTATCTCCCGGACAGCGTCGATAATTTCCTCATATTTATGAATGAAAACATCATTGTAGGGCCAGCCGTTCTCATTGATCCCAAACATAATGTAAATCTTGGAAAAGGAGGTGGTTTTCAGGGCGTCCATCACAGAGACCCTGTTCTCCCCTCTGCGGATCACCGGCTTGGTGAACACAGTATCTACCATCAGGCCCTTATAGGTGTAGGCAGTCGTATTGGACAGCCCCGTGTTGGTAATCAGGCCCTCTGTCCTGGAATCTCCGATAAACACGGCATCGTCAAAATAGCTGTTATCCACTGGCTCTGAAAGGGGAACAGGGCGGGAAAAATCATAGGCCCCGGCCTCCGCCTCGGCCGTCATCTCTTCCACCGCTATCTCTTCCGCCTTCGTCTCTTCTGTTTCCGTCTCTTCCGCTTCCGTCTCAGGCAGGGATTCCTCCGATTCCTCCAAAGCCGGTTCCGTCTCCGTCTCTCCCCAGATCAGCCCGGCTTCCGCTCCGTTTCTTTCGGAAAAAACGTCTGACAGGCGGCCCGCTTTTCCCTGATTTCCAAATACAGGCAGATAATTCAGGGCTGAAATCAAAATCAGGCACAGAACGATTCCCTCCAGCGAAGACACGATGCTTCGAATCCGGCGGCGGCGTTTTTCCTTCCTCCGCTTTATCCTCTGACGTTCTCTGTAATATTCCCGATCTCTTCTGGTTACATTATCATTATCCCATCGGTCTGCCCGACGCTGTTCCTGATACCTGGCCCGCTGCATCTGTCTCCTCCGTCCTCCGAAGCCTGCCGTTCTCCCGTCCTTTTGCATCTGCTTTCGCCCTGGCAGGTTTTAATCCTTTCTTCTGTTTCTATTATTAGACGGAAAAAAACGCCAAAAAGTTGGCACAGGTGAAATTTTTTTATTGCCTGCCCTGGAATCCCGAAAATGGCTCTGTCTTTCCCATCTCCCGTCTGGAAAAACGCTCGTTTTTGACTGGATTTGACTCTTTGTGAAAATACCACAAATTTATTCTCTATATTTTGTGACTTATTTTGATTGATTATGACTGTTTGTGGTTGTATAATAAGGCTAACAAATACAGCAGGAGGTTTGAAACGTGATTTATACCGTTACTTTTAATCCGTCTCTGGACTACATCGTAACTGTCGACCAGTTTGCATTTGGAAAGACCAACCGCACATCCTCTGAGCAGCTGCTTCCCGGAGGCAAGGGCGTGAACGTGTCTACTGTTCTTCACAGTCTGGGAATCGAAAACACCGCTCTGGGATTTCTGGCCGGATTTACAGGACGTGAGATTGAAGAAAAAATCCGCCGCAGCGGCGTAACCTGTGATTTCATTTTCCTGAAACACGGCTGTTCCCGCATTAATATAAAAATGAAGGATTTTGACGGGACTGAGATCAACGGCGCGGGGCCGGAGATTGACTATGCTTCCCTGGAGCAGCTGATGAGCCGGCTGAACAGTCTGAAAAAGGGCGATACCCTGGTTTTAGCAGGCAGCATACCTGCCTCCATGCCAGAGGACAGTTACAGCCGGATTCTGGAAATGTTAAAAGATCGCGGAGTGCTCTTCGCCGTAGACGCCACAGGCGATCTTCTGATGAACGTCCTCCCCTACCGGCCATTTCTCATTAAGCCTAACAACCACGAGCTGGGAGAGATTTTCGGAGTTGAGCTGAACAGCCGGGAGGAAGTGGTTCCCTACGGGAAAAAGCTGCAGGAAAAGGGGGCCAGAAACGTGCTGATTTCCATGGCCGGACAGGGGGCTGTGCTCTTAGACGAGGAAGGCGGCGTCCACATGCTTCCAGCTCCCAGGGGCACTTTAGTAAACGCCGTAGGCGCAGGCGATTCCATGGTAGCGGGCTTTTTAGCCGGATGGATGGAAAAGCATGATTACTCCCACGCATTCCGTATGGGGGTAGCGGCAGGAAGCGCCAGCGCGTTCTCGGAATTCCTGGCCACAGAGCAGGAAATACGCAGCATTTACAGGACGCTTAACGGCGCGTCTGACTCATAAAATCGCAGAAACAGGATGAAAAGGAGGGAATCTCATGCGGATTACAGATTTGATTGATAAGCGGAGTATCTGTCTTGACGGAACCCCGCACACAAAGGCGGAAGCCCTGGATCAGATGGTGGCCCTGATGACGGCCAGCGGAAAAATCGCAGATGAGGAGGGCTACAGAAAACAGGTTTATCTCAGAGAAGAGGAAAGTACCACAGGCATTGGAGGCGGAATTGCCATTCCCCACGGAAAATGCTCCGCAGTCCGCGAACCTGGACTGGCCGCTATGGTCGTCAGGGACGGCGTGGAATTTGAATCCCTGGACGGTATGCCGGCTCATCTGATTTTCCTGATCGCCGCGCCGGACACAGAGGACAACATTCATCTGGATGTGCTCAGCAAGCTGTCTGTGCTGCTGATGGACCAGAGCTTTGTGGAGAAGCTTACAAAGGCCGAGACGGCGGAAGAATTTTTAGCTGTCATTGACCAGGCAGATCAGGAAAAACCAGATATTGACAGCCAGCTGGCCGCTCAGAATGGAAAGCAGGAAAACAGCCCGTCTGTTTCTGAAGAGGCAGAAGCTTCCAAAGCCAAAGCCTCCTGCCGCATTCTGGCAGTCACCTCCTGCCCCACCGGCATTGCCCACACCTATATGGCTGCAGAGGGGCTGGAGAAGGCCGCCCGGGCCGCCGGATGCTCTCTGAAGGTGGAAACCAGAGGTTCCGGAGGAGCGAAAAACGTCCTCACAGAGCAGGAAATCGCAGAAGCCGGCTGCATTATCGTGGCCGCCGACGCCAAGGTGCCTATGGACCGGTTCCACGGCAAAAAGCTCATCGAATGTCCTGTCTCCGATGGAATCAGCAAAGCGGAGCAGCTGATCGAGCGGGCCATGAAGGGAGACGCGCCTGTGTACCAGGCTGGAAAGCCTGAGGCCGCGAAGGAGACAAAAGCCTCCGGAAGCGCAGCCCACAAAATTTACACTCAGCTGATGAATGGCGTTTCCCATATGCTTCCTTTCGTCGTAGGAGGCGGAATTCTCATCGCCCTGGCCTTCCTCATCGACGGCCTGAGCGTGGATATCAACTCCCTGTCAGACGAAGCCAGATCTGCTTTTGGAACCATCACCCCGGCAGCCGCGGCCCTGAAAGGAATCGGCGGAATTGCCTTCGGCTTCATGCTCCCAATCCTGGCCGGATTTATCGCCATGAGCATTGGAGACAGACCGGCCCTGGCCGTAGGATTTGTAGGCGGAATGATCGCCGCCGGCGGAAAGTCCGGATTCCTGGGCGCTCTGCTGGCCGGATTTATCGCAGGATACCTGGTTCTCTTCCTTGGAAAGCTGTTCAGCCGTCTGCCGGAAGCTCTGGAAAAAATCGCTCCAGTGCTCTTATATCCTGTATTTGGAATCCTTCTCATTGGTTTAATTATGACCTTTATCATCGAACCTCCGGTAGGATTTTTAAACACCTCTCTGAACGCTGCCCTCGCAGGCATGAGCGGAACCAGCAAAATTCTCCTGGGAATCGTCGTGGCAGGCATGATGGCCGTCGATATGGGCGGTCCCTTCAATAAGGCAGCCTATGTCTTTGGAACTGCCTCTATCGCAGCCGGAAACTATGATATTATGGCAGCCGTTATGATTGGCGGAATGGTTCCTCCCTGCGCCATCGCCCTGGCTACCCTGCTCTTTAAAAACAAATTCACAAAGGAAGAGCGGAAATCCGGCCCGGTCAACTTTATTATGGGTCTGGCCTTCATCACAGAGGGAGCGATTCCATTTGCGGCCTCTGATCCCCTTCATGTGCTTCCTGCCTGCGTCGTCGGCGCTGGAGTCTCCGGCGCCCTGTCCATGGCCTTCGGATGTACTCTCATGGCTCCCCACGGCGGAATCTTCGTATTCCCGGTTGTAGGAAACGCTATGATGTACCTGGCCGCCCTGGTCATTGGAACCCTGATCGGAGCCTTCCTGTTAGGAGCGCTGAAGAAGAAAACGGCGGAAAAATAAATAGAAAGCACGAGGAAAATTTTCTTATTTCACTTAAAGTTACCGAAAATTTTTCCTCGTGCTTATTTTTTGTTATTTTTTTGGTACTTCCAGGAGTAGCGCCTCCGCCTGTTTTGTTGTAAAATATCAATAATTATTTCATTTGCCAGAGAAAGGAAGGACGAGGAAAATGCTTACGGAAAAGCGGCAGGAAGAGATTTTAAAGCTGTTAAACGCCCAGGGCAGTGTGACGGTGCAGGACTTGAAGGAGCGGTTTGACGCCTCGGAGTCTACCATCCGCCGGGATTTAACGGTTCTTCACAAGAAAGGCGCGCTGATCAAGGTGTTCGGCGGGGCGGTTCAGGCAGATCTGGCTATTGACGCTGCCGACGCCCAGGTATCCCTGCGCCAGAAACAGCACATGGAAGAAAAAATCAGGATTGCCCGGTACGCCGCCTCCTTAATTAAGCCTGACGACTTCGTCTATCTGGACGCCGGAACCACCACGGGGGCCATGATTCCCTTTATCGAGGAGAAGTCTGCCTTCTTTGTGACGAACGCAGTGTCCCACGGACTGCGCCTGGTGGAGCGGGGCTTCCGGGCAGCCGTTCTGGGAGGAGAAATCAAGGCCTCCACAGAGGCTGTGGTGGGAAACGAGGCCTATCTGAGCCTGAAAAAATACCATTTCACAAAAGGATTCTGGGGAACCAACGGGGTCAGCCGCATTTCCGGCTTCACTACCCCGGATCCCAACGAGGCGCTGATCAAGGAATTTGCCATGGAACGGACCAGAGAACCCTATGTGCTCTGCGACTCCAGCAAATTTTTCCAGACCAGCCCCGTCAGCTTCGGCGAATTTTCCTCTGCCACGATTATCACGGATCGCCTTCCCCAGGAAAGCTACCGGGGAGAGGACAATATTGTGATCGCCAAGGAGCCGCCTGCCCTGTAGGTATTCTTACCTATGGGGCGGCGGCTCCTGTCAAATCACCATTCCTCACTATTCCTTCTTCTGCCCTGCCATGCGGATGATGTACCTTCCGGCTGATATGAGAAGAGGAAGTGTAAGAAGAATCCAGACTGCTTTCTGATGCAGGACCGCCCACAGCCAGTTACACAGCTCTGTCATTCCATGGGTATTTATCAATCTTTCTAAAATAAAAATTCCAAACTGTATGAGACAAAATAACAGAACTGCAGCCACATACTCTATAGCAGTAAATTTCCTGATTATAAGAAAAATTCCTGTTATAATGACAAACAGATAGCAGGAAGCGATGAACAGATTCCCTAACATACCTGCCTGTCCCATGATCGTCTCCGCTTTCTCCCTCATCTCCCACTTTTCAGGGCTGTTAAGCATATCTCCCCCAGCTAATAAAAGCCCCATCCCATGGCACAGCAGATAAACCGTTATGAAATGAAGCGCCAGGGAGAAAGCCGAAAACAGAACGGCGTATTGTATCGCATATTTATTAACCTTCCTTCTTTTCATTTGTACTCCCCTCTATAAAACACAGGCGCAGCCGGATTTTTCCACGCTGCGCCCATAACCTCTTCTGTCTTATTTTATTTTTACAATTCCACTTCCAGCTTCTGTTTCTCTATCTTATGCCTCTCAGCGTATCCAGTCAGCATCAGCGTCAGGGCGCCGTCTCCCGTCACGTTGCAGGCAGTTCCGAAGCTGTCCTGCAGAGCGAAAATGGTAAGCATCAGAGCCGTTCCCATCTCGTCGAAGCCCAGCACACCTGTAATCAGTCCCAGGGACGCCATGACGGTTCCCCCCGGAACGCCGGGCGCGCCTACTGCGAACACTCCCAACAGCACGCAGAACAGGGTCATAGTCGGAAGATCCGGAAGAGTTCCGTACAGAATCTTCGACACTACCATGACGAAAAATACTTCTGTCAGCACAGAGCCGCACAGATGGATATTGGCAAACAGGGGAATTCCAAATTCTACCATATCATCCCTGAGCGTGGGCTCGGACTTTTTCGCACAGTCTAAGGCCACTGCCAGAGTCGCCGCGGAGGACATGGTTCCCACTGCCGTCAGGTAGGCCGGACCGTAGTTTTTAAGCACCTTAAAGGGATTCTTTCCTGAGTACAGCCCCGCCAGGCCGTAGAGCAGAGCCATCCAGATATAATGGCCTGCCATAACGATCAGGATTACCTGGATAAATACAGGAACCTGTTTTGTAATGGAGCCTTCATAAGCCAGGGAACAGAAGGTCATGGCAATGTAGACCGGAAGGATAGGAATGATAACCTTCTTTACAATGTCTAACACAATCCGCTGAAATTCATCCAGAATTCCTGTTATCTGCCCCGCCTTCGTCCATGCGGCCGCCAGACCAATGAGAACAGAAAATACAAGGGCGCTCATCACCCCCATAATCGGAGGAATGGACAGCTGAAATACTACCTCGGGAAGCTCTTTCAGTCCCTCCATGCTCGCATTGATCGACAGGGACGGAATGATTCCAAAGCCTGCCGCCATGGAAAACAGCGCCGCGCCCAGAGAGGAGGCGTAGGCGATTCCAAGGGCAATTCCCAGCATCCTGGAGGCGTTCTTTCCCAGCTTCGTGATGGACGGAGCGATAAAACCGATGATAATTAACGGCACGCAGAAATTGATAAACTGTCCCATCACATAATTCAGGGTAACGACTACGTTCATCACCCCTTCTCCCGCGTAAAGGCCGGCTATAATTCCGGCTGCCACTCCAATCAGGAGACGGAATGGAAGACTGCCTGTCAGCTTTTTCATAAACTCTCCTTTCTTTCTCCCGGATTAAGGCTGAATCTAAGCCCCCCTTCAGCCGGCCGGGGAGAAATACAGATTTTCATTTTCTCTTACAGATAAGATATGCTCCCTCTCCCTCTTTTCTGTCTCTTATTTCGCTTCGGATTCTCCGCTCTCTAGTCTTCCCACAGCTTTTTCGGATAATACCCGCTGTCCTTTAGGCCCTGGATGGCATCCATGACCATGGGCTTGTCTTCCTTGTAAGTAACGCCGTACCACTTGTCTGCGCTCTTTAACACAGTCACCTGGGCCTTGTCCTCCTTCAGAAGCTCGTCTACGACAAAAGGCAGGAAGTATTCGCATTTTTCCGGATTGACCGGCAGGTTCTGATCTAAAAATACAGTAAACCGCTTCTCCAGCTCCTCGAGAATGCTGGAGGTAAAGCCCCACATATTCATGGATACCAGGGTATCCTCCGGCAGATACGTCCAGGAAGCGCCGTTGTCCTCTGTGTACTCCGCCTTATCGCCGTGCTTTTCCACTCTGGTGCGCTCGTGAATGTCAGCCAGATAACCGTGTTCGTCCGCCACGCACACGCCCCGGGACACATGGCCGTTCTCCGTCAGGGTATTGTAAAGCTTATAGCCTACCATGGCGTACTGATACCTGTCGTTGTCCTCTGTCTCGCAGAGATGGCGGTACAGCTCCTTAAAGGCCGCCTTTCCGTAGTAATCGTCCGCATTGATCACAGCGAAGGGGCCGTCAATCACATCCTTGCAGCAGAGAATGGCGTGTCCTGTTCCCCACGGCTTTACCCTGTTTTCCGGAACCTGATAGCCCTCAGGAAGAAGGTCGTTTTCCTGGTACACATACTCTACCTGGATGTGCTTTTCCATCCTGTTTCCGATGTGCTCCCTGAAATCCTTCTCAATGGCCTTCTTAATGATGAAAACCACCTTCTCAAAGCCCGCCTCCTTCGCATCGAAAATGGAGAAGTCAATAATCAGGTCTCCATCGTGATCCACTGGATCAATCTGCTTTAATCCGCCGTAGCGGCTGCCCATTCCCGCCGCCATAATTACCAGTACCGGCTTTTTCTCCATGTTCTAATCCCCTTTCCGGCTCAGGCGCCCTGCCGGGCCCGTTCATGCCCGGCCACAGACGCCGCTTCAGCCATTTAGTCCTCGTTCTCCTCAGTCTCTGTCAGAGTAAATACCTGACGCTTTCTGGCCATCTCGTCGCTTGCCAGGTACTCGTCGTAGGTTGTGATCTTATCAATGAGCTTGCCGTTTACAATCTCCATAATACGGTTGGCCGTCGTCTCCACGATCTGATGGTCGCGGGAGGAGAAAATAATCACGCCCGGGAACTTGGTCATACCGTTGTTTAACGCGGTGATGGACTCCATATCCAGGTGGTCTGTCGGCTCGTCGAACATCAGCACATTGGCTCCGGAAATCATCATCTTGGAAAGCATGCAGCGCACCTTCTCGCCTCCGGAGAGCACTCTCACCTTCTTCACGCCGTCCTCGCCTGCAAACAGCATACGGCCCAGGAAGCCGCGGACATAGGTCACATCCTTCACCGGGGAATACTGAGTCAGCCAGTCTACGATAATATCGTCGTTGTCAAACTCTGCGCTGTTGTCCTTGGGGAAATATGCCTGCGTGGTGGTAACGCCCCACTTGTAGCTTCCCTCGTCCGGCTCCATCTCGCCTGCCAGAATCTTGAAGAGAACCGTCTTGGCCTGCTCGTTCGGTCCTACCAGAGCTACCTTGTCCTCACGGTTTAAAATGAAGGAAATATTGTCCAGAACCTTTACGCCGTCAATAGTCTTGGACAGGTTCTCAACAGACAGAACCTCGTTTCCAATCTCTCTCTCCGGGCGGAAATCAATGTACGGATATTTACGGCTGGACGGGCGGATCTCATCCAGCTGAATCTTCTCCAGAGCTTTCTTTCTGGAGGTAGCCTGCTTGGACTTGGAAGCGTTGGCGGAGAATCGCTGAATGAACTCCTGCAGCTCCTTGATCTTCTCCTCTTTCTTCTTATTGGCCTCCTTCATCTGCTTGATCATCAGCTGGCTGGACTCGTACCAGAAGTCGTAGTTTCCGGCGTAAAGCTGAATCTTTCCATAGTCAATGTCCGCAATCTGGGTGCAGACCTTATTTAAGAAGTAACGGTCGTGGGATACCACGATAACTGTGTTCTCGAAGTTGATTAAGAACTCCTCCAGCCATGCGATAGCGTCCAGATCCAGGTGGTTGGTCGGCTCGTCCAGCAGAAGAATGTCAGGATTTCCAAACAGAGCCTGGGCTAACAGCACCTTCACCTTCTGAGCGCCTGTCAGGTCGCCTACCAGCTGATAATGAAGCTCTGTCTCGATTCCCAGACCGTTTAACAGGTTAGCCGCGTCGGACTCTGCCTCCCAGCCGTTCATGGTGGCGAACTCGCCCTCCAGCTCTGCGGCCTTCACGCCGTCCTCCTCAGAGAAATCCTCCTTCATGTAAATGGCTTCCTTCTCCTTCATAATCTGGTACAGACGGGCATTTCCCATAATAACTGTGTCCAGAACCGGATACTGGTCGTACTTAAAGTGATCCTGCTGTAAGAAGGAGAGACGCTGTCCTGGAGTGATAATCACGTCTCCGTTGGTCGGCTCCAGCTGGCCGGAAAGAATCTTTAAGAAAGTAGACTTTCCTGCTCCGTTGGCTCCGATCAGACCGTAGCAGTTGCCTTCCACGAATTTAATATTTACATCCTCAAACAGTGCCTTTTTTCCTACGCGTAATGTTACATTGCTTGCGCTAATCATGGTTGTTTCCTTTCTTTATATACATTATTTATGATTTCAAAGTTTCCTTTTGACAGAGTATCAGCTCCTTGCAGGGAACCGCTTCTGCCCCTGCGGATCTGAACCGGCGCGCCGTGCCTCTTCTGCAGAAAAACGCGCCCCTTCATACCAGACTCCGCCTATTTTATTGTACAGGAAAATCCATATTTTGCAAGAGGAACCGAGAAAAAAGCAGGGCAAAATGCAGTTCCTCTGATCTGTTATGCACGAGAAAAAAGAATGTTTTTCACTCAATTTTCTTTGCACGACAGCTCCTCCACCGACAGCCTCAGCACCTGGACCCGCGCCGCTGCCTCCGGCTTAAATTCCCAGTCTTCTCGTCCGTCACTTCCCTGTCTCTTCTTCTCATGTGTTTCACTCCTTAACCCTCAGTCCGGCTGTAAAAAAGCTTTTATTTTAATATTCAGCCCTCTCCAGCTCCAGAAGCGCCTTCTTCGTCTCGATTCCTCCTCCAAATCCGGTCAGACTGCCGTCTGCTCCCACAACCCGGTGGCAGGGAATGATGATTCCAATGGGGTTATGCCCCACTGCGCCGCCGACCGCCTGGGCGGACATATGGGGGCGTCCCTCCTCCTCTGCCAGCTTTTTTGCAATGCTTCCGTAGGTGACGGTCGTTCCGTAGGGAATCCTCAGCAGTTTTTCCCAAACCCGGCGGCGGAAAGGGCTTCCCTCAGGTTTGAGAGGAGGCAGAAAATCAGGACTTCTGCCTGAAAAATAGCAGTCCAGCCAGCGCGCGGCCTGAAGCAGCGGGGCAGGAAACACCTGGCTTCTCCCCGAACCAGCTCCGTCCTGGTAGCTCCCCTGGCCTTCGCCGCCCTCTCTGTTCCCAGAATAATCAGGCAGAACCGTCAGCTGACAGCGTTCTGGCAGGGAAAACGGATACCGCTTCTGTTCAAACTCCAGGGAAAGAAGGGCTTTGCTGTCGGAAATCAGAGTCAGCGCTCCGATGGGAGAACTGTACTCCATCTGATAAAGCCTTCTTTCGGCTGTTTCTGTTCCAGCCTTCTCCCCGCTTCCTGTACGTCTCTTCTTTTTTAAATCCCTCTCCATCTCTCTTCCTCCTGCTGCTTCTTTTCCTTTCTGAAATCTTCTGTCCTCCTCGATTTATTTTCCAGAGGTTTTTCTTCCGTCTGCCTGCTTTAAATGCGGTTTTTCGGTGTATTTCCTTTTTATACCCCCCCCATGTATATAGCCTTTCTCGCTCTCTTTTCCAGATACATATTTTCATCTGCCCGGTGCATCAGCACATGATAGTTCTTTCCATCAACCGGATAAATAGCACAGCCGATGGAAAATTCTACCAATTCCGCCGTTCCGTTATCCATGAACGCTTCGCCTCGTTTCTCTTTCAACGCGCCGCACACTGCGTCGACACGTTCTCTGGAATCATAGCCGTAGAGGAAAACGATAAATTCGTCGCCTCCCAGACGGGCGCATACAGAGCCAGGTCCCGCCGTATCTTTGATAATGGCCCCAATCCGCTTCAGATACTCGTCTCCCACAGAGTGGCCGTACATGTCGTTAATCCGCTTCAGACCGTCGGCGTCCATCATAATAATCATGCCCCATCCCAGATCCTGCGTCCCTTCAAACAGCTCGTCCATCTGGTTGTTAAAGCCCCGTCTGTTGTAGAGACCGGTCAGACTGTCATGACTGCTCTGCTCTCTCAGCTCGTTGAGCTCCTTCCACCACTGGGACAGATCAGACACATAGTAGGTTGTGCTCTGCTCGTCCGTCTGTTTTTCAATTTTCAGATAAATTTTATCGCCGTCTCTGTCATATTCATAGATCTGCTCGTCCTCGTCCACTGGATGCTCCATGGCCTCTTCCAGCCGTTTTTCCGCCTCAGACACCGCCAGTAAACTGTCCTGTCCGCTTTCCTCTATGCCCAGCATCTCCAGCAGACGGCTGTTGATAAACGATTTTCCAAAAAACTGGTTCTTTTCAAAGATTCCAATAGGAATCCGCCCTTTGTCCACAATCCGCGTCAGCTTGTCCCAGCCCAGGCGGATGCCTTTCAACATCTGATTCATATAAAAAATCAATTCGTTAAATTCTTCCACATCCGTCTTCACAGAGATATCTCTGAAATCGCCCTGCTCCACCTTTTTCAGCTCGTCCACAATCGCCACCAGGTTTCTGGCCAGCTTTTTGTCCATATACCAGGTAATGCCTCCGATCACTGCCACAGCGGTCAGAACAAGATAAAGAAAAACCATCAGTGTGGACATCACTATGCTGCGAAGGGGGAAATCAGACGGATAGCATCGGAGCAGAGCAAAGTTTCCATACCGCTCTGCATACACGCAGTATTTCTTCCCCTGAAACCGTTCGTGAAAGCCTGTTCTGAGCTCTGTACCCTCTCGTTTCTTCCATCCAGAGCTTATATCCATTCCCACCATAGCGGGATCTGTGGATGCGGCAATTCTCTTCGTATTTAAGTCGACCGCATGAAGATATCCGCGCATATCCAGGGGAATATCAGAAATCACCCGGTCCAGGCTCTTCTCCTCTATGGCCTTCAGAATACGTTCCGGCTCCATTCCAATCTGGATGATCCCGCTTCCATCCTCCTCCCAGACAGCCGCATACTGCATGGGTTTGCCCTCTGCCGTATTATCAGCAATATTCTGGCAGAGCTTCATGGAGGTGTCCTCCAGCATGGGCAGAAAATACCGCATCTGCTCTCCCGAGTCAAGCGTATAGCCATAATACTCCGGGTGGGTTCCCCCATAGATCACGCCCTCAGGCGTGAAGCAGTGGATCTCATCCACTCCCAGCTTGTCTGCCAGCTCTCTGGCGGCTTCCGGGCTCTCAGTCACCTCCGGCCGGCTCTCAATGCAGTAGGCAGCTATCTCGGCAGATCTAATGCACCGCTCTGCAAACTCTTCCTTATCCTCTTCAAGCTCCCTTTCCTTCGTTTCCAGCAGCTGTCTCAGCTGACAGAACAGCTCAGAAGAATTTTCCCGCTGGTTCTTATGCTGGGCGTAAAGCTGCGCCCAGAGATTGGCCGGCAGGATCAGCGCAATCAGCAGCAAAATGGTAGTCCTGGCCAGGCGCGGCAGAGCCTTTTTAATACTTCTGGTTTTCATAAGCTTCCCTCCACGCCTCAAATTCTCCCACCGGAATCGGTCTGGAGTATACATATCCCTGAATCAGATCACAGCGCATGGCCTTTAAGACTTCCACCTGCTCCATCTGTTCAATTCCCTCCGCCACTACGCTCATATTCAGGCTGTGAGCCAGCTGGATCAGCTGGGCCACTATTTTCCTGGACTTTGTATTCTCATTGAGGAAGAAGGTGCGGTCTAATTTCAGAGTGTCCACCTCCAGCTCGTTTAACACTCCCAGAGAGGAGTAGGCGAAGCCGAAGTCATCTAACGCCACACGGAAACCGCAGGCGCGGAAGCCGTCCAGAACCGATTTGACGAACAGCAGCTGGCTGTCGTCGATAAATACAGTCTCCGTCAGCTCTATCTCTATCATTCCGTCTGGGATGTTGTACCGCTCCTTGATCTCCTTGTACTCCTTCCAGACACCGGCGCCCTTGCTTCTCAAATGGAAACGGGACAGATTGACCGACAGCAGGGAAATCTCCTGCCCCTCCTCCATCCATCGGGCAATCAGGCGGCAGACTTCCTCGAACATATATAAATCCAGCTGGCAGATATTTCCGTTCATCTCAAACAGCGGAATAAATTCATCCGGATAGATCATCCCCTCCTTCGGATGAATCCAGCGCACAAGGGCCTCCGCCTGACAGGGCTCTCCTGGAACAGGGCTTACCTTGGGCTGCAGATAAATCTTCAGATCTCTGTTTTTCAGGGATTCCTCAAACAGCTCGTTCAGACGCTGCTCCCGATCCTGCTTGGCAGCCACAGCGTTGTCATAGAAGGTGCACACATTTTTCTCCGCCTTCTGCTTGCTGGCAGAAATCGCCCGCGTCATAGCGGAGGAAACAGAGTCGGCGTCCTGCAGCCGGCAGACGCCTATAGTGAAGTCAATGGAGGTGCCGCAGAATTTCTGTCCGATCACCTCGTTCATCTCTTGAATCGCTTCCTCCATGCGGCTGTTCAGACGGTTCCTGTCAGTTTCCCGAAGAAGCAGGAAGAAATGATCCATGCTGCTCCGGCTGACCAGCTCTCCCTTCTGCTTCAAATCCTTCTGAAACTGATGAAAAATAAACTGCAGCGTCCTGTTTCCATCCTCCTCGCCCCAGCTCTCATTAATAATTCTGAAATCGATCACATTTAAGTAAACAATCGCGTATTCTTTGAAATTTCGATTATCTATGACTTCTTCACACTGTTTTAAAAAGCCCTCCCTGTTCCAGCCGCCTGTGAGCGGATCTGTGAGAAACAGCTGTTCCTTTCTCTGATTCTCCTTCAGGAGATGACGGATCAGGAACATAAACAGAATCATAACCGTAAAGGTAAAGACGGAGTAGATATCCATGTACCGTTCAATCTGAGACATCAGAAAATCCGACGGAATAATGGCCGCCTGCTCCCAGTCTGTCCCCTCCACCTTATAGGCGGAAATAAATACCTGGCGTCCCGAGGAAAGCGTCTGCTTATCGATCCCGTAGGGCATATCCCTGTGCTTTAATATCTCCTTAAGCTCCTCCCACTCCTCGTCCGTTATGGCGGACTCGCTTCCTCTTTTCCTTATAATCCGCTCGCCTGTTTTTCCGTCCATGAGAACGCTGATGCCCTGATTCTGGTAGTCGGCCTGGCTCACCAGCCTTTGGATGCCCTGATAGCTCTGCATTCCTATGACAAGAGAAGCCGCCTGCCCCTCCTTCACCACAGGCGCGGTAAAAAGCATCAGCTGATCCTTGATATAGGAAATCTGCGGCTCCTCCCAGGCCTCCGGATGAGCGGAAAGCCACGTCTCCAGCTCCTCGGTCTCCTCCGCCTCGGGGAAAAAACCGTTTTCCCTGGAAACCACACAGATGCCGTCCAGCTCCGTAGCCTCCTCTTTCCTGGACAGCAGATCCTCTGTCATCAGAAACTCCGGCATCCTGCTCAGCGAATCTGCCAGATCCTTGATAAACTCCTGTCCCGTCTTCAGACGGTAGGAAATGTGGGAAGCCAGCTCATAGTTATTGTCTGACACATACCGCTCCACAATCTTTCCCATCATCCGCTCAAAAGCTACCGTATTGCTGAAAAATCCAACCAGCACGGCAAACGCAGCCACTACCGTAATTACAATAAAAATTTTGCCCCTTTTTCTCTCTGTTTTCATCTCTTCCCCCATCCCTGTATTCTTCAGCCGGAAAAGCTTCCGCTGGACGCTTTTTCTAATGTGCAATAAAAAAACCGCTTTCTCAGTACAGTATACCAAAAAAGCGGTTATAAGTTAAGGGTTTATAGGAATTGGCAGAGATGATATACCCCGAATGCCGCAATCCACGCAATCAGGCACTGTCCGAATACCATGGCCAGCGCCCATTTTCCTCCCAGCTCCCTTCTGACAGAGGCGATCGCCGCCACGCAGGGCGTATACAGAAGGCAGAATACCAGAAGAGCCGCGGCGCCCGGCAGAGTGAGAGCGCTCTGCAGGGAGGCTGTGCTTCCAAACAGTACGGTCAGGGAGGAAACCACGCTCTCCTTGGCCATGAATCCGGAAATCAGGGAGGTAACAATCCTCCAGTCTCCAAAGCCTGCCGGAACAAACAGAGGCGCCAGGGTGCCTGCCAGAGCCGCCAGCACGCTGTCCTGTGAATCGGACACCATGTTGAAGCTCAAATCAAAGTTCTGTAAAAACCAGATGGCAATCGTCGCCAGGAAAATGACGGTGAAGGCTCTCTGAAGGAAATCCCTGGCCTTGTCCCACAAAAGATGGCCCACGTTTTTCGCTCCGGGCATTCTGTAGTTAGGAAGCTCCATGACGAACGGAACCGCCTCCCCCTTAAAGGCCGTCTGCTTCATAAGCATAGCCATGATAATTCCCATGATAATTCCGAACAGATACAGGCCAATCATCACCAGAGCGCCGTGATCTGGGAAAAAGGCCGCTGTAAAGAAGGCGTAAATGGGCAGCTTCGCTGTGCAGCTCATAAACGGCGTCAGCAGAATCGTCATTTTTCTGTCTCTCTCCGACGGAAGCGTTCTGCTGGCCATGACGCCCGGCACGGTGCAGCCAAAGCCCACCAGCATAGGCACGATGCTTCTTCCGGACAGTCCCAGCTTTCTGAGAAGCTTATCCATGATAAAGGCCACTCTGGCCATGTATCCGCTGTCCTCTAAGAGGGACAGGAAGAAGAACAGAGTCACGATAATCGGCAGGAAGCTTAACACGCCTCCTACTCCGCCGAAGATACCGTCAATCACCAGGGAATGCACCGCGCCGTTCACATGAGCCGCAGCCATGGCCTGGTCTGCCATCTCTGTGAGAGCGGTAATTCCCGATTCCAAAAGACCCTGGAAAAAGGCTCCGACGACGTTGAAGGTCATCCAGAATACCAGGCCCATAATGCCGATAAAGGCCGGAATTCCTGTATATTTTCCTGTGAGGAAGCGGTCGATCTCCCGGCTTCTCATTCTCTCCCGGCTCTCGTGGGGCTTGATTACCGCATCGCTGCAGACCTCCTCAATATAGTCGAACCGCATCTGGGCCACAGAGGCCGCCCGGTCCATTCCGGTCTCCTCCTCTGTCTGCCCTGCGATTTCCTCCAGCACCCGCTCCTCGTTCTCCGTCAGCTCCAGCTGCTTTAAGAGCGTCTGATCTCCCTCCATCACCTTGCTGGCCGCAAAGCGCAGCGGAATCTGGGCCTTGGCCGCGTGATCCTCAATCAGGTGCATCACGGCGTGAATCCCTCTGTGAATCCCCTCCTCCCGCCGGCAGAAGTCGATCTCAAGGGGCCGTTCCTGATACTTGGCCACGTGAATCGCATGGCGGATCAGCTCGTCGATTCCCTCTCCCTTGGCGGCGGAAATGGGGATCACAGGAACGCCCAGAGCCTCCTCCATCTCGTTGACCAGGACAGAGCCGCCGTTTTCCCGCAGCTCGTCCATCATGTTTAAGGCCACTACCATGGGCACGCCCAGCTCCAGAAGCTGCATGGTCAGGTAGAGATTTCTCTCAATATTGGTGGCGTCCACGATATTGATGATTCCCTTCGGCTTCTCCCGGATGACGAATTCCCTTGTCACAATCTCCTCGCTGCTGTAGGGAGACATGGAGTAGATGCCCGGCAGATCTGTGATCAGCGTGTTGTCGTATCCCTTAATCACGCCGTCCTTTCTGTCTACTGTGACGCCGGGGAAATTTCCCACGTGCTGCTTCGAGCCGGTCAGCTGGTTGAACAGCGTTGTCTTTCCGCAGTTCTGATTTCCCACCAGTCCAAAGGTGAGGGTCTCTCCCTCAGGCAGGGGATTTTCCTCCTTCCTGTTGTGGAAACGGCCTCCCTCTCCATAGCCTGGATGGTGCTTTTCTGTCCTCTGTGTTCCATGAGCCGCCTGCTTCGTCTCCTTTGGAGGATGGGCTTCGCTGATCTCGATATTTTCTGCGTCTGCCAGCCGGATAGTCAGCTCGTAGCCGTGGATCCGAAGCTCAATGGGATCTCCCATAGGGGCGTATTTTACCACCGTCACCTCGGTTCCCTGAATCAGTCCCATATCCAGGAAATGCTGGCGCAGCGCGCCGCTTCCGCCCACCGCGCAGATGGTGGCTGTATTTCCAATCTGAAGTTCACTCAGTTTCATCTGTATCACCTTTTCTTCCATATCTATCGCTTTTTAAGAGACAGACAGCGTCTGCCGTCTTTCTCTAATGGCTTTTAAATTAAGTTAGTCCTGGCTTACCACACGATATCATAATACAGATTTTTTATTTTTTCAAGCAGAAAATGGATGCGCGGGGGAGATTTTTCCTGTTCCGCTTTCAGCCACTAAAAAATCTCCCCCGCGCATAATCGCTGCTCTCTGTCTTTTTTATTTCCTCCAGAATTGCTCCCGGAAGCTGTTCTGCGGCCGGATCAGCCGCCTTTCCTTCTGCCTCTGCCCAGCGTCCCCCTCGGCAGCCCCTACTCTACCTTCACCATCCTGTAGCCTACGCCCACGTGGGTCTGGATATACTGAGGCGCGTCTTTGGAGCTGTTGATTTTCTTCCGAAGCGTGGCCATAAAGACGCGGAGAGAGGTAATATCGTCGGCGGAATTATTTCCCCAGATGTTCTGCATAATGAACGTATGAGTCAGCACTCTTCCCACATTTCTGGCTAACAGGCACAAAAGCTTGTATTCAATGGGAGTCAGGTGCAGCTCTGCTCCGTCCAGATAGGCGCAGCCTGCCGCATAGTCGATGCGCAGCGCGCCGTTTACAAAGGCGGAATTTTCCGCCACTGTCTGATTCATCAGCACAGGCAGTCTTCTGGTGATGGCTCTCAGGCGGGCCAGAAGCTCGTCCACGGAAAAGGGCTTCGTCAGATAGTCGTCCGCCCCGGCGTCCAGAGCCTCTATTTTGTCCTTGTCCTCTGTCCTGGCGCTGATCACGATAATAGGCATATTGGACCAGGAGCGGATCTTCTTAATCACCTCCACGCCGCTGGTATCAGGCAGTCCCAGATCCAGAAGCACAATCTCCGGATTATGGGAGGACGCCTCAATCACCGCCGCAGCCCCGTTCATAGCCGTTAAGTACCGGTATCCATGTGTTTTTAAAATCGTAGTGATTAAATTGTTGACGGATTTATCATCCTCTACAACTAAAATAAGTGGTTTATTCATGCCACCGCACCTCCTCTGCCGGCAATGTAAATGTAAATACTGCTCCGTGGGGGACGTTGTCCGAGACGGCAATCTCCCCGCCGTGGGCGTTTATAATAGACTGGCATAGGGACAGGCCGATTCCGCAGCTGCGCCGGCTGTCCGCCACCTTATTTTCCCCGCTGTAAAACATATCGAAGACCTTTTTCTTCGCCTCGTCAGAAATGCCGTTTCCATCGTCGGCAATGGAAATCACTGCCTGATCCTTCTGCTTTTTCACGCTGATTTGAATATGGGAGCCCTGGGGCGTATATTCCACCGCATTATTGACAAGGTTGATAATCACCTGGACAATCAGTCTGGAATCCATTTTCGCCAGCATGAACTCATCCTCATATTCCACTGTGATCTGGTGCTCTCTGCTCTTTTTGTTCACATGCTGAAGGGCCTCTGTAATCACATCCTCAATCAGATCCTCCGTTATATTCAGGTTCAGCTGCCCGCCCACCAGCCGGGTAATGGAAAGAAGATTTTCCACAATGTTGATCAGCCACATGGAATCCTCATAAATGTCTGTGTACAGCCGCTTTTTCGTCTCCTCGTCCAGATCGCTTCCCATGGACAGCAGGTTTCCGGCATTGCCTGAAATCGAGGTCAGGGGAGTTCTCAGATCGTGGGAAATCGCCCGGAGAAGATTGGCGCGAAGCTGTTCGTTCTGGGCCAGCACCGCCGCCTCCTCCTTCTCCCGTATGTGCTTTTCATTCTCAAGGGCCAGGGCGCACTCTCCCAGCACAGACAGCAGGATACTGTTCTCAAAGGCTTCCAGCGCAGACTCTGCCAGCGCTACTCCCAGCACGCCATAGACATTTTCATTCACCCGGATGGCCAGATACAGGCAATGGGCGTCGGAAAAAGTATTGGTGGTAGCCCCCGCGTGCTTATTATTTTTAAACGTCCACAAAGCCGCCTTCTGTTCCTTTTCAGAAAGGCAGCTTCTGTCCGGGTCTTCCCCGCGCTCTTCTCCTGCGGCGGGAAAGAGTCTCGGCTCTCCAAGGCTTCCGTTTTCCTCCGGATAGATCACAATATCCCGGTTCAGCAGCTTAATCAGCTGGTTTGCAGTCACCTGGATAATATCGTCCCGCTCCCTGGCCTGCTGCAGAAGCCGGTTCGTGTCAAACAGGATGCTCGTTCTGAAGGCCACCCCCGCCGACTGGCTGGCGTGGCTTTTCAGCCGCATCACCAGAGATCCTGTGATAAAGGCCGCCAGAAACATAACCACAAAGGTCAGCGGATAACCGGCATCGTAGGCCCGCAGGGAAAAGCGCGGAACTGTAAACAGAAAGTTAAACACCAGCACGCTGACAATCGAAGAAATCAGGCCGTAGACCTGGTTTTTCGTCACCAGAGCTGTCAGCAGCACGCTGAGCACGTAGATGGTAATAATGTTGGCCTCATCAATACCCAGATTGTAAAAGAAAAATCCAATCAGGCTGGCGGCGATTAAAAGGCTCACGCTCTTTAGAATGTCTCCTGCGGAAAAAACAATCCTGCTTCTTCCGCTCTTCTTCGCCCTGTACCTGGCCTTCTCGGAGACGGCATCTGGAATAATGTACACATCCAAGTTCGGCGCGTTCAAAATCAGCTTTTCCGTCAAGGCCGGCCTTCCGAAAAAGTGAGATCTGGCCGCCGCGCTCCTTCCCATCACAATCTTCGTCACCCTGGACAGGCGGGCAAATTCTGCGATCTGAAAGGGAATATCGTTGCTGTAAATCACCTGGATATCAGCTCCCAGCTGCTCTGCCAGGCGGATGTTCTCCTGAAGCCGCTGTAAGCTCTCCTCGTCCCAGCGGGTAAACTCCGGCGTCTTTACAAACAGGGCCGTAAAGCTTCCGTGAAACACCTGGGCCATCCGCGCGGCTGTCCGCACAATTCTGGCATTGGAGGGGGCGGCGGAAAGGCAGACTAAAATATGTTCCTCTGCAAACAAGTCCTCCCCCCGGTCCGTTCCCCTCCTGTCCCCGGAACGGTTAATCCGATCCGCGCACCGGCGCAGGGCAATCTCACGCAGAGCCGTAAGATTCTCAATGGAAAAATAGGCCTCCGCCGGAGGATTTTTCCCCTGTTTTTCATCAATCGTGCCGCATTTCAGGCGTTCCATCAGCTCCTGAGGCTCAATATCTATCAATTCCACCTGATCTGCCCGGTCAAACACATCGTCCGGAATCCTGTCTTTGATACTGTGCTTCATAATTGTGGCCGCAATATCGCTGAGGCTTTCAATGTTCTGGGCATTTACTGTCGTGTAGACGTCAATTCCCGCTTTCAGAAGCTCCTCCACGTCCTGATACCGTCTGGCATGGCGGCACCCCTCCGGATTCGCCCGGGCCAGCTCGTCCACCAGAATCAGCTGCGGACTGCGCAAAATCGCCGCATCCAGGTCAAATTCTCCTACCGCTCTTCGGCCGTCGCCGCCCAGCTGCTCCAGAGTGTCTGCCAGCGCTGCCGTTTCCGGCATTGTATGAGGAGAAACGGAACCAATCACCACATCGATTCCCTTTTCCCTGGCCGCCAGGGCTGCCTGAAGCATCGCGTAGGTCTTTCCCACGCCTGCGGCGTACCCGAAAAAGATTTTCAGACGTCCCCGTTCCTTTGCCATCTCTGTCAGCTCCTTACTTCACCCTGATAGTCTGTCTTATCCACAATTTTATCAAATATGGAAGCACTTTTGCACATCTTTAATCCTTCCCAGCACCAGCATTGTGTACTCAGAAGAAAGAAGCGTATCGGAGGTGATATTTAACTGCATCACTCCATTGTGCTTTAAGGCCATAATATTAATATTGTACTTATTTCTCACATCAATCTGCCCAATGGTCTTGCCGAACCACTCTCTGGGAATAGACACCTCAAAAATCGCGTGCTCTCCGTCCAGCTCCACATAGTCGAAAATATGATCCGAGCTGTAGCGCATGGCGGTCCACTCTCCCAGCTGGCGCTCCGGATAAATCACTACATCCGCTCCGTTCTTCAAAAGAAACTTTTTCTGTCTGTCTCTGGACGCTCTCGACACCACAAGGGCAGCTCCCATCTCCTTTAACAGGGACGTGGTCTCCAGAGAGCTCTGAAAATTGTCTCCAATGGCCACCATGCAGACGTCGTAATTTCTCACGCCGAGGGAGCGGATAAAATCCTCGTCCGTAGCGTCTCCTATCTGGGCGTTTGTCACATAGGGAAGCATCGCCTCCACCCGCTTTTCGTCTATGTCCACCGCCATGACCTCATGGCGGAGTTCGCTCAATTTTCTCGCTATATGGCGTCCAAATCTCCCCAGCCCAATCAGCAAAATAGATTTCATAATCTTATGTACTCCTTCCAGATATTATCCAGATCTGTGCCTTACGTTTACCGCAGGTTTATTACGCTCTTTATTATATCTTTAAATGTATTAAATCGGTATGAGTTTGTAAAGAAAAGTATTAAGATTGTATAAAGAAATCTTTCAGCTTCACTCCTGTCTCGTTGAGCATGGCGGTGAGAAGGCTGTACTCAAATTCGGCGACAGGCCTTCTCTCCTCCAGAAAAATCCCCATGACGGCGTGAATCTGCTCTTCATCCTGAACGGGCAGATACATGGCCATGGCGTCTGGCAGCGTATGAGTGCAGGCCCCCGCCCGGCGGCGGTTTGACGCTGTCCACTGGGCCACGCCCTTTTCCTGGGCGTTTACGCATCGTTTCAGCTCTTCCGGATCCATACCTTTTCTGGGGAACAGAAGAGGCTCTTCCACCGCTCCGTCTTTCCTGACAGGATAGAACAGAATGGACAGATTCAGCAGCTTTCCCGCCTGCACAGCCGCCTGTCTCCACACGTCTTCTCTCGTTTTGCACCGTCTGAGCTTCTGGCTGTTTTCCAGGAGGATTCCTGTGCGGTAAGCTGTCTTGCTGCTCTCCACGTTCTGCCGTTTCAGCTTTCCGGTGACAGTGGCCGTAAATAATCCGGCCAGAAACAGCATGAGAAAGGTGATGGGATACGCCTGATCATAGGCTTTCAGGCTGTATAGAGGCTCTGTAAAGAAAAAATTAAATAAAATAACGCTTAACAGGGCTGAATACAGAGCGCACAGCTTCCGGCTGGCTGCGCAGGAGGCAAGCAGAACTCCCATCATATAAATCATAATGGTATTGGCTTCTGAGAACACAAACATCCGGAGTATCAGGGCCAGCGCCGTAGCCGCCAGCATAACCGCCGTAGCCGCCGCCAGGCCAGCCGCACATTTTTTCCAGCTTTCCTGCCTTTTTGCGGCGCTTTGTCTGGGATGCCAGCGCTTCGTCTGCCTCATATCCGGAATAATATATATGTCAATATTAGGCGCCATGTAGGTCAGCTTCTCCAGAAGCTCCGATCGGTACATGGGCCGCATGGTAAAATGGTTGGTTCTGCCCAGCACAATTTTCGACACGTTGCTGACAATCGCATACTGGGCAATCTGAGCCGCCACATCAGATCCGAACACCGTCACAATCTTCGCCCCCAGAAGCTTCGCCAGCTCCATGTTGTTTCTGAGGGCTTCCTTCGTCTTTTCCCCCGCCTCCTGAGTATCCGGCGTCTCCACACAGAGTCCTGTCAAAGTTCCGTGAAAGGCGTCCGCCAGACGGGAAGCCGTCCGTATTACTTTGGCGCTGGAGGGTGCCGCCGTGATGCAGACCAGGATATGCTCTCCTGTGTGATAGTCCTGGCGCTCCAGCAGGCTTCTCTCCTCCTCGGCAATCCGGTTGACGCGATCCGCGCATCTTCTCAGGGCAATCTCCCTGAGAGCCGCCAGCCTCTCTCTTCGGAAAAAATTCTGAAGCGCCCGGTCCGCCTGCTCCTTCCGGTAGATTTTCCCCTCCTTCATCCGCTCGATCAGATCTTCCGGTTCAATATCAACCACTTCTACCTGATCCGCGTGATCAAATACCGTGTCTGGAATCCGCTCCCGCACGTCGATATGGGTAATGCTTCCCACCAGGTCGTTAAGACTCTCCAAATGCTGGATATTCAGAGTTGTGTAGACGCTGATTCCGGCCCGCAGAAGCTCCTTCACATCCTGGTACCGCTTTTCGTTTCTGCAGCCCCTGCAGTTGGTGTGGGCCAGCTCGTCCACCAGAAGCAGCTGCGGCTTCCGCTTTAATGCCCCGTCCAGGTCAAATTCCCTGAGCTTCATGCCCTTATACTCCATAAACGCAGGCGGCAGCATTTCCAGCCCCTTAGTCAGGGCCTGGGTGTCCGGCCGGTCGTGCGGCTCTATGTACCCGGCTGCCACGTCGATCCCGTGGGCCTTCGCCTCGTGGGCAGCTTCCAGCATGGCGTAGGTTTTTCCCGAGCCCGCCGCGTAGCCCAGGAAAATTTTAAGACGCCCTCTTGTTCTCTTTTCCTGCTCCCGTTCCTCGTATTTCAAACGCTTTAAGAGCTGTTCTGAATCAGGTCTCTCCTCCTGCATGGCCTTCCCGCCTCCTCCCTCCTCTTTCATTCCAGGCATAGGAACTGCCTTGCGCCGCGTTATGCCGCGCTAAATCAGTCCCATGGCTCTTGCAATGGCTAAATTACATTTTAATACATCGACTCTCTCTTCACCGAATACGCCGAGAGCCTTTCCCTCTGTGTTCTCCTCCACAATCCGGGAAATCTCCTCCTCGCTGAGTCCTGAGTGTTCTGCCACCGCCGGAATCTGTACTCTGGCTGCCTCCGGGCTGATGTGAGGATCCAGGCCAGATCCTGACGCCGTCAAGAGATCCGCCGGAACGTCCTCAGCCTTTACTCCTGGATGAGAGGCCAAAAAGCTGTCTAAATCCTTTTTTATCCTGGCCTCCAGATCCGGGCTGGAGTTTCCGTAGTTAAAGGAACCTGAGGAAACGCCGCCGTACTCTCCGCTCTCTTTCTGCTCCTCTGTGTATGTATTATAGTGAACAGAGGAAACTCTTCCATGGAAGAAATAATCCTCTGTAAAATCCTGGCCTAACAGGACGGAACCCACCGCTTTCTCCGGGTTGTCTGTGAGATTTCCCTCCCTGTCAATCAGGCTTCCGCCCGCCTTCTCCTTCATCACCGCCTGGCTGGCTCCCGTGAGAGCCAGCGGGTAGGCGAAGGAACACAAAAGCATCATCACAATACAGAAGACAAACGCAGTCCTGAACATTTTAAGAAAACTTTTCATCGTCTCTTCCTCCTACATTCCGATTGCAGACAGCATGGGGGCTGTCACCAGGTCAATGAGCTTGATTCCCACAAAGGGGACAATCATACCGCCCAGTCCATAGATTCCCATGTTCCTAAGCAGAAGCTTTTCCGCCTTCATGGGCTTATATTTTACGCCCCGCATGGCGATGGGAATCAGCCCCGGAATAATCAGTGCGTTAAAAATCAAAGCCGACAAAATCGCGCTGGCCGGAGTGGCCAGGCGCATGATATTTAAAATCTGCATCTGCGGCAGCACCATAGTAAACATGGCCGGAATAATGGCAAAATATTTGGCAATGTCGTTGGCCACGCTGAAGGTGGTCAGGGAGCCTCTGGTAATCAAAAGCTGCTTTCCTATTTCCACCACCTCCAGAATCTTGGTGGGGTCAGAATCCAGATCCACCATGTTGGCCGCCTCCTTGGCTGCCTGAGTTCCGGAATTCATGGCCAGGCCTACGTCCGCCTGGGCCAGGGCCGGAGCGTCGTTGGTTCCGTCGCCTGTCATGGCTACCAGCTTTCCCTCTGCCTGTTCTTTCTTAATGGCTTCAATCTTATCCTCAGGGCGGCACTCTGCGATAAAGCCGTCCACGCCTGCCTCCCTGGCAATGGTTGCCGCTGTGAGAGGATTGTCTCCCGTACACATAATCGTCTTGATTCCGATTTCACGAAGGCGGGCAAAACGCTCGGAAAGTCCAGGCTTAACCGTATCCTTTAAATAGATTACGCCTAAGATTTTGTCGTTTACGCAGACGGTAAGAGGCGTTCCTCCCAGATTGGAGATCTTTGTTACAATCTCCTCCAGATCTGCCGGGATGCTTCCTCCCTTTTCCTCCACAAACCGCTTCACTGCCTCGGAAGCGCCCTTCCTCACAACGGTTCCGTCCTGTAAATCCACGCCGCTCATTTTCGTCTGGGCTGTAAACTCAATAAAACTCATCTGGCCGGCCGCCTCCTCTGTCAGAACGCAGCCCATCCGGCGTCCCAGGTCCACTGTAGATTTTCCCTCCGGTGTGCCGTCCATGAGAGAGCTCATGACGCTGTAGTCAATCAAATCCTCTTTTTCCACACCGTTTACCGGATAAAACTCCGCCGCCAGACGGTTTCCATATGTAATCGTTCCCGTCTTGTCCAAAATCATGGTATCCACGTCTCCGCAGGCCTCCACTGCCTTTCCCGACATGGCGATGACGTTAAATCTCGTCACCCGGTCCATGCCTGCAATGCCGATGGCCGAGAGAAGTCCCCCAATAGTAGTGGGAATCAGGCATACCATCAGGGCAATGGCCCAGGAAACTGGAATCTCCACTCCCAGATAAGCTGCGAATGGATACAAAGTTACCACAACAATTAAAAATATCAGAGTTAATACAATTAACAGAGTATTTAATGCAATTTCATTTGGCGTTTTTTGTCTGGAAGCTCCCTCCACCAGGGAAATCATTTTATCCAGGAAGGAATGTCCCGGCTCCGCCGCAATCCTTATTTTCAGCCAGTCGGACACCACCGTAGTGCCGCCGGTAACGGAGGAGAAATCTCCTCCGGCTTCTCTGGTGACAGGAGCGGACTCGCCTGTGATGGCCGATTCGTCCACAGAGGCAATTCCCTCGATCACCTCGCCGTCGTTGGGGATGACTTCGCCCAGCTTCACTAACACAATGTCTCCCTTTTTTAAATCAGAGGCGTTTATCATCTTCTCGCCTCCGCCCGGGAGAAGAAGGCGGGCCTTCGTGTCCTGCTTCGTCTTCTTTAAGGATTCCGCCTGAGCCTTTCCCCGGCCCTCAGCCACCGACTCTGCAAAATTTGCAAACAGTATGGTCACAAATAATACGGCTGTCACAATTCCATTATAAATCTGGTACTCCGCCTGGCCGCCGAACAGAGTGGGACAAAAGGTGAGAAGAAGCGTGACAAAGCATCCGGCTTCCACCACAAACATGACGGGGTTCTTCACCATATATCTGGGATCCAGCTTCTTAAACGCGCCGATGACAGAAGATTTTAAAATATCCGGCGTAACAAATTTCGCGCCTTGTTTCTTAGCCATTGTAAGTCTCCTTTCTGCTTTTCCCGCTTCCCCGCGCTACATCCACAGGGACAGATGCTCTGCCACAGGGCCCAGGGCCAGAGCCGGGAAGAATGTTAAAGCAGCAAATATATAAACGATGAATACAAGCACAATCATGAAGGTTGTATTGTCTGTGCGCAGTGTTCCCACAGACTCATTGACCTTTCTCTTGGCCAGCATGGAACCTGCAACCGCCAGCTGGGCGGCAATGGCCAGGTAGCGGCCAAAAAACATAGCAAGTCCCGTGGTGACGTTCCAGAACAGACTGTTGTCCGCCAGTCCCTCAAAGCCGGAACCGTTGTTGGCGGCGGAGGAGGCGTACTCGTAAAGCACCTGCGTCAGGCCGTGAAAGCCTGGATTTGTAATTCCTGAAAGTCCGCCCTGCACAGACACCGCCAGAGCGGAAAAGCCGAGAATTAACAGAGGATGAATCAGAATGACAATGGCCACCAGCTTCATTTCCTTTCCCTCTATCTTCTTATTCAGGTACTCCGGCGTTCTTCCAACCATGAGTCCGCAGATAAAGACTGCCAGAATCACATACATTACCATGTTCATCAGGCCTACGCCCTTGCCGCCGAACACACAGTTTAACATCATGTGGAGCAGCGGAACCAGGCCGCCTAACGGCGTCAGAGAGTCGTGCATGTTGTTGACGGTTCCTGTGGTAAACGAGGTAGTCACTGTGGTGAAAAGGGCCGACTGTTCCATGCCGAAACGTGTTTCCTTTCCCTCCATGCTGCCCATATCCTGGCTGAGTCCCATGGCGCCAACCACCGGATTTCCCGCTCTCTCCGCGCTGAAGCAGACAGCCAGGCCAATCAGGAAAATAATGGCCATCGCGCCGAAAATCACGGCTCCCTGCCTTCCAAACAGAGGTTTTTTCCCGTCCTTTCTGTCGTGGAGCATCAGTCCAAAGGTGACGACGCAGGATCCCGGCAGAAGCATCATGGAAATCATCTCCACCATATTGGAAATAACCGTCGGATTCTCAAACGGTGTGGACGAATTGGCGCCGAAGAAGCCGCCGCCGTTGGTTCCCAGATGCTTGATGGATTCCAGGGCCGCTACCGGGCCCACGGCAATATCCTGAAATTTTCCTTCTATGGTTTCTACCGTCAGATTGCCTGCCAGCGTCTGGGGCGTACCCTGGCCGACTAAGAGAAGTCCCGTTAAAAATGCCGCCGGAATCAGGATTCTGGTGGTAATTCTCACCATATCCCTGTAAAAATTGCCAAGCGGGCGTCCTGCCAGCCCCCGGCAGAAGGCCATGCAGGCCGCGTAGCCGCTGGCCGCTGAAGTAAACATCATAAAAATGATGACGCACATCTGCCCTGCGTAGGAAAGACCGCTCTCTCCCGAATAGTGCTGCAGGTTCGTGTTGGTCATAAAACTGATGATCGTGTTGAAGCTCAGGCTCTCCTCCATGCTTCCGATTCCATTGGGATTAAAAAATAAAAGTCCCTGAAGCCTGAGAATCAGATAGCCGGTAAACACCATCACCCCGTTGGCCATCAGCAGGGACAGCGTGTATTTTTTCCATCCCATGTCCCCGCCCTGAATCCCGCAGACTCTGTATATAACCTTGTCAACCGGGTCGAACACCGGGTCTGCAAAGGTTTTCTGATTCGATGCAATGTGGTACATATATCTTCCCGTCGGGATCACCAATATCACAAAGATCGCCAGTGTAAGCACAATCTGTAACATAGCTTTTTTCCTCCTGCTTTTCCTCCTGCCTTTTCTTTCTGCCTTTTCTTTCTGCTGTCTTTTCTCTACAGCTTCTCCGGATTTACCAGCGCATACACCAGATACGCTCCCAGAGCCGCTATCATAAGTCCTAATACCGCCATAATTTATCCCTCCTGTTTTACTGTTTCCGATCCTTCAGTTCCACCTGTCTCTCGCAGAAATCTGCGAACAGCTTCACCAGACCAAAGCACCCGGCAAGTATTCCAAGCATAATCAAATCCATCATAGTCCGTTTCCTCCTTCGCCTACCTATTCTAGCACTGCGCCGATTAAAACGGGATTAACAGGTGCAGCCGCGCATAAAAGTTCCATTAAGATCCGTCTAGCACCATCCCCAAAGATAGTGGAAGGGCATCACAAGCACCATCGTGCTCAGTGAAACCGTCAAAAGAAGCATCACCGGCATTCCCACAAACATCACCCAAAAAGCCAGAAACGGATGGCGCAGCGCAAAGGCCTCCGCCTTCCTGTCAAAGGTTTCCTCTATCCTGTGAAAAGATTTTAAAATCGCTCTCATAACCGCTTCCTCCTTACGTCTACAAGGGTAGCACAAATGCTTTTAAGATGGGGTAAGGATTCAGAAAGCGGCGTTAAGAAGGGGTAAATACTGAAAAATAAGAAAAAAGAAGACCTCCCGCTTAGATGCCGAAAGCCTTCTTTTCCATTTATGATCATTCTGTTTTTAGCTGTTTTATATTTGGCCGCCCTTCCTCAGATCCAGGTACATCAGCTCAAAATCTGCATATCTGCCGTCTATCTTAAAATACGCCGGAGACGTGCCGATACGCTGAAAGCCAAAGCTCTCATACAGGCGGACGGCACGGATATTGTCGCTTCTCACCTCCAGGCTCAGAAGCTCGATGCCGTTTTCCTCTGCATACTGTATGAGTCTGCGCATCAGGGCGCTTCCTACCCCCTGATTCCAGTATGCCTTCTTTACGCTGAGCCCCAGCTCCGCCCGGTGGCTCATTCTTCGGGGCAGCCCCGTAAGACTTCCGTCTCCTATGATTTCCCCGTCCTTAAACGCTGCCAGATGGACGGACGTCTTCTCCTGGCGAACCGCCTCCAGAAACGCCGCCTCCTGCTCGATAGAAACAGGAAGTCCCTCCCCGCCGAAGGAGAGATTTTCCGTCTCTGCGCCTACTGTCTTCATATATTCTATCAGCTGACTGGCGTCCTCTGCCAGCGCTTCACGGATGGTAATTGAGTTCATGTTGAAAGCTCCTCCTGGTGGGTGTGTTAGAGTGCACTCTGATGCTGCATCTCTAGCAATTTTATTGTATCAAGACAAAATTCAAAATCATTTATCACCATTTCTTCAGTTTCACAACCGTCTCCACATGCCCGCTATGCGGAAACATATCCACGCACCTCACCCGCTCTGTCCGGTAGCCTCTCTCCTCCAGGTACTTCACGTCCCGCGCCAGGGTGGAGGAATTGCAGCTGACGTACACCACCCGATTCGGGGACATTTTTACGATGGTCTCCAGGCATTTTTCATCGCATCCCTTTCTGGGCGGGTCCACCACAATCACGTCCGCATAGATCTGGTTTCTCTCGTACTGTTCCGGCAGCACCTCCTCCGCCTTCCCCACAAAGAATTCCACATTTTCCATGTGGTTCAGTCTGGCGTTCTCCCTGGCGTCGTCGATGGCCTGGGGCACGATCTCCACTCCATACACCTGCTTCGCCTTCTGGGCCAGAAACAGGGAAATGGTTCCGATTCCGCAGTAGAGATCCCACACCGTCTCGTTTCCCGTCAAACCGGCATACTCCAGAGCCGTACCGTAAAGGCGCTCTGTCTGCACCGGATTCACCTGGTAAAAGGACAGAGGAGAAATTCTGTACTGAACCGCCCCAATGTAATCCGTAATATGGCCTTCTCCCCAGAGATTTATCAATTCCTTTCCCAGAATCACGTTGGTCTTCTCCTGGTTCACGTTCAGGGAAATGCTGGTCATGCCGGGAATTTCCAGCAGGCGTTCTGTGAGCGCCTGCTGCCCTGGCAGCTTCCTGCCGTTTATCACCAGGCATACCATGAGTTCCCCTGTCTGAAAGCCCTTGCGGATCAGCACGTGGCGGACCAAACCCCTGTGAGTCTCCTCGTTGTAAGGCTCTATTTTATATTCTTCCATGAAATTTCGAATTATTGATAAAATTTCCCGGTTCTCCTCCACGCCCAGAAGGCAGTCCTCCTGCTCCACTATATCGTGGGTCCTCCCTGCGTAAAAGCCTGTGACAATCCTTCCATCCTTATTCCTTCCAAATGGGAACTGGGCCTTATTCCTGTAACGCCAGGGATTCTCCATGCCGATAATCGGTTCCATAACGACAGCGTTTCGCTCTGTCTCTTCCTTCGTCTGCTCTGTCGTTTCTTCCCCGCCCGGAAGCAGCAGACTGGAAAGCCCTCCGATCCGTTTCAGATTGTTGTATACCTTTTTCTCCTTCAGCCTCAGCTGTTCCTGATAATCCACTGCCTGAATCTGGCAGCCGCCGCAGCGGCGGGCCGAAGGACAGCGTTCCTCTGTTCTGTACTCAGACGGCTCGATCACGCGGATTAAACGGGCAAAACCGTACTGCTTCTTCATCTTCGTCACTCCGGCCTCGATCACATCGCCGATCACCGCGTCCTTCACAAACCAGATGTAGCCGTCCAGCCGTCCGATTCCCTCTCCGTTTTCTCCCATATCTTCTATTTTAAGCACAAATCTGTCGTTTTTTTTCATCTCCAATGTTTTCTGGTCCTTTCCTCTCTGTCCTTTCCTCTCTGTCTTTACCGCTTCCTGCCGCCGCCTCTTTCCGCTGGCAAAGACAGCCTGTTTCCAGGCGCTTTAAATCTTTCTTTTACCTGTACGCCGCGCGCTCTCCGCCGATACATTTTAACCTGGTTCTGGCGCAGGTCACATGGGCGCTTCCAATCTCCCTCACAGAGGTGCGGACCGGCACTGCTACCGGGCGCAGATGCATTCCGATAAACGTATCTCCGATGTCAATGCCGCCGTGAGCCTGAATCCGCTCCACTGCCGCAGGATTTTCAAAGGCAGAGAACGCCGCTGTGGCGAAGGAACCTCCCGCCTTCAGCTGCGGCACTACGTTTACCTGTTCCAGACCGTACTTCTCGGCGCACTCCTCCTCCACAATGAGAGCCCTGTTTAAGTGTTCGCAGCACTGGGCGGCCAGGTAAATTCCCCTCTTCTGGGTTTCCTGGTAAATTTCCTCAAATACAGCCTGCCCGATTTCACGGCTGGAATAGGAGCCGATTCGGTGGGACTCGATCTCGCTGGAGGAGCATCCGACCACGAGAATCTGGCCTCTTTTCATGCCCGCCGCCTCAAAAAACTCTCCTAACAGCTGCCTTACCTGCCCTCTGATTCTCTCCACCTCGGCTTTGTCTGCCGCTTCATCCGCTACGCCTGGCCCGATGATATCCGTTCTTCTCTCTTCCATTCTGATTTCCTCCTGTCTTAACGTCTGTTTCTGGCTTTATATTTTGGCTTTATATTTCAGCTTCATTTTCTCTCTCTGCCAAAAGAAGATGCGGCATATCCAAACGGATGCGGCATCTTCTCTGTCATGTTCCTATGCTGGCGTCAGCTTCTGCGCGCTGACGCGCCGGGACATTCTTCTCTTCTTCCCGCCGCGCCTCCTGTTCCTGGCAGTCAGCGCTGCTTCTGATAGAATTCCCTGATTTTATCGACTCTGGCGCCCATATTTAAAAGCATCATATCGGCTGCCGTAAAGGCTGCCATAGCCTCCACCACCACCACGGCTCTGGGCACAATAATCGGATCGTGGCGGCCCTTAATCTCCAGCTCTGTCTCCTCGCCTCTGGAGTTTACCGTGCGCTGGGGAGCCGCAATAGAGGGCGTCGGCTTAAACGCTGCCCGGAATATGATCTCGCTTCCGTCGCTGATACCGCCCAGGATACCTCCGGAATGGTTGGTCTGCTTGACAATATGGCCTGACTGATCAAGGCCAAAGGCGTCGTTGTTTTCGCTTCCCACCGAAGAGGCGGCGGCAAATCCGTCCCCAATCTCAAAGCCCTTCACTGCCCCAATCGAGCAGATCGCCCTGGCCAGGTTAGCGCTCAGCTTGTCAAACACAGGCTCTCCTATGCCTGCAGGCATACCGTTGATTCTGCACTCTACCACACCGCCGGCTGAATCCCGCTCCGCCATCTTCCCGTCCAAAAACTGCTCCGCTTCCTCTGAGGCCTGGGAATCCGGCATGCAGAGCCTGTTTTCGCGGGCTGCCTGAAGGTCAAACCGCTCCGGCGCGATCCGCACCGGGCCGATCTGGCTGACATATGCCGTCACTGTAATTCCAAGCTCCTTTAACAGCTTTGCCGCCACCGCTCCGGCGGCTGTGCGTCCAATGGTCTCCCGACCGGAGGAACGGCCTCCGCCTCTGTAATCCCTAAAGCCATATTTCTGATCAAAAGTATAGTCTGCGTGTCCCGGCCGGTAGCAGGACGCTATCTCGCCGTAATCCCTGGAACGCTGATCCCGGTTTCTCACCATCATGGAAATCGGGGTTCCTGTCGTTTTCCCCTCAAACACTCCAGACAGGATCTCCACCTGATCGCCCTCGTTTCTCTTGGTGGAATATTTTCCCTGCCCCGGCTTTCTTCTGTCCAGATATTCCTGAACATCCGCCTCGCAGAGCTCAAGGCCTGCCGGACACCCGTCTACCGTCACTCCCAGGGCCGGGCCGTGGGATTCCCCCCAGGTTGTCATTCTAAGAATTGTTCCAAATGTCGATCCCGCCATCGCTTCGCTGTCCCTCCTGACTTTCTTCTACTCCGGAATCTTCGTGATTACGCAGCAGTTAGGCTCATTTACGTCAATGGAACGGTGGTTCATCATTAACAGGCCGTTCTCATAGTCAATGCTGAAAAATGAAATTGTGCCGCTGGCATGGTTGATGCTGGCCATGTGCTTCTGATCCGGGAATATGGCGATATCCTTCGGGTAATCCCCGCTGATAGGAAGGCAGCACTTCATGGTCAGAAGTCCTGTATCCGGATCCCGCTCGTAAATGCTCACGCAGTTGTCTCCCGCATTGCTGCAGAACAGATATCTGTCATCCGGAGACATGCGGATAGCGCAGGCCGCCGTCAACTCGCCCGCCGGCGTGTCCGTAGAGGAAACGGTCTGCAGCCTCTCAATCTTCGGCACTCTCTCCCCCGGCTCATACTCATAGCTGTACACGTCAATGGCGTTTTTCAGCTGATACATCAGATAGAAAAACCGTCCGTCTTTGCTGAACACAAACTGTCTCGGCGCAGACTCCAGCTCGCAGCGCACTGCGTCTACCTGGGAAATGGTTCCCTTCTCGCTGTCAAAGCCGTAAATTTTCACCTGATCGATGCCCAGATCCGCAGCCATTAAAAATTCGCCGTCCGGCGTCCGTCCGGCGCAGCTGACATGAGGACGGAAATTCCGCTCCGCCACGCTGCCCAGTCCCTTGTGGAATACTTTATCTGTAATTTCCCCTACTGTGCCGTCCGGGTTCAGTCTCAGAATCGTCTCCTTGCCGTCGTGGTATCCGGATACGAAAATGTACTTATCCTCCGCGTCTGTGGCCAGATGGCAGCCTCTCATGCCCTTAATTCCGGCGCTGTTTAACCGCGTCAGCCCTCCGTTCGGGAGAATGCGGAAGGACACCACGCCCTCGTCCGCGATGGAGTAGAGCGTCTTCCCGTCGTGGGAAACAGCCAGATAGGAGGAATTGTCCACCTCTACCTCGCACCTGTATTTAAAATACCCGTTCTCCACATCCACGTCGTAAACCGTAATTCCTTTTGCCTGTCCATTATAGGAATATGATCCCACATAAGCCATGTACTTGCCTGCCATCATGCATTATCCTCCTCAAGCGCAGCACCAGGTCCCTTCTCATCAGCAAGGAGGCCTTCTGTATTGTTGCTATTTAAGATACCCTCAGTTTACAAGAACACACACTCCTCTCTGTCCTGACCGTATGTGCTCTTGTAAACTGAAGGTAAAAACATAATATCACAGTTTTTATGGTTTGTGAACCTGAAAGACGCAGTTTTCCGCCGCTGTTTTCCTGTTGACACTCCGCGCAGAGGGGGTATAATAACAGATGTCGCATGTTTATTATTTCTAAACTTTAAGATTATTTTTATATTTAGTCACAAGCGCGAAGCAAAGGCGCCGCCAAGCGGCGAAAGGAGAAAGACGGCATGAGCATCGGATCAAAGTTAAAAGCGCTCAGGATATTGAAGGGACTCACCCAGGAGGAGCTGGCCGACCGGGCGGAGCTGTCCAAAGGCTTCATTTCCCAGCTGGAGCGGGATTTAACCTCCCCGTCCATCGCCACGCTGATGGATATTCTCCAGTGTCTCGGAACGACCATCGGGGAATTTTTTGCGGAGACTGCCGACGAACAGATCGTATTCGGAAAGCAGGATTTCTTTACCAAAACAGACGCGGAGCTGAAAAATACCATCCAGTGGATCGTCCCCAACGCTCAGAAAAACTGCATGGAGCCGATTCTTCTCACCCTGGAGCCGGGCGGTTCCACCTGCCCCGACACGCCTCACGAGGGAGAAGAATTGGGTTATCTTTTAAGCGGCAGCATTCTGATCCATATCGGAACCAGTATTTATAAGGCAAAAAAAGGAGAATCCTTTTATTTTACAAGCGCTCAGACACACTACATAGAGACAGAGGACGGAGCTTCCCTTCTGTGGATCAGCTCTCCCCCCAGTTTTTAGGAAAAACCGGCGTCATCATGCGCGGACGCGGAAGAATACGGAGGATTTTAAAATGAGTCAGCCATTCATTGATCTCGTAAATATCACGAAAAGTTTCGACGGCAGCATCGTTCTGGACGATCTCTGCCTGTCAGTGAAAGAAAATGAATTTGTCACCCTGCTGGGCCCCAGCGGCTGCGGAAAAACCACCACCCTGCGCATTATCGGCGGCTTCGAGTCGCCGGATCGGGGAAAGGTACTGTTCAGCGGAAAGGACATTACCAGCCTGCCCCCCAACAAACGGCAGCTGAACACCGTTTTTCAGAAGTACGCCCTGTTCCCTCACATGAGCATTGCGGAAAATATCGCCTTCGGGCTGAAAATCAAGAAAAAGCCCAAAAGCTACATTGACGACAAGATCCGCTACGCCCTGAAGCTTGTAAACCTGGACGGCTTTGAGAACCGATCCGTGGACTCCTTAAGCGGAGGCCAGCAGCAGCGAATCGCCATCGCCAGAGCCATTGTCAACGAGCCCAAGGTGCTTCTCCTGGACGAACCTCTGGGCGCTCTGGATTTGAAGCTCCGCCAGGATATGCAGTACGAGCTGATCCGGCTGAAAAACGAGCTGGGCATTACCTTTATTTATGTCACTCACGACCAGGAGGAGGCCCTGACCATGTCCGACACGATTGTGGTGATGAACCAGGGCTACATCCAGCAGATGGGATCTCCAGAACAGATTTACAATGAGCCGGAAAACGCCTTTGTGGCCGATTTCATTGGAGAAAGCAATATTTTAGACGGAATCATGCTTCACGACGGGCTGGTGGAGATTGCAGGAGCCAAATTTGCCTGCGTTGACAAGGGCTTTGGCTGCAAAACTCCGGTGGACGTAGTTATCCGCCCGGAAGACATCGATCTGGTAAAACCGGAGGAGGGAACCCTGCAGGGCGTTGTGACCCATCTGATTTTCAAGGGTGTCCACTACGAGATGGAGGTCACTACGCCAGACGGCTGGGAGTGGCTGGTTCACAGCACGGACCTGTTTCCGGTAGGAGAAAAGGTAGGCATTCATGTGGATCCTTTCGACATTCAGATCATGAATAAGCCTGCTTCTGAGGACGAGGAGGCGGTAGGAATTGATGAATAGCGTTTCTAAAAAAAACATGAAACAATACCTGGCGGGGCCGTACCTGATCTGGATGACCGGCTTTACCATTATTCCCCTGCTTTTAATCGCCTGGTACGGCCTGACGGACGCAGGCGGCGCCTTCACCCTGGAAAATATCGCCGCCATCGCTACACAGGAGCACTCCAAGGCCCTGTTTTTATCTCTGGGGCTCTCGCTGTTAAGCACCGTAATCTGCCTGCTTCTGGCCTATCCGCTGGCCATGATTCTCAGGAAAAAGCACATTGGAAAAGGAAGCTTTATTGTATTTATCTTTATCCTTCCCATGTGGATGAATTTTCTCCTGCGGACTCTGGCCTGGCAGACGCTCCTTGAGAAAAATGGAGTGATCAACGGCATATTATCCACACTGGGACTGCCTGGAATCTCAATTATCAACACTCCGGCGGCCATTGTCCTGGGCATGGTGTATAACTTCCTGCCTTTTATGGTGCTTCCGGTTTACAACGTGCTTGTAAAAATTGACGACAATACCATTAACGCTGCCAAGGATCTGGGAGCCAACGAATTCCAGACCTTTATCCATGTGTGGCTGCCCTTAAGCCTTCCCGGCATTGTCAGCGGCGTCACCATGGTTTTCGTGCCTGCCCTGACTACCTTCGTCATCTCCAACCTCCTTGGCGGCAGCAAAATTCTGCTGATTGGAAATGTAATTGAGCAGGAATTTACCAAGGGAAGCAACTGGCACCTGGGATCCGGCCTTTCTCTGGTCCTGATGGTCTTCATCCTGATCAGCATGGCGCTCATCGCCAAATACGATAAAAACGGGGAGGGAACTGCATTCTGATGAACACGAACAACAACACGGCAGATATGGCTGGCAGCTTCTCAGGCAGAAGCTCCCGGCGCGGCCGGCTCCAGAAATTTTTCCAGGATTTTTACCTGGTAATCATCCTGATTTTTCTCTATGCGCCCATTGTCACCATGATGATCCTGTCCTTTAACGACTCCAAATCCAGGACTCTGTGGGGCGGCTTTACCACCAAATGGTATACGCAGATGTTTGAAAGCCCGGCCATTATGGAGGCTCTCTACAACACTCTCCTGATCGCCTTTATCTCCGCTCTGGCCGCCACCATTCTCGGCACCCTGGCGGCTATCGGAATCAGCAGCATGAAGCGGACGCCGAAAAACATTGTGATGGGAATCAACAACATCCCTATTTTAAATTCCGAGATTGTGACCGGCATCTCCCTGATGCTGACCTTCATTGCCTTCGGAATTTCCCTGGGCTTTAAGACCATTCTGATTGCCCACATTACCTTCAACCTGCCCTTTGTCATTTTGAGCGTTATGCCGAAGCTTAAGCAGACCAGCCGCTATACCTACGAGGCGGCCCTGGATCTGGGCGCAGGACCTCTCCAGGCGTTTTTCAAGGTTGTGTTTCCGGATATCCTTCCGGGCGTGCTGTCCGGCTTTCTGATGGGCTTTACCATGTCCCTGGACGATTTTATTATCACCCACTTTACCAGGGGCGCAGGTATCAATACGCTGTCCACGCTGATTTACAGCGAGGTGCGCCGCGGCATCAAGCCCTCCATGTACGCTCTGTCCACCATTATCTTTGTGACAGTACTGGCCCTCCTGTTAATCACAAATTTCGCCCCCAGGGACGATGCGGCCAAGGCGGGCAGCAAACGGGCCGGAAGGCCAGAGACAGGCGGGAAACAAAATGACAATGAGATGGCCGGCAAAAAAAGAATCGGCCTGATTCTGCGGGGACCTGGCTTTAAAAAAGGACTTCTGGCTGCGGCTTCCTTTGCCATCGTGTGCACCGTCTGCGCCGCCACCTATATCCGCTATGCCTCCCAGTCCTCCAACGAGCTCTACGTCTACAACTGGGGCGAGTACATTGATGAATCTGTGATAGAGGAATTCGAGGAGGAAACCGGCATTGATGTGATCTACGATCTGTTTGAAACCAACGAAGAAATGTATCCGGTGGTGGAAGCGGGCGGCGTCGCCTATGACGTGGTCTGTCCCTCTGACTACATGATTCAGAAAATGGCGGAAAACGGCATGCTGGCCGAAATTAACTACGATAACATACCGAATATTAAAAATATTGATCCGGAATATATGGAAAAAGCCGAGAGCTTTGATCCTGGCAACCGGTACGCGGTTCCCTACACCTGGGGCACAGTAGGCATCCTCTACAATACGAAGCGGGTGGAGGAGCTGGGGCTGAATCCTCCTGCCAAGTGGGCCGATCTGTGGAATCCGGCCTACCAGGGGGAAATCCTCATGCAGGACAGCGTCAGGGACGCCTTCATGGTGGCCCTCAAATCTCTGGGATACTCCTTAAACTCCACCAGCGAGGCTGAACTGAAGGAGGCCAGAGATCTTCTGATTGCCCAGAAGCCTCTGGTGCAGGCCTATGTGATTGATCAAGTCAGAGACAAGATGATCGGCGGGGAGGCGGCCGCAGGCGTCATCTACTCCGGCGAGATGCTCTTTATCCAGGAGGAGGCCGCCAGACAGAATCTGGACTATCAGCTGGAATACGTAATCCCCGAGGAGGGCACAAATATCTGGATTGATGCCTGGGTAATTCCGAAAAACGCGAAAAATAAAGAAAATGCAGAAAAATGGATCAATTTCCTCTGCCGCCCTGACATTGCAAAGAAAAACTTCGAGTACATTACCTACGCCACCCCCAACCGGGCTGCCAAGGAGCTGCTGGATCCAGAGCTTCAGAACAATAAGGCTCTGTTCCCCGACACAGACGAGCTGAAACATTCCGAGGTCTTTCAGTATCTGGGAGACGAAGTCGATATGATATACAACCGTTTGTGGAAGGAAGTGAAGTCAGAGTAGGGGGTGAAGAAAAGGAGAAGATTTCCTTGTTCCACTTAAAGTCACCAGAAATCTTCTCCTTTTCTTAAGTGGGTTTGCGGTAGACGCGAATCAAGAAAAAGGGAGGAGTTCCTCGTTCCGCTTAAAGTCACCGGAAATCTTCTCCTTTTCTTAAGCGGGTTTGCGGTAGAAGGATGAACCAAAAAAGGGATGTTTTCTTCGTTCCACTTAAAGTCACCGGAAATCTTCTCCTTTTCTCAGGTAGGTTTGTGGTAGACGCGAATCAAAAAAGGGATGTTTTCCTCGTTCCACCTAAAGTCACTGGAAAACATCCCTTTTTTTGCAGCTCTTATTGGGAAAGACAGCAAAATGCCAAGATGTATGTTCATTTTTGTTGTTGCGAATATGTACAACTGTTATAATATAGGGATAAAGAAACGGACAAATCGCAGTTTGAAGAATTGAAAAAACGGAATTTACCTATTAAGACATATAAACTCTTGACAATAAAACTCCTATATAGTATGTTTTTAATAAACTACTATATAGGAGCTTTTGCATGGAAATGAATGGAGGATTTCTTGTCACCAAAATAAAACAGCTTGGAGACCGGATTTTCGAGAAGATTCTCAGTGAAAAGAATATTGATGCGTTTAATGGAGCCCAGGGACGTATTCTTTATGTGCTGTGGCAGGAGGATGGTATCTCAATCAGGTCACTCTCGACTAAATGCGGATTAGCGATAACATCTCTTACTACGATGCTGGAAAGAATGGAAAATCAAGGGCTGATAAGCCGTGTTCAGTCTGAAACGGACAAAAGGAAAACACTCCTGTTTCTGACTGAGAAAGCACATGCCTTAAAGGGCGAGTACGATTTTGTATCTGATGAGATGGGCAGTATTTACTACAAAGGTTTTTCAGAGGAAGAAATTACCCGGTTTGAGGAATGCCTCGACCGCATCAGAAAGAATCTTGAGGAGTGGCAGAAGTCATGAGTATTTGTATCAAAGATCAGATTCAGAACATGAATATCGTCATCGGCTGCACAGTGGGATGTACATATTGCTATGCCCGCAACAACGTGAAACGCTGGCATATGATTGATGACTTCGCTGACCCTGAATTCTTTCCGGGTAAGCTCAAGATGATGGAAAAGAAACGTCCGCAGAACTTTCTTCTTACCGGGATGAGCGATCTCTCCGGATGGAAGCCGGAATGGAGAGACGAGGTATTTGCAAAGATCCGTGAAAATCCACAACATCAGTTCCTGTTCCTTACCAAGCGACCTGATTTACTGGATTTTGATACCGATCTGGAAAACGCATGGTTTGGCGTTACGGTGACGAGGAAAGCCGAACTGTGGCGTATCGACGCCCTTCGGAAAAACATCAGAGCAAAGCATTACCATGTTACCTTTGAACCGTTATTCGACGATCCCGGTACAGTTGACCTTTCCGGAATCAACTGGATCGTTGTCGGCACTATGACCGGGGCTCAGAGCAGGAAGATTCATACGGAGCCGGAATGGGCATGGTCTCTGACGGATCAGGCACACGCACTCGGCATTCCGGTGTTTATGAAGGAAGACCTTGTCCCTATCATAGGGGATGAAAATATGATTCAGGAAATGCCGGAAGAATTTAATAAAGTGTTAGAGGTACAGAAATCATGGAAGAAGTAATAAATGGAATCCTCATTCGTGAGGTGGAAACAAAGAACATCATGACCAAGTCCAGTCTGCCGGTAGGCGGGTACTCGGTCAATCCCTATGTGGGCTGTACACATGCCTGCAAGTATTGCTATGCTTCTTTTATGAAGCGTTTTACCGGACACACGGAGGAATGGGGCACTTTCCTTGATGTGAAGCATTGGCCGGAAATTAAAAATCCGAAGAAATATGCCGGACAGCGTGTGGTCATCGGTTCTGTGACGGATGGCTACAATCCACAGGAAGAGCAATTCGGGAATACCAGAAAACTTCTGGAGCAGTTGATCGGCAGTGACGCAGATATTTTGATCTGCACAAAGTCTGATCTTGTGGTACGGGATATTGATCTGCTGAAGAACCTTGGACGAGTGACCGTTTCATGGTCGATCAACACACTGGATGAAAATTTCAAGAACGATATGGACTCTGCTTCGAGCATTGAGCGGCGCATCGCTGCTATGAAGCAGGTATATGATGCAGGTATCCGTACAGTCTGTTTCGTATCCCCGGTATTTCCCGGTATCACGGACTTTGAAGCGATCTTTGAGCGGGTAAAGGATCAGTGCGATCTGTTCTGGCTCGAAAATCTCAATCTTCGAGGCGGCTTCAAGAAGACGATTATGGATTATATCGCCGGAAAATATCCTGACCTTGTACCGCTTTACGATGAGATCTATAACAAGCATAACCGCAGCTACTTTGAAGCACTTGAAGTAAAAACTGAGAAAATGGCTAAGAAGTATAATTGTGCCTTTGTGGATAATGAAATGCCTTATGGCAGAGTCCCGCAGGGACATCCGGTGATCGTAGATTATTTCTATCATGAGGAAATCCGTGGGACAGAGAATACCGGAAAAAGAAATCGCTAACTTCCAGTTTGTTGGAAAGTTGAGCAAAATAAAAAATTTGAAGTAATAGAAGGGTAATATAATGGATATTTTACAATGGCTACAAACATGGTTTGCTCAAAATTGTGTTGACGATTGGCAACATTTTTATGGAATTAAAATAGAAACATTGGATAATCCAGGCTGGCATATAGATATAGATTTAAGCAGTACAGAAGTAGAAAATAAACCCTTTCAAGAGATTTATCAGGACTTTGAAAATGATATGAGCTGGTTACATTGTAAAGTTACTAATAAAATTTTTTCAGCTGCTTGTAGTCCCAATAATTTAGTAACTGTTTTAGAAATATTCAAATCTTGGATAGAAGAATGAAATGCCATTTATCGGGGAGTTGGATAAAGCGATAACTCGGAATTTGTAGAGAAATAGAAAAATCGGTAATTTTTAAGAGGGAAATAACATGAATAACCAACAAAAGGGCACAATTTTAACATTGCTGAAAATTGATGAATCGAATAGAAATTATACAAATAATTAGTGGTTTTCATACAAGGATTTCTTAGACCCAACGGATGATTTTACAGATTTCTCATGTGAACGTCTTGAAGGGAAACAAAAATACATTACTTTGATTGAAAAATTACTTAGCATAGATGAAACTGCAAAAATTTTTGTACAAGTCTATGGATTGGAAGAAGATAATAATGAGCAGTGTATTACTGCTGACACCTTGATTATTTTCAGCAAATTATCTCTTTATGAGATAAAACAAATTTTTAATGAACCGAAAGATATATTTCCAAGCGATATTAGAGAAGTAACAGATTTTTCGTAATCCACTTTTCTTATTGATAATAATGGTAAACTAATTCCAAGTGTAAAGCTATTTGGCGATGATTGTTTTGTTTATTATTGTTGGTGGAATTAAAATCCAGTTTTTCAGTGACTAAGCTTTTAGTGGAACTGAAAAACTGGATTTTTAGCTTTACTCTCTAAAAGCACTGATTCCCGCAGGCACTCACGTTTCCATTGCTCTCGCCGGACTGCTGCTGGCTTCTGCTCTCTTTTGTCTCGAAGTGAAGCTGGCCGTTTAAGAACTTTTCTACCTGTTCTCTGGCCGCCCCGTAGGCGCCGCCCATAACCTGAATCTTAGCGTCCTGAAGATTTAAAAGGGAAGCCACGCCGATGTTGCCGCAGATCACCACATTGACTCCCTGAGCTTTCAGGGCTGCCGCCGTCTGCGCAGGCGTGTCCTGGGAAATGGATACCAGCTCCTCCTCTAGAATATCAAACTCGTCCACTGTATAAATCTTAAACTGAGAAGCTTCATTGAAATGCTGAAATACCTGCTCCTCCGCATATGGAATTGCTATTTTCATACATCTGTCTCCTTTCAAGGAATTTAGCGTCAGTGTAGAAGGAACAACACGCTGTATTGCTCTTTATACACTGACGCTAACATCAGTATAAGCAATCCCCACAGGAAAGTCAATGGCCGGCAGATTTCATACATACGCAGGTCATGCCGGAAATACAGTCTGTATACGCCTTTATGCCCGAGGAAAAATTTTCGGTGACTTTAATTGGAACAAGAAAATTTTTCCTCAGACATTTCGTTTCATTAGTCAACCAGCTTATCCAGCTCTTTTACATACTCTGTCTCGCTGGACGTCGCATGCTGTGCCTTGGACGCGTACTGCTTTACGGCAGCCTGGGACTTCTTGATCGGCTGCATGGTTCCCGCACCGGCTACGCAGCCGCCTGGGCAGGCCATACCCTCTAACAGATAGCCGTTGTATTTTCCTGCTTTGGCAAGAGTTAAGAGCTTGCGGCAGTCCTTTAAGCCCTCTGCGTTGGCAATCTTGATCTCCCTCTCTGGGAATCTCTTCTTAATTACATTTACAACAGACTGGGCAACGCCTCCTGCTACGGCAAAGTTACGGCCGTCTGTGGAAGCGTCGTTTACGCCGTCCGGATCTTCCTCCATGTTCTCGATATCCACATGCTTCGCGTCAAAGATTCCAGCCATCTCCTCAAAGGTCAGTACGAAATCTACCTCGCTGCGCACGCTTCTTCTCATAGCCTCCAGCTTCTTAGCTGCGCACGGTCCAATAAATACAATCTTAGCGTTCTCGTGCTTGCTCTTAATCAGTCTGGCTGTCAGAGTCATAGGCGTCAGGGCCATGGAAATGCAGTTGGCCTGCTCTGGGAACAGCTTCTTAGCCATCATGGACCATGCCGGACAGCAGGAGGTCGCCATAAACGGAATCTCGTTTGGAACCTCTTTCATAAAGTCAATGGCCTCCTGTGTGGCGCACAGGTCAGCTCCGATAGCCACCTCGAATACATCCGCAAAGCCCAGCTGCTTCATAGCCGCACGCATCTTTCCTGGAGTCACCTTAGGTCCGAACTGGCCTACGAACGCAGGAGCTACCGCCGCGTATACGCGCTCTCCGGACTGAATTGCACGAATTACCTGGAAAATCTGAGATTTATCTGCAATTGCGCCAAATGGGCAGTTTACAAGACACTGTCCGCAGGAAACGCACTTCTCATAATCAATCTCGGCCTTTCCGTTTGCGTCAGAGTGGATGGCGTCCATACCGCAGGCTGCCGCGCAGGGGCGCTCCTGCACGATAATTGCGTTATATCCGCAGACATCCTTACACTTTCCGCACTTGATGCACTTGTCCTGATCAATGTAGGACCGGCCGTTTGTTCTGTCCAGAGTTACGGCTCCCTTCGGACAGACCTCCACGCACGGATGAGCCAGACAGCCCTGGCATCCGTCTGTCACGTACACGCGCTTCTCATGGCAGGCGTTGCAGGCAAACTTAATTACATTGATTAACGGCGGGGTGTAGTAGGTCTCTGCCTTGTCTGCCGCCTCGATATTGTCGGATAACGGAGCGTGCTCTGCCGCGCCTCTGCACGGAAGGCCCATAGCCAGTCTTAAACGCTCTCCTACAATCGCTCTCTCTAAGAAAACGTCGTTTCTGAAGTTTCCAACCTCTCCCGGAATAATCTTATATGGAAGCTCCTCAATTCTCTTATCTACCGGCCACTCTGTGTGATAGGCCATACGCGCCACCTCACGGAAAATTCGGTGACGGATTTCCTGGATTCGTGTCTCTACTCCTCTCATACTGTAACCTCTCTTTTCTATACTTTTGTCTGGGATCTATTTCAGTAAAAACGCTGTCCGCGTTTTATTCCCACCTTTATCGTTAAGAATATAACGCATATTCCCCGTCAATGGCAAGTTCTTAATCGCATACAATCACGAATCTGCCCATTTGTTTTCTTCCAGGCATTGAAAAACCCTGTGAAAATCGATTATAATAGGAAAGCAAACGCGCATCCTGCCCGGAGATTTCCGTTTTATTCTTCTTCCTGCCGGATGGGCAATTAAATGATAAAGGAGAATTGATTATGCGAATTATTGAAGCTGCGAATTATGAAGACTTAAGCCGCAAGGCCGCTGATCTCATTGCTGCCCAGGTCATTTTAAAGCCAGACTGTGTGCTGGGACTTGCCACAGGATCTACTCCGGAAGGAACCTACAAGGAGCTGGTAACACGTTTTGAGCAGGGCGTTCTGGACTTCTCCCAGGTTTCCTCTGTCAATCTTGACGAGTACAGAGGTCTCTCCGAGGACAACGACCAGAGCTACCGCTATTTTATGAACCATCACCTGTTTGACCATGTAAACATCGACAAGGCCCGTACTCATGTGCCCAACGGAAAAGAGCCTGACTCCGACAAGGCCTGCGCAGACTATGACGCGCAGATTCTCTCTATGGGCGGCGTTGACCTGCAGCTGTTAGGCATCGGCGGAAACGGACACATCGGATTTAACGAGCCCTGCGGCGAGTTCGTAGTAGGAACCCACTGCGTGGATCTGACACAGAGCACCATCGAGGCCAACGCCAGATTTTTCTCCTCCATCGACGAGGTTCCGAAGCAGGCCTACACCATGGGAATCGGAAATATCATGGCCGCCAAGAAGATCCTTCTTTTAGCTTCCGGCGCCGGAAAGGCTCAGGCTATCTTCGATACATGCTTCGGCCCTGTGACTCCTCACGTGCCGGCGTCTGTCCTTCAGCTTCATCCTGACGCTGTGATTATCGCAGATACAGAGGCCCTGTCCCTGGCAAAAGAAAAGGGCGTATTCTAAATCATTTGATTTTGCCATTTGATTACAATTTGAATTTCAATAAAAAAGAGGCTGTATCTTCCAGTGCACCACAATGGTTCCGGAACATACGGCCTCTTTTCATGTACAGTCTCTTTTACCGCAGACTCTTCCTATTATTATCTGTTATTATCTGATTATTTCTGGTAAATTACAGCATCTTTCTGCCGCGGCAGTAGGTCTGGGCCACGTCGTAATTGTCCTCCAGAACCACCAGATCCGCGTCGTATCCAGCGCAGATCTTTCCTTTCCTGTCGTCCACGCCCAGGCATCTGGCCGGGTTGATGGTGCAGGAATTAAGGGCTGAATCAAATGGAATCATGGCCTTCTCCACCAGAATCTGAAGGCCCCGGTTCATGTGCAGGGTGCTGCCAGCGATAGTATTCGTGCCCTTCAGGTAGGCCAGTCCCTCCGCAGTGATTTCGATGTCATGGCCGCCCAGCTGGTACTTTCCTCCCGGCGGGCAGTGCTTGGCTCTCAGGGAGTCTGTCACCATCATGGCGAAGTCACGGCCCTTCAGCTGGTAGAAGTTATTAAGAGCCGATACGTGGGAGTGGTGTCCGTCTGCAATCACCTCTCCGTAAATATCTCTCACCCGGAAGGCGGCTCCCACCAGCCCCGGCTTTCTGTGGGTGAAGGCTGTCATTCCATTGTAAACATGCGTCATGGAGGAGGCCCCGTTGGCAATGGCCAGCATGGCCTGCTCATAGGTCGCGCAGGAATGACCCATGCTGACTACTACGCCTGTCTGCTTCAGATAGCGGGTCAGGGCCAGTCCCGGATCGTGCTCCGGAGCCAGAGTAATATAGCGGATATGGCCTCTGGCGGCCTCCTGGTACTTCTTAAACTGCTCCACGCTGGGAACCGCAATGGCCTCCGGCGGCTGAGCCCCCTTGTACTCCATGTCTAAGAACGGCCCCTCAAAGTGGATGCCCAGGATCTCCGCTCCCTCGTACTCTCCCTCTGCCACGTCCGCCACGTTTTTTACTGCGGCTGAAAGCACCTCCGGCATCTGCGTTACCGTGGTAGGCAGAATGGAGGTCACTCCCTCCTCCGGAATCCGTCTCATCCAGTCCTTAAGACCTTCCGGCTCCGCGTCGTTGGTATCGAAGCCATAGGCTCCGTGGGTGTGGACGTCAATGAAACCCGGGACAATGCGCTTATCGCCCCAGTCCTCGTCCGCCTCCTGGCTTTTGTATTCCAATACCTGAACAATCTTGTCTCCCTCGATCTGAAGCTGAAGGGGCAGAAACTGTCCCGCCGCCCAGACGCGCGTACTCTGAAGAATCATGGCATTTCCTCCTGTCTTCTATTTTTACTGCCAGTCGTAGTTTCTCAAATGTCCCTGCATCGTCATTTTCTCAAATCCGTTCTGTCTCAATGCCTCATAGAGGATAATGGAGACAGAATTGGACAGATTCAGAGAGCGGATATCGCCCCACATGGGAATCCTGACGCAGGTTTCCTGATGGTTTACCAGGATATCCTCCGGAATCCCGCGGCTCTCTGGTCCGAACATGATGTAGCAGTCCGGCTCATAGGAAGCCTCTGTGTACACGTTCGGCGCCTTGGTAGTCGCCATATAGATTTTCGCGCCTGGATTCCTGTCCAGAAAATCCTGAAAATCGCTGTACACTGTCACGTCCAGCTTGTCCCAGTAATCCAGCCCCGCCCGCTTTAACGCCTTCTCATTCAGCTTAAATCCAAGGGGCTCTATCAGGTGCAGCCTGGTTCCCGTGGCCACGCAGGTTCTTCCAATATTTCCGGTATTGGCCGGCATCTCCGGCTCATACAGCACAATGTTCATCTTATGTCAACCTCTTTCCCTATCTTTGCTTTCCAGCTCTCTTTTCTTCCTGGTCTGGCTGCCCGCTCTTCTCTCCTGCGCCATTCTCCTCGTCCAGGCGGTTCACAAACCGGCGGATTCTGCGGATTGCCCGTTTCAGATCCTCCAGGGAGTAAGCGTAGGAAACTCTCAGATACCCCTCTCCGCAGTCTCCAAAGGCCGTTCCCGGCACAATGGCAATCTTCTCTTCCCTGAGCAGCCTGGTGGCAAACTCCTCGGAAGTCATGTGGAACCGTTTAATACTGGGGAACATGTAGAACGCGCCGTAAGGCTCAAAGCAGTCCATCCCCAGAGAGCGGAATTCCTTTAACAGATATCTGCGCCTTTCGTCGTAGGAACGCTTCATCTCCTCGATATCAGCGTCCCCGTTCTTCACGGCTTCCACCGCCGCGTACTGGCTGGTGGTAGGAGCGCACATGATGGCGTACTGGTGGATCTTTAACATCTGCTTTAAAATCAGGGCCGGCGCGCAGGCGTAGCCGATTCTCCAGCCCGTCATGGCATAGGCCTTGGAAAAACCGTTGATCAATACAGTTCTCTCCCTCATGCCGGGCAGGGAAGCGATGGTCATGTGCTTTTTCTTATAGGTCAGCTCGGCATAGATCTCGTCGCTGATGACGAAGAGATCCTTCTCCTCCACTACCTTTGCAACTGCCTCCAGATCCTCCCGCTCCATAATCGCTCCTGTAGGATTATTGGGGAAGGGAAGCACTAACACTTTCGTCTTATCTGTGATCTTCTCCAGAAGCTTCTCCCTGGTCAGGCGGAACTGATCCTTCTCCTCCAGCTCAATCACCACCGGAACGCCGCCGGCTAAAATGGTGCAGGGAACGTAGGATACGTAGCTGGGCTGGGGAATCAGCACCTCGTCGCCCGGATCCAGCATAGCCCGCAGAGCTGCGTCGATGGCCTCGCTGCCGCCAATGGTCACCATCACCTCTGTATTGTAATCGTACTCCACCTGCATCCGCCGTTTCAGATAATTGCAGATCTCCTGCTTCAGCTCCTTAAGGCCTGCGTTGGAGGTGTAGAAGGTTTTTCCCATCTCCAGGGAGCGGATGCCCGCGTCCCTCACATGCCAGGGCGTGTCGAAATCCGGCTCGCCTACGCCCAGGGAAATGGCTCCCTCCATCTCGCTTACAATGTCGAAAAACTTCCTGATGCCGGACGGCGGAATCGTTACAATCGTGTTTGATAAGGGGTTTCTCATGGGTTAATCAACATCCTTTCATCCTGGGGGCCGTCGTTTAAAACTGTGCCGTGGTCCTTATATTTTTTCAGCACAAAATGGGTGGCCGTGCTGATGACAGAGTCAATGGTAGCCAGCTTCTCCGATACGAACTGGGCCACGCCGCGCATGCTCTTGCCCTCAATAATCACAGTAAAATCAAAGGCGCCGGACATCAGATACACAGCCTTTACCTCGCTGTAGAGAGAAAGGCGCTCCGCGATCTTTTCAAAGCCCATCTGTCTCTGCGGCGTCACCTTCACCTCGATCAGCGCGATCACCTTCTCATCCTCTGTGTTGTCCCAGTTAATCAGGGTATGGTAGCCGCAGATAATGTGTTCCTCTTCCATTTCGGCAATCTCCGCCGCCACCGCCGCTTCATTCTCCCCCAGGATTTCCGCCAGCTCCGCTGTGCTGATCCGGCTGTTTTTTTCGATGACTGCTAAAATTCGTTCTCTCATACCGCTGCCTCCTTCTGATTTCTTATGCTTGTTCTGCCATTATAGTCATTGAATATCATGATGCGTTTTATATGTTGTTTTGTAATTTTTGAAATATCCGAAATTTTTAAAATTATTTTAATAATCCTAATTTTTCCAGCTCATCAGCCTTGGGGCGATCCAGAAAGGTCTCAATCTCTCCATTTAAAATGCGTCGGGCCGGGCCGGGCTTTACGGTGCCAATTACCGCGCCCTCAAAGCCTCTTCTTTCAAGCTCTCTCACCGCTTCAAAGCCGCTGTCTGCCGCCATAAGAAAGCATCCGGCGGAGTGGAGCCGGTAAGGATTCAGGTCAAAGACCTCGCAGGCCTCTACCGTCTCCTGGCGAAGCAAAATAGCGCGGAGCTCGATGACGCAGCCCAGGCCATAGGCCTCCAGAAGCCGCCAGAGACAGTTCATAAAACCGCCCTCTTCCACCGGCTCCATATCCGTGGCTCCCGCCAACCTGCCGATCTCTTCTGCCTCCTCCTGAGACAGAAGTCCCTGATCCAGAGTAAAAATCCGCTCTGCATACTGGCTCGAAAAGTGCTCTCTGACGGCCTTCTCCCCTGCTCTGGCGGCCAGAGCCGCCCCCGTGAGGCCGATGCTTCCGGCTATGATAAGATCCTGGCCCGGCTTCAATGAGCCGGGCCTTTTCTCCTGTTCCTGATTCAAATGTCTGTTCATGCGCTCCTCCTATGGGCCTTTTCTAGGCCGGCGCTCCTGGAGCCGGCACAGAAGCCGGATCCGCCGCCGGAGCGGCAGGGCTTACAGGCTCTGAGGCCGGTCCTGCGGGGCCTGACGGCTGTTCCTGTACAGGAGCGTTCTCCTGAGGCTGCGTCTCTGCCGGAGCCGACGGTTCGGTGACAGCCGGCACGGACGGAGCCGCCGGGCCTACCCGGTACACGGCCTTTGACGCCATGTAGGTGTCTGTGTGGAGAATTTCCCGTCCCGTCTCCACTCCGTTTTCATAGACTACCTTCCAGAGTCTCGACTTCTTTCCAACGTGTCCGGAGGACTCCTTCACTCTGGCCCCCGGAGCCAGGGACGGATCCGGCTTTTCTACCGGAGTGCCCGGATCTGTCGTTCCCAGCGTCTCGGAAACAAACTCTACCGTTCTTCCCTCCGGCCTGGTGTCCTTTCCGTAAGCCGTAAAGGTCAGCGTGTTTCCTGCGACAGAACCTTCAAGATAGATCGGCGTGTCGTAGTTATTCTTAAACTTCAGATCCTTGTAGGTTCCCGCAATGGCCGCGTCCTCAGAGGGCTTCACATATCCCACAGTCATGGAATGGTTCTGCCTCTGCGTCACCTCAAGCTCCGCCCGAAGAACCACGTTATAGAGCGTGGTACACAGCTGGCAGGCGCCTCCTCCGATGGAATCCACCGTCCGGCCGTTCTCGTAGGATCCAGCGGCCGCATATCCGTTCTCAATGGTAAACGGCGTCAGCCAGGTATAGGCTGAAAATTCGTCTCCGGGCATCAGCACCGTACCGTTGATCTTTCCGGCTCCCGTCTTCAGGTTCTGGGTTCTGGAGCGGTCTCCCGCGTTAAAATTCGTGCTGAAGGTTCCAAGCACATCTGAAATGCTCTCCAGATCCGATCTGCGGATTCTTGGCTCTGCCTCCGTCACCACTGCCTCCACAGAGATGGAGTCGGAAATTCCCTGGTTCAGGGCAGTATTCAGAGCCTCTCTGGTGGCCTCGAAATCGACTCCCAGTCCAATCTCCTCGTCTGTAATGACAAAGGCGCCGTTCTCTCTGGAAATGGACGCGTCCCTCGCCTCCCGCACGTAGGGCGCGCAGTTGTCGTTTACAAAGGCCGACAGCTTTTCATCGTCCAGAGAAGCCTTCACAGCCAGGGAAAGCGGTTCCTTCTCAAGCTTCTTCGTCCGCGCGAAGCGCTCCAGAAGATTTCCTCCGGAATACTCCCCAATAGCGGCGTTTAACTCCTCTTTGTTTTCCCAGTAGAGCCCCAGATCTCCGGCTGTGGAGGAAAAGCTGGTTCCGTCGATGGAGATGGAAATCTTCTCCTCCGCCATGGATCCTACATACTCCTCCAGCTTCCCGGAGGCCTCCTCCGCCGTCTGCCCGGAAAAATCAAGAGCCTCGTCTCCTGCCCCCGCCACAGAAAATCCCTCCGGAAGGATTCCCGCCTCCGCGATCACAGGCTGCATAAATAAAATTCCGGCTGACAGAGCTGCTGTCAGACCGGCTGTCCATAAATTCCTCTTCATACGCTGGAAAACTCCTCTTCCCTAAAATAAGGAGGATAAGCCTGCGATCACAGTTCCTCCTACCATGGTTATGAGAATGATCACAACCATAATCGTAGTGATAATCTTCTTTGACTTATTATTTCCCATAAACATACGTCTCTCACCTCTTTTTCATTCTTCCGTACTGAAATATGATTTTATCTGTCATCCTGGACGCCTCGCTGCGCGTCAGGTATTCTATGTCAACAGATAGGTTTATTCTATGATATTTTGCCAATTCCCGCAAGCCTTCTTTTTGCTTTTTTGAGGCCGGCTGTTCCCTTTTTACCTTATAAATCAGGGGCTTTGGCAAAAAAGTCTCCTCATGTCCGGAAATGTTCAGAGCCCTGATTTTCTGATACAGGAAATGGGCCATTCTGGCGTCTGAGAGCGCCCGGTGGGCCGTCTCCTCCGGAACCTGATACCAGGCGCAGGCGGCGGACAGATTCTTTTTCTCCTCCTCTGGCATAAACCGGCGGCAGAGTCCCAGCGTATCAATGCCCGTTCTCTCAAAGGGAAAGCCTGCGTTGACTGCGGCCCGCTTTAAAAAGCTGTAATCAAAGATCACATGGTGGCCCAGAATCGGAAGATCGCCGCAGAAGTCCATCACCTGGCCGATGACAGACTCCATGTCCGGCGCCTCCGAAAGCATTTCGTCCGTAATGCCTGTCAGCGCTGTGATCCGCTCCGGAAGGGGCTGGTGAGGATGAATAAGCAGGGAAAGCTCCTTCTCTATCTCCCCGTCCCTCACCCGGCAGGCTCCAATCTCTATGATTTTATCGCGCTTCGGATCCAGCCCTGTAGTCTCCAGATCCAGCGCCAGATAGGAGTTTCCCACCTGGGCAGGCGTCTCTTTTCTTTTCTCTTCCATCACAGCTCCGCCTCTTTTCCAGGGCATTCCTCCCTCAGAAAGCAGTCCCGGCATCTGGGGTTTCTGGCTGTGCAGATCGTTCTTCCCAGTGTAATAATGTGGATATTCCACAGAATCCAGTGATCTTTTGGCAGCACCTTCATCAGCTCATACTCGATTTTCTCCGGGTCCTCCTCCTTCGCAAGCCCCAGCTTTCTGGAAATCCGCTTTACGTGGGTGTCCACCACAATGCTGGGTTCATTGTAAATATTGCCGCGGATTACATTGGCCGTCTTCCTGCCCACTCCTGCCAGAGTCAGCAGATCCTCCATCCGTTCCGGAACCTGGCTGCCAAACCGCTCCACCAGCGCCTGACAGCAGGCAATGATATTCTTCGCCTTGGAATGGTAAAAGCCGATGGAGTGGATATCCTGCTCCAGCTCCCTCTGATCGGCGGCGGCAAACTTCTCCAGCGTGTCGTATTTTTTAAACAGAGTCTCCGTCACGATATTTACCCTGGCGTCCGTACACTGGGCGCTCATAATCACGGCGATTAAGAGCTGCCACGGCGTCTCGTGATTCAGGTAGCAGCGGTACTCTGTGCCGTATTCCTGGTCAAGCAGCTCAAGGATTCTCTTCACCCGCTCCGCCTTCTGGGCCTTCGTCTCTCGTCTCACAGCTATTGTTCCCCTTTTTCGTAAAAATGATAAATGGTCTTTTGCTTCCTTCTTTCGCCCGGCTCTGCTGTTTCGTTATACCCTCCTGATTCTGCCTGCCTCGATGATTCTGGCATTTCCGAGAAGCGCGTCCCGGCACAGATAGTCAAACAGCAGCATCCGGCCGTCCCGCATAACTTCCATGTGGGCCATCCGGCTCATCTGCCTGGAATCATACCCTTCATATCCTGTCAGACGGCGCGGTTCCTTTCCCTCTCTGATAAAAAACTGCTTTATTTCCTCCTTGAAGGGAGACAGATCTCTCGCAAAGGAGGGGCGGCTCTTGGCGTTTTCGCGAAGGTAAAGATCCTCTGTCAGCAGATCCCGGTACAGCTCCAGCCGGTCTGCCGGTTCCTCTGTCCGGTCTTCTGCCTGTTCTTCTGTCTGGCCCTCTGTCTGAGCGCTGGTCTGCACGCCTGTCTGAGGTCTCTTCCCCAGCGTTTTCTCAATAAACGCAAAGAGAATCTCGTACCTGGCGTTCCTGCTGTGGCTGACCGCCGAAAGTCCCTCTTCTCTGTAGTATTCCCGCAGAGACTCATACATGTCAAAGGGCGATAAAAACTCCTTCTGCAGCTCCTTCACAGTGTTTCTGAACTGGCCGCTGTTGTAGTAGATTTCCACCATCTCCTCCACGCCCTTCAGCCGGATCAGTTCCCCGTAAGACAGCCATCTGGTGGCCAGCACCTCGTAGGGAGGCGTGTCTCTGAATCGAAGGCCGTAGTCCTGCGCCCTCTCCTCCATATAGGAGCCGGAGAGCACCTTCAGAAAGCCCAGCTGCAGCTGTTCCGGCTCCATGGCGTAAACCTGGTTAAAGGAACGCTTAAAGGACTCGTATCCCTCCCATGGCAGTCCTGCGATTAAATCCAGATGCTGGTGGATATTTCCAAACCCGTTGATCTGCCTGACGTGAGACTCCAGTTTTCCCAGATCCATCCGACGCCTGATCTCCCGGATCGTGTCCGGGTTCGTAGTCTGAACGCCAATCTCCAGCTGAACCAGCCCGGGGCGCATCTGGGACAGCAGAGAAAGCTCCTCCTCCGACAGCAGATCTGCTGAAATCTCGAAATGAAAGTTTGTGATTCCATTGTCGTGTTCCTGGATAAAACGCCAGATTTCCATGGAATGGCTCTTTTTGCAGTTAAAGGTCCGATCCACGAATTTCACCTGAGGGACGCGGTTCTCCAGGAAAAAGGCCAGCTCCCGCTTCACCCGATCCAGGCTCCGAAACCGCACCGTCTTATCAATAGAAGAAAGACAGTAGCTGCAGGAAAAGGGGCATCCCCTGCTGCTCTCATAGTAGATAATCCTGTTCTCCAGTCCCTTTAAGTCACTGTAGACAAAGGGAATATCGTCCAAATCCATCAGCGGCGCAGGCGGATTTTTCACAATCTCTCCTGTTTCAGGGCCGCTGCTGCTTCCGCTTCCAGCCTCTCTTCGAAACACAAGGCCCGGGATCTGTTCCAAGGCCTCGTCCCGCCAGACGGACGATCCGGCATCCTGTCTTTTTGCAGCGCCCAGAAGCCGGAAAAAGGTCTCCTCCCCTTCCCCGGCCATAACGCCGCGCGCCGATGGTTCCTTCCTTAAAAATTCCTCTGCCCGGTAGGAAACCTCCGGCCCTCCCAGCCAGATTTCCGTCTGGGGCAGCACCTTTTTCAGATCTCTTATCAGCTCCTGCACATAGAGAATATTCCAGATATAGCAGGAAAAGCCCACCGCGTCGGGAGCCTTCTCATAAATGTCCTGCAGAATATAATCCATCTGGTGGTTAATGGTATATTCTCCTATCTCTATCTCCCAGTCCGGCCCAGAAAAAGCCGTCCCCTGCTGTTTTCTCTTCTCGTCCGCGTACTTTTTCAGGCTGTAGACGCCCAGATTCGAGTGAATATACTTGGCGTTTACCGCCGCCAGCAAAAATTTCATCTACAGAGATACCTCTATCTTTCTTCCCGTTGGATTGTATTTGTAATACCTCACTCCCGCCGCGTCCAGCATCCTCTTAGAGGCCCGGACGGACGGCGTGTTTCCATATTTGTCGCTGTCGTAGACCAGTGTGCGGATGCCCGCCTGGATAATCGCCTTGGCGCACTCGTTGCAGGGAAATAAGGTAACATAGAGCTTGCTGCCCTCCAGACTGCCTCCCCTGTAATTCAAAATGGCGTTCAGCTCGCTGTGAGTCGTATAGAGATACTTGGCATTGTAGGGATCGTCTGTTTCGTGCTCCTTTCCCCACGGAAATTCGTCGTCCGAGCAGCCGATGGGAAATCCGTTGTATCCCATGGAGAGAATCTTATTGTCGCTGCTGACAATACAGGCCCCCACCTGGGTGCTGGGATCCTTGGATCGCATGGCCGCCAGCTTGGCGACTCCCATAAAATACTCGTCCCAGGTAATGTAATCCGCCCTCTTTTCTGATTTGCAGACTCTGCCTCTGATTTTGACTGTCTCTTCTGTCTTTGCCGTTTCCTCTGCTTTTTCTGCCCCGTTCATGGTACTGCCTCCTCCTGCTTTGCCGTTTTTAATTCCGGCGTTCGTTCACTCTGCCCTTTTGTTCCCGGCGTTATGCCTGAATGATCTGGTAGCCCGCCGCCTTATTCAGCCGGTTCATAATCGCCTGACCCAGCTCGTCGGCAGGAAAACTCTCGGAAAAGATCACGTCCGCCTCCAGATCGTCAAATTCTCTGAGCACAGCGTAAAGGTTGTGGGCCACCGTAGCCTCGTCTGCCCGCAGGCCGATGCTTTTTACCATTCCGGCCGGATAGAGCTCTTTCGTCTCCTCCGTGCAGATAATGCCTACTCTGAGCCCCTCCCCCAGCTTTTCAGCCGCCAGATGATTGATACGGGCCGTCACCGCCTCTGCGTCTCCCTCCACCAGAGTAAGCGACGCCTTGGGCGCATAATGGCGGTATTTCATGCCCGGCGCCTTGGGCTTCACGTCTGCCCGCATGGGGCCTGTGATCGCCGGATCCACATCCACCTTACCCACAACGCTGCCAAGCATTTCCATGGTAATAGCTCCCGGCCGCAGAAGAGTGGGAATCTCCTCCGTCACATCTACAATCGTAGACTCCACCCCAATTCCCACCGGGCCGCCGTCCACAATCAGATCAATTTTTCCGTCCATATCCTGAAATACATGCTCCGCTCTGGTAGGGCTGGGGCGGCCTGAAGTATTGGCGCTGGGAGCGGCGATGGGCACGCCTGCCAGCCGGATCAGTTCTCTTGCCACCGGATCGCTGGGCATACGCACCGCAACCGTCTCCAGGCCTCCTGTGGTGCCGTGGGGCACGATCCTGCTCTTGGGAAATACTAAAGTCAAGGGCCCTGGCCAGAAGGCCTCTGCCAGCTTTCTTCCCGCCTCCGGTATCTCGGATACCAGCGGCTTCAGCCCGTCTAAATCGGCAATGTGGGCAATCAGCGGATTGTCGGAAGGGCGTCCCTTCGCCTCGTAAATCTTCTTAGCCGCCTTCTCGTCCAGCGCGTTCGCTCCCAGACCGTACACAGTCTCCGTGGGAAATGCTGCAAGGCCGCCGTTTCTGATCACTGCTGCCGCTTCCTCCAGAACCTTTCTGTCCTCGTCCGTCAGAGTCTGCGGCCTGTTTCTGTCTTCCAGAGAAAAGCTCAGCTCCTCCTCCCGCATCCTTCTGTACGCCTCATTGATTTTTACAACCTTCGTTTTTATCTGATCCATGACCGTTTAACCTCTTTCTGGCAGCGTAGCTTCCCTTTCCTGTTTAGGCGATCCGCCTGCCGTTCCTCTGTCTTCCTCATGTTCTTCTCTATTGCCTTTTGTATACTGACGCTATCATAGCACAGGAATCAGGCAGGTGCAAGACTGCAGGCCCTGCGATAACAGTGCGGTGACAGCGCGGTGGCAGCGAAGTTTTCGCGGAAAGGTCTGTGTCCTTTTTCTCTGTTCCGGAAAAGATCTGAACCGCCTATCTGGTATTTAAATATTCCATCACTCCCATGTGAATCGTCCATGCCATCCTGTCCTGATATTCCGGAGAATTCAGCCTGGCCGCCTCCTGCCAGTTAGAGAGAAATCCGCACTCCACGATCACAATGGGACATTTTACATGAAGCAGCAGATAATAACTGCTGTTTTCCTTGGCTTTTCTGGTATTCTGAGCCCCCAGAACATAATCGAACCGCCTTTGTACCGCCTCTGCCAGCCGTTTTCCTTTTACAGATCCAGTGTAGTAAAAGACCTGTCCGCCGGATACCAGCTCCTGGTGATAGCTGTTCTGGTGGATACTGACCACCAGATCCGGATCCGCCTCGTCAATCAGGCTGCATCTGGCCTTCATATCAGCTGATTTCTTTCTGGTATCCGTCTCGCTGTAAAGTCCTTTGTCTTCCTCCCTTGTCAGAATTGTCCTCACATCTGCCTGTTCCAGATAGCGGGCCAGCTTTTTGGCAATTTCCAGGTTAATATCCTTTTCCAGGCTCTGATCTATCCCCACCTTTCCCGGATCATTGCCTCCGTGTCCCGCATCAATCACCACCACCGGCTGTTTCGTACCCATGTGAACGCTTCTTCCCGCCGCGGAAAGTCCCGTATACCGAAAGACAGAAAATAAAAATACAGTCAGAAGCGCCGCGCAAAGCGCCCCTGTCATATGCCGCTTTATAAAATGGGCTGCTCTCATCTCTCCACCTGAATGCGCTTCGTTCCGTTCAGTATATTCCGTTCCTATCCTGTCCCATGTCTGCCATCCGCGTACAGAAAATAGAAAAGAGAAAGTGGTTCTGATCCTTCGCTGGAACAGAAACGCTTTCTCTCTGCAAAATGCACAGGAGCTTTCCTGGCTCTCCTTTTTCTATTTTTCTTCTTTGCTGTCCCACTGGATCACATCCCAGATTTCAGGACTTTCCAGACCCAGCTTCCAGCCGGCTGTTCCGGCCAGATCATATTTCCTGATTAAATCCATTTTAAGGCCAAGCGATTTCTCCTCTTCCATCCAGAGATACTCTGTGGCCGTTTCGGATTCCTTATGTTCGCCGTAGTATTGCCCCAGATCCTCCTGCCACGAAAGCTCCACGTCATTCTCATCAATCCACTCTTTGGCCTTGTAAATGCCGAGAGCCGACGAGGTCGTCTTCCCGTCCTCTTCTGTCCAGAGTCTGGTGTAGAATGGAACGGCGTTGATGATTTTCTCCTTCGGAACCTCTAGAAGCGTATCTGTAATGCCCTTTTCCACAAATTCGATGGAAGCGGTAGAGCCCTTCTCGCCTCCGGCGTAATGCTCGTCGTAGCCCATGATAATCACATAGTCCGCCACGATTCCCTGCTCTTTCCTGTTATAATCAGCCGTGTACTCGGAAGGCACGTAATTATCCACAGAGAGGACAAGCCCCCGTTCCCGGCAGGCAATAGACATTTCCCTGATAAACTGGACATAGTGCGGCATCGCTTCAGGCTTCAGGCTCTCGAAATCCAGGTTAAAGCCGTCAAAGCCGTAGTTTTCTGCCTCCTCCATCATATCTGCAATCAGCTTCTGCCTGGTGGCGGTTTTGGACAGCAGGATCTCGGACTGGACGTTTTTGCTGCATTCTTTGCTGAAATTGTCCAGCATGGCCCAGACCTGAAGTCCCTTCTCATGGGCCTTATCTACATAGCCTCTGCTGGCCAGGGATTCATAATCCCCATCATTGCTGCTGAGCGTAAACCAGGTGGGCACAATCACATTGACTCCCTCAGACGGCTCTAAAAGCTCCTCCAGCTTTCCATTGGCCTCCGGAATCGTCACCTGATGAAACGCCAGAAGAATTTTCTCATCCAGGGAAATATTCTGGTACACCGGCTCTTTAAAGTCACTTTCCATCGTCTCAGAACGGAGATTTTTCAGCTTTCTGTTTTTTACATAGCCTACATGACCGTCCGGCGTAGCCACCTTTACCCATTTCTCATCTGTTTCCAGAACTGTAACGCTGTCCCCTCTTCTGCACTCTGTCAAAATCGGGCTCTTCACATCCTTTTTCGTCCTGACCTGCACCGTTCCGCGCACATCGGCCATAGGGACGTTTTCAAAGGTATCCTCAATAAACACACGTTTCGCATCGGTCCGGTCGAAGGCCTGGATTCTGACTTTCGTGTAATTTAGCACCAGCCCCATGGACACATAAACACCGTCCTCCTTCTCTAAAATCAGAGGCTGGCCGCCGCTTCCCACAGAACTGCCGTCAGCATAGAGAATCTCCTCCGGAAGAGCGTAAACCAGCATCTCCTCCCCTTCATCCCAGTAAAACCGGCTGTTGACGTTCTCGCTCACCCAGTCCATGGGCAGATACGTCTGGCCGTTTTCATAAATCCCCACAGCCTCCTGTTTTTCATAATTCAAATATAAAACTGTCTCATTTTTGTCTGCCTTATAAACGCTTGTTAAATCGGCGCGCTCCCTGGATGGTCCAAATTTCCAGTAAAGAAAAACGCCGCCTGTAATTACAGCCAGAAAAAACACTGCGCAAAATGCTTTTAAAATAGAATTTTTTCTGTTCTTCATATCTATCCTCCGGAAAAATCTGATGACATGTACTCGCAAACCCGCGCTCTGCGCTCTCTGTCTGCTCCGCAGACGGTTTGCTCGTTATCGCGGCGAAAAACAAATGTCACCTGCGGTGCCGCTTGTTTTTCTGCCCGCGTACATTATACCACACTCCGGATAAATAGATTTGAACTTTTTCTTACATTTCTGTTTGATTTTTTGAGAGTCCGGGAAATTCCTGACAAAACGAAGAGCGCAGGCTTTTATCGCTGTGTTCAGGCATAACAGCATCCTCTGAATGTTCTCCTGCTCTGGGTTATGCCAGGATTTTCCCTTCTTCTCCTTCTATTTCCCAGGTTTCTCTATCTTTCTCTCTTCGATACCGTATCTCCTCTCTTCTCTATCTGTGATAAACCTTGTCAAACCGGATTTCCACCAGCCTTCCCGATTCATCTGCAATGTAATCTCCCATATAAAAAGCCCCGTCTTCCCGGATCTCTACGATTTTCTCAAGATCCTGCGGCCCCGGTTCCTTTCCGTCCACCAACACTGTGACGCCCACCTTCTGAAACCTCTTGATTCCCTCCAGATAACGCCGCTTTTCCTCTGCTTCCCGTTTCCTCTTTTCTTCTGCTTTTTCGTACTTCTTCACTTATCTTCTCCTGTCTGAAGGGTAGCCTGAAATTCCTCCCAGGAGGTTTTATAACTCTAATATCGTGATATATTATGTCTATTCTGTCTGCCCTTCTTTAATATTCCAGAAATCCCCCAAAGAAAGCGATAACCTCCCCTGACACCGTAAATGCGTCCTCCGTGCTTGGAATCCGCCTGGCCTCTATGCCCGGATATCTTGAAAGCTCCTTCATAAATTCGCTGCTCCCTGAGCTGATAAAATACTCCCATTTTCCGTCTGAGCGTTTTTTCTCTTCTGCCAGCTTCAAAAACGAATGTATTTTCCACTCAGCCAGGGAACCTACCAGAAATTTTCTCTGGCAAAGCTGAAATTTTGTTCTCACCGCCTCAAAATCATGTCCAAAATCAATTACCACTGTATCGAATTCTGAATTGGCCAAATCTGAGAACGTCTCCGGACCAGCTTCCTTCATAAAAGAAATCTCCAAAACACTACACGAACCTTTTTCCTGTTTTAAGACAGACCGCTCCGATAAAATCTCAAAAATCCGCGCAAAATCTCCGCTTTTATTTTCCTCCAGCAGAGCCGTCCGCTTTCCCAGGACGCCTGAAAGGTAGGAAGCGATCATGATGGAAAAATGCGTAACTCCCACGCCTGGGCTGCTTCCAGCCACCCCTATCATCAGAGGATGGTGAAAACTGCCTTTCCTCCAAAACGCCCCTCTTTTCTTTTGTCTCCAGCTACTTCTGTATTTTTATTTTTCTCTTCAGTCTATGTCCCTCCTCTCCGGCGCCGTCCCCGTCTGCGCCTGTTTCTCCAGTCCTTCGCCAACCTCAAAAGACTGAAAAGCCGCCGCGCCGTTCGAAAGCCGCCTCCTGCTCCCCCTGGCAGCCATGCTTCTCCCTCTGTTCCTGAAAACAGGCGGAAAAATGCCTGTTCTGCTTCCGGCTTCAGCGGAAGAAACGGGTTCTCAATCCAGGGAAGACGGGCCGCCATACAGCCTGACGCTTCCTCCGGCAAAATCACCCGTTCCTTTCCGTCCTGCCGATTAATCAGAAGTCTTACGGGAATCTGTTTTGGCTCCGTCATTTTAAGAAGTCTTCTCAAAGCCCTCCGGCAGTCGTAAAACTCCCACTCCCTCCCTCCGCAGACAAGCAGAAAAAGGGCCGCTTCACTGATTTCAGAATACGCCTCCTCCGATCCTTCTCCTATGGTTCCCAGATCCAGCACCCGGGTGGAAAAACTGTTTTCTTCCGGGCGGACCTGTTCTCCCAGGCGTGGCTTCACTGACAAAATTCCAGCTGTAAAAATTCCGCTCCTGTCAGGCGCTGCGCCGATGCACCGGCCCAGAGAGGCCGCCGCTCCGGAAGCATTTTTCTCCTCGTAGAGACAGGGGCCTGCGTAAACCGTCAAAAAAGCCGACAAAGCTAACGCTGCATGGGTAGCGCCCGATCCCGGGCGGCTTCCAGCCACAGCAATCGTAAGAAGTGGTCTCCCCTCTCCACCGGAAGTCCCTGTTTTCACAGTGCAGAGCGCCTCTGATAATTCCTCCGCCGTCTGAAACCGTTTTTCCCGCCGCGGATCCAAACACCTTTCTATGACCGCTTTCAGGCGTCCGCCAAACTGAGCTGTATCCCCGCAGACAGCATTCTCCGGGCTTCTCCCCGTTCCCATAAAAAACAGGAGGGCACCAATGGCATAAATGTCTGCTCTCTCATCCGGAATTTCATTTCGATACAGTTCCGGGGCGGCAAAGCCGGGAGTCGCAAAGCGCGGTTCTGTTCCCGTTTGGGCAGACGCAAAAACAGACTGGCCGAAATCAATTAATTTAAGCGTGCCGCCGCAGATCAAAAGGTTCTTAGGCTGAAGATCTAAATGTAAAATAGGGTTTGGTTTGAGCGAATGCAGATAAACCAAGATTCGGCAGAGTTCACTCCCGTACCACAGGATCTCTGCTCGAGTAAGACTGCCCCTTTCCTGAACCAGGGCAGATAGAGAACGTCCTTCAAGATATTCCTGGACAATGTAATAATATTCCTGAGACTCGTATAAATCGTAGATAACCGGTATCCCCGGATGACGCAGCGTCTTTAAAATCTCCGCTTCACGAAGCCGGCTTCCCTCCTCCTTCGGCACCCGCTTGATGGCCCTGTATTCATGAAGGCCCAGGTGAACCGCTAACAGGACGGAACCGTTTCTTCCGCTTCCAAGCGTCCCGGCTATCTGGTATTTTCCAAACAGTACAGTATCTTCTGTCTCCCGCACCTCCTCTCGGAACCGCCGGTATCTGAACAGTCATGGGAAATACCACTTCTTAGCCTGTATTCTAATACATGGGTTCACGATTTACAACCACTTTTAGGAAAATTTCATAAAATTTTCTATAAATTTTTCACATATGAATTGCCAATTCCTTATATTATATAGTATATTGGGTATATAGAATCTTAATTCCGGCTGTAATGTCCCTGTAGTACGGACGATAACGAAAGGCGAGTGATCCCATGAAAATAGAACGCATCAACGAAAATCAGATCCGCTGCACTCTCACCAGCTTCGATTTAAGCATGAGGAACCTGAATCTCGGAGAGCTGGCCTATGGCTCCGAAAAAGCCAGAAGCCTGTTCCGGGAAATGATAAAGAAGGCCGAGGCTGAGGTCGGATTTGAGGCTGAGGACATTCCTCTTATGGTAGAGGCTATTCCTCTGTCAGCGGAAAGCATTATGCTGGTAATTACAAAAATCGAGGATCCGGAGGAGCTGGACACCCGGTTCTCCCGGTTCTCTCCTGTGTCGGAGGAAGGCGCGCCTGAAAGCTCTCTTCCAAACGAACTGCTGGACGGCGCAGAGCAGATCTTAAATCTTCTCTCCCCGGGCGGAGGAAATCAGGAAACAGGCAGGTCTCCTGTGTCTGGAAAGGCGGTTTCTTCCACAGACTCTTCTGGAACTGTTCCAGAGGGAGCAGGCAGAACCTACGCCGATTCCCTGGCTCAGCGGATTTTCTGCTTTGACAGCTTAAAAACGGCTGCCCAGGCATGCCGCATCGGAGGACAGGCCTTTGAGGGCGAAAGCCTTCTCTATAAAAACAGACGCAGCGGGAAATACTATCTGTTTCTCAGAGAGCTGACTCCCGGATCCGAGGATTTTATCCGTTTCTGCAATCTTCTTGTGGAGTACGGAACCAGCGTCCGGGCCGAGTATGCGTCCCGCGCTTACTTTGACGAGCACTATGAGCGCATCATCCGCGAGGATGCCGTGGCCGTGCTGAACAGGCTGTAGAAGCCCCGCAGCGGCAATAAAAAAGGCAGGTGAACAGGGAACGCTCCCTCTCATCTGCCTTTTATTCTATCCTGCTTCAGAATTACTTCTGAGCCAGGTATTCATTGATCGCGTTTACTAACGTATCAACCGGGATTCCGTGAACCATACTGGCCTCTTCCAGAGACTCCATCTGTGAAGCCGGTCAGCCTAAGCAATGCATTCCTGATCCCATAAGGATAGGTGCAATCCCGTCGTCCAGACGAACCAGATCACCGATTAACATATCTTTATTAATCTGCATGTTTGTACCTCCTTGTGCTGTTTTCTACATTCAATAATATAATACTTTTTAATTCCCATTGCAAGGCATATTTCAACCTGATTCAGCGCCACGATATCAGAAAAGCATGGAAATTTGTAAAATACTATCGGAAAATCTCTCATTCCGTTCTATTGTTCCCCTTTATCCGTCAAAATATTCCCTTTTATTTCCTTGCTTTTATTTTAGAACAAGTTTTTTTAGGGTACCATCTTGAATATTTTCGGAGTTTAGTATAAAATGTAGGCACAACCATAATTAAAGGAGGTAATTTATCATGGCATATGTAATTACAGATACATGCGTTAGCTGTGGCGCTTGCGCTGGCGGATGTCCAGTAGGCGCAATCAGCGAGGGAGATGGCAAGTACGAGATCGACGCTGCTGCTTGCATCGACTGCGGAGCTTGCGCTGGTACATGCCCAACAGGTGCAATCGAGGAGGCTTAATTTAAGCTGATTGTTCCGTTTATGACGGAGATTGCGATGTATTGCAAAAGAAAGAGACTGCTGCAGAAGGTCTGATTATTCAGCACTTCTGCCCAGTCTCTTTTTTGTTTTTGTTTATATCATCTGTTTATATCATTCCCATGCTCTTAAACAGCAGAACCCACAGGAAAATCGTAGCGATAGAGGCCGCTGTGCTGACGACTACGAATTGTCCGGCCAGCTCGCCATCTCCTCCCATATTCTGAGCCATGGAATAGGACGCCGTCGCCACAGGAGTGGCGTACATGGTAAACAAAACGAAGCGTTCCAGGCTTCCAAACCCCATGGCTGTGGCAGCTACCGTGATGATGGCAGGCAGGACTATCATTTTTACCGTCAGAGAAGGAACCAGATATTTGAGATTTCCCTTCACAGCAGAAAAATGCAGGGTTCCCCCCAGTACAAACAGGGCGAGCGGCGTTGTCAGGCCTGCAAACTGGGACACAGTCTCGTTCACGCAGGACGGCATGTGAATGCCGAGCAGGAAAAACACAAGTCCCGTCACAGCTCCCATAATCAGAGGATTCGTAACCACATTCTTCACCAGCTTTTTTATATCTGAGCTTCCGCCGTGAAACATTTCCAGAATAATCACTGCCGTCACATTGTAAACTGGTATGACAATGGCCACCATCATGGAGGCCAGCGCCGCTCCCTCCTCGCCGAACAGGCTGGTGGTCAGCGGAATGGCAAACAGGACAAAATTGCTCCTGTAAATTCCCTGAATCACCACGCCCCTCTGCGGATTTCCCTTCACCAGCTTCGGCACAATCAGCACCAGCAGAACCTCCAGAAGCAGAATGCTGACAATTCCCACTGCCGCCAGTTTTCCATCCAGCGTCGATCCCGGCTCCATCTTATAGAGATTGTTAAACATCAAAATCGGGAAAAACGCCCTGAAAATCAGCTTGTTCAGCTTATTCATAAAATCTTCATCCACCAGTCCGCTCATCCGCACACCGTATCCGAAGGAAATATAAATCAAAAACGGCATAACCGCATTGACTGCCACTGCAAAACTTTCCATAATCTCTGTCTCCTCTGCCTAAGCCGGCCTTACGGCTTTTCTTCTAAAGCTTCTGAAACGCCGTCAGAAGCTGTCTCTATCTCCTCAGTCACCACAGCCTGCACCACAAATCGGTGGCTGTATCCATTGCCCGTGCAGGTGACAAGAGTAATCAGCCGATCCTCCTCTCCTGCCGAAATTCCCGTATCATACCAGGCCTTGGATTTCATTCTGTCTATATAAGCCAGCTTCTCTTCCCCGCTCTCAAAATTCATAGGGAAATTCTCTTCCTGCGCCTCCTCCTGGTGGCTGGAAATCACAGTACAGCGCAGGATTCTGTCTGGAAGATATAAATCAATCTCCGGATGAGCCAGGAAAAATTCTTCCTTTCCGTACTTTTTCAGCAGTCCGAACATAGATCCGTTCCTCATGTTGTGGCCATAGAGAATCGTGTTGTCATCCGCCACTGCCGGATCATTTCTGTAATCCATAAACACTGTGCCGGCAAAGCTGTTGTCTCCGTTCAGCTTTCTTCTCAGATAGTAGTCATTGTCCTCTGCCTGCGCCACCGGATAGCTGACGCCTGTGCCTGGAATGTCAATCCAAAGCACCGCGTCCTCAGAGACAGCTTTCAGAGCGCTGAAATCTACTGTCAGAGGCGCCCAGGCTGCCTCCTCATTCCCAGTCTCTTCCCCGTCTCCAGACGGTGAAGCCTCCTCCCGCTGAACCACCTGCTCAGACAGCTGTTCATAGCCCTTCTCAGCCGAATGGTAGGAAAACCATATAAATCCCAAATATCCCAGCGCGCCGAGAAATATGATCAGCGCCAGAATAAAAACAGCTTTTGTGATCCTTTCCTTCATATTATGTAAACCTCCTGACAAGAGAACAAATTCCTTTGTTCTCCTGTTTATTGATAGCAGATTTCCATCTGCTTCTATTCATCAGTATAGCAAAAATATGACATAAAAACCAGAGTTTCCTCGTTGTAGTTTCCTCCTGCCTATGGTATAATGTGAACACTTGACGAGGTCTTTCACGAGCCTAGAGAGAATACATACCTGTCCCACTTAGCGAGGTCTTTTCGAGCTTAGTGGGACAGGTACAATAACCACAAAAGCATACATTTCACCACTTCAAACCTGGTTCCAGGTTCCTATTTCTCTGATTCCTATCTTTCAGAACATCAGAAAATCTATGCTTTTTCCCAAATTTATATCAGAGCAGGAGATTTTCATTCTGGAAGCTCCTGCAAAAGGAGGTCAAATGAATCAGAAACAACACAGCAGAAATGAAAATTCGGCAGGCTGGCAGCAGGTACAGTCTCAGCCCTTTGAAGCATCTTCGCAGGCAGAGCTTCAAAGACCAGTTAACCGCAGCTACAAGGATACGCTGTTTCGTATGCTCTTTCAAGAGAAAGAGGCTCTTCTGTCTCTCTACAACGCGGTAGGACAGACGGACTACAAGGACGCGTCACAGCTGGAGATTGTAACCTTAGAAAACGCCATTTACATGAATATGAAGAACGATCTGGCGTTTCTCATTAACCTGAAGCTGAATCTTTACGAACATCAGTCCACCTGGAATCCTAACATGCCCTTAAGAGATCTCTTCTACGTGGCAAAGGAGTATGAGCAGCTGATTCGAAAGGAAACCCTCTATTCCTCCCGGCTGGTGAAGCTGCCGGTTCCCAGATTCCTTGTTTTCTGCAACGGCAGGATGCCGGACCAGGCGGAAAAGATCGTCTTAAAGCTGTCGGATTCCTTTGAAAAGCGGACCGGGGAGCCGGAGCTGGAGCTGAAGGTAACGGTGCTGAACATCAACGCTGGCTGCAACGAGACGCTGATGAACGCCTGCAGGCTGTTAAAGGAATATTCCCTCTATGTGGCCCGGGTCCGTTCCTACGCCTCTCAGATGGATATGAACACAGCAGTCAACCGGGCGGTGGAGGAATGTATCAGCGAAGGAATCCTGGCAGATTTTCTTTTAAAATCACGGGCGGAGGTAGTAGCTATGAGCATTTTTGAATATGATGAAGAACGGGAACGGGAGCTGATTAAAAAGGCGGAGTTTGAATGCGGGAAGGAAGAGGGGCTGAAAGCTGGAATTGAATTAGGTAAAGCGCAGGGCATCGCAGCCTTAATTCAGGCTTTCCAGGATCTGGGCGCTTCCAGGGAAGCTGCTCTTCTTTCTTTGAAAAAGCAGTTTTCCCTCTCTGAAGAGGAGGCTGAAAGGCAGCTGGAACAACTCTGGCCTGTAACAGAAACGCAGCAATAAGCTGACCCCATAAGAAAGGAGCCGCAGTTCCCTCGTGGAACTGCGGCTCCTATTTATATTACTGCTTTTTCTACTCTTATGTTCCCCTTCTTATGGAAAAGGACATTCAAAGCCTACTGCTCTTCTTTTTTTATTCGAAGGGAAGCTCCCATCCAGAGGAGAATCACTCCGCTGCCGAGGAGTGTGACAACTGCCGGAATAATTGGAGTTTCGTCTCCTGTCTTTGGAAGTACTGCCAACGGTACCGGGCCGTCCTCGATGATAGTCTCGTCTGTGAGAGGCGCCTCTGGAGCTAACGGAACCTCATTGTCTCCAATCGTAACTGTGGGGCCGCCGCCACCGCCGCTTCCGCCGCTATGGCCTCCTCCTCCATTTCCGCCGCCGTTTCCTCCATCGTCCTTGACCTCTGTCACCATAAACTGCCAGTCAATCTTCGAAAGAGCGCCTGCATATTTATTTACCAGATTGCTCTCTCCCGGCTCTGGGGTGATGGACGGATCCTCGGTTAATATAAGAGTCGGATCCAGCTGAAGCTCTACCTGGATAGAACCTGTCTGGCCGCCCTTATAGCCGCCCAGATATACGGCTCTCTCGCCTTCTGTGCCGCCAGCCGTATCGCCCTGTGTCAGAAGCGTGGAACCTGTCGCATTGCCGGTGTAGAGAAGCTTCTCCTCGCCGTCGGCATTGGTATACCACACCTTCATGGAAATTTTCTCCAGAAGTTCGTCCTGAAGATCGCTCTGCTCTCTCGGAAGAGCCTTCATATAAAGCTTCCATGTCTTGTCGCTGTCGTTTTCAATGTTTAACCGATCCCGGTAAATTCCGCCTGGAACCATATTGGTAAAGCTCATGAACCAGTTGCCTTCCTCTGCCTGGCCGTCGCCGTCCCGGTAAGGAATGTAGGTCATAGTTCCGTCAGTTTCTGCAAATTTCAGCGTTTTCGCCTCTGCGGCTTCAAATACGCCGTCATCCGCGATGTTCTTTACCAGATAGTCTAAGGTCTGCGCTTCGTCTCCGTCCTCGGCTCCTGCGCTGAAAATCTCCTCTGCCGCCGCCTGGGTAGCCTGAACCGTTGTGGCATCAATGGTCATGGTGTAGGTTCCATTCTCATAGCCTGTGCCATTGGAACTGCTGGAGGTTGCAATCTGAATAATACCGCCTGTCGGGTTGCCTTCGCTGTCATACTCCGGCTCGTATTCCTTATCTACCACGCCGGATGTAATCCGGGGATTCATCGTCACGCCGTCCAAAAACTGCGGGGAGCTGGTTCCTGCTTTCACAATTCCCATATAGTAGAGGGTAAAAATTCCTTTCTCCCCCTCCGGAATCTCATTTAAGAGAAGCCATTTTCCCTCTGCCTGACTGTACTGCGTCACTGCCTGAAGGCCCCAGCGGTTTTCCTCCGTCTTTCCGTCGGCGTCGCCGGAGGCTAAGAGCACTACGTTGTTTTTGTTGAATTCAGGAACCGCGGCATATTCTGTTTCGCCGTTCTGGGCCTGGAACGTCAGAGGAAAGGACTCCCAGCTCTGACTGATGACAACCTTTGCCATGGCGTCCACAGCGCCTTTGTTCGTGATCTGCACTGCTTTCTCTGTTTTTTCCCCTGGCTTCCAGTTTTTCGGAGACTCGAAGGTTTCGTCCAGAGAAGTGTTATAACTGCCAGTCATAAATTCATTTCCGGCCTTCAGTTCCTGAGTCCAGCTCGCCCATGTCCCGCCGATGGCAGCCGCCGAAATCAGAGCCGCCAGACCTAATACTGCATGTTTGCCTTTCCTCATATCGTTCTATCTCCTGTCCTTGCCTGTTTCCGCCAGGCGGGGGAAGCGCTGAACTGATGATCAGCTTTTCCCTTGCCCGGCAGAGCCAGACCGTTTTTATTCTGCCTCTAATGCTGCTGGCTTATCCATGCCGTTTGCAGCTAAGAAATCATTGATTACAACTTCCTCGTCGCTGTCACTCATCTCAAGAGCTGCTCCAAATACGTCCTTAATGGCATCAAAGGTTGCCTGAACTGTCTTAGCATTGATAGTCATGGTGTACTGAGCGTCCTCATAACTGTCAAGATAATTAGCGTCCGCCTCTACTAAATCAACTCCGCCGCTTCCATTCGGCTCATACTTCTTGGATGTAATACCGGACTGAATTAACGGATTCATTGTTACGGATGTGAGAAGCGCTGACGTCTCTCCCGCTTCTGCTACGATACCGCTGTAAACAAAGTACAGATCCTGAGAACCGTCTTCGTTCTCTTTGATATCTGTCAGAACCCATGTGTCATCTGCATCAGCAAAAGAATCTACTGTCTTCTCAATTCCCATAGGAGCTGCTATATCAGCAACGCCAGGAGCTGCAAATGCCGCTACATTCTCTCCCCACTGAACCTCTGCTGCGTACTCTGTTCCATCAGCTGCCTGGAGTGTTAATTTCTCGCCGTCCCACTTCTGGGTAATCTTAGTCATTACGGCCATATCCACGTTTCCGGAGTTCTTTACAGATACAACCTTCTCTACCGTCTCGCCTGGGAGCCAGTCTGTCTCCGGCTTAAACTCCTCTACAATATCAGAATCGAAGTTTCCTGCCTTAAACTCATTGTTTACAGATAAATTCTGGTTCCAGTAAGCCCATGTTCCACCAATAGCTGCTACTGCTGCCAGTCCTGCCAGTCCTAACGCCGCTTTCTTTTTCATTTCCTGTTCCTCTTCCCTTTCTGTCCACGCCTAAGCCTCTGTCTTTTCCTCTTTCTTCTTATCCGGGAAAAACATATCCAAGGCGATTCCCAATATGATGATGGCTGCCATCACAACAATGACGCCCATATTTTTACTGTAATTTACAAAATAACCTGCGTATGGAATGCTTACCTTCCATACCTTTCCGATTACCTCGTCGTAGTCTACCGGATTTGGATCCTCCGTCTCGTTGGCGTCTCCCTTTGTAACAAAATTCTGGGAAAGCTCGCTCTTTTCCACAACGCGGTGAGTCACCATGCCGTCCTCGCCTGCCTGGAAGGTAATAGCGTCTCCTACATTAATATCAGCAAAATCTGCTTCTTTGTAATAGATAATGCTTCCTACATGGTAAGTCGGCTCCATACTTCCGCTGAGAACCACGACCGGATGGTATCCTGCCAGCATCGGCGCCGCTATCAGAAGATAGCAGGCAATGCAGGCGTATACAATCCAGGTCAGAATATTTACAAATCCTTTGATTAGCCTCATATGTTAAGTCCCCGATTTGCAGTATTTAAGTTTACTACTCTGCTTCTGAAAAAGAAACTAAATAAGTAAGCGCTTCCTCACCCCAGGCATCGACAACTGCGTCCTCTGTCGGCTGTACCATGTCAATGGTGATCTCCAGCTCGTAGTCAGCGTCTGCATATCCTGGATGTGCCTCGTCCAGAGCAGTCTCTTTCTTAACATGGAAGGAATTTCCTTCTTTCTTTGCTGCTTCTGCAGCTGCTAACATATCTACATCCTCTTCGCCGTCTTTTGCTGTCAGCCACTCTGTCTTATCGTCTGGTTTGCTGTCCTTTCCGTCTGTTGTACAGTACTTATAGGTTGTTGTATACAGTCCCATATCTGTATCTTTATCTAATGTTACGGACTCTAACAGGCTCTCTGTGGTTGCTCCTGGAGCTAACTGGCCTTTGTAGTACCAGTAACCGTCTTCTCCCTGTGTCCATGCGTCATTTTCAGCCAGATTTTTCCATACGACTGTCTGATCACCCTCTACCAGTCCATCTTCGGCATTGGCCTGTTTTACCGCTGTAAAGTCTGGCTGCTTTTCACTGTTAATTGCAATCATATTCTGGTCATTTCTGGACCATGTCTCTGCCATCTTTACACGAACAAGCAGCGGAGAATTTCCTGTATTCTCAGCCACTACTTCCTTATCTACTGTAGCGCCTGGCTGCCAGTTATCGCCCTCGGACGGGTTGAAGCTCTCTACGATGGAACCGCCATATCTTCCTGTGCTGAATGGGTTGGTAATTGCTGCTGTCTGATTAAAATATGCCCATGTTCCGCCTACTACTGCTACTGCTGCTAAACCGCCAAGTGCTGCTGCCTTCTTATTCATCTTCATTACTTTTTCCTCCTCATAGATTGCTTTATCTCAACCAGTAAGATTGCTGGCCAGTGTGCTTATTTCTGAAGTTCCCAGTCCCAATTTTCATCTGACGCATGCTGTAATGCTTCCTCGCCAAATACAGCTTTTACTGCGTCTTCTGTGGCCTGGACTGTATGGGCCTTGATTGTTAAATTGTAAGCTGCGTCCGAATAACCGGTAAGATTTTCATCTGTTACAATATCAGAACGCATATGGTAAAGTGTTTTTCCCTCTTCCTTTAACTGCCTGGAAAGCTCTGATTCTGAAATAGGATTTCCCGCTTCGTCTGCAGGGAAAGGAATCCAGTCCTCTTCCGGAACCGTCTTATCCGGATTCGTGGAGTATTTCTTTACCACTGTAATTTTTCCTAAATCTGCATCCTTTGAAAGCGTCACATCATCTAACAGATATTCGGTAGTTGCTCCTGCCGGAAGAGTTTTCGTGTAGTAATAATAGCCGTCGCTGTAGACCCATTCCTTTCCAAGGTTAAGCGTTTTTTCTACTACAGAATCATCTTTGTCTGTAAGTCCGTCTGTCGGCTCCTCCTGCCAGACACTTTCAAATTTATTGTCTGCTTCGCCGTGGCCTTCCTCTTTTTCAGTTGTGTCAATGGTAACGTAAGCTCCGTCATCCTTTTCCCAGGTTTCCTGAAAGCTGACCCGTACCACCATCGGCACATCGCCTGAGTTCTTAACCGCAAAGTCTTTATTCACCGTAGTTCCCGGCTTCCAGTCTTTTCCATCCTCCGGCCGGAACTCCTCCACAATCTCTGTGTCAAAATCACCGGACTTCAGGACGTTAACTGCTTCCAAATCTTGATTGAAATATGCCAGGGAGCCGCCGACTGCAAACACTGCTGCAATTCCTGCAAGAGCAGCGATATGTTTCTTTTTCATTTTCTGTCTCCTCCTGTCCTCCGCCCCACCTTCCGGCGAAGCGGCTTTCTATGGCTTTTTCTAAGATATTGGAAGCAGGTTCTTCCACTCCAGCTGATTCGTTTCCTCTGTGGACTGTGTCAGTCCCCATCCGGAAACTGCCAGGGAAGCTTCATCTGCCGGAACTGCTTCTGCATTAAAATCTACGATAAATTTGCCTTTGCTGTAATCAGCTGCGTGATCATCGTTGGACACCTCAGGATTCAAAGTCAGGCTTTCCAGAAAGTAAGAAGTTTCGCTGCCTTCCTTCCCCTGTCCATTCAGGATATGAGTGTAATAGTAGGTTCCGCTTCTCGCTGGAATCTCAACCCAGTTTTCACTGAAATCCTGTGGGTAATTCAGCTGAACCATCTCTGTGCTGAGATTCTCCAGTCTGCCTCCTGTCTCTTTATCCGCCCACCAGGTCTCCATCTGAAGCCGGAGAACTAAATCCATATCTCCTGTATTCACGAAATATGGTTTTTTATCTACCGTCTCCCCCGGCAGAATAGTATCTGCCGGGTTAAAGTCTTCTACCATGTCAATGGAACTGCCAGCCGTATCAAACGGGTTCACAATCGACTGAGTATCTGAGTAGTAAGCCCATGTGGAGCTGAATCCGACTGCCATGACGGAACCGGCCAGGATAACCGCTAATCGTTTATATAATTTCATAATCAGTTCCCCCCTCCGGCTGTTCCGACAGACCAGATGATCTTTGCTGTGTCTTTATTGGACGGCCACTGGTCTTCGTTCTGGTCTCTGTCAATTATCGTCGCTCCATCATTAACTGCTGCTGAAATATCCTTGTCAAACAACGCTGCTGCCGCCTCTTCGCTGACCTTCCACTCATCGCTGGCCTGAACTGCCTCTGCCTGAAAATGGATTTCATACTCAGCATTTTTGTACGTATTCTTCAAAGATTCTTCTAAGCTGTCAATATTGGAAAAATCAACCTGTTCCATGAAACTCTCTGTCGTACTTCCAGCTGGAAGAACCTTCTTATAGTAATACCAGCCGTCTTCTCTAAGTTCCCAGTTCTCACCGGAAACCACTTTAGAAGCTACGTCGCTATCACTTCCTGGCATTTTATTGGAGAGAAGTTCTTTCTCTCCATCTGCTCCTCCTGCAGTACTCCATGATTCAGAATAAGCTACTCTGAGAAATACGTCTGCTGAACCTGAATTCTTAAAACTTACCTTTTTCGGCTTTGTCCAATCGCTTTGATTATCGTCTGCCAGGTCTTCCTCTACCTCTACTACTACCGTATCAGCAGAAATCTCGTTTTTCAGGTCTATCTGATGTCTGATGACCGCGCTTGTGCTGCCAATGCCAACCGTGAGCGCTGCCAGAAGGGCGATTCCGGACAGCTTGATCATATTTTTTTTCTTTCTGCTTTTATACAAGTGGATCACCCTCCTCCTCTTCCATCTCTGTTACCTTTTTATTTTTCTTACCTGCATCTGCCTTGGGCTGAGACTCTGCCGCCTCTCTGGCCGCTGACTTATCGCTGGTAAACGGCGTTTCAGGATTTCCATTAGTCCAGTTCGTTACCTGGTCTGTGCTGTGGAAGTAACCTTCATGCGCCAGGTTGTTCGTTACCTTTACAATCAGATCGTCGCCCGGCTGTACGGTAAGAATATCATTCTGTAATCTTGTGTTTGTTACATTACTCAGTTCGCCGGAAGCCGCCTTCTGGAATACCTCGATTCCTGTAAGGCTGTATTCCATCGGAACTGCCTCTGAAATCTTAAACTGAGCCTCTCCCTCTGTCTTTACCGCCGGGGAGGAAGTTCCGTCTGCTTTCAGGGCTACAGAGGAGAACTCCGTATAATTTCCGCTCTCATCAGCCTTGTCCAGATTAATAATGAACTTCGCATCTGCGAGAGGCGTTTCATTATCATCAATTTCAACCAGCTTCTGAACTACGAACTGTCCTGTCTGCGGTACCTGGAGAACCGGATGGTCGTACTCTGTTTTTCCGGCCGCTCCATCATACTGCCAGGAAAGCACTGCCTTCTCATTCGATGGGAAACCTGGCTGTCCGGAACTTGTTGTATTGCCTGGAGCGTCTGTACCCTCAGCACCTGTAAATACATTTTCTGTCTTGCTTCCATCAGGATTACGATGATATCCGCCGTCCTGCTGATAAGCGTCCTTAGCTTCCTGTGATGGTTTTACTTTAAAGGTCACTTTATAAACGGCATGCTGTACAAGTTCTCCGTTTAATTTAACCTCTACCGTCTTTGTATCCACATTGTAAACTTTAGTATAATCGCTTCCTTCTGTTAAAACTTCTCCATCTCTTCTTACGACAATTTCACTGCCCTCAACCATATCTGCGTAAACGCTCAGTTTATCAGAGATAACTGCATTGGTCACTCCTGTTGTCTGGGTGCCAATCTGTCCTGCAATATCGTCTGCTATCTGCTGGAAAGCTGCTTTGATGCTTTCTTTATCCATTCCTGAATACAGATGTGCATCTTCTGTACCTGCATTGCTTACCATGTTTTCCATAAACTTGTACCCGGTATCCTCATATCCAACACGGATTGCATAAAAGGTAGCATCACTGTCTAATCCTTTTATTGCACTATAGCATCTTGTCATTTCTTTTTCACTGATGTCGTCGGTATTCTGTCCTGGAGCTCCATCAGTAAAGAAAATTAAATACTTCTTTCTATTAGTTTCTAAATGACTGCCAGTCTCTAATTTCTCAATTGCTTGCCCTAAAGCATATGATGGATAAGTTGGGCCGCTGGTTTGACTATCGGTAAGCTGAAGTTTTGAAATAGCTTTCTGTGTTTCGCCTGTCCAATATGTAGATTTTTCATTCCATCTTTCTTTAAAGTCTACTCTTAACGCTTTATCCTTGTCACTGAATTTGTATCCTGCATATTGAACATCTGTATCACCATTTGAAACAGTTATTATCAAATCATTCAGGCAATCATTGATAATTTTTCTTTTAGTTGTTCCTGCTATCTTGTCATCCATACTTCCAGACTTATCAATTACAAACATAATGTCAGCTGGAATCGGATCCTTGCCTCCGATAATCTCTGAGCCTTTATCTGATTTAACAGTTAAAGTCAAATCATAAGTACCGTCTCCGTTGTCCCTGATGTACTTCTGGTATTCTGGCTTGTAGGTAGAAGATGCCGGAATAACTGGGTGCGGATAATATATCTTTGTTGTTCCATCTTCACCAAATGTGAAATATCCCTCTGTGTTTGTTCTGACTCCAGGCTTTCCGGAACTGATCTGGCCTTTGCCGTAATCTGTATTTGGATCTCCTGTAACCTTATCTTCCGGCTGAATTTCGACTCCATCCTTTACCTGAATGTCAAAGGATAATTCATAAATCACACCGCTCTCCAGCTTTTTATCCTTACCAAAAATCAGCTTAATCGTTCCTGTTTCGGAGTTGAACTCTAAGCTTTCGTAGTCTCTTCCTTCCTGAAGCTCATTCTGAAGAACAAGCTCTCCAGACTGATTTTTTCTAAATGTCTGAACTTTTACATTAGAAGCATCTGCTGTGTTCCCTTTAAATGTCACAAATTCACTTAACTGATCGGAAATTGTAACATTCTCCATCTTCAGGTTAGAAAGGATTGTTGCGAAGGCCTTATTCAGTTCCTGCGCGTCAGAACCATTAGTTTCAATTGTGGTTCCATCGTTCGTATTAGGAGCAATCAGCTTATCCCTCCAGTCCTTTTCCCATGTAAGCCCCTGGGAAATCGCGTACAGATACTGCTCAGGCTGGTAGTATGTATAATCATCTTCACCTAATCCTGGAATTCCAAACCCTACCGTGTAAACGCTGCCGTTCATTTTCTCGATCTCGTCATGAAATTTTCCGGCTGCGAGTATGGTCTCATCTCCTGTTTCGGTAGTGATGCTATTTCCACTACCTTCAGCATTATCACCCCACCACTTGCTTGAATATCCATTAAATTCACCTGCTGGACTACAATAGAAGGTCGGCTTTCCATCGCTGAGAAAAATAACAACTGGAATATTGTTGCTGGTTCCCCTCTCTCTAAGGATTTTTATTGTTTCATATAGACCAGCCTCGTAGTTTGTACCTCCATCTGCAGAAAGGTTCCCAATGGTCTCCTTAATTGCTTTCTTTCCGGAATCATCGCTTCCCAGTCTTGTCCATCCCAGTTTTCTGCTGCTGCCGGTAGAATAAGTTACCACTGAAAAACGGCTATTTGGAGATTGGGTAAATAAATCGTCAATGAAACCATTCTCCTCTTTCCAAGAGATTCCTACCTGTCTGTATCCAAGGGTATCCTTTAACGCTTCCAGTCTAGTAGTAGAGCTGTTGCCAATCTTGTCATTCATACTGTCAGATGTATCAATCGCCAGTACAATATCCAGACCCTGCTGTTCACTTCCTGTCACACCCAGATGCAGGCGGTAGCTTCCATCGTCATTCTGTTCAATCTGCTTATAGTAGGTTCCCTCTGCTGGAATCATTCCGCTTAACGGAACTACTCCCGCCATCACCACAGCCTCTGCCTCATCGCTTCTGCTGCTCTTGAACAGCTTGAACACTCTCTTCGGCTGTGCCTTCTTTACGGTCGCTCCTACTGCCGGAAGCATAGTCATGTTGAGGTAGGAGATTCCATCGTCCTCGCTGTCGTAGGCTACGGATACTTCGTCTGTGTAGTCCTCCTCTTCTTCAGCCTCTTCCTCTTCTTCCTCCATCATTTCCTGCCACTCATCGAAGCTCATATCACCGAACTCGTCCTCCTCGAACTCTGCGTTCGGGTTTGGTCCCATTACTATAGGAAGGTTCAGGCTGGATTTGGAAAGCTTCGCGCTGTCAGAATCAGAACCGCCCTTGTCGGAGCTACTGCCGGAATTGCTGCTTCCTGAATTTCCGCTGTTGCTGCCTCCCTTGTCAGAGCTTCCTTTATCGGAGCTGCTGTCGGAACCGGAGTTTCCGCTGTTTCCGGAATTGCTGCTGCCGCTGCCGGAATCAGAACCGCCCTGGTGGGAATCGCCCTTGTCGGAGCTGTCTCCCTTATCAGAGGAACCGCCCTCGTCCTTGCCGCTGTCGGAACCGCTGTTGGAATCGGAATTTCCGCTGTCTCCTGCGTTTTCGGAGCCGCTTCCGCTGTTGGAATCAGCGTCGGAATCTGTATTTCCGTCCTCTTTATCTGTGTCAGAGGAGCCGTTATTCTCCTGTCCGTTTTCAGATCCGCCGCCTGTCTGGCCGTCCTCCGGCTTCTCGTCCGGCTTCTCTGCATCTGTATCGTTTTCGCTGTCGTTCTCGTTCTGGCTGTCGTCTGTCTGTCCGTCTTCTGCCTGGCTGTCATCAGAGGCTCCCTCATCGGTCGGATCGTCCTGAACGTCGCCGCTGCTTCCGGAACCGCTTCCTGAGCCGCCGCCGGAACCGGATCCTCCTGCCTCGTTGGCATCCTCAGCCGGTTTCTCTGCCGGGCTTGTCTCCTCAGCCTCTTCCTCTGTGTCTTCGTAAAGCTCTGTACGGCTTGGAACGACAATGTCGTCTGCCTCCAGATTTTCAATGTTTAAAGAGAAGGTTACTGTTCCGTTGTCTGCATTGACATAAAGGAAAATTAACTCCTCGTCTCCTGTCAGGCTCCATACCCGCTCTGCGGCGCTGCTGTCAGCCGCGTCGGAACCAGTCGCTCTGGCTGTTCCCTCTTCCTTCTTAAACGCCTCGTAGGAATCCTTATCTACGCGGACTACGATGTAACCATAAGCGTTGTCATTGCCGCCTGTCAGACGTCCTCCGTTTCCATTGTCAGCAAAAAGCGTGAAGCTTCTGTAGCCCTTGAACAGCTCGCTGTAGCTCTCGTTTTTGCCCTCAGCGTCCTTCATTACGCGGATTTCTGAATCAAAATCAAATTCATGGCCCGCCGAGATAGCCCGGATTGCCTCTTCCTTTAACTCCTCGCCGCTGACAGTCTGTTCCGGCATAAGAATCTCTGCCGCATTGCTGTCTGTCGCCGCCGCATCGCTTGGAGTCGCTGCCATCAGCGCGTCACTGGATGTGGCAATTTCTGCTGCATACACGGCTGAATTCATATTTGCCATGCACATACAGAAAACAAGGAGCCATGCAACTGCGCGTCTTACGGTTCTCTTCATGGGGCTGTTGCTTTTAGCGCGCGACATTTTCTTTCTGGACTCCATACTTACCCCCGCTTTTCCTTCCATCACTCCAACTCAACCTCCTCTTTTTCTATCGCAAATTCGTCTCTTTTACGGATTTTTTTTGTCTTTTTTTTGTCAGATTTCTTAACTTTTTCTGAATTCCCCTTCATTTTATTCGATTGCCAATCATAAAACCAATCACAAAAAGTCCCATTTTTATTTTTTCTGTTTTTTAGCACCAGAGCCAGGTCTTCCGGCAGACTCTCAAGCCTGCCGGCTGGCTTTTTCCTATGAAATAAAAAAATGCCTACCCTGTCTGCCGACAGGATAGGCTGCGCCTCCTCTTATGCACATTTAAAAATCCAAAATCGAGCCAATACCCCCCCCACGTATGTAACGTCGGTCGAAATGGCTACCTCCGCCTGTTTTCCCGAGAGTTCCCGAAAATTCCGGCTGATTCTCTTCCCCACCACCATACAATTCTCTTCCCCCACTCCCATAAGCAGAACCAGGTACTGGGACGCGCTGTACTTGGCGTAAACGTCGCTCCGCCTGAGCGCCCGGCCAATAGTCTTTCTCAAAAGCTCCGAGCGGGCCTTCAGCTTCTCCTGGTTCTGGATAACCTTTCCCTCATAGTCTGTGATTGTACACAGCATCAGACAGAAGGGCTGTCCGTTTCTCTCGCTGCGCCGCGCTGCCAGACGGTAAATGTCAATAAAGCTGGGCAGAGAACAGTAGTAGGCGTTAATCTTCTCGTCCTCCTGCTCCCTTAACTCCGCCCTGATGTTCTTCAGCACGTCCGGACGGCTGACAAACTGGCGGCTCATGGTTTTATAGCACTCCAGCATTTTTTCGGAGGGAGGAAGCCCCATCTCCTCCGAATACCGCTTGGCCGTATTGTCATAGAGAAGAAACGCCTCCTTGTATCTTCCCATGTAGGCCATGCTCTCCATCTGCCCCACCTGCCAGTTGTCGAAGGGGTACACCTGGGCCGCCTGGTGGTACAGCTGGTACATGCCGGGGTAATCCTTCTGCCGCTTCATATAGTCGCCCAGCCATGAAACCGCCTTCTCATACATCCGCTTAAAGCGCAGGCTCTCCACGATGACCCAGTTTTCCGTGGAAATTGCGCTCAGGAGCTCGCCCTGGTAAAGCTCCTCCGCCTTCTTATAATATTGAAAGGTCTCCTTCTCCCGCTGCCGTTTTCTGTCTCCCAGTTCCACCAGACGTTCAAATTCTCTGGCGTCCACCCAGACTGGAATTTTTCTGTCCCAGAAATAAACACCGTCCTGATTAATCACATAGAGGGATTTTGGAAAGCCGTTCTCCGCCAGAATTTTCCGCAGGCGGTAAACCAGGTTATTGAGGCTGTTGCTCAGACTGGAAAGCGAATCGCGGTCGTAAAGCATTCCCGCCAGATCGTCCTTGGTCACGCCCTTTTCCCCGGCCAGCCACACAATCTGAAGCAGCTGAATCAGCTTCGAGGAGCTGTTTCTTCCAAGCGACAGGATCTGCCCTCCATACTCCACAGAAAACCGGCCCAGCATATAGACAGATAAGATATTCTTTCTGCTCTGCACCGCAAAATCCCCCCTTTTTTCCTCTGCTTTTTTAATCATATCGTAAAAATTCGTCCTCGTCCAGTCACATTCTTAGATGTTTCAGTAAATTTATGTAAACTTATTCTTTCTGTTTTTTCATTTTAAAACGTCTTTCCTTCCTTTTTTAAACGTGTTATAATGAACTTGTTTCACATTGAAACAAATATAACAAACGCTGACAGCGCCAATCGGGGAGGAATGAGACATGAGCGATAAAAAAGTACGGATTCTGGGGATCGCACCCTACGAGGGGATGCGTTCGATTATGCTGAAGGCGGCCGAGGCCCGGAACGACATTGATCTGACCGTCTATGTGGGCGACCTGCAGGAGGGCGCGGAAATTGCGAAGCGAAGCTTTCACGACAATTACGATATTATCATTTCCCGCGGCGGTACTGCGGAGCTGATCGGACAAATCACCCCCATTCCTGTGGTGGAGATTCCCCTGTCTGTCTACGATATTCTCCGTGCCATCAAAATGGCGGAAAATTTTGCCTCCCGCTATGCCATCGTAGGCTTTCCAGGCATTATCAGCAGCGCCAAACTGCTCTGCGATCTGCTCCAGTATAAGGTGGAGACCTTTACGATCCACAATTCCAGACAGGTGGAGGAAACGCTTCAGATGCTGAAAAAGAGGGGCTACCGCATGATCCTGTGCGATATGATTGCCAGCACCACTGCGAAGCGCCTGGGCCTGAACGCGATTCTGATCACGTCCGGCAATGAGAGTATCAGCAGCGCCTTCGATCAGGCGGTGAAGCTGTGCTCCAGCTACGCCAATGTGCGGGAAGAAAACCGGTTTCTCCGCGAGGTCATCCGCACCAGCAGCCAGTCCACCGTTATCTTTGACAGCCAGGGGCAGATTTTTTACTCCTCTCTCCCTGAAAACGAAGAAAATCCTGTGATTCAGGCGCTGAAAAAGGATCTGCCCTCCGCCTCCGAAACGCCTCATAAAAGCTTTAAAAACATTGACGGAACTCTGTATTCTATTACCAGCCGCCTTGTTTCCTTCTGCGGGGACAATTATCCTGTGTTCCAGTTTACGGACAGCAAGGTTCCCTTCGCCACCAGCAAATACGGGGTTCAGTACCTGAACCGCATCGACGTGGAAAACAGCTTTTTCAACAGCTTTTTCAGCGTCACAGGGGCCATCGGGCCGCTGAGAAACACCATTGTCCAGATGGCCCAGACCCAGCATCCCATTATGATTTTCGGGGAGGAGGGCACGGGAAAAGAACAGGCTGCCGCCGCAGTCTACAATGAAAGTCCTCTGCGGAACAACCCCTTTATCACCGTCAATTTTGCCCTGATGAATGATAAAAGCTGGAATTTTCTCACCAACCACTACAATTCGCCGTTTAATGATAATAACAACACAATCTACCTGAAAAACCTCCACGTTCTGGACGAGGAACGGGCCAGAAAGCTCCTGTCCATTATCGTGGACATGAATCTGTGCCATCGAAACCGCCTGATTTTCTCCTGCGTGTGCAGCCGCAGCGGAGAAATTCCCAAGACCTGCATGGAATTTGTGAATCTTCTCACCTGCCTGACCATCCGCTTAAAGCCGCTCCGGGAACGGACGGAGGACATTCCCACCCTGGCCAACCTCTATCTGAGCAATCTGAACGTCTCTCTGGCCAAGGAAATCCTGGGGCTGACGCCCGGCGCTATGGAGCTTTTAAAGTCCTTCGACTGGCCGGAAAATTATACGCAGTTTAAACGGATTTTAAGCGAGCTGACCGTGATCACCACCTCCTCCTACATCACGGAGGAAACCTTGTCCGGCCTGCTGGAAATGGAGAAAAAAACTACCTTCCGGCGCGTAGGCCCCGGCGCTTCTCCCTCCGAAATTGAAGGAGAAAGCGGCGTTTCCCACAGTTCCTCTGTGATTCTCGATCTGAAACGCCCGCTGGATGAAATCAACCAGGATATTATCCACGCGGTTCTGGAGGAGACCAAGGGAAATCAGACGGCTGCGGCGAAACGTCTGGGCATCAGCCGGACGACTCTGTGGCGGCTTCTGAAATCGTAACGCAGCATTTGTCTGCCGGCCTGCCCTGTCCTTTTCTTGACACCTTGCAGGCTGGGTGATAGTATGAAAAAAATAATTTAGAGGAGGATCATAAGTATGTATATTGTATGCCTTGATATGGAGGGAGTTCTGGTTCCTGAGATATGGATCGCCTTTGCCGAGGCCAGCGGCATCCCGGAGCTGAAACGCACCACCAGAGACGAGCCAGATTACAATAAGCTGATGCGCTGGAGACTTGACGTATTAAAAGAACACGGACTGGGGCTGCCCGAAATCCAGAAAACCATTGCCCAGATTGATCCGCTGCCCGGCGCGAAGGAATTCTTAGACGAGCTGCGCTCCTTCACCCAGGTCATCGTGCTCAGCGACACGTTCGAGGAGTTCGCCATGCCCCTGATGAAAAAGCTGGGATACCCGGCCCTGTTCTGCAACTCGCTCAGCGTCGATCCGGACGGAACGATCACGGATTTCCATATGCGGGTGGAAAACTCCAAGCTGACCACAGTGAAGGCCCTGCAGTCCATCGGCTTTGAGACCATTGCCAGCGGAGACAGCTACAACGATCTGGGCATGATCCAGGCCAGCAAGGCCGGTTTTCTATTCAAAAGCCCTGAAAGTATCCGCGCCTCTGTACCGGAAATACCGGCCTTCGACACCTTTGACGAACTGTTAAACGCCATCAAACAGGCCATGGTATAGGTTTCGTTATAATTTCTTTATGATTCCGTAAGATTGGTTTAGAAGTTTTTTAGAGACTGGACAAATATTAGACACATTTATCGGTTATTATAATCATGTAAACAACAAGAGGCCAATGAGTACAGAAACAGCGCGCATCGTTTCATTGGACTCGCCTAACAACTATTTCCTTTATATAGATTTTCTGGAACCCCTTTTTCCTTTCCCCCTTTTATGTTTCAGAAAAAAACGGGAGCACTGCAGACAGCGGCGTAAGCGCCGGGCAGTGCTCCTCTTTTTTATATCGTTTTATGCCGCCTTTCAGTATCTCTGTGCAGGAAGCTGCGCGGTTCTCTGTCCGCTGACGCCAGAACCGGCATCGGATCTGCCGCGTTTTTCTACCAGCACAGTACCTCGTGGCCTGTCTCTGTCACCAGCACCATGATCTCCCACTGGGCGGACGGTCTGCCGTCCTCTGTATACACGCCCCAGCCGTCGCTGTCGTCCACATAGACCTCGCAGCCGCCCATATTGACCATAGGCTCAATGGTAAATACCATACCAGGGGCCATCATCATGCCCGTTCCAGGCTCTCCTATGTATCCAACCCACGGTTCCTCATGGAATTCCAGTCCCACGCCGTGGCCGCCGATCTCCCGCACTACGCTGCAGCCGTTCTTTACCGCGTGTTCATTGACCGCATGGGCCATATCTCCCAGAAAGCCCCAGGGCTTTACCTGCTCAAGGCCCAGCTCCACGCACTCCTTCACTACGTCCACCAGCTTTTTCTTCTCCGGGCTCACCTCCCCGATGCAGAACATGCGGGAAGAATCAGAGTAATATCCCTTGTAAATTGTGGAAACGTCCACATTGATAATATCTCCGTCCTTTAATACCACATCCTCTGAAGGAATCCCGTGGCACACCTGATCGTCAATGGAGGTGCAGACGCTTTTGGGAAAGCCCTGGTATCCCAGAGGAGCCGGGATTCCGCCTCTCTTTGTGGTCTCATCGTAAACCCACTTGTCAATCTCCTCTGTAGTCACTCCCGCATGAATATGCTCCGCTACATAGTCCAGAACCGCTATGTTAATCTTGCAGCTCTCCCTGATTCCCTCTAACTGCTCCGGCGTCTTGATCATATCGTGAGACGGAATAAAATGGCCCGCTCTGGCCGCCTCCTCCAGCTTTTCGTCAAAGGCCTCGTGGCAGTGCTTGTATTTCTTCTGGCTGCCGCACCAGCAGGCGTCGTTTCTTCCAAGTTTCTTCATGGTTCAGCGCTTCCCTTCTTTTCTTTATTCTTCAGCGTCAGCGTACACGGACGCTTTTATTAATTTTATAAAATAATCCAACACTTGAAGTCTATCACAGGAAAAGATAAAAAGCAAATTCAGGGGAAGGAGGCGAAAGAAATTTTCCTTCTCTCCCTCTCTTAACATCTTTTTTACTGAATTTTCCCGCGAAGTCAGGTATAATAAATAGATTATCAATATTTATGACAGGAGCGTGCGCGTTATGAACAAACACGAAGACAGGCTGCGGCATTTTCCGGCCCCTAAAACCAGGGCGGCCAATATGGCGGTTACTCTGGCGTTTCTCTTTACCGCTACCGCTGTCTCGTTTTTCTTTTTTACAAAAATGAAGGAACCTTCTTCCAGTATCAGTCTGTGCTACATTCTTGCTCTCTTTTTGACGGCCCGGTACACCACCGGCTATTTTTACGGGGTGCTGTCGGCGCTGATCAGCGTGGGATGCGTGAATTTTCTCTTCACCTACCCCTACTTCGAGCTGAATTTCACACTGACCGGCTACCCCATGAGCTTTATCGCCATGTTTACCATTTCCATTATTACCAGCGCCCTGACGACAAATATCAAGGAGCAGGCCCGGATTATCTCAGAGCGGGAAAAACTGCTGATGGACGCGGAAAAGGAAAAGATGAGAGCTAACCTGCTGCGGGCCATTTCCCACGATCTCAGAACCCCTCTCACCAGCATTATCGGCTCCAGCACCGTCTATCTGGAAAATGAAGCCCACCTGACGGATATAGAGAAAAAATCTCTGGTGAGCCATATTTTAGAGGATTCCAACTGGCTGCTGAACATGGTGGAAAATCTCCTCTCTGTCACACGCATTAACAATGAAACCGCCAGAGTCAATACCTCCATGGAACCGGTGGAGGAGGTAATGGGAGAGGCTGTCAGCCGTTTGAAAAAGCGGATTCCGGACGCGCCCATCCATGTCCGGGTACCAGATGAAATTTTAATTATTCCCATGGACGCCATCTTAATCGAGCAGGTGCTCATTAACCTGATGGAAAACGCGGTGGTGCATTCCAAGAGCACAAAGCCGATTGAATGCTTTGCCGATTCGTCGCCTGATTTCGTCACCTTCCACGTGCGGGATTACGGAGTCGGCATTCCTGCGGAGAAGCTGAATACCATCTTTGACGGCTCCTCCTCCACTGCCAGCTCCTCCACCGACGGACGAAAAGGCATGGGAATCGGTCTTTCTATCTGTAAAACCATTATAAACGCCCACGGCGGCACCCTGGCTGCCTTCAACCACCCCGACGGGGCGGAATTTTATTTTAAGCTTCCAAAGGAGGACTCAAGCATTGTCTCATAAAATATCTATTCTTCTGGTAGAAGATGAACCAAATATCTGCAACTTTATCACGGCCACACTCTCTGCCCATGACTACAGAGTTTCCCAGGCCCATACGGGAAAGGACGCCCTGTCCATCATTACCTCCCAGTGCCCGGATCTGATTCTCTTAGATTTGGGACTTCCCGATATGGACGGCATGGAAATCATCCGCCAGGTGAGAACCTGGGCCAGCATCCCGATTATCGTCATTTCCGCCCGCATTCAGGAGCAGGAAAAGGTGAAAGCTCTGGATCTGGGCGCAGACGACTACCTGACAAAGCCTATCGGCACGTCGGAGCTTCTGGCCCGCATCCGCACCGCTATGCGCCACAGCAACCGGCTGAATACAGATTCACTTCTGTACAAACGGCCGTTCCAGGCCAAGGATCTGGTCATAGATTTCGACAAGCATCTGGTTACTGTGGGCGGTCAGGAAACTCATCTGACCCAGAACGAATTTAAAATTATCGCTCTGCTGGCCAAAAATTCCGGCCGCGTCATGACCTACGACTCCATTATCGAGAATATCTGGGGGCCCTACGCAGACGGAGACAACAGCATTCTCCGCGTCAATATGGCCCATATCCGGCGCAAGATCGAAAAAAATCCGGCAGAGCCGGAGTACATTTTTACGGAGATTGGAATTGGGTATCGGATGATAGAGGATGAGATGAATTAGAAATGTAATAAGGAGAGAGGGAGCAAGTTTTCTGCGCTCCGCCAAAAGCTTAGTCGCTGGAAAACTTCTCCCTCTCTCCTTTTGTCTCTTTTTTATATTCCGTTGGACTGATAAATATATAATGAGCAGTTTTCACCGTTAAATATCTGAACTCCCACATACAGAGGCTCATTATCCTGGGTGTATGTGACACTCTTGATAAACAGCAGGGAGGAACCTTTTTTTACCTCCAGCAGCTTTGCCTCAGATGCAGTAGCTCTGCAAAGTCCAATCCATTTTTCTGACGCTGAAACGGTTACTTTTGCTTTTTCATGAAGAAATGAAAATAATGAATTATTATCAAAGGTTTCATCTAATAAAAATGCATATTTTGTTGGAAAATAGTTCTTTTCAATTGCCACAGGCTGTCCATCTGCATATCTTAGACGAGAAATGGAAATCACCTGGATGTCTTTCTCCAATCCTAATAATTTTCTGGTTTTGTCATCTGGGGATGCAAGACAATTTTCCAGCATTTTTCCGCCTGGCTCCATTCCCATATACCGGCACATTTCTGTGAAGCTTTGAAGATTTTTCATATCCTTGGTGAATTTTGGTTTTGAAACAAAGGTCCCTTTTCCCTGTTTCTTCTCTACCAAGCCTTTTTCCACCAAACCGCTGACAGCGCTTCTCACGGTAATAATACTCACCCCAAATGTCTTTGCCATCTCGCTTTCAGACTGGAGTCTTTCACCTGGCTGATAAACGCCGCAGCGTATTTTTTCTTCTATTTGATTCATTAACTGCACATATAAGGGGGTCACTGTCTTTCCATCCAGCATAACTATTGTTCCTTTATCCTTTTCAATATCATAAAATTGGAAAAACATATTAATATGTCTCACCAATAACATTATATCTCAATCTTTTATAAAAGGCAAAGAATTTTCCCTATTCTCCCATGATTTGAACTGTATAATGTCTGATTTTAAGACCGTCAAACTCGACAAAATAAATATCCTGTGCGCTGCCTCCTGCCATTTTCCCGTCAGAAACCGGAAGAACACAGTGATTTCCGCACAGCATGGATTTTAAATGTCCCGGAGCGTTGCCGCTGCAGGTTCCATAGCTGGGCAGCATATGCGTATGAACATAAGGGCCGTCGGCAGGTATCAGCCGTTCTAAGGTAAGCTCTATATCCTTTTCCACGCAGGGAAGGCTTTCATTAATCATAATTCCTGTAGTGGTATGAAGCGAAATGACAAAAACGACTCCATTTTTCACTCCGCTTTCCTCTACATCCTTCTTTACCTGCTCTGTAATCTTCACCATATGGAATTCTTCTCTGCTGGCAATCTCATGAGTAAAGGACTTAATAAGCATAGTCTCTCACCTCCATTCCCAGGAAGACTTTTGCGTTGCCTCCCAGAATCTTATCTAACACATCTTTCCTGATCGGCAGCTTCTCCAGTCCCTCTCTGGTTCTGACCTGTCTGAATCTGGGCAGGTTCGATCCGAACATAACCTTGTCCATCAGATTATTCTGGAGCCATCCCGGCGCCATATTCTTCATAAAAATCTGATCGTAATAATTAGCTGGACTATCCATAAATACAGTAGCTGTATCTGTATACACGTTTGGATATTTGAGCAGCATCATACACAGCTCATCTACCCACGGCCATCCCAGATGGGCCAGGCAGAACCTGAGGGAAGGGTACTCCATCGCGATATCCTCATACAGAATCGGCCGTCCGTACTTGGACGGAGAATCCGGCTCCCAGCTGAATCCGCTGTGAAACATCACAGGCTTTTCATACTGCACGCACAGCTTTAACAGCGGCTCCAGCCTCTTATCGTCAGGATACATCTGAAGATGGCTTAAATTAAGCTTCAGGCCTGAAAGCTTTAACTCTGAAAATGCCTGCTCCAGCTGCTCTCTGGCGTCACAATTTCTGGGATCCACGCCTGCGAATCCGATAAACCGTTCCGGTTCCAAATCCACCAGCATTTTCACCTCTTCGTTGCTGATAATGGGACGCCCCATTTCTGCCGAATAGTCCTCTGCCAGAAGCACCGCCTTGTCCACTCCCGCGTGATCCATCACAGCCATGACCTGGCTCATGGGAATAGGAGACGACTTGTAGAGGCCGAAGGCCTGTTTTCTGAATTCCACTTTCTCTTTATCTTCACAAATCGGCCCAAACAGGACCGGGTGAACATGCATATCTATAACCATAATTATTATCTTCCTTTCCTATGATATGGCTCAAAAATGCTGACAATCTCAGCCGCTTTCCTGGCTCCCCGTTCCATACATGCCTGAATATCCTCTCCCCTGATGATTCCAGCCATAAAGCCGGATCCATAGGAATCCCCAGCCCCTACCGTGTTCACCAAATTCTCTGAAGCGAGGCATTTCTGGCGGTAAAAGTTCCTTCCATCATAGGCCAGGGAGCCTTTTTCTCCAAAGGTTGCCAGAAGAACCTCTGCCCCTCTTTCACACCCCATTTTAAGCAGTTCCCTTACCTCCTCTGTCTCCTCTTCGAATGAGAAAATACCGTAATGGATGGAGCTTAAAATCTTAGGTACGTCTGGATGCTGATACCGCTTGGAAAAATCAAAATATATCTTTGTCCCGCTTTTCTTGATCTCAGGAAGCAGATCTACCACATTCCAGGACAGATCCGTGTGAATGTAGTCCTGGCTGCATATGAAATCCATATCTTCCCTGGTGGGCCTGTAATCCGGCATGACGCCTCTGTCCGCAGAATGGTGAACCCTGTCTTTTCCGTTTAACAGCATTTCTATCACAGCTGTCTTTCCACCGGGAACCACCTGCACATGAGAGGTATCCACCTGTCTGATTCTGCACGCTTCCAAAAGCTGCCTTCCATTTTCATCATCGCCTACAGCTGTAACCACAGAAGGCTCTATTTCCTCCACCTGCTCCATCAGATTAAACAGCAGGTCAATGCCGTTTCCAGTGGGATACTGAATCCCCAGATTTTTATAAACGTCAATACATGTAAATCCTACCGCCGCAAATTTCATATCTTTTCTCCTCTTTTCTCCTAAACGCCGCTGTTTAAGTCAGACAGCCGGTGGAGACTGTCCTTATTATCCTCATACAGCCTGCAGAACATCTCATAATATGGGCGGTACAGCTTTGTCCGCTTCTCGTCCGGTATATATATTTTCTTAATATTTATAATATCCCTCAGCTCTTCAAATCCCTTAAAATGTCCGACTCCAATGGCTGCCATCAGGGCGTCCCCATAACATGCCCCGACAGTCTCTTCCCCAACTGCCACCGGAATGCCTGTAATATCAGCTGTCATCTGCATCCAGACAGGATTTTTCGTTCCTCCTCCAGCTGCTAAAATTCTGGTTGGTTCAATTCCCTTCTCCTTGAAAATTTCAATGTGCTGAAGAATGGAAAATACGATTCCCTCCAGCGCAGAACGGTATAAATGCTTTCTGGTGTGATTCAGGGTAAGGCCAAACACAATTCCCCTGGCAGCCGGATCGTTAATCGGCGTTCTCTCTCCTGCAAAATAGGGAAGTGTCACCAGTCCCTCACTTCCTGGCTCGATTTCCTCTATTCCCTCCATCATCTGCGCGAAGGAGCTTCCGGCCTCTGTTTCCTCTGCCTGCAGACAGTCTGAAAACAGGGTATCCCTGTACCAGTTCTGCAGGGTTCCCGCATTATTTGTACCTGCGGCTATGCTGTATCTGCCTGGAATGACGAAGCTGTTTCCCCGAACACGCTCATCTGTTACCATACGGTCTGTACAGCAGTAGAAAAACAGGGAGGAACCAAACTGAACCATCAGGTCTCCCGGTGACAGCACTCCTGTGCTGATGGCCTCTGCCGCCGAATCTCCCGTTCCCACAATCACAGGAGTTCCCGGAGCAAGGCCCGTTTCTGCTGCCGCCGCTTCTGTTACCCGTCCGGCAATATCTGTCACTGCATGGCCCTCCGCCAGCTGTGAAGGGCTGCAGATCGGATCACACATCTCCTCCCGAATGGTTCCGTCCATCTGGTAGAAGGGGCGAAAGGACGCAATACCTAAAAATCGGTCTACGGTGTAATTACCTGTCAGCTTTGCGGTGACATAAGAGGAACCTGTCAAAAATTTACAGGCTTTCTTATAGACTTCCGGTTCGTTTTTCTTTAACCAGAGAATCTTAGCTGCCACATCTCCGGAGCAGATTGGGCGTCCGAATAATTCCTGAACCCGCTCTTCCCCGTAATAGCTGGTCATCTCTTCCATTTCCTCTGTACATCTTGCATCGATTCCATACAGAATCGCCTTCCTGAGAGGCTTTCCTTCCTCGTCCACGGGAAGGCAGTCTGCGCCCAGGGTGCTGGCGCCTACGGCCCCTATCTCTTCCGGAGAAATATCGCTTGTCTGAATCAGCTCCTTGGACAGCTTACAGAAATCTCCCCACCAGATCTGTTCTGCATCCTGTTCAAAATAGCCGGGGGCCGGATTTTCCATGGTATGAGGCACTGACGCCCGTGCCTTTACTCTTCCGTCCTCCCCCACAAGCACCCCTTTGCTGGAAAAGGTTCCTATATCAATCCCCAAAAAATACATCTTATTCCCCCTCCCTGCTACAGGGTATTTCTGTATTCCTTTACTGCCTGCATGAATTCCTGTACTCTTTCTTTTTCTACAAAGTTTTCAAATTTTCCATCCTTCTTAAATGCAGTTCCTACACATGCTCCGTCGCTCTGTGCAAGCTTTTCTGCAATATTTTCTTTCGTACAGCCTGTGTTGCAGAAAACAGGAATATCTCCTGCCACATTCTTCACGCGGGTTACCAGGCTGGAATCTGTCTCAGAACCTGCGCTTGCTCCTGAAACGCATAAACCGTCCGGGAAGCAGTGGAAAATCATGGATTTTGTGATTTTTTCCAGGCTTCTCTCTGCCATGTAAACATCAGATTCCGGATTTACCTTAAACAGCAGCTTGAGATCGTGAAGGCCTAAGGCAGCCTTTCTTCTCAATGTCTCAGGAATATTTGTATCAGTAATTCCGTTTTCTCCGATGTAAGCTCCTGTGAATGTACTTCTCACAAAGTTTGCTCCTGTGGCTGCCGCTAAATCAATGGTTGCCAGCGGATTGGAAACAATATTTACGCCAAAGGGAACTTTGATATCCCTTGACAGCTCTCCCACAATTCGTCCCATAGCTGCCACTGTAACATGGGATACCTTTTTTTCATAGGGCAGACTGAATTCATTTGCAATCAGAATTCCATCTACACCGCCGTCCTGAAGCGCATTCAGCTCTTCTCTGGCCTTCTCAATGACAGCGTTCATGGAACCTCCAAATAATGGATCTCCCGGCAAAGCTCTCAGATGAAGCAGGGCAATAATCGGTTTCTCTACCTTAAACAGTTCTTTTGTCCACATCATTAATCCTCCATATACATTCTTAAATTCTGCACATTTTTCTTATCATAATAAAATGGATCCAGGTAGTAGGCAGGATCCGTCAGCTCCTGTGTAAAGTACCCTTCATATCCGTTCCTTATCATTACCTCTAAATCCTTTCTCAGGTTCCTGGTTCCCTGTCCCCATATGTAGTGTCCATAGGGATTGCAGTCCTGAAAATGGGCATGGGCAATATTTTCTGTTCCAAATACGTCAAACCAGTCCTGAATGCTCTCTCCGGCAACAGACATGGCTGTAAGGTCTACCATAACCTTGAAGTTCGGATGGTTAACTCCGTCAAACAAACGCTTCATCTGGGAAAGGCTGTATCCAATCTTCGACTCCTGAGGACGCAGGGATTCAGCCACAATGGTGATATTGTTCTGTTCCGCCACCTCGGCCAGCATCTGATGCATCTCGATGGCTCTTTTAAGTCCTTCCTCTTCCGGCTCATCCCAGTAACCCCATCCTGAATTGGCTTCCATATATTTCGCTCCCAAAGCGGCGGCTAATTTAATTCCATTGGAAAAAAATCCAAAGGTCTTTTTTCTAAGCTCCGGCTCCTTTACGCCAAACTGATAGCCGAATCTGCAATTCTGCGGCGTAAATACAGGACAATGCAGGTTTCGCGACTGAAGCTTCTTTAAAATCGGCTCCGGATCCTGGTACTCATTGGGATCCAGCCACATTCCCTGGTGTCCTCCTAACAGCTCCACATTTTTGATTCCCAGATCCACCATCCGATCCAGGAAGTAATCCAGGGAATACTGGAAATAATGCAGATTCAATACAGATAATCGTTCAAATGAAACCAGCTTCATACAAAATCCTCCATCTATTCAACAAACGCCTTCAGTGCCTTCCAGTTCTTTTCGTCTGCTTCCCTGGGGTTATCCAGATATCTTGGATCGTTTACAGAAAGGCTTAAATACCCTGTATAGCCATACTGTTCGATCCAGCCAAACTGGTCTTCCAGAGGCCTGAGTCCGTCTCCCCAGGCCAGTCTGCCGCCAGGCCTTCCGTCTGTAAAGCGGATATGGCGCACCTTGTCTCCTAAAAGCTCAAACCAGTCCTTCATGGTCTCTCCTGCCATGCCTGCTGCCGTCAGATCGAGACATGCCTGTACGTTTTTGCTGTTTACAGCGTCCAGCAGACTCTTCAGTTCTGTCAGCGTATTAAAAACAGGAGAATCTCCCGAACAAAGGGTCTCCACCGCAAGCAGGATGCCGTGTTCAGAAGCTATCTTTCCTAAGCAGGTAAGCCGGTCTACAGCCCGTTCAAAGATCCGTTCCTTTTCCTCATCCCTGAGGCCGCCGCAGCAGTTCACCACCATAAGCTTCGCCTCCGCCTGTTCTGCCGCCTCAATAGCCTTTTCAAAATAACCCATAGAATGTCTCGCCGCCGTCTCGTCCTGAGCACACAGGTTATAGTTGTACACCGTACACTCCGGGGAAAATGCAGCCAGCTTCATTCCGTAGAAATCCAGCTTTTCCCTCAGCTTTTTTACGTCCTCAAATCCATAATCATCCAGCAGAAAGTGAGGTCTGGCGCACCAGAACTCGATTGACTGGACTCCCAGCTCCTGCTGGCTCTCCAGAAAATAGTCAAGGGGTCTGAACTTGTAATGCATCCCCATTCCTGCGATCCGCTCTCTCTTTACAGGCTTCATAGCTTTTCCTCCTTATAAGGTTTAAGGCCGGTTCTGTAAGAACATTTACAGACCGGCCTTTTACACTGCTTTTATTATTTACTTTCATCCCAGACTGCATGGGGGTGTTTGTGCCACCATTTAAAAATGACAGGAACAATAATCAAAGCGGCCAGGTAAATCAGAATAGGAGCAACTGCTGCAATCCAGTTTCCCTGTACGCAGGCTACCGGTACAGCTGCCAAAGCAAAAATCTCAATAATCGACTCAATCGGTGTTACGATGGCTGCATCGTCCAGTGTACAGCTCTTATTCTCCGGATCCACGATTCTGAGAAGCGCCATTCCAATGGCTGTTACGCCAGTAGAATATCCATATACGTAAATGCCTCTCTCAAACCACTCCTGTTTTAACAGGCGAGGAGCAATTACTGTAAAGTGGAATACAACCCATGCGATACCGAACAGCATCAAAAGTCCAAATGGTACTGCATACTCAATAATAACCGGAATTTTAATAGATGCTACTCCAAAAAATACTAAGAAGTCAGTTGCACAGCTTCCCATACGGGAGATAATACGGTTGTCTACATACTTATCTGCCTTAATTCCCTTTAACAGGAAGTGGAATACAATCGCTACCAGGAAGCCTACGGAGAAGCTTGGAACGCCCAGGCCAGTTGCCGCCTGAATTGCATTGGTAAGGAGGTATCCAATTCCAGTTGGAATCAGAATCAGCATTAAATGCCATGCCAGCGGATCGATGGCCATAGGAGAAACTGTTTCTTCTCCAAGCACCGGTCTCTTGCCTTCCTGAATCAATCCTGTTCTCATATCATCCGGAAGCTGGCTGAAATCCTTAACAAATTTTGTATGGTTTTTCTTAGTTCCGATTTTAATCAGAATAATTCCACCGAAAATTCCAGTTAAAATTCCAACAGTTGCAGAAGTCATACCCAGGTCTGTAGCGTCTGCCCAGCCCAGAGAATCAAGGGTTGCTCCAAGAGCTGCCGCTGTACCGTGTCCTCCCTGGAAACCTGCCGGAATCAGCATTCCGAATGCCGGGTTTAATTCTGGCTCAATCACTTTCAGAACCAGCATAGAGAAGATAATCGGCATTGCATACTGGAATGCCCATCCGATATTTCTGAAGCAGTAATAGCTTCCGATTCTGTCAAAGTTGGTCTTCCATCCGCCGCTACTGAAGTTAAATCCTCTCAGTCCGATGGATACGAACACTGCGATAATTAAAAGTCCTGCATAGGAACCAAACTGTGAAGAAAAATTGATGATTCCAAATCCGTTCTGGCCCATGGCAAGTCCAATGAAACCTGCTAACAGGCTGACAGGAACGAATAAGCTCTGCAGTATCTTAATTTTCTCTCTCAATAATTTTGCTGCAAATAAGAATATTCCTGCCCACATAAAATCTATCAGCATTGAGTAAGCATTAAATTCCATGTTCTCTCTCCCCTCTTAATTTTTATTTTCCTTTTCCCAGAATATTTTCTTTTAATATAATATTTTATAATATTATATTTGATTATATTATACTATTTATTTATGCAGTAAGACAGCAGCCTCTTTTCTCACCATCTCCAGCTCTTCTGCCGTCATATCACAGTAGGTGCTGTTCTGCTCTGTCGTTCCGGCATCCTGGACATAAATAAGCTTTGTGTCCTTCTCTGTGATGGTATTAAACCAGGTTTCCTGAGGAACATTGTAAACCTTTCCAGGCTCCATTAAAGTCAGGTCAATCTGGAATGCATCATTTTCCCTGGATGCTGTCAGCAGAACTGCCTTACCCTGTACAAGGACAAACTGCTCGTCTGTCTCGTGATGAACCTCTAAATACTTGATTTCCCCTATATCATTGTTAGGCTTCCAGTTTTTTATGCACATCACCCAATGTCCATTGTTGTAAACGCACTCAATTCCTTCACCCTGGTATTCAAAAACCTGCGCTTTCAAATGATTCCCTCCACTCTTCTTCTGTACATACCTTTTGTTCTTGTTTTATCGGCCGATTACTTATGTCATTATAATATATTATATATCGTTATGCTGTCAATAGCTTTTTATGCTTTTTTTAGTTATTTTTTACAATTTCCTTTTCTTTCAGCCGAACAGTTATGATAAAACTGCTTATCTCAATTTCTATTTTTGTCAAAAAAGACGGCAGAACTGCCTTTTTTTCAGCTCTGCCGCCTTTTTAATTTTCAATCCAGAGTACTTCTGCCTAGTACTCTACCTTCCACATATAACGTCTCTCATCCATAGAATGGCCTCTCACCTCTGCCATCTGAGCCACGTAGTATCTCTCAATCGGGATCATGACAACCGGGTTAAAGAACTCTGCTACTTCCGGAGCAATTCTGCCCTGGTTTAACTCCTTAAAGTCAATGGTAATATAATTCTCTGCGTACTGCTTCAGGAACTTCAGACATCTCTCGTCTAATGCTCTTGTTCTTCCCTCGCTCATTAAGAGTACCATCGGAAGCTGTTTGTCTGTAGTCTCGAACGGTCCGTGGAAATACTCTCCTGTGTGCAGGCATACGGCATGCTTCCACTGCATTTCCATGAAATGGCAGCAACACATGGAATAAGCCACGCCATAGTTAGGGCCTGATGCCAGCACATAAAAGATCGGCTCATCTTTATAGGTGTCAGCCCACTTCTGAGCGATTGGAAGGGCCTTCTCTTTTCCCTCTGCAACGATCTGGTCAATCTCTGCATAAGCTGCCATAGCCTTGTCATAGTTTTCGTAGTTCTCAAACTGCTTTAATAACTCAAATCCAATACGAAGCGCATTCGCCTGGTTAGAATCACTGTATACCTGATCGTCTCCATTAGAGTAAGTTACAACATACTGGCCTACCTGTGCCATACCTGTCTCCATAGAACCTGTCATGGCAATTGTAACTGCGCCTGCAGCATTGGCTGTCTTCACTGCCTCTACTGTCTCCGGTGTTGCCTTTAAGGAACAGATCACAGCCACACATCTGTTGTCTAACTCCTTTGGTGTAGCATGTACAAACTCATTGCTTGTGTAGGTAGTAGCGCCAAATGTCTTCGCCTCGCTCTGAAGCAGGTAAAGACCTGGGAAAATCGCTGCCTTAGAACCGCCGCAGGCAACAAAATATACATGCTTTAAACCGCCTGCCTGGTCCATCTTTACCTTAATTTCGCTTACAATTTCTTTTACTGTCTTTGTCATCTCTATATCCTCCTCATTCTAATACTGCTAAATCTCAATACTATTGAATTTCAATACTACTGAATCTCTTTTCCATGGCCAAATGCGCCCTGAACCATACAGGTCTTAGCGGCAAAGGCTGCGCCTGCGGCCATCGCCTCTTTAATAAAAGTCTCCTTTAATTCTTCTGCCTTCTCAGGATACTCTGCGTTCTTTTCCAGATTTCCTACATAGGAAAGTAAAAATGCCGTTGCAAAGGAATCTCCTGCGCCTAATGTATCTATCGCTTCTACTAACTGGGGTTTCTGCTCATAAAACCTGTTTCCATCATATAAGATAGAACCATAGCTTCCTCTTGTAGCAATCACCATGGGGCATCCTGCCTTATAAATGTTGCGGCAAATTTCCTCTGCCTCCTCCACTGGTATCGAACCGCAGGATAAAAAGGCATATTTAATATACGGCGCTACCCTCTCTACTCTTTCCTGATCCGTCCACTGTCCGGAAAAGTCATAGGAAACAGATAAGCCTGCTTCTGCTAACTTAGGCAGCTGGCTGTCGAAATAACTGTTATTGCTTGTATGAATATGGGAAAACTGCTTCACATATTCCATATCGTCAGCATCAAGAACTACTGGATGCTCCTTGGCAATTCCACCTTTATTACTTCCTAAAAACACTCTGTCGCCGTCTACTAACGTCACTTTGGCATATCCATTTTCACCGTCATACTGTCTGCAGCGCTCATGCTTCACTTCCAATTCATCCAACGTAGCAATTATGTGATCTGCAACTTCATCACGCCCGAACGTTCCCATATAGGAGGAATCTGCTCCCAGCATTTTTGCATAAACAGCAAAATTCACTACCTGCCCGCCCGGAAACATGGTATTCAAATGAATATATTTGTCACACACATTATCGCCAATACCAATGACCTTCATGACTTCACCCTCTCTTCAAACATAATGTTATAGTTCTATATAACATTATATAACATTATATATGCGGGTTTGTCAATACTTTTTCTGAAACTTATTATAAAGTTATGATTTTTGCCAGAAATACAAAAAGGCCGGAACCCTTGAAAAATCAAGCAATTCCAGCCAACAAAAAAAGCGCGAGACGGGATTCGAACCCGCGACCCTCGCCTTGGCAAGGCGATACTCCACCACTGAGCCACTCGCGCATTTGAGATAATCATTTATCTCTCTATTTAATTTTTGAGGTTTATCTGATACATACCCTCAAAACCACACATTGAATCTACTCTCTATCTCTCCATCCTTCTCTCTACCCAACCTCTTGGTTAAGCCCTCGACCGATTAGTAACAGTCAGCTCCGTACATTACTGCACTTCCACCTCTGCCCTATCTACCTCGTCGTCTTCAAGGGGTCTTACTACTTGCGTATGGGATATCTCATCTTGAGGGGGGCTTCACGCTTAGATGCCTTCAGCGTTTATCCCGTCCCGACTTGGCTACTCTGCCATAGGCTTGATAACCTAACAGATACACCAGAGGTCAGTCCATCCCGGTCCTCTCGTACTAAGGACAGCTCCTCTCAAATATCCTACGCCCGCGCCGGATAGGGACCGAACTGTCTCACGACGTTCTGAACCCAGCTCGCGTACCGCTTTAATGGGCGAACAGCCCAACCCTTGGGACCTACTTCAGCCCCAGGATGCGATGAGCCGACATCGAGGTGCCAAACCACTCCGTCGATGTGAACTCTTGGGAGTGATAAGCCTGTTATCCCCAGGGTAGCTTTTATCCGTTGAGCGATGGCAATCCCACTTTCATACCACCGGATCACTAAGTCCTACTTTCGTACCTGCTCGAGCCGTCACTCTCGCAGTCAAGCTCCCTTCTGCCTTTGCACTCTTTGAATGGTTTCCAACCATTCTGAGGGAACCTTTGAGCGCCTCCGATACCCTTTCGGAGGCGACCGCCCCAGTCAAACTCCCCACCTGACATTGTCCCACCACCGGGTCACGGTGGCTGGTTAGAAACCCAGTACCACAAGGGTGGTATCCCAACAGCGACTCCTAGAAGACTGGCGTCCTCTATTCTTCGTCTCCCACCTATCCTGTACATGCAGTACCGAATCCCAGTATCAAGCTAGAGTAAAGCTCCATGGGGTCTTTCCGTCCTGGCGCAGGTAACCAGCATCTTCACTGGTATTTCAATTTCACCGGGTGCATTGTCGAGACAGCGCTCAAATCATTACGCCTTTCGTGCGGGTCGGAACTTACCCGACAAGGAATTTCGCTACCTTAGGACCGTTATAGTTACGGCCGCCGTTTACTGGGGCTTAGATTCAAAGCTTCGATTGCTCTAACCTCTCCTCGTAACCTTCCAGCACCGGGCAGGCGTCAGCCCATATACCTCACCTTTCGGTTTTGCATAGACCTGTGTTTTTGCTAAACAGTTGCTTGAGCCTATTCTCTGCGGCCTGGTTTCCCAGGCACCCTTTCTCCCGAAGTTACAGGGTCATTTTGCCGAGTTCCTTAACAATGCTTCTCCCGCCGGCCTTAGGATTCTCTCCTCATCCACCTGTGTCGGTTTACGGTACGGGCACATATCACACAATAGCGGCTTTTCTTGACAGCCCCTACGGAAACTTCCCTACTTCTGTTCGGTACGCGTCACAGTCTCCTGTTGCTAAGCGGATTTGCCAGCTTAACCAGTCCTCTGCTTGCCCCGGTCTTTTCATTCCCGGGTTTCCCTTCGGTTCTGTGTCCCCACAGTTCTGATGATATGCGGTACAGGAATTTCAACCTGTTATCCATCGACTACGTCTTTCGACCTCGCCTTAGGCCCCGACTTACCCAGAGCAGATCAGCTTTACTCTGGAAACCTTAGATATTCGGCCTGGAGGATTCCCACCTCCATCTCGCTACTCATTCCGGCATTCTCTCTTCTATACAGTCCACAGCTCCTTATCGGTACTGCTTCATCCCGTACAGAATGCTCCTCTACCAATGTATTACTACATTCCTAAGCTTCGGTGTTGTGTTTCAGCCCCGGACATTTTCGGCGCAGGACCTCTCGACTAGTGAGCTATTACGCACTCTTTGAATGTATGGCTGCTTCTAAGCCAACATCCTAGTTGTCTTTGAAATCCCACATCCTTTTCCACTTAACACATACTTTGGGACCTTAGCTGTAGGTCTGGGCTCTTTCCCTTTTGACTACCCAACTTATCTCGTGCAGTCTGACTCCCGTACATCATTTATGCGGCATTCGGAGTTTGATATTCTTCGGTAGACTTTGACGCCCCCTAGGAAATTCAGTGCTCTACCTCCGCTAAACTAATACGAGGCTAGCCCTAAAGCTATTTCGAGGAGAACCAGCTATCTCCGGGTTCGATTGGAATTTCTCCCCTATCCACACCTCATCGCCACCCTTTTCAACGGATGTGCGTTCGGTCCTCCATTCCCTTTTACGGGAACTTCAACCTGGACATGGATAGGTCACCCGGTTTCGGGTCTGCACATGCTGACTTAACGCCCTATTAAGACTCGCCTTCGCTTCGGCTCCGGAGCTTTACTCCTTAACCTTGCCAGCATCCGCAACTCGCCGGACCGTTCTACAAAAAGTACGCGGTTGCACCTTAACGTGCTTCCACAGCTTGTAAACACAGGGTTTCAGGTTCTCTTTCACTCCCCTCCCGGGGTTCTTTTCACCTTTCCTTCACAGTACTATG
>JAGTTS010000001.1:405000-487500 GCA_018223375.1 Clostridiaceae bacterium Marseille-Q3526
TCAAAAAGTTCTGTCCGAACTTTTTCTGGAACGCAAATCCATGCTTCTGAATCACCTGAATGGTATTCTGGGGATTGCTCAGCTTCCCTGTGCTTCTGTTTTCTGTTTCTTTGACGTCAGTTTCTCTTCGCTCCATCTGCCACTCCACTCTTCTCAGCCGGACAGCATTCCTTCCTGCTTATCCGGCTGTTTTCTGACTGCTTCTATTTTCCTGCGTAATGTTACATTCTGTAGAGACGTCTTGCGTTCTTTTCTGTAGCCGCAATTACCTCTTCCGGAGACATGCCTTTAATTTCTGCCATCATCTTTGCCACATAAATCAGGTTCGCAGAAGTATTGCGTTTTCCCCGATTTGGCTCTGGAGCCATATACGGGCTGTCTGTTTCCAGAACCAGATGATCCATCGGAACATATTTTACCACTTCCCGGAGCGTCTTTGAATTATTAAAGGTTAAAACGCCGCCGACTCCCAGGAAAAATCCCATATCCAGATATTCCCTTGCCATTTCTTTTCCATAAGAGAAGCAGTGAATAACTCCTCCCAGCTCTTCTGCTTTGGCCGCCTTCATGATTTCCAGCGTATCCTGAGCTGCCTCCCTGCTGTGAATAACCACTGGCAGCTTTACCTCTCTGGCAAGATCCAGCTGGCGCTCAAACCACTTCTTCTGAATCTCATGGGGCGGCTCTTTATAGTAGTAGTCAAGGCCAATTTCTCCCACTGCCACCATTTTAGGCTCCTTTATAATTTCTCTCAGTCTCTGGAATTTCTCCTCATTCAGTTCATCTGTCCAGCTGGGATGAACACCAGCTGTACCATAGATAAACGGATAATTTCTGGTCAGCTCCAGGGTTGTCTCAGAGCTGTCCATGCTGGCTCCTATATTGACAACGGTTTCCACTCCTGCAGCTGCAAGACTTTTAATTACCGCCTCTCTGTCTTCATTGAATGCCTCGTCATCGTAGTGTGCATGTGTTTCAAATATCAATTCTTTTTCCTCTTTTCTTTTCATTTTTCATCAGTTTCAGTAAATGACGCCGTTCCATTTTCAGAGAAGCATATTTTGTGATTCTTCCCATGTAAATGCTGTCATAGACGCCTCCTATCACCCCTGCAAGGGGAATGCCTTGCAGAAATTTCAGATACAGAAGTTCTCTGGACAGGGCTTTGGACGCTCTCCGGACTGCTTCCGGAGATGGCTTCTGTCTGGCAGGTATCCCTTTTTCTGGTGTCTGAGCCTTTTCACCATCCTTTGCCGCCAGCGCGTATAATTTTCTGTTTAAGGCCGCATCACGGCTGAAAAAATCCTCTCCCTGATACAGGGAAAGTTCTATCATTTCCAGGAGAAGTTCCTGTTCTCCGGACTTCCTGTAATCAATTCCATAGGAAAGACAGAGTGTATAAAGGCTTCGAAGCAGAGAGGCAAGAAACAGCGGGATATCCGGAAGGCCAATCCCTAAAAGTCCCAGACCTGCGCCCTGAACTCCTGCTGCCGCCGTGGCAAGCTCCGCCTGCTTTCTGGCGCTTTTAGTATGTTCTCTGATGTGCTTTCTGGTAGGCATAAGCCGTTCCTGATAGGTTCTCACCTTATGTTCTGCCTCCAGCCTTTCCTTGGAATAGGTTTTCTCTATCAGCCCTGTCCCTTCCTGAAGCGTCACCTGAAATGCTTTGCAAAACGCCTCCTCCAGCTTTGAGGACAGGCCGTCTGGAACCAGGGAAGCAAGACGCTTTTCCCAGAATGACTCCCTGGGGCTTCCATATCTTCCCAGTTTCTTTTTCTCACGTTTTAAGAATGTCTCCCATTCTTTCTGAACCGGCGTCTTCTTGTCAAACATCCTGTTTATCTTCTTTCTCCTGCCCTAAAGCAGGCCCCTGAGGTTCATCGGGATCCTGGGTTTCCTCCGGCGCCTGGGTCTCTAATCCCGGTCCCAGAGGCTCGTTCAGCCTGTCATCCACTGCCGGACCGGCCTCCACGCCTCCAAACATGGGCTGAAATCTGCCTGACGCCACGATTCCCGTCATGGCGATGGACACTGCCGTCATCACTGCCGCTCTCTGCCATATTTTCATAGAGATCCCTCCTCTTCCCGTACTGAAGCTGACTGGCCGGTATCATATCTATATATTATACCATGCCCACTAAGCTCGACAAGACCTTGCTAAGTGGGACAGGTATATATTCTCACTAAACTCGTGAAAGACCTCGTCAAGTGTTCATATTATACCATATCTGCAGGAAAACAAGCGGCTGCAAAGCAGACATTTGTTTTCACCTGATATGGTAACGACAAAATGTTTCAGCTGCCGGAGGCAGCGTCAGATGTGCGCAGCACAGCTGTATTTTGGAGTTATTATACCATATCTGCCCCGCAGAAAAAAGGGACGCTGCAAAAGTTCCGCAGCATCCCTTCTGTTTCATTTTTCATTTAGCCGATCTCAGCACCTGCCGGAACGTCCTTCTCCGGCTGCATAAGGACTACGTTGCCCTCCGCGTCCTCTGCGCAGAGGATCATGCCCTCTGAAATCATTCCTGCCAGCTTGGCGGGCTTTAAGTTAGTCACAACCATGACCTTCTTTCCCACCATCTCCTCCGGTGTGTACCAGGCCTTGATTCCGCTTAAAATCTGGCGCACCTGGCTTCCGATCTTCACCTGGGAGCAGAGCAGCTTTTTAGACTTCTTAACTTCCTCACAGGAGATAATCTCTCCCACCTGGAACTGCAGCTTGGCAAAATCGTCGTAGGTGATCTCCGGCTTCGCCTCAATGTCGATCCCCGGCTCCTCCGGCTTTTCCTCAGCCTCTCCTGCTGCTGCCGCCTCGGCCTTCTTCATCTCCTCCACCTTCTCAAGGACTTCCTTGATATCCATACGGGCAAAGAGGATCTCCGGCTTGTCTGTCACCTTATTTCCAGACGGATACAGACCGAATTCTGTCATCTGATCCAGGCTTCTCTTCTCTGTATTTAACTGCTTTAAGATCTTCTCAGAGGTCTCAGGCATGAAGGCGGAAAGAAGAGACGCGCCGATCGTGATAGCCTCTGTCAGGTTGTATAAAACCTCGGACAGACGGGCCTTCTTCTCCTCATCCTTAGCCAGAGTCCACGGAGTCGTCTCGTCGATGTACTTATTGCTTCTTCTGAAAATGCCGAAAATTTCTGTAATGGCGTCAGCTACGCGGAGCTTCTCCATCTTGGCGTCAGCCTTCTTCACTGCTTCCAGAACTACTGCCTTTAAGTCTGCGTCCACATCCTCTGCCGCGCCTGTTTTCTCTACCACGCCGCCGAAGTATTTATTGGTCATGGAAACGGTACGGTTTACCAGATTTCCAAGAATGTTCGCTAAATCGGAGTTCATGCGCTCTACCATTAACTCCCATGTGATTACGCCGTCATTGTCAAAGGGCATTTCGTGGAGCACAAAGTAGCGGACTGCGTCCACGCCGAAAAAGTCTACCAGCGTATCAGCATAGAGCACGTTTCCTTTGGATTTGCTCATCTTGCCGTCTCCCTGCAGCAGCCACGGATGGCCGAATACCTGCTTCGGAAGCGGAAGATCCAGGGCCATCAGGAAAATCGGCCAGTAAATAGTATGGAAACGGATAATGTCCTTTCCGATCAGGTGTAAATCTGCCGGCCAGTACTTGTCAAACAGCTCTCCGTTCTGACCGTCGCAGTCGTAGCCCAGTCCTGTAATATAGTTGGTCAGGGCGTCCAGCCATACGTAGGTCACGTGCTTCGGATCAAAAGAAACTGGGATTCCCCACTTGAAGGACGTTCTGGATACGCACAGATCCTGAAGTCCTGGAAGCAGGAAGTTGTTCATCATCTCATTTTTTCTGGAAACCGGCTGGATAAACTCCGGATGCTCGTTGATATAGTCAATGAGTCTCTGAGCGTACTTGCTCATACGGAAGAAGTATGCCTCCTCCTTGGCCGGCTGAACCGGGCGGCCGCAGTCAGGACATTTGCCGTCTACCAGCTGGGACTCTGTAAAGAAGGACTCGCAGGGAGTGCAGTACATTCCCTCGTAATGGCCCTTGTAGATATCTCCCTGGTCGTAGAGCTTCTTGAAAATCTTCTGGACCTGAGCCTCGTGGTCTGCGTCTGTGGTGCGGATAAACTTATCATAGGAAGTATTCATTAAATCCCAGATTGTCTTGATCTCGCCGGCTACCTTGTCCACGAACTCCTTCGGAGTCACACCGGCCTCCTCTGCCTTTAACTCGATCTTCTGGCCGTGCTCGTCGGTTCCTGTCTGGAAACGCACGTCGTAACCCTGCTCCCTCTTATATCTTGCAATGCTGTCTGCCAGCACAATCTCATAGGTATTGCCGATATGCGGCTTGCCTGATGTGTAGGCGATAGCCGTGGTAATATAATACGGCTTTTTACAATTCTGACACATGTATTTATCCTCCTTCAATTTATAGCAAACGGTCTTTTTCCCCTTTTTACCAATAGTTTAAGTCTAGCGGCTTGCAGGGGTTTTGTCAAGGAAAGGTTATGGAGGAAACAGGGCTGGCTGAGAATGCATTATCATTAAATATGAGCCGCAATACAAATAAATATAGCAAAATCTACAGTTTTTGTGACTGGCTGTGTTTTCTGTTCGGTTCGTGCATCTGTGATCCGCCATTCGCGAAAACTCGCCTTACGGCTCAAACACTTCGCTCGGTGGCGGAAATTAGCACGAACCTCTCTTCGAAAGCCTCGCCATTATCACTAAAACTGTAGATTTTATCTGCTCATAAATTTCTTTTATCCCAAAAGTTCTGGAAGGAAGGTAACCGTTTGAGGAATGTAAGTAATAATCATCAGTACAACTAGCAGTACCCCCAGCATAGGAACCAGATCTCGCATCTGATCCTTCAGACTGACTTTGGCAATGGAGCCAGAAACAAATAGGCAGACACCCAGCGGAGGCGTACACATTCCAATCGTCAGATTAACAGCCATTACAAGACCAAAATGAATCAAATCAATTCCCATAGCCTGTACTAACGGCAGAAACAGAGGGGTAAAAATAACCAATGCGCTTGTTGTATCAATAAATGTTCCTGCAATTAACAGAATAATATTAATAATTAGCAGGAGAAGCACACTGCTGTGAATCGACTCTGACAGCAGAGCGCTCACAGTCTGCGGAACCTGGGCTACTGTAATCACCCATGTAAATAAGCTTGCACAAGCCACAACCACCAAAACCTGTCCTGTAGATTTTGCACAGTCTACCAGAAGAGAAAACATATTTTTCCATTTTAATTCTTTATACACAAAACCACCAATAATAATCGCATAAGCGCAGGCGATTGCTCCAGACTCTGTAGCAGTAAAAATGCCGGATAGAATACCGCCAATAATAATAATCGGCATAATTAAGGCAAGAAGCGCATCTTTTCCTGTTTTCAAAATTTCCTCGCGGCTGGCTTTTTTCTCTCTTCCCACATAACGGCGTTTTTTTCCAACCATATAACTGTAAAGCATCAGCCCTGCGCCCATAATGATTCCTGGAATAAAGCCTCCTATAAACAGCTTTCCCACACTCACGTTAGCCATCGTACCATAGAGCAAAAGCGGAATGCTAGGAGGAATAATAGGTCCGATAGAACCTCCGCAGGCAATCAGTGGAGCTGAAAAGGTATCCTCATAATTCTTTTCTCTCATAATCGGAATCATAATTCCTCCGATAGCAGCGGTAGCTGCAATGGCCGAACCAGTAATCGCCGCAAAAAACATACATGCCAGAATACTTACCAAAGCAAGGCCACTGGGAAAATGTCCGATCAAGGCGTCCGCAAAGCTGACAATTCTGTTTGAAATTCCGCCCTGTACCATCAAACCTCCTGCCAAAATAAACAAAGGAATAGCAATCAAAGCTGTGCTGTCAGCTCCAGTAAACAATCTCTGAATCACCACAATCATAGGGGTTGCACCTTGAGCCATTCCAAACACTGACACCAGTCCCAGAGAAAAGCAAATCGGAATTCCAATTAAAAACAGTATAAATAGCAAGACAATATAGATCATACTTTTCCCTCCCCATTATTTCTGATCTGCCGTATCAGTATTTTAACCATGTAGTAAAGCATTGCCGCCCCTGCACTTGGGATACTCGCATAATAAACAGTCATAGGAAGAGGCAGATAGGATGTGGTCTGTGTCCATCCAAAAATGCAGAACTGAATTCCAAAGTAAATCAAAAAAATGAAAAAAACGCACAAAATCAGATTAATCAAAATTTCTGTCCACCTGCGTATCCCTGCTGGAAGAGCTGTAAGAACCACATCTACGTTTAAATGCTCCTTCTCTCTGACGCACCAGGCAGCTCCCCAAAACACCAAATAAGTAAACGCCAATCTCAAAATATCGGTGCTCCAGGGAAGAGGTGACTTCAGAACAAATCGACACAAAACCTGTAAAAATGTAATTGCAAATACCAGCAGAGCGCTCACTCCCATAATCATTCTGGCAAGTCCGTCTACCAATTTATCAATCATGTCCCTTTTCCCCCTTTTCACCATGTTCTGCTTCGTACTGTGCCACAGCTGCTTTTACTCCTTCTGTAAGTTCTGGTGAAACCAGATCTGTCACAGCAGAATCCTGATAAAGTGTCTCTGTCGCTTTCCTAAAGGATTCCAAATCTGGTTCGCGGCATACATCTACACCTTTATCCTCAATCGCTTTAAGCATTTCCTCTTCCATGTCTGTAACCATCTGTCTCTGGGTATCTCTGGCATAAACGGACGCTTCATCTATCCACGCTCTCTTCATCTGTCAGACGGTTATAAAAATCTAAATTCATGATCATGCTTTCTGGCGCATAGGTATGTCCATCCAGACACATATATTTCTGAACCTCGTCAAAAGCAGACGATGAAATAGAGGCAATTGGATTTTCCTGTCCATCTACAGTTCCCTGCTGCAGCGCTGTATAAAGTTCGTTAAATGAAATCGGAGTAGCAATAAAATTTAAGTGTTCTGCCAGAGCAAACCAGATTGGAGACTCCTGCACGCGTATAGATAAACCTTTCATATCCTCTGCTTTTGTAATCTCCTTCACATTATTTGTGAAATGACGGAAACCAAGCTCACAAAAGGCAAGATGTTTAAAGCCCTGTTCTTCAAATTCCGGTTTTAATGTTTCCTGCAAATATCCATCCAGTACAGAATAAGCTTCTTCCTTGTCCGCAAACAGATAGGGAATCGCAAGAACCTGTGTTTCCGGCACAAAGCTTGGAAGAGCTCCGTCTGTGGTAACGACAGCCATTTCTATTGATCCAATCTTGACTCCCTCTGCCATCTCCCTTTCTCCGCCTAGCTGTGCATTGGGATAAACAGTAATCTCAAATCTATTCCCGGCCAATTCCTCCAGCTTTTCTTTAAAAACAGAAGCCGCTAGAGTTGACTGATGAGATTCATTTCCCACTGTAGCAATTTTAAGCTTAATTTTGTCTCCAGAACTGTCTGAATTTGTACAGCCAGAAAGAAACATGATCATAGCTGCCGCTGCTAAGCACAAAACCCCTGCCCTTCCTTTTTTCATTACCTTTCCTCCTCACTCACAGCTTCTGCATTATAATCTGCGGACAGCTTACGCCCCAATATCTTGTCCTCCATCTCATATCTAAAATTGCTGCCAAAACAGAAACCATTTTTTACAGGAACTGTCCCTGAAAAAATCACACAATTATCAATTGCTCCGATTCTCCCGTTCATCTCATTCAAGATCGTTTCTACTGGAAGGATATCCTTTAATGTTCCCTCTTGATACAAAACTTCTTTATTCTCTATGGTCTGCCAGGAACGAAGCTTAATCTCATCCCAATGATCCTTTATTTCCTCATAGTCCCATATCCTGCTGCAAATGGGTTTTGCACAGATCTGCTTTGCTTTAGGAACACTTACAGCCTCCAGCTCACGATCTGTATGATCGCTTCCTACGCCAATATAAATTTTACCGTGAGACAAGATAATCACATACTCTACCTCTCCGCAGGTTTTATTTCCTACAAAAGCCAAATTTCTCTCCTGTGTCAGAACGTAATTTCCGCACTGAAAAATTGTTGGAATTTTTTTAGGAGCCGGAACCCCCAATTCCTGTTCCAATTCTTTAATATGCTCCATTGTCTTTTCCATATTTCTTCCTGCATAGCCGATGGCGAATACTCTTTCATACTGTAAATCTAATACCCTCTCTCCTGCTTTGCCCTCCACCATAAATTTCATTTGACTCATCCTTCTCCCTCTCCTCTTTTCTTATTTTTTATAACTGATATACTTCTGGCCTTCTGTCCCGGTAGACATTAATAGAAGAACGCACTCTGTCTATCTCCTGAATCTCCATATCAGCTATTAAAATCTGCTCTTTTTCTCCACCTAGAATCAGGCACTCTCCCATCGGACCATAAACTGCCGAATGGCCTGCGCATCTCACTTCCCCAGCCGTTCCAACAGAATTCGTGCAGCATACATAACTCTGATTTTCAATTGCTCTGGCACGGTTAAGGACATCCCAATGCAGCTGTCTGACAGCCGGCCACTGAGCTACAACAAACTGTATCTTTGAGCCAGCCAGCATTTCTGAACGAATTAGCTCTGGAAAACGGATATCATAGCAAATCACAAGGCTGCATGGAATTCCATCTAATTCAAAATTACAGGGACGATCTCCACATTGAAAAAAGTCATCTTCCCCTGATGGGCTAAACAGATGCACCTTATCATACTGCGCTGTTAAATTTCCCTTTCTGTCAAATACGCAGGCAGTATTGTAAATGTTTCCATCTGCCTTTCTATTAGCCACGCTTCCGGCAATCACATTCACTGCATACGTTTTCGATAAAGAAGAAAATGTTTCCTTCACACGGCTGCAGTCTCTGTCTGACAGCTTATCTAAATTTTCTCTGGGGAAAAAACCTACATTCCACGTTTCAGGCAGAATAACCACATCTGGATTCAAAGCACAGGCTTCCTCTGTCATCCTAACCGCCTTTTCAAAATTTTCATCTGGCTTTCCAAGTTCCATATCCATTTGAATCATTGCAGCTTTCATATCAATTCTCCTTTATATTATTCCTGGCTCTCACTACATTTTCAAACCTTACCCTCATTTTGGTATTCGGTATTTGGTATTTGGTATACCATTTATGGGATTATAATACTCCTTTTCTTACGGCCTGTCAATTTACACATTTTACAAAAAGTTACTGAAGTATTTATGAGATATTCCTAATTCTCATTTTTAAAATTCTGCTATGGAGCAATCTTAATGTGACGTCTGATGTTGGTCTCCGTCTGTTCCATGTGTTTTTTCATGGCCTGAACAGCAGCTTTGGGATTATGCTGCTCCATCGCCTCCAGAATATCCTGATGTTCCTCTATTGTTGTTAAACGCCGCTCTTCCGTTCCCATCACTGCCTGCATTCCTAAAAAACGAAACACATCATAGTAATTGCTGGCCAGCTTCATCAGTTCTCTGTTTAAGCTCATTTCGTAAATACAGGAATGGAATTCTCTGTCATGTCTTATAAATTCATCTACATTATAATTTGAGAGATCCTCTCTTTGAGCCGCTTGAATCTGGCGAAGTCTCTCTAACCCCTGATCCGTCATATTTTTTACTGCATCCTCAGCTGCTGACAGCTCTAATGCATATCTGATCCTGCTCAGCTCCCACATATAGTGTGGGTCAAACTCTCTAACGACTGCTCCTTTGTAGGTTTCCATCTGGAGCCATCCATCTCTGGCCAGCATCTGCAGCCCTTCACGAATCGGCGTGCGGCTAATCCCCATTTCTTCTGAAAGCTTTCTCTCATTCATCACGCTTCCCGGCGGATACTGCCCAGTAAGAATCCCTTTTTTTAGTTCATTATATACCTGATATTTATATGATAACTGTTTCTGTACCATAAAGCAGCCGCTCCTCTCACCCGAATTACAGTTTCCACCATATATTTTTCAAGCCACAAAAAACTTTCCCTAATTAACTAGAAAACTGTATCTGTTTTCGTAACGTAACACACAGGCCTAGAATTTGTCAAGGATTATTTCGCCTTCAGTGGTGACTAGCATATGTCTGAACCAGGGTCAAAGATTTCCTCCCATTTTAATTTTCCTTTAATCTTTCCCCTGTATGATAAAACCATAGCATCAGTATACAAAAACAGATACCACAAGGAGGTTTCCTATGAAAAATATGAAAAAATCAGTGATTACAGCCGCATCCGTTCTTATGCTTGGAAGTGTTCTTCTTCCGTCTCATCTCACCGCTCTGGCCGCTCCTTCCGGCGCACAGCAGTCCACTGCAGTGACAAAAGATCAGGTGAAAGAAATCGCAGCCTCCAAAGCAGGTCTTTCCGTTTCCGATCTGTCTTTTTTCTGGATGGAAAAGGAATGGGACGACGGACGTCTCTGCTATGAGGGGGAATTCGTCCACAAAACGACAGAATATGAATTTGAGATCGATGTGAATACAGGAACCGTTACAGAGTGGGATACGGAAAGTATTTACGATTAATGCTTTTGTAATGACTCCAACGCAGAAACAGGCAGTTTTGGAAAGGGCCGGGTAAAATCCCCGGCTCTTTCCTTTGCGCGCGCGCCTTCCTCCAGTATATTCATGAGTTGTAATTGGCCATAATATAAATTATAATGAAACAAAATGGAGGTATATGAACATGAAAGCGAAACGACAATACTGCTGCTTCCTGCTGGCTATGCTCCTCTCTGTCGCGCTCAGTTCCTGCTCAAGGCCCCCAGCCGCAGGAACAGAAGAAACCGGTGTCTCACTGACATCACCGGAGTCTGCGTCAGAAACTGAAGCATCTCAGAAGGAAAGCTCTGCCGTCTCTTCCTCTGAAAAATCTGTACAGGCGGCATTTGATGCGTTTACAAAGCAGATATTTAAAGACGAGCTGGAGGGATCCGGCCTGACTCTCCACTATATGTTAAAGGATCCGGAAAGCTACGGCATTTCCACAGCTGATCCAAAGCTTGGGGAATGCTCTCTGGAATATCTGGAACAGGTTTCCGCTGATATGGAGCAGCTGTCTGAGGAGCTGCATACCTTTGATCCCTCTCTGCTGACAGCGGATCAGCTGTTCACCTACCGCGCTCTTGACGACTACCTGGAAACAGAGCTGGCGGCCAGGGGACTGGAGCTCTACACGCGCCCTGTATCCACCACCATCGGAACTCAGGCCCAGCTCCCCATTCTGTTTGCAGAATATGCTTTTTATGACAGGCAGGATGTGGAGGATTATCTGAATCTGATGTCCCAGATTGACTCCTACTACAAGAGCATTGCCGAATTTGAGAAGATCCGGGCCGACGCCGGACTTGCGCCCTGCGATCTGGTATTGGATCAGATCATCCAGTCCTGTAAGGACTACATGATCCGGCCTGAAAACAGCTTTTTAAATGAAACCTTTAACAGCAAGCTGGACTCCATAGACGGGCTGACCGAGGAGGAAAAGAACGAGTACAAAGCACGCCATCTGGCCGTTATGAAGGAGCACTTTATTCCCGCTTACCAGATGCTGGCCGGAGAGCTTGAGAAGCTGAAGGGACGCGGCCAAAACCCGATGGGACTGTGCGGATACCCGGATGGAAAACGATACTATGAGTATCTTGCAGCCTCCTCCACAGGAACAGGCTATACGGTGCCTGAGCTGAAACAGCAGGTGCAGGTACATATGAGCGAGGATCTGGCTCAGGTGACGCTGCTCCTTCAGAATCATCCGGAGCTTGCGGAGGCGTCGGCCAGCTATTCCTTTGCCCAGACGGAACCTGCTGCCATCTTAGACGCCCTGAAAACCCAGGCCGAAAAGGATTTTCCGGCTCTTCCAGAAGCGGATTACACCGTTCACCAGGTCCCCAAGGCGTTAGAAGCCTCCTTAAGCCCCGCTTTCTATCTGACAGCTCCCATTGACTGCTGGCAGCACAATGTCATTTATATTAACGGAGGATCTGAGCAGACCTCTTCCGAGGCGCTGTACACCACTCTGGCCCACGAAGGCTACCCGGGCCACCTTTACCAGACTGTCTACGCCAACCAGAATGTGCGGGATCCTCTTCTGAGACTTCTGGCCTGCGGCGGCTACACAGAAGGCTGGGGAACCTACGCGGAAATCTATTCCTATCAGTTTGACAACGGGCTTTCTCCGGAGCTTTCCAGGCTGTTAGCCCACAATCAGGCCGCCACTCTGGGACTCTATGCGCTGCTGGATATTAACATTAACTACGAAGGGTGGAGCCAGGAGCGGACCGCTAAATTCCTGGAGGAGCTTTACGGCATCACCGACACCCAGGTAATAGAAGAAATCTACTATGCCGTTGCCGACAATCCAGCCAATTATCTGCAGTATTACACAGGATATATGGAAATGGTAAAAATGCGGGAAACGGCCATGGAAACCCTGGGGGATCGTTACGATCCCGTCCAGTTCCACAAATTTATTCTGGATATGGACGGAGCCTCCTTCCGCGTCATGGAACCCTACTTTAAAACATGGCTGCTCACCTGCGGAGCGCAGTAAAGCGGCAAACGGACCGTAAAAATCCGGGGAATTTTCTTTGTTTTTCAAAAACCTCAGAAAATTCCCCGGATTCTTTCTCCTATCATCTTTTTGCCTGCGTTTCTACACCAGCTCTTTTCTTCCAGTCTGTTTTAAATTGGTCTCCTCTTTCAAATCTGCGTTCTCTTCTCCCTGGTACATTTTTCCGATAATATAGGAAGAAATGGTAACTGTCAGCAGGGAGCATGCAATTTTAAGCGCAGGAATATAGCTCAGCGAGAGCACCAGCACTACAAAATCTGTGAAAAAATAGCACTTCTCAATCTTTACTCCGGCCAGCTTATTGAGCACCAGGGCCAGCACGTCGTCGCCTCCTGTGGCTCCTCCGGCCCTGACCACAAGCCCTACGCCGATTCCCACGAAAAGGCCTCCCACAAGGGCTGCAAGCACCGGACTGCCGCCCAGGTCCGGAAGCATATACCCCATTCTCTCATGGATCGAGTAAAAGAAACCGTAGCTGAGCGTGGATACCATGGCGTTTTTCAGAAAAGCGCCTCCTAAAATCCGCCAGCCAATGAGATAACAGATCAGGTCGAGAACCGGGCCAATGACGCTGGGGGAAACGCCGAACCAGTTCTGTATTAACAGCTGCAGTCCCAGCACGCCGCCCTCTGTAATATCCGACTGGCTGTGTACGTTATAAAGTCCAAATGACAAAACCGCTGTTCCAAGCATCAGCCCTGCATAGCGAAGTGCTTCCGCCTTCAACTGTGCCCTCTGCGGCATTTTCATAGATAACAACTCCTTTTCTGTGATTTCTTGACATAAATTAGTATAAAGGATATAGTTACTATACTGTCAAGCAGAAAGGAACCGATTAAAATGGAGCATCGTTTCACAGCCGGGGAGATAGCTAAGCTGTCAGGCCTCTCCAAACAGACGATTCTTTTTTATGATAAAAAAGGGATTTTGAAACCGGACTATGTGGATCCTGACAACGGATACCGGTACTACAGTGCGGACCAGCTGGATTTTCTCGACAATATTTCCATGCTGAAGGAAATCGGCCTGTCCTTAGACGAAATCCGCACCTTTATGGAGCAGCGGACCAGAGACTATGCCGTCTCCCGCATGGAGGAACAGCTGGCAAGCATCCGCCAGAAAATAAAAAGGCTGCAGACCATTGAGAAGCAGCTCTCTTGGAAAATGAAAACCCTTGAGGATTTGACCTCAAAAAAAGAGGGAGTTTTCCTGATCTGCCATGAGAAGCCGGAACTTCTGGCAGTGGAGCCTGTCTTCTTTCCCAAACGCCGAAAAGGCACAGATGAGGAAGATCTGATGGCTCAAAATATTGCCATCAAAAAGCTGATGACAAAGGCGAAACAGGAACATTACCCCTACTTTTACCAGCAGGGAGCTATCATCCCCCTGAAAGAGCTGAAGGGGGGACACTGCCTGCGAGCCTCTCACGTATTCCTTCCGCTGGAGAAAAAGTGTAAGGGCGTCCTGTCTCTGACTAAGCCGCCCGGACTCTACGCTCGCTATTACTTTACGGGGCGCTATACGGGAAGCGGAAGCGCCTATCAGCTTCTTTTTTCTGAGCTTGAACGGATGGGCTTTTCAGCAGTATCTGGTTCCTATGAATATTGTATCCTGGACAGCCTGGCTTCCCAGAATACGGATCACTATGTCACGTTAATTGAAATGGAAGTAAAAAAGAAGGGGTGATGTCCCCCTTCTCTCCTGGTTTCTGTTATTCTGCCTCTGTTTCCTGGGAGCTTTCTGCCGTCTCCCCGCCGCTTTCTGCTGCGCTCTCTTTTTCTGTCTCTGCCGCAGAGGTCTCGCTTCCTATGTTCTTGTAGCCCTTATTAAACTCCATTGTTCCGAGCTTTTCTCCATTTACAGACAGATTCAGCTCAGAAGCCTCAAAATTCTGAAGCAGTGTGTTGGCAACCGCCGTCTGCTGCAGAACATCGTCCTGATTCGGCATAGCGGAAAGGTCTACGCTGATCACAGAGCCCTCCTGGGAAAAGCTTAACACCTTGGTTCCCTCCTCAAGGATTCCATTCTCAGCCATCTTATCTGCCAGAAGCTGCGGATCAATCGTTTCTCCATCCTCAGAGTCGATGGCGTCCATGCTCTGCTTCAGTCCAGTTCTATTCTCCTTCACAGTAAACATGCTGACCTGTGCCATCGGAGCCGCATCTGCGTCCGGAAGCTTCTCCACCACTTCCCGCTCTGTCTCCTGAATGGAAGCCTCCACGGTCTGTCCCTCTGCTGCCTGTTTATCCTGATTCTGGCCGGATGTGTCTGTAGGCGCGCAGGCTGCCAGCGATACGCTCATCAAAATTCCAGTTAAAGCAATCATTAATTTTTTCATCGTGTTCTCCTCTTTCATTCATTGATTTTATTGATTTAATTCCCTGAACCAGCGGTTCAGCTTGGTAAGCGCCTGATAAAGAATGTCCAGCTCCTGAGGCGTCAGCTCCTCTTTTATGCTGTCAATCATCTGCCTGTGAAACTCTGCGTGATGCTCGTAAGCCCTCCGGCCCTTATCTGACAGGGAGATATAGACGATCCGCCGATCTTCCTTTCCCCTGGCCCGCACCACGTACCCCTTTTTCACCAGACTGTTCATGGCAATCGTGAGAGTCCCTACTGTGACGGACAGCTCTCTGGCAATCGCGGACATATTTTTCGGCGCCCCGATTCCGATGGCTTCAATGACATGCATATCATTATTGGTGATATTCCGAAACTCCGGCGTTATGATAGCCTTCTGCTCAATATCCATAATGTCGCGGAACAGCCTCACCAGTACCTCATTGAATGTCTCGTAATTGTCCACAGTGTTCCCCTTCACCTTCTAAAAACAAAATTTCCCCACTGATTATACAATAAACGGACCTGGCCGGCAACTGTTAGCGCCAATAAAATTTTTACGGCGCCGTCATACGCTTTTATGTCAGAAAACCGGCAATCAGAATGCTGGCTCCTATGCCTGCCGCTGTGGAAATGGCGGCTCCGGCCAGAGTCCAGCGCGTCTTCGTCACCTTTGCCGTCATAAAATACACGCTCATGGTATAGAACACCGTCTCTGTACAGCTCTCCATAATAGACGCCGTCATCCCCAGCAGGGAATCCGGCCCATGAGTCCTGAAAATATCGAGAAGAAGCCCGGTGGCAGCTGAGCTGGACACGAGGCGTACCAGGATAAGAGGAATCAGCTCTCCGGGAATGCGGAGAAATCCTGCTGGAGCTTTCAATATTTCTGAAAGGAACTCCAGGAATCCCGATGCCCTCAGGACTCCCACTGCCGTCATAAGACCGATCAGCGTGGGGAGAATCCCGGCTACGGTTTTCATCCCTTCCTGCGCCCCCCTAATAAAATCGTCGAATACGGGACGCCTAGAAAGAACTCCGAAGCCGATTATGTAAAACAGAACAGCCGGAACAAGAAAATCTGAGAGATAGAGAATTGCCTTCAACAGCCTGCTCCCTGAATGACCTTGCTTCTATTCTATGCAAAGATCCTCCGGCAGATTCTTGCTTTTCTGCCCCCTGTCCGTCTGTTTTTGTTCTATGTCTGGTATTATACAGGTGGATTGTGTAGGATCTGTGAATGGGTTCTTGCGAAATCGGAAAGTTTTTATAAAATTTGTGGGAAGAAACAGGCTGTTCAGCCAGTTATTGAGGCAAAACGCAGCCAGCCGCAGAGCCTGCTGTTTTTGTCTGTTTTATAACAGGGCTTTTCTGTATGCCGCATTGTAAAATTGTATCTTTACAGCTATAATATGAGCTAAACTATTAAAATCAATCATTTCACGGAGGAACAACCTATGAGCGTATTATTTGCAGAATATCCGAAATGCACTACCTGCCAGAAGGCGAAGAAATGGCTGGATGCAGCCGGCGTCTCCTATGAGGACCGCCACATCAAGGAACAGAATCCTTCCGCAGAGGAGCTTAAGAAATGGCATCAGATGAGCGGACTTCCATTAAAGAAGTTTTTCAATACCAGCGGCCTTCTCTATAAATCTATGGGCTTAAAGGACAAGCTGCCCGGCATGAGCGAGGAGGAACAGTACGCCCTCTTAGCTACAGACGGAATGCTGGTAAAACGCCCCATCGTAGTGGGAGACGATTTCGTTCTGGTAGGGTTTAAGGAAGCTGACTGGGAAAAGCAGCTGGCTGGACAGCAGTAGAAAATTACCCAGACCTGCAAATCTATATGGCAGAAAATCTATATGACAGAATCGACAGGTACCGTGACCAGCTGCGTTTTCTGCTCGTTACGAAAGCCTCGCTATCGTCACAGGATACCTGTCGATTCTGCCTGGCTGATTAGGAGGCTGTAAAAAGAACGGAAGTTTTTCAGCGGCTAAGCTCCTGGTGGAGTGTGAAAACTTCCGTTCTTTTTTCTAACTTAACTGCTTCTGTCAGGGCTGAAAACCCATCTCCTTACAGTCCCAGTCCCTTGCTCACATTTACCACAAAGTCCTGAACGTTCGTCACAATGCTCTTGGCGGAAAGGCTTCCCCGATCTCCCAGCTTATTGACTGCAAATTCTGAGATATCCACGCTGTAGAAATAAATCTGGCGGATGGTTCCGTCCGGCATCACGCGGAAGGACGGAGTCATATTTCCCGTGGCGATGGAGTGGAGAGTGGTAGCCATGCAGATCACGGTAGTAGCCTTTTTCACACACTCTCTCATGGCGGACTGTCCCTCGTACACATCGGCATAAACCTCCGGCAGGGGGCCGTCATCCCGGATAGAGCCTGTCAGCACAAAGGGCACGCCCTTCTTCACGCAGCTGTACATGATTCCGTTGTCAATGTGTTCCTTCTCAATAAACTCTGGAATGGAGCCGTGATACCGTACCCGGTTGATGGTATCGATATGGTTGTAATGTCCCCCTGGAAAGCTCTCCTGAGTGTAAATATCCTGTCCCAGAGCCGTCTTCCTGTAGGCTCCCTCTAAATCGTGGGTAGCCAGGGCGTTGCCTGCCAGAAGGGCGTCCACATAGCCGTTCATAACCAGCTTGGAAAATGCCTCCCTGGAGTCGGAATCAAAGGCGCAGGCCGGTCCCATTACCCAGACTACATAGCCGTGATCCTTCTCATGCTTTAACAGATCGTAGATGTGATCGTAGTCCTTGGAGAAGGCCGTCTCCCTGGATCTGCCCTGGCGGAAGGAAAAAGCCTCCTTAGACTGAGTTCCCGGCTCCTCAAAACCGTGGGTCCAGACGAAAATTCCCTCTTCCGCCTCCTCTGTCCTTCCCACAAAGACAAGATCGCCCTGTTTTAACGTCCGAAACTCCCGCACTGCTATTTTTCCGTTTTCATAGACAGCCACGCAGTCCATCCGGCTCTCCTCCGCCAGAAGCCATGTTCCGTTTACCTTAAAATACTCCGGGAAAATGGTGGTAGCGTGATAGTTTTCCGGCGCGGTCCTGTCCTTCGGCGCTGGAGCCAGCACAGCGTCCGGCGCTGAGACAAACGGTTCCTTTGTAAAATCCGGCGCAGTATACTTCTTTAACTCAAATCCCATAGCAGCTTCTCCTCTCTTCGTATGTCTTACCATACCGTTCTGCGTATAGTTTCATTATACCTGATTTTCCCTGGTTCCGGTACCCCTCATTTTCACAGCGCAGAATACAACGGCCGCCAGAGTGCTCGCGCTGGTGGCCAGAAGCGCCGGACCTGTCACTGCCGCCGGATTTGCGGATCCGTACTGGGCCCGGTAGGCGATCATGGTCATGGGAATCAGCTGAAGAGAAGAAATATTGATAATGAGAAACGCGCACATTTCGTCATTGGCCGTCCCCTCCTTCACTGCGCGGCCGTCTCGTTGTCTGCGCCGCTCCTCCTCCAGCGCCTTCAGATCTCCCATGGCCTTCAGCCCCGCCGGGGTGGCGGCCCAGCCCAGGCCCAGAAGATTGGCCGTCACGTTGGCGCAGATGGACTCCAGGGCCGGGTGGTCTCTGGGGATACGCGGAAACAGCATATGAAGAATGGGGTACATTTTCCCCGCCAGCGCCTCCATCAGGCCTGATTTTCTCCCGATTTCCAGGATTCCCGTCCAGAAGGACATGACTCCCAGCATGGTGATCCCCAGCGTCACCGCCTCTCTGGCCGCCTCCAAAGCGCCGTTTGTCACCTCCCCAAGGGTTCCGTGAAACGCTCCCCATATGAGTCCTGCCGCCATCATCACAGCCCACAAAAGATTCAACAAAAAAATCCCACCTTTCTGGCAAACTTTATGCCGGAAAGGCGGGAAATAGAACTGCTCTAAGCGCCGCAGCAGAGGTCTCTCATAACCTCCTCCACCGTCTCGATTTTCTCAGCCCGGCAGGCGTTGCTGCCGCAGAAGATCAGGGCGCGGTCCTCGTCCCCCTGAGCCGCGTTGATCAGGGCCTGTGTAATGCAGTAGGGAATATTCGCCGGATCGCAGTGCTCCAGACATCTGAAACACCTGGTCACCTTCTCTCCCTCTGCCGTCATCTTTTTCAGGAATGGATTCATAATCGCCCGTCCCGGCATCCCCACCGGACTCTTGGTAATTACGATATCCTCCTCTTTAGCGTTAATATACGCCTGTTTATAGACTAACGGCGCGTCGCACTCCTCTGTGGTCACAAATCTGGTTCCTACCTGGACTCCGTCCGCTCCCAGATCCTCGATGCAGTGGCGCATATCCTCATGAGTGTAGACGCCACCTGCCGTTACCACAGGAATCTCCTTGCCGTATTTTTCCCCATACGCTTTTACCAGAGCAATGATTCCCTTTACTTCTTCCTCGTATTCAGCTTTATGGTAGGTCTTTGACACCTGGTCTGTGTCTGCTCCCAGCTCTGTCAGCTGCTCCCTGGAAAAGCCCAGATGGCCTCCTGCCAGCGGTCCCTCCACCACTACCAGATCCGGCGCAGTTTTATAATTTCTGTCCCAGAGCTTACAGATTACCTTAGCGGACTTTACGGTGGACACAATCGGAGCAATCTTGGTCGCCGTTCCCTTCACGTACTCCGGCAGATTGACCGGAAGGCCAGCGCCGGAAATAATAATATCCGCTCCGATTTTAACGGCTGTCTTTACGTATTCCACATAATTTTTTGTAGCCACCATAATATTAAAGCCTAAAATTCCGTCCGGCGCAATCTCTCTGGCCTTTTTAAGCTCTGTCTCCATGGCCTTTAAATTGGCCTCCTGGGAATTTTTGTAAAAGTCCGGATCCCTGAATCCGATCTGGGCGGTGGAGATGATTCCCACTCCCCCTGCCTTTGCCACAGCTCCTGCCAGGGATGAAAGGCTGATGCCAACCCCCATGCCTCCCTGGATAATTGGAAGGCTGGCTGTCAGATTTCCTATATTCAGCGGTTTAAATCGATTCATCCTCATTCTCCTACTCTTTATGATGTTGGGGCCAGACGACCTGACTAAAAGGCGCGGAATCTGTCATAGCGCTGACAAACCGCTTCCTCCCTTGTCATCTCTCTGAAACGCAGGAAAAACTCTTCCAGTCTCCAGTCCAGTCCGCGGCAGATCTGTTCCTTATTGGCCTTGGTAGCCGGCTCTGGCTCAGGAATAATGCACTCGATAAGCCCCAGCTCGTAAAGATCCTTTGCAGTCATCTTCATTACCTTGGCCGCGTCGCTTGCCTTCTTTCCGTCCTTCCAGAGGATAGCCGCGAAGCCCTCCGGAGAAAGCACGGAGTACACGGCGTTCTCCATCATCCAGACCTCGTTGCCCACAGCCATGGCCAGAGCGCCTCCGCTGCCGCCCTCTCCTACGACGATGGAAAGAGCCGGAACTGTCAGGTTGGAGGCCTCAAACAGGCTTCTGGCAATGGCCTCGCCCTGTCCTCTCTCCTCCGCCTCAATGCCAGGGAACGCCCCAGGCGTATCCACGAAGCAGATAATAGGCCGTCCGAACTTCTCTGCCTGCTTCATCAGCCTCAGAGCCTTTCTGTAGCCCTCCGGATTCGGCATTCCGAAGTTTCTCTTCAGGTTGTCCTTGGTGCTCTTGCCCTTCTCCTGGGCAATCACTGTCACAGGCATCCCATGCCAGGAGGCGATTCCTCCGATAACGGCCCCGTCGTCCCCATAATACCTGTCTCCGTGAAGCTCGATGAAATCGTCAAACAGCTCTCCGATATAGTCGCTGGAAATCAGCCTGTCCTCGCTTCTGGAGATGAGAACCGTATCCCAGGCGCTCAGCTGGCGGTTGGAAATATCCTCGAACTCCTTCTCAGAGGTCCGCTTAATCACAGCGCTCCTTCTCTCAAAGGTCTTCTCCACAGCGGCCAGAAGCTCTGCCTCCCTCTCTTTTCCAAGGGACTCCCCATTGGATAAAATCGGAAATCTGCGGGCTGCGCCGCCTTCCGGACAGCCCTTCGTCTCCGGAGCGCTCTCCGACGTCTGGGCCCTGCGTCCCTCGCCCTTGTAGTTCCACTGATTTCTGCTGGAATGGAACCGCAGAAGATAGGACAGAGTGTCCTTCATCTCCGGGCGCTCCACAATCAGATCCACAAAGCCGTGATCCTGCTGGAACTCCGCTCTCTGGAAGCCCTCAGGAAGCTTCTGGCGGATGGTCTGCTCGATTACCCTCTGTCCGGCAAATCCTATCAGCGCCTTAGGCTCCGCGATGATAATATCTCCCAGCATGGCGAAGCTGGCCGTCACGCCTCCCGTGGTGGGATCCGTCAGGACGCTGATATATAAAAGTCCCGCGTCGCTGTGGCGTTTCAAGGCGGCGGAGGTCTTCTCCATCTGCATCAGGGAGACAAGTCCCTCCTGCATTCTGGCTCCTCCGGAGCAGGCGAAGATAATCACCGGAAGCCTTAAAGCCGTGGCCCTCTCCACAGCCCTGGCAATCTTCTCCCCCACGTTGTGGCTCATACTGCTCATAATAAAACGGGAATCGCAGACAGCGATGGCCGTCTTCTGGCCGTGAATCGTTCCCCATCCTGTCACGACCGCCTCATTCAGATTCGTCTTTTCCTGAACTGCCTGAATCTTTTTCTCATATCCAGGGAATTTTAAGGGATTGATAAACTCCATCTCCCTGTCCCACTCTTCAAAGGAACCGCTGTCAATGGTCATCTCGATTCTTCTGTAGGCGTGGACGCGGAAGTAGCCGTCGCACTTGGGACAGATGTAATAGTTATTTCTCACATCCTCCGTGTAAATCGGACGGCCGCACTTGTTGCACTTGCGCCAGAGGCCCTGAGGGATGTTGGGCTGCCCCTCGTTTACAGCCCCCTCTCTCTCCTCAGAAACCTTTTTATGTTTTGTATCAATCAAGGTATATGTCTTTTTAAACATATCTTTCAGCATATAACACTCTCCCTTTCTCCGAATCCTCGCCTCTGCTCAGACTGTGCCGGACGCTTAAGCCCAGACAGAAGCATTTCCGTCAAAAGCCTCCCCTACCTGCAGTAGGACGGGAATTCCTTCGGAATAAAATCCGTGTCAATGCTTCCCTTCTGGTAAGCTTCGCTGTTTAAAATCTCATACTGGAAGTCCACGTTTGTATCGATTCCCTCAATGACAATCTCGCCGAGGGCGCTGCGCATCTTGGCCATGGCTCCCTCTCTGTCGCTGTCGTAGGAAATCAGCTTTAAAAGCATGGAATCATAGTTAGGCGGAACCTTGTATCCATTGTAGATGTGGGTGTCGATTCTGACGCCCTTTCCGCCGGGCAGATGCAGCTCTGTGATGGTTCCCGGACTTGGCATGAAATGCTTCTCCGGATTCTCCGCATTGATTCTGCACTCAATGGCGTGCCCCCGGATGACCACGTCCTCCTGGGAAAAGCCAAGCGGCTCTCCCGCCGCGATCTTAATCTGCTCCTTAATCAGGTCAATGCCTGTCACAGCCTCTGTCACAGGATGCTCCACCTGGATTCTGGTGTTCATCTCCATGAAGTAGAACTGTTTATGCTTATCTAACAGAAACTCGATGGTTCCCGCATTTACATATCCTACCGCTCTGGCGGCCTTCACCGCCGTCTCGCCCATCTCTTTTCTCAGCTCCGGGGAGATAGCCGCTGACGGCGCCTCCTCGATTACCTTCTGATGGCGTCTCTGAATGGAGCAGTCTCTCTCTCCCAGATGCACTACATGGCCGTGCTCGTCCGCCAAAATCTGGAATTCAATATGCCTTGGCTGCTCGATGTACTTCTCGATGTACATGGTATCGTCGGAAAAGCCCTTCACAGACTCCATCTGGGCCTGGTTAAAATTGCCCTCGAAATCCTCTGCGCTTCTGGAAATTCTCATGCCCTTTCCGCCGCCGCCTGAGGAGGCCTTGATCATAACGGGGAAACCGATATTCTCGGCCATTTTAAGCCCCTCTTCGGGAGTGTAAACCGGCTCCTTGCTTCCCGGAACCACGGGAACTCCCGCTTCCATCATGGTCTTTCTGGCCTCGGACTTATTTCCCATCCGGTGAATAATCTCAGCAGACGGGCCGATAAAGCGGATATTGCACTTCTCGCACAGATCCGCAAAGCGGGCATTTTCAGACAGGAAGCCGAATCCCGGATGAATGGCATCTGCTTTCATCGCCACTGTAGCGGAAATGATCCTCTCCATATCCAGATAGCTTTCACTGGAAGGAGCCGGACCAATGCAGATGGCCTCGTCCGCCAGAAGCGTGTGGAGAGAATCACGATCCGCCTCTGAATAGACAGCAACGGTTTTGATTCCCATTTCCCGGCAGGCCCGGATAATTCTCACCGCGATCTCACCGCGGTTTGCAATTAAAATCTTGTTAAACAAACTTGTCACCTATCCAATCATAAATGTCAGCTCAGCAGAAACTGCCACCTTGCCGTCCACAGACGCCGTGGCGCTGCCGATTCCTACCGGGCCTTTTCTCTTAATAATCTGGCACTCCAGCTTTAAGCGGTCTCCCGGGACTACCTTTCTTCTGAACTTGGCGCTGTTAATTCCGCCGAAGTAGGCTACCTTTCCCTTGTTCTCCTCCTCGCTCAGGATGGCTACCGCGCCTACCTGGGCCAGGGCTTCCACAATCAGGACTCCCGGCATAACCGGCTCCTGCGGAAAATGGCCTGCAAAAAACGGCTCGTTGTAGGTCACTGATTTATATCCTACCGCTCCCTCACCCGGGCGGATCTCCTCCACACAGTCGATGAGAAGAAACGGATGTCTGTGAGGGATAATCTCCTGAATTTCCTTAATTCCCAGCATAGAAATACCTTTCCCTTTCTCCGGATTATTTAATGCGGAACAGCGGCTGGCCGTACTCCACAACCTCCTCGTTGTTTACAAGTACTGCCTCCACAACGCCGTCATACTCGCTCTCAATCTCGTTCATCAGCTTCATGGCCTCGATAATGCCGAGAACCTGTCCCTTCTTTACTCTGTCGCCAGTCTTCACAAACGGCTCTGCGTCCGGAGACGGGGATGCGTAGAAGGTGCCCACCAGCGGGGAGCTTACCGTATTGCCGGAAGCGATATCTCCGCTCTCTGCATTCGCTGCAGGCGTCTCTGCGCCAGAAGCCTCAGAAGCGCCGGATACCTGAAAAGCCGCAGCCGGCTGGCTCATCATGGGAGCTGCGGAAACCGGCGCAAAACCAGGCGCTGGAACGGCTGTCACAACGGTCTCTCTCTCCTTCTCTCTCTTTAAGGAGAGCTTCGTTCCGTTCTCCTCCAGCACAAAGCTGGTCAGGTTATTTTTTGAAACAGCCTCGATCAGCGTTACAATATCCTTAATTTCCATCTCTGCCTCCTCTGAATTAAGCCTCGAATTTCTTTACCACAAGGCTTGCGTTATGTCCGCCAAAACCCAGGGAATTGGAAATCGCATAGTTTACGGTTGTGTGGACGCCCTCGCCCTTGGTGTAGTCCAGATCACACTCCGGCTCGGACTCAGAAAGACCGGAGGTCACATGAACATAATCCTCCATGACGGACTTCACGCAGGTGATCAGCTCCACGCCTCCGGCAGCGCCTAACAGATGGCCTACCATGGATTTGGTGGAATTTACCTTTACCTTGTAAGCGTGATCGCCTAAAGCCAGCTTGATGGCCTTTGTCTCAAATAAATCATTGTGGTGGGTGCTGGTTCCGTGGGCGTTTACATAATCAATCTGATCCGGAGTAATTCCGGCGTCCTTGATTGCATACTCCATGGCCTTGGCAGCTCCGCTTCCGTCCTCTGCCGGAGAGGTGATGTGGTAGGCGTCGCAGGTAGCGCCGTAGCCTGCCAGTTCTGCCAGGATCACTGCGCCTCTCTTCTGGGCGTGCTCTAAGGACTCTAAGACAACCACTCCGGCTCCCTCGCCCATCACAAAACCGTCTCTGTCCTTGTCAAACGGACGGGAACAGGTAGCCGGATCTGTATTGGTGGAAAGGGCAGTCAGGGCCGTAAAGCCTGCCACTCCAAGGCCTGTGATGCTGGCCTCTGCGCCTCCGGCAACCATAACGTCAGCCTCTCCGCACTGGATGGAGCGGAAGGCCTCTCCGATGGAGTGGGTTCCTGTAGCGCAGGCTGTTACCACGTTAATGCATTTGCCCTTTAAGCCGTACTGGATGGCCACGTTTCCTGCCGCCATGTTGCAGATCATCATGGGAACCAGAAGCGGGTTAATGCGGCCCGGTCCCTTCTCAAGCATCTTCTTGTGCTCTCTCTCTATAGCTCCAAGGCTTCCGATTCCGGATCCTACGCTGACGCCTACGCGGAAGGGATCCTCCTTCTCCATGTCGATGCCAGACTGAGCCAGGGCCTGTCCTGCCGCAGCCACTGCAAACTGGGAAAATGGCTCCATTCTTCTGGCTGTCTTCGGATCCATGTACTGCTTTGGATCGAAATCCTTGACCTGGGCTGCCAGCTTTACCTTATAGTCGGTTGTATCAAAATATGTAATCTCTCCGAAGCCTCTCTTGTTCTCCTTCAGGGAATTCCAAAATGTCTCCACATCATTTCCGATTGGGCTTACGACGCCCATACCGGTAATCACTACTCTGTTTGCCATATATTACCTCCTACATTGCCATGCCGCCATCAACGTTGATGACCTGGCCTGTGATGTATCCTGCCTGATCGGAAGCTAAAAATGCAGCCAGATTCGCCACATCCTCTGTCTTTCCGAATTTCTTCATAGGAATCTGATCTCCCATAGCCTTCTTTACGTCCTCTGGGAGAACTGCCGTCATTTCCGTGTCAATAAAGCCCGGAGCAATGGCATTTACCGTAATGCCGCGGCTTCCCAGCTCTCTGGCCACGGACTTGGTCAGTCCGATTACGCCCGCCTTGGACGCGCAGTAGTTGGCCTGCCCTGCATTTCCCATAACGCCGGAAACGGAGGAAATATTGATGATGCGGCCCCCCTTCTGCTTTAACATCTGTCTGGAAATGTGCTTGATGCAGTTAAAGGTTCCCTTTAAGTTGGTGTCCAGAACTGCGTCGTACTCCTCCTCGTTCATCTTCATGAGCAGGTTATCCTTCGTGATGCCCGCATTGTTCACCAGAATGTCGATTCTCTTATATCTGGCGATCAGGTCCTTCATCATCTCTTCTGTCTTTGCGTAGTCGGAGACGCTGCACTGAACGGCCTCAGCGGTTCCGCCTGCCTCGGTGATCTCCCTTACCACTTCCTCCGCCTTTGCGGCAGATCCATTGTAATTTACGATAACCACGGCGCCTTCCTTGGCCAGTGTCAGGGCGATCTGACGGCCAATTCCGCGGCTCGCTCCGGTTACCAGTGCAATTTTGCCTTCCAATAACATAGTTTTACAACCTTTCCTCGGAATTTCTTCCGGTATGCCTGAGGGTAAAAGGGACGCGGCATACTGCTTCCGCGTCTCCCACCTGAGCTTACAGAAGCTCTCTTACCTTCTCAATATCTTCCAGTTTCTCTATATTAATCACGCGAACGCTTCTATCTATCTTCTTCATAAATCCGGCCAGAGTCTTTCCAGGCCCGATTTCAATAAATGTATCCACTCCGTCGGCCAGCATCATTCTCATAGTCTGCTCCCAGCGCACGGAGGAAGACACCTGTCTCTCAAGCAGAGGCTTTACATCTTCTGCCTCTGTCACATACGCTGCCGTCACATTGGCAGCGTAGGGAATCGCCGGCTTGTGAATCTCGACGGTGTCGAGAACCTTTCCCAGCTTCTCTCCTGCCTCTGTCAGCATTTTAGAGTGGAACGGTCCGCTGACATTTAACGGGATGACCCGCTTTGCCCCTGCTTCCTTCAGCTTCTCTGCCGCCTCGTCCACTGCCTCCTTCTTTCCGGAAATAACAATCTGTCCCGGACAGTTATAGTTGGCAATCTGAACGCCTTCTATCGGCGCAATTACCTTTTCAATCTCCTCTGCATCCATCGCAAGCACGGCAGCCATAGCTCCAATTCCGGCTGGAACTGCCTCCTGCATCAGGATTCCCCTCTCTCGTACTGTGCGGATCGCGTCCTCCGCAGACATCACACCTGCCGCCGCCATTGCCGGATATTCGCCCAGACTGAGTCCTGCCGCCGCGTCGGGCTGAATTCCCGTCTGCTCCATGAGAACCTTCATCATGGCAAGGCTGGCTGTGACCATAGCCGGCTGTGTGTACTCTGTGATGTCCAGTCTGTCATTCTTCTCAAAGCAGAGCTCTGGCATGGAAAATCCGAGAATCTCGGACGCTGTGTCGAACACCTTTCTTCCTGTCTCAGTCTGCTCGTAGAAATCCTGGCCCATACCGCACACCTGCGCGCCCTGGCCTGGGAAAATAAATGCAATTTTGCTCATAGCGCCGCTCCTTTTTATTCCTATGGAAACGGCCCGCCTGCCGTCACTTTCTGCACACGGGCCGCACCTCTATTCTCCGGCGTCGGGACTGACGTCCTTCTACCAGTGCAGAAGCCTTCCGGCCTCCGCCATCATTTCGTCGATCATTTCCTTGCAGGTCTGCTCTTTCTTGATCATGCCTGCAATCTGTCCTGCCATGACGGTTCCGTTTACCGTATCGCCTTCCATGACAGCCTTTCTGAGAGTTCCAAGAGTCAGATACTCCAGCTCCTCAAAGGACTTTCCTTCCTGCTCCAGCTTAATGTACTCTCTTGTCATCTGGTTTCTCAGGCATCTGACAGGATGGCCGTGAGTCCTTCCTGTAACAGTGGAATCAATATCCTTTGCCTTGATGATTCTCTCCTTGTAGCCAGGATGCACAATGGACTCCTTCGCCACAACGAAGCGGGTTCCCATCTGAACCGCCTCAGCGCCCAGCATAAATGCCGCCGCGATGCCGCGTCCGTCTCCGATTCCGCCTGCCGCGATGACAGGGATGGAAACTGCGTCCACAATCTGGGGAACCAGAGTCATGGTAGTGGCCTCGCCGATGTGGCCGCCGGACTCCATGCCCTCTGCGATCACTGCGTCGGCTCCGCCCTTCTCCATCATTCTGGCCAGGGCGACGGAAGCTACGACAGGAATTACCTTAATTCCTGCTGCCTTCCACATCTCCATGTATTTTCCAGGGTTTCCGGCTCCTGTGGTAACGACCTTGATCCCTTCCTCAACTACAACCTTCGCCACGTCGTCGGCGTGAGGGCTCATCAGCATAACGTTGACGCCAAACGGCTTCTTTGTCAGCTCTCTGGCTTTTCTGATTTCCTCGCGAACCACCTCGCCGGGAGCGTTGGCTCCTCCGATCAGGCCCAGTCCTCCCGCCTCAGAGACGGCGGCAGCCAGGTGATGCTCAGCCACCCAGGCCATACCGCCCTGGATGATTGGACATTCAATCCCTAAAAGTTCAGTGACTCTGGTCTTCATTATGCCTCAACACCTTTTTCTTTTAAATAGTTCATTACATCACCGACTGTTAAGAGGTTCTGTAAATCCTCAGCCGGGATCTCTACGGAGTACTCATCCTCCAGAGCCATAACTAACTCAAATAAGTCAAGGGAGTCTGCTCCCAGATCATCCTTAAAGGAAGAAGCCTCTGTAATGGACTCTGCGTCCACGCTTAACTGCTCTGCGATGATCTCTTTCATTTTCTCTAACATAGTTTTTGTCTCCTTTGCTTTATGGGTTTTAGATTTTCTGAAAGCCGTTTCGGGGCCCTCCCCTACGGCTGTCATTTCTTTTATTATATTTGATTTTCAGGAAGTTGCAAGAAAAAAATCCCCGGAATCGCAGACTGATTCTACCACTCCAGTAAAGTAGCCCCCCAGGTCATGCCGGATCCAAAGCCCGCAAGCACCAGCTTATCGCCTCTTTCAAGCTTTCCGTCCCTCTTCAGTTCGTCTAAGAGAATCGGAACAGAGGCAGCCGACGTATTGCCGTAGCGGTCGATATTGACCGGAATTCTGTCCATGGGAACCTTGAGTCTTCTGGAAGCTGCCTCCAGAATTCTGAAATTCGCCTGGTGGAGGACAAAGTATTTAATCTCCTCCGGATCCATCTGGGCGTCCTCCAAAATCTGGGCCACAATCTCCGGCACCTTGCGGACTGCAAACTTGAAGACCTCTTTTCCGTCCATCTTCATAAAGCCCAGCTCCGGCTTAATGCCGTTTACGCAGTTTCCAAGATTTCTGGCCTGGCACTCTAAAGTCCATCCCTTGGTTCCGTCGCTTCCCATCAGAGTCCTGATAATTCCTGTCTCGGACGCCCTGACAACCGCAGCTCCGGCTCCGTCTCCGAACAGGATGCAGGTTCCCCGATCCGTCCAGTCCACCACCTTGCTCAAGGTCTCCGCTCCGATGATAAGAGCCGTCTTATAAATTCCTGCTGCGAAAAAGCTGTGGGCAATGTGAAGGCCGAAAATAAAACCTGAGCAGGCCGCCGTAATATCGAAGCCCACCGCGTTCACAGCCCCTATGGCCGCCTGCACGTCCATGGCCGCCGCCGGGAACGCCCTGTCGCCGGAAGAAGTGGCCAGCACAATCAGGTCAATTTCCTTCGGATCGATGCCAGCGTCGTCAATGGCCCGCTTCGCCGCCTCTATGGCCAGCCCGCAGGTTCCCATATCCTTAGATACCCTTCTCTCGCAGATTCCCGTCCTCTCCCGAATCCAGGCGTCGTCTGTATCGAGAAACTTCATAAGATCCTGATTTGTAACAACTGTATCCGGCACATAAGAGCCGATTCCAATGATTTTTGTAGTCATGTCTGATTCCTGCTTTTCTGTCTGCTTTCTTTCATTAACTCAGTAAACGAAATTGTTTGATATTCAAACTATTGCTAGTGTATTCTATGGCAGGTTGTTTGTCAAGGAAAAAAGTAGTACCCATTTGCTCTGGCAGAAGGTATAATGAAGGCAGGAATCGCTCTGTGAGCGATTCCTGCCGCTACGCAAACGGAGTATCCGTAGGATACGGAGTTCGCGGTTCCTTAACCTATGATGTTTCTTTATTTTTATAGTGCCAGTGTACAAGGGACGCTATACAGTCTATCTATTAAAATAGGAGGGTTACATAATGCAGAAAATTCTCGTATGCGACGACGACAAGCAGATCGTCGAGGCTATTGATATCTACTTAACCGGCGAAGGCTTTCAGGTGATCAAGGCCTACGACGGCCTGGAGGCTCTGGAGCTTTTAAAGACAAATGAGGTAAATTTAATGATTGTGGACGTGATGATGCCCGGTCTGGACGGCATCCGGACCACCCTCAAGGTCCGCGAAACCAGCAGCATACCGATCATCATTCTGTCTGCCAAGTCAGAAGATTCCGACAAGATTCTGGGACTGAACATCGGAGCAGACGACTATATCACAAAGCCCTTCAACCCTCTGGAGCTGGTAGCCCGCGTGAAGTCCCAGCTTCGCCGCTACACGCAGCTGGGAAATATGAACACCCAGACAGACAGCCGTGTATACAAGTGCGGCGGTCTCCAGATCAATGACGAAAACAAGGAAGTATTTGTGGATGGGGAATTGATCAAGCTGACCCCTATTGAGTACAACATCCTGCTTCTCCTGGTTAAAAATGCCGGAAAGGTATTTTCCATCGACCAGATCTACGAGGAAATCTGGAACGAGGAGGCCATCGGCGCCGACAATACGGTGGCGGTCCATATCCGCCATATCCGGGAAAAAATCGAAATCAATCCCAGGGAACCCCGGTATATGAAAGTAGTCTGGGGTGTGGGCTACAAAATTGAAAAACAGTAGGTGACACAGTATGACGATTCGAAAGCTTTCTCTGTACCAGCGGAAAATCGCTGCCTGCGTGGTTCATCTCCTCTTCCTGGCCCTGGCCTTTATAGGCGTGGGAATCATGTATATGAATGACAACCTGGGCGTAGGAATTACCAGAATCCACAGCGGTTCCTACGAGGAGACCGATGAATTTACCCAGTATTTCAACGAGGATTTATCTGATATCTTCCAGTACATGGAATATCACAATATCTTTGCCACAGGCGGTTCCATCGACATCTCAAAGGAAATGCTTCAGATGACCTTTGGCCCCAACGATACGCGTTCCTTTTCGCTGAACGATATTATTAAATATCTGAAATCCCTGGGCTACTATTTAAATGAGGATTTCCAGTGTACGCCCGTGTCGCTGGATGAAAACAGAAAACCATTAAAGGGTTATGTGGCGTGGTCTGCCAATCAGCCTGACGTATACTACACTTCTCTCAGGGAAGGAATGCGCTACTGCTCCCTGGAGGAAATTTCCTTAGAGATTTTAAGCACCCTGAATCAATATTACAGCACCTACAAACGGCTGTTTGACCAGCCCTGCAACCTTCATTTTAAAATTGAATATCTGGACAATGAGTCGAATCCCAAGCGGATCACCTCCTTCTCCAACGATGAGGAGTTAACTCTGGATACGGCCAGAAACTACGGCCGGTACGCCTGCCTGCAGGGCAATTCCGTGTTCTACGATACGAATTTTAAATCCATTGACCTGGATACCGTCTCGGCCCTGTCTGCCAATAATCCGTATTCTACGAAGACCTATTACCTGCTGGCCGCACTGGATACCAATTACCCGGCTGACGACGCCTACGCGGCCAATTACCGGCATTATGTCAGAATGCAGAATTATTACTTCCTGGGCTTTGCCCTGATGGCAGCCGGCGGTCTTACGGCGGCCTTCTCTCTTCTGTATCTTCTGTCCGTTTCCGGCAGGCAGGAAGATGGAGACCATGCTGTGTCTCTCACTCCCTTCGACCATACCAGCACAGAAACCGGCATGATGATTGTATGCCTTATGACCGCAGCGGCTCTCTTCGCGTGCAGGTACACCATGGTCCGGGTACTTCACCTGACGCTTTCGGAGGAATCCTGGGACGTGGGCGAAAAGGCGCTCTACACAGCCGTTATTTACCTGGGATGCCTGATAGCCGCCTTCAGCCTGATCAGACGGTACAAAGCCGGCGTTATCTGGGAAAACAGCTTGATCCGGAAGCTGGGCGTGCGCCTGTCCGTCTTCTTTACAGGGCAGACCTTTGCCGGACAGCTGACCGTATCCTTCATCGCCTACCTGATCTGCAATACGATTCTTCTCCTGACTGCAGCCTACTTATATTTAAAGTGGCATATTCTTTCTATGACGCTTAAAATTATGATTGGGGTGCTGGCGGCTCTGTGGTTCTGTCTGAATCTGTGGATTTTTTACGTCATGTTCCGCAGATCGGCTGATCGCGACAAGATTGATCTGGCTATCCGCCATCTGGCAGATGGAGAAACCTCCTACCAGGTAGATTTGACGCAGTTTTCCGGAAAAATCAGAGAGACTGCGGAAAATCTCAACAACGCCAGCAGGGGGCTGGAGATGGCCCTGTCGGAAAAGGTGAAAAGCGAACGGCTGAAAGCCGATCTGATCACAAATGTCTCCCATGACATTAAGACTCCTTTGACCTCTATTATTAATTATGTAGATTTAATCAAAAGGGAAAATATCCAGGATGAAAAAATCCTGCGTTATCTGGACGTGCTGGAGCAGAAATCCCACCGTCTGAAAAATCTGACGGAGGATCTGGTGGAGGCTTCCAAAGCCAGCTCCGGGAATCTGAAGCTGGAGATCAGCCGTCTGGACTTTATCGAACTGATTTACCAGACCAACGGCGAATTCGAGGAGAAATTCGCCAGCCGCCACCTGAACCTGATCACCTCCGCTCCAGATCATACGCTCTTTATCGAGGCAGACGGACGGCGCCTGTGGCGGGTGCTGGAAAACCTCTATAATAATGCCTTTAAGTATGCGCTGGAAGGCAGCCGCATCTATGTGGACGTAGCTGAGGAAGATTCCATGGCTGTATTCACAATTAAAAATATGTCCTCCAATCCTTTGAACATCAAGGCGGAGGAGCTGACCGAGCGGTTCGTCCGGGGAGACGTGGCCAGAACCACCGAAGGAAGCGGTCTGGGCCTCTCCATCGCCAAGAGCCTGACTCAGCTCCAGGGCGGAACCTTCGAAATCTACATTGACGGAGATCTCTTCAAGGTAAAGGTAGCGTTCCCTGTAATGCGCGCAGCAAAACAGGAGAATTTAGCAGAATAAACTCTGCCGCTCCAAACCTGGACGTTAAAAAAGGAAGAAGCGAAATACCAGAAATATTTCGTCTCTTCCTTTTTATTTTGAGATTATGCTTTTGTTTCTGCCGTAGGCCAAAGCTCCTCCGTCTGCTTTCTTGCTTCCGCCTCAGACAGGGAAAACTGCTTTACAAGAGCCAAAATAACGGCTTCCCTGGAAGCGCCCAGATCCCAGAAAGCGTGAATTAAGGCTGCGATACCCTGGATTTTACCCAGCTCGATCCCCTGCGCTTTACCTAATTTGATTCCCTCTTCCTTCCCGGATTCAAACTCCGCCTTTTTAATCAGCTCCCGTTCCCGTTCTTCATCATATTCAAAAATGCTCATAGCTACTACCTCCGCCCATGATTTTAAAAGAAAATCTGCCAGGATTCCTTCGCTGATACATTCCTCCACCGCCCGGTTGACTGCTGCGTTCATATCCATCTGCGAGGCGTAGGAGCGGACCCGGGCCACATAGAGGGAATATTCCTTTAACAGCCTGCAGGCGTTCATCAGCGTCTCGTTGCAGCCAGCGTTGATGTTCAGCACCGTCACCTTCAGCTCCAGCTCCGGCTCCCCGGTCCGCTTTTCAAAGGAATCCGACAGCTTTAAGATGATCTTTTCCGCCTGGTCCGGCATCCTGCCGTTGCAGAAAACAAGGAATCTGGGAACCGGCAGCTTCACCAGCCGGGAGGAATAGAGGGTTTCCTTTCGAATCAGCTGCTCATACTCCTTTGCCACGTAGAAGAGATCTCTTAAGGGCATGTTAGGATTCCAGGTGGACTGATGTTCGTAAAGATTCAGCTCCAGGTTAATGAGAAACGCCAGATCGTTCTTCATATTCATGTAAATGGCGTTTTCTAAGGTTACAATCTCCAGCTGTGACGCGTCCTTGTAGTCCGTCTGCCCCACCGCGTTATAGAGAGACAGAAGAGCCTCCTTCTCTTGAAAGATCATACGAAACAGCGTATCCTTGTAGCTGCGGTTAACTGGTCTTTGAAGCTCTGCCTGCCAAGACGCTTCAAAGGGCTGAGACTGTACCTGCTGCCAGCCTGCCGAATTTTCACTTCTGCTGTGTTGTTTCTGATTCATTTGACCTCCTTTTGCAGGAGCTTCCAGAATGAAAATCTCCTGCTCTGATATAAATTTGGGAAAAAGCATAGATTTTCTGATATTCTGAAAGATAGGAATCAGAGAAATAGGAACCTGGAACCAGGTTCGAAGTGGTGAAATGTATGCTTTTGTGGTTATTGTACCATGCCCACTAAGCTCGACAGAACCTCGCTAAGTGGGACAGGTATGTATTCTCACTAGGCTCGTGAAAAACCTCGTCAAGTGTTTATATTATACCATGGGCGGGAGGAAACTACAACGAAAACCAGCCTGATTTCCACACCAAACGCAGGAATGAATACGGTTTTCTTAAATTATTTGCACAGCAGGCCAAAGCTCCTTCTGTACCATCCCCCTATGCGCCAGGAAAAATTTTCGGTGACTTTAAATGGAACAAAAAAATTTTCCCTGGCGCATCCGTTTTCGGTGACTTCAAGTGGAACAAGAAAATTTTTCCTGACGCATCTCTTTCCTTACCCCTTCTTCTCCACCAGCCGTATCCGGCTCCAGTGGCCCGTCAGGTACCAGACAAAGGAAATCAGATAGTTTGCGGCCCAGCCCAGAGGAACAGCGTACCAGACAAACTGAACCCCATAGCGCGGCGCGAAATAATTTGCCACAAAGACGCGGATAGCCAGATTGGCCAGATTAGCCGCAGTAAATACCTTCATATCCCCTGCTCCTCTCAGCAGGCCATCCGTGGTGGCTTTAAGACCAATAAAAATATAGAAGAAAGAAAGAAAACCTGCGTAAGCCATTCCCACAGAAAACGCCTCCGCGCTGGCCTCAGCGTCTAAAAAGGCGGAAATAAACAGGCTTCCAAACAGCTGTGTTAATACGCAGAGAACCACAGCAAAGCCTGCCAGAGCGAAATAGCAGACGCGGTATCCCTCCTTCACCCTCTTTTGGTTTCCCGCTCCCATATTTTGAGCTGTAAAGGTGGACATGGCGTTTCCGATGGCCAGCATGGGCACAATAGAAATGGACTCAATTCTCGTTCCCGCCGAATATCCGGCGATCACGGAAGAGCCGAAGGTGTTGACTACCGACTGCACCAGCAGAATCCCCAGCTGGACAATGGACTGCTGAAGAATGGAGGGAAGCGCCACCCTCGTCATGGATGCCGCCATCTCTCTGTCGTAGAACCGGAAATCCTCTTCATCCTGCCTGTATCCTCTCAGCTTCCTCATAAGAATAAGGAAGGAGAGCGCCGCCGAGAGCCCCTGGGCAATCAGGGTCGCCACAGCCACGCCTCTCACAGCCATATGAAACTCAATGACAAACAGCAGATCCAGGACAATATTCAGCAGGGAGGAAAAAATCAGCAGCTTAAGAGGCGTCCTGGAATCTCCCAGAGAGTTGAACACCGAGGCCTGCACGTTGTACATGAACAAAAAGGGCAGTCCCCAGAAATAAATCCGCAGATAAAGAGCCGCATCCGCGAAAATATTGTCCGGCACGTTCATCAGACTCAAAATCCTGTCGTTAAACGCAAGGCCGAAAGCCCCCAGCGCCGCGCTGATTACCAGAAAGGAAATCAGAGTCGTGGACACAGCCGTTTTCATCTTCGTCAGCCGCCCGGCTCCCAGAAACTGGGAAATAATCACCGAGCTTCCCATGCCTCCTCCGATGGCAACGGCAATAAACACATTCGTAACCGCGTAGGAGGCGCCCACAGAAGCCAGCGCGTTCTCACTGACAAATTTCCCCACTACGACCGAATCCATAATATTATAAAACTGCTGGAACAGATTTCCCAAAATCAGGGGAAACGCAAAAAGCAAAAGAGCCTTTCCCGGGCGATCCGTCAGCATACTGAAGCTTTTCTTACTCACATTTTCCATCTTTTCTATCTCATTCCCTGTCTTTTCTAGTTTTTGTTTCCTGTTTTTTATTTTTTATTCTCTATTTCCTGTTTCTTCTTTTCTGCCCTGTCATTCTCTTTCTGCAAGCTCAAAAAAGGAGCTGTAAAACAGCTCCTTTTCATCGTTCCCAGTTTACAGTACCTTATCTAAGAATGCCTTCGCCCTGTCTGTGGACGGCTGGGAGAAAAATGCCTCAGGAGTCGTATCCTCCAGGATTCTTCCCTCGTCGATAAAGCAGATCCTGTCTGAAACCTCTCTGGCAAAACCCATCTCGTGGGTGACGAGAGCCATAGTGATTCCCGTGTGAGCCAGGCCCTTGATAACCTCCAGAACCTCCTTCACCATTTCCGGATCCAGGGCGCTGGTAGGCTCGTCAAACAGCATAATCTTCGGTTCCATGGCAAGCGCTCTGGCAATGGCGATTCTCTGCTTCTGGCCGCCGGACAGCTTATTGGGATAAGCGTCCGCCTTCTCCGTCAGTCCCACCAGGGCCAGCAGCTCCATGGCCTTTTTCTTCGCTTCCTCCTTGGAAAGCCCGTTCACACGCACTGGCGCGTAAATCATGTTCTCCATAACCGTCATATGGGGAAACAGGTTAAAGTGCTGGAATACCATGCCGATATCCTTCCTGATTCTCTGGATGTCAGCCTTTTTCTCCGTAATATCCTGTCCCTCGATGAGCACAGTTCCGCTGTCCGGCTTCTCCAGCAGGTTTATGCACCGCAGAATCGTAGATTTTCCTGAGCCGGACGGGCCAATCAGAGTGACTACCTGTCCCTTCTCAATCTTAAAATCAATCCCCTTTAAGACCTCCAGCTTTCCAAAGCTCTTATGCACGTTATGAAACTCTATCACTTCTGTTCACCCACCTTTCCAGACGGCCTGCCAGCGTGGACAGAACCATGACAAACACATAGTAAATGAAAGCGATCACCAGATACGGCTCAAAGAACCGGTACGTCATAACTGTGATCTGGTCTGCCGCTCTTAAAAGCTCCACCGCTCCGATGTAGGAGAGAATCGACGTCTCCTTTAAAAGGGCTACCGCCTCGTTGACAAGGCTGGGAAGCACATGCTTGATGGCCTGGGGAAGGATGATATCCTTCATCATGTCCCTGTAGCTGACGCCCAGAGACGCGGCCGCCTCGTACTGCCCCTTGTCAATGGCCTGAATGCCTCCTCTGAAAATCTCAGACACATAGGCGGCTGAGTTCAGGGAAAAGGTTAAAATTCCCGACTGAACGGCTGTAAACGTCACGCCCAGCAGCTGAGGGAGTCCAAAATGTACGATACACAGCTGCACCAGCAGAGGAGTTCCCCTGAAAATAGAGGTGTAAAAGCGTCCGAACCACACAAGAGGCGCACATTTGCTGATTTTAATTAACGATAAAATTACACCCAGCACAAAACCGCAGATCAGGCACAAAAACGTCATCTGAAGCGTCAGAACCGCCCCGTGCCACAGAAACGGCCAGTACTGCCATACGCTTGAAAAGTCAAGGCTCATATCTGTTTTCCTTTCTATCTGAATTTTTCTTGTTTTCTGCACAGCGAACGGCAGGGCGTAATCTCCGCCCTGCCGCAGTCCGCTTAGTCGACGATAAACTCCTCGCTCAAATGCTCTGCAATAATCTCGTCCAGCTCTCCGCTCTCCATCATTTCCTTTAACGTCTCGTTAAATGTCTCATAATAAGGAGAATCCTTTGGGAATCCGATTGCAAAGCAGTCTGCCTCGTTCTTATCCAACAGGCTTAACTCAAGGCCTGTATTCTGCTTTAAGAACTCCACTGCCCCCGCGCCGTCCACGATGCAGGCGTCGGCTCTCTTACTCTTAACCTCCTCGATGCAGGCCGGGCTTCCCTGAATTCCTACTGCCTTCACGCCCTCGATGCTCTCGGCCACCTGCTGATAATTGGTTCCGAATACATATGCAACTGTCTTGCCTTCCAGAGAGTCAAGAGTTGTATAATTATCACCTTCTCTGTATACGATGCCGTTTCTCGGGTAGAAAAAGATTTCAGAGAAATCAAGCGTTTTCTGTCTCTCCTCTGTCGGAGCCATACCGCCGCTGCAGAAATCAATCTGTCCTGCCTGAATTGCCGCCGTTAAGCTCTTAAACGGCATATCCTGGAATTCTACGGTTCCGCCGTTTTTCTCCACAACCTCTGTCACAATGTCAATATTCATTCCTACATATGTTTTATTTCCCTTAGCGTCCATCTCGATGGATTCAAACGGCACAAATGTGGAGGAACATCCTACTTTGACCGTCTTTCCGTTAAACGGATTGTCCGCAGAAACCTCTGTGTCCCCGTCTTCTGCTCCCGCTGTGGTTTCCCCGGCATCCTCTGCCGCTGCCGTGGTCTCTGCCGCCTCTGTGCCTGCTGCCGTACTCTCTGCCGGAGCGCCGTTTCCTGAACATCCGGCCAGCACGCCGACTGTAAGAGCCGTAAGTAATGTCAATGCTATCTTTTTCATAATTTTCTCCTCGTTCCATTCTATTTCTTTTTTTCAGTTTCTTGATTAACTGGTTCCTATGATAGCATAAATATACATTCTATGCAATTCCTTTTTTATTATTTTTTTCATTTTCCGACAGCTTTCAGCTTTTTCCCTCTCATTTTTATTCCATTCTTTCCATCCCGTCTCCTCCGTGGTATAATAGAATTGTTTAGCAGACTTTTTTCAATATTGGAGCGGTTCGCAGGCAGCTTTCAGGTCTGTCTCACTCTTTTGGGGCCAGGCTGTTTCCGCCTTTTCGAATCCGTTTTTTCACATATGGGGTATTTTTTGACAAAATTCCGGTATTGATTATATATGCAGACTCAATCATTTTTTATAAAGGAGGAACCTATGTCTGTTTTTACTGACGGAAAAACCAACGGTCCCGGCATCTGCTGGCCGGACGGAAAACGGATCGCCGTCATGGTTACCTTTGATTTTGACGCCGAATTTCTGAGGATTTCCAGGGCTGAGTCAAAGGGTACGTCCATCGGCTTCACCGATTTTTCCAGAGGCCAGTACGGGCCGCACACAGGACTTTTAAGGTGTCTTAACATGCTGGACGCGCACCAGGTTAAATCTACCTTCTTCGTACCCGGCGCTGTGGCGGAGAAATATACGGAGCAGGTGCGCATGATTCACGAACGGGGCCATGAGCTGGCCTGCCACGGCTACCGCCACGAATCCGTCCGCGGCATTTCCAGAGAGGAAGAGGAAGCTATTCTTGACAAAAGCGAAGCGGCTCTGATGGCGGTCACAGGAAAACGTCCGGCAGGACACAGAGGCCCGGAGAGCATCATCCACCCCTTCACCCACGAACTGCTGGCAGAGCGCGGCTATCTCTACAGCTCTTCCATGAAGGACTGCGATTATGCCTATCTCTGGGAGCAGGATGGAAAAGAGCTGCCTCTGGTGGAGCTGCCAAACGATATCACTATGGACGATTTTACCTATTATTATTTCACCTTCAGCGATCCTGCCGTCCGGGCCATGTACACAAACCGGGAAGTGCTTGGAAACTGGAAGGCCGAATTTGACGGTCTGGCGGAGGAGGGCGACAAGATCTTTGTCTTAAAACTCCATCCCCAGATGATTGGCCGGGCCAGCCGCATCGCCATGGTGGGAGACTTTATTTCCTATATGAAAGGACACGGCGCCTGGATTACCACCTGCGAGAACGTGGCCCGGTACGTCCTGAACCAGCATAAGCTGCCAAGAAGCGGCAGCGCGCCAGAACATCACGGAAAGGAGGCGCTGTAAATGGATTCCAGCCGTTTTGACAGAGTATTTCCCGCTCAATTCTCCGGCGATCTGAAGGTTTCCTGGCCGGATGGGAAGCGGATTGCCGTCATGCTGGCCTTTGACTTGGATGCGGAGACCATGTGGACCACCAGAGGAGACGGAAATGCGGACCACATCACGAACCTGTCCAGAGGGGCCTACGGTCCTGTCCAGGGCGTGCCCAGAATTTTAAATATGCTAGACAGCTTCGGCCTGAAGGCTACCTTCTTCGTGCCCGGCGTCGTGGCGGACAAATATCCGGATGTGGTAAAAGAAATCGCCGCAAGAGGCCATGAGATCGGCTTCCACGGCTATTTCCACGAGGAATTTTCCACCACCACCTGCGAACAAGAGAACGCCACCATGGAGCGGTGCGAACAGCTCATCAGGAAGCTGACAGGCCAGCAGATGGTCAGCCACCGGGCTCCCGGCGGAGTGATCCACGACTACAGCCTGCGCCTTTTTGTGGAGCGCGGCTATATCGCAAGCTCCAACTGGAGAAACAGCGACGGTCCCTTCATCCATGAGCTGGACGGGGTAAAAATTCCCCTGGTGGAGGTTCCCAAGGATTCCATCTTCGACGATACGGCCTACGACTTCTACACTGACAGCGCGCCGGAACGCTATGAGCTGAAATCTCCCGGAGAGATGCTTGAAATCTGGAAGGAGGAGTTCGACACCCTGGCAGACGAGGGCAGGATGATCAATTTTGTGCTCCATCCCCAGTTTATCGGCCGTGTAAGCCGCGTCAATATGCTCAAGGATCTGATTGGATACATGCTGTCCCGCGGCGCCTGGATTGACACAAACCGGTCCGTGGCCGAATGGGTTTTAAAGGAAAGCGGCATGCTTTCAAAGTAGGCTTCCCAGGCAGCTTTAAACCAAATAAAAATATATGTAAACGAGGTAATAATTTATGATTTCATCTGTAATGACGCGCCGGTTCAGAAGACGTCTGAATCAAGGCAGAAAGGCTCTGCTTTTAGGCCTTCTGGCCGCTTCTCTCCTGTCCGTCCCCTCTCTTGCCCAGGTGAGGACGCCGCAGGCTTCCGGAACAACGGTCTTTTCCAATGGCAGCGCCGTCATCGACGCCTCCAACGCCTCCCAGGGCTATGTCATGGTCAAGTATTCTGGCGGAACCTCCCGCATCAAGGTGCGTATTTCCAAGAGAACCGAGTACACCTACGATCTGAATACCGCCGGAAACTACGAGGTATTTCCTCTGACAGAGGGAAGCGGAACCTACACGATCAAGGTATTCCAGCAGGTTCAGGGCACCTCCTACGCCCAGGTGATGAGCCAGACTGTCACGGCAAATATCGCGGACAGCCAGTCCCCCTTCCTGTACCCGAACCAGTTCTGCAACTTTAACGCAAACTCCGCTGTTGTGGCCAAGGCGGCTGAACTGACAGGAGGAATCGCAGATCCTCTGGCAAAGGTGCAGGCCGTTTACCACTATGCCATTGACCACATTTCCTACGATTATCAGAAGGCCGCCTCTGTGCAGAGCGGCTACCTCCCTGTGCCTGACGCTACTCTGGCTTCTGGAAAGGGCATCTGCTTCGACTATGCGGCTGTGATGACTTCCATGCTCCGCTCTCAGGACATTCCTACGAAGCTCGTCATCGGCTACACCGGAGGCACCTACCATGCCTGGGTAAGCGTATATCTGTCCGGCCAGGGCTGGGTAGACAATATTATCTACTTCGACGGAACCAACTGGCGCTACATGGATCCCACCTTCGCCTCCAGCGGCAAGGGCGACGCATCTGTGTCCAATTATATTTCCAACCAGGCCAACTACCAGGCTAAATTTACCTATTAATATTCATGCTGAATACATATTGTGAGGAATTCTGACTATGAAACAATCCGTTCCGTTTACCGGTCTTTCACTGTCCGGTTTCTGTATGCAGATTTCCATTCTGCTGAAATCTGCGGTCCCTCTCTACGAGGGACTTTCCGTCATAGCGGAGGACGCCTCCCTTCCAAAGGAAAAAGAGGTTCTCTCCTCTATGTCTGACAAGCTGCGTATGGGGTTTCCTTTCAGCCAGGCTGTCGCTGAGGCTGAGCGTTTCCCTGCCTATGTAACGCAGATGACGCTTCTCGGCGAACGCACGGGAACGCTGGACGCCGTTATGGAACACCTGTCCCGGTTTTATGAGCGGGAATACCGGATGGGAGAAAACCTGCGCCGCGCCGTTACCTACCCGGCTATTATGATTATCATGCTGTTAGCCATCCTGTTTATTCTGTTTACAAAGGTAATGCCTGTATTCTCCGGCGTCTACGAGCAGCTGGGAACCTCCATTCCCCCTGCCGCCCAGACGGCTATCCGGTTTGGAGGCATTTTAAGCGGAGGAGCCCTTATTTTCGCCGCTGTCCTGATCGCCGTATTCGCCGTGATCCGGCTGACCAGCAGGCCGGGCCAGGAAAACAGCCTGTCAGCCCGCCTTTTAACCCGAATCAAGAACCGTTCCAGTATCGCCAGGCTGGCCGCTCTGCGCCGTTTCTGCTCCGTTATGGCCATGACGCTTCACTGCGGCATGGATATGGCCGAGGGCTGCCGCATGGCCGCCTCCCTGGTGGACAACGCTTCTGTCCTCCCAGGCGTAAAGGCCTGCGAGAAAGAGCTGGCCTCCGGAAAGGCCTTCTACGACTCCATCGAGCCATCCGGCCTGTTCTCCGGCTTTGATCTCCAGATGATCCGCATCGGAAGCAGGGCCGGACAGCTGGAAACGGTGATGAAGGAACTGGAGGCAGATTACGACGAGCGTTCCTCTGACGCTCTCGACAGCCTGATCGCAAGGCTGGAGCCTGCCATCGTATCCGTACTGGCAGTCGCGGTAGGTCTTGTGCTTCTGTCCGTCATGCTGCCCCTTGCCGGAATTCTTTCCTCCATCGGCTAAACAGTGAACAAACAGGAGGATCCATATGCTGCACGTACAAGTTCAAAAAGAGAAGAGGAGCTTATCCGGGTATCTGTTATCCCTCCTCCTCTTTCTCGCTGTTTTATTTTTCTTCCTCTTTGGCGTCAGGGCCATGGAGTCCAAAAGCGAGGAGGAAAGCCTGGCGTCTCTCAGGAACGCCATCCAGAGGGCCTGCGTCCAGTGCTACGCCATCGAGGGGCGCTATCCGCCCAGCGTAGAATACCTGGAGGAACACTACGGCATCGTCATTGACAGAGACCGGTACTACGTGTTCTACGACGGCTGGGCCAGCAACGTAATGCCTGATATCACCGTGCTTCCTGCAGAGCCGGACAGCCAGGAGAAGGAGGGAACATCATGACAAAGCGGACTCCAGCTTCAGGAAAAACAGGATTTCTGTTTTCCATGCTTCTGTTTTTCGTATTTCTCTTCTGCTCCGTGTTTACAGTTCTCATAGGCAGCCGCGTCTACGAAAATATCCGGGAGAGGGACAACGACTCCTTTTACCGTGATACGGCGGTCAGCTACGTGGTAAACAAAATCCGCCTGGCAGACCAGAGCGGAGGCGTAACGGTTGGAGAAACCGACGATGGAACCACCTTCCTGCTCCTCACCTCCCAGGTAAACGGGGCTGTCTACGAAACCTGGATTTACACCATGGACGGCGTTCTCAGGGAACTTTTTACTCCCAGAGGCAGCGGCCTGTCCGTGGAGGACGGACTGGAAATCTGCGCCTGTCCCGACCTGTCCTTCTCCTTAGACGAGCCGGACGGAAAACGTCTTTTAACCATCTCCCAGGCAGCTTCCAGCGAAGATTCCCCGGAGAATACAAGAAGCGTCTCTCTTCTTCTTCGAAGCGCTTCCGGAGAATTTCCTCTCCAGGGATATTCAGGGATAACAGAAGAGACGCTGACAGAGACGGAAGCCTCCCGGGACTTCTCCTATCTGGGCGGCAGCCCGGAAGAAGTCCCGGCCAGGGATTTTTCCTATCTGGGCGTTCCGGAGGAGAGCACGGCAGAGGCTGAAACGGCAGAAACATCAGACGGCCAGTCCGGCCAAAATGAATAAAGGAGGAGGGCAATGCTGCACACAAAATACACAGTAAGAAACAAACGGCCTTCCTACGCTTTTCTGATGGAAATGCTGTGGGTCTGCGGCTTCTTCGCCATAGCCGCCTGCATTTTCGTCATGGCTTTCGCAAAGGCCGACTCCATGAGCCGGAAGGCCCAGGATTTAAACGAGGCCGTTATGGCTGCAGAACAGGAAATGGAACAGACCTTCCTCTCTGAGAGAGAGGGGATCTGGAGTGTCTGCCTGGATCAGGCCTGGAAGCCTGTTTCTGAGGATCCGGACAGCCGCCTGCCTGGTACAGACGGACCGTTTCCGGAGGAAACCTACGCAGTTCTGCGCGTTACCAGCCAGGCAGACGGCGAACTTTTAAACGTGTCCATTCAGGTGGACGCCCACGTTTCAGAATCCATCCAGGAAACCATTTACACGCTGGAGGGAAGCCATATGACAGGAAGAGAGGAGGGAGATCGTGAAAGAAACAGCGAAAACCGGCAGAATTAATATCGGAACCGCCTCCATTGTCCTGATTCTCCTGATCCTGTGCCTGGCCGTATTCTCCCTTTTAAGCCTCAGCGACGCCCAGGCGTCCCTGTCCTTTGCCAGACGGCGTGCAGAATCGGTGCAGGCCTTCTATCAGGCTGACGCGAAGGCCCAGGCCTGGGCTGACAGTATCCGGGGAATGAGCGTTTCCGACGCCCTGTCTCTGGGAACCGTCCCAGAAGGCGCGTCTGTGGAGGCGTCGGAGGACAGCCGTACCGTAACGCTCACCATTCCCCTGTCCCAGGGACAATCCCTGCTGGCCGAGTACCGGCTGTCAGACGGGCAGCTGATCTCCTCCCGCATTTTCAACAGCGAGGACTACGCCATCGACACGCGGCTGCCTGTATGGACAGGGCCGGAGGGAGCAGAAACAACGGCAGAGTAATCTGCCCAAGCAGCTTTTAAGCAAAGAGGTTCATTATGGATATTAAAGAATTTTTTCAGGACGCCGTAAGAAAACAGGCCTCTGACATTTTCCTGATTCCAGGAATGCCTCTGGCCATGAAAATCAACGGCCGGATCGAGCCTGTAGGCGAAGAAAAGGTATTCCCGGCTGAAATGGACAATTATATCCGGGAAATTTACGCCATCAGCGGAAACAGAGATATGACCCGCATTCAGGAGCAGGGAGACGACGACTTCTCCTTTTCCATTGTGGGGCTGTCCCGGTTCCGCGCAAGTGTGATGAAGCAGAGAGGTTCTCTGGCAGCCGTCATACGAATTGTACGGTTTGATCTGCCAAATCCGGCAGACATCCACATTCCGGAGACAGTGCTTAACATTGCCTCCATGAAAAAAGGCATGGTTCTGGTAACAGGAGCGGCGGGAAGCGGAAAATCCACAACCCTGGCCTGCGTCATCGACCGGATCAACCAGACCAGGAACACCCATGTCATCACGCTGGAAGATCCCATCGAATATCTGCACCACCACCAGAAATCCGTCGTCACCCAGCGTGAGATCGGCCACGATACGGCCTCCTATGTGGACGGCCTGCGGGCCTCCCTCCGCCAGGCTCCCGATGTGATCCTTCTGGGGGAGATGAGAGATTACGAAACCATCCAGACGGCCATGACGGCCGCAGAGACCGGCCATCTCCTAATCTCCACCCTGCACACCACCGGAGCTGCCAACACCATCGACCGAATTATCGACGTGTTCCCTGCCGACGGCCAGCAGCAGGTCCGCGTTCAGCTGGCTATGGTTCTGAAGGCAGTGGTATCTCAGCAGCTTGTGCCGGCTGTGGATGGTTCCCTGATTCCGGCCTTTGAGATTATGTTCGTCAACGAGGCCATCCGGAGCATGATCCGGGAATCTAAAATCCACCAGATTCAGAACGTCATCTCCACCAGCATGGCGGAGGGCATGGTGAGTCTTGACAACAGTCTGTTAAAATATCTTCAGCTGGGACTCATTACCCGGGAAACCTGCGTCAGCTACAGCCCAAACCCAGAGCAGATGAAAATGCGTCTGGGTGTATAGCATGAAAAGAGGGTACCGCGGCGTCATCGAATTCACTTTCAATTCAGGTGACAGAGCGGTACCCTCTTCTATTTTGCTTTTCTTTCTATTTCACTTTCCATTTCATCACAACAAAAAACACCGACCCCAACGCTCTCAGTCGCCAAAATCAGTGCTTTTCAGTGCGCCTTCGGGGGCTCGAACCCCGGACAAATAGATTAAGAGTCTACTGCTCTACCAACTGAGCTAAAGGCGCATATATGAAATTTTAACTTTGAGAACCCTTCTACCGGCTTCTCAGTGCGCCTTCGGGGGCTCGAACCCCGGACAAATAGATTAAGAGTCTACTGCTCTACCAACTGAGCTAAAGGCGCATATTCTGTTGTTCTCACAGGTTTTTAAATCCTGTTCCGTAACACGCAAATTAGTATAACTCCAGATAACAAAAAAGTCAATACCTTTTTTCGCTTCTTTTACAGAATTTTTTACAATTTTTTTAATCCTATTTTTTTTCCAGCCTTCCCAGAGCTTTCTCCGCTTCCTCCAGGCGCTTTTTCCACAAAAGCACCGTCCTGTTCAGCTGGACCTTGTCGCAGGTGGCTCTAGAAAGAGCGCGCAGCAGCCGTTTTTTCATCCCGTTTTCTCCTGTGCGTCTCTTTCCTTATTCTATGCCCCTCTTTCCTATTTGTTTCCTCCGCTCTGCTCCTCTCCGGCTGCTCTCACGGCTGTCAGCTTGCAGATCGCCTGTCCCCTGGAAGAAAATTTCTCTTCATACTCCGTCATCACATTTCCCTCCGCCATAGGACTGTGGTGCAGGTCAAAGGTATGCTCTTTCACCTTCCATCCGGCCTCAGGAATCGATTCCAGGGAATAGTCGAACAGCCCCCTGTTGTCCGTCTTAAACTCCACGTCTCCGTCCTCAGCCAGCACCTGATCATAGACAGCCATAAACTGGGGGGAGGTCAGCCTGCGCTTTGCGTGGCGGTCCTTGGGCCACGGATCCGAGAAGTTCAGATAGATCTTTTCCACCTCTCCCTTCTCGAAAATTTCTCCCAGCTCCTTAGCGTCAATGCACATGAAACAGATATTGGAAACCGGAAGCTGCTCCCGTTTCTGAAGCGCCTTTAACAAAACGGTAGAATACCGCTCAATGCCAATATAATTAATCTGGGGATTTCTCTGAGCCAGCTCCATAATGAAACGTCCCTTTCCCATTCCCACCTCAATGTGAATCGGATTCCTGTTTCCAAATACGCTGTCCCACTTTCCCTTCATTTCCTTCGGTTCCTGAATCACATAGGGGCTCTGCTCAATAGCCTCCTCCGCCCCTGGTATGTGGCGTAATCTCATATATTTTCCTCCTGGTCTGTTCTTCCATATTCCCCTATCTTACCATTTCCCACTTCCCGTTGCAAGACATAGCTGCAGGAACGGCAAGCTTTTACACTTTATGACAATAAACGAACAATTTCCTTACAAATTTAATTTTTTTGAAAATAATGGTGCAGAAAATGTCGAGTTATATTATAATGACAGTATAAAAATTCAGCGGCAAAGGAGATGTCTTATGAGCACAGACAATATAAATACCAGCAGCTGGGAGCGCATACAGAAAGGCTTTCAGGAAACCGAACGGCTGCTGGGACAGAAACGGTATAATGAATGTATGATCAGAGCGAGACAGACTCTGGAATTTATGGTGAAATGCCTCTGCGAGCGTTTCGATATTATGGAAGCCAGCCTGGTAGACATGATTGACGCTCTCTACGAGCACGAAATTATTAACAAAACAACCTGCGAGCACTATCACAAGATCCGCATGATCGGAAATAAGGCGGTTCACGAGGAGGATAATCTGGCATATAACGCGGGACAGGCCTATCACCTGCTCTCCCAGGAAATCTATACCTTTGCCAACGATTTCACAGGCAAAAAGAAACGCCCCGTTCCCCGCTCCCAGGAGAGAGAGCGGACAGAGACCTCCTCTGAAAGCCGTCCTCATTCCTCCAGATCAGGAGCTTCCCACGCTCCGTCCAGAGGCAGCTCCCGGACAGGCGGCCCCGCAAGGCGCAGACGTCCCCGTTCCTCAGGCCCGTCCATCGATCCTGGCAGCCTGCTTAAAATTTTAATTCCCGTAGCGGTCATTATCATCCTGATTTTTATTATCCGCATGGTTCATCCAGGGGAAGAAAACGGCGTGGAGACGACGGCTCCCATCGAGGTAGAGACCATCGCTCCTACCCTGGAGGAGACCAGCACAGAGGAGGAGACAGAATCTGCCGCTCCTGCGAAGCGGTATAAAACAGGCGATACGCTGAACGTCCGCTCTGAGCCGTCCACCAGCGCTTCCAAACTAGGACAGCTGGCGCCTGGCGCTGAGGTCAACTATATCGAAGATTACGACGACACCTGGGCCAAGATTTCCTTCGAAGGCCAGGAAGGCTACGTATCCAAAGAATATCTGGAGCTGATTGCAGATTAGAGGATAATATAGAAAAAGTGAAGCATTTTCCTGTTCCCATGGAAGCCACCGAAAATGTTTCACTTTTTTCTTTTTCTTCTGCAATATGTGAAAATGGCCGCCGGAAATCCGGCGGCCATTTTCGTGAAAGAGTGAATTTTACTATATGTATAATCTCCGCGCCGCAGACCAATCTGCGCCGCAAATATTAAACATGCAATTTTATAAGATCAGTGACAATTAAGCCTCTGTCTCCTCCTCAACTGCCTCTGTTGTCTCCTCTTCAGCTGCCTCTGTCTCTTCCTCGGCTGCCTCTGTTGTCTCTTCCTCAGCTACTGTTGTCTCTTCCTCAGCTGCCTCTGTTGTCTCCTCCTCAGCTGCTGCTGTTGTCTCCTCCTCAGCTGCTGCTGTTGTCTCAACGGCTGCTGCTGTTGTCTCTGTTGCTGTCTCCTTGCTTCCGCAAGCTGTTAATGCAAATGCTGTTAATGCTGCTGCTGCAAATAAAACTGTTTTCTTCATAATATTTTTTCCTCCTCTTTTTACAACTAAAGTTATAAAATTATAAATCCTCCTGCCGATCGGACGAAAGAAACGAACCGCTTTCCTCCTGCATGGCATAACCATAGTATAGTGTCTTTTTCTCAAAAATCAAGAGTCTGAAGAAATTTTTATTAATTTTTAATAATTTATTCGCCTTTTCGTCATATTTCTCGTCTGCTTTTTCCAAAGACTTTCGCCTTCATTTAAGCTTCCGGTTCCATCAGGCTGCGAACCAGGGCAGGAATCTCCCGTAAATCCCCAAGCTCCCTGTCCGCCAGGCTTCTGTCAAAGCCGAAGCGGTCGTCAATCAGCGCCGCCGCCTTCATTCCCGCGGCCTTTCCCGCCGTGATGCCTACTGTAGAATCCTCGATGGCCAGGCACTGAGAGGGATCCACTCTCAGCTGCGCCGCCGTGTGCAGATAAATTTCCGGATCCGGCTTGCTCCGCTTAAACATCTCTCCGCTGACCGCAGTTTCCAGCCGCTCCCATACGTGGTTCATGGTGAGAATCCGCTTCACCTGCTCCAGTCCTGTGGAGGAAGCCACCGCCAGCCTGATTCCCATCGCCTTCAGCTCGTCCATCACCTCCAGAACCTCCGGGCGGAAAATGGCCTGATAGTCCACCTCCTCAAACGCCCGTTTCCAGATTCCTCTCTCATGGTATTCCCGGCGCAGCTCCTCCCAGCTCTGCCCGTTTGCAACGGCCTTCTCCACAATCTCCCAGCAGTCCCTTTTCGTGGCTCCGACTGTTCCGTACAGCTCCTCGATCTGAATGTCCCGCCTTTTCTCCCTGGCAAATTCATAAATATACTCCAGATACTTTCCTTCGCTGTCAATGATGACTCCGTCCATATCAAAAATTACCGCTTTTATCACCCTGTCTTTTCCTCCCTTTGACAAATATTGACAGAATTTATGCCCTGATTCAGCCTTCATTCGCTCATTACAGGCAGTATACACGAACCTGCCGCCCTTTTCAACCGTCGGATTTTTACGGTTTTATAAAATTTCTTTCCTCTGCTTGCGTCAGGCGTCATTAATGGTATACTTATGTATGACGCAAGACTTTATAATAGAAGTCTCGAACAGTTACGCCGCCTTTTAGCGAACCTGTTAAAAGGCAGAATGGAGATTTTATGAAGCAGAAAAACCTTCTGGCCTGGGCGGCCGGAATCCTGTGTACCTTCTGTCTGATGATTATTTTTCTCATCACATCAGCAGAATCTGTCGTATACTGGACGCCCGGCTATTTTGAACGGGAATATACGATGTACAATGTGCCTGAAACGGTATCCATGGAAATGAACGATTTGCTCTATGTCACAGACGAGATGATGATGTATCTGAGGGGCGAAGGGCGGGACGACCTGAACATTTCCGTTCCTGTAGACGGACATACGCGCCCCTTCTTCAATGAGCGGGAAATGGCCCATATGGAGGACGTGAGAAATCTGTTTATCGGCGCGCTGCATCTGAGAACCGCCTGCATCGCCGCGGCGTTTCTTTGCCTGGCGCTTATGTTTCTCGTAAAAGCTGACGTAAAACGGATTCTTCCCAGAGCCATCTGCACCGGAACAGGCATTTTTATGGTTTTAACCGCCGGGCTGGCTCTCCTGATATCCACAGACTTTACGAAATATTTTATTATTTTCCACAAAATCTTTTTCGACAATGACCTGTGGATTCTGGATCCTGCCACGGATCTTCTGATTAATATTGTGCCGGAACCATTTTTTGCAGATACGGCGGCGCGGATTGCCTTTACCTTCAGCTTTTTAGTGCTGGCGCTGTTTTTTATCTGTCTGGCCTGTATCAGGCGCTCTGGAAAACGAAACAGAAAGGCCGTGAAAGCTGCCTTAAGCCTCGCTCTCCTTCTGGCTCTCGCGGTTCCCACTCAGACAGCCCATGCGTCAGAAGAGTGGCCTGAGGACGTCTCCATCGAGGCAGACGCCGGCATTGTGATGGACGCCGCGTCCGGCACGGTTCTCTACGGAAAAAACATCCACGAGACTTACGCCCCCGCCAGCATCACCAAGGTTCTGACCTCCATCATTGTGCTGGAACAGTGCGATCTGGACGAGGTAGTGACGTTCTCCAAAAATGCCGTTTACAACGTGGAGGCGGACAGCTCCTCAGCCGGCTACGACACGGGAGACACCGCCACGGTAAAAGACTGCCTCTACGCGCTTCTGTTAAAGTCTGCAAATGAGTCTGCAAACGCTCTGGCAGAACACACGGCAGGCTCCACAGAGGCCTTTGCCGAGCTGATGAACGAAAAGGCAAAGGAGCTGGGCTGCGTGGACTCCCACTTTGCCAATCCCAGCGGCCTGAATGATGAAAACCACTATGTCAGCGCCTACGACATGGCTCTCATCACCAGATACGCGTTCCAGAACGAGACGTTTCGCGAAATCGCCTCCACGACCTACTACGAGCTTCCGCCCAATGCCAGGAATCCGGAAGGCCTGGGCGTTTCGCCGGGCAATAAAATGGTCAAAAAGAATTTTCCGGAGTACCGCCCCGACGTCATCGGCGGCAAAACCGGCTATACCTCCATTGCGCTGAACACTCTTGTAATCGGCGCCAGACAGGACGATACAGAGCTGATTACCGTGGTGCTCCACAGCAACGGAACTACCTACTCGGACACCAGCCGCCTGCTAGACTTTGGATTCCAAAATTTCCGCTCCGTGCCTCTGGCCGGAAACGATACCTCCTGGGAGCAGTTAAGCAGTTCCTTGACGATTGCAGGGCTTCCCACTTCCCAGGCCCCGGCTCTGACTGTGGATCCGGACAGCCGCATTGTACTTCCAAATCATGCGGAATTCGACGAGACCACCTCCCAGATCTCCTTTGATCTGCCGGAAAATGCCCCGGAAAACGCCATCGCAGCCATTCACTATTTCCTGGGCAGTCACGAGGCCGGAACTGCCTGGCTGACCCTTGGGACAAATGCTTCCGACAGCACGTCCCCCATTCCGGCAAAGCTTTTAGAGATCGCGCCGGATACGATCGCCCAGGTAGATTTTAAGGATGAGGAAGAAAAACAGGAAGGGAACGAAGCCAGCGCTTCCCAGGAAGCAGCGGCGTCTCAGGATGGCGAAAGCCAGAAGGAAGACGGTATGGATCCGGGAACAAACCGTTCCAAAGCTCCCGCGCAGGCTGATGCTTCTAAAGCAGACAAAGCTTCGAATGAAACGCTCAAACAGATGCTTCCCATTCTCATTCCGGTTCTCCTGGTTCTCGCAGCTGCAGCAGGCCTGGGAGCCGCCTTCTTCCATCTCAGCAAGAAACGGCAGAAGGAGGAGAACGACCGTCAGGAACGCCGCAGAAAACGGCTGGAGCGCTTAAAAGAATCCGGCGTGTCGGAGGACGAATTCAATGAGATGATGAAAAACCGCCGTCTGTCCATCCCTCTTGAGCCAGACCGGCGTTCCTTCAGACGCCCTAAATCCTCCCGCAGCCATTCCGGTTCCCTCCTGTCCGGAGCAGGAGAGGCCAGGCGTTCTTCCCGAGGCCGTGATAAGGGATTCTCCCTGAAACGGCGCCGCTGGTGGAAACGATAGAGAATAAAAAAGAGAGAGAACGGAATCTTTATCCTCTTCTCTCTCTTTTTTTCATCTCTTTTTTCGCTTTCGCCCTCTCTGCGCGTTTCTTCTTCGCTTCCTCACAGCGGTGAACCAGAAGCTCCACTCCCGCCTCATCTGTCAGCTTTACCGTCTGTACGGCAAACACGCTCCCGTCCTCAGACCTTTTAATTCTCAGCTTTCCCTTTACATATCCATGCTCCGGGCAGACTGCCAGGCAGAAATACTGCTTCTGATTGACAGAAAACCAGCGTATTTTCTTTTTCAAAAGCCGGCGGCATTTGCAGCACATCACGTCTGTCACCTGCTTTTCCCTCAAAAGCTCCTCCTTGGTATCCCAGGTTCTGGAAACAAACTTTGCGTATGTGGGAAACTTCAGTCTCAGCTCCTCCTCCTCTATCTCCGGAGTCTGATAGTAATCTACAGAAAAATATTCCATCATACTGTAGAAATCCATTTTTCCCATCACAAGCCCTGTATACCAGGCGTCGTCTAACGCCCTGTGAAACGGGCGTCCCTGCTCAATCCCCAGCTCTTCCACTGCCGTGTCGAGAGACTCCCTCCTGCCATCTCCCCGGATTAAACCGTAAATTTTCTGGAGATCATAGTAAAACAGAGGTTTCCCAAAGGGGAGTTCCATTCCATGATATACCACGTTTCTCTGAAGCTCCGTCAGATCCATAGAGCCCCAGGTGCAGAGCCTGAAATCCGTTCCGCACCAGGACAAGAAATCCTCCATGGCCTTCTCAAACCGCTCTCCCTGCTGTTCCAGCTTTTCCTGGGAAAGATGCGTAACCTCTGATATTTTATAATGAAGCGTTTTATACACCTGAGGGCGCACTAAACGGCTGAATTCCGATATAATTCTGAGATTTTCGTCCAGCTTCACTGCCCCAATCTCAATAATTTCAAAAGGGAGCCGATCCATAGACGTCTCTCTGCCTCCGGAGCTTTGATTCCACTCCAGGTCAAGCACAATAAAATGTCCCATAGCTCTCATTCCTATTCTTTCTCACTCCGCATCCTTCAGGAACCATACCGTTTCCCTCTTTCTGCCGGACAACGTATTAACTTTACCACATTCCGCCCAATAAGTCGATGATATTTTACAGAAGAGCCTCTTTAGGGCAAACAGATGTCACCCGCAGGCTCTGAGTCTCTCCCGGAAGCGCTCATTTTCCATCCTCTGTATGTCCGTCTGACACAGACATACGTTTTCCTCCCGCTTTTTTCCTGCACGTCCTATTTTCAGACCGCTCGCCTGCCCATAATCTATCCGCTTTCCAATGACTAAATATACATTTTATATGCACCGAATATGTATCAATTTTTCTTCCTGCATTTGATGTATATTTATTCAGTTCTCTTTTTCTTCTTGTATTCATTTGCATGAAAATATATTCACCGCTAATCCCCAGTCTTTGTTTTTCTTTCTCAGTCTCAAAAGCTTTTTCATCTGCCGTATTTTCCCATTTATGCTTCCTGTAAAGCGCCGGAAATCGGAGGACTGCCGTTCTGCTATTCTGCTATTCTGTCATTCTGCCATTCTATTTTGCTCTGCTGTTCTGTCATTCTGTTTTTCCTTGCCTTCCTTTCAGCAGTCCATTATAATAGGATTGGCTGTTTATATTCCGCCGCTTCACCCCGCATGGCTGACCTGATTTTTAGTCAGATAAGAAATGGCTTACTATCTTGTTATAACTAAAAGTTATTATACGCCTTGCGAGCCTTATTTATACACTTTTTAAGGGAGTATGCAAACATATGAACACACTAAAACGATTCATCCATTATTACAAGCCCTATCAGGTTCTATTTTACCTGGATCTCATCTGCGCGGCTGTCATCAGCATGATCGATCTGCTCTATCCGCAGATTCTGCGCAGTCTCACCAACACTCTGTTTGCCGGAGATCCTCATCTGCTTTTAAAAGCTCTTGTCTCCATTGGCATCGGCCTCTTCATTATGTATATCATTCAAAGCCTATGCAAATTTTATGTCTGCTATCAGGGACATATGATGGGCGCTAACATGGAACGAGATATGCGGCAGCAGCTCTTTGATCACTATGAAAAACTGTCCTTCTCCTACTATGACAGAAATAATTCTGGGCAGATGATGAGCAAATTAGTATCAGATCTCTTTGATATTGCGGAATTTGCCCATCACGGACCGGAAAATCTGTTTATTTCTCTGATTAAAATCGTGGGATCCTTTATCTTTTTATTCCTGATCAGCTGGCAGCTGGCTCTCCCTCTGGCCTTTTTAGTTGTCTGCATGCTTGTATTCTCGTTAGCTCAGAACGGCCGGATGCAGACAACTTTTATGGATAACAGGAAACGAATCGGCGACGTCAATGCCAGTCTGCAGGACACTCTGGCCGGAATCCGGGTTGTTCAGTCCTTTGCCAACGAAAAAGTGGAGCAGGAAAAATTCAGAAACAGCAATCACCGTTTTCTGATGTCCAAGGACGCCAACTACCACTGCATGGCCAGTTTTATGAGTTTCAACCTGTTTTTCCAGGGAATGATGTACCTGGTAACTCTGGTATGGGGCGGATACCTAATCGCCAAAGGCGTGCTTCAGGTAACTGATTTAGCCATGTACGCGCTTTATATCGGCATTTTCATCAGCCCTATCCAGATTTTAGTCGAGCTGACTGAGATGATGCAGAAAGGTTTTTCCGGCTTCCACCGCTTCCTGGATGTAATTGACACAGAGCCAGAAATCAAAAACTCACCCGGCGCAGTTCCTCTTACCCAGGTCAGTGGAGACGTGCGCTATGACGACGTCAGCTTTTCCTACCAGGAGGATGAGCCTGTATTGTCTCATGTCTCCTTCCATATTCCGGCAGGAAAATCCGTGGCCCTGGTCGGACCATCTGGAGGCGGCAAAACCACGATCTGTTCCCTTCTTCCTCGTTTTTACGATGTGACAGAGGGAAGCATCTTCATCGATGGAACAGATATTAAAACCCTTACTCTGGAAAGCCTGAGAAGTCAAATTGGAATTGTCCAGCAGGACGTCTACCTGTTCTGCGGTTCTGTAAAGGAAAATATCGCTTACGGAAAGCCCGGCGCTTCTATGGAAGAGATTATCGACGCGGCAAAAAAAGCAAATATCCACGACTTCATCCAGTCTCTTCCAGACGGCTACGATACCTTTGTGGGAGAACGCGGTACACGGCTGTCTGGCGGTCAAAAACAGCGGATTTCTATCGCTCGGGTATTCCTTAAGAATCCTCCTATTTTAATCTTGGACGAGGCCACCAGCGCCCTGGACAACGAGAGCGAACGCCATATCCAAAAAAGCCTGGAAGAGCTGGCTAAAAACAGAACTACGATTACCATCGCCCACCGTCTTTCTACCATTCAGAACGCAGACGAGATTATCGTAATCAACTGCAGCGGAATCTCCGAAAGAGGCACGCATCAGCAGCTGTTGGAAAAAAATGGTTTGTACGCCCACTACTATCAAATGCAGTTTGAGGGATTGTTAGAAATAGAAAATTAGATTCATTATAGCAGGAAAGATTCCGGCCATCCATATGTTTCACGTGAAACATATGGATGGCCGCTTCATTTTTCCGACTAATTTTTTTCTATTATTTTATCTTTTCTTATTCCTCCACCTGACTCTCTTCTCCGATTCATCCCTCTTTCCCGCCTATCCCCCTTTTCCTTTTTTCTTCTTTTCCCTGCTTCTCCTTATTCGATTCTCTCTGTTCCCCCTTCTTCGCTTCTCTTTATTTTTCCGTCCATACACTTTCCTTTTCAGGTTTTAAATCCGTGTTTTATTATATGTTTCACGTGAAACATTACAGAAGCACATGTCAGCCGATTCCTTTTTCAAACCTTTCCTTTAAACAATCAATCCAGGTCTGAACATGAGCGCAGGTAGGTTCTCTCAAAGCCGCCGCATAGATCTCAAACACTTCCGGCTCATGTTCCTCTAAATAGCGCAGTGATTTTTTCGGGCCAAAGTAATATTTCATTTCTATATCAAAAAAGATTTCCAGGCTGTCTTTCAACAGCCAGTACATTCTGTAAAGTCCTTCTGCATCCTTTCTCTCCATTCTGTTTAACATTTTCTGGCACCAGGCAAGATTGTGCTCATTTTCAGCCTTCGTCTTTACAAGAAAGCTTTTAATATAGGCATTCACTCTTTGTTTCAGTTTTTTAATCACATCCTCTTGATCAAAGAGAATCCGGCTATCCCAGATCTGGACAAAATCCTCAACAGGATACTCCTGCTGAAACAATGACTTAGGATAAATAAATACATCCAGTTCTATGCCGCAGATCAAGGAATGGTCGTGGCTTATCTCCCCCTCCTCTCTCACAAGAAGGGCGTCAAAATCGCTGTTCAAATGATTGGTCCCATTGGCAAAAGAGCCATATACAGCCATGCCAATCGGATGATAGGCTGACTTTAAATATTCCATTATCTTTTCCATTTTTATTTCTCCGATTCAGGTTTTATAACAGTATCAGCCATACATTTCCTTCCCAAACCTTTTCGTGGCTGATACTGTTACGATTCTCACAAAAATCGCTCACAAAAATTGCAACTTAAGTCTTGACTTACTTTAGTCAGATCAGTTATAATAAATAAGTTAGATGGTATATTGTTGATAAAATTTATGTTTCTGTAGCTCAGCAGGATAGAGCGTCCGCCTCCTAAGCGGAAGGCCAGCGGTTCGAATCCGCTCAGGAACATACACGAAAACGCACGGATATTTCGAAAAGAAGTTTTCCGTGTGTTTTTTTATTTCACAGGAAATTTTTCCTATCAAATAAAAATCCCCCCTAAAAGATCCCTTATTCTTTGAGAGCTTATCGCTTTCCTTTGTAACCTTTTTTATCAGCAGGAATGCAGGAAACGGTGTGCCTTCCCACATCCCACGCAAAAAACAACGCTGCCTCTCATCTAATATATTTAGAAAAAGCCGGAACAGGTTTGATCCTCTGTCCCGGCTTTTCCAGATTTCTATTCATTTTTTATCCTAACGCTTCGTCAAAGAATACTCTTCCCTGCATCCAGACTTTTCCCTTAAAACGGCGGCCTACTTTCGGTTCTCCGAACAAATCTGCCTTATTAATGCACACTCGAAAATGAATGTCATTGCACTCCAGCTTCATGTCGTAAAGCTCTTCGCCTGTAATTCGGTTTTTCTTGAGAAGAATCTCTTCTATTTCTCCAATAATCGAATACTGATCGCATTCTATCCCGCTTGGCATAAAACAGGTATCAATAATGGTATACAGATCCTCCTTCGCTGCCCTTCTGGAAGCCTGAGAATATAAGTCAATATCTTCGATTGTCAAGGATTCCATTGCCTCTGGATCTCCGTTTTTCGCAGCTTCCAGCAGATTATTTCGATTTCTGGACGCCACCTTGGCCATTGCAATCTGATTTGCCGTTTTTTTCACAGGAAGCAAGATTTTTCCGTGAACCGAAAATCCCGCTAAGTTGGACGATACCACCTCTGTGCTTTTTCTTCGCTTTAAAATCCTTTCGCGATATTCCATCCCGTTTGTCACATAGAAAATCAGAGAAATCCCTACTCGATATTCGTCTAAAAGTCCCGCGTAGGTCTCCTTCTCTGTGTGCCTCTGAATGGAGCATTCAGCTGTGGAGGTCTCAATACTGCTCTCCAGGTAAGGATAGTAATACTCAATTTCCAGTTCGTTCTGCTCGTTCATTTCTCCGCACATGGAAATTCCAATTCCATCCGCAATTTCCGCACGAAGCTCATAAAAGTCCGTGTCCCGATCAATCTGAATGCAGCGGGAATCCTTCGGCTCCTTGGACAGGCATTTTAAAAGAGCCTTAATATCTCGATTTTTCTGATACATACTGAAGCCAGCAGCACGCAAATATTTATGCATCGTTTCTATCTCCTCTTAACTTATGCTCCGCAATCTCTGGATAGATTGGAACCGCAGCTTTTCCCTGGCTGCTTCCGCATTTAATAGCCCAGGGCTCTCTCCAGAGCCTCTTTTTCCTCTGCTCCCAGAAGCACGTCCGTGCTCCCCTTCTCCACATCCTTCATGTAGAGATAACAGCCTTCCCGGCTATGAACAGAGTTCAAAATAAAGCCAGAATTATTGTCGTCCAGCAGCGCGATAACGAAGCTCAGATTGCCTCCCATCCCTTTAAAGGCATTATACTTTACAATTCCTATTTTCTGGTAGCTGGCTCTCACCTGTCTGGACAAAGATTTCAGCTGATCTCTGCCCTCTTTGTCTGTGGCCTGTCTGACAGCCGCCTCATCCATCAGATCCAGAATAATGTCCTCCAGGGTCTCTGCGTCCTTGCCTCTCATGAACATATCATAGCGCCGGTACAACTTTCTGTACTGTGAAAAACATACCAGCGTCAGAATCATCAGAACCAGGGTAAGCGCCGCAAGACCGATAATCAGGTAGGCTGGATCAAAAAGAAGGTTATTTAACATACTGTTTTCCATTGTCTGCTATCACTCCTGACTTTCTAAGCTTCGTGAATCGACTGAAGCAGTTCAATCAGCCGTTCCAGTTCTGCCGAAGAATAATATTCAATCTCTATCCTGCCTTTGTTCTTATCCTTCTTATTAATAGTAACTTTTGTTCCCATAATCGATTTCAGCTTTTCCTCCAAATCCCGGTAAATAAAGCTCAAATCCCGTTCCTGTTCTTTCTTTTCTTTTTTAGGCGCTGCCGCAAGCTTTACCAGGCGCTCGGTCTCCCGGACGCTGAGCTGGTTATCTCTAACCTTGACGGCCAAAGCATACTGCTGTTCCCTGTCCTCAAGCGCCAGCAAAGCTCTGGCATGGCCGCCGGAAAGCTGATTTTCAATCAGCATATTTTGTACCCGCTCATCCAGCTTTAAGAGACGCATACTGTTGGTAATGGTAGCTCTGTTTTTTGAAACCCGTTCGGCCACTTCCTCCTGCTTCAGCCCAAATTCCTGAACCAGCATCTGGTAAGCTTTCGCCTCCTCGATAGGGTTCAAATCTGCCCGCTGGACATTTTCAATCAGAGCAATTTCCACTGTCTGCTGTTTTGTATAGTCCCGGATTAAAACAGGAACCTCTTTCAATCCCGCCAGTTTAGCGGCGCGCCAGCGCCGCTCGCCGGCAATAATTTCAAAGAAATCTCCCTTTTTCTGTACCAGAAGCGGCTGAAGAATACCATAATTTTTCACTGACTCTGCCAGCTCTTTCAGCTGCTCCTCATTAAAATGCTTCCGCGGCTGTTCCTGATTCGGTTCAATCTGGGCAATGTTTAAAAGCTGCTCTCTGGCTCCCTCTTCTTTCTGCCCGGCTCCTGCAGTTTTCCCCTTCTCTGTTTTCTCCCCGCTCTTCGCACTGGGCTTCGAAGTATTCTTTCCAGCTGCCTTCTGCCCTGCGGCTGTTCCCGTTTTTTTCGCCTTCTTTTTGTCTGAATCTGCTTTCGCTTTCCTGGAGCTTCCAGGAAGTACCATATCCAGCTCTTCCAGTTTTGCCTTTCTGTCTACAGAATGCTCGTCTTCCCCATGGCTGCCATCCTGCTCTGAAACTTCGTGTTCCAGCTCAGAATGGGAATTTTCTTCCTGATAGTCCGGGAAATAAGCTCTCAGTCCCTTTCCAAGTCCTCTTCTTGCCATTCTTTAATCTTCCCCTCTGCTGATTACTTCCGCTGCCAGAAGCCGATAGCTTTCAGCTCCTGTTGACTTACTGTCATACAAATTAATTGGCATCCCATGGCTGGGCGCCTCCGCCAGCCGCACATTTCTCGGAATAATCGTTTTATAAATCGTTTCATTCAGGTTGCTCTTAACATTTTCCACCACTTCCAGAGAGAGGTTGGTTCTCGCATCATACATAGTAAATACAACGCCTTCCAGCTCCAGTCCCGGATTCATGGTTTTTTTCACCAATCCAATCGTTCTGAGTACCTGGCTGAGTCCCTCCAGCGCATAGTACTCGCACTGTATCGGCACCAATACGGTATCTGCTGCCGTCAGAGCGTTTAATGTCAAAAGGCTGAGAGACGGCGGGCAGTCGATCATAATAAAGTCGTAATTATCCCGCACTGCATCCAGATGCTCTTTTAATATAAATTCCTTTTTATCCAAATCTAAAAGCTCAATTTCAGCTCCTGCCAGATTGGAATCAGATGGAAGCACATCCAGATTTTCCTGTACTTCCTGGTGAAGACAATCCTCCAGCGTACATTCGCCCAGCATCATTTCGTAGACTGTCTCCTCCATATATTCTTTTTCCAGGCCCAGACCAGTTGTCGCATTTCCCTGTGGATCGAAATCAATCGCTAAAACCTTCTGTCCGGCTTCAGCCAGGCAGGCCGATAAATTGATCGCTGTCGTTGTCTTACCCACGCCGCCCTTCTGGTTGGCAATCGCAATCACACGTCCCATGATGACTTCCTTTCCTATAATCAATATAAAATATGGCCTGCTGTTTCCAACACGGCCAAGCATTCATTTCATTAGTATAACACATCTTTTTGCCTTTTCCTACAGGAAATATCCCCAATTCACGACATACGCATGAATTGTTTTCCTTCCTCTTTTTCAAAATATCTTGTTTTTAAAAATTTAATACCTGTTCCAAAAACTCTGCTGGGTTCATACTGATTACAAATCGTTTCTTTTTCATGGACAGATTGGGACGGAAAATCTCTACCATTTTCAATATACTTAAACACCATTTCCTTATGATGTTCAAATTTTCGGCTGCCTGCTTATCCAGCGTTGTATTGGCATCTTCCTTAAATGTTACATCCAACTGCCAATGCATACTTTCTACACTCCAATGGCCTCTCACTGCACGGCTAAACAGCTCTATGTCTTCATTTAGGCTGCTGATATAATAACGGAACTCTTTTTTCTCCTGACCGTCTTTTCGAATCGTCTTTTCTTCCATCCCAATACTTTTTAGCCCTTTCCAGTCCTTCTTCTGAGGCAGCCAGCCAATTTCTTTCGTCTGGTAATATTCTCGGATTTCTAATTGACTGTGGGCTTTTTCAATTGTTTTTTTATATTTTCCCTTCTTACGCAGTTCTTCTTTTATCTCGGCATCGTTCAGGTACAAACTCACATCCTCATGCAGCGTCCTCTGGTTTTCCTTTAACGCCAGTACATAGTCTCCTCGGTTTAAACGGATCTTCTCGGCTATGGCTGTCTGCGTTCCCATGGCATCGATCGTCACAACCTGACCTTTGATCCGGATTTTCTCCAGCAATTCCGGTATTGCTGTAATCTCATTACTCTTGGTATTTACCACCTTCTGACCAAGGCTGAAGCCATCTTCCTTACTCCAGGCCGTTATGATATGGTTCGGTTTTCCTTCTTTTCTTTTATTGGAACGCATCGTTTTTCCATCAATGCAGATCAGTTTACGCAATACTTCCCCTTCGTTTTGATTCAATAATTCCTGCCATTTACCATAAAGCTGCTGCAAGATTTCTGGTGACAGCATTCCAAATACACGGCAAAGTGTATCATGAGACGGAATTCCGTTTTTCAATTCAATATATTTTTTCAAATATGCTTCATGATAATGGGCAAAGTATTCCATTTCCACCCAGTCATCCACATTTGCAAGCGTAGCAAACAAAACAATCACGATTATGTCCTTCAGCTTATGCCGTACTTTCGTCTGCTGACGCTTATCTTCAATATAATCCATCCATTCTAACAATTCATCCATAGCAAAACCCCCTTTTTCTTTTTATCATACCAGAAAAAGGGGATTTGTTCACAATTTATTTACTCATGCGTTTGTCCTGTCCCCAATTCCTCATAAATGTTTCACGTGAAACTTGTCATCCAGCTTCCGTATTTTTTTGTTCCACATTTTTCTTTTTTTCGGAAAATACAGCGCAAATGCCAGGGCAATAGAACCTCGAGACTATCGCGTGGTTTTCCTAATACAAGCCGACGCAGCGGCACAGGTGAAAGCACTGGTAAAAGACTGCAGCGGCTGTCAGGCGGCTGTCAAATCAATATAACCATTCGCCTGGCACGCTTTTGTAGGATTACAATACATGTGTTACAACTGAATATTTAAAAAGCAGAGACGCTGCCTTTGTGTTATATTTTAGTCACCACAACAAAAATCACATAAAGGAGTTCTCTGCTATGTCTACTATAACACAAGATATGAGGTATCGTCTATCTCTGATTCAATATGCTGAAAAATTTGGTGTTACCAAAGCTGCCATCAAATATAAAACGAACCGGCAGTACATTTACCGCTGGAAACGACGCTATGACGGCTCCTGGGACTCCCTCCGCGAACGCTCCCGCAGACCTCATTCCCATCCCAATCAGCATACAGATGATGAAATCAAACTAATCCGACATATGCGACGCAGAAATCCTCACTCTGGTTTAGTTGTTTTCTGGGTAAAACTACGGCAGCGCGGCTATTCCCGTTCCATTTCCGGACTTTATCGTTTTCTCAGAAAACAAGGAATCATGGCGGTACATCCACCCAATCCAAAGTACATCCCTAAGCCCTATGAAGCGATGGATTATCCCGGACAGCGGATTCAGGTTGATGTGAAATTTGTTCCCTCTGCCTGCCTGAAAAATTCCCAGGTCATTGGAAAACAGTTTTTCCAGTACACGGCCATTGACGAGTACTCCCGCTGGCGTTTTGTGGAAGCATTTGAGGAGCACAGCACCTATTCTTCCGCCCAGTTTGTAGAACATCTGGTAAAGGCCTTCCCGTGTCCAATCGAATGCATTCAGACTGATAATGGCACAGAGTTTACCAACCGTTTTACCTCTCGCAACGAAAAGCCTACCCTGTTCCAGAAACATCTGGAACTCCACGGGATCCGCCACAAACTCATCCGCCCCTTTACCCCACGCCACAACGGGAAGGTGGAACGAAGCCACAGGAAGGATAATGAGCGTTTCTATGCGACCCACCTGTTCTATTCCTTTGAGGACTTTGCAGCACAGCTAAAAGTATATAACCGCAGAGACTATAACAGCTTTCCCATGCGTCCACTGGGATGGAAATCACCCAATCAGGTACTTCAGGAATATTTACAATCCGTGTAACAAATGTTTGACAAACCTACAATATAACCATTCGCCTGGCACGCTTTTTTGTGGTATAATAACTCCAAAATGCAGCTGTGCTTCGCACATCTGCCGCTGCCTCTGGCAGCTGAGACATTTTGTCGTTACCATATCAGGTGAAAACAAATGTCTGCTTTGCAGCCGCTTGTTTTCCTGCTGATATGGTATAATAAGAGCACTTAGCGAATATAAACCGTGCCTGTCTGTCAAAAGGCGCCGCGCCGCGGCGTTAAATTTTTCTTAAATTAATCTTATTTTTAACGGGAGACATTATATTGGACTCATGTCCGCATAGCGGACATGAGTCCCGCGATATAAAAATACCCCTTTTTCGCTATCATTAAAGGAGGCTGACACCTTGAACACAAAAAACAAAATTCTCACCTTAACTACCCTGACCTCTGCCGCTGCGGCTTTTACAGCGCTGCTTAACAAATATATCAAGCATTCTGCTTCATCCAAAAACTTTTTAGGCAGCTCCCAGGCCCATATCTTTAAATGGAGATTCGGCCAGGTATACTATACAAAAGAAGGTTCTGGAAAGCCGCTTCTGCTTATCCACGATTTCCACTTAGCCGCCAGCGGCTATGAGTGGCATCTGGCTGTGAAACTATTAAAAAAACATTATACTGTATACACTATAGATCTGCTGGGATTTGGCCGTTCTGAAAAGCCAAATCTCACTTACACTAACTATCTGTATGTGCAGCTTCTCTCTGATTTTATTCGGACAGAAATTGGACACCGAACCAGCGCAGTGACAACAGGAAGCTCTGCATCCATTGCTGTTATGGCCTGCAGCATCAATCCGGATCTCTTCGATAAACTGGCTTTTATTAATCCAGATCCTTTTTCTGTCTGCAGCCAATTTTGCGGAAAAAATGCAAAGCTTTACAAGTTTATTCTGGATCTTCCCATTATAGGCACGCTTCTATACCATATTGCCTCCAGCCGGGAATTGCTGACGCAGAAATTTGTACAGGATTTCTTCTCCTCTCCCTCAGCCTTGAAGCCTGCCTGGATCGACGCCTACTACGAGGCAGCGCACCTGGGAGAATGCCCCAAAGCTGTCTTCGCCAGCGCCGAGTGCTGCTATACCCGCTGCAACATTGTTCCTGCGCTGAGAAAAATTGATAACAGCATTTATATTTTAGGAGGAGCCCAGGAGCCAAATATCAAACGCACCATTCAGGAGTACCGTGAAATCAATCCAGCTGTCGAGTACGCCCTGATTTCCAGAGCAAAACACCTCCCACAATTGGAACAGCCGGAACAGCTGGTAAAACAGCTTCTCATTCTTTTGGACTGACTCAGCGAATACTGCATTCTCAGTGAACAGTCCCTCTTTAAAACTGTATTTTCTCAGAATATTGTTCGCTGCACAGCACAAGCTTCTCCATCCTGCAAGTCTCTGGATCAAACAAAAAGCAGGCAGGAAACGCAAAGAATACTCTCTGCGCTTTCTGCCTATTCTGCTCTTCCTTCATTCTCTTCCTATTTCAGCGGCTCCTTTGCCGGCATTCCAGCTTTTCTTGGATATTTCCCTGCTGTTGTCTTCACCTTTTTGATCATCACCAAAGTTCTCTCGTCTGAATTGGGGAGACTGAATCGTTCTACCTTCTCAATTTTTCCTCCCAGCTTCTGAACTGCACCCTGTCCATCTGTCAGCTCCTCGTCCACCTTTCCCGATTTATACGGCACAAAATAGCCGCCCACCTTCACCAGCGGCACACAGTATTCTGACAGAGTTGATAAATTTGCCACTGCACGTGAAACGCAGATATCAAATGTTTCACGTGAAACACGATCTCTTCCAAAGTCTTCGGCTCTTCCATGAACTGCCTGGATCTGTTCCAGTCCCAGCTGCTCAATTACCTCGTTCAAAAATTTCACCCGCTTATTCAGAGAGTCTAACAGCGTTACCTTTAAGCCTGGAAATGCAATCTTTAAGGGAATGCCGGGAAATCCTGCTCCTGTTCCCACATCTGCCACAGAAATCTCCGCGTTCTCCAGGTCTCCGATCACTTTCTTTAAGGCCAGGCTGTCCACAAAATGCTTTGTCACAACCTCCTTCATCTCCGTAATCGCAGTCAGATTCATCACCTGATTCCACTCGTTTAAAAGCTCATAATATCTGTAAAACTGCTCTATCTGCCTGTCTGTCAGAGTCACATCCACGTATTTCAGCTCCTCTTCCATCTGCTGTTTGAAATCTTCTCTCATAGGCCCTCCATTGGTTTGCTTCTTTTTCTATGCTCTCTTCTGCATTGCTTTGTTCTTCTATATCTTCTACTCTTCTATTCTTATATTCGTTTATTTTTTTGCTCTTCCTGTATTCTTTTCTGTTTTTCTGCTTCCCGTTTTCTCTCCCGAGCTTATAACACTTACTCCCTGCCCTTCTGATGCTTCATCTGCTCCAAATGGACGAGAAGTACGGAAATATCTGCCGGAGAAACGCCTGAAATCCTCGACGCCTGTCCGATATTCATCGGCTTGTAGAGATTTAGCTTCTGAACTGCTTCCTTTCTGAGGCTCTTGACAGAAGAATAGTCAAAATGCTCGTCTAATTTTCTGCTCTCCAGCTTCTTAAACTGAGCCACCTGCTGCAGCTGCCTGCGGATATACCCCTCGTATTTAATGTTGATATTCACCTGCTCTGCCACATCCCAGTCCAGATCCGGGCGCTTCGGGTCGATTTCCTTTACCGCCTCATAGCTCAGCTCCGGCCTGCGGATCAGCTCAGCCATAGTAGCGCCCGATTTAAGCTCTGTGCTTCCATATTTTCTCAGACACTCCTGTACCTGGCTGTTGGCTCCCACTGGAAGCTGGTTCAGACGCTCCACTTCTTCTCTGATCTGGCGTTCCTTTCTCACCACACGCTCATACCTCTCGTCGTCAATGAGCCCAATCTCATGTCCAATGCCGGAAAGCCTCAGATCTGCATTGTCCTGTCTGAGAAGCAGTCTGTACTCTGCTCTGGAAGTCATCATGCGGTAGGGCTCGTGGCTCTCTTTGGTCACCAGATCGTCAATTAAAACGCCGATATAAGCCTGCGAGCGATCCAGGACAACCGCTTCCTTCCCCATAAGCTTTCTGGCCGCATTTACGCCTGCCATAAAGCCCTGAACCGCCGCCTCCTCATAACCGGAACTGCCGTTAAACTGGCCGCCGCTGAACAGGCCTTCCACGGCCTTAAACTCCAGAGTTGCCTTCAGCTGGCGGGAATTAATGCAGTCATATTCAATAGCATAGGCGTTTCTCACAATTTTCACCTGCTCCAGCCCCGGAACCGTCCTGTACATGGCTGTCTGCACGTCTTCCGGCAGAGAGCTGGACATTCCTCCCAGATACATTTCATTGGTATAGAGTCCTTCTGGCTCCACAAAAACCTGATGCCGCTCTTTATCAGGGAATTTTACGACCTTATCCTCAATGGACGGACAGTATCTGGGTCCGGTTCCCTCTATGGCGCCGGAAAACAGCGGCGAACGGTCCAGGTTATCCCTGATAATCTGGTGGGTTTTCTCGTTCGTATAAGTCAGCCAGCAGGAAACCTGCTCTTTCTGGACAGATTTCGGATCTGTAGTAAACGAAAACGGTACCACTCTCTCGTCTCCAAACTGCTCTTCCATCTTGGAAAAATCAATGCTTCTTCTGTCCACTCTGGCCGGTGTTCCCGTTTTAAAGCGGTACATCTCGATTCCCAGAGCCTTTAAGGAATCTGTCAGGTGATTGGCAGCCTGCAGCCCGTTGGGGCCTGTAGGATTGCTCACCTCGCCATAAATACATCTGGCTCTCAGATACGTTCCAGTGGCCAGCACCACGGCGCGGCAGTGATAGACAGCTCCTGAAAGGGTTTTTACCCCTGTCACCTTTCCCTCTTCTGTGAGAATCTCTGTAATTTCCGCCTGCTTAATCGTCAGATGATCTGTATTTTCCATCACAAGGCGCATCTGGCGCGTGTACATCTCCTTGTCCGCCTGAGCTCTCAGAGAGTGAACCGCTGGTCCCTTGGACTGATTCAGCATCTTCGACTGAATAAAGGTTCTGTCTATATTTTTTCCCATCTCTCCGCCCAGAGCGTCCAGCTCCCGCACCAGATGTCCCTTAGAACTGCCTCCAATATTAGGATTGCAGGGCATCAGGGCAATGCTGTCCACGCTGACGGTAAAAACCACCGTTTCCATCCCAAGCCGTGCGGCAGCCAGAGCCGCCTCACAGCCGGCATGTCCGGCTCCCACTACTGCAATATCATATGTCTCCTCTAAATGCGGCATACCTTATCTTCCTTCCTTGTTCTTGCTGCCAAAGCTGTTTTCTCTGATTTTATAAGGTTTTCTGCGTTATATAACTATAAGTTATATAATATATATTTGATATTCTTATCCTCATTTTTTTACGCTTCTTCTGCGTCCTATTTCCCGCTTTTCTTTGTGCTTTTCTTTGCACTTTTCTTTGCACTTTTCTTTGGGCTTTTCTTTTGTTTCTATTTTCCCATGCAGAACCGGCTGAAGATCTCGTTAACCAGATCGTCCTCCAGCGCCTCTCCAATGATTGTCCCCAGCTGTTCATAGGCGTTCATCAGATCGATAGAGAAAAAGTCCTCCGGCATTCCGTCGTCAATGCTTCGCTCCACCAGCTCCAGGCTGTCCAGGGCCTCCTTGAGCGCCGCCTTATGGCGGATATTGGTGATCATAACCTCGTCGTTAAAATCAATGTCTCCTGACAGAAACATTTCCTTAATCTGTTCTTCCAGCGCGTCGATTCCCTTCTGCTCCTTAGCCGAAACAGGAATGACCGGCTGTCCCACTGTCTCTCTCAGCTGCTCCTCGTCCACAGCCATCTGAAGATCCGTCTTATTTAACAGCACGATGGCTTTTCTGCCTCGGATCAGCTCTATGATCTCCCTGTCATTCTCATCCAGAGGCCTGGAACCGTCCACCACATAAATAATCAGATCCGCCTCGTCCGCTGTGTGCCTTGCCCGGTCCACGCCGATCCGCTCCACTATGTCGTCCGTCTCCCTGATACCGGCCGTATCCACAATATTTAAGCTGATTCCATGAAATCTGATGTGCTCCTCCAGAATATCCCTGGTCGTGCCCTCCACATCTGTGACAATCGCTCTCTCCTCTCCCACCAGCACGTTCATCAGCGAGGATTTTCCGGCGTTCGGCTTTCCCAGAATCACCGTCTTAACCCCCTCCTTCACCACACGGCCGTTGTCTGCGGACGCCAGAAGACGCCCAAGCTCCTCCTTCACAGGCGCCAGACGGCCTCTCAGCTGCTCTGGATAGCCGTCCAGGGAAATATGCTCCGGATCGTCTAAGGCCGACTCAATAAAGGCAATCTCGTAAATCAGCTCTTCCCGCAGCTTCTTAATTTTTTTCGACATGGCGCCGTTTAACTGGCTCACCGAGCTTTTCAGGGCATAGTCGTTCTTCGCGTTGATGACGTCGATGACCGCCTCAGCCTGGGACAGGTCGATTCTTCCGTTTAAAAAAGCCCTCTTTGTGAATTCCCCCGGCTCCGCCGGTCTGGCCCCGTTTTTAATTACAGTCTCCAGGACTTTTTTCATCACCAGGACGCCTCCGTGGCAGTCGATCTCCACTGTGTCCTCCGCAGTATAGCTCTTCGGCCCCCGCATCAGCATGACGAGCACCTCGTCGATCATCTGGTCTCCGTCGTAAATATGACCGTAGTGTATGGTAAATGTCTTTTCATCCTTCAGCTTTCTGCCGTTCGGTTTTCTGAAAATCCTGTCGGCCGTCTCTACTGCCCTGTCCCCACTGATCCGGATAATGCCGATTCCGGAATTGGTAAGCGCAGTAGAAACAGCTGCAATGGTATCGTTATTCAGCGTATGAATCATAGCTTTCTTCGCCTCCTGTTCTTCTGTCTCCTGTCTTTGTTTCTGTTTTATAAGGAAAATGATCCCGCGCCCGGAATCCCTTTCCTTGTAAAACAGCATAATATAAATTCAGCACCGTTCTTTTCTTTAAATCAGCACAGGCAGGGAGCCTGCTCCCTGCCTGAATCGCTGTTTTCGGATATTGCAAGCTGTCTTTGCTGCTATCTGTCCGTCTTTTCTTTTTTTCCGTCTCTCTTCAGAGAGATAATTACGTGTCGGAATGGCTCTTCCCCATCGCTTCTTGTCACAACGTACTTATCGTTCTGAAGTGCTGCATGGATAATCCGTCTTTCATATGGGTTCATCGGTTCAAGGGAAACGGAATGCTTTGTTCTCTTTACCTTGTAGGCGATATTTTTAGCCAGAGTTTCCAGAGTTTCCTTCCGTCTCTCGCGGTAATTTTCCGTATCCAGCTTAACGCGGATATATTCTTCCTTCTTCTTGTTCACCACAAGGCTTACAAGATACTGGAGAGAATCCAGCGTCTGGCCTCTCTTGCCAATCAGAATTCCCATATCGGAGCCTTCCATGTTAATGTTCATTTCCCTCTCCTCCGGGTTGTACTCGGCTGTGATGGAAACCTCCATATTCATGGACTGGAACACCTGATTCAGGAAATCAATGGCCCGATCCTCGATCCGCTCTTTCTTCTTCGCTCTGATTACCGCCGGCTTTGCGCCGATTCCTAAGAATCCTGAACTCCCCTTCTCCACAACCTCATATTCCAGCTTGTCACTGGTCGTCTCAAGCTCGATCAGCGCTTTTGTAACAGCTTCATCCACTGTCTTTGCGGAAACTGTGATCATATCCATACTGCACCCCTCCTATTTGTTGTGCTTTTCGTTGTACTTCTGAACCATTCTGGCCTTGGACGCAAGGCTGCCAGGCTTCGGATCTGAGTTGTAGAACTCGGTGGAATCCTTGATCTGCTTTGCATTCCTCTCCAGTCTGCGGTTCAGCTCAGCCTCCTCAGCCTCCTGCTTCGCCTGAATGTTCTTAAGGCTTGCAGCGGCGTTCTGATTGATCTTTGCCGGAGGAAGTCCTTTCTTCGCACGCTTTTTGTTCATCTTCTCAACATTCTTTTTAATCAGCTCGTCCATGTCTACCTTCTTCATGTAGGAGTTGACAAACATCTGCTGGAAAATGAGGATAATACCCTGTACTACCCAGTAAATACCGATACCGGCCGGCAGAGTGAAGCAGAAGAATACAGACATTAACGGCATCATAATCATCATGCTGTTCATCATCTGGGCTCCCGGAGCGTCAGGATCTGTATTCTGTGTGCTTGACATCAGCTTTGTGGAATACCACTGAGTCAGACCGGCTAAAATCGGGATCGCCCAGGCAATGGTAATGTTCGTAAAGCCTGTAAACGGCGCAGTGGCCAGGTTAATCCCAAAGAAGGAGTTCATCTGCTCAATCTTGTCTGCATTCTGGGCAATCACCTCGGAAATAGTCGGAAATGCGTTCTGAAGCATCGCCCAGTTCTCCGGTGTGAACTTATAAAGCAGATCCACGACCTTATCAGCAGATCCGGATAAAGCCTCAGCCGTAAAGCCAGTGCTCATCTTTCCGCCGATTTCAATCAGCTTTTCCGCAAAACCCGGCTGATTCTGAAGAGGCTCCACCACGTTGTCAAAGAACACTCTTACAGAAGGAACGTACGCCGGAATGTTGTAAATAACGCGGTACAGAGCTAAAATAATCGGGAACTGAATCAGCATGGGAAGGCATCCTGCCATAGGGGAGGAGCCGTATTTCTCATAAACCGCCTGCATCTCCACCTGCTGCTTCGCCATGGAAGTCTGATCGGTCTTTCCCTTATATTTTTTCTGAATCGCTGCAATTTCCGGATTCATCAGAGCCATCATCTTAGAGGATTTCTGCTGCTTTAAGGTAAGCGGAAACAGAAGAAGTCTTGTAATGATGGTAAATAAAATAATACATATACCAATGTTGAAAATGCCGAAGCTGCTGGTGAAACGGAACAGCAGGTCCATGACAATTCCAAATAGGCTGGCAAACGGCCCTAAAATTGAGCCTGCCTTAGTCGCTACAAATAATTCCAATTAACTACCTCCTACTTGCTAAGGAACCGGATCATAACCGCCTTCTGCAAAGGGATGACATCTGAGTATCCGCCTGCAGGCCAAAAAACCACCTTTTAACGCGCCGTACTTCTGAAGTGCCTCAATGGCGTATTGAGAACACGTAGGCGTGTACTTACAGTGAGGTCCTGTCATGGGGGAAATATACTTCTGATACCCCCGGATCATGAAAATACAGATCTTTTTCATCAATTCTTCTCACTTCGATTCTCTAAAATGTTATGAAGTCCGCACAGATGCAGATAGGCGCTCTCTATCTGCCTGAAATTCGAGTCTTTTGCAGCCGCTCTCGCGACCACCACGATGTCCAGTCCAGTCTTAACCATGTCCTTGTTCAGTCGGTAGCTCTCCCTTAAAAGTCTTGTAATGTGATGGCGCACCACGCTGTTCCCCACTTTTTTGCTGACGGAAATCCCGATCCTCGTATCGGTCTCCTCCTTCGTCCTCATCACATACATAATCAAAAGCCGGTTTGCATAGGATTTCCCGGTTTTATACACCTTCTGGAAATCCCCGTACTTTTTGATCGAATTAAAACGCTTCATGCATTCTCCCCTCGCTTCAGGACTCGCCCCGCATTCCCGCGGAGCGTTAAAGTTTGAGAAAAGAAAAGGCCACAATTTTACAGTGAAAATTGCGGCCACGCTTCATTAAGCAGTTAATTTTGCTCTTCCCTTTGCTCTTCTTGCAGCCAGAACCTTTCTTCCGCCTGCGCTGCTCATTCTAGCTCTGAAGCCGTGAACTTTAGCTCTCTGTCTTTTCTTAGGCTGAAATGTCATCTTCATAATTCAAAACACCTCCTCATTCATCTGATTATCAAAGAATTTGTCTTATCCATAGTTAGACTATTTTAAACTAAACATCTTCTTGATTATATAGAACAACCCCGCAGTAGTCAAGTATTTTCTGCATTTCCCGCGCTTTTCTCTCCCTCTTATTTTTCCCTCCCATCTTCTTGTGGATAACTTATCCACCGCCACAACATCTTGTAACCTGTTGATTTTACAGTCTTTTTTATGCGCTGTCCACAAATTATCCCACATTTATTCACACGCTTTACATAATTTATCCCCAAGCTGTTGATAACTTGTTGATAACTCACTGAATAACTTCTGGACAACCTGTGTACAATTTTTTCTATTTTTCCCAATCTCTTGTATTTCCTCATGTTTTGTGGAATCTATTCTGTGTATATCCTTTTTTCCACTTATCCCCATAAGTTATCCCCAACTTTTTCACATTTCCATTGAAAATTGATTTGTAATCATGTAAAATATGATTAGATTGGGCAAATTTGCAGTTTTGCTTCTTTAATATATTTAGGAGATCTACTATGTTAGAAAAAATCAAAGAAAAATGGGAAGAAATTCTGCTGCATATTAAGGAAGAACACGAACTGAGCGATGTATCCTTTAAGACCTGGCTGCTGCCGACAGAGGTTTATTCCATGAAGGGCGACACCGTTCAGATTCTGGTTCCTGATATCCATTTTTTAGGGTACATGCAGAAAAAGTACGGTTTTCTGATCACCGTGGCCATCGCAGAAATTACGGGAATCGAGTGCAGCGTTGATTTTATTACCAGAGAACAAATCAAGGAGGCGCCGGCAGAAGTTTCTGATAATCAGCTTCTCTCCAGGCCTTCCGACGTGGATCAGCAGGTGATCCAGAACGCCAACTTAAATCCCCGGTACACCTTCGACACCTTCGTCGTGGGCGCCAACAATAATCTGGCCCATGCGGCTTCCCTTGCGGTAGCCGAATCTCCAGGTGAAATTTACAATCCCCTCTTTATTTATGGAGGAGTGGGACTTGGAAAAACCCACCTGATGCATTCCATCGGCCATTTTATCCTTAAAAATAACCCGAAAGCCAAAATTTTATACGTGACCAGCGAAAAGTTCACCAACGAGCTGATCGACGCCATCCGTAATAAAAACAATATCTCCACCACGGAGTTCCGCGAAAAGTACAGAAACAACGACGTTCTCCTGATCGACGATATTCAGTTTATTATAGGAAAGGAGAGCACGCAGGAGGAATTTTTCCACACTTTCAACGCCCTTTATGAGGCGAAAAAGCAGATTATTATTTCCTCCGATAAGCCTCCCAAGGAGATCGAGACGCTGGAAGAACGTCTCCGCTCCCGTTTTGAATGGGGCCTGACTGTAGATATCCAGTCTCCGGATTATGAAACGCGAATGGCCATCCTGCGCAAAAAGGAGGAGCTGGAGGGCTACAACATTGACAACGAAGTCATCAAATATATCGCCACCCATGTGAAATCCAATATCCGCGAGCTGGAGGGGGCGCTGACAAAGATCGTGGCTCTTTCCAAATTAAATAAGAGGGAAATCACTACCGATCTGGCGGAGGAAGCCTTAAAAGACCTGATTTCACCAGGCGGAGCCCGAGAAATTACGCCGGAACTGATTATCCAGGTGGTTTCCGAGCATTTTGGCATCACCCCGGCTGATATTTCCTCCAAAAAACGCAATAAAGAGATCGTTTATCCGCGCCAAATTGCCATGTATCTGTGCCGCACCATGACCAGCACCCCTCTTCAGGGAATTGGAAAGTGTCTGGGAGATCGGGATCACACCACGATTATCCACGGAGCGGAGAAAATTACAGCTGATCTGGAAAAAAATGAGTCTCTCCGCAGCACACTTGAAATACTGAAGAAAAAACTGAGCCCGCAGTAACGCCCATCCACAATGGACGTGGAAAACCGTCTGGATACTCTGTGGATAATTTGAGGAATATTTTCAGGTCCCTCAGACTCGTTTTGAACCTGTGGATAATTCTCAAGTTATCCTTCGCCTTTTTTCGACTTGTACACACCTTTTTCCAGTGGATTAGTCATTGATTTTTAAGGCCTTTTCAGACTTATACACATATTCACGCCCCCTACGGCGATTACGGCGGAATTTATTTATATCTTTACTTACACTGCGTTTCATTTTCTCAGCAAAGGAGTTATCAACAACTATGAAGCTATCATTTGAAAAAGACTCACTGTTAAACGGCATCAACATTGTTTTAAAGGCTGTACCTTCCAAAACAACTATGCCGATTTTAGAATGTATTCTTATCGATGCCTCCGGATCAGAGATCAAGCTGACTGGAAACGATATGGAACTTGGCATTGAGACAAAAGTAGAAGGCCTGATTTTAGAACATGGAAAAATTGCCTTGGAAGCAAAGCTTTTTTCCGATATTATCAGAAAATTATCCGGAGGAGATTCTCCGATTATCATAGAATCTGATGAAAAATACAACACAACCATTTCCTGCGATAAATCTGTTTTCAAAATCCAGGGAAAGGACGGGGAGGAATTCAGCTACATCCCCCACATTGAGCGGGATCGCTACATTACTCTCTCTCAGTTTACATTAAAAGAAGTGATTCGTCAGACTCTTTTCTCTATTTCACCAAACGACAGCAACAAGATGATGACAGGCGAGCTGTTTGAGGTAAAGGACAACGAATTAAAAGTCGTTTCCCTGGACGGACACCGCATGTCTATCCGAAAAATTATCTTAAAAGAGCATTATAATGATATAAAGGTGATCGTTCCCGGCAAAACTCTCGGTGAGATCAGCAAGATTCTGAACGGGGACAATGAATCAGAAGTACAGATTTTCTTCAGCTCCAACCACATTATGTTTGACTTCGATTCCACTCTGGTGGTGTCCCGTCTCATTGAGGGAGAGTATTTCCGGATCAGCCAGATGCTCTCCAGCGATTATGAGACGAAAGTCAGCGTAAACCGCCGGACTTTCTTAGACAGTATTGAGCGCGCCAGCATCCTGATCCGTGAAAATGACAAAAAACCGATCATCATTACCATCAGTGATGAGGGAATGCAGCTAAAAATGAACTCTGCCTTCGGAACCATGAGCGCCGAGGTGGGCATTACCAAATACGGCAAGGATCTGATGATTGGATTTAATCCCAAATTCCTCATCGACGCCCTTCGGATCATTGACGACGAAGAGGTAACTCTCTATATGATGAATCCTAAGTCCCCGTGCTTTATTAAGGACGAGGAAGAAAATTATATCTATCTGATCCTTCCGGTCAACTTTAACGCAGCCGCTGTCTAAACAGACGGGGCCGGAATGCGGCGTCCGCTCCTTCAAAAAAGCGAAAATGTGTGCGCCGCAGGAAGACAAAATAATGCATAAATGTATAAATATACGGTAAAAGGAGCCGTTTCAACCATGGAAGTAATTAAGCTTAGAGACGAGTACATTAAACTGGGCCAGGCGCTGAAGGCCGCCAATCTGGTGGAATCCGGCGTAGACGCCAAGTTTGCCATTCAGGACGGTCTGGTGAAGGTCAACGGCCAGGTGGAAACCCAGAGAGGAAAAAAACTCTGCGACGGGGACGTGGTGGAATTTGAGGGAACCTCCGTTAAAATTGAAAAATAGGAAAACTGGAGCCATATGTTTGTAGAATCAGTCGAATTAAAAAATTACCGCAATTACGAGGAGCTTCACATGGAGTTCGATCCCGGAACCAACGTCCTTTACGGGGACAACGCCCAGGGAAAGACGAACGTGCTGGAGTCGGTTTACCTCTGCGCGACCACCAAGTCCCACAGAGGCAGCAAGGATAAGGAGATCATCCGGTTTTCCCAGGACGAATCCCATATTAAGATGATGATCCGCAAGGATGGAGTGCCCTACCGGATTGACATGCATCTGAAAAAAAACAAGACCAAGGGAATCGCCATTAACGGCCTTCCCATCCGCAGAGCCAGCGAGCTGTTTGGGATTGTAAACGTGGTATTTTTTTCTCCGGAGGATTTAAACATTATAAAAAACGGGCCTGCAGAGCGCAGGCGTTTTGTAGATCTGGAGCTGTGCCAGCTGAACCGGCTTTACGTTCACGCGCTGGCACAGTACAATCGGACTTTAATTCAGCGCAACCGGCTTTTAAAGGAGCTTTCCTTTAAGCCGGAACTTTTAGATACCTTGGATATCTGGGATATGCAGCTGGCGTCCTTTGGAAAAGATGTGATTAAGAGCCGAAGGGAGTTTGCGGACCAGCTAAACGAGCTGATCCGGGACATTCACAGCCATCTGTCGGGAGGCAGGGAGGAGCTTGTGATCCGCTATGAGCCAAACACGGAGGAGAATGAGCTGGAAGCGGCTCTGAAACGAAGCAGGGAGACGGATCTCAGGCAGAGAACCACCATGGCGGGCCCACACAGGGACGATTTAAGCTTTGTGGTTAATGGCATTGACATCCGGCGCTTCGGCTCCCAGGGGCAGCAGAGGACGGCGGCTCTGTCCTTAAAGCTGGCGGAGATCGAGCTGGTGAAGAAGCTGGTAAAGGATTACCCTGTGCTTCTTTTGGACGACGTGCTCTCAGAGCTTGACTCCCGCAGGCAGGAGCATCTGCTTTCCGGTATTAAGCACATTCAGACGATCATTACCTGTACGGGGCTGGACGACCTTGTCACCCACTCCTTTCACATTGACCGGGTATTCCAGATCGTAAACGGAACTGTTAAGGAAGAAAATTAGTTAGGAGGAACTTATGGGTTCAGAATACAGCGCAGATCAAATACAAATTTTAGAGGGGCTGGAAGCGGTGAGAAAGCGCCCGGGAATGTATATCGGTAGTACCTCCATAAGAGGCCTTCACCATCTGGTATACGAAATCGTAGACAACTCCGTGGACGAGGCCCTGGCAGGCTTCTGCAGTGAGATTGACGTGCAGATCAATGCAGATAATTCCATTACAGTCACAGACAACGGACGTGGAATTCCGGTGGACATTCAGAAAAAGGCGGGAATCCCGGCAGTTGAGGTTGTCTTTACTGTGCTCCACGCAGGCGGTAAGTTCGGAGGCGGGGGATACAAGGTATCAGGCGGACTCCACGGCGTAGGAGCGTCGGTTGTAAACGCCTTGTCCCAGTGGCTGGAAGTGGAAATCTACAGGGACGGCCACATTTATAATCAGAGATACGAGAGAGGCAAATCCATGTATCCTCTGAAGGTGAAGGGAGACTGTCCGGCTGATATGCACGGAACGAGAGTCACCTTCCTCCCGGATCCGGAGATCTTTGAGGAGACGGTCTTTGACTACGATACCTTAAAAGTGAGACTGCGGGAAACTGCCTTTTTGACCAAGAACCTGAAGATTATTTTAAGGGACGACAGAGGGGAAAAGCAGGAGAAAACCTTCCACTACGAGGGCGGAATCAAAGAGTTCGTCAACTATTTAAACAAGGGAGGCGAGAGTCTCTACACTCCTGTCATTTACTGCGAGGGAATGAAGGACAACGTGTATGTGGAGGTTGCCATGCAGCACAATGACTCCTACACAGAGAACATTTATACCTTCGTCAACAACATCAACACGCCGGAGGGCGGAACGCACCTGAGCGGCTTTAAGACGGCCCTCACCAACACCTTTAACGACTATGCCAGAAAGAACAAGCTGTTAAAGGAGAACGAGCCGTCTCTTTCCGGAGAGGATATCAGGGAGGGCCTGACTGCGATTATCAGCGTGAAGCTGGAGGAGCCGCAGTTTGAGGGCCAGACCAAGCAGAAACTTGGCAATACGGAGGCCAGGGCGGCTGTGCTGAACGTGGTAAGCGGGCAGCTGACCTATTTCCTGGAGCAGAACCCGGGCGTTGCGAAAATCATCAGCGAAAAATCCATTCTGGCCCAGAGAGCCAGGGCGGCTGCCAGACGTGCCAGGGAGATGACCAGAAGAAAGTCCGCTCTGGACGGCCTGGCTCTGCCTGGAAAGCTGGCAGACTGTTCTGACAAGAATCCGGAGAACTGCGAGATCTACCTGGTAGAGGGAGATTCCGCCGGCGGATCCGCCAAGGAAGCCAGAAGCAAGGCAAACCAGGCCATCCTGCCTCTGAGAGGAAAGATTCTGAACGTGGAGAAAGCCAGACTGGACAAGATCTATGCAAACGCTGAGATTCGTTCCATGATCACGGCGTTTGGAACGGGAATTCACGACGACTTCGATATTTCCAAGCTCCGCTACCACAAGATTATTATTATGACAGATGCCGATGTGGACGGCGCCCATATCAGCACCCTGCTGCTGACCTTTATTTACCGCTTTATGCCGGAATTAATCAAGCAGGGATACGTATATCTGGCTCAGCCTCCGCTCTACAAGGTAGAGAAGAATAAGAAGATCTGGTATGCCTACAGCGACGCAGAGCTGAACGATATTTTAAAGGAGATCGGCAGAGATCAGAACAATAAAATACAGCGCTACAAGGGACTGGGAGAGATGGACGCAGAGCAGCTCTGGGAGACTACCATGGATCCGGAGAGACGCATTCTTCTGCGGGTAACCATGGATGAGGAAACCACCAGCGAGGTCGACTTAACCTTTACCACGCTGATGGGAGACCAGGTAGAGCCGCGACGCGAGTTCATCGAAGCCAACGCAAAGTACGGAACCCTTGACATTTAAAGCGTGAGCGTCAAAGCTCCCCATTTTGGAGGATAGAGAATGGAACCAAATATTTTTGACAAAGTCCATGACATAGATTTAAAAAAGACCATGGAGAAGTCCTACATTGACTACGCCATGAGCGTTATCGCGGCCCGCGCCCTTCCAGACGTGCGGGACGGTTTAAAGCCGGTTCAGCGCCGCGTGCTCTACTCCATGATCGAGTTAAACAATGGCCCAGATAAGCCCCACAGAAAGTGCGCCCGTATCGTCGGCGACACCATGGGTAAATACCATCCCCACGGCGACAGCTCTATTTATGGAGCCCTGGTGAATATGGCCCAGAAATGGTCCACCCGCTATATGCTGGTAGACGGCCACGGAAACTTCGGATCCGTAGACGGAGACGGCGCGGCGGCCATGCGTTATACGGAGGCCAGACTGAGCAGAATTTCCATGGAAATGCTGGCTGATATCAATAAAAACACAGTGGATTTCGTGCCCAACTTCGATGAGACGGAGAAGGAGCCGGTGGTGCTTCCCTCCCGTTTTCCGAACCTGTTAGCCAACGGAACATCCGGAATCGCAGTAGGCATGGCCACCAATATTCCACCCCACAATTTAAGAGAGCTGATTGCAGCTGTCATAAAGATTATTGACAATCAGATCGAGGAGGGAAGAGATACCTCCATCGAGGAACTGATGGAGATCGTAAAGGGACCAGATTTCCCTACAGGCGCTACCATCTTGGGCAAGGCCGGAATTGAGGAGGCCTACCGCACAGGAAAGGGAAAGATCCGCGTCCGCGCGGTGACGGATATCGAGACCATGCCAAACGGCAAGAGCCGCATTGTAGTCACAGAGATCCCGTACTTAGTCAATAAGGCCCGCCTGATTGAGAAGATTGCAGACCTTGTAAAGGACAAACGGGTGGACGGAATCACGGATCTGAGAGACGAGTCCAACCGGGAAGGCATGCGCATCTGTATCGAGCTGCGCCGCGACGTGAACGCCAATATCGTATTAAACCAGCTGTTAAAGCACACGCAGCTGCAGGATACCTTCGGCGTCAACATGCTGGCTCTGGTAAACAACGAGCCGAAGGTGCTGAATCTTCATCAGATGCTCACCTACTATCTGGATCACCAGAAGGACGTCGTCACCAGAAGGACAAAATACGATCTGAACAAGGCTGAGGAGAGAGCCCACATCTTAGAGGGACTTTTAAAGGCCTTAGACTATATTGACGAGGTCATCCGAATCATCCGCGGTTCCAAGAACGTGGCGGAGGCCAAGGCGTCCCTGATGGAGCGGTTCGAGCTTTCAGACGCTCAGGCCCAGGCCATTGTGGACATGAGACTGCGCGCTCTCACCGGACTGGAGAGAGAAAAGCTTTTAAACGAGTACCAGGAGCTGGAAAAGCGCATTGCAGAGCTGCGCGCTATCCTGGCAGACGAAAACAAGCTTTTAACCGTCATCCGGGAGGAGATTCAGATTATCGCCGACAAGTACGGAGACGACAGAAGAACGAAGATCGGCTACGATGAGTTCGATATGTCAGCAGAGGATCTGATTCCAGACGAGGACGTGGTGGTAGCTATGACCAATTTAGGCTACATTAAGCGCATGTCCAGCGATAACTTTAAGAGCCAGAACAGAGGCGGCAAGGGAATCAAGGGAATGCAGACCATTGAGGAGGACTACATTGAGGAACTTCTGATGACTACCACTCATCACTATATGATGTTCTTCACCAACACGGGACGCGTCTACCGGTTAAAGGCTTACGAGATTCCGGAGGCAGGCAGAACAGCCAGGGGAACGGCGATTGTGAACCTGATTCAGCTTCAGCCGGGCGAGAAAATTACCGCCACTGTGCCTATGAGGGAATTTGACGAGGATAAGTTCCTGTTTATGGCCACCAAGAACGGCATGGTGAAGCGGACTCCGATGAAGGAGTACGAGAATGTGAGAAAGAACGGTCTTCAGGCCATTGTTCTCAGAGAAGACGACGAGCTGATCGAGGTTAAGGCTACTGACAACACAGAGGATATTTTCCTGGTGACGAAGAAGGGAATGTGCATCCGCTTCCACGAGACAGACGTGAGAATCACAGGCCGCGTTTCCATGGGCGTTATCGGAATGAAGTTTGAGCCGGGCGACGAGGTCATCGGCATGCAGATGGCAAGCCAGGGAGAAAGCCTGCTGGTTGTCTCCCAGTATGGTCTTGGAAAACGGACTCCAATCGAAGAGTTCACCAGCCAGTTCAGGGGCGGAAAAGGCGTGAGATGCTACCGCATTACGGATAAGACGGGAGACCTGGTGGGAGCCAAGCTGGTAGATGAGAGCCGTCAGATCATGCTTATCACCAATGAGGGAATCATCATTAAAATGAAGGTGAATACGATTTCTGTGATTGGCAGGAATACTTCCGGCGTCAAACTGATGGATATTGATCCCGAGTCAGGTGTTGTGGTAGCCAGCATCGCCAAGGTCCGCGAGAGCAGTGAGGACGAGGATGAAGAGCTGGATGAGGAATTCGGCACAGATTCAGACGGCGAAGATAATGGAGAGGCGCTCCAGGGACAGGCAGAAGACGAGGAATAGAGCAGCAGAACCTGGAAAAAGAAGGAAACATGCAGGCGCGCTTATAAGATAACAGCAGACAGGCCCTGGCCGGGAGATTTGGGGCCGGAGCCTGTCTGTCTGCTTTTAGAACAAAACGGCATCATCGGTTATGTCAGGAGGAGAGATCCATGAGAACAGTCCGAACAGAAGACATCATTAAAAATATTAAAGAAATGTGCATCGAGGCCAACCACTTTCTGTCAGAGGATATGAGACAGGTCTTTGAACAATCGGTGGAGGCTGAGAAATCGCCTCTTGGAAGCCTTGTATTAAACCAGCTGAAGGAAAATTTAGAGATTGCAGGCAAAGATATGATCCCTATCTGCCAGGATACAGGTATGGCGGTCGTATTTATGAAAGTGGGACAGGACGTACATATAGAAGGGGGAAGCCTGACAGACGCAGTCAATGAAGGCGTGCGCCAGGGATATACAGAGGGCTTTCTCAGAAAATCTGTGGTGGGAGATCCTATCAAAAGGATTAATACAAAGGACAACACGCCGGCGGTGATTCACTATGAGATTACAGAGGGAGATCGGGTTGATATTACAGTAGCTCCGAAAGGATTCGGAAGCGAGAATATGAGCCGCGTATTTATGCTGAAGCCTGCAGACGGCATAGAGGGCGTCAAGGAGGCTATTCTCACAGCAGTCAGGGACGCGGGGCCGAACGCCTGCCCTCCTATGGTAATCGGAGTGGGGATCGGAGGAACGTTTGAAAAATGCGCCCTTATGGCCAAGCATGCGCTGACCAGGGAACTGAAGGACCGCCCTTCGACTCCCTGGGTGAGAGAACTGGAGGATGAGATGCTGTCCAGAATCAATCAGCTGGGAATCGGTCCCGGAGGCCTGGGCGGCGGGACAACTGCGTTTGCAGTGAATGTGGAGACGTATCCGACCCACATCGCAGGGCTTCCGATGGCAGTTAATATCTGCTGCCATGTAAACCGCCACGCCCACAGAGTGCTGTAGCGGCTGACC
>JAGTTS010000001.1:492500-615472 GCA_018223375.1 Clostridiaceae bacterium Marseille-Q3526
CGTAGGGGCTGTCAAGAAAAGCCGCTATTGTGTGATATGTGCCCGTACCGTAAACCGACACAGGTGGATGAGGAGAGAATCCTAAGGCCGGCGGGAGAAGCATTGTTAAGGAACTCGGCAAAATGACCCTGTAACTTCGGGAGAAAGGGTGCCTGGGAAACCAGGCCGCAGAGAATAGGCTCAAGCAACTGTTTAGCAAAAACACAGGTCTATGCAAAACCGAAAGGTGAGGTATATGGGCTGACGCCTGCCCGGTGCTGGAAGGTTACGAGGAGAGGTTAGAGCAATCGAAGCTTTGAATCTAAGCCCCAGTAAACGGCGGCCGTAACTATAACGGTCCTAAGGTAGCGAAATTCCTTGTCGGGTAAGTTCCGACCCGCACGAAAGGCGTAATGATTTGAGCGCTGTCTCGACAATGCACCCGGTGAAATTGAAATACCAGTGAAGATGCTGGTTACCTGCGCCAGGACGGAAAGACCCCATGGAGCTTTACTCTAGCTTGATACTGGGATTCGGTACTGCATGTACAGGATAGGTGGGAGACGAAGAATAGAGGACGCCAGTCTTCTAGGAGTCGCTGTTGGGATACCACCCTTGTGGTACTGGGTTTCTAACCAGCCACCGTGACCCGGTGGTGGGACAATGTCAGGTGGGGAGTTTGACTGGGGCGGTCGCCTCCGCAAGGGTACCGGAGGCGCTCAAAGGCTCCCTCAGAATGGTTGGAAACCATTCAAAGAGTGCAAAGGCAGAAGGGAGCTTGACTGCGAGAGTGACGGCTCGAGCAGGTACGAAAGTAGGACTTAGTGATCCGGTGGTATGAAAGTGGGATTGCCATCGCTCAACGGATAAAAGCTACCCTGGGGATAACAGGCTTATCACTCCCAAGAGTTCACATCGACGGAGTGGTTTGGCACCTCGATGTCGGCTCATCGCATCCTGGGGCTGAAGTAGGTCCCAAGGGTTGGGCTGTTCGCCCATTAAAGCGGTACGCGAGCTGGGTTCAGAACGTCGTGAGACAGTTCGGTCCCTATCCGGCGCGGGCGTAGGATATTTGAGAGGAGCTGTCCTTAGTACGAGAGGACCGGGATGGACTGACCTCTGGTGTATCTGTTAGGTTATCAAGCCTATGGCAGAGTAGCCAAGTCGGGACGGGATAAACGCTGAAGGCATCTAAGCGTGAAGCCCCCCTCAAGATGAGATATCCCATACGCAAGTAGTAAGACCCCTTGAAGACGACGAGGTAGATAGGGCAGAGGTGGAAGTGCAGTAATGTACGGAGCTGACTGTTACTAATCGGTCGAGGGCTTAACCAAGAGGTTGGGTAGAGAGAAGAGGATGGAAGAGATAGAAAGTAGGTTCAATGTGTGGTTTTGAGGGTATGTATATCCTTAAAATGGCCCGGTGGCTCAGTTGGTTAGAGCGCCGCCCTGTCACGGCGGAGGTCGTGGGTTCGAGTCCCATCCGGGTCGCTTTAGCGACAAGCTAAAAATTGAAATGAGGGGTCTTAGCTCAGCTGGGAGAGCATCTGCCTTACAAGCAGAGGGTCATAGGTTCGAGCCCTATAGGCCCCATTTCATTTGCCGATGTGGCTCAATTGGCAGAGCAGCTGATTTGTAATCAGCAGGTTATCGGTTCGAGTCCGATCATCGGCTTAGGTGAAAGCCAATTTCATATGGATGGGTTCCCGAGTGGCCAAAGGGGGCAGACTGTAAATCTGTTGCGACACGCTTCGGTGGTTCGAATCCACCTCCATCCATTTAAAATAAGTATTGATATTTTGATACTTATTGTATATAATAGAAATGTAAATATTGACGCGGGGTGGAGCAGTCTGGAAGCTCGTCGGGCTCATAACCCGAAGGTCGTAGGTTCAAATCCTGCCCCCGCAATTTTTTTATGTCTTTTTTCATTTTGCTTTAAGCTGATGAAAAGATTCATAAAAGAAATGCCCAGATAGCTCAGTTGGTAGAGCAGAGGACTGAAAATCCTCGTGTCGCTGGTTCGATTCCGGCTCTGGGCATTTATTTTTTGCCTTTTTACGGGGTATTAGCTCAGTCGGTAGAGCACTTGACTTTTAATCAAGTTGTCCGGGGTTCGAATCCCCGATGCCTCAGTTATTTTATGAAAGCCGGTTTTCCTTGAAAATAAAGGAAAGTCGGTTTTTTTGTTTGCCGGTTTACAGGGAAAATCCCAGACACCCTTGATTTTTATTAAATCTTATATACATAAGAATCTAAGTGTGATAAACGGTTTTCTAAAGCAATTATTTCATGAGCAAAATGCTCATATCGCTTCGTGGTTTCAAGACTTTTATGTCCCATGATAATACTTAAATCAAATACATTCGAATTGCCAGACCGTAAGATATTATCTTTACAATAATTCGTTGCAAAATTATAATTAAAAAATATATAGATGAGTATGAAAGTGAAAATGGAGAAATAATAATCTCAGACGAAGCAATAAACAGCCCATTAAAAAAGCAGATGCAGCTATTGAAAGATATGCAAGAGGAAGAAACGGGAAAACTAGAGGAGCTGAAAGAATCATTTAAAAACGGATTAAATACTTTTAAATAATCTGCTCCACTACAGACTGGCAGCCACCACGCTCAAAAGTAGGTAAGAGGACTTAGAGGAACTGCGTTCCTTACGTCCTCTTACCTACATTGTAGCGGTGTGCCTGGCGGCGCACGTTTCTTAAGGGTGCAAGTTCCAAATCCGCCCGGTAGCGGGAAGGATATAGCCGAAGGTAAGGGTGTCCATCGTGAGGTGGAATCTGAAGGAAGCCGGATGTGGGGAACTTACTAACCCACGGGCAAACCTCTGGTCTGACGAACAGAAACCGCATAGAAGGCTGTACATGAGGGTAAGTCTGCCGCACAAGATGAAGCCCGATAGCTACACGGAATCATATGCAGTAAATGCGGCAGATGGATGGAGGGAAAGAAACGTGTGGTACCCAGAGAGGTCTGTACGGAACGCTCTGAAAAGAGCAACCGTTACCGGAAGGTAACGCTGAACGTACAGAAGTCAGCAGAGGCCATAGTAGCTGGAAGTTTTTTTCGGTGAAGGGCTGAATCAATAGGAGTCTTTAGTACGACAGGGAAAGGAGGAATGGGCAGATGGGTACAGAAAACATAGAAAGCTGCTCGCAAAGAGATAGCGCGGAACGCAAAGGGTATGTGAGAGCGCACCGCTCATTCAGCCGGATATGGAAGGAAAGAGACAGTGCAGAGCCAGACCTCTTAGGTAAGATACTGGACAGGGACAACCTAAACCGGGCTTACAAATGATAGAAAAACACAAGTTGTGCCTTGCTGCATAAAAAGCGGCCAGCAACATTTAGCTGCTGGCCGGGAAAATTTTATATTTTTTCTCTGTCCTCTTGACGGGGAGCAGTTCAGTTTTATAAAGGCTTACGATTTCTGCTTTTTGCTAAAGTTAATGACATTGTTATTTTATAAGGCTTTCCGCTTATTTTGATGTAACGAAAAGTAGATTTAAGTAATAAAAAGTAAATGTCTAAAATTGGTCTAAAAGGTTCATTTTTTTCGGCAATGTCTAAGAACCCGCGATTATAGATATCCATAGGCCCAGGAACAAATCTGTCATGAATTCCGGTAATTTCCATTATCGCAAGTTGGGATGAGTGAAGAAAAAAACGAATGGAATCGATAGTAGATTTGTGGTATACTCTTCCTGTTACTGCCCCAATACTGGCAACAGGAAGGGGGTGTTCATATTGGAAATGCTTGTTTCATTTCTTGTCGCTGTTGCGGCTGGTGTGGCCTGCCACTACATCATCAAATGGTTGGACGGCGATAAGTAGTCGATAACCAGCCTGCGGGGTTAAGCCTTCCCGCTTAAAAGTAGGAATAGAAAACCCCCAGGGATGCCGCCCTGGGGGTTTTCGTGTATGTCCATATTGGACAGCTTGTTTCATTTGCCTACTGGCATTATAGCATATGCGTATTTGAATTACAAGATACGTATATGCTGTTTTTTTACCCTAAATCAGAGGAAGGAGGCGAAAAAGGTGACACAGTTGGAAGTAGAGATTGCTCTGGAACGGTATCGCAACGAGATTGAATCATTGAAGCACCGTATGGATGAAGTGCAGAGGAGCGTGGATGCTGTCCACAGTCTGGCCCAGCAGATGGTTGTCCAGACGGCAGAGATTAAGCATCTGGGGCAGGCGGTTGGGGAAGTGAAAAAGGATGTGGCGGAGCTGAAGGAAAAGCCGGGAACTCGGTGGGAGAGTTTAATCTCTGGACTCATCGGGGCGGCAGCAGGGGCGATTGGAGCGATATTCTTCAGGTAAGGAAGGAGAGAAAACTATGGATTTTGGAATTGCAAGCGTGGCAGGAATCACGATGATCTGCTATCTGGCAGGCATGGGAATGAAGGCATCTGAGAAGGTAAAGAATGAGGTGATTCCCGTAGTCTGCGGATGCGCCGGAGCTGCGCTGGGAGTAGCTGGTATGTTTGTAATGCCGGATTTTCCGGCTCAGGATGTAATCAACGCGGCGGCGGTCGGCATTGCATCCGGTCTGGCGGCCACAGGAATTAACCAGGCAGTAAAACAGCTGGGAAGGAGGTGATCCATTCATCTCCCGCAGCTTCGGCGGGTGATCCAGAGCAGACGCAAATGTGTCAAAAAGAGTAGAATCATACTGAAATTTATGATATAATGCTCTTCGCTGTCGAACCTCCAGCAGAAGGGAGGTGATACTGTATGGAAGAAATACTTCTCACATTTCTTGTTTCTGTTGGAGCAAGTGTAGTTGGCTACTACATATGCAAATGGCTGGACAGAAATAGATAGACAGCATCAGCATAATCGGAATAGCTCACCGTAACGAGCAAGAACCCCTCAGAGCGGCAACTCTGAGGGGTTCTTTTACTGCATGGAAACTTCTCACATTTCTTAGCTGTATTCATCATACCTTTTTTTGTCTGAAAAGTCAATGTATAGCTTGCTGATAATTAGAGCGTCCTTTTAATCAGGGACGTTCTTTTTATACAAAAATATTTTTTAAGGAGGACTCAAACTATGAGTAGAACACACAAATGCCCAGTACACGGAGAGAACGGATTTGACCAGGAGAAGGCAGGAACCCACATCCCTGAGCCGATTGCAGACTGTACTTGTGACGTTGGAGCTACAGGCCCCGCAGCAGAGGGTAAGGGAAACACACCAGTAGGACCTGGCCTGGAGGGATTAGGCAATACGCCGGTTGGCCCTGGATTAGGCGGCGGCAACACGCCGATTGGCCCGGGAAAATAGTTCCGACGTCGCAACAGGGGGGGGAGGCCTTCGGGCCTCCCGGAAAGGAGCCTATATGGTAAAGAGTATGCAGAGAGCAGATCTTGGCGATAAGTGGTTTACAGAGCTTCAGAAGGAGGCCAGGGAAGCATCGGAAACAGCACTGCAGGACTTCCAGGCAGCCATCGATCCAGATGCGATGGGCCCGGACGGAAAGGAGGGGATTGACGATGCAGATTAACAAACTGCTGACGCCGTACAACCTTAATCGTCTGGGTGACACCAACCGCATCAGGTACATCGTGATCCACTACGTCGGAGCTACCGGCGGGGCGGAGGCCAACTGCCGGTATTATGCCAGCAAATATATCGGAGCCAGCGCCCACTACTATGTGGGATTTGGCGGGGAAATCTGGCAGAGCGTAGAGGATGGAGACATTGCCTGGCACTGTGGGGCAAAAAGTTACAGGCATCCGGAATGTCGGAATTCCAACAGTATCGGTATTGAGCTGTGTGTCAGGAATAAAGGAAGCCAGGCAGCAGACAGCCGGGACTGGTACTTCGAAGATGCTACCGTTCAGGCGGCTATTGAACTGACGAGGGAGCTGATGGAGAAATATAGTATTCCGGCAGACCATGTGATTCGTCATTACGACGTAACCGGCAAGATTTGCCCGAACCCTTACGTATATAATCATACATCTCACACCTGGGACGTTTTCAAGGCGGCCATAACAGGCGAGGAGACTATGTGGGAATACCAGACCATCAGCACCGACACAGCGCAAGTGGAGGTCACGGCCTCCTCCCTGGTCATCCGTGACGCACCAGGCGGTAAAGATACCGGAGGAAGATACTATAAGGGGAACCGAATAAAACCGCTCAGAAAGGCTCTGGCAGGCTCAGAACGATGGTTCCTGACGGAGAGGGGCTGGATCAGCGCCGATTACCTCCAGGGCTGGATCCGAGAGGACGGAAGATGGTGGTATCTGCGCCCAGGTTATATCTATCCAGCAGGCCGCCTGGAAGTCATCAACGGCAGATGTTACTGCTTTGATTTTAACGGCTGGATGCTGACATCCAGCCGGATCCAGGAAGACGGAGAAGTGATTTAAAAAGGCGGCCATCTGGCCGCCCTGATTGTATCATCTTCGGTTTTGTGTGATATTGTTCTTTTTAAATTACTGCAAAGCATTGACAAATAAAGAAAATCGGTGCAAAATTCGTGTGATATTTCGTGTGATATTTGAGTTAAAAACGGTAATGTTTTCCTATCATACGGCGATATTAAATACTTACATCAAAAAAGAGAATCCTTGTATTTACAAGGAAAACTGCTATTTCCCCAGCAAATACAAGGGCATAAAAATAAGCAGATAACGGGAGTCGAACCCGCCTTTCCAGCTTGGGAAGCTGGCGTTCTACCGATGAACCATATCTGCATACTACCAGTATAGCACATTTTTCAGCTAATTCAAGAGAAAGAAAAGAAATACCGTAATACCGCAGCGGCGGCAGAAAAAAGAGAACTTTTCCGGCAGCTTTCAGATGAAGCAGGGAACCGTTCTCTTTTTTATACATTTATACAGCGATTACAGGAATATGTATTTTAAAATGAACAGCACAGTCAGAATATACATCAGAGGCGTGTTGTCCTTTGCCTTTCCTGTGAGCAGGTGGAGCAGCACATAGGAGATAACGCCCATGGAGATTCCTTCAGAAATGGAATACATAAAGGGCATTGCGATGACAGCGATAAAGGCTGGAATAGCCTCTGTCAGGTTATCCCACTGAATTTTTACAACCTGCTGCATCATCAGAAATCCTACTACGATCAGCGCCGGAGCGGTAGCGAAGGATGGGATGGCTAAAAATACCGGTGATAAAAAGAGGGATACAAGGAACAGAATACCGGCTGTCACGGAGGTAAGTCCTGTTCTTCCGCCTTCTGCGATACCGGAGGAAGACTCCACGAAGGTTGTGATAGTGGAGGTTCCCAGGGCGGCTCCAAGCGTCGTTCCTACTGCGTCTGCAAACAGGGCGCTTCTGATTTTTGGAAGCTTGCCGTTTTCATCCAGCATATCTGCCTTGGAAGCACAGCCGATTAAGGTTCCCAGAGTGTCGAACATATCTACAAAGAGGAACGCGAAAATGACTACTGCAAAGTTCAGGGTTCCCACAATAGAAAAATCCATTTTCATAAAAGTGGGCACTACGGAAGCAGGCATGGAAATGATGCCGCTTGGGAAGAGGCTGTAAAATCCCATTTCAGGATTTGGAACGTAAAGTCCCACGGCCTGGCAGATCATTCCAAGTCCCCAGGTGGCCAGAATACCAATCAGGATATTTCCCTTTACCCTCTTGATGAGGAGCACGGAAGTAATAATAATGCCGATAAGGGCCAGAAGCACGGTAATGCCTTCTGAGGAGAAGGTTCCGGCTGTCATAGAGCCCCGGAAGGAAAACAGACTGACAAGTGTAGAGGAAGCCACTACAATATGTGCGTTCTGAAGACCGATAAAGGTAATGAAAAGGCCGATTCCCACAGCTACGGCGATTTTTAACGTGGCAGGAATGGCGTTGAAGAGAGCTTCTCTTACCCGTGTCAGGGAGAGAAGAATGAAGATAATACCCTCTACAAATACAGCGGTTAACGCTACCTCCCAGCTGTATCCCATACTGCCGCATACCGTATAGGCAAAATAGGCGTTTAATCCCATTCCGGCAGACAGCACGAAGGGAAGGTTGGCCAGAAATGCCATTAAAAAGGAAGCGGCAGCCGACGCCAGGGCGGTAGCTGTAAATACGGCGCCTGAATCCATCCCCGCGCCGTCTGGCCCCAGCATAGCAGGATTGACTGCTAAAATGTAGGCCATAGTCATAAAGGTAGTTACGCCGGCAATGATTTCTGTGCGGACGTCGGTTCCATGCTCTTTGAGCTTGAAAAAGTGTTCCATACTCTTAATCCTCCTGTGAAAATTCCGTATTTTTTAGTTAAACTGAAAAATTTTACGGTTTATTAACGGGAACGAGGTCTATTCTAACAGACTTCCTTGAAAATTCCTAGGGAAATCCGGAAAAATATAGTTACAATCCGCCTTGTTTATCGTACAATAACAAAACAAGACAAAACAGGAAGACGACAGAGGAGGAAAATCGTATGACAAAAGAAGAACTTACGCTGGAAGTGATTGCGCGGCTGAAAAAGGAGTACCCGCTGGCTGTCTGCACGCTGGATTACAACGACGCCTGGAAACTGTTAGTCAGCGTCCGCTTGGCAGCCCAGTGTACGGACGCCAGAGTGAACGTAGTGGTAAAGGATCTGTACGCGAAATTCCCGGATGTGGACGCGTTAGCCAATGCGCCGGTGGAGGAGATAGAGGCCATTGTAAAGCCCTGCGGCCTGGGGCGGAGCAAGGCCAAGGACATCAGCGCATGTATGAAAATGCTGAGAGATCAGTTTGACAGCAGAGTGCCGGACGATTTCGACGCTCTTTTATCCCTGCCGGGCGTGGGCAGAAAAAGCGCGAATCTGATTATGGGAGATGTGTTCGGAAAGCCTGCCATGGTAACAGATACCCACTGCATCCGTCTGGTAAACAGGATTGGTATTGTGGAAGGGATTAAGGAGCCGAAAAAAGTGGAGATGGTTTTGTGGAAGCTGGTTCCGCCGGAGGAGGGAAGCGATTTCTGCCATCGTCTCGTTTACCATGGACGGGATGTATGCACTGCCAGAACAAAGCCCCATTGTGAGCGCTGCTGCCTGTCTGACATCTGTGCGAAAACAGGAGTATAAAATTTCTGTTTTGTGAAGACAGGGAGGAGCCTGACTCGTTTAAGAACACAGAAGGGAAATTGAAGACAGAAGAGAAGGGCAGATGCCCCACATCTGTGAAATTGAGAAAGGTCAGGATGTTGTATGGAAGAACATAAAAATACTTCGTATGCCTCTCCAAAGAGCGGGGAAGAGGTAGAGCGGGAACTGGAGGCGTACATCAATGAGCCAAAGAATGGAAAGCGCCGCCGTATTTCTCTGTCCGGTGCAGTCAGGGCAATCAGGGGACAGTCTCCCAAAAAGAAGCGCATAGAGGCCGTGCTGGCCGTGGCGGCGGCCGTATGCCTGGCTGTCCGGTGCACAGCCGGGGGCAGCACGCTGTCCCAGGTTCCGTCCATGGCCCTTGCGAAGGGCGACGTAGTGTCCAGTCTCTCTCTGACAGGTCCGGTTTCCGGAACAGACAGCGCGGACGTGGTTTCCAACCTTCATTCAGAGGTTTTGGAAATCAGGGTGAAGGAGGGCGATACGGTGGAGAAAGGGCAGGTTCTGGCGGTAATTGACAGGACGGACGCCCAAAAGGAGGTGGACGTCGCCCAGAACGCTTACGATCTGGCGGTCAGCGAGTATAATGAAAGCCTCAGAGACACGAAAATTGGCTATGAGAAGGCAAAACAGGATTACAGCACAGCCAGCCTGAACTATGAGCGAAACAAAACCTTGTTTGAAGCCGGCGCGATCTCCTCCGCGGAGTTTGAGGCCGTGGGCAATGCGCTTTCAGACGCCAGACGGGCAGTGGAGGGATACCGGATGGAGAATGGACAGGCAGTTCCGGACGAATCCTATGAGCTTAAGGTGAAGGCGGCTCAGTTTGAGCTGGATCAGAAAAAGAGGGATCTGGAGGACACAGAGGTGAAAAGCCCCATTTCCGGAACGGTTGTCAGAGTCAACTCCAAGGTAGGGCAGTTTGCAGATAAGCCGGAGGATGAAAAGCCCATGTTTATCATCGAAAATCTTGCCCAGTTGGAGATGGAGCTGCAAATCAGCGAGTATTCGGTGGGGGATGTGTCAGTAGGCCTTCCCGTGGATATTACGGCAGATATTTTAAATGGGAAAACGGTGACGGGAACCATTACCTCGATCTCCCCTACAGGGGAGGAAAAAACGGGAAGCGCCTCCACAGAGCGGGTAGTGCCGGCTATTGTGTCCATTGACAAGGCGGACAGCGGGCTGATCGCAGGAATTACGGCCCGGGCCTCTATTGTGACGGAGCGGGCAGAGGACGTCTTTAAGGTTCCGTCTTCCGCTGTGAGAACGGGAGAGGATGGAAGCAGTCAGATTGCCGTGCTGAAGGAAGGAACAGGGATCGTGCATTTTGTTTCTGTGGATACAGGAGTGGAGAGCGATCTGGAGACAGAAATTATTCCCATAGGCGAGGAACTGACGGAGGGGATGACGCTGCTTCTGACTCCTGACGGACTGACAGAGGGAATGGAAGTGGAGCCGGTATGATGAAGCGATGGATAGAAAGACTTGAGGGCCGGATTCGCGAAAAAAGGCCTGGGACGGGGCTCCCTGATTCCGGATGTGAGGAGCTGATAAAAATTGTAAATCTCTGCAAGGTCTACGACACGGGGACCATGAAGGTGATAGGACTGAGGAATATTAACCTGACTATCAGGCGGGGGGAGTTTGTGGCGATCATGGGGCAGTCCGGTTCCGGAAAATCCACGTTTATGAATATTTTGGGCTGTCTGGACCGGCCGGCAATCGGCCATTATTACCTGGATGGAATCGACATTAACGCTATGGACGACGATCAGCTTTCCCTCATAAGAAATAAAAAAATAGGCTTTGTGTTTCAGTCCTTTAATCTGATTTCCAGGACTACGGCCAGGGAAAACGTGGAGCTGCCCATGACCTATGCCCACATCCCCAAGAGAGAGCGCAGCGAGAGGGCGGTGAAGCTTTTAGAGCGGGTAGGACTGGGGGCCAGAACGGAGCATATGCCCAACGAAATGTCGGGAGGCCAGCGGCAGAGGGTGGCCATTGCCAGAGCGCTGGCCAATGATCCGCCCCTGATTCTGGCGGACGAGCCCACAGGCAATCTGGACACTGCCTCCTCCATAGAGATTATGGAGCTGTTTTCTGAGCTGCACAGGGAGGGGGCCACCGTAGTAGTCGTAACCCATGAGGAGGATATCGCCTCCTTTACCCAGAGGATTATCCGTTTTCGGGACGGCCAGATTATCAGCGATGAGAAAAATGAGGCCTGGAAATGCAGAGAGGGGAGGAAGACAGATGCTGATTGAAAACATGAAGATGGCTTTCACCGCCCTGCGTGCCAACAAAATGCGATCGTTTTTAACGATGCTTGGCATTATCATAGGAATCGGTTCGGTCATTTCCATCGTCTCCATCGGAGATACCATGAGGGAGCTGTTTTCCAGCCTCTATCAGGACGTGGGCCTGACGCAGACCTATGTGGGGATTGGCTACTGGATCGACGATGTCAGGGAGAGCGATTATTTTACCATGGACGATCTGTCGCGGATCAAGGAGGTATTCGGTGACGATATCGCCTATATAGACAGCGGCGCCAGCGCCTCTGCAGAAGCCGTTTCCGGACCGGATAAGATGCAGTTTAACTACACTGGAATCGACTGGAATTATAACGAGGTGCAGCCGGTAAAGATGCTTTACGGGCGGTATCTGAGCGAGGCGGATATTAAGGGCAGGAAAGAACACGCAGTGATTGACATTGATACGGCCAGGAATTTTTTCCACACGGATAACCCGGTTGGGCGGACCTTCCGGACGGTTCTCTATGGGGAAATGAAGGAGTTTACGGTAGTCGGCGTCTACGAGAAGGAGATGAGCCCCTTCCAGGAGCTGATGATGGGGGGAGGAAGCGACAAAGGCAGCGCTTTCATCCCGTGGACAGTTCTGACATGGCCAAACGACGAGTTCTATTACTGCCACCTGTTTGCGAGAGAGTCCATGACCTCCAGCCAGCTGGAGCGTTTTTACGATGAGCTGGTATTTTATATTTCCAAGCTGAAAAACAGAAATCCAGAGGACTGGTATGTGGAGTCCGCTGTGGAGCAGATGGGGCAGGTAGATTCCATGATGGCAGGACTGTCTGTGGCGGTAGGCGGAATCGCAGCTATTTCTCTGGTAGTAGGAGGAATTGGAATCATGAATATTATGTTGGTTTCTGTGACGGAGCGGACCAGGGAGATCGGCGTCAGAAAGGCCCTGGGAGCCAGAACGAAGGATATTTTGATTCAGTTTCTGACAGAGTCGGCGATTCTGTCAGCCTGCGGAGGCCTGGTGGGAATCATAACAGGCGGAGGAATCGTCATGGCGGCCGGAGCGGCTTTAGGCGTGGAGGCGGTGATAAAACCCTCCGTTGTGATTCTGGCCGTCACCTTTTCTGCTGTGGTGGGAATTTTCTTTGGCCTTTACCCGGCCAGAAAAGCGGCCATATCCAATCCTATCGACGCTCTGCGGTATGAATAAAACGGCTTTGGCAGGCGTCAGAGACGGCGCGCCATGACGCTGGAGAGAAAAGAGTCCTGCGCCGCATCGGGCGGCGGCCAGGATTCTTTTTTTACAATTTTATGAAAATTTTCACAGCCCCTCGAAATTTAAAGGATTGTATGCTATAATAAAGCGATATAATTTATTTTACGAATTCGAATCGGGGAGTGGTGCTATGCTCAATGAGGATAAGATCAAACTGATGACAAGCATGGCTATGTTTGAGAAAAAAAACGGAAAGGCCATGAACGCCGGAAAGAATTATTTTAAGAGCGATTACGTCAGCCGCCAGATGATCCGCGGCTTTTTTAGCTACACGATCAGCTGCACGGCAGTGCTTTTTATCTGGCTTCTCTACAGCATGGAACAGTTTTTAAGCACGCTTTCCTTTGAAGGAATGCTGGGCCTGATCCGGAATTTTGTGATTTATTACCTGATTGGCCTGGCCGTCTATATGGGACTGGTACATACGGTCTATTCTAGGCGGTATGATTATGCGGCGAAGAATATCAGGCTTTATACGGCGAAGCTGAAACATCTTGACAAGCGGTATGATTACCATAACCGCTCAAGAACTCTGGCAAAGGAGGACAGAAGAGTATGATGGGACTGCTTGTGTTCAAGGAGCGCCTGAGGATATTTTACGCCAAGAACAGCCAGATTGTGATTCCGGCAGTCAAATTTGCTGTGGCGTTTATGGCCTTTTATTTAATAGGAAAGAATACAGGCTTTGTGGAGAAGCTGAATTCTCCGCTGATGCCTGTAGTGATGGGGCTGGTGGGGGCGGCAGTTCCCTACGGCGTAACGGCGTTTCTGGCGGGAGCCTTCCTGATGGCCCAGCTGTTTGCCGTGTCGCTGGAGGTGGCGGCTATCACACTGGTCTTTCTGATGATTGTGGTGCTTCTATATTATGGATTCCAGCCGGGAGACAGCGTGCTTCTTTTGGTGACCCCGATCATGTTCTTTCTGAAGATTCCCTTTGCAGTTCCACTTTTGGTGGGACTGGGAGGAAGTATGCTGTCCGTGATTCCGGTCAGCTGCGGAGCGTTTCTTTACTATGTGATTCTGTATGTGAAGCAGAATGCAGGCGTGCTGTCCGGAAGCGCGCAGACGGAGCTGACCCAGCTGATTATCCAGCTGGTGAAGAGTCTCGTGACGAATCAGGCCATGCTGATTATGGTAGCGGCTATGGCGCTCTGCATCCTTTTGGTGCATACGATAAAGAATATGCCGATTAACTACGCCTGGGGAATTGCCATCGCGGCGGGAGTGATCGTGCAGCTTCTGGTGATTTTTATCGGAGATCTGAGATTTGACGCGTCGGTTTCTGTGCTGGAGGTGACGGCGGGAATGGCCGTTTCCGCGGCGGCGGCGGCTGTCTACCATTTCTTTGTGTTTGCAGTGGACTACACCAGGACGGAGTACGTGCAGTTTGAGGACGACGATTACCACTATTATGTGAAAGCGGTTCCTAAAATCGCAGTGTCAAAGCCGGACGTGAAAGTCCAGCGGATCAACACGAGAAAAACTCCCAGAAGGAGAGATTAGAAAAATTAAAAAAGAAAAGGAGGAGGTGAGAGTATGGCAGAATACGTAAAGGAACTGTATTCGTGGATTGCGTTTGTTCCGAACATGACGTTCAAAAATTTTCTGGAAATTGGAATTATTGCCTTTGTAGTGTACGAGGTCCTGGTCTGGATTAAGAACACAAGGGCCTGGACGCTTTTAAAGGGAATTTTGTTTATCTGCGGTTTTGTTCTCATGGCTGCCGTACTGGAACTGGACACCATCCTCTGGCTGCTGGGGAAAGCGTCTTATATCACAATTACAGCGCTCATTATCATTTTTCAGCCGGAGCTCAGAAAGGCGCTGGAGCAGCTGGGGAGCAAGAACGTGCTGACTGGAATTTTCACGGCTGACGACGGAAAGGTGAAGGAAGGCTTCAGCGAGAAGACGATTAACGAGCTGACCAGAGCCTGTTTCGAGATGGGAAAGGTGAAAACGGGCGCTCTTATGGTTATCGAGATGGAGACGCCTTTGACGGATGTGGAGAGAACCGGCATCGAGGTGGACGGAATTATCACAAGCCAGCTTTTGATCAATATTTTCGAGCACAACACGCCTCTTCACGACGGCGCTGTGGTAATCCGCGGAAACCGGGTGACAGCCGCTACCTGTTATCTTCCTCTCTCTGACAACATGGATATCAGCAAGGCGCTGGGAACGCGCCACCGCGCCGCAGTAGGAATCAGCGAGGTGACAGACAGCCTGACACTGGTGGTATCGGAGGAGACGGGACGGGTATCTGTGGCGACCGGAGGACGGCTGCTCCGCGTGGCGGACGCCGACGAGCTGAGAGGAATTTTAGCCCGGGCGGTGCGGAATGAGGAGAATTCTTCAGGACGGTTTAAGATTTGGAAGGGAAGGCGGAAGAATGAAAGAAAAGCTGACTAAAAATGCTCCGTTGAAGCTGATTTCACTGCTCTGCGCTTTTCTGGTCTGGCTGGCTGTCGTCAATGTGGCGAACCCGATCCAGACAAAGTCCATCGAGATTCCCGTGAATATCACCAACGACGAGGTTCTGGAAAGCTCCAACCTGACCTATGAGATAGAGGGAAAGAGCACGGTGACGCTTCTAATCAATGCCAGGGCCAGGGACATTTACCGGTTTACCTCAGAGGATTTTAAGGCTTACGCAGATCTGTCAGAACTTTATTCTGTGACAGGAGCAGTTCCCGTCACGGTGGAGGTGCTGGACGATGAGCAGTATCTGGCCAGCAACGGGGAAGGCGTCAAGTACGAGGTAAAAGCTCCGGGAACTGTCCACATTAAGACGGAGGAGCTTCAGACGAAGCGTTTCTCCCTGACGCACCATGTGACAGGAGACCCGGCGGGAAATAAGGATTATCTGCCCGGAAAAGTGAAGCTGACTCCAAACTATGTGTATGTGAGAGGCCCTGTTTCCCAGATTGGCCAGATCAGCAGTGTGGGAGTGGAGATCAACATAGAGGGAAAAGACAGTGATCTGTCAGGAACAGCGGTTCCTAAATTTTATGATGCAAATGACAATGAGCTGACGCTCAGCAGCGCAGTGACAGTTTTAGGAGGAGATATCTCCTACGAACTAACTATGCTGAAGGTGAAAAATCTGGCGCTTGATTTCCAGGTATCCGGACAGGTGGCCGACGGATACAGGCTGACCGGCGTAGAGTGCGGTGTGGACAGCGTTTCTGTGGCAGGACTCCGCTCTGTCCTGGCCAACATGAATACGCTTCCTATTGAAAGTCCTCAGCTGAGCGCGGAGGGGCTGACAGGCGATAAGGAGTGCGTCATTGATCTGGAGGAATTCGTTCCGCCGGGACTGGAGCTGGCCGGCATGGACAGCACTTCTGTGACAGTGACTCTGAAGGTAGAGCCGTTAGAAAACAGAACCTACACGCTTGACGACAACGATATTGAGCTTGTGGGCGCGTCGGAGGAGTACACCTACGAGCTGGCCGACGGCACGGTGCCTCTGACTGTGAGAGGACTGAAAGAGGATTTGAACAGTCTGTCTCCGGATAAGATGAATCTGAGGGCTGACGTTTCAGGCATGAAGCCAGGAACTCATACGGCGGCTCTTTCCTATCAGCTGGACGAGGCTTATACAGTGGCAGGAACCCCCAGCATTACTCTGGAGGTAAAGGCGAAGGCCCCGGAGACGGAAGCCGAGACGAAAGAGGAGGATGTCAGGGCATCCTCGGAATCTGCGGAAGCCGTTCCAGAGAACAGCCAGCAGAAGCAGGAGCCGTCTTCGGCGGCAGCCGGCAGTCAGAATCAGTAAAAGTAAGGATACAGGAGAAGTTTATGGTTAAGGCAAAAGTAACAATTAAAAATACCAGCGGCCTTCATCTGAGACCGGCAGGTATTCTTTGTAATGAAGCGGTAAAATATCAGTCTCAGATTACGTTCAGTCACAAAAATAACGTATCCAATGCAAAGAGTGTCCTGAGCGTTCTGGGAGCCTGCATCAAATGCGGGGATGAGCTGGAGTTTATATGTGAGGGGAAGGATGAAGAAGAGGCGCTGTCCGCTATGCTGAAAGCAGTAAACGACGGTTTAGGCGAGTAACAGCTCTCATATATAAAAGGAGGAAAAAAGATGGTATCAGGAACAGGAGCGTCTGCCGGAATCGGCATTGGAAGAGTTGTAATTCTGAAAGAAGAGACTCTGGAGATAAAGAGAGAGACAATAGCTGACGCAGAGGCTGAGAAAGCGCGTTTCAAAAAGGCAGTGGAGAAGAGCATCGAGGATACGAAAGCCCTGGCCGACGACATGGCGCAGAGGATTGGAGAGAAGGAAGCAGAGATTTTAAACGGTCATTTAATGCTCCTTCAGGATCCGATGATGACGATGGAGATCGAGGGAAAGATCGACGGGGAGAAGCTGTGCAGCGAGGCAGCTGTGGAGGATGTGTGCACGATGTACGCAGATATGTTTGCATCCATGGACGACGAGTTGATGCAGCAGAGAGCGGCAGATATGCGCGATATTAAGACGAGAATACAGAAAGTCCTTCTTGGGGTTCAGTCTGTGGATGTGTCTTCACTTCCAGCCGGAAGCGTTCTGGTTTCAGAGGATCTGACACCTTCTGTGACAGCTGGCATTAATCCGGCAAACGTGACTGGAATTGTCACGGAGCTGGGAGGACGTACTTCCCATTCCGCAATTCTTTCCAGAGCCCTGGAGATTCCCGCTGTTGTGGCGGCTTCCGGAATCCTCTCTCAGGTGAAGGACGGGGACGAAATCATACTGGACGGCGAGACGGGAGAGATTTTCCTTCAGCCGGACGAGAGCCTGAAGGCAGAGTATGAGGCGAAACAGGCTGTTTATCTGAAAGAAAAGGAAGAGCTTAAAAAATACATCGGAAAAGAGACCATTACAAAGGACGGCGTAAAGATCGAGACAGCGGCTAATATCGGACGCCCGGAGGACGTAGACCGGGTGCTCTCCTATGACGCGGAGGGAATCGGCCTGTTCCGGACAGAGTTCCTCTTCATGGATCGGACGGCCATGCCGACAGAGGAAGAGCAGTTTGAGGCTTACAGGAAGGTGGCTGTAGCCATGGACGAAAAGCCGGTGATTATCAGGACGCTGGATATCGGAGGCGACAAGGAGATTCCTTACATGGGCCTTAAGAAGGATGAGAACCCATTCTTGGGCTACCGTGCCATCCGATTCTGCCTGGACCGAAAGGACGATATTTACCGTCCACAGCTGCGTGCCCTTCTCCGCGCCAGCGCCTTTGGAGCCATTAAGATTATGATTCCCATGGTGACCTGTGTGGAGGAGTACCGTGAGGCCAAGGCCTTGATTCAGGAAATTATGGAGGAGCTGGACGAGAAGGGAATCGCCTACAATCACAATATCCAGGTGGGAATCATGGTGGAGACTGCCGCAGCCTCTCTGATGGCTGACGTTTTTGCAAAAGAAGTGGACTTCTTCAGTATTGGAACCAACGATCTGACTCAGTACACCATGTCAGTGGATCGGGGCAATGACAAGGTTTCCTATCTGTATTCCACCTTTAATCCGGCTGTGCTCAGAAGCATCCGCCATATTATCGAATGCGGAAGAAAAGAGGGCATCATGGTAGGCATGTGCGGCGAGGCAGCCAGCGATCCGCTTATGATCCCGCTTTTAGTGGCATTTGGATTAAACGAATTCAGCATGAGCGCTTCCGCTGTGCTGAAAGCCAGAAAGATGATTACAGAGTGCGACAGCAGAGAGCTTCAGGAGATGGCCGGCAAGGCGATGAGCTTTGCGACAGCCGGAGAAATCGAGAGCTTTATGAGAGAGTTTGTCAGCAGGAACTTTTAAGGAGGCGCTGCATAGCTGCGGCTGTAGGAATACAGCTGCGGTTATGCGGCCCTTTGGCGTTTATTTCAGCGGGAATAAAACCCAAGTCTGGGGAAACGCCGGATCAAAATTTGTATACATGGGGATAAAAGAAGATGATTGTTTACCTGATATGCTGTCTGGCCTCTTTTCTGCTGGCCAGGGGAGAGCATTTTTATCTTTCCGGGCTCTGCCTGATGGGGGCGGCTGTCTTTCTGTATGTTCAGGATTTCAGAAGGACAGGAAACTGCATTCACCTGCGGGGAATCTTTGCTCTGGCCTGGGTGGGAGGACAGGGCGTTTCCTGCCTGAAGCTGAGCCGCCTGGCACAGGACTGGACCTTCCTTACATGGCTGTGCTTTCTGGCGGCCTTTGTCAGCTTTTACGCTGTGTTTGAGGTGTTTGAGCGGAGAGGAAGAAATAATTACAACAGCTATGCCTCCAGATGGAAAGGACAGAAGCGGTGGCACGATTTCCGTTCCTGCGAGGAACCGGTGTTTATCTGCGCGCTGGCAGTGACGGCGCTGTCGCTGTTTTGCTTTGTTCTGGAGGCAGTGGTGTTAGGCTATGTGCCGTTTTTCTTAAGGGGCGTGCCTCACGCCTATTCCTATTTCCACATTACGGGAGTCCACTATTTTACGGTATCCTGCGTGCTGGTTCCGGCTTTGAGCGTGATCTTTTTTCACTCCAACGGAGGGCGAGACCGTCTGCGGACTGGAATTCTGATTGGGGCGGATATAATTGCAGTCCTGATTCCCATTCTCTGCGTTTCACGGTTTCAGCTGATCCTGGCGGCGGCTTTGGCTGTTATCACCTATCTGATGATGGATATTCATATTGATCCGCTGCAGATGATTATAAGCGCGGCGGTACTGTTTGTGGGACTGCTGGCTGCCTACATTATCCTGACGATTGCCAGAAGCCATGACGTGGAGTATCTCAATGGGATTTTTGAGATGAAAAACAGCCGCACGCCCATATTCGTCACACAGCCGTATATGTATATTGCAAACAATTACGACAATTTCGACTGTATGGTGCGGGCCATGGCCTCCGGCTACAGCCACAGCTTTGGCCTGAAGATGCTGTTTCCGCTGTGGGCGCTGACGGGCCTTAAATTTCTGGTTCCGTCGCTGACAGCTTTTCCGCTGTTTACTACCAAGGAGGAACTGACCACGGTAACGCTGTTTTATGACGCTTACTATGATTTTGGAATTCTGGGCGTCGTTTTGCTGGGATGCGTTCTGGGATTGTTAGCCTGGTATCTGACCGATATGGTGAAGCATATCAGAAATCCCATCGGATATCTGCTGTATGCCCAGATTGCCGTCTATTTCGGACTGTCCTTTTTCACCACCTGGTTCAGCAACCCCACCACCTGGTTCTACCTGGCAGTGACAGGGGCCGCGGCCGTCTATGTGGAATGGAGACAGTGATACAGTATTAAAGTAAAAAGGGAGGAATACTATGATTTCAGAGAAAATGCAGCCGCTGCTTCAGAATAATTCAGCGATTCGTATGATGTTTGAGGAAGGCAGGAAAATGGCCGCTGTGTACGGCGCAGACCAGGTGTACGATTTCAGTCTGGGAAATCCCAGCGTTCCGGCTCCAGCTGAGGTAAATCAGGCAATGAGAGAGATTCTTGAAGAGGAGGATTCTCTCTTTGTCCACGGCTACATGAGCAATGCGGGCTATGAGGACGTCAGGGAGGCGGTGGCCCAGTCTCTGAACCGGAGATTCGATACTTCCTTCAGCCAGAGCAATATTTTGATGACAGTGGGAGCGGCCAGCGGCCTGAATGTGATTTTAAAGACTCTGCTGAACCCAGGCGAGCAGGTGATGGTCTTTGCCCCCTATTTTGTGGAATACGGCTCCTATGTGAGAAACTATGACGGAGAGCTGGTGGTGGTTTCTCCCAATACAGAGACCTTTCAGCCAAATTTAAGGGAATTTGAGGAGAAGATCTGCGAAAAGACAAAGGCGGTGATTATCAATACGCCCAATAATCCAACCGGAGTGGTCTATTCCAGCGAAACTCTGCAGGCGTTAGCAGAAATTTTAGAGAGAAAATCAGCCCAGATAGGACATCCCATTGTGCTGATCTCCGACGAGCCGTACAGGGAGCTGGCTTACGACGGGGTACAGGTTCCTTTTGTGACAAAGTATTATAGAAATACGGTGATCTGTTATTCCTTCAGCAAATCCCTTTCTCTGCCTGGAGAGCGGATCGGATATCTGGTGGTTCCTGACGAGATGGACGAGGCGGAGCAGGTGTTCAATGCGGCGGTGATTGCCAACCGTGTGCTGGGCTGCGTGAACGCGCCGTCTTTCATGCAGCGGGTGATCAAACGGTGCATTGACGCTAAGGCAGATGTGGCCGCCTACGACAGGAACAGAAATCTGCTCTACGAGGGGCTGAAAAGCTTTGGTTTTGAGTGCATCAGGCCGGAGGGCGCTTTCTACCTGTTTATGAAGACGCCGGGAGACGAGAAGGAATTCTGCGAGAGAGCGAAAAAATACCATATCCTTGTAGTTCCGGGAAGCTCCTTCGCCTGCCCGGGCTATGTGAGAATTGCCTACTGCGTATCCTATGAACAGATTGAGAGGGCGCTGCCGGAATTTAAGAAGCTGGCGGCAGAGTACGGCCTGCCAGGAGAGGAGTAGCAGCGGGAGAGAACACAAAAGCGCAGGGAAAGAGACGGCAGGCAGAGCAGAGCGGATGGCATAGATTTCAGGAGGCGGCATCATGGAAGGTGTTAAAAAGTATCTCAGAATCATTCTTAATATTATCATTCCTTTGACAGGTCTTTATCTGGTGTGCGTCTGGGGCCCCAGAGTTTTGGGATTTTTTATCCCCTTTGTCATTGGATGGATGATTGCCCTGATCGCCAACCCTCTGGTCCGCTTTCTGGAAAAACGTCTGAAGATTGTGAGAAAGCATGGATCCATGCTGATTATCGCAGGTGTTCTGGCGCTGATTATCAGCCTTCTGTATTTTGTACTGGGAAAGGCCTATGTGGAAATCCGGGAATTTATCGGAGATCTGCCTGCCCTGTACGACAGCGCAGCGGCAGAGATCCGCGGGGCTGTCCAGAATGGCAACAGGATGTTCGAATTTCTTCCAGACGAGTTTCGGACTGCAGTGATACAGTTTACAGAAAATATAGGAACCTATGTGGGAGATCTGGTGTCCAAGGCGGCTGCGCCTACGGTGGAGATTGCCGGAAACGTGGCGAAGGGGATCCCGAACGTTCTGGTAAATACAGTCATCACGATTCTCTCTTCCTATCTGTTTATTGCAGAGCAGGACAAGATTTTAGCGTGGATGCGGCGGTACGCTCCCAAATTTGTCCTTCGCTACGCCGAGTATCTGAAGAAGGACGCCAGGGGAGTCATCGGGGGATATTTTCTGGCCCAGTTTCGGATCATGTTTGTAGTGGCCGGGATTCTGGCGGTGGGCTTCCTGTTTTTAAAGGTGAAGTACGGGCTGCTTCTGGCAGTTCTGATTTCTATGTTAGATTTTCTGCCTGTGTTTGGAACGGGAACGGCCCTGTTTCCCTGGGCCGCGGTGAAGCTGTTTACAGGAGAGTACACCTACGCGGCGGGACTTTTAATCCTCTACGTAGTCACCCAGGTATCCAGACAGCTGATACAGCCGAAGATTGTGGGAGATTCCATGGGACTGCCTCCGTTGCTGACTCTGTTTCTTCTGTACCTGGGCTTTAAGGTCAAGGGAATTGCCGGAATGATTCTGGCAGTTCCCATTGGACTGATTTTTATTAACTTTTATAAATACGGAGCCTTTGATTCGCTGATCGAAAATGTGAAGCTGCTGATCAGAGAGCTCAACGCGTTCCGCAATGGGGAGAGATAAGGGATGAAGGCTGCTTCTTCCGCTTTGGTGTCTCTCCGAAGGATTTCTTATAGGCTCTCAAAAAAGCGTCATAATTTTTAAATCCGCAGCGATAGCAGCATTCTGTCACAGAAAGGCCCTGATCCAGCAGCTGTCTGGCCATCAGGAGCCTTTTTTCGTTTATATAGCCGCCGATGGTATACCCTGTTTCCCTCTTAAATAGGCGCATCATGTGGGCGCGGCTCATATAGAAGCGGGAGGCCAGTCCGTCTATGGTCAAATCAGAATCCGAGTTGTCATGGATAAACTGCATGATGGAGAGAACCGCGGCGTTTTTGCTGGAAGCGGGAAGGCGGCGGGATTCAGGAGACTGGCAGGCGCGGTTTAAAAGGATTAACAGCTCCAGGAGAATCAGCCGGCGCAGAAGTCCGTCGGCAAAACCGGATTCCCGGCAGGACGTTTCCAGCCGGGACAGGGCCTCCAAAAGTTCTGCCTGGCAGAGCCTGGGCAGACGAAGCACATAGGATTGGCTGTCTGAGGCTGCCTGAAACAGTCCGGCCAGATGTTCCGGGCCACAGAGGCTTCCGGTGAGAAGGTCAGGAGACAGGTAGAGAATGACCCGCTCATAGGAGGCGCCGGGACAGATTTCCGGCCGGTGGATGGAGTAGCGGGGAATCAGCACAATATCGCCCGGCGCCAGATCATAGGAAGCGCCTTCCACGCTGTATCCGGCCTCTCCCCTCAAAAAAAATAAAATTTTATGAAAATCATGGTAGTGATAGCCGATAGGCTCTGTCACAGGATCGCTCAGATGAAACAAACGGAATTCCTCGAACAGGTAGCCGCGTTTTTCACAGTCCTCGTCCCGCTTATCATTCAATAAAGCCATACAAATCGCCCTTTCTATTTGGCCTGGGAGTTAAGGCGCCCGCCGCTCTGCTCCCAGTTAAAAAATGCTATAGAAGAAGTATAGAAGAAAGAGAGCACTAAATGCAAGTAAAAGAGCAGAATTTTTCTATTATTTGCGGAAAATGAGGTATAAAATAAAAACAGATGAGAAAAAGTCGGCAGGAGGAGGATTCTATGAAGGCTGTATTTGAAAAATATCATTGCATGGGGAATGATTATCTGGTATATGATCCGAATAAAAATGAGATGGAGCTTGGACCGGAGCAGGTGAAGGCAGTCTGCGACCGGAACTTTGGAATCGGCTCAGACGGAATTCTGGTAGGTCCCGTGCTGGGCGGGGAGAAGATGTATGTGAGAATCCTGAATCCAGACGGAAGCGAGGCGGAGAAGAGCGGAAACGGCATGGGGATTTTTGCCAGATATCTGAAGGACGCCGGCTACGTCCAGAAGACGAAGGTTTCCTGGGATACCCTGGGAGGCGAGGTGACGGTATACTATCTGAACGAGGAGGGCACCCGGGTGAAGATTTCCATGGGAAAGCCTACTTTCTGGAGCGACGAAATCCCGGTGACCGGGGAGCGGAGAGAGATGGTAAACCAGACCATGGTGTTTGGAAAGATTCCCTATATTACCACCTGCCTTTCTATCGGCAATCCCCATTGCGTGATCTGGATGAACGAGATTTCAAAAGAGCTGGTGTGCCGGATTGGAGAACATTCGGAGCGTGATTCCAGCTTTCCGGAGAAGGTGAATACCCAGCTGTTAAACGTGCTGGACCGCACCAATATCCAGATTGAAATTTACGAGAGGGGAGCCGGATACACGCTGGCTTCCGGCAGCTGCGCCTGCGCCGCAGCCTGCGCTGCCAACCGTCTGGGACTGGCGGATCGGAACATGTACGTCCATATGCCTGGCGGCACGCTGGAGGTGGAAATCAAGGAGGACGGAATCGTCTACATGACAGGTGAGGTGGGATATATCGGCCGGATGACTCTGGGAAGCGAGATGGTAGAACGCCTGAGGCAGAGCAAAGAGACGAATCCTTCAAAATAAATTGACAAACAAAACGGACGCTGTTATATTTAAACAAGAGCGAGGGTGCTTTCTGAGAGGAGAGTACCCTCTTTTTATTCTACCGGCTTGACGCGGCGCAGAATATGGAAGAGAGGGAGGAGCGCAGAGATGAAATTTACGAAAATGCAGGGAATAGGAAACGACTACGTATATGTGGACTGCTTTCAGGAGACAGTAGAGGATCCGGGGAAGACGGCTGTATTTGTCAGCGACCGCCATTTTGGAATCGGTTCCGACGGGCTGATTCTCATTAAACCGTCCACTGTGGCTGACTGCCAGATGGATATGTACAACCTGGACGGTTCCAGGGGAGCGATGTGCGGAAATGGAGTCAGATGCGTGGGAAAATACGCTTATGACCATGGAATTGTGCCGCCGGAGCGGACGACGCTGACTGTGGAGACAGCGTCCGGCATTAAGACCTTAAAGGTGCAGGCTGAGAACGGAAAAGCCAGACAGCTGACTGTGGACATGGGGAAGCCTGAAATGACATCAGAGATGTTTGAGCCTATCACAGTGGAGGGAGAGGAATACCGTTTTATCGGAATTTCCATGGGAAATCCTCATGCAGTCCTGTTTGTGGACAATACGGCGGCAGTGCCTCTGGAAACCATTGGGCCGAAATTTGAAAATCACAGCCGCTTTCCAGACAGAACCAACACAGAGTTTGTGGAGCTTGTGGACAGAGGACATATTAAAATGAGAGTCTGGGAGAGAGGATCTGGGGAGACCATGGCCTGCGGAACAGGAGCCTGCGCCAGCGCGGTGGCCAGCATTCTGGCAGGCTATACCGATACGAAGGTGGAGGTGGAGCTTCTGGGAGGAAGCCTGACCATCGAGTGGGACAGAGAAAAAGACACCGTCTACATGACAGGACCGGCTGAGGAGGTGTTCTCCGGGGAGATTGATTTAAAGTTCTAGCCAGGATAAGCAGAAGGAACTCTTTTTGCTCTTTTTCATAGAATATAATAGAAATGCCTAGAAAAGGAGCCTTTCTTTTAAATATGAAAAAGAGAGTTGTAATAGATGCAGGACATGGAGGAACGACGGATCCGGGAGCCGTCTATTTCGGAAGACAGGAGAAGGACGACGCCTTAAAGCTGGCTCTGGCAGCAGGCGATCTTTTGGAAGACCGAGGCTTTGACGTGATGTATACCAGGGTGGACGACGTTTACCACACCCCTTACGAGAAGGCGGATATGGGAAACAGCGCGGGAGCCGATTACTTTATTTCCATTCACAGAAACGCAGCCGGAATACCGGGGACTGCCTCGGGAATTATGACGCTGGTATATGAGGACGCGGGGGTAAACGGCAGGCTGGCCCGGGCGGTAAATGAGGAGCTGGAAAAAACGGGTTACCAGGATCTGGGCGTGGTGGAGAGGCCGGGACTGGCGGTGCTCAGGCGGACGGCTATGCCGGCCATCTTGATCGAGGCAGGATTTATTGACAATCCCCAGGATAATCAGCTGTTTGACCAGCAGTTTGAAGCGATTGCAGAGGCTGTTGCAGACGGCGTGGAGAAGGCGGTGAGGGAGGAGGAAAAGAGGGAGCTGCCAGTCTACTATATGGTGCAGACAGGGGCCTACCGCCTGCGTTCCCTGGCCGAGCAGCAGCTTGCAGGGCTTCAGTCCCAGGGATATCCGGCTTTTCTGGTCTACGACAACGGCTATTACGATGTGAGGGCCGGCGCTTTTTTGAATCTGGACTATGCGGCGGCCCTGGAAGAAGAACTCCGATCCCGCGGTTATAATACGTTTATTGTTAAGGATTACAGTACGGAGGATAAGAAGAAGCTGGAATAGGAGAGTCATCTTTCTGCCGCTGGATGCCGGGAAGCGGTTCAGCGGCAGAAACGTAAAAAGGGCGGCAGAGCCCGTCAGACAGGACAGAGAGAAAGCCCAGGTGCAGGAGGAGTAAGGATGAATCAGGAACAGAAAATAGAACGGATGAAGGAGCTGATCGAGCTGCTCAACAGGGCCGGACGGGCCTACTACCAGGAAAGCCGGGAAATTATGAGTAATTTTGAGTACGATCGGCTTTACGATGAGCTGGCCGGACTGGAGCGGGAGACGAAAACCGTATTTGGAAACAGCCCCACCCAGAACGTAGGCTACGAGGTAGCCAGCTCCCTTGTGAAGGAACGTCATGAAAAGCCCATGCTCTCCCTGAACAAGACAAAGAGCGTGGAGGAGCTGAAGGAGTGGCTGGGAAACGAAGAAGGACTTTTGTCCTGGAAAATGGACGGCCTGACGATTGTGCTGACCTATGAGGGCGGAGAGCTGAGGAAAGCCGTCACGAGAGGAAACGGAGAGATTGGCGAGGTGATTACGGCCAACGCCAGAACCTTTGTCAATGTGCCGAAAACCATTCCCTATACGGGGCAGCTGGTACTGCGCGGCGAGGCGGTGATCCGCTATTCCGATTTTTTGAAAATCAATGAGGAGATTGAGGAGATTGACGCCAGGTACAAAAATCCCAGAAACCTGTGCAGCGGGTCGGTGCGCCAGCTGAACAGCCAGATCACGGCTCAGAGAAACGTCCGTTTTTTTGCCTTCAGCCTTGTGATGGCCGAGGGCGTGGAGTTTGAAAATTCCAGGGAGAAACAGTTTTTATGGCTCCAGTCCCAGGGATTTGAGACTGTGGAGTACAGGCGGGTCACAGCGGACAGCCTGGAGGAGGCGGTAGCCGGATTTTCAAGGCTTGTGGAGAAAAACGACGTGCCGTCAGACGGCCTTGTGCTTTTGTTTGACGATATTGCTTACGGCCAGTCGCTGGGACGGACTGCGAAATTTCCCAGGGATTCCATTGCGTTTAAGTGGGCGGATGAAATCCAGGAGACAACGCTGTCCTACATCGAGTGGAGCGCGTCCAGGACAGGCCTGATTAACCCGGTGGCAGTATTTGAGCCGGTGGAGCTGGAAGGAACCACAGTGACCCGGGCCAGCGTTCATAATTTAAGCATTATGGAATCACTGGAGCTGGGAGAGGGGGACAGAATCACCGTCTATAAGGCCAATATGATTATTCCCCAGATTGCGGACAACCTGACCAGAAGCGGAGTGAAGAACATTCCATGTACCTGCCCTGTCTGCGGAGGCGCAACGGAGATACGCCAGGTGAACGACGTAAAATCGCTGTACTGCACGAATCCTGACTGTCAGGCCAAGAAGCTGAAGAGCTTCGCCCTGTTTGCCAGCCGGGATGCCTTAAACATTGCAGGTCTGTCGGAGGCGACTCTGGAAAAGTTCATTGGAAGAGGATTGATCCACGAGTATGCCGATATTTTTCATCTGGACGCTCATGAAGCCGAGATTGTGGAGATGGAGGGCTTCGGAAAGAAATCATTTGACAAGCTCTGCGAAGCGGTCAAGAAGGCGTCCCACACCACTCTTCCCCGAGTGATTTACGGGCTTGGAGTGGCGGGAATCGGCCTGGCCAACGCAAAAATGCTCTGCCGCCATTTTAAATACGATTTTCAGGCCATGAGGAACGCGGACAAGGAGGAGCTGGTGGCTGTCGACGGAATCGGGGAGGTTCTGGCAGAGGCCTGGATCCAGTTTTTCCAGAATGAGAAAAATAATAAGATAACAGACCGCCTGCTGGCGGAGCTTCTGCTTCCTCCGGCCCCTGAGGAGGAAGAGGAGACAGGGGCAGGAAGCGGCCTTGCCGGCCTTACCTTCGTCATTACCGGATCTGTGGAGCGGTTTAAAAACAGAAAAGAGCTGCAGGAGCTGATTGAGGAGAGGGGAGGAAAGGTGACGGGAAGCGTAACTGCCAAGACAAGCTATCTGATCAACAACGACTCTGCCTCCTCTTCCTCAAAGAATAAAAAGGCAAGAGAGCTAAATATCCCCATTATCACAGAGGACGAATTCATCGGACAGTTTATCCCCGGTTCCTCTGCAGAGACGGCCTAAGATTTCCTGCGGCGGCTGGCAATTACGTCTGAAATATGGTATGATACCCTACAGACTAACGGGGAGGACACATATGCCGATTAAAGTACAGAAAGATCTGCCGGCCAAGGCAGTTCTGGAATCAGAAAATATTTTTACCATGGATGAGGACAGGGCCCTGAGCCAGGATATCAGGCCGTTAGAGATCCTGATCCTGAATTTGATGCCCATTAAGGAGGAGACGGAGACGCAGCTTCTCAGGGCGCTTTCCAACACGCCTCTGCAGGTAGACTGCACCTTTTTAATGCTGGCGTCCCACAATTCGAAGAACACCTCAGCCAGCCATCTGAACAAATTTTACGTAACCTTTGACGAGGTGAAAAAGAGAAAGTTTGACGGAATGATTATCACAGGGGCGCCTGTGGAGAACATGGAGTACGAGGAAGTCAATTACTGGCCGGAACTTACCGCGATTATGGAGTGGAGCAAAACCCACGTAACCTCGACGCTGCATATCTGCTGGGGCGCCCAGGCGGGTCTTTACTATCACTACCAGATTCCCAAGTACAGGAGAGAGCGGAAGCTGTCAGGCATTTATGAGCACCAGGTGTTAAACCGTAAGGTTCCGCTGGTGCGGAGCCTGGACGACAGCTTTTACTGTCCCCATTCCAGGTGGACCGAGGTGCGTGAGGAGGATGTGAAAAAGAATCCGGAGCTGATGATTCTGGCCAAGTCCAGGGAGGCTGGAATTTTTCTTGTGATGAGCCGTGACGGGCGCCAGATTTTCATGCAGGGACATCCGGAGTACGACAGAATGACGCTGAACAACGAGTACCACAGGGATCTGAAGAAGGGAATGAATCCGGAGATTCCGTACAATTACTATGAGGATAACGATCCGTTTTCAATTCCTGCCCTGAAGTGGAGAAATATGGCCAACACGCTGTATACCAACTGGCTGAATTTCTACGTTTACCAGGTGACGCCGTATCTTCTGGAGGGCGACGGGGCGGAAGCCGAAGAATAATATCAGCGTCAGAGAAGGAGTTTGTAAAACAGAAACAGTCATGGAGGAAATACATGAGCACGTATTTGGTAGATTTTGAGAATGTAGGGGTCGGAGGAATGGACGGCGTGGAAAAGCTGTCAGATCGTGACCGCGTTGTGATTTTTTACGGAAAGCAGGCCGCTGCAGTTCCTTTTGAGAGACATATTGAGATTGCCTCTTCCAGAGCGGAGGTCAGATACATTAAAGTAGATAAGACAGGAAAGAATTTTTTGGATTTTCAGCTGTCCAGCTACTGCGGATATCTGATTGGAAGCACATCAGAGAAGGAGTTTATCATTGTCAGCCGCGACAACGGTTTTGGCAGCATGGAGGATTTCTGGCATGGAAAGGAGATGTCCGGAAAGAAAATCAGCATGAAGCGGCGGCCGGCGATAGCGGCCAGCGGGGAGGAGCTGGAGAGCGTCCGGGAAATCATTGTGGACAAGGGAGAGAGACAGGCCCAGCCTTCCGGGGAGCCTGCCAAGGAGAAGGAACCGTCCAGACAGGCGGAAGAGGGCCAGAACAGAAGGAACCGTAGAAACAGCAGAAATAACAGAAACAACAGAAATCAGGGCAGGCCTCAGCCGGAGGGACCGATAAAGATTCAGACCATTTCGGCGGAGAACCGAAAACAGGAGACAGAGCCGCTCAGAGATCAGAAGGAAAATAAGGCCTGCGAAGAAGTGGGAAGAGAGAAAAAGCAGGAAGAGCGCAGAGGGCCGGAGACTGCAAAAGAGGGGACTGCAAAGAGGCGCAGCAAAAAAAGAACAGGCTGGACAGACGACAGACGGGAACAGGGCGGCCAGAAGGAGAAAAAAGCCTTGATTCAGGAGAGCTCCACTGAGAGACCCGCTGTGCAGGAGCAGGAGAAGCAGCCTGAGAGTGAAAAGCGGCCGGAGACGGCAGCAGAACAGAGCGGAGCGTCTCAAAACCAGGAGGGAATAAAGGAGAGGCGTCCTTACAGGCAGAGCAGGAGAAGACCAAGGGGAAGATACGTCTGGAACAGACAGAAGTAGAAACGGCTGAAAGAGAATGAGCAAAAACAGAAGAAGAGGGGAACACGAAATGGCAGATAAGACAGCGCTTGATATGCGGTATTTAAATGTGCCGCTTCCGGAAGATTTAATGAAACTGAAGTGGGGAGGAGATTACGAAAGGCTGATTTCTGTGATTGACAGACGCCTTGCAGATGAAACGCTCCCTGCTCCGCTGAGAAAGCGTCTTCAGCTGGAGCGGATTCTGGCCGCCAGAATCCCGTCCCAGTATTCATATTCTTATGAGGAGGCTTTAGAACTTCTCCGGGCGAATATCAGAGATTTTAAGGACAAGGAGCTGGAAACACTCTGGGAGGAGAATACGGCAGACTGGATTTACATAAACGGCAGAGTACAGTTTCACGAGCTGTTTTTCGAGAATCTGATGAAGACGAGAGACGACTATGGAGCGCGCTTTCTGGGGACCATGGAGGATAACGAAAAGAACGCGGCCCTTCTCAGGGAGAACGTCCGCCTGATGGAAGAACACGGCGGCCGGACTGTCCATATGCGTCTTTTGACCAGACTCTCTCTGACTCCTGAGGCGGAGAAGGCCTGCATGGGCAAAACCGCTCATGTCTACATGCCGCTTCCGGTGGAGTATGCCCAGGTAAGGAACCTGCGCCTGCTGGGATTTGAAGGCACAGCCGGAGAGCCGGTATCTGTGGACAACGGCTCCTATCCTCAGAGAACGGCACGGTTTGAAACGGTGATCCGGGGGGGAGAGGTATGGCAGACAGAGTTTGAGTTTGACAATGAGACGGTGTTCAGAAATCCGGATCCGTCCCAGGTTCTCTTCTCCCAGCCGTCCTTCTATACAGGAGAGGAAGCGCCTCACATCCGCTTTACGCCTTACCTCAGGGAACTGACAAGGAGCGTGACAGAAGGAGAGGAAAATCCCCTTCTGGCGGCAGAGAAGATCTACAGGTTTATTACCTCCCAGGTCAAATATTCCTTTGTGAGAAGCTACAGCACAGTGGAGGATATACCGGAATTTACGGCTGCCAACAGGAAGGGCGACTGCGGCTTCCAGGCGCTGCTCTTTATCACCATGTGCAGGATTGCCGGGATTCCGGCCAGATGGCAGTCAGGCCTTTACGCTACGCCTCTGACTGTGGGAAGCCACGACTGGGCCCAGTATTACGTGGCGCCGTTCGGATGGCTGAGCGCGGACTGCTCCTTCGGAGGATCCGCCTTCCGCCAGGGCGATGAGAAGAGACGGGCCTACTATGGGGCCAACCTGGATCCCTACAGGATTCCGTATGCCTCCCAGTTTATGCACAGCTTCTCAAGAGAAGAGGAGGGACTGCGGGACGATCCGTACGACAACCAGTCGGGGGAGGTATTCTGCGGCGGCCGTTTCCTGCGCTCTGGAAAGGAATTTACTGTAGAATATCGTCTTGAGACAGCGGAAAAGCCATTTGACGGAACGGGAAAATAGTGGCATAATGGAACAAACATCATAAAAAGGGGAGGATATTTGTTTTATGAAAGCATATGATGTACAGGCAAAAGCCGAGGTGGAGGTTACAGTGGAGGATCTGATGAAGCTCTTAGATTCCAACCGTCAGGTGGATCTGGTATTTTCAGAGCCGAGAACAGATGAGGACGGCTATCTCACATGGGATCGGGAGAACTGGCTGTTAGTAAAAGAGGGAAAATATCAGAGAAATTATTTCCTGAACGGAAAAGCCCTCTACGATTTCACTCACCACAATAAGTATGATATGAAGAACTCCTTCTTCCCGGATCAGGCTGAGAAGATTGAGCTGAACTAAGGCTATAGCAAGAGGGAAAAACGCCTGGCAGGACGCTTAAATGAAAGGAAGCGTCCTGCCAGGCAGTTTTTTGCTTCATAGGAAAAAGCGCGTCCTATGAAATAAAAAATGCTCCGCAGGAATCGCACTGCGGCAGCCCCCGGTTCAGAGCTTCTACAGAACTTTTCCGGCCGCAAGAGGCGCTTTTCTGTAAAACAGGTAGAAGCCTGGACTTCTGTTATCTGTCTCCTTCGTGAGAAGCTTGAGAGAGCACCAGGCGAAGGGTTCGTCTAAGAGAACCTTGCCCCTGCGCCCCGGCTCGTCGTACCGTCCGGGCCTGAGAGCCGGATCCAGGACACAGATTTGATCTCCGTCGCTTGCAATGAGAAGAATGAAATGTCCCTCATGGGCGAACACTCCCGTGTACCCCTCCCTGTCTCCGCCTACATTGGCAATGACGCAGCCGCCCCGCTTCAGACAGCGGACAGCGGTGCGGACGCTTTCTGTGGTGGAATATTCCAGATGAAACTGCCTGGCCACCACAGGCCCCAGAATTTCCATATCTGTGCCTGGAAGCAGATTGGCCTTATGCTTGACAGACAGGGAAACCAGCTTTTTCAGGGAAACAGACTGATCGGTCAGCCTGTCCACAGCCATCGCCAGGCAGCACAGGCCGCATCCGGCTTCCTTCACAGAACCGCTGTTCAGAGGACTTCCCGGATGGCTGATATCGGTGGGATAGGGAATGGAAGGATACTCTAATTGATTCAAATATTTCATAATTTACCCCCTGCATTGAAAAATTCCTTTGACAATCTGCATTTCTATAAGATATTATGGGGGAAAAGAAGTCTTTTGTCCAACAGTTTTTGATATGTGCTTGATAGGACAGAAGAAAAGGGAGGTTCAGCAAAATGAAAAAGAGAATCTGCGACTATGGAATTTCCATTGGGGAGCATCCAAAGGGAAAGAGAAATAAAATCACAGACGTGCCGGGAGTCAAAGTCGGCCACAGGACGCTGGAGAGGGAGGGAATCCACACCGGCGTTACTGTGATTCTGCCGGTGGAGGACAATATTTTTCTGAATAAATGCACTGCGGCGGCTTATGTGCACAACGGATTCGGAAAAACCTGCGGCCTTCCCCAGATCGAGGAGCTGGGAACCCTGGAGACGCCCATTGCCCTGACCAATACTTTGAACGTGGGGCTTGTGGCAGACGCCCTGGTGGAATATACCTTAAAGCGGTGCGAGGCGGACGGCGCTGAGGCTTCCTCTGTGAATCCTGTGGTGGGAGAGTGCAACGACAGCCGCATTAACAGGATTTCTCTCCGGGCAGTGAAGAAGGAAGACGTATTTTCCGCAATCGATCAGGCGGGAGAAGAGTTTGAGGAGGGCTGTGTGGGAGCTGGGGCAGGAACGCTCTGCTACGGCTTCAAGGGCGGAATCGGTTCCGCTTCCCGCGTGGTGGCTGTCGGAGAAAAAGAGTATACCATCGGAGTTCTGGTACAGTCCAATTTTGGGGCAACCCGTTTCCTGACCATAGACGGCAGGCCTGTGGGGAGAGAGATTCTGGCGGCTGCAGACGGAAGAGAAGATCCGGCACGCCCCTTCCCGTCCGAGCAGGCCAGGACGGCGGTGAAAAATTCCATGTTCCGCGGTACGGAGGAAGACCGCGGTTCCATTATGATGATCTGCGCCACGGATCTGCCTCTGTCTGAGAGACAGCTGCGCCGTCTGATCCGCAGAATGTGCAACGGACTTGCCAGAACAGGCTCCTACACGGGCCACGGAAGCGGGGAAGTGATGATAGGCTTTACCACTGCAGGCCGGGTTCCGGATGGGAAGGAGCCGGCTGTTCTGGAGCATAGGTGTTTAAATGAGAATCTTATGGACGGGCCTTTCCAGGCAGTGGCAGAGGCCACAGAGGAGGCAGTATTAAACTCCATGACAGCCGCCGTTACGACAAAGGGCCTGGATGGAACCGTGTATTACAGCCTGGCAGAGTTTCTGCAGTAGTATTTCAGAAGAAGTATTTGACAGAAGGCAGAACAGAAAAACATAAAACAGAATAGAAAAAACAGAAAAGAGAGGACGCGCGTCCTCTCTTTTCCTTTTCGCATATTTGTTATTTTCCAGTGTCCTGTCTGTCTCCAGCTGCCTGGATGAAGGCCTGAAACAGAGGCAGCATCGCGTCGTCAGAGGCCAGCATGGCTTCCGGATGCCACTGCAGTCCGATGCCGAATGGATAATCCCGCACCTCCACGGCTTCCACTACGCCGTCATCGGAGTGAGCCGCCACTTTGAGTGAGCCTGGAACACGTTTTAAGGCCTGGTGGTGATAGCTGTTGGTCCAGATTCGATCTCCAAACAGACTGTGAAGGCGGGTGCCTTCCTGAATGGTGACAGGATGGCTCACATCGCCCCGATCCGTTTCCTGCATATGCTTGGAAACGGTAGGAGAAAATTCTGTCAAATCCTGGTAGAGAGTGCCTCCGCAGGCCACGTTCAGCACCTGAATGCCGCGGCAGATGGCGATAAAAGGTTTTTTTGAATCGAGCACCAGCTTCATCAGGTTCAGCTGGTAGTCGTCTAAGAGCAGGCTGCTGGGGCCGGTCAGGCGGCTGGGCAGTTCGTTATCCCGGCAGGGAGAAATATCCTGCCCGCCGCTGAACAGGAACCCGTCGCACATATCCGCATAGCCTGCCAGCAGCTCCTCCTCCCTTGTAACCGGCAGAAGGATGGGAACGCCTCCGGCACGGATAACGGCATTCTGGTAATTGATATTGACCGAGACCCTGGGAACTGCCTGGGCATCTAAAATAGTGATAATTCCGATAAGCGGCTTTTTCGTCATAGGTAAAACCCCCTTAAAAGATAGATATAGTATATAAGATATTCTAATTATAGCACTAAATGAAGAATCGTCATAGAAAAAAAGAAAATGAACCGGGAATAAAAATAAATTAAAAAAATATTGCAATGAATAGTCAAATGTGCAATAATATACGAAACCATTTTGAATCAGCAGGTTAAAGCGTCATATTGACAGCGCATTAAAATGCGCGAAAAATTCAGTGAGGCGCAGTCGTCAGGAAGGGGAGGAAGGAACGATGAGAAAGAAATCAAGGATTTGCAGGACAAAGCTTTGGCTGGCAGCGCGGCGGGAAGCATGGCTCTTTTTATGACAGCCTGCGGTTCGTCGGAGACAGGAAACGGGAACGCTTCCCAGACGCAGGAATCCGGAACAGGAGCGGGAAACGGGAAGGAAGGAACGACAGCTCAGACAGGAACGGAACAGGCGGCAGCTGAAACGGCTCTTCCCGTATCGAAGACAGAGCCGTCGGTGCCGGAGGGCGCTTCCGTATCACAGAAAACGGACGTGACGGCAGCTATGTCGGTGGATTTTATGACGATGGATCCCATGGATACCAGCGACACCCTGTCAGGCGGCGTACAGCGCCTGATCATGGACGGACTGTTCGGCTTTGACGACGAGATGAAGATTATTCCTCTGCTGGCAGAGTCCTACGAGGCCAACGAGGACGCCACAGAGTATGTGATTCATTTGAGACAGGGCATCTCCTTTTCCGACGGCACGCCCCTGAACGCAGAGGCGGCCAAGGCTAATTTTGACCGTTGGGGGGATAAGGAACTGGGGCTGAAGCGGACGACGCTTCTCTGCAATGTGCTGAAATCCACAGAGGCTGTGGACGAATATACGGTAAAGGTCACTCTGACAGAGCCTTTCGGCGCCTTTGTGGCTACGTTAGCTCATCCGGCCTGCGTGCTGATGAGCCCTCAGGTGATTGAGCAGGGCAAGGAAGCCTGCGCCGAGAGACCGGTGGGGACGGGACAGTATCTGTTTAAAGAATGGATTGCAGGAGATCACACCACAGTCACCTTAAATAAGGACTGGTGGGGATACGATCCGGAGATCTGCGGCGGCAAGGCGCTGGCGGAGCCGGACGCAGGCTTTCAGAGCATTACCTTCCGCCCGGTAGGCGAGAACGCCTCCCGCGTGGCTATGCTTCAGTCGGGAGAGGCAGATTTTATCTGGCCGGTTCCCACAGAGAGCATGGAAACCCTGGCTGCAGACGAAAACGTGTACGTGGGAGCAGACGAGGGAATTGTAGTCAGATATATGTTTATGAATACGCAGAAAGCGCCGTTTAACGATGTGAGAGTCCGCCAGGCCATGAATTACGCCATTGACAAGGACGCTTACATCGCCGTGGTGAAGAACGGCCTGGCCTCTAAGGCCACTTCTATTCTGGGGCCTGCAACTCAGCACTACAAGAGAAACGAGCCTTACGCCTACGATTTAGAGAAGGCCAGGAAGCTTCTGACAGACGCCGGCTATCCGGACGGCTTTGAGACCTCTCTGATCTGCACTACGACCACCAGCGATTTAAAGCAGTGCGAATTTATCCAGCAGCAGCTGGCTCAGGCAGGCATTACGGTCAACATTAATTCCATGGAGAAGGCCATTGTCAGCGAGAAGGTGGAGAGCGCCGAGGGACCTGGATCAGAGGTCGAGGTGGAGATGTACATGAGCGGCTGGTCCTCCTCCACAGGAGACGCCGACTGGGGTATCCGCCCGGTTCTTGCAAAAGAATCCGAGCCTCCGAAGAGCTACAATATCAGCTATTTCGAGAACGACGAGATGGACGGCTGTCTGAAGGCGGCCCTGGAGACGGCGGATGAGGAGAAGCGGGCAGAGCTTTATGCCAAGGCCCAGGATATTATCTGGGAGGAGTGTCCAGTGGTATTTTTTGCCAATGATTATAACACATGGGCTTCTGCAGCAGATGTTGCCAATGTAAAGATTTATCCAGATGGAGGACTCAATATCAGAAATGCCAGAATGAATCCGTAGAAAGATGGAAAAATGTCTAAATTTTAACATATTAACAGTGATATTCAATATTTATAAGATAAAAAGAAAATAGAGATTTTATAACATGAAATGTTGACATAACAGCAGGTTTATGGGATAATAAATCAAAAATTCAGAAATTTACAGTGAGAAAGTCCAGGAGGCAGACGCTGTGAAAAGAAAGGGAGGAAAAACTATGAAGTTGAGAGCAAAAAGGCTGCTGGCTCTCGCTATGGCAGGAGTGATGGCCCTGTCCATGGCCGGCTGCGGCGGCTCCGGTGATTCCGGAAAAGAAACCACGGGACAGACAGGCGAAAGCAAGGCTCCGGCAGGAGAGGGGGCAGGCACTCAGGCAGAGATTCCTGTATCGGCTGCAGAGGTGACTGTGCCTGCTGGCGAATCTGTATCCCAGGAGACAGATGTTGTAGGAGCGATACTGGTAGACTTTACTACCATGGATCCTATGGATACCAGTGATACGTTATCCGGCGGCATTCAGAGGATGATGATGGACGGACTGTTCGGTTTTGACGACAATATGAAGATTATTCCGATGCTGGCTACCGATTACGAGGCTAACGAGGATGCGACTGAGTACGTGATTCATTTAAGACAGGGCGTATCCTTCACAGACGGTACGCCGTTTAACGCAGAGGCAGCCAAGGCCAACCTGGACCGCTGGGCTGACAAGGAGCTGGGACTTAAGAGAACCACTCTTCTGTGCAATGTGATTGGCTCCACAGAGATCGTAGACGATTATACCGTGAAGGTTAAGCTTTCCCAGTCCTTCGGAGCGTTTATCTCCACTCTGGCACATCCGGCCTGCGTGCTGATGAGCCCGAAGGTAATCGCAGAGGGCAACGACGCCTGTGCAGAGCGTCCGGTAGGAACAGGACAGTACATATTTAAAGAGTGGATCGCAGGCGATCACGCGACAGTTACTCTGAACAAGGACTGGTGGGGCTACGACGCAGAAATCTGCGGCGGCACAGCCTTAGCAGAGCCGGATGCAGGCTTTAAGAGCGTAACCTTCCGCCCGGTAGCAGAGAATGCCACACGAGTAGCGATGCTTCAGTCCGGAGACGCAGACTTTATCTGGCCGGTTCCTACAGAGAGCATGCAGGCTTTGGCAGGAGACACAAACATTTATGTAGGAGCAGAAGAGGGCATGGTAGTGCGCTACCTGTTCATGAACAACCAGAAGGCTCCGTTTAACGATAAGAGAGTCCGCCAGGCAGTCAACTACGCCATCAACAAGGACGCTTACATCGCAGTTGTAAAGAACGGCCTTTCCTCAGCAGCCTCCTCCATTATCGGACCGGCTACCCAGCACTACAAAGGAAACGATCCGTATCCATATGATCCGGAGAAGGCAAAGGAGCTGTTAGCAGAGGCGGGATATCCGGACGGATTTGAGTGTACCTTAATCTGCGCCAGCACTACAGGAAACTTAAAGCAGGGCGAATTCCTTCAGCAGCAGCTGGCTCAGGTGGGAATTACCATGAATATCAATGCTCTGGAGAGTGCGGTTGTAAATGACAAGGTAGAAAATGTGGATAAGCCAGGTGCTGAGGCAGAGGTTGAGATGTATGTAATTGGCTGGTCCTCCTCTACAGGAGATGCTGACTGGGGTATCCGCCCATTAGTTGCTGTTGAGTCTGAGCCGCCGATGAGCTATAACATCTGTTATTATGAGAACGAAGAGGTAGATAAACTTCTTTACGATGCTCTCAGCACAGCTGATGAGACAAAGAGAGCAGAATTTTATGCTCAGGCGCAGGATATCCTTTGGGAGGACTGCCCGATGGTATGCCTGGTAAATGATTACAATACATGGGCAACTACAAACAAGATTGCCAATGTAAAGGTATATCCGGATAACTGCCTGAACATCAGAAACGCAAGAATGGCAAAATAGGATCTGAGTAAAATAAAAGGCTTTGCCTGAAAATGGTTTGGCGTCCTCAGAGCAGTAAGAGGATCGCCAAACCATTTTTGAGACTAAGGAGAGAGGGGAGAGTGAGCGGATGCTCAAATACATCATTAAGCGCATCATCGGTGTGATCCCGACACTGATTATTGTTACAACCTTTGTTTTCTTTTTTGTCCGCCTGATACCAGGCGATCCGGCCCGTCTGGTGGCCGGTCCCCAGGCTACGCTGGAGGATGTAGAAGTAGTGAGAGAGGAGCTGGGATTAAATAAGCCCATCGTGACTCAGTACGTGGACTATGTGACTGGATTGTTCCACGGCGATCTGGGAATGTCTCTGCGTACGAAACGTCCGGTAGCTACAGAGGTGAGCCTCCGCTATATGAACACAGTTAAGCTGACTCTGGGCAGTCTGGCCTGGAGCGTGGTGGTGGGCGTGCTGCTTGGAGTCTGGTCAGGAAAACACCGATCCAAGTGGCAGGACTACACCGGCATGACGATGGCCATATCGGGAATTTCCATGCCGTCCTTCTGGATCGGCTTCCTTCTCATTATGGTCTTCTCCGTTAATTTAAAATGGCTTCCTACGACAGGAGCTGATTCCTGGAAAAGCTTTATCCTCCCGTCCATTGCTCTGGGAACCAGTATTGCCGCGATTATTGCCCGCTTTACACGTTCCTCTATTATCGAGGTAATGAAAGAGGACTATATCAGAACAGCCAGAGCCAAGGGCTTAAAGGAGAGAACCGTTATCTGGAAGCACGCATTTAGGAACGCCATGATTTCCGTTGTGACTGTCGTGGGACTTCAGTTCGGCTTCCTGTTAGGCGGATCCGTTGTAACAGAATCTGTATTTGCGTTCCCGGGACTTGGCTCCCTTCTCGTAGAATCTGTAAACTACAGAGATTACAATGCCATCCAATCCCTGATCCTGATTTTCTCCCTGCACTTTGTAGTGATCAATCTGGTGGTGGACATCCTCTATGCTCTGCTGAATCCGGAAATCAAGCTGAATTAATGGGAAAGGGGAACAGTTATGGCGAAGGAAAAAGTATTAAATGAGAAAATGGACATCAATACGCCATTTAAAGATTTTGTTAGAAAATTCAAAAAACAGAAGACGGCAATCGCAGCAATGTTCTTTATTATTGCGCTGGCAGTGCTGGCAGTGGTAAGCTACCAGATTGCACCTTATGGAATCAATGAATATGATTATACGGCGATTATGCAGGGGCCCAGTGCAGCTCACTGGTTTGGAACGGATGAATTTGGACGTGATCTCTTCTCAAGAATCATCTGCGGAACCAGGATTTCCCTGAGTGTGGGACTGTTTTCAGTCAGCATCGCCGCAGTCTGCGGAACCATTCTGGGACTCTTAGGCGGATACTACGGCGGACTTTTGGACTCCATCATCATGAGAATCTGTGACACGCTGTTTGCGTTCCCAGGCATTATCCTGGCAATCGCCATCATCGCTATCCTGGGAAGCGGCATGACAAACGTAGTCATCGCGGTAGCAGTGTTCAGCACTCCGACCTTTGCAAGGCTTGTGCGAAGCACTACCTTAGCTACTAAAGGGAATGTGTTTGTGCAGGCGGCGAAGAATCTGGGCGCCAGCGATGCCAGAATCCTGTTCCGCCATATTCTGCCAAGCGCAATTCCGAACATTATCGTACAGTACACCATGTCCATCGGAACCTCCATTCTGACGGCATCCAGCTTGAGCTTCTTAGGTATGGGCGCGCAGCCGCCAACACCGGAGTGGGGCCTTCTTCTCAGCAACGGAAGAACCTACATGGCTACCAGCTGGCATATTACTCTGTTCCCAGGCCTTGCGATTTTCCTGACGGTTCTGTGCTTTAACCTTTTAGGAGACGGCCTCAGGGACGCGCTGGATCCGAAGCTGACAGATTAACCAGGCAGAGGACAAAAGGAGGAATCAAATGGATACAAGGAAAAACATTCTTGAGATAAAAAATATGCACACCTACTTCTTCACCGACAATGGGGTGGTGAAGTCGGTGGACGGAGTGGATATCGAGCTGAAGGAGGGCTCCACCCTTGGAATCGTAGGAGAGTCCGGAAGCGGAAAGAGCGTAACCGCCCTGTCTGTCATGGGACTTTTAATGGGAACCACAGGCAAGGTGGTAGAGGGCCAGATCCTCTTAGACGGCCGCGATATTACGAATTTAAGCGCCGAGGAGCGCAGAAAAATCAGGGGAAATCAGATCTCCATGATTTTCCAGGAGCCTATGACCAGCCTGAATCCTGTTATGAAAATCGGAGATCAGCTGGTGGAGGCCATTAAGATGCACCAGAACAAGACGAAGGAAGAGGCTCAGTCCATGGCTGTGGAGATGCTGAAAAAGACAGGACTTCCACGGGTGGAGCGGATCGTAAACGAGTATCCCTTCCAGCTGTCCGGCGGACAGAGACAGCGCGTCATGATCGCCATGGCTCTTGTCTGCAATCCGAAGATCCTCATTGCCGACGAGCCCACCACAGCTCTCGACGTGACGATTCAGGCTCAGATCATCGACCTGATGAACCACCTGAAAAAGGAAATCGGAACCTCCATCATGTTCATTACCCATGATCTGGGAGTCGTAGCGGAGACCTGCGACGAGGTAGTGGTTATGTACTGCGGCCGCGTGGTGGAGAAGGGAAATGTGTACGATATTTTTGGAAAAACGGCCCATCCCTACACCCAGGGCCTGTTAAAGTCCATCCCGAAGCTGGGCGAGCATGTGGAGGAGTTAGACTCCATCCCAGGAAACGTGCCGAACCCTAAATATATGCCAAAGGGCTGTAAGTTCGCCCCCAGGTGCGCTTACGCCACAGAGCGGTGCAAAGAGGAAGAGCCGGGATTCTTCGATCTCGGAAACGGACACCAGAGCAGATGCTGGCTCTGCGATAAATAAGGGGGGACGGTTATGGCAGAAGATTTATTAAAGGTAGAAGGTCTGAAACAGTATTATCCTGTGTCAGACGGCTTATTTGGAACCAAGGCCTTTGTAAAGGCCGTGGACGGCGTAGATTTTGAGGTGAAAAAGGGCGAAGTATTCGGCATTGTAGGAGAGTCAGGCTGCGGAAAGTCTACGCTCGGCAAGGCTATCTGCAAGCTGATTGAGCCCACAGACGGAAAAATCATTCTGGACGGTGAGGATATCAGAGGCTACAACAGCAAAAAGATGCGCAACGTCAGGAAAAAGGTGCAGATGGTATTCCAGGATCCTTACGCTTCCCTGAATCCCAGAATGTCCATTCACGACATTCTGGCGGAGCCTCTGCAGATTCACGGCCTTGTGAAGGGAAAGCAGGAGATCGACGAGGCGGTTGTGCGCCTGCTGAGAGAGGTAGGCATGGACGATTACCATGCCAGACGTTATCCACATGAGTTTTCCGGCGGCCAGAGACAGAGAATCGGAATTGCCAGAGCGCTGGCAGTGCGCCCGCAGCTGATTATTGCCGACGAGCCGGTTTCCGCTCTCGACGTGTCGATTCAGTCCCAGGTATTAAACCTGATGAGCAAGCTGAAGAAGGAATACCACCTGACCTACATTTTCATTGCCCACGATTTGAGCGTAGTCGAGCACATCAGCGACCGGATCGGCGTTATGTATCTGGGCAATTTCGTGGAGGAGGCAAATAAGGAAAATCTGTACAAGAATCCTATGCATCCTTATACCCAGGCTTTGCTGTCAGCAGTCCCGATTCCAGATCCGACGGTGAAGAAGGAGAGAATCATTCTGGAGGGCAGCATTCCTTCCGCCATCAATCCACCGTCCGGCTGCAAGTTCCACACCAGGTGTCCCAAGTGCATGGAAATCTGTAAGAAGGAAGCGCCGAAGAAATACCAGGTGGGAGAGGATCACTTTGTATACTGCCACCTGTACGATAAGGAAAATCCCAACGTCAAATAGCGCGTCAGAGGACATGAAAAAAGGAGATGAGCGTTATGAAGCTGTTTATCAGCGCTGATATTGAAGGCTGCGTCGGCACGACGCTTGCCAGCGAAACACATAAGGAGACGCCGGAGTACCGCCAGTTTGCAAAACGGATGACAGAGGAGGTAAGAATTGTCTGCCAGGCGGCTCTGGAGGCAGGAGCCGACGAGATAGTGGTCAAGGACGGACACGGAGACGCCACTAACATTGACTTTACCGCCATGCCGGAGGGCGTGACACTGATCCGCGGAAAGAGCGGCCATCCTTATAATATGATGTTTGGCCTGGACGAGACCTTTGACGGCGTGCTCTACGTAGGCTATCACGCGCCGGCTGGAAACGGCGGCAATCCCATCAGCCATACCTCTACAGGAAACAGCAACCAGATTCTTTTAAACGGAAAGGTGATGAGCGAGTTTATGCTCAATACCTACACAGCGGCCATGATGGGCGTGCCGGCCGTCTTTATTTCCGGAGATGAGGGAATCTGCGGACTGGCCAGGGAAATGGTTCCAGGCATCACCACAGCGGCTGTAAAGAAGGGCGTGGGAGCCTGCACCATCAATATGAGCGTGGCTGCTGCAGACCGGCTTTTAAAAGAGAAGGTGAAGGAAGCCCTCAGCGGAGATCTGAAGGCCTGCCGGATTGCCATGCCGGAGCAGTTCGAGTACGTAGTGAATTACAAGGATCTGAAGAAAGCGTACCAGATGTCCTTCTTCCCGGGCGCAGAGCGGGTGGACGAGAGGACAAACCGGGTAGTCAGCAGAGATTATAAGGATATTGTGACAGCTCATTCCTTTATGGTTTACTAAAATAGGACAGAACACAGAGCTGACGCAGACAGGAGGAATAAAAACTATGGCAGATTTAAAAATGGTAGAGGACCTTACCAACGCCTTCGGCCCCAGCGGCTTTGAGGAAGAGGTCGTGCAGGCGGTGAAGAAGCACAGCGGCAGCCTTTATCTGGAGCACGACGCCATGCACAATGTATACGCCTACATGGACGAGGCGGCGAAGAAACGGTGTATGCCCGAGGCGGACAGAAAACGGCCGGTTCTGATGTTAGACGCCCACTCCGACGAGGTGGGCTTTATGGTTCAGAATATTGAGGAGAACGGCCTGCTTGATATTATCTGTCTGGGCGGCATTCACAATACGAATATTCCGGCCCACTCTGTCATTGTAAAGAACAGGGCGGGAAAGAAAATCAGGGGAATCACCACCTCCAAGCCAGTGCATTTTCTGACAGCCGCAGAGCGGGCGGACAATTCCTTAAATATCGAGGATATCAGAATTGACGTGGGGGCTTCCAGCCGGAGAGAGGTCATGGAGGACTACGGTGTGGCAGTGGGAGATCCAGTGATGCCGGACGTGAAGTTTGAGTACGATGAAGATCACGGTATCTGCTATGGAAAGGCCTTTGACAACCGTCTGGGCTGCGTGAGCATTCTGAGCACCATGAAGGCGCTTCAGGCTGAGTCAGAGCAGCTGGCCGTGGAGGTAGTGGGCGGATTCGCTGCTCAGGAGGAGGTAGGAACGAGAGGAGCCCAGGTGACCTCCCAGCAGCTTCTTCCGGATTTGGCCATTGTGTTTGAGGGATCTCCGGCGGACGACTTTTATTTCCGCCCTGGTATCGCCCAGTGCAGCCTGAAGGCGGGAACCCAGATCCGACATATGGATGCCAGCTATGTGTCCAATCCTGAATTTATCCGCCTGGCCCAGGAAATCGGAGATAAGTGCGGCATCAAATATCAGGACGCCGTACGGCGGGGAGGCAGCACCAACGCAGGAAAGATCAGCCTGACAGGAAAGGCAGTACCGGTTCTGGTTCTGGGAATCCCGTCCCGGTACGTGCACACTCATTATAATTTCTGTGCCATGGAGGATATTGACGCTACCGTAAAGATGGCTGTGGAGGTTATCAGAAGCCTTGATAAGGAGCGGATTGACATTGTGATGCGCCGAGGCATTATTTAATGAAACAGCTGCCAGGGACAGGACAATTTAACAGTCAGGAGAGAGCCGGCTATTCAGACAGCCGCTGCAGAGAGTTCTGCGGCGGCTGTTTTGAAGATTAAAGAGGAAATTTTTGAGACATATCAAAAATATATGACTGTAATATCAAAAATATATTTTACAGATGTCGCATAATAAGTGTAATATATAATCTATAGGTAAAAAATTATAACTGACAGGAGGCAATTTCATGAAAGAAAACCACAGCTTAGAAATGATTGGAATTCAGAACACCACAGGCAAGGTTCACTACAACTTAAACCCTGCCCGCCTGGTAGAGGAGGCTCTTCGCCGCGGCGAGGGAGTGCTGACAAATACAGGTGCTCTTTCTGTTACTACAGGCAAGTATACAGGCCGCTCACCGAAAGATAAATTTATCGTTGATACAAAGGATGTACATGACAAGATTGCCTGGGGAGACGTAAACGTCGCTATCTCTGAAGATGCCTACCAGTCTATTAAAAATAAAATGTTCACATATCTGGCAGATAAGGAATTATATGTATTCCAGGGCTTTGCAGGCGCTGATAAGAAGTACACCAGAAAGTTCATGGTTGTCAATGAGTTCGCAAGCCAGAACCTGTTTATCCATCAGCTGTTAATCAGACCCACAGCAGAGGAACTGGAATCCTATGGTGCAGCAGATTTCACACTGGTTGTAGCTCCAGGCTTTACCTGTGATCCTGCGGTAGACGGAACACACTCTGAGGCAGCTATTATCGTAAACTTCCAGGAGAAAATTGTACTGATCGCCGGTTCTCAGTATTCAGGAGAGATTAAAAAATCTGTATTCTCTGTTATGAACTATTTAATGCCTGTTGAGGAAAATGTGCTTCCAATGCACTGCTCCGCAAATATGGATCCTGAGACTCATGAGACGGCTATCTTCTTCGGCCTTTCCGGAACAGGAAAGACAACTCTGTCTGCAGATCCGGCAAGAAAGCTGATCGGAGACGATGAGCATGGATGGTGTGACAATGGCGTATTCAACTTCGAGGGAGGCTGCTACGCAAAATGTATCAATCTGGATCCGAAGAACGAGCCGGAGATCTACAGCGCAATCCGTTTCGGCAGCGAGGTGGAGAATGTAGTGATCGACCCGGAGACAAGAATTCCTGATTATGATGATGACTCCATCACAGAGAACACACGAGTAGGCTACCCGATTACTTACATTGACAATGCGCAGATTCCAGGCGTAGGCGGAGTTCCTAAGGTAGTTATTTTCCTGACAGCAGATGCCTTCGGCGTACTTCCTCCAATCTCCAGACTGGATGAGAACGCGGCTATGTACCACTTTGTAACAGGCTTCACATCCAAGTTAGCCGGTACAGAGCGCGGAATCAAGGAGCCGCAGCCAACTTTCAGTACCCTGTTCGGCGAGCCGTTCATGCCGTTAAATCCGTCTGTATACGCAGAGATGTTAGGTGAGAGAATCAGAAAATACAATACAAAGGTTTACCTTGTAAATACAGGATGGACAGGCGGTCCTTACGGAGTGGGAAGCAGAATGAAGCTCTCCTACACAAGAGCCATGGTTACAGCTGCATTAAACGGCGAGCTGGAGAAGGCAGAGTACAAGCATGACGACGTATTCAATGTAGATGTTCCGCAGTCCTGCCCAGGCGCTCCGGCTGAGATTATGAACCCAAGAGATACATGGGCTGACAAGGCTGCCTACGACGAGGCTGCTGCAAAGTTAGCTAAAATGTTTAAGGACAACTTTGATAAGAAGTATCCAGATATGCCTGAGGAGATCAAGAACGCAGGCCCAAGAGCATAGTTTTAAGGGCGTGCTAAAATCAGCTTTTCCTGGCTGAAATAAAAACAGGAGCAGATATCTCTCTGCAGCCCAATGTGCTGGCAGGAGACTGCTCCTGTTTTTCTATTCTGTTTTTTCCTGTTCCAGAAGCAGATTTACCAGCTGGGCAGCTGGCTGACTTAAAGGCCGGCTTGAATCTTCGATAAGACTGCAGCGCCTGGCGGGAGGCTCCTTGGCCAGGGGGATCCGGACAACACAGCCGGAGGACAGAGCAGTTTCAGCCAGGCGTTCAGAAAGAAAGCCGATTCCCAAACCGTTTTGTATCAGACTAAGCATCTGTTCTGCAGAGGATGCCTCGATATCAGGAACCGGGGAGAATCCCAGACTTTGATAAAAAGAACGATAAAATTCAAAGGATTCGGCACTCCTTCCCAGTGTTATGAGGGGAAATCCGGAGAGTTCTGCCGGATATCTGGGACGATCCGCTAAAAAGCTGCATTGTCTGGATCCAATCAGGACTTCCCTGAATTCTTTCAGCGGTGTTTCTCTGAATGGCGACTCTGTTTTCTCTGGTTCTTCAGACAGAGCAGACAGGGCGAAGTCAATCTGCTCCTTTTTCAGAAGCAGGACAGCCTGCGTTTTGTCGGCAGATACCAAGCGCAGCCTGATTCCTGGAAACAGGCTGTGAAACTTGATCAGCTTTGGAAGCAGGACTTCATGGAACGCGCTGCTGCTGACACCGACAGAGACGCTGCCGCTTTGAAGTTCACGGTTCTGTCCCAGTTCCATCTCAGCAGCCTGGAGCTGCCTGTAGGCGATGGAGACATGAGAAAACAGGCGCTCCCCTTCCGGCGTCAGTTCTACACCCCGGTTTGAACGGACAAACAGCTGACATCCCAGCTGATTTTCCAGGTTGTTCATGGAACGGGTGATATTAGGCTGATTATTCAGCAGGACATGGGCCGCCTGTGTGAAGCTTTTGTATTTGGCTACATAGTAAAAAATCCGGTAGTAATCGTAATTGATTTCCATGAAGTCTCCTTTGTAGGTCAGGACAGGAATCAGGCGGCTCCCAGCTTCAGTTCTTCAAGAACCAGGGAAGAAACTTCTTTTAAAATTTCCAGATGTACAGCCAGAGGGAGACGGTCTACAGTCATTTCACGAAGTCCTGTGGCGCCGTCTGCTCCTCCGGCCTGAAGGACGCGGCGGAGCATTTCCGTTTCCTGCTCTTCATCCGGAAGCAGAAATTTCTGCGTTTCTCTGGAGAGAAGAGCGGCGGCTCCGATTCCCCACCAGTTAGATACTCCGCTGGCCAAGGCATAGTCGGCACCCTGCTGAGAGCAGATTTCGCTGCCAAAGGGAACGAAAGATTCTATCTCTTTTCGGAACGCGCCCATACCCATTTCGTTTCCGCCGTCCCCTATGGAAATTGTGCAGATGTTCTTTTCTCTGGCAAGGGAGAGAAAGCAGTCGGCGTCCGCAGTCATTGAATCAATGACAATACCCCGCATATTGTGATAATGGCCGTCGCAGGCTTTGCCAGGCCGTTCCAGAGTAACTACATGGGTGGGAGAAAAGGCGTCTAAAAGATCCTCTGCAAAGGATTCAGCGCCTGTCTCCGGAATTACAGCTATTCTGGCTTCGCGGCAGCGGACAGAGAGGGCAGCCTTGAGAATAGCTGAGGAATGGCAGTCTGTCACAGCCATAACCTGACACCCGTTTGCTTCCAGGGCAAAGGCTAAATCTGCGGTTCCCAAAGGTCCGTCCGTCTCTCCTGTCACTGTTTGGTCGGGGCAGATAACAGGAAAGCCAGTGAGAATAAGAACGCGCCTGGCCTGCGCGAGTTCTCTGGAAACAAGATCCAGATCCGCCTCTGGAAGAGCCTTCATAAGTCCGCGGCTGCCGAAATCCTGTCTCATAATCGAATTAAGTTTACTGAAAAAAGTCATATTGAACCTCCCATTTTGAGCTGTTTTTCTGTCTGTTTTCTGTCAGGATACAGTCTGGACAAACAAAAAAAGCCACTCCTCCTGTTCAGATTCATGGCTCTTATTTACAATGGGATCATCCGGGCAGGAGTCCCTATAAATAAAAGAATCCGTATGATTTTCAGTATCATTGTACCGTTTTTAACACGGGGTGTCAAGGACTATCATCAGACCGGCACGACAAATTTTGGAGGAAAAATTTGTTATTTCTGCGCCTGCTGTGACAAAGGTGCGGATAATACAGAATAGTAGTCTGTAAAAGGAGAAAAGTATATGAAATATGAAAAAAATACTATTTTAATTGTAGGACAGGCCAAGCCCAGCCGCGAAGACGCCATTTACAGCCTTCACGGGGAGTTTTACATCAGCCTGGTACTGGAGAAAAAGAGCGGAACCATTATCAATATGGACTGCAATACGATTTTGGGAGTAACCAGGGATTTTGTAGCAGATATGATAGTTGGAAAAAGCCTGAAAACAGATATGGAGCTGCTGGAAAAGGAAATCAGAAGCCGTTATTTTGCTATGACGCAGAAGCCGCTTATCGCCTGTTTGAAGGATGCCTGCAATCGGTATGCCATGGTTCTGGAAAAGGAGAGAGAAAAAGAAAAATAGAACCAGATAGAATTGAGAGATCCGGCAGCCGGATCTCTCAATTTCAGTATCAGGACTATTCTTTTCCGCTCCAGCAGTAGGTACAGAGCTTGCAGGGAGAAATTCCGATGGATTCCACCAGATCGTCCAGACGATGGAACTGAAGCGTAGTGAAATTTAGTTTTTTGCGGATTTCTTCTACCATTTCCTTATAGTTTGTACTGTCTGGATTTGCATAATCGGCTAACAGCTCTTCGGAGACATTTTCTCCCTCCCGTTCTCTGATAATCCGGCGTGTGATCAGATCCATCTCAGAGTTGGAGCGGGAGAAGTTCAGATATTTGCATCCAAACATTAAAGGCGGGCAGGCCGGGCGGATATGTACTGCCTTAGCTCCGCTTTCATATAAAAATTCGGTCGTTTCGCCCAGCTGTGTTCCGCGTACAATGGAATCGTCAATTAAAAGCAGGCTTTTATTGCGGATCAGAGTATCTACCGGGATCAGCTTCATGCGGGCAATCAGGCTTCTCTGATTCTGGTTGGCCGGCATGAAGGAACGAGGCCAGGTCGGAGTATATTTAATAAACGGACGGGCAAAAGGAATACCGGATTCATTGGCATATCCGACTGCATGGGCAATACCGGAATCTGGAATGCCGGCCACCAGGTCTGCGTCAGAGTGATCCCGTTTCGCCAGCATTTTTCCACAGGCATAACGCATGGCCTCTACATTGACGCCTTCATAGGTGGAGGTAGGATAGCCGTAATAAACCCACAGGAAAGAGCAGATTTTCATCTCTTCTCTGGGCTTGCTTAATATTTCAAAGCCATCCGGAGTCATAAAGACAATCTCTCCAGGCCCTAATTCGTGGCAGTCCTTATATCCCAGATTAATATAAGCGAAGCTTTCAAAGGAAACGCAGTAGGCGCCTTCCTTCTTGCCGATCATGGCGGGAGTGCGTCCTAACCGGTCTCTTGAAACGTAAATTCCCTCTGGCGTCAGAATAAGGATACTCATGGAACCCTTGATCCGCTCCTGAGCATAGAGAAGGCCGTCTACAATAGACTCTTTCTGATTGATGATAGCGGCCACCAGCTCTGTGGCGTTTATCTTTCCGCCGCTCATCTCCAGGAAGTGGATATGGCCTTTTTCGTAAGCTTCCTTAACTAATTCCTGCTCATTGGAAATTTTTCCCACAGCGGTGATAGCATAGCTTCCCAGGTGAGACTGAATTAAGAGAGGCTGGGGATCCATATCGGAAATACATCCGATTCCCAGATTTCCTGTCAGCTCGTCTACATCGCGCTCAAATTTTGTACGAAACGGGGAATTTTCGATATTGTGAATGGAACGATTGAAACCGTCCGGTCCATAGACAGCCATACCGCCTCTCCTCGTTCCTAAATGAGAATGATAGTCTACTCCAAAGAATAAATCCAAAGTGCAGTTTGTTTTTGAGGTTACACCAAAAAATCCGCCCATTTTTTCCTTCCTTTCAGTCGTAACGATTCTTGATTGATAATAGTTTTATGTGCCTGAAGGCACAGATCAATTCTATCTTAGCATATATAAGGTAAATAGGACAATAGAATTTATTTATTAAAAATTTTAATAAAAAATGGGCGGTTTTTCAATAAAAAATGAATCGCTTACTGGCAGTGTCCGCCGCAGCTGTGGGTTCCGTGCTCATGTTCGCCGCAGCCGTGCTCGCCGCAGGTATGGCCTTCGCCGTGGCGCTCGCTGTGATGGCTGCATGCAACGTCTGGCTGGAAAGAGAGCGTTCCATTTAAAAAAGAGGAAACCGCTTCGTCTGCACTGCCGGATACGCCTCCGTACAGTCTGATTCCCGCTGCTTCCAGCGCGTCCTTTGCTCCCTGGCCAATTCCTCCGCAGATTAAAACGTCGGCATTCAGGGCATGGAGGATTCCGGCCAGAGCTCCGTGGCCTCTTCCGTTGGTGTCAACAATTTCAGACTGTCTCACAGCCCCGTCCTCTGCGTCATAAATTTTGAACTGTTCTGTGTGGCCAAAATGCTGAAAAATCTGGCCATTTTCATAAGCGACTGCAATTCTCATAGTATCGGCTCCCTTCTTTTTTTCATATTGCTGATGATAGGTGCGTTTAAAACATTCGTCGTGCCCGCAGCTTTCCTGGCCGTCGCACAGACGGTAATCGCCTCCCCCGATGCGCAGAGGACGTCCCTCCACCAGGGCCAGAGCCAGTTTTTTTCTGGCGTTCTCATAGATCCTCTGAACGGTAGTTCTGGCGACCTCCATCCACTGGCTGCACTCCTGCTGGGACAGCCCCTCCAGATCCATAAGACGGATCGTTTCATATTCGTCTACAGTAAGGATAACAGGTGTGTTCGCCTCGCCTTTCTGAATGGGGAAAAAACCAGGCGAAGGGGGAAAATGGCATACACGCCGGCATTTTGTTGGTCTTGACATGAAAATCCTCCTGACTTTGGCTTTGTCAGCGCGAAGGCGCTCTTGACGGCTCTGCTTTTAGTATAGGAGCAAAACAGGCATATGTCAATTATTATTTTGGACATATGACTGAAATGGAGCCGATTGTGAAGAAAATTGTCAGGAAAACTTAATTGTATTCCACTGGTGAAACAGGTATAATGGGCTTATTAAGGCTCAAGGAAGACATCAGAAAGAGGGGGAGCAGTGTAAGATGACAGTAAGAAGAATTGCAGAAAAAATCAGAAAAAAGGCAGCGAGAGGGCTGGCGCTTGGCCTTTGTCTGGGACTTTTATCGGCAGGCAGGCTGACATCCTATGCAGACGGTCCGTCAGGTCCGGCGTCTGACGGGGCGGCCGTAGCGGCGGAGTCTGCGAAGGAGGCTCAGGCAGAGGGGCCGGCACAGAACATGGAGACAGAATCTGTCGGGCAGGCGGAGACAGGAGGGCAGCCGGAGGGGGCGTTCCAGGAAAACCAGCAGGCTCAGGCAGAAGGACAGAACGGCGCAGAGAATCAGGCAGCCGGTTCAAAAGACCAGAGCGCAGGTGCAGAAGGACAGGCTGCAGATGGAAAGACGGAGGACGGGCGCATCATGAGCGGAGGACGCCTGATTGATCCGTCTAAGCCGATGATTGCCCTTACCTACGACGACGGTCCCTACGCGCCGGTGGGCAACAGGATTATGGACTGCATGGAGAAGTATAATGGGCGGGCTACCTTTTTCGTAGTGGGAAACCGGGCAGGTTCCTATCAGGAGGAGCTGCGCAGAATGCAGGCGTCAGGCCATGAGATTGGAAATCACAGCTACAGCCACAAATATCTTCAGAAGCTGGGGGCGGCAGACATCAGAAAAGAAATTGAGATGGGAAATCAGGCGGTAGCCGCTGTGACAGGAACGGCTCCGGCCCTGGTGCGTCTGCCGGGAGGAGGCAGCAATGCAACGGTGCTTGCCAATATCCATCAGCCGATTATTTTGTGGAACGTGGATACGAGAGACTGGGCGACCAAGAATGCAGATCAGACTGTGGCGGCCGTACTGGGAAAGGTGAAGGACGGAGATATTGTGCTGATGCACGAGCTGTATAAGCCGACGGCAGACGCCACGGAGCGCATGGTTCCTGCGCTTGCAGAACAGGGCTTTCAGCTGGTAACGGTCAGCGAACTGATACGCTTCAGGGGAGGAGCCGCGCCGGGGACGCTCTACTATAAATTTCCGCCCCAGTAGGCGGCAGGCAGAGGGCAGAGCTGGCCTTTTGGAGCGCCAGGGCTCTGGCAATCAGCTGGCAATCAGCGAAACAGCTCTTTTACAGACGCTTCATTAAAATAGCGGATGCGTTTTAACGGGATTTTGGCTGCTCTGAAAGCCTGATCCTTAAACAGATCCCGCTTTCTGGCGTCTGCCGTGTCATGGCTGCTGTCGTCCAGCTCAACGGCAAACAGAACGCGGAGATTTTTATCGCAGATGACAAAGTCTACATGTTTTTGAGAAATTTTTCGGAAATATTGGAGGAAATTGGTTTTATCCGTCACCTCCATTAAATCTTTCAGCCCTACCTTGGGACAGATCAGAAATCCTCTGGCGTCGGCTTCCCGTTTTAAAAGACGGTAGAAGGCATATTCTCTCTTAGTGAGAAGCGGCTTTGCCTCATAGGGGAGGCGCTTTTTCCTGCATATAATCAGGATGACGAGAAGACATCCCGCCAGGACGATTCCTGCCGCAGGCAGAAAGGATGGGAAGGTCATGATATCATCTCCTTTGCTCATATCTGTGGGGTGGAGTTATTATACCATAGAGTGGGAATAAGTTAAAATAGGATTTTGAGTCCCGAAAAACCTTATGATTTATTTGTCGCTTTGCTTCAATATCATCTGATGATGGATGACGATTATGCAGATGAAATCAAACATGGCTTGGGGCAGAAACTGGAAGCTATGGTAAGGCATGAATGGTATGCAAAGTACAAGACTGCTCCTACACCGGAAGAACGAGAAGCAGCCCGTCAGCATTATCTGGATGAGCGTGGAGTTCCGCAGAGCTTCCGATGGACAACTTCTCCTTCGGAGAGATGACAGGAGCGTGGCACGCTCCTGTGAATGGTAAATAAGAGAGTGATGATTGCAGCGATTTCACTGAAAGTGGGTGCGCCCTACTTGATGTTGATGCGGTCATCACTTTTTTTGTAAAGATAAAAATGAAAAATTTTGCTTCTTACAAAACGATTGAAAATCGTGCAGCCGGTATCGCAGATACCGTTCAAAGGGGATTGGGGCTCCCTAACAAGCAATTTGCGAAGATTGACACAAAGGGAAAATCGAGAAAAAGCAAACCTGTACAGGTTTACACTGCTTGCCGATTTGTGAGCGTATGCGAATATACCCGTTATTTCCTGAATTAGGCTTATTATACAGGCTTTCGATGTTTTATTTATTCAAAAGAAACTAAAATTAAGCGAACGCTCACTTTTTCGTTGAATTTATTTGCGATACTGCTATAATTAACATAATGGGACTTTTTAGATAAAAGTTTTCTGTGAAAGGATTGGTAACTCTATGGATGTTAGTTATAAAAGGCTTTGGAAACTGTTGATTGATAGAGATATGAAGAAAAAAGATTTGGCTGAGAAAGCGAATCTCAGTAATTATACAATCAACAAAATGAATAAGGGCGAAAACGTAAATACAGATACCTTGGTAAAAATTTGTGGGGCATTGAATTGCAGAATCGAAGATATTATGGAAGTCGTTCCAGATGAAAAATGATGCTGTGATGCTTATCGGACAGCAACTATAGTATCATTTGTATTGCAAAAATTCAGGAGATTAGGTATGGAACTAATTAATAACACAACTAAAACATTACGAGATGATTTAGCTGTTGAGATAAAACAAGGCAGCAGGCTTTCTGTTGCAGCAGCCTGCTTCTCTATCTATGCTTTTCAGGAATTAAAAAAAGAACTTCAAGGCATTGATGAATTAAGATTCATTTTTACATCACCGACTTTTACAACGGAGAAGGCAAAAAAAGAGAAGAGAGAATTTTATATTCCAAGATTAAACCGAGAACGCAGCTTGTACGGAACAGAGTTTGAGGTAAAGCTTAGAAATGAACTTAACCAAAAGGCAATTGCAAAAGAATGTGCTGAATGGATTCGTAAAAAGGTAACTTTCAAATCTAATGTTACCAATGAAAATATGATGGGCTTCATCAATCTTGATGATAAAAACTATATGCCGATTAACGGCTTTACTACGGTTGACCTGGGATGTGAGCGTGGCAACAACGCATACAACATGGTTCAAAAGACAGAAGTACCATTCTCAACTGCATATATAGACTTGTTCGATAACCTTTGGAATGACACCTCAAAATTGCAGGAGGTTACTGATGAAGTCATTGAGAATATCACAGCTGCTTATAATGAAAATTCTCCTGACTTCATTTATTTCGTGACACTTTATAATATCTTCAGCGAGTTTCTGGAAGATGTCTCTGAAGATCATTTACCGAACGAGGCTACTGGATTTAAAGAAAGCAAGATATGGTCCATGCTTTACAACTTCCAGAAGGATGCTGTTCTTGCAATTATCAGCAAATTGGAAAAATACAATGGCTGTATCCTTGCTGATAGTGTGGGTCTTGGTAAAACCTTTACCGCTTTGGCTGTTATTAAATATTACGAAAACAGGAATAAATCTGTGCTCGTCCTCTGTCCAAAGAAGCTGACAAATAACTGGAACACCTATAAAGATAACTATGTGAATAACCCGATTGCATCAGACCGCTTGCGTTATGATGTACTTTATCATACGGACCTGAACCGTACTCATGGTAAGTCCAATGGTTTGGATTTGGATAGGTTGAACTGGTGCAATTACGACCTTGTTGTAATTGACGAATCTCATAACTTCCGTAATGGCGGAAAACTGTCAGGAGAAGATAATGAAAAAGAAAATCGCTATCTGAAGCTGTTAAATAAAGTTATCCGTAAAGGCGTGAAAACAAAGGTTTTGATGCTGTCTGCAACTCCTGTCAATAACCGCTTTAATGACTTGAAAAATCAGCTTGCTCTTGCCTACGAGGGTAATACCGATTTGATTGATGATAAACTGAATACAACAAAAAGTATTGATGAGATTTTCAAAAATGCCCAGAGAGCATTTAACACCTGGAGTAAATGGGACCCTGTAGACAGAACAACAGAAAATCTTCTGCGTATGCTGGATTTTGACTTCTTTGAAGTTCTGGATTCTGTAACCATTGCACGTTCCAGAAAACATATTCAGAAATATTATGATACTTCTGATATTGGCACCTTCCCTACCAGACTGAAACCGATATCCCTTAGACCACCACTTACCAGCCTGAAGAAGGCAATCAATTACAATGAAATCTTTGAGCAGCTGACACAGCTGTCATTGTCAATTTATACGCCTACTCATTTTATTCTGCCGAGTAAAATGGAGAAGTATGCGGAACTGTACGAAGATAACAAGGTCAATGTCGGCTTTACTCAGGCAAACCGTGAGCAGGGTATCCGTCGCTTGACGGCAATCAACCTGATGAAGCGAATGGAAAGCTCTGTTCATTCCTTTAACCTTACACTGAAAAGAATCTACAGTCTGATAGATTCCACGATTCATAGTATTGATACTTATGATAAGACTTCCTCTGTGAGACTTGAACTGACTAATATTTCTGATATAAACGAGTTTGACAGTGAAGATCAGAACGGCGATGAGCTGTTTACCTTTGGTAAAAAAGTTAAAATTGATATTGGAGATATGGATTATAAATCCTGGAGAGACAGCCTTGCAAAGGATCGTGATACCCTTGAACTTCTGACACTGATGGTTGGAGATATCACACCTGAGTATGACTCCAAGCTTCAAGAGCTATTCCGAGTAATCAAAAACAAGCTGGAGCACCCTATCAACGAGGAAAACAAGAAAATTATTATCTTCACTGCTTTTGCAGATACAGCTCAGTATCTGTTCGATAACGTGAGTAAGTATGTAAAAGATAATTTCGGACTGAACACTGCAATGGTATCCGGTTCTGTAGAAGGGCGCACCACTGTTCCAAGACTGAAGAGTGATTTGAATACCGTTTTGACCTGCTTTTCTCCAATATCTAAGGACAAGCATTTACTTATGCCGAACGATAATACAGAAATTGACTTTCTGATTGCTACTGACTGTATCTCGGAAGGTCAGAACTTGCAGGACTGCGATTATCTGATTAACTATGATATTCACTGGAACCCGGTTCGTATTATTCAGCGATTTGGTCGTATCGACCGTATCGGAAGTAAGAATGCCTTTATTCAGCTTGTGAATTTCTGGCCGGATGTAACTCTTGATGAATACATTGACCTGAAAGCAAAAGTCGAAACCCGTATGAAGATTGTTGATATGACAGCAACGGGCGATGATAACCTTTTGAGTGATGAAGAAAAAACAGATTTGGAATACCGCAAAGCCCAGCTGAAACGCTTGCAGGAAGAAGTGGTAGATATTGAAGATATGTCCACCGGTATTTCCATTATGGATTTGGGCTTAAATGAATTTCGCATGGATTTGCTGGAATATATTAAGAATCACCCGGATATTGATAAAGCTCCCTTTGGATTGCACTCGGTAGCCGCTGCTTCGGAAGAAACACCGGCAGGCGTTATCTACGTTCTGAAGAATCGTTCTAACAGTGTAAATATTGATAATCAGAACCGTTTGCACCCGTTTTATATGGTTTATATCAGCAATGAGGGCGAAGTGATTTGTGACCATCTTTCTCCAAAACAGATGCTGGACAAAATGCGTTTCCTTTGTAAAGGAAAAACGGAACCTATTCCGGAGCTGTATCGCCAGTTTAATAAGGAAACTCGTGATGGGAAAAATATGGTTGTGTTCTCCAAACTACTGGGAGATGCCATTGCATCTATTATCGAGGTCAAAGAAGAAAGCGATATTGACAGCTTTTTAGGCGGAGGTCAAATGAGTTTTCTTACAAATGAAATTAAAGGATTGGATGACTTTGAACTGATATGTTTCCTGGTTGTTCGATAACGCAGAAAGTGAGGTGGGACCATGCTTGGATTGCCAAAGACTACAGAATTAAGCAAGCAGCTTCCCAAGAATGCAATCTATGCAAAGTTTCAGATGAACACAGCAGAGAAAGCAAAGATAGACGCTGATATTTCAAGAATTACTATAGTCAATGAAGTATCCGCAGACAAAGTACATATTGCTGCCGGAGAGCAGGTGAAGTTCTTTTTTGTTCTTTTGGTCGCTTTGAAAAAGAAGGATTTCAATGATAAGACGATTACCATAATATCAAAGCTGATACCCCAGAATATGCTGTTGGTGCTGGAATGTGGGGATGAAGCAAAGCTGGCTACCTATCACACCAAGCTGATGCAGACAGAATGGAAACAAAAAGAGGAGCTTTCCATTGAATTGAAGGGATTAAACATGGATGCTGTTTGGGAGAACATCATTGTTCAGATTGGCGGCATTACTGTGGAACAGGGTAACACCCTGGACGAACAGATCGCAGTCGATGAACAGCGAAGGAAGATTCAAAAGGAAATCGACCGTTTGACCAAGGCTGCGAGGAACGAAAAACAGCCTAAGAAAAGGTTTGAACTGGCTCAGAAAGCGAATGTGTTAAAAAAGCAGCTTGCAGAGTTGGGTAAAAAGATTAAAGAAGGGACTGAAGACGATAAATGATGGATGTTCTAAACATAATAGCGTTGATTTTAGTGCCTATTTTGGCAGTTGTCGTCGGACAAAAATTGCAAGATCGTGCCCAAAAACGAAATGATAAAATGCAGATATTCAAAATCCTGATGACCAGCCGCATTTTTGGCTGGACAAATGAAAGTGTTCAAGCAATGAATTTAATTGATATTGTTTTTTCAGATGACAAAGATGTTCGAAAACAATGGAAAGTTTGTTTCGATAAGATGTGTGTGGAGAATCCCACCGAAACAGAATTGTCCAAAATTAAAATAGAAAGAGAAAAGCTGCTGGAAACTATGGCAAAATCTTTGGGATACAAGGATATTATTACATGGGAATCTATACAAAACCCTTACATTCCAAAAGGGATGACGGAATTGATGGCACAACAACAGGCTTATCAAAAAAATCAATCTGTTATCATGGAACAAATGAAAAATATGATGCAGACAAGCGGAAAGGAAAATGAAAATGGATAAACTGAAAATGCACACGCCCAACAAGGCGGATGAGAATTTCAAAAAACTGGCGGCGTTGTTTCCCAATGCTGTGACAGAAACGATAGACGAGAACGGCGAAGTGGTCCGTGCCATTGATAAGGATGTGCTGATGCAGGAAATCTCTTGCACTGTGGTGGAGGGCAGTGAGGAACGCTACCAGTTCTCCTGGCCGGACAAGAAGAAGTCCGTTCTTCTTGCCAATGCACCGATTAACAAGACGCTGCGTCCTTGCAGAGAGGAAAGCGTAAATTTTGATACCACAGAAAACCTCTATATCGAGGGCGACAACCTCGAAGTGTTGAAGCTGTTGCAGGAAACCTATCTCGGCAAAATCAAGATGATTTATATTGATCCTCCGTATAACACAGGAAATGACTTTGTGTACGAGGATGACTTTGCTCAGAATACAGACGAGTATCTTGCCAATAGTGGGCAGTTTGATGAGGACGGAAACAGACTTGTCAAGAATTTGGATAGCAACGGTCGTTTTCATACAGATTGGTTGAATATGATTTATCCTCGCCTCAAGCTTGCAAAGGATTTGTTATCGGATGATGGTGTAATTTTTATCAGTTTAGATAGCAATGAGATTGACAATCTCATAAAGTTATGTAATGAAGTCTTTGGAGAAAGTAACTTTGTTGATTGTATCACTTGGAATAAACGAGTCCCGAAGAATGATAATAACGGCATCGGCAACATTCATGAGTATATTTTAGCCTATGTTAAGAACTCTTCATACAAAAGGCAGTTCACAATGCAAAAAGACGGGCTTGATGAAATATACGACTTACTTGCTGACTTAAAAAGGAAGAAAGTTCCCATTGAAGAAGCCGAGCATCAACTTAAACAATTGTATAAAGTAAAAGGTTATGACAGAGGTATAACCTTGTACAATTCTTTGGATGATAACTACGAACCATGGGGAAAAATCAACATGAGTTGGCCTAATGCTGATACCTTTGGCCCTCGGTACGATGTTCTACATCCTATCACAAAGAAGCCAACTAAAGTTCCAGATCGAGGATGGCGTTGGAGTGAAGCTACATTTAACGAAAATGTTGACTTTAATAATATTGTACCAAGATATGACGGAAGTTATGTCTGTGGAAATATTTGGTTTGCCAAGGATGAGAATACTCAGCCAAGTTCTATTAAATATTTAAGAGATGTTGCTCGTATGCTTCTCCGTTCGATAATTAGCTTAAAGAGTGATGGCGGAATTGAGGTCGAAAAGATTTTTGAAGGAAAGAGTTTCTTTCCTTATCCTAAGCCCGTTGCCCTTATGCGCCTTTTGATTGATTCTCTGGATGAAAAGGAAGGCATCTTTCTTGACTTTTTTTCTGGCTCCGCTACCACCGCCCATGCAGTCATGCAATTGAATGCAGAAGATGACGGAAATCGTAGGTTCATTATGGTCCAGCTTCCAGAAGAAACGGGTGAAAAAAGCGAAGCCTATAAAGCAGGCTATAAAAATATCTGCGAAATTGGAAAAGAGCGTATCCGTCGTGCTGGCAAGAAAATCAAGGAGGATAGTCCTTTGACCACGCAAAACCTTGATATCGGTTTCCGTGTCTTGAAATGTGATACATCCAACATGAAGGATGTTTACTACAGCCCTACTGACTTTGATATAAACCTGCTGGATATGATGGCCGACAACATCAAGGAGGACAGAACCCCGGAGGATCTGCTGTTCCAGGTGATGCTGGATCTGGGTGTTACTCTTTCTAGCAAAATTGAGGAAACCACCATTGCCGGCAAGAAGGTCTTTGATGTAGCGGACGGCTTCCTGGTTGCCTGCTTTGATAAGGATGTCAGTGATGAAACAATCAAAGCGATTGCTCAGAAGCAGCCTTACTACTTTGTAATGCGGGACAGTTCTCTGGCAAATGACAGTGTTGCTACTAACTTCGAGCAGATTTTTGCAACCTACAGTCCGGACACAGTAAGGAAGGTGCTTTGATATGGCTGAGAAAAAGGCATTACCGATTCGCAGCTCGGCAGCAGAATATCTGACTTTCGTGGCTTCCACCGGGGAGAGCGATGCCAGTTTTGAAATGCGGTATGAGGACGAAAATATCTGGCTGACCCAGAAGATGATGGCAGCGCTGTATGATGTAACCAAGCAGACGATTTCCCAGCATATCAATCGAATCTATGTAGACGGCGAGCTGACACCAGAGGCAACTGTCAAGAAATACTTGACAGTTCAAACCGAGGGAAATCGACAGGTCAGCCGAAGCCAGGACCACTACAATCTTCAAATGATCATTGCCGTGGGCTTTAAAGTGAACAATCAGCGGGCGGTGCAGTTCCGCAAGTGGGCAGGACAAATTGTGAAAGACCATACCATTCAGGGCTGGACAATGGATGTGGAACGGCTGAAAAAAGGCCATATGTTCACAGACGAATATTTTGATCGCCAGTTGCAGCAGATTCGGGAAATCCGTCTGTCGGAACGGAAGTTCTATCAGAAGGTAACGGATCTATATGCAACAGCCTTTGATTATGACAAAAATGCAAAAACTACCCGTCTGTTCTTCCAGACGGTTCAGAACAAAATGCACTTTGCCGTTCATCGCCATACAGCGGCAGAACTGATTGTGGAGCGTGCTGACGCAAATAAGGAACACATGGGGTTGACTACCTGGGAGAACGCTCCAGATGGAAAAATTCTGAAAGCCGATGTGACGATTGCAAAAAACTATCTGAGCAAAGAAGAAATGAATTATTTGGAGCGGATTGTATCGTTATATCTGGATTATGCAGAGCTGCAAGCCGAGCGGAAAATCCCTATGAGTATGGAGGATTGGGCAAAGCGCCTGGACGGTTTCCTGGAGTTTAATGGAAATGAACTGCTCACAGGCCCAGGAAAAATCAGTGCAGAGCAGGCCAAACTCCATGCGGAAACGGAATACGAAAAGTACCGTATTATTCAGGATCGTCTGTATGAGAGCGACTTTGACCGTTTTCTTATGTTGGAACAGGAGGTGCGCCCGGAAGATGAAATTTAACTTTAAGATACAGCAATACCAAACCGATGCCGTCGATGCGGTTGTAAAGGTATTTCAAGGTCAGGGATATCACGATAAAATCAGCTATATCCGAGACTTGGGCAAAAAACAGGAAAATCAGCAGATGCGGTTGAATGTTGATATGGATCAGCAATATTCTCTTGATATGGGACAATCTCATCAACTGAATATCTACGATATGGATGATGATACCGGCTACAAGAACGAATTGATTGAGTTATCTGATGAGCAACTTTTAATCAATATTCAAAAGCTTCAAAGCCAAAACAATATTAAGCAGTCCAAAGCACTTGTAAAGGATTTGGGCAGATGCAGTCTTGATATCGAAATGGAGACCGGCACCGGTAAGACCTATGTGTATATCAAAACTATGTTCGAGCTGAACAAGAGGTACGGCTGGAGTAAGTTCATTGTGGTTGTGCCTTCGATTGCCATTCGTGAGGGCGTGAAGAAGTCCTTTGAAATTACCGCTGATCACTTTATGGAGCATTACGGCAAGAAAGCCCGTTTCTTTGTCTACAACAGTTCTAACCTGAATCAGCTGGATAACTTTTCGTCCAGCTCCGGCATCAATGTAATGATTATCAATACGCAGGCGTTTGCATCTTCTCTGAAAGAAGATGGCAGAAGCAAAGAAGCCCGTATTATTTATTCTAAGCGTGATGAATTTGGCTCTCGCCGTCCGATTGATGTTATCAAAGCGAACAGACCAATCATTATTCTGGATGAGCCGCAGAAAATGGGTGGAGCCGTTACGCAGAAGGCTCTGAAGAACTTTAACCCTCTGTTTACGCTGAACTACTCTGCAACTCATGCCGTGCAGCATAATACCGTTTATGTACTGGATGCTCTGGATGCGTTTAATAAGCGTTTGGTTAAGAAAATTGAAGTTAAGGGATTTGAAGTGAAAAACTTCCGTGGAACAGACAGCTATCTATTCCTGGAGCAGATTGTTCTTTCTTCTAAGAAGCCGCCAATGGCTCGTATTGAGCTGGAAATCGGTTATAACAAGTCCATTAACCGTGAAACCCGTATGCTTGGCGTTGGCGATGACCTTTACTATGTATCTCAGGAAATGGAGCAGTATAAGGGATATACAATCTCAGATATTGACCCGTTCCGTGGAACTGTGACTTTTACTAATGGTGAGACAATCCAAACCGGTGAAGTTTCCGGTGATGTGTCTGAGTCGGATATGCGTAGAATTCAGATTCGTGAGACCATTCTTTCTCATTTTGAGAAGGAAGAAAAGCTGTTCAATATGGGAATTAAGTCTCTTTCTCTATTCTTTATTGATGAAGTTGCCAAGTATCGTCAATATGATGCTGATGGCAATGAAGTCCTTGGAGAATATGGACAGATGTTTGAGCAGGAATATCTGAATGTGCTGAACGAGTACATTACGGTATTTGATACGCCATATCAGAAATATCTGAAGTCTACTTGCAGTGATGTTTCTGCTGTACACAAAGGTTATTTCAGTATTGATAAAAAGACCGGTCACAGCATTGACAGTCAGCTGAAGCGTGGCAGTGAATTTTCGGACGATATTTCTGCCTATGATTTGATTTTGAAGAATAAAGAACGCCTGCTTTCCTTTGAAGAGCCAACACGATTTATTTTCTCTCACTCCGCACTGCGTGAAGGCTGGGACAACCCGAATGTTTTCCAGATTTGCACGCTGAAACATTCTGACAGCCAGACAGCGAAGCGTCAGGAAGTTGGTCGTGGTCTGCGTCTTTGTGTAAACCAGCATGGTAACCGTATGGATGCCGAAAGCTGTGGTGACAGTGTCCACGATATCAATATGTTGACGGTTATTGCAAGCGAAAGCTACAAGGGATTTGTTGCCGATCTTCAAAGTGATATTAAGACTGTCCTTTATGACAGACCTACTACAGCAAGCAGTGAATACTTTAATGGTAAATATGTCAAGATGGATGGAACACCGACTCTTATTGACAAGAATGCAGCAGATGTCATTGAGTTCTATCTAATCAGCAATGGTTATGTGGATATGAAGCGTAAGGTTACAGACAAGTACCGTACCGATGTGAAGATGGGAACTGTTGCTCCGCTGCCGGAAGAAATCCAGCCAATGGCAGAAGGTATTCATACCTTGATTCAATCCGTTTACGATGACAGTGTTCTCAAGGATATGTTTACCGATGGTCACGAGACAAAGGTGAAAGACAATCCGCTGAATGATAACTTTGCAAAAGCTGAGTTCCAGGCACTGTGGAAGCAGATCAATCACAAGTACGCTTATACCGTTGAGTTTGACAGCAATGAGCTGATTCGTAAGTCCGTTGACCATATCAATGAAAAATTATTTGTTGCAGAACTGCAATATACCACAACGGTTGGCAGACAGAAAGCAAAAATGGATGAATATGAGGTTGGTCGTGGTGATTCTTTTGTAAGAGAAAGCTCTGGAACTTATACGTTAAAACATACTCAGACGAGTCAGATTAAATACGATCTCATAGGAAAAGTTTCTGAAGGCACAGTATTAACACGTAAAACGGTAGCTGCTATTTTGAAAGGCTTACGAGTAGATAAACTCTATATGTTTAAGAACAATCCGGAAGAGTTTATCTCCAAGGTGATCAAGCTTATTAAAGAGCAGAAAGCCACAATGATTGTTGAGCATATTTCTTATGACCAGATTGATGGAGAGTATGACAGCACAATCTTTACGGCAGAAAAGAGTGCCCAGACCTTTGATAAGGCATTTCGAGCAAACAAGGCAATTCAGGATTATGTGTTTACAGATGGTTCTGCTGAAAAGAGTATAGAGCGTCGTTTTGCAGAGGACTTGGATGCCGCACAAGAGGTTTGTGTTTATGCGAAACTTCCGAAAGGATTTCATATTCCAACTCCGGTAGGCAATTATTCTCCAGACTGGGCGATTGCATTCTATGAGGGGACTGTAAAGCACATTTTCTTTGTTGCTGAAACGAAGGGTACTATGGAGAACTTGAATCTCAGACCGATTGAACAGGCAAAAATTTCATGTGCTAAAAAGCTGTTCAATGAAATGTCTACAAGCAAAGTGAAATATCATGATGTAGACAGCTACCAGAATCTGCTGAATGTGATGAAGTCATTGTAGATTTATTGGTAGATATCATTGCTTGAGGAAGAACGGAAAGTATATTAGATTAGGCGACCAATAGTGTAATTGGTCGCCTAATCTAATCACGCTATGAAGTTGTTTGCTCAGCAAAAATCAGCTCTTTGAGGATGATTTCCTCCGCACGGTTGCGGATGTTATTCATGGCTCTGACCCATGCAAGCTGATTCTGTTCTTTCAGTTGGTCATTGATACCTTCTTTCTCTGCCAACTGAATTACAAGCAGGTCGAGCTTATTTCGAGCCTGAGTGTCAATCTCTGCGAGATAGCTATACAGCTTGCCGCTGAGAACGAGAACGGTGTAGACCATAGAACGATGCTGTCTGAGGTAGTGCTGGTGTTTTCTGCCCCAGATACCGATGGTGTGGATTGCTTCTTCTGGGATGACCAAACACGGCAGATAATAATTTCCATACAGTTCATACCAAAGACTGTTGCTGTTGTCGTAGATATATTTTTCCATATTGCAAACCTCCATGCATCAATGAATAGATAGAAAATTAAGTCATTTCGAGATAAAAACAGGTGAAGTGAATCAACAGTTCGTGGCTACAAGTTGGCTACAAAGTTCATAAAGACTGTTTGTAAAGCGTGGAATGTGTGGAATATCTGGACAAAAGCCACACTTTTAATGCGCATTATTACGAGGTATTAAGGTCTGGCACTCGAGAGACGGAATCATGTATACATTGCCCTGTCCGCCTGAATATTCTGATAGAAAAGGAAGAAGGAAACTGGGAATGGATCAGGCAAAGAATTGGATTCACTGCGACGGAGCGTATCGGCTTGGCCTGACAGGAAAGGGTGTTGGAGTAGCAGTTCTGGATACGGGGATTTTTCCCCACCGGGATTTTGAGGATAGAGTCGTCTGCTTTGTAGATTTTGTCAAGGGGAGAAGAGAGCCTTATGACGACAACGGTCATGGGACGCACATTGCAGGGATTATAGGAGGTGCCGGCCTGGAGTCGGGCGGACGGTATCACGGCGTCGCGCCAGGGTGCAGCCTGATCAGCCTGAAGGTGCTGGATCACAGGGGAAATGGGTACGCCTCCGACGTTCTGGCCGGCTTGAAGTGGATCCGGGAACACAAAGAGGAGTTTGGCATACGGATTGTAAACATATCGGTCGGTTCCTTTAATAAGAAAGGGATGGATGAAAATTCAGCTCTTGTCAAGGGAGTGGACGCCGCCTGGGATGCGGGACTGGTAGTGGTGGTAGCGGCTGGAAATAACGGTCCAGGGCGCTATACCATCACTACGCCGGGAATCAGCCGCAAGGTGATTACTGTGGGCTGCTCAGACGATCATAAGGAGGTGGACGTAGCCGGGAGCAGAATGGTCGACTATTCTGGGAGGGGGCCTACCAGCGCCTGTGTGCTGAAGCCGGATATCATAGCGCCCGGCTCGCACATTATCAGCTGCGCCAACAGAAGCGGCTGCTATACAGGAAAGAGCGGCACATCCATGTCGACGCCTCTGGTATCTGGAGCCATTGCCCTGCTTTTAGAAAAATATCCGGATATGACGAATCTGGAGGTGAAGCTCCGCCTGAGGGAGAGGGCAGTAGATTTGGGACTTCCCCGGAATCAGCAGGGCTGGGGGCTTCTCGACGTAGGACGTTTCGTGGAATAAGTAAAGGAGAACATATGAGATTTACAGTATTAAATGAAAATACGGCGGGAAAGAGAGGATTTCTGGCAGAACACGGACTCTCAGTCCTGATTGTTCACCAGGGGGGAAAGATTTTGTTCGATACAGGGCAGACAGACGTTTTTTTGCACAATGCAGAGAAAATAGGGGAGACTCTGTCTGATCTGGACGCCATTATCCTGAGCCATGGCCATTTCGATCACTGCGGCGGGCTGGAATATCTGGCAAAACAGAGGAAGCTGCCTCCTGTTTATGTGCGGAAAACAGCCTTCTTAAATAAGCAGGCAATCAATGATGATAAAAAAACGTATCGCATAATCGGTATTCCATGGAAACAGGAGCTTCTTCGGGAAACGGAGGTTCTGACAGAGGATAAGCAGGAAATTTTTCCGGGAGTGTGGGTGCTGGGAAACGTGCCCTATACAGTGCCGTTTGAGAAAAAACCGGGAATTTTTTTCATTGACAGAGGAGGAGAAAAACAGCCGGATTATATGGAGGATGAGCAGCTTCTTGTAATAGAGACAGAAAAAGGACTCTGCGTATTTGCCGGATGCTGCCATGCAGGTATTATAAACTGCCTGTCCTATGTGAAAAAATCCTTTCCAGGCAGGCCTGTTTACAGTGTCCTGGCCGGTATGCACTTATCGGCGGCAGGAGATGAGAGAATCGATCAGACGATTGAAGCCCTGAAAGGGATGGATATTTCTGTCTTGATGCCGGTTCACTGTACTGGAATTTATGGGATTGGAAAAATGAAAGCAGTTTTTGGGGATACATGCAGGCTCCTTGAAACTGGAGCGGCCGTGGATCTGTAGGAGACAGGTTTACCGCTCCCAAACTGAAAAGAACAGATAAAAAACAAATAAAAAGGAAGCGTTCCGGCCATAAAACAGCTGCTTAACGCTTCCTTTTTGCTTCATTTCTTATTTAGCTGTGGAGAGAAATTTTTTAATATCAGTATTGGCCCCCAGAATGACCAGCGTTTCATTTCCCATAAAGACGTAATCTGCTCCTGGAAGAGTCCGAAGCTCCTTTCCCAGCTTGACGGCCAGAATGGAGATGTGGTATTTGTTGCGCACATTGATCTGAACAATGCTTTTTTCTATCCAGCTGGAGGGAACGGGAACCTCGTAGATGGAATGATCCGGAGTCAGCTCAATGTAGTCGAAAATATTGTCGGTGCTGTAGCGGACCGCAGACCGGATTGCCATCTCTTTTTCTGGATAGACAACCTGATCCGCGCCGTTTCGAAGCAGAAACTTGGCGTGAATATCACGGTTGGCGCGGGAGAGTACAAACTTAGCGCCCAGATCCTTTAAGAGAGCTGTCGTCTCCAGGGAACTCTGGAAATTATCTCCAATAGCTACGATGCACAAATCAAAATTTCTGACGCCGATGGAGGACATATACTGCTCGTTCGTACAGTCTCCAATCTGAGCGCTGGTGACATAGGGAAGGATAGCGTTGATACGCTCCTCCGAAATATCAATCGCCATGACCTCATGCTTCAGCTCGTGAAGCTTCATAGCCATAGTAGCGCCGAAACGTCCCAGTCCGATCAAAAGAATTGATTTCATAAAACACCTCCGTCTGCCTCTTCCAGCTTAACCTACCGTGATCTTCTCCTCAGGCAGGTGGAAGGGGAATTTTTTATGGTTTGTGAGGGCATACAGCATGGTAAGTCCGCCAACTCGTCCAAAATACATTAAAAGAATCAGAATCATTTTTGAAAAGAGGCTCAAATCCTCCGTAATACCCAGAGAAAGGCCTACTGTGGCAATGGCGGAGGCCGCTTCAAAGGAAGACTCCATCAGCGTTACTCCATCCGCCCAGGTAATGAGAAAACTGGCTGCCAGAAACAGGCTCAGATACAGAACCAGAATGGCAATGGCGTTTCTCAGAATCTCGTAGGGGATTCGCCTCTTATAGCAGTGGATCCCCTCCTGATTTTGGAAGACAGAGCGGATACACAAAAGCGCCACCGCAAAGGTGGTCGTCTTAATGCCTCCTGCCGTAGAACCGGGGGATCCTCCGATAATCATCAGCATGATGGTCAAAAGCTGGGCCTGGGTGGAAAGCCCGTCCAGGGGAACTGTATTAAAACCGGCTGTTCTGGGCGTAACCGACTGAAAGAAGGACGCGTAGAGCCGATCAGCCAGCGAATACCCTTCCCACCGCTGAGGCGTAAACTCGAACAGGAAAAAGAGAACTGCCGGGATCAGAATCAGAAAAAAGGTGTAGGTGAGAACTACCTTTGTCTGAAGACGGAACGCTCTGCGCGTCTCTCTGTGCTGGATAATATCGTCCCATACAAAAAAGCCGATTCCTCCTACTACAATCAGAAGCATAACCGGAACGACAATCAGAGGATTGGAATGGTAGCTGGTCAGGGAGGAATAAAGGCCGGAAGTGCCGCCCATCAGGTCGAAACCTGCATTGCAGAAAGCTGAAATAGAGTGAAAAATGGAAAACCAGATTCCCTTTATCACTCCAAACTGCGGGCAGAATTGAACTGCCATAATAAATGCGCCGATCAGCTCCAGCAGCAGCGTGCCTTTAATAATAAAGTTCGTCATACGGACAATGCCGCCTACCTGGGGGGCTGAGATGGATTCCTGCATGACGAAGCGCTGCTTTAAACCGATTTTTCTTCCTGAAAGAATCGTGATGGCAATGGCCAGGGTAACGACGCCCATTCCGCCTATCTGAATCAGAAGAAGAATGACAGACTGGCCGAACACAGACCAGTAGGTGTAGGTATCATGGACCACCAGACCCGTCACGCAGGTAGCTGAGGTCGCTGTAAAAAACGCGTCAATAAAAGGAGTCATCTCTCCGCTTTTTGACGAGATAGGCAGAGTCAGGAGAAGGGCTCCAGCCGTGATAATCAGAAAGAATCCGCCTAAAATAATTTTGGCGGGAGTCAATGCCCAAACACGATTGCTTAACATTGTAAAAACTCCTTTGTACCGTATAATATAACGATTATATATAGAACAGGACGGAATGTCAACGGGGAGGGAGAAATGTCAAAGAGGCAGAAGGGCGGAAGCTCTGAAAGAAGGAAAAACATAGGAAAAAAGCGAGAGGATCCGGCTGGACAGAGAACGGGGAATGTGGTACACTAAGAACACAAATCAATTCTTTATTTTCCGTCCTGTTTTACAGGCTCAGAGTTTACCTTCCGCCGTTTCGGCAGCTATTTCATTTTGAGGATTTTACAGAATAAAAACAAAATAACAGTTGACATTTGAGAACGGCTATACTATGATAGTTACATAAACAGAACACTTGTTCTATTTTTGAGAAACTGATGACGAGAAGGACGTTTGACTTTATATTTGAGAAGCAGAGCAGGATGCTGAAAATCAGGATAAAACAGCAGAGATGGAGGATATTATGGATAGGGAAGAGAAGCTGAAGGCGCTTGACGCCGCATTGACACAGATCGAGAAGGCATACGGTAAGGGATCCGTGATGAAGCTGGGAGATTCCAGCGCGAATATGAACATTGAGACAGTTCCGACCGGCTCTCTGAGTCTTGACATTGCCCTGGGACTGGGCGGCGTGCCGAGAGGCCGTATTATCGAGGTATACGGACCTGAGTCCAGCGGTAAGACGACCGTTGCCCTGCACATGGTAGCGGAAGTCCAGAAGAGAGGCGGCATTGCGGGATTTATCGACGCGGAGCACGCTCTGGATCCTGTTTATGCGAAAAATATCGGTGTGGATATTGACAATCTTTACATTTCCCAGCCGGATAATGGAGAGCAGGCTCTTGAAATTACAGAGACCATGGTACGTTCCGGCGCTGTTGACATTGTGATTGTGGACTCTGTAGCGGCTCTGGTGCCTAAGGCAGAGATTGACGGTGAGATGGGAGATTCCCATGTGGGACTTCAGGCCCGTCTGATGTCTCAGGCTCTGAGAAAGCTGACTGCGATTATCAGCAAGTCCAACTGTATTGTTATTTTTATTAACCAGCTTCGTGAGAAGGTAGGCGTGATGTTCGGAAATCCAGAGACGACTACAGGAGGACGCGCGCTGAAGTTCTATTCTTCTGTCCGCATGGATGTCAGGAGAATCGAGACTTTAAAGCAGGGCGGCGAGATGGTTGGAAACCGCGTCCGTATTAAGGTTGTGAAAAACAAGATTGCTCCGCCGTTTAAGGAGGCAGAGTTCGATATTATGTTCGGAAAGGGCATCTCAAAGGAGGGAGATATCCTGGATCTGGCCGTGAAGGAGAATATTGTGGAGAAGAGCGGTGCCTGGTACGCTTATAATGGAAGCAAGATTGGACAGGGACGTGAGAATGCCAAGGGATTCCTTCAGGCAAATCAGGAGATGTGCCAGGAGATAGAGGCTAAGGTTCGGGCTAAGTACAGCCTGGACGGAGCTTCCGAGGAGGAGAAAGGCGCAGAGAAGGCAGATGCGGCGAAGCTTGCTATGCCTGAATTTGATTCAGAAGAGTAAGCATGATTATCGACAGGATTGAGACTCTGGACAGGAGAAGAAAGAAAATATTTGCTGATGGAGAATTCGCATTTGCTCTTTACTTGGGCGAGATAAGACAGCTGGGGCTGGAGGAAGGCGGGGAGCTGGCAGAGGAGCTGTATCAGAAAATTCTCCGTGAAATCATATTCAAGCGCGCCAGAGAGCGGGCAGTCTATTGGCTCAAGTGTTCGGCCAGGACCGAGGAGGAGCTGCGGAGGAAGCTGCGGGATAACAGCTATCCTCCGGCAGCTGTCGATTATGTGATTGATCTGCTGAAGCAGTACCGATATATCGACGATGAGGAGTATGCCAGAAATTTTGTAGAGGTTCATGCCAGCGGAAAAAGCCGCGCAGAGCTGGCCGCTCTGTTAAGCCGGAAAGGCATCAGCAGAGAGTGCGTAAGCAGGCTGATGGAGGAGAATCCGGTGGATGAAGAAGCGCAGATCCGCCGGATTCTCGAGAAACGGAGATTTCATCCGGAGGAGGCGGATCAGAAGGAGACAGCCAGGCAGACGGCCTATCTGATGAGGAAGGGATTTTCCTATGATACTGTGCGGAGAGTTCTCTCTGAGACGTTTGTTAGATAGTGACGAAAAAGAGGAAACACTTCCTATTATACTTGACATAGTGTATAAAACAGTTTAAAATTGTAGTGTTGTATTGATATGTACAATGAAAACTAAATAAGGAGGTGCTCCTGTGCCACAAGTAATAATTATGTGCGTTGTTACGGCGGTTATTGTTGCTGTTATTACTTGGTTCGTCGCTGTTAATCATCAGAAGAAAACTTATGAGGCAAAGATTGGCAGTGCAGAAGAACGATCAAGGGAAATAATAGATGAAGCATTAAAGGTTGCAGAGACAAAGAAGCGAGAAGCTCTCCTTGAAGCGAAGGAAGAGTCACTGAAGACAAAGAATGAGCTTGAGAAAGAAACAAAGGAAAGAAGAGCAGAGCTTCAGCGCTATGAACGACGTGTGCTGAGCAAGGAAGAGAATCTGGACAAGAAGTCAGAGGCCATTGAAAAGCGTGAGGCAGGATTGAATACCCGCGAGGACGCTCTGAAAAAGAGAACCACAGAGGTGGAAGAGCTTTACGAGAAAGGGATGCAGGAGCTGGAAAAGATTTCTGGCCTTACATCAGAGCAGGCGAAGGAATACCTGTTAAAATCCGTTGAGGAAGATGTAAAGCATGATACCGCAAAGCTGATTAAGGAGATGGAGGCAAAAGCGAAGGAAGAGGCCGATAAGAAGGCTAAAGACTACGTAGTCACCGCGATTCAGCGCTGTGCGGCAGATCATGTGGCAGAGACTACCGTATCGGTGGTACAGCTTCCCAATGATGAGATGAAGGGCAGAATCATCGGACGAGAAGGAAGAAACATCAGAACCCTGGAGACTTTAACCGGCGTAGAGCTGATTATCGACGATACACCGGAGGCAGTCGTTCTTTCTGGCTTTGATCCGATTCGAAGAGAGGTTGCCAGAATCGCTTTGGAGCGTCTGATTGTAGACGGACGAATCCATCCGGCGAGAATCGAGGAAATGGTAGAAAAGGCGCAGAAGGAAGTTGAAACCATGATGCGCGAAGAGGGAGAGGCAGCTCTTCTGGAGGTTGGAATTCATGGAATCCACCCAGAGTTAGTGAAGCTCCTTGGAAAGATGAAATTCAGGACAAGCTACGGACAGAATGCCTTAAAGCATTCAATTGAGGTAGCGCAGCTTGCCGGACTGTTAGCCGCAGAGGTCGGAGTCGACGTCCGCACGGCAAAAAGAGCCGGTTTATTACATGATATTGGCAAGGCTGTTGACCATGAGATGGAAGGCACACATGTGAAGCTTGGAGTGGATCTGTGCAGAAAGTATAAGGAATCAGCCATTGTCATTAACGCAGTGGAATCCCATCATGGCGATGTGGAGCCGCAGAGCCTGATTGCCTGTCTGGTTCAGGCAGCTGATACGATTTCAGCCGCAAGACCTGGAGCAAGGCGGGAAACTCTGGAAACATATACAAACCGTCTGAGACAGCTGGAGGATATCACAAACTCCTTTAAGGGAGTCGATAAGTCTTTTGCAATCCAGGCAGGCCGGGAAGTACGAATCATGGTTGTACCGGAACAGGTAAACGACGATGGAATGGTACTGATGGCAAGGGAAATTTCCAAGAGAATCGAGGCAGAACTGGAATATCCTGGCCAGATCAAGGTAAATGTAATTCGCGAGTCCAGAGTGACGGATTATGCGAAGTAAATAAAGGAAACAAACATGTTCTGAGCATCACAGCCAGCGAAATGAAGGCAAAGAGGGAAGCCTGCCTTATCGGTAGTACCGGTAAGGCAGGCTTCCCTCTTCGGCTTTTCTGACGCTGTTCTTGACAGAGAAAAACCACAGGTTTAAAATGAAACCAGCCTTCAAAGGAAACAAAGAAGAGAAGAAGACAGATGGAGGAGAACGCAGAATGAAAAAAATTGGTTTTATTGGAATGGGAAATATGGGATATGCCATTTTAAAAGGACTGCTGCAGGTGTTTGATAAGACAGAACTGATTTTGACGGATGCAAATCAGGAACGGGCAGAGGCAGTTTCCCGGGAGACAGGGGTTGAGGCGGCAGGAGATAATCAGTCATGTGCCTCTCAGGCAGAGTTTGTAGTTCTGGCAGTAAAACCGCAGTTTTATCACATGGTTCTCGATGATGTGAAGGATATTATTAAAAAGGAACAGATCATTATTTCAATCGCTCCATCTGTAACGATTGCAGATTTAAAAGCAGCTCTGGGGCAGGATAAGAGAATTGTCAGAGCGATGCCGAATACGCCGGCCCTGGTGGGAATGGGAGTGACTGGAGTCTGCTATGACAGAAAGGAATTCACCCAGGAGGAGGAAGCGGTGATCCGCACATTTTTTGAATCCTTCGGAACCATGGAGCTGGTAGAGGAAAGGCTGATTAACGCAGTCGTCTGTGCCAGCGGAAGTTCTCCTGCATACGTTTATATGTTTATCGAAGCGCTGGCGGACAGCGCGGTAAAATACGGTCTTCCCAGAGATACGGCATATCGTATGGCAGCTCAGGCAGTGATGGGAAGCGCTAAAATGGTTCTTGAAACGGGGAAACATCCAGGAACGCTGAAGGATCGGGTATGTTCTCCAGGCGGCACTACGATTGCAGCCGTATCGGCTCTGGAAGAGCATGGTTTCCGCAGCGCAGTGATAAAAGCGGCCGACGCCTGCTATGAGAAATGTCTGAATATGAAATAACAAAAAAAAGGCAGCAGGAAGGAGAAAGAAGGAAAATTCTATGGAGAAAAATAAAAGAACAGCAGAAGAGGCAGAAGCAGCAAAGAATCTGGCAGACATTCCTGTAAAGAGAGTCAACCGGGAATTAAAGTATCAGGGAGCCATTCTGAAGGTATACCAGGACACGGTTCAGGTTAACGGCCATGAGGCAAAGTGGGACTATATCCACCACAACGGCGCGGCGGCTGTGGTGGCTGTGACAAAAGAGGGAAAGCTTTTGATGGTGCGCCAGTACAGAAACGCGCTGGATCGCTACACTCTGGAAATTCCGGCAGGAGCGCTGGACTACCCGGAAGAGCCGAAGATTGAGTGCGCATACAGAGAGCTGGAGGAAGAGACTGGATTTAAAACAGAGCATCTGAAATATCTCTTAAGCATTAACACAACCATTGCTTTCTGCGATGAGGCAATCGATGTGTTTGTGGCCAGGAACCTGATTCCGTCTAAGCAGCACCTGGATCCAGATGAAAATATTCAGGTGGAGGAATGGGAACTGGAGGATCTGCTGAAGCTGATTTATTCCGGGACTATTACAGACGGTAAGACTGCGGCTTCCATTCTTGCTTACGCGGTCAAATATGGATGTCAGAAATAGAAAAATAGCGCGTCTGGAATGAAAGACAGCGGCATAAGATGAAAAAAAGGAAAGCGGAACAGGATGATGAAATCAGTTCTTGGAGCGTTCCGAAGGAAACCTCTTATGCCGCTGCTTTTCTGTCTGTTTTTATCTGCCATGGCGGCCAGTCTGTGGTTTAACCGTCTGCCGGAAAACATACAGGAAACGCTGGGAATATTAGGGCGCGTATGGACGAGCCGGCCCCAATGCAGGCTCAGAGCAGAGGAGGGAGCTTTCTATTCTGTATTTGTGAGGAGGGCTGGTCTGGCGGCTGTGGTTTGGCTGGCAGGAATGACGCCCTGCAGCCTGGCAGTCCTATGTCTGGCGTCATCGGCTGTCGGATTTTCTATGGCCGCAGTGCTTTCTGCGCTCACTGCTGAGACAGGCTTTCTTGCTCTTCCACTGTTTCTCCTGGCATTGTTTCCCCAATGTTTTTTTTATGCGCCTGCAGCAGCCGTTTTGGTTCGATGGGGCCTGAAAGAAGAAAAAAAGGTCCGGGCAGCGGCATTCCTGATTCTTTTGGCAGTTCTGGCGGCAGGATCCGCCGCAGAGGTATGGCTGAATCCCAGATGGATATCATGGATAGGAGCAATCTTTTTTTACTAAAAAAAGCGGAAAAAAATTCAATATCTTGCGTTGATAAGGACGATAAAACCATATCTTGTGTATTTTTTGTCAATCCTATGAAAGGCTGCGGAAAAGTGGGAAAAATGTGTTTGATTTATGGGGAAAATATAGATATAATGGTAGTTACAAGCGGATTTTGCCTTGTTTTTACAGCAATACAGAACGATTAGGGGACGAAGTATGTTTGATGAGATAGAGAGATTTGCGGTATATCTCCAGGACGTAAAACGGATGTCGCAGAATACGATTCTCTCGTACAGACGCGATTTACTGCAGTTTGCATCTTATATGGAAGATAGGGGAGTGAGAGAGGCTGGGAAGGTGACGAAGACCAGTCTGGATTCCTATATCCTTTTTCTGGAAAAAGAGAGAAAGGCCCCTGCCACTATTTCGCGTATGCTGGCCTCAATCAAGGCATTTTTTCACTATGAATTTTCGGAAGGACGGATCAGGAGAAATCCGGCAGATTTAGTGAGGGCGCCTAAAATTGAAAAAAAGGCTCCGGCGATTTTAACGGTAGAAGAGGTGACCCGCCTGTTGGCTCAGCCGTCCGGCAGGACTCCGAAGGAGATTCGTGATAAAGCGATGCTGGAGCTTCTCTATGCCACAGGAATCCGTGTGTCAGAGCTGATGAATCTAAGCCTGTCCCATGTGAATATGACCATTGGATTTATCACCTGCAGCGACAGCGGCCGGGAGAGAACCATTCCCTTTGGCCGTGTGGCGAAGAAGGCTCTTGACGATTATATGAAGCACTCCAGACCGGAGCTTTTAAAACAGAAGGAGTCGGAGTGGCTGTTCGTCAACTGCAGCGGAGGCCGCATGAGCAGACAAGGATTCTGGAAAATTTTAAAATACTACGGGGAGAAGGCAGGAATTCAGGCAGACATTACGCCCCACACACTCCGCCATTCCTTTGCGGCTCATCTTATCAGCAGCGGAGCTGATATCAAGGCAGTGCAGCAGATTTTAGGACACTCCGATATGGCGACTACGCAGATGTACGTTTCCTATGCTGGAAGCGGAAAAACGGGAAGCGGCAAATAGACAGATATATAATATGAAAAAAGAAGACGGATTTGATTCTTACAGAGAGTCAGATCCGTCTTTTTTAATGTGTCACAGTAAAAATAATCCCCCTGCTATGCAGGGGGAGGAAAGTTCTTTAGATGAAAGAACTCCTATGCTAGAATAGAAGTAGGTCTGCAAACCACAAATATAAAAGCATAGGAGGTCCAAAATGGACAATAATAGTTTAGCTCATACAAAATGGGAATGCAAGTATCATCTGGTTTTTGCACCAAAATATCGTCGACAGGTAATTTATAAGGATATCAAAGCAGATGTAGGTCAAATACTAGGAACATTATGCCGGAGAAAAGGGATAGAGATTATTGAAGCAGAATGCATGCCGGATCATGTTCATATGTTGGTGAGAATTCCACCCAAATATTCTGTATCAGAAATAGTAGGGTATCTAAAGGGGAAAAGTTCACTCATGATATTCGAAAAGCATGCAAATTTAAAATATAAATAAGGGAATCGGCATTTCTGGTGCCGTGGCTATTACGTGGATACAGTCGGAAAGAACACTGCAGCAATTAAAGCGTATATACAAAATCAAATAAAAGAAGATTTAGAATATGATCAGATGTCGTTTGTAGAGTATATAGACCCGTTCACGGGTGAGCCGGTGAAGAAGAACAGGAAATAAACCTCTTGTAGAGGTAGTAGGAAGTCAAAGCAGACCAGTAAGCCCCTTTTGGGGCTGAGCCGGAAGGAAAAAGCACTGAGATATGCCCTTTTAAGGGCAGCTGAGAATGTGGTGCAGTTGGCAGACCCTCAGTACGCCTTCCGGGCGTAAGCAGGTAACAGCCCCTTATAGGGGCAGAACAAGCCACCGGCTAAGCCGGTGGTCTTGACTATTCATAGAAAATCAAATCTAATTTTCATTTCCGGCAAAGGCGACAAAGGTTTCCTGAAGCTCCTTCAGCCCCTTTTTGACGCTTTTGCTCTTGTCAGCTTTCGAGGTATCTAACACAAAGGTTTCACTTCCGCAGAATCCGAGAATGGCGTAATCCTCCAGAGAAGAGTAGCTGTCGTCCTCGTAAACGGAGATGGAAAACAGAAAGCCGGATCCGTCGCTCTCATAATCCTCCTGATCGTACACTTCCAGGCCCTGTTCTGTGGGGAGTACGACACATTTCCCAGTCCAGCGCTCTGGAACCACAAAAGAAAAATCATCAGTGACAATTTTAGAACCGGTCATAGGAATCGCTTCATTGGAAGCTGCCTCCACAACATCGGAAGAGAGCGTCTGCAAAGCAGTCTGCGGTTCAGCTCCAAAGGCTGTAACTGTATAAGAAAGAGTCAGCGCAAGAGCGCAGGCAAATGTTTTCAAACCCATAGTAAGAACCTCCTATCTGTTTTTATTCTATCACAGGAAGGAATATTTGTCATTAAAAAAATTGTAATCAAATATTCACAAAATATTCATAAACAGAAGGACAGCTGCTTACGCCATTTCCCTGGAAACGGCGGCCTCCTCTGCACATTCGCGTTCCAGATTTTTCTGGGCGGTAGCCAGCATCAGCTTGATTCGGTTCAGCTGATTGACTTCGCTGGCTCCTGGATCATAGTCCACGGCAATGATATTTGCCTCTGGATGGGAAGCTCTCAGCTCTTTGATCACGCCCTTGCCTACAATATGGTTCGGCAGGCAGCCGAATGGCTGAGTGCAGATAATGTTGTTTGTGCCGCTGTGAATCAGCTCCAGCATCTCGCCGGTTAAGAACCAGCCCTCTCCGGTCTGATTGCCCAGGGACACATAGGATTTGGCCATGGCGGCCAGATCGTGGATGCGGGCAGGAGGCGTAAAGTGGACGCTCTTTTCCAGCTCTTTTCTGGCTGTGCGCCGGAAGTATTCCAGAAGCTGGATGGCCGCGTTGCAGAGCCAGGCGGTCGATTTCTTTCCTCCCAGATTTTCAGCCTTAAAATTCGAGTTGTAGAAACAGTAGAGGAGGAAGTCTAAGAGATCCGGCATAACTGCCTCAGCTCCCTCGCTTTCCAGCAGATCTACCACATGATTGTTGGCCAGGGGCGAGAATTTTACCAGAATTTCTCCTACGATTCCCACCTTCGGCTTCACCACATTTTTTCTGGGAAGAGCGTCAAATTCAGAGATAATGGCTCTGAGATTGTTTCCGAACTCCTTCATGGACGGCTTTTTCCGGCTCAGGGACTGGATGCACGTCTCCTTCCACTTCTGGTGAAGAGCGTTGGCGCTTCCAGGTTTGGCCTCGTAGGGACGGGTGGCGTAGAGCACCCGCATAAAGATATCGCCGTACACAACTGCCTGTAAAGCTTTGATCACCATGGGAAGAGTGAAGGAAAAGCCTGGATTGGTCTCCATGCCGTTGGCATTCAGGGAGATAACGGGAATCTGCGGCATTCCGGCCTTCTCCAGAGCGCGTCTGATAAAACCGATGTAGTTGGAAGCGCGGCAGCCCCCTCCTGTCTGGGACATAATAACAGCCGTGCGGTTTAAATCGTACTTTCCTGAAAGCAGGGCGTCCATAATCTGTCCTACCACAATCAGGGACGGATAGCAGGCGTCGTTATTGACGTACTTTAATCCAGTGTCCACAGCGGTTCTGTCTGAATTCTGCAGTACCTCCAGCCGGTAGCCGCAGCTTCGAATGGCCGCCTCCACCAGATCAAAGTGGATGGGGGACATCTGCGGACATAAGATGGTGTAGTCCTTTTTCATCTCTTTTGTAAAGAGAACGCGGTTATAAGCGCTTGATACCGCAGGCTTGTCATAGTGCTTCATTTCACGGACGCGGATGGCTGAAATCAGGGAACGGATTCTGATTCTGGCCGCTCCCAGGTTATTGACCTCGTCGATCTTTAAGCAGGTGTAAATTTTGCCGGAACGGGTGAGAATATCGTTTACCTGATCTGTAGTCACGGCGTCCAGCCCGCAGCCAAAGGAATTCAGCTGAATTAAATCCAGGTTTTTCTGCGTCTTTACGAAATTGGCGGCGGCGTAGAGGCGGGAGTGGTACATCCACTGGTCTGTGACAATCAGCGGCCGCTCCACATGGCCTAGATGGGACACGGAATCCTCTGTCAGAACGGCAAAGCCGTAGGAGGCGATCAGCTCCGGAATGCCGTGGTTGATCTCCGGATCCACATGGTAGGGACGTCCGGCCAGAACGATGCCGCGGCGGTTGTTTTTCTTTAACCACTGCAGAGTCTCCTCGCCCTTTCTCTTCATATCCTCTCTGGAAGCAATCAGCTCCGCCCAGGCCTTATCGGCGGCGTCCAGAATTTCCTGCTCTGGAATCTGGAACTGTTCCGTAAATTCCTTCACAAGAGCTTCGGAGAGAACCTCCTTGTTTGTGAAAGCCATAAACGGATTGCGGAACAGAATTTTATCGCCGTGAAGCTCCTCCACATTGTTCTTGATGTTTTCCGCATAGGAGGTAACCATAGGACAGTTGTAATGGTTTCCTGCCTCAGGCGTCTCGTTTCGCTCATAAGGAATGCACGGATAGAATATGTACGTTACGCCCTGTTTAATCAGCCACTCTACATGGCCATGGGCCAGCTTGGCCGGATAGCACTCCGATTCGCTGGGAATGGATTCAATGCCCAGCTCGTAGAGCTTTCTGGTAGACTGGGGGGAGAGAATCGTCCGAAATCCCAGCTCTTTGAAAAATACAGCCCAGAACGGATAATTTTCATACAGGTTTAACACCCTGGGAATTCCTACGGTTCCCCGCTCCGCCACATCGGCGGTCAGAGGCTCGTAGTCAAACATCCGGTGGTATTTGTAATCGAACAGGTTTGGAATGTCGGCCTTCTTTTTGGCGTGTCCAAGACCGCGTTCGCAGCGGTTTCCCGTGACGAACTGACGCCCTCCGTCAAACCGGTTAATAGTCAGGACGCAGTGGTTGGTGCAGCCCTGGCATCTTGTCATGCTGGTTTTATAGGACAGATTTAAAATCTTCTCCATGGGGAGCATGGTGGTTTTCCTGGAAGCGTCGTACCGCTCCCTGGCGATGAGCGCGGCTCCGAAGGCGCCCATAATGCCGGCGATATCCGGGCGTACTGCCTCGCAGCCGGAAATTTTCTCAAAGCTTCTGAGGACTGCGTCGTTGTAGAAGGTTCCGCCCTGAACGACCACATGCTCTCCCAGATCAGAGGCGTTTGTGATTTTAATTACCTTAAATAAAGCGTTTTTGATGACAGAGTAAGCCAGGCCTGCGGAGATATCAGCCACAGACGCGCCCTCCTTCTGGGCCTGCTTCACATTGGAGTTCATAAATACTGTGCAGCGCGTTCCCAGATCGGTGGGAGTCTTTGCAAACAGAGCTTCCCTGGCGAAGTCAATGACGCTGTAGTTCAGAGACTTGGCAAAGGTCTCGATAAAGGAACCGCAGCCGGAGGAGCACGCCTCGTTCAGCTGCACGCTGTCCACCGTGCCGTCCTTAATGCGGATACACTTCATATCCTGGCCTCCGATGTCCAGGATGCAGTCCACATCCGGCTCAAAGAAGGCTGCGGCATAGTAGTGGGAGATAGTCTCCACCTCCCCCTCGTCCAGCATGAAAGCGGCCTTTAACAGGGCTTCTCCATAGCCGGTGGAGCAGGAGTAGACAATGTGGGCTTCCTCAGGAAGCTCGCTTTGAATCTCTGACATGGCCCGGATGGCGGTAGCCAGAGGACTTCCGTTGTTATTGCTGTAAAAATGGTAGAGCAGCGTTCCGTCCTCGCCTACCAGAGCCACCTTGGTGGTGGTGGAACCGGCGTCAATTCCCAGAAAGCAGTTACCCTTATAATCTTTAAGGCTGCCCTTTTTGACGCAGTGGCTGGCGTGGCGGGCCTGGAACTTCTCATAGGCCTCCTGGTTTTCAAACAGCGGCTCCATGCGCTTTACCTCAGCGTCCATCTGGATTCCCTCAGACAGACGGCGGATGAGAGCCTGGGCGTCCATTTTTACTTCCTGGCGGGAGTTCATGGCCGCGCCTACAGCTGCGAACAGATGGGAGTGATCCGGAGCAATAATCTGATCCGGCCCTAGATTCAGAGTTCTGATAAAGGCGGCCCGAAGCTCGGAGAGGAAGTGAAGAGGACCTCCCAGGAAAGCCACGTTTCCGCGGATCGGCTTTCCGCAGGCCAGGCCGCTGATAGTCTGGTTGACAACTGCCTGAAAAATGGAGGCGGCCAGATCTTCTCTGGTAGCGCCCTCATTGATCAGAGGCTGGATGTCTGATTTGGCAAATACGCCGCAGCGGGCGGCAATCGGGTAGATCGCCTTGTAATTTTTGGCATACTCGTTCAGACCAGAGGCATCGGTCTGCAGCAGAGACGCCATCTGATCGATAAAGGAACCGGTTCCCCCTGCGCAGATGCCATTCATGCGCTGATCGATTCCCCCTGTGAAATAGATAATTTTGGCATCCTCTCCGCCCAGCTCAATGGCCACGTCCGTCTGCGGCGCATAGTCTTGAAGCGAGGATGCGACTGCTACGACCTCCTGAACAAACGGAACCTCCAGGCGGGAGGAAAGCGTAAGTCCGCCGGAGCCGGTGATCACAGGATAAAGCTCCATTTCCCCCAGAGCCTCGACGGCCCGCTTAAGAAGCAGGGCCAGCGTCTCCTGGATATTGGCAAAGTGGCGCTCGTAGTCAGCAAACAGAATACTGCCGCTGTCGTCAATGATTGCAACTTTTACGGTTGTGGAACCGATGTCGATTCCCAGTCTCTTACAGGATTTCATATATCAAACCGGGGCCAATCCCCGTCCCTCCTTTGTAGTACAGGTTTATTCGGCCATAGTTTAACATAGAATAGGAAAGAATACAATTGATCAGGTGCGTTAAAATCCTGTAAAAAAACGTCGAAAATCATTAAAAATGCACGAAGAAATAAGATGGCTACAATTCATTTGACAAAGACATCGGCTAAATTTATAATAATGAATTAACGAGCAATGAATCATAAAGAGAGAGCAGGAAACGAGATGAAATTTTTAAGAAAACTGGAAAGGAACTTTGGAAAATACGCAGTTCCAAATCTGATGTACTACATTATTTTGATGTACGGAGCGGGAATTGTCATTGATCTGGTGATGCCCGGACTGTATTATCAGTACCTCTGCCTGGACGCAGCCGCTATTTTGAGAGGCCAGGTGTGGAGACTTGTCACATTTTTAATCTGTCCGCCGTCTTCAGGCATTTTTTTTAACCTGATCGCCATGTTTTTGTACTATTCGCTGGGAACGACGCTGGAACGGGTATGGGGAACCTTCCGCTTTAACCTGTATTTTTTCTCAGGCATTCTGTTCCACATTATCGCAGCTTTCGTGATCTACTTTTTAATGGGGGTATCGGTGCCGCTGACACCGTTTTATCTGAATAACTCGCTGTTTCTCGCTTTTGCGGCTACGTTTCCGCAGATGCAGTTCTATCTGTATGGGCTGCTGCCTATCCGGGCGTACTGGCTGGGAATTTTTATTGGGGCAGAATTTTTGTATGAATTTCTGTTTGGAGGCCTGATTGCCAGGAGCTGTATCGGCCTGGCTCTGCTGAATTTTGTGATTTTCTTTATGATGACAAGAAATTACAGCAAAATCAGCCCCAGGGAGATTAAGAGAAAACAGAAATTCAAGTCGGATATGAAGACGGCCCAGGCAGAAAAAATCAGGCTGACCCACCATAAGTGCGCCGTCTGCGGAAGAACAGAGAAGGACGATCCGAATCTGGAGTTCCGCTATTGTTCCAAGTGCGAGGGAAACCTGGAATACTGTATGGATCACCTCTATACGCATAAGCATGTGACAAAGGAGGATTTGGAATAATCGTTTTGCAGAAGGGGACAGGAAAAACGGGGGAAACCAGTTGAAGAAGCCGGCAATGGGGGTCCGGCTGAATACAGGAGGAATTAACAAGATGAAGAAAACAAAAATTATCTGCACCATGGGTCCGAATACCAATGACAGAGAGCTGATGAAGCAGCTGGCTTTAAACGGCATGGATGTGGCCCGCTTTAATTTCTCTCACGGTGATTACGAGGAGCACATGGGGAGGTTTAAGATTCTCGAGAGCGTAAGGGAGGAACTGGGGCTTCCCATCGCGGCGCTTTTAGACACGAAGGGACCAGAGATTCGAACAGGAAGCTTAAAGGACGGAAAGAAGGTTACTCTGAAAGAGGGAGACGTCTATACGCTGACCACCGAGGAGACGGTAGGCGATCATACGAGAGGTTTTATCAATTATGCAGGTCTTCCGGCAGACGTAAAGCCAGGAAACCAGATCCTCATCGACGACGGCCTGATTGAGCTGGACGTTGAGGAGGTAAAAGGAAATGATATTGTCTGCCGGGTAAAAAACGGCGGAGAGCTGGGTGAAAAAAAGGGCGTTAACGTACCAAACGTAAAAATTAATCTGCCGGCTCTGACGGACAAGGATAAAGAGGATATTCTGTTTGGAATCCAGGCAGGCTTTGATTACATTGCGGCTTCCTTTGTGCGCAATGCAGGGGCGATCCGTGAAATTAAGGAGATTCTGGAGAAGCACGGATCCAGAATGCTGGTTATCGCTAAAATTGAGAACGCAGAAGGAATTGAAAATCTGGATTCCATTCTGGAGGAATGCGACGGAATCATGGTGGCCCGCGGCGACATGGGCGTGGAAATCCCGGCAGAGAAGGTTCCTCATATCCAGAAGCTGATCATCAAAAAATGCAATAAGGCATGCAAACCGGTTATCACGGCAACTCAGATGCTGGATTCCATGATCCGCAACCCAAGGCCGACCCGCGCCGAGGTGACGGATGTGGCTAACGCTGTCTATGACGGAACAGACGCAGTGATGCTTTCAGGAGAGACCGCCATGGGCCGCTATCCGGTGGAGGCTGTCAGAATGATGGCGCAGATTGTGGAGGATTCGGAAAAGTATCTGGACTACGCTTCCTACCGCCAGAGAAGAGTCAGCCAGGAGAATCAGAAGAATATTTCCAATGCAGTGTGTTATTCGTCTGTAGCGACTGCCCATGATTTAGGGGCGGCGGCTATCGTGGCTCCGTCTGTCAGCGGATTTACTGCCAGGATGCTTTCAAAATGGCGTCCCAGCGCTACCATCGTGGGACTTTCTCCCAGCATGACCACAGTGCGCCAGATGCAGCTTTACTGGGGCGTAAAGCCGTTCCACGCCAAACGCGCAGATTCCACAGACGTTTTAGTGTACTCCTCCATTGAGCTGTTAAAGGAGAAGGGAATCGTAAAGACAGGAGACGTAGTAGTGGCCACAGCTGGCGTTGTGACATATGCGAACCGGCATTCACCGGCAGCCAACACGAACATTATGCGCGTGGCCGAGGTGGACTAGAGAGAAGAGACAGGGGAAGACAGGGAGAAACAGAATGGAAAAGAAACCGTTTGTAACACTGGAACAGTTAAAAGAGATTACAAAGACATATAAAACACCGTTTCATCTGTACGATGAGAAGGGAATCAGGGAGAATGCGGAGCGCTTAAAGAGAGCGTTTTCCTGGAATAAGGGATTTCGCGAGTATTTTGCCGTAAAGGCAACGCCTAACCCTTTTATCATTGATATTTTAAAGAAGTTAGACTGCGGCGTGGACTGCTCCTCCATGACGGAGCTGATGATGGCTGAGGCTATGGGATACGATGGAAAGAAGATTATGTTTTCCTCCAACGATACCCCGGCGGAAGAATTTCAGATGGCAGACCGCCTGGGAGCAGTGATTAACCTGGACGATATCACTCATATTGAATTTCTGGAGAAGGCAGTGGGCCATATTCCGGAGACCATCAGCTGCCGCTACAATCCAGGCGGACTGTTTAAAATCAGCAACGACATTATGGACAATCCGGGAGACGCCAAGTACGGCATGACCACAGAACAGATGTTTGAGGCATTCCGCATTTTAAAGGAAAAGGGAGCGAAGCGCTTTGGAATCCACGCGTTCTTAGCCAGCAACACAGTGACCAATGAGTACTATCCCATGCTTGCCAAGGTGCTGTTTGAGCTGGCAGTACGCCTGAAGGAGGAGACGGGAGCTGAAATTGCCTTCATCAATCTCTCCGGAGGAATCGGTATTCCATACCGCCCGGATCAGGAACCTAACGATATTTTTGTGATTGGAGAGGGCGTAAGAAAGGTGTACGAGGAGATTCTCGTTCCAGCTGGAATGGGAGACGTGGCTCTGTATACAGAGCTGGGCCGTTTTATGCTGGGGCCCTACGGCTGTCTGGTGACAACTGCCATTCATGAAAAGCATACGCATAAGGAGTATATCGGAGTGGACGCCTGTGCGGTAAATCTCATGCGCCCCGCGATGTACGGTGCATATCACCACATTACTGTCATGGGAAAGGAGGACGCGCCCTGCGACCATAAATATGATATTGCAGGTTCTCTCTGTGAGAATAACGACAAGTTTGCCATTGACAGGATGCTGCCGAAGATTGACATGGGGGATCTGCTGGTGATTCACGATACAGGGGCCCACGGCTTTTCCATGGGATATAATTATAATGGAAAGCTTCGTTCCGCAGAGCTTCTGTTAAAGGAAGACAAATCAGTGCAGATGATCCGTCGGGCAGAGACTCCGAAGGACTATTTTGCTACCTTTGACTTCTGCGATTTATTTCAAAATGTGAAATAAGGGCCTCTGAAACGCCTATAATGCAGGAAGAGCGTATTTTATTGCATAGGAAGATATGATCTTAAGAAAATCTTCATAATTTATTCAAAGAGTATACAAACATTTTCGGGAGAACCGTGCTATACTAAAACCATAATAAATGCACGATACAAAAGTAATAAAAACCTTTTAAGCTTTTTGAAATTCCGAAAATCCTAACGAAAGAGTCCCTGCACCGAAAGGTGCAGGGATTTTTTCGTTCACAGAAAAGTGATGATTTCTGCTGAAACGCAAGTTCGTATGATCAGACTGCATTTCCCAGCCTGATAAGCTGGATGGATGCGTTGGTAAAGGTACTGTCGGCAGTGACAGGTACCAGGGAAATGGACGCCGTGCCGGTTACGTTCAGAATAATGGACGCAGACAGGGAGGCAGTGCCTGTACTCATAGGCGTGCTTCCGGAAGTGCGGCTGCCTGGAATGGAAACGCCGGTGTTTCGAAGCTCCACAGTCACAGTCTTGTGGGCGGCCGCATCTGTGGCTGTGACCGAGTAGAGGATCTGGTAGATACCAGATCTGACAATGGAGAAGACGCCAGTACCTGCGGTGTGGGTGATGGAGGTTCCGGCCTGAACCTGGTTTGTATTAAAAATCAGAGGCAGTCCGGCGTCCTCTGATTCCTGTGCAGGAACATGGACGGAGTGAAGAAGCTCTGCGGCTGGAGCAGAACCGGCAGGCCCCATCGGTCCGGTCGGTCCAGCAGGTCCGGTTGCTCCGGCAGGTCCGGTTAATCCCATTGGCCCAGTTGGCCCGGTCGCTCCGATAGGTCCGGTTAATCCCATTGGCCCAGTTGGCCCGGTCGCTCCGATAGGTCCGGTTAATCCCATCGGCCCGGTCGGCCCGGCAGGCCCAGTTGCTCCGGTCGGCCCAGTTAATCCCATCGGTCCGGTCGGTCCAGCAGGTCCGGTTGCTCCGGCAGGTCCGGTTAATCCCATTGGCCCAGTTGGCCCGGTCGCTCCGATAGGTCCGGTTAATCCCATCGGCCCAGTCGGCCCGGCAGGCCCCTGGCTTCCCTGAGGCCCCATCGGTCCCTGAATTCCCTGTGCGCCGTCAGCTCCGGCTGCGCCCTGAGGTCCTTCTGGCCCTACAGGCCCTTGAGGTCCGGCAGGGCCTTCCGGTCCGGTACCGCCCTGTGGAATCGTAAAATTTAGAACCGGGCGGCAGGGGGTGCCGCTGTTGTGCACGGCGGCGGCTGTTCCAGGCTGCCCCGTGATGGTCTGGCCTATGGCGACAGGGGAAGAGCAGTGTTCCGGTAAAACCGGAGAAGGAATACAGGAAGGCGGACATGGGAAGCCGCAGGAATAAGAAGTTTCATTGCATGGATAACACATAAGATTTGTCCTTTTCAGGTTGTTTTACTATACTATATGCAGGGATGTACTTTTTGACAGTCCGGTGAAATAAGGGAGAAAAAGAGCTTTCATAAAACAAAAACCGCCTTTCCGTCACTGGACGGAAAAGCGGCCTTTTGTAGATATTGAATGTTTGATTCAGATAGTTAGATTCCCTCGGCGATCTCATAGAGAAGGCGTTCAGAATCATCCCATCCCAGGCAGGGATCTGTGATGGATTTTCCATAGCAGTGTTCGCCCACCTTCTGGGATCCCGGCTCTAAGTAGCTCTCAATCATCACGCCCTTCACAAAGTCGCGGATGTCAGAGGAGTGGCGGCGGGAATGGAGCACCTCCTTAACAATACGAATCTGCTCCATATACTGCTTGTTGGAGTTGGAGTGGTTCGCGTCCACAATGCAGGCAGGATTCTTCAGATTTCTCTCTGCATAGAGCTCGTGGAGCAGCTTCAGATCCTCGTAATGGTAGTTGGGCAAGCACTGGTCATGTTTATTGACAGCGCCGCGCAGAATGCAGTGAGTCAGAGGATTTCCCTCTGTCTTTACCTCCCAGCTTCTGTAGATAAACTCGTGGCCGTGCTGGGCAGCGTGAACTGCGTTGAGCATAACGGAGAGAGCGCCGCTGGTGGGGTTTTTCATGCCCACGGGCACGTCAATGCCGCTGGATACAAGGCGGTGCTGCTGATTCTCTACAGAGCGGGCGCCTACGGCGATGTAGGACATAACGTCGGAAAGATACGTTAAGTTTTCCGGATAAAGCATCTCGTCAGCTGTGGAGAAGCCGGTTTCCTCGATTACCCGCATGTGAAGCTTTCTGATGGCAATGAGGCCCTCATAGAGATTGGGCTTCTGCTCCGGGTTGGGCTGATGGAGCAGGCCCTTGTAGCCGTCTCCAGTAGTTCTCGGCTTATTGGTGTAGATTCTGGGAATCAGAATCAGCTTGTCCTTTACTTTTTCCTGCACCTTGGTCAGACGGGACACGTACTCGCAGACAGAGTCCTCCCGATCAGCGGAGCAGGGGCCGATGATAACGAGAAATTTATCGCTTTTTCCTGTAAACACGTCCTTAATGGCCTCGTCTTTTTTTGCTTTTTCTGCTGCCAGAGCCGGGGCCAGCGGAAACTGCGCCCTGATCTCATCTGGAGTTGGAAGCTTGCTGACATATTCAAATCCCATGGTATAATCCTCCTGAAAATAGATAAATATTCATGTTTAAATACGAATGTGTGTGTGGCTACATTATAATATAGAAATCACGCTTCGGCAAGGTCTGAGAGTGGGAAAATGCAGAATTTATGCATAAATATAAAAACAATATGTTTTCTATGCATGGCGCCGGAGGATAAATTGACGGATATGACACAAAATTGTAAAATTTAGTTAACAAAATAGGGCAGGAAGCTTGACGGAAGAGAAGATTCATATTAGAATAGGATGGAATAAAACCATACAGGTTTTACTTTTCAGCATGATTCAAAAAATTTTTTTAAATTTTTTGAAATAGATGCAATAAAACAAAAGTCTGTTGCATTAACTAATTGAACGGATGAAAATGATTTCTGTTTCTGGCAGACAGAAGGTATACACGAACACATATCAAGTTACTCGAAATTCCTTGATGCATTACACCCCGTTACATGTATCCTTCTAAAGCAGTACAGAAAATTTTCAAATACAGGCGGCAGCATCCAACCAATCCGCCGCCTGTAGGCGAATAAAAAAGACCGGTCTGAGATATCAGCTCCGGTCTTTTTTATTCGCCTTTTCTTTGTTTAAAAGAGTTGACATTTCATGGAAAACGCGATATAAAAGTCACTGCACAAGGGGGAGAAACGACATGAAAATGGAAAATGATTTAGGGCGGGACGATATCCGCCTTTTAGTGATGCGGATCGCGCTTCCATCCATGCTGGCCCAGTTTGTCAGCGTACTCTACAGCGTGGTAGACCGCATGTATATAGGAAATATTCCGGAGATAGGGGAGACGGCCCTGGCGGGAGTCGGCGTCTGCGGGCCTATTGTCACTCTGATTACAGCCTTTGGTTCCCTGGTGGGAATCGGAGGAGCGCCGCTTATGAGCATCCGCCTGGGAGAAAAGGATGAGAAGGGAGCTTCCCAGATTTTGGCCAACTGCTTTCTGCTGCTTTCTGTGATCTCAGTTGTCATCACCGCTCTGTCTCTGCTCATGAAAAATAAGCTGTTAGTCTGGTTTGGAGCAAGCACTTCGATTTTTCCTTATGCAGATGATTATATTACCATTTATCTGCTGGGAACCATATTTGCCCTGCTTTCGATTGGAATGAACCAGTTTATCATCTGCCAGGGCTTTGCAAAGGTGGCCATGAAGTCTGTTGTACTGGGAGCGGTGGTCAACATTGCCCTGGATCCTGTATTTATTTTTGCCTGCGGCATGGGCGTAAGGGGAGGGGCGCTGGCCACTGTGCTGTCCCAGATGGCTTCGGCGGGCTATGTACTTTTATTTTTATTTGGAAAAAAGGTTCCCGTGCCCATTACCTTCGGCGGCTATCAGTGGAGAATCATGAAGCGGGTGATTCTGCTGGGACTGTCTCCGTTTCTAATCATAGCATTTGACAATGTGCTGATTATTGCCATGAACGCCTCGCTGCAGCATTTTGGAGGGGCGGAGGGGGATATGCTTCTCACCTGCAACACGATTGTCCAGAGCTTTATGCTGATGGTGACTATGCCTTTAGGAGGAATTACAGGCGGAACCCAGACGATTCTGGGCTATAATTTTGGAGCCAGACGGTCTGACAGGGTGCTGGCCGCCCAGCAGTATATTGTGATTCTGTCAATGGCGTTTACAGCAGTGATGTTTGTCATTGCCCAGACTGTACCCCACTATTTTGTCCAGATCTTTACAAGGGATCCGGAATATGTGGAGCTGACTGTGAGGGCGATCCGGATCTTTACTCTGGGAATTATTCCTCTGGCAGTCCAGTATGAGATTGTGGACGGCTACACAGGCATGGGAATCGCGCCGATAGCAATTTCCCTGTCAACGGTGAGAAAAACCCTGTATCTTCTGGGCGTTGTCCTGATTCCCATGTTTTTCAGCGTGGAGGCAGTGTTCTATACAGAGCCGATTTCTGATTTTCTGGGAACGGCAGTGAGCATTACCGTGTATCTGATGACTATGAAGAAAATTTTAAGGCGCAGGGAAAATGGGGAGATGTAGGAGACTCCTTTGGAGTGCGGATTTGAGCTGACACAAGTCGCAGAGCCTTATCTGGCGGAGAATATGGGAAGTCCAGACTAGGGCAGGAGTCCCTGCTCCTGGTAGAAACGTTCAGCTCCCGGGTGGAGCGGTATGGGAAGTTCACTGTACATGAAGCCGTCTTCAGACATAGGCTTCAGGAGAACCTGTTTTTTTCCAAGGGGCTCTCGTCTGGAATAGAGGATAGAAGTCAGCTTATAGACCAGCTCTTCATCCAGGCTGTCGTCCACACAGATTAGGCATTTCACGCCAAAGGAGTCTATATCTTCCGCTTGTCCCTCATAGGTTCCGGCAGGAATTCTGGTCGGATAATAGAAGTTGTTTTCAGACAGAATCTGGTTCAGTTCGCTGGCTGCGTACTTTAAAAGTCTTGACGGAGTCTGGACAGAAAGATTATACAGCCCTTCTATGGGAGTTCCGGCAAAGCCGTGAACAGCGTCCAGAGTACCTTTTAAAACCTCCTCCGCTCCGTAGCCAATGCCTCCCCGTGTTTCAATTTCTGTGTTTTCCCGGGTTATGTCAAACAGGTCGAAGACAATGCGGGCGGAGAGATCCGTGTTGGATGCCTCTGGACCTACAGAGACGCGTTTTCCTTTCAGATCATGCACATAAAACAGGGAAGAAGAGTTCAGAGCCATCCAGTTGGAAATACTGGAATAGACAGCTCCGATAGTTCGAAGTCCTGTCTGAGGGTCAGTTGAAAATTCGTGAGTTCCATGAAAGGCCGCATAGGCCGCATCACCGCTGACAAGGCCCAGATCAATCTGTCCGTCGCTCAGCATCTGGATGTTGGTGTAGGAGCCGTTGGAGGCGCATATATTAACATGGATATGGTGGGAGGTGGTTTCAATGGCCTCGGCGATGGCCTCGCCGGCTGGGTACATGCTTCCTCCGCTGTCGGCTGTCCCGATAGTGAGAACAGTGATCGCGCCGGCCGACGGTTCCGTACTGCTGGAGAGGGAAGCGGAACGGCCAGTCAGCGAGCAGGAACAGAGAAGCAGAGCCGCGGTAAAGATACCTATGGCAGTGCGGGCAGATATAAACCTGGGATGTCTCGGATGGTTCAATGGGGGCCTCCTGTTTTTATGGCAGAACAGTTCTGAAAAATAGATTTTTTCTGCTCTGCTGTAAGGTGAAATATTATTCATAATTATAACATAAAATTAACATTCAGAAAAGGAAAAACAGGATTCAGGATAAATATTATGTGATTTCCTGTAAAGACAAAGGAAAAAGCAGAAAAAAGAGAATCAGGGAATCGCGTCGAAGTCAAAAGGAGCGTCCACAGCCATACAGACGGCCGCGGGCGCTCCTCTATCTACTGACGATATCAGACAGAATATGGATTCAATATTTATTTCCCTATGATTCCACCGAAAACAGAGAGGAAAATCGGATTGTAGATGTCGTCAATGATGACGGCGAAAGATGGGTACAGTACCCATGCAACATTATGCCAGCCATAGGCATCCATAACAGCTTTCTCGTTTGCAACGGCATTCGGGCCGGAGCCGCAGCCCCATCCGCAGTTTCCGGCAGCCATGACTGCAGCGCCGTAATTGCGTCCGAACATATTGTAGGAGATAAAGATAGCAAACAGGGCTATTAATACTGCCTGAACAAGAAGGATAATTCCCATCTGTCCCGCAACAGGAGCCAGAGCCGTAATATCAATTGTCATCAGAACCAGAGCCAGATACAGTTCGAGGAACATGTGCTCGATAGCATCTACCTCAGGCGTGTAAAATTTGATATTCATAGCCTCCATCACATTTCTCGCAATAGCGCCGGCAAAGAGGCAGCCGATGAATTTCGGCATCTCGATCATAGGAATGTTGTCGAGGATGCAGTAGATCGGCATTCCGAGAGCGGCAACCAGCAGGCACATGGCAAACATGGAAATCATGCGGCTGTTGGTTAGCGGGATTACTTCGCCTGTCTTTGCGGACTCCGGCTTGTCGTTGGGGTCAGCCTTTAATTTGTGGTGTGTGATCAGGAAGGCAGCCACAGGACCGCCGATTAAGGAACCCATGATATTTCCGCAGGTTCCTGCTGCCACGCCGATGGTAGTGGCGTTGGGGGCTCCCCACTCCTCGAAGATCGCACCGAAAGCGGATGCAGTTCCAACACCGCCGGACATGGATGCGGAAGAGCACTGAAGGGCTAACAGTGGGTGAAGGCCGATGGCATTTCCCACCAGTACGCCGACAATATCCTGCAAGGTGATTAAAAGACATGCGGCGACGGCAATCATGATGCACAGTTTGCCTCCGGCATGTTTAATCATTTTCAGGCTGAAACCGAAGCCGACGCACAGGAAAAACAGGTTCTGACAGAGATCCTGCATAATTTTCGTATCAAAGGAGATGCCGATAATTCCTGCGCCTTTGATGACAGACACGATGATGGAAAAGATGACTCCTGACACAACAGGAGCGGGGATTGCATACTTGCGCAGAAGCGCAGAATGTGCAACGATCGCGCGGCCTGCAAAGATAACGATGGCCGCGAAGCCCAGGGTGGTCAAATACTCGAACTTGAACGACGCCACAGCGCCGTCGGCAGCAGGAGTATATGTACCGAAATAGCTTAAAATAGCTTCCATAAACAACAGTTTCCTCCGTTTCTTTAATATTATAAATATGTTAAATATTTATAAACGAAGTATAAAGAAACAGAAAACGAAAGTCAATTTATGTAATTAATGACAGGTTTTTGTAACTAAAGTACATGGCAGGAGCAGGTATATTTGATGGAAGGCCGACCGCCGGTCTGATAATCCACGGAGCTTATAATCTCCCCCATCTCCAGCATATAGTTCACGTAACGGCGGATGGTAATGCGGGACAGGAATACCTGTTCGGCAATCTGCTCGCTGGAAAAGAACTCTCCGGGCCGGTTTTGCAGGAAATTCCGGATCAGATTCAGCGTGGTTTCGCTTAAGCCCTTGGCAAGTTCCGTCTGAAAGGAGGAGGACGGCTGCATATGAGAGAGCAGCCTGTCAATCTCTGCCTGATTTAGCTCAGGAGAGCCGTCCAGGCAGCTTCTGGTCTGCGCAAAGCGAGAGAGGGCCTGGCGAAATCTTGACCGTTCAAAGGGCTTAACCAGATAGTCCAGCACGCCTCGGGAGAGCAGCTCCTGGACAATGGCAGAGTCGCTGGCAGAGGTGACCATGATAACAGAGGGCGCCTTTCCCATGCTGTGCAGCCGGTCAATAAATTCTTTTCCGGTCATCAGTGGCATGTAGTAGTCCAGGATAATCAGATCCGCCTCCTCTCTGCTCAGCCAGGAAAGCGCATCCTGACCAGATTTAAAGCTCTGCTTTACAGAAAAGGAGGGCTCCAACTCCACATACTGGCGGTTGATAGAAGCCACCATTGGATCATCCTCTACGATAATTACTGAATACATGTTTCGTTCTCCTTCCGTGTGAAGGCGAGGGTTATTATCGTTCCCTCCCCTTCCTCTGTCTCAATGGTAAGTTCGCCGCCGCGGCGGGCGGCAATTTCCTTTATCAGGAACAGACCGAGGCCTCTGTTGTCTCCCTTTGTGGAAATACCTTTGTCGCAGATACGCCCCGCCAGCTCCCTGCAGATACCACGCCCTGTGTCCTCGCAGACAATCAGGTTAAAATCCCTCCGGCAGAAAAGGGAGAGTTTGATTTCCTTTATGGCCCTGTGTGCATTGGCCGGGTCTGCCAGCTCTTCCACGGCATTTTCCAGGAGATTTCCCACTGCAGTAATCATTTCCTCGCTGGGAATCAGCAAATCGTGCTCCAGGCAGATACTGTCAGGGGAGAGGGACAGGCGGATGCCAAGCTCCGCCGCGTGCATCATTTTTCCGATAATCAGGGCACAGATGGAAGATACGCGGATGCGCTCGGCAGTTTCTCTGACTGCCTGGCTGGATACAAGGCTGCTGTTCATGATAAAGGTGATAGCCTTTTTTGTTTCTCCTGTCTGCAGATATCCCAGGATGACGTGGAGTTTGTTCATAAACTCATGGTTGAAGGCACGCAGCGTATCCAGGGTTGCGCGGGTTCCGGACAGCTCGTCCGACATTCTGAGCATCTCAGTCCTGTCGTTCAGAACCATGAGGACGCCCTTTACAGAATCCTTTTTTATTATGGGAATTGCCTTAATAAGCAGAGTGCGGCTGCCCACATTGGTAATCAGGCTGGAGACGGAGAAATGGGATGTATCTGCCCTATTCCGGAGAGCGTCCCTGGACAGCAGGCTGGAACAGTCTGTATCCGGAAACAGTGCAGACAGCTGTTTTTCTTCCAGACTGTCAGGCATGCATCCGCTGCAGAGCAGATCGGCTGCCGCCTGATTGGCAAACAGCACCCTGCCGGAGGGATCGGCGGCTACGAGCCCTTCCTCCAGGGAGCCGAGAACGGTATCCTGACGGATGCAGATGTCTAAAAGCTCCTCAGGTTCGTGGCCCATCAGCCTTCCCCGGAGCAGAACCACAACGCCTCTTGAGAGCAACAGGCTTACAAGAAGCATAAAAGCCAGCACTGTCAAATACAGAGCCATAATGCGCTTCTGGCTGTCAGACAGGTGTGCGGTAAAAACGGAGGCCATCACATACCCGATGATAGCCCCCGAGTCATCCTGAATGGAGTGAAAGGCACGGCGCTGGGTGCCGAGAGAGCCGTAGCCGATGGTAATATAGGGTGGGCTTCCGGCCAGGGCCGCCGCCTCGTCTCCGTCTGTGACCGTTTCACCGGTAGTATTGCGATCAGTGTGGTAAAAGCGCAGTCCGTTTTTGTCACAGATGAGCACCACGTTCAGGTTGGCCGTGTTGCTGCACAGGGAGTCGAGATCCTTCCTGACGGAATCAGAGGGATAACCCATTTGGAGCATGTCGATTACCTGAGGCATGGAAGCGATGTAGGCGGCAAGTCCGCTGATAGTGGAGTCCACCTCTTTTCTCTGCCTGGTAATATCATAGTACATGGTAATGCCGAGGGAAAGCAGCAGGAGAACTGCAGAGACGGCAAAAAAGCTACGGGAGAGAGTCGTCTCCAGAGTGGACTTTTTTTGCTTCTTACAGGTATTGCCGTGAGTCTTCCCAGCGGAATTTTTCATTCTGTAAAGATTTAAAATACGGAAATTCACTTGTTTCACATCCTGTTTTTCAGAGTATGGGTATAATTTACCCGCCAGTTAGAGATGATATAAATTATATAGAAAAGGAAGCAGGGATGCAACACAAAAAGGAAGCAGCAGTTCCTTGACACAGATACTGTACAAAAGCAGGTAAAAGGGCGGTGTAAATTTTATAAAAGTTCAAAAAAACCCTTGCTATTTCTGGAAGAATTAGGTACAATACAAAGTAGGTTGATTATTATTTAACAATCCTATTAACTAACCATCATGAAATAAAATTCTTAGGAGGAATGAAATCATGGCAGTAAAAGTTGCAATTAATGGTTTTGGCCGTATCGGCCGTCTCGCTTTCAGACAGATGTTTGACGCAGAGGGTTACGAAGTAGTAGCTATCAACGATTTAACAGATCCGAAGATGTTAGCTCACTTATTAAAATATGACTCTTCCCAGGGCAGATACGAGGGACATACAGTAGAGGCCGGAGAGGGCTCCATCACAGTTGACGGAAAGACTATCACAATCTACGCAAAGGCTAACGCAGCAGAGCTTCCTTGGGGAGAGCTTGGCGTAGACGTAGTTCTGGAGTGTACAGGTTTCTACACATCCAAGGCAAAAGCACAGGCTCACATCGACGCCGGCGCTAAGAAGGTAGTTATCTCTGCTCCAGCAGGAAACGATCTGCCAACTATCGTTTACAACGTAAACCACAACGTATTAACAAAGGAAGACAACATTATTTCTGCAGCTTCCTGTACAACTAACTGCCTGGCTCCGATGGCAAAGGCTCTGAACGACTACGCTCCGATTCAGTCCGGTATCATGTCCACAATCCATGCATACACAGGCGATCAGATGATCCTTGACGGACCGCACAGAAAAGGCGATTTAAGAAGAGCAAGAGCAGGCGCTGTTAATATCGTTCCGAACTCCACAGGAGCTGCTAAGGCTATCGGCCTTGTAATTCCTGAGTTAAACGGAAAGTTAATCGGTTCCGCTCAGCGTGTTCCGGTTCCGACAGGTTCCACTACTATCTTAACAGCAGTTGTTAAGGGCAAGGACGTAACAAAAGAGGGAATCAACGCAGCTATGAAGGCAGCAGCTACAGAGTCCTTCGGCTACAACGAGGAGGAGATCGTATCTTCCGATATCGTTGGTATCCGCTTCGGTTCCTTATTCGACGCTACACAGACCATGGTTTCCAAGGTGGACGAGGATACTTACCAGGTACAGGTAGTTTCCTGGTACGACAACGAGAACTCCTACACAAGCCAGATGGTTCGTACAATTAAGTACTTCGCTGAGTTAAACTAATTGCGGATTTCCAGTTCGTTTGACGAAGAGAGAATAGGATTCACGTAAAAAGGTGGTCCGGTCCGTCCTGGACCGGGCTGCCTTTTTTGGTAAAAAAATGAGAAAGGAGCATGTTCATGCTTAATAAAAAATCTGTTGACGATATTCAGGTAAAGGGAAAAAGAGTGTTAGTGCGCTGCGATTTTAACGTACCGTTAAAGGACGGAAAAATTACAGATGAGAACCGTCTGGTAGCAGCCCTTCCTACTATTAAGAAGTTAATTGCTGACGGCGGAAAAGTAATTCTCTGCTCCCATTTAGGAAAGCCGAAGGGAGAGCCGAAGCCGGAGCTTTCCTTAGCGCCGGTTGCAGTCCGCCTTTCTGAGCTGTTAGGCCAGGAGGTAAAGTTTGCCGCTGATCCAGAGGTTGTAGGACCAAACGCAAAGGCAGCTGCAGAGGCTATGAAGGACGGCGAGGTTATTCTTCTGGAGAATACACGCTACAGAGCAGAGGAGACCAAGAACGGAGAAGCATTCAGCAAGGAACTGGCTTCCCTTTGCGATGTATATGTAAACGACGCGTTCGGAACAGCTCACAGAGCACACTGCTCCAACGTAGGCGTGACACAGTACGTAGACACAGCAGCCGTAGGCTACTTAATGCAGAAGGAGATCGATTTCCTGGGCAATGCAGTCAACAACCCGGTGCGCCCATTCGTAGCTATCCTGGGCGGAGCTAAGGTAGCTGATAAGTTAAACGTAATCTCCAACCTGCTTGAGAAGTGCGATACCCTGATCATCGGAGGCGGTATGGCGTTCACCTTCTTAAAGGCAGAGGGCAAGGAAATCGGAAGCTCCTTAGTGGACGACACCAAGTTAGATTACTGCCGCGAGATGCTCGCAAAGGCTGAGAAGCTGGGTAAGAAGATCCTCCTTCCTGTAGACGCGGCTGTGGCAGCAGCATTCCCAAGCCCAATCGACGCTGAGATCGAGGTGAAGAACGTATCTGCAGACGCTATCCCGGCAGATATGATGGGTCTGGATATTGGAACAGAGTCTGCCAAGATGTTTGCAGAGGCAGTAAAATCCGCTAAGACAGTGGTATGGAACGGACCGATGGGCGTATTCGAGAATCCGGTTCTGGCTAAGGGAACTATCGAGGTGGCCAAGGCTCTGGCAGAGACAGACGCTACTACTATCATCGGAGGCGGCGATTCTGCAGCAGCAGTAAACCAGTTAGGCTTCGGCGATAAAATGACTCACATCTCCACAGGAGGCGGCGCATCCTTAGAGTTCCTGGAGGGCAAAGAGCTTCCAGGCGTAGCAGCCGCAAATGACCGATAGCACTTAGCGAGGTGTTTTCGAGCTTAGTGCGAAGGTCGTTCCCGAATCTAGACGAGGTTCTTTCGAGGCGTAGCTGAGGGAACATACCCGATAGCACTTAGCGAGGTGTTTTCGACTGAAATAAATATAAGAATAAAAGAGGAGGAATTCTGACATGGCAAGAAAGAAAATTATTGCAGGAAACTGGAAGATGAACATGACGCCTTCCGAGGCAGTAGAGCTTGTAAATACATTAAAGCCATTAGTGACAAACGACGAGGTTGACGTAGTATTCTGCGTTCCGGCTATTGACATTATCCCAGCGATGGAGGCTGCCAAGGGAACTAACATCCAGATCGGCGCTGAGAACATGTACTTTGAGGAGAAGGGAGCTTTCACAGGAGAGATTTCCCCGAATATGCTGGTTGACGCAGGCGTAAAGTATGTGATCATCGGACATTCTGAGAGAAGAGAGTACTTTGCAGAGACAGATGAGACTGTAAATAAGAAGGTATTAAAGGCCTTCGAGCACGGCCTCACACCAATCATCTGCTGCGGAGAGTCCTTAACACAGAGAGAGCAGGGAATCACCATCGACTGGATCCGCCAGCAGATTAAGATTGCCTTCTTAAACGTAACTGCAGAGCAGGCTAAGACAGCAGTGATCGCTTACGAGCCAATCTGGGCTATCGGAACAGGAAAGGTAGCTACCACAGAGCAGGCTGAGGAGGTATGCGCAGCTATCCGTCAGTGCATCGGCGAGATTTATGACGAGGCTGCAGCAGAAGCTATCCGCATCCAGTACGGCGGTTCCGTATCTGCCGCTTCCGCTCCGGAGCTGTTTGCACAGGCAGACATTGACGGCGGACTGGTAGGAGGAGCTTCCTTAAAGCCAGATTTTGGACAGATTGTAAATTACAATAAATAAGAGACAGTGAGAAGAGAGGCACGGCGATCCGGGAACGATCCTGTGCCTCTTTCTTCTATTCTGCCATAAACGCGGGAAGATTTTTATCCGGGATTTTCCAGAAAAAAGACAGAAATAATTAAGAGGTTTTTCATTGATACAAAAAGGCTGGTGTGATATACTGTTCTCTAATTTTAACAAATATAGATGAAAAGGATTTCAGGAGGAAATAGAATGGAGAATAGCAATATGAAAAAACTGCTGATTGTGGTAGATATGCAGAATGATTTTATCGACGGCTCTCTGGGGACAGAGGAGGCAAAACAGATTGTTCCGGCAGTGGTAAAAAAGATTGAGGAATATCAGGGAGAGGACTGCGAGATTCTGTTTACCATGGATACTCACTACGAGAATTATCTGGAGACGCTGGAAGGCAAGAAGCTTCCAGTGGTACACTGCCAGAAGGGGACGCAGGGCTGGGAGCTCTGTCCGGAAATAGCTGCTTTTGAGGGAACGCGTTTTGAGAAGCCGTCCTTTGCAAGCCTGGATCTGGGAAGATATGTAGGAGGAAGAGAGTACAAATCTGTGGAGCTGGCAGGACTCTGCACAGACATCTGTGTCATTTCAAACGCCATGCTGATAAAGGCAGTCCTGCCTGGAACTCCTGTAAAAGTAGATTCTTCCTGCTGTGCGGGAGTGACCCCGGAGAGCCATAGAAACGCTCTCGAGGCCATGAAAATGTGTCAGATTGACGTGTTTTAAGTAATAAAAAACTACAGCGTCCTTCCCTCCAGGGCTGCGTACGGTCTGAGCCGGTTCATCAGGCTGTCAAATTCCTGGAAGGTGAGGGACTGCGGGCCGTCGGAGAGAGCTTTCTCCGGGCATGGATGAACCTCGATCATCAGTCCGTCGGCGCCTGCCGATACGGCGGCTTTAGCCATAGGCTCCACATAGGCTCTCACGCCGGTGGCGTGGCTGGGATCCACGATAATGGGAAGGTGGGTCTTCTGGCGCAGAACCGGAACAGCGGAGAGATCCAGAGTATTTCTGGTGGCCGTCTCAAAGGTGCGGATGCCTCTCTCGCAGAGAATTACATTGGAATTTCCCTCTGCCATGATGTATTCGGAGGCATTGAGCCACTCGTCGATGGTGGCGGAAAGGCCGCGTTTTAAAAGGATGGGGAGACCTGTCTTTCCAGCTTCCTTCAGCAGCTCGAAATTCTGCATGTTTCGGGCGCCGATCTGGAGCAGATCTACGTATTTTACAGCGTCCTCAATGGCGCGGGCGCTGGTTACTTCACAGATGACGGAAAGTCCGGTGGCTTCCCTGGCTTCTTTCATATATTTTAATCCCTCTGTCTCCAGGCCCTGGAAAGAGTAGGGGGAGGTGCGGGGCTTGAAGGCGCCGCCGCGCAGCACAGTGGCTCCCGCCTTCTTTACGGCAAATGCCGTCTCCATCAGCTGGGTGGAACTTTCGATGGCGCAGGGACCGGCCATGACAGTCAGATTCTCCGGCCCCACAGAGGTGTTGGACAGGGATACGGAGGACGGCTCCGGATGAAATTTTTTGTTAGCCAGCTTGTAGGACTCTGTTACGGCCACAACTTTATCGACGCCGTCGGCGATCTCTAAGTTGGAACCCTGAAGCTTTGATTTGTCTCCTACTACGCCGATGATGGTCACCTCGGTTCCGTGGGAGAGATGAACAGTCAGGCCTTTTTCTTCGATCTGTCCGGCTACATTTCTGATATTTTCTTCAGAAGCGCCGGGTTTCATAATAATAATCATATCTGATTCCTTTCTTTCGCCAGAGTTTAGGCGAATGCAGCGAATAAATTTGCAGGTAATGAAACGATGATGTTTCGTCGTTGTACAGCTATGTGGCCTATTGTAGAGCAGAAATGTGCTTCTGTCAATGATTTATTACGTTAAACTTTTAAAACTTAACGCAAAACAGAAAACGAAAGTTTTATGGAGGGCCCGGCATGAATTTGAAAGCGGCCGGACTGGGAGCAGAAACTGGAGAGCTTTGTTTTGACAAAAATTTGACACTATCCCATTGAAACTTAAATAGAAATCATGTAGAATAAGGAACGGAAAGACTTTTACAAATTTGAACATTAACGATACAGCCTTCTGAGCACCGTTTCGGCGCTTGGGACAGGCAGAGACAGTGAAGGAGAATATTATGAGCAAAAAACCAACGGTACTGATGATTCTCGACGGATATGGATTAAATGACAGCTGCGATCACAATGCAGTTTGTGAGGCAAAGACGCCGGTGATGGATCAGTTAAAGAGCCAGTGCCCGTTTGTAAAGGGCTATGCCAGCGGAATGGCAGTGGGACTTCCTGACGGCCAGATGGGAAACTCTGAGGTAGGCCATCTGAATATGGGAGCCGGACGTATTGTGTACCAGGAGCTCACAAGAATTACCAAGTCCATCCAGGATGGAGATTTCTTTGAGATTCCGGAGTTTTTACAGGCAGTGGCGAACTGCAAACAGAACGGGTCTGCTCTTCACCTGTTTGGCCTTGTTTCTGACGGAGGCGTACACAGCCACAATACCCACATTTATGGTCTTCTGGATCTGGCTAAGAGAAACGGCCTTGAGAAGGTGTTTGTACACTGCTTTTTAGACGGCCGCGATACGCCGCCTGCATCTGGAAAGAGCTTTGTGGCAGAGCTTGAGGAAAAGATGCAGGAGATCGGCGTTGGAAAGGTAGCTTCTGTGATGGGCCGCTATTACGCCATGGACAGAGATAAAAACTGGGACAGAAATAAGCTGGCTTACGACGTTATGACAAAGGGAGAAGGAAACCGCGCAGACAGCGCCCAGGCAGCAATCCAGGCTTCCTATGACGCGGAGAAGTTTGACGAGTTCGTGCTTCCTACTGTTATTGAGGAGAACGGCGCTCCCGTAGGTCTGATCCAGGACGGGGATTCCGTGATTTTCTATAACTTCCGTCCAGACCGCGCAAGACAGATTACAAGAGCTTTCTGCGACAATGAGTTTACAGGCTTTGAGCGCGAAAAGCACCTGAACCTGACTTTCGTATGCTTTACAGATTATGATGAGACCATTGAAAATAAGCTGGTAGCTTTCAAGAAAGAGAGCATTACCAATACCTTCGGCCAGTTCCTGGCAGCCAACCATAAAACTCAGGCCAGAATTGCAGAGACAGAGAAATACGCTCACGTGACCTTCTTCTTTAACGGCGGTGTGGAGGAGCCTAACAAGGGAGAGGACCGCATTCTCGTTCCATCCCCGAAGGAAGTTCCAACCTACGACTTAAAGCCTGAAATGAGCGCTCCTGCTGTCTGCGAAAAGCTGGTGGGAGCTATTAAGTCAGGCGATTACGACGTAGTGATTGTAAACTTTGCAAATCCTGACATGGTAGGCCACACAGGCGTGGAAGCTGCCGCCATCAAGGCGATTGAGGCAGTAGACCAGTGTATTGGAAAAGCAGTGGATGCAGTGAAGGAGATGGGCGGCGTTATGTTCATCTGTGCGGATCATGGAAACGCTGAGGTCATGGTGGATCCGGAGACAGGAAAACCATGGACTGCCCATACCACCAATCCAGTTCCATTTATCCTTGTAGGAGCAGACGCTTCCTACGGACTGAGAGAAGGCGGATGCCTGGCAGATATCGCTCCGACTTTAATTGAACTGATGGGTATGGAGCAGCCGAAAGAGATGACAGGAAAATCTCTTCTGATTAGAAAATAGGAAAGCAGGGAGAATGCGGGAGGAGAAGGAATGAAAACAGCGATTGTCACGGACAGCAACAGCGGAATTACCCAGAAGCAGGGAGAAGAACTGGGAATCTACGTGCTTCCGATGCCGTTTATGGTGGACGGCAGAACGTATCTGGAGGGAGTGGACCTGACTCATCAGGAATTTTACGAGAAGATGAACGGAGGCGCTGATATCAGCACCTCCCAGCCTTCTCCTGATTCAGTGATGAAGCTGTGGGACGGACTTCTCACAACATACGACGAGATTGTCCACATTCCCATGTCCAGCGGCCTTTCCAGCGCCTGCCAGACGGCCATGGTTCTGGCCCAGGACTATGAGGGAAAAGTCCATGTAGTGGATAACCACCGTGTTTCTGTTACTCAGAGACAGTCGGCTCTGGACGCCCTGGAACTGGCGAAGGCAGGGGTAAGCGGCGCTGATATTAAGCGGAAGCTGGAGGAGACGCAGGGAGATTCTGTGATTTATATTACAGTGGACACGCTCAAGTACCTGAAAAAGGGAGGGCGCATTACAGCTGCCGCCGCAGCCCTGGGCACCCTTTTAAAGATTAAGCCGGTGCTGATTATCCTGGGGAAAAAGCTGGACGCCTTTTCCAAGGCCAGAACCACAAAACAGGCGAAAAACATCATGATCTCAGCGATCCAGAAGGACTTGAAGGAGCGTCTGGGAGATGAAACCTGTACGAAAACGCATATTGAAATCGCCCACACGCAGAACGACGAGGCGGCCCAGGCTTTCAGCGAGGAGCTGAGAGAGCTGTTCCCGGAGGCAGATATTTATCTGGATCCGCTTCCGCTCAGCATTGCCTGCCACATCGGCCCAGGATCCCTGGCCCTGGCGGCTACCAGGAGGATGGAAGCATAGATGTGGGGCGGCGTTTTTAAGAAAAAGACCAGGAGGGAGGCCCGCCATGCAGTCAGCATGCGGCTCCCTCTGCTTTTCTGTATTCTGGTATTTACCATTGTTCCCCTTCTCACTCAGTCAGCCATGCTGACCTCCACGCTGCGGCAGAGCCAGGTGGAGGATACCATGATCCATGCCCAGAATAAATGCCTGATCCTGGTCAACAAGATGCTCAGTTCCGACTATGCGAACAGCGGGGCGAAAAATCCGATTATGGATACAGAGTTGGCAGTGACGGCAGAGCTGTTTAACGGCCGGATTCTTGTGGCAGACCGGAATTTTAAGATTGTGAAGGATACCTACGGGCTGGCAGAGGGGAAATTTAATATCACAGAGGAAGTGCTGAAGGCCTATTCTGGAGAGACGCAGAGCAGCTACAACAAAAAAAAGGACTATTTTTCCCTGGCCTTCCCTATCCAGGAGAAGGAGGAAAACGGGATGGCGGACGGAGTTCTGCTGTTTACTGCGTCCACAGAGAGGATCGAGCTTCTGGACAGCCAGATTTCCGAGAAAATGTTCTTTTTCCAGATTGTGATTCTCTGGCTGGCCGCCGGTCTGGCATTTTTAGCTGCCGGCGTGCTGATCCGGCCGTTCACAAGGCTTCGGAAGGTTCTGGGAATTGTGGCGGACGGAGATCTGGAACAGGATATCATGATAGGCGACTATAGGGAAACAAGAGAAATTTCTGATGCGGTGAGCCGCACTCTGGGGAAGCTGAAAGCGGTAGACCAGTCCAGGCAGGAGTTCGTCTCTAACGTATCCCATGAGCTGAAAACGCCTATTACCTCTATCCGGGTTCTGGCAGACTCCCTGATGGGAATGGAGGACGCCCCGGCAGAGCTTTACCGGGAATTTTTATCCGATATTTCCGATGAGATTGACAGGGAGAGCAAGATTATCGACGATCTCCTGACGCTGGTGCGGGCAGATAAATCCAATGCGGAGCTGAATGTGGCCACAGCCAATTTAAACGGCCTTCTGGAGCAGATTTTAAAGCGGCTTCGGCCCATTGCCAAGAAGAGAAATATCGAGCTGGTATTTGAAAGCATCCGCCAGGTGTCTGCAGATGTGGACGAGGTAAAGCTTTCCCTGGCCCTCACTAATTTAGTGGAAAACGCCATTAAGTATAATCATGAGGACGGCTGGGTTCATGTGACTCTGGACGCAGATCACAAGTTTTTCTATGTAAAAATTTCAGACAATGGAATTGGCATATCCCAGGAGGCGCAGGAGCACGTGTTCGAGCGTTTTTACCGGGTAGACAAGGCCCGGTCAAGGGAGACAGGAGGCACTGGCCTGGGACTTGCCATTACAAAGAGCATTGTGCTGATGCACCAGGGAGCGATCAAGCTGCAGAGCAGGGAGGGGGAGGGAACCACCTTCACCGTCCGGATTCCTCTGAATTATATTCCGTAGAGGCGGCCTGAAATGAGAAGATTCAAAGAGCTTTTTTACAGACAGAAGTTCGGAAAGAACAGGAGGGCAGAAATGAAAACAGCGGAAAAAAGAACCGGGAGAGGAAAGAAGGCAGCGTTTCTTCTGGCGGCAGCGCTGCTTTTAGCAGTGTTCTGCACAGGCTGCAAAGGAAAGCGGAAGGAGGAAAACGAGGCGTCCGGATCGGGAGAGTACCAGATTTATTACTTGGACGCTTCCGGCCTGAAGCTCAGCCCCTGCAGCTATAAGACAGAGACAGAGGACACGGAACAGCTTCTCGGAGAACTGGCCGGCCAGCTTCTGACTCCTCCGGCAGATACGGAGTACCAGCCGGCGTTGACGGATAAGACAAAGCTTCTGGGAATGAAAAAGAACGACAACGTACTCTATCTGGATTTCAGCAAGGAGTACAACTCCATAGAGCCGATCCGGGAAATCCTGTGCCGGGCGGCGTTTGTCAAGACGCTGACTCAGGCGGAGGGAGTGGAGTTCGTGGCGATCAGCTGCGAGGGGCAGCCAAAGCTGGACAGCGCCGGAAATCCGGTGGGAGCTTTGGGAAAGAGCGATTTTGTGGAGGGAGTCACGGATATTAATTCCTATGAACAGGCAGAGCTGACCCTTTATTTTTCTAACGAGGAGGGAACGGCCCTGATTCCGGAAACCAGAACTGTGGTGCACAGCGCCAACACCTCTCTGGAACGTCTGGTGGTGGAACAGCTGGTAGCGGGTCCTCTGGACGACGCGGTAAATCCCGTTCTTCCCAAGGAGACCAAGATTTTAAACGTATCTGTGGCGGAGAATATCTGCTACGTAAACTTTGACAGCAGCTTTCTGGCAGGAGTGCCGAACACCTCGGAAAAACTGACAGTCTACGCAATCGTGGATTCTCTGACAGAGCTTCAGACAGTAAATAAAGTGCAGATTACAGTAAACGGATCCCAGGATATCATGTACCGGGATGCAATCCCCCTGAATCAGCCATTTGACCGGGACGAGCAGTATATTTTGAATCAGGAGGGATAAGACAAGGAGGAAATAATCATAAAACGACCGCTACTTTGGACAGCAGCAGCCATTGTACTTGGAGAGGCAGGGGCGTATCTGGCCTGGAGAAATGCGGCGGATGAAATCATCGTAAAAGGCGGCGCGGCAGCATTTGCGGCGGCGCTGGTATTCTGTGCCCTTTTTGCGGATACTGGCAGAACAGCCGGATCTGTAAGAGGGCTTTTTTCAATGGAAACAGGCTTTTTCAGCAGGAGAAGGCTTGAAAAGGCGCGTCTGGCTCCGATTTTCGCGCTGGCGGCGTTCGCTTTTCTTGGCGCAGCCAGGATGGAAGCCGGACTTCAGGAGGAGGCAATTGTAAGGGAAGAGGGAACATTCGGCTTTTCCGAACTGGCAGCCAGGGCGGAGGGAACGGCAGAGACCATTCAGGAGAAGGATGGAAGGGTGTCTGTCCAGCTGAAGGATGTAAAAGCAGCAGTGAGAAAAACCGATCCGGAAAGAGAATCGGCAGAGACGGAATCAGAGGGGAAAGAAGAGAAAACAAAAGAGATAACAAAAGAGAAAACAAAAAAGAAAGAGAGTGCAGACGGGCAGGAAGAATGGAAGGAGTACGAGTTAGACCGCCTGCTGGTCTATCTGCCTCCGGAGGAGATAGGGAAAGAAGAGCTGCTTCCAGGAATGAAGCTTTTGTGCATGGGAGAACTGGAAAGCTTCGAACCGGCCAGAAACGCGGGAGAGTTTGACTATCGGCTTTATTACCGTTCCAGGCACATCTGCTGCAGGATGAGCGCTAAAAAGGCGGAAATTACAGACCGATCGGCGGATCCTTTGAAGGCGGCCGCTTACAGCTTCAGGGAAAGGGCCAGGGAAGCTTTGAAACAATTCTGCACAGAAAAAGATGCGGGGCTTTTGTCGGCGGTCCTTCTGGGGGACAAGACACAGATGGATGAGGAAATAAACGACCTGTACCAGAAAAACGGGATTGCCCACCTTCTGGCAGTCAGCGGGCTCCACGTATCTTTAATAGGAATGGGACTTTATCGTCTGCTCCGGCGTCTGGGGCTGGGATTTGGCTGGGCCGGAGTGTGGAGCGGAGGGCTTCTTTTTCTCTATGGAACCATGACGGGATTCGGCCCGTCGGTTTTCCGTGCCTGTCTGATGCTTGCCTGCTCCTTTGCCGCGTCTTATCTGGGCAGAACCTATGATCTTTTGTCCGCCATGTCTCTGGCAGCGATCTGCCTGTCTCTTGAAAATCCCTTTGTTATTTTTACCGGCGCCTTTCAGCTCTCCTTTGGAGCAGTGTTTGCCATTGGCTGGGCTGGAAAAGAGCTGTCTGACGGTCTGGAGTGCAAAAAGGAATGGGAAAACGCTCTGGCCGTGAGTCTGGCGATTCAGCTTGTTACAGGGCCTATTGTGCTGTACCATTTTTTTGAATATCCTCTGTATGGGATTTTTTTGAATTTCCTTGTGATTCCTCTGATGACCTATGTGGTGGGCGCAGGGATCGCAGGCCTTCTCATGGGGATGGCAGGAATTTCACTTTTGGCCGCTGCGGCAGGAGCTGGAACTCTGTCTGGCGCTGCGGCAGCGGCGGGCCGTCTGCTGGAGCTTGGCGCAGTGGGAAGCATGGGAACCTGCCACTACATTTTTGCATGGTATGAAATGCTCTGCCGCCTGACGAAGCGTCTCCCTGGCAGCTCTCTGATTTTAGGAAGGCCAGAATCCTGGAAGCTGGCGGCCTACTATGGCGTTTTAGCAGCGTTTCTGCACTTTTTGGGAAACCGCGGGAGAGAGCGCGCGGAGACGGGAGAGAGGACAAAGGCCGGAGAAATGAGGGCAAAAGACAGAGAAGCGGCGGCAAAAGGCAGGCTTATGGACAGAATAAAGATTTGGGGATTTTTGTCGTCTCTTATCGCTTTTCTGCTGTATCGTTCTGTCTCCGGACTCCGGATTGATTTTATCGACGTGGGGCAGGGGGACGGAATTCTTCTGGAGACAAAAAAACAAGTGATTTTGGTGGACGGAGGAAGCACCCAGCTGAAAAAACTGGGAGAACAAAGGCTGGAACCGCTTTTAAAGAGCAGGGGAATCAGAAAAATAGATATGGCCTTTGTCAGCCATGGAGATCAGGATCACATAAGCGGACTGATGTGGCTGTTAGAGGAGGACACGGGAATCGAAATTGGCCGCCTGTTTCTTCCTCTTCCTGGAAAAGGGGAGGAGATCTACGAAAAGCTGAAGTCTGCAGCAGCCAGAAAAGGAGTGAAAGCAGACTATATCTGCGCCGGAGACTTAATACAGTCGGGAAAGCTTTCCCTGTCCTGCCTGTACCCATACAGAGATACTTTAAGCAGCGACAGAAACGGCCATTCTGAGGTGCTTCTGGCTGAATACGGGGATTTTTCCATGCTGCTCATGGGAGATCTGGGGACAGAGGGGGAAGCTGAGATTGCAGAGGTCTGGGATGAGAAAAAGCAGGTTCAGATTTTAAAGGCAGGCCATCATGGATCCTCTACGTCCAGCTCAGAGCTGTTTTTAGATACAGTGAGGCCCCAAATTGCCGTTTTGTCCTATGGAAAGGATAATTCCTACGGCCATCCCCATCCGGAGGTTATAGAAAGACTGGAAGAAAGGGGAATTGCCAGCTGGGCCACAGAAGAGCAGGGGATGATCACGGTCAGGACAGACGGAAAGGAGCTGGAAATACAGGGATTTCTCAAAAACAGATAAAATTTCAGGTTTTGGGGCTCAAGCATTTCCCCTGGCGGCGGAAGACAGCACAAATGCGCGTTTGCTGTGTATGGAGCTGTGTATAGATACAGAAACCGGATTGGCAAACAGAAGGATTGATTATATAATAGTATCGAATAGCAAGGCGGAAGCAGAGCAGAGGCTGCAGCGCGTAAGCAGCGATTGGAGAACAGGATATGGAGACATTAAACCAGGATATTAAATCAGGAGATTTCAAGCGTTTTTATCTGCTGTTTGGAGAGGAAGAGTTTCTAAAGCAGAGCTATAAAAAGCGTCTTCGCCAGGCTGTGGCAGGGGACGACACCATGAATTATAACTATTTTGAGGGGAAAGGGCTGGACGTGCAGGAACTGATCAGCCTGGCCAATACCATGCCATTTTTCAGCGACAGGCGTCTGATTCTGGTGGAGGACAGCGGATGCTTCAAGGCGGCTTCTGACGAGCTGGTGGAGGCGCTGCCGGATATTCCGGACACCACCTGCATGGTATTTGTGGAGTCGGCAGTAGATAAGAGGAACCGCCTGTATAAAAAAGTAAAGGAATTAGGCAGCGCAGTGGAGCTGAAGCGGCAGAGCGCTTCCCAGCTGGCTGTGTGGGCAGGGCGGATTCTGGCGCAGAACGGAAGAAAGATCACCTCCTCTGACATGAATCTCTTTCTGGAGCGGACAGGAGACGACATGGAAACCATCCGCACAGAGCTGGAAAAACTGATTTCCTACACCATGGGACAGGAAATTGTGGCCAGGGAGGACATAGAGGCTGTCACAACAGTGCAGGTGACAAACAAGATTTTTGATATGGTGACGGCCATTGTTGCGGGAAAGACAAAAACAGCCATGGATCGCTACGAGGATCTTCTGACTTTAAAGGAGCCGCCGATGAGAATCCTCTTTTTAATCGCCAGACAGTTTAATCAAATTCTGCTGGTAAAAGAAATGATGGCCTCTGGAAACGATAAAAGCGCCATTGCCTCAAAGCTTAAAATTCCGCCCTTTGCGGCTGCCAAGTTGATGCCCCAGGCTAGAAATTTCACAAAGGAGCAGCTGGCTGGCTGCGTGGAAGCCTGCGTGGAGGCCGAGGAGGCAGTTAAGACAGGACGGCTGGGAGACCGGCTGGCGGTGGAGCTGCTGATTATGCGGAAGTATTAGCAAAGAGAAGTACAGGCAGGAAAAAAGTGTCGCTTAACAGGCAGTTAAGCGACACTTTTTTGGTATTTTATAGAAAACTCTTTCATTTTGAACAAAGCTCTTTTGTTCCCGTAAATTATAACACCCTTTAACAGGGGAGTCAATCGCCATAAACAGGTACATTTTTCTCTTATTTCTAAAATTTTCTTAGTTTTCTTTTAATTTTCAACTCAAAAAAACAAAAAATATCCAGAACTTTTTATGAGAACGAACGGACGACTCAAATCTGGTTTTTGTCAGCGTAAAAAAGTGTCGCTTAACTGCCTGTTAAGCGACACAAATGGAAAGGATGGACGCAGATGAGCTGGTATGTACTGCAGTGCCGGGCAGGGAAAGAGGCGGAAATTGTCCATTCCCTGAATCAGCATCTGGACAGAAGGTCGCTGGAGGAAGCGTTTTATTTCCAGAGCGAGCGGCTGTGGAGAGTGGATGGAAGCTGGAAACGGCAGATAAAAGAACTGTTTCCAGGATATGTCTTTCTGCAGAGCGAACATCCAGGGCTTTTGTCAAAGGCATTGGAGGAATACCGCCAGATCGTCCGGATCATGGAAGAACCGGGGTATCTGATTTCCGTCTATCCGGAGGAGGAGGCGTGCCTGCGCGGGCTATGCGGGCAGGATCACCTCCTGTCTCTGTCCTACGGTTACAAAGACCGGGTGACGGGATGTTCCAGAATCACAAGGGGGCCTTTGGCAGGACGGGAAAATCAGGTAAAGACCTTTGACTGGCACCGACGCTTTGCCAAGATGGAAATTTCTATCGGAAATAGGAAGGCGTCTGTCTGGGCCGGACTGGCTCTTGATGAGGCGGCAGTGTCGTAGGAAACTTGAAAAATTCCAGAGAACACAGTACAGCTTATGAGGCATGCTGGATTTGATGGATGTGATAGAGGCGCCGAAGCGCAGACAGAAAATCAGGGTAAACGCTGAATTTTTTTCAGCTGATTATGCTGGTATGGCGGAGCTATACCTTTTTCTGCTGTGAAAGGCGTTTTCAGGAAGGCGGAAGGCATCTATGTGGTATGTAATACAGACAGAGACTGGGAGAGAGGAAGAGATTCTCCGGCTGATGCGCCGATCTCTGGATAAAAAGCTGTGCAGCAGATACATGATTTTAAAAGCGGAGTGGCCGAAGCGTTCCGGCGGACAGTGGGCGCTTCTGCGAAAAGTTATGTTTCCAGGATATATTTTTGTGGAGACAGAAGAAGCAGAAGAGTTGTTTTTTCAGCTGAAGCAGGTTCCAAAGCTGACAAAAATTCTTGGAAACGGGAAGTTTGAGTTTGTCCCTCTGGCTGAAGAAGAGATACTGTTTCTGAAGAAGATTTCAGGAAACACAGAACAGGAAATTCAAATGTTAAGAGAGGATGGGCGAGAAGAATCCGAGAACAGAGAAAAGGCTTGCTTTGTTATCCGCCCAAGTGAAATTGCAGTGAATCAAGACGGAACAATTGATGTAATAAGAGGGCCTTTGAAGGCCTTTGAGAAGGAAATTCTCAGAATCAATCTTCATAAACGGTACGCGGTCGTACAGGTGAAAATGCTGGGAGAAAAGACAGTGCTGTTTGGGATCGTGATGGAGAAGGATGAGGAGAGAGCTTAGAAAAGCAGATAAAATTACAATAGAGATAGAAAAAGATAAAAAGCCTGAGACGGGCTTTTTTTGATCTCAAAAAATGCGAAGGAGGAGAACATATGGAAAAGAAACGCATTTTTTTAGCAAGTCCTACTATGAACGGACATGAGATGGAATACATTCAGGAGGCCTTTGACACTAATTGGGTAGCTCCTTTAGGAAAAAATGTAGATGAATTTGAAAAAGAGCTGGCAGCTTACGCAGGAGTCAGCCATGCGGCGGCATTGAGTGCAGGAACAGCGGCTCTTCACCTAGCAGTGAAGCTGGCCGGAATAGAAATGGGAGATGTGGTTCTTTCGTCTTCATTAACCTTTGCCGCTACCTGTAACCCGGTGGCCTATGAAAAAGGAAATCTGGTTTTTATTGATTCAGAACAGGATACCTGGAATATGTCGCCGGAAGCCTTAGAAGAAGGTTTCAAGAAATACCCTAACGCTAAAGCCGTGCTGTTTGCCCATTTGTACGGTACTCCGGCAAAGACAGATGAAATTCGAACCATTTGTCAAAAATACGGAGCAGTGCTCATAGAGGATGCGGCAGAAGCCTTAGGAAGTACATATAAAGGAAAGGCCTGCGGAAGCTTCGGAGATTACGGCATTTTTTCCTTTAATGGAAACAAGATTATCACCACTTCCGGAGGAGGAATGCTGGTATCAGAGGATGAAGAAAAAATAAAAAAGGCGAGATTTCTGGCTACTCAGGCCAGAGAACCAGCCAGACATTATGAACATAAGGAAATCGGCTATAACTACAGGATGAGCAATATTGTAGCAGGGATTGGCCGGGGACAGATGCGAACTCTGGACGAATACAAAAGAAGGAAACAGGCTATTTATCAGGAATACCAGCATGCGTTCAGCGATATCCCGGAAATTACAATGAACCCTTTGAATCCAGATGGAGAAGCCAATAACTGGTTGTCCTGTATGACAATCAGTGAAGATTGTATGAGAGATGGAATCACCCCGGAACAGATTGGTGAGGCTCTTGAAAAAGAGAATATTGAGAGCCGTCCTATCTGGAAACCTATGAATCTGCAGCCAGTATACAGAAATAACGATTTTATTCAGATAGAAAGCTGTAAAGGAAAATCTGTGGGAGAGGATATTTTTACAAGAGGACTCTGCTTACCAAGCGATATTAAAAATACCAAGGAAGATATGAAGCGGATTATAGAGATCGTGCGGGGGTGTTTCCGATGAAAGAAAAGCAGTTATACAAAGACTATGTAAAACGGCTGCTTGATATTTTCATGGCGCTGGGAGGTTTGCTTGTACTGTCTCCTGTTATGGTGGCGACTGCTATTTTAGTGAGAATTAAACTTGGAAGCCCGGTGATTTTTACCCAGGAACGTCCAGGGAAAATAGGAAAGGATGGAAAAGAGAAGATTTTCCGTATGTATAAATTTCGCAGCATGACAGATGAGCGGGATGAAAAGGGAGAACTGCTGCCTGATGAGGTGAGACTGACATCATTTGGAAAGAAGCTGCGCGCCACCAGTCTGGACGAACTGCCAGAGATGTTTAATATCCTGAAAGGGGATATGAGTGTAGTGGGGCCGCGGCCGCTGTTGGTAGAGTATCTTCCTCTGTACAGCAAAAGGCAGAGACATCGACATGACGTAAGGCCAGGTCTGACAGGTTTGGCTCAGGTAAAGGGAAGAAACGGTCTTGGCTGGGAAGAACGGTTTGAGTGGGATGTGAAATATGTGAAACATATCTCAGTGAGGATGGATCTGTACATTTTGATTGAAACGGTTAGAACTGTATTGAAGAGAGAAGGGATTCACTCAGAAGGGTGCGAGACGATGGAGGATTTTAAGGGAAATGTATAATGAGGAGAGAAAAACGCCATATTTTGTTATTCATGAAAAAGAAATGAAAGATAACCTTGAGTGTTTAAAGAAATTTCTTCAAAAATACTGGAATAACTATGCAATAGGATACTCTTTTAAGACGAACAGTGTTCCATGGTTAATTCGCTTTATGAAGCAAAATGGCTGTTTGGCAGAAGTGGTATCGGATGATGAATATTCTTTAGCACAAAAGTTAAAATACACCCCAAATGATATTATTTTTAATGGACCTGTTAAAAGTAGAGATGCATTTTTAGCAGCAGTTAGGAATGGAAGTATTGTAAATATTGATTCTAAACAAGAATTAGAGTGGATATCGGAGCTTGAGAATGGAGAAAGTTATCATATCGGTATTCGAATTAATTTTGATTTAGAAAGAACATGTCCAGGAGAAACACAGTGTGGAAAAGATGATGGAAGATTTGGGTTTTGCTATGAAAATGGAGAGCTTAATTATGCATTAGAAATCTTGGATAAGAGAGGTATCCAATTATCAGGAATTCATTTGCACTGCAGCTCTAAAACAAGAAGCCAGGCCATATATGATGCTATTACTAAAAAAGCAGCAGAAATAATAAAAAATTACAAGTTAAATTTAGAATATGTTGATATAGGAGGCGGATTTTTTGGAGGACTACCGGGAAAACCGTCATTCGATTCATATATGCAGATTATTTCAAATAATTTAAGAAAAGAAATCAAACCAGAGCAGACAAAGATTATCATCGAACCAGGTATGTCTGTAGTAGGAGCTTATATAGATTACATTACTTCAGTTGTGGATGTGAAAAATACGTTACATAACTGTTTTGTTACCACTGATGGAAGCAGAACTAATATAGATCCGTTGATGAGAAAAAGTTCATATTTTTATCAAATTATTAGAAGAAATAAAAGTGATAAAATTCTTCCAAAGCAGACACTATGTGGATTCACTTGCATGGAAAATGATAGATTTATGATATTAGAGTATGAAAAAGAAATAAAAAGAGGAGATATGGTTGTTTATAAAAAAGTAGGAGCGTATACAATGTGTCTTGCTCCTCTTTTTATACAATTTTTTCCAGATATTTATGTAGAAAAAGAAGGGGATTATACACTTATAAGAAAAAAGTGGAATGCAGAGGATATATTGACGGGAAGTATTTTATAGAAGAGGACTAAAAAATGAATATTTTAATTTTGAGTTGTGGCACAAGAAATAAAATTATACAGTATTTTAAAAAAGAATTAAAAGGGCAAGGAAAAGTAATTGCAGCTGATTGCTGGGAGTTGGCTCCAGCATTATATGAAGCAGATAATTATTATATAGTTCCTAGAATTTCAGAAGAGAACTATGTGGACATAATTTTGGGAATTTGTCAAAAGGAAAATATATCAGGAGTTTTTTCTTTAATAGATCCAGAACTTTTAATTTTAGCTCAAAATAAAGAAAAATTTTCCAGGATAGGAACAACAGTTTTTGTTTCAGACTATGAAATAATAGATAGATGTTTTGATAAAATAAAATTATTTGAATTTTGTAAATTGAATCAAATTAATACAATTCCAACATATAAAAATTTTGATGAATTTAAAAAATCTTATGAAAATGGGGATGCGACCTTTCCAGTGTTTATTAAACCAATTCAAGGAAGCTGCAGTATTCAGGCACAAAAAATTGATGATATGAATACATTATTTCTTTTATGCAAAGAAAATGAAGAGTTAATGATTCAAAAGTTTATGGATGGACAGGAATATGGAGTAGATGTTTACACTGATTTACTATCAAACAAAATAACAGCTATATTTATTAAAAGAAAATTACTTATGCGTGCAGGAGAAACAGATAAAGCAGTTTCAATTGTACGAAATGATATGTTTGATTTTGTGGAAAAGTTTGTAGAATTACTGGGAACTGTAGGACAAATTGATATAGACATATTTGAACAGAATGAGAATATATATTTCGAAGTAATCTAGGTTTGAGGAGAGATATCCTCATGCATATGAGTGCGAAGTGAATTTCCCGCAGATGATGATTGCTAATTTACAAGGAAAGGAAAATGAATCTTTGATAGGGCAGTATAAAGAAAATGTTTATATGATGAAATATTTAGACGTAATTATTAAACGTGGATAGAACTATGGCAGAAAACAAAAAAGATATTTTGATTATCTCTCATTTTGTGGATTTTCCATGGGAAAAAGGAAATGATAGATTTATTTATATTGCTACTTTACTTCAAGAAAAAGGAAATGAAGTAGAATTGGTTACCTCTGATTTTATACATAATCAAAAAATATAGAATAAGAAGCTTTAAAGCTCATTGATTTTAAAGTACAATTATGGCTAAAAATAATAAAATGTATGTATAAAGAGAGTATTTAGCCATAAAGGGCTGGGAAAAAATTTAAAAAATTAGCAGAACGAAGAATCCCAGATATTATTTATGTGCATACATCCTTGATGTAGCGAACGCTCTGATCGTGAGTATCATAATTTGTTATAGATATACAAGATTTGTGGCCAGAGGCATTTGAAATGGTAAATCCTTTTAAAAGCATAAATCAAATTGTATTTCATGAAATGAAAAAAAGGGCAAATGAGATTTATAAAAGGGCAGATGCCATTGTAGCAGTTTCAGATACATATTTATCTAGAGGAAAGCAAGTGAACCAAAAAGCGACGAAAGGTCTCAGCGTTTTTCTAGGAACAGAATTTAAAAGTTTTGATCAGTATAAAGAAATGCAATGTATACCGAAAGGGAATACAGAAATTTGGATTGCTTATGTAGGAACTTTAGGACATAGCTATGATTTAACCAGAGTAATTGATGCTATTAGAATGTTAAATAATCCTAATATACGATTTATAGTGTTGGGAGATGGTCCTCTAAAAATGAAATTTCAGCAGTATGCAGATAAAAAGCATGTGCACGCTATTTTTATGGGCCGAATTTCTTATCCTGAAATGGTTTCAGTTTTATGTCAATGCGATATTGCAGTAAATCCTATTATGAAAGGCGCAGCTCAGAGCATCATTAATAAAGTAGGAGACTATGCTGCGGCAGGACTTCCTGTAATAAGCACTCAAGAGTGTAAAGAGTATAGAAATTTAATAGAAACATATCAGTGTGGTTTTAATTGCGATAATGAAAATACCGTGGAATTAGCGGAAAAAATTAAAATCCTGATAGAACATCCAAACATGAGAAAAAAAATGGGGAACAATAATAGGAAACTAGGGGAAGAAAAGTTTGATAGAAGAATTACATATCCAATGATATGCCAGCTTTTAATAGAAGAATTATAGTTAGGAGAAAAAATGCACATCCTTAAAATATTTTCCTTAAAATCTGTATTTAATAGGTTATATCGCTTATCTCCAAATGGACATCAACTTTCTGATGGGGAAATAAAAAAACTTCAAAAGTGTTTGCTTTGTATTTACTCAGATATTTATGAGGTATGTAAAAAATATGAAATTAAACCTTTTTTGCAGGGAGGAACTTTGCTTGGAAAGCTTCGTCATAATGGTTTTATACCATGGGATGATGATCTTGACTTAGGAATGAGTAGAGCTGACTATGAAAAGTTCAAAAAAATTTTTGAACATGAATTAGGAGAAAAGTACATATTAAAGGGACCTGGATGTTTAAATGGAGCAACAAACAGATTTATTCAAATTTTCAGTAAAAAGACATATTACAAAACCATTGGAATGCCAGATTCTATTCCACATCATGTCTATATTGATATTTTTCCAATAGATTATGTCCCAGAGAAAAAAATCAATCGTTTTTTTAAGGGGATGTGGTGCAATAGTTTAATGGCTGCCGCCGGCTGTGTTGAATTTAGAGATACTATAACAAAAGAAATTCAAAAACTGATGTGTTCTTCATTTTGTGGATGGTTCAATATGAAACTTCGTTTGACATTAGGATGGATGTTGTCATTTATGTCTCTGGAAGAGTGGTATCGAAAAATTGATAAGGCTTTAATAGTAGAACAAGAAACAAAATATTGTACAAGCGGAACGGGAAGAAAACATTATCATGGAGAAACAGTAAATACAGATGTGTTTTTCCCTTTGAAATATTCAGAGTTTGAGGGGTATCCAGCATGGATTCCAAATCAATCGGAATATTATTTGAAAAATCTGTATGGCAATTATATGGAAATCCCTGATGAGAACGATCGAGAACAGCATTTTATAGAAGAACTGAAGATAGAAATAGAATAGGAGAATAAATGAATTTTGCTTTGATTTTTGCAGGCGGAACAGGAACGCGTATGCATACAAAAACAAAACCTAAACAGTTCCTTGAGTTGAATGGAAAACCAATTATTATCCATACAATTGAGCATTTTGAAAGCCATCCGGATATAGATGGAATTATTGTAGTATGTGTAAACAGTTGGATCTCTTATTTAAATGAGCTTCTTGAAAAGTTTCATATAAAAAAAGTAAAAAAAGTAATTCCAGGAGGAGAAACAGGACAAGAATCTATTTTTTTAGGACTTTGTTGTATTGAAAACCTGCTGAATAAAATTAGCGAAAGAGATTTAGTTCTTGTACATGATGGCGTAAGACCATTGATTGATAGTGAATTAATCAGCCAAAATATTGCTTGTGCAAAAAAATATGGAAATGCTATCACCATTTCTACGATGATCGAGACAGTGATAAAAGTTAATGAACAAAATGAAATTATTGAAACCATTGATCGAGAACGATGTAGAAATGCGAAGGCACCTCAGACTTTTCACATTCAGGAGATTATAGAATGTCATAAAAAGGCACGAAGAGAGGGACGAGCTTTTATTGATTGTGCGACAATGATGGCATTTTATGGACGGCGTCTTTATACAGTTTCGTGTGGAACTGAAAATATAAAAATAACGACACCTGCTGATTTTTATATTTTTAGAGCTATATGTGAGGCAAAGGAGAATTCACAAATATGGGGAATTTAGAGAAATATAGTAGATTATGTACAGAAATGGAACTGCTTGATATAAAAGAAATGTTAAATAAGAAATTTTCATTTAAAGAGCTTGATGGAAAAACAATTCTTATTACGGGAGCCAGCGGCTTGATTGGACAAGCTATTATTAAGTTTCTGATTGAATATGGAGAGCAGAATTCATTAGAGATTAAAATTATGGGTTTATGCCGTAGTAAAGAAAGCCATATTAGGCAGATATTTAAACAGAGAAAATTTAAAAATGGTGTATCAGGATATTGTTGATCCACTTTTAATTGAAGATCAATAGACTATATTATTCATGGGGCAAGTATAACTTCATCAGGAAGTTTTGTCAAATATCCTGTAGAAACAATTAACACAACATTGGAAGGAACAAAAAATATTTTAGAGTTAGCTAAGGCTAAAAATGTGTCCAGTATCGTGTATCTTTCTTCTTTAGAAGTCTATGGTATGTCAGAAAAACAGAATCAAGAAATACAAGAACAAGATTACGGTTTTTTAGATCCCTTAAATGTGAGGAGCAGCTATTCAGAGGGCAAAAGAATGGCAGAATGTTTTTGTATATCATATGGAAGTGAATATAAAATTCCTGTTAAGATTGCACGTTTAGGGCAGACTTTTGGATGTGGAGTCAGCTATGATGATACGAGAGTATTTGCTGAGTTTGCCAGATGTATTGTAGAGGAAAAGGATATTATTCTCCATACGGAAGGAAAGACAATTAGAAACTATTGCTACACAATGGATGCTGCTACAGCAATCCTATTTATTCTTTTATATGGAAAAAGTCAGAATGCTTATAATGTGGCCAATAGAGATTCAGAGATATCTATTTATGGAATGGCAAAACAAATGATAGCAGTTGCAGAAAGTAAAATCAAAATTCGAATTGAGTTAGGAGATACTTCAGCATTTGGTTATAATCCAACAGCTAGAACAGTTCTTAATACCGGAAAGTTAGAAAAATTGGGTTGGGAACCTTTATTCCCATTTCCCAAAATGTTGGAAAATTTAATTACATATATGCAGGTTGAATATGAACGAAAAAATAGCAGTGTTGATGAGCACTTATAATGGTGAAGAGTTTTTAAGAGATCAGATAGAGAGTATTTTAAATCAAGAGAAAGTAAATGTAACACTTTATGTTAGAGATGATGGATCTTCCGATAGAACGGTTGAGATACTTAGCTCATATGAAGAACAGGGAAAATTAAAACTTATTTGTGGAAAAAATTGTGGAGTTGGAAATAGCTTTATGCATCTGCTTTACACATCAGATCAAGACTTCGATTTTTATGCATTTTCCGATCAGGATGATATATGGCTTCCTGATAAGCTGTACTCTGCATTAAAAATCATAAAAAATCAAAAAATACCTGCTCTTTATACTGGAAACCAGATGCTTGTAAATCGGAAGGGAGAGAAATTAGGACTTAGATATAAAGAAATACCTTCAACAGATTACCACCAAATTTTGTGCAAAAATCTGGTTTCTGGATGCACAATGGTTTTTAATGAAGAATTGTATACACTTTTAAAAAATGAAAAGAGAAGACCATCTCGTGCTCTCCTACAAAATAGAATTCATGATGTGTGGGTAGCAATGGTAGCTTCTATTACAGGCATTGTGTATTTTGACGAAGAGAGTCATATTCTTTACCGGCAACATGAAAGAAATGTAGTAGGAGCAAGAGAAAAGAATATAAGAGATAGAATTAAAGAGATTTTAGAAAAAATCAAGAGTCCAGAGCAGAGATGTGGAAGAAGTAAACTTGCAAGAGAAATTTGCCAATGTTTTCCGGAATTTATTTGTGACAATAATATGATTGAAAATATATGGCTATTATAAGAAATCTTTGAAGAATAAAGTTAAACTTTAAAAGAATATAAATTAAAAAATTCTCAAGAAACACAGGTCGTTTTTCTGAAGATTCTGCTGGATTATTTTAGGAAGAATATAAATGAAAAAAGTATTTAAATGAATTCAATGTAAAAATATTGTTTGTTATATCCACTATTTTTATTGTATACCGTATTTTTGGTTTTCGTAGATTCATTTATGAATCTGCTCATTTTTATTGCAGTGAAGTAGTGGGACTTAGCAAATCGACGCGATATATTGAAAACGCATTCTGCTCTAATTGGAATACTATTTTGGTAGTGTTTGTTACAATTTTTAAATAAGTTTTCAACAGTTAATTTGAAATTATTGATATTTTTTGAATTATGCTTTTACATATTTTGATTCAAAAAACAAAGAGGAAGTTATAAATGAGTTCAACAAATTTAGTTCAGTCATTATTGGAATTACTTTTGCTAAATATAATTTCATTGTATTTTTTATAGTGGATATTGTGAAGTTTTTACTAATAGTGTTACTAGTATGGAGTTAATTGTAGGAAGACATCCCAATTCATCATTATATGGCATTATGTCCAATTCTAATTGGACAAGTTTCTTAGAATTGACTAGTATTGGTCTTTTAAAACTTCAAAAAAAGAGATACGGAAAAACAAAAAAACGAGAGAAAGTTGCATTGTGTTTATGCATAATTACACTATTCTTGACTAATTCCAGAGGGGGGCTTATTGGCTTCTTAGTATTTTCCAGCATTGAAAGTGCAGTAAGCTTTATTTACTTTTTAAAGAGAAATCGAAAAAAGGCTGCTAAGTGCTTAGTATTTTTTCCAATATTAATCGCATTAATTTTATCTGGAAATTTAGCAGTTAAAAATATATCTGGCAATATCTTTCAATATATTCAAAGCAGAAAAGTGGTATTAGATACATTAGATGAGCAACAAGAATATTCTTCTATCTCTAAAAATTCATCGACAGTTGAACGTGATAAAAGTGAAAAGGAAGGAAGCAACAATATAAGAGTTGAGTTATGGCAGGCAGGCATAAAAGTAATTTTGGAGAATTTTCTGGTAGGAATTGGAGGGGCTGAAATAGGGGAACATGTATCAGCTAAACTTTGTAGTAATACGCAGGTAGACAGTTTAGCGTTAGCCTCCAATACACATAATATTTTCATACAAACAGCCTTGACTGCAGGGATAATAGGGGTAATTTGTTTTTGTGTATATATTAGCAGAGAGTTTTTATATGGACTATTTTATTTAATTGCAGGCTCAAAAAATAAGGAAATAGAAGAAATAACAGGAATTCTTTTGAGCCTATTAGTATCATATTTGGTAATTAATATGGTAGAAGCAGATATTTTTATGTCAAGAAATTTCATGTCAAGTTTGTTTTGGATTTTTCTTGGTTATATGACACGTCTGGTTCAAATGACTGTAAAAGATAGGAGAAAGTCAAATGAAATACATATATATCATACATGCGCATTGGAATAATCGAGGAGATGAAGCAGCGGTGAGAGCACTTACAGATGAACTTCTCAAAGAAGGGATGAAGATTAAGATGCAAATAGTTTCTCCAGAGGTATATCAGTTTCCGTATACAGAAGACCAAGTTACTCTAGTTCCTCTTTATCCTAGATTTAGAAATATTCCAGAATTTTTGTTAGCATATCTAACAAAAGGGCATTTGCTTTGGACAAAAGAAGGAAAAAGCTTTTTTTCTGCCCTTGAAGAAAGTGATATGATATTGCATGCGCCAGGAGGACCTTCCATTGGAGATACCTATTCTTGTAGCGAAATATTGTATCTGTTAAGATATATGGCAATTTTAAAAATGAAAAAGCCTTTCATTATTTGTGCACCATCAGCAGGACCATTTAAGAAAAAAATGCGAAATAATATTAGAAAAAAAATTTTTGAAAATGCAAGACAAGTAATATTT
>JAGTTS010000002.1 GCA_018223375.1 Clostridiaceae bacterium Marseille-Q3526
CCTATATTTTAAGCAGACAAAAATTGAATACAAATATATGCGAAAATATATTGTTGCTTATAGTATTTCCGATTGCTGTAAATAGCATTATTTTAATGTGTCCAGCAAGTAACATTTATACGTTAATGGTTTACGGGACAGTAGTTATTTATTTTGTACCGATAGTACTGTTGAATATTTTAAAAGATAAAAGTGAAAAACTTTTTATATATTTAAGAATACCTATAGTATTGATGATAGCTTTAGCTATTATTGACTATACGTGCCAAGCGAATCGAAATTATATAACTTTATATTACACAACAAAACAAACAGAGAACCAATTAATGATGCTAGTTGAAAGAGCTAGGATGGCAGAAGGATATGAAGACACCCAGGAATGGGCTTTTATTGGATTTAATATTGAGGATGAATTGGTAAAAAATCCATGGGAGGCTATGGAGATATATGGTGGGAATGCGAGGTATTTAGTTAATAGTTATGCACGAAATAAATTTATAAATGCGTATATGGGATTCGATATACCTATGGCTAAACAAGAAAGAGTTGAAGAATTATCAGCACTATCTGAAATCCAACAAATGCCTTGCTATCCAGATGATGGTTCCATAAAAGTTATAGATGATATATTGGTTATTAAGTTAGAAAATGTCCAATAATCCTTTCCAAATACATAAATTATTTTTCTACTTATTCTATACAGCATTGTGAGAAGTATTTGACTTAGAGATATCGCTATGCTCACCATGATGACTGGAGAAAGTTTGACGATAGTCACACTGGAGAACTCTGTGTACATGAACATGAAAAATGATGTGGCTTTTTTGCTGGACAATAGGCTGAGTCTCTATGAGCACCAGTCTACCTGCAATCCCAATATGCCGTTGCGTGACTTATTTTATGTATCCAGGACGTACTAGGGCCTGGTGAAGGATGAAGAGGGAACTGAAGCTGATCTGCAGAGCAAAATATGAGGAGGCCTGAAAGAAGGCCGAGAAGAGGGGGTAAAAACTCTGATTGAAAAAAGCTGGCAAGGGGTTGGTCATCAGTACAGATAGCAGAAGATCTGGAACTAGAATGTTCGGAGGTGGAGAAACTGGCAGAAATGATTGCAGACAGCCAGAAAAAATAAAAGAAGAAGAGGCTGTTAGCTTTTTCAGGATATCAGGATATACAGACATCTTCAGAGGGAAGGCCTGTAGGGCTGATTCAGGGAGGGCCCCCTTGCCTTCCCATTCCCTCCCATGTTATACTTATCTCAAAGCATATATTTCCTATCACAGGCCGGTTCAGGGCCGTCTGCAATTCTAACAATCATTTCAGAAAATCTATGCTTTTCCAAAAATAATGAAAAAGCAGGAGATTTTCGTTCTCCTGCGAAGGAGGACAAATGAATACGGAAAGAAATGGAGCAAGAGGAACAGGATTTGTATCTGAATCTGCGCCTGGTTCTGCGCTGCCAGCCAGAAGAGATTACAAGGACACGATTTTTCGCCGGCTGTTTCAGGACAGGGAAAATCTGCTGAGTCTGTACAATGCTGTAAACCACACATCGTATACGGATGCGGAGGATTTGACGGTAGTCACACTGGAGAACGCGGTGTACATGAACATGAAAAACGATGTGGCTTTTTTGCTGGACAACAGGTTGAGTCTCTATGAGCACCAGTCTACCTGGAATCCTAATATGCCGCTGCGCGACTTATTTTATGTATCCAGGACGTACCAGGGCCTGGTGAAGGATGAAACGCTGTATTCTTCTAAGAGACTGCGGCTTCCGGCTCCTCATTTTCTGGTATTTTACAATGGAACAGAAGAGAGGGAGGAGCGCAGTATTCTGAAACTGTCGGATTCTTTTGAATACGCGGGGACTCAGAAGGAAGAGCCAAATCTGGAACTGAAGGTGCTGGTGTTAAATATTAACCAGGGGAACAACAAGGAACTGCTGGAGGTATGCCGGACGCTGAGGGAATATATGATTTTTGTAGACCGGATCCGCCTTTACACGAAAACCATGGAGTTAGACGCGGCGGCAGAACGGGCGGTAGACGAATGCATCCATGAGGGAGTATTGTCAGACTTTCTTAGGAAAAATCGAGGGGAGGCCATCGAGATGAGTATTTTTGAGTATGATGAGGAGCGGGAGCTGAAGCTGATCCGCAGAGCAGAGTATGAGGAGGGGCGAGAGGATGGTCTAAAACAGGGCCGCCTAGCAGCGATAAAAAATTTAGTTGCCAAAAAACTGGAGAAGGGAAAGACAGCGGAGCAGATAGCAGAAGATTTGGAGGAGGAAGTTTCTGTGATTGAGCAGCTCATGGAAAATCTGTCCCATAAAGAAAATAATTGAAATTCGTGGTTATAACAACGGAAATTTTTCTGTATTTATGATATTCTTTTAGCGTCAGTGTACAGGAGACAGATCTGAAATAGGGTAAACGCTTAATTTTTAGGTATGATAGAAAAAATCCCCGACTACTTTTCAGTAGCCGGAGCACCTTGACAATTCACATATGATTGATTTGATTCGTTTGCACGATGTTCGATCTCAGCTTTGACGGTTTCGTTCCATGGTGCCAGAAGTTCTAATTCATCATCACTCATTCTGTCATCAGGCAGTTTTTCCAGCAGATAAGTAAGATAGTGATAGACGTTTACTCCATTGGCTTTTGCCATTTCTACCATTGTGTAGACGATAGCGCTGGCCTGGGCTCCGTTTGGTGTATCGCAGAACAGCCAGTTTTTACGGCCTACTGTAAACGGGCGGATCTCATTTTCGCTGAGATTATTAGAAAAACTGCAGCGGCCGTCTTCCAGATAGGTGGACAGATAGGAGCGGCGATTCTGAATGTAGGTGACAGCTTTATCCATTCTGCTTCCACGGATAGGGCTTTGCTGATCAAGCCACGACAAAAAGCCTTCTACTACCGGCTTTTCTTTTTCAAGACGAGCCTTTTTGATAGCATCGAAGGAAGAATACTTTGATCTGATCACATCTTCCAGGTGGAAGAGCTGGTTAATGTACAGCATTCCCTGTACGGATGGCTGGGTATAATCCAGAGCCTTTCCCTTGGGAATGGCATCTGTCAGATATCTTCTGATGTGTACCCAGCAGGCTGTACGTTTGGCATCTGGAACTTTATTGTATCCACTATAGCCATCACACATCAGATAACCCTTGAAGCCGTGAAGAAAATCTACGGCATTATCCCCGGCCCGGGTCTCCGAGTATTTATAGAGGATAATAGGAGTCCTCCGTCTTCACCGCTGCGGAACAGCCACATATATGACTTGGTCTGTGCACGGCGTTCCGGTTCATGCAGAACCTGAAGTGGCGTTTCATCTGCCATCGCGAATCCCCGTTCCAGAAGTTTCCTGTGGAAGTATTCATACATAGGAAGAAAAAATGCTTCGGAATTTCGGATCACCCAGTTTGCCATAGTAGCTCTGGTGATCTCCACGCCATACTGTTTCCAGTCTTTTTCCTGACGGTAGTATGGAAGACCATTACAAAACTTCTGGTACATTACCCAGGCAACCGTTCCGGCAGAAGCCATTCCATAAAGCATATGGGCTCTGCCATCTTTTCCTTTTTTGATGACCGGAATATCCTGAAACCTGCACTGCGGGCACTCATAGCTCTTACTGTAGTATTCATATACTTTCAGTTTTGCCGGTACAAAAACCAGTTCCCGGCGGACAAACTCTTCCCCGATTTCTTTCAGCGGGGTACCACAGACAGGGCAGAGTTTCTCTTCTTCAGAAAGTTCCAGATACTTTTTTTCAACAGGAACTCCCTTAAAACGCTCCGCATCTGTAACTCTTGCTTTTCGCTTTTTTGCTGTTTTTTCCGGAAGAATTGCTTCAAGATCCTCTGTTTCTACAGCTTTCGGATCCTGTTCCAGTTCCGCCTCATTGAAAAAGTTTAACTGGCCTGGAATATCGAGGGTCCTTTTTTCGCTAGAGGTGCCAAACAGTTTTTTACGGAGAAGGTCTATCTCTTCTTTCAGATTATCCCGCTCCTGGGTGAGAGCCTCTTCCCGTTTATTGGCAGCATCGACAGTTGCCTGAAGTGTTTTTATCATCTTTTTGAGATCGTTTATCATGTCCTTCAGCTCACGGAGCTGGATATCTTTGGAACTGTCTGCCACTGCTTTTTCCTCCTGTTTCTGATGTTTCCATTATACCAGAAAACAGTGGTTTTTCCCAGCAAAACAGCGGATTTACCAGGACTTGAAAGTGCCGAAAATACAGCAAAAAACAAGAGTTTTATGTGCATCTTTTTTACGTTGCCTTGATCGCTTTGGGCTGCTCAATATCAATGCCGGACATCAGCCAGTCGAACTCCCGCCATGTAAGATTCCGGACTTCAGATTTATTCCTGGGCCATCGGTAGGATCCCTGGGCGGTCAGTCTTTTGTAGATCATAACGATCCCGTCAGGTTCTTTTAAAATAGCTTTGATACGGTCGCATTTACGACCGCAGAAAAGAAAAAGTGCATGGTCGATCTCCATCGAAAACTGTTCCTGGATGATCGCACATAATCCATCAATGGACTTGCGCATATCTGTTCTGCCACAGACGATATAGATCGCATCAACACTTGAGATGTCCGCTAACATAACGACTCCTTAAGCGTATCCATAAGCATCTTCAGAAGTAACGGTTTGATCTCATTACTCATTCGTATAAGCAATCCGTCTGCTTCGATTTCAATCGTATGTGAATTGTCAAGGTGCATAGGACTGATCCCATTATCTGGGATCAGTCCTGCCGGAGAAGACTCCGGTTCTATAGCAATCTGGACTACATCCTGTTTATGGGGTGTAAGGTCAAGAGTGCTGGCTTTTCCAACTGGATCCGGTATCTGACAGGCTTTTTTACGGAGACGGGTAACTGCATTGTAAAAACAGCTGGGAGATATCCCATGCTCATTACACCATGCAGCATCTGTCAGGCCGCTTTGTCTGCATTCGGTTACCAGTTCCATCCATTCGTCCAGGGAACGTCCTGGAGCACGTTTCTTACTCATAATGAAACCTCCAAATGTAGTAAATTTCTATCTCCTATCAAGCGGAGTATAGTAAAAATCTATTTACTATCATTATGAGTTTAAAAGCGTAGACAGTAAAGCTACCCAAGATTTAAGCGCTTACGAAATAGACGCATTGTCTCTGCATGCTGGCGCTATTGTTATTTGTACGCTGACGTTATTCTGCGTAAAGCTAAGGAGAAAAATTATGATCAGAAAAATTATCCAGATTGATGAGAAAAAGTGCAATGGCTGCGGAGCCTGCGCGGCGGCGTGCCATGAGGGCGCCATTGGAAGGGTGAATGGAAAGGCTAAGCTTCTCAGAGACGATTACTGCGACGGGCTGGGAGACTGTCTGCCGGAATGTCCGGTGGGAGCCATCAGCTTCGTAGAACGTGAGGCGGCTGCCTATGACGAGAAGGCTGTGTTGGCTAATAAAAAGCTGAAAGAGGAGAGGAGCCAGAAGGAAACTCTGAATACGCATAGCTCTCAGCTGGCCCAGTGGCCCTGCCAGATAAAGCTGATACCAACAAATGCGCCGTATTTTCAGGACGCGGATCTGCTGATCGCCGCAGACTGCACAGCCTACGCTTACGCCAATATGCATCAGGACTTTATGAGGGGAAGAGTCACTCTCATCGGATGTCCCAAATTAGACGCCGTAGATTACAGTGAGAAGCTGACGCAGCTGATTTCAGACAATGACATTAAAAGCGTGACGATTGTCAGGATGGAGGTTCCCTGCTGCGGAGGGCTGGAGCTGGCGGCTAAAAAAGCGCTTCAGGCCAGCGGGAAATTAATCCCATGGCAGGTTGTGACAATCACTGTAGATGGAACGATCCGGCCTTCCTCCAGCCGTTAATCCTCCCCTCCCACCTCCCCGAACAGCCATCTGTGCTGCCGCGTCACCCGCTCCCGGATTTGCGCCACCAGCCTTTCGGGGCTGAGGACGCGGATCACCGGGCCGAAGGACAGCAGATCGATGAGCAGCTCCGTTTCGTCCTGGATATCATAGTAAACAGAGCAGATGTAGACGCCTTTTTCCTCGTCGTAAACCGTATGCTTTTCATAATCGGCAAATTTCAGCATACACCGTTCCAGGGAATTTCTTCTGCCGTCGATTTCAATGACAGCTGGTTCCTCAGCTTTCTGGGAGAAGACAGACAGAGAGGGCAGTTCAGAAGATGGCGGTTCAGAGGACGGTTTGGGCTTGCTGACGTTTTCTTTTACTGGCCGCGGCGGGTCGGCCAGACGGCAGGACAGGATTTTTCCTACGTTTAACGTATAGGGGAGGCTGCTTCGGCCATTTCGCGGTCTCATGCAGAGCAGGCGGAATTTGTCGTCCTTGGAGGAGTACTGGAGACGGACCGGAAGAACCTTTAAATCTGTCAGAAGCTGGTTTTTTCCTTTGTAGGAGAGTTTTAAAAGCCGTTTTTCAGAGAGTCCGGCGAGAATCGTTCGAAAATGTTCCCGGTACATGGCGCTGGAATAGGGATCTCCGTTTCGAAAACGATCGTAATAATAGAAATCCTCCTCCTGATACAGAGCAGGGATACCGGCCTTTATCAAATCCCGCTCCTCCTCTGTGAAAAACAGCAGAAAGCGGGGATCCTGGCAGACGGAGGAGATCCAGGACTTCTGAAGACGGGAAAGGGGCGCTTTCAGAGTCTTATCACCCAGAGCGGAGAAAAAGAGACCGTCTTCCGTTTTGTGCAGAAGGCAGATCCATGGGCCGTCCTGGCCGGTCAGCCGGGGGAGGATGGACAGAGCACTTTCCTTGAAGGCCGTGGCTTCGCAGATTTCCTCCATTCTTTTTTGGCTGACAGGAGAGCAGGCCGCCTCCTCTAATATCTGCCTGACTGCCTGATAATAGCAGCAGTACAATTTATCAAACAGCGTTAATTCCTGTTCCATGGCGAGTCTCCTCGTATTATAAAGTAGTAGTGTTTATAGACCCTCTCCAAGGTCTGTAGGCTATACTATTGGAGATACTGTGGATTGTTTTGATTCTCCTACCACTTGATGGTTTCAGAAAGGCTACAACCACAGTCCCTTTGTATATTTGTTAATCAGTTAGATACCGCATGACGGTTTATTTAGAACGAGGTTACAATCGCAAGGAGTACCAGTGGTTCTATAAACAGTATCAAAATATTTACTCAAAGGAGATTTTTATGATTTACGTTGGAATTGATATTGCCAAAGACAAACACGATTGCTTTATTACTAACTCAGACGGTGAGGTATTATTTAAATCCTTTACCATCTCTAACAACCCGGATGGGTTTGAAACCTTATTTCAGAAAATACAATCCGTATCAGATGATTTAACCAAAGTAAAAGTAGGACTTGAAGCCACTGGACACTATAGTTACAATCTGCTTGGATATCTCTTAGATAAAGGTCTGCCAACCTACGTTATCAACCCGTTACATACTAATCTTTACAGAAAAAGTCTTAGCCTTAGAAAGACGAAAACGGATAAAGTAGATGCCCGCACGATTGCGTCTATGATTATGTCTGATGTGAACTTAAAGTCCTACTCAGACACATCTTACCACAATGAGGAATTAAAGTCACTCACTCGTTATCGTTTTGATAAAGTAAAGGAACGTGCAAAACTCAAAACATCTGTCTCACGGCTTATCTGTATCCTTTTCCCAGAATTAGAAAAGCTTGTTCCAACCCTTCATATGGCATCTGTTTACGCTTTGTTATCTGAATTTCCATCTGCTCACGCTGTTGCATCTGCACATCTTACTCGGCTTATCAATCTGCTCTCCCAAAGTTCAAAGAACAGATACGGAAAAGACACTGCTGTCATGTTTCGTGAAGCTGCCAGAAACTCAATCGGTTCGAATATGCCTACAAAATCCTTGGAACTGAAACACACCATTAAACTCATTCAAGAATTGACTTCTGAAATTGATGAAATCGAAGCTGCCATCAAACAGATCATGGATGAAGAAATCCAGTCACCGATTCTTACCATTCCTGGCATCAGTTACCGGATGGGTGCCATGATTATTGCTGAGATTGGAGATTTCTGCCGTTTTGATTCTGCAGATAAGATCCTCGCATACGCAGGAATGTCTCCCTCTACTTATCAATCAGGGCAGTTAGATAACTGTTATTCCCATATGGAGAAACGAGGTTCCAGATACCTCCGGTATGCCCTTTACAACGCCACAAAATACGTCTGTCACTGGGATAAATCCTTTGGTGAATATCTTGCAAAGAAACGCTCGGAAGGCAAGCATTATAATGTTGCCATATCCCATGCCGCTAAGAAGCTTGTGCGATTGATTTTTGCAATGGAGAAATCCAGAAAAGCATATCTGCCAACAGCTTAACTTTTTTTCTGTAAATATCTCCTTTTAGAGTGCCAGCAATGACACTCTGTTTGTCATGCAGTTTTCAAAGTACAACTATATCTGAAGTGCATTTCTGCAATTCATTCAAAAAAACTTCGTTTTAGACTTGACTTTTAATAGTTAGTCTGTCTGCATGATTGTTCAGCGTCGGCAGTTGTCTGCCTGTCTGCTTCATTTCTGGTACGTTTCATTTCTGCTGCACTTCGTTCGCAGTTTTCAGCCTTTTCCCCGTACATCCGGTACATGCTTTTCCAGTCAGAAATAATCTTAAAAACAGAACTTTCGCTGGAAGACTGGATATCCATAATGCGCCCGGTAAAGGATTTTACCCAGGACAGCATTTCGTTGACGTCGAAGAAAACGCCGCTGTACAGATATTCATTTTTTCGGATCCGCAGCACCTCGCCGCCTTTTCCTTCCCGGTAAAGCCGTTCTAAAATATGCTCCTCCCTCTCCTCGTCCACAAAGATCTTCACACAGATTTCTTCTGTCCGCATCGCCTTTGAGCCAAAGGACACGCCGAAGCACAGGGCGCGGTTTTTATCCAGAAGAGTCCGGAAGAAGGCGGCTTCGTCCGGATCTTCTCTCAGCTTTCTCACCCGGGCAATGCAGTCCAGCCTCAGATTGAGAAAACGCCGTTCCTTTACTGCATAGATGCAGGCGTACCGGCGTCCTGTTTTGGTACTGGCGAAAATCTGCAGCGGAAAGCCCTGGATGAGGGTAATATTTCCGCTCCTCTGGCTGTGATTTTCTAACTCCAGGCAGACGCCCTTGCGGATGGCCTGGAGAATCGGATATAAAATGCCGTCTTCCAGGGTGTGAACCATGAAATAGTGCTTAAAGCAGAAGAGGGAGTTGTGCGTGTACTCCCGATCCAGGATGGTGCTTCCGATAAAGCCGAAGGGCGCTGTCTCCGAGAAGAAGGAGACTGCCGTGAGGAGCCGATCATAGAGCTCCTTATGCTCAGGCATCTCAAAGGAGGCGGGCAGGCTTAACTGGTAATAGACGGATTTTTGATATTTTTCAGAGGACAGAAGCCCCAGCCCTTCATATTCTTTTAATTTCAGGCGGACGGTCTGCCCGTCGAAGAGGCAGCCGAAATCTTCTGAAATCCGATCCGCCAGCTCTCCAGCCGTCATTCCCGGGCAGGAGGAAGATCCGGAAACAGGGATCTCTGTCTGGCCGTTTTCCAGCTCTTTTGCATCTTCCCTGCGTGGAAGCAGGTAATGCAGAATAAAAAAGTGCAGCAGCAGCTCGTTGTCTGTAAAGCTCTTTGATTTCCACGCGCTGTAAAGGGGATTGGAGGAGATGGAACGGCTGTCTGCGCTGATGGAGATCTGCTTTCCCTTTGCCGTGTAGTCTGAGGAAATGCAGCCGGACAGCCAGCTTTCAATCCGCCGCCGCTCATTGTCATAGGTTCTGGCGCTTTTTTCCGTGAAGTCTCCCCGCACCTTAAAACCGTAAACGTAAAACTGCCGCATATAGTCGCGGATTCGGTCGAAATTTTTAATCAATTCCTGAAATTGTGCCATGGCATTTTCTCCTTTCCCCCTTCTGCACTGACGCTATAGCTAAATTATAGCAAGGCCGCAACTTTTTTTAAATGATCAATCAGGAAAAATTTACTAGAATAGGCATTGTAACAGGAAAGACCATAGAAGCTGCGCCAACAGAAAGAGGGGCGTTTGGAAAGGAAGTGGAACAGGTATGTTTGTTGTATCAGATAAGGCGTGGAAAAGCCCGATCAAAATCTGGCTGGAAAAGAGAGAGGATATGGAGGAAAGCTGTTTTGAACAGGCCCGCCATCTGGCGGAACTTCCCTTCCTTCACAAATGGGTGTGTCTGATGCCGGACACCCATACAGGAAAGGGAATGCCCATCGGAGGCGTGATTGCGGCGAAGCAGGTACTGATTCCCAACGCAGTGGGAGTAGATATCGGCTGCGGCATGGCCTGGGTGGGGACGAATATAAAGACAGAGGAGATCCGGGAGATTGTCACAGGAAACGGCAGTCTGATTCAGGGAATGGTAGGGGATATTTTGAGAAATGTGCCGGTTGGCTTTGCCCATCACAAGACGGCTATGCCCTGTTTTACCTTAGATCGGGCCTTTGAGGAGTTCGACAAGTACGAGGAGGACGGAGAACTGTTAGGCCAGCTGGACGCCGGATATTTCCAGGTGGGAACCTTGGGAGGAGGCAATCACTTTATTGAGCTTCAGGAGGACGAGGAAGGATATCTGAGCGTGATGATCCACTCCGGAAGCCGCCATATGGGAAAGGCAGTCTGCGATTATTTTCACCAGAAGGCCAGGGAGCTGAACAACAGGTGGTACAGCCAGGTTCCCGACGAATACCGGCTGGCTTTTCTGCCACTGGATACGAAGGAGGGAAAGCAGTACTTAAACTGGATGCAGCTTTCCATGGATTTCGCCATGGAAAACAGGGCGAAAATGATGCTGTCTGTAAAAGCAATTCTGGAAAAATGGATTGGCAAATATACGGATTTGGATCTGAGCTTTACAGAGGAGATCAACTGCCACCACAATTACGCGGCTCTTGAGAACCACTATGGGGAGAACGTGTGGGTTCACCGTAAGGGCGCCGTCAGGGCCAGGGAAGGGGAGCTGGCGGTAATTCCGGGAGCCATGGGTTCCTACAGCTATGTGGTGAGAGGCAGGGGAAACGAAGAGTCCTTCTGCTCCTCCTCCCACGGAGCCGGGCGCAGGTATTCCAGAAAAGGGGCTATGAACGCATTTACCTGCGAGGAGGTAATGAACGATCTGAAGGAACGGCAGGTGGTTCTGGGAAAGAAAAATAAGTCCGACGTGGCGGAGGAAAGCCGTTTCGCCTATAAAGATATTGACGAGGTAATGAAAAATCAGTCCGATTTGGTGGAGCCGGTAAAGAAACTGCACACCATCGGCGTGGTAAAAGGATAACTGGTAGCAGCCAATTCCCCGAAAATCCCCGAAAATCGGAAGATTTTCTGACAGGAGCAGGTTTGGAGTCCATACAGACGGACTCTGCCTGCCGGGTGCAGAAACGTGAGTGTTTCTGCATTCCAGGGAACAGAGAGCTGTTTTTTATATTTGACAATTCGCAGGTTCAAATCCTGCCAGATTCCAGGAATCTGTAGCTAAGCTGGTATAGCAGTCATCAGAAAAACGCAGGATAAGCGGACAACCCAGGGAAAGAGGCTGTCAGAGAGCCTTTCCCCCGCTTTTTACAGCTGTGCCTTTCAGGATACCGAAACAGGAACAATTAAGGAGCGAAGCCGCAGACGGCAGGTCTTTAAATGAGCTGTTTCTCAATGAAAGGCCCCTGTAAAGCAGCGGATGGAATGAAACGAAACTTATGAATGCGGCATATGTAAAAAAGAACAAAAAGCACAGAGGAGGCGTTTCCATATGAAAATAACAATCAGTGAGCAGTCCTGCGGTTTTTTAACAGAAAACGGAACGTTCCGCAGAATACTGTTTTCCGGAATTCACCGCATCCCATTTTGGAAACACGCAGAGGTGAAACAGACGGTGATGAGAGGCAGAGTGGAAGAACAGGGAATTCCTATGGAACGCCTGATGGAGAATCCGGAATTTTCCAGGCGCGTGCTGAAGGCGCTGATTCCTGACGGAAGCATTGGCTACCGCTTTGTCAACGGCGTATTTGCGGAGGTGCTTCTGCCGGGAGAATACTATTTCTGGAAGGTGTATGAAACTCAGGAGCTTCGCATAGAAGACGTGTCGTCTCCTGATATCGATCCGGATCTTCCCGTGTATCTGATAGAAAAAGCGCCGCCTTTTCTGTACAAAAAGATTACGGTAGAGGAGGGGGAGGCTGGGCTTTTATATTATAACGGAGTGTATGAGAGAACGCTGCCCTGCGGAATCTGGTATTTCTGGAATTATGGAACCAGAGTTTCCTGCACGCTGGCGGATTTAAAAATGCAGAGAGTGGAGATTTCCGGACAGGATATTCTCACCTCCGATAAGGTAGGAGTCAGACTGAACCTGGTGTGCTGCTATAAAATCACCGATCCGGTCGGTCTGACGCGGAAAACGTCAAACATCGCGGAGCAGATTTACAGCGCCGGCCAGCTGGCCGCCAGGGAATATGTGGGAAGGCTGAAGCTGGACGAGCTTCTGGACAGGAGAGAGGAACTGGCTTCCTGTCTGTCTGAGAAAATAAAACAGATAGAGAAGGAGTATCCGGTGGAGCTTGGAAACGTAGGAATTAAAGATATTATTCTTCCGGGAGAGATCCGGACGATCATGAATACCGTGCTGATTGCCGAGAAGCAGGCCCAGGCCAACGTCATCACCCGCAGAGAGGAGACAGCCTCCACTAGAAGCCTGCTGAATACGGCCAGGCTGATGGAGGACAATAAAATTTTGTACCGTTTAAAGGAGATGGAGTATCTGGAAAAAATCTGCGAGAAGGTGGGAAGCATTTCCCTGTCCGGCGGAAGCGGGCTTCTGGGCCAGCTGGCAGAATTAACGAAGGGGCGAGAAATTTCATCGTAATTTTTGCGTCTATGCGCGAAGGAAACATTTTCTTGTTCCAATTAAAGTCACCGAAAATGTTTCCTCGCGCATAATCAGCGTCAGTGTACAAGAGAACTGCCGGAATCTTTTATGTATGAAAAATATGGGAAAAATCGACAGGCAAAATGACGATGGCGAGGCTTTCGTAGGAGATTCGTGCTAATTTCTGCCGCTGAGCGAAATGTCTGAGCCGAAAGGCGAGTTTTCGCGAAAGGCAGATAATGGATGCACGAATCGAGTAGAAAACGCAGTCTGTCATAGGACCTGTCGATTTTTCCCTTGAGCACAGCCGAGAAACTTAGAAGCTTTGAAAATTCCCTGTTTTTCCGCAAAAGCCACAGAAAATCAGCTTCCCCACTTGACAAACAAAAAAACAGTGCGTAAAATATTAAACAGCATAAGAAAAGGCAGTGAAGGTGTAAGTAGAAGCTTATTTTCCGTCCAGAGAGAGAAGATCATCGTCTGAGAGTCTTCTTCGGTTCAGATAAGAGTTCGAAATTCCCGCCGGAGCCGCGCAGCTGAACAGGAAGCCTCAGAAGGGCTTTAAGTAGGCGGCGACGTTTCGTACACGTTACGTATAAGATAAGAGCCTGCAGCAGCAGGAATCAGGGTGGTACCGCGGTTTATATCCCGTCCCTTCGTGTGTGAAGGGGCGGGATTTTTGTTTTTTGTATAAGAAATATCAGGAAGGCTCTTTGGCACACGACGCGCAGATACAATCGATAGAAGAAGGAGATATTATGAGAGAGCAGTTAGAGAAAATCAAGGCTGAGGCCCTTGCGAAGATCGAAGCCTCCGACGCGCTGGAAAAGTTAAACGATATCCGCGTCGCATACCTTGGAAAAAAGGGCGAGCTGACCAGCGTTTTAAAGAGCATGAAGGACGTAGCTCCTGAGGAGCGCCCGAAGGTAGGCCAGATGGTAAATGATGCCAGAGCTTTAATCGAGGCCAAGTTAGAGGAGACCAAGAACAAACTGGCTCGTCTGGCCCGCGAGGAGCAGATGAAGAGAGAGGTGATTGACGTAACTCTTCCTGCTAAGAAGAACCATGTAGGCCACAGCCATCCAAATACCATCGCTTTAGAGGAAGTAGAGAGAATCTTCATCGGAATGGGCTACGAGGTAGTGGAAGGTCCTGAGGTGGAGTATGATAAGTACAACTTTGAGAAATTAAACATTCCGAAGGGACATCCGGCCAGAGACGAGCAGGATACTTTCTACATCAATGATTCTGTTGTCCTCAGAAGCCAGACTTCCCCGGTTCAGGTCCGCACCATGGAGACAAGAAAGCCTCCGATCCGCATTATTGCGCCGGGCCGCGTATTCCGCTCCGACGAGGTAGACGCAACCCACTCCCCGTCCTTCCATCAGATTGAGGGACTTGTCATTGACAAGAATATTACGTTTGCAGATCTGAAGGGAACCCTGGCCGAGTTCGCCAGAGAGCTGTTCGGAGAGGAGACAAAGGTAAAATTCCGTCCTCACCACTTCCCGTTCACAGAGCCGTCTGCTGAGGTAGATGTAAGCTGCTTCAAGTGTGGAGGAAAGGGCTGCCGCTTCTGCAAGGGATCCGGATGGATTGAGATTTTAGGCTGCGGTATGGTACATCCTCACGTACTGGAGATGTGCAACATCGATCCGGAGGAATACTCAGGTTTTGCATTCGGTGTGGGCCTTGAGAGAATTGCCCTCTTAAAGTATGAGATTGACGATATGAGACTGCTGTATGAAAACGACGTGCGCTTTTTAAAGCAGTTCTAAGAGTTTTCAAACCAGACAGGAATAACAGATAAAGGTTTCACAGAGAACCGATTAGATTGCAAGGAGAAATAAGATGAACACAGCATTATCATGGATAAAAGCATATGTTCCGGATCTGGACGTTACAGCCCAGGAGTACACCGACGCTATGACGCTGACAGGAACAAAGGTAGAGGGCTACGAGTGTCTGGACAAGAATCTGGAGAAGATCGTGGTAGGACAGATTTTAAAGATTGACCGCCATCCGGACGCAGACAAGCTGGTGATCTGTCAGGTAGATCTGGGCGGCGAAGTAACCCAGATCGTCACAGGAGCGCCTAACGTAGAGGTGGGACAGAAGGTTCCGGTGGTTCTGGACGGCGGAAAGGTAGCCGGAGATCATGACGGCGGCCGCCCTGAGGACGGAGTAAAGATTAAAAAGGGCAAGCTGCGCGGCGTAGAGTCTAACGGCATGATGTGCTCCGTAGAGGAGCTGGGATCCAGCCGCGAGATGTATCCGGACGCTCCGGAGCTTGGAATTTACGTATTCCCGGACGATGTTCAGGTGGGAAGCGACGCAGTGGAAGCGCTGGGCCTCAGAGATGTCGTATTCGAGTATGAGATTACTTCCAACCGCGTAGACTGCTACAGCGTAATCGGAATTGCCAGAGAGGCAGCTGCTACTTTTGGAAAGAAGTTCTGCGCCCCTGAGATTAAGGCTACAGGAAACAGTGAGGACATTCATGACTACCTGAAGGTGAGCGTAGAGGATGCGAAGCTGTGCCCGCGCTACTGTGCAAGAATGGTGAAGAATATTAAGCTGGCTCCGTCCCCGGACTGGATGCGCCGCCGCCTGGCTGCCAGCGGTATCCGCCCCATTAACAACATTGTGGATATTACAAACTATGTAATGGAAGAGTACGGACAGCCGATGCACGCCTACGATTATGATCAGATTGCAGGAAAAGAGATCGTGGTAAAATGCGCTCAGGACGGAGAGGTGTTCCAGACTCTGGACGGTCAGGAGAGACAGCTGGACAGCCAGATCCTTATGATCAACGACGGCGAGAAGGCAGTGGGAATCGCTGGAATTATGGGAGGCGAGAACTCCAAGATTACAGACGATGTAAAGACTATGGTATTCGAGGCTGCCTGCTTTGATGGAACCAATATCCGTCTCTCCGCCAAGAGAGTGGGACTGAGAACAGACGCTTCCGGAAAGTTCGAGAAGGGACTGGATCCAAACACAGCAGAGCTGGCTATTAACCGTGCCTGCCAGCTGATTGAAGAACTGGGAGCCGGAGAGGTTGTAGGAGGCATGCTGGACGTATATCCGGTAAAGAAAGAAGGAAACCGCGTTGCCTTCGAGCCGGAGAGAATCAACCGTCTTCTGGGAACTGATATTTCCAAAGAAGACATGATTTCCTACTTAAAGAGCGTAGAGCTGGAATACGATGAGAAGACAAATGAGATCGTAGTTCCAAGCTGGCGTCAGGACGTTCACAGAATGGCAGACGTGGCTGAAGAGGTTGCCCGTTTCTACGGCTACGATGTGATTCCGACCGCTCTGCCTACAGGCGAGGCTACTGCAGGAAAGCTGTCCTTCAAGCTGAGAGTGGAGGAGATTGCCAGAAGAATTGCAGAGTTCTGCGGATTCTCCCAGAGCATGACCTACTCCTTCGAGAGCCCAAAGGTATTTGACAAGCTTCTGATTCCGGAGGATTCTGTACTTCGCAGAGTAGTTTCTATCTCCAATCCTCTGGGAGAGGATTTCAGCGTTATGAGAACCACTCCGTTAAACGGAATGTTAAACTCTCTCTCCACAAACTACAACCGGAGAAATAAGGATGTAAGACTCTACGAGCTGGCTACCGTTTACCTGCCTGTAAGCGAGGAGGAGAACGCCAAGTACCTGGAGGAGACAGGACTTCCGGCGCTTCCAGACGAGCGTCAGCAGTTCACTCTGGGAATGTACGGAAACGGCGATTTCTTCACCATGAAGGGCGTAGTAGAGGAGTTCCTGGAGAAAGTGGGAATGAAGAAAAAGCCTCATTACAATCCTGAGGCAGGAAAGAGCTTCCTCCATCCGGGACGCCAGGCTCTCATTTCCTACAACGGCACAGTGATTGGATATATGGGCGAGGTTCATCCTGATGTGGCGGACAACTACAAGCTGGGCGAGAAGACCTATGTGGCAGTTCTCGATATGCCTGAGATCACTGCAAACGCTACCTTTGACCACAAGTACGAAGGAATTGCCAAGTATCCGTCCGTGACAAGAGACCTGAGCATGGTAATGAAGAAAGAGATTCTGGCAGGACAGATTGAGGACGTGATTGAACAGAGAGGCGGCAGGATTCTGGAAAGCTACAAGCTCTTCGACGTATACGAGGGAAGCCAGATCACAGCAGGCTACAAGTCAGTGGCTTACTCCATTACCTTCCGCTCCAAAGATCACACCTTGGAGGAGAAGGAAGTAACCTCCGCTATGAACAAGATTCTGAACGGACTTCAGGGACTGGGAATCGAGCTGAGAAGCTAAAAATTCCTGATGAAGGGATAAAAATAAACAGAATGAATGTAAGATAACCTGGCGTCTCTGCCAGTCTGAGGGAAAGTACCATCAGGCTGGCGGAGGCGCTTTTTGTGTAACAGGAAGACGCCGGGTTAAGGTCGCTAAAAACGGCGGTTTGTGCTATACTACACTTATGAAAAGTATGTATGAAAAGCGGAGGAAGACATGATTACAGGTGAATTAAAAAACAAAATTGACAGTTTGTGGGATATTTTCGCTTCAGGCGGTCTGGTCAATCCCCTTGAAGTCATCGAGCAGATTACCTATCTGATGTTTATTCATGATCTGGATGATTCAGACAATACAAGGGCAAAGGAAAGCGCCATGCTGGGGCTTCCCTACCAGAGTATTTTCACTAACGAGGTGAAAATAGGAGAACGGACCATAGCCGGCGCACAGCTGAAATGGTCGGTTTTCCATGATTTTCCGGCTGACAGGATGTATTCTGTGATACAGGAATGGGTATTTCCATTTATCAAGACGCTGCACAGCGACAAAAACAGCGCCTATTCCAAATATATGGACGACGCGATTTTTAAGCTGCCGACTCCACTCGTTTTATCCAAGGTTGTCGATTCATTAGATGAAATCTATAAGATGATGAATGAAATCCAGACTGCAGACGTGCGGGGAGACGTGTATGAGTACCTTTTGTCAAAGATTGCCCAGTCTGGACGGAACGGCCAGTTCAGAACTCCCAGGCACATTATCCGGATGATGGTGGAGCTGATGGATCCTTCCAGCGACGAGGTGATCTGCGATCCGGCCTGCGGAACATCGGGATTTTTAGTGGCAGCAGGAGAATACCTGAAAGAGAAGAAAAAGGAAGAGATTTTCTTTGACAGGCAGAAGAAAGACCACTATATGAATCACATGTTCCACGGATACGACATGGACAGAACCATGCTCCGCATTGGGGCAATGAACATGATGACTCATGGCATTGACAATCCGTTTATTGAGTACAGAGACAGTCTCTCAGATCAGAACCCGGATAAGGAGAAATATTCGCTGGTGCTGGCCAATCCGCCGTTTAAGGGAAGTCTGGACGCAGAGTCCGTGTCAGGGGATCTGCTGAAGGTCTGCAAGACCAAAAAAACAGAATTATTATTCCTGGCGCTGTTTCTGCGCATGTTAAAAATTGGCGGCAGATGTGCCTGCATCGTTCCGGACGGTGTGCTGTTTGGTTCCTCAAAGGCACATAAAGACATCAGAAAGGAAATCGTGGAGAACCAGAGGCTGGAGGCGGTGATCTCCATGCCTTCCGGAGTGTTTAAGCCATACGCGGGAGTATCGACTGCTATCCTGATATTCACAAAAACAGAACACGGCGGAACCGACCAGGTCTGGTTCTATGACATGACAGCAGACGGGTACAGCCTGGATGATAAGCGAAACGAGGTAAAAGAGAACGATATTCCGGATATTATAGCACGTTTCCGCAATTTATCAGCCGAGGCCGACCGAAAACGTACAGAACAGAGCTTTTTTGTGCCAAAAAGCGAGATTGTTGAAAATGCATATGATCTTTCAATTAATAAGTATAAAAAAGTCGAATACGTTCCCGTCGAATATCCCTCTACACTGGAAATCATGACCCAGCTTCGCGAAATCGAGATGGAAATCAGCCAGGAAATGGAAGAACTGGAACGACTGTTAAATTTATAAGAGGAAGGATATACAAAATCGATCAATTCGGATTGACCGAGCTCTTTTGAGCGAGGGATGCTTCTTGCACGCATGAGCATGAAGCGAAGCGGAATGCGAATAGGCACTGCGGGTAGTCGATAGGGGATGAAGAAGATGAGAGTAAAACTTGGAGATATTTGTGAAATAGTATCTGGAAGTACACCGAAGACAAATATTGAGGAGTACTGGGATGGCGATATTAAATGGATTACACCTGCCGAGCTTAATGATGAAACATATATAATTACAGACAGTGTTCGAAAAATAACTGAATTAGGAGTAAAGAAAACAGGACTTACTCCTTTTCCTAAAGGTACCGTAATATTATCATCTAGAGCACCAATAGGAAAGGTTGCTATAGCAGGATGTGAAATGTATTGTAATCAAGGTTTCAAAAATCTTATTTGTTCAGAAAAGATAGATAACCGATATCTGTATTGGTTTTTGAAAGGGAATACAGAGTTTTTACAATCTCTTGGACGGGGTGCAACATTTAAAGAAATATCAAAGACAATTGTTGCCAATATTGAGATTAATATACCGGATAAGTCAGTTCAGACACAGATAGTAGATAATCTTGAAAAAACATCGCAGATTATTCGATTGCGTAAGCAAGAATTATCAAAACTGGAAGAGCTTGTCAGAGCCCGATTTGTAGAACTGTTTGGGGATGAGAATAATTCAAAGAATTGGAGTATAGTTCATATTGAGGATGTTGCCGATGTACAGGTCGGTGTTGTAATAAAGCCCTCCCAGTATTATACCGATGAAAGCAACGGGATAAAAGCATTTCGTTCGCTTAATGTGGGGGCTGGCTTCATAAAAGATTCTGACTGGGTATATTTCACAGCAGAAGGTCATCAGAAGAATTCAAAATCAATACTCAGAGAAAATGATTTGCTAATAGTACGATCCGGTGCACCAGGGACTGCTTGTGTTGTTACCGAAGATTATGTAGGATGTAATGCAATTGATATTATTATTGCTCATCCTGACTGTGAAAAAGTAAATCCATATTATCTATGCACATTTACAAATATGCCACATGGAAAGAAACAGATTGTTGAAGGTACTGGTGGAGCAGCACAGCAACACTTTAATGTTGGAAAATATAATAAATTGCAACTTATGCTACCGCCAAAAGAGTTGCAAGATAAATTTGTAGAATTTATTAATCAGATCGCCAAATCAAAAGCTGCGGTTCAAAAGGCATTAGATCAGACGCAGCAGCTGTTTGACAGCTTAATGCAGGAGTATTTCGGATAGAGAGGTAGCGTCAAATGGCGAAAATGACAGTATATCATGGCGGTTACGCCCCAGTTGAGAATCCGGAAATCCGTATTGGAAGGAATACAAAGGATTTTGGAAATGGATTTTACTGCACAATTATCAAAGAACAGGCACAGCGGTGGGCCAAACGGTATGATACGAAAATTGTATCTATCTACGATGTGCGGCTTAATTCTGCTTTGCAAATCAAGGAATTTAAAGAAATGACAGATGAATGGCTGGATTTCATTATTGACTGCAGAAGCGGAAAGAAACACGCCTATGACATTGTAATTGGGGCAATGGCTGACGATCAGATTTATAATTATGTGTCCGACTACATGGATGGAAGCATTACAAGAGAGCAGTTTTGGGTATTGGCCAAATTCAAATATCCAACACATCAAATCAATTTTTGTACAAAAGAAGCGTTAAAATGTCTCGAATACAGAGGATTTGAGGAGGTTTTGTAATGGAGAACAGAGGGCGTGAATCAGCCAAAGACAATGATTTGTTCTTTACATGCAGTTTGATTGATTATATAGCGAGAAAGACGAAACATACCAGGGCAGAGGTGGTCAATGCGCTGGGGAAGCAGAATCTTGAAAAGATTTACGATTTGGCGGATATCTACCATAGTGATAACATCGATCGCGTCAGCGATGATTTTATCACAGCGGCGGGGATTGAAACAGGTAATTTTGACAATGTGTCCGCCTGCCGATACGCGATTCCAACCCATTGGGACATTGGCAAGGTGTACAAAAGACTGATAAAATCTGTGGCAGAACACGAAAAAACAGGTGTAATTGACGCGTTATTAAAGGTTTACAACTCGTTTATCAGCAGTAAAATAGATGATTACAACAGCAGTATGTACTATGAAAATCCATCTTATTTGCTGGAATGCTATTTGGAAAATAAAGTGATTTAATAATTTTGGGTGCAGGATGTTGGTATTGTGAGGAGGACAATACCAACATGGAAGAAAAAATTGTACTGATTATCAATGAAATGGCAGATTACCTGAATGTTTCCCAGATGAAAAAGCTGCAGGAAGTCCTGCTACAGACATTTTCGGAAAACACCGCACCGAAAGAAGAAACTTCTAACATCGAGTATTTGCAGCTGTTTTTAGACGCGAAAAAGATTGAAGGGTGCTCAGAACGGACAATCCAGTATTATTGCTCTACGGTGGAGAGGCTGCTCCAAAATATAGAACAGCCAGTACGAAAAATCACTACAGAAGAAATCAGAAAATATCTTGTAGATTATCAGAAAATCAATAACTGCAGCAAAGTTACAGTAGACAATATCCGGCGGAATATTTCCAGCTTTTTCTCCTGGCTGGAGGAAGAAGATTACATATTGAAAAGTCCTATGAGACGCATTCATAAAATCAAAACAAAGCAGCCGGTAAAAGAAATTATTTCGGATGAGGCGATAGAGCTGCTTCGAGACCACTGCAAGTGCGACAGAGATTTAGCCATGATCGATTTGCTGTATTCTACGGGAATACGTGTAGGAGAACTGGTAAATTTGAATATTTCAGATGTTGATTTTGAGGAAAGAGAGTGCATTGTTTTCGGAAAAGGAGATAAAGAACGGAAAGTATATTTTGACGCCAAGGCCAAGCTTCACTTGCAGAATTATTTAAGAACGAGAAACGACGACAATCCGGCACTTTTTGTATCTCTGGATGCGCCGCATGATCGTTTAAAAATCAGCGGAGTGGAAATTCGTATCCGCACCCTTGGCAGAAAGCTGAATATGGAGAAAATTCATCCGCATAAATTCCGCAGAACGATGGCAACAAGGGCGATTGACAAAGGTATGCCCATCGAGCAGGTACAAAAAATACTGGGACATTCCCAAATAGATACTACCATGCAGTATGCCATTGTAAATCAGACCAACGTAAAAACGTCCCATCAAAAATTCATCGCCTAGATCAATTCGGAGTTGTAGGGGAAGATATAGATGGAACAAAAACGGTTAGGCGATCTCGCCACTTATATAAATGGATACGCATTTAAGCCAGAAGATAGAGGAAAAGAAGGACTTCCAATTATTAGAATTCAAGACCTTACAGGGAACACTTATGATTTGGGCTTTTATAATGGTGATTATCCTGAAAAAATTGAGATTAATGATGGTGATATTTTAATTTCTTGGTCGGCCAGTTTAGGTGTGTATATTTGGAATCGAGGAAAAGCTCTCTTAAATCAACATATTTTTAAGGTTGTATTTGATAAAGAAGAGGTGAACAAACAATATTTTGTGTTTGCTGTTAAATATAATCTGAAAGAAATGGGAACAAAGGCTCATGGCGCTACCATGAAGCATATTGTTAAAAAGGACTTTGATAATACGTTGGTTCCGTTTCCAACTATTGAAAAACAAGATGTTATTGCAGAAATTCTTTCAAAAGCAGCATATATTGTTGATGCTAGAAAGCAGGAACTGCAAAAGTTAGACGACCTTGTGAGAGCCCGATTTGTAGAACTGTTTGGGGATGAGAATAATTCAAAGAATTGGAGTATAGTTCATATTGAGGATGTTGCCGATGTACAGGTCGGTGTTGTAATAAAGCCCTCCCAGTATTATACCGATGAAAGCAACGGGATAAAAGCATTTCGTTCGCTTAATGTGGGGGCTGGCTTCATAAAAGATTCTGACTGGGTATATTTCACAGCAGAAGGTCATCAGAAGAATTCAAAATCAATACTCAGAGAAAATGATTTGCTAATAGTACGATCCGGTGCACCAGGGACTGCTTGTGTTGTTACCGAAGATTATGTAGGATGTAATGCAATTGATATTATTATTGCTCATCCTGACTGTGAAAAAGTAAATCCATATTATCTATGCACATTTACAAATATGCCACATGGAAAGAAACAGATTGTTGAAGGTACTGGTGGAGCAGCACAGCAACACTTTAATGTTGGAAAATATAATAAATTGCAACTTATGCTACCGCCAAAAGAGTTGCAAGATAAATTTGTAGAATTTATTAATCAGATCGCCAAATCAAAATTCACTAAAACCTTCGGGCCGCTGCGATGTTGATTTTTTTAAAATTATTAAAACTAACAGAACGTTTGCAAAAACTCGTATCGATATGCAGGAACTACGAAAGGAGGGAGGCGCTCTATGATCACTAATTTTGATTATTTAAAACAGGAACCAAAATTTTCCAGATTTGCAGACGTCGCCATATCTGCGGAGAAGATTATTCTTATGGATCCGGAGGCCAGCATAATCAATAGCCGCCGGGCCATGGAGTTTGCTGTAAAATGGATGTATTCTGTGGATTCGGATCTGGAAATGCCCTACCAGGATAATCTGCAGAGCCTGATGAATGCCGAGGAATACAGGGATATTGTGGGGCCTGATCTGTGGAAACGCATGGACTACATCAGGAGATGCGGCAACAATGTAGCCCACAGCAATAAGAAGCTGGGAAGAGACGAGGCCATGCTCTGCCTGGAGAACCTGTTTATCTATCTGGACTTTGTTGCCTGCTGTTATTCCGAGCAGTATGAAGAACGCTCCTTTGACAGAACTGTCATCACTTCCCGGATTGAGAAGGCGAGGGAATCGAAAGCGGCAGCCAGCGCCGTAAAAGCAGAACTGGAACGAGAACAGGAGAAGTCTGCGAAGCAGGAGCTGGATTTACAGAAATTAATGGCGGAAAATGCTTCGCTGAAAGAAGAATTATCTGCCCGCAGGCAGGAACAGCAGCAGGCCTATGTTCCCAAGCCGCTTGATCTATCAGAGTATAAGACAAGGAAGCTATACATCGATGCCATGCTGATGGAGGCAGGCTGGACGGAGGGAAAGGACTGGCTCAATGAAGTGGAGCTTCATGGAATGCCGAATCAGTCTGGAATTGGCTTCGCGGATTACGTTCTTTACGATGATATGCATCGTCCTCTTGCTGTGATTGAGGCGAAGCGGACCTGCGCGGACGTTTCCAGGGGAAGGCAGCAGGCGAAGCTTTACGCCGATCTGCTGGAGCAGAAATATAAGAGAAGGCCCGTTATTTTCCTGACTAACGGATTCGAGACGCATATTATCGACGGGCAGTATCCGGAGAGACCATGCGCGGTCATCTATTCCAAGAGGGATCTGGAAAAGTGGTTTAACTTATTGGCCATGCGGACAAGCCTGGAGCACGTCACAGTGGATAAGAATATTGCCGGGCGGTATTACCAGGAAGCTGCCATTAAGGCAGTCTGCAGAAGCTTTGATGAAAAGAACCGCAGGAAAGCGCTGCTTGTAATGGCCACAGGTTCCGGAAAGACGAGAACTGTGATTGCGCTGTGCGACTGCCTTCTGAAGGCCGGCTGGGTAAAGAATATCCTGTTTCTTGCCGATAGAAATTCCCTTGTCACTCAGGCAAAACGAAGCTTTGTGAATCTTCTGCCCAGCTTATCGTGCACGAATCTGGTGGAGGAGAAAGACAATTACAACGCCCACTGTGTGTTCTCTACCTACCAGACGATGATGAACTGCATTGATACGGTCAGCGACAGCCAGGGAAAACTCTTTACCTGCGGCCATTTTGACCTTGTCATCTGCGACGAGGCCCACCGCTCTATTTACAACAAATACAGGGATATTTTCTCCTATTTTGACGCGCCTTTAGTCGGGCTTACGGCTACGCCGAAGGATGAAATTGATAAAAATACATATGAGATCTTTGAACTGGAGAACGGCGTCCCCACCTATGGATATGATCTGGCCCAGGCGGTAAAGGACGGATATCTGGTGGACTATGTCTCTGTGGAATCAAAGCTTAAGTTCATGGAGCGGGGAATCGTATACGACGAGCTGTCAGAGGAGGATAAGGAGGCTTATGAGGCGACCTTTGGAGGAGAACAGGGAAATCTGCCGGAAGCCATCAACTCTTCGGCTCTCAACTCGTGGATTTTCAATGAGGACACAATCAAACAGGTTTTAAATATCCTGATGACAAACGGAATAAAAATTGATTATGGCCAGAAGCTTGGAAAGACGATTATTTTTGCCAGAAATCACGATCATGCAGAGAAGATTCTGGAAGTGTTCCATAAAGAGTACCCCAGTCTTCCAGACTATGCGAAAGTAATCGACAACTATATGACCTATGCCCAGAGCGCCATTGATGAATTTTCTGATCCGAAAAAGCTGCCCCAGATTGCCATTTCCGTGGATATGCTGGATACGGGAATCGACGTGCCGGAGGTTCTGAACCTGGTATTTTTCAAAAAGGTTATGAGCAAGGCAAAATTCTGGCAGATGATTGGGCGGGGCACAAGACTCTGTCCTGGTCTGCTGGACGGAGAAGATAAGCAGAAATTCTATATTTTTGATTTTTGCGGAAACTTTGATTTTTTCCGAATGAATAAAGGAAAAGCTGCAGCAAATACAATTCCTCTTCAGGGGGCGATTTTTAATCTGCAGTTTGAAATTTCCTATAAGCTTCAGGATATGGAATATCAGACGGACCGGCTGACTGCATACCGGAAAGCACTGGTGGATCAGATGAGCGGGAAGGTGAGGGAACTGCCGAGGGACAGCTTTGCTGTGCGCCAGCATCTGAAGTATGTGGAGCTGTATTCGGAACCGTCCGGCTATCATGCCCTTACCTATGAGGACACTCTGCTTGTCAGGGAGGAAGTGGCTCCTTTGATCCAGCCGGACGGGGACGAGGTAAACGCCGTTCGGTTTGACGCGCTTATGTATGGGATTGAGCTGGCTTATCTGGTTGGAAAGAAGTATTCGAAGGCCCGGACAGATCTTAACAGAAAAGTGGCTGGAATTGCAGGCATGTCCAATATTCCTGAGATTCAGGCTCAGTCTGATTTGATCAATAAGATTCTGCACACCGATTATGTTGAAACTGCCGGAATCAATGAATTTGAAGAAATAAGGGAAAAGCTTCGTGATCTGATGAAGTATGTTTCTTCAGAAAAAGTTAAATATACGACGAATTTTGCAGACGAGCTTCTTTCTATGGAGTGGAAGGAATCGGAGCTGGAAAATGACGAGCTGAAAAATTATAAGGCCAAGGCGGAGCATTATATCAGGCAGCACCAGGACAATCCTGCGATTGCCAAGTTAAAGACGAATCAGCCTTTGACTCAGGCGGATATAGAGGCGTTGGAAGAGACGCTGTGGCATGAGGTCGGCACGAAGCAGGACTATGAGCAGGAATTTGGCGCGAAACCTCTGGGGGAATTTGTCCGCGAGATCGTGGGCCTGGATATGAACGCCGCCAAGGAGGCGTTTTCAGAGTACCTGACCGGTACGAATCTGGACAGCCGGCAGATTTACTTTGTGAATCAGATTGTGGAATACATTGTCCGCAATGGAATGATGAAGGATTTTTCCGTGCTTCAGGAACCGCCGTTCACCGATCGGGGAAGCGTGGTTGAGATATTCACTGATATGAGCGTGTGGCTGGGAATCAAACGAGTGATAGATACCATCAACGCCAATGCGGCGGCCTAGGAAAAAATTTGTGAGCAAGAATTATGAAAACGAAACAGCCGTCTCCTGCTATACTGGGTGGGAAAGGAGGAGACGGCGATGAAACACAGGGTTGAGAAGACAGAGGTAGCCATTGATTACATCGAAGGGCATTTATCGGAAAAGCTGAATTTAGAGCTGGTGGCGGAGGCAGTCCATTATTCCAAGTATTATCTTCACCGGATTTTTACGCAGACAACAGGCCTGACAGTGCACGATTATGTGAAGCGCAGACAGCTGACAGAGGCCGCCAAGCTGCTGGTCTTTTCTGAGAAACCGATTGTGGAGATTGCCTTTCTGGCAGGATATGAAAGCCAGCAGGCGTTTGCAGACAGCTTTAAGGCAATGTACAAAAAGGCGCCGGGACAGTACCGGGAAGAGCGGGAATTTTACCCGCTGCAGCTTCGGTATTGTTTAAATAGAGAAGCTGTGGAATTTGGCGGGATAGAGGATATGGAACAGAGGATCCGTCCTGCCTCTGAGGAAGATATTCCTGCCTGGATGGATCTTGCCAGACTGGCGGTGGACGGCTTTCCATGCCTGGATGAGGCGCAGCATCTGCAGTGGCTGAGAGAATGCGTCAGGCAGGGACAGGCTTTTATCCTGAAGGACCGGGAGACGGCGGCTGGAGTGATGGGAATTACAAAAGAGACGGGCAGCATTGATTTCCTGGGAGTGCATCCCCAGTACAGGAAGACGAAAATCGCACAGGCTTTTCTGAGAAAGGCGTTTTCCCAGCTGGAGGAGGGGAGGGAGCTGACCGTGACCACCTTCCGGGAAGGCGACAGAGCCGATACGGGCCATCGGGACGGCTTAAAGCGTCTGGGATTTGCGGAAAGAGAGCTGCTGGTGGAATTCGGCTATCCGACCCAGAGGTTTGTACTGCAGAAAGAGAAGCTGGAGGATGGGAAGCATGAGCCGTGATCAGAACCAGCCGCTGGGGCAGGACTTTACAGCAGCTTCCCTGCTGAAATTTGCCTTTCCTACCATGGTAACTATGGTTTTTATGGGGCTGTATACCATAGGGGACACGATAGTGGTTTCGCGTTTTGTCAGCACAGACGCCCTGTCTGCTGTCAATATAGTAACTCCGGTGATCAATCTGATTGTAGGCCTTGGCTCTATGCTTGCCATGGGAGGAGGCGCTGTGATTGGCCGGACGCTTGGAGAGGGAAGAGGGGAGGAGGCTTCGAGAGAGTTTACCCTTCTTCTGTGTTTTGGGGCGGCTCTTGGAAGCCTCATAGCAGGCGCAGGAACCTTGTTCTGCAGCGAAATCATACGCGGTCTGGGCTCAGGTTCCCTTCTGTTTCCCTATTGCCAGGCATATTTGTCTGTGCTTTTACTGTTTACCCCTGCAGGCATTCTGCAGGTAATGCTTCAAAATTTGATGATTACGGCGGGACGGCCTGGACTTGGAATGGCTCTTTCTGTGGGATCCGGAGCGGCCAATGTGCTGCTTGACCTTATGTTTGTGGGAAAGCTTCACATGGGAATCGCCGGATCTGCCCTGGGCACAGGAATTGGCTATCTCATCCCCACGGCCGCCGGAGCCGTCTTTTTTCTGAGAGACAGGGGAGGGCTCCGGTTCAGAAAGCCGTCCTTTCACGTCAGAGTATTGGCTGAAAGCTGCGCCAATGGATCTTCTGAGCTGATCAGCCAGGCGGCCGCAGCTGTCACCACCTTTTTGTTCAATCGGGTTATGATGGAGCTGTCGGGAGAGGACGGAGTGGCCGCCGTCACCATCATGATCTACTCCCAATTTCTTTTGACTGCTCTGTACATTGGATTTTCCATGGGCGTGTCCCCTGTGCTCAGCTATCATTTCGGCGCGCAGAACCACAGACAGCTGAAACGGATGATGAAAATCTGCCTGACTTTTATTGTGGCTGTGTCTGCTTTTATATTTACAGCATCCATGATATCTGGGCCGGCGCTGATCGCCGCCTTTTCACCAGCCGGAACGCCGGTCTATGAAATTGCGGCAGAAGGATTCCCCGTTTTTTCACTCAGCTTTCTGTTCTGCGGAGTGAATATTTTTGCGTCTGCGGCCTTTACCGCCCTCTCAGATGGAAAAACCTCGGCGCTTATTTCTTTTCTCAGGACCTTTGGCCTGATTGTGCTGTTTTTAACGATTCTGCCAGACGTTCTGGGGGTTAAGGGAGTGTGGCTGGCCGTTCCGGCGGCAGAGCTGGGGGCCATGGCTGTGTCCGTTTTCTGCCTGTTTGAAGGACAGCGGGCGTTCTGCCTGAAAACGGGGCAGCAATAGCCTTTTAGGGCCAGAGAACGAAAGACTGTTCAGGACAAACGCATGAGTAAATAAATTGTGAACAAATCCCCTTTTTCTGGTATGATAAAAAGAAAAAGGGGGTTTTGCTATGGATGAATTGTTAGAATGGATGGATTATATTGAAGATAAGCGTCAGCAGACGAAAGTACGGCATAAGCTGAAGGACATAATCGTGATTGTTTTGTTTGCTACGCTTGCAAATGTGGATGACTGGGTGGAAATGGAATACTTTGCCCATTATCATGAAGCATATTTGAAAAAATATATTGAATTGAAAAACGGAATTCCGTCTCATGATACACTTTGCCGTGTATTTGGAATGCTGTCACCAGAAATCTTGCAGCAGCTTTATGGTAAATGGCAGGAATTATTGAATCAAAACGAAGGGGAAGTATTGCGTAAACTGATCTGCATTGATGGAAAAACGATGCGTTCCAATAAAAGAAAAGAAGGAAAACCGAACCATATCATAACGGCCTGGAGTAAGGAAGATGGCTTCAGCCTTGGTCAGAAGGTGGTAAATACCAAGAGTAATGAGATTACAGCAATACCGGAATTGCTGGAGAAAATCCGGATCAAAGGCCAGGTTGTGACGATCGATGCCATGGGAACGCAGACAGCCATAGCCGAGAAGATCCGTTTAAAACGAGGAGACTATGTACTGGCGTTAAAGGAAAACCAGAGGACGCTGCATGAGGATGTGAGTTTGTACCTGAACGATGCCGAGATAAAAGAAGAACTGCGTAAGAAGGGAAAATATAAAAAAACAATTGAAAAAGCCCACAGTCAATTAGAAATCCGAGAATATTACCAGACGAAAGAAATTGGCTGGCTGCCTCAGAAGAAGGACTGGAAAGGGCTAAAAAGTATTGGGATGGAAGAAAAGACGATTCGAAAAGACGGTCAGGAGAAAAAAGAGTTCCGTTATTATATCAGCAGCCTAAATGAAGACATTGAGCTGTTTAGCCGTGCAGTGAGAGGCCATTGGAGTGTAGAAAGTATGCATTGGCAGTTGGATGTAACATTTAAGGAAGATGCCAATACAACGCTGGATAAGCAGGCAGCGGAAAATTTGAACATCATAAGGAAATGGTGTTTAAGTATATTGAAAATGGTAGAGATTTTCCGTCCCAATCTGTCCATGAAAAAGAAACGATTTGTAATCAGTATGAACCCAGCAGAGTTTTTGGAACAGGTATTAAATTTTTAAAAACAAGATATTTTGAAAAAGAGGAAGGAAAACAATTCATGCGTATGTCGTGAAGACTGTTGAAAAAAGCTTGTATTTCTGGGAAAAGTATGATAGGATAAACTTGTTTGACTATAGGAGGTGCAAAAGATGTTACGAGGGATCCTTACCTTTGTATTTGTTGCTATATGTGTATTTTTGACAGTTGTAGTATTGCTTCAGGAGGGCAAGTCGGCAGGTTTGTCCGGTACCATTAACGGTATGGCTGACAGCTACTGGGGAAGAAACAAGAGCCGTTCCATGGAAGGAAAACTGGAGAAGCTTACGAAGTACGGAGCGATTCTCTGGCTGATCCTGGCCCTTGTGCTTAACTTAAAGGTATTTTAACTGATTCAAAAGACACTCTTGGCAGCAGGGGTGTCTTTTTTTAATCCGCAGAGAACGTATCAGGGCGGAAAACGAAAGATTTTACAGCACCAGGAAACGCATGAAACCGGTAAAATGCGAAATCCTAGTAAAGCAGGTCAAAACAGCCTGCGGGATGCGCATCCTGCAGGCAAAACAGGAATATCTGGAGAAAAACAGTGGGAAAAGAAGATAGAAAGCAGAAAAAAGGATTAGAATACAACAAAGCAGAAGCAGAGCTTTTAGAACAGCGAAAGGCTATGCTGGTCTCTCTGATGAACGAGGAGGCCTATGTGCCGATGAAGCTGAAAGAGCTGGCTATCCTGCTGAACGTTCCCAAAGAACAGCGGGAGGAATTAAAGCAGGTGCTGAACCTCCTTCTGGCAGAGGGAAAAATCAGCGTATCGAAAAAAGGCAAGTTCGGAAAGGCCGAGGCTTTCGCCCTGGTAGGCGTATTTTCCGGCAATGCCAGAGGCTTCGGTTTTGTGGCCATTGAAGGACAAGAAGAGGACGTCTTTATCCCGGCTGACAGGACGGGAGGCGCTCTTCACGGAGATCGGGTGCAGATTGTCATTGACAGCGAGGGAAGAGGCGGCCGCCCGGAGGGCACGGTTGTGCGGATTCTGGAGCACGCCAATGAGACGCTGGTGGGAACCTATGAAAAAGGAAAGGGATACGGCTTCGTTATTCCAGACAATCAGAGAATATCAAAGGATATTTTTATCCCCCAGGGATGTTCGCAGGGCGCAGTCAGCGGCCACAAGGTCATGGTGAAAATCAGGGACTTTGGAGAGAAGAAAGGGAAGAAGCCGGAAGGCGTTATCACGGAGATTCTGGGACATATCCACGATCCGGGAGTAGATATTCTGTCTATTGTCAGGGCCTACAATCTTCCGGAGGATTTTCCCGGGGCGGTAAAGAACCAGCTGAAGCAGATTCCCGATGAGGTGAAGAAGGACAGCTGGGCCGGAAGGAAGGATCTCAGAGATCTGCCGACCGTTACCATAGACGGCGAGGAGGCCAAGGATTTGGACGACGCCATCAGCATTGAGCGGGCCGGGGACGGGTATCTTCTGGGCGTCCACATTGCGGACGTCAGCCATTATGTGCAGGAGCACACGCCGCTGGATGAAGAAGCCTTCAAGCGTGGAACCAGCGTGTATCTGGTGGATCGCGTGATTCCCATGCTTCCCCACAAGCTTTCCAACGGCATCTGTTCTCTCAACGAGGGGGAGGATCGGCTGGCCCTCAGCTGCCTGATGGAGATTGACAGTCAGGGAAATGTGACGGGCCATGAGATTGCCGAGACGGTCATCCGCTCGGATCGCAGGATGACCTACACGGCGGTGAATGCCATTGTGACGGATCACGATCCTCAGGTGACGGCGGAATACGCTGAGTTTGCAGAGATGTTTCTTCTGATGAAGGAGCTGGCGGACATTCTTCGGAAAAAACGCCATGCAAGGGGATCCATTGACTTTGATTTCCCGGAAAGCAAAATTGTGCTGGATGAGAAGGGAAAACCTTTGGAAATTAAGGCTTACGAGAGAAACGCAGCCACCAGAATTATCGAGGATTTCATGCTTCTGGCCAATGAGACGGTGGCGGAGGACTATTTCTGGCAGGAGCTGCCCTTCCTCTACCGGACCCACGACAAGCCGGATGAGGATCGGATGAAACGTCTGGGAACCTTTATCAACAACTTTGGCTATGTGTTAAGGATGCCGGGCGGGCAGGTGTATCCCAAGGAAATCCAGAAGCTGCTCGACAAGGTGGAGGGGACGCCGGAAGAGCTTTTGATCAGCCGTCTGACGCTGCGCTCCATGAAGCAGGCGAAATACACAACAGAAAACACAGGACATTTTGGCCTGGCGGCCAGATATTATACACATTTTACATCTCCTATCAGGAGGTACCCGGATCTGCAGATTCATCGGATCATTAAGGAATCTCTCCACGGCGGTCTGACGGGAAAACGGATTTCCCATTATGAGAAAATTCTGCCGCAGGTGGCAGTACAGACCTCAGCTCTGGAGAGACGGGCTGATGAGGCCGAGCGGGAGACGGATAAGCTGAAAAAGGTTCAGTACATGGAACGGTTTATCGGTCAGGAATTTGAGGGCGTTATTTCCGGCGTCACCAGCTGGGGCTTCTACGTGGAGCTTCCGAATACAGTGGAAGGACTCGTCCATATCAGTGAGCTCAGGGACGATTACTATGTATTTCTGGAGGAACGGTACGAGCTTTCCGGCGAGATGACGGGAAAAACGTATAAATTAGGTCAGACAATCCGGGTGCAGCTGACAGGCTGCGACCGTTTTTCAAAGACTATCGACTTTATTCCGGCCAAAGAGTTTTAGGCACTCGGAATAAAACATGAGGAGGAACAGAATGGGAACGAATAACTTTAAATTAGTGGCCAATAATAAAAAGGCATACCACGATTACTTTATTGACGACAAGTACGAGACGGGCATTGAGCTTTATGGGACTGAGGTAAAGTCCATCCGCATGGGAAAATGCAGCATTAAGGAGGCGTTTGTGCGGATTGAGAATGGCCAGGTATACATCTACGGCATGCATATCAGCCCCTATGAAAAGGGGAATATCTTTAATAAGGATCCGCTGAGACAGAGAAAGCTGCTGATGCACCGCAGAGAGATTGATAAGCTTTTGTCAAAAATAAAGGAGAAGGGATTCACCCTGGTTCCTCTCCAGGTTTATTTTAAGGGAAGTCTTGTGAAGGTGGAGATTGGCCTGGCTCGAGGCAAGAAACTCTACGACAAGCGTGACGATATCGCTAAGAAAGATGCGAAACGGGAGATGGAGAGAAGCTTTAAGGCGAAGAACCTGTAAGAAGCCAGAGAAAATACAGGTGCCCGAGGAAAAATTTTCTTGTTCCACTTTAAGTCACTGAAAATTTTTCCTCGGGCTTAAACAGGAGGAGGCTATACAAAAGATTTGACATAAAACTGAAACAGTGTTAAAATAAAACGACAGTGCATAAGGGCCAGTACCGGTTTCGACAGGGGCTATGCAGCTGGTGAAGCTATCCGCATGCGATGCGTTAAATGGCAAAATTAAAATTAAACGCTAACGATAGAAAATTAGCACTTGCTGCTTAATTGCAGCAGTTGTCAGCCTTAGGGCACTCACACCTTAAGAATCTGGCATCGACCATGTGAGAAACGATGGCGGGAGGGCACCGGACCGTCAGGCGTATCAGGGGCTACTGAAGTTCTGAGGATGTTCGTTTCCGCAGGATGGAGGGAATGAAAAAGAACGGACTATGATAGTAGAAGAACAGGGAATTGGTTCTTGGACACGGGTTCGACTCCCGTCTGGTCCACTCACGATGAACCCTTGTAAATATGGGATTTTTCCTTTATTTACAAGGGTTTTTCTATGTTTTGGGAGAAATGCTATTGCACTAAAAAGAAGCCCTTTTTCATGCTTTATGCAACACGAATGCAACACGAAAATCACACGTTTTTTATTTTCTCAAAGTGCTGATTAATCTTTTTTGTCTGCCGAACTGTTTCCAAATCAATGGTATTCCGGTACACTGATTTCATAATGTTGTCAGAAGCCCATCCGCCGCGCTGTAGGATGTACTGATCCGGAACGCCGATGGCATGCATAATGGACGCTGAGTAGTGTCTTAAATCGTGAAAGCGAAAGTGAGGCAGTTTGGCCTTTAAAATTGCCTTTTTGAAACTGTTGCTTATCTGGTCAGGCGTAGACTCAAAAATTTTTCCTTTTTTTCCGCGTAACTTTGCAATGACAAAGTCAGGTAATTCCAAAGTTCGGTAGCTGCCATAGGTTTTTGGCTGCTTTATGGACCATACACAATCAGGTCCCTCCACCATTGACTTATTTACGGTAATGGTATTTCCTTTGATGTCCTTATCGGTCAGAGCACAGATTTCACCTCTTCTCAATGGACCAAAAGCTGCGAGAAGGACAGCCAGTTCCAATTCAGTACCTTCGATGCATTCAAGCAGTGTTTTGATATCGCTGTCATTGGGGCAGTAAAGCTCTGGCTTTTTTCGAGCTGGCATTTGCACCTTTAGATGGAGATCTGGAGCAAACATATCCAGTGAGGCAGCCAGAAGCCCGTAAGCGTTTCTTACTGTCTTCGGAGAGAGTCCCTTTTTTACCATGTCAGAGATCCACATCTGAGTAGCAGTGCTATCCAGTTCTCGAAGCGATATGCGGCCAAAAGAGCCGCTAAAATAACATCGTTTGAGTCCATCATACCCCCTCATAGTGGAGGGGCTTAAAACAGCTTCCCTGATAGTCTGGTAGCGTTCCACAGCTTCCAGCACAGTCAGATTATCCGGTTCACGGATTCCCTTTTTCCGGTTCAGTTTCCATTCCTCAGCTAAAAGCTGGGCTTCCTTCTTCGTGGATGCGGTAAAGCTCCTGTAATGTCTCTTCCCGTCAGCATCCACATAGTCCAAAGCCTGCACCCGGTAACTTCCAGATGGTAAGGCATTTTTCTTTTTCTTCGGTTTTTTCTTCTCCATAGTATTCCTTTCCGGCTCTTTTCATAGAGCCTGACTGTAAAATGGGTACAAAAATAACAGCCACAAGAGAACGAGTGTTCCTCTTGCAGACTGCCTCCGAAGATGATACAATATTTTTGATACGTAATGTTCTCTTCGGAGGGCGACCCGACGCCAATCGGGTTTTGAGCCGTTCCTGGTTGCAGCCAGGGGCGGTTTTTAAAAAGGGTTTCCAGCATGGTGTCTGCTTGCAGATGCTTGAGGCTGGAAGCTCTTTTGTTTTGATATTTGACAAATTCAGTAGGTTGACATATAATATACTTAACAAGAGAACCGAAAGCTGGGTGAAGTCCAGCCGCCGGCGAGAGTAATTTGCTAAAAGTAGCGCCTTATCTTACCAGGACAGGGGCGCTACTTTTTGTGTTCATTGAGAGTAACAACAAGAGTAACGATGGAACAAATCATGCTCACAAAAGCGAATAGATCGCTATATGTAACCATATTCACCAGCTCCTTTCTGAAAGAGTCCGGAAGCTGGAGGTATCGCCCCTTCGGTTCCCTGGGTAAGTATATTATATTGTCAAGATGGCTCCCCGCAGCAGGGCTATTCTAAAAGCCCCGCTATACAGATGGAGAGCTTCTTCTGATAAATTTCCGCTTTCAGCTCCGCCGAAAAAGGTACGATAACAGGTGCGCTGTCTTCTTCAAAATAGTATTTTGTCGTACATTCCTTGACCGGATCTACGATCCAGTATTCCCGAACACCGGCGTCCATGTAAATACCTACTTTCCGTGCGTAATCCATTTTCCGGCTGGAAGGAGATACGATTTCAACAATCAGATCCGGAGCTCCAGAGCAGCCACGGTCTGTCAGCTTCGTTTTATCACAGATAACAGAAATATCCGGCTCCACCCAGTTCTTATTCTCCGCATCCAGATTGACGGCGAAGGGAGAGGGGTAGACCTCGCAGTTTCCTTTTTGCGAAACAATGTAGTTATCAATTTGTTTGGAAAGCTGAAAACACAATTTTTGATGAATCCGGCTGGGCGGAGCCATCGCATAAAACTGGCCGTTAATCAGTTCGGCCCGTTCACCTTCTGGAAGATTCCAGTAATCATCGGACGTATAGAGTTCTTTTTTGGGCAGCATAGGAACCTCCTTTTGGCTTATAAGTTCAGAAGTTGTTTAAATCAGCGCTTTTCAGCAACACATTCTGAGAAAGCATCTCTATACTGGACAAAAATAGCAGTATCTGTTTCATCACCGGTTTGTGTAACACCGTCTTTGAAATATTTGTACAGTCGATCCGATTCACTGCTTAATTTTCCCCATGCAGTTTTAAGAGCTGCATAATCATCGGATAAACCATTGATATAGGCCTCATATCCAGCTTTCTTTTTATAAGCATCTTTGAATAACTGAAGAGCATAATCAATATCAATGGATTCTCCAGTACTGCTTAAACCATCATATTCATAGTGGTAAAAATCACAGAATCCGTTATTCCAAACATCACGGATCAGCCAGCTATCAATTTCATATAAAACATCTTTGGGATCGCCGGAAACAGTATCTACCCAGGCACCATCTGCTCCAACAGAACGTCCATCAGGGGCAGTCCCATTTGTAAGCATATACCCAGATTCATTTAAGTAATACCACTTTCCGTCAAAATCCTGGAACCATTGATTTGCGAGATAAGAGCCATCATCATTCTGATACCACCATCCGGAAGTATCCTGTTTCCATTCGCCGGCGAAAGAAGTCATGCTCATAATAGCTGATGTGCCGAGTACTGCAAGTAACAATTTTGCTTTTTTCATGTGTTCACCCTCCGTTTTTATATTGATTGTTTATGACATAATTTCAGCAATTATTTATTATGTGTAATAACATCCAAAGTTGAAAGGATTTGATGAGCCTCATTAAAAGCCGATTGATATTCTTTGGAATTAGTCTTTATAGGCTTTGTAATGAGAGGAATCAATAGGCAGGGGTTATCGAATGTATTTAAAGTGACTTTTATATATAATGATTCAATTTTCTTTTTTTGAACACGCTTACCAGTAATTCCCCCGGCAATAGCACCGGCAGCTCCGAAAATAGCGCCGCCAATCAATGCCTGTCCAACGCCGCCGCTGGTGACAATGCTGTCATCTTCCATAAGCTCATAGCTAAGCAGATCATCAAACTGATACCAGTCATTACTTCCTATTTTTGTTTTTCCAAGACCAAGGGCCTTTTCAGCGGCGAGTGACATTCCCATTGTACTGAGAGCTAACGTACCTTTTACAAGTCCTCCGAATAAACCAGTTTTTTTGCCATTCGCTGCAATAGCGCCTTTAATTTGGAAGGTGTGTTCCTGCTCATTAATTGAAATAATCCCTACTTTTTTGATTGATTTTGATTTTTCTAAATTATCTTTTACTCCTGAAACGATGGATGAAGTAGCAGAAGATAAGAGGAATTTAACAGAATCGACAGCAGAATCATGCTCGAGCTCTGGTACAGTCTCTTCATCAGTATTAGATGGAACAATGCATTCCTCCATAGGGCAACCACAATGAGGGCAGGAGGATGCTTTACTTGAAATTTCTTTTCCGCATTCTGGACAAATGATTAGAGCCATTATCTACAATCCTTTCATAAATCATACTGCAGTAATAGTTAATTCAGATTTGCAATAGCATAATCAGCTTCTTCCTGAGTGAATTTTTCACCATATTCAGAAGTAAGCTGATCGCGAATAGCCTCCGGTGACATACTCATAGTATCTTGATAAGACTTAGCTTTTTCAAGGGCATTTGCATTCCAGTCAGCCTGTACATTATCAACGGCATACTGTGCCTCTTCTGGTGTAAACTTTTCACCATATTCAGATATGAGCTGATCATAAACGCCTGCTTTTGACATGTGCATGGTATTACTGTAGTCCTCTGCCTTTGCAAGTGCATTTGCATTCCAATCTGCATTGAGATTGTCAATCGCATACTGAGCAGCTTCTGGGCTGAATTTTTCACCATATTCGGAAGTGAGCTGATTATAAATGCCTGCTTTTGACATGTGCATCATATTGCTGTAACTTTCAGCTTTTTTAAGAGCAGACTTATATTCAGTAGGAACATTGCTTTCTGTTTCTGGGGCAGCTGTTGTCTCTGCTTCTGCAGCAGCACTCTCAAGAGTATTTGCACTTTCAGAAATTGTAGACTCAATAGAGGCGGTTGATTCAGAATCAGATGAAGTATTTCCACCGGCAGTAGCAATAGCTCCAATTATTACGGCTGCAGCTACAACAACAAGGCAGCCAGATTTCTTTTTGTCCTTCTTTTTTGGAGCAGAATCGGTTTGGAGTTGATTTTCCTTCTTTTTCATATGTTTGTCCTCCCTAAAAATAAATTTTATTAAAACGCCAAAGGCTGTTTTAATTGAAGATATTCATACACCTGAAGCACAGGTTCGAACTGGATGAAATAGTTATCCACCATTACGCCTCTTCCATAAATTTGCCGATAACATTCCAAAGCATCTGTTAAAGTATCCTCAGATACACCCAGATACTCGGCTATTTCATAGCGGTTAGTACAGTGATTTTGGAAAGCATTTAAAACTCCAATTAATCCTATTCTTTTATTATAAGACCAGAGGCGGGCTGTCCGCTCTTGTTTGCGAGCGTTTACAGTATCCTGTTTCAAAATATTTCCAACACTGGTATAATGATGGCCCAATTCCTCAGCGATCATATCGGCAGTTTTTGATGAAATCATCCCCTCCTTTATCGCGATGGAGCCATCTACATAAAGTCCACATAAGCGTTCACTTTTAAAATTTATATAATCAACGGCAATTCCGTTATCACAAGCTTCTTGTTCAAGCTGTTCTTTGTCAGTCACTGTTATCAGCTCCTATTATTTATTACGTCTGTTTTTGACAAATTCCGCATAGGCGCGAATATCATCTAATTCATCTTCTGTAAACTCATCGCCATCAAAATGGGCGGCAATGGTAGAGGAATGTGGAATATCATCAAAGTCATTTAATGTAAGCCCAAGTACTCTCGCAATGGCTTTTAAAGTTTCCAGTTTTGGATCCTTTGTTGCTCCGCTTAATATTTTATTTAATGTCCCAACAGGCACACCAGATAATTTTGATAACTCTTCGGTAGTGAGTCCGATTCTTTTTTTGTATTCATTAATTTTATCAAGTCCCATAATAATCCTCCGTTATGGAAATATTTTACCGCTAATTATCAATGAAGTCAATGTTTTTTACCGTTTTTTATAACTATTTTACCGTAAACGGTTGACATTTACCGTCAAAGGATGTAATATGTAGTAAGACAACCGTTGACGGTTAGAAAGGAGTTTACCAATGCACAGAATTTTAAGAGCAGAAATGGTGAAATGTAATAGAACCGTTTCGCAACTGGCTTCAGAAATGGGAGTATCTGAAAAAACTTTAAGAAATAAAATTAATGGAGATACAGATTTCACTCTTCCAGAGGCCCAAACCATAAGAAGACTTCTTGGCACAGAGCTTACGCTGGATGAGCTGTTTGAGGTAGAAGAGAGAGGCAAGTAGGGCATCTCGTCCGAGGAGCTGTTGAAATAGGGAGGTGAGAAGCATGTTTTTGGAAAATCATGACTATGCAATGGAAAATGGAGAAATTTTCCCCAGGGAGAAAGTCAGCGAGCTTGTCCAAGAGATTTTAAACAAGTTCGCTGAAGAAGAGCTGAGCGTTGACGAGGCGAAGCTTATATTACAACGTACTATAGATGTAGTTGGACAATTTTCTGTAGTAAAAATCAAGAGTTAAGCAATGACTGCAGGAGGAAAAACTATGGCAAGGCAGGTACTTAGGCCACCAGATTGGTGGTTTTGGCCAAAAGACTGGATTAACGAGATTAAGGCCCGTAAGGGCTGGACAGATAAGGATATCGCAAACTATCTGGGAGTAAGCGTCAGAACAGTCATCTATCTAAAGAAAGAGCCCTGGAACCGTTCTGGGGAACTGATTCTGAAACTTCTGGATCTGCGAAATAAAACTATGCAGGAGGAAAAGATATGTCTCTAAGAGGAATTTTCTGGAAAAAGCATTTTTTTCCGGTTCCGGCTCCGGCCATTCGGAAACAGGAACCGTTTATCATCGGATCCAATCTGGAACGGGCTGACCGGTATCTGAAATCGCTGAAAGCGGAAAAAGACCGGCTCCATGCAAAGTGGAGAGCCGATAAGTCGACAGCCCCGCTGTTTGTCCGGGCCCTGGTCCGGTACGAAGGAGCGAGGACCATGTATTCGATATTAACCAGTTCAGATGAGGTGAGCGAGGAAATCTGTAGAAAGGTGTGTGACGAATGAGAAAGAGAGATACAGTCCCGGAGCACCCGCTCCGGGCAGCTGAGAGAAAAAACGCTGCACTGAAAGACGAAGTGAGGTTTCTTCACGAGGCTCTGTTTTTTACGGAGGTTTTGGCGGCAGGGTTCTTCGGGGCATTCCTGGCCGTTCTGGCTTCGGCTGGGTGGCTGTGATGGAGAAAGAAACCTGCCGGAATTGCTGGAGATGGCTCTGGTGCATGGAAGCCAGCCGGATGTACCCATGTAAAGACTTTGAAAGGAGAAATCATGAAAAGAAGAATCGAAAAGAAGGTAGAAAAAAGAAGAAGGGATAAGATCCACGAGCTGTTAGACCTGACGTTGGATATTAACTCCACAATGCCGCGAGAACAGGAGAAAACAGGGAACAAGCCGACAGCCTTTTTTAATTTTTCGGGGCATTGCGGGATTTTAACTGTACAGATTTATGACGAAGGATGGAAGGCAAGAATTGACGCTTCCAAAGAACTTTGGATACATACCTATTGCACAGATGAGCTGAATGAAGCTATTAGACAGATGAAGCAGCAGCTATGTGCAACAAAGTAGAAGAGGCCCGCCGGTTGCCGCCGGACAGGCCCATGAGAAAAAAATTATCAAGTAAATTATAAACCGGATCAAGGAGGAAAAGCAAGTGAGAAACAATAATTTAATGTTTGCACCAGAAAATAAAGGCGAAGAGGCTCTTATGCTGATAGGGAGAGTGGAGGCTGTGGCGGCCTATATCAGAAAAAGCCAGTACATAGTTCGGAAAATCATTGCGGATATGTTGGGCGTGGTTTTAGAGCCTACGGAGGAGGCAGATCATGAATCGGTATCGCTGTGATGAATGCGGCTGCTACCTGGATCCGGGCGAAGGAAGGCTCTGTGAGGAGTGTCTGGAGTTGAAGAAAAGCCGGGCTTTGCGGAGGAAGCAGAACCTGGTTATCTTCCAGGAGACAGAAAGCGGCCAGATGAAAATGAGAGTTCAGGAGGTTAGATAAGATGAATACAGTACAGGAGAAAATTGAGGGATTACTGATTGAGACAGGCCGGGCCGGGATTCTGGATTTAATTGATATGATGAGAAAATCGGGCTTTTTTACCCAGCCTTGCAGCGGAGCGTTTCACCTTGCGAAAGAAGGAGGACTGGCAGAACACAGCCTGAACGTCTTCTGCCTGATGGAGAAACTGAGAGATGTTCTTTATCCGGAAGAGATTGCCTGGGAGAGTGTGGCTGTCTGCGCCCTGCTCCATGATCTTGGAAAGTGCGGGCAGTTTGGAAAGCCTGGATACATTCCAAACATGTTAAAAGGCAGAGCGACAAAGGCAAATCCGAATCCAGAGCCCGTACAGTCGGAGAAAAAGCCATATCTGACCAATCCGGATCTACTATACATTGACCATGAAATCCGTTCCATTCAAATGGCGTCCCAGTGTATCGAACTGACAGAAGACGAGAACTGGGCCATTCTGATGCACAATGGCATGTATGGGCCGTTCCGGTATGTGATTCAGGGAAAGGAGACCCCGCTGTATCTGCTTCTTCATATGGCGGATATGTGGGCATCCCGCGTAACCGAAAAACAGGAAGGAGGCAGGGACGATGGAGAAGAAAACGCTTGAATTCCGCACGCTGCAGGCAGGAGAGATTGACTGCCGGATTGCCACGGTAACAGAAAAGGGAGTGTCCCTTCTGCTTTATAAGGACGCCAGAGTGGATCAGAACATATTAGACGAAACCGTAGGCCCTATGAACTGGCAGCGGGCCCATAGCAGAGACAACGCCAACTGCACAGTCAGCATCTGGGATGGTGAGAAGCAGCAGTGGATCTCTAAAGAAGACACAGGGACAGAAAGCTATACAGAAAAGGAGAAGGGGCTTGCCTCCGACTCCTTTAAGCGTGCCTGCTTTAACTGGGGGATTGGAAGAGAGCTGTATACGGCTCCATTTATCTGGATCCCGGCTGGAAACTGCCGGATTCAGGAGAAGGGAGACAGGAGCGGGAAGAAGTGGACTTGTTATGATCGGTTTTCGGTGAAAGAAATCGGTTATGATGCGTCCAGGAATATCTGCTCTCTGGTGATTTTAAATGACAGCCAGAGGGGGAGGCTCGTGTTTAACCTGGCTCATCCGGAGACAGTGGACAAGATGGCTCCGGCTCCTTCGCGTCAGGAACCAGAACAGCCGAAAGAAGAACCAAAGGTGGGAAAAGCCCATATTCAGACATTGTATAACGAATGCGGCCGGACCGGCCTGCACTGGAGGCAGATTACAGAGACCTACGGAGTAAAAGAGATGAAGGAGCTGACCATTTCCCAGTTCCAGGATGCGATGGAGAAATTTAAGCGTTATCCGGACAAGCCGGATCCGAACATGCACACAGAGCCGCCGGAGCAGATGGAAGGGCTTCCCTGGAATGAATAGGTGAAAAGGATGGAACTGAAAGGACAGTTGAAAAGCATTTCCTGTGATTACTTTACCGGGCATACCCTGATTACCTGTGAAACGGAAGCGGCTGCAGCTCCCCATCTGGAGAAGCTGCAGGGCGTTCCTCTGGCTATCACATTTAAAAAGTTTCGGAAGAAGCGGAGCCTGGACGCCAACGCGTATTACTGGGTGCTTGTCGCAAAACTGGGAGATAAGCTGAACCTGTCAAAACCGCATCTGCATAATATCCTGCTTCGGCGATACGGCCAGCCGGAAGTGATTGACGGCAAGATGATTTACCTGGTGCTGCCAGATACAGATCAGGGCGCCAGAAAGGCCGATGAGGCAGAGACGTACCATATTAAGCCTACATCAGAGGTAAAGACTGGAAGAAATGGGGAACGGTTTCGCACCTATGTGATGCTTCGAGGATCCAGCACCTACAACACGGAGGAAATGGCCCATCTGATTGACGGATTGGTGTCCGAATGTAAGGAAGCAGGCATTGAGACGGCTACTCCGGAGGAACTGAGCCGGATGCTGGAACTCTATGAGGCGAACCGGAAGCGGAAGGGAAAAACGGAATGAAGAGACTTTGGAGCGTATTTACGGACGATATGGATCACTGCTATTTCACTGGCAGCCCTTACGTGGAGAGGCATCATATTTTTGAAAGCCGCAAGGGGAATAAGAAGAAATCGGAAGCCAGGGGCTTTATCATCCCTCTGCGGCCGGAACTGCACCCCAACGGCGCTTCCTTCCAGAGGACACCGGAGAATGCAGGAATAGATAAGATGTTAAAGCAGATGGCTCAGAGATACTATGAGAGCCATTATGGGAGCCGGGACGAGTTTATCAGGGAATTCGGCCGCTCCTATTTGTAACAGACCTCCTATGGCAGTAATATATCACGAAACAAATGCCATTGGTGATACATCTGCCGGGGAGCGGTCATCTCCCCGGCATTAAAAAGAAAGGCGGTAGAGCCTTGGACTATATTAAAGAAATCAACGCCTTCGAGCGATGGTGCGAAAATAACTACTTGCCGATCTCATCCCAGCTGCTGTGGTACAAAATCATGCAGCGGTTTAACCGGAATGGGTGGCGCGAGTGGGTTTCAGTAGACAACTTGACCTTGATGGCAGCCATGCAAATGAGCCGTGAAGCGACACTTATTAAAGCGAGGGACGAGCTGATTAAAGCAGGGTTGATGGAATATCAGAAAGGCAAAAAAGGAACGCCAAACCGATACAGGATGATTTCCTTTTTTGAAAAAAACACTTTCAAAAGCGAAGTACAAAGCGTAGTAGAAAACGTAGTACAAACAGTAGTAGAAAGCGAAGTACAAAGCGTAGTAGAAAGCGTAGACATAAATAAACATAAAACAAAAAACAATAAAAAGAGTAGTACTGACGTACTACCAGAAAAGACGGACGCCTTTTCTGACCAGCTTGCCACGATTCGAGAGTTATATAACTCCGTTTGCGGGTCGTATCCCCGCCTGGTAAAGATGTCGGAAGCCAGAAAGAAGGCTGTCCGTGCCAGACTGCGCGCTGGCTATACCGTGGAGGATTTTAGGAGGCTGTTTGAGATGGCCGAAGCCAGCAGTTTCCTGAAAGGCCAAAATAACCGGAACTGGACGGCCACCTTCGACTGGCTGATTGCGGATGCCAATATGGCCAAGGTTCTGGACGGCAATTACAAAGACAAGCCTCAAAGCAGTGCTTACTCATCGGCAAAAGACGCGGAAACTGCTGCCTGGAGTAAGCACAGGGACTATTATGGCCGGGCAAAGAACCGTTTCCACAACTGCGAAAGCCACGGATATGACTACGAGGACATTCTGGAGCAAATGGGAGGATTTTATGAGGCGGAAAATACCGAAGAGCAGCCGGGAACAGCTGGAGGAGATCCAGGCAGACGAGGCTATCTGGCCGGAGACCATAGCACGGTTCCGGAAGAGTGTTGCTCCGGGAGTCGTTTACTACTACCGGGACGAGGAAGGCGTGCGAAGGAGGACGAAGGTGACGGACACCAGATGCCCCCATATCTGCCTGTTTGATAACGGGCAGGCCTATTCGTGGGCGGATGTGATACGGTGCAGCAGGAAGGGAACCCACACGCTGGGAGAATGGCCGAAGTAGGAGGAAATATGAGACAGATTTACGGGAAATATTATGTTGAGAAAGAGACAGCTGGCCGGTTCCAGATCCTTCAGGAGACGGGGAGGGGCTATGCATCCATTGGCTGTTATTTCAGCCCGGCGCTGGCGGCGGAGGAGATTGCAGACCGGGAACACGGGGAGAAATGGATCCGGGAGAGGATTGAGGAGGAAATGAAAGGTGAAGCGGAGGTTTAGTCTGGAAGAGATTTTGAATGTGATAAAGGCATACATAGAAACCCACGGCTACCCGCCGACGCAGCGGGAACTGGCGGCAAAATTTTGTTGTTCTGTGTCGACAATCAACATATATCTGCAGGAAATGCTGGAGAATGAAAAATTAGAGACTGATCATTCGATAGGAGCTTGCCAGGCGTTCCGGGTTGCAGGGATGCGCGTGGTGGACATCAGGGAGCTGGAGGGCGCTGTAAAACAGCTGGAGGATCTTCTGGACCACTGCCGGGATATGGCAGCCGGGAAGGATGCGGATCCGGTCTGGGGACGGGACGTGGAGGCTCTGGAGGCGGTGATAGGGGCGGGGCAGCCAAGATAGGAGGCGACTATGAAAAAGCTGTATATTCAGGTATGTCCGAGAGCCAGGTTGATGATAGAGGTAACAGAGGAGATGGAGCGGGATTTTTTCGAGTGCTGGGATATGGCAGAGCACAGGGAGAAGTTTAAGGACTGCGCCGGATGCAGTTGGAATGATCTGGATGTGACCAGCAGAACGCCGCTTTGTCAGATAGTCGAGGAACGATGCAGCGGGGAAGGGAGAATCATATGGAACGATTAACACATAAAAGAAGCAATGGAATTAAAGAAGGCTATTGGAGTCCAAACAAAAAAGAGGAGCTGGTTATGAGACTGGCAGAGTATGAGAATACGGGTCTGAGTCCGGCAGATGTGGAAGAGCTTCGCCGGCAGCAGCGTAGATATAACTGGATCCCAGTAGAGGAGAGACTTCCAGAGGAAGAGATACTCGTTTGGGTAACAGTAAAACATTCGAGTTGGATTTCAGATTATGGCCCTGACTTTATCCCAAAAGAGGAATGGGGATATCATCCAGAAAGTAGTGGCACATATAAGGGGAAATATGAAGAGGGAATCTGGTGGTATGAGGATGAAGTAAACGAATGGATACGCTGCGATAGGGAACCAAACGAAGCAAGAGACCCTGGAGTTGTATATGACACAGTGACAGCCTGGCAGCCGCTGCCGGAGCCGTACAAAGGAGACCAAAATGAAACCTGATTTATATCACAATGCCAGCGGCGTGCGGGATCCGGTGGCCGCCAAAGCCATCCGGGAGGCAGACCGCCAGCCAGATAATGTGGAGAACGCCATCCGGAGAATGAAAACCATAGCAGGATGGCATGACTGCGAGGTGGTTGGCCGGATTGTGTTAAGAGATAAAAAAACGGGGAGGGTATGGCCATGACGAACAGAGAGAAAGAGCTGCCATCGAGTAGCTTGGAGCGGTTTATTGGTTTCGTGGAGCAGTGTCAGGAAGCTTACCGGTTATCCTATTCTTCTGTGGGGGATGAGGATAAGAGCCTTCAGGATTATCTCCATGCGCTCGAATTTACGGACAATAAATACGATATGCACAATGAGGCCCTGAAGTTGTGGCAGAGCCGAAAAGCCAGGCGCCGGCATAAGGACATCATGCTGTTAAATAAAGAGATTGCCGAGTATTTTGTAGATGGATCCGGCAAGAAGTTTTTGAATGAGCTTCGCCAGCTTCTGGGAAGACAGAGGAAGCAGGAACAATATGTAGAGGGGCAGAGGGCATACCACAGGCGGATGCCGGATAAAGATTAAAAGATAGGGAGAGAGGTGACGCCATTGGACAAGCAGATATTAGAGCAGTACATAGACGCCTGTGAGTTGGTCAAAGACACCGAGGAGGAGCTCCGGAAGCTGAGGAAGCGTCGCAGTCAGATACAACAGGACAGCGTGAAAGGTTCCTCTCATGAGTTTCCGTATACACTTCAGACCTACCACCTGGAGGGGCTGGGATATGCGGCAGTCAAAGACCCGGATGAGCTGGAACGAAGGGAGAAGCTGCTGGAGGAGCGGATCCGCAGGGCGGAGCAGATTAAAGAGCAGGTGGAAGTTTGGCTTCTGACCATATCGCCCAGGATGCAGCGGATTATCCGGTATAAGTTTTTTGAGGAAATGACATGGGGGCAGGTGGCCATCCGGATGGGACGGAAAGCGACTGCGGACAGTGTGAGAATGGAATTTACAAATTTTATGAAAGAATCCTAAAGTTATTTCGTTTTTTTCGCAATTTTCGTTTTGAAAATGCTATAGTGTACCATGAAGCCAAAGGCATTCGGCTGACGGCTTCTGTACCCCCTTTTATTTGCATAAATGCCGGGGAGACCCGGCGATACAGCAGGATAGAGCAGTCTGGAAGCTCGCCGGGCCCATAACCCGGAGGTCGAGGGTTCGAATCCTTCTCCTGCAAGCCATAATAATTTTTCTCCTATTTTTTCCACCCGGCCATGTGCCGGGTGGTTTTTGTATGCATTTTTATCGCGACATCGCAACGGAGGTAAACATGATAACAGCAGTATTTACAGATAACAGCGATTATACCCGCGCTACTGGCCTCTGGCAGTGGGACTACGGGCAGAAATTGCGAATAGAAGGATTAACACTGCCCACAGCGGTGGAAATCCATTTTGCATTAACAGAACAGTCTGGGGATGCGATAACCAGAGTAGGCACCACCAAGGACGGAGTGACAGAGGTAGTCATTCCAGATAGTCTGCTGGAGAATCAGGCAGTAAGTGCAAGCTATAAGATTTACGCATGGATTTATCTGGCGGATAAGACATCTGGCGAGACCGTTAAGCGGATTTCCGTGTGGGTAAAATGCAGACCGAAACCAGAAGGATTTGACGCGCCAGGAGATGCAGAATTGTTCCGGGATGCCATTGCACAGGTCAACGCATCCGCAGACCGGGCAGAGGCAGCAAGGGAAGGAGCCGAAGCTGCTAAAAAGGCAGCGGAAGCAACGGCCGGTAAAATTGAGGGCGAGATTGCCGGAGCCGGACAGATTGCCGAGCAGGTTAAGCAGGATGCGGCAGCAGTTGCGAAAGACAAGCAGGCAGTCTCCCAGATGGTTACAGAGACTACTCAGAATGCCCAGAAGGCAGCCGAAAGTGTGCAGGCAGCAGAGAATTCCAGTACCGCTGCAAAAGAAGCACAGAAAGCCGCAGAGACGGCAGAGGCAGGCGCAACCGCAGTCGCGGAAGAAGTGGAGCGAGACCGGACTGAGGTAAGCAACACGCATAGATCAGTGGAGCAGATGCGGGATACAGTAAGTTTGGATAGACGGGCGGTAGCAGCAGACCGGCAGGCAGTGGAGAATACCGCTTCGCAGTTCGAACAGACTGCCCAGAATGCACTTACAGCCGTTGGACAGGCTCAGAAGTCGGCTGTGAGGGCAGTTTCCGCAGAAGGAAAGAAACAGACCGCAGCTGTCACCACAGAGGGTGATACGCAGACCAAGAGAGCGCAGGATGCGGCTGCCGGAATTGTGGCAGACCGGGAACAGATTGCAGCGAACAAACAGGCGATTGAGGGAAAAGTTGACAAACAGCAGGGAGCAGGCAACGCAGGAAAAGCCCTTGTGGTTGGTGCGGACGGTAACGTGGAACTGAGAGATGCCCAGACAAAAACGGATCCAACCCTCACCCAGTCCGGACAGGCTGCGGATGCACAGGCCACAGGACGGGAGATTGCCACCCTGCGACAGAAGAAAGCTGATGCCATTGTTGAGACTGTACAGGGTGAGATTATGACCCTGACGGACAGCTCAGACAAATTATTTGAAGGTCTAAGGGTATTCGGAAAGAGCATGCAGGATGGAGTGCCGAGCGTGGAAAATCCAGTACCGATTGTAAATGCTGGTGAGAGTGGGAACATTACGGTGGAGGTGGGTGGGAAGAACCTGTTAACAGGGAGATTGTACTTCATAAACTATTCAAATGATGCTCCGTATGTTTACAACGAGAATGAAGTCACCTTACCTTATACACCATCAAAAGAGACTTTTGGAATTGGTTATGTTGTTCCATGTAAGCCTGGTATGCAGTATACCTTTTCTGTCACAAACCCAAACAAAAACTGGTATCTTGGAATTGTAGAATACGAAAATTTCGAACAGGCAAAAAGCATTTTAAATAAGATAGGATATCAGCATGGGAGTGAAAGGAGCAGTATCAAATACACTGCTGTCGGAAATGGTGTTTTGGTATGTGCGATAGCAGGAAAATGGACAGACGGAGAAACAACTATCCATGAATGCACAGAATCCGAGCTATTGCAACTTGAGTATGGAGATGTGGCAACCCCTTACGAACCTTACCGTGCCCCTCAGCTCCTCACTCTCCAGACACCTAACGGCCTCCCCGGTGTGCCAGTCGACAAAGATGGAAACTATACGGACAAAAACAGTCAACAATGGATTTGCGATGAGATTGATCTGGCAAGAGGGAAGTATGTGCAGAGGATAGGGCATAATGCGAATGTGAATGATTGGGTTGATATGCCTGGAAACCAGGACATTGAGCCAACTACTTCCAGGTTTGCTTTGAACATAGAAAATATAGATAACTACATGTATTCTCCATGTATATGCAACAGGCTTTCATATGCCAAAGTGGATAGCTATGAGACGGAAGGTACTTATGTTACAATTAACGAACCAGCTTCCAAGCGTATATTTGCAAGAATTGAAGGTATAACATCTTTGGAGGATTTTACGGCTGCCATACCAGATCTTGAGGTCATATGGCTTCTTGAAACTCCCATCGAAACAGACCTCACCGCCGAAGAAATTGCCGCCTATAAGGCCCTGCGGACATACAGCCCGACTACTGTGATTACAAATGATGCAGGAGCCGGGATGGAAGTGGCGTATGTGGCTGATACCAAGGCGTACATCGACAAGAAATTTAAGGAATTAAATCAAGCTATCGTGAACACTCAAATTGCATTGTTATAGGAGGATAATGTACGATATTGTAAAAAATGTTATTATATCAGGTGATTTTAGATTATCCGAGATTATACATCAGGGATAAATATTTAAAAGAACATGGAATAAAATAAAAAATATCGGAAGTATCGGAAATATCGTAGTAGAATAAAATGGAAGCCGAGGGCGATTCGGCCAGAGGCTTTTGTACCTCCAATAAGAGCCTAACCTAAATAGCCGTCTGGGAAACCGGGCGGTAAGGATTCTTAGCTCAGTTGGTAGAGCAGATGCCTGTTAAGCATCGAGTCTCAGGTTCGATTCCTGGAGAATCTGTTAGCAGGGTAGAGCAGCGGCAGCTCACCGGGCCCATAACTCGGAAGTCGAGGGTTCGAATCCTTCTCCTGCAAGCCATAATAGTTTTTTTCCTATTTTTTCCACCCGGTCATGTGCTGGGTGGTTTTTTTGCGTTATACACAAGATGTTGATAAAAATGTGGATAAGATACATAAATGTTGTATGAATGATAGAATGCAAGGAGGTGATCCCCATAACCAGAAAACAAAAATTGTTTGTACAGGAATATCTCATTGACCTGAACGCCACCCAGGCTGCTATCCGTGCCGGTTACAGCCCGGATACGGCGGGAGAGATAGGGAGTGAAAACCTGAAGAAACCTGACATTCGCGCAAGTATTGACAAGGCGATAGCAGAGCGTTCCCGGCGTCTGGGCCTTAATCAGGACCGGATTTTGCTGGAGCTTGCCAAGATTGCCCTCTTAAACCCGCAGCAGGTAGTCAACCTGAACGATGCTACCATTCGAGAGGATGCGCTTCCGGAAGATCTGGCGGCGGTCGCCTCTGTAAAGGTCAAACGGTTCCCAACCAAGGAAGGAGAGGGCATTGAACGGGAGATTAAGTTCTACGACAAGTCGAAGGCTCTGGAACTGGCCGGTAAGCATCTGGGAATGTTCCGGGATAAGGTGGATGTGAACGTCCAGACGTCTGAGAAGCTGGATGATATTATGAGTCAGCTGGGTGGTGAGGGACTTGAAGAGTAGCAGCTTCCCCCTCTCCCAGAAGTACCTGGATTTTATCAATACAGTGGACGGCGTGGATGCAGACTTCCTGGAGGGGACAACGGCCTCCGGGAAGACAACGGTTGGCGCCGGCGTTAAGTTTATGCGGATGGTGAGCCGAAGCGGAAAGAAGCTCCACATTATCGCGTCCAAGACGACAGGAACAGCGGAGAAGAATATTATCCAGCAGGACAACGGGATTCTGGATCTGCACCGGACAGCCCGGTACTATGGAAATGGGGATAAGGATTATAAGATTCCCCATATCAAGTTTGAGGACAAGATTATTTTTGTCCTGGGCTATGATAACCGGGACAAGTGGGAGCTGGTCCTGGGCTCCCAGTTCGGTTGCGTGTACATCGACGAGATTAACACGGCCAACATTGATTTTGTCCGGGAGGTGTCTACCAGAAACGATTATCTGATGGCCACGCTGAATCCGGATGATCCGGGCCTTCCGGTGTATAAGGAGTTTATCAACCGTTCCAGACCATACAAAAAATACGAACAAGACGTTCCTTTGGAGATTCTGGCGGAGCTGAAAGAGAAGCCGGTACCCAGATGGAGGTACTGGTTTTTTACGTTCCGGGATAATTTAAGTCTGACACCGGAGGCAGTGCAGAAAAAGATGGATGCAGCTCCACCTGGAACGAAATTATACAAGAACAAGATTTTAGGCCTGCGCGGAAAAGCGACGGGCCTTATTTTTCCGAATTTTGACCGGAAGAAGCATGTGGTATCGGTTCCCTGGCTTAAAACAGAGCAGAAGCTGGGGCGGCTGAAATTCAGGCGGTTTTCGGCGGGGCTTGATACGTCTTATTCCAGCCAGTCGCCGGATACCATTGCAATGATTTTTATGGGAATTACCACAGACCGGAGGCTGATCGTGCTGGATGAGAAGGTATACAGCAACGCAGAACTGGATCAGCCGCTGGCCCCATCCGATACAGTGACGAAATTTTTGGAGTTTCTGGATCGGAATCAAAAAGAGTGGGGACTTGCGAGAGATGTGTTTATTGATTCTGCTGACCAGGCGACCATCACAGAGCTACGAAAATATAAGCGGCTTCATGGCAGCATCCATAACTTTCTGGACGCTTATAAGGCTCTGCAGATTATTGACCGTATTAAGCTGCAGCTGGGCTGGATTCAGCAAGGCTGCTATCTGGTAGCAGATACCTGTACAGAGCATATAGCGGAGCTGGAGCGGTATTCCTGGCTGGAAGACAAGGACGAACCGGAGGATCGGAATGACCATACGATCAACGCATCCCAGTATGGCTGGATTCCCTGGAGGAATCTGATTGGGTTTGAGGAGGATGAGAAATGAGGTGGCTGACGACATTGAACGAGAATATTAAACGGGGCATCCGTTCCTGGCTGAATGTGCAGCCGGCAAGCCCCTACAGCATCCAGATTCAGGAAATAGTGGATTTTGAGCTGAATGCAATCCGCAACCGCATCTGGTATCGTGGAGACGGAAATGAGCTGGAACAGCTCTATGAGCAGAGCGGAGAAACCGCGGACCGGTACAAGTTCTGGGCGTCTAAATGCACGCCTGGCATGGAAATGAGGAAAATCCACACAGGCCTTCCTGGGTTGATTGTCAAGGTTCTCTCATCCATTGTGATGGCAGATATGAATGAGTTCCAGTTCGAGTCTGGAAAGCAGGAAGAGACCTGGAAGGAAATCGAGAAACAGAATCAGTTTCGGAAAAAGTTAAAGAAGGCGCTGAGAGAGGCGCTGTATATCGGAGACGGAGCCTGGAAGCTGACGCTGAATACTCAAAAGAGCGAGTATCCTTTCATCAGCTGGTATCCGGGAGACCGGATAGAGCTGATTTATGACGGGGACGAGATGGCGGAGGTTGTCTTCAAGACGCCGTACAAGGAGAAAGGGCAGCTGTACGTGCTCTATGAGCATTATGGGTATGGCTGCATCCGGAATGAGCTGTACCTGGGAGAGAAGGAAGTTCCTCTCGATACCATAAAGAGGACCCAGGGGCTCAAAGACTGGGCATTTGATCCGTCAGTGATTCTGGCGGTTCCGTTCCACATCTATGACAGCGCGAAGTGGGAAGGACGGGGAGGCAGCCTGTTCGACGGGAAATTAGACAGCTTCGATGCCTTTGATGAGGTGTGGAGCCAGTGGATGGACGCGCTGCGAAGCGGAAGAGCCAGGACCTATATTCCGGACTGCCTGGTTCCGAAAAATCCGAAAACGGGCGAGATGCTGCGTCCCAATCCCTTCGATAACCGGTTCTTTGCCGGGGACAGCGATATGTCGGAGCATGGGGAGAACAAGGTACAGACGGAACAGCCGGCAATTCCCCATGACAGCTATCTGGCTTCTTATGTGACGGCCCTAGATTTGTGTCTGCAGGGTATTATCAGTCCTTCCACACTGGGAATTGACGTAAAGAAGTTAGACAATGCGGAGGCCCAGAGGGAAAAGGAAAAGACGACCCTTTACACAAGGGACGCTATCATCGAAGCGCTTCAGACAACGCTTCCGGAACTGATTTCCGCCTGTTTGAATTGCTGCCAGGTTCTGGCGAAGCAGCCAGTAGAGGAAGTGAAAGTAGATATTCCCTTTGGGGAGTATGCAAATCCTTCCTTTGAAAGTCAGGTGGAAACTCTTGCCAAGGCCCGTCCTGGCGTGCCTATGATGAGCATCGAGGCACAGGTGGAAGAGCTTTATGGAGACAGCAAGGACGAGGCCTGGAAGGCGGAGGAAGTAAAGAGGCTGAAGGCAGAGCAGGGCGTTGCAGAGATAGAGGAACCGGGAGTCAATCAGACTGCCGGTTCTTTTCAGATCCAGATGAAGGAAGGGAAGACAGATGCAGGTAAAGGTAATGAACCGGGTGTACCGAATGAGCCGGAAGGAGTACCAGGGGCTTCTTAAAGTAGCCAGTGAGCAGGTTCCGTTTGGAATTTATGCCCTGGAAAAGGAAGGCTATGCGGAACTTCGCCATGACAGGTGCGAGAGCATTACGCAGCTGAAGAGTCTGTCCAGGAAATTTAAGTCTCAGGGATTCCGTGTGCTCAGTAATCGGAACCAGCAAATGGGAAAGCAGTAGAGGAACCCAGAATCAGGAAGGAGGCAGGCGTGTGCAGCAGGATGAATACAATATCGGCGCCGCCTTTGCAGCCATCGAAGAGGAGCTGACTGCTTCCATGATGCGAAACATGAAGCGCCATCGGGTCGAAGAGACGAAAGAGGGCATTCAGTGGAGCATGTGGCAGGCAGAGCAGATGAAAGCTTTGGAAAGATACAAGAGGGAGAACAAGAAGCGGTATGCAGGGAAGTTCCAGTCTCTGAACAGAGAGATTGAGGAGCTGATCCGGAAAGCCAGGGAAACAGGGGGCATGGAGCAGGAGCGAGCAATCCTGAACGCTATCAGGAATGGTTTTAAAGCAGAAAAAATTTCTCCTGGAATGACAGCAGAATTTTTTAAACTGAATGAGAGAAAGCTGGAAGTTCTGATGGAGGCCGTTACCCACGATATGGAGAAGGCGGAAACAGCGGTTCTCAGGATGTCAGAGGATCAGTACCGCAAGATTATCTTTAACGCCCAGGTTTATGCCAATACAGGGGCTGGAACCTACGAGAAAGCGGTGGATATGGCTTCCAGGGATTTTCTGGCAGCAGGGCTAAACTGCATCCAGTATGCCAATGGAGCCCGTCATACGCTTTCTGATTATGCAGATATGGCCATTCGAACTGCCAGCAAGCGGGCTTACCTTCAGGGAGAAGGAGAGAAGCGGCAGGAGTGGGGAATCAGCACTGTGATTATGAATAAGCGCGGAAATCCCTGTCCCAAGTGCCTTCCCTTTGTTGGAAAGGTGCTGATTGACGATGTGTGGAGCGGTGGCCGAAAAGATGGAGTGGATCCGGAGACAGGGAAACGGTATCCGCTGATGAGTAAAGCCATCGAGGCGGGACTTTATCATCCCAGATGTAAAGATTCTCATACGACCTACTTCCCGGGTATCTCTACGGCGGATGATACCTGGACCAAGAAGGAGCTGGAAGCGATTGGGCAGAATTATGCCAGGGAGCAGAAGGAGCAGTATGCAGAGCGGCAGGCAGAGAAGTATGGGAGGCTGGCGGCTCACTCGCTGGATGAGGAGAATCAGAAGCGTTATGTTGCCAGACGAGAAGAGTGGAAGAAACGGTTCTCAAACAAAGAAAACGATAGTCTGGATGAGAAGTTGGCGGCAAGTCTTAGAACCGATGAAAAATTTCAAAATCGGGCTGCACAGAGAAGGGAAGAATGGAAGAAGCGTCATGCATCCTTTGACAAAGAAAACGCTAAGCTGGAAATTAATACCATCAGGTCTCAGATGGAAAATCTTCAGAAACAGATAAGCGAGAACTCTGAGAAAGAAAAGATTCTTGAAAAGAAAGTATATTTTGACGGTACCGGCTCAGATGAGGATATGGCTAAGTTGAAAGCACTGGTGGATTCCAGGAAGAAATCCCAGGAAGACCTGGATGCTCTTAAAGAGAAATTGCTTGCCAAACAGGAAATCTACAAAACCGAAGCGGAGAACAGGATTGTTAAAGAAGGTATTGTTGAAGAGATAAAACTTTTCAAGAAGATGACGCCAGAAACGGTTGACGCCTTGGAAGATACCTTAAAGCGAATGAAAGATAAATATGGAATTATGCCGAAAGGTATTGTTTATAACCCGATAAAAGTGCCAGACGCAACAGCTTCGTATAACTGGCTGGATGACAAGATATATATTTCCAATCGATTCAAGGATATTGAAAAGTATGCAGAGATAGTAAAGGCCTCTGAGGCATCGCTGAAGGAATATCAGGAAAAGAGTAAGATTATTGACATCCAGAAGGAGAAATTGAAGAATGCAGAGAAAATATTGTCAGATAAGAGCATTAAAGGATATGAGAGGGAAAAAGCAATCCTCGCCAAGGCTGAGGCTGAAATAGGACTCAATATCCAACGCATGGCGGTAAGAGAAGACCTGATGGATGTACTCACACATGAGTATGGCCACTTCATACATAGGCACGCGGAGACGGACTATGTTCAGAAATCAAAAGTCTTCCAGGCGAAAGAGCTGGGTGGAAAGCTTATAAATGGAGATTGGAAGTACGATATCAATACAAGATACTCTGCTAAAGCCAAAATAGATGCAGCCAAGATTAGTAAATATGCCATGGAAAATCCCTATGAGACATTTGCAGAAGGGTTCCTGGCTATGGATAAAGGCGAGAAAATACCGGACAATATAGCGGAGATCATCAATGAAGCCAAGATAAAAGCAGGGGTGAAAAAAGTTGCAAAAGTTTTGGACTCTGATATAATGATATCAGGAGCAAGAATTACAGATATTTTTAGCGAAGAGGCTGAAAATTTTGCGGAAATGTACTACAAAGAGATTCGCAGCTTTTCGACTGATACAAAGAAGATAGCTGAAAATCTCGGAAAGAAAGAAACTGATATAAAGAAGATTAAAGATTATCTTTTTGAGGATAATTCATTGTTAGATGTTGACACTGGAGAACGAAGAAGATTCGACCCAGATTGTGCAATAGCACAGAGTTGGCAAAGGCTAATGATCGGAAAAGATATTAAGCCGCATGATAAAACTTTGATCGAACATGAACTTCTTGAAATGAAGATAAAAAAAGAGAATCCTAATATGGAACATTGGAAAGCTCATGAATTAGCATCAGAAAAATATGATTATCCAAAGGAGGCGTTGGAGTATTATGGTAATCTTGAAAAACATAAAGAAAACAAGTGATACGATATCTGCCGACTACTATCCAGAAGGTAAAGAACCGAAAGGATTCATGGCGTTAAGAGGAACCGAAGTTGTTGAACATAGTAATGCAAGTTCTTTTGCAGCGCCGCATGTTAAAAGAGAACTGCAGCGTCTTGCAAAGCTTGATAACATACCAAAAGAAAAAACAGTATTGTGGTATTAATACCACCAGCCAGTAGGCCGGTGGTATTTTTATACCCATTTGCAGTTGCGGCGTCGCAGCAGGAAGGAGATAAGATGGATTTAAGACCTATGGAATTAAAGGACACAGCTGCCATGATGTTAAGCGAGGACTACAAAGAACGCTTTCAGGCTGAATATGTTCAGCTCAGACTCCGGTATCAGAAATTGAAAAGCATGTTGGATAGATGGGATCAGGGTATGATGGAGTTCGAACCCACCTGCCCTAGAAGCATTTACAATATGCAGATTCGGGCAATGGAAGATTACATTGCAGTTCTGGAAGCAAGAGCAGTAATGGAAGATATTGTATTATAGTCATAGCAAGTCATAGAATGAGCCATAAGCGCGCAGGAACATCCTGGGCGTTATTTTTCTGCCCGAAGGCATTAAACTACCCGGAGACACCGGGAACCAACTGAGAGTGAGACACACATAAAACTGGATGGGGAGACACCCCGAAAACTGAAAGGAGACACCTATGAAACGAAGATTTCCAATGAATTTACAGCTGTTTGCAGAGGGCGGAGCATCCGGCGGCCAGGGAGACGGCGCAGGATCTTCTGGAGCTGCAGGGAATCAGCCGGGAGCTTCCGGAAACGGGGTATCAGGAACCGGCAGCCCAGGCGTGCAGTTTGATTATGAAAAGCTGGCCGGGCTGATTGCGGGAAAAACGTCTGTTACGGAGGATACGGTGCTGAAATCTTATTTTAAGCAGCAGGGACTTTCTCAGGAAGAGATGAGCCAGGCAATTCAGGCGTTTAAGGCCCAGAAAGCGGCGAATCAGCCAGATGTGGGCGCACTCCAGACTCAGGCGGCGCAGGCTCAGGCAGCAGCCCAGAAAGCTCAGCTGGAGAATGTGGCGATTATGGCGGCAGTAGGCCTGGGCGTAGACGCGAAAACCATCCCTTATCTGATTAAAATGACAGATTTTGGCCAGGCTGTCGGCCAGGATGGGAAGATCAACGAGGAGACGGTGTCCAACGCCCTGAAAAAGACGCTGGAGGATGTTCCGGGATTGAAGCCGGCGCAGAGCAGCCAGGGAGGCTTTGTACAGATGGGAGCCTCCGGAAGTGGAAATCAGACACAGACCGACGACGCTGCGCTGAAAGCAGCTTTCGGCATTAAGTAGAAAGAGAGGTAACACATGGCAGTTTACGATTATGCAACACAGTTTACTCAGCTTCTGGCTCAGAAGTATGCAAAAGAGCTCTGTTCGGATGCGCTGTCCCAGAGCAATCCCCAGGTGAAGTTCCTGAACGCTCAGACTATCAAGCTTCCGAGAATTACGGTATCCGGTTACAAAGATCATACCAGAACGATTGGATTTAACGCAGGAACGCTTTCCAATGACTGGGAGCCGAAGAAGCTGGCTCATGACAGAGATATTGAGTTCTGGATTGACCCAATGGATATTGACGAGACAAACCTGGCTCTTTCAGTTGCCAACATTCAGAATACCTTCGAGGAGGAGCAGGCGATTCCGGAGAAGGACTGCTACCGGTATTCCAAGCTTCACGCGGAGCTGACTTCTTACTCTGGAAGAATCGACACCGCGACCGTGGTAAGCGCCGCTAACTTCCTGGAGGCCTTTGACACGGAGATGGCTCTGATGGATGAAGCAGGAGTTCCGGAGGAGGGAAGAATCCTGTATGTAACGCCCACCATGAATAAGATTGTGAAAGAGGCAGAAGGGATTCAGCGTGTGGTGACGGTGACAACGCCGGTCAGCGTAAACCGCAAGGTTCACAGCCTGGACGACGTACAGATTAAGATGGTTCCCTCTGCCCGCATGAAGAGCAAGTACAATTTTACTGATGGATGTACAGCCGCTCCGGATGCGGATCAGATCAACTGGGTTTTGGTTCATCCATCCTGTGTGGTAGCAAGAGATAAGTACAGTTACATTAAGCTGTTTACTCCAGGAACGGATTCCAGAACGGCAGACGGATACCTGTACCAGAACCGCTGCTACGGCGATTTATTCCTGTTGGAGAAGAAAGTGGCTGGCTGTGCCATGAACGTAACGAAGCATTCATAGGAGGTGCAGAATGAAAGCAGTAAAGGGAAATAAAGTTTACGATGTAAATGAAACCACTCAGAAGAGCTATCAGGAGGCTGGATTTGACATTCTGGACGACGACGGCCAGGTGATTGCTTATGGCCGGGGAAAGACGGTCCACTTTGACGAGTACATGGCCCTGAAAAAGGAAAAGGAGCGGCTGGAGCTGGAGAACCGTGAGTTAAAGGAGCAGCTGGCTGCCCTGGAAAGAACGCAGGCGGATTCCGAAGAGGAGAAAACCCAGGAAGGAAAGCGGACGAAGGCAGCAAAGGCAGGTGAGTAGCATGAGCTATGAACCATATGCCTCTCAGGAATATTACCAGACCGTTTACAGAGGCGGTTCTGTTCCAGAAGAAGTGCTGATGCAGATGCTTCGCCAGGCATCCCGTCATATTGATTCCCTGACCTACAACCGGATTGTAGGCCGGGGATTTTCCAGTTTGACGGAGTTTCAGCAGGAGGTTATCCGCGAAGTGGTATGTAGACAGGCGGATTTTGAGTATGAAAATGTAGATCTTCTGACAAGCGCGCTGTCTTCCTACAGTATCAACGGTGTCTCGGCGGGATTTAATGGCCAGGCATGGAATGTATTCACTGGGAAAGGAGTCGCCATGAAGCGGGATGATTACGCACTGTTAGCCCAGACGGGCCTGACCTGCCGGCTGGCGGCGGGGCGATGAGGTGGCCGGAGCTTGTACCGGAACGGTTCTGCCAGATTCCGGTACAGGTGACTTTATACGGAGAGGGTCTGACAGAGGATGGAGGCCCGGAGGTGATTTTTTCCGGGGAGGTCCGGTGTAATTACCAGGATAAGGGGAAAACGGTTCTGACTGCAGAGAAAAAGCTGGTGCAGCTGTCCGGATGTGCGCTCCTTTCTGGAGATGCCTTTCCGCAGGCTCCTGTGATTTCTGGTGGAACGATCACGGTATTTGGAGTCAAACGGAGGATCTGGCAGGGAGAGAAGGCCAGGAATCCAGATGGAACAGTCAACTACACACGATTGGATGTGATATAGGTGAAGGTGAAATCAACAGTAAAGTTAAATATGGGCCGGATTCAGGAATTAAACCAGGCAGCGGTGTCGGCTTTGGAGAGAACGGCGGAGGCACTTCATACAGAAGTGGTGCAGGCGCAGGTAATGCCTTTTGAGACAGGACATCTGCAGGAAGACGCTACCTTTGTGGAGTACAAGAATTCTGCCCAGGGAAAGGTCTCGATTATTTCTTCCACGCCGTATGCACGCCGCCTTTACTATCATCCGGAATATCAGTTCCAGACGGACGAGAACCCGTTTGCCGGCGGAGAGTGGTTTAAGCCCTGGCTTCCTGGCGGCGTCAGCGCAGGCTTTGCGAAAGAGGCCTTTCAGCGGTTTTATAAGAAGGAGGCAAAGGTATAGATGCTGACATTATCAGATGTAAAGGACTGGCTTAAAACCTTACAGACCGGCGAGCATTTTTATTGTGGAAAGATTGACAGCAAACCAGAGAAAACCATCGGCGTGTATCAGAGGAAGCCGTCCGGGCAGCCCAGAATGGCACTTGGGGGTCTTGAAAATACCTCCTATGAGGTGAAACAGATTTCTGTGCTGGTGCATTGGAATCAATATTCTTCCCAGACAGAGGAAGCGGCCGCCGGCCTGTTTGAGAAGATCCGGCAGGCAGGAGAAGGAGGCCTGACAGTGGGAGGCACGAAGGTGCATTTTATCCGCATGGAGGTTCCGGAACCGGTTGATGTGGGAACCGATGAAAGCGGCGTGTATGAGCGGGTCATCTGGTTTGATATGATTTATGAAAGGAGCAGATAGCGATGGCAAAGACAGGAGTATATCCGTGTTATGAAAATCAGTTTAAGGTAGGGGACGCCAAGGAAGGCGCTACCTCTATCGCAGATATGGAGACCTTTTCCGTCAGCTTTGACAATGGCGTGGAGGAGTGGACGCCGTTTGATACGGAAGGCTGGGTAAGACGCCTTTTAACGGCAAAGGGTATTACCATCTCTGTCACAGGAAAGAGAAATGTGGGAGATACAGGAAACGATTACGTGGCGGACAAGGCCTTTAAAAACGGCAGAGAGGCAGAAGGGTATTTTGCCTGGACGTTTCCGGATGGAACCACAGTTTCCTGGGATATGGCTGTTATCAATGTGAAAAATATCGGCGCCGGCGATTCGACGGCAGTAGGGCCTCTGGAGTTTGACGTGCTGAGCAATGGAAAGCCCACTGTAGCGAAAGCAGAAGCTTAGACAGAGGAGAACGAAGATGGCAAAAATAATTGATATTACAGAGAAATTAAACTTTGAGAAGCCGCCGGTTCTGCTCATCCAGGGCCGGGAAATCCATGTTAACGACGACGCGGTGACGATGCTTTCCGTCATGCAGCTGATAGGTGCAGACGAGCCCTCGGTCAAGGAGATTATGAAGGCGTATGAGCAGTTATTTCCAGCAGCAGACAGGATGATTATGGAACAGGAATTAAAGCTGAAATTCAGCGCTCTGATGACAGTCATCCAGGAGGCGGTTCAGCTGATTTCCGGAGAAGTAACACAGGGAGAGTGATGACCCGTACTACGATTTATTTGAGGACTTTGATTTAATCGTGTCATCGTTCTTTGCGCAGTACGGGTTCCGGCTGTATTCCAACGATTTCAAAACCATGAAATGAGATGAATTCCGGGCGCTGATTTCCGGCCTGGGACCAGATACTCCTCTGGGGCGCGTGGTACAGATCCGTTCAGAGGAGGATGAGGAAGTGTTAAAGTATTTTACCCCGGAGCAGAAGAGAATCCGCCGGGAATGGAGAGTCAGAAACGCCGGGGAAAAGAGCGAGGAAGAGCTTGCTTCGGTACTGGAATCCTTAAAGCAGGCCTTCATCCAGATGGCGGGAGGTGTTCCGGATTGAGAAGATAAAGGAAACGAAGAAAAAAGTATGCTGTCCCTTCTGCGGGCATCCGGTGAATGCAGTTCAAGCCGAGGATGCCTCCTGCAGAGGGGTATTTTTTAAATGCAAGAATCGGAACTGCAGAAAAGAATTTGAATTAAAAATCTAGGACGCTGTGCCCATGTGCCTGTCCATTAAAAGGCAGGTGGGATCTATGGGAGCAGACAGTGCAGGCCAGATTGGGCTTGATCTGGTTATTAATAAAAACGATTTTGACAGGCAGTTAAAAGGGATTCAGACGACTGCAAAGAAGGCGGGAGCTGCTATAGCGGCAGCCTTTGCCGTAAAAAAGCTGGTCGATTTTTCCGCTCAGTGCATTAAGTTAGGCAGCGACCTTCAGGAAGTGCAGAACGTCGTTGACGTTACCTTCCCGTCCATGTCGAAACAGGTCAATGAGTTTGCCAAGAATGCAATTTCTCAGTTTGGCCTGTCTGAGACAATGGCAAAGCGGTTTACTGGAACCTTCGGAGCGATGGCCAAATCTTTTGGCTTTAATGAGCAGGCAGCTTATGAAATGAGTACTGCTCTGACTGGTTTGGCAGGGGACGTGGCCTCCTTCTACAATATCAGCCAGGATGAGGCGTATACCAAGCTGAAATCGGTATTTACTGGAGAGACGGAATCCTTAAAGGATCTGGGCGTGGTAATGACTCAGGCTGCCCTTGACCAGTACGCTCTGGCCAATGGTTACGGGAAGACCACGGCAGCCATGTCGGAGGCGGAGAAGGTGGCTCTTCGCTATAACTTCGTTCAGCAGCAGCTGACTGCGGCAGCCGGAGATTTTGTAAGAACATCCGACAGCTGGGCCAATCAGGTCCGGGTTCTGAACCTCCAGTTTTCCAGTCTGAAGGCTACCATTGGCCAGGGCCTTATTAATGTGTTTACCCCGGTCTTAAAGGTCATTAACTCCGTGATTGCCAAGCTTCAGTCGCTGGCTGATGCTTTTCTTGCCGTGACAAACCTGTTTTCTGGAAAGAAGCAGAAGACGTCCGGCATGGGGCAGGTAGTTCAGGATGCTTCAGAAGCCGCGGGAGCGGTGGGAGGCATTGGAGACGCGGCCAAAGGAGCGGCAGGAGCTGCGAAAAAGGCGGCCAAGGATATGGCCAGGGCGTTTTCCATTGACGAGCTGAACATCGTATCTCCTGAGCCGGAATCAGGCGGCGGAGGGGGAGCTGCTGGAGGAGCAGGTGGCGGAGTTTCGGGAGGCTTGGAACCGGTTCCAGTGGATACGACGGCGCTGGATACGATGGACGCCAGGCTGATGGAAGTTCTGCAAAAGTGGCAGCAGGCATTGCAGCCAACCATCAACGCGTTTAAACGGCTGGGAGAAGCGCTGGAACCACTGAAACAGTTTGCCGCGCAGGCTCTGCTGGACTTTTACGAACATTTTTTGAAGCCAGTGGCAGCATGGACCTTGGGAGAGGGTCTCCCCAGATTTATAGATGCTATCACAAATGGGCTGGAAAAAATCAACTGGCAGCCGATTAATGATGCTCTGGTGACGTTGTGGGATGCCCTGGCAAGGTTTTCTACGGATGTAGTGGGAGAAGGTCTCCTTTGGATCTGGGAAAACATTTTGGTTCCATTGGCCTCCTGGACAATCAGCAATATTGCGCCGGAGTTTTTTAAGGCTCTGGCAGCAGCATTTTCGATTGTAAATAATGTAGCAGCGGCTTTACAGCCGTTATGGCAGTGGCTTTGGGATTATCTGTTTCTTCCTCTGGCGCAGTGGACAGGCGGAATTGCAATCAGCATTTTGCAACAGTTGGTGGCGGCCCTGGAGAATTTTTCTGCCTGGTGTGGAAATAATCAGGGAGTGATTCAGGCAGTAACTGGAATTGTAGCTGCCTTCTTTGGGGCCTGGAAAATCGTTGAAATTACTTCTTTTATTCAGCAGTCAGGTGGTTTGGTCGGAGTATTTTCCACCATAACAGGGGCGATCAAAACCTGTACATGGGCTAAGGTCAGCGATATGGCCCAAACAGTTGCCTTAAATGTTATGTATGCGAAAGACTTTGTGGCAGCAGTGGCCTCAGGAATTACAGCCTTAGTAAAACAGGCGGCACAGTTTGCAATTAATACAGCAGCAAAAGCAGCTGATACGGTAGCTCAGGCGGCTATGACAGCAGCTACAGTTGCCTGGAACGCAGTATGTACACTTGCAACTACATTAACGACAGCTCTGGGAGCTGCTATTGCATTTTTAACAAGCCCCATCGGCCTGGTAATTGTAGCCATCACAGCTCTGATAGCAGCAGGCGTTATGCTATATACCCACTGGGATGAAGTTAAGGCGTTTGCACTTGCTGTTTGGGAGGAGATTAAAAATTGCATTTCCAGTGTGGTTGAGGCAATTAAAGAAGTAATTTCAAATGTATTGTCCGCCATTAAGAGAATCTGGGAAAATGTTTGGAATGGAATTAAACAGTTTGTAACAAATATCTGGAATGCAATTAAGTTTATGATTGCTACGGTATTTGAAGAGGTTTCGCTGTTTATTTCTTCCAAACTGGAGTACATCAGTACCTTATGGACCACCATCTGGACGGCAATCAAAGATTTTGTAAATGCCATCTGGGAAGGAATTAAGAATATCGTCAGCAGCCTGATTGACTCCATCCACCAGAAGATTAGCACCGTGATGGACGGTATTAAGAACGGCATTTCCACTGCACTTGAAAATATAAAGAAGGCCTGGGGAGATACCTGGGATAATCTGAAAAAGAAAACAGAGGATATTTTCAATGGTATCTGGTCGACGATTAAAGGGATTATTAATAAAATCATCGGTGGCGTGGAGAAAATGGCCAACAACGTAGTGCGGGCCATTAATAAGATGATTGAGGCAGTGAACGATGTAGCGGACCATATTCCAGGTATTGACGATGAGCTGATTCCGGAAATCCCAGAAATTCACCTTCCGCGTCTGGCTCAGGGTGGCTATGTGAAGGCCAATACTCCGCGCCTGGCGGTGATTGGAGACAACCGAAGAGAGGGAGAGATTGTATCTCCGGAGAGCAAGCTGCTTGACATGGCTCAGACGGCGGCCCGGATGGCTGCAGGAGGCGGCAGCAGCGAGCAGATGGAGCGCATGATTGCACTTCTAGGGAAAATTATCAGCCTGATAGAAGCGCTGGATCTGGTAGTCAATGTGGATATTCGGGAAATTCACAGGAAATTAAAAGATCTGGATAAGCGCACCGGGTACTCGCTGCGGACAACATAGAAGGGAGGCCATGAATGGCAAATTTTATTTATATTAACGGCAGGGAATTTCCGTCCCCGGATCGGGGATTGGAGTTCCTGGTGGCCACCTTTGTGAGCACTGGAAAGAATGCCAATGGGGAGTTTGTGGGCCAGCGGGTAGGAAGAGACCAGTATAAGCTTAACAACCTGGTCTGGAACAAGCTGGATGCGGCTACCTGGTCAGAGATGCTGAAGGAATTCAAGGCTTTTGTGGTGACGGTACGGTTTCCCGATATGGTAAGCAATGACTGGCTGACGATCCGGATGTACCCGGGAGACCGAACTGCCCAGCCCCTGTTTATCGGCCCGGACGGCATTCCGACTATGTATAGCCAGTGCAAAGTAAATATTGTAGACTGCGGGGAGTTGAGTTAAATGCAGGCAGTAAGTAATGCGTATAAGCGGGAAATGAAAAAGAAATACAGGGATGAATGTTCCTTCCTTCGGGTGACAATCGGAATGATTAATCAGACAGCCCAGGCTTCTGCTTCCGTGGCTGAGCCAAAGGCATTTACCTATTTTTCGGATCTTACAAAGCCTTTTGATAATTATCAGGTGGCGGAGCTTTATGCCGGCTGTGACGAGAACTGGTCTGCCGTGGATGGCAGTATGTATTTCCTGCCAAGAATGAAGCGAGATGTGGTTTTGAATGCAGGGCTGGTGACAGAAAAGCTTTTGGGAGCGGTTGAGATACGTTTCCCTCTGGCGCTGTCCATTAAGGGCCTGACCATTGAATTTGGAAAGGCGTATCCAGTAGATTTTTCCATTGAGTCGGATCAGAATACCGTCCAGGTGGAAGGCAATGCTTCCGGCCATTTTGTGACAGAGGAAATTTTCTCTGACGCTACGTTTCTGCGCCTGGTTCCCAGGAAAATGGCAAACGGCCAGTCCAGATTTCGGATTCATCAGATAACAATGGGAATCGGCATTTATTTTGATAACAGGAAGATTCTTTCCGCAACCAAGAAGGAGCATATCAGTCCAATTACAGAGGAGCTTCCAACCATTGACTTTTCTATGACGGCAGCCAATCGGGATCGGGAGTTCGATGTGGAAAATTCCGAGTCTTCTGTTCAGTTTTTGGAAATTGGACAGAATGTAGAGGTGCTGTATGGACAGGAGCTGGAAGATGGAAGCGTGGAATGGATGCCTGGGGCGAAGCTGTCTTTAAAAGACTGGTCTGCAGATGATGAGGAGCTGGATATCGGAGCCTCGGATCGGTTTGACACAATGGAAGAGACTTATTACAGGGGGCGTCTTCACCCAGAAGGGATTTCTTTGTATAAGCTGGCGGATGATGTGTTTCAGGACGCAGGAGTGGACCGTCGGGAGTATTATATCGATCCCTATCTTCAGGATGTCAAAATCCAGAATCCTGTTCCAGCGGTGGCTCATAAAGAGGCGCTGCAGCTGATTGCCAATGCAGGGCGCTGTATTATTTATCAGGACCGGGAGGGGAAGATTTTTATAAAATCCAGCTTTATCCCGGATATGGCAGCGGCTTCGGAGAATGAGGCCTATTTTTCTCACGCGGCCCGAATTCTGGACGGAACCGAAAAGGAAGAGTATGTTCTGGCTGGCAGGAATTATACCCAGGCAGCTGGAGCGCAGACGTTTCTTCCCAGAAAGGGCGGGGAGATTGTGCTGAATACTGGCTATATCAGCGAAGAGACAGCGGACGAGAAGGGAAATTTCTCAAAGAATCCTACAGTTGCGATTACCCTGGAGGCGGCATTTAAGTGCTTCGGGCTGACGCTGGAGTTTGGCCGAAATGCTCCGGAATGTGTGGTTTTTCATTCTTACTATGACGGTAAGCTGCAGGAGGACTACCAGATGGCAGATCTGCAGGCAACCACAGTAGTTTCCCACGAATTTCCTGCCTTCGACCAGCTGATACTGGAATTTACAAAAGGTTCTCCAGGCAACCGGGTGGTTCTGGATAATGTCCGGTTTGGAGACAGTACGGATTATTCCCTAGAATACGGAACAGAACTTACCAAGACGCCGAAGGGGACGCAGCTGACGAAGGTTCAGGAGCTGCAGGTCATCCGGACTCTTTACGGGGAGAGCGAGGAGGAGAAGGAGCTTGCAAAGGAAACGCTTCGTTTTACGCTGGAGGAACCGCGGTATACCTTTTATCTGTCTAATCCCTCCTATGGCTTTTCTGCTGTCCTTACGGAGCCTCCAGAAGGGGCGGGCGTCGCCGTTACAGACAGCAGCGCTTATTATGTAACGGTAGAAGTAAAAGGCATAAGCGGGACGGCAGAGGTGGCTGTGAATGGACGGGAATATGTCACTTCGCAGGCCAGAACTGTGAAACGGCTGCACACGACGGGGACGGTTGAAGTATGGGAAAATCCTCTGGTGTCGGATGCGGGACTGGCAGAAGACCTGGCAAAGTGGATTGGCGATTACCTGGCGTCTGACCGGGAATATAACCTATCTTACCGGGGGGAACCCAGGATTGACGCCAACGATATCGCCTTTCTGGAAAATAAGTACGTTCCGGATCTGCTGATCCGAATTTATGACCATTCATTGAGCTTTAACGGTGGGGCTCTGTCTGGAACGATGAAAGCGAGGAGGGATATGAGCGGTGTGGTTAGAACCAAAAATCAATTGGAAATCCAGTGATTTTTTCAATATTCAGGATTACAACCGGATTAAGGGGAATCTGAATGAAATCCGGAAACTGGCGCTGACGCTCTGGCCGGATTTTACCTTTGAGGAAATGGGGGAGGATAAAAGCTATGAAGACTACAGCTTTTATGCGGATGAAATGAACCGGTTTGAGGCGAATGTGGAGCATATCTGCCAGGGAACGTTTCCGTTTCAGGTAGGGGAGCGGCAGACGTTTTATGATAATACGCCGTTTATCGGCTGGCAAGAGCTAAATCGTTTGGAAGAGGCCTGCCGCTTGATGTACAGCAATCTGAAAAGCAGGGAGGAAGGCCGTAAAATGCTGGCGTTTACATTGAATGGAGGTTTATTTGGATGAAGAGACTGAAAACAGATTACAAGGACGCCATGTATGACGGGCAGAGGCAGTACCGTCTGGTGAAAAATGAGGATGATACCTACGGTATTTTGGATGCCACAACGTACACTCAAGTGGGTGATCGGTTTGGAGAAAATGACATTAATGAGACGAACCAGGCGGTGAATGCGCTGATGGAGACCAAGACGATTACCCTGACGGCAGCAGGCTGGCAGGGGGAAGGGCCTTATACGCAGACGGTGGAGGCTTCGGGCGTGCAGGATACAGATGAGCCAATGGCAAAGGAAGTAATTCCGAAGGGAACCACAAAAGAAAATGAAAAGGCGATCCGTAAGGCTGCGGCCTGCGTCAGCTATTTTGAAACCGGAAACGGGACTGTGACGTTTACCTGCATTGGTAAGAAGCCAGCAACTGATTTTCAGGTAGTGGTAAAGGGGGTATAGGATATGGCAATGGGAATTTGGCTGCCAGGTGGTGGCGGGGCGGATCTGGATGCGGTGACAGCCAGCGCCGGCGACGTGCTGGCAGGAAAAGTCATAGTCGGCCCAGATGGGGAACCGCTCACCGGAACCATGCCGGAGCGGGGAAGTTGGAACTCTTCGGAGCTGGCCGCCGGGGCGTCGGTTACGATTCCAGGAGGACATCACAGTGGCAGTGGAAAGGTGACAGCAAAAAGCCTATCTGCCCAGACGTCAGGAACGGCGACAGCAGCCCAGATCCTTTCCGGAAAAACAGCCTGGGTGAATGGATCCGAAGTGACAGGCAGTATGGCGAACCGCGGCAACTACGGAGGGACAGGAAACAGCCGTGGAAACGATACATCCGGCCAAAGAATGTGGGTGAAAGTACCAGGCGGTTATTACAACGAAAATGCACAGGTATTTCTAAACTGGGCGGATATCCGTTCAATGGCAGGGCTGACGCCAGACAAGATTAAGAAGAATGTATCGATAATGGGTATTACCGGAACTTTCGAGGGTTTTATACCAGGCCCTTATGATGTCTATAACAGAGGGTCTTGGGGAATTGGATATGGGACTAAATCTATATCGGGTAGCTCTCCTACTTTCGAACTCTCTAATATATTTATTAGCAGTAAAGCTTCCAGCGGGTTTATGATATTTATTTCTAAACAAGGATCTGATATTGTAATGCAGCCGTATAGGACAATTAATATAGTATTTGATTCTGATTTGGGTGCATTTCCAGATGTCAATGTTATAGAATTGTCTGTAGGAAATATGTCTATTTCTACAACCCCTTCTAAAACAGAAAAAACCATATCATTAGATATTACAGGTATAAATTCCGCAGAGAGTATAACTTTTAGCGGAGGAGGAAGAAATGGTTCAACCTATTGCAATATTTATCGGATTTACTTCACCTAAGCTGTAGTTAAATATAATCGGTCTGGACCAAATTCATGGTCGAACTCTTTGTAATTGGCAGTATAGGAACCAAATCCGAGATAAATGTAATAGTTCCCTTTCAGACTACTAATATCGATACTATGAACTCCGCTGGGAACTGTTCCAGAAAATTTAGCTGCATAATTATTTCCTTGCACATTACTACTTTGAGATACACCGACAAATACGGGAATCGAATAGGTCCCTGCGCTTGTTCTTTCAAATTTTAGATATTTGTAAGGAGTTAGATTAAAAGCTGTGTTGATTTTCGCACATCCTCCTGCTGTATAATTATTACCACGATAATTGTAATATCGATCAATCTTAGGGCCACGGTTATCAGAAGCAGATGCGCTATATGGTATTTGTCCGCCGGAATTATCAGCCCAGGTAAGCGTCATACTGGGACTTTTAATGCTCCAAGAACTTCCAGTCCAAATATAATAAGTCTCCGGAATTTCTCCTGCATAGGTTCCGGTAATACCCATTATCGCAAGTTAGGAAGCTCAGAGAAAAAAACGAATGGAATAGATGGTAGAAATGTGGTATACTCTTCCTGTTACCGCCTCCTAGACTGGTACGGAAGGGAGGTGAATCGTATGGAATATATTGCTTCTCTTATTGCCACTGTTGTGGGTGGTGTAATTTGCCATTACATCATCAAATGGTTAGACGGTGACAAGTAGTCGGTAACTAACCTACGGTATTAAGCCCTGCCGTGCCAAAACAGGGAATAGAAAACCCCAGAGCTGCAACTCTGGGGTTTTCGTTTTGCTGAATCGCATGGATTCATTGCTTCTCTTTGCCTACTGGCATTATAGCATATGCGTATTTGAATTACAAGATACGTATGTGCTGTTTTTTTACCCTGAAATCAGGAAGGAGGTGAAAGCGGTGACACAGTCAGAAGTGGAAATTGCGCTGGAACGGTATCGCAACGAGATTGGATCGCTGAAGCACCGTATGGATGAAGTGCAGAGAATTGTGGATGCGGTCCACAGTCTGGCCCAGCAAATGGTCGCCCAGACGGCGGAGATTAAGCATCTGGGGCAGGCGGTTGGGGAAGTAAAAAAGGATGTGGCGGAGCTGAAGGAAAAGCCGGGAACTCGGTGGGAGAGTTTAATCTCTGGACTCATCGGGGCGGCAGCAGGGGCGATTGGAGCGATATTCTTCAGGTAGGAAAGGAGACCATTATGGATTTTGGAATTGCAAGCGTGGCAGGCATTACAATGATCTGCTATCTGGCAGGTATGGGGATGAAAGCATCTGAGAAGGTAAAGAACGAGGTGATCCCCGTAGTCTGCGGATGCGCCGGGGCCGTACTGGGAGTAGCCGGCATGTTTGTGATGCCGGATTTCCCGGCTCAGGATGTGATCAACGCGGCGGCGGTCGGCATTGCTTCCGGCCTGGCGGCCACGGGAATCAACCAGGCAGTAAAACAGCTGGGAAGGAGGTGATCCCACATCTCCCGCAGCTTCGGCGGGTGATCCGGAGCAAGAGCAAATCAAGATAAGAGGCGGCCAATAGGCTGCTTTTTTAATAAAATTTTTTAAGGAGGATTCAAACTATGAGTAGAACACACAAATGTCCAGTACACGGAGAGAACGGATTTGACCAGGAGAAGGCAGGAACTCACATCCCTGAGCCGCTTGCAGACTGCACCTGCGATGTCGGAGCTACAGGCCCTGCAGCAGAGGGCAAGGGAAACACACCTGTAGGCCCTGGCCTGGAGGGCTTAGGTAATACGCCAGCTGGCCCAGGTTTAGGCGGTGGCAACACTCCGATGGGCCCAGGTAAATAGTTCCGACGTCGCAACAACAGGGGAGGCCTTCGGGCCTCCCGGAAAGGAGTCTATATGGTAAAGAGCATGCAGAGAACAGACCTTGGAGATAAGCGTTTCACAGAACTTCAGGAAGAAGTCAGGGAAGCATCGGAAACAGCGCTGCAAGAATTCCATGACATTATCGTTCCAGATGCGATGGGGCCAGACGGAAAGGAGGGGATCAGCGATGAAGATTAATAAGTTCCTGACGCCGTACAACCTGAATCGTCTGGGTGATGCCAACCGTATCAAGTACATCGTGATCCACTATGTCGGCGCCACCGGCGGAGCAGAGGCCAATTGCCGGTATTATGCCAGCAAATATATCGGAGCCAGCGCACATTACTATGTAGGGTTTAGCGGAGAAATCTGGCAGAGCGTAGAGGATGGGGACATTGCTTGGCACTGCGGGGCGAAGTCTTATCGGCATCCGGAATGTCGGAATTCCAACAGTATCGGTATTGAGCTGTGTGTCAGGAATAAAGGAAGCCAGGCAGCAGACAGCCGGGACTGGTACTTCGAAGATGCTACCGTTCAGGCGGCTATTGAACTGACGAGGGAGCTGATGGAGAAATACGGTATTCCGGCAGACCGTGTGATTCGTCATTACGACGTGACCGGCAAGATTTGCCCGAACCCTTACGTCTATAATCATACATCTCACACCTGGGACGTTTTCAAGGCGGCCATAACAGGCGAGGAGACTATGTGGGAATACCAGACCATCAGCATCGGCACAGCGCAAGTGGAGGTCACGGCCTCCTCCCTGGTCATCCGTGACGCACCAGGCGGTAAAGATACTGGAGGTAGATATTATAAGGGAAACCGAATAAAACCACTCAGGAAAGCCCTAGCAGGCTCTGAGAGGTGGTTTGAAACAGATAGGGGCTGGATCAGTGCCGACTACCTCCAGGGCTGGATCCTCGAGGGAGGCCAGTGGTGGTATTTGAAACCGGGCTATACCTATCCGGCGGGGCGCCTGGAAGTCATCGATGGAAAATGTTACTGCTTTGATTTTAACGGATGGATGCTGACATCCAGCCGGATCCAGGAAGATGGAGAAGTGATTTAAGAGAGTATACTATAAATAAGGAAAGCAACAGAATGCTCCGCCGCTTTCCTGAGAATATTGTATCATCTTTTAGGGTTTTGTGATACGTGCAACACGAAATGCAACACGACACCCTGTAGACCTTGATTTTACAAGGTTTTTCTGCGGGTTCGACTCCCGTCTGGTCCACTCACGATGAACCCTTGTAAATATGGGATTTTTCCTTTATTTACAAGGGTTTTTCTATGTTTGTGGTGAAGTGCTATTGCACTAAAAAGAAGCCCTTTTTCACGACTTTGTGCACACGAAAATCACATGTTTTGCTGATAATTATAGTACATGATGTTTGCACGAAAAAAACAATATTTTGCACGAATATTTAACGATAAATTCATTCAAGTCGGTAAATAGGAGTCTGCTCTGGGAACAGGCTCTGCAGAAGCGAATACAATATAAAAAAGAGTTTTAAGGAAAGAAATAATGGGAAGGGATATTACGAAATGCCATCCCCGCCTGCAGGAGGCCTTCCAGCAGCTTTTGGCTAAGTGCAGCGCTCAGGGCCTTGCTGTTGGTCTGGGCGAGTGTTTTCGGACTGTGGCGGAGCAGGATGCGCTGTATGCCCAGGGGCGGACGAAGCCGGGGAGTATTGTGACCAATGCAAAGGGATCCAGCTACGCTTCCCAGCACCAGTGGGGAATTGCCTTTGACTTTTACAGGAACGACGGAAAAGGAGCTTACAACGAATCGGATCGATTTTTTGAACGGGTAGGCGCGGCAGGGAAAAGCCTGGGCCTTGGATGGGGAGGCGACTGGAGCAGCCTGGTGGATAAACCGCATTTTTATCTGCCGGACTGGGGCAGCGGGACAAAAATTTTGAGAAGTCAGTATAGAACCTTTGAACAGTTTAAGAAAACGTGGGAGGGAATGAAGATGGAGTATACCTATATGCCCATCAGTACAGGAAATGATAAGGTAAAGGTGACGGCCTCTTCTCTGATTATCAGAAAAGAACCTGGGGGAGAAGATACAGGAAGCAGATACCACCGGAGAGAACGAATTGCGCCGATAGAAAAGGCAGTATATGCTTCCGAGCGCTGGTTTAGAACAAAAAGAGGCTGGATCAGCGCAGACTATCTCCTGGGCTGGATTCTGGAAGACAACCAGTGGTGGTATATTGAGCCGGGATATTCCTATCCGAAAGGCTGCCTGAAGCTGATCGACGGCAAATGCTACTGCTTTGATTTTAACGGATGGATGCTGACGTCCAATCGGATTCAGGAGGGAGGAGAGATCATTTAGCGCGGCCTCTTGAAATGCAGAGGGAAATATTGTATTATTTTTTCAAGAAGTATATACAATTTACCTTGCTTTAACTGGGGGGAGAGAAAAGAGAATGACACAAGAGATGAAAAATGATTTTTCAAAGGGCAGTGTGGTGAAAAACATTTTAAATCTGGCGGTGCCCATGACGCTGGCTCAGCTGATTAATGTGCTTTACAATATTGTCGACCGAATTTACATTGGAAGAATTCCGGATCACGCTACTTTGTCCCTGACGGGAATCGGCCTGTCTCTTCCTATGATTACCATGGTGACAGCCTTTGCCAATCTGTTCGGAATGGGAGGAGCCCCTCTCTGTTCTATTGAGCGGGGAAGAGGGAATCTGGAAGAGGCGGAAAAAATCATGGGAAATTCTTTTTCCATGATGATGCTGTTCGGCGTATTTCTGACTGCGTTCGGTCTGATTTTTAAGAAGCCTCTGCTCTATGCGTTCGGAGCCAGCGACGCGACCTGGCCCTTTGCAGACGCCTACATTACCATCTATATGCTGGGCAGTATTTTCGTGATGGTGGGGCTGGGAATGAACAGCTTTATCAATTCCCAGGGCTTTGGCAGGATTGGCATGTGCACGGTGCTTTTGGGGGCGGCAGCCAATCTGGTGCTGGATCCGATTTTTATTTTCGGCCTGGATATGGGGATTCAGGGAGCCGCGCTGGCTACTGTGATTTCCCAGGCTCTCTCCGCCGCCTGGATTCTCTGGTTTTTGACGGGAAAGAAGGCAATTCTGCGTCTGAAGCTGTCCTGTATGAAGCCGGAGTTTAAGAGAATTAAGGAGATTACTGCCCTTGGCATGAGCGGATTCACCATGGCCATCACCAACTGCACCGTTCAGGTCGTCTGCAATGCGACGCTCCAGGTATACGGAGGCGATCTCTATGTGGGAATTATGACGGTCATCAACTCTCTCAGGGAGGTGGCGATTATGCCGGTTCACGGCGTGACTAACAGTGCCCAGCCGGTGATGGGCTTTAACTACGGAGCCAGGGAGTACAGAAGAGTGAAAAAGGCCATTGTGTTTACCTCCGTATTTTCCATTTTTTACACGACTCTGGCGTGGGCGCTGCTGCACGGCTTTCCGGAGTTTTTCATTCGGATGTTTAACCAGGATCCGGCCCTGATTGAGGCGGGAATCCCGGCCCTCCGTCTGTACTTTTTTGGATTTTTCATGATGTCTCTCCAGTTTGCCGGACAGGCTGTGTTTGTGGCTCTTGGAAAATCGAAGCAGGCAGTGTTCTTTTCTATTTTCCGGAAGGTTGTGATTGTGACTCCGCTGACCTTGTTCCTGCCGTCGCTCCTTCACATGGGAACAGACGGAGTGTTTATCGCGGAGCCGATTTCCAATTTTGTGGGAGGAGCGGCCTGCTTTGGAACCATGATGTTCACTGTATGGCGGGAACTGACGAGAAAACAGTATAACCAGCAGTTATAGTGTTATTCTATTTACAGAAAATGAAAGAATCGTATTGACAATACAGAACCTATCTATGATAATGGAGTATATTATTACTTTGAACGGAAAGGAAGGGTGAAGCCCATGTACAATATAAGAATCGAGAAAACGGCGGCGCCGAAGCAGAAGCCGGGAGCAGACGATCCGCTGAAGTTTGGAACTATTTTTACAGATCACATGTTTGTGTGCGATTACATAGAAGGGCAGGGCTGGATAGACCCCAGAATTGTCTCCTATCAGCCTCTGGCGCTGGATCCGTCCTGCATGGTATTCCACTATGGCCAGGAGATGTTTGAGGGCTTGAAGGCTTATAAGAGCGAGGACGGAAGAACCTTGTTATTCCGCCCTGACAAGAACTGGGAGAGAGCGAAGAACAGCAACGTGCGCCTGTGCATGCCGGAGATTCCCAAGGAGCTGTTTTTGCAGGCCTTAAATGATCTGGTGAAGCTGGACGCAGACTGGATCCCCACAAAGCCGGGAACCTCTCTGTACATTCGCCCGTTTATGTTTGCCACAGACCCGTTCCTTGGAGTTCGTCCGTCGAACACCTACAAGTTTCTGATTATTCTGTCTCCAGTAGGCGCTTATTACGAGAGCGGCCTTGACCCGGTTAAAATTTGGATTGAGGACGAATATGTCAGAGCGGTAAGAGGCGGCATCGGAGAGGCTAAGACAGGCGGTAACTATGTAGCCTCCCTGGCGGCCCAGGTGAAGGCCCATGACGAGGGCTACGCTCAGGTACTGTGGCTGGACGGCGTGGAGAGAAAATACATCGAGGAAGTAGGAGCGATGAACATTTTCTTTAAGATCAACGGAACGGTTGTGACGCCTCAGCTAAACGGAAGCATTCTGCCTGGAATTACCAGAAGATCCGCCATTGAGCTGTGCAGAGAGTGGGGCATTCCAGTGGAGGAGAGAAAGATTTCCGTAGACGAGATCGTGGAGGCTGCCAGAACAGGGGCTATGGAAGAGTGTTTTGGAACCGGCACGGCGGCAGTGGTCTCCCCGGTAGGAGAGCTTCGGTACGAAAATGAAAAGATGAGCATCACAGGCGGCAAGATCGGTCCTGTCACCCAGAGAATCTACGATACTATCACAGGCATTCAGCTGGGAAAGATAGAGGGACCCGAGGGCTGGAGCGTAGAGGTAAAGTAAGAGACAGCAGCAAAATGTCTGCGGCAAACGCAGAAAATCGCTTGACAAAACGGCAGTCAATGCTATAATCAAAGAGAATAGAAGACTAATCATGTCCAGATACAGCCAACACGCTGAGAAGAAGAGTAGGCCGGAAGAAGCTGTCCAGAGAGAGAGGCGTCAGGTGGAAGCCTCTTACAGAAGAACCGTCTGAAGACCATCTTTGAGTGTCCCTTAATCGGGAACGGTGATTCCGTTATCATCACAATGAGAGGCGCAGAGCCTTATTGCCTGCGCAACCAGGGTGGAACCGCGAGTAAAGTCGTCCCTTGTTATACATAACCGTATAACAGGGGACTTTTTTATTTCATAGAAAAAAGCGTCCTATGAAATAAAAAATGCTCCGCAGGAACCTTTCCTGTTTCAGAGGGAATGTGCAGGGGGGTATCAGACATGAAAACAGCCAGTAGAAACAGCTGACAAAGCAAAGGAGATAAAAACATGAAGATTACATTAAAAGACGGCTCTGTAAAAGAGTACGTATCCGCTATGTCTGTCATTGACATTGCAAAGGATATCAGCGAGGGCCTTGCCAGAGCTGCCTGTGCAGGAGAGCTTGACGGAGAGACTGTAGATCTGAGAACAGTAGTGGACAAGGACTGCCAGTTAAATATTCTGACAGCAAGGGATGAAAATGGACTGGCAGCGCTGCGCCATACAGCCAGCCACATTATGGCCCAGGCTGTCAAGAGACTGTACCCGAACACAAAGCTGGCAATCGGACCTTCCATTGCAGACGGATTTTACTATGACGTGGATCCGGAAAGCCCTATGACAGCAGAGGATATGGGAAAAATTGAGGCTGAGATGAAAAAGATCGTGAAGGAGAACCTTCCGATTGAGCGTTTTACTCTTCCAAGAGAGGAAGCTATCGCTTTTATGCAGGAGAAGGCAGAGCCTTACAAGGTAGAGCTGATTGAGGATCTTCCGGAGGGAGAAGAGATCAGCTTTTACCGTCAGGGAGAGTTCGTAGATCTCTGCGCCGGCCCGCACCTGATGAGCACAAAGGACGTAGGCAAGGCTTATAAGCTCTTAAATCTGGCCGGAGCTTACTGGCGCGGAAGCGAGAAGAACAAGATGCTGACACGTATCTACGCCACAGCTTTCTCCAAGAAGGAGGAGTTAGAGGTCTACATCACTATGATGGAGGAGGCCAAGAAGCGTGACCACAGAAAGCTGGGCAAGGAGCTGGGCTTATTTATGATGCACGACGCAGGCCCTGGTTTCCCATTCTTCCTTCCCAAGGGAATGCAGCTTAAGAACACGCTTCTTGACTACTGGAGAGAGATCCACCGCAAGGCAGGATATGTGGAGATTTCCACACCGGTTATCTTAAACAGAAGTCTCTGGGAGACCTCCGGACACTGGGATCACTACAAGAACAACATGTATACAACCATGATCGATGAGGAAGACTACGCAATTAAGCCGATGAACTGTCCGGGAGGCGTTCTTGTATATGCTTCTGAGCCAAGATCCTACCGCGATCTGCCTCTGCGCATGGGAGAGCTGGGACTGGTTCACCGCCACGAGAAATCAGGACAGCTCCACGGCCTGATGCGCGTGCGCTGCTTCACACAGGACGACGCTCATATCTTCATGACTCCAGAGCAGATCAAGGAGGAGATCAAGGGCGTTGCCACTCTGATTAACGAGGTTTACACTCTGTTCGGCTTCAAATATCATGTAGAGCTTTCCACCAGACCGGAAGACAGCATGGGAAGCGACGAGGATTGGGAGCTTGCAACAGAGGGCCTTAGAAGCGCCCTTGAGGAGCTGGGACTTCCTTATGTGGTAAACGAGGGAGACGGAGCCTTCTACGGACCGAAGATCGACTTCCATCTGGAGGACTGCATTGGCAGAACATGGCAGTGCGGAACCATCCAGTTAGACTTCCAGCTTCCGCAGCGTTTTGAGCTGGAGTACACAGGAGCGGACGGAGAAAAGCACAGACCGATTATGATTCACCGCGTTGTATTCGGCTCCATCGAGCGTTTTATCGGAATCTTAATTGAGCACTTTGCAGGAGCATTCCCGACCTGGCTGGCTCCGGTACAGGTAAAAGTGCTTCCGATTTCTGACAAATATGCAGAGTATGCTTCCAAGGTATACGAGGCTCTGAACGCCGCCGGAATCCGTGCTGAGATGGATACACGTTCCGAAAAAATCGGCTACAAGATCCGCGAGGCTCAGACTCATAAGATTCCGTACATGCTGGTAGTGGGACAGAAAGAGGAAGAGGAGAATACAGTATCTGTAAGAAGCCGTTTTGCAGGCGATGAGGGCGCTTCCTCCTTAGACGGATTTATCGAGAAGCTTCAGAAGGAGATCGCATCCAAAGAGATGAGAAAGATGGAAGAGAAAAAGGAAAATTAATCCGTTTCTTCTATTATAATGCAGTTCTTTCGGCTTCGGCAGGAAGAATAAAAAGTTTAAATTATCGCATAATAGTCCTGAACAAGAAAACCGCTCCTGCCTGAATCAGGACAGGGCCGGATAAAGGAGGACTTTTGCGATGACAAGACTTGACTGCAATGTAACAGGATGTGTACACAACGCCGAGAACTGCTGCTGCCGAAATTCTATCACAGTAGAGGGAAAGACGGCCAGAGAGAAGTGCGATACCTGCTGCGCCAGCTTCGACGAGAACAAGGGACAGATGTTTAAGAACATGTTTAAGACCCCGGAGAGCGAGCTGAGAGTAGCCTGCGAGGCAGAGAACTGCGTTTACAACAAGGATCGATTCTGCGTGGCGGAGCATATCGGAATTGCCGGAGGCAATGCTTCGGAGGCTTACCAGACAGAGTGCGCAAGCTTTAAGGCGCGCTAAGCCAGGATAGGAACCGGCGCTAAGATACGGTAAGATAAGGGGAGAAAGGAGATCTTTGTTTAGAAGAACTCGTTTCTCCCTTTTTTGCATGGAAGACAGGACTGGGAAACGGATTTGAAACATGTCTGCAAAACATTTGCCAAAATGTCTGTGAAACATTTGCAAAAAGTCCTTGACGAAACGGGGAGCCTATAGTATAATACTAAAAGTTGTGAGAAACAACATCAGGAAAGCAGGTATCCGCCTCACCCTGGCACATACAGTGACCAGCGGTTCATACAAAGTAGAGAATGATCCAGAAATGGAATTTCCTATCGTTTATGAGCGGGTAGTCTGACTGCCCGCTTTTTATTGTTTTGTGCCGGGCCGGAGAAAGGCTGACAGGGCAGAAAACAGTTAGTATATTGATTCATTCATCATCACAGTATGGAGGTGGACGGCTATTAGCGATTTAATGATTAACGAACAGATTAGAGACAGAGAGGTTCGTTTGATTGGAGAACACGGAGAGCAGCTTGGTATCATGTCTGCAAAGGATGCCTACAAGTTGGCAAAGGAGGCAGAGCTTGATTTAGTAAAGATTGCTCCGACGGCAAAGCCGCCGGTCTGCAAGATTATCGATTACGGAAAATTCCGTTACGAGCAGGCCCGCAAGGAAAAAGAAGCTAAAAAGAAACAGAAGACAATCGAGGTAAAGGAAGTACGCCTGTCCCCGAACATTGACGAAAACGACCTGAACACAAAGGTGGGAGCGGCCAGAAAGTTCATTGAAAAGGGAAACAAAGTTAAGATTACTCTTCGTTTCAGAGGCCGTGAGATGGCTCACATGTCCAAAACCAAATACATTCTCGACGATTTCGCTGAGAAGCTGGCCGACATTGCGGTTGTCGACAAGCCTTCCAAGGTTGAGGGAAGAAGCATTGTGATGTTTTTAACTGCAAAACGTTAAAAATAGACCATTATCTAAGGAGGAAAATAAACATGCCTAAAATGAAAACAAGCAGAGCAGCTGCTAAGCGTTTTAAAACAACAGGAACAGGAAAGTTAGTAAGAAACAAAGCTTACAAATCCCATATCTTAACTAAGAAATCTACTAAGAGAAAGAGAAATCTTAGAAAAGACATCGTTACTGACGCTACAAACGCAAAAGTAATGAAGAAGATTTTACCATACTTATAAGATTGAGAGATTAAGAAGGAGGAAATAACCGATGGCAAGAATTAAAGGCGGATTAAACGCTAAGAAGAAACATAACAGAGTGTTAAAGCTGGCTAAAGGCTACAGAGGCGCTCGTTCCAAACAGTATAGAATCGCAAAGCAGTCTGTAATGAGAGCATTAAAGAGCTCCTATGCAGGACGTAAGGAGAGAAAGAGACAGTTCAGACAGCTCTGGATCGCACGTATCAACGCTGCTGCACGTATCAATGGCTTATCCTACAGCAAGTTCATGTACGGCTTAAAGCTGGCTGGCGTTGAGATGAACCGTAAGGTATTATCCGATATGGCTATCAGCGACGCAGAGGGCTTCGCAAAGTTAGCAGAGTTAGCTAAGTCCAAACTGGCTTAATTCTGACAGCTGAAAACAGTATAAGCGGCTGCTGGGAGAGAGGAGACTTTCTTTCAGCAGCTATATTATTTTGTAAATAATATATACAAATGCAATTGACAAAAAAATTAAAAAAATTGCAAAAAAGACTTGCCAAATCCTGGACACTGTGATATACTACATATCGTCGAAAAGAAATCGGCAGGAAAAAAGAATAAGCGGGAGTGCTGGAATTGGCAGACAGGCTAGACTAAGGATCTAGTGGTTGTATGATCGTGTGGGTTCAAGTCCCATCTCCCGCATACGCAGAAGTGGCGGAATTGGCAGACGCGCACGGTTCAGGTCCGTGTGGTAGCAATACCGTGAGAGTTCAAGTCTCTTCTTCTGCACGATAAAGAGTTCTGAGAAATTAGAACTCTTTTTTCCTATATATAAAAATAGAAAGAGCGAAAGCCAGGAGGAAGACCTGGTGCAGTTCTTTCCTGTCTGGGAGGAGGCGTTTCGTTTTATGAATCTGAAGCTGGTAAAGGGGAGTATGGAATATAAGACCCAGATCGCCGGAATGGTGGAGGAGTGGACTGCCTACAATGACAGCCACGACGCCAACACATCGCCCTGGTCCATTTTTAAAAACGACGTTCATGATTTTGATGCTTATTTAGAGCATCTGGAGGTGACGGAGCCTGGAGATGGGCTGGTTCCTGACTCCACCTATTTCTGTCTGGACCGGGATCGGGATAGGATGGTGGGAGCCGTGAATATCAGGCACAGTCTGAACGATTATCTGCTGGCATACGGAGGCCATATCGGCGATGGAATCAGGCCTTCCGAGAGAAGGAAGGGCTACGGCACGGCGATGATGGGCCTGGCTTTGGAGGAGTGCAGAAAGCTGGGAATTGAAAAGATTCTGGTTGTCTGCAGCCGTGACAATGTTGGTTCGGCTAAAACGATCATGAAAAACGGCGGTATTTTGGAAAATGAGGTGGAGACAGACGGCTCTGTGATGCAGCGGTACTGGATTACGCTGTCATAGCAGAGTGAAACTGACGGGAGGGCGGCAGGATGTTTGGAAAAAAGAAAATAGTGTACCAGGGGTTTGATATGCAGGAGTTTAACAAAATCAGGGAACTGCTGAGGGGAGCCGGGATCTGGCATGACTGGAAGGTGGACGACCGGCAGACGCATTTTCTGGCTCCGGGAAAAGGAACGGTCAGGGGCAGTTTTGGCAGCGCAGGGGTGAATCTGGACATTACAAAGGAATATAAAATACTGGTAAAGGAAAAGGACTGGGACAGCGTTCAGAGCATCCTTTGCCGGTAATTGCAGAAGGACTGGAAGCGGATTTCCTGCAGTTCAAAAAACTGGTAAAAAAATGATAAAAAAATTTAAAAAAGTGCTTGCATTCTCTATAGGGCTGTGCTATAATACCTTTCGTTGGAAACAACAAGACAACTTAAGATGTGCGGGAGTGCTGGAATTGGCAGACAGGCTAGACTAAGGATCTAGTGGTTGTATGATCGTGTGGGTTCAAGTCCCATCTCCCGCATATGCAGAAGTGGCGGAATTGGCAGACGCGCACGGTTCAGGTCCGTGTGGTAGCAATACCGTGAGAGTTCAAGTCTCTTCTTCTGCACGATAAAGAGTTCTGAGAAATCAGGGCTCTTTTTTGCGTAAAGGAACGAGGGCAGAGGGAATAAAAAAGAGAATGAAAAAAGTTAAAACATCTTGGGAAGCAGTATAGTAAAACGCGGCAATTTAGTATATAATACCCATGTGCAGGAATCTGACAGACAGAGGGGATTCCTGAAATACGATACAGAGGAGGACCGCTATGCTGGAACTTAAGAATATTTCATTTGAAGTCCAGGAGGAGTCAGAGCAGAGAGAGATCATACACAACCTGGATTTAACCATAGAGGATCATGAATTCGTAGTGATTACAGGGCCTAACGGAGGCGGCAAGTCTACCCTTGCCAAGCTGATCGCAGGAATTAAGACGCCCACAGAAGGGCAGATTTTTTTCGACGGACAGGAGATTACCGGAAAGAGTATTACGGAGAGAGCTAACATGGGAATCAGCTTTGCCTTCCAGCAGCCGGTGCGCTTTAAGGGCATTCAGGTGCTGGATCTGCTCCGCCTGGCAGCCCACGATGAGAAGCTGTCCGCAGCGGACGCCTGCGTCTACCTTTCCGAGGTGGGACTCTGCGCCAGAGACTACATTAACAGGGAAGTGAACGCAAGCCTTTCCGGCGGAGAATTAAAGAGGATTGAGATTGCCACCGTGCTGGCCAGGGCTTCCAGGCTCTCTGTGTTTGACGAGCCGGAGGCGGGAATCGATCTGTGGAGCTTCCAGAACCTGATTCAGGTATTTGAGCGGATGAGAGAGAAGACGAAGGGATCCATTGTCATCATTTCCCATCAGGAGAGAATTTTAAATATTGCAGACAGAATCGTAGTGATTGCAGACGGCAGAATTACAAAGACCGGCAGAAAGGAAGAGATCCTTCCGGAGATTCTGGGTACTGCGTCTGCAGTGGGATCATGTGAGGCTTACAGGAGGGACAAATAATGGACGAGATTCAGAAGACGCTTTTGGAAGAGGTGGCAGATCTTCACGGGATTCCTGTGGGGGCCTACAATATCAGAGCCAACGGCCAGATGGCGGCGAGAAATACTACGGCAAATATTGACATTGTAACGAAAGAGGACAAGTCGGGAATCGACATTCACATTAAGCCAGGTACGAAACATGAGAGCGTACATATCCCTGTGGTGATGAGCCAGAGCGGCCTGACCGAGGTGGTGTACAATGACTTTTATGTGGGAGACGGGGCGGATGTGACGATTATTGCCGGCTGCGGCATTCACAACGGAGGAGACGCTGCGTCCAGACACGACGGAATCCACCGGTTTTTCATTGGAAAGAACGCTAAAATCCGCTATGTGGAGAAGCACTATGGAAGCGGCGACGGAAACGGACAGCGCATCATGAATCCGGTGACAGAGGTGACCATGGACGAGGGCAGCTACCTGGAGATGGAGACTGTGCAGATCAAGGGCGTGGACTCTACGAAGAGGGAAACCAGGGCACAGCTTGGAAAGAATGCCAAGATTGTCATTAAGGAAAGCCTGATGACTCACGGAAACCAGGATGCGGAAAGCCGCTTCCATGTAGACTTAAACGGAGAGGATTCCAGCGCCAACGTGATTTCCCGCTCTGTGGCAAGAGATAACTCTCACCAGCTTTATGTGTCCAGCATTACGGGAAATAACCGGTGCAGCGGCCATACAGAGTGCGACGCTATTATCATGGATCACGCGAAAATTCAGGCGGTGCCTGAGCTGACGGCCAATGATATTGACGCGGCTTTAATCCACGAGGCGGCGATTGGAAAGATTGCGGGAGAGCAGCTGATTAAGCTGATGACTCTGGGACTGACAGAGGAAGAGGCGGAAGCTCAGATCGTCAACGGATTTTTAAAATAGGAAAGAACAGACAGAAGCGCTGAAAGGCCTGGGAACTCTTGCCCGGGCCTTTCGTGCCATAGAGGAGAAACGATATGGGGAGGCAGTCGGATGAGGAGGTTCTCGATCTGGCCCTGATGGCGGGGCATATTCTTCTGGAAAACGGAGCGGAGATTTACCGGGTAGAGGAGACCATCGACAGAATCTGCGGGTATTACGGGGTTAATTCAGAAAACGCGTTTGTTTTGAGCAATGGAATTTTTCTGACAGCGGGAAGCGCAAGGGAAAGCTTTTTTGCAAAGGTGCAGCACATTCCTGTCAGCGGAACGCATTTGAATAAGGTGGCGGCTGTCAACCAGCTGTCTAGAGAGATTGTGGAGGGGAAACATACAATCCAGGATGCATACCGGATCCTGGAGGAAATCAGGACTATGCCGGGCAAGAAACGGTGGATGCAGACTCTGGCCTCCGGCGTGGGAAGCGCGGCATTCTGCATTTTTTTCGGAGGCACGTTTGGGGACAGCCTGGCGGCCTTTGCGGCCGGAATCTGCCTGTATCTGTACGTGCTCTGGCTCAGCGTCCCCCATCTTTCAAAGATTGTGGGAAACATTGGGGGAGGAGCTCTGGTTACGATGGTCTGCTGCCTTCTTTACCTGATGGGAGTGGGAGAAAATCTGAATTTTATGATGATAGGCACGATCATGCCGCTGGTGCCGGGAGTGGCGTTTACGAACTCCATCCGGGACGTGGCGGACGGAGACTACATATCCGGTTCAGTCAGGATGCTGGATGCGCTGCTGGTATTTTTCTGCATTGCCATAGGTGTGGGAATTGGCTTTTCCCTTATTTCCCTGGTTCCGGGAAGCGGGACGCTTCAGGAAATGGGACAGCTGGCGGAAGGCTCTGGAAGCGGGGCCATGGGAGGCATCGAGATGTTCGGCCAGCTGGCGAAGGAAATTTTATCAGCGGTAGTGGGAACGGTAAGCTTTTCCGTATTGTTCGGCGTTCCCAGGGAGTATTATCCTTACTGCGGTTTCATTGGAGGCGCAGGATGGCTGGTCTACTGTCTGGCAGAGCTTTTTTTGCCGGGATCCGGTCCCTGCTTTGTGGCTACCGCGGTAGTGATTCTGCTTTCGAGAACAGCTGCTGTGGTGAAGCGCTGTCCAGTGACTATCTTTCTGATTGCCGGCATTTTTCCGCTGGTGCCGGGAGCCGGCGTGTACTGGACGGTGTACCACATTGTGATGGAGGAACTGTTTCTGGCAGTATCCACAGGATATTCGGCCATGAAGGAGGCTATTGCCATTGTCATGGGGATTGTGTTTGTGTTTGAACTTCCGCAAAAGCTGTTTGTGCGGATGGCCGGCTGGCTTGGATCCTGCGATTTCAAGAAAAGAAATAGATGAAAAACAGGAAATCAGTCATTTTTTCTGACGCATCGGCATAAATATAGAAGTAATAGATTGGTAAGTGTGTGCAGATGAATGATCAGAAGCTGGAAAACAGCCTGAACCTGGCTTTGGAAGCCACAAAGGGAGAGCTGGAAAAGTTGGCGGAGCTGGAGGCTGGATTTGACAGGGAAAGCGGCAGCTGGGAGCTGATTGTCCGGTATAATGGGGATCTGGAGGAAGCTCTGGCTTTTCTTCCGGAGGTGGAAGCGCAGATTTTGACAGGCGGGTACGCTGTTTTAAGGGTTCCGGAACCTCTCGTTGACTCCCTGGCATCCCTTCCCCAGATTGAGTATGTAGAAAAACCAAAGCTTCTTAATTTTGCGGTCAATCAGGGGAGAACCGCCTCCTGCATGAATCCCATGCAGGCCGGTCCCGATGGGCTGACAGGCCGTGGAGTGATAGTGGCTGTGATTGACTCGGGGATCGACTTTTTTCATGAGGACTTTAGAAATCCGGATGGAACCACAAGGCTCTTAGAGCTGTGGGATCAGCAGCTGGAACGGGTGTTTACAAGGCAGGAGATCAATGAGGCCCTGGGACAGGACAGCAGAGAAAAAGGGGAGGCCCTGGTTCCCTCCAGAGATTTGAGCGGGCATGGAACAGCTGTGGCTGGAATTGCGGCGGGAAACGGCCGTGAGAGCGGGGGAACCTACCGCGGAGCGGCGTATGAGAGCGAGATTCTGGCGGTCCGCCTGGGAGTTCCGGGGGAACGCTCCTTTCCGAGAACCACAGAGCTGATGCGGGCCCTTGACTATGTGGTGAATCGGGCTTTGTTTTATCAGAAGCCGGCAGCGGTAAATCTGAGTTTTGGAAATACGTACGGTTCCCACGACGGAACCAGCCTGCTGGAGACGTACATTGACCAGCTGTCAAATCAGTGGAAAACGGTGATTGTGACAGGAACGGGCAACGAGGGCAGCAGCAGAGGCCACGCGGCGGGACGGTATGAGATGGGAAAGGACACGGAGATAGAGCTTTCCGTGGCCGAGTACGAGACTGGATTTGGAATCCAGCTGTGGAAGCTGTATGCAGATATTGTGGAGATTTCTGTTGTCAGTCCAGGCGGTATCTCTACCGGCGTTCTGAGCCGACGGCTGGGGGCCCAGAGGATTCCCATGGGCAGTACGGAGCTTCTGGTTTATTATGGAAAGCCCAGTCCCTATAGCCAGGCCCAGGAAATTTATCTGAATCTGCTTCCTGTGGGAAGCTACGTCCAGAGCGGAATTTGGAAGATACGGCTGACTCCCAGAAAGGTGGCGGTCGGACAGTACGATCTGTGGCTGCCGGGCGGAGGAAGCTTGAACCGGGCTACCCGGTTTCTCGTTTCAGATCCAGACACAACATTGACGATTCCTTCTACCGCTTCCCGGGTGATTTCTGTGGGAGCTTACGACGATTCTTACCTGTCCTACGCTGATTTTTCGGGGAGGGGATACACCAGGCTCAACACCAGCGTGAAGCCGGATCTGGCTGCCCCCGGAGTGGGGATTATGGCTCCCAGAGCGGGAGGAGGCTACGGGCCGGTGACGGGAACCTCCTTTGCGGCTCCCTTTGTCAGCGGAAGCGCCGCTCTCATGATGGAGTGGGGGATCGTCAGGGGAAACGATCCGTTTCTCTATGGGGAGAAGGTGAAGGCTTACCTGATACGGGGAGCCAGGCCTCTTCCAGGCGAGACCATCTATCCAAACCAGCGTCTGGGGTTCGGCAGGCTGTGTCTGGAGGACAGTTTTCCAGTTTAACGGCCGCAAAAAGGCGCGGCAAAGACAAAATATGACAAATTTTATAGAAAATTGATAAAATATTCAGAAATAAACTCTGTTAAAACAGGTGAAAATATGATATAATGGCAAGATAATCGGGAAAGTTTGTAAATTACTGCCAATGGTGATAAAGGATGTGATTCAATGAACATCAGGGAGATGACAGAACAGTGGGAAACAGAATATCTGAGCCCCTATGCGTCTATGAGCAGAAACACGCGGGGACGGGAGAGACAGGAGGAGCTTTGCGATATACGGCCGGAATACCAGCGGGACCGGGATCGGATTCTCCACAGCAAGGCCTTCCGCAGACTGAAGCATAAGACGCAGGTCTTTTTAGATCCAGAGGGAGATCACTACAGAACCAGGCTGACGCACACCCTGGAGGTGTCCCAGATTGCCAGGACCATTGCCAGAGCCCTGAGGCTGAATGAAGCCCTGACAGAGGCCATTGCCCTGGGCCACGACCTGGGGCATACGCCCTTCGGCCACGCGGGGGAGGCGGCTTTAAACCGGCTGGTGCCGGGCGGCTTTACCCATGCCGGACAGGGCGTCCGGGTGGTGGAGCTTCTGGAAAAGCAGGGACAGGGGCTGAATCTCACCTGGGAGGTGCGGGACGGCATTTTAAACCACAGAACCTCTGGAAGCCCGGCCACTCTGGAAGGACATGTGGTGCGGCTGTCCGATAAGATTGCCTATATTAACCATGATATTGACGACGCGATTCGGGCGAAATTGTTTACAGAGGAGGATCTGCCTTCTGAGTACACAGACATTTTAGGCCACAGCGTCAGAGAGCGATTAAATACCATGATCCACGATCTCATCTATCAGAGCCTGGACCGCCCGGAGATCGTCATGTCGCCGGGGATGGAGGCGGCTATGCACGGCCTGCGGCGGTGGATGTTTGAAAATGTGTACAGGGGAAAGACAGCCAGGGCGGAGGAGGGCAGAGCCCAGCAGCTGGCAGCCAGCCTCTATCACTGGTATATGGATCATCCGGACCAGCTTCCGCGGGAATATCTGGATAGGATGGAGACCAGAAAAGAAGAGCTTTCGAGAACTGTGTGCGATTATGTTGCCGGGATGACGGACGTGTTTGCCATTGAACGGTTTAAGGAGCTGTTCGTGCCTAAATCATTCAAGGTATAGAAGCGGGATATACAAAATAGAAGAAGCAAAAGAAAGCAGCAGGAGGATTTCATGTACTATCCGGAGGAAGTAATCGAGGAAGTCAGAACGAGAAACGATATTGTGGATATCATTTCCGGCTATGTGAAGCTTCAGAAAAAGGGAAGCAATTATTTCGGACTGTGTCCGTTCCACCACGAAAAATCGCCTTCCTTTTCTGTCTCCCAGTCCAAGCAGATGTACCACTGCTTTGGCTGTGGAGTCAGCGGGAATGTGTTTACCTTTGTGATGGAATATGAAAATTATACGTTCCGGGAGGCAGTGGAGCTTTTGGCAGACAGGAGCGGAGTCAAGCTTCCCAAGATGGAATATTCAAAGGAGGCCAAGGCCCAGGCGGATCTGAGGGCCGCGCTGCTTGAGATTAATAAGATGGCTGCCAATTATTTTTACTATCAGCTGAAGCAGCCGCAGGGCCAGCAGGGCTGCCAGTATCTGATGGGAAGAGGGCTGACAGAACAGACCATCCGCAGGTTTGGGCTGGGCTATTCCAATAAGACCAGCAATGATTTATACCAGTTTTTAAGATCCAAGGGATACGAGGACAGTATGCTGAAGGAAACGGGCCTTGTGACCATTGAGGAGCGGGGAGCCAGGGATAAGTTCTGGAACCGGGTAATGTTCCCTATTATGGACGTCAATAACCGCGTCATTGGCTTTGGCGGCAGGGTGATGGGGGACGGGGAACCCAAATATCTGAATTCTCCTGAGACGAAGCTGTTTGACAAGAGCCGAAATCTGTACGGGCTGAATTATGCCAGGCTGTCCAGAGAGAAATTTATCCTGCTCTGCGAGGGCTACATGGACGTGATTGCCATGCACCAGGCCGGCTTTACGAATGCCGTGGCTTCTCTGGGAACGGCCTTTACCAGCCAGCATGCGGCCCTTTTAAAGCGGTATACGGATCAGGTGGTTCTGACCTATGACAGCGACGGCGCCGGAGTCAAGGCTGCTCTCAGGGCGATTCCTATTTTAAAATCCGTGGGGATGTCGGTTCGTGTGCTGAACATGAGACCGTACAAGGACCCGGATGAATTTATTAAAAATCTGGGGCCGGAGGCCTTCAGACAACGGATTGCGGAGGCCAGAAACAGCTTTTTATTCGAGATCGACACTATCAGACAGCAGTACAGCATGGAGGATCCGGAGCAGAAGACGGCCTTTTACAACGAGACGGCCAGAAAGCTTCTGGAATTTCCCGAGGCCCTGGAGCGTGATAACTACATTCAGGCAGTGGCAAGAGAGTATTTTATTAATTATGAAGACTTAAAGCGTCTGGTGAACCAGATGGGCAGCCGTTACGGCACGGCTCTTCCGGGAACACAGGCTGCCAGGGAGACGGGAATTTCAGGAGAGATTTACGGAGAGAAGCCGAAGACCTTCCAGAAGAAAAAGGATCGGGAGGAGGGAATCCGCCAGTCGGAGAGACTTCTGCTCACCTGGCTGATCGAGGATCCCAGGCTGTTTGACAAGATTCAGGGGATCATAGGGCCGGAGGACTTTGTGAAGCCGCTGTACCGGAGAGCTGCCCAGATGGTGTTCGAAGGACATGAAAACGGAGAAGTAAGTCCGGCTGCGATTTTGAATCATTTTATTGATGATGAGGGAAACTATAAGGAGGTGGCGGCTCTGTTTAACGCCAGCTTAAATGATTCCCTGAGCAACGAGGAACAGAAGAAAGCGTTTGCCGATACAGTGATGAAGGTGAAGAAAAGCAGCCTTGACTATCAGAGCCGGACTGCCTCTGACTTAAATGAACTGCAGAGGATTATCAGAGAGCAGGCAGAACTGGCAAATATGCATATTTCGCTGGATTAGCTCCGAATGCAGGGGCATCTGTCTGCGCGGGATGCGGGGGAGAAAAAAGCAGTAAGCGATGGAAGGATGGAGAATTATGGAAGAAAAGACACTGACCTTTGAAGAGAAGCTGGAGAAACTTCTGGAGCTGGCAAGGAAAAAGAAAAACGTGCTGGAACAGAAAGAAATCATCGATTTCTTCCATGGCGAAATCCTGAGCCCTGAGCAGCTGGATCAGATTGACGAATACCTGGAAAATAATAAGGTGGACGTGCTGGCTCCCGACGAGGATCTGGAGATAGATCCGGAACTCTTTTTGGAAGAGGAGGATCTGGAGGAGGAAGAGATTGACGTCGATCATCTGGAGCTGTCCATGCCGGAGGGCGTCAATATCGAGGATCCGGTCCGCATGTATTTAAAAGAGATTGGAAAGGTGCCTCTTTTGACGCCGGAGGAGGAGATTGATCTGGCGAAGCGGATGGAGATGGGGGATGAGTCGGCCAAAAAACGGCTGGCGGAGGCCAATCTCCGTCTGGTGGTCAGCATTGCCAAGCGGTATGTGGGAAGAGGAATGCAGTTTCTGGATCTGATTCAGGAGGGAAATCTGGGTCTGATTAAAGCGGTGGAGAAGTATGATTATTCCAAGGGCTTTAAATTCAGCACCTACGCTACCTGGTGGATCCGCCAGGCCATCACCCGATCCATCGCAGATCAGGCCCGCACCATCCGGATTCCCGTCCATATGGTAGAGACCATTAACCGGCTGATCCGCACCTCCAGACAGCTTCTGCAGGAGCTGGGCCGGGAGCCTCTCCCGGAGGAGCTGGCGAAGAAGCTGGATATGCCGGTGGATCGGGTGCGGGAGATTATGAAGATTTCCCAGGATCCGGTTTCCCTGGAAACTCCCATAGGCGAGGAGGAGGACAGCCATCTGGGCGATTTTATCCAGGATGAGCACGTTCAGATTCCGGTAGACGCGGCTACCTATACTCTGCTTCACGAGCAGCTGATGGAGGTTTTAGATACGCTGACAGACCGGGAACAGAAGGTGCTCCGGCTCCGCTTCGGCCTGGACGACGGAAGGCCCAGAACCCTGGAGGAGGTAGGCCGGGAATTCAACGTGACCAGAGAGAGAATCCGCCAGATAGAGGCGAAGGCTCTCAGAAAGCTGCGCCACCCCAGCAGAAGCAGGAAGCTGAAGGACTATCTGGACTGATGGGAAGCGGAGTAATCATAGAAGAAAGGAAAAGGACAAAGAGACAGACGATGAAATTATCAAAAAGACTGGAAATGATTGCCTCTTTTGTGAAGCCGGGCAGCAGGCTGGCAGATATAGGAACCGACCACGGCTATATTCCCATTGCCCTGACAGAGAGGGGGGTGATCCTCTCCGCTCTGGCCATGGACGTGAGGAAAGGGCCTCTCGAGAGAGCCAGAGAGCATATCGGGGAGGCTGGGCTGGCTGAGCAGATTGAGACGCGGCTTTCCGACGGACTGGAAAAGCTCAAGGCGGGAGAGGCGGACACGGTGGTGATTGCCGGAATGGGCGGAGAGCTGGAGATACATATCCTGGAGGAGGGACGCCACATCTGGGACAGCGCGGCCCAGTGGGTTCTCTCGCCCCAGTCTGACCTGGAGCATGTAAGGCGGTATCTGCTGGAGCATGGCTTTTCCATTGACAGGGAAGCCATGGTGAAGGAGGATGGAAAATTTTATACGATTATGGACGTGGCTGGCCCTGGACGGAGGGACGCGGCGGATTGCTCCGGCTGGAGGGAAAGCGACTATGTCTACGGAAAATACCTGATCGAGACGGCGGATCCGGTTTTAAAAGAGTTCCTGGAGCAGGAGAAGAAAACTGTTTCAGGGATTTTCAATTCTCTTAACAGCAGAGATACGGACAGCTCTAAAAAAAGGGCAGGAGAGCTAAAGAAGAAATTAGATCTGATAGAGGAGGCGCAGTATGAAATGCAGGGAAATAATTGAAAAACTGAATCAGCTGGCTCCGGAGCACATTGCCTGCGGCTGGGATAATCCGGGACTGCTGGCAGGCCGCAGAGACAAGGCGGTAAAGCGGATTCTGGCGGCGGTGGATGCGGACGACGCTGTGGTGGAGGAAGCGATCGAGAAAGGGGCCGATATGCTTCTGACTCATCATCCTCTGATTTTTAAGCCGCTGAAAAAAGTAAATGACGATGATTTCATCAGCCGCCGCATTATGAAGCTGATACAGGCGGATATCTCTTATTATACGATGCACACCAATTTTGACGCGGCCCCGGGCTGTATGGGAGATCTGGCTGCAGACCGGCTGAAGCTTTCAGAGCGGGAGATTCTGGAGCCTATGGGCTTCATGGAGGACGGAAGGCCCTTTGGAATCGGCTCAGTGGGATTTCTCCCGGAGGAGATGACAGTGCGGGAAGCGGCAGAGTATGTTAAGAGAGTATTTCAGCTTCCTTTCGTAACTGTATATGGGGATGACGGAGGAAGCCGCCTGGTGAAAAAAGCGGCTGTCTGCCCAGGAGCGGGAGGCAGTACTCTGGAAAACGCTCTGGCGAAGGGCGCCCAGGTGTATATTACCGGAGATATGGGCCACCATACAGGAATCGACGCGGCGGCTCAGGGAATGGCGGTGATTGATGCCGGCCATTTTGGAATTGAGCAGATTTTTATGGATTTTATGGCGGAGTACCTTTCTCAGGCTTTTCAGGGAGAGATAGAGGTTCTAAAAGCTTCGCAGGGACTTCCAAACTGTGTGATATAGTGACGTGCAGAGGGTAGCAGAAACAGGAGGGATGGATATGGCAGCTGTAATGATCGCAGGGGAGAGACATGAGTATCCGGAGGGAACGCCTTACCGCGTGATAGCAGAGGATTTTCAGGAAAAAGAGCAGGAGGATATTCTTCTGGTCAGGGCAGACGGAAAGCTGAGAGAGCTTCACAAGGAGCTGTCCGGGGACTGCAGCCTCTCCTTTATCACAGCCGAGGACAGAGAAGGATGGCAGACGTATCAGAGAAGCGCCGTATTTTTAATGTTGAAGGCCTTTTACGACGCCGCTGGAAGAGACTGCGTAAAAAAGGTGACAGTCTGCTTTTCTGTGGGGCAGGGACTCTATATTGAACCGGAGGGGGACTTTGAGCTGAATGAGGAGCTTCTGAAGGCTGTGAAGGACAGAATGGAGGAGCTGAGAGAAGCGCGTCTCCCCATTGTGAAAAAAAGCCTGAATACCCAGGAAGCCGTAGAGCACTTCCACCGCCACGGCATGTACGACAAGGAGAAGCTGTTCCGGTTCAGAAGGGCTTCCAGGGTGAACGTCTACTCCATTGACAAGTTTGAGGATTATTTCTATGGCTATATGGTGCCTGACACAGGATATATCAAATACTTTGATTTAACGCTCTATGAAAAGGGCTTTGTGCTTCTGCTGCCAAAGAGAAGCGCTCCCAGGAAAATCGAGCCTCTTGCTCCCAGAAAGAAGCTGTTTACAGTGCAGCGGCAGTCGGAGAGCTGGGGAGAGAAGCTGGGGATTTTTGATGTAGGATCCTTAAACGAGGCGATCACGCAGGGCAGGATGAATGAAATCATTCTCATGCAGGAGGCGCTGCAGGAAAAGCAGATCGGGGATATTGCAGAGCAGATTGCGGCCAGGCCGGATCGGAAGCTGGTCATGATTGCCGGCCCGTCTTCATCGGGAAAGACGACGTTTTCCCATCGGCTTTCCATTCAGATGCGGGGGCTGGGCTTGAATCCCCACCCGATTTCTGTGGACAATTACTTTGTCAACCGAGTCAACAGCCCCAGAGACGAACAGGGAAACTATGACTATGAAGCGCTGGAATGCATTGATATGGAACAGTTCAATGCAGATATGGCGGATTTGCTGGCGGGAAAGACAGTGGAGCTTCCCCAGTACAATTTCGTGACAGGAGAGAGGGAATATAAGAGCGATTTCATGACGCTCAGAAAGGGCGATATCCTGGTGATAGAGGGAATCCACTGCCTGAACGACCGCCTGTCCTACGCTCTTCCAAAGGAGAGTAAGTTTAGAATCTATATCAGCGCTCTGACCCAGCTGAATATTGACGAGCACAACCAGATCCCGACTACAGACGGAAGACTTCTGCGCCGCATGATCCGGGACGCCAGAACCAGAGGTTCCTCCGCCCAGGATACGATCCGCATGTGGGACTCTGTCCGGAGAGGCGAGGAGAGAAATATTTTCCCATTCCAGGAAAGCGCGGACGTGATGTTTAACTCCGCTCTCCTGTATGAGCTGGCGGTGCTGAAGCAGTATGCGGAGCCTCTGCTCTTTGGCATCCCCCAGGATGCGCCGGAGTATGCCGAGGCCAAGCGGCTGCTGAAATTCCTGGATTACTTCCTGGGAGTGGGCAGCGAGAACATTCCTCATAACTCCATGATTCGGGAGTTCATCGGAGGAAGCTGTTTTAAAGTGTGATTATAGATTGTCATTCAAAGCTGCCTCCGTCTATACACGAGGAAAACTTTTCTTGTTCCACTTAAAGTCACTGAAAAGTTTTCCCCGCGTATTTAGAGCGAATTTTTTCTCCTCCATAGACAAACCGTGAAAAGTGTGGTAAACTAGCTTTCAGTTTTCCGAGTAAGACAAATGGCCGCAGCTGCATGTGCCGAAAGGCCGCAGGTGAGGAAAGTCCGGGCTTCACAGGGCAGGATGCCAGATAACGTCTGGCGGAGGCGACTCCAGGGACAGTGCAACAGAAATAAACCGCGGGGGCTTTGCTTCCCGTAAGGGTGGAAAGGCAGCGTAAGAGACTACCGCCTGGCTGGTAACAGACAGGGCATATGTAAACCCCATCCGAAGCAAGACCGAACAGAAAGCATAAGGCGGCCCGTCTGCTTTCGGGTAGGTCGCTAGAGTCTGCCGGCGACGGCAGAAGTGGATAGATGGCCATTCAACGACATAACCCGGCTTATCGTTTTGCTCGGAAAACGTAAAAATGAATGTAAGACTGCAGCAAATGTGAGAGAAGAGCATTTTCTGCAGTTTTTTTGTTTTACAGAAAAGACATTTGAAAAGGATGATGAAAATGAGTACGATTGGAATTATCTGCGCCGGGGACAGCGAGCTGCAGCCCTATTTAGATATGCTGCCGTTTAAAGAGAGCAAAAAGAAGGCCATGCTTACCTTTTATGAGTGCGAATATCAGACCCACAGGCTGATTGCCCTTTACAGCGGCGTGTGCAAGGTAAACGGAGCTCTGGCAGCCCAGATTTTAATTGACGGGTATCAGCCGGATTTTATTTTAAATGGAGGAACCTGCGGAGGGCTTGACGAGAACGTGGATATTTTTGATACGATTGTGGCAGAACGATGCATTTACCATGATGTGGCAGAGGACATTCTGACAGATTTTCATCCCTGGATGAAAGAACCCTGGTTCCTGTCAGATGAAAAGCTTCTGAGGGCGGCAGAACGAGCGCAGGTACGGCGTCCTTTGAGGTTTGGGGCTGTGGCTACGGGAGAATATTTCCTGGGGGCCGGCAGCAGAAGAGAGCGGCTTTTAGAGAAGTATCCCGAGGTGCTGGCTGTGGATATGGAGACAGCCGCCATCGCCCATGCCTGCTATGTGAACCAGGTTCCCTTCCTGGCTGTCAGAACGGTGACGGATAACGGCACTCTGCCGGGAATCGGCACTTTTGAGGCAAATGTGGAACAGGCGTCTGCCATTTCCTGCCAGGTCTGCCTGGAAATCATCGCGGCATATTCTGCGAGATCCTGCGCCTCATCATGCAGGGAGACAGACAGGAACCGATGCGGAATATATGAGAAAACAGGGAAAAAGCAGAATTTATAAAAAAGAGGAAGAGAACGGTTTCAGGCAGCTTTCAGCGGAGCCTGGAAAACATGTACTCTTCCTCCTGCGTTTATTATGAATCCTTTCAGATATTCTTTTGGCTATTTCTTTTCGTATTTTTCCTCACAGTAGAGGCAGCGGTAAACCTCTTTCTTCTCATCTGCCAGGCAGAATACATGAGGAAGCTCCTGCTCGATCGATGTGATGCAGCGCGGATTTTTGCAGAAAATCACATTGGTGATTTTCTGGGGCAGGCGGAGGCTTTTTTTCTCCGCAATTTTGCTGTCCTTTATAATATTGACAGTGATGCTGTGGTCGATGTAGCCTAAAACGTCCAGATCTACCACATCCAGTCCACCGTCGATTTTAATAATATCTTTTTTGCCCATCTTTTTGCTTCTGGCATTTTTAATAATGGCAGTCTGGCAGTCCAGCTTATCTAAGCCCAGCTTAAAATAGATATCCATACCTTTTCCGGCCTCGATGTGATCAAGGACAATGCCTTCTTTTAATCCGCTGATATTTAACATGGTTTTTCCACCTCCAGTAATGTCATAATCAGAGCCATTCTCACATACACGCCGTACTGAACCTGGCGGAAGTAGGCGGCTCTCGGATCGTCGTCCACCTCTACGGAGATCTCGTTGACTCTGGGCAGGGGATGAAGGACGAACATGTCTTCGCGGGCCAGGGACATTTTCTGCTTGTCCAGAATATAGCAGTCCTTCATGCGGATATAGTCCTCCTCATTGAAGAAACGCTCCTTCTGAACGCGTGTCATGTAGAGAATGTCAAGCTCAGGCATGGCCTCGTCCAGATTTTCCACTTCACGGTACTCGATTCCCTTAGCCTGCAGCACGTCCTCGCGGATGTAGTCCGGAATCCGAAGCTCCGGCGGAGAGATGAGAACAAAGCGGATGCCGGTATAGCGCACCAGGGCGTTAATCAGCGAGTGAACGGTGCGGCCGAACTTTAAGTCGCCGCAGAGTCCCACAGTCAGATTGTCAAGGCGTCCCTTTAAAGAACGGATGGTCATCAGATCAGTCAGAGTCTGAGTGGGATGCTGATGGCCGCCGTCGCCTGCATTGATGACAGGAATGCCGGAATGGACGGAAGCTACCATGGGAGCGCCCTCCTTGGGGTGGCGCATGGCGCAGATATCGGCATAGCAGGAAATAACGCGGATGGTGTCGGAAACGCTCTCGCCCTTGGCGGCAGAGCTGGAATCCGCGGAAGAAAAGCCAAGTACGCTTCCGCCTAAACGGAGCATGGCAGACTCGAAGCTTAAGCGTGTTCTTGTACTCGGCTCGTAAAACAGAGTGGCTAATTTTTTGCCGTCGCAGACGTGGGCATATTTCTGAGGATGCTTCTCAATATCGCTTGCCAGATCGAGAAGCGCTTCAATTTCTTCAACTGAAAAATCCAGAGGATTTAACAAATGTCTCATGTGTCTCTCCTTTGCATGTATTTTTATTTTTATCCATTATAGCGGATTTGTGATGCAATTTCCAGACTGTGTAAGAAAAAAGTAAGGGAATTTAAGAAAAATAGGATAGGCCTTTCGGGAATTATTAGGTATAATGAAACGAGAACAGATAGTTGGAGGAATGAGAATGGCAGAAGCGCAGGAGACAGAGAGCGGGAAGAAAACCCCTGTCATACAGGTAAAAAACTTATATAAGATTTACCGGGTAGGGGAGACGAAGGTCTATGCCTTAAACGGTGTGGATTTCACCATGTATAAGGGAGAGTTCTGCGCTATCGTGGGAACCTCCGGTTCAGGAAAATCCACGCTTTTAAATATGCTGGCAGGTCTGGAGAAGCCCACTAAGGGAGAGATTATCATAAGCGGAAAGCATATCGAAAAGATGAGAGAGGATCAGCTGGTGGCCTTCCGGCGGGAACGGGGGGGCTTTATTTTCCAGTCCTACAACCTTTTGGGAACCATGAATGCCATCGAAAATATTGCCCTTCCTTTGTCTTTCCAGGGAATTGGAAAAAAGGAACGGCTTCGGCAGGCGCAGAAATATCTGAAGCTGGTAGGACTTTCCCATGTGGGGGATCACATGCCCAATCAGATGTCGGGAGGACAGCAGCAGAGGGTGGGCATTGCCAGGGCGCTGGTGGTAAATCCCAAGATTATTTTTGCCGACGAGCCCACCGGAAACCTGGATTCGAAAACCACCATGGAGGTACTGAAGCTGATGCAGAGAATTGTCAGGGAACAGCAGCAGACGCTGGTCATGGTTACCCACGATGACCACCTTGCTGCCTATGCAGACAGAATTTTCCATATTATAGACGGAAAAATCGTGAAGATAGAGGAAAACCACCATTCAGACGAGGCGATTTTCGGAGAAGGGGGAGCTGAAAGGCAGAAGGAAACATCGGACAGGGAGGATGAGAGATGAGAATGAAAAGGCTGAGACAGGTACTGATTCTGCTGTTAGCCGTCTGCATGATGCTTGCGGGAACTCCATTTGGAGCTTTGGCAGGCATGATGGACATGACGAATTTCAACGATGGCAGAATCGAGGTGACCAAGGTCCCGAAAGGAAAAGCGGGAGGCAAGGTGACCATCCGCATGAAGATTGTAAACGACGAGGACTCCGACATGGAGGACACCACCGTTACACTGGTAGGAGGAACCAGATACGACGACATTTTAAACAATGTGTTCGAGCAGGACGAGGACGACGGCGATGAGGATGATGATGACGATGACACCATCCGGGATTACAATACCCAGTTCCCCTTTGAGGCGGATTCCTCCACGTTTGAGGACAAGAAGGTGGGAACCATCCGGGGACATTCGTCAAAAACCGTTTCCATTACCTTTCAGCTGCGCCGTGATCTGCAGCCAGGCTACTACCAGGCCTTTTTCGACCTGAACAGCAGCAGAGACCACGAAAAGACAGTGGGCGTCAATATCTGGGTATCTGCGTCAGACGGCTCTGAGTCGGATGAGGAGACGATGGACTATGATATTACCATCGGCGAGAACCAGTCCACTCCTTACGGCGTTTACGGAGAAGTGCTGAATTTTGGAGTGAATTTGAGAAACAGCGGGAACAGGAAGCTGTACGACGTGCGCGTTTCCATGCAGCTGGACGCGGCCACAGAGAAATTCCCCTTTGATATCAACGACGGAAACTATGACAGAAAAATGGGGGATATGGACGTGAATCAGACCGTCTCCGTCCCCTACAGCATGGCAGTGCGTGAGGACGCGAAATCAGGCTTCTATCCCATTACATACAAAATTTCCTACAAGGAGACAGAGGACGGAGACTTCGAGGAGCCGGTGGATAAAATTCTCTATGTCAGAGTCAAGGGAGAGGACGACGACGATCTGGAGGCGGACGCAGGGGACAACGAGAGAACGAAAGCCAGAATTATCGTGGAGAGCTTTTCCACGGAGCCGGCGGAGGTCTACGCAGGAACTCCATTTGTTCTGAAAATCAGAATGAAGAACGCTTCGTCGGACGTCCCGGCCAATAATATTTTATTTACCTTCAGCTCAGAGGATACGGATAAGAACCCTGTGTTTTCCACAGAGTCCGGATCCTCCACAGTGGTGGTAAACAGTCTGGCTCCGGGACAGAGTGCAGATTTGGAGCTTTTATTTAATTCCTCTCCTACGGCGGAGCAGAAGTCTTATACTATGTCCATTAAGGAAAAATATGACAGTCCGGAGTTTAAAAACGCGGAGGAAGAAGTGAAGATTTCCATTCCGGTGAAGCAGCAGCCCAGATTCAGCACCAGCACCATTGAGGTGATGCCGGAGAGCATCAGCGTAGGTTCGGAGACCAACGTCATGTTTGGAATCAATAATACGGGCAAGGTGCTTCTCTACAATGTGACGGCTGTGTTTGAGGGGGATTCCATCCAGAAAACCGACGCTTATGTAGGCAACATTGAGCCTGGAAAGACGGGCAATGTGGACGCCATGATTTCTGGCATCGCTCCTACAGCTGACGACGGAAAAATAAAGATTACTATTTCCTATGAGGATGAAAACGGAGAGGTGACGGAGGTAGAGAAGGAGATGAATCTCCTCGTTACTGAGACAATGGAAGAACCGGCGGACATGGACGCTATGGCGGATATGGAGGAAATGATGCCGGAGGAGCCGTCTGCTTTCAGTAAATATAAGTGGCTGATTCTGCTGGGAGCCGTTGCTGCAGCAGCAGGGGGGACGGCAGTTTACCGCCGCAGGAAAGCGAAGAAGAAGGCACAGGAGGAAGAGGATATAGACGATGAGATTTCTTGATCTGCTCACCATGAGCGTCAATAATCTGCGCCGCAGAAAGCTTCGGACCTTTCTGACCGTTCTGGGCGTAGTCATCGGAACGGCCTCGATCGTAGTCATGGTTTCCCTGGGCATCGGCCTGAACAACTTTACCATGGAGACCATCAAGTCTTCCGGAAGCCTGACTGCCATTGAGATTTATAATTATCAGGGAATGCAGGGAGACGACAAGACGGAGGAGGATTTCATTACAGATGAAACGATCAAAAGCTTTTCCCAGATTCCTCATGTAACCTCCGTGTACCCGATTCTGAACATCAATGTTCTGATGAAGCAGGGGATTTACGAGGGCTATGTGACGATGATGGGCGTTCCTCTGGATTATATGAAGGATATTCCGCTGGGAGCCGGAAAGCTGCCCTCCCCCAATGCCGATATGCTGGAGATGGTAGTGGGAAATATGGTAGCCAGAAATTTTACCAACTCGAAGACAGGAAAGGGCTACTGGGATACAGGAGAGGATCCGGATGTAGATTTTATGGCCCGGCCGGCGTTTGTCATCTTCGATATGGACGCCTACTACCAGTCGCAGTCAGGAGGCGGGGGCGGGGAGGAGCCTGTGAAGCCTCCGAAAAAATATATGCTGAATACGGCCGCCCTGGTAGAGGGAGGTCCGGAGGATTATAATGAATACAGCTACAGCGTTTATGTGGATTTGAATAAGCTGAAGGAGCAGCTGAAGCAGATTTTTAAGAAGAATCCGATTCCGGGACAGCCGGTCAATAAAAAGGGAAAGCCGTACAATTACTTCGTTTACGAGCAGGCTGTGGTCAATGTGGATGATATGGAAAATGTGAAGGAGGTTCAGCAGCAGCTGATTGGCATGGGCTTCGAGGCCAGCAGCCGTATGGACTGGCTGGAATCCTCCCAGAAGCAGTCCAACATGGTTCAGGCCGTGTTAGGCGGAATCGGAGCCGTCTCCCTGTTCGTAGCCGCCATCGGAATTGCCAATACCATGATGATGTCCATTTACGAGAGAACCAAGGAGATCGGCGTTCTGAAGGTGCTTGGCTGCGCCATGGGCAATATCAGAAGCATGTTTCTCATAGAAGCCGGGTTTATCGGCTTCATGGGAGGAATCATCGGGCTGCTTCTAAGCTATGGAGTATCCGGGATTGTGAACCGTTTTCTGGCTCCGGGCCTTACGGACGGAATGACCAGCCGGATATCCATGATCCCGCCGTGGCTGGCTCTGGCTGCTGTGGTATTTGCCGTGTTTATCGGTATGCTGGCCGGATTTTTCCCGGCTCAGAGAGCGATGAAGCTGTCGCCTTTAGCGGCTATCAGAAATGAATAATGCAGTACGGAAAGGCTGGGAAAGCGTTTCTGAATGTTTCAGAAACGTTTTCCCGGCCTTTTAACTGTTGCGCTCCGCCCAGTTGTGAGTTATGATTATAATAGTTAGCAAACTAATAGTTGCATAGACAACTGTAAGGCCGGACGGCAGAAGGGACTGGTATGCAGATCCGGCGCAGAGGAACAGGAGAGGGAGAAAAGATGGAACTGTATATGCTTTTATACCGGGCATTTCACGCTCAGAGAAAACGGCTGCGGCCTTATATGGCACAGATTGGCCTGGCGCCGGGCCAGCCTAAAATTCTGCGGTACGTGTTAAACCACGAGGGATGTATGCAGAAGGAGGCGGCGGAAAGCTGCGACATTGAACCGGCAACCATCAGCCGCATGATTGACACCCTGGAAAAGGGAGGGCTTGTAAGGCGGGTAATTCCGGAGAACAACAGAAGGGCCGGCAGCCTGTATCTCACAGAAAAGGGAGAGGAGAGCTACCGGCTCTGGGAGGCCCACTGCCGGGAAATTGAGAAGGAAATGCTGGTCGGCTTTTCCGAGGGGGAGAAGAAACAGGTGGCGGATTACCTGAGCCGCATTTACAGGAATTTAAGCGGCCGGGACGCTCTTTAAAGAGGAGGAGAGAAGCTTTGGAGGATTTAAAACGGATTTTTAAGTTTATGAAACCCTGCCGGAGAGAATTCTTTCTGGCGGTGATGTTTGTCATAATCGAGGCCAGCTTTGAGCTGACGATTCCCATGCTGATGGCAGATATGATCGACGTGGGAGTGGCTGACAGGGACATGGATTACATTGTGGCCAGAGGACTGACCATGATGGCCTGCGCTCTGTTCGCCCTGGTTACAGGCCTTCTGTACGCCAGATTTTCGGCCAGAGCGGCCAACGGCTTTGGAGCCGCTCTGCGGGAGGCGGAGTATCGGAAGGTTCAGGAATATTCCTTTGAAAATCTGGAACACTTTGAGACCTCGTCTCTGATCACCAGGATGACGGCAGACGTGACGGTGATGCAGAATACCATAAGCGGAGGCCTGAGGCCCTTAACCAGAAGCCCCATTATGCTTTTAATGGGACTTGGCATGACGTTTTATCTGAATAAAAAACTGGTGCTGGTGTTTGCCGTCTGCATTCCTGTGCTGGCCTTTATTCTGTACCACATCGTCAGCCGCGTGGCCCCCATGTACGGCAGGCTCCAGAAGGCCATGGACCAGGTCAATGCAGTTGTCCAGGAGAATTTAAACGCAGTCCGGGTAGTGAAGGCCTTTGTGCGGGGCGAATATGAGGAGGAGAAATTTGCGCAGGTCAACGACAATTTAAGGGAGACCAGCCAGACCACGTTCCACTACGCGGTGATGAATCTTCCGGCCTTTCAGATCGTCATGTATACGGCGATTGTGCTGATTCTGTGGTTCGGAGGAAGAATGACGCAGATCGGCGGCATGCAGGTGGGAGAGCTGACAGGCTTTCTCAGCTATGTGCAGCAGATTATCAACTCTTTAATGATGTTTTCCGGCGTTTTCCTGATGCTGACACGATCCCTGGCCAGCGCTAAGAGAATCGGAGAGGTATTTGACGAACCGTTAAACCTGGCGGACGGAGAGGGAGCCAGCCAGCAGGTGGAATGCGGTTCCGTGGACTTTGACCATGTATTTTTCAAGTATAAAAAAGAGGCGGAGGAGTATGTGCTCTCAGACGTCAGCCTTCACATAAAAGCCGGGGAGACGGTGGGCATTATCGGAGGAACCGGTTCTGCCAAGAGCACGCTGGTACAGCTGATTCCCCGTCTCTATGATATTACGTCAGGAAGCCTGAAGGTAGGCGGAAAGGATATTAAAACGTATACCCTGGAACATCTGAGAGACGCGGTGGGAATTGTGCTCCAGAAAAATCTGCTGTTTTCCGGCACGATCCGTGAAAATTTAAAGTGGGGAAATCCTGATGCAGACGAGGAGGAGCTTCAGTGGGCCTGCCGGGCGGCCTGCGCCGACGAATTTATCAGCCGGTTTCCGGAAGGGTACGACACAGATCTGGGACAGGGAGGCGTCAATGTATCCGGCGGCCAGAAGCAGAGGCTGTGCATTGCCAGAACGCTGCTAAAGCATCCGAAGGTGTTGATTTTTGACGATTCCACCAGCGCTGTGGACACGGCTACTGACGCTAAAATCAGGGCAGAGCTGGCGAAGCTTTCCGACATGACGAAAATTATCATTGCCCAGAGAGTGTCCTCGGTAATGGATGCAGATCAGATTGTGATTCTGGAGGACGGAAACATCCACGCAGTGGGAAAGCACAGAGAACTTTTGGAGACAGATCCAATCTATCAGGAACTTTACTATTCGCAGCAGAAGGGAGGAGAGGAAGATGGCGAGACAGTTTAATGGAAAACGTCCAAAGAATTTAAAGCGCACGGTATTAAAGCTTATGGGCTACATGGGAAATCATAAGTTTCTGCTCCTTCTGGTGGCTGTGTTGGTCTCTGTCAGCGCTTCGGCGGGACTTGCGGGAACCTACATGCTGAAGCCCATTGTCAATCAGTACATTGTGCCGGGAGACGTGGAAGGCCTGTTCCGGGCGGTGGCGTTTACAGGAATGATCTATCTGTGCGGCGTGGCCGCAGCCTATGGCTACACCCAGACTATGGTGGTGGCGGCCCAGAAGATTATTTATGAAATCAGGCGGGATCTGTTTAACCACATTCAGTCCCTGCCGCTGAAATACTTTGACACCAGAACCCACGGCGATATTATGAGCCGCTTTACCAACGATGTGGATACGATTTCCGACGCCTTCAATAACAGCTTTGCCATGATTGTCCAGAGCTTTATCCAGATTGTGGGAACCCTCACGTTGATTTTTGTGCTGAACTGGCGTCTGTCCCTGATTGTATTTGCCTGCTATATTCTGATGTTTTCCTACATTCGCTATAGTGGAAAAAAGAGCAAATATTACTTTAATTTTCAGCAGAAGTATCTGGGAGAATTGAACGGCTTTATTGAGGAGATGACAGCCGGCCAGAAGGTAGTGAAGGTATTTAACCACGAGCAGGCGGGAATCGAGGCTTTCCGCCAGAAAAACAGCCAGCTGAGAGAGGCGGCTACCAGCGCGCTGACTTACTCTGGAAGCATGGTTCCGGTGATCGTCAGCATCTCCTATGTGAATTTTGCCATTGTGGCCATGGTGGGCGGCTATATGGCCTTAAAGGGCTGGACGGATGTGGGAAGCCTTACCAGCTATCTTGTCTTTGTCCGCCAGACGGCCATGCCTATTAACCAGTTTACCCTCCAGTCCAATTTTATGCTGGCCGCCATGGCCGGTGCAGAGCGGATCTTTGAAGCTATGGATGAGGAGCCGGAGGTCGATGAGGGAACCGTCACTCTGGTAAACAGAAAAGACTGTCCGGACGGAACCATTGAGGAATCTGGGGAACGGACGGGGCTTTGGGCCTGGAAGGACAGGAGGGCAGACGGAACGGTGCAGCTGATTCCCCTGCGGGGAGATGTGCAGTTTGAACATGTGAACTTTGGATATGAACCGGGACACCCCATTCTCAAGGACATCAGCCTTTATGCGAAGCCGGGGCAGAAGATTGCCTTTGTAGGCTCTACAGGGGCTGGAAAAACCACCATCACCAATCTGATCAACCGGTTTTACGATATAGACGGAGGGCGGCTCACCTACGACGGCATTGACGTGGGCAGGATCAAAAAGGATGATCTGCGGCATTCCCTGGGAATTGTGCTGCAGGATACCCACCTGTTTACAGGAACCATAGAGGACAACATCCGCTACGGCCGCCTGGATGCTTCCGGGGAGGAGGTGAGGGCGGCTGCCAGGCTGGCCAACGCCGATTCCTTTATCCGGCGGCTGCCGAAAGGCTACGATACTATGGTGACGGCGGACGGAGGAAATCTCTCCCAGGGCCAGAGGCAGCTGTTAGCCATTGCCAGAGCAGCGGTGGCAGATCCGCCGGTTCTGATCCTGGACGAGGCCACCAGCTCCATTGACACCAGAACGGAACGGCTGATTGAGAAGGGAATGGATCGGCTGATGGAGGGAAGGACGGTGTTTGTCATTGCCCACAGGCTGTCTACAGTACGCAACTCCGATGCGATTATGGTACTGGAGCAGGGGCGGATCATCGAGAGAGGAAATCACCAGGAGCTGATCGCCCAGAGAGGAGAATACTACCAGCTTTACACAGGCATGTTCGAGCTGTCCTAGCATCCTGAAGGCGGCTCCGCTTGATACAGAGGCACAGCCCTGCGGCGGGATGGAGATGAAAAATTAAGATAATGAAAGAATAGCGTAAGATTTTGTTTATACAGACGGCAGGGGACTGTGGTAAAATAAAAGAAAAGCCAGAAAAAGACCAGTATGCTTTTTCGGGAAAGGGGGATCTGTATGAAAAAGGAGATTGCGCTGAAACCGCCGTGCAGGGAGTATGACGTGCAGGGGATGGAGAGCTGGCTGCAGTATCAGAGCCTTTCGGGAAACCGCCTGTTTGATACGGCGGGGAGAACCTTTTACTTTCAGGAGGCGGAGCCGAAAAAGCTGGTTTTCCGCCTGGAGCCTCACGGAAAAAAACAGATATCTGAGGAACAGAAGGAAGACTGGAAAAAGCGTGGCTGGAGCTATGCGGCCTCCTACCGTCGTCTTTACGATATTTTCTTTTCTGAGACAGAGGAGAGAGACGAGGCGGAGGCGCTGGCCTCTTCCCAGAGCGTGGGACTTCAGTTCCTGGATCAGCGGTTTGGAAGCTGGAGACTTTTGGGGATTTTTTTCATAGCGCTGGCGGCGGTATTATGCTGGCTGTGCTGGAAAAATGGAGACACGATCCTTCAATTTTTATATGGAAATGGACCGTTTGCAGTTCTCCTGCTGGCTGCATTCACGATGTTCTGGCTTTCTGCATGGATCATGGGAGCATGGATCAGGGGACAGACAGAGGCGCTGAAGGCAGGAAGGCCCATGCCGGAGGAGGATTACCAGGGTTCCATGAGAAAGGCAGGAAAATTTTTAAAGGTTCTGCAGATATTCTGGACTGGAACCGTCCTGCTGGCGCTTGTGATGAATCTCTCCGGATCCTCCGGCAGTCTGGGGGAGACGGCTGGCCGCAGCGATTTTCTAAGCCTTGCCAAAATGGAAGGAGAGTACTATACTCCGGCTTTAGAACAGGGGGAACCGACAGGACAGAGCTACAGGACAGAAAGAAATCCCCTGGTGAAGAAAAACCTCTATGTAGAACAGTCAGGCTATAAATTTCAGACTCAGGAGGAGCTGGAGCGGTATGCAGAGGCTGGAATGTCAGATGAAATCGCCCCTGCGAGGGAGAAAGCCCGGGAACAGGCGGCAGCGCCGGGCATTCCTGTAAAGCTGGAGCTCTATCTCTATGAGACGAGGCGGGAGGAGGATGCAGAAAAGCTGGTCAATCAGGTCTGCTCAAAATACATGGGAATTTCCCAGAAAGCAGATCTGTACCAGAATGGAATTTATGAGTTTGACGACGCCAGCGTAATTCAAATGGAAGAAAACAGGCAGATTGTCTGCGCCAGAGGAGGAAAAACAGCTGCCATCCTCATCTATGAGGGAGACTTAGACATGAACGGCCAGCTGGAGTACATTTCCCAGGCTGTGCTGGCCGGGAAGGACAGCTGGAAGGAGGAGCTGGCGAATTAAACAAATAAACCAACCTGTGTTCCGGAAGGGAAAAGCACTTGAAAAGCCGTCTTCGCATAAGATACATTAACGTATCTGAAAGGCGGCTTTTTTTGAATACATTTCCCAAACCATTATCGGCAGAAGAAGAACGGACCTGTCTGGAGCAGTACAGAAACGGAAGCGAGGAAGCAAAAGCCGTTCTGATAGAGAGGAATTTAAGGCTGGTGGCCCATGTGGTCAAGAAATACCAGTACACAGATTACGAGACAGAAGATCTTCTGTCTGTAGGAACCATAGGGCTTATTAAAGCAGTAAATACGTTTAGGGCAGACCGTGGTTCCAGGCTGGCTACCTATGCGGCCAAATGTGTAGAGAATGCTATCCTATCGCCAGGGAGTCAGAGACAGGCAGCGTTTTATTAATCGGCCGGCGGATGCAGGGCAGCCTCGATGACTGCATCCAGAAGCGCTTTTTTCTGTTCCTGGGACTTTGCAGAGGACTGGATGATGTGGAGTACCGCGTCAGCGTGAATCTGGGCGGCTTTTCTGGCCAGCTCAAGCTTTCCTTTGTCAGTGGAAGGTTCATGGATCACAATGCGAAGCGGAATATTTTTTCCTGCCATAGATACATCTCTTTCCCAGCGCCAGAAAACAGAGACCTGCAGTTTTGCTTTCTGACGCTGTATTTATTTTTCTGCTGCAGTAGTCTATGAGAGAAGGCCGGTATTCTATTCACATCAGAACAAAATTTGAGTGAAATGTGATGATGTCACAGAAAAAGAGTTCAATTCCCTGTATAGTAAAACCATAATAATACAGGAGGTGCTCTTATGAGATTAAAAGATAAAGTCGCCATTATTACAGGAGGAAGCAGGGGAATTGGATTTGCTGCTGCAGAGAAATTTCTGGAGGAGGGAGCGTCTGTCATTATTACAGCCAGCTCCCAGGCCACAGCAGAAGGAGCTGTATCGAAATTGAAAGAAAAGTATCCGGAAGCCGCAGTGGCTGGAATCTGGCCGAATCTGGCCAGCCTGGAATCAGTCCGCGCCGCGTTTAGAGAGGTGGAGGAGCGGTTCGGAGGCGTAGACATTCTGGTAAACAACGCAGGCGTTTCTGAAAGTACGCCGTTTGCAGAGTATACAGAGGAAATTTTTAATAAGGTGATGGACTTAAATGTGAAAGGCGTCTTCCACGCATCCAGAGCAGTGGTGGAATCCATGATAAAAAGAGGCGGCGGAGTAATTCTTTCTACATCCTCCATGGTCAGCATTTCCGGCCAGCCCAGCGGGTTTGCCTATCCGGCATCCAAGTTTGCAGTAAACGGCCTGACTGTATCCCTGGCGAGAGAGCTGGGACCGAAGGGAATCCGGGTTAATGCTGTGGCCCCTGGAATTATAGAGACAGATATGATGAGGGCAGTGCCGAAAGAAGTGCTCGATCCCATGATTGAAAAAATCCCTCTGCGCCGTCTGGGACGTCCGGAGGACATTGCCAATGCCTTCGCATTTCTGGCCTCAGATGAGGCTTCCTATATCACAGGCGCAGTGCTGAGTGTAGACGGCATGGCGAGAGCCTAGGACAGAGAGCAGAAAAAATAAGAGTGACAGGAAACCGGGCCGCGGAAGAATATGCCGCGGCCTGGGAGGAGCGAAAATGGAACGGAAACGAAAAAAGGCTCTGGTCGATCAGAGGCTGTGCGTGGCCTGCGGCTGCTGTGTGAAAGCCTGCCCTGTACAGGCGGTGCAGGTGGTGAAAGGGATTATGGCAAAGGTAGACTGGGGACGATGCGTGGGGTGCGGCAGATGTGTGAAGGAATGTCCGGCCAGCGTGATTTCCCTGCAGGAGGTAAAAGCATGAAAAAACAGTGGTATGATTATCTGTGGGTGCTGTCCCTTACCTATCTGATTCTGGGATTTTTTAATATTTTATTTGCGTGGCTGGGGTTAATCTGCTTCTTTCTTCCGCTGCTTATTTCCCTTTCCAGGGGGACGAAGGGCTACTGTAATCAGTACTGCGGAAGGGGCCAGCTGTTTGGAATTCTGGGAGGCAGACTGGGGCTGTCCAGAAAACGTGATATGCCTGGGTGGATGAAAGGAAAAAAATTCCGCTATGGATTTCTCGTCTTTTTTCTCCTGATGTTTGCCCAGATGCTATGGAATACCTATCTGGTATTTGCGGGAGCCCAGGATTTAAAGCAGGTGGTGACGCTTCTGTGGACCTGGAAACTGCCCTGGCACTGGGCATACCACGGCACGCTGTTTCATGAGGGCATGGCCCAGTTTGCCTTCGGCTTTTACAGTGTAATGCTGACCTCCACAGTTCTGGGAATTTTTATGATGACTCTTTTTAAACCCAGAAGCTGGTGTGTAATCTGCCCGATGGGAACCATGACCCAGATGATCTGCAGGGTAAAGAACCGCTAGAGGAAGGTCTTTGGAGCTGCCCAGAATTCTTCTTATGTATTCTGAAGCGCGCGCAGCTTTTTCTCATCCAGGACAGCCACCATGCCCCGGGACAGACGTACCATGCCCTCGTTCTGAAAATAGCGGAGCATTCTGGTGATAACCTCTCGGTGGGACCCCAGATGGTTGGCAATGGTTTCATGAGTGATTTTTAATTCATAGGTTCCCTCAATGGCGGCCTCCTCCAGCAGGAAGGCCGCTACGCGCTTGTCAAGGCTCTTCCACATAATCTGCTCAATCAGCCACATCACGTCAGAAAACCGGGAAGCCATCAATTCGTTGGTATAGTTGGCTGCCGGCGCAGATTCATTCATAATATTTTTGTATACATCTGCCGGAATGATCCACAGCTCAGTATCTTTTTCCGCTTCAATTATAATCTCAAACTGAATAGAGCGCATGATGCAGGATGCGGAAAAAAGGCACATATCCATGTCAAACAGACGGTAAAGGGTGATTTCCCTCCCTTCATCGGAGAGAATGTAGGCCCGGAGCTGACCTGATTTCAAAAGGAGCAGACCGGTGCAGTCTGCGCTTCCGTTATGGACGACCGTACCCTTGGAAACCCGGCTTGTCATGAGACTTCCAAGGAGTCTGTCCTGCTGGTTTTTAGTTAATTGGTTCCAAATTGGAAAACTGTTTTGAAAGTCCATCTGTTTCCTCCTTCTCTGAAACCAGTATAAAACGGAGGAGGGGTTCTGTCAATTTGAAGGTGATTATATCACGGAAGAGGACAGGAAAATTTTGTATACTGATAACAAATAAAAGAAGGGAGCTGACGTTTATGAAGGCTATGGAGATAAACAGAGAACAGTTTGAACAGATGGTGAATGGGGAAAAAGCGGTATTGATTGATTTTTGGGCGCCTTGGTGCGGCTACTGCAGAAGACTGGGGCCGGCATATGAAAAAATTGCAGAAGAATATAATGGCGGCGGCCTTCTGACAGTTGGAAAAGTTAATATTGACGAAGAGAAAGAATTAGCCGAGAAGGAGAAAATAGAGGTAATTCCTACATTGGTGCTTTACAAAAACGGAACAGCAGTGGACTCGATTGTAGCGCCGGAATCAAAAGCCATGATTGAGGCGTTCATTGAGCAGGCGCTGAAGAAATAGGGACAGGAGGAAGGGCTATGAACACAGAGCGGATTTATGATATGCTGGTTATTGGAGGAGGGCCGGCCGGCTATACGGCTGCCCTCTATGGGACGAGAGCAGGCTTTGATACTCTCGTATTAGAAAAGCTGTCGGCAGGAGGCCAGATGGCCCTGACGCACCAGATTGATAATTATCCCGGATTTGATGAAGGGATCGACGGATTTGAACTGGCAGAAAAAATGCAGAGGCAGGCAGAGCGGTTCGGGGCGAAGACGGAGTATGCTGAAGTACAAAAACTGGATTTGACGGCAGAACCCAAGAAAGTGGAAACAAGTGAAGGGATATTTTATGGAAAGACGGTGGTCTTTGCAGCTGGGGCGGCTCCCAGAAAGCTGGGAATAGAGAAGGAAGATGAGCTGATAGGACGAGGAGTCGCCTACTGTGCTGCCTGCGACGGAATGTTTTTCAAGGGAAAAACGGTGGCAGTAGTGGGAGGCGGAAATTCAGCAGCTGCAGACGCTATGATTCTCAGCCGCATTGCCAAAAAAGTTCTGCTGATTCACAGAAGAGACACGCTTCGGGCTACGAAAATCTATCATGAGCCTTTGATGGCAGCAGAAAATATCGAGTTTCACTGGAACAGTGAAGTGACAGAACTTCTCTCGGGAGAAAAACTGACAGGGCTCAGATTGAGAAATGTCGTTACAGGCGAGTCGGAGCAGGTGGAGTGTGACGGCGTATTTATCAGCGTAGGAAGGATACCTTCCACAGAATTGGTGGGAGGGCAGCTGCATTTGGATCCGGCCGGATATATAGTGGCGGGAGAAACGACAGAGACAAACATTCCCGGCGTTTATGCTGTGGGAGATGTAAGGACAAAACGCCTTCGCCAGATAATTTCGGCAGCGGCAGATGGAGCTGCGGCAGCTCACATGGCAGAAGAGTATCTGGCAGATCGCGTGTAGGATACATGCAGCAGAGGATACCAGGTTCACTTTCGGGAAGCCGGATGATATAATAGAAGAAAGTATATCACCGACTGGCGCAGGAGATCAGATATGAGGAAAAATGAAGACTGCATTGCTGTGTATTCCCGGAAGTCAAAATTTACAGGAAAGGGGGAGAGCGTTCAGAATCAGGAAGAGCTCTGCAGAGAGTACGTCCGGGTTCACTATGGGGAAGATGCGCTGAACCGTTTAATCGTGTATGAGGACGAAGGCTTTTCAGGCGGCGATTTGAACCGTCCAGGCTTTAAGAACATGATGGACGCTGCCAGAAAGAAACGGTTTCAGGCGCTGATTGTCTACCGACTGGATCGAATCAGCCGGAATATCAGCGACTTTGCAGGGCTCATTGAAGAATTGACCCGTCTGGACATTGATTTTGTTTCGATTAAGGAGCAGTTTGACACTGGAACTCCCATGGGAAGGGCCATGATGTATATAGCGTCCGTATTTTCCCAGCTGGAAAGAGAGACGATTGCGGAGCGGATCCGTGACAATATGCACGAGCTCGCCAAGACAGGGCGGTGGCTGGGGGGCACGACTCCCACCGGTTATGCTTCGGAGACAGTGGAAAGTGTTTCGCCAGGCGGAAAGACGAAGCGGGCCTGCAGGCTGAGGCTGATACCGGAGGAAGCGGACAAAGTAAGGCTGATTTACAGCCTGTATCTGGAGCTCGATTCCCTGGCGGGGACGGAGGCCCGTTTAATGCAGCTGGGGATTCAGACGAAAAATGGCCGATTCTTTACGCGTTTTTCCATCCGGGGAATTCTTCAGAATCCCGTTTACCTGACGGCCGATCTGGAAGCTTATGAGTATTTTGAGCAGAGCGGATCCGAAATCTTCTCTGAAAAAGAGGCCTTTGACGGCGCCCATGGAATGATGGTTTATAATCGGACCAGGCAGGAGAAAGGGAGAACCACAAAGCTCCTTCCGCCCGGTCAGTGGATTGTGGCTGTGGGAGACCATCCCGGCCTGATACCTGGCGGCAGATGGACTGCAGTACAGAAATCATTGGAGCAGAACAAGATAAAATCTTATCGGAAACCGAGAAAGAATGAGGCACTGGCAACGGGTCTTTTGTTTTGCAGCTGCGGAAGTCGGATGTATCCCAAGCTGGGGCGGAGGAGGAAGACGGGAGACGGCAGGCCCTACGCCTATGTGTGCAGGACGAAGGAGCGAAGCCAGAGGCAGGCGTGCGCGGCAGATAATGCGAGAGGAGAGGAGCTGGACGCGGCTCTTACAGAATTGACAGGAAGCCTGAAGGAGGATAAAGAATGTTTTCTCAGCCTTCTGAGACAGGGCCGCCGTTTCTGCCTGTCCGGTGAGAGCGGGGTTCAGATCCGGCTTTCTGCGGCGAAGCGGGAGAGAGAGGAAATAGAGAGGAAGCAGAGAGGACTGGCAGATTCCCTGGCAATGTTTCAGGAACAGGAGGCGAAAGAGGAAGCCGTTCGTCATATGGAGGAGCTGGGACGCAGAAGGCGGGAGCTGGACGGAGAGATTTGGCATCTGAAAACCATCCTGTACCGGGAAATCTTGTCTGATTCAGAAATCCGGGAAAAAGGCAGAAGCCTTTCTGAGCTTGCAGGCATTATGGGCGTTATGGCCGCAGAGCAGAAAAGAGCGGTTCTAAACGCCCTGATCCAGCGGATCATATGGGACGAAAACACGGCTTATGTGATCCTTAAAGGAGTCTCGGATGAAGAGCTCTGCCAGTATGAGAGGCTTGAAGCGCATCCTCCTGTCTGCCCGGCTGACGCTTTGGGGGGAGGATAGCAAATGAGATTTTGATGATGCTTCGCGCCGGCCGAAAGAGAGCCAGAGACGTGTCACTCTACAATACAATCGGAACGGATAAGGACGGAGAGACCGTCAGCCTGATGGACGTTCTGGAGGCGGACGAAATCCAGGCTCTGGATACGATTATCATGGAGCAGGACGTGAAGGAGCTTTACCAGGCATATGAGACCTGTTTAAAGGATACAGAAAAGCAGGTAATCCGTATGCGGTACGGCCTGTTCGGATCCAGAGAGCATACCCAGAGAGAGGTGGCGGCCGTTCTGGGAATTTCACGTTCCTATGTGAGCCGCATTGAAAAACGGGCGGTTGAAAAACTCAGGGAGGCGTTCTAGCCTCCCTGCGCAGGAGAGAATCTTGACTTTTTTTCAGGCTGCTGGTATGATAATTGGTAGTTAGCAAGAACTAACCATTATAAAAATAGAAAAAAGGCGCATGATAAAGACACAAAAGGAGGAATAAGTATGTCATTAATTGGAAAAGAAATCAGTGAATTTAAGGTACAGGCCTATCGAAACGGGGCGTTTCAGGAGATTAGCAAGAGAGACGTGCTGGGAAAATGGAGCGTGTTTTTCTTCTATCCGGCAGATTTTACCTTTGTCTGTCCCACAGAACTTGCAGATTTGGCGGATAAGTATGAAGAGTTCCAGGACGCGGGATGCGAGATTTACAGCGTTTCCTGCGATACCCACTATGTCCACAAGGCATGGCACGACGCTTCCGAGACGATTCAAAAGATTCATTATCCAATGCTGGCGGATCCGACAGGCGCTCTGGCCAGGGACTTTGACGTTATGATTGAAGACGAGGGAGTGGCTGAGAGAGGAAGCTTCATTGTGAATCCGGAGGGAAAAATCGTAGCTTACGAGGTGACTGCGGGAAATGTGGGACGCAACGCAGACGAGCTGTTCAGAAGAGTACAGGCCTCTCAGTTTGTGGCGGAACACGGAGATCAGGTCTGCCCGGCCAAATGGCAGCCAGGTGAGGAGACGCTAAAGCCCAGTCTTGATTTGGTAGGCCTTCTGTAACAGAGCAGAAGAAAGGAAATGTGATGAAGCATTTGAAAAATTTGAAAATCGAACAGGTAATCGGAAGAGAAATCATTGATTCCAGAGGAAACCCCACAGTGGAAGCGGAGGTTATTCTGGAGGGAGGCGTTTCGGCCAGAGCGGCCGCTCCCAGCGGAGCTTCTACCGGAGAATTTGAGGCATTGGAACTTCGGGATCAGGATCCAGGCAGATTTTTGGGAAAAGGAGTTTTAAAGGCTGTGGAGGCTGTCAATACAGTGATCAGCCGGACTCTTTGCGGAATGGATGCCTCCGATATCCACGCAGCAGACCAGGCGATGATTCAGGCCGACGGCACAGAAGACAAGTCCAGGCTGGGAGCCAACGCCATTCTGGCAGTTTCCATTGCCTGCGCCAGGGCGGCGGCAGCAGCTTTGGAAATTCCCCTGTATCGGTTTCTGGGAGGCGTAAACGGCATCTGCCTTCCAGTTCCCATGATGAACATTTTAAATGGAGGCGCGCACGCGTCTAATACCGTAGACGTTCAGGAATTTATGATTATGCCGGCAGGGGCAGACAGCTTCCGGGAAGGACTCAGGCAGTCTGCGGAGGTATTTCATTCCCTTCGCGCCCTCTTGAGCGAGAAGAAGCTGGCCGTCTCAGTGGGAGACGAGGGAGGCTTTGCCCCGAATCTGTCCAGCGATGAGGAAGCCTTCGAGTATATTATGGAGGCGGTGAGACGGGCAGGCTATGAGCCGGGAAAGGATTTCGTCTTTGCCATGGATGCGGCGGCCAGCGAGTGGAAGAGCGGTAAAAAGGGAGAGTACGTGCTCCCGAAAAGCGGCCGGCGCTTTACGTCTGCAGAGCTTGTGGCTCACTGGGAGGAGCTGGCGGACAAGTATCCGATCTGTTCGATTGAAGACGGCCTTGACGAGGAGGACTGGGAGGGCTGGCAGATGATGACAGAGCGGCTGGGAGGCAGAATCCAGCTGGTGGGGGACGATCTGTTTGTCACCAACGCGGCGCGGCTCCGAAAAGGCGTTTCTCTGGGCTGCGGCAATTCCATCCTCATTAAGCTGAACCAGATAGGAACGGTTTCTGAGACGCTGGACGCTGTGAGGGAGGCTCACAGGGCCGGTTATACGGCGGTTGTCTCCCACCGTTCCGGAGAGACGGAGGATACGACAATCGCCGATCTGGCGGTAGCGCTTAACACCTGCCAGATCAAAACGGGAGCGCCCAGCAGAAGCGAGAGGACTGCGAAATACAACCAGCTTTTAAGAATTGAGGAGGAGCTGGGAGGAGCGGCCGTTTACCCGGGCTTTGGAGCGTTTGGTTTTACAAGAAATTTTGTGTAATTTTGAACAAAGTTTTACGGAAATTGCATTGTATTGGCGGCGGATAACAGATATAATAGACTGGAACACTGAGCATAGGAGGAATATGTTATGTCTATTTTAGTTACAGGAGGAGCCGGCTACATCGGAAGCCATACCTGTCTTGAACTGTTAAAGGCAGGCTACGAAGTAGTAGTGGCTGACAATCTTTGCAATTCCAGTGAGGAAGCCGTAAGACGCGTAGAGAAGATCGCGGGAAAACCGGTGAAATTTTATCAGGCGGACATTCTGGACCGCGAGGCCCTCAATAAAATTTTTGATACAGAAGAAATCGATTCTGTCATTCATTTCGCAGGACTGAAGGCAGTAGGCGAGTCTGTGGCAAAGCCGCTGGAGTACTATCATAATAACATTACAGGCACCCTGATCCTGTGCGATGTGATGAGAAATCATGGAGTCAAGAATATTGTATTCAGCTCCTCCGCCACTGTATATGGAGATCCTGCTTTCGTACCGATTACAGAGGACTGCCCGAAGGGCCAGATTACCAATCCGTACGGCCAGACCAAGAGCATGCTGGAGCAGATTCTCACAGATTTCCATGTGGCTGATCCGGAGTGGAACGTGGTTCTGCTGCGCTATTTCAATCCAATCGGAGCTCATGAGAGCGGCCTGATCGGAGAGGATCCGAAGGGTATCCCCAACAATCTGGTTCCCTATATTGCGCAGGTGGCAGTGGGCAAGCTGCAGTGTCTGGGCGTATTTGGAAACGATTATCCGACTCATGACGGTACAGGCGTCCGCGACTATATCCATGTAGTGGATCTGGCAGTCGGACATGTGAAGGCCTTAAAGAAGATTGAGGAGAAGGCAGGCGTGTGCATCTACAACCTGGGAACAGGAAAGGGCTACAGCGTTCTCGACGTAGTGAAAGCCTATGAGAAGGCCTGCGGCAGGGAGATTAAATACGAAATTAAGCCCAGAAGACCAGGCGATATCGCAACCTGCTACGCGGATGCTTCTAAAGCCAGAGAGGAATTAGGCTGGGAGGCAGAACGGGGCATCGAGGAGATGTGCACAGATTCCTGGCGCTGGCAGTCGGCAAATCCAGACGGATACAGAAGCTAATTTGAAAAAGTTTAAATAACGATTTAGAAACAGGCCTTTTTCAGCGGCACCGCTGGGAGGGGCCTGTTTTTTGCCTTTATGGCTTTCTCCTGCTGCTCCTATGAGAACTGCTGCCGAACTGAAATATGAAGACGGGAGGAGAAGGGAACTGTCCGTCATGCGGGCGCGCGCCGAGCATAGAAGAAAACAGAACATATATTCGAAAATGCTTGCGGTTTCTCCGGAACTGTGATAGAATCAGAACAAATGTTCTATCTATTTTCTTATGGAGGAGAAACAGATGCTGATACAGGAAAATCTTGGAATACAGGAAAAGCTGAGAATTCTTTCAGACGCAGCAAAGTATGACGCGGCCTGCACGTCCAGCGGAGTGGACAGAAAGGGGAAGCAGGGGCAGCTGGGCAGCGCCCACGAGGCGGGGATCTGCCATAGCTTTTCTGCGGACGGACGGTGCATTTCTCTTCTCAAAATTCTGCTTACCAACGAGTGCGTTTACGACTGCAAATATTGTATTAACCGCCGGTCTAACGATACGCTGCGCACGGCCTTTACGCCGGAGGAGGTGTGCAGGCTGACGATGGAGTTTTACAGAAGAAATTATATTGAGGGCTTATTTTTAAGTTCGGGAATCCAGGATTCCCCGGATCACACGATGGAGCAGATGCTGGCTGTGGCAAAAAGCCTCCGCCTGGAGCATAAATTCCAGGGGTACATCCATTTGAAGGCGATTCCGGGCGCATCGCCGGAACTGGTGGAAGCGGCCGGATTTTTTGCCGACCGCATGAGCGTAAATTTAGAGCTTCCCACTGCGGACGGCCTGAGAAAGCTGGCCCCCGGGAAGACAAGAGAGAAGATCCTGACTCCGATGCGGCAGATTCAGAAAGGGATCGTAAAACAGATCGCTCAGGAGGGGCTTCTGGAAAAAAAGGGACTGTCGTCTGCCCTTCTTTCTGATTCCGGCCGAAGCTTTTCCGGCAGTCTGCCTGACTTTGGAGAAAAGGGCAGAAGAGAAAGCAGAACGAGCCCCAGAGTCATTCCCGGCAGGTCTTCCTATGGAAATTACGGGCTGGGAAGGAGTGCGTCAGGCAGATCGGTATTTGTTCCTGGCGGCCAGAGCACGCAGATTATCGTGGGGGCTACGCCGGAAAGCGATTTCCAGATGGTTTCTGTCGCCGAGGCCCTGTACCAGAATTTTGGCCTGAAGAGAGTCTTTTATTCGGCCTTTGTTCCGGTCAGCGACGACAGCAGCCTTCCTGCTCTGCCTGGAGGACCGCCGCTTCTGAGAGAACACAGATTGTATCAGGCAGACTGGCTGATGCGCTATTATGGATTTCAGGCTTCAGAGCTGCTGTCTGAAGAAAAACCGAATTTTAATGTGCTCTTAGATCCGAAGTGCGACTGGGCAGTGAGGAATCTGGGCCGATTTCCGGTGGAAATTAACCGGGCACCTTACGGAGAACTTTTAAGAGTTCCTGGAATTGGCGTGAAGTCGGCAGTCAGAATTGTGGAAGCCAGGAAGGGAACGGTTCTCCGGTTTGAGGATTTGAAGAAAATGGGAGTTGTCATGAAGCGGGCCGTCTACTTTATCACCTGCTCCGGGAGGATGATGCATCCAGTCCGGATGGATGAGGATTTTATTACAGGATGCATGATTGGCGAGGAGAGGAGAAAGGTCTGGGAGCTGGAACAGAAAGATACGTACCGTCAGCTGTCTTTGTTTGATGATTTTCATATGCAGACAGAACCTCCGGCAGAAGAGAGGGCAGCTCTTTTGACGGGACAGCTGTAGGAAGACAGGGAGAGAAGAGATGACAATTTTTGTATGCAAAGATGAATTTGACAGCATTCTATGCGGAGTGTACGACGCCTGGATGAGCGGCCTGGGACATGAGAACGTCAGGCTTATAACCAGGACAGAGCAGCAGAATCAGACGATGCAGATGTTTGCAGAGTACAGAGAGGCAGAAGAAGCTTCCTGGAAGATAAAAAAGACAGCCGAGGCAATACGAAGAAAGATTTCACAGGAGGCCTATGCGTGGATTTACAGAGCGTCTCTGAGCAGGGAAACGGACAAAGCGGATAAAATTTTCCGTTTTCTGGCCAGGGGCTTTCAGTTTGGTCCCAGAACCGTCAAAATGCTGAAAGATCCAGACGTATATGAAGTGTTCCGGATGAATCGCCAGGTGGCCAATGAGGCTCATCTGCTGACAGGGTTTCTGCGCTTTTCTGAACTGCCTGTGGGGCTTCTGGCAGCAGTGATGGGGCCTGAGAACCATGTTCTCAGCCTTGTGGCAGATCACTTTGCAGAGAGAATGTCAGGGGAGCGCTGGCTTATTTTGGATCAAAACCGAGGAAGCGCGGCGCTTCACGAGCCGGGATACGGTTTTGTTTTGCTGCCGCAGCTTCCGAAGCAGTGGAGAGATTATTTGTCTGGGCTGAAAGGGAAAGGAGAAGGAGAGTACGAGGAGCTGTGGAGGATTTTTCACAGCGCCGTTTCGATTCGGGAGAGAGACAACCGGGCCTGCCAGAACAGCCATCTTCCCCTGCGGTTTCGTTCCTATATGACAGAATTTTAAGAAACTTACGGATTTCTTACATTTTACTGCTGCAGTTGACAGGCTGAAGACCTTATGATATGCTTCGACTGTATTAATACAAATAGTACAGTTGAGATGCAAAAGCAGGCGGCGACAGAAAGGAGGCCGTATGATTCTGATTGATTACAGAGACCGCCGTCCCATCTATGAGCAGGTGGTGGAAAAGATGGCAGACCTGATGATACGAGGCATCCTTCCTCAGGACAGCCAGCTTCCCTCTGTGAGAAGCCTGGCTACGGATCTGGCGATTAATCCCAATACGATTCAAAGAGCTTATGTGGAATTAGAGCGTCAGGGCTATATCTATTCTGTGAAGGGAAAGGGAAGCTACGTGGCGGAAAATCACCAAATCAGAGAAAAAAATCGGCAGGAAGTATTAAAAAGCCTGGAGGCTTTGGTGGAGAAAGCGGAGGCAGCAGGCGTCACGATGCTGGAATTTCAGGAAGCGGTGATTCAGATGTACGGGAAAAAGAAAAAGCCGGAGGAAGGAGAAGGAGGGGAGCGGTATGATTGAGGCGGTAAATCTGACGAAATACTACGGAAAAATTGCAGCAGTGGATCATGTGAATGCAGAAATAAAACAGGGAAACGTATTTGGACTGATAGGAACGAACGGAGCTGGAAAAAGCACTTTTCTCAGAATGGCGGCAGGGATTTTAAAGCCGGATGAGGGGAGCATCAGCCTGGACGGGGAGCCAGTCTTTGAAAATCCGAAGGCAAAAGCCAGATTTTTCTATATTTCAGACGAACAGCATTTTCTGGGAAATTCATCTCCTGAGGAGATGGCAGTATTTTACAGATCTGTTTACCCTGCTTTTGACAGGAAGCGCTTTTTTGAGCTTTTAGGCAGCTTCGGGCTGGATCGAAAAAGAAAGATTTCTGCCTTCTCTAAAGGGATGAAAAAGCAGCTTTCTGTTCTTTTGGGCATCTGCGCAGGAACAGAATATCTTTTTTGCGATGAAACCTTTGATGGCTTGGATCCGGTCATGCGCCAGGCGGTGAAGCGGCTCTTTGCAAATGACATGGAGACAAGGAAACTGACGCCGGTCATTGCCTCCCACAATTTAAGAGAGCTGGAGGATATTTGTGATCATGTGGGAATCCTCCACAAAGGCGGAATTCTCCTGTCCAAAGATCTGGACGATATGAAGATGAATATTCACAAGATCCAGTGCGTTTTATACCCAGGGACAGAACCTGAGCAGATACGCGGGCTGGAGATTATTAGAACCGAGAAAAGAGGAAGCCTTCTCACCCTGACTGTGAGAGGAAGGAAAGAGGAGATAGAGAGACAGATGCAGCTGCACCATCCAGTGTTTTTTGAAATGCTTCCCCTTACTTTAGAAGAAATTTTTATCAGCGAAACGGAGGTGGCAGGTTATGATATCAAAAAACTTATTTTTTAAGCTTTTGAGAGAGCAGACAAAACAGAGGATTTGGCTGATTGCCCTGATGTGCCTGGTTTCCTTTTTCGCTTTTCCGGTGGCAGCGGCTTTGATGTCAGGCGCTTTTCTGGACATGGAGCAGCTGACAGCGCAGGCCGACCGCTCAGCCGGGCTTTTGACGGTAGAGATGTGCAGAAATATGGCGAGCCAGGAGCTGATTGAAGAGTTTCAGGACTGGATATCCCCGACAGGCTCCCTGCTTTTGTGGATGATTCCGATAGCGGCAGCTGTAGCAGGCCTGGCGGAATTTTCGTTTCTCCACTCCAGAAGGAAGACAGATTTTTATCACAGCCTTCCAGTTAAGCGGGAGATTTTATTTGCAGTTTCCTATGTAGGAGGGATTCTGTATGTGGCGGTACCTTATGTGATAGGACTTCTGGCAGCCGGACTGATGATTCAGATAAAGGTTATGCCATATTCTGTGGATTGGGGAACCTTGCTTACAGGAGCTTTGCAGGGGATTGCCTTTTTTATTCTTTCTTACAGCGCCGCATCGGCGGCTGCTATTTTGACAGGAAATATAGTCGTCAGTATTTTGGGAATATTTGTATTTTTCTTCTGGGGCCCGCTGACAGTTTTTCTGGTTCACGCGTACTGCCAGGCTTATTTCACTTCCTTCTATCAGGCAGAAGGAATTTTGAACTGGCTGTCTGTCTCCAATACCTCTCCTGTGTTCTTTTACTGGACGGCAGGAGCGAATGCAGGAGGCAGAGCGCTGGGGGCCCTGGCAGCAGGAGCGGTTATCGGTGCGGCGGCAATGACATTATACAGGAAGAGGCCGTCGGAGGCGGCGGGAAGAGCGATGGCGTTTCCTCTCAGTCAGCCCCTGTTTAAAATAATTCTCACCATTCCTGGCGCTCTGGGATTCAGTTTATTCTTCTATGAAATGAGAGGAAGCTTTGCCTGGGGACTTTTTGGACTGTTCTGCGGCGTTCTCATTATGGCATGCGTCATAGAAATTATTTATCATTTTGATGTGAGACAGGCTTTTGCAGGGTGGAAGAGCACAGCGGTGGGAGCAGCGGCTGCCCTGAGCATATTTTGTCTGTTTTTCTTTGACCTGGCTGGATATGACAGTTACCTTCCTGAACAGGAGAAAATCGAATCAGTTGGAGTGAGCAGTTATCTGCTGTATGGAAATCTGACACAGGACCGCACAGAGATTTCGACAGAAAAGGGACATGACGGCCAGATTTTCGTAATCGGAAATACTCCAGGAGAGTATGAGGTCTTGAAAGAAATGGAAATCTCAGACGAAGAAGCTGTCCAGGCAGTTCTTGAGATTGCAGAGAAGGGGATTTCGAGAAAGAACAGAATCGGCGGCCAGGAAGAAACTGAAGCTTTTACCTCGATACAGAATGGTGACGGTGAGATGACGGAGGAAAACGTACCGGAAGAATCTGGACAGGTGCTGATTCAGTATCATTTGAAAAATGGATCGACCGCTACGAGAGTCTACTGGATTGATCTGCTGGATGTAAAAGAGGCGTCAGACAGGCTTTATGCCAGCGCAGATTTTAAGAAGGAGAGCTATCCCGTTTTTTCCATGGATGAAAAGGAACTGGCAGGAGCTAATTTTCATGTCTTTGATACCTACAGCCATATAGAAACGGGCAGGGAAGAGCTTGCAGAGCTGTTTCGCGTTTATCAGGAAGAATTTCTTCAGCTGACTGCCGACGAGAGGCGGGAGGAGGCTCCTCTGGGATACATTCAGTTTAAAACAGAGAGTATGCAGAATACCATTGATCAGATAAGGGCAGAGAAGGGAGATTATACCAGATTTAACGACTTTGCTTATTATCCGGTATATCCAAGTTTTGAACGCACAGTGTCGCTTTTAAGAGAGGCGGACGTGAAAATGGCGGACAGTCTGAAGACGGCTTCCATCGACAGAGCGGTGGTAGAGATGTGGATAGACTCAGAAAGCAGAGATAGTTTTAAACCGTATTCGAACGATGGAATTCGGACGTACCTTTCAGACAGCAGCATGTGTCTGGAGGTAACAGAACCGTCTATGGTAGACGAAATTTTAGACAATGTGGGAACCAGCGAGGATCCACTGTACCGCAATTGTCTGGATGAATCTATGGAAGTTGTCATTTACGTGCAGGATGGAAAAGACGGAGAGGTGGATTCTTTCCGGCTGCGATTCAAGAAAGGGCAGATTCCAGGATTTGTCGAGGAGCAGATGGGAGCATATATTTTTAGTTAAGATTGACTTTCCCTTCTTTACAGGGTAGAATAAACAAGACTATAATTGGCCTGTAAAGGAGGGCATGTAATGGCATTTTTTGATGAACTGGGGAAGGCGATCAGCGGAAAAAGCAGGGAAGCTGCTACTAAGGTAAGAGATCTGACAGAGATTCTTCAGCTGAAAAGCAAGCTGTCCAGTGAAAAGGAAAAGGTAAATAAGGCATATATAAATCTGGGAAAGGCATACTACGACCGGCATGAAGTTTCAGCTGAGGAAGAGTATGCAGATGACTTTGAAGCGATCCGGGCTGGTCTGCTGAAGATTTCAGAGCTGGAGGAAGAAATTATTTCTCTGGAGGGAACGAGGATCTGCGCAGAGTGTGGAGCCAAAGTAGAAAAAGGCGCTGCATTCTGCGGACGCTGCGGCGCGCAGATGCCATTAAAGCAGGAAGAGACAGAGGAGGCGTTCGACAGCAGTGACGCAGATGCGGCTTATACAGAAGAACAGCCGCAGCAGGAGAGCAGTATTCCAGTTCCCGCAGCAGAGAAGAAGACAGAAGAAATCAGCGTAACAGCTGGAAGAGCAGAGGAGTAGGCAGCATATGGACGCACTTGTACAATGGTTTACCGAGACCTTATCCGGCGTTATGTCATCGGAAATTGTAATTTTTATTATTTCCATGATCCCGATACTGGAGCTGAGAGGCGGCCTGCTGGCAGCTTCTCCCGCTCTTTTGAACGTGCCGATTACTACTGCAATTCCGCTCTGTATTATCGGAAATATTCTTCCTATCCCATTCATTCTGCTTCTGATTAACAGAGTCCTGGAGTGGATGAAGACGGTAGGAGTCTTTCGCCCGACCGCTCTTTGGCTGGAAAATAAAGCCATGAGCAAAAAGGATAAAATTGAAAATTATGAATTCTGGGGCTTAGTCCTGTTTGTGGGAATTCCGCTCCCTGGAACAGGAGCCTGGACAGGAGCTTTGATTGCAGCGCTGCTCCGCATTCGTTTTAAGAAAGCTTTTTTAGCTATCTTTCTGGGAATTATTCTGGCTACAGTGATTATGAGTATTGTATCCTATGGACTTTTAGGCGCGTTATTCGGTTAGCGTAATATTTCTCAGCAGACGCAGGACAGAAGGGGAAAGATAAGGCAGAGAGGAGAAGGTACAGATGGAAGAGTGCTGCAAGAGTGCAGAGAGACACAAACACAGAAATTTAACAGAGCAGAAGGACCTGATGACCAGGCTGAACCGGATTGAAGGGCAGGTCCGCGGACTGAAAGCTATGCTGGAGGATGAGCGTTACTGCGTTGATATCCTGACGCAGGTATCGGCTGTTCAGGCAGCTTTAAACGGTTTCAGCCGCGTTCTTTTGTCAAATCACATAAAAACCTGTGTTGTAGATCAGATTGAAGCGGGAAATGCAGAAGAGACAGTGGAAGAACTTTGCAAAACCATTCAGAAAATGATGAAATAACAGAAAAGGGCGAAGCCGCTGCTGGCTTTGCCCTTTTGCTTACCCCCAATATCATATTTTATAAAAATCTTATGATACAGATTATTCTTCAGGAATTGTGCATATCCGATTTTTCCATAAGGAGCAGCCCAATCGATTCGGCAGTCCAGGGCATAAGGTTTGTGATCATGTGGATGATACCATTTTTAATGGATACCATGTGTTCCGGGCTGTCTCCTGGACATTCTTCCATTATGTATCCAGATTGGTCGCCTCCCCAGGAGTCTGAATTAAACAGGTTCAGCAGGAAAGATTGAAGAAAAAACGAAAGGAACAGACGGTAGATTTGTGGTATACTCTTTCCGTTACCGCCTCCTAGACTGGTACGGAAGGGAGGTGTTCATGTGGAAGCAATCACATCTCTTGTTATCGCAGTTGTGGCAGGCGTGATTAGCCATCTCGTCTGTAAATAGTTGGACGGTGATAAGTAGCCGGTAACGAGCCTATGGTCTAAGCTGCCATACTAAAATGGAATAGAAAACCCCGGAGAGTGCAACTCCGGGGTTTTCGTCTGTTAGTCATTCATGTGGAAAGACTCACATCTCTTTAGCCTACTGGCATTATAGTATATGCGTATTTGGATTACAAGATACGAATATGCTGTTTTTTACCGAAAAATCAGGAAGGAGGCGAAAAAGGTGACACAGTCAGAGGTAGAAACCGCTCTGAAACGGTCTCTCACAATGAGATTGGAGCCTTAAAGCGCTGCATGGCTTTGACTACTTTTTGCTCAAAAAAGTGCCTTGACTACTTCTGACTACCTCTATTTTCGCACATTTTCCATTATTTTTCACAACACTAAAGAAGCCGGAAACCCTTGATTTTAAGGGATTTCCGGCTTCTTTCTTGTAAGCTCCCGGCCGGACTTGAACCGGCGACCCACGCATTACGAATGCGTTGCTCTACCAACTGAGCCACGGAAGCATTGAATGTTTTAGTATACTAAAATATGAATGACCTGTCCGGGAATCGAACCCGGGTTTACGCCGTGAGAGGGCGTCGTCTTGACCGCTTGACCAACAGGCCTGAAAATCGAGGCGACGTGATTCGAACACGCGACCTCTGCGTCCCGAACGCAGCGCTCTACCAAACTGAGCCACGCCTCGATACGTTTTGTATTATAATGGGTATTGAGGGAAATGTCAACTACATTTTGAAAAAAGTTTTTTCTTTTGTTGTATTAATTTATATAATTTAAAAAGTTTATGGAAGACAAGGCAATCTCTGCGCTCAGGGAGAGAGAACAGCAGGCCTGTCTGCGTTCCGTGCCTGCGAAAGCCGCTGCCTTTAACTCAGACAGAAGCACAGAGGTCGCCTGGAAAGCTTAGAGGGCTTAAACAGGAAAAGCTTAAAGGAGCTTAAACAAAAAGCTTAAAGGAGCTTAAACAGGACGCTTGATATGGTTTTGGGAATGTGATAGACTGGAGCTATCATTTACCGGAGGTCTGCGGGCGGGAACATTCGGATGCCTGCATCCGGACAGTCCGTTTCATCAGCTATAGGGAAAGAAGTGATTTATATGTGCATGAACACAAAAAAGAGAAACAAAGAGTTACTCCATGCAGAGCCGGCAGACTGCGACAGCTGCATGGAGTAAAATAGTCGCAGAGTGAATGCTGGCTTTGTAACTTGACTATCGTAATCAAGGAGGAAGCCTGCGTGAAGTATAAAAATGCACAAGCCGTTCTTCCGGACGCATTGGTAAAAGAGCTGCAAAGTTATGTTCAGGGCGAATACATTTATGTTCCTGTCGAGCAGAAGCGGCAAAAGCGCTGGGGAGAAGTTTCCGGCTACAGAAAAGAACTGGAGAAGCGGAATTGGCAGATAAAGCAAGAATACCAGAAAGGCAGTTCAATGGACTGCCTTGGAGAAAAATATGGTCTGTCTTTATCTGCTGTTCGAAAAATTATATATCAGAAGTAGGGTAAGGGGCTGCCGGGTTGCAGCCTCTTACTTTTTATATAGATTTTTATACAGATTGGTTCGGTATCATACAGAGGATAGAAAAAATGCCAGCGAATCGTTATGATGAAGAAGAGCGATTTAAAGTACAGAGGAGGGAGTTTTATATGTGTACTCGATTTGTCTATAATGGAAATGACATGATTACAGGATTTAATTTTGATATTGACCCTGCAGTGTGGAAACACAGAGTGATAAGAGAAAAAGACCGTTTTTACATTGGAATTTTACGGCCGGACGGTGTATATCACTCTTATCATGGCGTCAACCGAAACGGAAATGCTGGAACCTTGCTGTATGTGCATGGCAATCCTGAGGGAATCTATCAAGACCATTTTGGCTGTATCACGATTGCAGACCTGACGGAACAGTTCATAAAAGCACAAATTTCTTTTGATGATGCGATTCAAATAGTAAAGTCAAAGAAAATCACCTATGCGCCGGACGCATCCATGCAGGCAATGCTGTCAGACAGCCATGGACGTGTCTTAATCATTGAACCGGGAATAGGATATAAGGAAGAACAGAAACCATATTCCTTGATAACTAACTATTCTCTGATGAATCCGGAAAGTACAAAAAAATTTATTGTTCCGGGGGACGACCGATATGAACGCGCTTTAAAAAGATTGGAAAAATACAGCCCTGATTTTTCGATTTCAGACGCATTTCATCTGCTTTATGATGTACGCCAGGAGGGAGCATGGGCGACAAGAGTTTCTTTCGTGTATTCTGCGAAAGAACAGACGGTATATTACACAGAAAATAACCATTTTGAATGGATTCAAACATTCGCGTTTCCATTAGAAAGGTAAGAAAGGAGCTGCTATGTCACAGAAAATTTATCCGCGTTCAAACGATAAAGAAACCGTATATCTTAAAAGTGTTATCACTAATCCCAATATTATAGTGGGTGATTATACCATATATAATGACTTTGCGGGCGAACCAAAAAATTTTGAAAAGAACAATGTTTTGTATCAGTATCCTGTCAATTGTGATAAACTGCTCATTGGAAAATTCTGCTCCATCGCCTGTGGGGCAAAGTTTATATTTAACAGTGCAAATCATACGCTATCGTCCCTGTCAACCTACCCGTTTCCTATTTTCTTTGAAGAGTGGGGATTAGACGTAAAAGAAGTTGCAAAGGCATGGGATAATAAAGGGGATATTGTTGTCGGAAACGATGTCTGGATTGGCTATGAAGCAGTCATTTTAGCGGGCGTTACGATTGGCGACGGAGCTGTTATCGGAGCGCGGTCGGTTGTGACAAAGGATGTTCCGCCTTATACAATTGCAGGAGGCGTGCCTGCAAAAACGATACGAAAACGATTTAATGAGGAAACCATTGATACACTGCTTGAACTCAGGTGGTGGGACTGGCCAAGGGAGAGAATCGCCTGGAATATAGCTGCCATTCAATCTGGAAATGTGGAACAAATAAAATAAATCGGCTGTGAAATGAAAAAAGGCTTCTGCATATCTGCAGAAGCCAGTGACCTGTCCGGGAATCGAACCCGGGTTTACGCCGTGAGAGGGCGTCGTCTTGACCGCTTGACCAACAGGCCGGAATCGAGGCGACGTGATTCGAACACGCGACCTCTGCGTCCCGAACGCAGCGCTCTACCAAACTGAGCCACGCCTCGACGTTGTCGTTTCCTGACGACGCTGATTATCATATCATAAGTTCCGGGAGAATGCAAGCATAAATTTCAAAAAAATTAAAAAAATGGAAAAATTCATCAAAAATTCATTTTATGCTGGAACGGCATGATTTAAAAACCGGACACATACATATCAGTAATGGAAAGCTGCCGGAGACTCTATGATAACAATAAGCCTATGCATGATTGTAAAAGATGAGGAGAAGGTGCTGAAAAGATGCCTGGACAGCGCCGTAAGCTTTGCGGATGAGATCATTATTGTAGATACAGGATCCTCGGATTCCACAAAGAAAATAGCAGAGACATATACAAAAAAAGTTTATGATTTCACTTGGAACGGTGATTTTTCAGCTGCCAGAAACGAGGCGTTTCGCCATGCAGAAATGGATTACTGCATGTGGCTGGATGCAGATGATATTGTTTCTGAGCCTGAGCAGAAAAAAATACAGAGGCTGAAGGAGGAGCTGGATGATGATACTTCCATTGTCATGATGAAATATAGTATGGGGTTTGACAAGACAGGCAGCCCCTCCCTTTCTTATTATAGAGAGCGCCTTATAAAAAATCACGAGGGATTTTGCTGGCAGGGAAAAGTCCATGAAGCAGTCGCTTTATCCGGAAAGATTTTATACACAGATATTGAAATTGAGCACAGGAAAACAGAGAAGGGAAAAGAAGGCCAGAGGCGGAATTTGAGCATCTACAGAAAGATGAAAGAGGAGAAGGTTCCATTTACTGCCAGAGATTTGTTTTATTATGGAAGAGAACTCTACTATGCGGCCATGGAAAGCACAGAATGTTTCAGGGAGTCTCAGGCAGTTCTGACAGAATTTCTCTCCCGCCCGGACGGATGGGCGGAAAATAAAATAGAGGCCTGTCGTTTCCTGGCCCTGTGCCGCCAGGCAGAAGGGGATGAGGAGGGGGCGCTGGCCTCTCTGCTCCATTCATTTTTTTATGACTGCCCCCGCGCAGAGCTGTGCTGCGATATAGGAGACTGGTTTTTTAAACGGGAAGAATATCGAACTGCCTCCTTCTGGTATGAGACGGCTTTAAAAGCAAAAACAGACGAGAGAAAAGGCGGATTTATATGCCCGGACTGCGGCGGCTACATTCCGGCGCTTCAGCTGGCTGTCTGCAGTTACAGGATGGGGGAGACAGAACAGGCGGAGCAATGGAATGAGCTGGCTCTCCGTTTTAAGCCGGAATCAGAAAGCTGCCGCTATAATCGGCTGTTTTTCCGGCAGCAGAAAGAAAAAAGTGATTGAAAACATATGTTCGATTGTGCTATAATATTCTTGAAATAATTATGGTTTTGTGCCATAATGAAAACTATTGCCCAGATCCGGCGGGCCTGGGAGATGAAAAATGAAAATAAAAAAGTACAGAGCAAAAGAGCTGTGTATGTTAGACAGCGGCAGGAATACTGCCGGATAGAGAGATGGAGGAACATTATGGGTAAGTCACAGTATGACGCGGACAGTATTACCGTACTGGAAGGGCTGGAAGCAGTGCGCAAGCGCCCCGGCATGTATATTGGAGGCGTTGGGACCAAAGGACTGAATCACCTGATTTATGAGATTGTAGATAATTCTGTAGACGAGCATCTGGCAGGAGCCTGCACCTCGATTTGGGTGACTCTGGAATCGGACGGTTCCTGTACGGTCAGAGACAATGGCCGCGGTATTCCTGTGGAAATGCATAAAAAGGGCGTGTCGGCAGAGAGGGTAGTGTTGTCGACTCTCCACGCAGGCGGCAAGTTTGACAATGCGGCCTATAAGACCAGCGGAGGCCTTCACGGCGTCGGCTCCTCTGTGGTGAACGCCCTGTCAGAGCGCCTGGATATCAGGATTTATAAGAACGGGCAGATTCATCATGACGCATACAGGCGGGGCCTTCCTGTAGTGGAGTTGGTGGACGGCCTTCTTCCTGTCATTGGAAAGACGAAGGAGACGGGAACCAGCATTAATTTTCTTCCTGACGATACGATTTTTGAGAAGACAAAGTTTAAGGCGGAGTGGCTGAAGAGCAGACTGCATGAGACGGCCTACTTAAATCCGGCGCTGACAATCCATTATGAAAATAAGCGCTCCGGCGAGGAGGAGCAGATTACATACTCTGAACCGGAGGGGATCGTTGCCTATGTGAAGGAGATTAATGCTGGGAAGACAGCCCTCCACGATCCGATTTATATGAAGGGAACGGTAGACGGAATTGAGGTGGAGGCGGCGATCCAGTTCGTAGATACGTTTGAGGAAAATATTCTGGGCTTTTGCAATAATATTTTTACGCAGGAGGGAGGAACCCATCTGGCTGGGTTTAAGACGAAATTTACCATGCTGATTAACAGCTACGCCAGAGAACTGGGTATCTTAAAGGAAAAGGACGCGAATTTTACAGGAGCCGACACGAGAAACGGCATGACGGCAGTGATCGCCGTAAAGCACCCGGATCCGATTTTTGAGGGACAGACGAAAACGAAACTGGCCAGCGCAGACGCCACAAAAGCGGTATTTACTCTGGCGGGAGATGAGCTTCAGCGCTTTTTTGACAGGAATATCGAAACGTTAAAGGCTGTCATCAGCTGTGCGGAAAAATCCGCAAAGATCCGCAGGGCGGAGGAGAAGGCGAAGACAAATATGCTCACAAAGTCGCGTTTTTCCTTTGACAGCAATGGAAAGCTGGCCAACTGCGAGAGCAGGGATGCCGAAAAGTGTGAGATTTTTATTGTTGAGGGAGATTCAGCCGGCGGCTCGGCCAAGATGGGAAGAAACCGGCAGTATCAGGCGATTCTTCCTATCAGGGGAAAGATTTTGAACGTGGAGAAAGCTTCCATGGACAAGGTTCTGGCTAACGCGGAGATTAAGACCATGATCAATGCCTTTGGATGCGGCTTTTCTGAGGGCTATGGCAATGATTTTGATATTACGAAGCTCAGATACCATAAAATTATTCTGATGACAGATGCGGATGTGGACGGAAGCCATATTGATACGCTTCTTCTGACCTTCCTTTACCGATTTATGCCCGACTTAATTACAGAGGGCCATGTGTACATTGCCATGCCGCCCCTGTTTAAGGTGATTCCCAAAAAGGGAGAGGAGCAGTATTTGTATGATGAGAAAGCGCTGGAGCGGTACAGAAAGAACCACACGGGAAGCTTTACTCTGCAGAGATATAAGGGACTGGGAGAGATGGATGCCGAACAGCTCTGGGAAACTACGCTGAATCCAGAGAACCGGGTGTTAAAGCAGGTGGAAATTGAGGACGCCAGGATGGCTTCCGAGATTACAGAGATGCTGATGGGAAGCGACGTGCCGCCGAGACGGAAGTTTATCTATGACCATGCAGACGAGGCGGAGATCGACACCTAGCCGGACAGCTGGCGTTCAAAAACGGCTTTGCAATATTGAAGGAAAAGTAGTGAGAGGAAAATAGACGGATGTCAGAGAAAATTATAAAAACAGAGTATTCGGAGGAAATGCAGCGCAGTTACATGAATTATTCCATGAGCGTAATCACCTCCCGGGCGATTCCCGATGCAAGGGACGGTCTGAAACCAGTGCAGAGGCGCGTGCTCTACGATATGAGCGAGCTGCATCTGGGGCACGATAAACCTCACAGAAAATCGGCCCGTATCGTAGGAGATACCATGGGTAAATATCATCCTCACGGAGACAGCTCCATTTATGAGACGCTGGTGGTTCTTTCCCAGATGTTTAAGAAGGGAATGCCTCTGGTGGACGGACATGGAAACTTCGGATCCATCGAGGGCGACGGAGCGGCTGCCATGCGTTATACGGAGGCCCGCCTGGAGAAGTTTGCCGAGGAAGTTTACTTAAAGGATCTGGATAAGACAGTTAACTTTGTTCCCAACTATGACGAGACAGAGAAAGAGCCGGAGGTTCTTCCGGTCCGCGTTCCCAATCTCCTGATTAATGGCGCGGAGGGAATCGCCGTAGGAATGAGCACAAGCATTCCGCCGCACAATTTAGGAGAGGTAATTGACACGGTTCAGGCTTACATTGATAATCAGGAGATGGATACGGCTTCGCTTCTGGAATATCTTCATGGGCCGGATTTTCCCACAGGAGGCATCATCGCCAACAAGAAGGATCTGCCTGCTATCTACGAGACTGGAACTGGAAAAATTAAGCTCCGGGCTAGGATGGAGGTAGAGCTGGGAAAGAGGAAGGCAGATAAGGACAAGCTGGTAATTACAGAGATCCCCTATACCATGATTGGCGCAGGAATTAATAAGTGCCTCATGGATATCGCCGACCTGGTAGAGTCTAAAAAACTGACGGATGTGGTGGATATTTCCAACCAGTCCAATAAAGAAGGAATCCGTATTGTGCTGGAACTCAGAAAAGATGCGGATATTGAAAAAATTAAGAATATTCTTTATAAAAAGACAAAACTGGAGGATACCTACGGAGTCAATATGCTTGCCATTGTGAAGGGCAGGCCTGAGACGCTGAATCTGAGGGGGATTTTAAAGAATTATCTGGACTTCCAGTATGAAAATAATACGAGAAAATACCAGGTGCTGCTTCAGAAGGAGCAGGAAAAAAAGGAGATACAGGAGGGACTGATAAAGGCCTGCGATATCATTGATTTGATCATCGCTGTTCTCCGGGGCTCTAAAAATTTAAAGGACGCCAAAGCGTGCCTGATGGAGGGAGATATTTCAAAGATCCAGTTCCGTGTTCCCGGCTTTGAGGAGGAGGCAAAAAAGCTGTGCTTTACAGAACGGCAGGCATCTGCGATTCTGGAAATGCGCCTCTATAAGCTGATTGGCCTGGAAATCCTGGCATTAGAAAAGGAACACAAAGAGACTCTCAGGAAGATCAGAGAATATGAAAAAATTCTGTCCAGCAGAGACGCCATGGATCAGGTGATCAAGGAAGATTTGAATTCTATTAAAGAGGAATTTTCCAGCCCGAGGCGGACAGGAATTGAGGACGGCAGGGAGGCTGTCTACGACGAGAGCGCAGTGGAAGTTAGGGAAGTAGTATTTGTCATGGACCGGTTCGGCTACAGCCGCATACTGGAGCGCTCTACCTACGACCGAAATCAGGAGACAGTGGACAGTGAACATTCCCATGTGGTCTGCTGCCTGAATACGGACAAGATCTGTCTGTTTACCAATACAGGCGCACTTCACCAGGTCAAGGTGGCGGACATACCTCTTGGAAAACTCAGGGATAAGGGAACTCCCATTGACAATCTCTGCAAGTATGACGGCACAAAAGAAGAAATCGTATTTTTGACCAACGCTGCGGCTCTGCCAGGCCATATTTTACTGTTTGCCACAAAAGGCGCGATGCTCAAGCAGGTGCCGGGAGAAGAGTTTGAGACAAATAACAGAATGGTGGCGGCCACAAAGCTGGCGGACGGAGATCAGGTGGCTGATATTCAGATGATGGACGGAGCCAGAGAGGCGGTTCTCCAGACGGATCATGGCGTCTTTCTCCGGTTTGCTGCGGAGGAGATACCCGTTCAGAAGAAAAATGCCAAGGGAGTCAGAGGAATTAAACTGTCTAAGGAAGAGCAGCTGGAGACCGTGTACCTGCTGGGAGAGAATACAGACAATATTGCCGTATACAAAGAAAAACAGGTGCATTTAAACCGGCTTAAGCTCAGCCACAGGGATGGAAAAGGAAGCAGAACCCGGCTGAATTAAGCCGCCGCGCCCTTGACTTTAAATTGACATTGTTTTGTATTCATGCTACATTTATATAGTATAGAAAGGTATGATCTGCCGGCAGGCAAACCGCCGGCAGATTCAGAAGAAAAAGCGTTTCAGACAGGAGACAGAGTATGAAGATAGGAACAGCAGGCAGTATTGTATTGACAGAAGAACAGAAGCAGGAACTGGCAGAGCTGGGCCATGCTCTTTTCGCCTGCCCGGAACTGGGATTTAAGGAAGTGAAATCAAGCGGGATTCTCACTTCTTTTTTAATCAAAGAAGGATTTTCGGTGGAAACAGGCTTAAGTGTGACGGGACTGAAGGCGGGGCTGGGAACAGGGGACGGCTATCATATCGCCCTGGTAGCGGATATGGACGCCCTGGAAGTCAGGATTCAGGATCAGCCCTGTGCATTTCACTCCTGCGGCCACAGCATTCAGACAGCTGTTATGGCTTATGCCATGAAGCTTTTAAAGGAGCGGGGGATTGCGGAGAAATCAGGCGGGCGCGTCAGCTTTATTGCGGCTCCGGCCGAGGAATTTATTGATTTTGACAGCCGCAGAGCCATGCAGCAGGAAGGAAAAATCCAGTATTTTTCCGGAAAGCAGGATATGATAGCAAACGGCGTATTTGACGATGTAGACTGTGTGATTTCCATGCATGTGAATGGAGACAGCGGGGAGCTGATGTTTGATGTCCAGTCCTCTCTGGCAGGCTTTACTGTCAAGAAGGCAGTGTTCCACGGAAAGGCATCCCACTCCGGTGCGGCGCCGCATCTGGGGCGGAACGCGCTTCACGCCGCCAGTCTGGCTATGAATGCCATTGCCTATATGAAGGATCAGTTTCCGGCTGAGGCAGGCCTTCAGCTGCATCCGGTGCTTACTTCCTGCGGGGGAAGCGTCAATGTAATTCCGGAGGAGGCTGTGCTGGAAACCTATATCCGGGCCAACACACTGGAGACGCTTCTGGAAGCGGAGAAGAAATTTGACGATTGTGTGATTCACTGCGCCAGGGCGCTGGGCATGACTGCTCAGGTGGAGCGCACGGCAGGATATATGCCTCTTCACCAGTCAGAGGAGATTTCGGACGTGATTCACAGACAGATGCTTTCCCTGTGCAGAGAAGACCAGATTGTAAAACAGGTAGTTTCAGGCGCTTCCGGAGATATCGGAGATCTGGGATATCTGATTCCAGCGGTCCAGTTCGGTTTTTCCGGTATTTCAGGCAGGATTCACAGCGCGGAATTTTCAATTTCAAATGAAGAAAACGCATATTTCAATACTCTTAAAATTGTAACAGCCGCAGTGGAGGAGATCCTGACGCATCCAGAGCTTCAGGTGAAAAATCCTGATTTTGCAGAAAAAAAGAATTTTTATATGAAGGAATGGCTGCGCCGCCCTTCGGAAGAGAAAAACATGGAATAAAACTGCAAGAGAGCAGGGATACAGCTTTGCGAAGCAGCAGTTTTAGAATAAATTATATTTCAGGAGGAAAATCAAATGGAAGAGAACAGAGTGCCAACCCCTCACATTGGAGCACAGGCAGGAGAGATTGCGGAGACTATTCTTCTCCCGGGAGATCCGCTCCGGGCAAAATATATTGCAGACAATTTTCTGACAGATGTAAAGCAGTTTAACGGAGTCAGAAACATGTTCGGATATACCGGATACTATAAGGGAAAGAGAGTGTCTGTCATGGGCACAGGCATGGGATGCCCGTCTATCGGAATCTATTCCTATGAGCTGATTCATTTTTACGGCTGCAAGAACCTGATCCGCGTAGGTACGGCAGGAGCGCTGCAGGAGAATGTGAAGATCCGAGATCTTGTAATCGGAATGGGAGCCTGCACCACATCCAACTACGTGAAGCAGTTCAGACTGCCGGGAGATTACTCCTGCATCTGCAGCTTTGAGCTTTTGGAGAAGGCAGTCCAGGCAGCCAGAAATAAGGGAATGAATTTCCATGTGGGAAATATTTTAAGTTCCGATATGTTCTACAACCCAGAGCTTCCGCCGGTTGGACTTGGCTGGGATAAGATGGGCGTTCTGGCAGTTGAGATGGAGGCGGCAGCCCTGTACAGCAACGCAGCTGCAGCCGGCGTAAACGCTCTCTGCATCTTAACAATTTCTGATTCTGCCGTAACAGGAGAAGCAACGACTGCCGAGGAGCGTCAGACGACTTTCACCAACATGATGGAAGTTGCCCTGGAGTTAGCGTAAACCGAGAAAAGGTAAGAGGGAGAAAACATGGCGGAAGAAATTTTGCGGGTGGAGGATCTGACAAAAATTTACCCGGGCGGTGTTCTGGCCAACTACAACATTAATTTCAGCGTCAATAAAGGCGAAATCCACGCTCTTGTAGGTGAAAATGGAGCTGGAAAGTCCACGCTGATGAAAATGCTGTTTGGAATCGAGGAGATTACCAGCGGCAAAGTGTTCCTCCACGGAAAAGAAGTACATTTTCACTCCAGTAAGGACGCCATTGAACATGGAATTGGAATGGTACACCAGCACATGATGCTGGTTCCTTCCCTGACTGTGGCGGAAAATCTGGTGCTGGGGATTGAGAAAAAGAAAGGTCTGTTTCTCGATCAGAAGAAAGCGGTGGAGGAGACGGAGGCGATTTCTCAGAAATACAATCTCCATGTGGACGCACAGAAGCGGGTGCGCGACATTTCCATCGGAATGAAGCAGAAGCTGGAAATTCTGAAGACGATGTACAGAGGCGCCAAGATCATTATTCTGGACGAGCCTACGGCAGTTTTAGCGCCTCAGGAGACGGAGGAGCTGTTTGAGCAGCTGTTAAATCTGAAAAAAGAGGGATATACCATTATCTTTATCTCCCATAAGCTCAACGAGGTGAAGTATCTCTGCGACAGACTGACCGTTTTAAAGGATGGACGTTCCATCGGAACCTACAATCTGGCAGATATTACTCTGGAAGAGATTTCCCGCCTCATGGTAGGCCGCGACGTTAAGCTGGAGTACGACAAGACGTCTCAGGAGTTCGGCGAGAAAATTCTTAAAGTAGAGAATCTGAATTATACGGACAAGTTCGGCACGAAGAAGCTGGATAATCTCAGCTTTTCCCTGAAGGCCGGGGAGGTTCTGGGCATTGCCGGAATCGAGGGAAACGGCCAGAAGGAGGCGATGGAGATCCTGACAGGAAACAGAAAGGCGGAAAGCGGATCTGTCTTCTACAAGGGAAAGGATCTGACGAAGCTTTCCATTACGGACAACAGAAAGCTGGGAATCGCCCATGTTCCGGAGGATCGAAACTTAAACGGCTGTGCGCCTGAGATGAGCGTGCGGGATAATCTGATTGCCACAAGCCTGAAGCGTCTTTCTGGAAAGGGAAGTATTCTGAAGCCGGAGGAGATTGAATCCTACTGCGGTAAGTGCGTGGAAGATTTTACGGTTAAGACGATGAATCTGGATATCAGCATTAAGAGCCTTTCTGGAGGAAACGTTCAGAAGGCGATTGTGGCCAGAGAGTTTACAGCCGGAGCGGAGATCATTGTGCTGAACCAGCCCACCAGAGGCGTGGACGTAGGTGCTATGGAGTTCATTCATAAAAAGATTCTGGAAATGCGGGATGAGAAAAAATCCCTGATTTTAGTGAGCGCGGATCTGACGGAGCTGAGAGCTCTCAGCGACAGAATTATTGTGTTCCACCAGGGAAAGGTAGCGGGAGTAATCAACGACGTTCCCGCGGCGACAGAAGAAGAGCTGGGCCTGTATATGCTGGGCCTGAAGGAAGATCCCGCAGAAAAATTACAGGAGGCGTAGGAGATGAACATAAAGAAAAAGATTGACTGGTACAGCGTCGTTCGAGTAGCCACCTCTATCCTGATCGCCCTTATGATTGCGGCAGTGATTATTTTTGCAGTGGCAGACGATCCGCTGACAGCCCTGAACCGTTTTCTCCTGGGGCCTTTTTCAACGAAGCGGAATTTTTTCAATGCAGTGGAGATGATGGTTCCGCTGGTTTTCTGCGGACTCGCCATCAATGTCATGCATAAGAGCGGACTGTTTTCTATGGCGGCAGACAGCTCCTTTTACTTTTCAGGAGTAGTAGCGGCTATTCTGGCGATTGCATGTCCTATGCCTGCAGGAGTTCACCAGCTGGTAATTCTCCTGACGTCTATGGCTGTAGGAGGACTGATTGGCGTGATTCCTGTCATTATTAAAAGAAAGACAGGAGCGAATGAGCTGGTAATTTCTCTGATGATGAACTATATCTTCTTTAATTTCGGATATTGGCTGATCCGTGCTTTTTTCCTGGACGAGGCCAACGGTTCCTTCTCAGTGAAGTTCCAGAAGACGGCGAATCTGGGAAAAATGATTAAGGGAACAAACGCCCATTATGGAATCTTCATCATGATTGCGGCAGTTGTCTTCATGTGGATTCTTATGGATAAGTCTAAATTTGGCCGTGAACTGAAAATCACAGGTTCCAACCCCAGCTTTGCCAAGTACGCAGGACTGAAAATTGGGGGAATCGTGATTGGATCCCAGCTGATCGGCGGTATGCTGGCCGGACTGGGCGGAGGTGTGGAGATGATTGGAATGTACACTCATTTCCAGTGGATTACAGCTCAGACTTATGTATGGGATGGTATTCTGATCAATCTGCTGGCCGGAACGAAGCCGCTTATGATTCCTGTATCGGCATTTTTTATTTCCTACATCAGAATCGGAGCGCTGGTTATGTCCAGAGGAGGCGATGTGGATTCAGAGATTGTATCCATTATTCAGGGAATTATCATTCTTCTGATTGCGTCAGAGCGCTTTATGTATCAGATGAAGAAGCGCAAGGAAGAAAAAGAAGCGCTGCAGAATCAGGCGATGGAAACTGCTGGTGTAAACTAAGGAGGAGAGAAAATGGAATTTTTAGTGAACCTTGATTTCTGGTTTACGGTTCTTCGCTGCACGACGCCAGTTCTGCTGGCCACAATGGCTGCTCTGATTGCCAGCCGTTCAGGGCTTCTGAATCTGGGATTAGAGGGAACTATGACTATAGCGGCTCTCTGCGGCGTTTTGGGAAGCGGCTTTACAGGAAGTCTGTTTGTGGGAGCTGCAGCCGGTTTGCTGGCCGGTACGGTTTACACAATGCTGCTGGCTTATTTTATTCAGCATTTAAAAGCGAATCAGGTAATCACTGGAGTTGCTTTGAATCTGGCCGCTACAGGTGGTTCTGTGTTCTGCCTGTACTCTCTGACTGGGGATAAGAACGCCAGCAATTCCCTTCCTTCCCAGGCCTTTCCGGCAGTTAATATTCCTGTGATTCAGGATATCCCAGTGGTGGGAGACATTCTGTCGGGGCATAACTGCCTGACCTACCTGGCGTTTATTGTCGCAGTAGTTATGTTTGTTATGCTGAAGAAAACGGCCTTTGGAATTCGTATCCGGGCAGTGGGAGAGTCGGCAGAGGCGGCCCGTTCTGTGGGAATTAATGTGGAAAAGGTGCGCTACCAGGCTATGTTTATCAGCGGAATTTTAGCGTCTCTGGGAGGTATGTACCTTTCCATGGGCTATGTAAATCGCTTTACATCGAATATGGTAGCCGGCCGGGGATATATTGCCTTGGCAACCAACGCTATGGCTGCGGGTAATGCTCTGATGGGAACAGTCAGTTCTATTCTCTATGGAGTTGGAAGCGGTATATCTATTTATCTGCAGAATAACAACGTGGATCCATACCTGATCACGATTATTCCCTATGCGTCCATTATCATTTTCTATGTGGCGTTCAGCCTCTACTATAAAGTGCGTCAGAAATCAGAGGGCGGACTGTAGGCAGCAGAAAATCTGGCCTGCGGGAAGCAGGTCTGATGATAAATAAACGATTTATAAGACGTTTTAGAGAAAAAGGAGGAAATTATGAGAAAATTACTGAAAAAGGCAGCGGCAGTGACATTGACAGCCGCTATGGCAGCATCTCTGACAGCCTGCGGAGGAAGCGGAGACGGAGCATCCAAGGAGACAGGAGAAGCTCAGGCAGCAGGGGAGAATGGCGAGAAAATCAAACTGACTCTCTGCATTGGCCGTAAAAATGACCTGTCCTTCCAGCAGTCTGCCTATGAGGGAAGTCTCAGAATTCAGGAAGAGATGGGAGACAAATATGAAGTAAACGTAGTGGAAATGGGAGATGACACTACAAAGTGGCAGGCGGCTTTCTATGATGCAGCTGACGCTGGAGCTGATATTGTAGTGGGAACAGGTTTCCAGAACAAAGAAAACTTTGAAACAATTCCAACGGAATATCCGGATACAAAGTTTATCCTGTTCGACCAGGAACTGGATTTTGAAAGTAATGATTTACCTAATACAATGGGCGTTCTGTTTGACTCTAACCAGTCTGGCTTCCTGGCGGGCGCAGTGGCTGCTTACTATACTACAGGAGAGAATGCAGCAAATGCAGATAAGACTATTGGATTTGTCGGCGGCGTTGAGAGCACTACAGTAAACAACTTTCTGGTTGGATATGCAGAGGGAGCAAAATATGTGGATCCGGAAATCAAGGTTCTTACAGCATATGTAGGAGATTATATGGATACTGCAAAGGCAAAAGATCTGGCCAATGCCCAGATTTCCGAGGGCGCTGATATTATCTTCCAGGTAGCAGGAGGCGCAGGAAATGGCGTTATCGAGGCTGCTGCAGAGAAAGACGGCGTAATGGCAATCGGCGTGGACAGCGATCAGTATCAGGCTCTTGAGGGAAGCAACCTTCAGCCTGCTGTTATCACATCCAGCCTTAAGAGACTGGACAACGCTCTGTTCAATATCTGCCAGAGCTATGCAGAAGATCCGTCCAGCGTACCGTTCGGCGAGAACGTAACATACGGACTGGCAGAAGATTCTGTGGGAATCGTATTTAACGACAACCTGACAAACAGCATTGGCCAGGAAAACGTGGATAAGGTACAGGAAGCTCTGGAGAAGATTCAGGTTGGAGAGATCGAGGTAACAGAGGCAGCCGGACTTTCCGCTGAGGAAATCGACGCGATTGTTCAGTAACAGGCAGGCCTGATCCGGCTGATAGAAAGGCTGCTGCAAGGGAAGGAATTCTTTTGCAGCAGCCTTTTGCCTTACTTACACAAGCTTTTATTTAAGAACAGCCATTTCATATCTGCAGCTGTTTCATACCGGAGAGAAGGAGAGTTTATATGATGACATTGGAGCCTAAAAATAAAAAAGCGCTGCTTCGGACTGCCCTTGGCCTGGAGAAGGCTGATCTGGCGGTGGTGAACTGCCGTCTGGTCAATGTGTTTACCGGAGAGATTTATCCGGCGGTTGTCTATGTAAAGGACGGATTTATTGCCCATGTGGAGGATTCCTGCCTGGAGGGGCCTTATGACGCGGAAACGGTCTATGACGGACAGGGAAGATATCTGATACCAGGGCTGATTGATTCCCACATGCATATTGAAAGCTCTATGATGACACCCAGAAATTTTGCCAAGGCGGTGATCCCCCATGGAACCACGACGATTATCCACGATCCCCATGAGATTGCCAATGTGTACGGCCGGGAGGGCGTCGTCTACATGCACGATGCGGCGGAGGGGCTTCCCATGCGCCAGCTGGTAGATATACCAAGCTGTGTGCCGGCGGTTCCGGGCTGCGAGAATGCAGGCGCAGCGTTTATGGCTGAAGATATTGAGGCGCTGGCTGAGCTTCCAAGGGCAGTGGGACTGGCTGAGGTTATGGACTTCTACGGCGTCATGTACGGCGAGGATCGGATGATGGAGATCATTGAGGCAGCCGGGAAAAAGGGCCTGTATCTTCAGGGACATGCGCCGGCTGTGACAGGCAGAAAGCTGTCAGCGTATCTGATTGGAGGACCTGCCACCTGCCATGAGACTACGGCAGGAGACGAGGCGTTAAAGAAGCTGAGAAGCGGTATGTACGTGGATGCCAGAGAGAGCTCCATCACTAAAAATGTGGAGGCAATCTGGAACGGAGTGAAGGATATCCGGTTTTTTGATACCCTGACGCTCTGCAGCGACGACAGAGAAAGCGATGATCTGCTTCACACAGGCCATCTCAACGCGGTAGTGAGAAAAGCGGTGGAGAGCGGCATGGGCCCGGTTCTTGCCATTAAGAGCGCTACCATTAACACAGCGCGGGAAATTGGAATGGAACATCTGGGAGCCATAGCGCCGGGATATATAGCAGATATGGTGCTGACGGACGACCTGCGGACCATGTGGGCGAAAGCAGTTTTCTTTGAAGGACAGCTGGCGGCAGAAGACGGAAGGCTTATTGCAGAGATTGAGGAGAGACCATTTGAGCTGGAGAACAGGAATTCCATGAACGTGGGCGAACTCTCTCTGGAGGATTTCTGTCTGAAATGTCCGAAAAACCATGGCACGGCTGCAGTGAATGTGATGGAGTACAAAACAAGAATTCAGAGCCACACAATCTGCACAGTCCAGGAGCACGAAATCAGGGACGGACAGCTGGTATTACAGGAAAACGAGGCCTTTGTAGCTGTGATTAACCGGCATGGAAAGGGAACCAGGGCCGTGGGCGTGGTGAAAAACTTTGGCCTGAGAGAGGGAGCTGTGGCGTCTACGGTATCCCATGACTCCCACAACCTGACAGTGGTTTATTTTAATCCGGAGGATGGTCTGGCAGCGGCAGAAGAACTGATCCGCTGCGGAGGCGGCATGACGGCGGTAAAGGATAAAACGGTGCTTCACACGCTTCCGCTGGAGGTGGCTGGCCTGATGACAAATTTGGAGGCGGAGGAGCTTTCCAGAAAGGCTTCCGCCATGAAAGAGGTGGAACGGAAGCTGGGACTGACGGATATGGAGAATCCGCTGCTTAGAATCGTGACTCTGGCTCTTCCTGTCATTCCGGAGGTGAAGATGTCAGATTTAGGCCTGGTATCTGTGGCGGAGAGAAAACTGATTCCGATTTTTCCAGAAGCTTGATTTTTTATGCAATCTGTTGTAGGATAGTGAAGTATCAGATCGCGTTCCGGCCGCAGAGCAGACAGAAGGCGAAATACAAGCGGATTTGTTCCGGGAATGAGGAGAAAACGGTTATGGAGATGAAGAAGAAATTAAAGGTAGGCGTTCTGGGCGCAACAGGAATGGTTGGGCAGAGATTTATTTCCCTGCTGGCAGAGCATCCATGGTATGAGGTCGTGACAGTGGCTGCAAGCCCCAGATCTGCCGGAAAAACATATGAGGAGGCTGTGGGAGGACGCTGGAAGATGAAAACTCCCATGCCGGAGTGCGTAAAAAGCCTTGTTGTCATGAACGTCAATGAGGTGGAGAAGGTTGCGGCAGGCGTTGATTTTGTGTTCAGCGCAGTCGATATGACAAAGGACGAAATCCGCGCCATTGAGGAGGCTTATGCCAGAACAGAGACGCCGGTTGTATCTAATAACAGCGCCCACAGATGGACGCCGGATGTGCCGATGGTAATCCCGGAGGTGAATCCGGAGCATTTTAAGGTGATAGAGTTCCAAAAGAAGCGTCTGGGAACAAAGAGAGGATTTATCGCCGTAAAGCCCAACTGCTCCATTCAGAGCTACGCTCCGGTGCTCAGCGCATGGAAGGAATTTGAGCCTTACGAGGTAGTGGCGACTACCTACCAGGCTATTTCAGGCGCCGGAAAAACCTTTAAGGACTGGCCGGAGATGGTAGAGAACATTATCCCGTATATTGGCGGCGAGGAGGAAAAGAGCGAGCAGGAACCGCTGCGTATCTGGGGAGAAATTAAGGACGGCGTGATTGTGAAGGCCAGCGAGCCGGTCATTACCTGCCAGTGCATCCGCGTTCCCGTGCTGGACGGCCATACGGCGGCAGTATTTGTAAAATTCAGAAAGAAGCCTTCCAAGGAACAGCTGATTGAGAAGCTGACTGCATTTAAGGGACTTCCACAGGAGCTTGAGCTTCCCAGCGCGCCGAAGCAGTTTATCCAGTATCTGGAGGAGGACAACCGCCCTCAGGTAAAGCTGGATGTAGATTTCGAGCGCGGCATGGGCGTTTCCGTAGGACGCCTGAGAGAAGACACCGTTTACGATTATAAGTTTGTCGGTCTCTCCCACAATACGTTAAGAGGCGCGGCAGGAGGAGCCGTTCTCTGCGCGGAGCTTCTGACAGCCCAGGGATATATTCAGGCGAAGGAGCAGTAAAAAGCAGACAGGCGAAAGGAGCAGCTATGCCGTATACAAAGGAAGCGTTCGGACAGATGCCGGGCGGAGAAGCTGTGCATAAATATACATTAGAAAATAAAAACGGACTGACAGCCGGATTTCTCGATCTGGGAGCTGTGTGGCATTCCATGCTGGTTCCTGACAGAGAGGGGAAGTTCGCCGACGTGGTTCTGGGCTACGACAGCCCGGAACACTATCTGGCCAGCGACGCTCACTTAGGGGAGATTATTGGGCGGAACGCCAACCGGATTGGAGGCGGCCGTTTTGAGCTGAACGGCAGAGAGTACGCTCTGACTGTCAACAATGGGCCGAACAATCTCCACAGCGGCAATGATTTCTACAGAAACCGTCTCTGGGAGGCCAGAACCTGGGAGGAGGCAGACGAAAGCTCTGTCTGCTTTACTCTGGAAAGTCCGGACGGAGATCAGGGATTCCCTGGGAATTTAAAGATTTCCGTTACCTATACGCTGAATGATCAGGACGAGCTTCACATCCGCTATCAAGGCGTGTCAGATGCGGACACGATCATGAATATGACGAACCACGCCTATTTTAACCTGGCAGGCCATCAGTCGGGAGACGCTATGGGACAGCAGGTGTATCTGAACGCAGATCAGTTCACTCCTGCAGACGAGGTTTCTATTCCATATGGAACCGTTGTGCCGGTGAAGGGCACTCCCATGGATTTCACAGAGGCAAAGGAAATCAGGCAGGATCTGGAGAGCGGCTATGACCAGCTGGTGAAGGGAAACGGCTATGATCACAACTGGGTAATTAACCGGGACAGAGAAGGTCTGGCTCTGGCTGCGAAGGCCTGGGATAAGGAAAGCGGCCGCGTGATGGAGGTCTGGACCGATATGCCAGGCGTGCAGTTCTACACGGCCAATTACCTGGACAACAGCCTTCCAGGCAAGGATGGAGCGGTCTACGGAGCGCGCCGCGCATACTGTTTTGAGACGCAGTATTATCCAGACGCAGTGAACCATCCGCAGTTTCCATCTCCCGTTATAAAAGCGGGCGTTGAGAAACAGACGGAGACGGTTTACCGTTTTTGTACAGAATAGATGAAAAACAGGGGGAGTCCAGAGGAACAGACGGACTCCCTGTCGTTTTTTTGCTTCGGCCCGGAGAGGAAATATTTCGCTTTGTGCCGAAGAAGGGAAAAGAGATTATGGATACGAAACATATGGGAATGGCGAAAGCCCTGGCGATTGCGGCCTTTCTGGCAGTTACTATCATATGGGGAAGCACTTTCGTGGTAATGAAAAACTCCATTGATATGCTGAGTCCTGCCTATGTGCTGGCATACCGGTTTACGATTGCTTCCCTGGGGCTGGCCGTTCTGTTTCACAGACGCCTGATTCATATGAACCGCCGGGACCTGCACTGCGGGATTGTGCTGGGCGTTCTGCTGGGAATGAGCTATGTATTCCAGACTTATGGACTGCAGCATACGACAGCCAGCAAAAATGCCTTTATTACGACACTCTATGTAATTATTGTACCGTTTCTGCACTGGGTGCTGAACGGAGTGAAGCCCAGGAAGAATAATCTGACAGCTGCAGTCCTGGCGGTGATCGGCCTGGCATTTATCTCCCTGAACGGAGAACATGGGATTAATCTGGGAGACGTGCTGACCTTCCTCTGCAGCGTATTTCTGGCCTGGCATATGGTCTATGTGGACCGGTATACGAGGCACAGAGATCCGGTGCTTTTAACGGTACTCCAGATTATGGTTTCTGCGCTTTTGTTCTGGGTTTTGGCCCTTGCCACAGAGGGAGTAAGGGATGTTAGAGAGCTTTTGGACTGGCAGACTGCATGGCCGCTTTTGTATCTGGGACTGATTGCCAGTATGCTGGGCTTTTTAGTGCAGAATGTGGGGCAGAAGTATTTGAGTCCGAATACCGCGTCGATCCTGCTGTCCTTTGAATCTGTATTCGGCCTGATTTTTTCCGTGATTTTCCTGAAGGAGACAGTTACAGCCAAAATGCTGGCAGGCTGCGTTCTCATGTTTGCGGCTGCAGTGATTTCTGAATACAGGGCAGGAAGCTAGGAAGGGGGAACAGAATGGCCAAAGCTTTATATATTGCGGAGAAACCAAGCGTCGCCCAGGAGTTTGCCCGCGCTCTGAAAATTTCCGGGCGCCGGGCTGACGGCTATATTGAGTCCGAGACAGCGGTGGTGACCTGGTGTGTCGGACACCTGGTGACCATGAGCTACCCGGAGGAGTATGACGCCAGGTATAAAAAGTGGCGTCTGGATACGCTTCCGTTTCTCCCGAAGGATTTTAAATATCAGGTGATTGACGGCGTAAAGAAACAGTATAAAATTGTGAGCTCGCTTTTGAAACGAAGCGATATCGACACCATTTATGTGTGCACCGACTCCGGACGGGAGGGAGAGTACATTTACCGTCTGGTAGCCCAGATGGCGGGTGTAAAGGGAAAGCAGGAAAAGAGAGTCTGGATTGATTCCCAGACAGAGGAGGAGATTCTGCGTGGAATCAGGGAAGCGAAAAGCCTGAGCGAGTACGATAATCTGGCTGCCTCCGCTTATTTGAGAGCCAAAGAGGACTATCTTATGGGCATCAATTTTTCCAGGGCCCTGACACTGAAATACGGCCCCGCCATTGCAAATTTTATGGGAAGCAAGTGGACGGTGGTATCGGTAGGCCGTGTGATGACCTGCGTGCTTGGAATGGCAGTCAGGAGAGAGCGGGAGATTCGAAGCTTTGTGAAGACCCCCTTTTACCGGGTCATTGGAACCTTTCAGCAGGACGGAATGGATTTCCAGGCGGAGTGGAAGGCCGCAGAAGGCTCAAGGTATTTCCAGTCCCCTGCGCTCTACCGGGATAATGGCTTTAAGGAGAGAGAGAAGGCGGAGGAGCTGATCCGTTTTCTATCAGAGAAGCCGCCCATGTCAGGAACGGTACTCTCAGTGGAAAAGAAGAAGGAGACGAAAAATCCGCCTCTTCTCTACAACCTGGCGGAGCTTCAGAACGACTGCTCAAAGCTGTTTAAGATCAGCCCGGATCAGACTCTTAAAGTAGTGCAGGAGCTGTATGAGAAAAAGCTGGTAACCTACCCGAGAACAGACGCCAGGGTGCTGTCCTCTGCTGTGGCGAAGGAGATTGCAAAGAATATTTCCGGCTTGAGAGGATTCCAGCCCTGCGCCGCCTTTGCGGAGGAAGTCCTGGCAGGGGGAACGTGGAAAACCATTGGAAAAACCAGATATGTAAATGATAAGCAGATTACCGATCACTACGCCATCGTGCCCACCGGACAGGGAATGGGAGCTTTAAGATCCCTCTCGCCGCTGAACGCTAAAGTGTATGAAAGGATTGTCAGACGCTTCCTGAGCATTTTTTATCCGGCTGCAGTCTACAGAAAGTATTCGGTGGAGCTGCTCTCACAGACAGAGCATTTCTTCGCCAGCTTTAAGCTGCTGAAGGAGCCGGGATACCTGAAGGTGTCCGACGTCTCCCGCGCTGGGAAAAACGACGGGGCGGAGGAAGCCGGAAAGGAAAAGCAGCCGCAGGCAGCAGAATCGGACGCGGAGAGCCGGGAAAAAGAAGGCTCTCAGGAGACGGTCATTGGAAACGGAGCCTTTGCACAGATGTTAGAAGGCCTGAAGAAGGGAACGGTTCTGGAGCTTAAATCGCTTTCTGTGAAGGAGGGGGAGACCTCCCCGCCTAAGCGGTACACTTCCGGTTCCATGATTCTGGCCATGGAAAATGCGGGACAGCTGATTGAGGACGAGGAGCTGAGAGCCCAGATCAAGGGCAGCGGAATCGGAACCAGCGCCACCAGGGCGGAGATTTTGAAAAAGCTGATGAGCATTCACTATCTGTCCCTGAATGCCAAAACACAGGTTATTACGCCTACGCTTCTGGGCGAGCTGATCTATGAGGTGGTGCAGGCTTCTATCCGCCAGCTTTTGAATCCTGAGCTGACAGCCAGCTGGGAAAAGGGGCTGACCTATGTGGCAGAGGGAAGCATCACAGAGGCAGAGTACATGGAAAAGCTGGAACGGTTTGTGGCAGGCAGAACCTACGCGGCCGTCCACATGGCCAATCAGGCGGGACTGCGCCGCCAGTTTGAGCTGGCCGCCCAAAATTATAAAACAGGCAGTACAAAAAAGGCTGCCTATGCTGGAAAAGGAGAGAAAAAATAATGAAAAAACAGGATATGAAAATTGAGAAGCTCTACGACCTGACTCATACCATGGCAGGCGAATATTTGTCAGGCTTTGAGTATCCATGGGAAGCTCTGGAAGGAATCAGCGCCTTTCTGACAGAGCTTGGGAATACTCTTCCTGAAGAGGAGTTTGAGAAGAGGGGAGAGAATATCTGGATTCATAAGGAAGCCAAGGTGGCTCCCACTGCCTTTTTAAACGGTCCTCTGATTGTGTGCAGGGGAGCGGAGATCCGCCACTGCGCCTTTGTCCGCGGAAGCGCTCTGGTAGGAGAGGGCGCCGTAGTGGGCAATTCCACAGAGCTTAAGAACGTCATTCTCTTCGATAAGGTTCAGGTTCCCCACTACAATTATGTGGGAGACTCTATTTTGGGATATAAGTCCCACATGGGAGCAGGCTCCATTACCTCCAACGTCAAATCCGATAAACTGTTAGTCAAAATCCACGGAGAGGACGGAGAGATTGAGACCGGAAGAAAGAAGGTAGGCGCCATGCTGGGAGACCAGGTGGAGGTGGGCTGCGGCTCTGTGCTGAATCCTGGAACGGTCATTGGACGGGAATCCAATATCTACCCTCTGTCCAGCGTGAGAGGCTGCGTCAGTGAAAAATCCATCTACAAGAGACTGGGAGAGGTGGCAGAAAAAAAGGAAGAGCGGTAAAAAACGCCCTTCCAGGCCTGAGCTTCCTATTTCGTTCCGAAAATCCGGTCGCCTGCATCGCCCAGACCAGGGCAGATGTAGGCGTTTTCATTTAAGCAGCGATCTACATGTCCCACATAAATCTGGATGTCTGGGTGGGCTTCGTGAAGCCTTTTCAGTCCCTCCGGAGCGGCGATGATAGCCATAAATTTAATGCTCTTGCCTCCGTGCTGCTTGATAAAGTCTACCGCCTCCACAGCAGAACCGCCGGTAGCCAGCATGGGATCGGTTACCACGATGATTCTCTGGTCGATAGGGCTTGGGAGCTTGCAGTAGTACTCGTGGGGCTCGTGAGTCACCTCGTCGCGGTAGAGGCCGATATGGCCTACCTTGGCGGAGGGAACGAGAGCCAGAATACCATTTACCATACCAAGACCAGCCCTGAGAATCGGGACAACAGCCAGTTTTTTGCCGGCTAAGAACGGGGTCATGCAGGTCTCGATGGGGGTTTCTACCTCCACCTCCTCCAGAGGCAGATCCCGCAGGGCTTCATAGCCCATAAGCATGGCGATCTCCTCGATCAGGGAGCGGAATTCATTGGTTCCGGTCTCCTTCTTTCTTAAGATAGAAATTTTGTGCTGAATCAGCGGGTGAGTGAAAATCGTTACGTTTTCCATGGATGAAATCTCCTTTATTTTTCTCTATTTGTTATCCGGAACATATTTGATGAGGGCGTAATCTCCCAGCTCGTGGCTGACAGGCACAGACACAAAGATTGTACCCTGGCGTTCAAAGCTGCAGTACTCCGGGAAAGCGCCTGTTTCAGAAAAATCGGCTTCTGCCAGCTTCTTATAGTAATAATCAGTATCCCGTCCCGCGCCGTTTATATACGCCCGGACAGCAGTCTCGTCTCCTTTGGGAGCCTCTGCAAACACATAGTCCCCTGACGCCAGATAGCCGGCGACTGTGTAGGCATCCGCATAGTCGGACAGCTGCAGATTCCTTCCCTCCTCCAGATCAATGGTATTGGAGTAGAAAATCCGTTCGGTGTCAGCGCCCTTTTTCAATTCCCCTTTATAGGACAGCACAAGACGCTTCAGGTTGGAAGATTCCACAGAAGCAGACACAGTGAGGGAAGCGCCCTCTGCAGGAAGCCCCTTTGCCCTGGCAGCAGAAACGGCATTCTCTTTAATCAGCTGATTGATCTTTTCCTGCAGCTCCTGATCCGACAGACTGGAGAGGACAGGGTACTGAATGGAAACGCCGCCGTCTGTGTAGGTTTCCATGGAAATATCCACAGAATATTTATGTTCTGTTTCTGAGGAAGACTCTGTATGCTCCGTATCCAGCTGGATGGGTTCCTTGGAAGGTTCCTTCTCTGACTGGTTTTCCGTCTCGGCAGCTGTGGTGTGGAGCGTGGATAAATCGATGGTTTCCTTCTTCCGGCAGCCGGTTACTGCCATAGCGAGCAGAAGGGCTGCAAGGAACAGTGTTTTTCTACGCATGGTAGTTCCTCCTATGCAATGAATTCATGTAATAAGCCCATTATACAATATCTTCCTGTAAAATGTCAGAAATTTTATATTAATATTTCTTAACTTTTTATAAGTATAGCTTCTAAAAACACTTCAGTTTTTATTACTGGCAATCAGAAGAGGGATGGTATATAATGAAATCAGCGCCAGTGTACGTTCGGTACTCTGATGCCGCAGAATATAAAAATGATGAACGGATTGAATAACCGTATAGGGAGGACGAAAAGGTGAATAAGATCTCGCTTTCTGAGGAACTGAAGAACAATGCGTACCCTGGAAGAGGCATTGTCATTGGAAGGAGCGCCGACGGCACGAAGGCAGTGGCCGCCTATTTCATCATGGGAAGAAGTGAAAACAGCAGAAATCGTGTGTTTGTGGAGGAGGGAGACGGAATCCGCACGCAGGCCTTTGATCCGTCCAAGCTTACGGATCCCAGCCTGATTATCTATGCTCCAGTAAGGGTGCTGGGAAATAAAACTATTGTAACCAATGGAGATCAGACGGATACCATTTATGAGGGAATGGATCGTCAGCTCACCTTTGAGCAGTCTTTAAGAAGCAGAGAATTTGAGCCGGATGCGCCTAACTATACGCCTAGGATTTCCGGTATCATGCATATTGAAAACGGCAGCTACAACTTTGCCATGTCTATCTTAAAAAGTGACAGCGGATGTCCTGATTCCTGTTTAAGATACACCTATGCCTATGAAAAGCCTCTGGCTGGAGAGGGAAGATTTATTCATACCTATATGCACGATGGAAATCCGCTTCCGAGCTTTGAGGGAGAGCCGAAGCTGGTGGATATTCCAGATGATATGGAAGCTTTTGCAGCCATGCTTTGGGAGAGCTTGAACCCTGATAATAAGGTATCCCTGTTTGTACGTTACATTGACATTGCTACAGGAGAAAAGCAGACAAAGATTATCAATAAAAACATGAAATAATCAGAAAGAGAAAAACAGAAAAGAGGCAGGACACATGAACGAATTAGAGTTAAAGTATGGCTGTAACCCAAACCAGAAGCCGTCCAGGATTTTTATGGAAAATGGAAGCGAGCTTCCGATTAAGGTATTAAGCGGCCGCCCAGGCTACATTAACTTTTTGGATGCGTTTAACGGATGGCAGCTGGTAAGCGAGCTTAAGAAGGCTACAGGCCTTCCGGCAGCTACTTCCTTTAAACACGTGTCTCCGGCAGGCGCCGCAGTAGGGCTTCCCATGGACGAAACCCTCAGAAAAATTTACTGGGTGGACGATATGGGAGAGCTTTCTCCAATTGCGTGCGCTTACGCAAGAGCCAGGGGCGCGGACAGAATGTCCTCCTTCGGCGATTTTATTGCCTTGTCAGACGTGTGCGATGCTGACACAGCGAAGCTGATTAAGAGAGAGGTTTCTGATGGTATTATCGCTCCTGGATATACAGAGGAAGCTCTGGCGATCTTAAAATCCAAAAAAAACGGAAACTACAATGTGATTGAGATTAACCAGGACTATCAGCCGGAGAAGCTGGAGCGCAAGCAGGTATACGGAATTACCTTTGAGCAGGGCAGAAATGAGCTGGATATCAATAAGGATATGTTTACCAATATTGTGACAGAGAATAAGGAGCTTCCGGACAGCGCGAAGATTGATATGGCAGTAGCCATGATCACCTTAAAATATACCCAGTCCAACTCAGTCTGCTATGTAAAGAACGGACAGGCCATTGGAATCGGTGCAGGCCAGCAGTCCAGAGTCCACTGCACCAGGCTGGCAGGTCAGAAGGCAGACAACTGGTTCCTGCGTCAGGCTCCTCAGGTGCTGAATCTGAAATTTGTGGATGGAATCAAGAGAGCAGACAGAGACAACGCCATTGACGTCTATATTGGTGAGGAGCATATGGATGTGCTGGCAGAGGGATCCTGGCAGAGAATTTTTAAAGAGAAGCCGCCTGTATTTTCCAGGGAGGAGAAGAGAGAGTGGCTTAACCAGATGCAGGATGTGACTCTGGGTTCCGACGCCTTTTTCCCATTTGGAGATAATATTGAGAGAGCTCATAAGAGCGGGGTAAAGTATATTGCCCAGCCAGGAGGATCTGTGCGGGATGACAATGTAATCGAGACCTGCAACAAATACGGTATGGTGATGGCATTTACAGGAATCCGTCTGTTCCATCACTAGAAATGAAGGGGAGCAGCAGGAGAAAAACAGCTCACGATAAAAGTTAATAACAGCTGGTAAAAGTTTCAGGGGCAGATGCGGATCAGATAAAGCCGCATCTGCCCCTGTCTGTCTGCGAGAAGGCATATTCCTGTTAAAAAGAAAGAAAAAGGGATACTAACCCTTGCTGTGCAAAAATCAGTATCCCCTGCCCCTGCCAAGGAGTGCCGGCTGCGGGACTTGAACCCGCACGGTGTCGCCACCAAAGGATTTTGAGTCCTCCTCGTCTGCCATTCCGACAAGCCGGCTTCTATGCTTCAGAAGCTTAAAAACAAATTTATTCTACCAAAATTCGGGAGACTTTGCAACTGTTTTTTGAATTTTTTCGTTTTTTCCAGCATCCTTTCTTCTTGAAAGAGAAAGCTTGTAGGTTTGTCAAACATTTGTTACACGGATTGTAAATATTCCTGAAGTACCTGATTGGGTGATTTCCATCCCAGTGGACGCATGGGAAAGCTGTTATAGTCTCTGCGGTTATATACTTTTAGCTGTGCTGCAAAGTCCTCAAAGGAATAGAACAGGTGGGTCGCATAGAAACGCTCATTATCCTTCCTGTGGCTTCGTTCCACCTTCCCGTTGTGGCGTGGGGTAAAGGGGCGGATGAGTTTGTGGCGGATCCCGTGGAGTTCCAGATGTTTCTGGAACAGGGTAGGCTTTTCGTTGCGAGAGGTAAAACGGTTGGTAAACTCTGTGCCATTATCAGTCTGAATGCATTCGATTGGACACGGGAAGGCCTTTACCAGATGTTCTACAAACTGGGCGGAAGAATAGGTGCTGTGCTCCTCAAATGCTTCCACAAAACGCCAGCGGGAGTACTCGTCAATGGCCGTGTACTGGAAAAACTGTTTTCCAATGACCTGGGAATTTTTCAGGCAGGCAGAGGGAACAAATTTCACATCAACCTGAATCCGCTGTCCGGGATAATCCATCGCTTCATAGGGCTTAGGGATGTACTTTGGATTGGGTGGATGTACCGCCATGATTCCTTGTTTTCTGAGAAAACGATAAAGTCCGGAAATGGAACGGGAATAGCCGCGCTGCCGTAGTTTTACCCAGAAAACAACTAAACCAGAGTGAGGATTTCTGCGTCGCATATGTCGGATTAGTTTGATTTCATCATCTGTATGCTGATTGGGATGGGAATGAGGTCTGCGGGAGCGTTCGCGGAGGGAGTCCCAGGAGCCGTCATAGCGTCGTTTCCAGCGGTAAATGTACTGCCGGTTCGTTTTATATTTGATGGCAGCTTTGGTAACACCAAATTTTTCAGCATATTGAATCAGAGATAGACGATACCTCATATCTTGTGTTATAGTAGACATAGCAGAGAACTCCTTTATGTGATTTTTGTTGTGGTGACTAAAATATAACACAAAGGCAGCGTCTCTGCTTTTTAAATATTCAGTTGTAACACATGTATTGTAATCCTACAATCCTTTCTTCTTGAAAGAGAAAGCTTCCCTTGAAAAACACCTCTTCTTATTGTATGATAAGAAAAGATTTTTACGCGCGCAGATGGGAAAGGAGGGGGCCTATGACCTGTCAGGAAGCGGAGCGTCTGGTGACGCCCTATATCAGGGACGAGCTGGCTGGCGACGAGCTGGAGGCCTTTTTAAATCATATTGACGAGTGCCCCAACTGCCGGGAGGAGCTGGAGATTTATTTTATGGTGGACGTGGGACTCAGGCAGCTGGATCACGATTCGGGAACTTACGACATTGCCGGGGATTTGGAGCACAAGATTGAGGAATCCTATTTAAAGGTGAGCCATATGTGGATGTTCCGGATGTTTCACTATGCAGTCAACACGCTGGGCGTGATGGCAGTGATTGTCACAGCCCTTCTGCAGTTTCGGATTTGGTTCTATTGACAGTAAAAATGTGCAGGGAGACAGATAGATGAGCAAGGTAGTTTTAATAGACGGACACAGTATTCTGAACAGGGCCTTTTACGGCGTGCCGGAGCTGACGAATTCGAAAGGGCTCCACACCAACGCCGTTTACGGATTTTTAAATATTATGTTCCGGGTCATTGAGGATGAAAAGGCGGATCACCTGGCAGTGGCCTTTGATTTGAAGGAACCCACGTTCCGCCATAAGATGTACGAAGCCTACAAGGGGACGAGAAAGCCTATGCCGGAGGAGCTGCGGGAGCAGGTTCCTGTGATTAAGGAGGTTCTCTCCGCTATGGGAATTCCCATCTGCTCTCTGCCTGGCTATGAGGCGGACGACGTGCTGGGAACCATCGCCGGCCGGTGCGCGGCGGCTGGAGCGGAGGTGGCCATCGTGTCAGGAGATCGGGATCTGCTGCAGCTGGCGGACGAACATGTGAAGATCCGGATGCCCAAAACCACCAGAGGAGGCACGGAGATTAAGGACTACTATCCTGCCGACGTGAAGGAACAGTATCAGGTGACACCGAAGGAATTTGTGGATGTGAAGGCTCTGATGGGCGACGCCTCCGACAACATTCCCGGTGTTCCAAGCATTGGGGAGAAGACGGCGACGGCTCTGATCACAGCCTACGGGAGCATTGAGAACGCTTATGCCCACATTGACGAGGTGAAGCCTCCCAGAGCACAGAAAGCCCTGAGAGAGCATTATGACATGGCCCAGATGAGCAAGGAGCTGGCCTTAATCTGCACGGACTGTCCCATTGAGTTTTCCATGGAGGAGGCGAAAATGGGAAATCTCTACACACCGAAGGCTTACCAGCTGCTAAGCCAGCTGGAATTTAAGTCTCTGCTTCTGAGATTCGATGCGGATTCCAGAGCGGAAAACCAGGAAGAAAAACAGTTTCGCGCCGTTTCGAATCTTGAGGAAGCGGCGCAGTTGTTTGAACGCGCGAGAAAGAACGGCGAGGCAGGCGTCCAGCTGGCTGTGGAGGCGGGAGAGGTTCTGGCTCTGGGACTGGCCTTTGGAGAGCAGGATATTTACTGCATTCATACCTCAGATACCATTTCAGGAGAATATCTGACAGAGCAGCTGAACCGTCTGGCAGAGGGAGGAGCGGGACTGAGCTTTCTGGATTTGAAAAGCCAGCTTCCGTTTCTGCCGGCAGCAGACCGCCTGGGAGACTGCGGGGAGGATACGCCAGACAGCAGGCAGCTGTTTGACGCCGGAGTGGCAGGATATCTGCTGAATCCTTTAAAGGATACCTACGATTATGACGATCTGGCCAGAGATTATCTGGACATGACCGTCCCGTCCAAGGGCGATCTGATAGGTAAACAGTCCTTTGGCGATATCTTCTCGGAAATTACGATGGATCTGGGACAGGAGGCATCAGAGAACGGAAAAGAAGAATTAAATTCCGGGGAGCAGTGTCTCTGCTACATGGCCTATACTGCCTGGAAGTCCAGAGAGAGGCTTACAGAGAAGCTGAAGGAGACTGGCATGGAGGAACTGTTTTTCTCCATTGAAATGCCTCTTATTTACAGTCTGTTCCACATGGAGCAGGCGGGAATCTGCGTAAAGAGGGAGGAGCTTCAGGCTTACGGCGAGCGGCTCCGGGGACAGATTGAGACGCTGGAGCAGGAAATTTATCAGGGAACAGGGGAGGTTTTCAACATTAACTCTCCCAAGCAGCTGGGTGAGATTCTGTTCGGGAAGATGGAGCTTCCCTACGGAAAGAAGACGAAGACAGGATATTCCACTGCCGCGGACGTGCTGGAGAAGCTGGCTCCCGAGTATCCGGTAGTGCAGAAAATTCTGGACTACCGCCAGCTGACAAAGCTGAAATCCACCTATGCAGACGGACTGGCCGGCTACATCCGGGCAGACGGCAGAATCCACGGAATTTTCAATCAGACGGTAACGGCGACAGGAAGGCTGAGCAGTACGGAGCCCAACCTCCAGAATATTCCCGTGAGGATGGAGCTGGGACGGGAGATACGCCGGGTCTTTGTGCCCCAGGAGGGCTGCGTCTTTGTGGACGCCGACTATTCCCAGATTGAGCTGAGAGTGCTGGCCCATCTGTCCGGGGACGAGCGCCTGATTGAGGCCTACAAAAAAGCGGAGGATATCCACGCCATCACTGCCTCGGAGGTATTCCATGTGCCTTTGGATCAGGTGACGCCTCTGCAGAGACGAAACGCCAAGGCAGTCAACTTTGGAATCGTCTACGGCATCAGCGCCTTTGGCCTGAGCGAGGATTTAAGCATTACCAGAAAGGAAGCGTTAGAGTATATTAACCGGTATTTCGAGACGTATCCTGAGGTAAAGAAATTTCTGGACCGTCTGGTGGAGGAGGGAAAGGAGCATGGCTATGTAACTACCATGTTCGGGCGCAGACGCCCCGTTCCAGAGCTGTCCTCTAAAAACTTCATGCAGCGTTCCTTTGGGGAGAGAGTGGCCATGAACTCTCCAATCCAGGGAACGGCGGCAGATATTATTAAAATCGCCATGAACCGGGTAGACAGAAGACTGAGAAGAGAGGGCTTAAAGTCCAGGATTGTCCTTCAGGTGCACGATGAGCTTCTAATTGAGACATGGAAAGAAGAGCTTGACACGGTCAGGACGGTTCTCTCAGAGGAGATGAAGCATGCGGCGGATCTGAAGGTTTCTCTGGAATCAGATATGAAGACGGGAAATTCCTGGTTTGAGACGAAATAGCGGCAGAGGCGGGAGAGATAAGATGAGAGTAATAGGAATTACTGGGGGAGTGGGTTCCGGGAAGAGCGAGATTTTAAGACTTTTAAAGGAAGAGTTCGGCGCAAAGCTTCTCATGGCCGACGATATTGCCCATGAGGTCATGGCGCCGGGAGGCGAGGCCAGCCGCAGGATTGAGGAAGCCTTCGGGGCAGACTATTTAAAGCCGGATAAAAGTGTGGACAGACAGAAGATGGCAGAGCTGATTTTTAAGGATGCGGACGCCCTTGAAACCATGAATTCCATCGTCCATCCGGCAGTCTGGAGACGGATTGAGGAGGGCATCCAGACTGCATCGGAAAAGCTGGTGGCAGTGGAGGCCGCCCTGTTTGATGAGGAACACAACCGGATGTTTGACGAAGTGTGGTACGTCTATACCTCGAAGGAGAACCGGATCAGCCGCCTGATGGCCAGCCGCGGTTACAGCCGGAAAAAATGTATGGACATTATGGGAAATCAGAGGTCGGAAGAAGAGTTCCGGGCCATGGCGGACCGGATCATTGACAACAACCGGACGATAGAAGACGTAAGACAGCAGATAGAACGCATACTGAATGAGAAAATGAAAGAGGAAGCACAAGCATGAGAATGGTGAGCATTGCCAGCGGAAGCAGCGGAAACTGTATCTATATAGGAAGCGATCACACACACCTGCTGGTGGATGCGGGAATCAGCAATAAGAGGATCGAACAGGGATTAAATGACATAGGCATCAAGGGATCAGAGCTGGATGGGGTGCTGATTACCCACGAGCACTCCGATCATGTGAAGGGGCTGGGGGTTCTGGCCAGAAAGCACGGAGTGCCTATTTACAGCACCAGGGAAACCCTGGAGGAGATCAAAACCATGAAAAGCCTAGGCGATTATCCGGAAGAGCTTTTGCGCCCTGTGGCCCACGACGTAGATTTTTTCATCGGAGATCTGGAGATCAAGCCCTTTAAAATCAGCCATGACGCGGCCAATCCGGTGGCCTACCGGGTGCAGGAGGGGAAAAAGTCGGTGGCAGTGGCCACGGACATGGGAAATTATTCCCAGTACACCATTGATAGGCTTCAGGGTCTGGACGCTATTCTTCTGGAGTCAAACCACGATGTGAAGATGCTGGAGGCCGGTCCTTACCCTTACTATCTGAAAAAGAGAATTCTGGGGGAGTACGGCCACCTGTCCAACGACAATGCGGGAAGGCTTTTAAGCTGTGTCCTTCACGATAACTTAAAGCACATTTTTCTGGGCCATCTGAGTAAGGAAAACAACTATGAGGAGCTGGCCTACGAGACGGTGAAGCTGGAGATAGCAGAGAGCGATACGCCCTACCATTCCAGCGATTTCCCGATTACAGTAGCCAGACGGGATGCCGTCTCGGAGATTGTGACAGTTTAGTAAAAAAGAATGAAATAATAAAAATAAGGAGAAGAGAGATTATGAGCAGAATTATTATCAGCGTAATTGGAAAAAACGATGTGGGAATGGCGGCAAACATCTGTACCTACCTGGCAGAGAGCAATATTAATATCCTGGATATCACACAGACGATTGTGAAGGAAATTTTCGATATGATGATGATCGTGGATATTGCCAGATCCCCCAAATCTTTTGATGAGATTGCAAGGGAAATGGACGAGCTGGGACAGAGAATCGGAGCGTCTATCCGCTGCCAGCGAGAAGAAATTTTTACCAGCATGCACCGCATCTAAGGAGGACACAAAACCATGAGAAATACGATGATGATTAACATGCTGGAGGTCAATGAGACCAACAACATGATCGACAATGAAAAACTGGATGTGCGCACCATTACCATGGGAATCAGCCTCTTAGACTGCGCGGCCTCCACTGTGGAAGAGCTCAATGAAAAGATCTATCGGAAAATCACCTCCTACGCCAGAGATCTGGTCTCCACAGGAGACGCAATTGGACGCGAGTTTGGCGTTCCCATTGTAAATAAGAGAATTTCCGTTACTCCTATCGCTCTGGTGGGCGGCAGCGCCTGTAAAACAGAGGCAGATTTTGTCAGCATTGCGAAGACACTTGACCAGGCGGCCAGAGAGGTGGGCGTCAACTTTATCGGCGGATATTCCGCGCTGGTATCCAAGGGCATGACAAGAGCAGACGAGCTTCTGATCCGTTCCATTCCGCAGGCTCTGGCTTCCACAGAGCGGGTGTGCAGCTCCGTCAATGTGGGATCCACCAAGTGCGGACTGAACATGGACGCGGTACGCCTGATGGGAGAGGTGGTGCTGGAGACAGCCAAGGCCACCAAGGATCAGGATTCCCTGGGCTGCGCCAAGCTGGTAGTATTCTGCAACGCGCCGGACGACAACCCCTTTATGGCGGGAGCCTTCCACGGCGTCACAGAGGCGGAGGCTATCATCAATGTCGGAGTCAGCGGCCCCGGCGTGGTGAAGACGGCTCTGGAGAAGGTGAGAAGGGAGAATTTCGAGGTACTGTGCGAGACCATTAAGAAGACAGCCTTTAAGATCACAAGAGTCGGACAGCTGGTAGCCCAGGAAGCTGCCAAGCGTCTGGGAGTGCCCTTTGGAATTATCGACCTTTCTCTGGCTCCTACTCCGGCAGTGGGAGACAGCGTGGCTGAGATTCTGGAGGAGATTGGACTGGAGCGGGTGGGCGCGCCTGGAACGACGGCAGCTCTTGCCATGTTAAACGATCAGGTGAAAAAGGGCGGAATCATGGCCTCCTCCTATGTAGGCGGCTTAAGCGGCGCCTTTATCCCAGTCAGCGAGGATCAGGGCATGATCGACGCGGTGACGCTGGGCGCTCTGACCATTGAGAAGCTGGAGGCCATGACCTGCGTCTGCTCCGTAGGACTTGACATGATTGCCGTACCGGGAGATACCTCTGCGGCTACGATTTCCGGAATCATCGCAGATGAGGCTGCCATTGGCATGATCAACCAGAAGACGACGGCGGTCCGCCTGATCCCGGTGATCGGCAAGCAGATTGGAGATACGGTAGAATTCGGCGGTCTGTTAGGCTACGCTCCCGTCATGCCGGTGAACCGCTTTAAGTGCGAGGATTTTATCAGCCGTACAGGCCGGATCCCGGCTCCTGTCCACAGCTTCAAGAACTAGGCAAAGGTGAGATAAGATGGAACAGGGACATAAGCTGGATGAGACGTTCGCTTTTTTTCTCAATGAGAAGCTGGATCGGATTATTTTAAGCAATCCCAGAACCAGGGACGGGTATGTTAAATTGATTCTCCGTCCCCTGATTCTCCAGGGCAGGCTTAAATTTCAGGCAGAAGAATTTACAGAGAAGCAGGCCTTCCATAAAAATATGAGTGCCAGGGAGGCGGCAGAGTACCTGAAAGATCAGCTTTCCAAACTCTACCGGAACGGCGAGATTTTCTCGCTGCTTGGAAGCGGGACGATTCTGGTGGGAAAAAAAGGAACGGTGACTGTTAAGATAAAGAAAAAGGTCGTTTTAGCGGCGCCGGATAAGAAGGCGGAAAAGACGGTGCAGACAGGCAGAACGAAGGCGGCGGATATCAGCCCGGAGGATCTGGCCAGGCTGAGCCGCCACAACCGCGCGAAGCATTACGTGCTGCCGGAAGGGACGCCTGTTCCCTTCCTGGTGGATCTGGGGGTTATGACGAAGGACGGGGCGGTGGTAAAGGCCAAGTATGATAAATTCCGGCAGATTAACCGTTTCCTGGAATTTGTGGAGGATATCCTGCCCCGGCTGGACCGCTCGAAGGAGACAAGGATCATAGACTTCGGATGCGGAAAATCCTACCTGACCTTTGCCATGTACTATTATTTAAAGGAAGTGAAGGGATATCCTGTCCGAATTACAGGCCTGGATCTGAAAAAGGATGTGATTGCCCTCTGCAGCAGGCTGGCCAAAAAGTTTGGATTTGAAAATCTGACGTTCCTTCACGGGGATATCGCAGATTATGAGGGGGCCGATCAGGTGGACATGGTGGTGACTCTCCACGCCTGCGATACTGCCACCGACTATGCTCTGGCCAAGGCAGTCCGCTGGGGAGCGAAAGTGATTCTGTCAGTTCCCTGCTGCCAGCACGAGCTGAACGGGCAGATTGAGAGCAGCCTGCTGGCTCCGGCCCTCAAGTATGGGCTGATTAAGGAGAGAATGTCTGCGCTTTTAACAGACGCTGTCCGGGCCGGCCTTCTGGAGGAGGCGGGCTACAGAACGCAGATCCTGGAATTTATCGACATGGAGCACACGCCGAAAAATATTCTGATCCGGGCAGTCCGCCAAGGAAAGCCCCAGAAGCAGCAGGGGCTTTCAGAGCTGATAGAGGAGCTTCACGCAGAGCCGACACTTTTAAGGCTTTTAAAGGAGCAGGGAAGTCTCCTGGTCCAGGATTAAAACAGGCTGAGTGTACTCGTTTTGGAAGACGGCGGTTCTGCCGGGGAACGCTCCTGAGGCAGCTTTTTCACACCGGACGTTCTGATAGAGATGGGAAGACTGGATTTCGCAGGCCAGCATGGCGGCGCCTGCGGGATCCAGTCTTTTTTCGGCTCCGGCCAGTTTGATGATGACTGGGATGGAGGAATTTTCCTTAATCCGCCGCAGAAGAGGGGCTGCGCTTTTTCGAAAGCCCAGAATTCTGGCGTAGGGGGCGAAGCCTGCCTCTTTAAAGAGATCCATCTGCCTTTGCTCAATTCCAAGGATCAGGTGGATCAGCCCGCGGCTGACGCCTGTGTAGGTGAGCTGGCGGCTTTTCAGCTCCTTGATCCGCTGGTCAAAGGAAGCGAAGCCCGGGGCCAGCTTTTTGATTCTCGCCGCCAGCTCAGGCCGTATTTCCGCATAGCGTTCCGGCTCCTGCTCAGTCAGGAGGCGGTAATTCAGAAGCCCGGAAAAATCGTCTAAGAAGACGGGAATACTGCGGCAGACGGAGTCAAAGGAGGGATCGGGAAGGAGAAAACGCAGAGCCTGGACATCCGTTCCGCTCTGGAGAGCCTGGCGGACAGCCAGGGCAGATCCCAGCACACCGTCCAGGGAAGGATCGTGATAGCCTTTTCCTTCTCTTTTAATCGTAAAGCAGGAGAGAGGACTGCGCTGGCGCAGAACAGCCTGGCAGTATTCCACCCCTAAAATATTGTTGGGGGAGGAGAGAAGCTTCGCCTCCTCCGCGCCCTCTTCTGCCAGGGCGGCGCTTCTGGCCTCGGGGAAGGTTTTTCCTTCCTTCAGAAAATCCTGCAGCCGTTTTTTAAACGATTCTGATTCTTCATTTAAGAGACGTGCCGCGCGCAGAATCGGTTCAATTTCCCCACATTCGCTGCCAAAACAGATGGAGTCCACGGCTCCCAGAGCGGTAAAGAGCGCCACAGCATAGGAGGCGAATTCTCTGGCTGAGGCGGTGGAGAAGGGGGCGGGCATCTCAAACACAAGGTCAGCTCCGCTAAGGAGAGCCGCCCGGGTGCGGCTGTACTTGTCGAACACAGCGGGAGCGCCTCTCTGGACAAAGCTTCCGCTCATCACCACTGCCGTATAGTCGGCGCCTGTCGTTTCCCTTGCCTTCTTTAAATGAAATAAATGGCCGTTGTGAAATGGATTATACTCTGTGATCAGTCCTGTTACATGCATAGCTGCTTCCGCCTTTCTGAAGTTCCTGAATGATTCCGGCCCGGGCACGCGCAGGCCAAGGCTCTGAACGGAGAGGCCGGACTGTCATCATTATATATAGAAGAAACGAAAAGGGCAAGGGAGGAATGAAACGACAGGTTAAAAAAGAAACAAGCCTGTTAAAAAAATATTTAATAAAAAATCGACAATTATCTCTTGTATACAATAAACAGGTGGTATATAATGTTAGCAGAAAATACATTTATCTCTATGAAAGGGGTTTTTTAACCATGGCATTTATTGATTTAATGAAAGCAAAGGCAAAACAGGACAAGCAGACAATCGTTTTACCTGAGAGTAAAGATAAAAGAACATTGATTGCGGCTGCTCAGATTCTTCAGGAGGGCACAGCTGATCTGATCATGGTAGGCAAGGAAGAGAAGATCATGGATGGTGCCGGCTGGCTGGAAGTTGATTTAACAGGATTAAAAGTAGTCGATCCAGATACAGATCCGAAGTTTGACCACTATGCAGAGACTCTGTTTGAGCTGAGAAAGCACAAGGGCATGACTAAGGAGAAGGCTGAGGAACTCTTAAAGACAGATTATATCACATACGGCGTTATGATGGTAAAAGAGAAGGATGCAGACGGTCTCGTTGCAGGAGCATGCCATGCGACTGCAGATACTTTAAGACCTGCTCTTCAGATTTTAAAGACTGCTCCTGGAACAGAGCTTGTTTCCGGCTTCTTTATTATGGACGTTCCGAACTGTGAGTATGGTTCTAACGGCACTTTCTTATTCGCAGACTGTGGTCTGAATCAGGATCCGAACTCTGAGGAGTTAGCTGCTATCGCTGATTCCAGTGCTAAGAGCTTCCGCGCTCTGATAGGAGAGAAGCCGATTATTGCCATGCTGTCCCACTCCACAAAGGGAAGTGCAAAGCATGCGCTGGTTGATAAGGTTACAAAGGCAGTTGAGATTGCACACGAGAAGTATCCGCAGCTTGATCTGGACGGAGAGCTTCAGTTAGACGCAGCGCTCGTTCCTGAGGTTGCTAAATCCAAAGCTAAGGGAAGCCCGGTTGCAGGCCATGCAAACGTTCTTATTTTCCCGAACCTGGACTGCGGAAATATCGGCTACAAGCTGGTTCAGAGACTGGCTAAGGCAGAGGCTTACGGCCCGATGCTTCAGGGTATTTCCAGACCGGTCAACGATTTATCCCGTGGCTGCTCCGCTGAGGATATTGTAGGTGTAGTTGCTCTGACAGCTGTACAGGCTCAGATGTCATAAAGCAAAAATAAAAAGAATGTATATAAAGGAAAGGGTTAGGAGACATGAATATTTTAGTTATTAACTGTGGAAGCTCCTCTTTAAAGTATCAGCTGATTAATTCTGAGACAGAGGACGTACTGGCAAAGGGACTCTGCGAGAGAATCGGAATCGATGGAATTCTTACCTATCAGCCGGCTGACGGAGAGAAGGAGAAGAGCGAGAAGGCTATGCCGACTCACACAGAGGCTATCAAGTTCGTACTTGAGGCCCTGACAAATGAGAAGACAGGCGTAATCAAGAGCTTATCTGAGGTTGGAGCTGTAGGCCACCGCATCGTACACGGCGGCGAGAAGTTCACAGCTTCCACTGTTTTAACTGCAGAGACAATCAAGGCAATCGAAGAGTGCAGCGATCTGGCTCCTCTTCACAATCCGGCCAACCTCATCGGCGTGCGCGCATGCCAGGAGCTGATGCCGAACGTGCCGATGGTAGCAGTATTTGATACAGCATTCCATCAGACAATGCCGAAGACAGCATACCTTTACGGTCTTCCATACGAGTACTACGAGAACTACAAGGTAAGAAGATACGGCTTCCACGGAACAAGCCACAGCTTCGTTTCCAAGAGAACAGCCGAGATCATCGGAAAGCCGTATGAGGACTGCAAGATTATCGTATGCCATTTAGGAAACGGCGCCAGCCTTTCCGCTGTTATGAACGGAAAATCCGTTGACACCAGCATGGGTCTCACTCCTCTTGAGGGACTTGTAATGGGAACACGTTCCGGAGACATCGATCCGGCTATCATCGAGTTCGTTGCTAAGAAAGAGGGCAAGACACTGGACGAGATGATGAACGTTCTGAATAAAAAGTCCGGTATGTTAGGAATCTCCTGCTTATCCAGCGACGGCCGTGATCTGGAGCAGGCTGCAGAGAAGGGCGACGACAAGGCTCAGGCAGCTCTCGATATCTTCGCTTACCGCGTAATCAAGTACGTAGGCGCTTACGCAGCAGCTATGAACGGCGTTGACGCAATCGTATTTACAGCAGGTATCGGCGAGAACGACGCTGCATGCAGAAGCAAGGTATGCAAGAGCCTCACCTACCTGGGAGCAGAGATCGACGAGGAGTTAAACAAGTGCAGAGGCGTGGAGAGAATCATTTCCACACCAGAGTCCAAGGTTAAACTCTTAGTTGTTCCGACAAACGAGGAGCTTGCCATCGCAAGAGAGACTCTGGCTTTAGTAAAATAATCCGTTCAGTAAGATAATCTGCAAATTAACCATTGACAAAAAACGAGGGCCTATGTATAATAGCATAGTGCGTATTAGGAGATTAATATGCTGATTAATTTATCTGAACTTTTTACCTGCGAAGGCAAGAAAAAGGTTTATGACGCAGAAATCGGACTGACGGAGGTCAGCATAGGGGGAGAGGACTACAGAGTTGTGTCCGCAGAGCCTTTTCAGCTGACAGTGACAAACACAGGAGACAGGAAGTATTTCCTGGAGGGCAGCACGAAGGTGACTGTCGAGATTCCATGCTCCAGATGTCTGGAACCGGTAGCCTATGTCTGTGAGCTCACGCTTGACAGGGAGCTGGAGACGGATAAACCAGAGGCCGGGCAGGCAGAAGATTTGGATGAACAACCTTATTTAAGCGGTTATAATCTGGATGTAGACCAGTTGGCGTTAAATGAAATTCTGATTGGTTTGCCTATGAAAGTCCTTTGCAGAGAAGATTGTAAGGGGATTTGCAATAGATGTGGAACGAATCTCAATTATGGGACTTGTACCTGCGACCGGACGTCGCTCGATCCACGGATGGCAGTTATCCAGGATATCTACAAACAATTTAAGGAGGTGTAACCATGTCTATCTGTCCAAAGAATAAATCTTCCAAAGCAAGAAGAGACAGCCGTAGAGCTAACTGGAAGATGAGTGCTCCAAACTTAGTAAAGTGCAGCAAGTGCGGCGCTTTAATGATGCCTCATAGAGTTTGCAAGGCTTGCGGTTCTTACAACAAGAAAGAGATCATCAAGGTTGAGGACTAATTAAAATGCACATGAAATCAAGGGGTTCGTCTTAGACCTTCCCCTTGATTTTTTTTATTTATTTTACAGAAAGATGCGAAGGAGGGGGGATTGTCTATGAAGCAGAACGTAAGGCTTACAACGCTTAGCAAGACATCTGGATGAGCGGCTAAAATAGGTCCTGAGACCCTTGCCCAGGTTCTGGGCAAGCTGCCGAAATTTCATGATGATAACCTGTTAGTTGGAATTGAGACATCCGACGATGCGGCTATTTATAAGATAACTGATGAAATTGCCATGATTCAGACTGTGGATTTTTTCACCCCGATTGTGGACGATCCGTATATGTTTGGGCAGATTGCAGCGGCCAACTCGCTGAGCGACGTGTGGGCCATGGGCGGAGAGCCGGCAGTTGCGCTCAACATCGTGGGATTTCCAAACTGTCTGGATCCGGGAATTCTGGGAGACATTCTGGCAGGCGGAGCCGATAAGGTGAAGGAGGCGGGAGCCGTCCTGGTCGGCGGCCATTCCGTCCAGGACGACGAGCCGAAATACGGTCTCTGCGTGTCTGGATTTGTACATCCCCAGAAGATTTTTAAGAATTACGGCTGTAAGCCAGGGGACGTGCTGGTGTTGACGAAGCAGATTGGAAGCGGCATTGTGAACACAGCGATCAAGGCTGAGCTGGCTTCTGCCTCAGCTGTTCAGGAGGCGCAGACGGTAATGGCTTCCCTGAACCAGAAGGCAAAGAGGGCTGCGGATCGATGCTGTATTTCTGCCTGCACAGATATTACCGGTTTTGGACTTCTGGGACATTGTGTAGAGATGGCTTCGGCCAGCGGCGTTACGTTTGAGCTGAAGGTCAATGATATCGCTTACTTCCAGGATGCCGTGGAATATGCCAAAATGGGCCTTGTTCCGGCTGGAACCTACAAAAACAGAGGTTATTCCATTGGAAGCGTAGACGCTCAGGGAATAGAAGAATTCTATCTGGATCTGCTGTACGATCCGCAGACCTCCGGCGGTCTTCTGTTAAGCGTGGCCAGGGAAGACTTAGGTACGCTTCTTTCCGAGCTGAAAGCCTCTGGTATTGATACGGCGGTCTCTGTAATTGGAAGCGTGGCGCCTGAGAGCGATAAGCTGATTCGGTTATTGAAATAATAAATAGAAGAATCCGTATTGTTATGGGATGGACATCAGGGGGACAGTTGAAAGGATACCATACGGATGAATTTAAAACAGTTAGAGGCCTTTGTGGAGGTGGCCGAGTCAGGCAGCTTCTCTAAAGCTGCGAAACGTCTGTTTCTGACTCAGCCCACAGTCAGCGCTCATATTCTGGCGCTGGAGAAGGAGCTGGATATCCGGCTGTTTGTGAGAAATACGAAGGAAGTCTGTCTGACAGAAGAGGGGCAGCGCCTGTATTTTTATGCCAGACAGATGGCGGATCTTCAGTACAAAATTAAGGAGGAGTTCGGACACCGGAAGACAGAAGAAAAGCAGTGTATTGCCATTGCCGCGTCTACGGTACCGGCTCAGTATCTTCTGCCGGAGCTGCTGGCAAAATTTAACGAAAAATATCCGGGAGAGCAGCTGCGGATTCGGGAGATGGACAGCGCCCAGGTGGTGGAGCAGGTGTCAGAGCACAAGGCAGATATCGGCTTTACAGGAACCGTTCTGGAAAAAAAGCACTGCAGATATATTCCTTTTTACAGGGATGAGATGGTGATTATTGCGCCGAACAGCGGACGCTACCAGGCGATAGACCGAACGTCCGGTGATATTTCCTGGATTTGCCAGGAAGCGATGCTGATGAGAGAGGAAGGCTCTGGAACCAGAAAGGAAGCAGAGCGCCAGCTCGCCGAGCTGGGGATCCTGCCCCAGCAGCTGAATATTATGGCCAGTATTGGAAACCAGGAGACCATCAAGAAATCTGTGATTCAGGGGCTTGGAATTTCCATTTTGTCGAATCTGGCTGTCAGGGAAGAGGTGGAGGATGGAAGGCTTTTAGCATTTCCCGTTCCCAGCAAGCGTTCCGGCCGCGATATCAATGTGGTTTATAATAAAAACTATCAGCTCTCAAAGTCTGCCAAGCGGTTTTTAAGAACTGTAAAAGAAGCTTACAAGGTAAAAGAATAAGTATGTTGCAGGATGCAGCGAAAAGAGATGCGTTCCGCCGTTTACTGGCTTTGGAAGGCATCTTTTTTTACGCTTTTGCAGGCTGGGTGGAGATCCTTCTGCTGGACGAGCCTTTTTCCGGCCTGACGAGCGGCTCAGGCTGGATATGGGGAGTCTGGTGAAGAAGATACACAGGGAACGCCAGAGAACTGTTTTACCAGCCGGCCTGGATGCAGGTGAAGATGGGAGAAAAAAAGAAATAAACGAAGATTCCGGTATATGAAAAGAGCAGAGGATTTGCAACGGCCCTGGGGGAGCGCGAAATCGTCTGCTCTTTTTCAATGCTTTTAAATGGTAATCAGATTGTATTCTCTAGTTCCGATTCCCAGCTTTTCAGCGTGCTCCAGAGCAACCATCCAGTTGGTCTCTGGGTGAACGTCTGTAAAGTGATCGTGGTGGCAGTGTTCCCTCTCGCTTAAAACGCTGCCTGCCATCACCGGCTGGCGGTTGACCGCATCGGCGCAGGCCATATCCAGAGCCACCGGATCAAAGGAGGCGAACATGCCTACGTTGGGGACGATGGGCACGTCGTTTTCTGCGTGGCAGTCGCAGTAAGGAGATACGTCCACCACGAGGCTGATGTGGAAATGGGGACGATCCTTCACCACAGCCAGAGTGTACTCTGCGATTTTCTTGTTCAGGATATCGTTGGATTCGTCGCAGTGGTTTGCCACAGCGTCCACAGGACAGACGCCGATGCAGCGCCCGCAGCCCACACACCTGTTCTCGTCGATGAAAGCCTTCTTTTCCTGGAAGGAGATGGCTCCGTGGGCACAGTTTCTCTCGCAGGCATGGCAGCCGATACACTTGTCCTGAAGAATAAAGGGGCTGGTAGCGTTGTGCATCTCCATTTTTCCGGCGCGGGAGCCGCAGCCCATTCCGATATTTTTGATCGCGCCTCCGAAACCGGTAGATTCGTGGCCCTTAAAGTGGTTCAGGGAGATAAAAATGTCGGCGTCCATAATGGCCTGCCCAATCTTGGCTTCCTTCACATACTCACCGTCTACCGGCACAAGAGCTTCGTCTGTTCCCTTTAAACCGTCGGCAATTAAAATATGGCAGCCTGTAGTGAAGGGATTGTAGCCGTTGGTGTAGGCGGAATCCAGGTGATCCAGGGCATTTTTGCGGCCTCCTATATAGAGGGTGTTGCAGTCAGTTAAAAAAGGCTTTCCGCCGTGTTCTTTAATCAGATCTGCCAGCACCTTTGAATAGTTGGGGCGCAGGTAGGCCAGGTTTCCCGGCTCGCCGAAATGGATTTTAATGGCAGCATATTTGTTCTGGAAGTCAACCTGCTCAAAGAGTCCGGCTTTTTTAATCAGACGTTCCAGCTTCTGAAGCAGATTTTCGCGAAATGAAGTCCGAAAGGTGGTGAAATACACATTAGATGGTGTCATGGATAATTCCTCCTTTAGTGTGAAAATAAATGGAAACAGTTTATGTACACTGTGCTATGAACAGTTTACCATAAAAAGCAGTGGATGAAAAGATAAAGCGCCGTATTCTATTGACATTCCAGGCTGGGAAAGATAAGATCTAAAGGTAAGATGAAAGACAGGAGGAGGACCTACATGGAACATGAAGTATTTTTAAACAGACTTTTGGATGCTGTGACAGTTTCGGGGGAGATTGCACAGGGAAGCCAGATCGTGAAGGAGGAGATGGAGCCCTTTGCAGACCAGGTATTCACAGATATTCTGAACGATACGGTGGCAGTGCTGAATCCGCAGGCAGAGCCGAAAATTCTGGCTACGGCTCATTTGGACGAGATTGGTCTTGTGATAACCTGTGCGGATGAGCATGGATACCTTTACGCTATTGACAGAGGCGGAGTGATTCCCCAGACTTACCTCGGCCATAAGGTTCAGATTCATACAGAGCACGGCATGGTGAAGGGCGTTGTAAACGGCTCCAGAGCTTTGTGCAGAAAAGAGAAGATGGAGGTAACGGATCTGGTGATTGATATCGGAGCCGATTCCAAGGAGGAGGCGTTAAGCCTTGTAAAGCCAGGCTCCACCGTTACCTTTGACTGCGGTTTTGAGAAGCTTTCCGGAGGCAGATTTGCAGGAAGGGCCCTGGACGACCGCCTGGGCGTCTATATCATTATGGAGGCCTTTAAGAGAGTGAAGGAGGCCGGAACGAAGCGGGGAGTCTACTGCGCGGCTACAGCGGGAGAGGAGACTACGAAAAACGGCGCGTACTTTACGGCTGGAACTGTAAAGCCGGATTGGGCTGTGGTAGTGGACGTGACCTACTGTACCGATTATCCTTACGGGTACTCTGTGAAGGAAGCGGGAGAGGTAAAGCTGGGAGCTGGTCCTGTGCTCTGCAACAGCCCGCTGATTCCGTCTCAGCTGAACCGCCAGGCGGAGAAAATTGCCGCCAGACGGGGCATTCCGGTTCAGTACGAGACAGCCAGCCGCCTGACCTGCACAGACGCAGACAAGATTCACTTCGAGAACGGAGGCACTCCTGTCATTCTGGTATCGATTCCGCTTCGCTATATGCATTCTCCGGCTGAGGTGGCAGACGAGAGAGACGTGGAAGGCTGCATCGGACTGGTGGCAGGCATTCTGGAAGAGTTTGAGCTTTAATAGAGAATGAAAATAAGAAAAAGTTTTCCCGTTCCATATGGAAGCCATGGGAAAACTTTTCTTATTTTCTTAATAATTTAATAAATGGAAAAGCAATAGTAATAAAACAAGCCCTCAGGCAGCCGGTATGGATGAACCGGCCGCCCGGGGGCTTGTCTTAATTTAGAAAATACACATCTCTTTTGAAAGTTTCTGAAAGATTTACTCTTTGACAGCGCCTCCCATAACGCCTGCTACGAACTGCTTCTGGAATACCATGAAGATAATCAAAATCGGAAGAGTAGCGATAGCGGTAGCCAGAAGAATCACTGCAAAGTCCTTGTTGGTCGGATTTCCGTCCAGAACAGCCAGGGCAACCGGGAAGTTGTACATATCCTTTGTCTCCAGGACGATTAACGGCCACATGAAGTTGTTCCACATACTGGTGAACATGTAGATAACCAGGGCGCTTAAGGCTGGCTTTACATTAGGAAGCACAATCCGGCAGAAGATGCCGAACTCGCTGTATCCGTCGATTCTGGCCGCCTCCACAAGGGCAGTGGGGAAGTTCATCATATTCTGGCGCATCAGGAAAATACCGAAGGCATTGGCCAGAGCGGGCAGAATAACAGCTGTGTAGGTATTTGTCATACCTGTGGCTACAAACAGCTGGAATAACGGAACGTAAATAACCTGTGGCGGGATCATCATGGAAACCATGATAAAGCTGAAAATCAGGCCTTTTCCCTTGAAATCAAACTTGGCAAGCACGTATCCGGCAGCGGAATAGAGCATCAGGGCCAGCACTGTGAACACGACAGAGATAAACAGCGTGTTGAAAGCAACCCTGAAAATATCCATCTTTTCCACGAGAATGGAAAAGTTGTGGGAAAGCATGGAGCCCGGCATCAGTTTCGGCGGGGCGGCCAGGATTTCCGCATTCGTGTTTGTTCCGCTGACAAACATGAAGTAGAATGGGAATAAGGAGAGGAAAGCCGCCAGTATTAAAAATGCGTATACTCCGATTTTTTTAAGCATGTCAATCCTCCTTATTCATTCTGAACTGAATGTAGGATAATATTCCGATGATAATAACCATCACGTATCCCAAAGCGGAAGCAAAGCCGAATTTCAGGAACTTGAAGCCGTTATCATAGAGATATTCTCCCAGAGTAATAGTTGCATAGTTCGGTCCGCCCTGAGTCAGGATGTACGGCTCGTCGAAGAGCTGAAGCGTACCGATGGTAGAAGTAATGGTTGTAAACAGAAGAATCGGCTTGATGGCTGGAATCGTAATGTATCTGAGCTGCTGCCAGAAGTTCGCTCCGTCCAGAGAAGCAGATTCGTACATCTCGGTAGGGATTGCCTGAATGCCTGCCAGGATGATAATCATGTTGTAGCCAACCCATCTCCAGGTAATGGAGATAATGATGGACGCCCTTGCCGGCCATGCGGAGTATACCCACTGAATCTTCTCGCCGCCGAAAAACTCAACGATGTAGTTGATTAAGCCGTGATCGGTATTAAACAGTACCTTAAACACCAGCGCGTAGGCAACCAGGGATGTAATAGTGGGGAGGAATGTGGCCATTCTGAAAAATCCCCGTCCCCGGATAAACTTCTGCTCGATGAGCACAGCGAGCAGAAGCGCAAGGCCGATCATAACCGGAACCTGTATAATCAGGTAGAAGAACGTATTGAACAGAGCCTTGTAGAATACAGGATCCTTGAAAAGTTCAATGTAGTTCTGCAGTCCCACAAACGTATAGGTTCCTCCAGAGAACTCCATAAAGCTTAAATAGAAGGAGTAAACCACCGGATAAATCATAAAGAGCCCGAATATAACGATGGTGGGCATCATCATTCCGTAAGGGAAAAACTTTGCTTTTTTACGTGTTTTCATGTCAGCCTCCTGTTGTTCTGGATGGAGAGGTTATTTTCCGAACTTAGAAACTAAATCCTTCTCAAGATCCTCGAGAACGGTCTTCGGATCCTGGCCTTCCAGGTAAACCTTAGCGCAGGCAGAGCCGGCAGCTTTCATGGCCTCGTTGTAGTTCTCTGTGTAGTTGACAGCCGGAACCTTCTTGCCCAGCTCGATGAAGGTCTCGTAAATCTTCTGTCCGCCGAAGAACTCGTCTGGCTCTGTGAATACCTCTGCATCGTAAGCCGGGATGTAGGACGGGAATAATCCATAGTTTACAAAGCCGTCAGCCTGTAAATCTACGTCTGTCATGGCAAACTGTACGAATTCCTTGGCAATATCTACATTAGCGGAGGCAGCCGGGATTACGATATCGGATCCGCCGTTAGTAGAACCGGAAGGCTCGTCTCCAGGGAATACAGGAAGGCTCATAACGCCCCACTTGCCGGACTGATCCGGTCCCTTGTCCTTGAGGGTTCCGATCATCCATACAGCCTCAGGGATAGTAGCGACGCTCTGGTTTACGACAACGCCCTCGTACTCGGCCCAGTCTGTGTAGTTTAACGCGATGTCTGCGTCGTAGATCTTCTTGGCCATCTCCATGCACTCGAGAGCCTCAGGAGAGCTAACAGCTGTGTTGCCCTCTGCGTCGAAGTAGCCTGCGCCCTTCTCTGTCAGAAGCAGCTTCCAGAAGTTGGATCCGTTCGGAGCGATAGGAAGCATCTTAACAGGCTCTCCGGAAGGAGTCTTGCAGGTAGCTGTTACTTTCTTTCCTGCCTCAATGAAGTCGTCCCATGTCTTGATATCTTCCGGGTTTACTCCGGCCTGCTCAAAGTAGTCGGCGCGGTAGAAGAGAGCCACTGGGCCTGCATCCCACGGGAAGCCTACCACCTTATCGTTTACAGTAACCTCGCCCATCTTAACAGGGAGATAGTCGTCCTTATTTACAATATCGCTTAAATCTGCAAAACCGTCTGGATACTTAGAAGCGTAGCCGCTTACCTGCTCGCCCTCCAGAAGGATAACGTCTGCAAGTCCTTTTCCTGTATTCAGAGTAGTGGCAAGTTTTGTATAAATCTGCTCTGTACCCATCTCCTCGAACTGGAACTCTACATCAGGATGTGTCTCCTTAAATTTCTCAGCAGAAGCCTGAAGCTGTTTTAAAGCAACGTCCCAGGCCCATACAGTGATAGTGTTGTCGCTCTCTGCTGCGTTCTTGTCTCCGCCGCCTCCGCAGCCTGTGAGGGAAAGGGCTGCGACCATAGAGATGGCTGCTGCAGATACAAACAATTTTGTTTTCTTCATACGTTTACCTCCTAAATAATTGGAACTATTTACCCACCTTCCAGCGGAAACGCCGATAACACGGCGCCGTGATTTGGGTAAAATCACTAAAAGTAATTAAATAATAAGCCTTTTAATATAAAAAGTCAATAGGTTTTAGTAAAAATAGCAGTAAAAATATTGAGCAAACCATTTGACTTTTACTAAAAAAATAGATATAATTAGTTTAGAAAACCAGCAGAATATACAAGTAAAAACGGGAGGTATGAATGTTATGCAGATGAGAGCAAAAAAACGGTGGGAGGATCAGAACCTGACAGGGATCAACCGTCTGCCGGGCCGCACGTCCTTTTTCACCAACTCCGCAGAGCAGGTTTCTTTAAATGGAAGCTGGGCTTTCAAATATCTGACGGCGCCGGAGTACAGCCCGGAAGGATTTGAGAAGCGCGATTATGACACCGCCGGATGGGATACCATCGAGGTTCCGTCCTGCTGGCAGTTAAAGGGCTACGATCATATGCACTACACAGACGTGCTGTATCTGTTTCCTTTAAATCCGCCCTATGTGCCTACAGAAAATCCTACCGGAATTTACAAAAGAAGCTTTGAGATCCCGGAGAACTGGATGGAGAACGACACCATTCTCCGCTTTGAGGGAGTGGACAGCGCTTATGACGTGTGGGTAAACGGAGAGCACGTGGGCTTCAGCAAGGTTTCCCGCCTCCCGGCAGAGTTTGACATTTCTTCCTATATTAATAAGGGAGAGAACCAGGTGACAGTCCGCGTTTACAAGTGGTCTGACGGAACCTACTTAGAGGATCAGGATATGTGGTGGTTCAGCGGAATCTACAGAAACGTATCCCTGATCAGCGCGCCGAAGGCCAGAATCGAGGACTGCCGGATTCACGCCGATCTGGACGATTCCTACACGACAGGACTGTTTGACGCGCAGATCCGTCTGGCGGGAGAGGGAACCTTAAAGTGGGTTCTTGCGGATGCCGAGGGAGTGACAGCAGCGTCTGGAGAGGCTGAGGCAGGAGAGAGCGCATCCATCTCTGCCCGGCTGGAGTCTGTCCGCACATGGACAGCGGAGACGCCTTACCTCTATACCCTTACGTTATCCATGGAGCAGAACGGGACCGTTTCCCATCAGGTAAGCTACCGCCTGGGCTTCAGAAGAGTGGAGGTAAAGGGAAACGTATTTACAGTCAACGGCAAGGCTGTGCTGATTAACGGCGTAAACCATCACGACTATTCTCCGGAAGGCGGCAGAACGGTGGATCTGGAGGTGATGAGACAGGACGTGCTTCTGATGAAGCAGCACAATATCAATGCCATCCGTTTCTCCCACTATCCGTCTATTGAGGCTATCTATGATTTCTGCGACGAGTACGGAATGTACGTGATCGACGAGGCGGATCTGGAGTGCCACGGCTTTGAGTGGGCTCACGTTTACGATATGATTACAGACGATCCGTCCTGGGAAAACGCTTATGTGGACAGAGCGGTCCGCATGGTGGAGAGAGATTACAACCACCCATCCATCATCATGTGGTCTCTGGGCAACGAGTCCTGCTTCGGCGTGAACTTTAAGAAGGAGGCTGAAGCCGTCCGGGCTATGGACAGTTCCCGTCTGATCCACTATGAGGGGGATTTCGAGGCTGAGATCACAGACGTGTACTCTACCATGTACTCCAGACTCAAAGGCTTAAAGGAGATTGGCGAGACGAAAATGAAGCACAACCGTCCCCACATCCACTGCGAGTACAGCCACGCCATGGGAAATGGACCGGGATGTCTGGCAGATTACCAGAAGCTTTACCGCACCTATGACCGTCTTCAGGGCGGATTTATCTGGGAGTGGTATGACCACGGCATTAAGACGACAGACGAGAACGGAACCGTTACCTATAAATATGGCGGCAACTACGGAGACTTCCCTACAAACGGAAACTTCTGTATCGACGGACTTCTTATGCCAGACAGAACTCCGTCCCCAGGCCTTGTGGAGTACAAGCAGGTCATCTGCCCGGTATGGATGGAGCGCCTGGGAGAGACGGGAGATCTGTTTGCCGTTAAGAATTACTATGATTTTAAGACTCTGGATGGAATTTACCTGGAGTGCGCTGTGACAGACGGAAAAGAGACGTTAGAAACCTTTACCATCGATTCCCTGCACACAGAGCCGGGCGTGGAGGAGATTCTCACGATTCCTCACAGCGCGGTGGAATGGAAGGACAACAGAGACTACTATTTAAATATCTCTGTCAGGGAGAAGAAGGAGACTGCCTGGGCTCCGGCCGGCCATGAGCTGGGACATTATCAGTTCCCGCTGTCTGAGAAGAAAACGGTCAGCGTGAAACGTGAAGAGCTGCCGGTATCTGTTTCGGAGACAGCTACAGAGGTTTCCATTTCCTGTCAGGATGTGGTATACTCATTTGACAAGGTTCACGGCGTGCTGTCTTCCATGAAGAAGGACGGCCAGGAGCTTGTTAAGAGAGGTCCTGTGCTTACCGTGGATCGGGCTGATATTGACAACGACATGTACAAGGTCAATGACTGGAAGAACAACTACTTTATTTCCAGAGGAATGGAGGAGATGGAGTACATGACTGTCAGCAGCGGACAGAATAAGGCTCAGGTTTACATCCAGAAGCACTTTGGCTGCTATAATCAGGTCTGGGGCTTTAAGCTGGCCTATGTATACACGGTCTATGGAGATGGAAGCATGGAGACAGAGCTTCACGGCACAGCCATCCGCAATCCGGAGTTCGAGCCGGAGTTCCTTCCGAGAATCGGTGTGGAGATGAACGTAAATGGAGCGTTCCGCCATGTGGCCTGGTACGGTATGGGCCCGGGAGAAAATTACTGCGATTCCAGACAGGCAGCAGTGATGGGCGTCTATGAGACAGATGTGGACGGAATGCACACAAATTATGTGATGCCGCAGGAAAACGGCCACAGAGAGAACGTGCGCTGGGTTTCCTTAACAGATGAGAAAGAAGGACTTCTCATTACCTCCAGAGGCGGAGTCGGAATCAATGTTCACGACTACACCACAGAGGCGCTCAGAAGCGCGGCTCATCCATGCGAAATTAAAAAACAGGACGATATTGTCCTGAATCTTGACTGGAAACATTCCGGTCTTGGAAGCAACTCCTGCGGTCAGGAGCAGACAGAGGAGTGCAAGGTAAGAATCGAAGACTTTGCCATGAGCTTCGCCCTTTCTTTCACAGAGAGGGAGAAAGCAGAGGAACGGGCGTTTACTGTCTTCTGTTAATCAGGCATTTAAATTATAGAAAGAATAGGAAGAAGCATATATGGCGACGATCAGGGACATAGCAGAGAGGGCGCAGGTTTCTATCAGCACAGTGTCAAGGGTGTTGAATTATGATGAAACTCTGAGCGTAAATGCGGCGACGAAAAAGAGAATATTTGAGATCGCAGAGGAATTGGAATACAGAGGAAAAAACCAGAAGAAGAGGAAACGCAGGCTCTCTCTTCTCCTGATCAACTATTATTCACTGGAAGGAGAGGTGGAGGATCCCTACTACCTTTCCGTGAGGATTGCCATAGAAAGACGTGCTGCAGAGCTTGGCTGCAGGCTTGTCAGTATTTCAGAAAAGGATGAATTCCGGGTGTCAGGCATTGACGGAGTCATCTGCCTGGGAACCTTTGGAACAGAGGAACTGAAACGGATCGACGAGCTGGAACGGCCCACCATCTTTGTGGACAGCAATCCCAATTACGACAAATATGATTCCATTGTGTTTGACCTGCGCAGGGAGACCAGGCGGATTCTCGATTACCTGTGGGAGAAGGGGCACAGACGAATTGGCTTTATCGGCGGAAACGATATGGAAGGGCCTGGAACATTTGCGGAGACGGACAAGAGGACGCTGGAGTACCGGGCATTTATGGAGGAGAAAAAGGAGGAGGGCGTCAGCTACGAGCGGATTGGAGCGTTCACTTCCCGCATGGGCTTTCGGCTGATGAACGAGCTGATGGCTCTGCCCGAGCCTCCGACGGCAGTTTTTGTGGCCAATGACTCGCTGGCAGTGGGCTGTTTAAATGCCATCAGCCGGGCCGGGAAGAGGTGTCCGGAGGACTTCAGCATTGTGGGCTTTAACGATATTCCCACAGCCAAATATATGGTTCCACCGCTTACCACCATGCGCCTGTACATGGATTTTATGGGGGAGAGAGCGGTGGATCTGTTAAGCGACCGGATTCTGACGAAGCGGGAGCTGCCTGTCCAGGTGACGCTTCCGGCTAAGCTGATGATCCGGGAGAGCGTGAAGGATCTCACAGCCGATTCGTCATTATAACGAAAAATTTCTCTGTATTTTGTGCGGTGTGCCGTGGAAAATCCGGCAGAAGTTTTATATACTGAATGCATCTGAATGCTGAACATTATTGATAGAAAAGGAGAACCCATATGTCTACAGTTAAATTAGAACACATCTGTAAGAAGTATCCTAACGGCTTCGAGGCTGTAAAGGATTTCAACCTGGAGATTGGCGACAAGGAGTTTATCATTTTCGTTGGTCCGTCCGGCTGCGGAAAGTCTACGACTCTGCGTATGGTAGCGGGACTGGAGGACATTTCCGGCGGCGACCTGTACATTGACGGAAAGAGAATGAACGACGTGGAGCCGAAGGATCGAGATATCGCCATGGTATTCCAGAATTACGCCCTGTATCCGCATATGACCGTGTACGAGAACATGGCATTCGGCTTAAAGATCAGAAAGGTTCCGAAGGATGAGATCGACAAGAAGGTGCATGAGGCTGCGAAGATTCTGGATCTGGAGCACCTGCTTGACAGAAAGCCCAAGGCGTTATCCGGCGGCCAGAGACAGCGTGTGGCCATGGGACGCGCCATTGTAAGAAATCCGAAGGTATTCCTGATGGACGAGCCGTTATCCAATCTGGACGCCAAGTTAAGAGGCCAGATGCGTATCGAGATTTCCAAGCTCCACCAGAAGCTGGGCACAACGATTATCTACGTTACCCACGATCAGACAGAGGCCATGACTCTGGGAACCAGAATCGTCGTTATGAAGGACGGAGTGGTTCAGCAGGTGGATACGCCTGAGAATCTGTACGACAAGCCGGGCAATAAGTTCGTAGCAGGCTTCATCGGAGCGCCTCAGATGAACATGGTAGACGCAGAGGTGAAGGAGGATGCAGAGGGCGTTCATCTTGTATTCTGCGGACAGAGCATTAAGATGGATGAGAAGAGAGCAGCCATCTTAAAGGAGAAGGGATACATCGGAAAGAAGGTTACCCTGGGAATCCGCCCGGAGGATCTCCACGATGAGTCTGACAGCGAGCGCGGCAACAAGGACGCCTGCCTGAACGCCACCATCCGCGTATACGAGATGCTGGGCGCCGAGACGTTCCTGTACTTTGACATGGATACAGCTACATGGACAGCCAGAGTGAATCCTTCTGTCCGTGTAAAGCCGGGCGAAGCCATTAAGCTGTACATGGATACAGAGAAGATTCACGCGTTTGATACGGAGACTGAGAACGCAATTTTTAATTAATTTTAAAACCGTCTGAATAGGAAAATGAGGCGGTGAAAAGGGGGGAGGATGCTGCCGGGGCAGTATCCTCTTTTCCGCTTATAGACGCAGGATTAGGAGGAAGCGGCTTGGTATCGAAGAGAGCGCTGAAACATGTGCTGGGGGAAATCAGGGACGCGTCCGGGCTTTCGCTTGCCCTGTTTGGAGGAAAGGGAGAGCTTCTGGCGCTTTCAGAGGGAGAAGGACAGCTGTTTGAGGAGCTGGAGAAGGAAGGTCTCGTTTCGGACCGCTTAAAAGAATATGTAAGATCCCTGGCGGAGGGGGGAGAGAAAACCTGGCAGCGGGGAGGCGTGTGCTTTCTCAGGACGGGGAATGAGAGAGGGGAAGGCTTTGTGTTAGCCGGAACAGGTAAGGAAGACGTTCTGCCTCTTCTGCGCCTGTCGGCAGTCGCTCTCTCAGGTCTTTTCCGGCGTCAGGAGAAACGTCAGGATCGGGACGTTTTTTTCCGCCGCCTGATTCTGGGGCAGCTGCTTCCCGGGGAGGTTTCAGAACAGGCCCGGCTGCTCCGATTGGACGGCAGGGCCCGGCGGGCTGTATTTTTAATAAAAGTAAGGGAGGATGGCTGTGATACGGTTCTCGATATTCTTTATCCCCTTTACGCAGGTCCGGCAGGAGGCGTTCTGTTTCAGGCGGAGCCGGGGAGCTTCGTGTACGTCAGAACCTTGGGGGAGAAGGAGGATACGGCCAAACTGGAGGAGATAGGAAAAAACATGATTGATGTGATTAATACAGAGGGAATGGAGGACGCCTATCTCTCCTTCGGAATGCCGGCAGAAGAACTGTCTTTTTTGAACCGATCCTATGAGGAGGCCTGGATCGCCATGAAGGCGGGCCGCATTTTTTTCCGGGAAAAGCATGTGATTTCCTATGACAGACTGGGAATTGGACGGCTGATTTACAGCCTTCCCATGCCTTTGTGCAGACAGTTTCTGGGGGAGGTATTCGCCCAGGCAGATCCAGGGGCGTTTGAGGAGGAAGCGCTGACTACTATCCGCCAGTTTTTTGAAGATTCTCTGAATGTGGCGGAGACGGCAAGGCATCTTTATATTCACAGGAATACGCTGGTGTACCGTCTGGACAAGATTCAGAAAGGCCTGGGGCTGAATATAAGAAACTTCGACGACGCCATGATGCTGCGTCTGGGACTGATGGTTTATGAGTATGTGAGAGAAAAGGAACAGGAAGAGGAAAAGGAGAGAAAGACCGATGGTAGAACGGATGTTTAACACAGACAATCACTTCTGGCAGACAGTGGGAAAGGCGGGGGATCTGATTGCTTTGACATTTCTCACCCTGCTCTGCTCCCTTCCGCTGATCACGGCGGGGGCGGCCTTCTGCGCCATGAACTATGTATGCTTTAAAATGCTGGAGCACGATAATGAGGGAACGATCAGAAACTTTTTCCACAGCTTTCGGCAGAATCTCTTTCAGGGAGCGGCGCTCTCGCTGATTATGGGGGCAGCAGGCTTCCTGCTCTGGTATGACGGCTGGTTTCTGACCAGGTACTTTGACGGACAGGAGGGGGGCGCCATGCTCTACGCCGGCTGGGCCGTCTACATTTACCTGATTTTCTTTTACCTGATACTTGTACTGTATGTATTTCCACTTCAGGCCAGATTTTATAACCCCTTAGCCGTTACTTTTAAAAATGCAGTCATAGCAGGATTTAAGAATCTCCCCAAGACGCTCATGATGCTTGCGGGAGATGGAGCCATGGCAGTCCTGACCGTTCTGTGTTTTAAAACCTTTCCCCAGATCGCGTTTCTTCCCCTTCTGACGGCCCTTCCCCTGTGCGTCTGGTACCACAGCTGGGTACTGAGAGATCTGCTGGGACTGGTTCCGGGAAAGCTGGATCTGCCAGTATCTGACGACAAGGAAGAAAGGAAGGAGGAACGCTATGAGTGATTTTGCTGGGGAGCAGTATAAAAAGGCGAGAAAAGCTGGAATTAAGGCCTTCCGGGAGGCGGGAGGAAAGGGCAGATATCCCTATCTGACGTCTCTGGACGAGATCCTTCTCCACACAAAAACAGCTGGCACAGAGGATCTGGGCGTGTGCGAGATCCCTCTGTCCAGAGTCACGGGAACCAAGACGGCCTCCCGCTCGGAGAGCTTTGCCTGGAATTTCATGCCCCTTCTTCGGGAAAAAACGGAGTTTTCAGGAAAGTGGGAGAGGCTTTATGAGGCCCAGATGGAGGAGGGAATCAGGGAGCCGGTAAAGGTTTACGAATATATGCACCATTTTTATGTGCGGGAGGGAAATAAGCGGGTCAGCGTGATGAAATACGTGGGAGCCGTTAAAATCACGGCTGACGTTACCAGGATCTTTCCAAAGAGGGACGGAAAGAAGGCTTACGAGGCATTTTACCAGTATGCGGCGTTTAACAGGGCCACAGGACTGTTCGAGCTGCTGTTTTCGGAGCCGGATGCTTACCAGAAGCTGGCCGCCCGGTTTGAGGAGACTCTGGCAGAGCGGTGGAAAGAGGACAAAATTAAGGAACTTCGGGCTGCCTTTGGGAGATTCTGCAGCTGCTATGAGAAAAAGGCGAGAGCGGACAGCCTGACAGAGGAGAGCGACGCGTTTTTCGTGTATCTGGAGGTGTTTGGCTATCAGGGGCTTCTCACAGACAGCGACCGTCAGATTCGGGAACGGATGGAGAGGGCCTGGGAGGAGATGAAACTGGCCGGACAGAAGAAGAAGGTGGCCCTGATCGAGGAGCACAGGGAAGCAGAAGAAGGGAAAAACAGTCTGTTTGGCTTCCTGCACGGGGGAGAGAAAAGGCCCCTGCGCATTGCTTTTATCAATGATAAAGACTCCAGAACCTCCGCCTGGGCCTACGGCCACCGGCTGGGCTGGCAGGCCTTAAAGGAGAAATATGGAAGTCAGGTGAAAATTTCTGTTTACAATCACTGCGATACACCGGAGGCTGTCAGAGACGCTCTGGCCAAGGCAGTACTGCAGAAAAACGATATTATTTTTACAACAGCGGGGCAGATGCGGGCTCAGGCGCTGGAGACGGCTGTCAATCACCCGGAAATCAAATTTTTGAACTGTTCCGTCAACGCCTCCTACCGCTCCATCCGCAGCTATTATGCCAGAATGTACGAGGCGAAATTTATTCTGGGCATGACGGCTGCCGCTCTCTGCGAGGACGGCAGGATCGCCTACATTGCCGATTATCCCGTATACGGAGCTGTGGCCAACATTAACGCGTTCGCCATAGGCGCCCAGATGGTGCGGCCGGGAGTGAAGATCTATCTGAAATGGTCCAACCTTAAAAAGGGCGATTGGAAAGCGGAGATCAAAAAATCTGGATTTACTATGGTTTCAGGGCCTGATCTGAAGCTGCCGTCAGAGGAAAGCCGCCTCTTCGGCCTGTTCCGGTACAGCCAGAAAAAGGGAGACTATGAAAATCTGGCCATGCCGTTCATTGACTGGGGGCGGTATTACTGTCTTCTGACAGAGTCGGTGATGGATGGAAACTTTGATTCCAGGGAGTTTACAAAGACAGGGCAGGCAGTCAATTATTTCCTGGGCATGTCGGCCCAGGTAGTGAGCGTGATCTTTTCCTCCCGCGTCCCCTACTCGGTGAGAAAAATGGCGGATGTGTTTGAGGAGGCGATGATCCAGGGCAGATTTTCGCCCTTCGACGGAGAGATCCGGACGAAAAAAGGGTGGTTGAAGGGGGCTGACAGCGGTTCCCTGGATCTGTTCCAGATTGTGAAAATGGACTGGCTCAACGACAATGTAATAGGAAAAATACCAGGGATCGACGCTTTCAAGGAGGACGCAAGAGAGCTTCTCTCTGCCCTGGGAGTGGAGGCGGCCAGAACGGAGGAGGGAGGAACACCATGAAAATCTTGATTGTAGCTGACGAGGAGTCGAAGGCCCTCTACGATTATTATGACAGTTCCCGGCTGAAGGATATCGATCTGATCCTGTCCTGCGGGGATCTGCGGGCCTCCTATCTGGAGTTTCTGGTCACCATGGGCCGGGCGCCTGTCCTCTATGTCATGGGAAACCATGACGACAGGTATAAGGCGAATCCGCCGGAGGGCTGCGTCTGCGTGGAGGAACGGGTTTACAATTATAAGGGCCTTCGAATCGCAGGCCTGGGAGGCTGCATGCGGTACAAGCCGGATGGAATTTACCTGTACACAGAGGAGGAACAGCGAAGGCGCGTCCAGAAGCTGAAGCGGCAGCTGCAGCGGTATCACGGGGCGGATATTTTCCTCACCCACGCCCCGGCCAAGGGGCTGGGAGACGGATCGGATTTTCCCCATCAGGGCTTTGAGTGCTTCCATGAAATTCTGGATGAATTTCATCCCAAATATCTGATTCACGGACACCAGCACTTAAATTACGGATCCGGTGCCCGCAGGCTGGAGAAGGGGCCTACCGCCATCATCAACGGATACGGTTCTTATACCCTGGAGATCGGGCCGGAGGAATACCCTTCGGAGTATGAGAATACAGGTTCTCTGATTTTTGATTTGTATAATAAACTGAGGCACAGATAAATCTTGTCCCAGAACATGTTTTGTGATAGACTTAGGAGCAAAAGGGCCTGCGCAGCAGGCCGGACTAGGAGGAAAGACAGCATGAGCAAAAAGCGTTCAATCGAAACTACCTGCATCCAGGGAGGATGGCATCCGGAGAATGGAGAGGCGAGAGTTCTCCCCATTTACCAGAGCACTACATTTAAATACTCTACCAGCGAACAGATGGGACGGCTCTTTGATTTGGAGGAGAACGGCTATTTCTATACGAGACTTGCCAATCCGACTAACGACGCCGTAGCGGAGAAGATCTGCGAGATGGAGGGCGGAGCGGCGGCCATGCTGACTTCCTCCGGCCAGGCGGCCAATTTCTATTCCGTTTTCAACATCTGCTCGGCAGGCGATCATTTCATCTGCGCGGCTACTGTTTACGGAGGAACGTCCAACCTGTTTACTGTTACCATGAAGAAGATGGGAATCGAGGTCACTCTGGTAGATCCGGAGTCTACTGATGAGGAGCTGGACGCGGCGTTCCGCCCAAACACCAAGTGCGTATTCGGCGAGTCTATCGCCAACCCGGCGCTGGTGGTATTAGACATTGAAAAATTTGCCAGGGCAGCCCACAGACACGGCGTTCCGTTAATTGTGGACAATACCTTTGCGACGCCTATCAACTGCCGCCCCTTCGAGTGGGGAGCTGACATTGTAACCCACTCTACCAGCAAGTACATGGACGGACATGCCATGAGCGTAGGCGGATGCATTGTGGACAGCGGAAATTTTGACTGGGAAGCCCACAAGGACAAATTCCCGTGCCTTACTGAGCCGGACGCTTCCTACCACGGCGTTGTGTATACAGAAAAATTTGGAAAGGGAGCTTATATCACAAAGGCCACCGCTCAGGTCATGAGGGATCTGGGTTCAATTCAGGCTCCCATGAACGCGTTTCTTTTAAACGTAGGCCTGGAGACTCTGCACCTGCGTGTGCCGCGCCACTGCGAGAACGCGCTGAAGGCAGCGAAATACTTAAAGTCCAGAGAGGACGTGGCGTGGGTAAATTATCCGGGACTCGAGGGAGACAGATATTACGAGCTGGCACAGAAGTATATGCCGAATGGAACCTGCGGCGTTATTTCCTTCGGACTGAAGGGCGGCAGAGAGGCGGCAGGCGTATTTATGGATAAGCTGAAGCTGGCTGCCATTGTGACTCATGTGGCAGACGCCCGCACCTGCGTGCTTCATCCGGCCAGCCATACCCACCGTCAGCTGACAGACGAGCAGCTGGCAGAGGCTGGAGTCGATCCGTCCATGATCCGCCTGAGCGTGGGAATTGAGAACGCCGACGATATTATTGAAGATATCCGTCAGGCTTTAGAGGACTAACAGCCCTTAAACAGGAGAACAGTCAAATGAAAAAGAGAAAAAAGCTGCTGCGGCTTGTGTTTGGCAGAACCACCTTTGTGGTGCTGTTCCTTTTGATCCAGCTGGGAATCCTGCTGATGGGATTTGCCTGGCTGGAAGAGTATATGCTCTATTTCTACGGGGCGTCTGTCATTTTGAGCGCGGTAACTCTGATTTACATTATCAGCGCAGATGAGAGCACTTCCATTAAGCTGTCATGGGTCGTCCCGATTCTTGTTTTTCCTGTATTCGGAACGCTGTTTTATCTGTTCGTGCGGCTTCAGATCGGCACGAAGCTTATCGGCCACAGACTGAAGATGACGTCTGCCGAGACAGCGCCGTATCTGAAGCAGGACACGGAGACAGCAGAGCGCTTTAACGAGATGAGCTCCAGCCAGGGCAACCTGGTGCGCTACATGAACCGGTTTGCCGGCTGTCCGGTCTATCAGAATACAGCGGCCCAGTATTTCCCTCTGGGAGACGATATGTTCGTAGAGATGAAGCGCCGCCTGAAAGCGGCGAAGCACTTCATTTTTATGGAGTATTTTATTGTGGAGAGGGGAGAAATGTGGAACAGCATCCTGGAGATCCTGGAGGAAAAGGTCAGGGAGGGTGTGGAGGTCCGCGTTATGTACGACGGCATGTGCTGCCTGATGCTGCTTCCCTATTCCTACCCTAAGACGCTTCGGGAAAAGGGGATTAAATGCAAAATGTTTTCCCCCATCCGGCCCGCCTTGTCCACCCACCAGAATAACCGGGATCACAGAAAAATCTGCGTCATTGACGGTCATACGGCCTTTACAGGCGGCGTCAATCTGGCAGACGAGTACATTAACAGAAAGGTACGGTTCGGCCACTGGAAGGACACGGCTGTGATGGTAGAGGGAGACGCGGCTGTTGGCTTTACCATGATGTTCCTCCAGATGTGGGGAGTGACAGAGCAGGAGAAGGAGCGCTATGAAAGCTACTTAAAGCCTGCGGACTACCGGCTTCCAAAAGACGCCGACGCTTCCGGATTCGTGATTCCATACGGCGACAGTCCTCTGGATAAGGAAAATGTGGGAGAGCAGGTCTACCTGGATATTCTGGGCCATGCGAAAAAATACGTCCACATTATGACGCCCTATCTGATTCTGGACGATCAGATGATCAACGCTCTTCAGTATTCCGCAAAGAGGGGAGTGGAGACAATCATCATCATGCCCCATATTCCCGACAAGATGTCAGCCTATCTGCTGGCCCGCTCCTACTATGAAGAGCTTTTGACAGCCGGGGTAAGAATCTTTGAGTATACGCCGGGCTTTGTCCATGGGAAGGTCTTCACCTGCGACGACGAGAAGGCAGTAGTAGGAACCATCAACCTGGATTTCAGAAGCCTTTACCTTCATTTTGAGTGCGCCGCTTACTTTTATAAGCACCCGGTGGTGGCCCAGGTGGAGGATGACTACCAGAAAACCCTGGAAAAGTGCCAGGAGATCACCATAGCAGACTGCCGGAATTTCCCATTCTTCAAGCGTTTTATGGGAAAGGCCCTGCGCCTGTTCGCTCCGCTGATGTAGGGAGTTTGACAGATTTTTAATGACAGAGGACTGGCAGAAGTTTTCAGCGGCTTTAAGTGAAGCGTGAAAACTTCTGCCAGTCCTTTTTGTCATTTTTTCCCTTCCGCTTGCATTTTCCAGAACGACCCTTTATATTAATGTATAGAGATTTTAACAAAACTCTAACACAATACTAAAAAGGGGTGGAAGGATGACAGAAGGAGCTCTGGTGCTGGAAGGGGGTTCTCTGCGCTGTCTGTTTACAGCGGGAGTCCTGGACGTGCTGACAGAGGAAAATATACAATTATCCTATGTAAACGGTGTATCGGCCGGAACTATGGCCGGGATGAATTACATCAGCGGCCAGAAGGGCAGAATGCTGGAAATTAACGAGACGTATCTGCACGACAAGCGGTACATGGGGATGAGAAGCCTCATAAAGAACAGGCTGGTATTCAATTTTGATTTTATATTCGGGGAGCTGTCGGATGAGCTGATTCCCTTTGACTATGAAGCGTTTTACAGCTCTCCTCAGAAGTTTGAGGCTGCCGCTACCAGGTGCAGGACGGGAAAGACGGAGTTTTTTGAAAAAAGCCAGTGCAGCGATATGATGAAGGCGGTGCAGGCTTCCTGCAGTATGCCTCTTTTATCTAAAATGGTGACAGTGGATCACAAAAAATATCTGGACGGAGGCATTTCCCTGCCCATTGCCTACCAGAGGGCTATGGATCTGGGATATAAAAAAATTGTCCTGGTGCTTACCAGAAACCATGGATACCGGAAAAAGCCTTTAAGCTCTCTGGCTGTCAGGGCTTATAACCGGTATTTTGAGCCGCTTCCGCAGCTGAAAGCCGCTCTGTTTGAAGTGCCGGACCGGTATAACTGGATGCAGGAGGAGATTGACCGCCTGGAACAGGAGGGACGGATTTTCGTAATCCGCCCGGAACGTCCCGTCCGCGTCTCCCGTCTGGAGCGGGATCTGAAAAAGCTGCAGGCGCTCCACCAGGAGGGCAGGGAAACGGCCGTTAAGCTGCTTCCTGCGCTTCGCAGCTATCTGGAAATCTGACAGGGACAGGAGGATATGGAAATGAAATATATTGATATGCACTGCGATACGATCCCGCGCCTCTGTCATCCGAAGGCAGGGGAGAGGGGAGAGACGCTGAGAAAAAACAGCGGACACCTGGATCTGGAGCGGATGAAACAGGGAAACGCCCTGGCCCAGTGCTTTGCTGTTTTCACAGATCTGAAAGCGTATCCGGATCCCTATGTCCGTGCCAGGGAGATTTTGGCCCGTTTTAAGAAAGAAATGGCAGAAAACGGCGGTATGATTGCCCAGGCGTTTACGGCAGAGGACATTTTAAGAAACGACAGGGAAGGAAAAATGTCGGCCATTCTCACGATTGAGGAGGGGGCGGTTTGCCAGGGAAGTCTGGAACGCCTGCGGGAATTTTACGAAGAGGGTGTCAGGATGATGACTCTCACCTGGAATTATCCCAATGATCTGGCGTGGCCCAACCGCCTGGATCCGCAGACCGGGCATATGACTCCTGAGACGGAAAGGGGGCTGACAGAGAAGGGAGCCGCCTTTATCGAGGAGATGGAACGGCTGGGAATGATCATTGACGTATCCCATCTGGGAGACGCCGGCTTCTGGGATATCGCGAAGCGCGCCAGAAAGCCTTTTATAGCCAGCCATTCCAATTCGCGAAGCGAGGCCGGCCATGTGAGAAATCTGACGGACGAGATGATCCGGGCGCTGGCAGACCGGGGCGGCGTCATGGGAATCAATTTCTGCGGCGTCTTTCTGAACAGCCGGAACGGAAATTCTCCAGACGGAGGAGACAGCCGCGTTTCTGATATGGTGAGACACATGAAGCATATCCGGCAGACGGGAGGCATTGAATGTATCGGCCTGGGATCGGATTTTGACGGGATTTCAGGGGATCTGGAGGTGGATTCCCCGGCGGCTCTTTACCGGATTGCCGATGAAATGTCGCGCCAGGGATTTACCGGATCGGAGATAGATGCAGTTTTTTATAAGAACGTTCTGCGCGTTTTTACAGAAATTTTACATTAAGCTATAGACTGGCTTTACATAGAGCTGATATAGTTAAACCATACTTTTACAATAAGAGGAGAAAAATCATGTCGATATCGGATTTGGGAATGCTGTTTCAGTTTGCCGGCGGCCTTGGAATGTTCCTGTACGGAATGAATATCATGGCTGACGGACTTCAGAGATCCGCCGGCAGCCGCATGCAGCATATGCTTGGGGTGCTGACGAACAATCGTCTCATGGGAGTTCTGGCAGGCGCGGCAGTTACTGCCATTATTCAGAGCAGTTCCGCCACTACCGTTATGGTGGTCGGCTTTGTAAACGCAGGAATTATCAATCTGTTCCAGGCGACCGGAGTAATCATGGGAGCCAATATCGGAACCACCATCACCAGCTGGATTGTATCCATGAGCGAGTGGGGCGAGGTGTTAAAGCCGGAGTTTTTCGCACCGTTTTTATTCTTTATCGGCGCTTTTCTGGTGCTTTTCACAAAGAGCCATAAGAAAAAAGAGGGCGGCGAGATCATGATCGGTTTTGCCCTTCTGTTTATCGGACTTTCCTTTATGTCCTCATCCATTGAGCCATACAGAGACGCGCCTATTTTTGCCCAGGCCTTCCAGACTCTTGGAAAGAACCCGATTTTAGGCGTTTTGACAGGACTTGTAGTGACCGCTATCATCCAGAGCAGTTCTGCGTCTGTGGGAATTCTTCAGACTCTGGCCTTAAACGGAATGGTAAACTGGCAGTCGGCTGTTTTCATTACCCTGGGACAGAATATCGGAACCTGTGTGACGGCTCTTTTATCAGCGGTAGGAGCCAGCAGAACGGCTAAGAGAGCGGCTGTCATCCATCTGCTGTTTAACATTTTTGGAACGATTCTATTTGGAACTGTTATGTTTGTTGTCTTCATGCTCAACCCCGCCTTCGCGGCATCTACAGCGGACAGCGTGGGAATTTCCATTTTCCACACAGTGTTCAATGTGTCCAACACCATCCTGCTGTTCCCGTTTGCGGGAATCCTCGTAAAGACGGCCTGCGCCCTTGTCCGGGACAGCAAAGAGGAAGAGAAGACCGGGGATGTGGAGGGAGATATTCTCCGCCATCTGGACGACCGTATTCTGGAATCTCCGTCCTTTGCCATTGAGACAGTGGAAAAAGAAGTCATCAATATGGGACGTGTGGCAGCGGCCAATTTAAAGATTGCCACGGCGGCTCTGACGGATCGGAACGAATCCTTCTGCCAGGAAGTATTCGATAACGAGAAGAAGCTGAACCACCTGGATACGGAGCTGACTGACTATCTGGTAAAGATTAACAATCTGTCCTTAAACGACAGCCAGCATCTGATTGTAAAAAACCTGTTTTATACTATCGGAGACGTGGAGCGGATTGGCGATCATGCGGAGAACCTGGCAGAGCTGGCCCAGATTAATATCAAAAATAACAGAGAGTTTTCTGAGAGCGGTTTAAACGATCTGAAGAAGATTTCTGAGGCTGCCATTAAATCGGTGGAGTCAGCGATGGAGTGCCGGGAGGACAGGGAGCTTTCCAAGGTCCGTCAGACGGCGCGCTATGAGGAGGAAGTGGACAGCCTGGAGGAGGAGCTGAAGGAGCTTCACATGGAGCGTCTGTCCAACCACGAATGCAATACAAAAAGCGGCGTCATTTTCCTCGATGCTGTCAGCAACTATGAGAGAATCGCAGACCATGCCAGAAATATCGCCGGCTATGTGAAAGAGGAGATAGAATAATGATGAAGCACCTGATCTATGTGACAGAAGACGATGAAAATATCAGAAATCTGATTTGCGTGGCTCTGGAAAGCTTTGGCTATACAACCTGTGCCTTTGAGACAGCCGAGGAGGCTCTGGAAGCAGTGAGGGGGGTGGAGGGAAGCCTCCCCTCCCTCTTTGTGTTTGACTGGATGCTTCCCGGAATAGACGGGATGGCGGCTGTAGCCAAGCTGAAGGCGTCGCCTGACACCAGAAAAATTCCGGTTATGATGCTCACTGCCAAAGACAGCGAGCTGGACGTGGTGGCAGGCCTTGACGGAGGGGCCGACGACTACATGACAAAGCCCTTTGGGATTTTAGAGTTTTCCGCCAGAATCCGAAATCTCTTAAAACGCTTCGGCGAGGAGAAGAAAGAAGACAAGCGTCTTGCAGTGGGAGATATTTCCATTGATCTGGAAAAGCGCGAGGTGAAGAATAAGGGAGAGGCTGTGGAGCTTACCCTGAAGGAGTATGAGCTGCTCTGCTATCTGATGGAAAATACCAACCGGGTCGTGACCAGGGAGGAGCTGTTAGACCGGATCTGGGGCTACGATTATGACGGAGAGACGAGAACGCTGGACATGCATATCAAAACGCTGCGCCAGAAGCTGAAGGAATCAGGGCACAGCATTAAGACAATCCGCGGAGTCGGATACAGGATCAGCTGACAGGAAAGGAAGACAGGGGAACCAGGGAAATGAAAACAGCCATATTCAGAAAATTTATCCAGCTTCTTCTGCTGGCGCTGCTTTTAAACACAGCGATTCTCTACATAGTGACAGGAAGCGTCATTCTGAATAACAGCCGGAATGATATGGTATTTATTCTGGATACCATAGACAGCGCCTTCCACTATGAGGGGGATCTGGAAGCCCAGGCGGAGCGGATTTCCCAGTCTGCGAATTTAAATGAAAGCCGCCTTACCATCATAGATCCAAACGGAGTGGTCCGGGTAGATACAGGCGTGAAGGATGCGTCTGAGCTTGACAACCACATGCAGCGAGAGGAGTTTCAGGAAGCTGTAAAGACGGGGGAAGGAGATGACAGACGCCGCTCTAAAACGCTGGGGAAGGAGATGCTGTACGTGGCCATACAGTCCTCCTACTCTGACTGCATCCTGCGGCTGGCAGTTCCCTATACGGGAATGCAGGATTACATTAAAATGTTGTTTCCGGCAGTTCTTCTGAGCTTTTCTGTGGCTCTCATCGGTTCGGCGCTGGAGGCGGATCGGTTTTCACAGTCCATTACCAAGCCCCTGCTTGAGATCTCCAAAGAAATGATTAAGGTAAACGGAGATTACACAGATTTCCATTTTGAACGATGCGGCTACGAGGAGATCAACATCATTGCCGACACAACGACCAGAATGTCGAAGAATGTCAGAGATTATTTAAACCGTCTGGAGCAGGAAAAGCAGATCCGCCAGGAGTTTTTCAGCAATGCGTCCCATGAGCTGAAAACGCCCATTACCTCTATCCGCGGCTATGTGGAGCTCCTTGACACGCCCATGGCTGACAATCCTCAGATGCGGGGCGATTTTCTCAGCCGCATTAAAAAAGAGGCGGTCCGCATGACCAGCCTGATCGACGATATCCTCATGATTTCCCGCCTGGAGACAGGGGGAATTCAGACAGAACTTCGAGAGCTGTCTGCCGGAGAACTGGCGCGGGAGGCGGTTTCCTCTGTGGAGGGAATGGCCAGAGAGCGTAGAATCGAGATAGAGACAGATGTGGAGGAATTTTATATCTGCGCCGACGGAAGACAGATGGAGGAGCTGTTTACGAATCTTTTGAGCAATGCAGTAAAATATAACCTGGACGGAGGGAAGATATGGCTTTCCCTGAAACGGAAGGGAACGGATATGGAGCTGCAGGTGCGGGATAATGGAGTGGGAATTCCGAAAGAGAGCGTAGGCCGGATTTTCGAGAGGTTTTACCGGGTGGATAAGGGCCGCAGCCGCAAACAGGGCGGCACAGGCCTTGGACTTTCCATTGTAAAGCATGTTGTGAACTTCTATCACGGGACGGTAAGCGTTTCCTCCAGCCAGGAGGAGGGAGATCGCGGAAGTATCTTTACCGTGCGGCTGCCCATCGCCAGAGAGGCGAAGCAGGACAGCCGCGTCTGATAACAGAAGGGGAGTTTGAGACTATTCAAACAGAGAATTTCTGCTGTACGCTTTGAGAATCCGTTCCCGGGATTCCTCCTCGGCTTCCGTTTCCTTTTTTTCGTTCTGCTTCTGAGAAGGAGTCTGCTGAGAGACCGCGCCCTTAAATACAGGGTTGATGGCCTTTAAAGCAGGCTCTTTTTTGTCGAGCGCAGAGACGAACAGGAATTTTCTGATGCAGAACAGAATGGCCACTGAGAGCATGCACAGAAGATTGTCTACCATGGAGGTGTGTTCAATGATGACCTGTCTGGCCACTGCGAAAAGAAGCACCTCTACCACAGAGTCCAGATCGTGGCGGCAGAACATTTTTAAAAGCTCGATTCCGATTACGATGTTGAACATGAAAGTCAGAAAAGTGATGAAAGCTCCTGTATCCGCCAGAAGCAGAATCTGCCTGGGAACGCCTAAAAAAGTAATGATGAGGCCGATGATGATACAGACGGCGGCAATCACCTCGAAATAAAAGGCCGTACCGAAAATCAGAAGCTGAGCCCGGGCGAGAGGGCCTTCCAGGACCTGTTTGACTTTGGGTTTCATAAAAGAAAAAACCTCCTTTACTGATAAAAACTGGTTATTATGTATATAATAAGATGATTATAGGGGAAAATTGAAAGAAATTCAAACAAAAAGAAGATTGTTGTTAAAAAAATGCAAAGAAAGATGGGCGGAGAGGAAGGAAAGGAAGCAGAAGAAAAAATGCACAATTTCCGTCCTTATTTTTTGTGCAATCTAACGATTTTTCGCTTTAACGCGTTGATTTCGTGGGATATTAAAGAAATGAAATTGACGAGGGGGAAAAAGTGTAGTAAGATGGCGTTAATAAAAATTTAACGCCTAATTCATTCAGGGCGTTAAAACAGGAAAAAGGATACATCGGAGGAGTAAAAAATGAAAAAGACAGGAAAAATTGCAGCGGCAGCAATGGCAGGAGTCATGGCTCTTTCTATGGCAGGCTGTTCAGGAAACGCAGATTCACAGACAGAAGCAGCAAAGACAGAGGCTGAGAGCGCGCAGGCAGAGGACACATCGAAAGAAGCTGACGCTTCCGGCGATTCCTATAAAATCGGCGTGCTGCAGCTGACTCAGCACACAGCTCTTGACAAGGTAAACGAAGGCTTTGTGGCGGCAATTGAGGAGTCAGGCATTGACGCTGAGCTTGATCAGCAGAATGCTTCCGGCGATCAGTCGGCCTGCCAGACCATCGCGCAGATGCTGGTAGACAGTGAGAGCGATTTGATTTTCGCCATTGCCACTCCGGCAGCCCAGGCTGTGGCAGGCATGACAGAGGAGATTCCGATTGTAGTGAGCGCGGTGACGGATCCCGCTGACTCCGGACTGGTAGATTCCAACGAGAAACCGGGACGCAACGTGACGGGAACGTCTGATTTGACTCCTGTAAAGGCTCAGATGGATCTGCTTCAGAAGCTCCTTCCGGATGCTGAGAAGGTGGGAATTCTCTACAGTACAGCCGAAGCGAACTCTGAAATTCAGGTAGAGATGGCAAAGGAGGCTCTGGAGGACGCTGGCATTCAGTATGAGGAGTACACGGTTTCCAATACAAACGAGATTCAGACGGTTGTGGAGTCCATGGTGGGAAATGTAGACGTTATCTATACTCCTACTGATAACACGATTGCTTCCGGCTACGCTACAGTTGCCATGGTTGCCACAGAAAACAAGATTCCGACCATCTGCGGAGAGAGCGGACAGGTAGACGAGGGCGGTCTCGTAACCTATGGAGTAGATTACTATGAGTTAGGCCGCATGGCAGGAGAGCAGGCGGTTGAGATTCTCACAGAGGGAGCGGATATCGCTTCCATGCCAATCGGATACATGAAGGACGCTGACTGTGAGCTTCAGATCAACGAGGATACAGCGGCGGCTTTAGGACTTGATATGTCAGTGCTGGAGGAAGAATAATGGCAGGAATACTTTCCTCCCTTCAGGGCGCCGTAGGACAGGGCGTGCTTTGGGGGATTATGGTGCTTGGTATTTACATTACCTTCCGTCTGATGGACATCGCAGATTTGACGGTGGACGGAAGCTTCGCTTTGGGCGGCAGCGTCTGCGCGGCGCTGGTAGCCGGCAAGGGCATGAATCCCGTGCTGGCCCTCGTGGTCTGTCTGGCAGCGGGCATGGCGGCCGGAGCAGTGACGGGAATTCTTCACACAGTATTTGAGATTCCGGCCATCCTGGCAGGAATTCTGACTCAGATTTCCCTCTGGTCCATTAACCTGAAGGTAATGGGCAAGAGCAATATGAACCTGGGAAAGGCGGAGACGCCGATTTCCTGGCTGAAGGACAGCTTCGGACTGACTCAGAATCAGGCCATGATTGTCACAGGACTTGTAGTAACGGTCCTTGTGATTGTATTTCTCTACTGGTTCTTTGGAACCGAGCTTGGAAGCGCCATGCGCGCCACTGGAAACAACGAGGACATGATCCGCGCTCTGGGCGGAAATACCAACCGCATTAAGCTGCTGGCTCTGATGCTCAGCAACGGTCTGGTAGGCCTTTCCGGCGGCCTGGTATGCCAGGGACAGAATTACGCTGATATTCAGATGGGAACAGGAGCTATCGTAATCGGCCTGGCGGCCATTATCATCGGCGAGGTGCTGATGGGGCGTCTGATCCCCTTCTACTGGAAGCTGATTGCTGTGGTGGCAGGCTCTGTGATTTACCAGATTATCCGCGCCGTTGTGCTGAGACTGGGCTTTGACTCAGACAATATGAAGCTTTTGACGGCAGTGATCGTGGTAATTGCCCTGGCTGTGCCGGTTATGGCTACCAGATACAAACAGAAAATGGCGTACACGGAAGGAGGGGAGGAGTAATGCTGACGATTTCCAATGTGAAGAAGACCTTCAATAAGGGAACCATCAATGAGAAGAAGGCGTTAAACGGCATTGACCTCCATCTGGACGAGAGAGATTTCTGCACCATTATCGGCGGAAACGGAGCCGGAAAATCTACGATGCTGAATATGATCGCAGGGGTGTACCCCATTGACTGCGGAAAGATTGTGATTGACGGCGTAAATATTTCCAGGGAGCCGGAGTTCAAGAGGGCCAAATATATCGGTCGGGTATTCCAGGATCCGATGCGTGGAACGGCGGCCAATATGGAGATTCAGGAAAACCTGGCGCTGGCCTATAGAAGAGGCCAGAGAAGAGGCCTGGGCTGGGGCATTAAAAACCAGGAAAAGGAGCGCTACAGGGAGCTGCTCACTCAGCTGGATCTGGGATTAGAGGATCGGATGACCAGCAAGGTGGGACTTCTCTCAGGAGGACAGAGACAGGCGCTGACGCTTCTCATGGCCACGCTTCAGAAGCCGAAGCTGCTTCTCTTAGATGAACATACGGCGGCGCTGGATCCGAAAACAGCCTCCAAGGTGTTAAGCCTGACAGAGCGGATTGTGGAAAGCCAGAACCTGACGGCCATGATGGTCACTCACAACATGAACGACGCAATCCATATCGGAAACCGCCTGATCATGATGCATGAGGGACGCATTATTTACAATGTGGCAGGTGAGGAGAAAAAGAATCTGAAGGTAGAGGATCTGCTCCGCAAATTTGAACAGGCCAGCGGCGGACAGTTTGCCAACGACAGAATGATGCTGGCAAGATAACAGAATAAGCGATGGAGAAAGGGGCAGAGGCAATTCTGTCCCTTTTCATTTTATTTTTTCTCTATTGGCATTTTTTCTGATTAATGCTATAATCATACCCAACGAATTGCCCAGTTGGCAGTGAATGAAAAACAGCGTCAGCACAAAGCGGGAACATGCCTCTGTGTGCTGGCCCTGAATCAGATGGAATAAGCGGAGAAAACTGAATGAAAGAAAAACAGGATTTAGAACATGTAGATGGGCTGGATACAGAGGATTTGGAGCTGGTTGATTTAGACCTGGAAGATCTGGATCAGCTGCCGGACGAGCCTGTTCAGCAGCCAGAAGAGAACTTAGAACATCAGGCGGAAGACGGGAAGGCAGAGAAGGATGAACCACCTAAAAAGCGCAGAAAGCGGAAGGGGTTCTATAAGGAATACGCTGTGATTGGCGTATTGGCTCTGGCGCTTCTTGCGGTGGTGATTTTTGCAGGGAGCCGTTTGTTCGGAAAAAAAGACGATCCGGCTTTAAATGCAAAGGGAAAGGCTGTGGAGGAAACAGTGTCCAAAGAGCAGGAAAAGGCCGCGAAGGAAGAGGAAGAAAAGAAGGCAGTTGTAGATTCTTACAAGAATCTGGGCATCGTGGAGGTGACAGGCTACCTGAACGTCCGCGAGACGGCCAGCCCTGACGCAGATGTGATAGGAAAGCTCCAGGACGGAGGAGCCTGCGAGATTCTTGATGATTCCACAGAGGAGTGGTATCATATTTCTTCCGGCGGAATCGAGGGCTATATCAGCGCAGAGTACGTTCTGACAGGTGAAAAGGCCAGAGAAAAAGCGATGGAAGAGGCTGCTCTCAGAGCGACTATCACAGCGGATTCCTTAAATATCCGCAAAGAGCCAGGCACCTCTGCCGAGGTAGTGGGACAGGCCTTAAAGGGCGAGCGCTATTTGGTGAAGAGCCAGGAGGACGGCTGGATTCAGATCTCTTCCGGCTATATTTCCGACGATTACGCCACAGTAGCCTACGGCCTCAACGAGGCCAGAAAGTTGGATATGCGATCCATGGTTTTAAATCTCTATGACAATCTGGGTATTTCCAGCGTGGACAGCTATCTGAATATTCGAAGCGAACCCCGCGAGGACGGCGACATTATTGGAAAGATGACCAGTAAATCGGCGGGAGAAATTCTGGAAACCAGCGAAGATGGAAAATGGTACAAAATTAAGTCAGGCCCTGTGACCGGTTATGTCAGTGCAGATTACATTCTCACAGGCCAGGCAGCCAAGGACGAGGCCCTGCAGGTAGCGGAGCTGATGGCCATTGTATCCACAGACCGTCTGAACGCCAGGGAACAGCCGACTCAGGATTCCAAGATCTGGACGCAGATCTCCAATAATGAGAGATATCCTGTCACGGAACAGCTGGACGGCTGGGTAGGGATTGAGCTGGATACCTCCACCGCCTATGTGTCCACAGATTATGTGGATGTGCGGTATGCCCTCCCGGAGGCGGTTAAGTTCAGTCCGCTGGATGGAAACCAGTCTCTGAGAAATAAAATGGTCAACTATGGTCTCCAGTTTGTAGGAAACCGGTATGTATGGGGCGGCAACGATCCTCACACAGGAGCGGACTGCTCCGGTTTTGTCAAATATGTTTACAGCCATGTGGCAGGAATTACCCTGCCCAGAACCTCCAGAGAGCAGGCCAGACAGGGAACTCCGATCAAATCTTCCCAGATGCGGCCGGGCGATCTGATTTTCTATGCAAACGGCGGAGGCACAGTCAACCATGTGGCCATGTACATTGGAAACGGACAGATTGTCCATGCGGCCAGCCGCAGAAGCGGAATCAAGATTTCCACCTGGAATTACAGAACGCCGTACCGCATTGTAAATATGCTGGGAGATTAAGACGGCGGTCTGAGAGAACTGCGTGTTCATAATAATTTAACTTTTTTCCAGTCGATTTTATCGACAAAATGTGCTATAATCCGCTGTGTATGTTTAGACAGAGCAGCGCCGCCGGACAGAGCGTCAGGCGTTTTTGGCTGACGGCGCTGGAGAAATTACAGTAAATGGAGCGATGAAAATGGGAATTAATAAACCAGACGATTACGCAGCCAGACTTCTGAAGGCCAGGAAGAGGAGAAATGGAAAGGATCCTCTTAAATATTTCCTGATTGCGGCGGGATGCGTGATTGTGATTCTCGTCATTGTACTGGCGGGAAAGCTTGCAAAGGGCGGCAGAATCGACCTGGGCGCGGGCAGAACTGGAAAAGGCCCCGAAATAGAGGGTGTATTCGAGAGCGAAGGAAGCACAGAGGCAGCGCAGGGCGATTTGATGGATGAAGACGAAGAGCTGAGAAAGATTGACGAGCAGAAGGCAGCTGTCGTAGAGTCCTATGAGAATCTGGGAATCGTGCAGGTAACCGGTTATCTGAATATGAGAGAGAGCCCGGATCAGAACGCCGATATTATCGGAAAGATGCTAAACGGAAGCGCCTGTGAGATTTTAGACGACTCTCAGGAGGGCTGGTATCAGGTGACCTCCGGCGGCCTGACCGGTTACATCAGCTCCGAGTACGTGCTGACAGGCGACGAGGCCAAGACGGCGGCCTTTGATCTGGTAGATCAGATGGCGGTTATCACAGCCGATAAGCTGAATGTGAGAAGCGAGCCCAATCAGGACGCTCAGGTGCTGGAGCAGGTGCTGAGAAACGAGCGCTATACCATTGAGGAAGAGGAAGGCGACTGGATCAAGATTCCGGACGGCTACATTTCTTCTGAGTACGTGCAGGAGCGCTACGCGCTGAACGAGGCCAGAAAGCTGGATCTGCGCACCATGGTTCTGAATATGTATGACAACATTGGTATTTCCAATGTAAACAATTATCTGAACATCCGCAAGGAGCCGAAGGAAGACGGAAAGATTATCGGAAAGATGACCAGCAAGTCTGCCGGTGAAATTCTGGAGACGACGGAAGATGGAAAGTGGTATAAGATTAAGTCAGGTCCTGTGACTGGCTATGTAAGCTCCGAGTACATTCTGACTGGCCAGGCCGCCAAGGACGAGGCGCTTCAGGAGGCCAAGCTGATGGCCATTGTATCCACAGATCGTCTGAATGCCAGAACAGAGCCGAACACAGAGGCGCCGATCTGGACTCAGATTTCCAACAGCGAGCGCTACAACGTACTGAGCCAGCAGGACGGCTGGGTAGAGATTGAGCTGGATACTACCTCCGCCTATGTGGCTACCGATTATGTGGATGTCCGCTATGCGCTGAACGAAGCCATTGAGTTTACTCCGGTGGAGGAGACTTCTGATACAGGAAGCTCTGGCGGAAAGGGAGGTTCAGGCGGAAAAGGCAGCTCCGGCAGCAAGGGAAGCTCTGGAAGCGGATCCTCCAAGCGTTCCCAGATTGCAAGCTATGCGACTCAGTTCCTGGGCAATCCTTATGTATGGGGAGGCACCAGCCTTACAAACGGCGCGGACTGCTCCGGATTTACCATGGCTGTTATGTCTCACTTCGGCGTCAGCCTGCCGCACCATTCCGGTTCCCAGGCCAATGCGGGAAGAGCGGTTTCTTCCTCCGAGATGAGACCTGGCGATCTGGTATTCTACACCAACAGCGGCGGCACGATCAACCATGTGGCTCTCTATATTGGAAACGGCCAGGTTGTACACGCCTCCAACCCAAGCAGCGGAATTAAGATTTCCCGGTGGAATTACCGTACTCCGGCAAAGATTGTCAATGTTTTGGGAGATTAGAAGAGAGTTGTAAAGATAGTATAAAAAGCAGATAAGATTTCCTTGCTCCACTGAAAGTCGCTGGAAAGCTTATCTGCTTTTTTAAATTTTCTTTAGGCGGGGCAGTCACCGGAAAATAATTCTGCTTCTTTTTGATATGTTTTTACAGTGGAGGAACCGCTGGGAGTCTTATCTGCTTTTCTGCCTCTAATAGTGTATGACCTGAGGGGAGTCCTGAATGGCCTGGACGACTGGGGCTGCTTCTTCTGAGGTGAAGTAGCGGTAGGTAGTTTCCGGAACCAGAGAACGTATCTCCTCCAGGCGGCCGTCATGGATCAGACTCCTGACCAGGGAGGCGCTGACAGTATGTCCTTCCTGTTCCAGGCGGGGAATGACGGTTACAGAAGGGCCGCCTCCTGCTTCAGCCTCACTAATCATGACCTGATTGTAGAGCCCTGTCACCTGGCTGAAGGATTCCTCTCCGACAAAGCGGACAGAGACAGACAGGGCTTTCGCAATACTCTGAAACAGGCGCACGTCCAACCGGGCATGGGAACAGATAGCACTGTCCTCGTCCTTCAGAAAGTAGGAGGGGAACGTGGCGTTGGAGATCAGATAGCTTCCTGTTTTGTGGAGAACCACATTGGAAAGATGGGAAATTCCCTGTTTTACCAGCTGAAAGCGGACTGGGAAAGGAACCAGGGACGCGTCCTCCGAGACGACGAACAGGTGGAGAAGGCTGCAGGCAGAGGCAGCTTTTTCAAGCAGATACTGATGTCCCAGAGTAAAGGGATTGGCGTTCATGACAACTGCCCCCACAGGAAGTCCGCTGCGGGAAGGAACAGCCCCGCTTTCGTCGGTCTCCTGAACCAGCCGCTTTAAATAGTCTGCAAAGCCGCTCTTCTTATTTTCCATAAACACCGCTTCTCCATCAGAGCGGGCAATTTCGTAGAATCCCAGATCCTTAAAAAACATGGCCTTGCTGCATTTGGTGTAGAGGAACAGATGGAAATTTCCGCGCCCGTACTGGTATTCTGTCAGATGGGAGATCAGCTGCCCCAGCAGTCCCTCGCCCTGAAAATCAGAGTCCACTGCCATACACCGCAGGGTATTTCCAAAGCAGGAACCAGTGGCTGCCAATCGGTAATTTTCATCGTAAAGACCGACAGTGTAATCAAGATTTTTGTCTCTTCGTATGCCCTCCTTTTCTAACAGGCTGTTTACTTGATCCATTCCGCGTCTGTCCGTTGGAAGGATTTCGCTGATGCGGTATTCTGACATGGCTCTTAGACGTCTCCTTTCATTCTGGCGTTTTCTTTCATTATAAGTCAAATGTTTAGAAAAATCGAATATAAAAATCCCTATATCTTCCATAAGAATAAATGATGTATGAACGGCTTTTCACGGGGAAGGATAAGAAAGAGAAAGCCGGCTGCACGAAAACGCCGGGAAGCAGGAAAGAAAACGTAAAACGGAGGAGAGCCATGAGGGAGCTGTACGAAGAAAAGACAGGATATGTAAGAGAAAACCACAGGGGCGATGATAAAACAGAGAACTCTGAGAAAACAGAAAGCGCTCAGAATAGTTCGCAGCCGCAGACTGGAGAAAAAGGGGAGGAAAGCGCCCGGACGGAGGAAAGGATTCGGGAGACGGGACAGGTTCTTTTGGACAGCGGAAGACAGAAAAACAGAATCCACCTGCTTTCCGTGATTGGCGAGATCGAAGGCCATGAGAATCTATCGGGAAGTACGAAAACCACGAAATATGAACATATCCTGCCGGAGCTGGCCAAGCTGGAGGACGACGATGAGGTGGACGGAATGCTGATTCTCATCAACACTGTAGGAGGGGACGTGAGCTGCGGTCTTGCCCTGGCGGAGATGATTGCTTCTCTCAGCCGTCCTACCGTGTCCCTTGTCATAGGGGACAGCCATTCCATCGGAGTCCCTCTGGCGGTGGCGTCCGACTACTCCTTCATTGTTCCTACAGGGACCATGATGATCCACCCGGTACGGATGACAGGAATGGTCATCGGAGCAGTCCAGACCTACGACTATTTTGAGATGATCCAGGACAGGATTTTAAGCTTCGTGGCAGGACACGCCCAAATCGCGTACGATCAGCTGAAACGCCTGATGCTGAATACAGAAATGCTCACCAAGGATTTGGGGACAATACTGGTGGGCCAGGAGGCAGTGAAGGAGGGCTTGATTGACCAGGTGGGAGGAATCAGGGAAGCGTTGAAAAAATTGAATGAATTAATCGAAAAAAAGAAAAAACTTTAATGCGTTGCAATTTCCTCTAAATTTATGTATACTTATCTGATGAGTAAAAAAATCTGGAGGCTTAGATAAGTGGCAGGTACAAGCAGGAAAAAACAGGAGACATCAGAAGGTCCGAGATCGCGAGCAAAGAACAGCAGAAGCAAGGGAGCGTCCTCCGGAAAGAAAGGAACGTCTTCCAAAACAGATAGAAAAACGGGAAAAAGCGCCGGAAAGGCTGATACAAAGGCCAGAGGAAGCAGCAGGCGCAGGGATCCGGAGCCGGAGGAAAACAGTTTTATTTTAACAGAAGTGGCGATTATTGCAGTGTTTGCATTGTCGGTGCTTCTGTTTTTGAGCAATTTTCATCTGTGCGGCGTGGTGGGCGATTTCTGCCGGGAAGCCATGCTTGGAACCTTCGGAAAGCTGGGATATCTGTTCCCGGTTCTTTTATGTGTAGGAAGCTGCTTCTATTTATCAAACAGGGGAAACAGAAGGGCGGTTATGAAGCTGGCGGCGTCTGCAGTGACGCTTCTGGCGCTGTGCGGCCTGGCCCAGCTGATTTTCGGAGGAGGCTACAGCGAGGAGCTGAAGCTTTTCGATTACTTTAAGCAGGACGCCGTTTCCGGAAAAGGCGGCGGAATAGTGGGAGGCGTTCTGGTGACGGTTCTCTGTTCCACAGTGGGAACCATTGGCGCGTATCTGATTCTGCTGGTTCTTTTTGCCATCGGAGTGGTGTGCATTACAGAGAAATCCCTGGTAGGAGCTGTCAGGAGAGGCAGCGGGCGGGCATACCGTTATGCGAAGGACGATATGGACCGCAGACGTGAAATTTACGAGGAGAGACGGGAAGAGAGAAGAGAAGAACGCCAGCGCATCAGGGAGGAGAGAGCCAGAGGCATTGACATGGATGCCGCGACGCTGGGAGAATATTCCTATGAGGATTCTTATGACAATTCCGGCGAGGATTTATATGAAGATTCCCGAAGAAATTCCCGTGGAAGATACAGAGAAGACGCCATAGAAAACGACCGGTATGACAGCCCGGAGGACTACGTTCTGGAGCCTGAGAGTAAGGAGCCTCTGAACCCGGCTGACATTTTCCGCGGAAGCATTATTATGCCAGGCCGCGGGGAGCAGGAAGAACTGGCAGAGGAGCCGGTAGAACGCCTGGAGGAGTGCAGGGCTGAAAAGGCCGAAAGACATACAGGAGGCATCCATGCATTTGCAGAACAGAAGGCGTCCCTCTCAGAAGCGGAGCCGGAGCATCCAGGCGCAGCAGAGGAAGCGGTACATAAAGAGGAACGCCGGGAAGCACTGAAGGAAAATCAGATCGGAACCCAGCCGGCAGAGCATGACAGGGTGTTTGTCAGCCGCAGAAAGGGTTCTGCCCATTCGGAGACACTGCGCAGGGCAGAGATGCCGGAATTTCTGCCTGAGACAGAGGAGCTGGAGCCGATGCAGGACAGCGGCTTCGAGACTCCGGCCAGGGAGGAGACTCTGCTAAAAAGCATCTATGCAGAGAGAGACACGAGAACCTTTGCAGAGCTTCGGATGGAGGAACCGTCGGAAGACAGCGGATTTGGAATTGAAAATCAGGAAGAGGAAATCTATTATGAGCCTATTGACGCTGACGAGGCTCTGGCAGAAGAGAAGTCCCAGACTGGCGGCAGCCCGGCAGAAGCTGATGGGGATTTCGATACAGAGGATCTGGCTGGAAGAGACGCTTTAACAGCTGTAAAGGAGCAGATCCGGGAAGCCGGAGAGAGGGCCATGGCCGCATCCGATCTTTCCTGGGAGGAGGGTAATCAGATCGTGACTGCCTCCGGAAAGGTCATGGAGACAGACGCAGATCTGATGCGGAAAACTCTTGAGAGAAAGCGCCATGAGACGAAAGCAGCCTCTTCCGATGAAGAGAGAGAGCATGGAAACAGGGAGTCTGGAAGAAGCCTTGGCAGAGAGCAGACAGACCGTTCTGCAGCCGCAGCCGTTTCACCGCATCCACTGTCAGGAAGACAGGAGACAGAGAGAAGACAGGAACCGGTTAAAAAGCCGCAGCCTGAGAAAAAGCCCTATGTTTTCCCGCCGATGGATCTCCTGAAAAAGGGAAGAGCTGTGGGAGGACGTTCCGAGCAGGAATACAAGGACACAGCGATTAAGCTGCAGCAGACATTGAAGAACTTCGGAGTGGGCGTTACAGTCACCAACATCAGCTGCGGCCCGGCTGTCACCCGATATGAGCTTCATCCGGAGCAGGGCGTCAAGGTCAGCAAGATCGTATCCCTGTCCGACGATATCAAGCTGAATTTAGCTGCTGCTGATATCAGAATTGAGGCTCCAATTCCAGGAAAGGCCGCTGTGGGAATCGAGGTTCCCAATAAGGAGACGGAGACTGTGCTTCTCAGGGATCTGTTAGAGTCAGAGAACTTTAAGCGGGCCTCCTCCAAGCTGTCCTTTGCAGTGGGAAAAGACATTGCGGGACAGACCGTTGTGACGGATATTGCGAAAATGCCTCATCTGCTGATTGCGGGAGCTACCGGTTCCGGTAAGTCCGTGTGCATTAACACGCTGATTATGAGCATTATTTATAAATCCTCTCCAGAGGACGTAAAGCTTATCATGATCGATCCGAAGGTGGTGGAGCTGAGCGTTTACAATGGAATCCCGCACCTTCTGATTCCGGTTGTAACCGATCCGAAGAAGGCGTCCGGCGCTCTCAACTGGGCGGTGGCGGAGATGACGGAGCGGTATCAGAAATTTGCCAAGTACAATGTCAGAGATTTAAAGGGCTACAATGAAAAGATAAAGCTCATAGAGGATATTGAGGATGAGAACAAGCCGAAAAAGCTGCCGCAGATTATTATTATCGTGGACGAGCTGGCAGACCTTATGATGGTGGCTCCAGGCGAGGTGGAGGACGCTATCTGCCGTCTGGCCCAGCTGGCCAGAGCAGCCGGCATTCACCTGGTAATTGCGACCCAGAGACCGTCGGTCAATGTCATTACAGGACTGATCAAGGCGAACATTCCGTCCAGAATCGCCTTCTCTGTATCCTCCGGCGTGGATTCCAGAACGATTATCGACATGAACGGGGCGGAGAAGCTGCTGGGCAAGGGCGATATGCTGTTTTACCCACAGGGAATCCAGAAACCGCAGCGTGTGCAGGGAGCGTTCGTTTCCGATCAAGAAGTGTCGAGAGTTGTGGAATTTCTGGCAGAGGAGGGCCTGACTACAGAGTACGATCCGGAGGTGGAGAAGAAGATGACCTCCTCTTTCTCCGGCGCAGGGCCTGACAGCGCAGGCGACAGAGACGCCTACTTTGAACAGGCGGCCCGGTTTATTATTGAAAAGGACAAGGCTTCTATCGGAATGCTTCAGAGAATGCTCAAGATCGGCTTTAACAGGGCGGCCCGCATTATGGATCAGCTGGCGGAAGCCGGCGTAGTAGGCGAGGACGAGGGCACTAAGCCGAGAAAGGTTCTCATGAGCGAGGAACAGTTCGAGGAACTGATGGAACAGGGCTATTAAGATACAGAGCCGGGGAAAAAAGCGGCAGAGACACGTACCCTGCAGGGCGTTCCCGCGTATGATAAAAAGGGAGGAAGAACAATGCTGAATGACTGGTTAAAGGAGCTTGAATATGAGCTTGTGCAGGGAGAACTGGAAATTCCCGTAAAGGAAGTCGTTTACGACTCCAGAAAGGCCGGGGAGGAGACTGTGTTTGTGTGCATGAAGGGCACCAATGTAGATTCCCACGATTTTATCCCCGCAGTGTTAGCGGCGGGAACGAAGGCGCTGGTGGTGGAGCGAGAGGTTTCCGGAATCCCGGAGGACGTGACGGTTCTCAAGGTAGAAAACGGCCGGAACGCCCTGGCTCTTCTGTCTGCGGCCCGCTTCGGATATCCGGCAGAAAAGATGGTGACTATCGGCGTGACGGGAACGAAGGGAAAAACCACTACCACCTACATGATCAAATCCATCCTGGAGGCCTGCGGAAAGAAGGTAGGTTTAATCGGGACAAACGGAGCAGTGATCGGAGATAAGCATTATGCCACAAAGAACACAACGCCGGAATCCTATATTCTGGAACAGTATTTCGACGAGATGGTGAAGGCCGGCTGCGAGTACATGGTAATGGAGGTATCCTCCCAGAGCTACCTGATGCACCGGGTGGACGGCCTGACCTTTGACTACGGCCTGTTTTTAAACATTTCAAACGACCATATCGGCCCGGGAGAGCACGAGAGCTTTGAGGAGTATCTCTACTATAAAAAGCAGCTTTTAAAGCACTGCAAAACGGCGGTTGTAAACGAGGACGACGAGCATTTCGATGAGATTGTAAAGGGAGCGCCGTCCAAGATTTACACCTTCTCCCTGGAGCGCCCGGCCGATTTTGAGGCGTCCGGCATCCGATACGTGACGGCCAGCGACTTTGTGGGACTGGTATTCCAGATGATGGGCAGTTACGAGCTGGAGGTCAAGGTGAACGTGCCGGGACGCTTCAACGCCGCCAACGCCCTGGCCGCTGTGGCAGTGTGCAGCTTCTTTGATCTGCCGAAGCCCAAGGTATCCCACGGTTTAGAGAACCTGAAAATTGACGGACGGATGGAGATTGCCTATAAATCCTCCAGAATGACAGTGCTCGTAGACTATGCCCACAATGCGGTGAGTATGGAAAGCCTGCTGAGAACGCTGAGAGATTATAAGCCGAAACGCCTAGTATGCGTATTTGGCTGCGGCGGCAACCGGGCCAAGGAGAGACGCTATTCTATGGGCGAGATCGGCGGAAAACTGGCTGATTTCTGCATTATCACGGAGGACAATTCCCGCTATGAGGACGTGCAGGAGATTCTCACAGACATCAAGGTGGGGCTTTCCATGACCAGCGGAACCTACATTGAGATTCCTGATCGGAGAAAGGCCATTGAATTTGCTGTTTCCCATGCCAGAGAGGGAGATATGATTGCCATTATCGGCAAGGGACACGAGGACTATCAGGAAATCAAAGGCGTGCGCTATCCTTTCCTGGACCGCCAGGTGGTGCAGGAGACGGTGGAGAAGCTGGGACTGTAGAAGCGGCAGGCTCAGGCTTCAGACAGAATGTATGGGAAGGCAGAGGACGAAAACGATGGAACACATAACTGTAAAAGAGATTACAGAGGCGGCAGGCGGCCGTCTGCTGGCAGGAGATCCGTCTGCTCTGGTGACAGAGATCAGCATTGATTCCAGAGAGGCGGGAAAAGGATGCCTGTTTGTGCCGCTGATCGGCGAAAAAAACGATGCCCACCGGTTTATTATGACAGCCCTGGATCAGGGGACTGCGGCAGTATTTACCTCTGAGCATGAGGAAACTTCAGAGGAAGTGAAGGAGTCCAGACAGAGATGGCCGGAGGCCGCCTGGATTCAGGTGGAGGATACGAGAAAGGCCCTCCAGTCTCTGGGAGCCTTCATCAGAAGAAGGCTGACGCTTCCTCTGGTAGGCATCACGGGAAGCGTGGGAAAGACGACCACCAGGGAGATGGTAGCCGCGGCTCTTTCTGCCGGCTACAGAGTGTTTAAGACGCCGGCCAATCACAACAGCCAGATCGGCGTGCCTCTGACTTTGTCTAAGATTTCCGGGGAGGATCAGATCGGCGTGCTGGAGCTGGGCATGAGCGAGCCGGGAGAGATGGAGGTCATCGCGGAGATTGCGGCTGTGGACATGGCTGTGATTACAAACGTTGGCGTCACCCACATCGAAAATCTTGGATCCAGAGAAAATATTTTAAGGGAAAAATTAAATATTCAGCGGGGAATGAACCCGTCAGGCCCGATTTTCCTGAACAGCGACAATGATCTGCTCTGCCGTGTGTCCGGCTGGGACGGACGGGAGACGGTTTATTTCGGAACAGGGGAGCAGGCCGACTACAGAGCGGCAGATATTTCCATGGAAAACGGCTGTCCTTCCTTTACCATGGTACATGGAGACGTGAGAATTCCCGTTACGCTGTCTGTGATGGGAGAACACAACATTCTAAATGCTCTGGCCGCTCTGGCGGTGGCGGATCGAAACGGCGTTTCTCTGGAAGCGGCTGCAGAAAAGCTTAGGGAATTCGGAGGCTTTAAAAACCGTCAGCAGGTTTATGAGGCGGCAGGCGTTACCATCATTGACGACACCTACAATGCCAGCCCGGATTCCATGAAGGCGGGCATTAAGGTGCTGTCTTCCTTTGAAACGAGCAGGAGGAGAGTGGCGGTTCTGGCCGATATGAAGGAGCTGGGCCCGGACGCCGGGCTGTTTCACCGTCAGGTGGGAGAATTTCTGGCAGGAGAGCAGGTGGATGCTCTCATCACTCTGGGAGAGCTGGCAGAGCAGATTGAGGAGGGCGCCCGTTTAAGGCGGCCGTCCCTTTTTGCGGCTTCTTTCAGAGACAAGGAAGAGATGACCCGGTTCCTGGAGGAGTTCCTGAAGCCGGGAGACTGCGTCCTGTTTAAGGGATCCAACAGCATGAAGCTGGGGGAGACTGCGCTCTATTTCAGAAACAAGGGGAAGGATCAGGCAGAGTCCGCCCAGGCGAGAGGCTGACAGAACGTATGAAGCAGACTTTTGCAAATGTAATTATCGATATTTCCCATGAAAAAGTGGATCGCACCTTTCAGTATATGGTGCCTGAGCCGTTAAAGGACAAGATCAGGGCGGGCGTTCAGGTGGAGATCCCCTTTGGAAAGGGAAATTCCCTCCGCCGGGGCTTTGTGGTGGAGGTGACTGAAAAGCCGGAATTTGATATTGACAGAATGAAGGAGATAGCTGGGATTTCACCTGACCGTGTGTCGGTGCAGTCCCAGCTTATTGAGCTTGCCTGGGAAATGAAGCGCATCTATGGTTCCACCATGAACCAGGCCTTAAAAACGGTGCTTCCGGTAAAGCAGAAGATGAAGCGCAGGGAGAAGAAGACCGTCCGCTGCCGCCTGACCAGAGAGGAGCTTGCAGAGGCCCTGAAAGAAGCCAGAAGAAGAAGCTACCGGGCCAGAATCAGACTGTTCGAGGCCTTTCTCGAGACGGAACAGATTCCCGGGGAGGTGGTGGAGCACCAGTTAAATATTACGGCTGCCTCCTTAAAGCCCCTGGTTGAAAGCGGGGCAGTGGAGGTGGCGCGAAGGGAGGTATACCGGGATCCTCTGAAAGGCCTTCAGAAGGAGGCCGCCCAGGTGAAGCTGAACGCCGATCAGCAGGCTGCGGCAGATACCTTCTGGGACTCCTATAAGGAACGCCTGATCCAGGGGCCGGAGGGACAAAAGAGGCTGTCCAGGGACAGGACCTGGCTTCTCCACGGCATCACGGGAAGCGGCAAGACAGAGGTCTACATGGAAATGATGGATCGTGTTCTGAGGGAGGGCCGCCAGGTGATTGTGCTGATTCCGGAAATCGCCCTGACATATCAGACAGTCATGCGGTTTTATAAGCGGTTCGGCGGCAGGATTGCCATTTTAAATTCCAGGCTCTCGGCGGGAGAGCGGTATGATCAGTGGGAACTGGCCATGAAGGGTGGGGTGGACATTATGATTGGGCCCAGATCAGCCCTCTTTGCGCCTTTTTCCAATCTGGGGCTGATAGTCATTGACGAGGAGCACGAGGGGGCTTACAAAAGCGAGACCATGCCCCGGTACCATGCCAGGGAGGCGGCGGGGATCAGAGCCAGGCTGTCGGGAGCGGATGTGGTGCTGGGTTCTGCCACCCCTTCTATGGAATCCTACAGCAGAGCCCTGTCCGGAGAATATGGGCTTCTGCGCCTTCAGAAAAGGGCCTCCTCAGACAGCCGCCTGGCCCAGGCGGAAGTGGTGGATTTGAGAGAGGAGCTGAAAGCAGGCAATAAAACCATGTTCAGCCGCAGCTTGTCGGAACAGATACAGGACAGGCTGAGCCGCGGGCAGCAGATTATGCTGTTTATGAACAGAAGAGGCTACGCAAGCTTTGTGTCCTGCCGTTCCTGCGGGGAGGCGGTTCAGTGTCCCCACTGCGACGTGTCCATGACGCTCCACAAAAACGGCCGCCTGTACTGTCACTACTGCGGCTATTCCCTGCCCATGCCGAAGCTCTGCCCCTCCTGCGGTTCTCCCTATATCGCAGGCTTTGGGACCGGCACCCAGAAGCTGGAGGAGATGACGAAACAGCTGTTTCCCCAGGCCAGAGTGCTCCGGATGGACGCGGATACCACCGCTAAAAAGGGAGGACATGAGGAAATCCTCTCCGCCTTTGAGGCCGGGGAGGCGGATATTCTTATCGGAACCCAGATGATTGTGAAGGGGCATGATTTTAAAAATGTGACGTTGGTGGGGATTATGGCGGCGGATCTCTCCCTGAATACGCCAGATTACCGGTGCGCGGAGAGAACGTTTCAGCTTTTGGCTCAGGCAGCCGGGCGGGCCGGAAGAGGCAGCCAGCCGGGCAGTGTGGTGATTCAGACCTACAGGCCGGATCACTACAGTATCGAGACGGCGGCCAGACAGGATTACGAAGCCTTCTACAGCCGGGAGATCGCCTACAGAAGAATGATGAACTACCCTCCGGCCTGCCGGATGTCCGCCGTGCTGTTCGCGGCGAAGGACGAGGCGGCGCTGGAGCATTTCTGCCGGAAGGCTTCGGAGCGGATTTCCATGATTCTTAAGGGGCTTTCCGGACCCTGCCAGTCTATCGGACCGGTCAACGCGCCTGTCTACAAAGTTAATGATATGTATAGAAAAATTTTATATATTAAGTGTGAAAATTGTGATATACTAGATAAAATCAGGAACAGTATGGATGTCCTGACAGAAAGCGGCGCGGGAACCGTCCAGGTTCAGTACGACGTGTCGTAAGCGCAGAAGAAATAGGCTGTAAACAGCAGAATACAGAAAATAACAGAACATAAAAGGAGAGGATTCAGATATGGCAATCAGAGAAATCAGAACCATTGGAGACGAGGTTCTCAGAAAAGAGTGCAAGCTGGTGAAGGAGATGACTCCCCGCACGGCAGAGCTGATAGAAGATATGTTTGACACCATGTACCAGGCCAACGGAGTGGGGCTGGCGGCTCCCCAGGTAGGCGTCCGCAAGCAGATTGTGGTCATCGACGTGGAGGACGGAAATCAGTATGTGCTGATTAATCCGGAAATTCTGGAGACCAGCGGAAGCCAGACAGGCCCGGAGGGCTGCCTGAGCGTGCCTGGAAAATCAGGAACTGTAACCCGACCGGATCATGTGAAGGTAAAGGCTTTAAATGAGAACATGGAGGAGTACGTTCTGGAGGGCGAGGGCCTGCTTGCCAGGGCAATCTGCCACGAGTGCGATCACTTAAGCGGCGTTTTATACGTGGATAAGGTTGAGGGAGAGCTGGAGGACGTAAGCGCAGAGTTCGAGGAAGAGTAGAAGAACGTCCGCAGAGCAGAAAGGGGATGCACACATGAAGTTAGTATATATGGGAACGCCGGATTTTGCAGTTCCTGCCCTTGTTTCCCTGGTGGAGGCAGGCCATGAGGTGGCGGCGGTTGTGACTCAGCCGGATAAGCCGAAGGGACGGGGGAAAGCCGTTCTTATGACTCCTGTAAAGGAGAAGGCTCTGTCCTACGGGATTCCTGTTTATCAGCCGGCCCGCGTCAAGAAGAATGAGGAATTTTTAAACGTTTTAAAAGAGATTCAGCCGGACGCTATCGTGGTAGCGGCATTTGGCCAGATTCTTCCCAGAGAGATTTTAGAGCTTCCCAAATACGGATGCGTAAATATTCACGCCTCCCTGCTTCCCAAGTACAGAGGAGCGGCTCCGATTCAGTGGGCTGTCATCGACGGGGAGAAGGAGAGCGGTATTACTACCATGATGATGGATGTGGGACTTGACACCGGAGATATGCTGGAGCGGGTGGTTGTCCCGCTGGCAGAGGACGAGACGGGGGGAAGCCTGTTTGACAAGCTTTCCATGGCCGGAGGACCGCTGATTCTGGAGACCCTTGAGAAACTGGAAAACGGAACTGCCGTCAGGACGCCTCAGCCGGAGGCAGGCGTTACCTATGCGGGGATGCTTGACAAGTCTCTGGGCAATATCGACTGGACGAAAGGCGCGGCAGAGCTGGAACGTCTGATCCGGGGCCTGAATCCATGGCCCAGCGCCTACACCCACTACGGTGAGAAGACCATGAAGCTGTGGGCGGCCGACGTTCTGCCGGAGAATTTTGAAGGCGAACCAGGCCAGATTGTAAAGGTTTTAAAGGATCGCTTCCTGGTAAAGACAGGAGACGGAACCTTGGCTGTGAAGGAGCTGCAGCTGGAAGGAAAGAAGCGCATGGACGCAGGCGCCTTCTTAAGAGGCTTTTCCTTAAAGGAAGGGGAGAAGCTGGGGCTGTAGAGACCGGGGCTGCCGGGGCTTCGGCCGGATCCGGCTTTTGAAGTATAGAAGGCCATAGGGGAGAATGAGTGAAAAGGGCGGCAATTTAATTTGAGAAAGGAAGTCTTTTATCTATGTACTATGGTTATGGATTTTATCCAAGGTTTGATCCGACAATGATTCTGATATTAATCGGCGTGGCGCTTTCCATGGCGGCTTCCGCCAAGGTAAACAGCACCTTTGCCCGCTACTCCAGAGTCCGTTCCATGACGGGAATGACAGGAGCGGAGGCGGCTCAGAGGCTGTTAAACAGCCAGGGTATCTATGATGTGACGGTGCGGCGCGTAGGCGGCCGTCTTTCCGATCACTATGATCCCAGGAGCAAAACGGTGAATCTGTCAGACGATGTGTATAATTCTACCTCTGTGGCAGCGATCGGAGTGGCTGCCCACGAGTGCGGACATGCGATTCAGGACGCGGTGGGATACGCGCCGTTAAAATTCAGAGGAGCGCTGGTTCCGGTGGCCAATTTTGGTTCCCAGATTTCCTGGCCCCTGATTCTGATTGGATTTTTTATCGGAGGCTTCGGCTCTCCCATGGTGCAGCTGGGCATCCTGCTGTTTTCCGCCGCTGTGCTGTTTCAGCTGGTGACGCTTCCGGTGGAGCTTAACGCCTCCTCAAGAGCGGTGAAGCTTCTGGACGCTACGGGCATTCTTTCCGGCAGCGAGGTGGACGGCACCAGACGGGTACTGGGGGCGGCGGCGCTCACTTACGTGGCTGCGGCAGCGGGATCGATTTTACAGCTTCTGCGTCTGATTATACTGTTTGGAGGAAGAAGAGATAATGACTAAAACCGGAAGTGGAAAACCGGCAAACGAAGGAAACAGAAGCGCTTCAGGAGCGAGGGAGATTGTGCTGGATGTTCTCCTTGAGATTCTGGAGAAGAAACAGTACAGCCATCTGGTACTCCAGAGAGCGCTCGCAAAATATCAGTATCTGGATAAGCAGGAACGCTCTTTTATCAAGAGGACCGTTGACGGTACTCTGGAGCGCCTGATGCAGGTTGACTGTCTGATTGAATCATATTCCAGCGTAAAGCTGCGTAAAATGAAGCCTGTGATCCGCACGATTCTCAGAATGAGCGTCTATCAGATCTGCTTTATGGATCGGATTCCTGATTCTGCAGCCTGCAACGAGGCGGTGAAGCTGGCGGTCCGAAGAGGCTTTTCCGGCTTGAAGGGTTTTGTGAACGGAGTGCTGAGAAACGTGTCCAGACACAAGGATGAGATCACATGGCCGGACGACAGCACGGCGTTCTGTCTGCCCCAGTGGATTTTTTCCATGTGGGAGAGGCAGTATGGGAAAGAGGCGGCCAGAACTATGGCAGAGAGTTTTCTGAAGGAGAGACCTCTCACTGTCCGGATGAATTTAAGCCTGGCTTCCAGGGAGGAGATCGCTGATTCTCTGGAAAGCCAGGGTGTGAAAGTCCGGGAAAGCGGCTTTGCCGAGGATGTGGTTTTCTTAAGCCAGGTAGATTACCTGGAGAGCCTGGACGCCTTTTTAGACGGCTGGATCCAGGTACAGGATTTAAGCTCCTCTCTGGCGGGAGACGCCGCCGGAGTGAAGGAGGGCGATTACGTCATTGACGTCTGCGGCGCTCCAGGAGGAAAAAGCCTGCACATTGCGGAGCTGCTTCACGGAACCGGCATGGTGGAGGTCAGAGATCTGACCGAGAAGAAAATCGCTCTGGTGGAGGACAATATCTGGCGTTCTGGATTTTCCAATATCGAGGCCAGAGTGCAGGACGCCACAGAATTTGATCCGGACGCCCAGGAGAAGGCAGATCTGCTGATTGCGGATCTGCCCTGCTCGGGCCTTGGGATCATCGGCCGCAAGCCTGACATCCGTTACAATGTGACAGAGGAGCAGACGAGAGAGCTGGCGAAGCTGCAGAGAGAAATCCTCTCTGTAGTCTGGCGGTATGTAAAGCCAGGAGGAACTATGGTATTCAGCACCTGCACGGTAGATCCGGCGGAAAATGAGGAGAACGTCCGCTGGATTCTGTCGCAGATGCCCTTTGAACCGGTGGATCTGACAGACAGAATAGGAGACGCTCTGGCAGAGACACTGTTAGAGGACACCAGGAAAAAGGGATACGTTCAGCTGCTGCCGGGCTTCTACCCGGGAGACGGCTTTTTTATCTCTGTATTTAGAAGAAAAGAAGAGTAGGATTTAAAAGGAGGCTTTAAGCATATGGAGAGAGACGGACGGGCAGATTTAAAATCCATGACCCTTCCGGAGCTGACAGAGTATCTGAAGGACTTAGGAGAAAAGCCCTTTCGGGCAAAGCAGCTGTATCAGTGGATGCATGTGAAGCTGGCGGCTTCTCTGGACGAGACGACGAATCTGTCCAAGGAAATGAGGGGGATTCTGAAGGAGACGGCTTTTTACGCGTCCTTAAATCCGGTGGACGTGCGTATTTCCCAGATTGACGGCACGAGAAAGTACCTGTTTGAGCTGGAGGATGGGAATGTAATCGAGAGCGTGCTGATGCGCTATAAGCACGGCAACTCCGTCTGCATTTCCTCCCAGGTAGGCTGCCGGATGGGCTGCCGTTTCTGCGCCTCCACTCTGGACGGCCTGGAGAGAAACTTAAGGCCTTCCGAGATGTTAGAGCAGATTTACCGGATTCAGAGGGATATCGGAGAAAGGGTATCGAACGTGGTGGTGATGGGTTCCGGCGAGCCCATGGACAATTACGACAATCTAATCCGCTTTATCCATCTGCTGACAGACGAGAACGGCTTACATATCAGCCAGCGGAACGTCACAGTTTCCACCTGCGGCATTGTTCCCAGAATCCGCCAGTTTGCGGAGGAAAATCTTCAGGTAACTCTGGCGCTTTCTCTCCACGCCCCCAACGACGAGGTGAGAAAAACTCTGATGCCGGTGGCCAACAGCTTCGCCCTGAAGGACGTGCTGGACGCCTGCCATTATTACTTTGAGAAGACAGGCAGAAGACTTACCTTTGAGTACAGCCTTGTAAAAGGAGTCAACGATAATCTGGACGAGGCCAGGGCGCTGGCGGATCTGCTGAAAGGCCAGCACGGCCACGTGAATCTGATTCCTGTCAATCCGATTAAGGAGAGAGACTTTAAACAGTCGGATCGGAAGGCTGTCGAGGAGTTTAAACAGTATCTGGAAAAGCGGGGAATCAATGTCACCGTGCGCCGGGAAATGGGCCGCGACATTGACGGAGCCTGCGGACAGCTTCGAAAAAGCTATATTGAGAAGGAAAGGACGTAAGGAAGATGAAAGCCTGTGCTTTGACGGACATCGGGCGGGTGCGGCCTGTAAACCAGGACTGCCGCTTCGCCACGACAGAGCCTATCGGACCTCTTTCAAATTTATTTATTGTTGCAGACGGTATGGGCGGCCACAAGGCCGGAGACCGGGCCTCCAGGCTTCTGATAGAGAGCCTGACCTCCTACATAAGGAACTGTTCGGCCAGAACGCCGGTGGAGGCGCTGAACCATGGAATTGCAGAGGCTAACAGGGAAATCTACGAGGCTTCTCTGGAACACCAGGAACTGGCAGGCATGGGAAGCACTCTGGTGGCCGCTACGATAGAGGATTCGACTCTCTATGTAGCCAATGTGGGGGACAGCCGCCTCTACCTGATTGAGCGGGAAGGAATCCGGCAGATTACCAGAGATCATTCTTATGTGGAAGAGATGGTGTCCCTGGGGCAGATTACCAGAGACAGCCTTGAGTATAAAAAGCAGAAGAACTATATCACGAGGGCAGTCGGCATTGCAAAGACAGTGGAGGCAGACTTTTTTGAGGTGGGCCTGAAGGAGGGAGACTATGTTCTTCTCTGCTCGGATGGTCTTTCCAATATGGTGGACAATTCCGCCATGTTCCGCCTGGTGCTGCTGCCAGGCCCTCTGGAGAGCAAGGCCAGAGCGCTTATTGCGTTAGCCAATCAGAACGGGGGAAAGGATAATATAGCAGTTGTTCTTGTGGATCCCCAGATAAGTGAGGTGGACGGATTATGATGCTTAGACCAGGAATGTATTTGCAGAATCGGTATGAGATTCTGGATCAGATAGGCTCCGGCGGAATGTCAGAGGTCTACCGGGCAAAATGCCATAAATTAAACCGCCTGGTGGCCATCAAGGTGCTGAAGGAGGAATTCAGCACAGACGCCGGGTTTGTAAAGAAATTTAAGCTGGAGGCGCAGGCGGCCGCAGGTCTTTCCCATCCGAATATCGTCAGCGTATACGACGTTGTGGACGAGGGCAGCATTCACTATATCGTCATGGAGCTGATAGAGGGAATCACTCTGAAGAGCTACATCACGAAAAAGGGACGGCTGAGCTCCAAGGAGGCTATCGGGATCGCCATCCAGGTGGCTCAGGGAATTGCAGCTGCACACGATCAGCACATTGTCCACCGCGACATTAAGCCCCAGAACATGATTATTTCCAGGGATGGGAAGGTAAAGGTGGCAGATTTCGGCATTGCCCGGGCAGTCAGCAGCCAGACCATCGGTGCTACGGCTATCGGCTCTGTCCACTACATTTCTCCGGAACAGGCCAGAGGCGGTTTCAGCGATTCCAGGACAGACATCTATTCCCTGGGAATTACCATGTTCGAGATGGTGACAGGTACAGTTCCTTTTGACGGGGATAATACGGTGAGCATTGCCCTGGCTCATTTAGAGCAGGCTGTGACGCCCCCGTCCCAGCTGAATCCGGAGGTTCCGGTAAGCCTTGACCGGATTATTATGAAGTGTACCCAGAAAAAGCCGGAGAAGCGTTACAGCGACGTCTATGAGCTGATTGCAGATCTGCGCCACGCCCTGGTGGACCCGGACGACGATTTCGTAACAGAGGAGCCGGAGGTGGATACCTCTTCCCCTACGATGGTGATTTCAAACGACGAGCTGAGCCAGATCAAGCAGGCCAGAAATACAGGGCCTGTAGTGATGAACGGACAAAGCTCCGGCATGCGGGCGCCATCCGAAACAGGACAGCACGAAAAACGGCATGACAGGGAGTATGGAAACGGCCGGAGAGAGACTTACAGCCGGCGGGACAGCCGGAGCGGAGGAGGAAGAAGCCAGGAATACGATTACGATGAGTATGACGATTACCAGGATGAGGGCAGTTATGATTCCTATAATGACTCTTATGACGGTTCCTATGACAGAGGCAGGGACCGGGGAGCTGGAAGAGACAGAGGTTCTGACCGTATGCCAGCCTCGGGAAGCGGTTCTTCCGGGAAAAAGGCCAGAAAACAGAAGAGAGACTCTGATATCAATCCTCAGATAGAGAAGCTTTTGACAAGCGTTGGAGTGGTGGCTGCTATTATTATTGTGGCTGTTCTCATTACCATATTTGCCAAGCTGGGAGGAATTTTCAACTCAGGATCCAATGGAAATAATCCTGCTCAGACGCAGACTTCGGGACAGGAGACTGGACTGAAGGATACAGAGACACGGGTTCCCGATTTTATCGGCCTGACAGAGGAGGAAGCGGAGGAAAAGGCAAAGGACAGCCACCTGAAGCTGAGCTATGGCTATGTGCAGTCAGACGAGAAGAAAAAGGGACGCGTCATTGAGCAGAAGACGGCGGAGGGAACGGTTGTAGATAAACAGTCGACCGTCAAGGTGATAGTGGGAGAAGGCGGTGAGAAGGAATCTGAGGAGGAGACCAAAGAATCTCATCAGATTGATCTGACCGTTCTGGGCCTGGAAGCCCTGGATGGAACCAACGCCAAGAATCTGCTGGAGGCAAAGGGGCTTACCGTCTCTTTGAAACAGGAAAACAGCGATACGATTCCTGTGGATATGGTAGTGCGCTACGAGCCGCAGGAGGCGGACAGAGGGGACGAGATTGAGCTCTATGTGAGCCTTGGACCGACAGTCAGCATGGTAAAGGTTCCTGATTTAAGCGGCATGACAGAGGAGGAGGCCGGGGAGGCTCTTGCTGAAGCTGGACTTCTGCCTGCGCCGGAGGATCAGATCCTCACCCAGAAGAGCGACAGCGTGAAGAGGGGAACCATTATCAGCCAGACGCCTCTCATGGACGAGGAGGTTCCAGAGGGAAGCACCGTCAGCTACGTAGTCAGCGAGGGACGCGGCAAGAAGTACGCGGCGATAGTCAACGACGATTACCCGCTGAAGGACAATTTTGGCCCCAGCGGAGCCTCCACCACGATCACAGTGGAGATTGTCATGGTGCAGACAGTGAACGGGCAGAAGAGAACGACTACTGTAATGGATGCCAGAAACATGAAGGGCGATGTGACGCTTCCCGTCCACTATGAGCTGACAGGGGCGGACGGAGTTCTGACAGGAGAACTGCAGATCTGGGATCTGACTAACGACAGAATTTTAAAGACCTATCCCCTCGAATTTATGGAGGTCGACGCGTAGATGACAGGAAAGATTGTTAAGGGAATCGCAGGCTTTTACTATGTCCACGACGGGCAGCAGAAAGTCTATGAGTGCAGAGCCAAGGGCGTGTTCAGAAACAGGAAAATCAAGCCTCTGGTGGGAGACAACGTAGAGTTTGAAATTCTGGACGAGGAGGCGGGCACAGGCAGCATTGTCTCCATTTTGGAGCGGAAAAACTCCCTGATTCGTCCGGCTGTCTCCAATATTGATCAGGCCCTGGTGGTATTTGCCATTACAGAACCCATGCCGAATCTGAATCTTCTGGATCGGTTTCTGGTTATGATGGAGCGTCAGAATATTCCGGCTGTCATCTGCTTTAATAAAATTGATTTGTCATCCAGGGAGGAGATGGAGCGCCTGCGCTCCATCTATGCCCCGGCAGGATATGAGATTCATTTTATCAGCACCTATGAGGAGGCGGGACTTCAGGAGATTCACAGCCTCATACAGGGAAAAACGACTGTGCTGGCAGGTCCGTCCGGAGTGGGGAAATCCTCCCTGACGAATTTTCTCCAGCCGGAGGCCAATATGGAGACAGGTGTAGTCAGTGAAAAGATTAAGCGGGGAAAGCATACAACCCGCCATTCGGAGCTGTTTTTTGTGGAGGAGAATAGCTACATGATGGACACGCCTGGTTTCAGCTCCATGTATATTGAGGACTTGAAGCCGGAGGAGCTGAGGGACTGCTTTCCGGAGTTTGCCCCGGAGGAGGACGGCTGTCGGTTTTTAGGCTGTGTCCATGTGGGAGAGAAGGTCTGCGGAGTCAAGGAGGCGGTAAAAGCCGGAACTATCAGCCGCAGCCGATATGAAAATTACCTGCTTTTGTACCAGGAATTGAAGGATAAAAGGAGATATTAATTATGATACGTTTAGCGCCGTCTGTGTTAGGAGCAGATTTTTCACGCCTGGGAGAGGAGATCCAGGCAGTAGACAGGGCGGGAGCCCAGTATATTCATCTGGATGTGATGGACGGAACCTTTGTGCCCAGCATTTCCTTTGGAATGCCGGTGATTGAACGGCTTCGCCCGGTGACGGACCGCGTATTTGACGTCCACATGATGGTAGAGGAACCGGGACGGTATGTGGAGGATATGAAGAAGGCGGGAGCCGATCTGATCTGCGTCCATCAGGAGGCCTGCAGACATCTGGATCGGACAGTGAACCAGATTAAGGAGCTGGGGCTCAAGGCTGCCGTGGCCTTAAATCCGGCTACGCCTGTATCCACCCTGTCCTGCATTCTGGATCAGCTGGATATGGCGCTTATCATGTCAGTCAATCCAGGTTTTGGCGGCCAGAAATTTATTCCTTACACACTGGAAAAGATTAGGCAGCTGCGCAGGATGAGCGATGAGAGAGGACTGAATCTGGATATTCAGGTGGACGGAGGCGTGGGCCTTGGAAACGTCCGCCAGGTGATTGAGGCGGGAGCCAATGTGATTGTGGCCGGTTCCGCTGTCTTCAAGGGAGACGCGGCGGCCAACACTAAGGCGTTTCTGGAGATTTTTAAGGAGTATGAGTAGGATGGAAGGAGAGACCTGCCTGATCATCACGGGAGGAAACCTGAACCTGGACTTTGCGGAGCAGTTTCTAAAACACAGAAGCTACGGCTGCGTGATTGCCGTAGATGGGGGACTGGAGGCCGCTGCTGCTCTCGGCGTCTGTCCGGATGAGATTGTGGGAGATCTGGACACGGTAAATCCGGCTCTGTTTGACTCCTACCGCAGAAAACCAGGGATTGAGCTGGAAATCCACCGGCCGGAGAAGGATGAGACGGACACAGAGCTGGCCCTTCTCACAGCAGAGAGAAAGGGCTTTCATGCGGTACACCTGCTGGGCGCTTTAGGCGGGCGGATGGATCACGCCCTGGGCAATGTGCAGCTGTTAAATCAGTGCCTGCAAAACGATGTACATGCAGAAATCTATGATGAGAAGAACAGAATCTATCTAGCCGGCCCCGGCAGAACAGAGTTTGCCAGGGAACAGGCATATGGGCAATATATTTCTTTTCTTCCGCTGACAGAGTCGGTGGAGGGGATTACCCTGACAGGCTTTAAATATCCTCTTTCCAATAAAACGATCCATCTGGGAACCAGCCTCTGTATCAGCAATGAGCTGACGGGAGAGAAGGGAAGCCTGGAATTTCAAAAGGGCATTCTCATCTGCATTGAGAGCCACGACTGATTGGATGAAAAACTGACCTCTAAAAAAATATGAAAACTGAATGTTTTGCCAAGTACAGATCTGTGATAAGATACAGGTCAGAAAGGTGCAGGACATCTGCATACAGTTTACAGCAGGAGGCAGTGATATGATTCGAAACAATGATAAGGCGTATAAAATCGCCATGACAGGACTGATGGCGGCTCTTTCCTATGTAGTGTTTACATTTGGCCAGATTAAACTGACGCTTCCAGGCGGAGACGCTACGTCCATCCATCTAGGCAACGCAGTCTGCGTGCTGGGGGCGCTGCTCATCGGCGGTTTCTGGGGAGGCCTGGGAGGAGCGATCGGAATGACCATAGGAGATCTGCTGGATCCGGTTTACGTGGTCTATGCGCCGAAAACCTTTATTTTAAAGCTGTGTATCGGCCTGATTACAGGTTTTGTGGCTCACAGGATTGGAAAGATCTCTGTCAGCACAGATAAGAAGCATATTTTAAAATATGTGATTCTGGCGTCAGCCGCAGGCCTTTTATTTAACATGGCAGCTGATCCGCTGTTTGGATATTACTATAAACTGCTGATAATCGGAAAGCCGGCAGCTGAGCTGGCTCTCGTCTGGAATATCGCTTCCACCTCGATCAATGCGGTGATATCAGCGATTGCGTCTGTCCTGATATATATGGCAGCGCGGCCTGCGCTTCATTCGGCGGGCCTTCTTCTCCGGTTATCGTAAGGAGATTATGATGAATGAAACAGGACAAAAAAAGATTGCAATGATAAACTCCATGGCAGGGTATGGCCGCTGTTCTATAACAGCGGCTATTCCTGTGCTGAGCGCTTTAAAGGTACAGTGCTGCCCGGCGCCCACGGCTATTTTGTCAAATCATACCGGCTATCCAAGCTGTTACTTTGACGACTACACAGAAGGTCTGGCGTCTTACCTGGAGGAGTGGAAGAAGCTTCAGTTTTCCTTTGACGCCGTTATGACTGGATTTCTCGGCTCCGCCGGGCAGGTCCGGACTGCAGTGGACTTTCTCATGGAAGTAAAGCCACAGGGAACGAAAGTTCTGGTGGATCCGGTGCTGGGGGACAATGGAACGCTCTACCGGACCTGTACCCAGGAGCTCTGCGAGGAAATGCGGGAGCTGATTCAGTACGCGGACGTGATTACGCCCAATCTGACAGAAGCCTGCCTTCTGACGGAAACCCCATGGAGCGAAACAGGATGGTCGAAAAACAGGCTGGCAGATTTGGCCTACAAGCTGCTATTCATGGGGCCGGGAGCGGTGGTGCTCACAGGCGCGGCAAAAAGCCATTCGATTATCAATGTAGTGCTGGAGCGTGGAAAAGAACCTGTCTTTTTCACTGGAAAACGGGTTGAAACAAGCCGCCACGGCACAGGCGACGTATTTTCCGCAGTACTGGCGGGAGAGATGGTCCACTCCGTGCCGTTAGAAGAGGCAGTGCGCCGGGCGGCCACCTTTACGAGAAAGTGCGTGGAGAGGTCGGAAGAACTTCAGATTCCGGAAAAAGAGGGGCTATGTATCGAGGAATGCCTGCCTTATCTGTTCCGGTTAAGCCGCAGAGATTAAAGGGACTTCAGGAAAAGGCAGAAATGGGCTTTTCATAAACAGGAAACTGTAGTATAATCAAGGTCAGACTACGTTTTGGCTGTCAGAACAGCCAAATATCATTGATTTCAATGAAAATAAAAGCGGATTTCAGGAACCGCTGCAGGAGGAAGATATGTTAGATTTAAGATTTGTCAGAGAAAATCCGGAGATCGTAAAGCAGAACATCAGAAATAAATTCCAGGACAGCAAGCTGCCTCTGGTGGACGAGGTGATCGAGCTGGACGCGCAGAACCGTGCAGTTAAGAAAGAAGCCGATGATCTGAGAGCCGGAAAGAATAAAATTGCCAAGCAGATCGGCGGTCTGATGGCTCAGGGCAAGAAGGAAGAGGCTGAGGAGCTGAAGAAGAAGGTAGGCGAGGACGCTGCCCGCTTAGCTGAGCTGGAGACTCTGGAGAAAGAGCTTTCCGAGAAGATTACCAAAATCATGATGACAATCCCGAACATTATCGATCCGTCCGTTCCGATTGGAAAAGACGACAGCGAGAATGTGGAGATCCAGAAGTACGGAGAGCCGGTTGTTCCGGATTTCGAGATTCCGTATCACACGGAGATCATGGAGCGCTTCAACGGAATCGACTTAGACAGCGCCAGAAAGGTGGCTGGAAACGGTTTCTACTATCTGATGGGAGACATCGCCAGACTTCACTCCGCAGTGATTTCCTATGCAAGAGACTTCATGATTGACAGAGGCTTTACCTACTGCGTGCCGCCGTTCATGATCCGCAGCAATGTAGTGACAGGCGTTATGAGCTTTGCCGAGATGGACGCCATGATGTACAAGATCGAGGGAGAGGATCTGTACCTGATCGGAACCAGCGAACACTCCATGATTGGAAAGTTCATCGACACAGTTCTCAAGGAGGAAGAGCTTCCGAAGACGCTGACCAGCTATTCTCCATGCTTCAGAAAAGAGAAGGGCGCTCACGGAATCGAGGAGAGAGGCGTATACAGAATCCACCAGTTTGAGAAGCAGGAGATGATCGTTGTCTGCAAGCCTGAGGACAGCATGAAGTGGTATGACAAGCTGTGGCAGAACACAGTTGACCTGTTCCGCTCCCTGGATATTCCAGTGAGAACTCTGGAGTGCTGCTCCGGAGACTTGGCTGACTTAAAGGTGAAGTCTGTGGACGTAGAGGCATGGTCCCCAAGACAGCAGAAGTATTTCGAGGTGGGAAGCTGCTCCAACTTAGGAGACGCTCAGGCGCGCCGCTTAAAGATCCGTGTAAACGGCGAGAACGGCAAATACTTTGCCCACACCTTGAATAACACGGTAGTAGCTCCGCCGCGTATGCTGATTGCCTTCTTAGAGAACAACTTACAGGCAGACGGATCTGTCAGAATCCCAGAGGTATTACGGCCGTATATGGGCGGAAAAGCGGAGATCCGTTAGAGAGTGCAGAGAGCAGAATAATAGATAGAAAGAAGATGTTTTCCTGTGATAATGAGAGGCATGGGAAGGCATCTTCTTTTTTGGCTCTTTATTGGGCGTTCGATCGTTTTTTGTGTAGAAAGGGCTGAAACATGGGAAGGAAAATTATTTTTTCAATCATGCAAGTCAGACAAAAACTGCAGACTTTGCGACTAGCTGCGTTTTCTGCTCGGTTCGTGCATCCATGATCCACCATTCGCGAAAACTCGCCTTACGGCTCAAACACTTCGCTCGGTGGCGGAAATTAGCACGAACCTCTCTGCGAAAGCCTCGCTATTATCGACCAGCCTGCAGTTTTTGTCCAAGAAATACCATCCTGCTATTAATATTTACCGTTGAAGCATTCAGGCGTTTATCATGAGAACTGGAAAACAGTATCTTAATAAAGAAAGAAAAAAGATATAATAACTGAATCAAAACCATTGGCGGCTTTCCTTAAACAGTATTCAGATTTTCCATGGTATTGGTGGTATAAATGACCTTGCGTATCTCAGCGGAAAACTTGAAGATTGGAGGGATAGCGTCCCAGTTCTGCCCCCATTCTAAATTAAATAAGAAAAGTCAAAATGTAAAAAAATATTTTACAACCATATTGATAACCCCTTCGCTTTAGCATATAATAATGGTGAGAAAATAGAAGGAGGTCATCACAATGAGGTTTGATGAATTATTTGAACAGAGGAGTCTGGTGGCTTCAAAGTTAAAAGAGTGTATCAGAGATAAAGGTTATACAAAAGTGTCCTTTGCCAGAAAGGCGGACATATCACGTCCGACATTAGATAGATTGTTAAATGGTGCTATTGAAAACAAAAGTACATTTGATCGTCATCTACAGAAGATTTTGAAAGTGTTGAATATGTCGGTGGAAGAGCTGCTTCTTTACCATTCTGTATCTGCTAAGCCTGTTACAGCAACAGTGTTTTCACAGAATGCCCCTTTGAAACATGAAATGAGCGAAACAGCGAAGAAGCAGTATAATCTGCTTCTGGATGTTATTGAGCTGTGCGAAATATATTATTAAGGATGTGCATATATGAGTGAATTGATAACTGCTGCGAATATAGATTGGGTTATAAAAAAGAATAATGAAATTAGAGATGAAGTGCTGGGTCAGACAATGAAATTGCAGATGAATCCTGAAATAATGAAGGTTGCATCAATACCGCAGCTTGCATTGCTGATTTTGCAGGGATTTGGCTTGATTCAGATACCTATTGAAGACAAATTTTGGAGTGGGGCAATTTTTGTAAAAAATGGAAAAATAATACCTGTCCTTAATACAGCACTGCCACGTGCAAATCAATATTTTGCAGCATGGCATGAAATCTATCATCTCATTTTCGATAAAGTGTCATTTGACCATTTTATTGAAAGAGATAATACGATGGAGGAGCGAAAAGCTGAATGCTTTGCAGCGAGTATGCTTTTGGCAGGTGTTGACAGATATTTTATAGAACTGCCTAAGATGGATTTTGTTTCGAAAATATTCCACTGTATGTCAGCATTTCAGTCTCCATATAAAGCGGTGTTGGTTTCTCTTTATGAATATGCGGTTCAGAGTGAAAATGAAATACTGGCTAAAAGAATTAAAGAAGTTTTTGACTTGGAATTTGAGGATATGCCGCAGCGGTTTCAAGAACTAGGTTTGGATGATAGTCTGGTAAAACCATCTTATGTAATCAATACATCGCCCTTGCAGGAGAGGATAAGAAGAAGCAAAGCCACAAATCCAGAGCTTACTTATCATAAAGAGAATGAAGAGTTCCTAATAAATATTATGAAAGAAATCTCTATAATTACGAGGAAGGGAGAATGATTACAATAACAAGAATAACAAATATTGACAATAAAAAGCATATCGCCCTTTTAGATACATCTTCCATTTCATTTATGCAGGGATTAGAAGTAAAAGGAGTACCATCCAATGATATTCTGAGGGATTATGATCTTATCCTTATTCCAGAATGGGTGCTGGTGGAAATCAATGATGCTGAAGGCAGAGCGAATTATTTGCAAAAATTGATTGAACTGGGATATCCAATACATAGTATTGCAGAGGAAGATTATTCAAATCTTTCAAATCAAGAGGAAGGTAACCTCTATCAGATAGTTCTTGCTTCAACCTATCAGATTGGAAGAATAAAAAGCTATTTGCGTCGATTTGTAGAAAAAGATGATATGCTTGACATGAATGCGTACAAGGATTGGATTAATAAGCTTTATGAGGAATGGCCGATTCCAGGTCAAACGTTATCTTCAGGTAGAAGAAAAAAGAAAAATGCCGGAGAGGTTTCAATTACAATTTTGGCAGAAGTGGTTTCCTGGTATTATCCGGAAACAGAGGCACTGACTATATATTCACAAGATAGTGATACTTATGAGTTCCAGCGTAAGGCTGAGGCCAGTTTGAGAGAAATATTTACTTCAAGGACGCCAGTGCCGGTTTCGTACAAGAGCAATGATGCTATTCTTTGCCAGCTTTTCCGTGATGGGAAAATAAATATTGAAAATCTGGGGGATTACAGGAAGGATATTCGTAAGATTACTTACAGTAAGATACAGGATGACCATTCTGTAATTTTAGTAACGGAAGTGGTTGATAATGATCTGTTTTTAGCTCTAGTTCAGGATACATCGGTTCATATTATTTTTTAGTAAATCTCGGAAAAATTTCCAGAGCTGCTTGATTCAGCTAAACTGGAAAGGGAGAAACAAGCAGGATACATAATAATATAAACACACCTTCAAGTACAGGCAGGGCCCTTCATCCCTGCCTGCTTTACTGCCGTTTTTAATTTACCTCCTCCAGCTTATTCCCTGGTACGGCTACCAGGGAGTAGTTGGTGTGGTAGATGACGAATCCTGGGGCCGCTCCGGCCACCTTTTTGATATTCTTTTTCTGAATATAGTCGATTTCCACTTTTTCATTGTCCCGGCCTTTGGAGTAGTAGGCGGCCAGAGCTCCTGCCTCCTCGAATACCCGGTCTGGAAGTTCTTTTCCTTCGCTTTTTACAATGACGTGGGAGCCTGGGATGCCCTTGGCGTGGAACCACCAGTCGTTTCCAGTGGCCAGCTTGAAGGTCAGCTCTTCGTTCTGGTAATTATTCTTTCCCACATAAATATGGAAGCCGTCGGAGGACAGGTAGTGGAAGGGTTTGCTTACCACCTTCTGCTTTTTCATATTGGGGCCATGTTTTTTAATGAAGCCGTATTCTGTCAGCTCCATCTTAATCTGGGTTAAATCCTCCTCTTTTAAGGCGATATCCAGAGCCGCGCTGATGGACTCCAAATGGTCGATTTCACGCTTTGTCTCCTCGGTAAGCTCGGTAAGCGCCTCGAAAGTGCGCTTTAGTTTATTGTACTTTTCAAAGTAGCGCTTTGCGTTTTCCTGGGCTGTTTTCGTCTCGTCCAGAGGAATCCTGATGGTCTCGTTGGTGTAGTAGTTGAGGCAGGAAAGCTCCTTTTCCCCTCCGGCCAGTTCATAGCCGTAGGTGTTTAAAAGCTCTCCGTAGATCCGGAATTTATCTCTTTTTTCCGTATCCTTTAACTGCCTTAACTGGAGGTCATATTTTTTGTAATTCCGCTCCAGGGCGGTCTGGACAATCCGGCGCAGGTCCGAGGATTTCTGACGGATTCTGGTAATGACATTTTTAGAGGCGTAGTAGGTTTCCAGCACCTGGCTCATGGAGGAGAACTCCTTCAGGCAGCAGTCTGCCGGAAGGGCTGTAAAGGCAAGGGCAGAAAACTCCACCGGTTCCTCACCTTTATAGAGAATGCAGGGAGAGAACTGTCCGCCTTTCACGGACTCCATAGCCAGGGAGAAGGTGCGGCTTAGATGAATCCGCTCTGCCTCTGAAAGCTCTGCTGCCGGAACCGAGGATTCGATGCTGGCCAGATGGCAGAATTCCTCCGCCATGACGGGGCTGATGCCTGTAAAATGGCTGTAGAGAGCTTTCCCTACCGGATCCGGCGCCTGCTCCATCACTGCGGCCATTTCCTCCTCGCCAGTTTCCAGAGGATTCAGTTTGCGGGCCGTCTGGGGAATAAAGTATTCCCTGCCTGGAAGTACCTCCCGGACAGAGCTGACCTGGGCGGAAATGTGCTTAATGCTGTCGATGATCATTCCCTCGCTGGTACAGAAAATAATATTGCTGTGCTTTCCCATCAGCTCCACAATCAGCCGTTTCCGGCAGAGATCTCCCATCTCGTCCAGATGCTCGATTTCAAACTCCACCGCCCGCTCCAGACCTGGCTGGGTGATGGAAATAATTTTTCCGTTTCCAATGTGCTTTCTCAGCAGCATACAGAAATTCGGCGCAGTCAGAGGGCTGTTTTTGTTTTTGTCTGTCAGGTAAGCCAGCGGAAGGCTGGGGTTGACCGATAAAAGCAGCCGGTAATTTTCCCTGTTGTTTTTTATGGTAAATAAAAGCTCGTCCTTTTCCGGCTGGGCAATTTTTGCGATTTTTCCGCCGGCGATGGTCTGGTTAAATTCGTGAACCAGGGACGCGATGACAATTCCGTCAAAAGCCATGAATAAAATCCTCCTTATTTGCGATAATTAAAAGCGTTCCTCTGGCGAGATTCCCTGCAGGCGGAGGAGAAATACAGTGAGAGCCAGCAGATCCGCGCAGCCTCCGGGGCTTATATTTTTCTCGATGAAGTCCTGATTCATGGACGAAAGGCGTGCCTGCCATCCGTCTGTCACTGCGCCGCCGTCTGAAAGAGCCTTTCGGGCCTGCTCCCTGACGTAGAGGGCCGCGTCCATTCCGCCTCTGTGGATCACATTGGTGTCCTCCACCTGGGCCATGAGGGAGAGGAGAGTCTGAAGGCAGGCTCTGTTCCAGATATCTCCGGAAATCTCTGTTTTTCCGCCAAGGGCCTCAAGGGCTGAGGAGAAAGCTGCCATGGAAATAGAGGACAGAGCGGGAAATCCGTCGGAGGCCTCTCCCCGTATGCCCCGGCAGCCGTAGGCGAGGTACAGTTTTTCGCCGTGGGAAAAATGGACGTTTCCTGTTCCGGACTTCGCATCTGCCTGCTGTCTGCGCTGCTCCAGAGCTGAAAAATCTTCTTGAATTTCCTTCCGGCAGAGCTTTCCGGCCAGAGAGAGAAGCTCAGACAGATTCAGAGAAGGCAGATTCAGCCTGCTCTGGCCGAAGAGAAATCCGGCGCTGGCAGCCAGAATTCCCATAGAAAAAATGATTCCCTTGTGGGTGTTGACTCCTCCTGCAGCGTCAAACATGGCTGTTTCTGCCAGAAGGCCGGTTTTTCTGATCTGGGAGAAGAGAAGAGGGAGATCCGGTTCTTTTTTGTCCTCATCCGCTGTCTGCCTGGAAAAATGGATTCCCTGTTCTGCCATAGTCCTGATATAGGGAGCCACTGCCCCGGCACTTTTTAGAAAGGTTTCACAGCACATATCCCGGTGGGCACCGTTGTCCAAACGGTCTACCAGACCGGGCTTCGGAGTGGCGGACACCTCGTCTGTCAGGGATTCCCTGGCAGCCAGATACAGGTGGTTTAAAAATGCGTCCTCTGCCATCAGCTGCTGAATATGGGAAACCAGATCCTCCACCGTGTGCTTTCGGCTTCTGGAGCAGGCGTGGGCCGGCTCTCCGCAGAGCAGGCAGCGGCGGCCGGGAAGTCCGATCTCCTCTCTGGAAACCTTGCTTTTGTCTGTGCGGATGATGTCAATATCGTAGAGCCGTCCGCCAGCCGTCTCCTCCTCAAGAGAGGAGGTAATCTGCTTGAGAGTTTCCGGCTTCGCGTCTGCGCAGAGAAACAGCTCCAGTCCAGTGTGCTCCCGCAGCTGGGTCTCGAATAAAACTGGCACGGAAGCCTGCTTCAGGGCCTGCCAGACAGACTCTGATCCCCGGCGGAAAAACTCCTCTGTTCCCGGAAGAATTTTGACCGGTCCCGGGATATTCAGGGTAAAGCTGACCACCGGGACCTGATACGTCCCAATCAGCTGTTCCTGGAGACGGGCTCTCCGCTCTCTGGCTTCCATCATATCTTCCACAGAAACAGGGCGGCAGAGCCGGCCGGAATCTGCGCCGTTTTTCAGTGATTTATCAGAATAAAAATGGTTCATGTGCATTCTCCTGTCGATTGGATTACATAGCTACACTATTATAATGAAATTTTGTGAGAAGCACAACTGTTTTAGATGACTTTATCAGGCGGAAATGGTATACTGACACTATCTTTAAGGAAAATTGGAGAAGATTTAGAGAAAAGAGAGGAGAAGCCTATGGCGAAAAGCAAGAAGTATTTTTACGACTACGATATGGCCGAGGAGGGAAAGGGACCGAGGACCATGATTCCGGAAATTCTCGCGGACAGCGAATTTCCTTCTCTGACAGAGCTGGTGATTGGCGACTGGGGAACCTCCTGGGAAGAGGGCTGCCAGCAGATGATCGATGATATTGTGGCGAACAAAGAAAAGTTTTCCCACATTACGTCGCTGTTTATCGGAGATATGGATTTTGAAGAATGCGAGGTTTCCTGGATTATTCAGGGCGATTACAGCAGGATCTATGAGGCCATGCCGCAGTTAAAGTCCCTGACGATTAAAGGAAGCACAGAACTTCGGCTTGGGGCTATTTCTCACGAGGGACTGGAGGAACTGACGATTATCTGCGGAGGCCTTTCAGAGGACGTATTTAAAAGCATTGAGCAGGCCCATCTTCCAAACCTGAAAAAGCTTCTGCTGTACATTGGGGTGGAGGATTACGGCTTTGACGGCAGCATCGACACTATCAGGAGCCTTCTGGCTAATTCTGACTTCCCCAGACTTTCTTACCTGGGCCTGACAGACAGCGAGCTTCAGAATGAGGTGGCAGCCGCTGTGCTGGAGAGCAAATATATCGGACAGATAGAGACTCTGGATTTATCGGAGGGAACTCTGAACGATAAGGGAGGCGAAGTTCTTCTGGCAGGGCTGCCTGGGTATCCCAACGTTAAAAAGCTGGATCTTCATTACCACTATATGACAGAGGAGATGGAGGGAAAATTGAAGGCGCTTCCTCTGGAACTGGACGTTTCAGAGCGGAACCTTCCAGACGAGTATAATGGGGAGCTTTGGATGTACCCCATGCTGACAGAGTGAGACAGGCACATCTTCTGGGAGTTTCCGGCCATAAGAGAACCAGGTACTTTCAGAAGGCGGCAGCGGAAGCGGGGCTTTTTTTCGGCTTTTCTGACTGGAAGCTCTTTTTGGAGCATCCCTCCCTTCCGGATCAGGATCTGTTTGTCAAGCTAGATCCGTTTCCTGCCGCAGGTGTTTTTTTGCAGGATCTGGAGCAGAACGTCCGAGCGTACCGGACAGCGCTGGAACGCCTGGAGGAGAGTGAGAAGCTCAGAAGGCAAAGCGGGCTTCAGACCCAGTGGCTGAACACGCCGGGCGGCATCCTGTCGGCTCTCAATAAGAGGGAGTGCCAGAGCCGCCTGCTTCAGGCTGGCATCCCTGTGACGGGAGAAGGGCTGCAGATACAGGGGAAGAACGGTTTTTCAGGGGGAGAAGAGCTGCTTTCCTGGATGGCAGAGCAGAGGGAGAGCCAGATTTTTTTAAAGCCAGTCTGGGGATCCGGTGCGGCGGGAGTCTGCGCGCTCAGATTTCATCCTGAGAAAGGCACAGGCGCCCTTTATACCTGCGCGGCTTCTGCGGAGGATAATCTGAGGGGACAGAGTTTGATCAACACGAAAAAGCTGCGTGTTTTGAGGGACAGGAAAGAAATCGCAGCCTTTTTAGACCAGCTTCTTTCCATGGACTGTCTGGCAGAGCGCTGGTACCCCAAGGCCTCCTTTCAGAGCTACAGCTACGATCTGAGGGCAGTCTGGCAGTTCGGACAGTTGGATTTTCTGCTGGCCCGCCTGTCAAAGGGGCCTCTCACCAATCTGCACCTGAATAACCATCCCCTGCCTGCCAGGGAGCTGGGACTTCCTCTTTCTGTGCGCGAGGAGCTGGAAGAACTCTGCAGACAGACTTCGCTTGTCTTTCCGGGCCTTATGAGCTTCGGCGCGGATATTCTGCTGGAAAGGGGCAGTCTGAGGCCGAGAATCATTGAGATCAACGGACAGGGAGATCTGCTTTATCAGGATATTTACCAGGAAAACAGGATTTACAGACGCCAGGCAGAGGTGATGAAAGCCTGGATGGAAGAACAGGGGGACAAATTTGAAACCAGACGTACCATTTGAGCAGTTCGGCGCGAAAGAAGCGCCGTCCTTTGATATGAACGAGGTGGCAGGAAAGAAGGATATCCTTTTTATCTGCCTGGATACTCTGCGCTACGACGCGGCGAAGGAAGAGGAAGAAAAGGGGAATACTCCTGTGCTGAATCAGTATGGACCGTGGCAGAAGTGCCAGGCGCCGGGGAATTTTACATATCCGTCCCACCACGCCATGTTTGCAGGTTTTCTGCCCTGCCCATGGGAGGCCAGGTCCATTGCAGACAGAAGCATGCTGTTTTTTCCCAAGAATATCGGTATGGGAAGAATGACGCCGCCCGGAGCCTTTGCTTTTGAGGGAGCCACGATTATGGAGGGGCTGGAGCGGATCGGATACGATACCTGGTGCGTAGGCGGGGTAGCGTTTTTTGATAAGCGCACAGAGCTTGGCAGCGTGTTTCCAGGATACTTTAAACATAGTTTCTGGAAGCCTGGCTTTGGCTGCCAGGTTCCGGACAGCGCGAAAAACCAGGTGGACTTCATTCAGAAGAAGCTTCAGGAGGCAGACAGGGAGAAGAGGATTTTTCTCTATGTGAATATAGATGCCATCCACTATCCCAACTGGTTTTATCTGGGGGAGAACGCTTCCAGGCACGACACCATAGAGAGCCATAAGGCCGCCCTGCGCTGCGCAGATACCCAGCTGGGCCGTCTGTTCGACTGGTGGAGAGAGACGAGAGGAGACGCTTTTGTCATATGCTGTTCTGACCACGGCACCTGCTATGGAGAGGACGGCTGCCAGTTTCACGGCATCAGCCATCCGGCAGTGGAAGCAGTGCCGTACAAGCATTTTTTCCTTTCGCAGAAGGCGGCGGGAAGCAAAGGAGAGAGGTAATGCGCAGATACGTTCAATATATGTACAGCTATCCCCATAAAACGGCATACCGGCCGTTAGAGGGAGTGAGTCTGGAGGACAGGGCCGGTCTGCTGGCGGATAGGGAGAACGAGTGGTATATCCATCTTCCGTTCTGCGAGAGCAAATGCGGATACTGCAATCTGTTTTCTGTGGCAGGCGCTGACCCGGCGCTGATAGAAGCTTATCTGGACCGGGTGGAGATCCAGGCTTCTCAGTACCGGGAGATGTTTGAGCGTCAGGAAAAAATGCCGGTTTTTTCCAGTCTGACTGTGGGAGGAGGAACGCCCCTTCTCCTCTCTCCGGCCCAGCTGCAGCGGATGTTTTCCATTGTGAAAAGGACGGCGCCCATGACAGAGAAGCCGGAAATCATTGTGGAGACGGCGCCCAACCAGACAACAGAGGAAAAACTTGCCCTTTTAAGGGAAAACGGCGTCACAAGAGTGAGCATAGGCGTCCAGAGTTTTCTGGACAGCGAACTTTTGACAATGGGAAGACGCCACAGGGCAGCTCAGGCCGAAAAAGCGCTGGAGCTGATGAAACAGACAGGTTTTGACTGCGTGAATCTGGATCTGATTTACGGAGTTCCAGGCCAGACGAAGGAGAGCTTTCTCTTCTCTGTGGCAAAGGCTGTTTCGTTTGAGCCCCAGGAGCTGTTTCTGTACCCTCTGTATGTGCGGAAGGGAGTTTCCATGGCAGAGGGAATTGCAGACGAGGAACAGGCTTACAGTCTCTACTGTGAGGCAGTTTCTTTTCTGAAGGCCAGAGGCTACAGAAGAGATTCCATGCGCCGCTTTGTGCGGTCAGACAGGCCGATGTCTTTCCGGGAGTGCGGCTACGGAAATACGCTGTCTCTGGGATGCGGCGGAAGAAGCTATCTGGGAAATCTCCACGCCTGCGCGCCCTTTGCAGTGCGCCCCAGCCAGTGCAGAAAGCGGATTCAGGAATTTCTGGATACAGAGGATTATCTGGCGGTTCCCTATGGGATTGTGCTTTCAGAGGACGAGGAAAAGAGGCGTTACAGCGCAAAACATCTGCTGTTTGGACCGGGGATTTCCCTGGACGCCTACCGAAGCAGATTTGGAACGGAGCCAGAAGCAGATTTTCCTTTTTTGAGACAATGGAAAGAGCAGGGCCTTGCGTTAGAGGAGGAGAGGATACAGGAGACGGGAGAACGGGGCCTGATTCTTGGGCTGACAGAGGAGGGAATCGGGTGGTCGGACGCCCTGGGGCCTGAATTTATTTCCTCTGAGGTAAGGCGGAAAATGGAGGAATTTCAGATATGACGCAGATTCGGGAAATTCAGTACAGAGGAAGCTTAAAAAGCTGTAATTACGCCTGCTCCTACTGTCCCTTTGCCAAGCGGCCCGGCAGCAGGCGGGAGCTTGAGAAGGACGAGGCCGCTCTGCGCCGTCTGGTCCTGGGACTTTCAGAACGCGCTTCTGTTTTTAAGGAAAAACTGGGCATCTTGATAGCGCCCTATGGCGAGGCCCTGATCCACAGCTATTACTGGAAGGAAATGGCGGCTCTCAGCCGCCTTTTTTTCGTGGAGGCGGTGGGAGCGCAGACGAATCTCAGCTTTCAGCCGGAACGCTGCTTGGAACATTATGAAAAAGAAGGGGGAGAGCTCAGAAAGCTCAGAATCTGGGCCACTTTTCACCCAGAGATAGAGCAGCCGCAGGCATTTGCAGAAAAATGCAGATACCTCTCAGAGCGGGGAGCCAGATTTTCCGTGGGCGCAGTGGGAAATCCTGCGGCCATTGCGGATATCAGGAAGCTGGCGGATTTGCTGCCAGAGGACATTTATCTGTGGATCAACCGGATGGATGGGCTGGGACGTCCCTGTACGCGGGAGGAAAAGAAAGGGTTTCTGGAGCTGGATCCCTGGTTTTTCCGGGAATTTTTCTGGCCGAAGGCAGACGCTTCTCTCTGCGGCAGCCGTCTTTTCCTGGAGGCAGACGGAAGGAGAGGAATGTGCAATCTTTCCGCATCCCGGGCATCAAAGGGAGGACTGATATCCAGACAGGAGGAGGCTGCCAAAGAGGCCGTCTGCCGAAGAAAGCGGTGTACCTGCTACCTGGCGGCTTCCGGGCGCAGCGATTTTCCGGGAAGAGGTGTGTTTGGCCCCTATCCCCAGTTTCGTATTCCAGAACCAGTGAAGGCCTGGTTTTTCGACGCAGACGGTACGCTGGCAGAGGAAGGAGAAGCGGTGAGTGAGGAGACGGCTCTGTGGTTTCGCAGCCTTCCTGGAAGGAAATTTTTAGCTACCTCCCTTCCGATGGAAGAGGCTGGAAAACGCTGCCGGAGAATCTGGGACTGCCTGGACGGAGGCGTGTTCAGCAGCGGTTCCTGCGTCATATTAAAGGAAAAGAGAGAGAATGGCAGAAAAGAGGCCGTTTTCCCGCTTCAGGAAGACACAGAAGCTTATTTGAAGCGCTGGGCTGCCTGTAAGGGAGGAAGATGTTTCCATTACAGGAGAAGGGGCAGCCTGCTGAAGGCGGTGGTCCGGTTTCCAGGCTGTGAAAGCGGCGGAAATGCTGCAAAGGAGCAGGAGAAGGCGGCAGAAGAGCTTAGGCAGGCCTTAGCTGAAGCGGGGATCGAAAACGTCCGGGTCTTCGCAGAGCACGGCAGAATCCAGGCGGTAAACGAGAGAGCTTCCAAGGATTCGGGGGCTGAACTTTTAGCATCCTGGATCGGCGTTTCTCTGGATGAATGCGGGGCGGCAGGAGATTCTTCGGAGGATGCGTCCCTTCTTTTAAAGTGCAGAGTCTCCCTGTCGGGACAGGAGATGAGGGATATCAGGAACCAGCTTAGCCGTCTGCTGGAGGAACAATAGGCTTTCTCCTATATTTCCTATAATTCTTTAAGTATTTGCCCTTTCTGTCTGCCGGTGATACGATACAGGTAGTAAAGAAACTACCAAGATAATAGGAATGGAAGATGTTTCCATGAAAGATCATAAGGAGGAGAAGGGTATGGTTATTGAAAAACCGGCAGTAGCAGGAACTTTGGAATCCAGCGACGCTCAGATTACGGTGGAGCCGGGCGAGGGAACGGTGGAGCTTACCATTGAGAGCAGCGTAATCCACCAGTTTGGAAAACAGATCAGAAAGGTCGTGCTGGAGACTCTTGACCGTCTGCATGTGACAGACGCCAGAGTGACAGTCATTGACAAGGGAGCGCTGGACTGCACTATCAAGGCCAGAGTAGAGTGCGCCGTGTATCGGGCCAACGGCATCACAGAAAATCTTCCGTGGGGAGGTGACATTCGGTAATGAGCCATCCAAATAAAAAGAGATTAAGACGTTCCATGATGTTTTTAAACTGCCAGAAACCAGGACTTATCAAGGATCCGTATATCTATGGTCCTGATTCCATTATGCTGGATCTGGAGGACGCGGTAGCGGAGAATCAGAAGGATGCGGCCAGATATTCTCTCTACCATGCCCTTCAGGAGATTGATTACAGAGGCGTGGAGCGGGTAGTCCGCATTAACGGCCTGGATACTCCTCACTGGAAAGAGGATATCCGTGTCTGCGTGGCAGGCGGAGCCGACACCATCCGTATCGCCAAGACAGAGTGCGCCCAGGACGTAAGGACTGTGGAGGAGCATGTGCTGGCAGCAGAGCGTGAATTCGGCCGTCCAGAGGGAAGCACTCTTCTGATGGCTGCCCTGGAGTCCTGCCGCGGCGTGTTAAACGCTCTGGAAATCTGTGAGTCATCTGACCGCCTGATTGGCGTGGCCTTATCCGGCGGCGATTACACAAAGGATCTGCAGACGGTCATTACAGGAACAGGCGTAGAGCTGATGGGAGCCAGACAGCACATGATCATGGCTGCCAGAGCGGCGGGCGTTCAGTGCTTTGACACGGTATTTACCAATCTGGACGACATGGAAGGCTTTGCGAAGGAGACAGAGATGATAAAGCGAATGGGCTTTGACGGAAAATCTCTTGTCAATCCGAGACAGATCGCAGTGGTACACAAGATTTTCACCCCGACGGAGAAGGAGATTATCTTTGCCGAGAAGGTAGTGCGAGAAATCGACGACAAAAAGGCAAAGGGAATCGGAGTATTTACCGTTGACGGAAAAATGATCGATATCGCCTTCTATGACGGAGCTAAGAGAACTCTGGCCCTGGCGAAGGCGTCCGGCGTATATGAGGGGGATATGTAAGATGATAAATAAAGTAGGACGAGAGATTCCGGAGGAGATTTTAAAGGCCACCGGGAAAAAGGTATTTGAAGGCGCGTACGCATACGATAATTACGAATATACAAAAGCGGCTCCTACTGTCCGGGCCTTATCGGATCCAAAGCGCTCCAAGATGGTTTCTTCCATCCGCGAAGCCCTGGAAAAGTGCGGAATCCGCGACAATATGACTCTTTCCTTCCACCATCATTTCCGCGAGGGAGATTATGTGGTAAATATGGTGATGGAAGAGGTTCACAATATGGGAATCAAGGGCATCACCGTCTGCGCCAGCTCGTTAGGAAAGGCAAACGACGCCATTGTGCCTTACATTGAAGACGGAACCATCACAGGAATCCAGTCCTCTGGCGTGAGAGGAAAGATTGGAGAGGCTATTTCCGGCGGAAAGCTGAGAGATCTGGCGATTATGCGTTCCCACGGCGGCCGTGTGAGAGCCATCGAGTCAGGCGAGGTTCACATTGATATCGCCTTCATCGGAGCGCCCACCTGCGATGAGTACGGAAACTGCCGTCCAAACGGCGGGAAGAGCGACTGCGGCGTATTATCTTACGCCATGGTAGACGCGGAGTATGCAGACAAGGTCGTGGCGGTTACAGACTGCCTGGTGCCGTTTCCAAACATTCCGGCCAGCATTTCCATGACCAACGTGGACTATGTGTGCGTGGTAGACGCCATCGGAAATCCGGAGAAAATCGCCACAGGAGCGGCAAAGCCTACCACAGACGTGAGAAAGCTGATGATGGCCGATTACTGTACCCAGTTTGTAATTAACACGCCTTATTTTAAGGATGGATTTTCCTACCAGACAGGCGTAGGCGGCGCGTCCATCGCCTCCACAATTTCCCTGGGAAAGATTATGGAGGAGCGGGGCATCCAGATGGGGCTGGGGCTCGGCGGAATTACGACGCCTATGTGCCAGCTGCTGGAGAAGGGCTTAATCAGAACTCTGGTAGATACGCAGGATTTCGATATGGGAGCCATCGAGTCGATTAAGAAAAATCCAAACCACATTGAGATTTCCGCCTCCGAATATGCGAACCCCTTCAACAAGGGCGCTTATGTCAATAAGCTGGATTTCGTGATCCTGGCGGCTCTTGAGGTGGACGTAAACTTTAACTGCAACGTGGTGGTCGGATCTAACGGCGTGATTACAGGCGCTCAGGGAGGGCATCCCGACACAGCCGCAGGCGCCAAGTGTACGATTGTGATTGCTCCGCTTCTGCAGGGCAGGATTCCGGCTGTCTGCACAGACGTAACAACTGTCACCACGCCTGGAGAGACCGTAGACGTAGTCATCACAGATTACGGCATTGCCATCAATCCGAAACGCCAGGATCTCATTGACTGCATGAAGGAAAAGAACGTAAAGCTTCCGTTCTGCACCATTGAGGAGCTGAGAGACAAGGCGTACGCGATGACAGGAACCCCGGATCCAGTTCAGTTTGAGGACAGGGTTGTGGGAATTATCGAAGGACGCGACGGAACCATCATGGATGTGGTAAGGCAGATCAAGGAATTTGAGTTTTAACTGCAGCAGAAAATAAATGAGACATCCATTCTAAACAACTATCTTCATTATATCGCATCAGCCGTCTGCCCTGCTTTTTGCGGAGTCCAGGCGGCTGATACAGATCTGTTATGAGAACGGCAGGGGCGCTGGGATACTCTACAGTCCGCTTTTGGCGTTTAAAAGAAAATCCATAAAATCACGCATATATTTTGTCAGGTATAGGCCTTTTTTGAAGCAAAGATAGCAGTGGCGGTCTGTGGCAGAATTCAGCACAGGGTAGACGCAGGCCTTTTCCTTCAGCTCTTCTGTATTTTCAATGCAGCTTTTGGGAAAGAGCATAACGGCTCCGCAGGCCAGGCAGACGCGGCGTCCCACTTCGATGCTTCCCGTTTCCAGAAGGATCTTCGGCTGGATTCCGCTTGCAATAAAAAGGCTGTCCTGGATGGTGCGGACATTGTGGCCCGGCTTGTTGGCAATAAAACGCTCATTTTTCGCCTCCGTAATAGAAATGGGGGTTCCGTCTGGGATTCTGGAAGCCAGACTGGTAGAGCGGGCGGCCAGAAGAACCAGCTCTTCATTTTCCAGAAGCTGATAAGTCAGCTCTTCATGGCGGGCTACCGTAGTCATGCAGGCCAGATCCACCGTTCCGTTTAACACCATATGTTCCATTAGGCTGGAACCCTGTTCAAAAAGCTCCACTGTCACATGGGGGTAGGCTTCAAAAAAGCGGGGCAGAGCCAGAGGAAGCAGCATCATGCCTCTCTGAACGGGAATTCCAAATTTGATTTTTCCGTGTTCCTCCGCCCGTATTTCCTCAATTTCCCGCTCTAAATTAGCGTGGATGGCCAGAATCTGTCCAGCCGCCTCCATGTACTTTTCGCCGGCCGGAGTCAGAGACAATGGCTCGGTTGTTCGATTAAAAACCGCCGTTCCCAGATTTGTCTCCACCAGCTTTACCATCTGGCTCAGAGAGGGCTGGGAGATAAAAAGCTTCTTGGCTGCCGCTGTGATGCTCCCCTCCTGCAGGATCGTCATCATATACTGCGCGTGTTTCAGATTCAAAAAATGCCTCCTTCTGCCGCCTGCCTGCCAGGACGCAGAAGGAGGCGTTTATTTCTGCCTCTATCATACCAGATAATCGAAGTAAAATCCAGCGGGACGATTCGCTGTGCTTTCTGTCCGGTTTGCGGTCTGCTGCCGCCAGAGCGGACGATTCCGCCTGTTTTTATCAGCTTCGCAGAGACAGGCGGACGATTTCCCGGCGCAGCCTGGAGCCGATGACAAGGGCGAACAAAATTTTTGCCGCGTCTCCGGGAAGGTAGGGGATGACACCGGAGGCCAGACCGGCTGTAAAGGAAACTCCCAGCTGGTGGGACAGCCAGCTGGTTCCGAACAGGTAGCATACACCTGTGCCAAGTACCATGCCGGCAGCATGAAACAGCTTTTTGCCTGGAAAATGGTCAATAAAAAATCCGGAGATGACTGCCATAAAAATAAACCCGATTAAGTATCCTCCAGTAGGGCCGGCCAGCTTTCCAAACCCTCCTGTAAAGCCGGAAAAAACAGGGAGTCCGGCCATTCCCAAGAGAAGATAGACCAGATAGCTGACAGCGCCGGCCTTCATTCCCAGAACATAGACAGCCAGGTAGACAGCCAGATTCGTGAAAGAAATGGGAACAGGGCTGAAGGGCAGGGGGATTGCCAAAGGCCCCAGCACACAGGTCAGGGCAGTCATCAGCCCGATTAAACTCATAGTCTGCACAGTAAGAAACGGTCTGCGTTCAGCAGCAGAATTCATTTTATTCATAGTAAACTCCTGTCATATCGTTATTTATCAAGAAACATAAACGTTTGTGTGACTTTCAGTGGAACAAAAAAAGTTTATGTTTCTTGATTTTTTAAAGGGAAAATCCCATCTCAGCCAGCATCTTCTGATCTGCATCAATTCCGTTTCCCGATGTGGTGAGCATATCTCCTGTGATAGCCGCGTTGGCGCCGGAGAGAAAGGCGTTCCGGCCGCTGTCCGCCATAGAATTTCTGCCTGCCGCCAGCCGGATCTGGGCTTCTGGATTCAGGTAACGGAAGACAGCGACCGTTCTTAAAATATCCTCCTCTGACAGAGGGGGAAGATTTTCAAACGGTGTGCCTGGAATAGGGCGCAGCACATTTAAGGGGATGGACAAAATCTTCAGCCCGCTGAGAGTGAAAGCCATATCGACGCGGTCTTCCCAGGTTTCTCCCATTCCGATAATGCCGCCTGAACAGACGTCGAGGCCTGCTGCCCTGGCCCGCCGGATCACCTCCAGCTTGTCGTCAAAGGTGTGGGTGGTACAGATATTCGGGAAATTTCTCCGGGAAGTTTCGATATTCGCATGGTATCTGGTAACGCCGGCTTCCTTCAGGCGATGAAAATCTGCCTCAGACAGCAGCCCGTGGGACGCGCACAGATTGATGTCACAGTTTTTTGCCATAGAGCGGTAGGCGGCGAGAGCCTGCTCAAACTCCTGCCCGCTTAAAGCCCGTCCTGCAGTAACGACGGAATAGCGTCTCACGTGTCTGGCCTCATGAAGACGGCAGTCAGAGAGTATAGCCGTTGGTTCTAAAAAAGGATACTCCTCGATCTTGGTCTGCCAGCAGGCGGACTGGGCACAGAATTTACAGTTTTCCGGACAGCGCCCGCTGCGCCCGTTGATAATGGAGCAGAGCTCTGCATACTGGCCGCAGAGAGCTTTTCGTATGGCGTCTGCTCCGCGCCGCAAAGCGTCTAAATCCTCTGTCAGCAGGAAAGAGACATCGTCCTCCTGCGTTAACCGTTTCCCTTTTATAATTTCTTCAGCTGTGTGTTCTGCAGCGCCTGATCTCATGGCAGCCTCTCCTTTGCAAGTGTGATGGCTGTATTATAAACCTGTGTGCGGAGAATTGTCAACCAAAAATAAAATAAAGGTTTACAGTTTACTGTCCGCATCCTTGATTTTCAGTTGACTTGATTTTTCCTATGGCTTATAATAATAGCTATCTATGGACAAAGGAAGGTGCAGCCATGTTAAAAAGTATGACAGGCTTCGGAAGGTGCGAGATTGCTACAGAGGAATATAAGATATCTGTGGAGATGAAAGCGGTCAACCACCGCTATCTGGATCTGAGCATTAAGATGCCTAAGAAGTTTAATTATTTTGAAGCCTCGATCCGAACCCTGCTGAAGCAGTATATTCAGAGGGGAAAGGTCGATCTGTTTATTACATATGAGGATTACACAGAGGAGAAGATGGCCCTTAAGTACAACGCTTCTCTGGCAGCAGAATATATGGCCTACTTTGAGAAGATGGCGGAGCAGTTTCACATTGACAATGATATCAGAGTGTCCGATCTGGCCAGATATCCGGACGTGCTGATGATGGAGCAGGTTCCGGAGGACGAGGAGCATATGTGGGCCATCCTGAAAGAGGCGGTCACAGAGGCGGCGTCCCGCTTTGTGGAGACCAGAGTGAAAGAGGGAGAGAATTTAAAGGCAGATCTCCTGGCGAAGTTAGATCATATGGCAGTTCTGGTCAGGGAAATCGAGGAGCGCTCTCCGGCTATTGTGGCGGAGTACAGACAGAAGCTGGAGGAGAAGGTAAAGGAACTCCTTTCCGGAACGGCCATTGACGACGGCCGGATTGCCGCGGAGGTGACGATTTTTGCAGATAAAATCTGCACGGATGAGGAGACTGTGCGCTTAAAGAGCCACATTGAGGCCACCAAGACAGAGCTTCTCTCCGGCGGCAGCGTGGGAAGAAAGCTGGATTTCATTGCCCAGGAGATGAACCGGGAGGCCAATACGATTCTCTCCAAGGCCAACGATCTGGAGGTTTCCGATAAGGCTATCGCTCTGAAAACAGAGATCGAGAAGGTGAGAGAGCAGATTCAGAATATCGAGTAGAATGCAGCCTGATTTGACTGCCCACTGAATTTTATATGATATAACAGAGACAGGAGGATGGAAAATGGACAATCAGGGAACCTTAGTCGTTGTCTCCGGTTTTTCAGGAGCCGGGAAGGGAACGGTAATGAAGGCGCTTATCTCAAAGTACGAGAATTACGCGCTGTCTATTTCCGCCACAACCAGAGCTCCCAGAGAGGGAGAGGAGAACGGAAGAGAGTATTTTTTTAAGACCAGGGAAGAGTTTGAGGAGATGATCCGTGAGGATCAGCTGGTAGAGTACGCCCAGTACGTGGAGAACTACTACGGAACTCCTAAGAAATATGTGTTTGACAACATCGAGGCGGGAAAGGACGTTCTGCTGGAGATAGAAATCCAGGGAGCCTTAAAGGTAAAGGAGAAGTTTCCCGAGGCGATGCTGGTGTTTATCATGCCCCCCAGCGCAGAAGAACTGAAGAGAAGACTGGTAGGCCGGGGAACAGAGGATGCGCAGACGATTCAGGCGCGTCTTAAGCGGGCCGGAGAAGAGGCGGACTCCATTCAGCAGTATGACTACACAGTGATCAACGACACAGTTGAAAACTGCGTGGAGACTCTGCACGCCCTGATCCAGAGCCAGAGAGCCAGAGTAGGAAACCACAGAGAATTTATCGCCCAGGTCCAGAAGGACGTAAAGCAGCTGACAGCTGACAAATAAGCGGTTAAAAGCAAAACCATGACTCCTCCATTGATAAATGGGCTGGACCATGGTAAAATAATAGAATACCAGAAAAAGGAGATATGATCATTATGATGTTAAAGCCATCTTATACAGACTTGATGGAAGTAGTAAACAGCGGCGTGGAGGAAGGCGCAGATCCGATTATTCAGAGCCGCTATTCTATCGTAATCGCCACAGCCAAGCGCGCCAGACAGCTGATTGCCAAGGAGGATCCGTCTATCGCTTCCGCCAGCAGAAAGCCGCTTTCTGTTGCCATTGACGAACTCTACAGTTCCAAGGTGAAGATTGTCAGCGAGGATGACAGCTCCGAGGACGACATCCAGTTTTAAGGAAACGGGCCGTCTCATGGCTTCATGCCGTGAGATGGCATTTTTGCTATAGGAAGAGAACATATAAAAATAATAAGTCAGGAGATGAACTATGAAGATACTTTGTGTTTCCCTCGGCTGCGATAAGAACCTGGTAGACACAGAAATGATGTTAGGCCTTCTGAATAAGGACGGCTACACGTTTACAGACGATGAATATGAGGCGGATGTTATCCTGATTAATACCTGCTGCTTCATTGGAGACGCCAAGGAGGAAAGTGTAAACACAATCCTTGAGATGGCGGAGCTTAAGAAAACAGGGCAGTGCAAGGCCCTGATTGTAGCCGGCTGTATGGCCCAGAGGTATAAGGAAGAGATTATGCAGGAGATTCCGGAGGTGGATGGAATCCTGGGAACTTCTACCTACGATGAGATTTCCGATGTGATCCGCCAGGCCCTTTCCGGGCAGGAGCACATTTCCTGTTTCCACGATCTGTCTGTGCTGCCGGATGTGAAGGAGAAGCGTCTGGTGACCACAGGAGGCCACTATGCCTTCTTAAAGATTGCGGAGGGCTGCGACAAGCGGTGCACCTACTGCATTATCCCTTATCTGAGAGGACCTTACAGAAGCGTTCCCATGGAGCGGCTGCTGGAGCAGGCAGAGGAGCTGGCAGAGCAGGGAGTGAAGGAGCTGATCCTGGTAGCGCAGGAGACGACTCTTTACGGAGTGGATTTATATGGAAGAAAAGCGCTTCCGGAGCTTCTTAGGAAGCTGGCCGCCGTCTCGGGAATCCAGTGGATCCGGATTCAGTACTGTTATCCGGAAGAGATCACAGAAGAGCTGATTCAGACCATTAAGACAGAGGAGAAGGTCTGCCACTACCTGGATATCCCTATCCAGCACGCCAGCGACAGAATTTTAAAGCGGATGAACAGGAGAACTACCTTGGCGGAGCTGAAGAAAAACATTGCCCGCCTGAGGGAGGAGATTCCGGATATTGCTCTGAGAACCACCCTGATTTCCGGTTTCCCGGGAGAGACGAAGGAGGATCACGAACTGCTGTTAGATTTTGTGGAGGAGATGCAGTTTGAGCGTCTGGGCGTGTTCGCCTACTCAGCGGAGGAGGATACTCCGGCGGCTTCCTTCCCGGATCAGGTTCCCCAGGAAATCAAGGAGGAGCGCCGTGACGAGATTATGGAGCTGCAGCAGGAGATTGCTTTTGAGAAATCAGAGAATATGGAGGGACGTATTCTGGAGGTGATGATCGAGGGCAAGGTAGCGGACGAGAACGCTTATGTGGGAAGAACTTACATGGATGCGCCCAATGTGGATGGACTGATTTTTGTAAACGGTGACGAGCCCCTGATGTCCGGCGATTTCTGCAGAGTCAGGGTAACGGGAGCTCTGGAGTATGATTTGATAGGAGAGTTGTGCGATGAATCTGCCGAATAAACTTACAGTACTGCGTGTGATTATGATTCCGTTTTTCGTATTTTTCCTGCTCTGGCAGGGAGGAGAGAACAGAACCTTCCGCCTGATTGCCCTGGCGCTGTTTATCATAGCCAGCCTGACGGACCTGTTAGACGGAAAGATTGCCAGAAAGTATAATCTGGTGACTAACTTTGGAAAATTTATGGATCCTTTGGCTGACAAACTCTTAGTATGTTCTGCGCTGATCTGCCTGATTGAGCTGGGAGAGCTTCCGGCATGGATGGTATTAATTATTATCAGCCGTGAGTTTATTATCAGCGGTTTCCGTCTGGTGGCCTCTGATAACGGCGTGGTAATTGCGGCCAGCTACTGGGGAAAATTTAAGACAACCTTCCAGATGATCGCGGTAGTGCTTTTAATTCTCGATATTCCGAGCCTTGTGCTTTTGACAAACCTCTGCGTCTGGATCGCTCTGGCGCTGACCATCATTTCACTGGTTGATTACATTGTGAAGAACCATAAGGTTCTGACAGAAGGGAGCATCTAAACATGGTTGTTGAACTGGTATCTGTGGGAACGGAGCTGCTGCTGGGAAATATTGTAAATACCAATGCCAGGTATCTGTCTGAAAAATGCGCTATGCTGGGGCTGAGCGTCTACTACCAGACTACGGTAGGCGACAATGAGGAGCGTCTGGCCGAAGTGATTAAGACCGCTCTGAACCGCTCTGATATTGTGATCTTAAACGGAGGTCTGGGACCTACGGAGGACGATTTGACCAAGGAGACCTGCGCTAAGGTGATGGGACTTCCTCTTGTAACAGATCAGCATACAAAAGAGCGTTTAAAGGAATATTATAAAGGAAGAAAAAAAGAGGATCTGCCGGAGAGCAACTGGAAGCAGGCGGTAATTCCGGAGGGAGCCGTTGTATTTGACAATGGAAACGGCACAGCCCCAGGTCTGGTGGTAGAACAGAACGGGAAGACGGTGATTCTCGTCCCAGGACCGCCGAACGAGCTGTATCCCATGATGGAGAAGCAGATTTGCCCCTATCTTCAGAAGAAAAATGAAGAGGTGATTCTGTCCCAGATGGTAAAAATCTGCGGCTTTGGGGAGAGCAAGGTGGAGGAGATGATTTTAGATCTCATTGATAAGCAGACGAATCCTACCCTTGCCACCTATGCCAAACAGGGAGAGGTCCACCTCCGGGTAACTGCCAGGGCCGCCACAGAGGAGGAAGCCAAAAAACTCTTAAAACCGATGGTCAAGGAGATCAAGAAACGGTTCGGCGAGGCTGTGTACACCACAGATGAGAAGGAGACGCTGACAGACGTGGTAGTGAAGCTTTTAAAGAAGCATGAGCTGACGGTGACTACGGCAGAGTCCTGTACCGGCGGCCTTCTGGCAGGCACTCTGGTAGGCGTGCCGGGCGTGTCGGAGGTATTCAGAGAGGGCTTTGTCACCTATTCCAATAAGGCGAAACGGAAACTGCTGGATGTGAGCAAGAGCACTCTGAAAAAATACGGAGCAGTCAGCGCCCAGACGGCTAAGGAGATGGCCAAGGGAGGCGTGTTTGCTACAGACACAGATATCTGTGTGGCTATTACAGGGCTGGCAGGTCCCGACGGGGCGACGCCGGAGAAGCCCATAGGTCTGGTTTACATTGCCTGCTATATGAACGATAAGGTTCATGTTGAGGAGTTCCGTTTTAAGGGAGACAGACAGAAAATCAGGGAGCGCTCTGTTGTTCAGGCTCTCGATGTGCTGAGAAGATCGATTCTGGAGTTCGCATAAAAGCTTTGCCAGGACAAAAGCGGCACTGCGCCAAAAGAGGCTTTGGGAGGAACGTATGAGGTTTTACCAGCATTTATACATGGGAGAACAGGCGGCCGGGAAACGGTTTCAGATCCTCCAGGGCCTGCGGGAACGAAAGATTCAGCCGGATATCTATGTTATAACTTTGGCCTCAGGGGGCAATAATCTTCTTGATATATACAGCTGCCTGGAGATCAGAAGGCCCTGGAAGGAAGCGGAGGATCCCCTTGTTGTAGGAATTGCCGCAGGCTATGAGGAGGCCTGCCTTCTGGCAGGGCAGATCGTCAGCCAGGTTTACCGGGAGACCGGAGGCTTTGCGGTAAGGCAGTATCTGGAAAAAAACGCGCAGTAGGTGGGAAGATGCTCCATATTGTATTTTTTATTCTGAAACTAATTCTGCTTCTTATATTGGCAGTGCTGGCGGTGATTCTGACAGTTTTTTTATCCGTGCTTCTGGCGCCGGTCCGGTATCAGGGGGAAATGTCCCTGCACGAGAGATTTTCGGCAGAGGGAAAGATTTCCTGGCTGTTTCATCTGCTTGCCTGCTCTTTTTCCTGGGGGAAAGAGGGAATTAAGACAGATCTCCGCATTCTGTGGTTCCACCCCTTTCAGGAAAAACAGGGCGCAGAGACAGAGGCGGGCGAAAGTGCCCTGGAAGAACCGGCAGAGGAGGACCTGGTGACGGTTATGGAAAAGGGATCGGAGGAAATGCCGGAGGATCCAGATGTATTTCCAGGACCGACGGAGTTTTCTTCTTCCTGGAAGGAGAACGGGAAGGAGGAAGCCAAGGAACAGGAGAGAGTGGAAAAGCAGGAGGCGAAAACAGCCCGCCCCGAAGCCTTCGGGGAAGAGAAAAAACGCAGAGAAGGGCTTTTTGGCCGGATGAAAGGGAAGGCGGAACAGCTCAAAAAATGGGTTTCCCGGACAGCTCGGCGCGTCAGAAAGAATATTCTGAGTCTGAAGCAGAAAAAGGACAGTTTGTCTGACCTGCTGTCAGATGAAAAAAATAAGAAAACCTTCCGTCTGTTGGTGAAAGAAACAAAAAGGCTTTGCAAAAAGCTGTTCCCTCAGATAAAAGGCTCTGTTTCATTTGGAGTGGACGATCCGTATCTGATGGGACAGATTTTGACGGTTCTGGCGTTTTTTTATCCGTACTACGGACACAGCCTTGAGCTGGAGGCAGTTTTCAATGAAAATGTGCTGGAGGGAGATGTTTCTGTGAAGGGGAAGTTTTCTTTCGGAACCTTCGCCCTGTCCGGACTCCGAGTTTTGGGCGACAGGAACTTCAGAGCTCTGATAAAACGGTTTTTGAGAGAAGGAGGAGTATAGAGGATGGCAGATAATCAGTTTTCATCCACCGTGGAGGCGCTGTTTAAGGGTATGGACAGCTTCGTTACCACGAAAACAGTAGTAGGCGAGGCAGTGAAAATCGACGACGCGATTATTCTTCCTCTGGTGGACGTGTCCTGCGGCATGGCGGCAGGCGCTTTTAACCAGCCGGCAAAAAACAACGGAGCCGGAGGCATGAGCGCAAAGATCAGTCCCAGCGCCGTGCTTATTATTCAGAACGGAGTGACAAAGTTAGTCAATGTGAAGCATCAGGACGCTGTGACGAAAATTATCGATATGGTTCCTGACTTTGTAAACCGCTTTGCCGGCGGCGTCAGCCACACTCCCTCCCAGGAAGCGGTAAAAGCAGCGGAGGATATGGCAGACAGCTTCCAGGAGAAAGAGAAGGAAGAAACGCCAAAGGCAGAGTAAAAGCATCAAAATCGACAGCAGAAAGCAGGCAGAAATACGATAGCAGGAGTTCAGACTCCTGTTATTTTTTTGTCATAAAAACGAGAAAGATAACGATTTCTGTTATGAAAAACAACAGCCTTTTTTTGCAGTGGATCAGCAGAATTTTAAAGGGAAGGAAAAATTAGAAGAAAAAAGTCAGAAAAAAGAAGAAGAAAAATTGAAAAGAACAGAGAATTATATGGGATTTGGAGAAAAACTTGCTTGTTCAAGCAGATAACATTCCAAAAATTTGGAAAATACAATAAAATACAGAAAATGACAGAGGTTTACGGAAATTTAACAGAACAAATGTACTGTCAAACGGAAAGAATAGATGATTATATAAAATATCCAAAAAAGAGCTAAAACGAAAATAGAATGTTTCACAAAAAAATACAAGACATTACTTTAAAAGTATGATATAATAATCACAAATTGATAGAGACGCTTGATTGGCTGAGAGAAGTAAGAGCAGTCTGCGAACGCCTGAAAATCAATTCGAATAATACCACGAAGGGGGAAGGCAGCGTATGGATTTATTCAACAAAATTCTTCTGGACACCAATAATGTACTGACTGGTTATGTTCTGCTGATAGCTTTGCTGGGAGGCGGAATCTGGTTTACCATTCAGACGGGCTTTGTACAGTTCCGGGAATTTGGAAACGGATGGCGCAGAGTATTCGGAGGATTGTTCAAAAAGAAGAAGAACACCAGCAAGGAAGGCGGAATTTCTTCTTTCCAGGCTCTTACAACAGCGATAGCAGCCCAGGTAGGTACAGGAAACCTGGCCGGCGCGGCTACAGCCATTGCAGCTGGCGGTCCCGGAGCGATTTTCTGGATGTGGGTATCCGCTCTTCTGGGCATGGCCACCATTTTCTGTGAGGCGACCCTGGCTCAGGTGTACAGAACAAAGGGAGCCGATGGAAAGATGACAGGAGGCCCTGTTTACTATATCCGGGCAGCTTTTAAGGGAACATTTGGAAAAGTTCTGGCAGCGACGTTCGCGATTTTAATTACCCTGGCTCTCGGACTGTTTGGGAACGCAGTTCAGGCCAACTCCATCACAGACGCGTTCCACACAGCATTTTTCTCTAACGTAGGAAGCTTCACACTTATGGGACAGCAGATTTCCTATGATAAGATTGCTGTAGGAATCATCCTTGCGATTGTTGCATGGCTGATTTTCGGAGGCGGTATCTCCAGAATCGCTACTATCACAGAGAAGCTGGTTCCGATTATGGCATGCTTCTATCTGTTAGGCGGACTGATTATTGTTATCATGAATATTGAGAACGTACCGTATATGTTCTCCGCTATTATCCGCGGAGCGTTCACACCTCAGGCTGTATGCGGCGGAGCGTTCGGCGTAGCTATGAAAGAGGCTGTAAAGAAGGGCGTTGCCAGAGGTCTGTTCTCCAACGAGGCAGGTATGGGTTCCACACCAAACGCTCACGCTCAGGCGATTGTTGACCATCCGTGCCAGCAGGGCCAGGTAGCTATCGTATCTGTATTTATTGATACTATGCTGGTATTAAACATGACAGCATTCGTTATCATCGGAACAAAGATGCTTGAGCCAGGTTCTGCAGCTTATGTGGACGGCAAGCTCTTAGAGGGAATCGCTCTGACACAGACCGCATTTACTTCTGCATTCGGTTCCTTTGGTTCTATCTTTATCGCGATTTGTATGCTGTTCTTCGCTTTCTCTACAATCCTTGGATGGTATTTCTTCGGCGAGACCAACGTAAAATACCTCTTTGGTGAGAAGGCAGTGAAGCCGTACATTCTGTTAGTATGCGCGTTCATTATCATCGGTTCTCTGATGAAGGTTTCTACTATCTGGAATATGTCCGACTGCTTCAACTCTCTGATGGTCGTTCCGAACGTAATCGCTCTGTTCGCACTGACAGGAGTTGTAAAGAAAACATATAAAGATTATAAAGAAAACTTCCGTCCGAATCACCCGGAAGAGTAAAGTAAATTACATATAGGAAGAGAATGAAAACCAGGCGTCTGCATACGATATAGTATACAGGCGCCTGGTTTTTTTGCGGGCGCAGCCAGGGAGGGCTTCGCATGAAACGGGTATTTGGCTTAGCGCTGTTTTCGGCAGGAGCCGGAATGACGTTTATTTTGATTTTTCCGAAGAGCTTTTTCTGCGTGTGCATTTCGGCTGTGTGTTTAATTGTCGGCTACAACCTGTTCTGCAGCTGAAACGATTTGAAAAAGATACAGGGAAATGACGAACGGTTAAAAGTCGGACTGATATGAAAAAAATAGAAAAGCAGACAAGAAAAGAGGAGATAAAACCAGGCCTGATTTTATCTCCTCTTTTACACGCTGAACCGCACGATAATTATGCTCTCTCAACTAAACCGGATCTTAAGCAAGAAGTACATACATACATCTTCTGAGCTCCGCCGTTTACTTTAACTTTAACAGACTTAACATTAGCTTTCCACATTTTGTTAGATCTTCTATGGGAATGACTTACTGCATTACCAAAGTGAGCAGCTTTTTCACAGATTGCACATTTAGCCATGGTTGCACCTCCTCTACCGTTCATCGGATTTTGCGTAAAAATCCATAACAACTGTATGATAGCAGAAAGCGGGCAAATTTGCAAGTGAAAAATAAAATTTTGTTTCTTTTTTTACAAAAATAAGGTATAATTACTAATAACCAGGAGGTCTCGAAACGAGAGGGAGATCTTCTGTGCCTGGCAGTGACAGTCGGGAATCTCAAAACGAAAAAAGAATGGAGGCTGCAGCTATGAAGGGGCGTATTGACAATAAATATGGTTCGATCCAGATTGATCCGGAAGTGATTGCGATGTATGCGGGAACGACGGCAGTGGAGTGTTTTGGAATTGTCGGAATGGCCGCTGTCAGTATGAAAGACGGTCTGGTAAAGCTTTTAAAACGGGAAAGCCTGACAAAGGGCATCAATGTAACGATCCGGGACAATGCGATCAGCATTGATTTTCACGTGATTGTGTCCTACGGAGTCAGCATACTGGCTGTGACGGATAACCTGATTGAAAGCGTGAAGTATAAAGTGGAAGAGCTGACCGGCATGACGGTAGAAAAAATCAACATTTACGTTGAAGGCGTACGGGTGATTGATTAATCATAAGGAGGAAACAACCTGTGGGTATGGACTATATTGACGCCGCGGCGCTGAAACGAGCGTTTCTCGCGGGCGCTGAGGGCCTTGAGGCCAGAAAAGAGTGGATTAATGAACTGAATGTATTTCCGGTGCCTGACGGAGATACGGGAACGAATATGACGATGACGATTCTCTCCGCCGCGAGAGAGGCTGCGGCCATCGAGGAGCCTACGATGGAGCTTTTAGCAAAAGCGATCTCCTCCGGCTCTCTGAGAGGGGCCAGAGGAAATTCAGGAGTCATTCTTTCTCAGCTTCTGAGGGGCTTTGCAAAAGAGATCGCAGGCAAAGAGAAGATTGATGTGGCCTGCCTGGCCAGAGCCTTTCACAGAGGTACAGAGACTGCCTACAAGGCGGTTATGAAGCCGAAGGAGGGAACCATTCTCACTGTTGCCAGAGGTATGGCGGAGAAGGCCCAGGAGCTTTCAGAGGAGACCACGGATATTCTGGACTTTGTGTCCCAGGTGATTGAACACGGCGATTATGTGCTCAGCCAGACGCCGGAGATGCTCCCGGTTCTGAAGCAGGCGGGAGTGGTAGATTCCGGCGGCCAGGGGCTGATGCAGATTGTGAAGGGATGCCTGGAGGGCCTGAAGGGGAAGGAAGCGGTCCTTGGCCAGGGCGCAGAAGGAACTTCGCCTGCTGTAAAGGTTTCCAGTTCACCGGCAGCTGATATTGAGACGGCTGATATTAAATTCGGTTACTGCACAGAGTTTATCATTAATCTTGCATCTGAATTTAAGGATTCTGACGAAAAGGGACTGAAACAGTATCTGGAATCTATCGGAGACTCTCTTGTAGTGGTAGCGGACGACGAGATAGTAAAGGTGCATGTCCACACCAACGATCCCGGGCTTGCGCTTCAGAGAGCGCTCACCTTCGGCTCCCTCTCCAGAATCAAGATTGACAATATGAGAGAGGAGCACGAGGAGAGGCTGATCAAGGACGCGGAGCGCGTGGCCAGGGAACAGAAAGAGGAGGAATTAAAGGCTCAGGAGGCCCAGGAGGTCTCAGAGAGACCGAGAAAGGAAACGGGTTTTGTGGCAGTCTGCGCAGGAACCGGGCTGGCCGATATTTTTAAGGGCATTGGAGCCGATGTGGTGATTGAGGGAGGTCAGACCATGAATCCCAGCACAGAAGATATTTTAAAGGCTGTGGAACAGGCCAGCGCAGATACCGTCTATGTGCTTCCCAACAATAAAAATATTATTCTGGCAGCAGAACAGGCGAAGAAGCTTTCAGAGGACTGCCAGGTTGTGGTTGTTCCGTCAAAGACGATTCCTCAGGGAATCACGGCCCTGATTAATTTCGCGCCGGATCTGGCACCCCAGGAAAACCTGGAGATTATGGAGCAGGAGATGGGACGCGTAAAAACCGGCCAGATTACTTATGCAGTCAGAAATACTTCTGTAGATGGAAGAGAGATCCATGAGGGAGATATTATGGGAATCGGCGACTCAGGCATGCTGGCAGTAGGCAGCAGTGTGAGCCAGACGGCCATGGACGCGCTGAACGCCATGGTAGACGACGATTCAGAGCTGATTACCATTTACTATGGAAAGAGTGTGAAGGAAGAAGATGCAGAAAACTTCCTGGAGGAAGCCAGGGAGCAGTTTTCCGGCTGTGAGATCGAGCTTCATTTCGGAGGCCAGCCAGTTTACTACTATCTGATTTCTGTGGAATAAATTAAGAAAGGGAAAACCAGGAGGAGAGGGCATGGAACAGCAGCCGCTGACATCGGTGAAAGGCGTGGGAGATAAGACTGCCAGGCTGTTTTCAAAGCTTGGGGTGGATACGGTGGAGGAACTGCTTCATTACTATCCCAGAGGCTACGACGCGTTTCGGGAGCCGCAGCCAGCGGGAGAGCTGCTGCCGGATACTATGGCAGCAGTGGAGGGGACTCTGACGAAAACGGCAGACGTAGTGCGCTTTAACCATCTGCAGGTGGTGATGACTCACCTGAGAGATGAGAGCGGAACCATTCAGCTGAACTGGTACAATATGCCTTTTCTCAGGGGAACCTTAAAGGCCGGGGAGCGGTTTGTCTTTCGCGGAAAGATCATGAAAAAGCGGGGGCGGCTGGTCATGGAGCAGCCGGAAATCTACAGACCTGACAAGTATCAGGAGCTGGTCCACTCCATGCAGCCGGTCTACGGACAGACAAAAGGCCTTGGGAATAAGACTATCACCAAGGCAGTGGCGGAAGCTCTTAAAACCAGAAAGCTGGAGAGAGACTTTCTGCCGGAGTATCTCCGCGAAAAATATGAGCTGGCAGAGTATAATTTTGCGCTGGAACACATTCATTTTCCGGGGGATGAGACGGAGCTGCTTTTTTCGAGAAAACGGCTGGTTTTCGACGAATTTTTCATGTTTCTGATGTCGGTCCGTCTGCTGAAAGAGAAAAAGTCGGATCTGGAAAGCGCCTATGTGATGAAGCGGAGTCAGGAATCGGAGAGGCTGAAGACTTCTCTGCCATATTCCCTGACAAAAGCCCAAGAGAAGGTGCTGGGCGAGGTCTATGCGGATTTATCCGGCGGTCAGGTGATGAACCGGTTGATTCAGGGAGACGTAGGCTCCGGAAAGACGATCATTGCCATTTTGGCTCTTCTGCAGGCGGCGGAGAACGGCTTCCAGGGTGCGCTTATGGTTCCCACAGAGGTACTGGCAAGACAGCATCTGGAATCCATCGAGGAGCTGTTTGCAGCTCACGGCATTGAGAAAAAGGCGGTTTTACTGACGGGATCCATGACGGCAAAGGAGAAGCGCCTGGCCTATCGGCAGATAGAAAACCACGAGGCGGATATTATCGTGGGAACCCATGCTCTGATTCAGGAGAAGGTGGTCTATGACAAGCTGGCTCTTGTCATTACAGACGAGCAGCACCGCTTCGGCGTCAGCCAGAGGGAGATGCTGGGGAAGAAGGGAGAGGAGCCTCATGTACTGGTCATGAGCGCCACGCCCATTCCCAGAACTCTTGCCATTATTCTCTACGGCGATCTGGATATTTCTGTGATTGATGAGCTTCCGGCTAACAGAAAGCCTATCAAAAACTGTGTGGTGGGGACAGATTACAGAGAGAACGCCTATCGGTTTATTGAGCGGGAGGTGAAGGCAGGCCGCCAGGCCTACGTGATCTGCCCTATGGTGGAGGCCAGCGAGATGATCGAGGCGGAAAATGTCATAGACTACACGAAAACTCTCCGCGAGAATCTGCCTGCCGGGATCCGGGTGGAATATCTCCATGGAAAGATGAAGCCCAGGGAGAAAAACCAGCTGATGGAGGATTTCGCCGCAGGCAGCATTCATGTGCTTGTGTCCACTACGGTGATTGAGGTGGGGATCAACGTTCCAAACGCCACCGTGATGATGATCGAGAACGCGGAGCGGTTCGGCCTGGCCCAGCTCCATCAGCTGCGGGGCCGGGTAGGACGCGGAAAAGAGCAGTCCTACTGCATCATGGTAAACGCTTCTTCTGACAAGGATATCCAGAAACGTCTGGAGATCCTCAACCACTCCAACGACGGATTTTACATTGCCTCCGAAGATTTGAAGCTGCGGGGGCCAGGCGATATTTTCGGAATCCGCCAGAGCGGGGAGCTGGAATTTAAGCTGGCCGATATTTTTACAGATGCAGGTCTTCTGAAAAAGGTGTCTGAGGAGGTCAGCCAGATCTTAGACGAGGATCCGGCTCTTGAGCGGGAGGATAACAGAGAGCTTAAAAAGCGGCTGGATGCGTATCTGGAAAAAAGCTACGGCAGGCTGAATCTGTAGCCTGAAATAAGCAGAAGAAAAGGAGGAAAAGGCGGATGAGAGGGGATAAAAATACGGCAGAGATTCAGAGCGGCGTACAGGAACGAAAAGACAGTACGAAAATTGCCCTGGTCAGCTGTTCAAACGGCATGACAGAGTCCTTCCGCCCGTCCTTTTTACGGCTCCTTTCGATTTTCGAGGAAGCGGGACTGGAACTGGTGTACGGAAATCACCTGTTTGCAGGGGAGGAGAACCCGGCAGGACAGAGCGGCAGAAAGCGGGCGGAAGAGCTGATGAGATATTACTGCGATCCGTCGGTGGACGCTGTGTTTGATATTTCAGGAGGCGATATGGCAAATGAGATTCTGCCGTGGCTGGACTTCCAGGCGATCAGGCAGAAGGGACAGGGAAAGCTGCTGTTTGGATACAGCGATCTGACCTGTGTGCTGAACGCAGTCTATGGAAAAACCGGCTGCGCCTGCGGTCTGTACCAGATCCGCAATCTCCTCCATTCCCAGGGAAGGGAACAGCTGAAAAGTCTTCTTAAACTTTTGAAAGAAGAGGGCAGATTTCGGGGAAAAACGTCGGAAATCCATGCGGATTTGGACTGGTCTCAGGTTCGCCCCCTGACGGATTTGAGCGTTCATTTTCTTCAGGGCGAGTCTATGGAGGGAACAGCTGTGGGAGGAAACATCCGCTGCCTGTTAAAGCTGGCCGGGACTCCGTATCTTCCTGATTTTTCCGGGAAAATTCTGATTTTAGAGGGAAACAGCGGCGGCGCCGATAAAATGACCGCCTGCCTGTCCCAGCTGTCACAGATGGGAGTGTTTGAACGGATAAATGGAATTCTTCTGGGAACTTTTACAGAGATGGAACGCAGAGGGGACGGGAGAAGGGCGAGAGAGCTGGTGTGCTCTTTTGCCGGGGAACTTCCCATTGCCGCCACAGAAGAGATAGGTCATGGAAGCGGGGCCAGATGCGCGGTCATAGGAAGGCCGCTTAAATTTGGAATCTAGTTTTGCTGCGGCTTATATGAAAAGAAAAAGACAGTGTTTTTGTGACCTTGGCGGAACAAAAACACTGTCTTTTTCAATTTAAAACATCTGATAAATGGCGTTTCCTACCGGTTTGCTTCGTTGTATCTTCTGATCTGCTGCTGAATCTTCTCAGAGGAGGTCAGCGCGTTCTCCAGGGAAGCGTTGTGGTTTAAGGAGTTGATAATCGCTGCGATGAACTTGCTCATGTCAGCCTCCACATACCAGTCGCGCTTTAACAGCTCCGGCGTTCTGTAATTTAAGTTTGTGGTGATGACACAGTCGATGTAGCCCTTGTTGTAGAAATCGTCAAATTTCTCCAGACCGTTTGTGAACAGACCGAAGGTGCAGCAGATGAGAACCTTGGCTGCCTTTCTGTCCTTTAAGGCCTTGGCTGTATCCAGCATGCTCTCGCCGGAGGAAATCATATCGTCGATAATAAGGACAGTCTTTCCTTCTACAGAAGAGCCTAAGAACTCGTGGGCTACGATTGGGTTTCTGCCGTTGACTACCTGAGAGTAATCTCTGCGCTTGTAGAACATACCCATGTCAACGCCCAGGTTGTTGGCAAGGTAAACGGCGCGGTTCATAGCTCCCTCGTCCGGGCTGATAACCATTAGATGATCCTTGTCGATCTTTAAGGTCTTGTCGTGCTTGAAAATCGCTTTTACAAACTGATAGGTTGGCATGAAGTTGTCAAATCCGTTTAACGGGATTGCGTTCTGCACTCTCGGATCATGGGCGTCAAAGGTGATGAAGTTCTCTACTCCCATGTTCACCAGCTCTTCTAACATCATAGCGCAGTCCAAGGACTCTCTGGACGTTCTCTTGTGCTGTCTTCCTTCGTATAAGAAAGGCATTACCACGTTAACGCGGTGCGCGGTGGAGGCAGTGGCTCCGATAATTCTCTTTAAATCCTGGAAATGATCGTCCGGAGACATGTGGTTTGTAAATCCGCTGATGTTGTAGGTCAGGCTGTGGTTTGTCACGTCTACCATAGCGTAGATATCGGTTCCGCGGACGGACTCATGAACAGCGCCCTTGGCCTCGCCGCTTCCGAAACGGGAGCAGGAGCAGTTTAACAGGTAAGAATCAGCGTCATAACCGCGGAACTGAAGATTTTCCTGACGCTTTGCAAGCTCCTCAGCGTCGTTGCGGCGAAAGTTAATGATGTGTTCGTTGACCTTGGCAGCCAGATCGCGGCAGCTCTCCAGTGCGGCAATTTTTAAAGGCGCTACTGGGAGACGGTCCTTAAATACATAGTCGTTCGACATAGAAAATTCCTCCATTTATCAGACAGGGATGTCCTGTCAGCAGTCTTTGCACCATTTTTATACCATTTTTAGACAGGAACCGTCAATAGTAAATGCCGAAATTCCCGGAAAATCCCTGAAAAAGACAACCTCGTCCAGTTCTTTACAAACTCAGCTAATGTTGATATGATAAAAGAAGTGTAAGACGAAGGCGGAACCAGACCGCCGGATTTCAGAAAAATAGAAAGGCAGACGCAGACCATGAAGAAAAAAGGTCATATCATTAAATCTGTGGATCCAGGTTCCATCGCAGAGGAGCTGGAGTTAGAGCCGGGAGACGCGGTGCTCACCATAGACGGGGAAGAGATAGAGGATATTTTTGACTATGAGTATATGGTGAACAGCGAGTCCATTACCATGGTGGTGAGAAAGGCGGACGGCGAGGAGTGGGAGCTGGATATTGAGAATAATTATGAAGATTTAGGGCTGAATTTTGAAAACGGACTGATGAGCGAGTACCGTTCCTGCCATAATAAATGTATCTTCTGTTTTATTGACCAGATGCCGCCGGGGATGAGAGAAACCCTCTATTTTAAGGACGACGATTCCAGACTGTCCTTCCTTCAGGGAAATTACATTACTTTGACCAATATGAAGGACAAGGATTTTGAGAGGATTATCAAGTTCCATCTGGCGCCCATCAATATTTCCGTCCAGACCATGAACCCGGAGCTTCGGTGCAGGATGCTGAACAACCGGTTCGCAGGGGAGGCACTGGAGAAGCTGGATCGGCTGTATGAGGCCCAGATCCCCATGAACGGCCAGATTGTTCTCTGTAAGGGAGTGAATGACAAAGAGGAGCTGAATTTTTCCATTCAGGAGCTGACAAAGTATATTCCCTATATGCAGAGCGTGTCCGTAGTTCCGGTGGGACTGTCAAAATACAGGGAAGGCCTGTATCCCCTGGAGCCTTTTACGGCGGAGGAGTGCGGCGAGGCGATCGACCTGATTGAGAGCTGGCAGAAGAAAATTTATGCGGAGCACGGAATCCACTTTATCCATGCCAGCGACGAGTTCTATATGCAGGCAGGGCGTCCTCTTCCCGAGGCAGAGCGGTACGACGGCTACATTCAGCTGGAAAACGGAGTGGGCATGATACGTCTGATGACAGAGGAGGTAAACGAGGCCCTGGCTTCGCTCGAGACAGAGCAGGGGGAACGGGAAGAAGAGATCTCCATTGCAACAGGCATGCTCCCCTATCCTTATATTAAGGAGTATGCTGAGCAGATAAGCAGGCGTTTTCCGGGCAGAACGATCCATGTGTACCCCATCAGGAACGACTTTTTCGGAGAGCTGATTACGGTGGCCGGGCTGATTACAGCCAGAGACCTGATTGCCCAGCTGAAGGGAAAAGAGCTGGGAAGCCGTCTCCTTCTTCCGGAGGCCATGTTCCGAAGCGGGGAGGAGGTTTTCCTGGACGATCTGACCAGGACAGACGTACAAAACGCTTTACAAGTACCAGTGAATATTGTAAAATCAAGCGGACGTGATTTCGTGGAGGCAGTGCTTCATCCGGTGGAGGATGGAAGAGACGTGCCGGAACACGGGCCGTATGAATTAAACTCTTTGGAAGGGATGTAGACGCCCTGCCAAAGAGCTTGCAGGAAAATATGGGACGGTATTCTGGAGCTGCAGGACGCCGCCCTTTAATGGAGGAATGAATATGAGCAAAAAGAAACCGATCGTAGCCGTGGTAGGCCGTCCTAACGTGGGAAAATCCACGCTGTTCAACGTCCTGGCCGGCGAGATGATTTCCATTGTAAAGGATACGCCTGGAGTGACCAGAGATCGTATCTACGCTGACGGAACCTGGCTGGACAAGAATTTTACCCTGATTGACACCGGCGGAATCGAGCCGGATTCCAGAGATATTATTCTGGCCCAGATGAGAGAGCAGGCGGAGATTGCCATTGCCACTGCAGACGTGATTATCTTTATTGTGGACGTGCGCCAGGGCATGACAGACTCTGACTCAAAGGTGGCCGACATGCTGAGAAAGTCCAGAAAACCAGTAGTTCTGGCAGTCAATAAGGTGGACAGCTTCGCCAAGTTTGGAAACGACGTCTACGAGTTCTATAACCTTGGAATCGGAGATCCCATCCCGATTTCAGCTACCTCCCGCCTGGGGCTGGGAGAGTTGTTAGACGCAGTGATCGCCCACTTCCCGGAACAGGATGGGGAAGAGGAGGACGACGACAGGCCGAGAATCGCCATCGTAGGAAAACCTAACGTGGGAAAATCTTCTATTATCAATAAGCTGTTAGGGGAGAACCGTGTAATTGTGTCCGACGTGGCGGGAACTACCAGAGACGCTGTGGATACGGAGATTGTGCACAATGGCATAGAGTATGTGTTTATCGATACGGCGGGCCTCAGAAGAAAGAGCAAGATTAAAGAAGAACTGGAGCGCTACAGCATTATCCGTACTGTAACTGCCGTGGAGCGGGCCGACGTGGTGCTGGTGGTCATCGACGCGTCTGAGGGAGTGACCGAACAGGACGCCAAGATTGCCGGAATTGCCCATGACAGAGGAAAGGGAATTATCGTTGTAGTCAATAAATGGGACGCTATTGAGAAGAATGACAAGACCATCTATGAGTATACCAATAAGATCAAGACCATTCTCTCCTTTATCCCGTATGCGGAGTATGTGTTTGTGTCTGCCCAGACAGGACAGAGATTAAACAAGCTCTACGATCTGATCGATATGGTAAGAGAGAACCAGACCATGCGGATTCAGACAGGCGTTTTAAATGAGATTATGACAGAGGCAGTGGCTCTCCAGCAGCCGCCGTCTGACAAGGGCAAAAGACTGAAGCTCTACTACATGACCCAGGTAGCCGTGAAGCCGCCGACCTTTGTAGTCTTTGTCAACGATAAGGAACTGATGCACTTTTCCTACACCAGATATCTGGAGAACCGGATCCGCGACGCCTTCGGATTCAGGGGAACGGCACTTAAATTCATTATCCGCGAGAGGAAGGGAAAGGAGCAGTAGGAGATGATGGAACGGCTTATCTGTTTGGGAATTGGCTACGCCTTCGGGCTGATCCAGTCGGGGTACCTGTACGGAAGGTCAAAGGGGCTTGATATCCGCCAGTACGGCAGCGGAAACGCAGGCTCCACCAATGTGCTTCGCGTCATGGGGGCGAAGGCAGGGGCAGCTGTATTTTTAGGGGACTTTTTCAAGGCTGTGTTCGCAATGGGGGCGGCACAGTTTCTGTTCGGACATGGAGACGGAGCTGCCAACAGCGCTCTGTGGGCCATGTACGCGGGAGTAGGAGTAACCCTGGGGCATAATTTCCCCTTCTATCTGCATTTCCGCGGCGGAAAGGGAATCGCCTGCCTAGCCGGAATTCTGAGCACCATGGACCTGCGGATTATGGTCAGCTGTATGCTGGTGTTCGGTCTGGCGGTGGGGATTACCAGATACGTATCGTTAGGCTCTATCCTGGTTTCGCTTGTGTTCTTGGCAGAACTGATTTTTTTTGGAAGCCAGGGCAGCTATCAGGTGACAGAGGCCTGCTTTCCGGAATTCTGCATTCTGGGAGCGTTTCTGACCTTTATGGCCATCTGGCGGCACAGAGCGAATATTAAGCGTCTGCTTTCAGGCACGGAAAATAAGCTGGGAGCGAAGAAGAAAACCTCCTAGGAAACAGATTCTCACAGAGCAGAATAGATAAGACTTGACAGAAATGAGGAGGTAGAATCATGGCATCAATCGGTGTGATCGGAGCAGGAACCTGGGGGACAGCGTTAGCTGTACTGTTACATAACAATGGACATCAGACGGCGATCTGGTCGGCTCTTCCTGAAGAAATTGAGGAGATGACAAAGACCCGCCGCCATAAAAATCTGCCGGAAATTACGATTCCGGAAGAGATTTTTCTCACTGCGGATTTAGAGGAGGCCATGGCTTGTAAGGACGTGCTGATTATGGCTGTTCCCTCTGTATTCGTGCGCTCTACAGCAGCCAGGATGAAGCCGTTCCTGAAAAAGGGCCAGCTGGTGGTAGACGTGGCCAAAGGAATTGAGGAAGGCACGTTAAAAACTCTTTCCCAGGTGATTGAGGAGGAGCTTCCGGAGGCGGAGACGGCAATTCTTTCTGGCCCCAGCCATGCGGAGGAGGTAAGCCGAGGGCTGCCCACTACCTGTGTGGTAGGGGCCCACAGAAAGGAGACGGCAGAATATCTTCAGTCAGTCTTTATGAGTCCGGTGTTCCGCGTCTACACAAGTCCTGACATGATAGGCATTGAGGTGGGAGCCGCCCTTAAAAACGTCATCGCTCTGGCAGCTGGAATCGCCGACGGACTGGGCTATGGGGACAACACAAAAGCCGCCCTGATCACCAGAGGAATCGCTGAGATCACCCGCCTGGGCATGAAGATGGGCGGAAAGGAGCAGACCTTTGTAGGCCTTTCTGGAATCGGCGATTTGATTGTGACCTGCGCCAGCATGCACAGCCGGAACCGCAGAGCCGGAATCCTGATTGGAAAAGGTTATACCATGGACGAGGCCATGAAGGAAGTCCAGATGGTAGTGGAGGGCGTGTACTCCGCCAAGGCCGCCAAGGCACTGGCAGAAGCTTACGGAGAGGATATGCCCATCGTAGAGCAGATCAACCAGGTACTGTTTGAGGGAAAGCCTGCCAAAGACGCGGTGGGCGATCTCATGCTTCGGGATAAGAGGATTGAAAACAGCCTTCTTCCCTGGGACTAGAATAAATAGAAAATCTCTTCCTGCCCTTGCCGGCCCATTATAATTTCTTACAATATAAGCTATAACTAAAAGTCATAAGATTTCTGAAAATCATGCAAAAAATTGCATTTTCAGGCTGAAAACAGAAAAATTCTCCTGTTTTTATATTGACTTTTAACAGGCGGAAAACTATAATGGCGTCAATCAAAAAGAAAGCATTAACCGCTGGTTAGTGAGGGTTTGGAGGAGATTTTTTATGAAAAAGAGATTGATGAGTTTAGGACTGGCAGCAGTGATGGCAATGTCCCTGACCGCCTGCGGAAATTCCGGAAGCGGAGACGGCGCATCTGATTCAAAGGCAGCAGACGGCCAGGAGGCAGGCGCAGAGGGAGAGGTATTCGTGCTTGGCGGAATCGGACCGATTACAGGAGCCGGAGCAGCTTACGGAGAATCCGTAAGAAACGGAGCGGAGCTGGCAGTAAAGGAAATTAACGAGGCAGGCGGAATCAACGGCTACCAGGTAGAGTTCTACTTTGAGGACGATGAGAACGACGCTGAGAAATCTGTCAACGCATATAATACCTTAAAGGATAAGGGCATGCAGATGTTAGTGGGAACCACTACTTCTAAGCCGTGTATCGCAGTCGGCGCCGAGTCCGCCGCTGACAATATGTTCCAGCTGACTCCATCCGGCTCTGCCGTTCAGTGCGTGGAGAATGAGAACGTATTCCGCGTATGCTTCTCTGACCCGGATCAGGGCAAGAAATCAGCCGAGTACATTGCGGATAACGGACTTGCAAAGAAAATCGCCATTATCTATGACAGCTCCAGCGAGTACTCCGACGGTATCAGAGAGACATTTGTGGAGACAGCAGAGGAGAAAGGACTGGAGATTGTAGCCAGCGAGGCTTTTACAGCAGACAGCAACACAGACTTCTCTGTACAGCTTGATAAGGCAAAGGAAGCAGGCGCAGAGCTGGTATTCCTTCCTATCTACTATCAGGAGGCCTCCATTATTTTAAAACAGGCGTCCGATAAGGACTTCCATCCAATGTTCTTCGGCTGCGACGGCATGGACGGAATCTTAAGCGTTAAGAACTTTGATCAGTCCCTGGCAGAGGGCTTAATGCTCTTAACACCATTCACAGTCGACGAGGCAGGAAGCCAGGATTTCGTTGCAGCCTACGAGGAGGCTTACGGAATCGAGCCCCTTCAGTTCGGTGCAGGCGCATACGATGCCGTATATGCAATCAAGGAAGCGGCAGAGAAAGCGGGAGTAACTCCTGATATGGAAGTATCCGATATGTGCGAGGCAATGAAGACAGCCATGACAGAGATCACAATCGACGGTCTGACCGGAGAGGGAATGACATGGAATGCGAACGGAGAGCCGGAGAAGGCTCCGAAGGCAGCCAAGATTGTAAGCGGCGTTTACGAGATGATGGATTAGAAGGGCAGCCCCATGCGGCGCATGCAGAGCTGTTTGTAAATGGGACAGAGGGCTGTTGCACAGTGCGGCAGCCTTCTTTTCTGTCTCCGGTTCGACTGAGTAAAAACAAAGAAAACGAGGTGTAGGAGGATGATGAATTTTCTTTCCTATTTGATTAATGGCATCAGCCTGGGCAGCGTCTACGCGATTATCGCTCTGGGCTACACCATGGTTTATGGAATTGCAAAGATGCTGAACTTTGCCCATGGCGATATCATCATGGTAGGAGGCTTCACGGCCTTTACTGTGGTAAGCACCATGGGAGGATCGCCCATTGTGGGAATTTTAGCGGCTGTCGTTGTCTGTACGGCGCTTGGAGTGGCGGTGGAGCGCATCGCCTACAGGCCTTTAAGAGACGCGTCTCCGCTGGCTGTTCTGATTACGGCCATTGGCGTCAGCTACCTGCTTCAGAATGTGGCGCTCCTGATATTCGGATCCAACGCCCGCCAGTTCACCTCTGTGGTGAATCTGCCGCCGTTAAAGCTGGCCGGAGGAGAGCTCTCTATCTCCAGCGTGACGATTGTGACGATTTTAGCCTGCGTTGTGATTATGGCAGGACTGATGTTTTTTATCAACAAGACGAAGATCGGGCAGGCCATGCTGGCCGTGTCGGAGGACAGAGGAGCCGCTACCCTGATGGGAATCAATGTCAACCGGACTATTGCCATCACCTTTGCCATCGGATCCGCCCTGGCTGCCATTGCGGGAGTTCTGCTGTGCTCTGCATACCCGTCCTTAACGCCATACACAGGCTCCATGCCTGGCATCAAGGCCTTCGTGGCGGCTGTATTCGGCGGAATCGGTTCCATTCCAGGCGCCCTGATCGGCGGCGTGCTTCTGGGTGTAATCGAGAACCTGACGAAGGCGTATATTTCGTCCCAGCTTTCAGACGCGATTGTATTTTCTGTGCTCATTATTGTGCTGTTAGTGCGTCCGACTGGAATTCTGGGCAAAAAAGTCAGTGAGAAAGTGTAGGTGAAGGCCATGAATATCAAGACATACAGAAATAAAACGCTGGTTCAGAACGGCGTTACATACGGCATTGTCCTGGCCTGCTTTGTTTTGATCCAGGTTCTGACAGCAGCAGGAGGAATGACAAGCCTGTTAAAGGGAATTCTGGTTCCTCTGTGCACCTATGTCATTCTGGCAGTTTCCCTGAACCTGACGGTAGGCATTCTGGGAGAGCTGAGTCTGGGACACGCGGGCTTCATGTGCGTGGGAGCCTTTGCGGGAGCGTTTTTTACAAACGCTGTGATGAAGACCTGCGATATAGCCAAGAACGACGATCAGGCGGTGCTTCTGCTTTTCATCGGAGCGATTGTGATTGGAGCGCTGGCAGCGGCTGTCTGCGGCCTGATGATCGGAATTCCTGTGTTAAGACTGAAGGGAGATTACCTGGCGATCGTGACTCTGGCCTTCGGCGAGATTATCAAGAACCTGATCAACGCCCTGTTTGTGGGAATTGACAGCAGGGGAATCCACTTCTCCTTAAAGGACGCTTCCTCCCTGAACTTAGAGGAAGGGGGAGAGGTGATTATAAAGGGTGCCCAGGGCATCACAGGAACGCCTAAGGCAGCTACCTTTACCATCGGCATCATTCTGGTGTTAATCACCCTTTTCATTGTCCTGAACCTGATTCACTCCAGAACGGGACGCGCCATCATGGCTATCAGGGACAACAGGATTGCGGCTGAGTCTGTGGGAATCAATATCACAAAATATAAGCTCTTAGCCTTCTCCGTATCAGCGGCCTTAGCCGGAGTGGCAGGCGTCCTCTACGCCCACAATCTGGCCACGCTGGCGGCTACGCCCAAGGCCTTCGGCTACAACATGTCCATTATGATCCTGGTATTTGTGGTGTTGGGCGGAATCGGAAATATCCGGGGCTCCATTATCGCGGCCGTTGTGCTGACGCTGCTTCCGGAGCTTCTGCGCGGTCTCAGCAACTACAGAATGCTGATTTATGCGATTGTGTTGATTGCAATGATGCTGTTCAACTCCAGCCCCAAGGCGAAGGAGCTCAGAAGCCGCGCTGCAGCGTCGCTTAAGAAACAGAAGAAACAGGCCAAGGAGGAGTAGGATATGGCAATGCTGGAAGTAAAAAATTTAAGTATCTCCTTCGGCGGACTGAAGGCAGTAGACGATTTTAACATTACGATTGAAAAGGGCCAGCTTTACGGCCTCATCGGCCCCAACGGAGCGGGAAAGACAACCGTATTCAACCTTTTGACAGGCGTGTACAAGCCGGATGGAGGAATCATCCTTCTGGACGGAAAGAACATTGCGGGAAAGAAAAATATTGAGATTAACCGGGCAGGGGTGGCCAGAACCTTTCAGAACATCCGTCTGTTTAAAGATCTGAGCGTCCTTGACAATGTAAAGGTGGGACTTCACAACCACCATTCCTACAGCACTCTTGCAGGTATTTTCCGTCTGCCGAAATACAGGAAGGTGGAGCGGGAGATGGACGAGCGGGCTCTGGAGCTTTTAAAGGTATTTGACCTGGAAAAAGAATTTGCAGTAAAAGCTTCCAACCTTCCCTATGGAAAGCAGAGAAAGCTGGAGATTGCCAGAGCGCTTGCCACAGAGCCGAAGCTCCTTCTCTTAGACGAGCCGGCAGCCGGCATGAATCCCAACGAGACGAAGGAACTGATGGACACCATTCAGTTTGTCCGGGATAATTTCGATATGACGATTCTTTTAATTGAGCATGATATGAAGCTGGTATCCGGAATCTGTGAAAAGCTGACTGTGTTAAACTTCGGCCACGTGCTGACAGAGGGACCGACCAGCCAGGTGCTGAATAATCCAGAGGTTGTGAAGGCATATTTGGGAGAGTAGGCAGGCTGCATATCAGAAAATAAATTTGTGGAAAGCGGGAGGTCAGAGTCATGGCAATGCTGGAAGTAAAGGATTTAAGCGTCTATTACGGCGTGATCCAGGCGCTCAAGGGTATCTCCTTCGAGGTAGAGGAGGGGGACGTTATTGCCCTCATCGGAGCCAACGGAGCCGGAAAGACGACAACCCTTCATGCGCTTACAGGCCTGATTCCGGTGAAATCGGGAAGTATTGTATTTGAGGGAAAAGATATCACAAAGGTTCCCGGCTATAAGCTGGTATCCATGGGAATTGCCCATGTGCCGGAGGGACGCCGGGTATTCGCCCAGCTGACGGTTCTTCAGAACCTGAAGATGGGAGCGTATACAAGAAACAATAAACAGGAGAGCGAGGAAACGATTCAGAAAATATATAAGCGTTTTCCAAGACTGGAGGAGAGGAAAAACCAGCTGGCAGGAACCCTCTCCGGCGGCGAGCAGCAGATGCTGGCCATGGGACGGGCGCTGATGTCCCACCCCAGGCTGATTGTTATGGACGAGCCGTCCATGGGTCTTTCTCCTCTGTATGTAAACGAGATCTTTGAGATTATCAAGGAGATCAGCGCCGAGGGAACCACGGTTCTCCTGGTGGAGCAGAACGCTAAGAAGGCCCTTTCCATCGCCAACAAGGCGTACGTGCTGGAGACGGGAAAAATTGTGCTCAGAGGAGACGCCAAGGAGCTGATGAACAATGATCAGGTGAAAAAAGCGTATTTGAGCGAGTAGGAAAAATATTAAAAGTAAGAAGCAGGAGCTGTTTGGTGATTTTATGGAGCACCAGTCAGGTTCCTGCTTTTTGTTTTGGGAGAGAGAAGAATTTTGAAGTCCTATGAATTATCTATATATTGATAATATCTATCCATATATTTTCTTATAGACAATAATAATTATACATTTATTACAAAATATGGTATAAGATAGGTGTTTGTTTTTATAATAGTTCAACAATAAGGGGGTGTAATGATGGATATTATAAAAGAAGAGGCTATGAAGAAGCTGAATGCCAGCGAACTTCTGACCAGGAAACCTGTCGGAATTAAATTTTTATTTACAAAAGAGGATTACGAGGCTTGCACGGCAGAACCTGCCAAAGCTAAAATGGCCTACTGTGTGATGGTAAAAATTGCCAGCATGGGAGTTTCGCTGAAAACAGATATTGAAATGTGCAGCTGCGGAGGAGGAACACGGGCATTGGGATTGGAAGAGCCGTCAGAAAGGTATTACACTGGATGTGAAGCCTATTCTTTCGGGTTGTATCGCGATTTAGCCGTTGCCAAACAGGAAGTCAACAGCCTGACATTTTGCAGACATCATACCTATGGACTTCTGATACAGCCTTTGGAAGCCTATGAAGTCTATGATCCGGATGTGGTGATTCTGTTTTCTGATTCTTTTGGGACGATGCGCTTAATACAGGGATATACATATCACTATGGGCCGCAGTCTAATTTTAAGATGACAGGAAATCAGGCTTTGTGCTCTGAATGTACCGCATACCCGTATGAAATGAATTCTATGAATATTTCTATGTTCTGCTCCGGTACACGTTATCTGGCAGGATGGGATAATTCAGAGATTGGAATCGGTATGCCGTACGGGATTTTTACAGGAGTCTGCGACGGTATCTACCGAAGCGCCAACGGAGTGGAGAGAGATTGCAGAAAAGCTGTGCTGCGTGCAAATCTGAAGGAGGCCGGTCTGAAAGATCCAGGGCTGGTGGACGGACAGGCCTATTATATGATGCAGAAGTAGTGGGAGGAGCGGTGTTATGAAACAGAAAGCAGCGCTGTCAGCCCTGGCTATCCGTATCTTTTTAATTCTCTCTGTACTGGCACTCTGGGAATGGGGGGTGAGAAGCAGCCGGCTGCCGGACTTTTACATCAGCTATCCTTCGGAAATTGCGATGGATTTATGGGATTTTATTACCAGCGGGGAACTGTGGAAGCATGCTTCCGTGACTCTTCAGGAAGCTTTCGCAGGTCTGTTTGGAGGAAGTATAGCTGGGATTGCAGCGGGAATTCTGCTGGGACAGTTTCCATTTTTGGGGAGAATTTTTAAACCGATTATTACTGCAGTCCATGGGATTCCCCAACTGACCTTGGCTCCGGTGTATATTCTCTGGTTTGGAATCGGGATGCAGTCAAAGATTTTCCTGGCAGGTCTGAGCGCGTTTTTCTGCGTATTTTTTTCAACCTATGGAGCAATCTTTGATATGGAACCTAAGCTGATTGAATCTGCCAGCCTTCTGGGAGCTAAAAAGACGCAGATTTTATGGATGGTAGTGCTTCCCACCTGTACGCCATGGATCTTATCGGGAATCCGTTCTGGCTTCAGCGCCAGTCTGATTGGAGCGATAGTGGGAGAATATATGGGTGCCGGAGCGGGCTTTGGATGGATGGTTGCCTATGCAACTTCGTATTTTAACATGAAACGTGTGATGTCATGTATTTTTATTCTGCTGCTGTTGGGGCTGGTTTTAAATTTTGGTCTGGACAGAGTGGAAGAGGCGCTTCTCAAATGGAGGCCAAGAGCTTCTTTAAATATTGGGGAGGAGAAGGAACAAAACGATCATTAAAAAAAATAAAATGGGGAAAGGAACGATTGAACAATGAGAAAGTGGATATCTTTGATGTGTGCCGCCGGCATTGCGGCAGCAGCTCTTATGGGATGCTCGGGAGCGGAGACAGCTGGAAAGAACGAAACAAAAGCGGCCGCAGAAGCTGCGGCTGGGGAGTCAGCAGAAAGTCTGAGCAGTGAAGAGACAAAAAAGGAAGAAGATAAGAAAGAGCTCACAAAGATTGTCGTTTCAGAATTCCGCGGCATCTGCTGGGCATCCGCCTATGCGGCAGAGCAGCTGGGATATTTTGAGGAAGAGGGACTGGACGTAGAGTTTATGCTCTACAAAGACGGGCCCATTGCATTCCAGGGAATGCATGCAGGAGATTCGGATTTCTGCCTGCTTTCCGCTGAGCCGGTAATGACTGCCTATGACGAGGGAATGGAATCTTATCTGCTTTTAACCAACACGAACCGCCGTACCTATGCGTTTGCAGGAGCAGCAGATATTAAAACAGCAGCGGACTTAAAAGGCAAGACAATCTTTGCAGGAATGCCTGGCTCAGCTCCATATTCTTTTGTTTTATCCATGCTTAAAAGCGCCGGACTGAGTGAAAATGATGTAAACTTTATTAATCTTGATTATGGCTCGGCCATCGTTGCTTTGGGAGAGAAGCAGGTAGATGGAATTTTCTTTGACGTCTACAATAAGGCGATTTTAGAGGAGACAGTTCCGGATGCTAACATTCTGTTAGACTGCACAGATACACAAACCCATGAAGCGCTTTATGGTTCTCAGTTCTGCCAGACCAGCATTGTTACTTGTACAAAGAAGTTTGCAGAAGAGAATCCAGAGACCGTGCAGGCGTTTGTAAACGCTTCTTCAAGAGCTTTAAAGTGGATTAGCGAGCACACCTCTAAGGAACTGGCAGAGCTGATTTCCCCTATGTACGACAGTATGACAGTAGATGAATTGACTGCCAAGTTTGAGTGCATTAAGGATACGTTTTCTGAGACGGGAGAAATTATTCCGGAAGGATATGAGACGATGGAGAGCTTCTGCCTTGATCAGGGACTTATTGAGAACAGCATCCCATATGAGGATATTGTAGCTTCTGATTTTATGGATGCGGCAATAGAAAAATAAGACAAGGCAGACGTGAGGAGTGCAGGAGGGAAAATGGCTTATATCTCATTTGAACAGATTGAAAAATACTATGGTTCTCAGCATGTACTGAAAAATCTCAGTCTGTCTGTGGATAAGGGGGAATTTGTTACGCTTCTTGGTCCCTCCGGATGCGGAAAAAGTACGCTGCTTCGCTGCCTGGCTGGTTTGGAATCGATTTCCTCTGGACGCATTTTACTGGATGGGGAGGAGATTACCCATGTTCCTCCGCGCCAGAGGAACGTCGGAATGATTTTCCAGCAGTACAGCCTGTTTCCGACTATGAATGTATACAATAATATCGCTTTTGGACTGAAAATACAGGGAGTATCGAAGGAGGAAGCTAGGCTCCGCATTGCAGAAGCATTAAAAATGGCAGATCTAGCAGGCAGCGAGAATAAATATCCATCTCAGCTGTCAGGAGGAGAGCAGCAGAGAGTGGCCCTTTGCCGGTGTATTGTAACAAAGCCCAAGGTACTTTTAATGGACGAGCCTTTCAGCGCTATTGACGCAAAGCTTAGAAAAGCTCTTCAGAAGAGAATCAAGGAGATTCACCGTGAACTGGGGATGACCACGATTTTTGTTACTCATGATCAGGACGAGGCTATGTCCATGTCGGATACGATTCACCTGATGAATCGAGGAATTGTAGAGCAGTCGGCAAGGCCTCTGGAACTGTATGCGCATCCTAAGACAGCCTTTGCCGCCAGCTTCATGGGCAATTATAACATGATGACGGCGGAGCAGTTTCGGTCTGTGACAGGAGACCAGTGGAGGCGGGATGTGTGTATTCGTCCTGAGCTGATTGAGATTTTCGGAGATTCTGTGGAAGATTTAGAGCAGAGAAAAGAGGGATATACTCTATCTGGGACAGTAACAGAAAGAATTCCGCAGGGAAATACGGTGCTGTATTATGTGACAGTATCTGATCTGCAGTTTAAGGTATCCAGGCTATTTAATAGCCCTGCATTTTTTGAAGAGGGGCAGAAGGTATGTCTGTTCATTCCCAGGGATGCGGTACTGCAGTATGAGAAAGAAACGTAATTGACGGTTTGGGAGCCTGCGGTAAAACGACAGAGGGATAAACATGTTTTCCAGTGACTTTAACTGGAGCAAGGAAAACATGTTTATCCCTCTATTTATGATCCTTTAAATTCTAAACCACCCGGCAAAAGCGGCTCCTTCCGGAAGCTCATAACTCTTCTCAGGAGTGCCCAGCTGCCATCTGCCAGGATGTCCCGTGTTCTGGGAGAGAACCTCGGCGAAGTGGAGCATTACGATACCCGCGTTCAGCTTTGCGTGCTCTGGGGAGGTCATTTCATCCTCTAAAAGAACCAGAGATACCACATCGTGATCCAGAATGAAGCGGTAAGGCTGGCGGTTTAATACAGACGGGGAGCAGCAGGCTGCGATGAAAGCGCGGTACAGATCAGAATCCGGCTCCCAGTCGGCTAAATCAGATTTCTGTCCCCATGCTCCGCCGAATACAGCGTCCTCCAGATAGAGCTTCGGAGCAATCTGGCCGTTGCGCTGTTTCATGTGGACGGATGCCGGGCTCTTGATATCCAGACGGGTTCCGCCTTCCGGCTTTCCGTATCCAAAAGCGATCAGAGCCAGTGGCTCCAGTTCTGTGTCAAGGTGAAGGCGCTGCTTTAACAGAGCGGGATCTGTAATCGTAATCCAGCAGGAGTCCAGATCCAGCTCTGTCAGCTTCAGAACCATGTCTTCGCCCATATATCCGGCATTTTCCAGGGCGCCGTCTTCCTGTCCTGACAGAAGAAGCAGGTAAGAGGGAGCCTCTATCATGAAGCCAGAGTAGCCGGCTGTTCCGGACAGGTTTCCAGGATTTCCCTCCAGAACCTTCCACTCTGCCGGAAGTCCGGGAAGAAGGCGTTTGCACTGTCCGGCGTAATCCTTAATCTGGTTCAGCGTCTGGGCAGCGACCTTTTTATCTTTAAAGTCTCTCGTTGATTTGCGCTTAATGGCAAGCTCGTAGTATTTCATAGACACCATCCTTTCGTGCGACAATTCTCGATTGTCTGAATTAATTGTATAAAATCGCGGAAAAGGTGTCAAGTGATTTTATTGATACGCCTGCTGCGCCTGACGGGAAGAATCGAGTTTCCCATGTCTAGCTTGAAATGTGCCTGCATATACTGTACCAGCACAGCAAGGGGGTCATTTTATGGAAAATTTTAACGTATACAGCGACATTAAGGCCAGAACAGACGGGGAAATCTACATAGGCGTGGTGGGACCAGTGAGAACCGGGAAATCTACGTTTATCAAACGGTTTATGGAGCAGATGGTGCTTCCGGAGATGGAGGATGGCCATGCCAAGGAGCGGGCCAGAGACGAGCTGCCCCAGAGCGCGGCGGGAAAAACGATTATGACGACAGAACCGAAATTTATTCCAAAGGAGGCAGTGGAAATCCCATTGGGGGACGGAGTGGAGGCAAAAATACGCTTGATTGACTGCGTGGGATTTATGGTGGACGGTGCGGCGGGACATATTGAAAACGATACGGAGCGCCTTGTAAAAACGCCATGGTTTGACTATGAAATCCCATTTACACAGGCAGCGGAGCTGGGAACGAGGAAAGTGATTACCGATCACTCCACCATCGGCCTTGTGATCACGGCAGACGGTTCCTTTGGAGAGATTAAACGTCCAAGCTACATGGAAGCAGAGGAGAAAACGGTGAGGGAACTGAAAGCGCTGGGAAAGCCTTTCCTGATTCTTTTAAACTCCATGCGCCCCTATTCAGATGAGACAAAGGTCCTGGCTGGACAGATGGAGGAAAAATACGGCGTCCAGGTAATGCCCGTAAACTGCGAGCAGCTGAAAAAGGAGGATATCCGGCGCATTATGGAAACCGTGCTGACAGAGTTTCCGGTAGCAGAAATGGATTTCTTTATTCCTAAATGGCTGGAAATTCTTCCGCAGGAGCACTGGCTGAAAATACATGTGGTGCAGGCAGTGAAAGAGCTAATGAAGAAAATCAGCCGTATGAAGGACATTGGGGGAGAACTTCCAGTTCCTTCCGACGGCCCAATCCGGCGGATTAAGATCAGGGGAATGAAAATGGCGGACGGAAGCGTATCTGTGGATATCGAGGTGGACGACAGCTGCTATTACCAGATTTTAAGCGATTACACGGGAGTGGAGATCGGCGGAGAATATCAGCTGATGCAGACGCTGAAACGGCTGGCAGCTATGGAACGGGAATATGAAAAGGTGGGGGACGCTTTGAGCCAGGTGAGACTGAAAGGATATGGAGTGGTGACGCCGGACCGGTCAGAGATTGTCCTGGATGAGCCGCAGCTGATTCACCACGGAAATAAATACGGCGTCAAAATGAAAGCCCAGGCTCCGTCAATTAATCTGATTAAAGCCCACATAGAGACAGAAATTGCCCCCATTGTGGGAAGCGAGCAGCAGGCGGAGGATTTAATAGAATATATCAAAGCCAACGCCAAGGAGAGCGAGGACGGACTGTGGAACACCAACATTTTTGGAAAAAGCGTAGAGCAGATCGTGGGCGACGGAATCCAGGCAAAAATCTCCCAGATGACCGAAGACTGCCAGATGAAACTTCAGGACACCCTGCAGAAGATCATCAATGACAGCAGCGGCGGAATGATTTGCATAATCATTTAAGACTATGGTATAATGTACCACATCAGAAAGAAAACAAGCGTCTGCTGCGCAGACATTTGTTTTCTCTGATGTGGTATCGACAAAATGATTGAGCTGTCGAAGACAGCGCCGGATGTGCGGGGGCACAGCCGCATTTTGGAGACAGAACGAGTAAACCGTCTGCGAAGCAGACAGTGAGCACGAAGTGCGTGTTTACGAGTTAACAGGAAGCGTCTGCTGCGCAGACATTTGTTTTCTCTGATGTGGTATCGACAAAATGATTGAGCTGTCGAAGACAGCGCCGGATGTGCGGGGGCACAGCCGCATTTTGGAAAGGAGAGGGTTATATGAAGCTGATGTTCATTGGGGCGGCCCACGAGGTTACGGGAAGTTGCCATTATCTCGAGGCCTGCGGTCTTAAGATCCTGATTGACTGCGGAATGGAGCAGGGCTCTAACAAATATGAAAACGCAGAGCTGCCGGTCAGCTACGGGGACATTGACTATGTGCTTGTCACTCATTCCCACATTGACCATGTGGGGCTTCTGCCTCTTATTTTTGCGAGAGGCTTTTCCGGACAGGTTATGGCGTCCCGGGCCACCTGCGACCTCTGCAATATTATGCTGAAGGACTGCGCCCATATTCAGGAGTCGGAGGCAGAGTGGAAGAACAGAAAAGCCAAGAGAGCAGGACGGCCTCAGGAACCGCCTCTCTATACCATGGCAGATGCAGAAGGGGTGCTGAAACATTTCGTGCCGTGCAGCTACAATGAAATTATCCGTCTGGCGGATGGGGTGGAAATCCGGTTTACGGATGCAGGCCATCTTTTGGGCTCTGCCTTTATCGAAGTGTGGCTGACAGAGGACGGCTGTTCAAAGAAAATCGTATTTTCCGGCGATATTGGAAATCTCAATAAACCGCTGATCCGTAATCCGCAGTATATTGCCCAGGCAGATTATGTGGTGATGGAATCTACCTATGGAGACCGCTTTCACAAGCATTCGGCCGAGCATATCGAGGAGTTTGCCAGGGTGATCCAGGAAACTCTGGATCGAGGCGGCAACGTGGTGATTCCAGCCTTTGCCGTAGGCCGTACCCAGGAGGTGCTCTACTACATCCGCCGAATCAAGGAGGAGGGCCTTGTAACAGGCCACGGAGATTTTGAGGTGTATGTGGACAGCCCTCTGGCTGTGGAAGCTACCCAGGTATTTAAAAACAATATGTTGGACTGCTACAACGACGAGACCAAGGCCCTTGTAAAAAAGGGAGTAAATCCCATTTCCTTTAAAGGCCTGAAGCTTTCCGTCAGCAGCGAAGACTCGGTTGCCATTAACTTTGATGCAAAGCCTAAGGTTATTATTTCAGCTGCAGGCATGTGCGACGCCGGCCGTATCCGCCATCATCTGAAGCACAATCTCTGGAGACCGGAATGCACCATTCTGTTTGCCGGTTACCAGGCGGTGGGAACTCTCGGAAGAAGCATCATCGAGGGCAAGAAAGAGGTGAAGCTGTTCGGCGAGACTATTGATGTGGAGGCGCACATCGAGAAGATAGAGGGCATCAGCGGCCATGCGGATCAGGACGGCCTGATCCGTTTTATCACAAGCTTTATGGATAAGCCCAGGCAGGTGTTCGTCGTACACGGCGACGACGACGTCTGCGATTCTTTTGCTGGAAAGCTCAGCAAAGAGTATGGCATTTCTGCCTTTGCGCCTTTCAGCGGAACGGTCTATAATCTGGCAGAAGAAAAATTTGAGGTTATTACCAAGGGAATTCCGATCCGCCGCGAGGATGAAAAGGACGCTTCCAAGAGAGCCGGAGGAGTCTTCGCAAGACTTCTGGCAGCAGCGGACCGCCTCCGCAGAGTTGTTATGCATAACGAGGGAGGCGCTAATAAGGATCTGGCCAAGTTTGCCGATCAGATTAATTCCCTCTGCGATAAATGGGATCGGTAACAGAATACAGGATAGAAGGAGACAGACAGTTGAAAGTAGAGATTTACACAGACGGAGCAGCCCGGGGAAACCCAGACGGCCCAGGCGGTTTTGGAACGGTGCTTCATTATACAGATGGAAAGGGACAGCTCCATGTGAAGGAGCTTTCAGCCGGTTACAGGAGGACCACCAACAACAGGATGGAACTGATGGCGGCTATTGCAGGGCTGGAGGCGTTAAACCGCCCCTGCCAGGTGGAGCTGTACTCGGACTCCAAATATCTGGTAGACGCTTTTAACAAGCATTGGCTGGACGGCTGGATTAAGAAAGGCTGGAAGCGGGGGAAAAATGAACCGGTGAAAAATGTAGATCTGTGGAAACGCCTGCTGGAAGCTGTAAAGCCTCATCAGATTGTATTTATCTGGGTCAAGGGCCATAATGGACACCCGGAAAACGAGCGCTGTGATTTTCTGGCTACATCTGCGGCAGATGGAGATAACCTGCTGGAGGATCCGGGAGTTTTATAGCTTCAACTTCTGACAAAAACAGGAAAATATTAAGGTTCCCTTACAAAATATTACGTCTTTCTTCTGCCGCTTTCTTTTCGCGGAAAAGTATGGTATGTTATTGATATGATATTGAATGTATCAGAAATATACTAAAGGATGGGTCAGTTTGAAAAAGAGGGAATTTATTGCCGCCATATGTTTTATCTGCATATTTGGAATGCTGGTGACGGTTCAGGTGAAGCGTTTTGTATCCAGCCCTTCCCAGAGAGCAGACGTGCAGGAGTATACGGCGTCAAAGGAGTATGAACTGAAAAGAACAGATCAGACGGGGCCTGTCCTGAAAGATGGGGCAGAGGCGGCTGGCATACGGGAAGAAGCAGGAGCAGAGCAGGAACAGGACGGCTCTAATACCTCCCCCCGTATCGAGCCGGAATACCCTGAGGGCAGAGCGCGCGGGAGGGCTGCCTCCGGCAGGGAGGCGGCTGCTGTACCAGAACCGGAGGAACTGAAAGAGGAGGCGTCAGACACTTCTTCTCCGAAGAATGTTTCTCCCAGTGAATCTGCCTTGGCAGAGAGCGCAGCAGAAGCAGACCCTCTGGAAGACAGCGGGACGGCCAAGACAGCTGCGTACGATACGGGAAACGAAACCTTAAAGGCCGCCGGCGGGACGGTGCAAAGCCGTGGGGCGGCTGCGGCAGAGACAGCGCCAGATACGCCTGCTCCTGCGCAGGAACTTCAGCGATCCAGCCGTGGGGCGGCTTCCGCCGATTTGATTTCTCCGGCTTCAGAGACAACGGCTGTGTCAGAGACAGCAGCTGAAAAGGAAGAGCAGGCCACTGCCCAGGCGTATCAGAGAGAGCTTGACAGCGCGGCGGCTTCTATTAAAAAGCTGAAAAGCGCTGAAACGGACACCAGTACCTGGTCTTATCTGAATCTGGCGGATTATGAGCTGAAGCTGTGGGACGATCTGCTGAACCGGATTTATCAGGATATTATCGAGCATATGGACGAGACGGAGGCTGAAGAACTCAGAAAAGAGGAAAAGGCGTGGATTAAAAAACGCGACGCAGACGCCAAGAAGGTGTCCTCCCGCTACAGCGGAGGAACGCTGGAAGGACTGGAACACACCGCTTCCCTGGCGAAATCCACAAAGGAACGGGCCTACGAGCTGCTGGAGGATTACGGCAGCTATCTGCCTCAGGAGGAGGTTTCCGGGGAATCCGGAGAAAAATAGAATAAGCAGACAGAAAAAGGCGGAGATTTTCTTCGCCTTTTCCCGGTCAAAAACCTTGAAAATCGCATATTCCTGTGATAGGATATACGAATGAATAAAAATATTACTTACTTTATGTAAGGCAGGAGGAAACAACGTGGAAAAATACGGTGTAAACGAACTGAGAAAGATGTTCCTGGAATTTTTTGAGAGCAAGGGACATCTGGCGATGAAGAGCTTTTCTCTGGTTCCGCATAATGATAACAGCTTGCTGCTCATTAATTCCGGTATGGCTCCTTTAAAGCCGTACTTTACAGGCCAGGAAATTCCGCCGAGAAATCGCGTGACCACATGTCAGAAATGTATCCGTACCGGCGATATTGAGAATATCGGAAAGACAGCCCGCCACGGCACATTTTTTGAGATGCTTGGAAACTTCTCCTTTGGAGATTATTTCAAAACAGAAGCGATCCACTGGTCCTGGGAGTTCTTAACAGAGGTAGTGGGTCTGGATCCGGATCGTCTCTATCCGTCTATTTTCCAGGACGACGACGAGGCGTTCGAGATCTGGAACAAGGAGATGGGAATTCCGGCAGAGCGTATTTTCCGTTTCGGAAGAGAGGATAACTTCTGGGAGCACGGCGCAGGCCCCTGCGGTCCCTGTTCTGAGATTTACTATGACCGCGGCGAGAAATATGGCTGCGGAAAGCCGGGATGTACAGTAGGCTGCGAGTGCGACCGCTACATCGAGGTGTGGAACAACGTGTTCTCCCAGTTTAATAACGACGGACACGGAAATTACACAGAGCTGGAACACAAAAATATCGATACGGGCATGGGCCTGGAGCGTCTGGCTGTTATTGTGCAGGATGTGGATTCTCTTTTCACAATTGACACGAACAAGGCTCTTCTTGACCGTGTATGCGCTCTGGCAGGAAAGGAATACCAGAAGGATCACGACACAGACGTATCTCTTCGTATCGTGACAGATCATATCAAGTCCTGTACGTTCATGATCTCCGACGGCATCATGCCTTCCAACGAGGGACGGGGATACGTGCTCAGAAGACTGTTAAGACGTGCTGCCCGCCACGGCAGAAAGATGGGTATCGAGGGCAAGTTCCTGGCAGAGCTCTGCAAGACTGTCATCGAGCTTTCCAAGGACGGATATCCGGAGTTAGACGAGAAGAAGTCCATGATTTTCAAGGTTCTCACAGAGGAAGAGGACAAGTTCAACAAGGCCATTGACCAGGGACTTTCCATCCTGGGCGAGATGGAGGCCGAGATGGCAGAGAAGGGCGAGAAGGTACTCTCCGGCGAGAATGCGTTTATGCTCTACGATACTTACGGCTTCCCGGTTGACCTGACCAAGGAGATTCTGGAGGAGAAGAACCTTTCTGTAGACGAGGACGGTTTCGCCGCCTGCATGAAAAAGCAGAAAGAGACAGCCAGAGCGGCCAGAAAGACGACCAACTACATGGGAGCCGATGTGACCGTTTACCAGTCCATCGATCCGTCTGTCACCACAGAGTTCGTAGGTTACGACAGACTGACTCACCAGTCTGAGATTACGGTTCTCACTACAGAGGACGAGCTGGCAGAGGCCCTCACAGACGGCCAGAACGGAACGATTATCGTAAAGGAAACTCCTTTCTACGCTACCATGGGCGGCCAGCAGGCAGATATCGGCGTGATCCGCACAGAGGGCGGCGAGTTCCAGGTAAAGGATACCATTAAGCTTCAGGGCGGCAAGGTAGGCCATGTGGGAACTGTCACAAAGGGCATGTTCAAGGTCGGAGATCAGGTGACTCTCGAGGTAAATAAGGAAAACCGCGAGCTGACAGGCAGAAACCACTCTGCTACCCACCTGCTTCACAAAGCTCTGCGCACGGTTCTGGGAACGCATGTAGAGCAGGCTGGTTCCCTTGTGACAAGCGACAGACTCCGCTTTGACTTTACCCATTTCTCTGCCATGACTCCAGAGGAGATTGCAAAGGTAGAGAAGATGGTAAACGATGAGATCGCTGCGTCTCTTCCGGTTGTGACAGACATTATGAGTCTGGAAGAGGCCAAGAAGACAGGAGCTATGGCGCTCTTTGGCGAGAAGTACGGCGACAGTGTCCGCGTAGTAAAGATGGGAGATTTCTCCACAGAGCTCTGCGGCGGAACCCATGTTCCGAATACCAGCACGATTTCTTCCTTCAAGATCATTTCCGAGGCCGGAATTGCAGCAGGCGTGAGACGTATCGAGGCTCTTACCAGCACAGGTCTCATGAACTACTACCACGAGATGGAGGAGGAGTTCCACGAGGCTGCCAAGCTTGTGAAGACAACTCCGGCTGCCCTGCACGATAAGCTTCAGGCTATGCTGGACGAGATCAAGGCGCTTCATTCTGAGAACGAGAAGTTAAAGAGCAAGCTGGCCAACGATTCTCTGGGCGACGTAATGAACCAGGTAAAAGAAGTAAACGGCGTGAAATTCCTGGCCGCTAAGGTAGACGGCGTGGATATGAACGGTCTGAGAAACCTGGGCGACCAGTTAAAAGAGAAGCTGGGCGAGGGCGTAGTTCTCATTGCCTCTGTACAGGACGGCAAGGTAAACCTGATGGCTTCCGCAACAGACGAGGCTCAGAAGAAGGGCGCCCATGCAGGAAACCTGCTCAAGGCGATTGCTTCCTTAGTTGGCGGCGGCGGCGGCGGACGTCCGAACATGGCCCAGGCCGGCGGAAAGAATCCGGCGGGAGTGGAGGAAGCTCTGAAGAAGGCAGAAGAGGTTATCGCTTCCCAGATTCAGTAAACGGTCTGGAACAGAAGACCGACGAAAAAAATAAAAAAAATTCAAAAAACATAAAAATCCTGTTGACGAATATGGGATTTGTGGTATAATCATAACAGTGCTAAAAAAATGCCCAAACAGTTGTATTAATATGCACTTATTACACAACTGAAGGGAGGTTAGGTGTGAGCTATGTCAAATGTAATCGTTAAAGATAACGAAAGTTTAGACAGCGCTTTACGCAGATTCAAAAGAAACTGTGCAAAGGCTGGTATTCAGCAGGAGATTCGCAAGAGAGAGCATTACGAGAAACCAAGCGTTAGACGTAAGAAGAAATCTGAAGCTGCTAGAAAACGCAAATACAATTAATCAAGACAAAATCCCTGGCTTTTAAAGCCAGGGATTTTTTGTGGTGGTGCGCCAGTCTCCACCTTGCGAATGAGGGAAAATTTTTGATGATTTTTGTCTTGCGAACAAGAAAAACTTTTTGACGATTTTTGTCTTGCGAACAAGGAAAACTTTTTGATGATTTTTGTCCTATGAACGAGGAAAAATTTTCGGTGACTTTGCTGGAACAAGAAAATTTTTCCCTCGTTCATTTTTAACAGATGCTTTTTACGGTCCAGGCATAAGCTGCCTGGCTTTTTTCATATATTGAGTATGAGAATGGGGAGAGGCGGCGCTTGCTTGTTCGACAGACAGAAAAGAGCGGTTGTGTCGGCCCTCAATCTTCCGGAAGACGTAATGCTGGGGGATATGTTTCTGAGCTTTACGGGAAACAGAGGCGTTCTGATAGAAAATTACAGGAGTATTATTCTCTACACAGATACTGCGCTGCGGCTTCAGGGAAAAAACGGCCGTTTAACGATAGAGGGAACATGTCTGACGATCCGCTATTATGACAAGGAACAGCTTTTTCTGTCAGGGCTGATCCGCTCTGCAGTATTCGAGCCGCTTTAAGGAGGAGAACATGAACCGGTTCAGACATGCGCTTACGGGAATGGTGAGGGTAAGGCTTACGGGCTGTTCGCCGGAACGGTTTTTCAACCTCTGCGGCCAGGGAGACGTTGAAATATGGAATATTTCCTGTGCAGATCATGAATATGAATGCTGCATGACGGTTCAGGGCTTTTTCGCCTGCCGCCCTCTGGCAAAAAAAGCTGGAATTCGCCTGAAACTGCTGAAAAAGAGGGGGCTGCCCTTCTTTTTTTACAGAAACAGAAAGCGGAAGCTGTGGGCTGCCGGCTTTTTTTCTTTTTTCATGATTCTGTATCTCTGCTCGCTGTTTATCTGGGATATCGAATTTCAGGGGAATCTGCGCCACTCGGACCAGGAACTTTTAAATTTTCTGAAGACAGAGGAGATTTCCTGCGGAGTGCGAAAGGGCGGGATTGACTGTGAAGAGCTGGAAGGCAGGATCCGAAGCCGGTATCCGGACGTTACCTGGGTTTCGGCCAGAGTGAAGGGAACCAGGCTGTACGTCCACATTAAGGAAAATGACGTGGTGCTGACGGTTCCTGAAAAGGATCAAACGCCTGCTGATCTGGCGGCAGCTGAGAACGGAACGATTGTTTCCATGGTCGTCAGAAGCGGTATCCCTATGGTGCGTCCGGGGGATACGGTAGAAAAGGGGCAGGTGTTAGTCAGCGGGACGATTCCCATTACGGACGACGGAGGAACGGTCGTATCAGAGTACACAGTCAGAGCAGACGCAGATATTGTGGGAAGACACAGAAAGGTGGAAAAAACGAAGGTTCCCCTGTGGCATGAGGAAAAGATTCCAACAGGCAGAGAGCGGAAAGGAATTTTCTTTCAGATATTTGGAAAAACCTTTGTCCTGCTGCCGCCGGATTTCAAGGGGAGGGAGTGGATTTATGCGGCAGAGACGAGACAGGCTCATATTACAGAGACCTTCTGCCTGCCTTTTTTCTATGGGACGGTCAGAGCGGAGGAATATGTGTCCTGTTTTATGAATTATACAGAAAACGAGCTTTCCGCCATGGCAGAGGAATACAGAAGACAGACCGAGGCAAAATTAATAGAAAAGGGGGTACAAATTATAGAAAATAATGTTACAATACTAGATAATGATTCTGCCTGCCAGTTTCAGCTGGAGATGACGGTGGAGGAGCCCTTTGGCCGCCTGGTTCCTGTGGAGGAAAGGAAGCGTCCAGAGGGGGAAGGAGACTAACAGCAAAGATGAGCGTAATAGAGACTATAATCGACATACCGATGGAGCACGAGAGGAACGTCTGCGGACAGTTTGACGCGTACCTGAAAAAAATCGAGCGCACGCTCCACGTGACGATGATTGCCAGAGACGGGGCGCTTAAAATCATTGGTCCGGAGCACGCTATCCGGCAGGCGAAAAGCGTATTTAACAACCTGATTGAGCTTTCCAAACGGGGGAATACCATCACAGAACAGAATGTGGACTATGCAATTTCCCTGTCCTTTACAGAAAATGACGATAAAATTCTGGAGATAGACAAAGACATTATCTGCCGCACAGTAACCGGAAAGCCGGTGAAGCCCAAAACTCTGGGACAGAAGCAGTATGTGGATGCCATCAGAAAGAAGATGATCGTATTCGGCATCGGCCCGGCTGGAACGGGAAAGACGTACCTGGCTATGGCCATGGCCATTCAGGCCTTTAAAAACGGGGAGGTGGGCAGAATTATCCTGACCCGACCTGCCATTGAGGCGGGAGAGCGGCTGGGCTTTCTGCCGGGAGATCTGCAGAGCAAAATAGACCCCTATTTAAGACCTCTGTACGACGCGCTGTACCAGATTATGGGGGCGGAGAGCTATCTGCACAACTCCGAGAAGGGCCTGATCGAGGTGGCGCCTCTGGCCTACATGAGAGGGCGCACCCTGGACAACGCTTTTATTATTCTGGATGAGGCCCAGAATACGACGCCGGCTCAGATGAAGATGTTCCTGACGCGAATCGGCTTCGGTTCCAAGGTGATCGTTACGGGAGACCAGTCCCAGAAGGATCTGCCGGCAGGAGCGGCGTCAGGACTTGACACGGCCATCCGGGTTTTGAAAAAGCTTGACGATATCAGCTTCTGCTATCTGACCAGCTCGGACGTGGTGCGCCACCCGCTGGTACAGAAGATTGTGGAGGCCTACGAGGATTACGAGAAGAAGAGCGCTCAGACGCAGAAGCAAATACAGACGAAAAAGAGGAACAGACATGACGATTAATATTGAATACGAGGCAGAGAAAAAGCTGGATCTTCCCTATGAGGAGATCATCAGAGAGGTTGTGACGGCCGCTCTGGATTACGAGAAATGTCCCTATGAGGCGGAAGTAAATGTGCTTCTCACAGACGATCAGGAGATCCACCGGATCAACCAGGAATTCCGCGGCATCGACCGTGCCACGGACGTGCTCTCATTTCCTATGGGAGACTATGAGACGCCTTCTGATTTTGAGCGTCTGGAGGAGGTGGCGGAGGATTATTTTAACCTGGAGACAGGAGAACTTCTGCTGGGAGACATTGTTATTTCTGTGGACAAGGTGGAGGAACAGGCGGAAAAATACGGCCATTCCCAGGCCAGAGAGCTGGCGTTTTTGACAGCTCACAGTATGCTCCACTTATGTGGATATGACCACATGGAAGAGGACGAGCGTCTGGTGATGGAGAAGAAGCAGGAAGAAATTTTAAGCCTTAAAGGCTACATCAGATAGGCGGTTCTCTATGAATGGAAGAATGAGACGAAGAGGGACGGGAAGGCGGCAGCCGGAGCGGAGAGTGATTACTCTTGCGGATCTTCAGGATGCTTTTGACACCGCTCCTCCATCAGAACGTCCGTCTGCGCCTCCTTTTAAGACTTCCGAGCACCAGCCGGACAGACGGGGAGAACCGAAGAGAGAGCGGACTGTATCTGCAGCGCCGGCCAGAAAAGAAGACAGGCGGCAGGAGGCTTCTGCCGAGAAGAGGCCGGAACAAAGGAAGCCTAAAAGGCAGACGGTACAGGAACCGGCAAAAACCAAACGGAAAAAGACCGGGAATTTTGTGATTCAGGGAACGATCCTTGCCGTGGCCGGCATTATTGTGCGGCTGATTGGGCTGATGTACCGGATCCCCATGACAAATATCATCGGGGACGAGGGCATGGGATACTATTCCACTGCCTTTAATGTGTACAACATTGTCCTGATTCTCTCCTCCTACAGCCTTCCTCTGGCCGTCTCCAAGATGGTTTCGGCAAGGCTGGCCAGAGGAGAGTTCAGAAACGCCTCCCGGGTGCTCTGGGCGGCTCTGGTGTACGCTACCATAGCCGGAGGGCTGGCCTGCGCTCTGGTCTGGCATTTCGGCGATTTTTTTGCGGACAAGGTGTTTATGACTCCGTTCTGCGTATACGCCTTAAAGACGTTAGCCCCCACCATCTGGGTGATGGCCTATCTGGGCGTGCTGAGGGGCTATTTCCAGGGCCACGGAACGATGGTTCCCACCGCCTTTTCCCAGATTTTTGAGCAGGTAGTGAACGCGGTAATCAGCGTGACAGCGGCAGGCCTTTTGTTTAAGGTGGGACTGGATTCCAACCGCGTTTTCGAGACCACAGGATATCCGGAGGCCTTCGGAGCAGCCGGAGGCACCATCGGAACAGGAGCGGGCGCTCTGACTGCGCTCCTCTTCATGCTGTTTTTATTTGCTGTCTACCGTCCGGTGATGAGAAAGCGCGCCAGAAAGGACAGAAAGGGAAGGAAAGAGTCCTACGGCCATATTTCCAGATCCTTCGCCCTGACGGTTCTGCCGGTTATTTTAAGCTCTGCCGTCTATAACATCAACGCAGTTCTGGACAACAGCATTATGGCTTATGGAATGGGCGCTCTGGGCCAGGGAGAGGAATTCCTGGCGCTCTGGGGCATTTACAACAATAAATATCTGCTTCTGGTTCATGTGCCGTTAGCCATGGCCAACGCCCTGTCCTCCTCTCTGATTCCGTCCCTGGCGGCGGCTGTGGCGAAAAAGGAGAGGCAGGAGGCAAAAAGAAAAACAGGGATGGCGATCCGGTTTTCCATGGTAATTGCCATTCCGGCCGCTGTGGGACTGACGGTTCTGGCGGAACCGGTGACTCGTCTTCTCTTCCACAGCGGGGATACGGCGTCGGCGGTCCAGATGATGGTCTGCGGCTCCTCAGCCATTGTGTTTTTATCTCTGTCCACAGTGACGAACGCGATTTTACAGGGGCTGAGCCACATGAATATTCCGGTCCGGAACGCGGCAGCAGCCCTGATTCTTCATGTGGCGGCTCTGTACGTGATGCTCATGGGACTTCACTGGGGAATTTACAGCGTGCTGTACGCCAATATTCTGTTTGCGGCCATTATCTGCCTGTTAAATGGGCTGGCGATTCGAAAGCATCTGCGATACAGACAGGAGATAAAGAGAACCTTCCTGATCCCTGCTCTGGCGGCGGCAGTGATGGGAGCGGCAGCCTACGGAAGCTACCAGGGCCTGCTTCTGCTCCTTAAAAACAGCGCGGCAGCCACGATTCTGGCAGTGTGCGCCGGAGGGGCTGTCTACGGCTGTCTGCTTTTAAAGCTTGGCGGCGTGGAACAGTCAGAGCTTCGCTCCATGCCGGGCGGCACAAAGGTCATTGCCCTTGGACGAAAATTCCATCTTTTTTAAAAATGTGTTTAAAAAGTTCCCTCCTGACGGATACTACCGGTAAGGAGGGAATTTTTTCATGGGACAATATAACAACAGGAGCAAAACGCTTTGGTTTTTTGCAGGCGCATCTGTTTTTCTTGCAGGCATGGCGGCGCTGGTTCTGATATTTTCAGGAATCGGAAACAGGGAGAAGCCCTTTTCACAGGAAGGTTCCCAGGCGGAGAGCGAAAAGAAAGAGAACCTGGCAGAGAGTCTAAAAGGGCAGAAGGCGGACAGAGAAGACGTTCCTGAAGAAAGCGGCGGAGGGGCAGGACGGGAAATAGATGGAAAAGGGAATCAGAAAGAGGAGCTTCCGGCTGGAATTCCAGGAGAGCAGGTGGAGGCCCAGGAGGAGAGCTACTGCCTTGTATCGGAAAATGGCTTTTTGCTCGTCTTTGCAAAGGACAGAAGCTCTATCTGCCTGGACACCCATATGCCGCTGGCGGAATTTCCTCTTGCAGAGCAGGAACGGCTCCTGGACGGCGTGTGGTTTTCTTCCATGATGGAGGTATTTCACTATCTGGAGTCCTACACCAGCTAAATTTTAAATTGCACTTTTTTTTCTGTTCATGTATACTAGCGTCAGTGATATGCCGGCGCGAAGGCTGCGCCGGCAGAGAGAATTACAGCGTAAAAAGCTGGATACAGACAGGAGAATTTACATGTCAAAACGTGTGATTGTGATAGGAGGCGGAGCTTCTGGCATGACGGCGGCAATTTTTGCAGCCAGACAGGGCGCTGCAGTGACGCTTTTGGAGCATATGGACCGGGTGGGAAAGAAAATTTTATCCACAGGCAATGGAAAGTGCAATCTGACGAACCGGCGTATGGATGCATCATGCTATCGAAGCAGTGCGCCTGGGTTTTCCATGGAGGTCTTAGGCCGGTTTGGAGAGCCGGAGACAGAGGCCTTTTTTGAGGAACTGGGGATTGTTCTAAAAGACAGGAATGGTTATCTTTACCCGGCTTCCGGCCAGGCGTCCTCAGTTCTGGACGCGCTTCGTGAGGAATTATCCCGGCTGGGCGTCAATATAGTGACAGAATGCGGCGAAGCAGAGGTGGCTGCGCCTGGCTCTGGAAAAGGGGGAAATCAGGAGTGGACGGTTCTGTGCAAAAAAGGGCGTTTTTGCTCGGACGCTCTGATCCTGGCAGCAGGTTCCAAGGCCGCCCCTTCCACAGGCTCCGATGGAAGCGGCTACGATTTGGCGAAAAGGCTGGGACACAGGATTATCCGTCCCCTTCCCGCTCTGGTGCAGCTGCGGTGCCGGGAAAAGTTTTTTAAGCAGATTTCCGGCGTCAGGGCAGACGCCTGTGTCAGCATCTGGGCAGATGGGGAGAGGCTGGCTTACGATCAGGGAGAGTTGCAGCTGACGGACTACGGCATTTCCGGCATTCCTGTGTTTCAGGTGAGCCGTTTTGCCTCTGTGGCCCTGTCCCGTGGAGCGCAGGTGAAGGCTGAGATTGATTTTTACCCAGAGCTTGACCGGAAGGAGCTGGGACGTTTCCTCAGGGAGCGCAGACAGCTGCTTGGAGATCGGAACGCAGACAGCTTTTTAACCGGATGGTTTAATAAGAAACTGGCTCTTTTGTTCCTCCGCCTGGCGGGAATCTCTCCGGACAGGAACGTATCCAGCCTGACGGAGACGCAGCTGTCTGAGCTGGGCAGGCGGATCAAGCAGTTTGAGACGGAAATTGCGGAGACAAATCCGTTTGCGAACGCCCAGATCTGCTGCGGCGGCGTGGATGTGAGAGAGGTGAATCCTCACACAATGGAATCAAAAAAGAGAAAGGGCCTTTATCTGGCTGGAGAGCTGTTGGATGTGGACGGCATCTGCGGAGGCTACAACCTGCAGTGGGCCTGGAGCACTGGAGCCCTGGCAGGCATTCATGGAGGAAGATAGAGCATGATACGAATCAACCAGCTGAAGCTTCCTGTGGATCACGGGAAGCAGGATTTATTGAAAAAAGCGGCGAAGCTTTTAAAAATTCCCCAGGAGAGAATCAGGAAGCTGACCATCAGGCGCCAGTCCATAGACGCCAGAAAAAAGGGAGAGCTGCTGTACATATATGCGGTGGACGTTCAGATAGACGGAAGCGAGGCTTCTGTGGCAAAACGGGCGAAAAGCCCCAATATTCTCACCGTGCAGGAAAAGAAATACCAGTTTCCCGGACCTGAGGCCGGTGCAGAGCGCCTTTCTGACAGGCCTGTGATCATAGGCTTTGGTCCTGCGGGACTTTTCTGCGGCCTGATGCTTGCGAGGGCAGGCTTTCGGCCTGTCATTTTAGAGCGGGGCGCAGATGTGGACACGAGAACAAAAGAGGTGAAACGGTTCTGGGAGGAGGGAACTTTAAATCCTGAATCCAACGTCCAGTTTGGGGAAGGAGGAGCCGGAACCTTTTCCGACGGAAAGCTCAATACTCTGGTCAAGGACGTTTCCGGCAGAAATACAGAGGTGCTGAGGATCCTGACAGAGGCGGGGGCCGACGAGTCCATTCTCTATTCCAGCAAGCCCCACGTGGGGACGGACGTTTTAAGCCGCGTCGTTAAGCGCCTGAGAGAGGAGATCATTTCTCTGGGAGGAGAAGTGCGCTTTCTCACCAGGGCAGCAGATCTGATTGTTCAGGACGGAGCGGTAACGGCTGTGAAGACAGAACACCCGGAGCGGGGGGAGGAGATGATTCCCGCGATGGCTGTGGTTCTGGCTGTGGGGCACAGCGCCAGGGACACCTTCCAAATTCTGTTTGAGAAGGGGATTTCCATGGAAGCCAAGGCCTTTGCAGTGGGCCTTCGAATTCAGCATCCCCAGAAGCAGATCAACCTGTCCCAGTACGGGATGGAGGATCCAGGAACGCTTGGGGCCGCTCCCTACAAGGTGACCCGGCAGACGTCCAACGGCAGAGGCGTCTACTCCTTCTGTATGTGTCCCGGCGGCTATGTGGTCAACGCCTCCTCGGAGCCGGGACGTCTGGCAGTAAACGGTATGAGCAACCACGCCAGAGAGGGAATAAACGCCAACAGCGCCTTAATTGTAACGGTGGCGCCGGAGGATTTTCCGGAAATGACAGCTATGGGAGGCATTGCCTTCCAGAGACGTCTGGAGGAAGCGGCTTACCGGGCGGGAGCCGGCAGGATTCCCGTCCAGCTGTACGGAGATTTCAAAGCCGGAGAAATAAGCCGGCAGTTTGGGGACGTGGAACCGGCTTTCTGCGGGAAGACGGCCTTTGCCGACTTAAACCAGGTGCTTCCGGAAGCTCTCTGTCTCTCACTGAAAGAGGGAATTGAGGCTTTCGGAGGCATGATCCGGGGCTTTGACCGCCGCGACGCCATTCTGGCAGGGGTGGAGAGCCGTACCTCCTCGCCTCTTCGCATTGGCAGGGGAGAAACCATGGAGAGCAGCGTGAAGGGACTCTATCCATGCGGAGAGGGAGCCGGGTACGCAGGGGGAATCACCTCCGCCGCCATGGACGGAATTAAGATCGCAGAGGCCATCGCAAAACGGTTTCAGCCGTCTTACAGGGAGTAAGCAGATGAGGAGAAGCAGAGAGGGGAAAGCAGAGAGAGGAAGCGCAGATATGGTAAAAGAGAGAGAAGCATTAAAAAATAAGAAACGAATCGTCATCAAGATAGGTTCCTCATCCTTAACCCATCCGGAGACGGGGGATCTGAACATGAGAAAGATCGAGAAGCTGGTCCGCATTATCAGCGATCTGCGGGGAGAGGGACGGGAAGTGGTTCTGGTATCCTCAGGCGCGATTGCGGCAGGCCGTCAGGCGCTGGGCTTTACGGAACGGCCAAAGGAGATTGCCCAGAAGCAGGCCTTTGCGGCTGTAGGCCAGGCCAGGCTGATGATGGTGTACCAGAAGCTGTTTGCCGAATATAATCAGACGGCGGCTCAGATTCTTATGACCAAGAACACCATGATCAACAAGGAGTCAAGATTTAACGCCAGAAATACCTTTGACGAGCTTTTAAAGCTGGGAACGGTGCCTATTGTCAATGAAAACGACACGGTGTCCACCTATGAGATCCAGTTCGGAGACAATGACCGCCTGTCGGCCCTGGTAGCCGCTCTCATCGGCGCGGACGTGCTGATGCTGATGTCTGACATTGACGGTATGTATACGGATGATCCAAATAAAAATCCAGACGCCGAGATGATTCCTCTGGTGCGGGAGCTGACGCCGGAGCTTTTAGCCATGGGCAAGGACACAGGCAGCAGCGTGGGAACGGGAGGCATGTCGGCCAAGCTGGTGGCAGCCCAGATTGCCACGGGAAGCGGATCCGATATGGTTATCGCCAATGCTGCTGACTTAGACGTGATCTATGAGATTCTAAACGGAGAAGAAAAAGGTACCTTATTTGTAGAGAACCGTGATGAACAGTTCCATCTGAGCGACTACCTGGAAAAGCCGCAGACAGGAAAATAGAGAAAAAACAGAAAATAGAGAAAAATTAGAAAACAGAGAAAATCAGGAGGACAGATACTGTGAAACAGGAAAAGATAGACAGAATTAACGAGCTTTACCATAAAAGCCAGGCCGTAGGGCTGACAGAGGCGGAGAAAGAGGAGCAGGCTGCTTTAAGAAAGGAATATATTGAGTCCATCCGCCAGAATATGAGGGGAACTTTAAACAGCATCCGGATTAAAGAAAAGGACGGAAGCATTACGGATCTGGGACAGAAGTACGGAAACGTGGGAACCCGCAGACATTAGGGCGCCTGAACCGTCAGGAAGGCGCAGGGAGGCGGATATGAAAGAAAAAGCTGGAAGGCCGGCAGAGGAGAAGGAAGAGCTGAGACAGAAAGTAAAGAGACTGCGGAGACAGCTGACGGAGAAGGAACACCTTTTCTGGGACCGAAAGCTGGCAGAACAGATTCTTTTTCTGGGCAGATGGAAGCCGGGAGACTGCGTTTACTGCTACATAAGCGTCAGAAACGAGGCGGGGACCAAAGCGCTCATTCAGGAGCTCTGGAACAGGAAGATTCAGGTGGCTGTTCCGAGAGTCCAGGGGAAAGAGATGGATTTTTACTATATTTCCAAAATGGAGGATCTGGAACCTGGAGCCATGGGAATCCCGGAGCCGAGAGAAGGATGCAGAAAGGCCGCAGAGCCGGGCGCGCCTGTCATTGTGCCGGGAGTGGCCTTTGGGCAGGATTTTTCCAGGCTTGGCTACGGAGGCGGTTATTACGACCGCTTTTTTGAGCGGGAGCCGGATCACCGGAAGATAGGGATATGCTATGAATTTCAGATGGAAACAGCGCTTCCGTCAGAGGATTTTGATGTAAAAATGGATGTGATTGCCACACCGGACAGATGCCTGGCAAGAGAGGAGAACGAATATGCTTAGAGAAATTGGAGAGAGAGCAAAAAAAGCGGCCAGAAAGCTTAACAGCCTGGGCTCTGAGGAGAAGAACCGGGGACTGCGGGCAGCGGCCAAGGCTCTGCTTGACGGAGAGGCCGGGATCCTGGCGGCCAACCAGGACGATGTGATTTTTGCCGCGGAAAACGGTATGAGCCAGGGCCTTATTGACCGCCTGGAATTAAATCCGGACAGAATTCAGGCCATGGCAGAGGGGCTTTTGCAGATCGCGGCTTTAGAGGATCCGGTGGGAGAGGTGATTTCCATGAAGCCCCGTCCAAACGGCCTTTTAATCGGTCAGAAGAGAGTTCCCTTAGGCGTGGTTGGAATCATCTACGAGGCCAGGCCAAACGTAACCGCCGATGCCTTTGGGCTTTGCTTTAAATCAGGCAATGCCGTCATTTTAAAGGGAGGAAAGGACGCCCTGCGATCCAATGAAGCCATCGTATCATGCCTGAGAAAGGGCCTTTCAGACGCAGGTCTTTTAGAGGATGCCGTCTGCCTGATCACCGATACGGACCGGGAGACCACAAGACAGTTTATGCGCCTTAACGAGTATGTGGATGTGCTGATTCCGAGAGGAGGAGCCGGACTCATAAGAACTGTGGTGGAGAACAGTACCATTCCGGTGATTGAGACAGGGACGGGAAACTGTCATATTTATGTGGATGAGGGCGCGGATCTGGATATGGCTGCGGAGATTATTTTTAATGCGAAAACCCAGCGGATCGGAGTCTGCAATGCCTGCGAATCCCTGCTGGTCCACAAAAATTCGGCGCCCCTGCTGCTTCCAAAACTGAAAGAGCGGCTGGACGAAAAAAACGTGGAGATCAGGGCGGATGAAAGGGCCAGGGCCATTGTGCCGCAGTTTCAGGAGGCGTCAGAGGAGGACTGGGGAACCGAGTATCTGGATTACATTCTCTCTCTGAAGCTGGTGGATTCCCTGGATGAAGCCATCGACCATATTAATACCTATAATACCGGACACTCGGAGGCCATTATTACAAGAGATTACGAACATGCCCAGAGGTTCTTAAACGAGGTGGACGCAGCGGCTGTCTATGTGAACGCCTCCACCCGCTTTACAGACGGCTTCGAGTTCGGCTTTGGAGGGGAGATAGGAATCAGCACCCAGAAGCTTCACGCCAGAGGCCCCATGGGACTCAAGGAACTGACAACGACGAAATATATCATCTATGGAAACGGTCAGGTGAGAAAGTAATTTGTTAAAATTCTGTAAGAAATTAACAGGCGTTTTACTATTTCCATTAACAGGCATTTATGCTATAATCTGTAGATGTCAGCCGCCTGCAGGGCGGTTTTCACGGAAAAGGGAAGTAAGCTTAACGGATAACGTCAGCGCGCGCTGACGCTCAGAAAGGACCTGATCAATGGATTTAAAGACTATTACATATACAGAAATCTGGAACAAAGCCCCGTCTGCCGAGCCTGAGAGGCAGGAATACTTTATGGATCTGTGCCGCCGGGCGGTGGAGGCCTGGAAGCAGCAGGAGCAGAAGACGGCGGTGACCTTCCACATTGAAACGTTTGGATGCCAGATGAACGCCCATGACTCGGAAAAGCTGGAGGGCATTCTCCTGGCAGCCGGTTTTGAACATACGGATACAGAGGAGGCCGATCTGGTGCTCTACAACACCTGCACAGTCAGGGAGAACGCCAATCAGAGAGTGTACGGCCGTCTGGGCTATTTAAACAGCCTGAAGAAGAAAAATCCCCGGATGCTCATCGGCCTGTGCGGCTGCATGATGCAGGAGGATCAGGTGGTAGAGAAGATCAAGAAGACCTACCGCTTTGTGGATGTTATTTTCGGAACCCACAATATTTACAAGCTGGCAGAGCTTTTATATGCCAGATTTGAGACGGGCAGGATGGTGATTGACATCTGGAAGGATACGGATAAAATCGTGGAGGATCTGCCCAGCGAGAGAAAATATCCTTTTAAATCAGGTGTCAATATTATGTTCGGCTGCAATAATTTCTGCAGCTACTGCATCGTACCCTATGTGCGGGGAAGAGAGAGGAGCAGAAAGCCGGAGGACATTGTAAAGGAGATTGAGGGACTGGTTGCGGACGGCGTGGTGGAGGTCATGCTGCTTGGACAGAACGTCAACTCCTACGGAAAGAATCTGGAGGAACCGGTTTCCTTTGCAGAGCTTTTAAGGAGAGTCGAGCAGATTGAAGGGCTGGAGCGCATCCGCTTTATGACCTCTCATCCAAAGGATCTGTCGGACGAGCTGATTGAGGTCATGCGGGATTCCAAAAAGATCTGCCGCCATCTCCACCTTCCGCTTCAGTCGGGAAGCAGCCGGATTCTGGGGCAGATGAACCGCCGCTATACGAAGGAAAAGTATCTGGAGCTGGCGGAGAAGATCAAGCGTGAGATTCCGGATATTTCTCTGACGACGGATATTATCGTAGGATTTCCGGGAGAGACGGAGGAGGACTTTGAGGAGACTCTGGATGTGGTGAGAAAAGTACGCTACGACAGCGCCTTTACCTTTATCTATTCCAAGAGGACCGGCACTCCGGCGGCAGCGATGGAGAACCAGGTTCCGGAGGACGTGATTAAGAACCGCTTTGACCGCCTGTTAAAAGAGGTGCAGGATATTTCTGCACAAATCAGCGGACGGGACGTTCACACGGTTCAGAAGGTATTAGTGGAGGAACCGGACAGCCACGAAGAGGGCATGGTGACAGGCCGTCTTTCCAACAATATTACCGTTCATTTCAAGGGCGGAACGGAACTGATTGGAACGATTGTGGACGTGTATCTGGATGAATCAAAAGGATTTTATTATATGGGAACATTATGTGAGCATTAGGAGGGCATACTTATGAAAAAGCAGCACTTAAGGGCAGCGGCGCTTCTTTTGGCAGCAGCCATGACGGCAGGAGGAGGAACCACTGCGTTTGCGGCGGAGGGCGCGCCTACAGGCCCAGGACTGGAGATAGAACAGGGACAGCAGCTTCCGCCTTCCCAGCCTGAGGGACAGGGACAGACAGGAAGCGGGGAGAATCAGCCGGACGCCCAGGCTCCGACAGAGGGAAATACCCAGACAGGGGACAATGGAACGGCTTCCACTGCTCCCAACGTGACCGTATCCTATAATCAGGGCGTTGGCACCGAGGTGACAAGCCTTTCCATGAATCTGAACAATTACAATGGAATCGGAGGCGTTTCCTACCGTTCCTTCGTCAACAACGGCGGTTTTATCTGGTGGAACCACGATGGAAAGCCTACAGGAGGAACCGAGGCGTCCACCTATATCGAGGCCATTGAGATTGTGCTTACAGGAGATGCGGAGAGGGACTTTGACGTATACTATTCCGTTACCTCCAGCGGCCAGGGCAAGATGGGCTGGGCAAAGAACGGAGAGGTAGCGGGAACGTCTAATTTAGGCGAGCACCTGGTGAGTGTGGAGGTGGTGCTCGTTCCGAAGGGACAGCCGGGACCAGCCTCAGCGGCGGGACGCTATATCAATGAGTTGACGAACCATATCCGGATTGGGGCAGAGGGAAGCACCATGACGAATGCAGACGGAACGCCGTATACAGGATGGGTTTCCTATGACCATGAGAGATTTTATTTTAAGGATGGACAGTCTCTCTCCGGCTGGCATTATATCGACGGCATGAAGTTCTACTTCGAGCCATCCGGCCGTCTGGTTCAGGACGTGGACAGCATCATTGGAAAGCAGAGCAGCTATGTGATCAAGGTAAATAAGACCTTAAACTGCTCTACCGTCTACGCCAAGGATGGAGACAACGGCTATATCATTCCGGTCAAGGCCATGCTTACCTCAGTGGGAGACGATACGCCTATCGGAACCTTTAAGACACCTGAGAAGTACAGATGGAGACTGATGGTGAACGATTCCTACACCCAGTGGGCGACCAGAATCACACAAGGCTTCTTATTCCACTCCATCACCTACTCAGAGCCGGATATTAACAAGCTGAACACAGAAGGCTACAACGGCCTCGGCGTTTCCAGATCTTTAGGCTGCGTGCGCTTAACCTGTGCAAATTCCAAATGGGTATACGATAACTGCCCGATTGGAACTACGGTAGTCATTTATGAGGATCCAAATGTGGCTTCTCCGTTTGACAAGCCGGATTTAATTCCTGTTTCTGATAATCAGTACTGGGATCCGACCGATCCGCTGATTCAGAGGTAGTCGAAGCTTCATCTGCCAGGATGAAAAAGAAAAGATAAAAAAGAGTTCCCTTGCTGTTCTCTGTGATAAAAAGGCTGCCGCCCGGCTTCCCATATTTTGGGGGCCGGGCAGCAGTCGTTCTTTTGCAGAGGAGGGGAAATTCATACAATACATAGAAGAGAGGACAGACTGTGGCACAATTATCACCTATGATGGCTCATTATCTGGAGACAAAAAAGCAGTACCCGGACTGCATCCTTTTTTACAGGCTGGGAGATTTTTACGAGATGTTTTTTGAGGATGCAAAAACTGCGTCCAGAGAGCTTGAAATCACCCTGACGGGAAAGGAGTGCGGGCTGGAGGAACGGGCTCCCATGTGCGGAGTTCCCTACCATGCGGTAGACAACTATCTGAATCGACTGGTACAGAAAGGCTATAAGGTTGCGATTGCCGAGCAGATGGAGGATCCGAAGACAGCCAAAGGCCTGGTGAAGCGGGAGGTTATCCGCGTGGTTACGCCGGGAACCATCACCAGCTCCCAGGCTCTGGAGGAATCTAAAAATAATTATCTGATGGGCATTGTTTACATGGATGGAGTGTTCGGCATTTCCTCCGCAGATATCAGTACGGGAGATTACCTGGTGACGGAGGTGCGGTCAGAGAGAACGCTGTTAGACGAAATCTATAAATTTTCTCCGTCTGAGATTATCTGCAACGAGGCCTTCTACATGTCCGGAATCGATCTGGAGGAGCTGAAAAACCGTCTTCATGCGGTGGTGACTGCTCTGGAAAACCGCTTTTTTTCCGACGATTCCTGCCGAAAGCTTCTGCGGGAGCATTTCCATGTGAATCATCTGGACGGACTGGGAATTTCCCAGTATGAGGCGGGAACCATTGCGGCCGGGGCGGTGCTTCAGTATCTCTGCGAAACTCAGAAAAGCACCCTGGAGCATCTGACGGGAATCACTCCCTACACCACAGGCCAGTACATGATGTTAGACACCTCCACCAGAAGAAATCTGGAGCTGACGGAGACTCTCAGGGAAAAACAGAAGAGAGGAACCCTTCTGTGGGTGCTTGACAAGACGAAGACTGCCATGGGAGCCAGGATGCTGCGCTCCTTTGTGGAGCAGCCGCTGATTTCCAGAGAGCGGATTCTGGATCGCCAGAACGCGGTGGAGGAGCTGAATATGAACTATATTTCCAGGGAGGAGATGGCGGAGTATTTAAACGCTGTCTACGATTTGGAGCGGCTTATCGGACGAATCAGCTACAAGACGGCGAATCCCAGAGATCTGATTGCCTTTAAGAGCTCTTTAGCCATGCTTCCTCACATCAAGCAGCTTCTGGGAGAATTCCAGAGCCCGCTTCTCCGGCAGGTGGACGAGGAGATGGATACGCTGGCGGATCTGACGGATTTAATCGAGCGGGCCATTGTGGAAGAACCGCCGATTTCTGTCAGAGAAGGAGGCATGATTAAGGACGGCTACAGCGAGGAGGCAGACCGTCTGCGCCATGCGAAAACCCAGGGAAAGGACTGGCTGGCGGATCTGGAGGCAGAGGAGAAGGAAAAGACTGGAATCAAGACCTTGAAGGTGAAGTTCAATAAGGTGTTCGGCTACTATTTCGAGGTGACCAACTCCTTCAAGGATCAGGTTCCGGACTATTTTATCAGACGCCAGACTCTGACCAATGCGGAGCGTTTTACCACAGAGCGTTTAAAGGAGCTGGAAGGTACGATTCTGGGGGCGGAGGACAAGCTGTTTTCCCTGGAGTATGATCTGTTCTGCCAGGTGAGAGACGCCGTGGGGGCGAGAGTGGAAACCATCCAGAAGACGGCCAAGGCCATCGCCCTGTTAGACGTGCTGGTGTCTCTGTCGGCGGTGGCGACGCGCCAGAATTACGTAAAGCCGAAAATCAACGAGAAGGGTGTCATCCACATTAAAAACGGCCGCCATCCGGTGGTGGAGCAGATGATGCGGGACGATCTGTTTGTGGCTAACGATACTTATCTGGATAATGGGAAGAACCGTATTTCGATTATTACAGGCCCCAATATGGCGGGTAAGTCCACTTACATGAGGCAGACGGCCCTGATTACCCTGATGGCCCAGATAGGAAGCTTTGTGCCGGCGGACGAGGCCAATATCGGCCTGTGCGACCGGATTTTCACGAGGGTGGGAGCTTCCGACGATCTGGCTTCCGGACAGAGCACCTTTATGGTGGAGATGACGGAGGTGGCCAATATTCTTCGGAATGCCACCAGAAACAGCCTTCTGATTCTCGATGAAATTGGAAGGGGAACCAGCACCTTTGACGGCCTTTCCATCGCCTGGGCGGTAGTGGAATACATCAGCAGCACGAAGACTCTGGGCGCGAAAACGCTGTTTGCCACTCATTACCACGAGCTGACGGAGCTGGAGGGAGCTATCAGTGGAGTGAACAATTACTGCATCGCTGTAAAAGAGCAGGGAGACAACATCGTATTCCTGAGAAAGATTGTAAAAGGCGGGGCTGATAAAAGCTACGGAATCCAGGTGGCCAAGCTGGCGGGAGTGCCGGAGCCGGTTATCAGCCGGGCCAAGGAGCTGGTGGAGGAGCTTTCAGACGCGGATATTACGGCCCGGGCCAAGGAGATTGCTTCCGGCAGCAGAAGTGCCCAGCCCAGACGCAGCGTAGAACGTCCGGACGAGGTAGATCTGCGGCAGATGTCGATTTTTGATACCGTCCGCGAGGAGGATATTATCCGGGAGCTGATGGATTTGGATATCAGCAGACTGTCTCCGGTGGAGGCTCTGGTAACTCTCGACAAATTCCAGTCAAGGCTTAAAAACCGCTGGGAGGCAGAGAAATAGGAGGTGTTTTGGTGCCAAATATTAAAGTGCTTGATCAGACGACCATTAACCAGATTGCAGCGGGAGAGGTGGTTGAACGGCCCGCTTCTGTGGTAAAGGAGCTTCTGGAGAACGCCATCGACGCGAAAGCGACGGCAGTGACCATTGAGATTAAGGAAGGCGGAATCGGGTTCATCCGGGTGACGGACAATGGGTGCGGAATCCCCAGAGACGAGATTTCCACTGCATTTCTCCGCCATGCCACCAGTAAGATTCAGACGGTGGAGGATCTGTTTACGGTGGCCTCTCTGGGCTTTCGCGGCGAGGCTCTCTCCAGCATCGCCTCCATTGCCCAGGTGGAGCTGATTACCAAGACAGGAGACGCCTTATCCGGTTCCAGGTACTGCATTGACGGAGGAGAGGAAAAAAGTCTGGAGGAGGTGGGCGCTCCGGAGGGGACGACCTTTCTGGTACGGAATCTCTTTTACAATACGCCTGCCAGAAGAAAATTTTTAAAATCCCCGACGACAGAAGGAGCCCACATCGCCGACCTGGTGGAGAAAATTGCCCTGTCCCATCCAGAGGTATCGATCCGCTTCATCCAGAACGGGCAGAGCCGGCTTCACACGTCGGGAAACCACAATCTGAGAGATATCATCTATACCGTTTACGGCAGGGAAATCGCGGCTAATCTGCTTCCTGTGGAGATGGGGGAGGAGCCGGTGAAGCTTTCAGGCTTTATTGGAAAGCCTCTGATCGCCAGGGGAAACAGGAATTTTGAAACGTATTTTATCAATGGGCGTTATATTAAGAGCAGCCTGATCAGCAAGGCTGTCGAGGACGCCTACAAGCCGTTTATGATGCAGCACAAGTATCCTTTCACCATGCTGAATTTTGCCATTGATCCCTCCTTTTTAGATGTGAACGTCCATCCGGCGAAAATGGAACTGCGCTTCAGGGATGGAGAGATGATCTATAAAATGGTTTACCATACGATTTCCATGGCCCTGTCAGAGCGGGAACTGATTCCGGGGGTGGAGCTGGGACAGACTCAGAAGAAAGAAGCTCCTTTGAAACCGGTCCATGTGCAGAGGCCGGAACCATTTGAGGAAAAGCGCCGGGAGGCGGTTCAGGCTTCCGAAACTTTTAAGACTTTTAAGGCTTCTGCCCCGGTTTTTGAAACAAGAACTTCTGACCGTGTTTTGGATCCAGGAGAAGGCTTAAGAAGCCAGAAAACTGTGATCCGGGAAGCAGAGCCTGAGTATGGGCGCGCTGCAGGGCAGACGGTTCGGCAGGAGGAGAAGGAGCGGGAAAATAAGAACCAGGAGAGTCTGTTTCAGAAAGATAAGATCCAGAAAGATGAGAATCTGAAAAAGCCGCAGGAGCCGCAAGAGCCCAGGCAGATGGATCTCTTTGAAGACCGGCTTCTGACCAGGGAGGCCAGGGCGGAGCACAGACTGATTGGCCAGCTGTTTGACACCTACTGGCTGGTGGAATACAGGGATAAGCTCTACATTATCGACCAGCATGCGGCCCACGAGAAGGTGCTCTATGAGAAGACCATGGCTACGTTAAAGAGCAGAGAATATACTTCCCAGCTGGTGAGTCCTCCTGTTATTCTCACGCTGAATGACTCGGAGCAGCTTCTTTTGGAACGGTACATGGACCATTTTACTGGCATTGGCTTTGAGATTGAGCCCTTTGGCGGCAGGGAATACGCTGTGCGGGCCGTGCCTGCCAACCTGTTTTCCATTGCCAAGAAGGATCTTCTGATGGAGATGTTAGACAGTCTGTCGGAGGAGGCGGAGAGAAGCGGCGCAGATATGATTAACGACAGGATTGCGTCCATGTCCTGCAAGGCGGCTGTAAAGGGAAACCACCATCTTTCGGCGTCTGAGGCGGAAACGCTGATAGACGAGCTTCTGGAGCTGGAAAACCCATATGCCTGCCCGCACGGAAGGCCCACAATTATTTCCATGAGCCGGTATGAGCTGGAGAAGAAATTTAAGCGGATTGTGTAAGAAAAGCAGGTGATGGAAGGAGGAAACACAGATGGAAGAGAAACGGCCCCTTATTATTATTACAGGCCCTACGGCCTCTGGAAAGACGGCGCTTTCCATTGAGCTGGCAAAGCAGATTGGAGGAGAGATTATCAGCGCCGACTCCATGCAGGTGTACCGCCATATGGATATCGGATCGGCCAAGGTGACGAAGGAAGAGATGGACGGCGTTCCCCACCACCTGATCGACGTGCTGGATCCGCCGGAAGAATTTAATGTGGTGCGGTTTCAGGAGATGGCGAAAAAAGCTATGGAGGAGATTTACGGTCGGGGAAACATTCCCATTCTGGCAGGAGGAACCGGTTTTTATATCCAGGCGCTTTTATACGATATCGATTTTACGGAGACAGAAGAACAGTCAGGACTCAGAGAGGAGCTGGAGGAGACGGCCAGGACAAAGGGCGCCTCGGCTCTTCACGTCATGCTGAGGGAGATAGACCCGGAATCTGCAGAGGCAATCCATGAAAATAATGTGAAGAGAGTGATCCGGGCCATTGAGTTTTACAGACAGACCGGGAGAAAGATCTCGGATCACAACCGGGAGGAGAGGGAGAAAACCTCGCCCTATCAGTTTCTCTACTATGTGCTGGATCTGCCGAGACCTCTCCTCTACAGCCGGATTGACGAACGGGTAGACCGGATGATGGAAAGCGGACTGGTGGAGGAGGTCAGGGCTCTTCAGGCGATGGGCTGCACCAGGGATATGGTTTCCATGCAGGGCCTGGGGTATAAGGAAATATTAGATTACCTGAACGGGGAACTGACTCTGGACGAGGCAGTTTATATTTTAAAGCGGGATACCAGACATTTCGCAAAACGCCAGCTGACCTGGTTTCGCAGAGAGCGGGACGTGCGGTGGCTCCAGCCGGAGGCGTTCGGCGGCAGCAGGGAGGAGATGCTTGACGCTGTGTTAAAGGACTGCAGGGAAGCGTTCGGGGAGCGCTGGCTCAGGAAGCAGCCGGAGCTTTAGAAGATATAAAAGGAATCAGATTAAGAAATTCAATTAAGGAAAGAAAAACAGAAAGGCAGATACCAATGGATTTAACATCAATGTACAAAACGCTTGGCATCAGCGAAGAGGTGCTGAAATTTGGACTGGAAATCGAGGAGACGTTAAAGGAACGGTTTAAAAAGGTGGATGAGACGGCAGAATTCAACCAGTTGAAGGTGATTTCGGCCATGCAGCAGAACCGTCTGAGCGATATTCACTTTTCAGGAACCACAGGCTACGGCTACAACGATCTGGGAAGAGAGACCTTAGAGCAGGTGTACGCCAGCGTATTCCACACAGAGGACGCCCTGGTGCGGCCGCAGATTACCTGCGGAACCCACGCGCTTTACACGGCTCTGGCGGGAAATCTGCGTCCTGGAGACGAGCTTCTCTCCCCGGTAGGAAAACCCTACGATACACTGGAAGAGGTAATCGGAATCAGGAATTCCAACGGCTCTTTAAGGGAGTACGGTATTACCTACAGCCAGGTGGATCTTTTGGAGGACGGAAGCTTTGACTTCGACGGAATCAGGAAAGCCATTAACGAGCGGACAAAGCTGGTTACGATCCAGCGCTCCAAGGGCTACGCAACCAGGCCGACTCTTTCCGTGGAGCGGATCGGCCAGCTGATTGCCTTTGTAAAGAGCATTAAGCCGGATCTCATCTGCATGGTGGACAACTGCTACGGAGAATTTGTGGAGACCATCGAGCCCAGCGACGTGGGAGCCGATATGGTGGTGGGCTCTCTGATTAAGAATCCAGGCGGCGGACTGGCTCCCATCGGCGGATATATTGCAGGAACCAGGAAATGCGTGGAGAACGCGGCGTACCGTCTGGGCTCCCCGGGACTTGGAAGAGAGGTAGGAGCCAGCCTGGGCGTCAACCAGTCCTTATTCCAAGGACTGTTTTTAGCGCCTACCGTGACGGCAGGTGCCTTGAAGGGAGCTATTTTTGCGGCGGCTGTCTATGAGAAGCTGGGCTTTTCCGTGGTGCCGGACAGTACGGAATCACGCCACGATATCATCCAGGCGGTGACGTTTGGAAAGCCGGAGGGAGTCATCGCCTTCTGCGAGGGCATCCAGGCAGCCGCGCCGGTAGACAGCTTTGTGACGCCGGAGCCGTGGGACATGCCTGGGTATGATTCCCAGGTGATTATGGCAGCAGGCGCCTTTATCCAGGGAGCTTCCATCGAGCTGTCAGCAGACGGCCCTATTAAGCCGCCTTACTCAGTATTCTTCCAGGGAGGACTGACCTGGTATCACGCAAAACTTGGAATTCTCATGTCCTTACAGAAACTGAAGGACGCAGGAATTGTGACAATTTAACTGAAAAAATATGGGAGAAATTTCTGGTTTTTTAAGAAATGATTTCGAAAAAAATAGAAATTCTCGTATATACACGCCGGAGCGATTGTGATAAAATAGGTAAGCAGCCATCCGTTTTCCTTTGTACCTGGAGAGGCAATGGAGAAGAGGAGGCCGATATGGATTACCAGACTATGAAAGAAATACCGGGGCCTGACAGGCCCTATGAGAAGTGCGAGCGCCTGGGGGCGGAGGCCCTGACAGACGCGGAGCTGCTCTCGATCATTATACGCACCGGAGCCAGAGGAGAGCATTCTCTGGCTCTGGCGCAGAAAATACTGAGCCTGAATGAACCGGCGGGGATTTTAGGCCTGCTGCACCTCTCGCTGCCGGAGCTTACGGCAGTGAAGGGGATCGGACGAGTGAAGGGACTTCAACTTCTGTGCATTGGGGAGCTGTCGAAGCGGATATGGAAAACCCTGGCCGTCCAGGAGACGAAGCATTATGAGAGCCCCGAAGAGATTGCGGCTTTTTATATGGAAGATATGCGTCATATGGAGCAGGAAGAACTTCATTTGATGATGTTTAATACGAAAAATATGCTGATCCGGGAATCCTGCCTGTTTCGCGGGACGGTCAATGCGTCTGTGGCTTCTTCCAGAGAAATTTTTATCGAAGCTCTGCGCTACCACGCCGTGCGGCTGGCGCTTGTCCATAATCACCCCAGCGGGGATCCGTCTCCCAGCCGTGAAGATATCGGGCTGACAGAGAAGGTGGAAAGAGCGGGGGAACTTCTGGGCCTTACGCTTCTTGATCATGTGATTATAGGAGATAATTCCTACTTCAGCTTTAAGGAACGGGGAATGTTATAAAATATGAAAAACAGTAAATATATTCTGGCGGGTCTGTCCTTTTTCTGTATTGTGCTGATCGCCGTTACATCGATTAATAACAGTATCCTGACGCCTCTGCGGACAGGAGTGGGATATGTTTTAATTCCATTCCAGTCAGGAGTCAATGCGATTGGGACAAGTCTCTACAATCATATCAGGGATTTTTCCACTATGCAGGAAGCACAGGCGGAAAATGAGGAGCTGAAGGACCGCGTAGCGGAGCTGACAGAGGAGAACAACCGCCTGCAGGCTGAGCAGTATGAGCTGGAACGGCTGAGGGAGCTGTATGCCCTGGATCAGGACTATATGCAGTATGAGAAGGTGGCTGCGAGAGTGATTGCCAAGGACTCTGGAAACTGGTTCCAGATTTTCAGGATTAATAAAGGGTCTAACGACGGCATTAAAGAAAACATGAATGTAATTGCCGGAGGAGGACTGGTGGGAATTGTCACCGACGTGGGGGCCAATTACGCCACAGTGCGTTCTATCATCGACGACGCCAGCCGCGTCAGCTGCATGTCCATGCGCTCCGGCGACAACTGCATTGTCAGCGGAGATCTGACTCTGTTCCAGGAGGGACTTTTAGGCCTGGATCACGTGAAGAAGGAGGCTGACATCCAGGAGGGAGACAAGATCGTAACCTCCAATATCAGCGACGTGTTCCTGCCCGGAATCCTGGTCGGCTACGCCACAGAGCTGACCACAGATTCCAATAACGTGACGAAGTCAGGACAGATTGTTCCGGTAGCTGAATTTGACAACCTTCAGGAGGTGCTTGTCATCACCCAGCTGAAGGACGGCGGCGAGGAGTAGAGATTATGGTTAAGAACAGCATCAGGAAAATCATTTTAAATATTATCCTTCTGATCCTGGCTTTTACGATTCAGATCTGCGTGTTTCCTCAGATTGCCTTTTTATCAGCGGCGCCGAATCTGCTTTTAATCCTTGTGTTTATCAACGGCTTTATAGACGGGAGGGCAGCCGGCATCTGCTACGGCCTGGTGGCGGGGCTGTTTATGGATCTGTTTTACAGCGGTCCCTTTGGATTTTACACGCTGTTTTTTATCAACGCAGGGTATATTAACGGTGTTTTTACCAAATATTACTATGAGGATTACATTACCCTGCCTCTGATTTTGAGTATCACCAATGATTTAGCCTACAACATGTATATATATGTGTTCCGTTTCCTGATACGGGCCAGGCTGGATTTCCTCTACTATTTCAAGGAGATCATGGTGCCGGAAATCATTTTTACTACCGTAACCACGCTGCTGGTCTACCGCCTCCTTCTGTTTATCAACAGAAAGCTGGAGGAACGGATGCAAAGGAGAGATTCTACCATTGTTTAGGGATTTACTGGAATATTTAAAGGAGCTTTTAAAAAAAGTCGTTACCTCCCGGCTCTTTGCCATCTCCCTGGTGTTTGTGCTTATGTACGGAACGCTGGTGGCGCGCCTGTTTTCACTTCAGATTGTGCATGGCGAGGAGTATCAGGATGAATATATTTCGCTGACTGAAAAGGTGATTAAGACAGCCAGCACCAGAGGTAATATTTACGACAGAAACGGAAACGTGCTGGCTTACAACGAGCTGGCCTACAACGTGACAGTACAGGACATAGGTGCCTTTGAAAACAGCGCCGGCTGGAACTTTATGCTTTGGGAGCTGGTGGAGATACTGAACGAACACGGTGAAACGGTAAAGGGCGATCTGGAGATCACTGCAGACGCGGAGGGAAACGTATCCTATACGTCGGCCTCCGAAAGCGCCAGACTCCGTTTTCTGCGCGACCTGTACGGATTAAAGAGCGTAGACGAGCTGGATGATCCAAAGGGAGAGTATCCGTCCAATATAACGGCGGAGGAACTTCTGAGGGAGCAGATGCGCATCTACAAGCTGGATGAGATGAAGGATGAAAACGGAAATTTGGTGGAGGTTCCCCTGGACATTGCCGTCCAGATTGTAAACATCCGGTATACCATGCGTTTTACAAGCTTTAGAAAGTACGAAGCCACGACTGTGGCGGAAAATATCAGCGAGGAGACGATGGCGGATATCCTGGAACACACGGCGGATCTGCCGGGAGTGAACATCGAGGAATCTACCATCCGGGTTTACAACGATGCGATTTACTTTGCTCCTGTCATTGGATACACGGGAAAAGTTACGACAGACGGTCTGGAGGAGTTAAAAAAACAGAGCGACGACTATGAGCTGAACGACGTGGCGGGCCGTACGGGAATCGAATCCTCTATGGAGCTGGATCTGAAAGGAACGAAGGGGTCTCAGACTATCTACGTGGACAATATGGGAAAAATTCTGGAGACAGCCAACGTGGTGGAGCCAAAAGCCGGAAACGACGTCTGGCTTTCGCTGGATCGGGATCTTCAGAAGGCCATTTACCACATTTTGGAAAAGCAGCTGGCAGGTATTCTGACCAACGTGCTCGTCAACCAGGAGCCGGAGGAGATTAAGAATGTGGATGCCTCCGAAATTAAGCTTCCGATCAAGGACGCCTATTTTCAGCTGATTAACAACAACGTCCTCTCATTCCACGACTTTGCGTCAGAGGAGGCCTCTGACACAGAACGGCAGATTAACGCCAAGTTTGAAAGCGCCAGAGCAAGGATTGAGGCGGACCTGAAGAATGAGCTGACAAGCAGCGCGCCCGCTCCCATGAACGCCCTTTCAGAGGATATGCAGGCCTACATGCAGTACATTTACACCCTTCTGGCCTCTGACAGCGAGAAGCTGATCCTCTCCTCTGAGATCGACACAAAGAGCGAGGAGTACGAGGCCTGGAAGGCAGGCAGCCTGAGTCTGAAGGAATATCTGTATTACGGCATTGCCAACAACTGGATTGACACCACCAGGCTGGAAATCGAGAACAAGTATTCCAGCGCGGACGACGTATATCAGGTTCTGGTAGAGCATATTTTTGAAATTCTCACGGATAACGACGAGTTTTCCAAGAAAATTTACCAGTATCTGATTTATAACGATACCGTGTTGGGAAGAGAGCTCTGCCTGGCTCTCTACGACCAGGGCGTTCTGGCCTATGACGAAGCCCAGGTGGCTGCGCTGAGACAGGGAGACGCGAACTACACCTACTCCTTTATGATGCAGAAGATACGAAACGTGGAACTGACGCCGGCCCAGCTGGCCCTGGATCCGTGTACTGCGTCCTGCGTGGTCACAGACGTTCACACGGGAAAGGTTCTGGCTCTCGTCACCTACCCGGGCTATGACAACAACAAAATTAATAATGTAGATTATTTTGCCCAGGTGAACAGCGATCTGTCAGGACCTCTGAGAAATAATGCGACGACAACGCTGAAGGCTCCAGGATCCACCTTTAAGCCTATCACAGCCATTGCAGGACTGGAGGAAGGCGTGATCGGACTGGGAGAGCCGGTTGTCTGCGACGGCGTATTTAAGGAGATCAGCAATCCCTTAAAGTGTCTGGGACATCACGGCCCGCTAAACGTAGTGGGAGGAATCACAAATTCCTGCAACGTTTACTTTGCGGAGCTGGCCCACAGAATGGCCATGGAGGGCGACACCTACAAGGCGGACAAGGGCCTGGAGACACTGAAAAAATATGCTTCCATGTTCGGCCTTGACGAGACCTCCGGAATTGAGATTTTCGAATCGGAACCTCATATCAGTGACATGGATCCGGAGCGTTCTGCCATTGGACAGGGTACCCACGCCTTTGCAAACGTACAGCTGGCCAGATATGTGACGGCTCTCGCCAACCGGGGCACGGTATTCGATTTAAGCCTTCTTTTGAAGGAGACGGACTCCAAAGGAAATCTGGTGCAGGAGTTTGCGCCGAAGGTACATGAGCAGCTGGATATTGCGGCTTCCACCTGGGATGCTGTATTCGAGGGTATGAGAGGAGTGGTGACAAGGAGCGCCAGATTCCAGGACCTTCCGGTTAATATCGCCGGAAAGACAGGTACGGCCCAGGAGGTAAAGACAAGAGGAAACCACGCGTTCTTTATTTCCTTTGCGCCTTATGAGAATCCTGAAATCAGTGTGGCAGTCAATATTCCAAACGGCTACAACTCTGCCAACGCGGCCCTCACTGCAAAATCAGTGTACCGCTACTATTACGGCTACATGAGCCTGGATGAGATCATGAGCGCAGGAGCGTTAAACGCATCCAGAGAGACAATTAATGGAGAATAAATATTTAATAAAGATTTAATACTGGAAACTTTTGGAATTTTAGGGTAAAATAAGAATGTAAACTGAATACAGGAGGATATTGCACTATGAGTGAAGTCATTGTGATTACATCCGGAAAAGGCGGCGTAGGCAAAACGACTACCTCCGCAAATGTGGGAACAGGCCTTGCCATACTGGGGAAGAGAGTGGTGCTGATAGATACAGATATCGGCCTCAGGAACCTGGACGTGGTGATGGGACTGGAAAACCGCATTGTCTACAACCTGGTAGACGTGGTGGAGGGAAACTGTCGGATGAAGCAGGCGCTGATAAGAGACAAAAGATATCCTAACCTGTTTTTACTGCCATCTGCCCAGACGAGAGACAAATCGTCGGTAAATCCTGGACAGATGGTCAAACTGGTCGCTTCTCTGAGAGAGGAGTTCGACTACATACTTCTTGACTGCCCGGCCGGTATCGAGCAGGGCTTCAAAAATGCCGTTGCAGGAGCTGACAGAGCGATTGTAGTGACTACGCCGGAGGTATCGGCGATTCGTGACGCAGACCGCATTATCGGACTTCTGGAGGCAGATGAGATGAAGCATATCGATCTGATCATTAACCGTATCCGCATGGATATGGTAAGACGCGGCGATATGATGTCGGTAGACGATGTGATGGATATTCTGTCCGTTCCAGTGATTGGCACCATCCCTGACGACGAGGATATTGTAATTTCCACCAATCAGGGAGAACCTTTGGCAGGGATGAACGGCTTCGCCGGACAGGCGTATCTGAATATCTGCAGGAGAATCCTGGGAGAGTCCGTACCGTTTCTGAATTTTGACAACAGCCGGAATCTCTGGTCAAAAATCACCTGTCTTTTAAAGCGGGCATAAGGAGGGAGACAAGATGGGCATCCTCAGACTGCTTGGCAGAAATAATTCAGGTGAAATAGCGAGAAAGCGTCTGAAGCTTCTTCTGGCATCTGACCGGGCAGGCTGCTCTCCGGATATTCTGGAGATGATACGCACAGACCTGCTCCATGCAGTTTCCAGATACATGGAGGTGAAGGAGGAGGACGTCATCGTACAGATGATAAGAACCTTGCCGGACGGCAGAAAAACGCCGGCTCTATGCGCTACGATACTGGTTCATAACATTAAGCAGAGCAAGGAAACATTTACAGCATGATATTCAACTACAGCTTAAAGAATTACAACTTCCGCATTGTAATTTACATGATTTTTTTAAGTGTTGCGGGAATCCTGGTGCTGAGAAGCGCCAGCGGCGGAGATCCGTCGATTGTCGGAAAGCAGATTCTGGGGGTGGCAGTATCGTTTGTATGCTGTCTGCTGATTTCCATGATCGATTACCACAGGATTTTCCGCCTGAGTACCTTGATTTACGCAGGCTGCGTTGCCCTTCTGGCTGCCGTTCTGCTTACAGGACACAGCTCCGGAGGAGCAACGCGCTGGCTGAAGATTTTTGGCTTTACCATTCAGCCGTCTGAGTTTTTGAAGGTAGGTTTGATAGTGGTTCTCTCCTGTTATCTGGCAAAAAATCACGAGAGAATCAATAAGGTATCGGTTCTGGGAACGATTGTGCTTATGATAGCGCTTCCGGTAGGGCTTGTTCTGGCTCAGCCGAATCTGTCCACCAGCATTGTTATTACGATACCGCTTATTGTTATTATCTATGTGGCTGGGCTCAGCTATAAATGGATCGGCGGGGGACTGGCGGCGGGGATTCCTGCCGGCGGGCTGTTCCTTTATCTGGCCCAGGTTGGGGTAGTACCATTCCTGAGAGAGGATCAGGCCCGGAGAATCCTGGCTAAGATTTTCCATGACAGCGCCCAGTATGCGGACGCAAACAATCAGCAGGATAAATCCATCATGGCCATCGGTTCCGGGCAGCTTTGGGGAAAGGGACTGAATAATGCAGGCGTAGGTTCCGTAAAAAGCGGAAACTTTGTGGCGGAGGATCAGACGGACTTCATCTTTGCCGTGATTGGCGAGGAGCTGGGTTTTGTGGGCAGCATGGTCATTATTTCTGTGCTGGCTCTCCTGGTGTTTGAATGTCTTCTCACAGCCAGCCGCGCCAAGGACATGGGCGGACGCCTTGTCTGTATTGGAATGGCGGTTCTCATAGGCTTTCAGGGCTTTGCGAACATTGCCGTTGCCACCGGGATTTTTCCGAATACGGGACTTCCCCTTCCCTTCATCAGTTCTGGTATCAGCTCTGTGCTGAGTATTTATGCCGGGATGGGAATTGTACTAAACATTGGACTTCAGAGAAAAAGCAGCAATAATTAAGGAGGTAGCCCAGTATGAATATAGGGTTGGTAGCTCACGATTCGAAAAAAAAGCTGATGCAGAATTTCTGCATTGCGTACAGAGGCGTTTTAAGCAGGCATTCTCTTTATGCCACGGGAACTACAGGAAGGCTGATAGAGGAGGTTACGAATCTGAATGTGTATAAGTATCTTCCGGGACATCTGGGAGGCGCTCAGCAGCTCAGCTCGCAGATTGAACACGATCAGATGGATCTGGTGATCTTTCTCAGAGATCCGTCTACCGCCAAATCCCACGAACCGAATGTCAACAATGTGGTGATGATATGCGATATGTATAACATTCCTATCGCGACCAATGTAGCCACAGCAGAACTCCTGATTAAATCTTTGGAGCGCGGCGACATGGAGTGGAGAGAAATGTACAGATAGACAGGGAAGTTCCTTAAGAAAGCAGGAGAGCAGCGACTTGAAGCATTTATTTCATAAGCAGATGTTTGGATTGGCAGCCGCGCTTTTTCTCACCGGCTGCAGTGGAAACACGCTGGAAGAGCCGTATTCCTTTGCGGATCGGGGAAGCAATCTGGGGGTGTCGGAGGGTTCAGCCTCACTGGCGCCTTTTTTTGCTTCTGATCTGTGCGTGATTGACGGAGAACCCGCCGATGACAGTACAGAATTTACCGGGGAGGCGGGGGCTGTATTCGGCATCACAGACCAACATGTAATATACAGTAAGAACGCCTATAAGCAGCTCTACCCAGCCAGCATTACCAAGGTGATGACGGCGCTGATTGCCATTGAGGAGGGAGAGCTTTCCGATACGGTCCAGGTGACAAAGGACTCTGTCATTACAGAGTCAGGCGCGTCTCTGTGCGGCATTAAGCCGGGAGACACGCTGACTATGGAACAGCTGCTGTACGGACTCCTGATTCCGTCAGGAAACGATGCGGCCAATGCCATTGCCGTTCACATGTCCGGCAGCGTGGAGGCCTTTGCCGGGCGTATGAATGAGAAAGCCAGACAGCTGGGAGCCACACAGACTCATTTTAAAAATCCCAGCGGTCTGTCTGATCCGGAACACTATACCACAGCCTATGATCTTTACCTGATATTCAATGAGGCCATGAAGCTTCCGAAATTCCGGGAAATCATAGGAGCTGACGCCTACACGGCGTCCTATACGGACGCACAGGGAAACGCAGTTTCCAAAACCTGGAAAGTGGGAAACTGGTATCAGAACGGAGAGACAGAGACGCCGGAAGGCCTGACGGTTCTGGGGGGGAAGACGGGAACCACCCAGGCGGCCGGCTACTGCCTGATTATGGCAGAACAGGATGAAGCGGGGAAAGAATACATCTCCGTTGTGTTAAAAGCAGAGAACCGACAGGGACTTTACAAAAATATGACCAATATAATTACTAAAATTGTCGATTAGTGATTGATTTTTTCGGGCATTTATACTATAATTAATTGCATAATAAAAGATTTTTTATACAACTTAAATAAAGTCCAAGGAGGAGATTTGATATGATTCAGATTATTTCGGGAAACAAGGGAAAAGGAAAAACTAAATATCTTCTTGACATGGCTAATACAGCCATCAAAGAATCCACAGGTTCAATTGTGTATCTGGACAAAAGCTCCAAGCACATGTATGAGCTGAACAACAGGATTCGTTTAATCAATGTAAATGAGTATCCCATCACTTCCAGCGAGGGCTTTATTGGTTTTATCTGCGGTATTATTTCGCAGGATCATGACCTGGAGCAGATGTACTTCGACAGCTTCTTAAAGCTGGCTTCCTTAGAGGGAGAGAGCATTGAGGAGACCTTCAAGACACTGCAGGAGATCAGCGAGAAATACCATCTCACATTTGTTCTCAGTGTATCTGAGGACGCATCGAATCTCCCAGAGTGCGCTAAATCAAGCGTAGTCGTTTCTTTATAAGACAGCGGCTGTATTTGAGAAAAATTACATATGACAGTACAAAAGAGGGGAGAACTGCAGACGGCAGTCTTCCCTCTTTCGCTCTTTGTCTTTTCCAGCCATTTCCTGAATTACCTTGCACTTTTGGGCGATTCCTTTTATAATACATAGGGAAAGGAGACCGGTTAGCATCATGGCCAAGACTAAAAAGATAGTACCTTATAGAAAACCAAAGAATTTCAATATAGGTACTCTGATATTTACCCTGATCTTTCTCTATCTGGCTCTTTGTGTGTTTAAGTACCTTGGACGGGATAAGATACAGTTTTACGAGGTTGTTGAAGGAAGCATTGTCAATGATAAAACATATACAGGATTAATTCTTCGCGAGGAGACGGTGAAACAGGCAGAGCAGTCAGGATATGTGAATTACTATGTGAGGGAAGGAAAGAAGGCGGCGGCAGGTTCCCGCATTTATTCCCTGGATGAGACTGGAGAACTGGAGCATTACCTGGAGGAGAGCCAGGAGGCGGGACAGGCCTTTACAGATGAAAATCTGGCTCTGCTGAAAAAAAAGCTGGCGTCTCTCTGCCTGTCTTATGACGATTCGGAGTTTTCTTCTGTCTACGACGAAAAATACTCTCTGGATGCGTCGGTTGTGGAGCTGGTGAATTTTAATGCTCTGGATCAGCTGGATTCAGAACTTGAGACAAAGGGAATTCACTTTCAGCAGATTTACACGGATCAGGCAGGCATTATATCCTATGCCATTGATTCCTATGAGGGGATGGAACCGTCGGCTGTCACGGAGGATTCCTTTAAAAAAGAAAATTATAAGAAATCCGTCGGACAGGCTGGAAAGCTGATCGAGGCTGGAACGCCGGTTTATAAGATGATTACTTCTGAAAACTGGTCGATTCTCTTCCCATTGACAGAGGAAGATAAGGCGGCGTATGCAGACAAGGATCGGCTGCAGATAAAGTTTATAGATGATAATCTGACGCTGTCAGGAGCCTACTCACAGATTACAGGGGCGGACGGAGGAGCCTACGGAAAACTGGACTTTGACCGGTTTATGGTGCAGTTTATTTCTGACCGCTTTGCAGAATTTGAAGTGGTGTCAGAGGCAGAGGAGGGGCTCAAGATCCCGGCTGCATCTGTCACAACGAAGGATTTCTTTACCATTCCAGTAGAATTTGCCGCTTCTGGGGGAGATGAGAGCAGCGCCAGGACAGGGTTTTACAAAGAAGTTTATTCGGAGAGCGGAGAAGCTTCGGTGGTCTTTACGCCTGCTGAGATATACGGAGCCACAGACGAATATTATTATGTAGAGACTTCAGAGGACGGAGCTTTCAAAAATGGAGACTACATTGTAAAACAGGATTCCAGCGAGCGCTATCAGATCGGAGCGACCGCTCCGTTGGAAGGCGTGTACAATATCAATAAGGGCTACGCAGTTTTTAAAAAGATTGAAAAGTTGTCCGGCAACGGGGAGTATTTTACAATTGCTAAGGGAACTGATTATGGTCTCTCTGTGTACGACCATATTGTGCTGGACGCCTCGATGGTGACAGAGGGAATGATTATCTACGAATAAGTATAACAGGAGATGCAGGTATGATAAAAGAGAATTTAGAAGAGGTTCGTGAGAAAATCCGCCAGGCATGTCAGAGAAGCGGGCGGAGAGAGGAAGACGTAACGCTGATTTCCGTGAGCAAGACAAAGCCGGTGGAAATGCTTAGAGAGGCCTATGAGGCTGGTTCCAGGGATTTCGGAGAAAACAGGGTTCAGGAAATTATGGAGAAATACGGGCAGATGCCGGAGGACGTGCGCTGGCACATGATTGGCCATCTTCAGAAAAATAAGGTGCGCCAGGTCATTGATAAAGCGGTTCTGATTCACTCTGTAGACACCGTGGAGCTGGCGGAGCAGATCGAGAAGGACGCAGCCAAGCGGGATCTCACAGTGGACATTCTTTTAGAGGTAAATGTGGCGGAGGAAGAGAGCAAATTCGGTTTCCGGACAGAGGAAGTGGAGGCTGCTGTGATGAAAATAAAAGAGTTTCCTCACGTTCACATAAAAGGGCTTATGACAATTGCTCCATTTGTATCGAATTCGGAAGATAATCGGGAAGTTTTTAAAAAATTGTATCAATTATATGTTGACATAAGGAGCAAAAACATTGATAATGTTAATATGAGTGTGCTGTCCATGGGAATGACCGGCGACTATGAAGTTGCCGTCGAGGAGGGCGCAACCATGATAAGAGTGGGCACCGGTATTTTCGGAGCCAGGACAAGGAATGGAGAGAGCAGAGTATGAGCATTCTGAACAAGATTATGGACACAATGCGGTTGAACGAGGCAGATGACGACGAAGATGACGGATACTTCGACGAGGAATACGAAGAGGATGAAAGGCCGGCGCGCAGGCGTTTATTTAATAAACAGCACAATGACGATTATGAATATGATGAGGAGCCAGAGCAGAGACCGCGGTTCCTGTCAAGGCCGGCTTCTTCTAATAATAAGGTAGTGCCGTTAAGAAGAGGCATGGAAGTTTCCTTAATTAAGCCTGTATCTATGGAAGATTCCCATGAAATTTGCGAGAGGCTGTTAGAGGGAAAAGCAGTTGTGCTGAATCTGGAAGGAATTCATTTAGAAGTTGCCCAGAGGATTATTGACTTTACATGCGGAGCGACTTATTCGATGGATGGAAATCTCCAGAAGATTTCCGGCAGTATTTTTATTGCCACTCCTTCCACAGTGGAATTATCCGGAGATTTCCGGGAACTTCTTTCCAATACGCCGTCAAGCGCAGGGATGAACGTCTCAGGTCTCAGCTTTCACTTATAAGGAACTATGAACAGGGAAGAACAATTATTAAAAAAACGGATCCTGGATCTGGCAGACCTTTGCTGCCGGAGGGATATTCCGTCATACACAGATTTTTTGAATCTGAATGAACAGACAGTTTTTCATTCTCTGGAACGGAGTCTGCCGCCTGTACGCTTTATGCTGACAGGCGGCTATGAGCCGGCGGAGCGCAAGATTGTCTGTTTTCTGCCGTCCTATGAAGAGGAGACGATGGAACCGCCTATCCGTATATTGGAAGTGAAACCGGTCAGTCCCCGGTTTGCGGAAGTGCTTACCCACAGAGATTATCTGGGTGCGCTGATGAACCTGGGAATCGAGCGGAGTATACTGGGGGACATTGTCATAAATGAGGACGGCTGTTTTATTTTCTGCCTGGATCGGATGGCAGAATATATTTCAAATGAATTGAGGCAGGTAAGGCATACGGCTGTTTTTTGCCAGCGCGTCTCCGCCCTGTCCTGCCAGGTGGAACAGAAATACGAGGAAGTTCGGGGGAGTATTGCCTCTCCCAGGCTTGACAGCGTGCTTGCTATGGTGTATCACAGCTCCAGGACAAAAATTATCCCATATATTCAGGGGGAGAAGGTATTTATAGACGGACGCCTTGTGACGTCCCCCTCTCTTCAGCTGAAGGGAGGAGAGATTGTATCGGTCCGTGGAATGGGGAAGTTCCAGTTTACAGGCACAGAGAATGAGACGAAGAAGGGCAGAATCTTTGTCTCTGCCAGAAAATACTGCTGATAAAAGTTTTCTGAATGGAACAGACGATAGAGAGTATTAAAAATAGACAGAAAGGGCTGCTTTTACTGGCTGGACAGACAGTCAAAAGGCGGTAAAGGGATGACAGAAATGGCAAACAGAATGACCGTTCACATGGATGAGAAGCCGGTTTACGATATTCTTCTGGAACAGGATTTTTCAGCTCTTCCAAAGGAATTGGAATCCTTTCATCTGGAACATAGAAAAATTTGCATTGTAACAGATTCCAATGTGGCGCCTCTGTATTTGGAGGAGGTAAAGGAGCTTTTGAAGCCGTGCTGCAGCCAGGTAATATCCTTTGTATTTCCAGCTGGCGAGGAGCATAAAAATTTAGACACAGTCAGGGAACTCTATGAGACGCTGATTTTAGCCAAATTTGACCGGAACGATATGCTGGCAGCCCTGGGAGGCGGCGTGGTGGGAGATTTGTGCGGTTTTGCCGCCGCTACCTACCTGAGAGGCGTGTCTTTTATCCAGCTTCCTACGACTCTTCTGTCTCAGGTGGACAGCAGCATCGGCGGCAAGACAGGCGTGGATTTCGACGCGTACAAAAACATGGTGGGCGCGTTCCACATGCCAAAGCTGGTTTACGAAAACATTGGAGCCCTGAAAACCCTTCCGCCGGAGCAGTTTTCTGCAGGCATGGGAGAGGTAATCAAGCACGGCCTGATTCAGTCAAACGAGTATTATGAGTGGATTCTGGAGCACAAGGAGGCGATCCGCGCCATGGACATGGATGCCCTGGAACAGCTGGTCGTGGAGAGCAACCACATTAAGCGGAGAGTTGTGGAACGGGATCCGGCTGAAAAGGGAGACAGAATGCTCCTGAATTTCGGCCATACGCTGGGACATGCCATTGAAAAGCTTAAAAATTTTGAACTGCTTCATGGAGAATGCGTTGCCCTTGGTTCGATTGCAGGTATGTACATTTCTGCAAAGAGAGGATATATTTCCATGGAGGAAATGGAGCGCTTTGCATCTGCTCTGTCCTGGTTCGGCATTAAAACTGCCGTAAACGGGCTTGACGTCCATTCGGTGATCGAGGCTACGGCCAATGATAAAAAGATGGATTCCGGTGTGATTCGATTCATCCTTTTGAAGGAAGTCGGACAGGCCTTTGTGGACCGCACGGTAACGCCGGAGGAAATGGAGGAGGCTTTGCAGTATATTTTCAATTAGCTGTAAAGCCGGTTAAAGGAGAAAAGAATACATGAATCAGAAAGTCAGACAGCTTCTCTTTTTTGCCGTTGGTTTAATTGTGTCCATTGGGCTTGATCAGTGGACAAAGGCCCTGGCAGTTGCGAAGCTGAAGGGAAATCAGCCGTTTGTGCTGATTAACGGGGTATTTGAGTTTTACTATTCTGAAAACAGAGGAGCGGCCTTCGGGATGCTTCAGGGAAGGCAGCTTTTATTTTTTATCATAGCGGCCTTCGTATTGGCGGCGGCCGTTTTTGTGCTGGTCCGGATGCCGTCTGAGCGCCGGTTCCTGCCTCTGACAGCGTGCCTGTTTTTGCTGGTATCGGGAGCTGCAGGGAATATGATTGACAGAATCAGCCAGGGGTATGTGGTAGATTTCCTCTATTTCAAGCTGATTGACTTCCCCATTTTCAATGTGGCGGACTGTTATGTAGTGATAGCGACATTCCTTTTAATGATTTTAATCTTTTTTGTCTATTCAGAGGAGGATCTGGCCTTCCTTTCTTTCAAGAAGCAGAGAAAAGAAGGGTAAATTGCGGCAGACAGCCAGCTGCGGCAGCATGAAATCTGCAGAGCTGCAGAGAAGAGACGGAGGAGAACGGAGGAAAAAGATTGAAACAGAGTTATCTTGTGCCTGAGGAGTTTCAGGGAGAACGAATTGACAAATACCTGTCAGAAGCCTGCTGTGGTCTTACCCGGTCTTATCTGCAGAAGCTGCTGAAATCTCAGCTGGTGGAGGTGGATGGAAAGGCCATCAAAAACAGTTACCGCGTATCGGCTGGAGAGACTGTGGAATTGGAAGTGCCTGAGGCGGTAGAGCCAGAGATCGAGGCAGAGCCGATTCCGTTAGATATCTTATATGAAGATAAGGATATTATTCTCATCAATAAGCCCAAGGGGATGGTAGTGCATCCGGCGGCCGGACATTACAGCCAGACTCTGGTCAACGGTCTGATGTACCACTGCCGCGGGGAACTTTCCGGCATTAACGGGGTGATGCGCCCGGGAATTGTCCATCGGATCGATATGGATACCACCGGCGTCCTGATTGTATGTAAAAATGATTTTGCTCACAATTCAATTGCAGAGCAGCTGAAGGTTCACTCCATCACACGGAAGTATTATGCGATTGTCCATGGAGTGATCGGGGAGGACGAGGGGACGGTAGACGCGCCCATTGGACGCCATCCCGTCGACCGGAAAAAAATGAGTATTAATTACAAAAACGGTAAGCATGCGGTAACTCATTACAGGGTTTTAGAGCGCTTTAAACAGTTCACTTATGTGGAGTGCCAGCTGGAAACGGGAAGAACTCACCAAATCCGCGTGCACATGGCCAGCCTGAACCATCCTCTTTTAGGGGACAGTGTGTACGGACCGTCCAAATGTCCGTTTAAGCTTCAGGGACAGACGCTGCACGCAGGAGTTCTCGGAATTATCCACCCAAGAACCGGAGAGTATATGGAATTTTCTGCTCCGCTCCCAGAGTATTTTGAAAATCTTCTTGAAAAATTGAGAAAAATATAAAAGCTGATATTTTTGTTAAAAAGTGATGACTTTTCAGAAATTTTGAGCTATAATATGCATATGAACCATATTTCTTAAGGGAATTACAGAAGGGAGTGTTCATATGAAACATAATCTTGTGATTACAATAGGACGTGAGAGCGGAAGCGCAGGACGACAAATCGGTCAGATGCTGGCCAGTGAACTGGGGATAAAGTGTTACGACAAGGAACTGCTTACTCTGGCTGCAAAACAGAGCGGCCTGTGCGAGGAGCTGTTTAAGACCCACGATGAGAAGCCGACGAACAGTTTTCTGTATTCACTTATTATGGATTCCTACTCTGTAGGATATACAGGCGGACTGGGATATATGGATATGCCTTTGAATCAGAAGGTTTTTCTCGCTCAGTTCGAAGCGATTAAAAAATTGGCTGAGGAAGAATCCTGTGTGATTGTAGGACGGTGCGCCGATTACGCGCTGGCAGAGTATCCTGGAATGGTGTCTGTCTTTATCTGCGGCAATGAGGAAGATAAAATCCGGCATTTAATGGACAGCCACAATGTAGACCGTGTGAAGGCTAAGGATATTATGATCAAGACAGATAAGCGCCGCGCCAGCTACTATAATTACTATTCCAGCAAGCGCTGGGGAGACTGCAAGAGCTATGATATCTGCATTAACAGCAGCGTAGTGGGATATGAAGGCGCCGTACAGGTCATTAAAGCGTTTGCGGACACGAAAATGGAGTACTTAAAAAATAAAAATTCACAGGCCTAGAACTGCAGGGCGGTTTCCTTTGGGAGACCGCCTTATTTTTTTATGTTCAAAGAAGAAGCTGATCTAAAATTTCCAGAGAACCTGCGGCTGATTTAAGATTAAGAAAAAATTTCGTCTTTTTGGGTTGCTATTAAGAACCGATCAGTGATACTGTAATAAGGCAGGCTGTATGCAGCCGAGTTTTACAGACAGGATTTGTTACAACAGATAATGAAGATACACAAGAAAAAAGAAATAAAAACATATATGCTGACGGTTCTGGCAATGGCGGCTCTGGCAGTCCCCCCAGCGGCGCTGTCAGAGTGGATGAAGGAGTCTGGAAAGGGGTATGTGGAAGCCTTAAGCGCCAGTCATAGCCTGAAAAAGGAAAAGCAGGAGGACGGAAAACAGGAAAAAAAGTCCGTGGAAACGCTGCCAGATGAGAAAACATTTTTTTCCATGGCGCAGGGATGCCTAAAAGGAGTGGGAGAGTATCTGCATGGATTCTGGCAGAGCTTCGGATACGCTCCTTCCCCTGAAGAATACAATCTTGCTTACCTTTTTCCGCTGGAGGATACAGCAGAAGAGGAAAAGGGTGGGGAGGCCTCTCAAAAGACGGCTGCAGATATACTGCTGCAGACAGTTTTGCAGAAATTAAGCCGGTTTGGTCCGGAGCTTCACCAGAAATCTGCAGGAGGAGAATTGTTTGAGGAACTTAATGAAAAAGAGCAGAACTGGATGTACCGAATTTACCAGGAACTGAACCGCCTGCCTTACAGAACCGGGATTCGCTTCCGTTTTCTCAATGGGGATGGAACGGAGAGCGCAAATTACAGCAATACAAAGGAAATACTGGCGCTTACGAATGTGTATTCCTATTTTCACCAGTGGGATCACGTGCAGTCATCAGAGGCCTATGCGCTGAAATTGTGGGATTTATCTCACCAATACGATATCTCAGTGGGCTCTGTCTATTACTGCGACGGCTGTGAGGAGACAGATGAGGAGGAGACAGAGTTCACGCCCGCTCAGTCTGGAACTGCGGATGAGACAAAAGAGAGCGGACAGGAGAGTGTAAGAATACAGGAAACTGTGCTGCAGACAGAAGGAGAGACAGGAGGAGCCTCTGCCAGCGTTTCGTCCCAGACCGTGGGGAACGACGCAGGAGTATCTGAAACCTCAGGTCAAAATCCTGCGGAAAGTGCTGCGGCCGTTCCTGAGAAAAAAGAGGAACCAATGCCAGCTGAATCTGTGTCAGGATCAGTTTCAGCGCCAGAATCAGCTTCGGCTTTGGAATCAGTTTCCGCACCAGAATCCGTTTCTTCAGCTTCAGCCGAGACAACACAGGCAAAAGAGACCGTATCAGCTGCTTTGAAAGAAGAGAGCGTTTCAGAAACAGAAGGGCAGACAGAAACGGCCCAACCTCAACAGAAGAATCCAGAGGCATCCGAGGAGAATGGAGCAGCGCAGGGAAACAGTTCTGGTTCTGGAACCGCCGATTTGTCTATCTGCCCAGGCCACGTCGATGTGGTGGTTACGATCACAATAACGGGGCTGAACGAACAAAAGAATCTGTTTTCTCTGGCTGCATCAATACAGGAAACAGAGGAGGAGAAGACTGACTCAGCAAACAATGAAAACGGAGGCTGGACCGGGTGGACAGAAGAGAGACAAGCAGCTGCACGCAGACTGGCATCTCTGGATTGGGAAGCTAAATATGGATTAAAATCAGAGGAAATGTCTTTTGGAAAGACATTGACAAAACAGGAACTAGAAGCTCACATGGCTCTTCTGCCAGAAGATATATCGCCTGAGAGAAGAAAGCTGATTGCGTTCGCTCTTGATTCTGTTGGAAAAATTCCATACCATTTTGGAGGGAAGGCTTCTCGGCCAAGCTATGCCGGAAATCAGTTTTTCAGCGTGACAGAGCCGGATCAGATGGGAAGAACCTTAAAAGGCCTGGATTGTTCTGGATGGATTAACTGGGTATATTGGTCAGCCCTGGGAACGCCTGTTGCCAGAGGAGGAACCAGCAGTCTGGCTTCCAGCGGAACTGAAATACCCAGGGAGGAACTGAAGCCTGGCGATATTGCAGTGGTTCCTGGGGACGAGGCTCATGTAGTAATGTTTTTGGGCTGGGATCCGGCTACTGGAAAAATGATTTGTATTCACGAGAGCGCCGGAAGAGCCAATAATGTTACAGTGAGCCTTTCTGACAGAGCTTGGACTCACTACAGGAGAATTTTAGAGTAATCAGACAATAAAACAGTACAGGCCCTGAGAAAATCAGGGTCTTTTCATTACATTAAGCCATAGAAATCTATAGCGTTGGAACTGGAAACTGCCGGAGCCCGGGCGGGAGGAACCGCCGGAGCTGCCAGAGCAGAAAATGCAGAGGTTAAGGCTAACAGAAGAGCCAAACCGGCGGGACGTAATTTCTTCATAACGCACCCCTAAAAATGTGTTATAATAACAACGCAGAGTCAAAAGAAAGAAAACGCATGAAACTATTCGATAAACTATTCTTTCACGAATAGTTATAAATGTGTAAAGCAGACCTCTTTTGGAGGTTTCTGCACTCCTGCTCTTTTGACGCAGCTATTTAATTTTTATAATAATTGATTTACAGGAGACACAAAACAGATGAAACTTCAAAGACTGCTCAGCCTGACTCGACAGGCGCTTGATGCATATGACATGATTGATCCCGGAGACAAAATTGCGGTTGGACTTTCTGGAGGAAAAGACAGCTTGGCATTATTGTATGCTATGAAACATCTCCAGAAATTTTATCCCAAGTCTTTTGACTTATGTGCTGTTACAGTTGATTTAGGATTTGGCAATTTTGACCTGCAGGCGGCAAAAATCTTCTGCCAGAAACTTTCCGTTCCATATACAGTGGTTCCTACAGAAATCAGCCAGATTGTTTTTGAATCCCGCCAGGAATCGAACCCCTGTGCGCTCTGCGCAAAAATGAGAAAAGGCGCTTTGAATAAAGCTGCAAAGGATTTAGGCTGCAATAAAATTGCTTATGCTCACCACAGAGATGACGTAATTGACACGATGATGCTGTCTCTGATTTACGAGGGACGTTTTCATACCTTTTCTCCAAAAACGTATTTAGACAGAATGGATTTATTTGTAATACGTCCATTTTTATATGTATCGGAGGCTGATATTATTGGCTTCAAAAATCGTTACCAGCTTCCTGTATGTAAAAATCCATGTCCGGTTGACGGAAAAACAAAACGAGAGTTTGTTAAAAATTTAATTAAATCAATCAACACAGAGGCCCCAGGAGTAAAGGATCGATTTTTTCATGCAGTTGCATCTGGAAATATTCCCGGATGGCCTGTAAACGAAAATAATAACAGGAAATAATGCTTCAAACAATGATTCGAAAATAATGAAAAGGAGGAATTCGCATGGCAGTACTCTCCTACCACGAACAGGAAATGATAGAAAATACGAAGAAACTCAGAAAGCTTATCCGGGAACTTCCGCCTTTCTGCGCCGACTTTTTTCGCGGAATTGAACCTCGTACTTCTTCGCGGACAAGAATTGCTTATGCTTATGATCTGAGTATCTTTTTTGACTTTTTGATTCAAACGAATCCGATATGGAAAAATAAGGATAAACGCGATTTTACGGTAGATGTTCTGGATCAGATCGGTGTAATGGATTTGGAGGAATATTTAGAATTTCTCAAATGCCATTCTACAGAGAATAAAGAAGATTTAATTAATACCGAGCGGGGACTCACCAGAAAAATGTCCTCTCTAAAGAGCTTTTACAACTATTTTTTTAGAAATGAACGAATTCAGACGAACCCGGCTGCGCTGGTGAAACTGCCTAAGCTCCACGAAAAAGAAATTGTCCGGCTGGAGATTGATGAAGTAGCCCGACTCCTGGATCTGGTAGAGGACGGAGATTCTTTGACAGAAAGGCAGAAAGCTTACCATAAAAAGACCAGAGTAAGGGATCTGGCTTTGATGACGCTTCTGCTCGGCACAGGTATCCGCGTATCAGAGTGTATCGGATTGAATTTGAATGATGTCGATTTTAATGTCGATGGAATCCGGATTCACCGCAAGGGAGGAAAAGAAGTAATCATCTATTTTGGAGACGAGGTAGAGCTGGCCCTGAGAGACTACATGGAGGAACGCAGACACATCGTTCCTGCCCCTGGAAATGAGGAAGCTCTGTTCTTATCTATGCAGAAAAAGCGCCTGAATGTAAGGAGCGTAGAAAATCTTGTCAAAAAATATGCCCAGGCTGCAGCTCCTTTAAAAAAGATTACGCCTCACAAACTGCGCAGTACTTACGGAACGAATCTGTACCGGGAAACTGGAGATATTTATTTGGTAGCAGACGTTCTGGGACATGCAGACGTAAATACGACCAAGAGGCACTATGCGGCACTAGAGGATGAGCGCCGCCGCAGCGCCAGAAATAAGGTAAAGCTGAGAGAAAACTAAGGTTCTATGCAGAATCAGAACAAAGAATTACTTTGGTACAGAATCATAGTAATAGATGGTCAGATAATGTCCGGCATGAATGGTGTCTTCGGAAAGGGAATTCATCTCTTTTAAGTCACAGACATATTCGGCGGCACTTTTGCCGGAATGAGTGCGGTATGTTTCTGCAATACTCCATAAGCTGTCTCCATCCTGAATTTGGATGCTGGTATAGTATTTATGGTAAGGACTGCTCTTCTGCTCTTCTGCCTGTGAACTTAAAAGATTCACTGTCGTCAGTATAACGCAGAGAGCAAAAAGCGCAGCAGCGCTGAACAAAATTTTCGCTGCAGGACAGTTAGGACGGATGAGACAACTGTCTGGCGAACAAACGGATCCGGATAAGGAAACACCCCTTTCGGCAAGTTTTCCTTTTTTTCTGCTTTTTCCTTTCATAGTAAAATCCTCCTCGTATGGTAAAATGAGTAGAAAAACAAAACAAACGCATGTTCCGGAACGTATGTTCTTTAACTATCTGTATTATATATCTCGAACATGCGTTTGTCAATTGATTTTGCAAAAAATCCGAACAAAAGTTTGCCTTTTTTGCCATTCTATGATAATATAGTATTATCAGGGGCAGTACACTGTTTTACGATTACCCGATGGGAGGTTTGATTATGTCACAGGAAAAAATTACGCCAAAACAGCAGGAAATATTAGAATATATTAAAGAAACTATATTAAAGAAGGGCTATCCGCCGGCTGTCAGGGAAATTTGCGAAGCGGTAAATTTAAAGTCTACCTCCTCGGTTCACTCCCACCTGGAGACGCTGGAGAGAAATGGATATATACGCAGGGATCCTACGAAGCCCAGAACCATAGAGATTATTGACGACTGCTTTAATCTGGCCCGCCGGGAGGTAGTGAACGTTCCTCTTTTGGGAACAGTTGCCGCCGGTATGCCGCTTTTAGCTCAGGAAAACATCGAGAATTATTTTCCGATTCCCACAGAGATGCTTCCAGATAAAGAGGTATTCATGCTCCGGGTAAAGGGCGACAGTATGATAGAGGCCGGTATTTTTAATGGTGATTTGATTTTTGTAGAGAAGACCGTTACGGCTGAGAACGGAGAAATTGTGGTAGCGCTTTTAGACGATTCAGCCACTGTGAAGCGTTTTTATAAGGAGAACGGCCACTATCGTCTTCAGCCGGAGAACTCTTCCATGGAGCCTATCATTGTAGATGAAGTTCAGATTCTTGGAAAGGTATTTGGATTATTCCGGATGAAGATGTAGTGCCTGCGCTTCGGTTTAACAGCTTATGTTTCATGAGGCGATATGATTTTATAAAAGTGTATAAAAGTGCCTGTTCTGGTTTACATAACACGATTATGTAAACCAGAACAGGCACTTTCGCTTTGCTGGTCAGGATGTTTCATTTTTTTTTAAAACATAGTTTACATAATAAAATTATGTAAACTATGTCAAAGGTAAATATTAAACTATAAAAATGAGAATAAAAAAGGAGCTGCTGTTACAGCTCCTCTACATTCTCAATGACCTTTCCATCTCTCCAGATACGCTCTAAATCATAGAATAATCGGTCTTCTCTTGAGAAAATATGGACGATAATATCATTGTAATCCATAAGAATCCAGTTTGCAGTATTATAGCCTTCTACCTGGCGTGCTTCAAAGCCAGCCTTAAAGAGCTCTTCCTCCACATTGTCGGCCATTGCCTGTACCTGATTTGGATTTGCTCCTCCTGCGATAATAAAGTAATCGGCTAAAACAGATACGTTCTGGATATCAATAATCTTGATGTCCTCGCCTTTTTTATCTTCCAGGGCTTTGACAGCCAGCTTTACCATTTCTTTTGATGGGTTCATAGGTTTCTCTACTCTCCTTCTTTTTGCTCTTCCTTCTGTCTGCACATTTGCTTCTTATAATAATGATATGCATTTTGAGTCATAATGTCTGCGTAAGTTCCGGATTCCTTCAGATAGCGGAGAGTACCCTCCATAATCTGAAACAGTGCCTGATCCAGATCCTCAAAAGCCAGACGGCGGATGGCCGGCAGATCTTTGATTTTATACCGGCGCGGCTCGATATAATCAGCAATATAGAGGATTTTGTCCAGAAGACTCATGTCAGGCTTTCCAGTTGTGTGGCAGGCAATGGCGCTGAGAATTTCCGGATCGTTTACGCCAAACTTCTCTTCTGCCATTCTGGCTCCGAGCCTGGAATGAATAATAGACGGGGCCTGAAGCTCTCCTTCTGTCAATTCCATACCGCTGTTTCTGCAGGCAGCTATGATCGAGTTATTATCATAACATTTTGCGCAGTCGTGAAGAAGGCCGGCCAGCTCTGCCTTGTCCAGATCATAGCCATACCGCATAGCTAAAGCCATACAGGTAAACGAAACGCTCAGAGAGTGTTCATATCTTCCAGGCTTTAAGCTGGCCTTTAATTTTTCTCGAATTGAAAAAATTTCGCTGTTCATAATTTTGCGCCTCATTTGCATTATCTCTGTATATTAGTCTGTGATGGGGCTGTAGAGCCGACGCTCTCTGATAAACTGCACCACAGGATCCGGGATATAGCGGGAGACCTGCTCTCCGTTTTGTATTTTCTGCCTCAGAAGCTGAGACGATACGTCCATCCGCCTGGAGTGCAGCCGGCAGATTCTGGCGTCGTACTTTTTTGTCAGATATTCAATCTGACGATTGAAAGGAACATCGTCATGGCCGCAGGCGCGGTCAGCCGCCAGAATAACAGCGTTTTTCATCACAATTTCGGGATGATACCATTTTTCTATATCGAAAATAGAATCAGCTCCTACTATAAAATAAAATTCTGTGTCAGGATAAGCCTGCTTTAACAGGAGCAGCGTATCGGCAGTATAGGTATTCCCCTCCGTTCTGCACAGCTCAAAGTCAGAACAGGCAAAAAAGGGCGTGCTTTCAACAGCCAGGCGAACCATCTCCAGGCGGTCAGCCGGAGATGTAATGTGGCGATCCTTTTTGTGGGGAGGCTGCCTGGACGGCATATACCAGACACAGTCCAGATCATACTCCTCATAGGCCTGTTTTCCCAGCATCAGATGGCCGGAATGAATGGGATCAAAGGTTCCTCCCATAATACCGATTTTTTTCATTTCTGCCAGCTCCTTTCAGATATTCTGATGCCTATGGCAGCACAATTTTTCTCTTCTTTTCATCCTTAGCAGGCTTGTAGAGAACGATTTTCTTTCCGATTACCTGGACTACCTGGGAATGGGTTCTCTCGGCTAATACGGCCGCGATGGAATTGCCGTCGTCCAGACAGTTTTTCAGAACGCTCAGCTTGATGAGCTCTCTCGCCTCCAGGGCCTCTGCTACTGCAGCGGTAAGCTCCGGAGTTACGCTTGACTTTCCAATCTGGAAAATCGGATCTATTTTCATAGCAAGCCCTTTTAAATAGGCTCTCTGTTTACTTGTCATAATTTATCCCCTGTTATTTGTAATAGTCAAATTCCAGGCCATACATGCGGACGGTATCGCCCTCTTCAATTCCGGCCCTTTCAAGTTCCTCTAAAATTCCGGAATCCTTCAGGAAGCGCTGGAAGAACTGGAAGCCCTTCTCAGAATCCAGGTTGGTATAGCCCAGCATTTTTTCGATCTTCGGTCCCTCAACCACAAAGACTCCCTCTTCGTTCTGTTCAACCGTATATGGAAGATTTTCTCCCTGATACTGGTATTCAAATTCTTTCTCAAAAATGACAGGAGTCTGATCGACGGTTTTTAAAAGCTCGTTGATATGGTAAAGGAGCTCCTTTACACCCTGTCCGCTGACTGCGGAAATCGCGAATACCTGAATTCCCTCCGGCTCAAATTCTGCCTTCAGGCGATCCACAGGATTTTCCTCTCCGTTTTCCGGATCAAAGTAAATCGCGTCTGTTTTATTGGCCGCGATAACCTGAGGACGTGTCAGCAGCTCAGGATTGTAAGCTCTAAGCTCCTCGTTGATAGCCCTGATATCGGCTACCGGATCGCGTCCTTCTGTGGATGCGGCGTCTACCACATGAACCAGAACTTTGGTTCTTTCAATGTGTTTTAAGAAAGCGTAGCCAAGGCCTACGCCCTGGGAAGCTCCCTCGATAAGCCCTGGAATATCGGCCATAACAAAGCCCTGCCCCTCGCTTAAATCGACAACTCCGAGATGTGGATTCAGAGTTGTGAAATGGTAATTGGCGATTTTAGGTCTCGCATTTGATACACGGGAAAGCAGAGTAGATTTACCAACATTTGGAAAGCCTACAAGGCCTACATCAGCGATTACCTTTAATTCCAGCTGTACCCAGAGCTCCTGAGCCGGCTGTCCCGGCTGCGCGTACTTAGGAACCTGCATGGTGGATGTGGCAAAGTGCATATTACCCAGACCGCCTTTTCCGCCCTTTAAGATTACCTCACGTCGGTTGGAGCCGGACATATCGGCAATGACCTTTCCCGATTCAAAGTCTTTGATAACTGTTCCTTCAGGAACCTTGATAATAATATTGTCACCGTCTGCTCCGTGGCAGCGGCGCTTTCCGCCGGATTCGCCGTCCTGGGCCGCATATTTGCGGACATGGCGAAAGTCTGTCAGAGTGTTCAGTCCATCTTCTACTTCAAAAATAACGTCTCCGCCTTTTCCGCCGTCCCCACCGTCCGGACCGCCGGCAGCTACGTAGAGTTCACGTCTGAAGCTGACATGGCCGTCTCCGCCTTTTCCGGATCTGATAAATACTTTTGCGCTGTCGGCAAACATAGCAACACCTGTCCCTTTCTCTGTGATCTATCGTCTGTTTGTAACCAAAAACAGCCCCATACGATGAGGTATGGAGCTGCTTGAATTATTCGTTAATTGCTCTTGGGTAAACAGAAACCTGCTTTTTGTCTCTGCCCTTTCTCTCAAATCTAACAACGCCGTCAACCATAGCGAATAATGTATCATCTCCACCGCGGCCTACGTTGATACCTGGATGAATCTTTGTACCACGCTGTCTGTAAAGAATGTTGCCAGCTAATACAAACTGTCCGTCTGCTCTCTTAGCTCCCAGTCTCTTGGACTCGGAATCACGGCCGTTCTTTGTGGAACCAACACCTTTTTTGTGAGCGAATAACTGAAGGTTCATTTTAAACATCACTTACACCTCCTCAAACCGGATTTTAATATATTGTTCTCCATAAGCTTCCGAAATATTCTGAAGTCCCAGAATAAGGGAATCCATAAGGAGCTTCGACTCTGCGCTGACTGTCCCGGTAAAGGAAAACTCAAATGCACCGCTTTCTTCATCCATACTGCCATTAAAACCGTCTTCTGTGAATGCCTCAACAGAATTCGCCATATTTAAGGCCAATGCGGAAACGGAAGCACAAATAATATCCTTTCCGTAATCATCATATCCTGCATGTCCATGGAAAGAAATTCCACGGCAGGAACCATCAGAATCTTTAAATACGTTTACTCTGATCATCTCTGATTAAGCGTTGATCTTTTCAATCTTAACCTGTGTGAAGAGCTGTCTGTGACCGTTCTTCTTGTGATAGCCAGTTTTGCTCTTGTACTTGTAAACGATAACCTTTTTGCCTTTACCCTCTTTTACTACAGTTGCGGAAACTGTTGCACCGTCAACGGTTGGGCATCCGATCTTTAACTCACCGTTGTTTACGGCAAGAACCTGATCAAAGGTAACTGTCTCACCAGCACCTGCACCAAGTCTCTCAACTTTAATGATATCGCCCTCGGCTACTTTGTACTGCTTACCACCTGTTGCAATAATTGCGTACATATGGCACCTCCTCTTATCATTACTCGCCAGCTTCGGCGCCGGAAATCCGGACTTGTAAACCTCACTGTGCGGCATACTGTAATATAATAGCATTTTCCTCTGGACTTGTCAACTGGTTTACAGAGAAAAGTTTTGAGTTTTTATAATTTTTTAGCATTCTTTTATCGGATATCCAGCTGCCCGTACCTGCTCTGCCAGAGGACGTTTTACCTTTTTTCTGGTAATCTCCACCAGACCCAGACGGGTCATGTCTACCAGCACCGTTTTGACCGGATCCTTAAGAAGCTCCCGCTCCAGCAGAGACATCAGCCTCAGCCTCTCTTCTTCTGTTTCCATATCAATGAAATCTACTACAATAATGCCGGACAGATTTCGCAGCCTCAGCTGCCGGGCAGTTTCTGCGGCAGCCTCCTGGTTGATCTTAAAGATGGTTTCTGCCTGGGTCTTTTTCCCGGCATATTTGCCTGTATTGACGTCAATAACCGTCAGGGCCTCCGTTGGTTCAATGACCAGATAGCCGCCGGATTTCAGCCACACATGTTTTCCAAGAGCCTGTTCCAGGGCAGTCTCCAGGCTGTAGAGCTTGGAAAGAGACAGCATCGGATCCTCATAGAAGGAAAGTTTTTCCAAATCCTCTGGCTGGTTTTCTTCCAGATACTGCCGGACAGCCTCATAGCAGTCCTTATCGTCAGTCACAACAGCCTCCAGCTCAGAAGTGTAGGCATCGCGGATACTGCTGATGTAGGATGGCTCAGAGGACGCCAGAAGGCTGTAACAGGTGCGGTGGGAGGCAGATGCCAGAAGCGTCTGACGTCGTCTGGCCAGAAGCTCCAGCTCCTGCAGAATCTCTTCCTCTCCCGCTTCTCTGGCATTAGTTCTTACAATCAGTCCAAATGAGAGTCCAAATGAGCCTGCCGTCTCCTTCTCCAGCAGATTCTGCATGTGCTGCTTCCAGGCCTTATCCCGTATTTTTCCAGAAAATCCAATCTGCTTTTTCCCCTGGGTTAAAACCAGATATTTTCCTGTAAAATTCAGATTTGAGGTGAGCACCGGATCCTTTGTCTTCACGGCATCCCGCTCCACCTGAACCAGAATTTCATCTCCCTGACGAAGGGGACGATGACTGTCCTGCGTTTTGGCTGCAGCGTCTGTAAACAGATGGGTTTTATTGTCTGTGAGACTGTAATAGCCAGTCAGGCCGTTTCCCAGATCAATGAAAGCAGAATTAATATTTTTTACAATATTTTTTACCTTGCCGATATAGATATTACCCAGAATTCCTGTTTTTTCGGCCGGCTCCAGATTCAGGGAACGGCACTTTCCGTTCTCTGTCAGAGCTGTCAGAATCTGGTTTCCCCATCTGGTAATCAGAAGCTTATTTAATGGTTTCTCCATATTCCTCCAATGACACGAACCGACGGCAGTCTTCACTGCCCTGCTCACCGTAAACCTCTTCCCTCTGAATCTGGAAGGCAAAAGGCGGATACTCCTGGCCCATCGCTTCATAGTAAGCGCCGATTACCTGCTCCGGCCGGATATTGACAGAGCTTCCGGCAGAGAGTTTCATAAAGATTCTGCCTGCTCCCTGACGCTCAGGGCTGTCGGAAGAATCTTCCTTCCAGGTGCTTCCCTTAAAAGGACTCTCAATCACAATTTCATAGAGATAGGGTTTTAAATCTATTTCCTTAACGCCCTTTTTTGTTTTTTTGACGATAGAAATGGAAGGCTTTTCGAGGAAATGGGACAACCCTGTCCAGAAACCGTCCTCATCTTCCGGTTCATAGCCGTCTTTAAACCACATCGTGTAGTCAGCTGCAGCTACCAGAGACATGGCATTTTTTGCGGAGTCAGGAAGCTTTCGGTAGGAGGTGACTGTGATCCCCTCTACATTAGCTGCGTTGATCCGGCTTACCATTTCTTGGGAGGATTCTGTGCTGTTTACCTCAATATCTACATATTCACCGTTGCTGGTAAGTCCTACTCCCAGCGGAGCAGCAAAGGACATAATCTGATGCGGGCTGAAGCCCTCGCTGTAGCGGATATCTACATCAGCCCGGCGCATTACCTTCTGGAAATACCGCATAATATCCAGGTGGCCGACAAATTTGACAGCGCCCTGCTTTCGGAATTTAATTCTTATTTTCATAGCAGACGCCTCCTTTATATTTTAATGCGCCGCAGGCAGAACATTTCTGACGGCAGTTAGGTGTGACAGTTTCATGGAGAGCCTGATTCCACTCTCTTTGTAAGAATTCCTTGGAAACACCGGCATCAATGAAATCCCATGGGAAGACTTCGTCCAGAGAACGCTCTCTGAGGGTGTAGAATTCAGGATCTACGCCGCAGGTTTCAAAGGCTTTCATCCACACGTCGTTTTTAAAGCTTTCAGACCAGGAGTCATAGAGAGCGCCGTTTTTATAAGCTTCCTCAATGACAGCTGCTACTTTTCTGTCACCACGGGCCATAACGCCCTCTAACACAGTAACATCAGCCTCATGCCAGTTATAGCGGAGGCTCTTATGGTTCAGCATTTCTTTCATCTTTGTGTTTACGATATGAGCCTTTTTCAGGTACTCCTCTTTGGTGAACATGGTTGCCCACTGGAAAGGAGTAAATGGCTTCGGCACAAAGAAAGAGGTACTGGAAACTACCTGAACCTTACCGAAACGCTGCTCCTTGGGAACCTTGTAATACTCTTCCGCCACTTTTTCAGCTAAGAGAGCGATTCCTTCCATATCCTCCACTGTCTCAGTGGGAAGTCCCAGCATAAAATACAGCTTGACCCGGTTCCAGCCGCCTTTAAACGCTTCGGAGGAGCCATGGAGAATATCTTCCTCTGTCAGTCCTTTGTTAATTACGTTTCTCAGCCTCTGGGAGCCGGCTTCCGGTGCAAAGGTCAGGCTGCTCTTTTTAATATCCTGTACCTTGCTCATTACATCCAGAGAGAAGGCGTCAATACGCAGGGAAGGCAGGGAGACGTTTACACCCTTGCCGTCAAACTCGTCAATCAGGAAATTGACAAGTCCTTCCAGCTGTGTGTGATCACTGGAGCTTAAGGAGCTTAAGGAGATTTCCTCATGTCCTGTGCTCTTTAACATTTTGTAAGCCAGATCCTTTAGTGTTTCCAGACTTCTCTCACGAACAGGACGGTAAACCATGCCAGCCTGGCAGAAACGGCAGCCGCGGATGCAGCCTCTCATAATTTCCAGCACTACTCTGTCCTGTGTTGCCTTGATGAAGGGAACGACAGGCTGTTCCGGATAGTAGGTGTCGTTCATTTCCATTACCAGCTGTTTGGAGACTGTTTCTTTTGCATGGGGATTGTTGGGAACCATCCGCTCAATGGTTCCATCTTCTTTATAAAGGACATCGTAAAAGGCAGGCACATAGATGCCTGGAATTTCCGCTGCCAGTTCTAAGAATTCTCTCCTGCTGCCGCCTTTCGCCTGATTTTCCCTGTAGCGGTCTAAAAGCTCAAAGTAAACCACCTCTCCCTCTCCCATGTAGAAAAGGTCGAAGAATTCAGCAATAGGTTCTGGATTGTAGGTGCAGGGGCCGCCTCCGATTACAATAGGATCCTCTTCTGTCCTGTCACAGGCGTGGAGAGGAATCTGAGCCAGATCCAGAAGCTGAAGCACGTTGGTATAGCACATTTCATACTGGAGAGTGATACCTAAAAAGTCAAAGTTCTTAATGGGATCCTGAGACTCCAGGGCAAACAGCGGGATCTGTTTTTCCCGCATAATCTGATCCAGATCCATCCACGGGGAGTAGACACGCTCACAATAGACGTCCTCTCTTTTGTTAAACATATCGTAGAGAATCTGGATTCCCAGATGGGACATACCCAGCTCGTAGACATCCGGGAAAGCCATGGCAAAGCGGATCTTTCCTGCCGGATCCTTTTTCACCATATTCACTTCCCCGCCGATGTAACGGGCAGGCTGCTGAACGCTTAAAAGTATTTCATCACTTAACGCTAATTTTCTCATAAACTTTTATTTTACCTGCATTTCTAAATTGATTTTTATATGGATAATACCGAATCATTATAGGTGATATTTCAAAAAGAAGCAAGCCTCTTTTCCCCTATGCAGATTTAATTCTAACTTTCTGAGCAGGCTGCTGAACGGCTGTTCATGACTGCGTTTACAGCAAAGCTCAGTATCAGCATAACAAGCGCTGCGCTTACCCAGCAGAAACCGGCATCGTATAAAGGCAGAGAGTGGCATAAATCTGAGAGTAATCCCAGAGGAACACCGGCATTATCGAGTGCATAGATCACACTGATGCAGCTTACGCCTGTAACAACCATAGGATAGACATATCTGTTTGACGCCCATACCTGATGAGACAGTCCCAGAAGAATCAGCACGATAGATACAGGATAAATCGCATCGAGTACAGGAATAGAGAGACTTAAAATTGCATTCAGTCCCAGGTTGCAGACCAGGAAGGAGAAAACGGTAATGGCAATCACCCACTGTCTGTATCCAAAAAATTTAAACTGTTTTGAAAAGAACTGTGAGATGGAGTTAATCAGTCCCACGCAGGTGGTAAGGCAGGCAAGAGAGAAAATAGCTGCCAGAATAATAGCTCCAAATTCACCAAAAAGCTGGGATACAATATGACGCAGAGTCCATGCACCGTTTTCCTGCACAGCGTACACACCGGAGCTGCACATTCCCATATAGGTCAACATGATGTAAACAAGCGCCAGGATAGAACCTGCAAAGACACCGGCATACACGGTATGCTTCATAACATCCTTTTTTTCTTTTAAGCCAAAGGAATCGAGGGTAATGGCAATCACCAGTCCAAAGTTAAGGGCTGCGATGGTATCCATGGTCTGGTAGCCTTCCGAGAAGCCCTTGAAAAACGGCATTTCATATGCAGCCTGAGGAGCTGCCACATCGATTTTTCCCCTGAAAAGAAAGCTGAAAAACAGTATGCTGAGCAGACATAACAGGCTTGGAGTTAAGAAGCTTCCAATTCGTTTGACCAGCTTTCCAGGATTCATACACAGCCAGAAAGCCAGCAAGAAAAATACAAAAGAATACAGAACCATGAAAAGCTTAATATCAGATCCCGCCGGCAGGTAGGGGGCTACCGCCATTTCAAATGGTACGGATGCGGCTCTTGGGATGCCCAGTCCAGGTCCGATAGAAAGATAAATTAAAATGGTAAAGACAACGGAAAATTTCTTTCCTACCTGATTGGCCAGACAGTCCAGGCCGTTAAAACGTGCGACAACAATAACGCCGAGAACCGGAAGCACCACAGCTGTCAGCAAAAAGCCCAGAAGGGCCGGAACGGCTGCTGCCCCTGCATTCTGGCCTAAAAACGGCGGGAAAATCAGGTTGCCTGCTCCAAAGAACAGCGAGAACAGCATAAAGCTTACCAGTAACATTTTTCTTCGTGACAAATTCATTTTCTTCTCCTCCTCAAAAGAAATAAAGCATCCCGTGCACAGCACGTGTTTTTTTCACAGTGTAATGTTCCCGTGAAAAAATAAAGACCCGTCTCAAGGATTTCCTTGAGACGAGTCCTGATAATTAAATCAATACCCCGCGGTACCACTCAAATTGCAGAATCATAATCCTGCCTCTTTTTAGGCTCCAACAAGCCCTAGACACTAACGTAGCCAACACGAAAATTCTTACTCCTGCTGTAAAAGCGTTTCGGAATTTCAGCTCAGAAGTGATAAGAGATTTCAGATGATGTTTATCGGGATTCCAGCATCCCCGACTCTCTGTAAAACATTTTACCGACTCTGTCTTCGTCACAGCCTTTGTATTCATTTAATTGTCTTCAGAATAGCACTAAGGTTTGAGTCTGTCAATCATTTTCAGAAATAAAATTTATTTTACTTCAAATTGATTTCACACCTTACCAAAACTACATGCTTTCGTGGAAGGTACGTTTAATTACCTCCAGCTGCTGCTCCCGGCTCAGTCTGCTGAAATTAACTGCGTATCCGGAAACGCGGATTGTCAGAGTTGGATACTGCTCCGGATGTTCCATGGCATCAATTAAAAGCTGCCGGTTCATTACATTTACATTCAGGTGATGAGCGCCCTGGATAAAGTATCCGTCCAGAATCATAACCAGGTTTTTAATTCTCTCTCCTTCTGTTTTTCCAAGGGCAGATGGAGTGATAGAGAAGGTATTGGATACGCCGTCCTGGCAGACTGCCCGGTAGGGAAGCTTTGCAACTGAGTTCAGGGAAGCTAAAGCACCATGGGTATCGCGTCCGTGCATTGGGTTGGCTCCTGGAGCAAAGGGTTCGCCTGATTTTCTTCCGTCAGGGGTGGTTCCTGTCTTTTTGCCGTACATAACATTGCTCGTAATGGTAAGAGCAGACAGTGTGTGGATGGCATTTCTATACAGGGCATGTTTTTTAAGCTCTGCTGAGAAGAAGGACACAAGCTCTACCGCAATGTCATCTGCCCGGTCATCGTCATTGCCATATTTAGGGAAGTCTCCCTCTACCTTAAAGTCTACAGCGATTCCCTCTTCGTTCCGCACAGGAGTTACCTTGGCAAATTTAATGGCGGACAGAGAGTCAACGGCTACAGAAAGACCAGATACACCAAAGGCGGCAAGCCGTTCTACCCAGGTATCGTGAAGTGCCATCTGGCTGGCTTCGTAGGCGTATTTATCATGCATAAAATGAATAATGTTAATGGTATCTACATAGAGTTCTGCAACATAGGCCAGGGTTTTCTTGTAATCTGCCAGAACGTGGGCATAGTCCAGAACCGCATCTGTATTTTTCTCAATATCAGGGATAACCTGGATTCCCTTGCGCTCATCTATACCGCCGTTAATAGCGTACAGAAGGCTTTTAGCCAGATTGGCCCTGGCTCCGAAAAACTGCATCTGTTTTCCGACTGCCATGGCGGATACGCAGCAGGCGATACAGTAATCATCCCCGTACATGGGACGCATCAGATCGTCATTTTCATACTGGATGGAATCGGTTTCAATGCTCATGCGGGAGCAGTAATTTTTAAATGCCTCCGGCAGATTCTGGCTCCACAGCACTGTCAGGTTTGGCTCCGGCGCAGTGCCTAGGTTTGTCAGAGTATGGATATAGCGGAAGGAATTTTTTGTGACCAGAGTGCGTCCGTCTACTCCCATGCCGCCGAGGCTTTCTGTTACCCAGGTAGGATCCCCGCCAAACAGTTCGTTGTATTCAGGGGTACGCAGATGGCGTACAAGACGAAGCTTGATAATAAACTGGTCAATCAACTCCTGGGCTCCAGCCTCGTCCAGGATGCCTGCCTCCAGATCGCGCTGGATATAGATATCAAGGAACGTTGCTGTACGTCCAAGGCTTGTGGCTGCTCCGTTGTTCTCCTTGATACCTGCCAGATATGCCATGTACAGATTCTGAACCGCTTCACGGGCATTTTCAGCAGGCTTTGTGATATCGCATCCATACCGCGCTGCCATATCGGCCATTTTCTGGAGAGCGCGGATCTGTTCGCTGACATCTTCCAGAAGACGGATTCTTTCATCTGTCATGGGACCGTCAAGCAGTTTGATGTCCTCTTTTTTTGATTCAATTAAAAAGTCAGTTCCATAGAGAGGAACACGGCGGTAGTCGCCTACAATGCGTCCTCGTCCGTATGCGTCCGGAAGACCGGTTAAAAGCCCTGCGGTTCTGGCTTTTCTGACCCGTTCCGGATAAGCGTCAAATACGCCGTCATTGTGGGTTTTCCTGTATAAATTGAAGTGCTTTTCCACTTCGGGATCTAGTTCATAGCCATACTGCTCCAGTGCGCTTTTAGCCATTCTCATGCCGCCGAAGGGATTGACAATCCGCTTTAAAGGAGCATCTGTCTGAAGTCCGACAATTACCTCATTTTCTTTATCAATATAGCCGGGAGCAAAATTATCAATTCCGGAAACAACAGTCGTATCTACATCAATGATGCCTTTTTTTACTTCTTCCAGAATCAGGGCGTGGGCTTTTTCCCATACCTTTTTCGTTTTTTCAGTAGTTCCTGTCAGAAATTCATCATTTCCTGCATAGGGCGTATAGTTTTTCTGAATAAAATTTCTTACGTTTACTACGTGACGCCACTCTCCTGTCTTAAATCCTTTCCATGCAGTGCAGTTTACATCGATACTCATGTTTGCAGTCTCCTTTCGCCTAAAGACATTTTACCAGTGTTGTTATCTGTTTAGTTCTGAAAATATTCATTCATCATGTTCTGCCATTGTTCCAGTTCGGAAGCATCTTTTGGCGGAACCTGTTCCAGCCTGTAAGGAATTCCCATAGCTTTGTATTTGGGAACACCCAGCACATGATAAGGCAGAAGTTCTACCTTTTGCACGTTTTTAATCTGTTTGACTGCTTCAAACAGCCCCATAAGATGTTCTCTGCTGTCTGTAAGTCCTGGAACTGCCACATGGCGAATCCAGAGAGGTATGTTAAATTCCTGTACCGCCTGGAGAAAACGAAGGCTTTCATCCATGGGCTGGCCGGTAATATTCAGATATCCTTCCCTGGTGTAGTGCTTAACGTCAAACAGCACCAGATCCGTGTGTTTCAGGATATCCCCATAACCGCCGTTTCCATAACCGGCTGTATCCAGGCAGGTGTGGATGCCCTGTTCTTTACACAGAGCCAGAGTCTCGGCTAAAAAGTCCTTCTGAAGAAGAGGCTCCCCACCGGAGAAGGTGACGCCTCCGGTACTGCCGTAGTAAGGTTTGAACCGGTTGAGAACAGCTATAATTTCCTCCGGCGTTTTCGTCTCTGCCCTGCCGTCTATCTCCCAGGTATCAGGATTATGGCAGTATTGGCATCTTAAACAGCATCCCTGCAGAAAAATAACAGTGCGGATACCAGGGCCGTCTACCAGCCCCATGGATTCCCAGGAATGAATGTGCCCCATTGTCATGGTATGATATCCTCCTTGAGTGGCAATGAATGAAAAAATAGATAAAAAACAGATAATATGGCTGTCTGGATGAACTGGCTGTCAGAGTTGTTTTAAGAATATCAAACAAAAAAAGCCAGACCTCCAGGCAGAGTGCCCAGACGGTCGGCTTTTTAAAATCATACTTCATGTGGTTTATTCCACTTCCGTCAGTCATATGATGACTCAACTATACAAAACAAATTTTCTTTTGTCAAGAGGATACAGATGTTTATTTCTGACTTTTTTCATAGTATTGTCTTCTGATTTCTTCCGGCACCAGACTTCCGCCGGTTGCCCATGCAATATGAACCGCCTGTTCCATATTCTGTTCCAGGCCGTGAGACGCCAGAAACTGCCTTCCTTCCGGGCTGGAACAGAGAACTGCCGGACCCTGAAAGGCGGCACAGGAGCTTGGTTCAATAAACATGCCCTCTGTGTCCATGAAGGCGCGCAGATAGCGGTATAAATGTTCATCTGTGACAGTGAATTCCCCGGCTAACAGGGAAGAAATCTGTCTACCGACAAATTTAGAAGGACGTCCTACTGCCAGGCCGTCTGCATCCGTAAGGCCGGAAAGGCCGATATCCTGGACACAGATTCTGTCATGAAGTCCTGTCATAACGCCCAAGGCCATGCAGGGGGCCTGTACAGGCTCTGCAAAGAAACAGTAGACAAAATCACCAAAGATCTGCTTCAGGCCGAAGGTAATGCCTCCTGGAGCGCCTCCTACGCCACAGGGCAGGTAAACAAACAGAGGATGGGAACGATCTACAATAATATCCATGACATCCAGCTGCTGTTTCAGACGTCTGGCAGCGGTAGCATAGCCTAAAAACAGGCTGGCTGAATTTTCATCATCCACAAAATAACTCATGGGATCTTCTTCGGCCTGAGCGCGTCCGGCTTTCACAGCTTCACTGTAATCGGAAGCATACTCAATGACATGGACGCCTTTTTCTCGGAGCAATTTCTTTTTCCATTCCTTTGCATCCATAGACATATGTATGGTTACATGATAGCCTAAAGCCGCACTGATAATTCCAATGGACAGTCCCAGATTTCCGGTGGAACCGGCATGAACCGAATAACGGCTGAAAAATTTTTTAAACTCCGGGCGGCAGAAAGCCTCATAGCTTTCACCGGGACGGATCATACCCTCAGAAAGAGCCAGTTCTTCCGAGTGCTTGAGAATTTCATAAATACCGCCTCTTGCCTTTACAGAGCCTGCCGCCGCCAGATGGCTGTCCATTTTAAGCAGAAGGCGGCCTTTCAGACTGGCGTGAAAGGAATCATTCAGAGCATTCTTCATGGATGGAATCTCGATCAGGGGAGACTCTATCATGCCGTCTGCTGCTTCTGTCTCAGGAAAAGCCTTTTTAATAAAAGGTGCAAACCGCAGCCATCTTTCTTCTGCATCTTCTATATCAGACGCCGAAAAAGGCAGCTTTTTTAAAGCAGAATCTGCATCAGTCAGCTGGTCATTGTTCCAGAAAATCTCTTTTCCCTGGGACATTGGGCGGATGAGTGGAAACTGTTCGGTCAGTTCATGGATGTTGTTGTTCCTATTCACGTTTATCATACTCCTTTGCTGCAAATGATACAAAGCTGTTAAAATAAAATCTCCAGAGCTTCAGAAGGAATCAGAGGACGGATTGCCGCCTGCATTCGTTCGTGCTGCTGTTTAGAAATTACAATCTTTTTCTTACAAACAGAAATTTCTGATAATTCCTTTAACCGGCTGACGCTTCTCACAACTGTGCGGACACTGACACCGATATTGCTGGCAATGGTCTGATAATCTGTCTGAACGATCAGAGGCTGTCCTGATGAGGCATGTCTGGTATAGTGCTGCACCAGATAATACCGCACCCGGTCAATTCCTTTTTGATAATAGAGGATTCCATCATTGCCGGAACGCTGATACAGATCATTGGCCACAATATAGGTACACCGGTACAGCATATCTACGTTTTTCATTAAGTATTCATAAATAATGGATGAGCTGATGCGCAGGGCTGTAACCTGTGTCTCAGCGACCACAGTGGCAACACTTCGATCCTTTCGGGCCAGTACCTCTAAAAGGCCGACAGAGCCGTTTTCACTGGTAATGCGGAAATAGAAATAATTATTTCCGTCGTGGTAATCCCTGGTTCCGATGGCAGAACCGGATTGTATAAAATATACATAGTCAGGAAAATCTCCCAGGCTGATGATAACAGAGCCTGCGGGATAAACAAGCTGCACTCCCTGAGTTTTTATTTCCTCCGACAGAACTGAAACGTTAAACTGGTTGTAAGAGTCATATTTTTTCCATATCTCCCGCAGGTTCATCATATCCTCCCTGTCATCCAATCACAGTGTCTGTTAAACAATCAAAACATCTTTGACTCCGGCCTTCAGCGCTGTATCACGAAGAAGTTTCATATAGGCATCGTCAGGTTCTCTTGTGGATGAAAAATTTTCTCGGACGCCATAGTGCCGGAACTTAATTAATTTATACCGTACATTGGGATAATTTGCAATCAGATTGCTTCCGAGCTCAACCGTTTTCAGGTTATCTACTGCATCTGGAACGACTACGGTTCTGATTTCATAGAGCTTATCCATGGCAGCCATACGGCGGATATTCTCTGTTACAACAGAAAGCCCTTTTCCAGTAAGGAACAGGTGGTCTTCTTCGCTTCCAGCCTTGAGATCAATCATGGTTTTGTCGGTGACGTTGAGCACATCCTCTCTCTCCCACAAGGGAATCTGGCCATTGGTGTCCATAAACGTAGTTTTTCCGGCTGCCTGAACCAGGGTATAGAATTCTTTTAGAAAATCAAGATAGAGGCTGCATTCTCCGCCTGAGGTAGTGATGCCGTTTACGAAGGGGAAAAAGCCGCGTATTTCCTCATACAGCTGTCCGGCTGTCATGTTTCGTATCTTGGGGGAGGCGTCAAACTGACAGATTTTTAAGCAGGTATCGCAGTTACAGCATTTTGAATAATCATAGGAGACCCTTCTGTTTTCCATCATAAGCGCGCCTGCGGGACATGTGTTTACACATGCCCCGCAGTTTCTGCACATATGGATGGTCTCCGGATTGTGGCAGTAGAGACAGTTCTGATTGCAGCCCTGAAGAAAGACTGCAGTACGGTTTCCAAAGCCGTCTACACTGCTGAAAGGAATAATTTTATTAACCGGAGCCTTAAGATCCATTAGTTTCCACGCACCTTTCTGTCAAGAAGATGAAGATTTTTATCAACCACAGCGCCGTTTACAGTGGCTTCGTTTAAAGTCATCTGCTCTTTATTAAACTTTTCAATGTCAGAGCGTTTTACCAGGTATCCTGTGACGCGCACCAGGTCGGAATCTCCGGAATAGAAGGAGAGATATCTGGCTCCTGTGGAGAAAGCGCCCTTTAAAATGTCAAGCAGATACTGAGGATTGTTTCCCACTGTGTGATCAAAAGGGAACAGCTCTCCACAGCCGGCATCGCAGCCCTTATGCATACGGGTAAAATGCTGAATCTGAAGCGGAAGCTCCGGCTCCTCTCCGATAGGAATTCGGCCGCCTGGAGTGGACTCTGTATCCTCCATTACGCCTACCTGGGCATGCAAACCGTACTTTCCATAGGCTGCAGGCCGTTTGTCAATCTCTGCACGGATGCGGTCCATAATCGCCTCGCCAAAGGCGTCTGCTTTTTCATTATGTCCGTAGCGCTCTCCCGGTTCGGTCAGGCCCAGAGTCTTATTGACACATTCAGCCAGTCCGACAAAGCCAAACATTCCTACCATGTAGTCTTTCTCTTTGCGAATCAGGCCTTCATGGTAGAGGAAGTTATTTTCATAATAATGGCACTCATCCACGATAAAACGGCAGCGGCTGTCAATGGCGTCGCAGACAGCTGTTACTGCGTCAGGGATGACACGGTCTAAGAGATCTTCCGGACTTTTTGCCAGCTCTGGAAGACGGTTCATATTCAGACGTACCAGAGTCAGGCCGCAGCCTCCGATGGGCAGTGTGTTGTAGCAGCTGACAACTGCATAGTCTCCCATTTCTTTCCGATACATTTTATCATTGGCAAAGCTTGGCTTGGCTGCTGCCATGGCTGTGTCCAGAGCCGCCAGCATAAAGCTGTCCGGTGTGTCATCTCTGTAGAGAAGCGTCATATTCGGGCAGGGCCGCTGCATTTCTTTTGTCAGTTTTAAGACAATGCGTCCGGCTTTTGTATCCTCTGGTCCCAGGTTTGCATGACAGAAAGCGTTGGAAATCGTTCTGTCTACATGGACTAACAGAAAACGAATCGCTTTCTCAGCTTCAGCCTCATCGGTTACAAACGGATCCAGAAGAGTTCCCAGATTTCCGATGTAAACAGGAAGCCCGCCGTCTGCCGGGATGTTATGGTACAGGCAGAGGAGATTTCCCACTGCGTCCCAGATATCCTTAGGCGGCTCCAGCATAAGAAATTCGCTGCCCTGTTTTAAGAATTTTTCGTAGTCCGGCACGCAGTAGCGTGTGCGGTAGGGAGTTTTTCCCTCGAACATATCCATCATGGCGCCGTTTGCAAAGTATTCCTTTGATTTTTCGGTATACTCTACCAGCTCGATGGAATTTTCCGCGATCTTTGCCATATCCTTTAATCTCTGATTAAAGGTAACCTTAGGATTTTTGATGGTGTACAGGATATCGTTTGTCATATCAAAAGATGCCATGTCAGTCCTCCTTTTTACTGTTTGAGCGCTTATGCTCGTTTCATTTTTCTGCAGGCTCTGATAGAGAAGACAGCCAGACCAATGAGGGTTGCACAGTATGGAATGGTCTTAACCAGATCGGACGGCCATCCCAGGGTTGCCACTGCGTTTGACAGGGCGTCCGCCACACCGAACAGGAGGGAGGTGGCGGCTGTGCCGACTGCGCCTCTCTGGCCCATGGCTTCAGCTGCCAAGGCAATCCATCCGCGGCCGCTGACCATATCTCTGGAGAACCAGGATACATAACCCATGGACATAAAAGCTCCGCCAAGACCGCTCATAACGCCGCTGATCAACAGTGCAGCTGCCTGAGTCTTCATCACACTGATGCCCACAGAATCCGCTGCCTCTTTTTTCTCTCCGACTGCACGGATGTGGTATCCAAGTGATGTTTTCTTCAGAAGCAGGTAAGTAAATACCACTGCCAGAATTGACAGGTAGGTAAGTACGTTGTGGCCGGATATGGCCGGTCCGATAATCGGAATCTGCTCGATAATCGGGATATTGATGTTTGGCAGCACCTTACTGGTGAGGGCTACGCTGGTACCCTTGTCATGAGCCACCAGATAGAGGAAGAAAATGGTTCCTCCGCTGGCCAGGCTGTTAATGGCAATGCCGCCTAAGATAATATTGGTTTTGTAGTACAGAGTAAAGAAGGCCAGAATTCCTGCCGCCAGCACGGCGAAGAGAATGGCGAAAGCCAGTCCGGCCCAGGCACTTCCAAACAGGTAGCTGAAGTACATTCCCGCAAAAGCGGCGATCAGCATCATGCCCTCCAGGGCAATATTGGGAACACCGGCCACGTCAGACACAACTGCGCCCATAGAGGCAAACAGAAGGGGTGTGGCTACACGAAAAATGGAGTAAAAAAAGTCACTGGTAAAAATCAGGTCTGCAAGCGCTTTCATCCCTTCACCTCCTTCTCAATCCAGTTCTGTTTATATTTGTGCAGGAATCGTTCTGCTGAAATTAAGAGAATGATAATACTCTGAAGAATCGCTATCATCTCTGTAGGAATATCAGAGGAACGGTTCACAAGGTCTGCTCCGATTCTCAGGTAGCTGACAAAGAAAGCCGCCCCGATGACACCTAAGGGGTTATTTCCGGCCAGCATGGCGATCATGGCTCCGTCGAAACCGTAGCCTGGAAGAGCTGTCCACTCGAACCGTTTGTGCATACCGATGCACTCGATCAGTCCTCCGGCTCCGGCAATAGCGCCTGCTGCCAGATGGACGATAATAATGACTTTTGTTACATTAATTCCGGAATAGCTGGCAAATTTAGCATTATTTCCAGTCATACGGATTTCGTATCCCCATTTACTTTTGAACATAAACAGATATACTAAGACAGCGCATAAAACTGCAATCAGGAAGCCGGAATGAATTCTGGTTCCAGGTACAATATTGGAAAGAAGGGCATTGGAGCGGTATTTGTAGGATACCAGGGACGCTACCTTCGGATCGCGCATCACATTGTTTAAGAGATAGAGTCCCACTCCCAGAAGAATGTTGTTCATCATCAGAGAAGTTACCATCTCGTTGGCACCGTATTTTGCCTTCAGAACACCGGGAACCAGCATAATTATCATACCGGCTAAAGCTCCTGCTGCAATGCAGGCAATAGGAAATACGATGGGAGGCATTTTCAGCCAGATTGCCAGGAAGGATCCGGCAATTCCGGAAATAAAAAAGACGCCCTCTCCGCCCAGATTAAACAGGTTGGCTTTAAACATGACTGCCATAGCCAGACCAGAGAAAATAAGCGGAACTGCTGTTTCCACAATATTTCCCAGATACCGTTTAGAAGAAAACGGCGCTAACAGGAAGGTTTTAATGGATTCCACCGGCTGATCGCTGACTAACAGAATGATGACAAAGGCCACCAGGATTGCTACCAGCATGGAAACGGCGGTTCTTATGATGTTAAAGGAACGCTCTCTGCTCATCCTTCTGCCCTCCTTATCTGTTCTTCGCTGTGCTTTTCCAGTCCCAGCATGTAAAGTCCCAGCTTCTCTTCGTTCAGTCCTTCTGTATTATCGAAATAAGCCACAATTTCTCCTTCATACATAACGGCAATCACATCGGAGAGCTTTAATGCTTCGCTTAAATCAGCAGAGATTAAAAGCACCGCACAGCCCTGATCCCTCAGCTCCATCATTTTTTTATGGATAATGTGGGCAGCTCCGATATCGACACCTCTGGTAGGCTGTTCTGCAATCAGAACTTCCGGGTTGTGGCTGCACTCTCTGGCTACGACTACTTTCTGCATATTTCCGCCGGACAGCATTCCCACATTCTGTCCCGTGCCGGAACAGCGTATTTCGTAGGATTTAATGCGCTCCTCTGCGAATTTTAATATCTTCTTATAATTCAGGAGGCCTCCGCGGCAGAATTCCTTGCTGCTGTATCGATTGGAAACCATATTTTCTGCGATGGATTCCTGGCCTGCAATACCCTGCTCCATGCGGTCCTCCGGCACATAACCGAACTGCATTCTGCGGATCTGCTCAATGGACAGATCCTTTACCGATGTCCCGTTCAGAAGGATATCGCCGTCCTTAATCATTCTTTTTTTCGTCATCAGTTCCACCAGCTCCACCTGGCCGTTTCCTTGGACGCCGGCAATTCCAAAAATCATGCCGCCCCTGACTCCGAAATTAATGTTGTTCAGCAGCTTCACCTGGTTTTTATCTGTGTAGGACAGGTTTTTAACCTGAATTTTCACATCGCCTGGCTTGGGGACTGTCTTCTGAATGGAAGTATCCATTTCACAGCCCATGATCATGGCTGAAATCTCCTGCTCTGTCACATCCTTTGTCTCGCAGCAGCCTACAAACTGGCTGGCTCTCATGACAGTAATGCGGTCGGAAATACGCTTGATTTCCGGAATTTTATGGGAAATGAACACAATGGTGTGTCCCTGCTTTTTCAGATTGATGAGCTCATCGAAGAGCTGGTCTGTCTCCTGGGGAGCCAGCACAGCAGTCGGTTCGTCCAGAATCAGGATCTCTGCGCCTCTGGCCAGAGCCTTCAAAATTTCAATTTTCTGTTTTACGCCTACGGGAAGGGTCTGGGTAACCGCTTCCGCGTCTACTTCCAGATTGTATTTTTTACTGATCTCTTTTGTGAAGCGGACTGCTTCCTCCTCACTGACAAAAAGTCCTTTTTTCGGCTCCATGCCAAGGATAATGTTCTGAGCCGCTGTAAAGGATTCTACCAGCATAAAATGCTGATGCACCATTCCGATTCCATGAGCGATGGCATCTTTAGAGGAGAAGAACCTGACAGGTTCTCCCCTCAAGATGATCTCTCCTGATGACGGCGGTTCCATTCCGAATAAGATTTTCATCAGGGTAGATTTTCCAGCTCCGTTTTCTCCTACCAGAGCATGAATCTCTCCCTTTTTCAGATTGAAATTAACATTTTTATTCGCTGCAATCCCGTTGCTATAAATTTTTGAGATGTTGTTCATCTCTAAAAGATACTGTTCCATCAGGATACCTCCGTGAACTATGGGCGTACAGCCTCGCGGATTTCATTCACTTTCTCTGTAGTAATTCCAGTAGTTGGAGTCATTTCGATTTCTCCGGCAACTACCTGTCCTTTTAACTCCTCGATTTTCGCTCTGTCCTCCTCAGACAGTAAAGCCTCATAGAATTCGTTCTCAGCGATGCCAACAGCGTCCTCAGCGATTCCGAATACCTCTCTTGTTCCGTATGGGATTTCTCCCTTCATAGCTCTGTCTACTGCTTTTATTGCATTCTCCGGAATGTTCTTGATAGCAGAGGTAATGATAACACCTGCCATTTCCGGTTTTGTTTCCTTTAAAGCTTCTGCCTGATCAGAGTCAACACCGATGGCAAATTTGTTCTGGGCTACGGCTGCGTCGATTACACCCAGACCAGACTGTCCCGCTGCTGCGAAAATAACAGAAAGGCCGGAATTGTAGAGAAGAAGAGCGTTTTCTTTTCCCTTTGCGGTATCAGTAAAGCTTCCAACATAGGAGGCTGCTACCTTGATCTCTGGATTTACTGCCTGAGCTCCCTCAATATATCCTACTAAGAACTCGTTGATTCCAGGGGTATCCATGCCGCCTACGAAGCCGATTTTGTCCTCGCCCAGCTCTTCTGCCTTGAGGGCTGCTGCTGCACCGGCCAGGAAACTCATCTCATTATTTTTTGTTCCCATAATGTATACGTTTGCAGGCGGATCGGTCAGCTCATCGTCCAGATTGATGAACAGCTGATCCGGATACTCCTCTGCTGCCTGAACCAGGGCGTCATCGTTGTTGCTGGAGATAGTTAAGATTAAATCATAATCAGCTTCGCACATATCTACGAGAACCGGATAATATTTGGATGTGTCAAGTCCGGCCTCCACGTAGTCTACCGTTACGCCAAGCTGCTCCTCAATAGGCTCAATGGCGCGGAAGGAAGCGTCAAAAAATGATTTGTCTCCCAGATTTCCTGGAATCATAAGAGCTACCTTGTAGTCCTCAGGATTTACTGCCTCGGCGTCTCCCTCTCCCTGCGCTTCTGCTACGCTCTCAGCGGCCTTGGACGGCGCTGTGGTCTCCTCCGGCTCTGGGGCAGAGCATCCTGTCATCATACCCGCAGTCATGCATACGGCAAGGGCCGCTGCTGTCAGTTTCTTCATAGTGATTGTCCTCCTCATAATCGTTTTCTCTATCGAAAGCCCTCTGGCTTTTGATTAAAATAAAATTAAAAATACTGTTCCAGAATCTGAAAGAACCTTTCGGTATCCACATGACTGGCAAATAACAGGCGGCCTTCCTCTGGGGCATCAATTTCATAGTAATTCGAAAGACTGACCAGAGTTCCCCTGGTCAAGGAACCGCTTAGTTCTACTGTGTAACTGCCCCTTTGCAGGGAAACCACCTCAGGATCCAGCAGACAGGCTGTTAAAAGCACATCATGGAAGGTGACGGGAAAACCGGTGGTTTTCTGAAAAAGGGAAACACCCTCCAGAAAGTAATCCATAACCGGATCATTTCTGTCTTTCCAGCTTTCCAGCATCTGGGGACTGATTCTCAGATACTTTGTCACATCAAGCCCCATCATAATCAGGTTTTCAGACTGTTCCATCACAAGTCTGGCCGCCTCCGGATCACAGGCAATGTTCCACTCTGGTTTTGCGTCAAAAAAGGCGCCGCCCATAGCAAGAATTTTCACATGGCGCATCAGTTCCGGTTCTCTGAGAAAGGCCATGGCAAGATTCGTCATGGCTCCCATGGCAAGTATCACCAGATCAGGATTGTCTCTGACACACTGAAGGATTAAATCTTCCGCCGGCATATTGGTAAGAAGCTTTGGCCTGTTTTTTAAAACAGGATACTGGATAGGTTCCGGCCCGGCGTTGTGGTCCCGTTCAATCAGGGCTTTTCCATGGCCGGCTGCGACAGGAATATCATCTTTTCCATAGAGACTTAAAAATTCCAGAACCATCTCAGCGCGTTTTTCTGTGTCTCCGAATACGGTTGTCACAGCTGCGATATCCAGACAGCCGCAGGAAAGAGCCAGGCGGAAAGCCGCCGCATCGTCGGTGTCGTCTCCGAAATCTGTGTCGATTAATATGGTTGTCTTTTTCATTCTCTCTGTTCCGTTCATAAAAATAAAGCAATAGGCTGTACTGCTTTTGCAGATTCATTATATAAGGAAACCATAAACAGGAAAAGGACATTTGTCCTTTTGTTGGCCAGATTTTGTGAGTTTTTGTAAAAATTTCTGGTTATAATCCATGAATATTAGTGAAACTAATGAAATTTCATTAAAAAAACTAATCAAGCCATTCTATATCACGTCCTGCTGTATAGAAGAAGCCAATCCGTTTCCGAACTGGCTTCGCAGGCGTCTCTATTCTATTTTCATGAAGCAGAATGCTTTTTTCACGTTTTTAAAGCGGGATGAGGCTACAGTCCCAGCTCTGCCTTCAGCTTTTCTAAAGCTAGATCTGCGTCAGAAGGACTGGCTCCCCCGTATTTTTTCATCAGATCCTCAGCCTCCGCTTCCTCGCTGCCTGCGCTCAGAGCCTCGGACGCCTGGGCTCTGGCAAGCTCTCGGTCCGCTTTTTCTTCCATTCTGGCGAAGGCGTCAAACGCCCCTCTGTCTGTATCTCTGGAGGTGAGCTCAGCGGCTTTTTTCGTCACTTTGGCCGTTACGGCTTTCGCCTTAATCTGAGCGGCCTTCTGCTTCATATCGTTAATCTTGCCCTCCATCTGTCTCAGCTTGCCCCGTACAGTATCCGCCGCCTGCCTGGCAGCCTCATAAGCAGCTTCCTGGGAAGCGGCGCGTGTCTGGCAGTCGTTTTCCTTTTCTAACGCCTTTTTGGCGTCAGCCTCATTTCCGGCCGTTAATGCCTTCACTGCAATGGAATGCCAGGTTTCAGCCTCCTTTTTCAGCTCATCCAGCTGCTTTTTAGTAAGGGTTTCATTGGCCAGCACGTCTAAGGCCGTTTTTTTCATGTTTCCGTATTCCTGAACCGCGTCAATGATGGTCTGATCGATGATCTTTTCTGGATCCTCAAACTTATCAAGAAGCTCGTTCAGATTTGATTTTACTATCATTCCAATTCTGTCAAAAATTCCAGCCATAGCTGTATTCCTCCTTACATGCTTACTCGCTATATTTGTTCTTCAGCTCCTCCTCTTCCGAAGATAAGCCGACAGGCGTATCTAAAATCTTCTTCAGAGTCTCTGCTTCAGCTGCCTTTTTCTCCTGTATTTTGAAAAGAATCAGCCCTGCCGCCATGACAAGCAGGACGGCCGCTCCGCACACGGCGTATAATACTGCGGCTCTCGCATGGCCCGCCGTGTCCTCCATAATCTGATCAGCGGCTTTTACAAAGACCTTTTCAAAGAACTCTGCGTCTGACAGAGAGCTGTCCGCGTAATAACGGTCCGCACAGTCCAGAAACAGATTCCGCGCGTCGGTGTCCATCACGCTGTCGGCAGCCGTTCCGGTATACAGGTAAGTGACGTACTGGGATGGCGCGTACTCCATAAAGGTAAAAATCATATGCCCCTCGTCGGAATAGAGAGAATCATACAGGTCTGCAAGATAGGTTTCTGCCTCTTTGTCTGTTATCTCCCCGCCCTTTCCATCCAGATTGTCCGTAATGAAAAGGTAGGGCTGAATACCGGTCTTCTCCTGAAAATACTTCATGGCCTTCCTGACAGAGGTATCGTTTCCCAGCCAGTCTAAAGAATCGTTGATCCAGACGTCTTCCGTTATGCAGGCGCTTTCTGCCAGCTTCTCCCGCACTGGATGCCCGGCTGCGTCCGATCTGGCCTGAGCCGCATTCCAGAACAGCATGGCGGAGAAGATAACCATAATGGCCATAAGAACCATGTACCATCCGGGAATACCGCCGTTCTCTCTCCTGTTCTCCCGGCACATTCCCTGGCCGTCTGGCCCGCGATCCCTGTCAGGCGGCGGATTAAAGGATTCGCTGTCCGGGGAGCCGCCAGAGGAAGAAAGAGGCATCTGCGTTTTGTTTGAAAAGCCGCCTCCCCCTCCGAAGCCGGAAATAAAAATTCCGCCGAACAATGGCCGCGGGGACGAACCTCCAGGCCGCCTGCGGTTTGAATAAAATCCGCTGGAGCTGCGTCTGGCCGGGCTTCGCGCTCCTCCTCTGGAACGTCCCTGGCCTGCGGAGCGTCTGCTGGAAAATCCCCTGCTGCCCCCTCTGGAAAATCCTCCGGAACGCCCTCCCGAACGTCCGCCGCCGGAGCGGCCTCCTCCTCTTCCCATATGTTTTCCTCCGTACATGATAGAATTAATTGGATAGAAATAAAGTCAGACGATTATAAAAACTATCTATTAAATTATAGACGAAAGCCGGGGTTCCGGCAATAAAAACTGGCACAATTTTCAAGAAAACCTGTCCCCGCGCATACATTACGGTATATCCTTACAGACAGGAGGCCTATGTATGCCTGACGCAGCAGTGATTACTCCCCTTCACGTTCTCTATCTGGCGGGAGTAATTTCTATCCTTGCAGTTATGATCATGCGGCTTGACACGCCGCTTGTATGTATTTTCTTTCTGTTTTTAATAGGAGCCGTTGGACTTGGTTCCGTTGTAGGCGGCATTCAGACCGTGTTCAACGCATCGCTTTTCGCAGCCCGCGAGTTTATGGAGATTATCGCTACCATTGCCCTGGTAACGGCTTTATCGAAATGCCTGGGGGAGCTGGGAAGCGATCAGCTGATAGCGGCTCCGGTAAAGCGCGTCATGAAAACTCCCTCAGCCGCCTGGTGGACGCTGGGAATTTTCATGTTTTTAGTCTCGCTGTTTTTATGGCCCTCCCCGGCAGTGGCTCTTGTGGGAGCCGTTCTGCTTCCGGTAACCTTAAAGGCAGGCCTCTCCCCGCTTCTGGCGGCTATGGCCATGAATTTATTTGGCCATGGCTTTGCCTTAAGCTGGGACGCCGTGATCCAGGGCGCGCCCGCTGTCTCCGCCTCAGCCGCCGGGATCTCCGCCTCTCTTCTGCTGACAGAAGCCGGGCCGGTCTTTCTCACCATGGGAATTGTGACAGCTCTGGCGGCGTTTATTTTAAATAAAAAAGAGATTTCCGGACAGAGCGCCGCAGCCCGAAAAGCTGGCGGCATTCTTTCGGGAAGCAGACAGGAAAGCGATCAAAGGGAGAAACAGCAGAGTGGGAAGGAGCCAGGCGAGAGCCTGCCGGACAGAAGCAGGAAATCTGCGGCCGCGATAATGGCCGTTCTGGTTCCTCTTGCATTCCTGACCGATATTCTCACCATGCTCTCCAGAAATTTAAGCGGCGGGGAGGCTACCAGCATTGTCTCCGGAACGGCGGCAGCGCTGATGTGCCTGGGGTCCGTGCTGGGCTTTGGACACCGCTCTCTGAAAAAGGTCACCTCTTACCTGACAGACGGATTTTTATTCGCCATACAGATTTTCGCTCCTGTCATTGTAATCGGAGCCTTTTTCTTTCTGGGAGGAAACGGCATTACCTCCATTTTAGGCGAGAAGTTTCAGACAGGAATCTTAAATGACTGGGCCGTCTGGCTGGCCTCCCATGCGCCATTAAACGCGCATATGGCGGCGTTTCTCCAGATTATAATCGGAGGCCTGACAGGACTGGACGGATCCGGATTTTCCGGACTTCCTCTGACAGGGGCCATGGCCAGAACCTTTGGAGCGGCCACAGGGGCCTCTGTGCCCGTGTTAGCGGCTCTGGGACAAATTTCAGCCATCTATGTGGGAGGCGGAACCATCGTGCCATGGGGAATTATCCCGGTTGCCGCCATCTGCGGAGTCAGCCCGGTGGATCTGGCAAGAAAGAATCTGCTTCCCGTGGCAGCCGGATTTCTGGCGGCCTTTCTGGCAGCCTGCTTTCTGCTCTAGGAGCTGGCAGCCGCGTCCCCATTACAGTAACTCAACACAGCCATATGGCAGAAGGAGGGCTTTCAATATGAATAAAATAGCGGGCTTTTACAGCCTGGAACAGGATTTATCGGAGAAAAAGAGTGATTCAGAGAACCTGTTAAAGAAAATGAAAGAAGCGCAGGAGCCGTCCCGGCGGAAAAAAGGAATGCTTTGCAGCAGGGAAAACGAGGCGGCCCAAAAGGAAGAATCAGAATATCTCAACAGCCGCTTCGGCCTGATCCGCACCGGCAGACTTTCTGTCCGGCCAAAGGACGGCGCGGATGCATGCGTGCTGTACAGCGGAGAAATCTACAATTGGAAAGAGCTCTGCAAAGAGCTGTCTGACTGGGGCTTTCCTGAGCCGAAGGACGAGGCAGATGCGCTTCTGGCTGCCTATCTGGCCTGGGGCCCTGACTTTATCAAAAAGGTAAACGGCTGTTTTTCTATTGCAGTGGCAGATGAAAAGGAGAACCGGCTGCTGCTCTATAGAGACAGAGCCGGAACCAGGCCGCTGTTTTACACAGTGAACCCAGAAAAGCTTCTGTGCTTTTCCTCCTCTCTGAAGGCGCTTTTAGCCTGCCCGGGAATCAGGCCCCAGGCAGACCTTGGAAGCCTCAACGAGATTTTCAGCATCGGCCCTGCCAGAACGCCTGGCTGCGGCGTCTACAAAAATATCAGCGAGGTGCTTCCTGGCTGCTTTCTCTGCGCCTCCCCAGCCGGAATTCAGCTGCATGATTACTGGAAGCTCAAAGCGGAGCCCCACACAGACTCCTACGAGGAGACAATAGAGAAGACAAAGGCTCTGATCGAGGACTCCGTCAGGCGTCAGATGCGGCCTGAAATGCCTTTCTGCACTTTTTTGTCAGGAGGTCTTGATTCGTCTTTGATTTCCGCCCTCTGCGCCAGAGAGTTAAAAAAGCAGAACCGCCAGCTGACCACCTACTCCTTTGACTTTGTGGGCAACGATAAAAACTTTCAGTCCAATGCGTTCCAGCCCTCCCAGGATCGCCCTTACGTGGAGAAAATGGCGGCTTTTCTGGAAACAGACCATCATTTTCTGGAATGCTCTACAAAGACACAGACAGAATACCTGAAGGAATCCGTCAAAGCTCACGGGCTTCCGGCCATGGCAGATGTGGACTCCTCTCTTCTCTACTTCTGCTCCCAGGTAGGAGAACGCTATGAGGCCGCCCTTACAGGCGAATGTGCCGACGAGATTTTCGGCGGATATCCCTGGTTTCACAGAGAAGAACTGATGATGGCCGATACCTTCCCATGGACCATAGACCTGGCTCCCAGAAAGCTCCTGCTCTCCGATGAATTTGCAGAGGCGCTTTCAATGGAAGAATATGTACAAAACGCATATGAGGCATCTCTGGCCCGTATGCCCCGCCTGGAGGGAGAGACAGGTCTTAACGCCAAAAGGCGGGAAATCAGCTGGCTGAATCTTCAGTGGTTTATGGAAACGCTGTTAAACAGAATGGATCGAACCAGCGGAGCGTGCGGCCTGACAGCCCGCGTCCCCTTTGCCGACTTCCGGATCGTGGAATATCTTTACAATGTCCCGTGGGAGATGAAGGCAAAAAACGGCGTGATTAAAGAGCTGCTCCGGGACACGGGACGGGGCCTGCTGCCGGACGAGGTACTTTTCAGAAGGAAATCGCCTTATCCGAAAACCTACGACAGAGCCTACGAAACGCTTCTGGCCAGTCAGATGAGGGAACTGCTGCACGACTCCTCCTCCCCTCTTCTCCCGCTGCTGGATAAGACGAAAACAGAACAATTCCTGGAGTCTCCTTCTGATTATGGACGTCCCTGGTACGGCCAGCTGATGGCAGGCCCTCAGCTGATAGCCTACCTGCTGCAGATCGATTTCTGGATGAGAGAATACCAGGTAGAGCTTCTGCTTTAATTATTTCTGTGCTAAATTATCTCTGTACTAAAAAAGCCTGCATGTCTGATGCAGGCCTTTTTAGTCTAAGAATCTGTTACATTTCCTCAAAAAGGGTTACGATTTTCTTTAATACCTCTACCATCTGCTCCAGGGATTGGACAGGAATAAATTCATATCTGCCGTGGAAGTTGTAGCCTCCGGTGGACAGGTTCGGGCAGGGAAGTCCCATGTAGGAGAGACGTGCGCCGTCTGTGCCTCCGCGGATCGGAGATACTAAAGGCTTGATATCAAGGCTCTTCATGGCTTCCTTTGCCGTGTCGATCAAGTACAGGTGATCCGGCTCAATCTGCTCCTTCATGTTATAGTAGGAGTCCTTGACTGCCGTCAGGACAGTTCCCTCCCCGTACTTGACGTTCAGATAGCGGGATACCTCCTCAAACAGAGCCTTTTTCTTCTCGAAAGCCTCCCTGTCGTGATCCCGGATAATATACTCCAGATGCGCGCTTTCCACGTCTCCGGCCATCTGATCCAGGTGGAAGAAGCCCTCGTAGCCTTCTGTATACATGGGATTTTCGAAGGCAGGCAGCATGGACTGGAATTCCATTCCAACTAAAAGGGCGTTGACCATGGCTCCCTTGGCGCTTCCCGGGTGGACGCCGCGGCCGCAGATATCTACCTTTCCGGAAGCGGCGTTGAAGTTTTCGTACTCAAGCTCTCCCACAGGGCCGCCGTCTACCGTGTAGGCGGCCTCTGCTCCGAAATGTTCTACATCAAAGAAATCGGCGCCTCTTCCCACCTCCTCGTCAGGGGTAAAGCCGATGCAGATTTTGCCGTGTGGAATTTCCGGGTGGGACAGGAAAAATTCCGCCATCGTCATAATCTCGGCTACGCCTGCCTTATCGTCTGCTCCCAGAAGAGTCGTTCCGTCTGTGACGATGAGATCCTTTCCCACGCAGTCCAGCATACCGGGGAAGTCCTTTACCCGCATGACAATCTTCTTTTCTTCGTTTAATACTAAATCCTGGCCGTCATAGCGCTCCACAATTCTGGGTTTTACGTCTTTGCCGGACATGGCGGGAGCCGTATCCATATGAGCCACAAAGCCCAAAGACTTGACCGGGTGATCGGCAGTCGCTGGAATCACGGCATATACATAGCCGTGCTCGCTCATGCGCACCTGGCTGGCTCCCATGGCCTCCAGCTCCTCTTTCAGAGCTTTGGCCAGGGCCAGCTGTTTTTCCGTGCTGGGAACCTGCTCCTGGTCGTCCATGGACTGGGTGTCAAAGGAAACATAGTGTAAAAAACGATCCAATACCTTGCTCATAATATCCTCCTGTGCTTGTAAGTAATCAGCCTGCAAATCATTGGCAGTTTACTTCTTCAGTTATATCATGTTTTCCATTTATTTTCCAGAATATTTAGTCCTCCCGAAGCTCCAAATCTCTCTGCATGGCTTCCAGGTAGTGGACGAAAAATTCCCGGAAGGCCCTGACGCGGAAGGCCTTGTCCACCTCGTCGTAGGTGAAGCTTTTCCGCCCGCCCTCTTCCATTCGCCGCCAGAATTTCTCCACATGGCGGAAGGGCACGTAATACATCTCTTCCAGGCCTGTGTAGGAGACCAGAATAAAGGAAACGCCTCCCTGCTGTTCAAATTCCCTCATAAAGGCAACCTGGTGCGGGTGAAGGTTCTGGAGGGGAAAGGTGGATGCCGCGCACTCCTTGGCGTCAAAGCAGACGGGAATGCCCTGCACCGCGCCTATGTAGTCTACGGTACTTTTCTGGTCAAAGTAGGCCAGCGTAATGTGGCGGCTTTCCTTGTCAATCGAGATGGGCGTGATGGGGGTGGGCACCTTCTGAATCAGAGCCAGCCCCTTTTCCCGGTAGCTGTCGTTGGTCCGGTTGATTAAATCCTCCAGAGTGGAGCCGCGCAGCCCTCTTGTTTTCCAGGTTCCCATCTACCGTCCTCCCTGAAGCTGCCCTGCAAAGGCTGCGAAGACGTCTGGAAGAGGAGCCGAGACTTCCATGCCGCGAAGACGGGAAAGCTCCTCTGGAAGCTCTTCTGGAAGAACCAGAAGGGCTGCGTGAAGCAGCTGGCAGGAGACACCGTATTTCTTTTTCGCAGCCAGATTTTCCCTCGGATCTCCGTATTTTGTATCCCCGATAATCGGGTGGCCGATGGAGGCCAGATGAGCCCTGATCTGGTGGGACCGCCCGGTAATCAGCTTTACTTTAAGAAGAGTGTAATGTCCGTCTGAAGCCATGGGAACGTACTCTGTCTCAATAGGAAGGCTGCCCTCCCGCCGCTGTTTTGTCACCGTCACCTGGTTCGTCTTTTCATTTTTCAAAAGCCATCCCTGGATGCGCCTGGGGCTGTCTATCACGCCTTTTACAATGCAGAGATAATATTTTCCAATGGTTCTCTCCTTGATGGCCTTTGAGAGAACCTGAAGGCCCAGGAGGCTCTTTCCGGCAGCCACCAGACCGCTGGTATTGCGGTCCAGCCGGTTGCAGACAGAGGGGCGGAAGCTTTTTAACTCCTCCTTGGAAAGCTGTCCGCTGCCCAGAAGATAGTCGATGAGATACTCTACCAGAGATTCGTCGCTGTCCTTTGCCTTCTGGGAGAGCATACCCGCCGGCTTATTGATAAAGATTACGTCCTTATCCTCGTACACAATGTCAAGGGCCGTCTTTTTTACCTTCTGAATTTTTACCTCAGAAAACTTTTCGATGGTCTCCTCCGCCAGAAACAGACGGATCTCGTCTCCCTCGGCAAGCTTTTCCGAACCGTCGCACTTTTTTCCGTTGAGGGTAATGTTTTTCTTTCGGATCATCTTATAGATGAAGCTTTTGCCCGCCAGATTCATGTATTTGAACATCAGCTTGTCCAGGCGCTGGCCGGCCTCGTTTTTTGTTACTGTTACAAGTCTCATTACATGGATAATCCTTTCATCACAGTGACTGCGTACTCTACGCTCCCGTCGTCCTCGTATTCAGAAGCCGCCTTCAGGCTTTTCACACGCTTTTCAAAGGAAGACAGCTCTCCTGTAATTTTCATATTGGGATCCAGGCGCTGGGCAGTCAGAATTTCATTGATGGCCTTTTCTGCTCTGGGAAGCTTTGCCTTCTTATTGACGCAGTAGGCGTAAATTCCTGTGGGGTGCACCACGATGGCGTCCATGGGCAGCACATCGTCCTTTGTCGTCAGCACCAGATCATAGAGAATCGTAAATTTGCTCTCATAGGGAGAGAGCTTTTCGTAAAATTCCCTGGAAGGAGTCTTGAAGGGAAACACGGCGATGTAGGGGGAGGCCAGGTTGGCAGCCGGAATCACGGTAATCACAGCCATAACGGTGAGAATATTTTTCAGAGCCGTGCTGTCTGTAAACCATCTGGCGCCCAGCTGGGCCAGAATAAAGAGGGTGAGAACGGCGATTTTCATAACCCGCCCCCGCCTCATACTGTTTCTGTATCCGTATTCGCCTTTTTTAATTCGTTTCATAGGTTTGTTCTCCTGCGTATTTGTTGATTGGATGGGCCTGCGTATTCCCGCTCTCCTGAACCGTCTGTTCCGGGGAAAGGACAGACATCAAAGAGAGAAGGAAGCTGTGGGGAAGCGCCTTTGAGGCCAGCCGGAACAGTTTCATAAGCGGTCCGTAGACAGAGACGCTTTTTTTCATGACCGAGTCCCGGATAGCAAGCTTTACCACCTTTTTAGGATCCGCCATGGCCAGCGCTTTGTAGAGAGGAATACTTCCCGTAGTCTGGGCAATGTCAAAAAATTCCGTCTTTACAGGTCCCGGGCAGACGGCTGTCACGTAGATTCCGCGCTTTTTGACCTCCTCTCCCAAGGCGCGGCTGTAGCTCAATACAAAGGCCTTGGTTGCTGCGTAGACGGCGAAGCCGGGCTGGGGAAGGAAGGCCGCGGAGGAGGCGAACTGGAGAATCCGGCTGTTGGCTCCCATATAGGGGAGAGCCAGGTGGGTGACGCCTGTGAGGGCGGCGCAGTTTAAATCAGGCATGCCCATTTCCTCTGACAAAGACACCTCTCCCACCCGGCCGATTTTGCCGTAGCCCGCCGCGTTGACCAGGAAGACGATTCTGGGCTGCTCCTCCTCAAGGGCGGCTGAAAGGGCTGAAAGGGCCGTCTGCTTTGTCAAATCCAGCTCAAAGATTCTGGACGGACAGGGAAGCTCCTTTCTTAAACGCGAAAGGCGCTCCTCTCTCCTGGCGATCAGCCAGATTTCGTCCAGCCAGCCGAACTGATCCGCCAGCTGAACGGCGGCCTCCCGCCCCATTCCGGAGGAAGCTCCTGTTACAACTGCAATTTTCTTCATATGCCTTCTGCCTCCTTATTTAAGCTGACGGGCTTTTTTCGGTCAGCTCCTCTTTTTGTGTACGTTTCGGATGGTTTTCTTTTTCTTTGGCTGGCGTCCGCTTCCCTGTCCGGCGGCTCCTTTTCCCTGCCCTTTGCCTAAACCGCTCTTATTTCCATAGAATTCCTGCCCGCCCGGGCCTCTGTGCTCGTTTCGTCTGGGGCGGATCAGGCACTTTTTGTCGTAGCCGATGAGATCGGTGCGTCCGGCTTTTTTGAGGGCCTCTTCCACCAGATCGTAGTTTTTCGGATTCCTGTACTGGATCAGCGCCCTCTGCATGGCCTTTTCATGGGGATTCGTAGGCACGTAAACAGGCGTCAGGGTTTTCGGATCCAGCCCTGTGTAATACATGCAGGTGGAAATGGTGGACGGCGTGGGATAGAAATCCTGCACCTGTTCCGGCATATAGCCCAGATCCCGCAGGTATTCCGCCAGCTCCACTGCCTCTGTCAGGGTGGATCCTGGATGAGAGCTCATCAGGTAGGGAACCAGGTACTGTTTTAAGCCAAGCCGCTCGTTCATGTCCTTATATTCCTTCATGAACTGACGGTACACGCTGCTCTCCGGCTTTCCCATCCGCTTCAGCACGTTGTCAGCCACATGCTCCGGCGCCACCTTCAGCTGTCCGCTGACATGGTACTGGCACAGCTCCTTTAAAAATTCCCGGCTTGGGTCCGCCAGCAGATAGTCGAAACGGATGCCGGATCGGATGAACACCTTTTTCACCTTGGGGATATCGCGCAGCCTCCGAAGAAGGGCAATATAATCCTTGTGGTCAGCCCTCAGATTCCGGCACGGCTTTGGAAAAAGGCACTGCCGCTCCGGACATACGCCGGCTGTCATCTGCTTTTCACAGGCCGGGAAGCGGAAATTGGCCGTAGGGCCTCCGACGTCGTGGATGTATCCCTTAAAATCCGGTTCCTCCGTGAGAAGCTTCGCCTCGTCCACGATGGAATCGTGGCTTCTGGTCTGAACGATTCTGCCCTGGTGGAAGGTAAGGGCGCAGAAATTGCAGCCTCCGAAGCAGCCACGGTTGCTGATCAGGCTGAATTTCACCTCTGAAATAGCGGGAACTCCGCCTGCCGCCTCATAGGACGGATGGTAGCTGCGCATATAGGGCAGGGCGTACACGTCGTCCATCTCTTCCTGGGTCAGGGGCTTGGAGGCAGGATTCTGGATCACGAACAGATTGTCCTTGTAAGGCTCCACCAGACGCTTTCCCACAAAGGGATCCGTATTGCAGTACTGGGTGTAAAAGCTCTTGGCATACTCCCTTTTATCCTCTTTCATGCTCTGGTAAGAGGGCAGGCGCAGTTCGTCGTAGACGGAATCCAGATTCTCCGCCTTGTAAACTGTGCCGTCGATAAAGGTGATATCCTTCACGTCAATGCCGCTGTTTAAGGCGTCTGCAATCTCCACGATGGATCGCTCTCCCATTCCGTAGGAGATCAGATCGGCCTGGGAATCCAGGAGAATCGACCGCTTGAGTCTGCCGGACCAGTAATCGTAGTGGGCCAGCCTTCGAAGACTGGCTTCAATGCCGCCAATGACAATAGGCGTTTTTTTGTAGACCGAGCGGATGAGATTGCCGTAGACAACGGTAGCGTAGTCCGGCCGTTTTCCCATTTCCCCGCCCGGGGTGTAGGAATCCTTCGCTCTGCGCTTTTTAGAGACAGAGTAGTGGTTGACCATGGAATCCATGTTTCCGGCTGAGATGAGAAAGGCAAGCCTGGGCTCTCCCAAAATCTGGATGCTCTCCGGATTTTTCCAGTCCGGCTGCGGGATGATTCCCACCCGGTAGCCGTGAGATTCCAGCACACGGCTGATAATGGCATGGCCGAAGGAGGGGTGGTCCACATAGGCATCGCCTGTCACATAGACGAAGTCGCATTGATCCCATCCTCTTTTTTCCATATCCTCTCTGCAGATTGGTAAATAATCATGTATCATAAATCCTTTGTACTCCTCCTCACACTCTTTGGAATTTACGGCGTCAGCTCTCTGTAATCGCGGATATAGAAGTCAGAGAGCGCTCTCTTTTTCTCTTCCATTCCAAGGGAATATTCGTCCTCTACGGCAAATACCTCCATTCCGGCTCTCTTTCCAGCCAGGATTCCAGCCGGCACGTCCTCGAACACGGCGCACTCTTCAGGAGAGACCTTCATACGCCGCGCCGCCTCCAGGTAGATATCGGGGGACGGTTTGCCTGCCGCCACCTCGCAGCCGGTGATAATGCAGTCAAAATAGCGGGCCAGATTCAGAGAGCTTAACACAGCGTCCACCATTTCACGGCCATTGCTGGTGCAGACGGCCATTTTTATGTTTTGTTTTGCTGCCCAGGACAAAAACGCCTCTGTTCCCGGCTTTGGAGGCACCTGGCTTCTGTATTTTTCAATGGACATGGAGATCCAGTCTGCCTTGATTTCTTCCAGGGAAGCCTCCAGGGCAAACCGCTTTTTAAAATAGGCGGCCGTCTCGGAAAAACTCATTCCCTCAATCGCCTTCTGGAGATCAGGGGGACATGTAAGCCCGAATTTTCCCAGGTATTCCACGTCGATGGCGCCCCACATCCACATAGAATCCACCAGAGTTCCGTCCAGATCAAATAAAAAGGCCTTTTTGCCTGCCAGGGGGCTGCTGTTTTCTAAAGAAGAGACTTCCTCTCCCTTTAAAGCGCGCAGCTCGTCGTCTGTCAGCCTTCTGTATTCTCCCGGAGCCAGCGTTTCGTCCAGCACAAGGCTTCCCATGGAAAGCCGTTTCAGGTAGATCACGCGGCAGCCTACTGCCTCGAACATCCGCTTTACCTGGTGGAATTTTCCTTCATGGATCGTCAGGCGGACCTCAGAGACAGGCCCTTCTTTTAAGAGTTCCAGCTGGGCGGGAAGCGTCTTTACCTCTCCGTCCAGAGTCAGGCCTTTCGCAAACTGCTCCTTCACGTCACTTGGCAGTATACCCTCTACTCTGGCAAAATACACCTTATCTACGTGCTTTTTGGGAGACAGCAGCTGATGGGCCAGCTGGCCGTCGTTGGTAATCAGGAGAAGTCCCTCTGTGTCGATATCCAGCCGCCCGGCCGGGAAGAGATCCTTTCTTCTGGCGTCGCCGATTAAATCCACAACTGTCTGAAAACGGCGGTCTTCTGTGGCGGAGACTACCCCCTGAGGCTTGTTGAGCATAAAGTATTCAAAGGAAGCGTAGGACACCGTCTGGCCATCCAGGGAGATCTGCGCTCGTTCCGGGTCAAACTTTTGTTCCGGTTCCCGCACCGTCCGGCCGTCTACCGTCACCCGTCCGCTTTTGATCAGCTTTTTTACCTCGCTTCGGCTTCCTTTTTTCATTTCCACCAGAAATTTGTCAAGGCGCATGGTTCCCATTACTGCCACCTCCATCCAGGATAATATTTATTTTTCAGGCTGCCCTTTAAACGCTTGGCCCAGCCCAGAGGAAATCCTCCCGTGCAGACGAGGATCCAGGAAAAACGGCTGTCAAGAGAAGCCTCCTCTTCGCTGCTTACAGCGATGGTTTCGCCCTTTAAATAGCGGACAGCCCGTTCATCCTCCGGCTGAAAATCGATCACAGCCGGATATTCTTCTTTTTTAAGGGCCATAGCCAGAGCCTGGGACGGCTCGAACCGTCCCTTCTTGATTTCGCCAAGCAGCAGACCGGTTCTAAGAAACCGGATGCTTTTTCTCTGTCGTTCGCCAAGCTCTGCAACCGCCTCGGGCAGCAGGTAGAGACTGCCGTTTTTTTCAAACAGCTGAGAAAGGGGAAATTCTCTTGAAACGGCGGATAAAAAGGCCGCCGCCTCGCTTCCGGCCAGCTGTTCCAGAGACGAGGGGATTTTTCCGGCTTTTCCCGCGCTGTCATCTGAACGGCTGCCTGCATCTTCTTTCGGCGCTTCTGCCGCCGCTTTCGGAGCCTTTTGAAGGAGAGCAATAAAATGCCCTTCCCCCTGAATCCGGTGGGGGAACAGGCGGACGCACTGAGGCAGACCGATGCCCCGGGAAAAGCCCTCCCCCTGGGGAAGCTCCAAAAGTTTCATATCAGGAAACCGCTCTAACAGATACCGGATCGTCCCCTCGTTCTCTTCCTCGTCAAAGGTGCAGGTGGAATACAGGAGAAGTCCTCCGGGCTTCAGCATGTTTACGGCCTCAGAGACAATAGAACGCTGAATGGGGACGTAGTCTGACGGCCCCTGTTTTTCGTAGCTTTTGATCATATCCGGATCCCGGCGGAACATTCCTTCCCCGGAGCAGGGGGCGTCCACCAAGATTTTATCGAAAAATTCCAGAAGCAGGCCGGACAGCTTTTCCGGCGTTTCGCTGGACACGCAGAAATTGGAGATTCCCGCCATTTCCAGATTTTTTAAGAGGGCCTTGGCCCTGGAATTGCTGATGTCGTTGGAAAACAGCAGTCCTTTTCCCTGAAGCTTCGCCCCCAGCTCTGTGCTTTTGCCGCCCGGAGCCGCGCAGAGATCCAGCACCCGATCCCCTGGAACAACAGGAAGGAGACTGGCCGGAGTCATGGCGCTGGGCTCCTGCAGATAGTAAAGTCCCGCGTAATACCAGGGGTGCTTGGACGGCCTTATCTCTGCCTCCGAAGCCTCGTCGTCGGAAGCGTAATAAAAACCGTTCTCAATCCAGGGAACAGGCTTTATAGAGAAGGGAGCAATCTGCTTCCAGGTCTCCTTATCAATCTTCAGACGGTTGATGCGCAGACCGTTGTGGCAGGGCTCTTCAAAACTTTTTACATACGCTTCATACTCATCTCCCAGAAGCAGTTTCATCTTTTCTTTAAAATCAGCGGGAAGCGTTCCCGGCTCTCTGTTTTTTTTCATAAATTCTGTTACCAACCATTTCTCTTGTATCGTGTTAATAATCATACAGAAGCGTCCGCTTTTCCAGATATCTGAGAATCCAGTAAGGATTAACGCTCAGCTCCTTAAAATGCTCTGTCTGGATGTAAATGCCCAGGTGCAGATGAACCGGAAAATTTCCCACAGTGTTCTCCTCTCTGCCGTATCCGGAATCGCCCATAAAGCCCAGAAGCTCTCCTGCTTCTACGGTGTCTCCCTCTTTCCAGTCTCTGCTGTAGGAGTAAAGATGGGCATAGTAGAGATATGCTCCGGAAGGAGAGCGGATGCCTATCCTCCAGCCTCCCAGCTCCAGCCATCCCACCTTTTCCACCGTTCCGCTGCTCATGCTGACTACAGGATAAAAGCCTCTCTCCCGCTCTGTTCCCATAATATCGCAGCCCTCATGGCCCCGCTCTCTGCCGTAGGTTCTCTTCTGCTGCCATCCGTCTTCATAGACCGGCCTTGGCGTATCGGGACGGATGCTGGCGGGAACAGGAAAATAGGCCAGATCCGAGAGTACGGTTCTGTACCCGTCCGCCAGCTTTTGGTACGCTCTGGGCTTTTTCATCTCAAGTATTTTATTATCATAAGACAAATCTGTACATTCTGTCAAATCGTAATTGTGCTGGATCATCAGAGCGGCCAGCTGTTCCGGATCCAGCTGGTCAAGGGCAGAGACAGACTCTCCAAGCCTCATGGCCCGGAAACCGTCTGACTCCAGGGCATAGGGCGTCAGGCGGGCCAGCGGGACAGATGCGAAGAGAAAGCCTGTGACGGCTGTGATAAACAGGGCCAGAAGAAGGAGCAGAATTACAATCATAACCTCACCAATTTTTTACATATAGTGTACAAAACAGTGTATTCGGTGGCTTATGAAAAAATCCTTGTTTCCGTCTGCCATGGCGGCGGTTATGGGACTTCTGCTCTTCTGCCCGTCTCTGGCCCTGACGGGGGCGAGATCCGGGCTGCTTCTGTGGTTTCACACCGTGCTTCCCACGCTTCTTCCCTTCATGCTGTGTTCCAGCGCGATTGTGGCCTTTGGAGCCGTGCCGGCCATTACCCGCCCTCTGGCCCCGCTGTTTTCCCGTCTGTCCCTCTCCGAAAACGGCAGCTATGCTCTGATGGCAGGCATTCTCTGCGGCTATCCCATGGGGCCGAAAACGGCGGCTGATTTTCTGGCGGAGGGAACTATTTCAGCGGAGGAAGCCAGGTATCTTCTGGCAGTCTCCGCCTGGCCCAGCCCCATGTTTCTGGCCGGTTATCTGGCTGCCCTGCTGCCTGCTTCCCTCTCCTTCCCCAAAGTCCTTTTCTGCGTCTATGCGCCGATATTTCTGACTGCAGCCCTGGCACGGGCAGTTTACCATGTACCGAAACAAACATGCAAAAAACAGAACCAGCGCCAGGCAGTGAAAACTTCCGTTCCGGCTTCCCCTGGATCCTTCGATGAAATTTTGATGGATTGTCTGGAGATTATGGCAAAAATCGGAGGATATCTCATGATCTTCTCCATTCTGTCCTCATTCGTGACAGCCTTTTCTCCGAAGGAATGTTTCCTGCGCCCCTATCTTTTGGGACTGATTGAGATGACGACCGGGATCCGGGAGATGGCCTCCTCCTGCCATCCGGATCTGCTTATTGGAGCCGGCATGACGGGATCCGCTGTGTTTGGCGGTCTGTCAGGTATCTTCCAGGTTTCAGCGGTGATAAAGAAAAATGCCGGACTTTCCATCCGGCATTATGTACTGTGGAAGCTGCTTCACCTGCTTTTGTCCACGGTTCTGTTTATTCTGCTGTCCCTGTCTGATTAGGATCCGGAGTCTCCTCCACCAGGCTTCCGGCTAACTCAATTCGATTAGAGGAAACGATATCATAGCTGGACTGGAGGGAGGACGCAAAGGAATCAAAGCGGTTCTGAGCTTCGTCCATCGCATGCTTTACAATGGTCTGAAGGCTTCTCAGCATATCGTCGGTGTACTGGACAGAGCTCTGGCGCATGGCGTTGGCCTCATTCACAGCGCGGTCTAAGATAGCCTGGCCCTGCGTCTGCGCGTTCTGAATAATGCTCTCTGCCTCCGCATAAGCCCTCTGCATAATCTCATGCTCGTTGACCAGCTCGTTTGTCTGCTCTGTGGCCTTGGCTACCATAGCGTCTGCCTGAGAGCGGGCCTCCTGAAGGATCGCGTCCTGATTGCTGATAATCTTCTGGTACTTCTTAATCTCCTCCGGAATACGGAGGCGCAGCTCCACCAGAAGCTCCTCGATCTCTTCTTTATTTACAAGAATCTTTGTATTGGAAAGAGGCTGAAATTTACAGCTCTCAATATATTCCTCAATTTCATTGATAATCTGCTCAATTCTGCTCATAGTTCTCTATCTCCTTTACCTTTTTATGGCTGGCGGAACACTTTTTCTGCACCTCTTTCGCCACAAGGGGATCCAGAAACGCCGAAATGTCGCCGCCGTACATGGCAACTTCCTTCGAAATGCTGGAGCTTAAATAGGCGTATTTTAAGTTCGTAGTCAGAAACAGTGTATCAATCTCCGGGGCAATGACGCGGTTCATCTGAGCCATCTGAAGCTCATATTCAAAATCTGTAACGGCGCGTAAGCCTCTGACGATGACCTGGGCCTCGTTCGCCCGTGCAAAATCGATCAGAAGCCCGTCAAAAGCCATCACTTCCACATTTGGAAGCCCTTTTGTTACGTCTTTTAACATCTTAACACGTTCTTCTACAGAAAACAATGGAGATTTTGCACTATTATTGAGGACTCCTACAATCAGTCTGTCAAAAATTTTTGAGGAACGCTCAATAATATCATAGTGTCCCAGTGTCACTGGATCGAAGCTTCCCGGATAAATGGCTGTTTTCATAGTACTGTTTTCTCCTTTGGTGTTTAAGAATTGCAGTCAGATAGACTGATAAATAAATGCTTGTTTGTTTTATACTCCTTTACCCGATCCAGGTGAAAACCAAAACTGGAAAGATAGGAGGCATCTGTCTCCCTGGAAGCCTCCACGAGGATCACGGTATCCTGCGTTACCAGGGAAGAATGGGCCAGGTATTCCAGGACCCGTTTTTCATGAAAACAGTTATAGGGGGGATCCATAAAAATAAAATCAAAGGAAAATCCCCGCTCCTCCAGACGTTTTAAAGCTGTCATTACATCGCAGTTCATGACAATGGCCTGTTCTTCCAGACGCGTAGTCTTCAGGTTGCTGCGGATGGTCTCTACAGCATCAGGATGGTTCTCCACAAATACGGCCTGTCTGGCTCCGCGGCTTAAGGCCTCGATTCCGATGGCGCCGCTCCCTGAAAACAGGTCAAGGAACTGGCAGTGATACAAATCATCCTGAATCATATTAAATAAGGTTTCCTTAATCCGGTCTGTGGTCGGTCTGGTTTCCATCCCTTCCGGTGTCTTTAAAAGCAGCCTTCTGGCGCTGCCGGCTATTACTCTCATCTATTTTTCCTGCTGTCTGATTATTGGCGGCGCGCAGGAGAGAATTTCAATCCACGCGCTCGTCACAGCATATTATAGTATGTAATGGCCTGATATACAAGGCAAAATTAAAAGATTCGAGAAAAAGCCCGTTTCAAAAGCAGCGTTCAAACCGCAGGCAGACATTGGAAAAAGGCTCAAAAGATGCCAGTGTATTACAGACCATTTGACACATACTAGGAATGTAGCAAAAACAAAAGCCCATGAAACACACAAAAGAAAATAACTGCATGGGCGTCAGATGAAAAGGAGGGTTTGTTATGTCTACAAATAACAACACAACAAATGTACCAGAGGCAAAGGAAGCAATGAACCGCTTTAAGATGGAGGTCGCAGGTGAACTCGGCGTTCCGTTAAGCAACGGCTACAACGGAAACTTAACTTCTGCACAGAATGGATCAGTCGGAGGCTATATGGTAAAGAAGATGATCGAGGCGCAGGAGAGACAGATGGCCGGCAAATAGGCCTGTCTGAAAAAGAGGCTGTCTCCTGAGGAGATAGGACTTCAGAAAGCGCAGACTCTGTATTAGCAGGGTGAATGCAAAAATGCAGAGAGCATGGACTGCAGAAGACGAAATATCTTTCGCAGTGCATGCTCTTTGTCGTATCTGGCTTATGGCTTCAGGCAGAGGAAGGCGCACAGATTTCCTCTGCGCTCCGCGCTCCTTCGGTGGGAAAATAAAAGATCCGGATTACAGTGAGTGCAGATATTGGTGACAGAGGTATTCTCTGGCTTAAGCCCTGCCTCCTCCAGCACAATCTGGTTGGCTCTCCACAGATCCAGCTGGTACTTTCCGTCCGGCTTTTTTTCTAAAATAGCGGAATGACAGGTTTGAGAGAAGGCCTGTGCAAACTCCTCTGCCACCTCAGGACCCACTTCATAGCAGTCGGCGCAGATGCTGGGGCCGATGCAGGCAATCAGATCCTCCGGGCGGGATCCGAAGGCGTCTCTCATGGCTTCTGCAGTTACCCGGCCCATTCCCTTGACCGTGCCGCGCCATCCGGAGTGGGACAGCCCGATGGCCCGGTGGACAGGATCCAGGAAATAGAGAGGCACGCAGTCGGCAAAAAAGGTGACCAGGGTAATGCCTGGAATATCTGTAATCAGTCCGTCCACATCTGTGTAATCCCGCTCTCTGACCACGCCTTTTCCAGCGTCCTCCTCTGTTACCTGTCTTACATTGACCGTGTGTGTCTGATAGGTGAGAACCATCTTCTCCCGCTCCACGCCGAGGGCCCGGGCCATTCGTGCATAATTTTCCAGTACGTCGTCCCGGTTGTCGCCTCTTGTAAAGGAAAAATTCATGGTGGCGTAGTCTCCCTTGCTGACGCCTCCCAGACGGGTGGAAAAGGCGTGGAATACCAGGCCGGTGTTCTCCAGAGCCGGGAAGCTCAGGTAAGTGACGCCGGCGCTTTCCTTTACAGCCAGCACATCCCGCTCATCTCGTTTTTTAAATTTGATTTCGCTCATCTGTTTCTCCTTGAACTTCATCTGATAAAAAGTCTAATAAAAAGCATGTTTGATCAGCCGGATCTGGGATCCCAGCACAGCTGCCACGTCAAAGCGGCAGGGAGTATCCTCGGAAAGCTGGCGTGCGCAGAGATAATAGCGGGCCGTTTTTCGGATCCGCTCCTGCTTTTTTGCCGTCACAGCCTCCGACGGATCGCCAAAAGACGCGCCGGAGCGGTATTTGACCTCCACAAAGACAAGGGTATCCTCATCCTTTGCGATTAAATCAATTTCTCCATAACGGCTGAAGAAATTCCGCTCTAAAATCTGGTATCCCTGCTGTTCCAGGTATCGGGCCGCTTCCTCTTCATAGTGCGCGCCCACTGCTCTCCTGCTGGCTCTGTCAGTCATTGACAGCCTCCCTCTCCTCAAATTTCTTCAGAAAGCTTCTTCTATGAATCGGGCACATGCCGTACTCGCGGATGGCGTCTAAATGAGCCTTTGTCCCATAGCCTTTGTGCTTTGCAAAGCCATACTGAGGATAGAGGCTGTCGTACTCTGCCATCATGTGATCCCTTGTCACCTTGGCCAGAATGCTGGCCGCCGCGATGGAAACGCTTTTCGCATCGCCCTTGATGATCTTCACCTGCCGGTTCTCCTCAATTCCAGGGATAATGACCGCGTCGTTTAAAAAGATATCTGGAGCGACAGGCAGCTTGTTTACAGCCTGGCGCATGGCCTCATAGGTGGCCTGAAGAATATTAATCTCATCAATGACAGCCGGACTCACGATTCCTACGCCAAAGGCGACCGCCTTTTCTTTAATCTCTTCAAACAGAGCCTCCCGCCGTTTTTCCGACAGCTTTTTGGAATCGTTCAGATAGAGAATCTGGCAGTCCGCAGGCAGAATGCAGGCTCCGGCTACCACCGGACCGGCCAGAGGGCCTCTGCCTGCCTCGTCGATGCCGCAGACAACGGCTCCTGCCCCGTATTTTTTTTCATATTCCTTCATGGCTTCCAGGCGGAGAAACTCCTGTTCCAGCTTTTCACCCTTAAGCGTTCTCATGCTGTGCCTCCTCGTCTGCTTCTGCTGTGCGCCCACGGTCTTCAGAGGGGACAGACGGCGGAAACTCCAGGGAGATCCGTCCAAGCTTGCCGCTTCTGAAATCATCCAGGAACAGATTGGCAGCCTTTTTAATGTCCAGCTCGTTTCCCTTCAAGAGGCAGGCGCGGATTCTGGCAATCTGCTCCAGCACCTGGTAGGGCTCATAGTCTGTCCCTTCTTCCAGCTGATACCGCTCCTCCATCATGCCGCGGTAATGGATTATCAGGAAACGCGCTAGCTCTGCGGCCAGCTCTGTCTTATCGAGAATTTCATCGTTGATGGAGCCGATAAAAGCCAGATTCATGCCGATGGCCTGATCCTCAAATTTCGGCCACAGGATTCCAGGAGTATCTAAAAGCTCCAGAGTCTTATTCAGGCGGATCCACTGATTTCCCTTGGTAACGCCAGGCTTGTTGCCCGTCTTGGCGCAGGCTTTTCCTGCAAAGGAATTAATAAAGGTGGATTTTCCTACGTTTGGGATGCCTACGACCATAGCGCGGACCGGGCGGTTCTTGATGCCTCTGCGCCGATCCCGCTCAATCTTTTCCCGGCAGGCCTCCTGAACAAGAGGAGTAATCTGCTTTAACCCCATGCCCGTGCGGGCGTTAATCTTCACCACATGAAAGCCCTGGGCCTTAAACCAGGACGTCCACTGCTCGTTCTTCCGCTCGTCTGCCAGATCTGCCTTGTTTAAGAGAATCATGCGGCCCTTTCCCCTGGCCAGATCGTCAATATCAGGGTTTCGGCTTCCCAGAGGCATTCTCGCGTCCACCAGCTCGATCACCAGATCGATGAGCTTGATATCCTCCTTCATTGCCCGCTTGGCCTTTGTCATGTGGCCTGGGTACCATTGTATATTCATAGTGCGTTCCTCTCTGCGTTTGATTCAAATTGTTCTTTTTAAATATAAATTTCCGTATAAAGTAAAGAAAGGGACAATTTTCATTGTCCCTTTAATTGCAAGAATTATTTAACTAACTCTTTTACCTTAGCAGCCTTGCCGACTCTGTCTCTTAAGTAGTTTAACTTAGCTCTTCTTACTTTACCGCGTCTTACTACCTCGATGTTCTCAACGGAAGGAGAATGTACCGGCCATGTTCTCTCAACGCCAACGCCGTTGGAGTTCTTTCTTACTGTGAAAGTCTCGCGGATGCCGCCGTTCTGTCTCTTAATAACAGTTCCTTCGAAAACCTGGATTCTCTCACGGTTTCCCTCTTTGATCTTAGCGTATACCTTAACTGTATCGCCTACGTGGAACTCAGCTACGTCTGTTCTTAACTGTGCGTTCTCAATGTTCTTAATAATCTCGTTCATCTAAGTGAACCTCCTTTAAAATCTTTGATGTTCTTAATACATATCGTAACAGAGGACCATCTCTTTATTTCACAGGTATAAATTCTATCACAAATTGTCCGCTTCTGCAAGACCTTTTTCAGGTATTTTTCGCAGCAGTTTTGCAATCTCGCTCAGCCCGTTAATTCTGTAATCCGGCTGCGCCTTTCCCTTGTAGGGCCGGTAGTCCCGGCTGATCAGGCAGCTGTGGAGGCCGCTTTTTGAGGCGCCTGAAATATCGCTTACGCTGTCCCCGATGTGGAGAATTTCCTCCGGCTTCACCTTCAGCTCTCTGCATACCTCGGAGAAGAAACGCCTGTCAGGCCCTCCCTTCCAGGCTTTTAATTCGTCTGATAAAAAGACTTTCTCAAAGGTAATCCCGGCCTCCTCAAGCCGTTTTAGAACTCCCTCAGCCATAAGGGGGCTGGCGTCGCTGGAAAGCACAAGGCGGAAGCATTTTTTCAGCTCTCTGAGAACGGAGACCACATCCTCATAAAGCGGAGCCAGACTGTGGTTTTTAAGGATAACCTGGGTCATCTTTTCCTCTGTCACAGAAAAGGAGCCGTTTCCAAAACCTGTAATCCGAAGGGCCTCTCTGGCGCAGCGGCGGTAAATTTCTTCCATATCGCAGAAGCCGTTCTCAGAAAACGATTTTTTTAAAACCTTGGGATAGGCGCTTACAATAGCTTCCGCCCCTGCCCTGGCCCGGCGGTCTGTGTACTGCTCCCCCAGGATTTCCTTCCAGATTTCCGGAATTCTGGCATTGACGTCTGCAAGGGTCTGAAACAGATCCAGGCTGATTACCTGATAGGAGGCCCGGCGCGCCGTCTCCTGCTCATGAAAGACAGAATCGGCAAATTTCTGTTCTGCGTCTGTCAGACAGGCGTCCTTCATCAGATCAGGCCGCCGTTCAATGGTTCTGCGGATGGACTGCTCTCTTCTCCAGGCGTCGATTTTCCTGTGATCTCCGTTTAACAGTACCTGAGGGACCTGCCTTCCCTGAAAAACCTCAGGACGCGTATACTGGGGATACTCTAACAGATTGTCGTGGAAGGATTCAAACTCTGCCGACTCGTCGTTATTTAATACTCCTGGGACAAGGCGGGAGATGCAGTCGATCATGACCATAGCGGGAAGTTCTCCTCCTGTCAGGACGTAATCGCCAATGGACAGATAGTCTGTGACAATTAAGTCCAAAGCCCGCTCGTCAATTCCCTCATAGTGGCCGCAGAGAAAGACCAGATCCTCCTCCTTTGCCAGATCCTCTGCGATTTTCTGGCTGAACACCTTTCCCTGGGGAGTCATATAAATTACCCTGGGCCGCCTTCTCAGGCGGGCGGCCAGATCCTCGTAGGCAGAAACCACGGGACCGGGCTGCATAACCATGCCTGCGCCTCCGCCGTAGGGATAGTCGTCCACATGATTGTGCTTATCCTGGGAAAAATCCCGGATATTCACTGCTTCTGCCGATATCAGCCCTTTTTCTATGGCGCGGCCGATAATGCTGTTATTTAATCCGTCCATGATCATCTGCGGAAACAGAGTCAGTATATGATAATTCATCGCGTCCTCCTGCTTAAAAAGACGGCCCGGGAACTTTACAGATCCAGAAGGCCGTCTAAAATATGTACCAGAACCTGTCCTTTGTCCAGATCCACGTCAAGAATGCACTCCTTGATAGATGGGAACAGATATTCCTTTCCATCCTTTCCCGTAATCACATAGACGTCGTTGGCGCCTGTCTGAAGAATATCCTTTACCGTTCCGAACTCCTCTCCCTCGTCAGTCACCACAGCAAGGCCGATGAGATCTACGATAAAGTTTTCATTAGGCGCTAACTGAACCGCATGCTCTCTGGATACGAGAAGATCTTTTTTGCGGAATGGCTCCACCTCGTTGATGCTGTTAAATTCCCTGAATTTTAAAATCGCCATGCCCTTGAAAAATTTCGCCTGCTCCACGCGGAGAGAAAGGCGCTCTTTTCCGGTGTCCAGATATACTTCCTTCAGTTTCTTAAAGCGGTTGATATCGTCGGTTGTAGGGAACACCTTTACCTCGCCGCGGATGCCGTGAGGAGAGGTAATGACGCCCACCCGTAAAAACTGTTCCATAGTCGTCTCCATTTTCTGAAATAACAAAAGCCGTCTACCATGAAGGCCGGCGGCTTCTTCGTTACTGAATCTCTACAATAACTTTCTTATCTTCTTTTGATGCGGCTGCTTTCACAACGGAGCGGATCGCTTTCGCAATTCTGCCCTGTTTTCCAATCACCTTACCCATATCGGAAGAAGCGACTGTCAGCTCAACTACAATCTCGTCATCTTTTACAGATTCTGTAACTGCAACCTCATCTGGGTTGTCTACCAGCGCTTTTGCAATCACTTCCACTAATTCTTTCATACCATTCACCTCGCAGACCGCACTCGGAACTCCGAAGCCGGCCTATGAAAAATGCCTTTAAAAGGCATTTTTCATACAAGCTATTTACTGGATACCAGCGATTTTTAAAAGCTTTCCAACAGTCTCTGTTGGCTGAGCGCCTGTTGCTAACCACTTCTTAGCAGCTTCCTCATCGATCTTGATAGTGCTCGGCTCTGTGTTCGGATCGTAGTAGCCTACCTCTTCGATGAATCTTCCGTCTCTTGGGGATCTGGAATCTGCAACGACAATTCTATAGAAAGGTGCTTTCTTCTGACCCATTCTTTTTAATCTCATCTTTACCATTGTAATTTACCTCCTTGTGTATTTGGAAACTTATATAGAAAATGCATCTGCATTTGCTAACCTTTTCTTTTCATTCAAATATTTGATTTTAGAAGGGAAGCTTCATCTTTCCCATCAGTCCGCCAAGTCCTCCCCGGCGTTTTCCGCCCATCATGCCCGGCAGCTGCTTCATCATCTTTTTCATCTGCTCAAACTGCTTGACAATGCGGTTTACTTCCGCGATATCCACGCCTGCCCCTTTGGCAATTCGTTTCTTTCTGGAAGGATTCAGCAAATCAGGATTGGCCCGCTCTTCTTTCGTCATGGAGAGGATAATCGCCTCCACCCGGTCCATCATCTTTTCATTGCCGTCCAGATCCACGCCCTTTAACTGGTTCATGCCGGGCATCATATTCATGATGCTGGCCATGCCGCCCATTTTTTTAATCTGGTGCATCTGGTCTAAGAAGTCATTGTAATCAAACTCTGCCTTCTTAATTTTCTGAGAGAGAGCTTTCGCTTTCTCTTCGTCAATCACAGCAGTGGCCTTATCAATAATGGACATGATATCGCCCATTCCCAGGATTCGGGAAACCATACGGTCCGGATAAAACTGCTCTAAATCAGAGAGCTTCTCGCCCATACCCACATAGAGAATCGGCTTGCCTGTTACCGCTTTGATAGAAAGAGCTGCTCCGCCTCGCGTATCGCCGTCCATCTTGGTCAGAATAACGCCGTCGATGCCGATTTTATCGTTGAACATGCCCGCGACATTTACCGCGTCCTGTCCAGTCATGGCGTCTACAATCAAAAGCGTCTGATCCACAGCAATCTGTTCTTTAATTTCCACCAGCTCGTTCATCATGTCCTCGTCAATGTGAAGACGGCCGGCAGTATCGAGAATCACCACATTGTCGCCGTTTTTAGCCGCATGCTCAATGGCTGCCTTGGCAATATTTACCGGCTTATGGCCAGTTCCCATGGAAAATACGGGAACGCCCTGCTTTTCACCGTTGATTCTCAGCTGGTCGATGGCTGCCGGACGATAGATATCGCAGGCTGCAAGCAGAGGCTTTCTGCCTTTGGCCTTGAGCTTTCCGGCAATCTTCGCTGTGGTAGTCGTCTTACCTGCGCCCTGAAGACCGGCCATCATAATGACGGTGATTTCATTGGCAGGCTTTAAGGCAATCTCCGTCATCTCGGATCCCATCAGCTTAACCAGCTCTTCATTTACAATTTTTATTACCATCTGTCCCGGATTCAGACCATTTAAGACGTCCTGTCCTACCGCCCTCTCCTGCACAGAATTGATAAACTGTTTTACTACTTTAAAGCTGACGTCCGCTTCCAGCAAAGCCATCTTGACTTCCCTGAGCCCGGCCTTTACATCAGCCTCTGACAGACGGCCTTTTCCAGTCAGATTTTTAAATACGTTCTGCAGTTTGTCTGCAAGGCTCTCAAAAGCCATCCGGAAAACCTCCTGTCCCGCCACAGTGTCCTGTGGCTACAGCTTAATAATGTCACTGGAAATCTCGCCAATGCGGTCAATAAAAGCTTCGTCCCCTGTCTCCTTAAACTGTTTTGTCAGCTTATGGATTTCTGCCACCAGCTCTCTGGTCTGCTGAAATTTGTGAATCAGCTGAAGCTTTTTTTCGTATCCGTTCAGAGTTCTGTCACACCGCTTAATCAGATCATGGACGCCCTGGCGGCTGATTCCCTGTTCATTGGCAATCTCGCTGAGAGATAAGTCGTTAAACACTGCGTCTTCGTAGATTTCTTTTTGGTGGTCTGTCAGCAGCTCGCCATAGAAATCATAGAGAAGTGTCTGCTCCACAATTTTTTCCATTTCCAATCACCTGCATTATAATATCATAGGCAGGCTGGGGTGTCAAGTATTTTTTCTTTACACTATATTTTATATATTTCTTTACTCTTCATCGTCTTCTTTTGGAGCATGGATATCCAGAAACGCCGCTCCCAGCGGGCTTTCCCAGTGGCAGAGATCAAACGGTTCGCCGCGCAGGGCCTGTTCATAGATTTCTCTCAGAACCGCAAGGTCGGCTTTCCTGCCGTCGTCCATGATAACAGTCAGAGTACAGTGATCTTCTTCATCATCTGGATCGCCGGCATGGCTGTCTGCGATGACTGCCGGATAATGTCTGGCCGGGCCGCACAGGGCTGTATTGATATAATAATGAAAGCCAAAGGCTGTGCAGAAGCCAATCAGCCCCATGAAAAAACCTGCTCCCAGACGCAGGCGTTTTGGGGTACGCACAAGCAGCATAACCGTCAGAAATACGCCGATAACCAATATCCGTACCAGGCTGAACCAGCTGTCGTCCACCTCCTGAAGAACCCAGCCTTCCCAGAAGTAGTGAACCTGTCCCATATAGAGAAGAGCTAGAAGCAGCGAAGGAATCAGAGGCATTTTTATGTGCATGGTGTTCCACTCAGGCGTAGCGTTTTTGGGCGGATCGTCAAAAAGCAGGACAGGAGCAAAAACGATGCAGAACACTAAAAATGGAATGGGGGCAATGGCTGCAATCGCCATTGCAGCGCGGAATTTTATATCGGCAAAGAGAGCCAGAGGCAGCGGAGCAAGCGTACCGGCAGCAAAGAAAAGCAAAACCAGCCATTTTCCTGCCCGGACAGCCTTCATATGAGCGTGCCAGCGGGTTCTGTACTCTTCCCGCCACTGGACAGTTCCCTCTGCCTTCGCTTCCTGCTCTGCCTGCTTTTCCATGGCATGAGTCAGAGAAGCTGCGAGATCTAAACACTCAATCCACTCTGCCAGCCGGGGAATGCCTTTCATATTTGTTTCCACCGAAACCAGCTTTTTACCATTGCTGTCCAGCAGGCGGATGGAACGGCTGGCAGTAAGCTGCACAGCAGTTATCTGGCCTGGCGCAAACATTTTCTGCTTTCCAAAGCTGCTGGTATACAGAACAGAATTATCCTGGAATATCAGCAGGCTTCGGCTGCGCCCTGCTGACAGCATCCAGATTCCAAGCACCATAAACGGCAGGCCGATGGAGGCAGTGACAATTGTATAAACGGCCTCGAACGGAGGTGTTCCAGATACAATAACGGAAAGGAGCATCATAATGAAACCGAGAAGCCATAAAATCATTCCAAAAACCGTCACAATATTCCGTTCCCGTACGGCGACGATTGGCTGCCGTATTGCTTCCAGCTCCCTGTGGCGGCAGAAAATCAGTACCATCCCCAGTCCGATAAGCAGCAAAAGAAGCGCTGCCGCTATTCCGACTCCCAGCGGATCCAGCGGTTCATCTGAGACAAACAAAAGCGGAAAAAGGAACAGAGACAGAGCGGCTGTAATACTGCCAGCCAGCAGACAGGGCCATTTTTTTCCAGGTTTAGGCAGATCACAGGGCGGCTCCAGCTGCTTTTTCGGCATAGTGCTTTCCGGATGAACCGGTTCCAGTTCTGACGGCTGTTCCAGTATCTGGCCGCAGCAGGGACATTGAAATACATACTCCATTTTGGGGAAACGGCTTTGCTTATCTAAGGGAAGAGCCTCTCCGCATGTCGGGCAGACCCAATGGGTTTGAAACGCGCGCTTATGGATCAGAGCCAGCGGCACAAAGGACACAAACGGGAGAATCAAGATCGGTGCAATCCACCAGCGGTTTCGAGTAATGAGAAGCGAAACCAGGCAGATCGTAAGAAAAAGGCTCATAGAAAGCATCAGGCGCGTAGTTCCCCGGGCTGCCTGCTTCTGAGCAGAACGATAGGTTTCATTCCCGCTCTCCATGCCGGAACGCTGGAGTTCTAAAAAAAATAATTCAATCAGCTCATAAAGATCATCGGGATTGTTTACCTCCTCACTGGTAAACTGATCGTACAGCGTCTCACCTGTATACAGCTTTGCCCCTTCACAATTTATCACAGCTCTGCTGCGGAGTCTGGCGATCGTCAGACAATCGCCTGAAAAGTCCAGCTGATACTGTGGATACTGTGCTTTCAGGCGGTCATAAAGGGCTCTCAGTTCCGTTTCACGATACATAGGCAGGTTCTCCTTAAAATACAGAATATGACAGATATTGTCTATTATACTTGATTTCGCTAAAGAATTAAAGAAATTTTTCAGTAAATACTTGTCAAGAAAACTTTTTTATGCTAGAATACAATCGTTCTGAATCATATGGGGATATAGCTCAGCTGGGAGAGCGCTTGAATGGCATTCAAGAGGCCGTGGGTTCGAGTCCCATTATCTCCACTTTTTCAAACCCTTGCATTTGCTGGAAAATATGAAGTTTTCCTTGTAAATACAAGGGTTTTCGTTTTTAACGTGAATGTTTGATATCTCTCTGTGATAGGAAAATATTACCGTTTTCAGCTCAAATATCACACGAAATATCACACAAAACCGAAGATGATACAATCAGAGCGGCTCCGGCGCATCCTTTTTCACCTCCTTCCTGATTTTAGGGTAAAAAAAACAGCGCATACGTATCTTGTAATTTAAATACGCATATGCTATAATGCCAGTAGGCAAAGAGAAGTAATGAATCCATGTGATTCAGCAAAATGAAAACCCCAGAGCTGCAACTCTGGGGTTTTCTATTCCCTGTTTTGGCACGGCAGGGCTTAATACCGTAGGATGGTTACCGACTATTTGTCACTATCCATCCATTTGATGATGCAATGGCAAATTACACCACCCACAACAGTGACAATAAGAGAAGCAATATACTCCATGTGATTCACCTCCCTTCCGTACCAGTCTAGGAGGCGGTAACGGGAAGAGTATACCACAAAGTTTCTACTTTATCTATCTTTCATAAACAGTTTCTCTCCTCTAAAACTTTCAAAAGTAAATTCCACCGTCCGTTTATGCGGTGGAATTTACTTTTGAAAGTTTTAAGATATTTTTTGATTTTTCATGGGGATTGACATATTTTCTGAAGTTGCATATAATAATAGTATAAGGTGGGCAACGGCGTGTGTCTGCCAAAGCGTTGAAGCATAACAGCGTACCGGGATGCCTTGTTATGCAGAGCTTTCAGTAGGGGTTGTACAGTAACCTCAAACCGGAGTAGGCTGCAAAGCCGAAAGAAAATGTTCAAAGCCGCCTTGCATTGCAGGGCGGCTTTCTTTATGGACAGAGAGGTTTTATGGATAAATTACAAAAGTGCGCAAAAGCATTTGAGAAATTGTTAGAAATACAATATCGGATCGTGATTGGCCGAAAGGGAAAAACCGTAGAGTTAGTGATTGGCTTTTCCAAATTGGACTTTCATCACTTGATGGGTCTTGGAAAACTGAAAGATTTGCGGATCGCAAAACAAAATCGTGGTTCTGTATTTGATGAAATCATAACCGGAAGCACTACCTATGAGACTTTAACGAAAAGCCGTTATCTGGCTCAAATTGAGAACCGGTTTGAATCATTAGCACTGATTGAACAACTCTTGGACGATAATCGTCTGGTGTTCCGGTACAATGCAAAATTGAATCAGTTCTCTTTAATTGAAGCGGACTATTTATTATCAACTCCGTTGGAAAACAGCGATATTTACATTTTTATTGCGGAACACAAGGACACGGGAAAATATTTCTGCCGGTCTTTCTTCCCGAAAGAGAAGAAAGATTACACAGAGGGACAGCCACGCTATACCATGCTCTATAAAGAAAAAAAGAATTTAACTACCGGAGAGACCATCATCCAATATGACCGTCTAACCCCGAAAACACAAGCATAATTTTCCGAACGCTTTAAGGAGGTGTAACCCAATAATGCAACCAATTTCTGTTGAAGCGTTTGCTAGTATGGTCATGAAGAATAATAAAGGCTATCGAAAAAAGGAACTGGTAAAAACACTGAATGACACACTTACTGCCAAGAAAAACGGTGCAAAATATATGATCTGTGGTGCACCGATTTGGGCGGCGGGAAGTGCCATTACTGGCAGCAACCTATGCTTTACCTGTACAACAGGTGAAGCAAATGACAGCGACGATTATGAGATAGAGTAACAGGGTCTCGGGAAAATCCCGACACCCTGTTGCTCTTATTTATTCTCTGATAGTACATCGTGTTGATCTGCCGTTTTAACTGTCGGACGATCCACGCAGACCTTAAGCATTCTTCCACATAAAAGGTTCGTGTCTATTCATCTGCTACACGCATCAAAAGGCGATAATGTGACCAACTCAATTCAAGACATGGTGTGTCTCGAATTGGGAATTTTTACCCATACACCCAATCCTGGATCGCAAATTTCAAACTCTGCACCTTACCCAGCAGCCAGATCGCAGCCAGCGGCAGCCCCATCGGGCTAATCAAAAATGCCATGACCAAAAGGATCACACCATTCTGTGGGGAATAGGTAATAAGCACAGCCACACCAAGCAGAGCAATTACAGTGCTGAGCAGACCAAGCACTAAACCGGATATGTAGATCATCCCCATGCAGAGCCAGACAAAAAGAGTCATGTCCTTCTAATCTCTTAACAAAATCTCGGAACGCTGATATCGTTTTGTATTGCTGGCCTGCCATTGCATGAGCCATCTCATGAATTGCATGATCTTTTATGCTTTTTCCTGCAAAATAGCCACTTTCATATCCGGCAGAAACCACCTCTCTGAATCCGTTAAAATCAAATCCAGAATTTATGATAAAATCAACCCTTTTCATTCCAGAATCATCACCAGACTGAATCATATATGGGGTATCTGGAAATTGAATGCTCATATCTCGTACCGATATAAAAGCTATTTTTGCATCGTACTCAAGCAGAATTCCATCGATACCGGACTGGATTTCATCAACTATATCCGCTGTAATATTCTTTGCTGAAAGAGCGGCGGAAGGTATCCTGATATTTTTCATTATACCAGAGCCAGTTTCCTTTGCAACATTTTTCGCCCCTGCTTTTGTCTTGGCTACATTAACGACTTTCTCTATGTTGTCCGGTATTTTCTCGCCTTTATCCATACCCAGGAACCCTTCCGCAAATGCCTCATAAGGATTTTCCGTGGCATATTTACTAATCTTAGCTGCATCTATTTTGGCTTTAGCGGAGTATCTTGTATTGATATTATACTTCCAATCTCCGTTCATAAGCCCTCCGCCCAGCTCTTTCGCCCGGAAAACTTTTGATTTCTGAACATAGTCCGCTTCTGCATGCCTGTGTATGAAGTAGCCATACTCATGTGTGAGCACATCCATAAGGTCTTCCCTTACCGCCATGCGTTGGATATCTCCCCTGAAGATAGGCCCGTTTGCTGGCAGTCCGAATGGTCATATCTGCATAGCATTCGATTGCTCTTCCCTGCTCCATGCCCCCTGTTTCCCTGGCCTTTCGAATCAGCTCCTCAATCTCTCTGTTCAGAGACTGGAGCTTCCCAGTATACCGCTTCTTGTTCTCCTTCTTGTATCTTTCCAGGGCTTTCAGCCGCTTTACCTTCTCCGCCGTCCAGGCTCTTCCTGCTTTCCAGGCTTAAACAGACATTTATATTTTCCCCGGTGTGTGGGAGCTGGCTTGACAATGAGTGTTTTAAAGGATATGATTTCGTCAGAGAAAGTTTTTGCTTTCTGATTTTTCGGGCGGCTTGGCGCAGCGTACAAAACGGTTGTTTCTTGGCGCTAAGCTGTGATAGGAGGAGGTACAAAAGGATGGATCAGACGAAAAAAGGCACCAGCGAAAAAGCAGTTAAATGGCTGGCAGATCGAGGAATTGTAAACCACATTGATATGATAGAAGCCATTCGGATAAAGCAGGCTGAAATTTTATATGCCGAACAGGACGGAGTCATGATTTATGAAACAGACAGCCAGACCTGCATGATTGCGGCAGAGAATTTTGAACCATGCCGTCAGATTTTGTCCCAGAATACATACCACCAGTTTGCCGTTCATCAGAAAGAGCTGGCGGAGGAAATACAGGCGCAGTATCATTTTGCTACCAGTGTACTGACGAATCAGGCGGCCTGGATGCAGAAAAACGCTCCTGAATCCGATGATTCAGGAATCATTGCTTTGAAAAATGAGCATGCCAAGGAAGTGTGCAGCTTTTACGGCACGATGGAGGATCCTGGCGATTATGTGAGGGAATTGATTTCGCGCGGACAGCTGTGGGGGATTTTTGAGGGGGATCGGATGGCTGGCTTTGCAGGCGAGCATCTGGAAGGAAGCATGGGGCTTTTAGAAATTCTTCCAGAATACAGGCGGAAAAGATATGGCTTCCGTTTGGAGGCCTTTCTTATCCGCCATTTTCTGGAACACGGAAAGCTTCCGTTCTGCCAGGTCATAGAAGGAAATACAGAATCCATGAGCCTTCAGAAAAAGCTGGGCATGGAGATATCAGAACAGCCGACCTGGTGGCTGTTTAACTGATCGAAATCATTATCGGAAAGCGCCTGCCGTCTCTGTGGGAATCGTGAATTCCACCATTCCCATGGAGCCTGGCGCAACAGTGTATTCATCAAACACGACGACCAGAGAACCGTCCTGATTCAGGTAAAAGCTCTCATCGCCTGTCAGACCGGAAAAGCCGCCTTCCGATGCCTGAAAGTAGACGACAGATGCGTCCTCCTTCATCTGTTCTTCCATCTGGGCAGAGATATTTTCACTGACAAGCCTGAGCGTTTCCTCATTTCCCAGCAGCTCCCCGAGAGAAACTGCTTCTCCAGTTTTTTTATCAATGGTGTACGTTTGATAGGTTTCTGAACCGCTTCCCATAATACGCGCTGCTGCCATATACATAGAAAAATACTGCTCTCCGTCGTGAGTGACTTCATAAGTATTGGAAACTGCGTAATGTACGTCTCCCTCCTCTTTTTCAGAGGCAGCCTTATTTTCCTCATATTCTGCAATCAGGCTGTCCACATACTCTGAGATTTCTTTGTTTATGGAAAGTTCTGTTCCATTCTGATCCACTAACACAGGCCTTCGGATTTCAGCAGACAATGTGCCTTCCTCCTTTTCATAGCTCTGCCCCTCCTTTACTTCAATAGAAATTTTCTCTTTCTCCTTCTTGTCAGAAGGACGTTCTGAAACACTCTGCTCTGCGTCAAGCGGGGCCGCTGTTGTCTGAGCGCTGGTTTCCTGGGGCTGCTGTCCGGAAGCGCATCCGGTAAAAAGCAGCATAGATACGGATAAACAGGCTATTAACTGATAATTTTTCTTCATAATCATCTCTCCTTTTGTTTTCTTTCTGTTTTATAGATGGGAGGGATGGGTAAAAAGTTGGAGCGCAGAAAAACTTTTTGCAGTTTCTGCGCTCCTCTTCTACTGCTCGCCGGTGATCATATAGTTTAACAGCAGAGCTGAGTCTGATTCGTCTGTTGTCTCAAGAGAAAGGCTCTCGATATAGCCGGAAGCAAACAGCTTGGACAGAGCTACGAATTGAGTCAGCTTACTTTTCAGATTTAATTTGTCTCCGTCTTCTGAAACAACATATACGTTTCCCTTACACTGGCTGACTAACTCCATAAATTTTTCCAGGTTGCTTACGTGGTACATTTTAATCTTCATAAAATATGGTTCCTCCTTTTTCTGGACTGCCAGTTATCTGATTCTGAACTTGTATTTACGCTATTAGGATAAAACACAGGACGTCTCCTGTCAAATAGAAGGTTTCTTCTTTCAACAGATTCTCCTCTTTCGACAGAAATATGGAAAAAAACGCAGAAGAATTATCCATAACGACGAGCGGGTAAGAGTGTATTCCGGATGAAGATGCTCTAAGCTGATTTTAATTCTTTTTCAGCAGGTCGCACACAATGGCAGAAAATGAGACAGCTCCCTTTACAAGAACGTCCTCATTCACATCAAACCGCACGGTATGCTGAGGAGAGGCCATTTTTGTCATGGTTCTCATGTAGACAGCCTGTCCGCCCTGTTCCTGTACCCGGTTCATCATAAAACCGATATCTTCGCTGCCCCAGTTTTTGGCGTTTGGATTACTGCTCACCCGGTACTGGGGCAGATGGTTCCTGACCAGGTTTGAAATCCGATCTATCAGCTCCGGACTGCTGACCTGGGAGGGGGCTCTGCCCATCAGCCGCATCTCGCAGCTGCATTCCTCCATCATTGCCGCTGCCTGACAGATTTCCTTTGCCCGCCGATCCATGTATTGATTAATTTCATCTGTTTCTCCCCGGACCTCCATGGAAATCATGGCCTCGTCTGCCACTACGTTGCTGTTGCTGCCGCCCCGGATCACGCCTACGTTGACGCGGCTGATGCCCTGGCTGTGGCGGGCAATGCCGGACAGCCCTACTGCAGCATGAGCTGCGGCCAGAACGGCATTTTTCCCTTCTTCCGGAAAGCCTCCTGCGTGGGCTGCCTGACCGTGGAAGAAGACGTTATACTTACAGGTAGCCAGTGAACCGTAGGTTCCCGGGGTAATATCCCCGTCGTCCTCCTTGTCGTCCGGCGCCACATGAGTTCCGGCAAAATAGTCGATTCCGTCCAGGTGACCATTTTCCACCATGGCGTAAGCGCCTTTTGTCCCCTCCTCCCCAGGCTGGAACAGAAATTTTACAGTGCCGTGCAGCTGATCTCTGAGCGCAGACAGAATCCTGGCTGTCCCAAGGCCGATAGCTGCATGGCAGTCATGGCCGCAGGCGTGCATCATTCCTGGATTCTGGGAAGAAAATCCCTCCCGGAAAGGACGATGCTCCAGATCCTCTGCTTCTTCCATGGGGAGCGCGTCAATATCAAATCTCAGAGCGACGGTCGGCCCCTCCCCGCAGCGGAGGATTCCTACCACTCCCGTATACCCCTGTTCCAGTTCCTCCGTCAAAAACCGGGCGGGTGCGCCCTGCTCCTTCACCTGGCTGAAATGGCGTTCCAGAATATCTGGATCAGGCACGCCGATACGGGCTTCCTCCCTGCAAACGTTCTTCCCGGTGAGGACTTCCATGCCAAGCTCTGTCAGATATTCTGCAATTTTAGCGGAAGTTCTCATTTCCAGCCAGCTGGTTTCCGGATATCTGTGAAAATCACGCCGGAGCTGGATAAGCTCGTCCCTCTGCTCCTCCGCCATATCTGAAATTTTTCTGTAGATATCCTCTTCTGTCTGTGGCTGTCCACTCTGCTTTCTCTCCACCGTTGTCTCCTCCTTTAAAATCAGTATTTATAGCTGTCTAAACTATTTGAATATTTCTGTTTTTTAGTATACTATAAAAACAGCGACTTTCAATTATAATTTCAATGTGAGGAAATATTATATGAGAACCAGAATCCAGACTCCGAAAAAAATCTTGATTATTGGATCCACCTGCGTGGATATTATTATCAATGTAGACCATCTTCCGAAGACAGAGGAGGACATTCATCCCTTCAGCCAGTCCATGGCTTTGGGCGGGTGCGCCTACAATGCGGCTAACATTATCCGCCAGTTTGGAGCGCCCCATACCTTTATTTCACCGGTAGGAACCGGCGTTTACGGAGATTATGTGAGAAAAGAACTGAAACAGAAAGGATTTCCCGTGCTGGCCGACGTCCTGGATCAGGAAAATGGATGCTGCTACTGTCTGGTAGAACGGGGCGGCGAGAGAACCTTTATGTCTCTGCATGGAGCCGAGTATACGTTCAGCAGAACATGGATGGAACCCTTTGAGAAGGAGACCTTTGACATGACCTATGTCTGCGGGCTGGAGGTGGAGGAGCCTACGGGAAACGAACTGTTAAGCTATCTGGAGGATCACAGGGAGCAGCAGATTTTTTATGCCCCGGGTCCAAGGGGGATTTTGATCGAGAAAGAAAAGACAGAGAGAATGCTTGCGCTCCACCCGGTTCTCCACATCAACGAGGCAGAGGCCTGTGCCCTCTCCGGCTGCAGCCAGGCAAGGGAAGCGGCAGAAGCGCTGGCTCAGAGGACAGAAAATACAGTGATCGTTACATTAGGAAAAGACGGGGCCTGCTGCCTGGAAAAGGACGGATCCTTTTACCAGATTCCCGCTTACCCGGCCCAGGTGGCCGATACGGTTGGAGCGGGCGATTCCCATATTGGAACGGTTATGGCCTGTTTAAGCCTTGGATATAACATGAGAGAGGCTCTTCACACCGCTGGCCGCGTTTCAGCCGCGGTGGTAAGCGTGAAAGGAGCCTCCCTCACAGAAGAAGAATTTTCAAAGCTTGATTTAAAAACTGGGTTTTAATCTACAGCATATCTCCATACTGTCTGGCCGCATCCATAAAGGGGCCCATTTCCTGGCGAAGCTCTTCCCGGATTTTGGCTAGGTCGGCATTGACCAGCTGTCTGCCTCTCACAAGCAGCTGTCCGTCGACCATAACCGTGTCCACATTGGAGGAGTTGGCAGAGTAGACAAGGGCAGAATAGGGATTGTAGCATGGGAACATATTGACAGAATCTGTCTCCACGATCACTAAATCTGCTTTCTTTCCAGCTTCGATGGATCCCAGATCCTTTTCTGCATGGAGCGCCTGCGCGCCGCCCATGGTTCCAATTCTCACAATGTCCTCTGCCGGGAACAGGCTTCTGTCATGGTAAGCCGTCTTCTGGAAATCGGCAAACAGCTTAAACAGGGTAAACAGATCCAGCGTATTTCCGGAGGAGGCGCCGTCTGTTCCAAATCCTACTGGAATCTGCCTCTTCTGCATGGCTGGAACAGGGGCTACTCCTCTGCCCCCCTTTGTGTTGGATCCAATGCAGTGGGCGACAGACGTTCCCGTCTCCGCCAGCAGATCCATGTCGCGATCCGTCATGTAAACACAGTGGGCCAGCAGAGTCCTGCCGCTTAATACGCCCAGATCGTATAAAAATTCAGACGGCGTCATGTTCTTCTCACGCCGGAACTGTTCCATCTCAAAGTCCATCTCGCTGGCATGGAGGGTAAACAGGGTGTCGTGCTTACATGACAGCTCGTAAGCTTTTTTCAGCATTTCCGGGCTGTTGCTGTAGGTGGCGTGGGGAGCTGCAGAGGGTTTTACAAGGCTGCTGCCTTTCCACTGCCTGATAAAGTTTTCAGCGTAGGCCAGGCCGCCGTAGGGCTCTTCGCTGTCGCAGGTTTTCTGCCCGATCACCGTCTCTCCCAGCCAGCCCCGGATACCAAGCTCCTCACAGGCCTCGGCTACCTGATCTTCAAAATAGTACATATCCACAAAGGAGGTCACTCCGGCTAACAGCATCTCGCAGATTCCGTATCTGGCGGCCAGGCGGACTAATTTTCTGGTCATGGCGTCATTTTCCAGAGGAAAAAGAAAACGTCTCAGGCGGTCGGCGCAGTCGTCTCCCAGGGTACGGAAGGGCATCATGGAGACATGGCAGTGGGTGTTGATCAGGCCGGGAATCAGGATTCCCCCATGTCCGTCAATTATCTGTGAAGCGCCGAAGGACTCAATTTCTGCCTGCAGCTTCTCCTCCTCCCCCGCTTTTACAATCCTGTCCCCATCGATTAAAACGCAGCCGTTTTTAAATACAGTATTTTTCTCGTCCATGGTAAGCACAGTCGCGTGCCGAATCAGTGTTTTCATTGAACTTTCCTCCTACTCTTCCATTTTCCGGTTGATATATTCTGTTTTCGTCTTAGAGTAGACAAACTTCTGGCTGGAGTAAAGGCTGTAATACCCGGAAAGAGTAAAACTCACGGCAATCACCAGCACAAAATAGGGCATGGCCTGGTATCCGAACATCTCGAAGCCAATCAAAAGCGTGGAAATAGGACAGTTGGTCACTCCCACAAAGAGAGCCAGCATACCGCAGGCTGTCATCAGGCCGAACGGCTGCCCTGTTATCATGGCAAAGCTGCACCCAAAGACAGCGCCGATACAGAAGGTTGGAACAATCTCTCCCCCCTTAAAACCGGCCTCCAGAGTTACTGCAGTAAACAGGATTTTCCAGAGAAAGGCTTCGTACCGGACATCCCCCTCAAAGCACCGTTCAATCAGCAGAATACCGCTTCCATTGTAATCAAAGGAACCCTCCAGAAGCGTAAGTATGATAATCAGAACAGCGCCTGCCGCTATCCGCCTGCCTGGAGACGGAAAGTACCTCCGATACACCTTTTCGGTGCGGTGAAGGACAATGCAGAACAGCTCTGAAACAAGAGCGCATAAAACGCCTAATACAGTCATGATCAGGGCCGCTTTCAGAGAAAATTCAGGAACCGGGCCGATGGAGAAGGCCTCCGGAGCCAGTCCCAGGTGCTTTGAAACAGCCGCTCCAATAAATGCGGAAAAGGTGCAGGGAACCAGGGCCGCATAGTACATAACGCCGATGCTGATAACCTCCATGGAAAAGAGAGCCGCAGCCATGGGGGTGCCGAACAGAGCGGCAAAGGCGCCGCTCATTCCGCACATAACCGCAATCTTTTTATCCTTCTCGTCCAGCTTCATCAGGCGGCCAATCTGGTTGCCGATGCTTCCTCCCATCTGCAGGGCGGCTCCCTCCCGTCCGGCAGATCCGCCGGAGAAATGAGTGAGAATCGTACCCAGGAAAATAGCCGGCGCTGTGCCGGGAGAAATATCAGAATCCGTGTAGATGGATTCAATCACCATGTTGGTTCCTCTGTTTTTGTCTTCTTTTAAAAGGTGGTAAATCCATACAATCATGAGGCCGGCTGCCGGCAGAAGGGCTAAGGTCCAGCGGCGGCTGTTAAAATAAGCGCCTGCCCTCATGACAAGATGCCCGAATACAGTTCCCACCAGACCGGTGGTCAGACCGATCAGAGTGGAAACAGCGCTCCATTTGACGAAAAACCAGAGATTTTTCCCCAGAGGCGTATTTTTATCTAATTGATACATAATGCTTTTACAGCTCCCCCCATTTCATCTACAGCTCGTAGACGCCCTTTGACTTGACAAGCTTGGGACGGTATCCGGCCTCGCTTAACGCGGCTACGATTGTATTTTTGTGATCCGTTCCAAAGGCTTCCAGGGTAATGCGCAGTTCCACCGCCGCGTTCCGGTTGATGCTGACGAACTGGTTGTGCTCCAGCTTGATCACATTTCCGTGCTGTTCTGCCAGAAGTGAAGCGACCTTGGCCAGCTCTCCGGGCTTGTCTGGAAGCAGAACGGAAACTGTGAATACCCGGTCTCTCTGGATCAGTCCATGCTGGACAATGGAAGCCATCGTGATGACGTCCATATTTCCGCCGCTTAAAATAGAAACGATTTTCTTTTTCTTCACATCCAGATGCTTTAAGGCGGCTACTGTCAAAAGACCGGAGTTTTCTACAATCATCTTATGATTTTCCACCATGTCCAGGAAGGCCACAATCAGCTCGGAATCGTCGATGGTAATAATTTTATCCACATTTTCCTGAATGTATGGGAACAAAAGATCGCCAGGCCTCTGAACGGCTGTTCCGTCGGCAATGGTATTGACGCCTGGGAGAGCCACTACTTTTCCAGCCTTTAAAGATTCCTGCATACAGTTCGCTCCGGCCGGTTCCACTCCAATTACCTTGATCTTGGGGTTTAACAGCTTGGCCAGAGTGGACACTCCGGTACAGAGGCCGCCGCCGCCGATAGGAACTAAAATATAGTCCACCGTCGGAAGCTCTTTGATAATTTCCATGGCGATCGTTCCCTGTCCTGTGGCCACGTCCAGATCGTTGAAAGGATGGACGAAGGTGTATCCGTGCTCGTCTGCCAGCTGGTAGGCATGGGCCAGGGCCTGATCGAACACGTCTCCTTCCAGCACTACTTCAGCGCCGTAGCCTCTGGTGCGGTTGACCTTCATCAGCGGTGTGGAGGTAGGCATGACAATCGTGGCCTTAATGCCGGCCAGCTTGGCCGCATAGGCGACTCCCTGGGCGTGGTTTCCGGCGGAGGCAGTAATCAGTCCTTTCTGCTTTTCCTCCTCTGACAGAGTGCTGATTTTGTAGTAAGCGCCTCTTACCTTGTAAGCGCCGGTGTACTGCATGTTTTCCGGTTTAAAATAGACCTTATTTCCTGTCATATTGGAAAAGTGTTCGCTGTAGACTAACTTTGTCTCAGAAATCACCTTTCCTACCACCTCGGTGGCTTCCTCAAATTTTTCCAGTGTAAGCTTCTTCTCGTTTTCGCACATGGCGTTCCCTCTCCTCTTCTGTTTTTTACTGTTCTGCCGGCTTCTCAAACAGGGCGTTTACAAAATCATTTGCATTAAATTTCTGAAGATCCTCGATTTTTTCTCCAATTCCAATATATTTCACCGGAATGCCAAGCTCCGACTGGATGGCTACGGCGATTCCTCCCTTGGCGGTTCCGTCCAGCTTTGTCAGGATGATTCCGGTAATATCGGCGGCTTCCATGAACTGCTTTGCCTGGGACAGGGCGTTTTGTCCGGTGGTTCCGTCCAGCACGACCAGAGTCTCTCTGTATGCGTCCGGATATTCCTTGTCAATGATTCGGTTGATCTTCTTCAATTCCTCCATCAGGTTCTTTTTATTGTGGAGACGGCCCGCCGTATCGCAGATCAGAATATCTGCGTGTCTTGACTTGGCTGCCGCGATGGCGTCGTAGATGACGGCTGCCGGATCGGATCCTTCCTGCTGGGCAATCAGCTCCACGCCCGCACGGTTGGACCACTCGGTCAGCTGCTCGATGGCCGCCGCACGGAAGGTATCGGCCGCTGCCAGAATCACCTTTTTGCCCTGATCCTTTAACTGGCCCGCCAGCTTTCCCACTGAGGTGGTTTTTCCCACCCCGTTGACTCCGATGACAAGGACCACAGACTTCCTGTTTTCAAATTCATAGGCATTTTCGCCCAGATCCATCTGAGAACGGATGCTCTCAATCAGAAGCTCCTTGCACTCGGACGGCTCCTTGATGTGCTGATCCTTTACCTTCTGGCGGAGATCCTCCATAATCGCCATGGTAGTCTGGATTCCCAGGTCTCCCATAATCAGCGTCTCCTCAATCTCCTCGTAGAAATCGTCGTCAATGGCTGAAAAACCGCTGAAAATTGAGTCAATTCCAGCTACAATTGAATTCCTTGTTTTCGTCAGCCCTTCTACCAGGCGTCCGAAAAACCCCTTTTTTCCTCCGCTCATGTATGCTTTCCTCCTCTATATAAAAGTCTGTCTAAAATTTTGTCCTGCCTGCCTTTGCCTGGGCTTCCAGCTCGCTCTCCACAAGATTTACGGAAACGAGAGTCGAAACGCCCTTCTCCTGCATGGTGATACCGTACAGGCGGTCAGAGGACACCATGGTTCCTCTTCGGTGGGTAATTACGATAAACTGTGTATTTTTTGTCAGCTTGTGAAGATATTTTGCAAACCGGTCTACGTTGGAATCGTCTAATGCCGCCTCAATCTCGTCCAGAAGACAGAAGGGCGACGGTTTCAGGTTCTGGATGGCGAACAGAAGGGCGATTGCGGTCAGCGCCTTCTCTCCTCCTGACAGCTGCATCATATTTTGAAGCTTCTTTCCCGGAGGCTGTGAAATAATCTGAATTCCCGCCTCCAGGATATCCTCATCTTCCTGCAGAATCAGAGCGCCGTGGCCGCCGCCGAACAGTTCCTTGAACACCTTGTCAAATTCCTGGCGGATCTGGGCGAATTTTTCTTCAAACTGAAGACGCATGCCAGTATCCAGCTCTTCTATAATTTTTAAAAGAGCCTCCCTGGCTGCCGCCAGATCGTCGTTCTGAGATTTCAGGAATTCGTACCGTTCGGAGATTTCCCGGTAGTCCTCAATGGCGTTGACATTGACGTTTCCAAGTCCCTTAATGTTTCCTTTGAGTTCCTCGATGGCCCGGCGGATCTCAGGAATGGTTCCCGGCGCTTCGTCCTTCAGAGCCTGGGCGCCGGAATAGGTCAGTTCATATTCCTCCCACATGTAGGAAATCTGATCGCTCATCCGCTCTGTCAGCCGTTCCTTCTGGCTCTCCAGACGGTACAGCTCTTTGTCCAGACGGCCAATTTCCTCGGAAAGCTCCTCCCTCTTCCGGAAAAAGGATTTCTGTTTTTCAGCCAGACGTTCCTTTTCTTCTGAATTCTGGGCCAGCGCTTCCTCCAGTCTCTGAGCCTTCGACGTCTCCTCCAGAATCTGGCGGCCAAGCTGTTCAATCTTAGCAAGCTTTTCTGAAATCACTGCCTCGCTTTCGCCGCTGCCGTCGAGAATCCGCTGCCGTTCTTCTTTCAGGCTGCTCTCTTCTTTTAAAATACGGCTTACATTCTCTGCAATAAAGCGGTCCTGCTGACGGATTCCAGCCGCCGTCAGCTGTGCGCCGGAGAGAAGCTTTGCCGTCTCCTCCTTCTGCTGCTGAGCATCAGAGAGCTTTCTGGAAAGCTGTTCGGAGCGTGCCTCCTGCTCCTTTTGGAGCTGCTCCAGCTGTTCTTCTTCTCTGGACAGACGCGCCCTGTTTTCCCGGATTTCCTTGAGCTGGAACTCCAGCTCCCTGTTTTCCATCACCAGGTCGGCGGAGGATTCCGCTATCTCCTGCTTCTTTCCCAGAAGCCGTTCCATATTCATCTGCGCCGTATTTTTTCTCAGAACAATCTCCTGCTTTGTCTCCCGAAGCCTCGCCGCCTCTCCGGTGCATTGGGCCTTCAGGCGGCCGTTATCTGCGATTGCCTTCTGGGTCTCTTCCACATCCTGCAAGGCCTTCCGGCAGGATGCCTGAAGCTCAGAAAGTTCTCTCTGGCGTCCCAGGAGGTTGCTGCTGTTCTTAAAGGATCCTCCTGTCATGGAACCGCCTGCGCTTAAAAGCTCTCCCTCCAGGGTGACAATTCGGAGAGTATGGCGGAATTTTCTGGCCAGGGCGATGGCATGGTCGATGGTATCCGCCACTACCACCCGCCCCAGCAGGTACTGGATCAGGGTTCTGTACTCGTCCTTCACCTCCACCAGATCGCTGGCCAGTCCCAGAATTCCAGGCTCTCTCAGAGCGCTTTCCTGAGTAAAGCCGCCTCTGGCGCTGATGCCGGTAAGCGGAAGGAAGGTAGCCCGGCCATATCTGTTTTTCTTCAGATATTCGATCAGCTCCTTGGCCGTCTCCTCCCGGTCTGTGACAATGTTCTGGATACTGCCTCCCAGAGCCGTCTCAATGGCTGTCTCATATTTTTTCGATGTGGAGATCAGATCCGCCACCACGCCGTGGATTCCGGGAATCCGGCTCTTTTGTTCCATCACCCGGCGGATGCTGTTTCCGTATCCTTCGTACCGCTCCGCCAGATTTTTCAAGGATTCCAGTTTCGAATGGCTGATATGGTAATCCTGCTGGCTTCTGCTTAACCGGGCGGCCAGAGCGGCTCCATCCTCCTCTGCGGCAGTCAGACGAAACGCCGTTTCCTCTTCCAGCTCCGTCAGCCTGTCCAGCTCCTCCTGTATCTGCTCTAAACGCTTCTCCTCTTTTTTCAGCTCCTCCTCCTGCACGGATTCGTCGCTTTTAAAGCGCAGAAGCTTCTGCGTTACCTCTGAGCGGCGCACGTCCACCTGCTCTAACATGGTTTCGTACCGCTGGCTTTTGGCAGCCAGACCGGCCTTCTCGTTGAGAGCAGAGATAATTGCCGCCTTAGCCGCTTCGGACTCTTTTGAGAGCCTTGCCATCTCCTGCTCTGTCTCCGAGAGAGTCTGTCCTGCCTGGGTAAGAGCCTGTTCTGCCTGGGCTACCTGCTTTTTTGTCTCCTCCCTCTGCTTCTCGTACTCCTGCTTTTGTTCCTCTTTTCCCAGAAGCTCCTGATCAATGGAGGAAATCCGCTCCTTCCTGTTCTCCTCATTCAGCTGCTCGGAACGGATCTGCTCCCTGAGGACTGCGATCTGCCCCTCTATGCTCTCCTTTAAAAGGATGGATTTCGAGTGTTCCTCCCTGGTGGAGGCAATTTTTTCTTCAGAGGCAGAATTCTCCTCCTCCAGCCTGTCAAAATCCTTTTTCAGCTGTTCTGACTGGCTGGAGGCGTTCTCCCAGTCTCCTTTTACGATAGAAGTCTTCTGATCCAGCTCAGAGAGCTGCAGCTGCAGCGCTTTGTGCTCCAGCAGAAAGAGATTGGCGTCTCTGCTCTTTAACTCCTCTTTCAGCTTCAGGTATTCCTTCGCAGCCTCTGACTGAAGCTTCAACGGGCCTACCTGCTTTTCCAGCTCAGACAGAATGTCTTTGACGCGCACCAGGTTCTGCTCCTCGTCGTCTAACTTTCTCTGGGCGATCAGCTTGCGCTTTTTAAATTTTACGATTCCGGCCGCCTCGTCAAACAGCTCTCTGCGCTCCTCTGGCCGGCCGCTTAAAATTTTGTCAATCTGGCCCTGGCCGATAATGGAATAGCCTTCCTTTCCAATTCCTGTGTCATAGAACAGTTCGTTGATATCTTTCAAGCGGCAGGCGCTTCCATTGATTTTGTACTCGCTCTCGCCGGAACGGTAAAGCCGTCTGGAAACTGTTACCTGATCGTAGGCGATGGGAAGTTTGTGATCCGAATTGTCCAGCGTAATGGCCACATAGGCAAATCCCTGGGGCTTTCGTATCTCAGTACCTGAGAAAATAACGTCCTGCATGGTTCCGCCCCGCAGCTGCCGGACTCTCTGCTCTCCTAACACCCAGCGGACCGCATCGGCCACGTTGCTCTTTCCGCTGCCATTGGGGCCGACGATGCCGGTGATACCATTGTGGAACTCGAAGAGAATCTTGTTGGCAAAGGACTTAAATCCCTGAATTTCAATGCTTTTTAAATACATAGATCACCTAAACGCCTTTATTTTCTTCTGCTTTCAGCTTCAGAATCGCCTGATAAGCGGCTCTCTGCTCTGCCGCTTTTTTCGTCCGTCCAAAGCCGCGGCTGATTTCCTGGCTTCCGATCAGGGCTGCCACCTGGAACGTCTTGTTGTGATCCGGCCCCGTTTCCTCCAGAAGTTCGTAGGATAAAAGCTCCGTGCCTCTGGCCTGCACGATCTCCTGCAAGATAGTCTTGCTATCATAAAAGAGTTTTTTGTGTTCCATATCATTTAAGACAAAATTCAGAATAAACTCTTTTGCGCTAGTAAAACCACCGTCCAGGTAAATTGCTCCGATCAGAGCCTCCATGGCGTCTGAAACAACGGAATTTCTGGTACGTCCGCCGGTAGCGTCCTCCCCCTTTCCCAAAAGGAGATAGCTGCCCAGATCGATCTGTTCCGCACAGTAGGCTAACGTCGGCTCGCACACCATGCTGGCCCTTGTTTTCGTCAAATCCCCCTCCGGCATATCAGGAAACCGGTGAAAAAGAAAGTCGCTGGACACAATCTCCAGCACTGCGTCTCCTAAAAATTCCAGCCGTTCGTTGCAGCCCAGCTTACTCAGGTGCTTTTCATTGGCGTAGGAGCTGTGGCTCATGGCCAGGGTGAGAAGAGAGCTGTCCTTAAAGGAGTAGCCAATCTTTCCCTGAAGCTCGTTTAAATGTGCATGTGTCATATAGATCCTCCTGACTGTTCATGATATGCTGGAAGCAGCCCTGTTCCCAGAGCTGCCTCCCTGCTGAAATGGTATAATGTTCGGGAAAAGATCCCCCTCTGATACCGGATTGCCGCTCGCTGCGCGCCTGGTATCAGAGCATTAATTTAACGCATTCTTGATTTGCTCTGCCGCGTCTCCCACTGTCACAATCCGCTCGGCTGCCTCTGTGGGAATTTCAATGTCAAATCCCTCTTCAATTCCCATTACAATCTGAAAAATATCCAGGGAGTCTGCGCCCAGATCATCCACGAATGTGGTTTCCATAGCAATCTCCTCAGGCTCCACATTTAACACCTCTGCAATGATTTTCTGCAGTTTTTCAAATTCCATCGCTGAGACCTGCCTCTCTGTTTTCTTTCTCCCGCAGACTTTCCTGAATTTTTGCATTGACGCCCTGCTCGGTAAAAGTAAGACACTGAATAATCGAATTCTTTACCTCTGTCCGTTTGGAACTTCCGTGGGTTTTCACAACCAGGCCCTTTAAGCCCAGAAGCGGCGCTCCGCCGTAGCGGCTGGCGTCAAAGCTTTTTAAGGTTGTCTTTAAAGCAGGCTTTACAAGAAGCGCGCCTATCTTGGAGCGGAGGCTTGTCATCATGCCCTCTTTCACCTTGGAAATCAGGGCGGCCCCCACGCCCTCATACAGCTTCAAAATGACGTTGCCCACAAAGGCCTCCGCCACGATAACATCCGCGCCTCCATGGGGAATCTCACGGGCCTCAATGCTGCCGGTAAAGTTAATATCGCCGCACTCTTTCAGAAGCGGGAACGTCTCCTTTACCAGAGCGTTGCCTTTCTCCTCCTCCGCGCCGATGTTGACAATGGCCACCCGCGGATGTTTGACTCCCATCGCATGCTCCATGTAGATGGAACCCATTTTGGCGAACTGAACCAGGTGGGACGGACGGGCGTCCACGTTGGCGCCTCCGTCCAGAAGGAGAGATACCCCCTTATCGGTGGGAATCAGAACGGCTAACGGCGGACGCTCCACCCCCTTGATGCGGCCTACCAGCACCTGGCCGCCTACCAGGATAGCCCCGGTGCTTCCGGCTGACACAATAGCGTCCGCCTCCCCCTTCCTGACCATGTTCATGCCCACCACAAGGGAGGAATCCTTCTTTTTGCGCACTGCGTTGACAGGCGGCTCCTCTGTGGCAATCACCTCGCTGGCGTGAATGACCTCAATCTGTTCCTTATTATATGTATATTTGGAAAGCTCACGATTTACAGCGTCCTCCTGTCCAATCAGAAGAACCTTGATTTCGCTTTTTTCCTTTACCGCTTCCACGGCTCCCGCCACCAGCTCTTCCGGAGCGTTATCTCCGCCCATGGCGTCTACTGCTATTCGTATCATCTCTTTTTCCTTCTTTCCCTTTTAAACCTGTAATTACTATACTAGAGATTTTATGAGAAATCAATCTGTTTTTGGCTTTACAAACAGGATGGCAGCTTCAGTTTTTCGCCTTAGAGACGCTTCCCAAGCTCCCAGAACGCCAGGCAGGCCGCAGAGGCGGCGTTGAGAGAATCCACGTTTCTGGCCATCTTGATCCGCACCGTGTAGTCGCAGTCTGCGATGGTCTCTGAGGCCAGCCCGTCGCCTTCCGTTCCGATGATCACCGCCAGCTTTTCCTCCGCTTTCAGCGCCGGATCGTCAAGAGTGGTAGAATCCTCTCTGAGAGCCATGGCAGCCGTCTTAAACCCCAGTTCTTTCAGAATTTTCATTCCGCCTTCTGGCCAGGCGCCTTTCTTTTCGTCAAAAAAGGTCCAGGGAATCTGGAACACGGTTCCCATGCTGACACGGCTGGCTCTCCGGTAGAGAGGATTGCTGCAGCCGGGCGTTAAAAGAACTGCGTCCATGTTCATGGCGGCGGCTGAGCGGAATACCGCCCCTACATTGGTGGGATTCATTACATTTTCCAGAATTACGATCCGCGTAAGGCCGGCACAGAGGCTTTTGACGTCTGGAAGAGCCTTCCGGCGCATGGCGCAGAGGAGGCCTCTGGTCAGCTGAAATCCTGTTAATTTTGTAAGGATATCGAATTTGGCTGCATAGACGGGAATCCCCGTACACCGGGCTAAAATATCCTTCGCCTCCCCCTCCATACACTTTGGATCTGTGAGAAAGGAAACTGGTTCATAGCCTGCGTCCAAGGCCCGCTCAATGACCTTGGGACTTTCTGCAATAAAGATTCCTGTGTCCGGCTCATGGTAATGGAGCAGCTGCCCCTCTGAAAGCCTGGCGTAAATATCCAGCTCAGGAGCTGAAAAATCGGTAATCCAATGAATATCTGCCATAACACACTCCTTGTTTTTATTCTGTCTCCGGCTCTATTTCCTGCCTGAGCCTTAAAAGTTCCTCCTCTGTCAGAAGATCTGACAGACGGATGCCCTTTTTTTCCGTCTCCAGCAAAAATTCCTCCCGAAGGGCCTGATTCATCCGCTCAAGTTCCTGTTCCAGCTCTCTGGAAGAGATGAGACGGCATCCCTGGCCCAGAATGATAACCTGTTCCACCCCGTCGGAGGTGGCCACCGACACGTCGAAGCGGCCGGCGTTTTCGTGGGCGAATTTTTCAATATACTGATCCGCCGTTTCTGCCTCTCTGGTAAACACCACCTGAATATTGTGGTAGGCGCTGACCTCTGTCGTATGGCCCTCCACCCGGTAAGCGTCGAATACGACCATAAGAGAGCACTGGCGGACCGCCTGATAATTGCAGAGCATGTCCAGGAGCGCCAGCCTGGCTCCGTCCAGATTGTCCTCTGCCAAAGCCTTCAGCCTCTCCCAGGCAAAGATCACGTTATAGCCGTCTACCAGCAGATATTCCTGCTTTTTTCCGGCTGGCTTCAGGGCGGATCGGATCGGCTGAGACGACGGTTCTTCCGGGAAGCGGCGCTGTTTTCTGACGCCGGAGGAGTATTTTTTCCTGGGCGTATCCTTTCCGCGGCTGTTGGAATAAAAGGTTCTCTCAAGGATAGCGTCGATTTCCTCCGTACCCATCCACATCTCCTCGGCCGCTTCCTGTCTTGTGCCAGAACCTGGATTTTTAAAGCCCCTGGGCTGTCCGTCCTGTTTCTCATCTTCACAGTCCAGATGCAGGCCGCTCTCCACATGCATATATTCCTTGGCCTGATCCCAGGGGACGGCAAATCCTGCTCCATGAGCGCAGAAAACCGATCCTGTGGGATTGTCTGTATCGCGTTCCGGATCGTAGCCGATACGGGTTATGACCTCCTCTGTGTTGTGGCAGGGACGGTATCCAAGCAGAGAGCAGGAAAGGCGTCCCCGTCCCCTGGAGTAAGAGGTAACCTCTGCCTGATACTCTGTCAGACAGATGGCAGGCGCCTGCCCGGTCAAAACAGCCATGCCGTCCCTGGACTCTTCTAAGACGCAGGTTCCGCTTCGCTGTTCCATATCGTTCATAGCCCGGCCGATAGACGGCTCCGGCACCTCCAGGCGGTAGGAATACCAGGGCTCCAGCAGGAGCGATTCCGCCTCCATCAGCCCCTGGCGAAGCGCTCTGCAGACGGCCTGCCTGAAATCTCCTCCCTCCGTGTGCTTGGGATGGGCTCTTCCTGCTGTCAGTAAAATGCGCATATCGGTAATGGGAGAGCCTGTGAGAACGCCTGGATGCTGCCTCTCTTCCAGATGAGTGAACACAAGACGCTGCCAGTTTTTATCCAGAACGTCCTCACTGCACAGACTGCCAAAGGAAAGACCACTCCCCGGTTCTCCCGGCTCCAGGAGAAGGTGGACCTCCGCATAGTGGCGCAAAGGCTCAAAATGTCCCGCCCCCTCCACCGGCCCCGCGATGGTCTCCTTATATACAATGGAACCGGTGCCGAACTCCGCCAAAACGCCGAAGCGCTCTTCCATCTGGCTTTTCAACACCTCAATCTGCACCTGCCCCATCATCTGCATGGAAATCTCCTGGAGAGACTCATTCCACAGTACCCGCAGAAGCGGTTCTTCTTCTTCCAGCTGTCTGAGCTTCGGGAGAAAGGACGCCGCATCGCAGCCCTCCGGAAGGATCAGGCGGTAGGTCAGCACCGGTTCCAGAACCGGCGCCGCAAGCTCCTCCTCAAATCCCAGTCCCTGCCCGGCAAAGCTCGAAGAAAGACCGGATACCGCGCAGACGGTTCCGGCTGGCGCTTCCTGCACCGTCTCAAACCGGCTTCCGGAGTAGATGCGGATTTGATTAATTTTATCGGGACAGCCGGAAACAGGAGCTGTTTTTACTTTCAGGATTCCGCCTGTCACCTTCAGATGACTCAGCCGGTTTCCCTGGCCGTCTCTGGAAATCTTGTAGATTCTGGCTCCAAAGTCCTCAGGATAGCAGGGAAGCTTAGACAGGCGGCAGAAACCGTCCAACAGCTCTTTCACTCCCTGCAGCTTTAAGGCAGATCCGAAAAAGCAGGGGAAAAGCTTCCTTTTCTGGATCAAGCGGCGGATTTCATCCTCCTCCACGGTTCCCGTTTCCAGATAGGCGTCCAGAAGCTTCTCCTCGCACATGGCGGCCTGCTCATAAAACTCTTCTGTCCCCTCCTCCTGAAAGTCGATACAGCCCTCATCCAGGCGCTTTTTCAGCTCTCTCATCAAAGCGTCTCTGTCTGTTCCAGGCTGATCCATCTTGTTGATAAACAAAAAAACAGGGATTTCATATCTGGCCAAGAGACGCCACAGGGTTTCCGTGTGGCCCTGGACGCCGTCGGCGCCGCTGATTACCAGAATGGCATAATCCAGTACCTGAAGCGTGCGTTCCATCTCCGCCGAAAAATCCACATGTCCCGGTGTGTCTAACAGCGTCACGGACGTACCGTTCCACTGAAGCTCCGCCTGCTTGGAAAAAATAGTGATTCCTCTGGCCCGCTCCAGCTGGCAGGTATCCAGGAAAGCGTCCTGATTGTCTACACGGCCCAGCTTTCTGATAGAACCGGACAGATATAAAAGGGCCTCCGACAGCGTAGTTTTTCCGGCGTCGACATGGGCTACAATTCCCGCGCAGATATGTTTTTTCAGCTGGTTTTCAGATAAAGCTCCCATAACGTTTACCGTCTGTTTTTATCGTAGAGAACCAGAAGTCCCTTCAACAGAAGATCGTCGTCTAAAATCACTTCTCTTCTGCAGTGCGGCACGATACATTTGGCCAGACCTCCGGTAGCGATAACTGTCAGCGTCTCTCCCATTTCCTCCTGAATCCTGTCGATGATGCCGTCCATGGCAGCAGCCGCGCTGTAAATCACGCCGCTCTTCATGCAGTCGATTGTATTGCGCCCAATCACCCTTTCAGGGGCTTCCAGGCTGATTCCTCCCAGCTGGGACGCGTGGGCAGTCAGGGAATCTAAGGATACGCCGAGACCCGGATAGATCATGCCGCCCAGGTACCGCTTTTCACGGTCAATGACGCAGACTGTGTTGGCAGTTCCCATGTCAAAGATCATCATCGGAACTGGATATTCTGCAATTCCGGCCACAGAAGCCGCCACCAGGTCGGCGCCCAGCTGGCCCGGATCGTCGATTCGGATATCCAGTCCTGTTTTAATGCCGGAACCGATCACAAGAATTTCCTTTTTCAGAATCTTTTCTGCCGCCAGCTTAATATTTGTAGTAATCTGGGGAACCACAGAAGAAATAATGCCTCCCTCAATCTCCTCGGGGCAGACATGGTAAATATCCAGCACGCTTTTAATATCAATGGCGTACTCCAGCTCTGTCTTAATCCGGACGGTGGAGAGCCGCTCGATAAAATGGCATTTTTCCTTATCAATACACCCAATCACAATATTTGTATTTCCTACGTCAATGGCTAAAATCATTTGCATTCTCCTTCGTTTGTCAGGGATTGTGTTTTACACTTGTTTCATTATAATTTCAGGCCTCTGAAAATGCAAGCTTCCAGTTTCCGTAAATGCGAAAAAGCTCCATAAAGGAGCTTTTTCATACCGTTGTAAACGTATTATTTGCAGAGCTTCTTGAACTCGTCGGCTACGAACTGAACCTGAGTTCCTACGATAACCTGCACGCTTGTCTTGCCTGGGCGGATAATGCCGGCAATACCTGCGGATTTGATCTTCTTCTCATCTACGAGAGCCTGATCCTTTACCTCCAGACGGAGACGTGTGATGCAGTTGTCGATGGAAGTTACATTGGATGGGCCGCCAAGTCCCTCAAGGATAATGGAGGCTACCTCTGTATAGTTATTGTTGGAGAGGCTTACGGCCTTCTCGCTCTCTGTATCGTCGTCCTCGCGTCCTGGTGTCTTTAAGTCTAACTTAGTGATAAGAACACGGAATACCAGGTAGAATACAACGAATGCTGCAGCGCCTAACGGGATGATTAACATGGTCTTGGCAGCAGCCGGAAGCTGTGCGGAGAACACAAGGTCTGTCAGTCCGGCAGAGAATGAGAAGCCTGCACGGAAACCAAGGGCAACTGTAATAGTTGTGAAAATACCGTATAACAGTGAGTATACTAAGTAGAGAACAGGAGCAAGGAACATGAATGCGAACTCGAACGGCTCTGTAACGCCACAGACAAAAGCAGCCACAGCGGCGGAACCTACGAGACCGATTACAATTTTTCTCTTCTCCTTCTTAGCGCACTGAACCATAGCCAGGGCAGCGCCAGGAATACCGAACATCATACATGGGAAGAAGCCTGCCATGTACATACCAAGGCTCCATGTAACATCTGCAGATGTCTCGCCTGCCCAGAAATGTGTCAGGTCGCCGATACCAATTGTGTCGAACCAGAATACGTTGTTTAACGCATGGTGGAGACCAAACGGAATCAGCAGACGGTTGAAGAACGCATAGATACCTGCGCCTACTGCATCAAGGCTCATGATACCCTTTCCAAGAGCAACTAATGCGCCGAACACGATTGGCCATACGAAGAACAGAACAGCTGCCACAACGATGGAAACCAGAGCGGTTACGATGGCAACGCAGCGTTTGCCGGAGAAGAAGGACAGCCAGTCCGGAAGCTTGGCAGTCTTAAAGCGGTTGTAGCACATAGCGCCGATGATACCTGCCAGGATACCGATAAACTGTGTCTCGATCTTGCTGTAGGATAAGTCTACTGCATCTGCAGCAACGCCTGTTAAGGTACCTACAACAGCCGGGTTTAACAGCTTTGTCATCATTAACCAGGATACGAGACCTGCAAGGCCTGCCGTACCGTCGTTGTCGTCGGACATTCCCACTGCAACGCCTACTGCGAACAGCCAGGACATGTTGTCAATCAGAGCGCCGCCGGCCTTCACCAGGAAGAAACCGATGATCTCCTTCAGTCCCTCTACAGTACCGCCCTGCATGGTGCTTGGACATAACGCATATCCAATTCCCATCAGGATACCGCAGACAGGGAGACATGCAACCGGGAGCATCAGGGATTTTCCCAGTTTCTGTAAAAACTTCATTACCATAAATAATGAACCCCTTTCCTTTTTTGCCGGACTACCGGCAGTTTTTTTATCTGAACCTGCCTGAGAAGACAGGTGCAAATCGTATTTTGCTGTGCTAGATGTATGAGAATTCCTCAGACTTTTCCGTCAGGCGGCGGAAGGCGCGTTCTGCTGCCTCCTCATCCGGCCCGTCAAAGCTTAGAACAAGCCGTTCTCCTCCCGCAGCCCCCAGGCCTAACAGCTCCAGGATACTTTTACAGTCCGCCTGCGCTTCCCGGCAGGAAGCGGTAATCCGGCAGCTGAAATCTCTCGCGGCCATAAACAGCTGGGACGCAGGCTTTACATGAAGCCCCTCTGCCGTTTGAACGGCAATCGTCAGAATTTTCATATTTTCTGCCTTTCTACAGCTCGATGATAGTATCTAATTCCTTAACATCCTGGCCTGTATGGCAGACCATATCCGGAAAATCTGGAGTATTGCAGATGATGACCGGTGTGATAACATCGTATCCGGCTGCTTTAATCGCTTCCATATCGAATTCTAACAGAAGCTCGCCTGCCTTTACCTTGTCGCCCTGCTGTTTGTGGGCTGTAAAGTGCTCGCCCTTTAAATTAACGGTGTCAAGGCCTACATGGACGATGATCTCAGCGCCGTTCTCAGCGGAAATGCTGACTGCGTGCTTTGTCTCAAAGAACACGCTGATGGTTCCGTCTGCCGGAGCCACGATTTTTCCCTCAGACGGGATAATGGCAACGCCCTTTCCAAGAATTTCCTGGCTGAAGGTCGGATCATTTACCTCTTTTAAAGAAACGGCCTTTCCTGCTGCTGGAGCTAAAACAGTCTTTTTCTCCTCTTTTCCTCCAAACATCTTTTTCAGTGATGAAAACATGCGATTTTCCTCTCTTTCTTAATCTCTGATACGTTTTATATGAACTGCCAGATATACGGTTTCCTCATCCGTCACATCATGGCTGTATACCGATTTTATGTGTTCCCTGATTTTCAGGCTGCAGGCGTATTCCTCCGGATACATCTGGGAAATCAGGCGGTTAAACTCGGGATTTCCTCCGTCTAAAAGCTCCCCCGCCACAATCCGCTGGGCCAGGAAACGCAGGTGGGTGACAAACCGCTGATAATTGAGAGAAGTTTCGTCTAAGCCCACATGAAAATAATCCCGGACCATTCCCACCACGTTTTGAATCAGGTTTGTAATGTCGATGGTTTCCCTCATGGCTGTATTGTATTCAGCTGTCACCACATGGAGGGCAATGAAGCCGGCCTCGTCTATCGGAAGCCGGATGCCGATTTCCTTTTCAATCAACGCAACGGCATATTCTCCTATCAGATATTCTTCCTTGTAGAAAGCCTTAATCTCACTGAGCAGCGGATTGGAAAAACGCATCTGCTTCCGAAACCGCTCAATGGCAAAATTAATATGGTCCGTCAAAGTCACATAGATGTTCTGATTCAGGCTTCTGTTTAACACGCTCTTGGCATAGTTGATAATTTCAGCGGAGACCTGAATGTGCTCCAGAGGAAGATTGGAAAGCAGCTCTTTAAAACGGTCCATGGTGTTCTGGCTGTCCAGACGGAATATTTTTTCAATCTTCGCTTCAGGAATTTCCTTTCCAGGCTTTGCTCCGAAGCCAAGTCCTCTTCCCATGACAACAATCTCTTTTCCCTCCGAATCCAGAGCGCTTACGATATTATTGTTGATCACCTTGTTTACTCTCATAAGTCATGTTCTCCCTCTGGCAAACGATACTGCGGCAATAAAAAAACCAACTTTGAAGATAAGGATCCTGTCCTGAACGAACACTTATACCCTTCTCCCTCAAAATTGGTTTTGCCTGCTTACCAGTAACAATCCATAGCTTATTTATTTCTTGCTTTTGATCTTACCAAATCATTACCTATAAGTCAATAGAAACTTTATTCTTTTTTTATATATTTTTAACAAAGTCTTTATTCCGAATATTCCCGCACTCTCAGAGGAATTCCCAAACGCTGTGCCAGGCGCCGGCTTTCCTCTACCTTTTCTCTGCCGATTATGTCCACTACGGTAAAGCGGACGTCACCCAAAATCGCTTTACAGTCCTGGGCAAACTGCAGCATGGAGGCAAACGCTTTTTTTCCATAAACAGGATGGACCACAGCCTCATAGCTGTCGGCGTCAGGCATATTCAGGCTGATGGAAATGCTGTCTGCCAGACGGCAGACCTCTCCGGCTGTAGACCGTCCATAAATCAAATCGCCCAATCCGTTTGTGTTCAGGCGGATGCGGCAGTCAGGAAACCGTTCCCGCAGGAAGGGGCTGATTTGCTTCATCTTGTCGAGAGCCATCACCGGCTCTCCATAGCCGCAGTAAATAATCTCCCGGCAGCCGGAAAAATCGAAGCTGTCGACTGCGTCAAAAATTTCTTCCAGTTCAGGCTCTCTCTCAAACCAGAGGTTTTCTGCATCTCCTACGGAATCGCCGTGGCTTCTGATACAGAATTCACATCTGCAGGGACAGCGGTTCGTAATGTTTAAATAGACCTGGTTTTTGTATTGGTACACAATATCTGCCATAACCGTTTCCTCCTTAACCTTTGCCGCGTTCTCACCCTCGCGAACCGGCTCTCCATCTCCTCTTTACCTGAAGACGATCCAGTGCGCCTCCTGCTGCCAGAAATGCCAGCGCACTTCCGCCGGACTGTACTGCGCTGCCCGAGACAGAGACAAGAAACGCCGTGTGAAAACCAAACATCAGTCCTTCTGCCAGAAAATACCCGGATGCCGACAGAAAAAACGCCAGCACAAGAGCCGCCGTATTTCTTCTGGTCACGATCCGCTCTCCTCCGTTTGAAAAGGGAAGGACGAGAAGCGGCTTGATCAGCAGGGTGGCCGGTGCCCACAGAGGCGCTGTCAAAAGATCGGCAATTACGCCGCCCGCCGCTCCCGCCGCCATGGCATAAGGCTTTGGCAGCAGCGCGGCCGCCAGATAAATCACCGCGTCGCCAAAGTGAATATAGCCTCCGTTTAATCCTGCCGGAATATGCAGCCAGAGAGTCAGGGCTGCGGTCAGGGCCGCCATCACAGCGGCCTGAGACATAAGCTCCAGCTTTTTATCGGAAGCTCTGTCACAGACTTTTTTCACTGCCCAGCGCCTCCCTTCCAAGCTCCCAGAGACAGGACTCAAAACAGATTCCGTCGTTTCGATCGGTTTGTTCCCTCGCAGCCTCCCGAATGCCTTTTTCAATAAAATCTGCCGCCCTGCAGACGCTGTCAAAGAGGGATCCGCCGTTTACCAGGGAGGCCGTGACAATCGAAGCCAGGATATCTCCTGTTCCAGAATAGCTTCCTCCTGTTTTGGGAGAAACTGTCCACTGCGGCGTTCCCTTTTCTGCCAGAACCAGATTTCCAATCTGTGGGAACCCGTTCTGTGACAGTTCGATTCCCGTGATAACCGCGCCCCTCAGCCGGTAGGATTCTGTCAGAACCTCCGCCAGGTCTTCGGCCAGCGCAAGCCTTTCCTGCCGTCCCATAAGACGGACCGCCTTCCAGTCTGGTATCGATTCTCTGGCCTGCCGTCCTAACAGAAGGGCTTCCGTCAGATTCGGCGTGATTACGTGAGCCTGTTCTGCCAGGCGTCCGGCCGCCAGTTCCATCTGACTGTCAAAAATGTCGTATCGTTTTCCGTTGTCCCCCAAAACGGGATCTACCACAACAAGAGTCTCCCTCCCCGAAAAATCCCGGATAAACTCCAAAATCTGGTCTGCCTGCCTTTCATTCAGGAGAAAACCGGAATAGATGCCGTCAAACTCTACTGCCTGTCTTTTCCAAAGCTTTGAGATGGAGGACATAGGCGCTGTGAAATCTTCACAGACATAGTCTCCATATCCAGTCTGGCCGCTTAATACAGCTGTGGGCAGGGGAACGGCCTGGACTCCCATCACTGAGAGGATCGGGATTGCCGCGGTGAGAGAACATTTTCCAAATCCAGATAAATCATGAATCACTGCTGTTTTTTTCACTGGATTCACGCTCCTTTCTGCGTTTTGACCAGTATACAGCAAAAGTGTACCTGTTTAAATGGACAAAAATACATTTTTTAAAGAGTACAGTTATACCCTGTTTCCAGTCAGCCGTTCCAGAGTTCTGCACAGCACAGGAAAATCAATAGGCTTGGAGATATGGGCGTTCATTCCCGCCGCTTCCGTGGCCGCGATATCCTCGCTGAAGGCGTTGGCCGTGATGGCAATGATAGGAATCGTCTCTGCGTCTTCCCGCTCATTTTTAAGGTTTCGGATTGCCATAGCTGCCGCACATCCGTCCATTTCCGGCATCTGCATATCCATCAAAACGGCGTCAAAGTGCGAGACTGAAGAGGCACGGAAGGCTTCCAGGGCTTCTCTTCCATTCCACGCCTCCGTCACCTGGATTCCTGCCATGCCAAGCATCTCCCGGCAGATTTCCATGTTGATTTCATTGTCCTCCGCCAGCAGGATTTTCAGTCCCGACAGATTCGTATATTCCCGTTCAGAACCTTCCTTTGCTTCAGAGCCTTCCAAAGCTGTCTCCGTATGTTCCTTTTCCTTTGCATCAGGTAGAACTTCAAATGGAAGCAGAAGGGTAAACATGCTGCCCTCTCCCAGACGGCTGTCTACTTTAATTTGTCCGTCCATCTGGCTGACAATACTTTTTACAATCGCCATTCCCAGGCCTGTTCCGGCAATGTATTTTGCCCCAAACCTGGTTTCCCTCTCATAGGGAAGGAACAGGCGTGTCAGAAATTCCTCCGACATGCCGGCGCCAGTGTCGGAGACAACGATGCAGAATCTGTCTTCAGACAGCTCCTCCTGCCTGATGCAGACGGAAATCGAGTCGCCTGGCTTTGTAAATTTAAAAGCGTTTGACAAAAGATTGTTCATGACCTGTCCCAGGCGGAACGCGTCTCCCCGCACTCTATGATTTCTGGCCTGGAAGGAAACGCTGAATTTCTTGTTTTCCCTCTCCGCCTGAATGGCAAAGGGGGCCGTGTAGTCGCCAATCGCGGCCTTTAAATCAAAATCGCTGTTTTCGATGGTGATTTTTCCCTTCTGCACCCGGGACATTTCCAGAATATCGTTGATTAATCCCAGAAGCTGGCGGCTGGAAACGCCAATCCTCCTCAGATAGCTTTTTACCTGTGCCGTGTCCTCAGGGTGCTTTTCAGCCAGCTCGGTCATTCCGATAATCGCACTGAGAGGCGTCCTCATGTCGTGGGACATAGCTGAGAAGAACCGGTTCTGAGCGTCCTCGTTCTTTTTGGCCCTGTCGAGAGCTGTCTCCAGAATATGCTGGTGCTTCAGCTGGCTTTTTTTCTCCTCATCCACTTCACGGAAACAGAGCACAGCTTCGTCTTTATTGAGAGATTCATCGTACAGGAAGCGAACGCTTACCCACCGGTAGTCGTCCTGAAAGCGTCTTCGGAAGTCGCCGCCGTAATCCTGAACCTTCTGGGAAACGAGATGGTTGATATTGGAGAGAGAAAAGCTTTCAATAAATTCCTGATAGGCGTGTTCCTCGATCACTCCGCCCACGATCTTCAAAAAGTCGCTGTAGCGTCCCTTTTCAGGAACCTGGGAACGGACATATTCCGAACCCTTGATCATATCATAAACGTCATTTTTAAAGTTCACACGGTAGATTGCGTAGAAGGAATTTCCAAGAACCTGAACCGTCTCGTTGATCCGTTTCATTTTGCGGCTGAGCAGACAGCTGTTCACCCCCATGAAGAGCACCAGGGCAAAGCAGAAATTGAATAATCCCATATACCAGAGCGTTACATTCCAAAAGTTTCCTAACAGTTCCTTATATGGAATCGTCACAATGCAGGTCCATCCGTTGTCCATTTTTTCATAGTAGACGCCTCTTTTTTCACCGTTGGGATTAATCACATAGGGATGATCTTCCTCCAGCGTTCCCTCGTGAATCCCATTCAGAATCCGTTTGAGGTACGGATCCATACGCTCTTCCTCTAGGCTGGTCTCGCTGTACAGCACGTTTCCCGCTTTGTCGCAGAGGTAATAGGAGCTTGCGTTTGGAAGTTCCTGACTGTTTGTACTGATTCTGAATTTTTCTGGAAAAATGTCGAATGCAAGAAAGGTTTCAGGGGTTTTACATTTTTTTGCGATCGTAATAACCGGCATTTTTTGACAGGAATCCTGATACATATCGCTGAAAATAACAGCTCCGTCTGCCGCGTCGGCTTGGCGGTACCACTCATAGGAAGTCGGATCATAACTTTTATTTTTGGGAACCTCGATGGCTGGAATAATGGCCCCATTGATTACCGCGTAGGGAAGAATCGAATTTTTACCGAGGGCCTCTCCGGTATTTTTGTAAAAGATGGACAGCCAGGCCTTTAACTCCTCCTCGCTTGGCTTTGATTCTAAAAACTGATCCAGGTAATTGGTCTCCATATTCATCAGCACCTGATATGCTGTAATATTCTTTTCTTCCTCCACTGAGTAAGAAAGGGCAAGACCGTCTCCCATCACTCTGGCATGATCTAACAGGTTATTCTGTATCACATGAAAGCTTACGGTAGAAATTGCCGCGAACAGAACCAGCAGAACCAGGCTCTTCCTTATCCGCAGCAGAGTTTCTCTGATCCTTCTCTGCTTTTTTCCATGGCGTATTCCTTTTCTGTCTGCACTGTTCTGTCTAACCATGTATTTACTCCTTTAGGGCCCCGGCTGTCTCTTCATAAGCTCTGTCAATGTCTGCCATCAGCTCTCTGGCTTCCTCAAGCTGTCCGGCTCTTAAAAGCTCTACCTGCCTGCTTGTAAGCTGATAAAGAGGTTTCATTGAAAGGTTTCCTGTTACGCCCTTTAAGGTGTGGGATTTCATGATTGATGTCTCAATATCTCCCTTTTCAAGAGCCTCTTTCAGCTGACGGTAGGTTTCGTCTTCCAGAAATTTTCCCAGAAACCGCTCGAACATGGCTTCGCTGTCCATAAAGCGCTCCAGGGCTTCCTCAATCTGGATGCCGGCTGCCGTCAGCCTGTCATATCGTTCTTTGTTCATTTTTCATACTCCTCTTTCTATATACTAATCTGTATCTGGCAGGTACAGTCCGCGAAGTCCCCTCTCAATCTCCATAAAGCTGTCAATTAACACCGGGTTAAACGTCCCGCACTCTCCGCCCAGGATCATGCTCACTGCTTTTTCACAGCTGTATGCGTCCTTATAGCACCGCTTGCTGAGCAGAGCGTCGTAAACGTCCGCCAGGGAGACTGCCTGGGACCAGACAGAGATCTGGCTTCCCTTCAGGCCGTCCGGATATCCGTTCCCATCCCAGCGCTCATGATGGTGAAGGGCAATGTCATGGGCATAATAATAGGAATCGTTTCCCTGTATCTGCCAGATTTTTGACAGAAGCTGTCCTCCCTCCACGGTGTGGGTTTTCATCAGCTCAAATTCATCCGGCGTGAACCGTCCAGGCTTATTTAAAATATGATCCGGAATGGCAATTTTCCCCACGTCGTGCATGATGGCCGCCAGGCCGATCTGTTCAATATCGCGCCTGGAAAGGCCGTTTCCCAGACGTGTATCCTGCAGAAGAGCCATGGTAATTTCATGGATCCTCCTGATGTGGGAGCTGGATTCGTCGCTTTTAAATTCAATGACATTGGCCAGAGATTCTGCCATGCCAATGCTGAGCCGGTACATCTCCTCCGCTTTTTTAAGAAGCTCGTCCTTCTGGCGCTCCACCTGGCTGCCCAGCCTTCTTTTGGCCTGGAACAGCCTGACAACGGAATCGACTCTGTACCTGACGATATAGGGAATGACTGGTTTGGGAATCAGATCCATAATGCCTAAAGAATAGGCTTCCTTCCACAGAGCGGGGCTTGTCTCAGAGGTAATGAGAAAAACAGGGATTTCTTCTGTTATATGCGAGCCCTGCAGAATTTTTAAAAGGCTGATACCATCCATTTCAGGCATCATCACATCCAAAAGCACGCCGCAGACCCGCTCTCTGCCGCTTATCAGCTTTTCAAGGGCAGCCCTGCCGTTTTCTGCCTCTTCAATCCGATAAGAATCCTGAAATATTTCTGCAAGAATGGCCCTTTTTAATTCTACATCATCTACAACGAGAAGTGTATCCGCCATATTTAAGGAACCATTATCCTCTATGATCATCCCCGCCTCCTCTCTTTCGCCTGTTTACCACCTGGCTGAAGCGGCAGAGTCCGTCCAGAATAACCGTCTGCGGGCAGGCCAGATTCATCCGCTCGAATCCCTCTCCCTCAGGACCGAACATACCGCCTTCGTCAAAAAACAGATCTGCCTCCTCCATGATGCTCTCCTGCTCCTTAGGTGTCCAGCCGAGAGCCCGCAGATCCAGCCACTGAAGATACGTTCCCTCCAAAGGAGCAGCCTTTACATCCGGGCAGTGCTCTTTCAGAAATTCTGTCAGCAGACGATAATTGCTGTGAATGGCCTGGATCGCCTGTGAAAGCCACTGGTCGCACCTGGTGTAGGCGGCTTCCATGGCCTTATATCCCAGGGCGTTTACCCGCCCCTCGTAGGAGACGCGGCTCATCTCTGCCTTCAGCTGATGGCGTCTCTCCCGATCCGGCAGAATCACGCAGGAAGCCTCCAGCCCGGCCAGATTGAAGGTCTTGCTGGGAGCGATACAGGTCATAGTGTTGGCGGCGTTTTCCTCTGACAGAGAGGCAAAGGAGGTAAAGGTGTGCCCTGGCATAATCAGGTCGCAGTGGATTTCGTCAGAAATTACAAACACGTGGTGGCGCAGGCAGATCTGGCTGACCATTAAAAGCTCCTGTCTGGTCCACACGCGTCCCACCGGGTTATGGGGATTGCAGAGAATCAGAAGAGTATTTTTTGGATCAGAGGCCAGAGCTTCCAGCCGGTCAAAGTCTATGGTATAGGAAAGATCCTTTCCTTCCTTCAGCGGACATCTGACGGTTCTTCTCCCATTTGTCTCTACCGCTTTGTAAAATGGATAATACACAGGCGGCATGACAATCACGCCGTCTTCCGGCTCTGTGAAGGCCAGAACGCCGTGGTAGAGGGCGTTCACCACCCCGGGAGTCGTATAAAACCACTCCGGTCTTGTCTCCCATCCATATCTGCGCTTCGTCCATCCGGTTACAGCCTCATACCAGGACGGCTCTGCCGTCTGATATCCCAGCACCGCAGTATCCAGATATTCCTTTAACGCCTCGATAATTTCCGGCGGATTTTTGAATTCCATATCCGCGATGGAAAAGGGGACCACGCCCCTTCCCACCTGCGGCTTTTTCTTTTTCATCAGATTCCATTTTACAGATCCGTTGTCATACCGGTCCAGAACCGTCTCAAAATCGTATTTCATATGGTTTTCCCCCTTGTTTTTTACAGCGCCAGATCAAACAGCGACAGCTGGTTGCTCTCCGGCAGTCCCCGCAGCAGCCCCAGATCTGCCATCAGATCCGCCACTGTTTTCGTCACTTTGGAACGGTTGATAAAATCTTCCTTGGACAGGAACGGACCGTCCTCAGCGGCAAATACAATACCGTCCGCCGCTTTCTCCCCCAGTCCGTCGATACTGCTTAAGGAAGGCATCAGCTTTCCGTCTATAATCTGGAAATTTCTCGCGCTGGCCTTATAAATGTCAATAGGCGTAAATTCATATCCCCTGGCGTACATTTCCTGGACAATTCTCATATCCCGCAGCGTATCCTGCTCTTTTTTGGAGAGGCTGTCCAGCCGCTTTCTGTAGTCGGCCAGATGGTGTTCCAGCTTTTCTCGCCCCTGGCACATCAGCTCATAGGAAAAGCCGCTGGCGCGGATGCTGAAAAAGGCCGCGTAGTAGGCGAGGGGATAGAAGACCTTGCAGTAGGCGATCCGCCACGCCATCATAACGTAGGCGGCCGCGTGGGCCTTGGGGAACATGTACTTGATTTTTTTGCAGGACCAGATATACCAGTCCGGCACCCCGTGGGCCGTCATCTCCTCCTCCCACTCCGGTTTCAGCCCCTTGCCTTTTCGGACGCTCTCCATGATGGTGAAGGAAAGTCCCTCCTCCAGTCCCATACCGATCAGGTAGACCATGATGTCGTCTCTGGTACAGATCGCCGTCTGAATGGTAGCTTTCCCCTCCTGAATCAGAGTCTGGGCATTTCCCAGCCATACGTCCGTGCCGTGGGCCAGTCCGGCAATGCGGACCAGATCCGAGAAATATTTAGGCTTGGTGTCTAAAAGCATCTGCATGGCAAAGTCCGTACCGAACTCCGGCACGCCCAGCGCCCCCAGCGGACAGCCGCCGATATCGTCCGGCGTAATGCCAAGGGCCTCGGTACTCTGGAACAGACTCATAACCTCCTTGGAGTCAAGAGGAATATCCCTGACCGGATCAAGGCCTGTCAAATCCTGCAGCATACGAATCATGGTGGGATCATCGTGTCCCAGAATATCCAGCTTCAGCAAGTTGTGGTCAATGGAGTGGTAATCGAAATGGGTGGTAATAGTCTTCGTTCCCATATCGTCCGCCGGGTGCTGCACCGGGGTAAAGGAATAGATCTCCTCCCCGTGGGGCAGCACGATAATGCCTCCCGGATGCTGTCCGGTCGTTCTCCTGACGCCGACGCAGCCTGTGACAATCCGGTTGATCTCGCAGCCCCGCTTGCGCTCTCCCCTCTCCTCATAGTATTTTTTCACATATCCGAAGGCCGTCTTATCTGCCAGAGTACCGATGGTTCCGGCCCGGAAGGTCTGCCCTTTGCCGAAAATGACCTCCGTGTAGTCGTGAGCCCGGCTCTGATACTCTCCTGAGAAGTTTAAGTCGATATCAGGCTCCTTGTCTCCCTTAAAGCCCAGGAAGGTCTCAAACGGAATATCAAAGCCGTCCTTTTTCAGAGGCTTTCCGCAGACAGGGCACAGGTGATCTGGCATATCGCAGCCCGCCATACCGGAGAACTTCTTAACCTCCTCCGAGTCGAAATCATAGTAATGGCACTCCGTACAGTAATAGTGGGGACTTAACGGATTGACCTCCGTAATTCCCGACATGGTGGCCACAAAGGAGGAGCCGACGGAACCACGGGAACCTACCAGATAACCGTCCTCGTTGGATTTCCACACCAGCTTCTGGGCAATAATATACATCACCGCAAAGCCGTTGGAGATGATGGAGTTTAACTCCCTCTCCAGACGCTCCACTACGATTTTCGGAAGATTTTCTCCATACATTTCGTGGGCTCTGTTATAGCAGATGTTTCTCAGCATCTCATCGGAATTTGGAATGACCGGCGGACACTTGTCAGGCCGGACAGGGGCAATCCGCTCGCACATGGCGGCAATCCGTCTGGTGTTGGTGATCACGACCTCCTCCGCCTTGTCGCTTCCCAGGTACTCAAACTCGCGGAGCATTTCCTCTGTCGTGCGGAAATAGAGAGGGGGCTGATCGTCGCAGTCCTTAAAGCCTTTTCCCGCCATGATAATCCGCCTGTAAACCTCGTCCTCCGGATCCAGAAAATGCACGTCGCAGGTGGCGCAGACCGGTTTGTTAAACCGCTCTCCCAGCTCTACAATTTTCCGGTTCAGATCCTTTAAATCCTCCTCCGATTTGACAACGCTCTTTTCATCCCGCAGCATGAAGCCGTTGTTTCCCAGAGGCTGGATCTCCAGATAGTCGTAAAATTCGGCAATTTTATTAATCTCCGCCTCCGGCACGCCTCTTAAAAGAGCCTGGTAAAGCTCTCCCGCCTCGCAGGCAGAGCCGATAATCAGGCCTTCTCTGTATTTCATGATTTCGCTTTTGGGAATTCTCGGCCTCTTGGCATAGTAAATCAGGTTGGAGTCTGACACAAGACGGTATAAATTAATCCGGCCAATGTCGTTTTTCGCCAGAATAATAATGTGATTGGTCGGCATTTTCCGGATCGTCTCCACACTCATCTGGCTATGTTCGTTCAGCTGGGTCAGATTTTCAATGCCCCTCTGCTTTAACATTTCCATGAATTTCACGAAAATTTCTGCCGTAGCTCCCGCGTCGTCCACTGCCCGGTGGTGATTTTCAAGGGAAATTTTCAATTCCTTGGCCACCGTGTCCAGCTTAAACCGGTGAAGATTGGGGAGCAGGAACCGGGCCATGGAAACGGTATCCAGAATGGCAGGCTCAAAGGTCATTCCCAGGAGCAGGGCGTTATGCTTCATAAAGCTCATATCGAAAGAAGCGTTGTGGGCAACCATGACAGCGTCCCCGCAGAATTCCAGAAACTTTGGCAGCACCTGCTCAATAGTGGGCGCATTTAAAACCATGTTGTCGCTGATGCTTGTCAGCTTCTCAATCTCAAAAGGAATCGGAACTTCCGGATTGACGAACGTAGAAAATTTGTCTGTAATTTTTCCGTTTTCCACTTTTACTGCGCCAATTTCGATAATTTTATTTTTAATCGGGCTGAAGCCGGTGGTCTCGATATCGAAGACCACGCAGGTGTGATCCAGGGACTGTCCCGTCTCGTTCTCTGCCAGCTGCTTCATATCGTCTACCAGATAGCCCTCCACTCCATAGAGAACCTTGAAACCGTCTCCTTTCTCCACTGCATGGTTGGCGTCAGGAAAGGCCTGGACACAGCCGTGATCCGTCACTGCGATGGCGTCCATGCCCCATTTTTTTGCCCGCTTGATAATATCCTTCACTTCGGAAACGCCGTCCATATCGCTCATCTTTGTATGGCAGTGAAGCTCCACACGCTTTACCGGACTGTTGTCCATGCGCTTTCCCGTGAAATCCTCGCACTTCTTGATTCCCACAACCGATCCTAAGGTCAGCTCCCCGTCGAACCGGTCGATAGTAGCTACTCCTTTCAGGCGGACGAACTGTCCTGGAGCGGTGGCCGCCTTTAAATCGTCCACCGCCTCCTCTTTGGCGAAAATTTTCACTCCGATGGTGTCAGTAAAATCAGTAATGGTAAAGATAAACAGCTGCTTTCCGCTCCGAAGCTCTCTGTTCTCGCAGGTCAGGATTTTTCCGCGGATTGCCACCTCGCCGATTTCTCCCTCGATCTGATGAATTTCTATGGTCTCATCGTCAAAGCCGCGGCCGTAGAGCACGTCCGGATCCTCGGAACGGCGGTATCCTCCGAAGCGGCCGCCTTCTCTCTTCTTAAAATCCTTTTTGCCGAACTCTTTTTTATTAATCTCTTTTTTGCCGGCTTCCTTTTTACCAGAATCCTGACGCCCCGTTTTCTGGACTTTTTCTCCATCTGCCGCTGGAACTGCCGCTTTCAGCCGGCCTGGCGCCAGTTCTGCCTCTGCTTCGGGCGCGTAGACGGAAGCATCGTAAAAGGGCGTGTCCTCCCCTTCTGCTCCTGGAAACTCTGCCCCGTCTCCAGAGGCAGCCATAGCGTCAAGGTAGGCGTCATAGCCCGGATCCAGGGTTTTCTTCTGGCGGGCCCGGTACTCCTCGTCAATTTCCAGAGGCAGTCCGCACCGCTCCGTAAAGATCTTCTCCAGCACCCGCTTCAGCTCTGCCGTTTTGTCTCTGGCGATCATGGTATCTTCCAGAACCATCTCCATCACGTCATGTTTCGGAAAACTGCACTCCGCTTTGCGGAACATGTTGTAGAGAAGAATACTGTAATTTTTAAGCTCCATCAAAATACTGTCCTTGTAGACCATCAGAAGCTTCTCAGGAGTATACTGTTCGGATAATTTAAATTTTTCCTGAATTTTAATCGTGACTCTCTTTCCGGGAAACAGCTGATCCTTAATTCCCTTCTCCAGCCCGTAAATATTCTGCTTGTGAATCAGTCTGGGACACACGATATAAACGCGAATAGAGCTTCTGTCCCTGGAGGCGGTGACACGTTCCACCTCCACCAGTTCTAAAAGCTCTCTCAGATTGTCTGTAATATGTAAATCAGGAAATACGTCTAAAAAAGGCTTCATTCCTTCTCACCTGCGTTTTTAAGCATTTGATCAAGCTCTGCCTTCAGTGCGTTTAACAGCTCTGCCTCCGGAACCTTGCGGATCACCTCTCCCTTCTTGATCAAAAGGCCTTCTCCGATTCCGCCGGCAATTCCCAGATCTGCCTCCCTGGCTTCTCCGGGGCCGTTGACAACGCAGCCCATCACCGCCACTTTAATATCCAATGGATATTCCTGCACCATGGTTTCCACCTGGTTGGCCAGACCGATGAGATCGATCTGCGTCCGTCCGCAGGTAGGGCAGGACACCACCTCCACTCCTCCGGTGCGGAGTCCCAGTGTTTTTAAAATCAGTTTGGCCGATTTTACCTCCTCCACCGGATTTCCTGTCAGAGAAACGCGGATGGTATCTCCAATGCCCTGGTTTAAAATCAGGCCCAGGCCGATGGCGGACTTGATATTTCCGGAGAGAATCGTTCCGGCTTCCGTGATCCCTACGTGAAGCGGGTAAGGAGTCTTTTTGGCGATCAGCTCATGAGCCTTTACGCACATCATCACATCAGAGGACTTAATACTGAGCACCAGATTGTCGTATCCCATACGCTCGATCAGGGCGGCCTTGTCCAGAGCGCTCTCCACAATGCCCTCCGCCGTCACACCGCCGTACTTCTCGATCAGATGCTTCTCCAGAGAGCCGCTGTTCACGCCTACCCGGATGGGAACGCCGTACTCCTTCGCCTTATCCACAACCGCCTGCACTCTCTCCTCAGAACCGATATTTCCAGGATTAATCCTGATTTTATCGGCGCCGCACTCAATCGCCGCGATAGCCAGGCGGTAGTCGAAATGAATATCAGCCACCAGCGGGATGTGAATGGCCTTTTTAATGGTTTTCAGGCTTTCAGCCGCCTCCATAGTCGGAACGGCCACCCGGATAATATCGCAGCCTGCCCGCTCCAGCTCCAGAATCTGGGCAATGGTGGATGCGCTGTCCTCAGTCTTTGTATTGCACATAGACTGAATCAAAACCGGATTGCCGCCGCCGATAACGCGGCTGCCGTTTTGAACTGGTTTCGTTGAAGCTCTGTATGTCATAATAGATTCCTCCGATCAGAACAAATTTGCAATATCGTTAAACAAAATCAAAACCATCAGCGTCATGAGAACCGCCATGCCTGCCATATGGATCATGCCTTCCTTTTCCGGATCCACCGGTTTTCCGCGGACAGCCTCAATCAGGATAAAGACCAGGCGTCCTCCGTCCAGTGCAGGAATGGGAAGCAGATTCATAATACCCAGGTTGGCGCTTAAAATCAGGCACATATTGGCCAGATTTATGAACACCGTCAGAATTCCATAGCTGCTGCTTGCCTCTACCGTCTGATCAATCATGACCACAATGCCCACCGGACCTGCCACGTCCTTTCTGGACACCTGGCCGGTAACGAGCATTTTCAGGCTCTGGAAGGTCAGATCCACCATATATCGCAGTTCATAGGCGCTGTACTGAATCGTCTCAAACAGAGACTTCGGCGCTCTGGGAATCCCGCCGGAAATGCCCATCAGATAGCCGCCTGTCTCCTCCGAGTAAGCCGGAGTCACTGCCGTTTTGTGAGTTTCGTCCCCTCTCCTGTATTCCAGGTTCACAGTCTCGCCGGGATGAAAGGTATTATACATGGCCACCTCCTGGTAGAGATGAATCCGTTTTCCATTCATTCTGGTAATAACGTCCCCCGTCTGAAGACCTGCCTCAGCTGCAGGCGATCCAGCCTGCAGCTGCACGATTTCAGGAGGCTGGCACCCGGCGTAGGCTACCACGGCGATTCCGCAGGCGAGAGCCAGGATAAAGTTAAATACAGGGCCGGCCGCAATGGTGAGAAAGCGGGCCAGAATAGGCGCTTCGTGGAACGCCAGCCCGCTCACCGGCGTGCCGTCCGGCGCATACCGGACAGGCGGCTCATTTCCCTGCTCTTCCTCTTCCTCATCCTCATCCAAAAGCAGCCCGCTCTTTCTGCGGATATCCTTTTCTGCCTTCTCCTCAAAATCCTCCGGATCTTCGTCCTCTCCCAGCATCATGCAGGAACCGCCGAATGGCAGAAGCTTCAGCGAATATCTGGTATCCCCTCTCTTAAAGCTGATAAGCCTTGGCCCCATTCCAAGGGAAAACTCCAGAACGCAGATTCCCCCCAGCTTTGCAAACAGAAAATGGCCGAATTCATGGAATAAAATAATCAGTCCGAATACCAGAATCGCCGCAAGCAAACTTAACAATCTACCACCTGCCCTCTCTTGTTTTATGGTTTATAAAAAACGACGTCTTAAAAATTCGCAGGTTTCCTGCTCTGTGTCTAAAATTTCCTCTACAGAAGGATTCTCAATCACCTGGTGCTGACCCATAGCGGCCTCAATCATATCTGTAATCGCCAGATAGCCGATTTTCCGGTCTAAAAACGCCGCTACCGCCAGTTCATTGGCTGCATTGAACACAGTTGGAAGGGAACCGCCACGTTTTCCCGCCTCTCTCGCCAGAGCCAGACCGCGGAAATTCTCATAATCAGGCGCCTCAAAGGTAATCTGCCCATGTTTTGTGAAATCTAACCGCTCTCCTGGCAGAAACCGCCTCTCAGGATAGTAGAGGGCGTACTGGATGGGAAGCTTCATATCAGGCGTTCCCAGCTGGGCTATCACAGCCCCGTCCTCAAACTCCACCATAGAGTGAATCACGCTCTGCGGCTGAACCACCACCTGAACCTGATCCATAGACACGCCGAACAGCCATTTCGCCTCCATCACCTCCAGGCCTTTGTTGACCATAGTGGAGCTGTCAATGGTGATCTTTCTGCCCATCGTCCAGTTGGGATGCTTCAGCGCATCCTCCACCTGAATGTCCATCATCTGTTCTCTCGTCCTTCCTCGGAAGGGCCCGCCGGAAGCCGTCAGCAGAATCTTATGTATTTTATTATGAGTTTCTCCGTTTAAGCACTGGAAAATCGCGCTGTGCTCGCTGTCTACCGGCAGGATCTTCACTCCCGTCCGCTCAGCTAACGGCATAATAATATGGCCTGCCGTCACAAGCGTCTCCTTATTGGCCAGAGCAATATCCTTTCCAGCCTCCATAGCGGCGATGGTCGGACGGATACCGATCATTCCCACAATCGCCGTCACCACAATCTCAGCAGACGGCTCTGTGCAGACCTCAATCAGACCATCCATTCCAGACAGTACCTGGACGTCCAGATCCTTTACCGCAGTCCGCAGTGTTTTCGCGTCCTCCTCATCCCATACAGCCGCAATCTTCGGGCGGAACTCCCGGATCTGCTGCTCTAACAGAGTAATATTCCTTCCAGCTGCCAGAGCCGTTACCTCTATATCCTGATTCGTCCGCGCCACTTCCAGGGTTTGTGTGCCGATGGAACCAGTGGAACCCAGAATTGTAATTTTTTTCATATCTTCCTCCGTTCTCTTTCGCGTCAGCATATCAGAAAACGCACAGCCAAAGCCGCTTCCATCTTTAGCCCAGCAGCGTCAAGGCAAAGAAAATAGCCGGCGCGGTAAAAATCATGCTGTCAAAGCGATCCAGCACTCCGCCGTGGCCCGGAATCAGATGGCCGTAATCCTTCACATCATGGTTTCTCTTAATGGCAGAAGCCGCCAGATCCCCAATCTGTGAGATCACCGCCGCAATGGCACAGGCAATGGCGCAGACAACGGCAGGACTCACGATCTCTTCCATTCTGCCGCCGAATACAGCACCGAAAATCAGGCCCAGCAGAGCCGCGCCCAAAACGCCTCCTACGGCTCCCTCCACCGTCTTCTTCGGGCTCAGGACAGGCGTCAGCTTGTGCTTTCCAAACAGCATTCCGGCACAGTAGGCAAAGGTGTCGCAGCCCCAGGAGCTTAAAACAATCAGCCATACCAGATACCTGCCGTCGGCCATTGCGCGGACCTGATATAAATAGGACAGCATCACAGCCAGATAAAAAATGCCGAAAAACGCCACTGTCACCTGCTCGGTCTTATAGTGGGGAAATGTAACCACATAGATAGCCATCAATATCATAAGCGCCATGATAGCCATCAGCACAATATACTCTTCTTTGTGAAACCACAGCAGGATGTAATAAAAAATCCCGGCGGCGTATCCGGCGAATCCCGGCGCCTTCTTTTCTATCTGCACCACACGGTACAGCTCGAACATTCCAATCAGAGACAGAGCCGCCGTGACGGCAAATAAAAGGGTTCCGCCGGTTCCGACGATTAAAATTGCCAGAATTACAAGCACAATTCCGCTGATCAGTCTGGTTGTAAACATGACATTATCCCCTCTTTCGTTATTTGGCGCCGCCGAACCGCCGCTCTCTCGTATTATACTGGGCAATGGCCTTTACCAGCTCATCCCTGTTAAAATCAGGCCACAGGCAGTCTGTAATGTAGATCTCGCTGTAGGCCAGCTGCCAGAGCAGATAGTTGGACAGACGGATCTCACCGCTGGTGCGGATTAACAGATCCGGATCCGGAATCCCCGCCGTGTCCAGGTAGGAAGCCACCGTCTCCTCCGTCACCTGATCTGGATTGAGAACGCCGGCCTGAGCATCCTTCATCATGCGGCTGACTGCCCGGCGGATCTCATCGCGGCCTCCGTAATTGACGGCAATGACGAAGGTCATGCCAGTGTTGGCGGCAGTTTCCTGCTCCAGGCGGTCAATTCCCTCAATAATATCGCTGTCAAAGCGCGTTCTGTCTCCAATCATTTTAACCCGCACGTTGTTGGCCTTGGCAATCTTCAACAGACGCTTTAAGTAGTAGCGGAACAGCTGCATGAGAGCGCTGACCTCTTCCACAGACCGCTTCCAGTTTTCAGTGGAAAATCCGTAAACTGTCAAATATTTGATTCCCAGTCTGGCGGCGTCCTCCACCGTTTTTTCTACTGTGACGCAGCCCTGCTTGTGGCCTGCCGTTCTGGGAAGTCCCCTCTTTTTAGCCCATCTGCCGTTTCCATCGAGAATAAGAGCCACATGGGCCGGAATTGCCATCTTAGAAATATCTGTTTCCATCATATCCTCCCACCACGAAAAACAAGGGGCAGGAGTACCTGCCCCGGTATGTTTTTTATACTGTCATAATCTCTTTTGTCTTGGTATCCACAGCCTTGTCAATCTTGTCGATCATCTTGTCAGTCAGCTTCTGGATTTTCTCCTCTGCATCAGATAAATCATCCTCAGAAATCTCGTTGGCCTTCTCCATCTTCTTAAAGGTATCGTTGGCGTCACGGCGGATATTTCTCACAGCTACCTTAGCGCCCTCGCCCTTCTTCTTCACGTCCTTAGCCAGCTCTTTTCTGCGCTCCTCAGTAAGCTCCGGGAAAATCAGGCGGATTACAGAGCCGTCGTTGTTCGGGTTGATTCCCAGGTCAGAGGTGAGAATCGCTTTCTCAATAGCCTTCACAAGGCTCTTCTCCCACGGCTGGATCTGAATCATTCTCGGCTCAGGAACAGAGATGTTGGCAACCTGCTGAAGCGGAGTCGGAGCTCCATAGTAATCTACCTTCAGCTTATCTAATACATGCGGATTTGCGCGTCCTGCACGGATGGAGCTGAACTCGTTTAATAACGCGTCGTAGGATTTCTCCATCTTATCTTCAAATACTTTCATTTTCTCCTGCATAAAAAATCCTCCTGTTATGCGGTCACTACTGTGCCGTTTATTTTCCCCTGCATCGCGTTGGCAATGCCGTCCTTCTCATTTAAGCTGAATACTGCCATAGGAACATGATTCTCCATACACATGATGGAAGCCGTCAAATCCACCACAGCCAGCTGCTTGTCGATCACTTCCTGAATGGAAATGGTGTCGTACTTCTTCGCCTCCGGATTCAGCTTCGGATCGCTGTCATAAACGCCGTCGATGGCCTTGGCTAACAGAATGCAGTCAGCCTCCATCTCAATGGCTCTCAAAGCGACGCCTGTATCTGTAGAGAAGTACGGGTGTCCCGTACCGCCTGCGAAAAATACTACCTTGCCCTGCTTAAAATATTTATTGGCTCTGTCCTTGGAAAAGAGCTTGGTCATAGCGCCTACGGCAAACGGCGTCAGAATCTCAGTCTCCATGCCTGTGCTTCTGAAAATCTCAGAAACATAGATGCAGTTCATCACTGTAGCCAGCATGCCAATCTGATCTGCCTTCGTACGGTCGATAGCGTTGCTCTGACGGCCTCTCCAGAAGTTTCCGCCTCCAATCACCACACCGACCTCAATGCCTGCGTCCACAGCCAGCTTCACCTGTCTGGCAACTTCCTTGACAGTCTCCTCGTCGAAGCCTGTCTTCTTCTCTCCTGCCAGGGCTTCGCCGCTTAATTTCAGCAATACGCGTTTCATTTCCATAAATCTGATCTCCCTGTTTTCTTGTAATGGGGCGGAATCCGAAAAAACAGCCGGGACCCTGGCGGATACATGAAATATCCGGCAGAATGCCCGGCGTGCAGATCCTCTCCTCCTGCCCGCTTAGGGCTATTGTACCACAGAATGCGGGTTTGCGCGAGGGGATTTTTATTCTTCTTCAAAAAATTGTAGCAGTTCGGCTGTGTATCTTTTGGAACAGAGACAGAGATTCCGTTCCGCTGGAGGTCACAAAAATCTCTGCCTTTTGTTCGTTGGTGCTGTTTCCAATAGTCCTGCAGATATCCCTTTGCATCTCGCGTCGAAATTGGGAATTGGGAATTCTTCCATGTTTTGTGCCGTAGCCTGCAAGGGACTGAAAAATATTGTGAGTTTCAACATGGCTTCACGAAAGTATCAAGAAAAAAATTCTCTTCAAAATATACCGCTGAATCTGGAAGGAGTTATAAAAATAATTGGGTGATTCCGTTTTCGAGTTTTTTTATAATCCACCAGCATTTCTGCTATTTCTTTATTTAGTTCCACTGCTTCCTGGGACACATTGTCTGTCTCCATTTCTTTTTTGGCATAGTTTCCTCCCTTTCCCAAATACTCGTATCCGTCAAATCCTGCGATACCGATTGATTTAACAGGTATTTCATCTAACAGCCTCAGAAACATCAGGGTCGAATTGTCTACATGAATCCAGCCGCATTTTATCAATCTGGAAAAATTGACTACAAGCGCATTTTCAGTGCTGCAGTTTATATTAGAGGTGACAATTTTTTTAACCTCATCTATCGCTCCTGAGCTGTTCCAGTAATCGTAACGCTTAGCATTATTAAAATAAACATAATCGGAGACGATCCCATCCGGGAGAAAATTAATGGCTACCGTCACTGTATTTTTCTTTTTGGCATACGCTTTGATTTGCTCCTGGCAGGAGACAGCTGTTTTTCCAGGAACAATAATCAGCACATTTCTTCCTGAAAACAGCTGTACAAGCGTTTTCATGGAACTGCTGTCATCCATTTCTGAATCCAGATATTCCATATAGGTCTGCTCAAGCAACTCGTAATGATACCGCTTTCTCTCCACCGCCCCTATTTTATTTAATATATATCGAATATCTTTAGAGCGTATACTGTTTTTCTGCGTAAGATACGCAATATTATTTACATGGGCACTGTAGCAGCCCGCAATAAAATAGGGTGTGGTATACCCCCAGCTGCATCGGCTTTTTATGCTTCCCATATAGTTGTCAATCACATCTAACAGCGCGTCCATATCATAGCTGTAATTCAGCTTTTGAACCATATACTGCATAACAAGCTCTGTCGGCGTATTTCCAGCGCCTCTGCCCATTCCATTGATTGTCGCATCCACCACAACCTCTCTTTTTCCAAATGCTGCTTTCAAAAATTCTTGGGAAAGTGCACTTGACATCTGCATATTATTATGGGAATGAAAGCCTATTTTGCAGGTCTGTATCAGATTATGGTCAATTAAGCTGAATACTCTGTGCAGATCATCCAAATACATGGAACCAAATGTATCTACAATAGAAAGGCAATATGGCTCTATCTGGTTTAAACGCTCTATTAAATCTAAAATTTCCATATCGGTATAGCCCAATATATCTACTGGCTGTACAAATACCTTATACCCCTTCTCTTTGATTACCCTGCAATTTTCTAAAGCCTGCTCCAGTTCCTGTTTAAAAAAACATTCCCGTACCGCGTCCACAGAGCTTTTGTCACAGTCGTCAAGATTAGAAACTGAATAGCGGCTACAGTCTGCCAGAACGGTAAACTCAACTCCCTGCTTATCTTTTGGTATAAAACGGCTGGCATCTTTAGAGTTTTTAAAAACTGTCTTCCCCTCCCCAAAACCTTCGTCCTGGAAAAATCCAATTTCGATAAAATCTGTTTTTGCTTTCATCAGCCCCTTTATTATCCCATGAATTGCGTTGTCTCCAAATCTTTTGTCTATTAAATATGCTCCATCACGGAGCGTACAGTCAAGAATTTTTGCGTATCTCACTATATTCCTCCTCTATTTCCTTGATTAAAGCGCCGCGTATATAAGCCAAATCCTTTGACGTATCCACAGACAAGGTACGACTTTTCACCATATCATAGTGAATTGGTATACCATATTCCAAAAACCGCAAAGCTCCTATGTCCTCTATTTTTTCCAGCTTTGTTGGTTCTGTGGAAACGTAAAATTCCGGCGCATTTTTTATTAAACAGCTCTACTCCTACAGACTTTCTAGGAAAACTGGATTGTTGTGTAAAGCTATGGAATTGGGCTTCTGGAACGGTAAAGACAGTAGCCTCCCTTTCCGATTACCATTTTCATATGCCCGGATCGATGACCTCCGCTGGATTGGTAAATTCTCTTGCAAGTCCAGCTCCACATAATCCGGCAAAACTGCCTTCATTACCTCAGATTCCAGGAGCGATCCGTCTCCATTTATGGAAATATAGTAGTCTGCTTCCATTATTTTTGAAACCTGAAACAAACGATCCATCAGACAGCCGCAGTCCATCCCTGGCATAATTACCTTACCTGTATTATATGTTTCCACACCCACCATATCATTAGATAGCTGCATAGAGCTATTAAAACTTTACCCAGCATTCTTGTAGAGGCAAAACGCGTAGGGATAATAGCTGCTGTTTTCATGCTGCTGTCCTCTTTTCTTTTTTGAATAAGAAAGAAAAAACAGCAAAAGAGCCTTCCGATATTTGCTTACAGCAGGCTATCGCCCCTCCCAATCAAACGTTCTTTATAGAGTTTCATATAAACTGCATCCGCAATTTCAAAATCTTCAGGATAGTCAATATCGATCCCCTCTATTCCATTTACCTTTACTATATAGGGTACCATTCCTATTCTCCTTTGATACTTTTCAAATGTTTTTTTCAAAAAAACATAGGCCGCCGAAACTTCACTGTACAAAGGCTGCAGATCTTGTGTCCTGGGGACACATTCAGGCCTGAAATTATTCGGTGTTCCGTCACTGTTCCAAAAAAGCTTCCTCACCTCCTGGGCGGTAAAGGCAGAATCATACTTTCCAGATTTCACTGCCTGGATGCACTCCTCTAAATGGATGTTCTTCACAAATGGGGAAGTACAATGACTAACCATATAAATATCTGCATCCACCCGTTTCATAAACTCTCTGATAATATCCTGTGGAGTTGCTTCACGGCTGTCTAAATAATTTGGCCTCTGCAGATATTTTATCCTCTCAGGCAGGTATTCTTTTATCCGGCTATCGCTACAGAATACATAGAGCTCGTCAATCCCAGGTATACTTTCAATCTTTCGCAAAAAGAATGACAGCAGAGGAGTTCCATCAGAAAAGGGTTTTAAATTTTTTCCTGGAGTTCTCTCATTATTTAGTTTAATGGGAATAAATGCTACTGTTTTCATATTCCTTTCCTCCTTCTTGGCATGTTTTAATAAAAATATCTACATAGGAATCTGGATTCATATTAAAAATTTTAATCTGTTTAAACTCTGCGTATTCCTTCATAAGCCTGAACCCTTTAAATGCCTGATACCACTCAAAAAACAGCTGTTCCATCTTTTTTTGATTTTTTCTGTCCTTTTTTGTAATATCAATTTTCTCTTTTCCATAATAGTGAGAAACCTCTTGCAAAATATGATTTTGCTTATTTACATGCAGAGACATATGAAAAGACATATCTAGTCCGTATATTAAAATTCTTCTATAGTTCATCCGGATTGCATTAAACAGAGCAAAAACTGCAATATTATGTATCACTGGAATCGCCCTGTTTCTATCAAAGCGTTTCTTCCATTTATTTGTCACTCGCTCTATTTCTGCTTCATTGCAGTTTACATACTGCTCTTTCACAAATTGATTCCCTGTTAAACCAAGCGTCTGAAATGGGTAGAGAAAAATCTGCATATTCCAATCAACCGTTTCTAGTACCCTTCTCAGCTTCTTCATTTGAACTTTAGTTTTATCATCTTCCTCTGCCAGATATTCGCTGTCTGTTATGCACAAATATTTAGGACGCAGCTGACAAAACTGTTCGCTGTTGCAAGGAAAAAAATTTACACACATGTAATCCGCCTTAGGCCAATTCAGATTTTTCTCTATACAGCCTTTAAGGCTGGGTCCATTCATTAGAATTACAAGGGTTTCTTTTTCTTTTATTGGAATATCCTTAGAGGGCAGATATCCATGAAGGCGATTATTGGCACCTCTTGCCAGCCATATGATTTCATTCAGATATGACATCGTCTGTTTTTTTATCGCTGTTTTCATCACCCTATATTCTCCTCCTATCTGTTTCGGCTATTTTCCCAAAGAATTTTTTTACAATGTTTCTGTAAATGCAAAGTTCTGCTGCCATAATACAAATGTGCGGAAAAAAAATTTTTGTCATATATCCTGTTATAATCTGAATAACCAGAAAGCCGTAAGCCAGCAAATCCCATCGCAAATTAAACCTTAAAATAATATATCTTTTAACCAAAACGATCCTGATTGCCCAAAGCGAAAAATAAGAAAGCGCTGTTGCAGCGGCAGCCCCCGCCACGCCAAAAAAATAAATGAAAACAATGTTCATTACAATATTCACTCCTGCTGATTCCATTGTTGAAACGGCAATCGTTTTAGAATCCTTCACAGCAGAAAATATTCCTCCCAGGAAGCTGCTGAGCGAGCTGAATACGGAAGCAAGAAGCAGCCAGGGGACATATTTCCATGCTTCGTAAAAATCTTTTTGAAATAAAAACAAAGAAACATAGCGATTTGTGCTGATCAGAACGGAACATAAAATTACCATTATACAGGAATACATTCTATAAGTGTCCGAAAAAAAGTATTGACTATCTTTCCTGTCAAATTCTTTTACTGCGGAAAGTGTCCATGCCTGTGAAAAAATTCCACTTATCACATTCATAATCTGAGGAAGCTTTGAAGCGGCTGCAAAAACTCCATTGTCGCTGATTCCACACATAAACGTAATAGAAAATCTGTCAAATGAGTTATTAAGCCACCATCCAATGGAATTAAAAATAAGAGGAGATGAATAATCTCTCATCTCCATTTCCAGCTCCTTGCTCTTATTTTTTCCTCTGGCAAGAGAAGGAACATTTAAGACAGCAGCTAAATAGATAATTGGTATAAAAGTTCCTAAAATTGTAGCTAAAAAATACCCATCAAGTCCCCAGTGAAACACCACGAGAAACAAAATATTTAAAACGCAGGTTGACAGTGTATTAAGTCCGCCGGCCAATGCCATCTCAAATACTTTTTCCATTCCTCTGGCAAAAGAAATTAAAAAATTATACAACAGCTGGCCGGCAAACAGAGCGATAAAATATCCCAAATGGCTTGTTTTTTCCTGCAACAATCCCGCCAAATATCCAGCTAAAGAGCATACTGATAAAAAGCTTATCGCCAGCAGTGAATATTTTGCTCCAATTCTAAATATCGCTTTTTCATTGTTCTCCTTTTCCAAAAGGAAACGGATTACCGCCTCTGAAATATTAAAAGTAAGAACAGGTATTAATAATATGATTGTTGTATTTATAAAATCGTAAAGACCATACTCTTCCACTGTCAAAATGCTGGTATACAACGGTAGCAGAAGAAACAGTAGAATTTTTGTTCCAAAATTGCTTAATGTCAAAAGTCCAATATTCTTTAACAAGTATTTATAATTTCTTTTCATACTTACGGTTCCATTCTTTTTCCGCTTCTTCCCATTATTCCGTCCTTATAGGCCCTTAGAAAAATTTTCACCTGTCTGGAGTCAAATAATGCTGTTAAAAAAAACATCTTTGCCATCTTTAACGTAATTGTCACATACTTGTTCCAGTCATTCCAGGGATATACCAAAATATAATTTCTAATTCTGTAATACAGCTTCCAATCCGGTAGTTCTGACCACCTGAATTTTATTCCTAATATTTTTTTATCTGGAAACATTTTCTGTGTCCCTGCTGTATGTACAATCTTGGAATCTCTTACTTTATAAATTTTAAAACCTTTTTTCTGTATTCGATATGCATATTCAAAATCATCCAAATAGATAAAGAAGTCTTTTCTTGGAAGCCCCACTTTTTTTACTATCTCTTTTGGAATAAAAAAGCCAACAAACATCCACTCCTTAACTGGTTTCATCTCTTTTTGAAACTCCTGATCATCATCACAATTTGACCAAAAACAGCTAACTCTATTAGAATCAAGAAGAGTGACTATTTTCTCCAGTGCTTCTCTCTGTGCAAATGCATCGTCATCCATTCCCCATATATAATCAGCCCCTCTTTTTATGGCTACTTTAATCCCTGTATAAAATCCTCCCGCTCCTCCTGTGTTTTCTAAAAGCCTAAGATACTCAATTTCTTTTCTCTCCTTCATTAATTCACAACAAAACGCTTCTGTTTCATCACTGCTTGCATTATCAACAATTAAGATAGAATCCGGCTTTCTACTCTGAGCCAGCAAATGCGCTACTGACTTTCTCAAAAGTTCTACCCGATTGTAAGTTACTATGACTGCTGTTATTTTCATATTTCTTTTTCACCTTATCCTTATAAACATAGATGTATCCTAAATAGGCTGTTGATGTATACAATAACGGATTTGTCATGGCAATTATGAAATATGCCAAAAGTCCTACCTTTTTATAGCGCTCTGTTTGAGAATTTAAAATCATCCTTCCGATAAAAATCAAAACCAGCACTGTAAAGAGGATTCCATTCTGCCTGAAAAAATCAAGAAGTGGCCATTCCATCTGATCGATCCAAGCATTTCTTCCATAGGAATAAAAACTACTTCCCATGCCTGAACCTGTAATTATGTTAATAGGATTCTCCTGATAGTATTCTGCTAGCCCTTTCAGATGTCCGATTCTCACACTGTTACTTTCAACCGCACTTGCCGCGTTTAAAACACCTTGAAATGCCTTCCAGATATACTCCCAGTTTAGAATTGTTACAATAACCACAGCTAATCCAAAAAAAAGAATAAAAAGCAGTCCTCGTTTTCCTTCCCTTGCTTTAAACCAAAGGTAGGCTGCTATTACAAAAAAAGAGGCTATCACGTTCGCTCTCGTTCCCGACGCAAAAAGCGCGGCAAACAACATGAATGACAAAATCCTTTTTTTCTTAAAAACCGCATAGGCAAAGGTATATATGATAAGCGGGCTGCACCGGAGAAACACCTTATAATAGAAAGCATAATTCTCCGATTTTCCAATAAAACCAATTCCATACCTATAAATCAGTTCTCTAATATATGAATGATTTATATCGCAAATTTGTAAGATATCCAGCACAACTAAAATCAGGATGGTGAAAGCAAGTGTATTAACTGTCCACCTGAACATTTTTTCATAGCTAAGTTCTGCCTCTGTATCCACGATTACAATGAGCAATATTACTGCAGGATAGCCAAATGAAAGACTTTCTCTGACAAATCCGCCTGTCAAAATAGAGTAGCCTATCATTCCAACTGGAATGATCATTCCCCAAAGAAAAGTTTCTCCCCAGTAGGGATTTTTAAGTGCTGCTGCGAAGAATCCAGCAGCACTTAAAAAAATTAAAAACAACAAAGGGATTTTCAACCCAAAGGGATCTAAAGGAAAATAAATGCATATTACTAAAAAAAACAGAATCAGAATATTTGTCAGATTTTTTCTGATATTTACTGTATGTATATGTTTCATGTTTATACTTCCATCTTTTATTTAAGTCCAACCCTTCTCAAAATAAGCCATCCAAGCAACATGATTCTTTCACGTAGCTTTATCCCAATTGTCCTTCCACCCTCTATGCTATTATTATCTCCATGACGGCGGTATATCATTAATTTTTCATCGTAAAAGTATACTTTTCTTTTAAATATTTCCGCTGTCATTCCAATCCAAACATCATGAAAAAACGGTCCTCTTGGGATAGGCAAAATTTTTTCTTTCAAGCTTTTCCTAAATGCCATACAGCAGCCATGATAGCTGCTTTTCAGCATTTTCCTCACTATTCCTTTTTTGGTTATTCTCCCCTGAAAGACAGATATATCCCTGATACTGCCAGGGGCTTCATCTGCAATATACGCATTATGCATAATAAGCTCTGCTCCTGTTTCATGAAAGCATCTTTTGCATTTTTCAATTTTTTCAGGAAGCCATATGTCATCCTGATCGCTTAAAAAAATATAGTCTCCCCTTGCATTTCTAACTGCATTCTCAAAATTAGCCTGAACTCCTTTTTCTAAGCATTCGACTACCCTGACCTGTTTAAATGCCCGCTCATATTCTCTTAAAATTTCTTCCGTTCTATCTTTTGACTTATTGTAGGATAAAATCAATTCATCTGTATCAGATAACTGAGCCAGAATAGAGTCTAATTGTTCTCGAATATAAGTCTCCCCATTATAAACAGCCATTACCACTGATATTTCTGGTTTCATTCGTTTCACTTCTTTTTCTTCAAACCTTTTACTTCTTGGGTACAAACAAATACTTTCTCAGTCTCCCAAACGCCTTTAAGCTTCTCTTTAAATCTTCAGGATCTCTCAGTCCCACCGCCAGTCTATGCATCACATAGCGAGGCCTCAGATAGTATTTTTTTCGCGCGTAGTCACAGAATTCAACCATCTCTTTTGACGATAGCCCAGGAAGTTCTAATACACAGTTATGTGTTCCGTCCTCCTTGCAGTAATGCTCGTACCCGTCTTTAATATATCCATTCTCTCTTGCCCACTGATACGCCTCGGTTCCAGGATAAGGGATCAGAGGAAAGAACTGTGCTGTATCAGTATTCAGTTTTAAAGCCAGCTTTAGGTTTTTTTCCATTGTTTCCTTTGTTTCACCCTTATTTCCAACCATATAGCAGGCATGAATTAAAAGACCTGCCTTTTTGGCATTCTTCACGTATTCTTCTATCTGTTTAAGAGTTGTTCCCTTTTTTATGTTGTTAAGAATTTCCTGTGTCCCGCTCTCGATTCCAGGAATAATCAGACGACATCCAGCCTTTTTCATTGCCTTCATCGTTTCCAGATCCAGATTCACACGGGCATTACAAAGCCATTTTAATCTTTTATTTAATCCCTGCTCACAGAGCAGATCACAGATTTCCAGAACTCTTTTTTTATTGACAGTAAATGTATCGTCCTCAATAACTACTTCTTTCACATCAGGGAAATTATCTGCTATATATTTAAATTCTTCCACCACATTTTCTGGTGTTCTAAGCCTGTATTGGTGCCCATGCATCGTTTGAGGATAAACACAGAATGTACATCTGCTAGGACATCCTCTTCCTGTAAAAATTTGAATTGATGGATAATGGGCAGCAGCAAAGAAATAATCTCTGGGATCTAAATACTTTTTAATAAACTCTGCTGCAAAAGGTATCTCATCCAGATTCTCCATATAGTTTATATCTTCATTATTATGGATTCCTTCACCATCTCTATATGTAATCCTTTTACCTTCAAAAGCTCTGCTCGGACTCTAATATTTTTGCTAATTCTACTACTGTTTTATCATATTCTTTTCTAGCTACTGCATCTATATATTTTCCTATCTGTAATGTTTCCACTGCTGTAGCAGATGGATGTGTTCCTACTAAAAGAACAAATGTGTTTGGCAACTGTTCTTTTATTTTTTCAGAAAAAGCAACATCACTATAGATAGAAGGGGTACTTGTATCGATCACAAAAAGACCTGCTTTTTTCCCATTTTCCACTATATACTCCAAGCTCTGTTTTTCATTCCATTGTTTCGCTGGTGCATCTAAAAAATCAATTTCAAATCCCTGTTTTTCAGCATAAGCCGCCGCATAGATAAGCCATAATGGATAGTAAAGTGCTCCACTCTTGGTTACGGCAGGACTCCTGGATTCCCTCGAAAATTTTCCATATTCTGATTTAAATGGAGGATTTATAAAAAAAATCTTCATAATGTAACTCCTATTTTTATTCTTTCCCAAATCCTTTTTGGATTTTTCTGTATTTTTTTAAATTTTTACAAGTATACCATATAAAATAATATAAGCTTTCCACTATATTCAGCCCAATAGTCCTATAAACCCACCAAGTCATCTGTGCGGCTTTTTTCTTATTAGACGATTTTGATTGCTGCGAAAGTCTATACAATAACAGTGGTTCATCAACTGAAAACGCGTATTTTTTTTCTTGTAAAATCTTCAGCCAAACTACAAAATCTTCATGTAAAAAATCCCCTTCCATCGGATGCTCCAAAAGTAATCTCTTTTCTGCCAATACAGAAGAGCAAGAAATTACATTTTGTTTTAATAGCTTTCTAAATGTTATTTTTTCTGGAGTTTGTAATACATAACTACTTTTATTTCCCTCTTCGTTAATAAATCCACTTCCAGTAAAAAATAGTTTTCCTTCAGGATGCTGTTCAAAAAGCTTTAGCTGCTTTTCTAATTTATCATTTTCCCAACAATCATCACTATCTAAAAAAGCAATCCAATCATTTTTAGATTTTTTAATTCCTAGATTTCTACTTTTTGAAACACCTAAATTAACAGGATTTTTTAAATAGCGTATTCTTGTATCTTTGCTGACATATTTTAAAACAATTTGCTCTGTATTATCAGATGAACAGTCGTCAATTATAATAAGCTCCCATTCTTTGTGCGTTTGAGCTAAAACAGAATAAATGGCTTCTTCTATGTATTTTTCTGCATTATACGCTGGCATAATAATGCTGACTTTCTTTTCCTTATTTCTGCACATAACTTTCTTTCCTGTTTTGCTTCCCTATCGCCGTCACCTGTCCGTCCTCCACGCCTTCCGTGCTCTCCTTCATAAACAGGATCTGCACCGTTTTGAACATGATCTCGAAGTCCAGGCGCAGGCTGTAATTCTGGATATACATCAGATCCAGCTTCAGTTTGTCGTAGGCCGTCGTGTTGTATTTACCGTACACCTGCGCGTAGCCGGTAAGACCTGCTTTTGCCTTCAGACGGTAGGCAAACTCTGGTATTTCCTTTTCGTAATCTTCAGCGATCTCAGGCCGCTCTGGTCTGGGCCCTACAATGCTCATGTCTCCCCGCAGAATATTAATCAGCTGAGGAAGCTCGTCAAAGCGGATAGCTCGGATAATGTGCCCTGCCCGCGTAATACGGTCGTCATTTTCCCCCGCCAGTCTGGCTACGCCGTCCTTCTCTGCATCCTCTCTCATACTTCGGAATTTATAAACAAAAAATTCTTTTCCGCCCTTTGTCAGACGTTTCTGCTTATAGAACACACTTCCGCCATCATCCAGTTTAATGCACAGGGCTACAAGCGCCATAATCGGAGCAGCTGGAATAAAGGCAATCAGAGAAATAATAATATCCACCGCCCGTTTGACTGCCCGCTGTTCTACGGTCAGTCCCGTATTTCGTGACATCAAAAGCGGCGTGTCAAACATGTGAAGGCTTTCCGCACTTCTTACAATGACGTCAGAAATTTTCGGCGTGGTATAGGTTCTGACTCCTTTGCCGTAACAGTATTTTAAAATCTGATTTCGTTCCCTGCTGGGAATATCGCAGATAACAACCCCTCCATAGCCCTTGGTTTTATCCTCTATCAGAGCTTCTATTTTCTGAACTCCTTCAGAAATATGTACCATTTCTCCTATTTCAAAGCGATCCTCTCTGGTATGAAGCTTCTGCATAAGGCCTGCTGCCGGACGTTCTCCATATACCATCAGCACCTTCCTGGGCGGATAAGTCTTCTGGTAAATTCTGTTTGCGAAAAATCCCCAGACAATCATAACCGCCGTCTGACAGAGAGTCATAATCGCCATCATAGTCGGATTCTCAAAATGCTTCGTCAGCAGCGTAATAATAAGATACATGGTTCCGTTTGCCAGAAGCGTTCCTAAAAACTGCGAATACAGAAGATTAAATACCCTCAGGTATCCTACCTTCCATCCGCCGTATATTTTAGGAAAAATAAAAATAAGGAAAATATAAACTGCCAAAAGCAGCCAGTGTCCCTTTCTCCAATAAGGACTTTCCATCAAAGGGCTGTATTCCTTTTTCCACACACACCAAAACATACCAGCCTGAACGGCCAGGAGAATCAGGCAGAACGCTCCTCTCATCAGCCGTTTGTACTGTTCATAATTCTTCATTTGTATCTTCCATCCTGATTTTTGCAATATTTCTGTTATTTCTAATTATGATTAATCTTTCAATCTTCTGCCCGATCCCCTATTTCCTGGCATGGCCCGGGCCGTACAGCTGATAATAGCAGTCTTTGCAGAGCTGTCCTGCTCCTTCTATATAAAAGCTGCGCTCTGAAATATCCATTTCTCTTGGAGTATCTGTCTGTTTTCCGCAGGAAACACAAATTTCAAAAGCTCCTGATCCACTGGTTTCTTCTATTTCTCTGTTTTCTTTTTCCTGTTCTAATCGATTCCTGTCCATGTGCTTTTCGGACTGTTTTCTCCAGCCGCTTCTCCTTTTCATACTGATTTTCGTTTTACTATCTTCCCGCCGCAATATGTGGTTTACGATTCCTGACTGCTTCTCTATCCTGCTCTCCACAGGTTCCTTTCTTCCGGCAGACCTAAACCGGCCCAAACAATGGTTTTCTTTCCGGATACAGGAATTTCTACCTGGGCAAATCTGCGGTGCCAGTCTGCCTTTATGATCTGGCTCTCTATTCCCTTTAACGGGCCGTCTATCAGGCAGTTCACGCCGTTTTCCCTGTATCCGTAAGAAAGGCGAAGGACATGTTCCGGCCCGCACAGTGCGAGAAGGCGTTTCTCCTCTTCTGCATAGACAGAATATAAATATCCTGGCTCCTCTAAAATCCTTACGATTCCTCGGTATTCTTCCAGTTCTCTTGATAATTTCTCCGGATTTTCACTCTCCATAAAGACATAGCCCGGAAACATATCCTTTGTAATCAGCTTCCAGACTCCCCCTCCAGCCCGCCAGAGGCGTTCGCTCTGAAATAAAAAAGCTGCTGATAATGCTTCGCTGGATAGGCGCTGCCTCAAAGAGGCAATTATTTCCCGTTCCTGTCCAACTCTGCACTGCAGGACGTACCAGCTCATAAGCCAGCCCTCCTCCTTTTATACATTTTCCTGTCGCTTAATAACCTGTTAAGCGACACTTTTTGCCAGAGGCCCTTATCCGTTATTTCGTTATAAAAATGGAATCTTTGCCGGGAACGAATTTAAAATAAAATTAAATAGGGAAAATTCAGACTTTTAATAAAAAAATAAGAAAAATTTAGAAGTAAATGAAATATGTGCCTGCTGATAGCAATTGACTCCCCTTTGAAAGAATGCTATAATCTACAGGAACATAAATGAATAATAAAAATTATGCGGATTTATTATTATAATAGTAAAAAAGTGTCGCTTAACAGGTTATTAAGCGACACTTTTTCTCTCATATATACATGATTTATTCTAAAAGGAGACAAAATTCATGGATTTAAAAGCATTCAGGGAAATGGACCTGGAACAGGCCAGACAGATCTGCCTGGATGAGCTGTCTGACATTCTTACAGACTATACGGAACGTTCCGTTCCCCTTGCCCCCTCCTCCCGTCTCATCGAGGATCTGGGGCTGGATTCTTTTCTGACTGTCTATTTTCTCACTCAGGCAGAGGAGCGGTTCGGCATCCAGATTGATGAGACGGAATATGAAACAATTGTATTTGTTCAGGATATTTTAGATTTTATTTTTGCAAAAGGTTAAATTTCCTCTGCCTCCATCACCCACAAGGCGTAGTCCACGTACACGTTGCAGGATAAGAGAAGCGCTTCCTCATCCAGGTCAAACAGTCCGTGATGGTGGGCCACTCCGCTTCCCGGCTTCTTTTCGCTGTGGGTTCCCACAAAGGCGTACATTCCCCTGGTTACTGCCAGGTAATCGGCGAAATCGTCGGCTCCCAGAGCTTTCTCATAATCGCTCACAATCTGCTCTCTGCAAATCAGCTGCTCTGTCACTGCCGTCACCTCTTTGACAGCCTGCACATCATTAATCAGAGGAGCTGCGAAATCCTTAAATTCCACTTCTGCCTCCGCCCCGTACATACGGGCAGTCTGCTCAGCAATTTCCCTGACTCTCCTGTTTGTAAATTCTCTGACTTCCGGAAGGAAGCTTCTGGTGGTTCCCTCGATCTCCGCATGTTCCGCTACGATATTGTACTGGGTTCCGGCCCGGACGACTCCCACTCCTACCACTACCGTTTCCAGCGGATTCGTGCTTCTGGCCACAATGCTCTGCAGATTTACCACAATCTGTGAGGCGACATAGGCCGCGTCGATTCCCAGATGGGGAGTGGATACATGAGCGCCCCGCCCTGTAACCTTGATTTTAAAGTAGTCGCAGCTGGCGTTCTGTGGACCTGCTGTGAGAGCGATTTTTCCGCTTTCCAGACGGCTGGATACATGAGCGCCGAATACTCTGGCCGCACCGTCTAACAGTCCGTCCTGCACAAAGAGGCGGGCTCCCGCTCCTATCTCCTCTGCCTGCTGGAAAAACAGGCGGATCTGGCCGGAAAATTCTGCTTCTTTTGATTTCAGAATCCTGGTTGCTGTCAGAAGAGTGGCTGCATGGGCGTCGTGGCCGCAGGCGTGGCATACGCCAGGATTTTCGGAATGGTAAGGAACTGTTTTTAAATCCTCCATAGCCAGAGCGTCAATATCGGCTCTCAAAACCATGATGCGGGACGCCTTTTTCTGATCTGCGGTCTCTTTTTTTCCGTCTATCCAGGCGTACACTCCAGTCTCTCCCACTCTTCTGTGGGGAATTCCTGCCAGATCCAGCTCTTTTTCAATCCGCTCACAGGTATGATATTCCTGTAAGCTCACCTCTGGATGAGCGTGAAAATACTGTCTCATACTAGTCAGATATTCTTTTTGTTCTAATACATAATCCTTTAACGCCATGCCGCTTTCCTCCTGTCTGTCCTTTGACAAAGGGGCCTGTCTCCTTTGAGTGTTCAGGCCCCGAAAATGATACGGATATTACTGTTTCGCTATTTTATTCTGAACTCGTTCCGGCTTCAGTGTTCACATCTCCTGGCTATTCTGCTGCTGCCGTAGTTTCCTCGGAAGCCTCGGCTGCAGTTTCCTGAGTTTCTTCAGCCGCTTCGTCTGCCTCTGCCTCAGCGTTTCCAGCGCCCTCCCATGCGCACAGGAATGCGCCCTGGTAAGCCTCCTGGATGGTTTTTTCTACCTCTGGAGTCTGATAAGCCTCCACAATTTTCTGGTAGACTTCATTGTCTTTATCCTCTGTGCGGGCTGCGATAACGTTAACCAGCTGCGGAACCTGCTCGTTTGTATCAGGATTTACATCCTCTGTAAAGATAGAGTCCTTCACTGGGTTTAATCCAGCTGTAAATGCGTTTCCTCCATTGATAACCGCTGCGGCGCAGTCTGGAAGAATGTTGGCCAGAGTAGCAGATTCTGCCTCCCGGATCTCTATCTCCACATTGTACTTTGTGATATCGGCCTTAGTAGGCACGAAGCCCTTTTCCGGATCACATTCGATGAGGCCTGCCTGCTCCAGAAGCTTAAGCGCCCGTCCTCCGTTGGTCAGGTCATTTGGAATCGCGATAATATCGCCGTCTTTGATATCGCTGACAGAAGAAATCTTATCTTTATTATTGTAAATAGCCAGAGGCGCAATAATGGTGTCGCCTACCACTGTCAGATCGTAGCCCTTCTGCGTCATATCGTTATCCAGGAAGGTTTTCGTCTGGAAGGCGTTTAAATCAATATCTCCGTCTGCCAGGGCTCTGTTTGGAGCTGCGTAATCTGTGAATTTTACCAGCTTTACCTGAATGTTTTCCGGCGCCAGAAGCTCGTTAATGGTATCCCACTGGTCGTTGTACTCGCCCACTACGCCGACCTCTACGACTGTCGCCTCTGCCTCTTTGTCTGCAGCCGCTGTGCCTGTCTGCTCTGTGTCAGAGCTTCCTGCACATCCGTAAAGGGCCAGAGCTGCTGCTGCCACCGTCACTGTCACCGCTGTTTTTTTCCATACCTTTTTCATAATTTTTTCTCCTTTTCTCTTCTATCAAATTTCCCTGAATCAGGGTGATTTTTACAATTAAAAGTCCCGCATGTTTAATGAGTGGTTTTTTTGATCACTGCATTTCCCACAAACTGAATGATACTGATAATAATCAGGATAATGATGACTGTCACCCAGCTCATGTCCGTATATCCCATCTGATAGCCGTAGCGGATGGCAAAGTCACCCAGCCCTCCGGCTCCGATGGCTCCCGCCATGGCCGTGATACCCACTAGGCTTACGAAAGTAATCATGGTAACCCTTGTAATGCCTGGAATGCTTTCTTTTAAATAGACGCTGAAAATAATTTCAACCGGCGAAAAGCCCATGGCCTGGCTGGCTTCGATCAGGCCCCTGTCCACATCTGCCAGCACGGATTCAATCTGCCTTGCAAAAAATGGAACCGTTCCCACAATCAGGGCCACATAGGCTCCCTTAACGCCGGAACCAGTTCCCACCAACGCCCGGCTTACAGGAATCAAAAGCACCATTAATATAATGAAGGGAATGGATCGGATTACGTCAATGGCCTTATCAATGAGGCTGTATAAGAGCGTGTTCTGCATAATGCCGCCTCTCTTTGTCACAATCAGCAGCACCCCGAAGAAAATCCCCAGGAAAAATGCGAAAATTCCGGATACCAGAAGCATCTGAAAGGTCTGCCCCAGGCTTGTGAGAAGTTCCCCTCCCAGGCTCTCCAGGTGAGGCGCAATTTTATAAAAAATACTCATCGTTTCATTACCTCCATTTCTACTCCAAGGGAGCGGATATAATCGATGGCCTGATCCATAGCCTCCTTCTCTCCGGAGAGCGTCACTACCAGCTTGCCTAAGGGCTTTCCTTTCAGGTAATCGATATTTCCATAGATAATATTTGCGCTGACGCTGAATTTTTCAGCCAGAGCTGAAATCAAAGGCTGGCCGGCATTGCTTCCCGAGTAAGTTAACAATACCATCTGCTCGCCGGGCTGAATCTCCGTCAGGCTGTGTCCCTCTGCGATTAAATCGTGGATTTTTCCCAGATTGCTGGCTGTGTCGATGAAGTCCTTTGTCATGGCCTCTTTTGGATGGCTGAATACAGAAACCGTATCGCCTTCCTCCACCACGCGTCCCTGTTCCATGATAGCCACCCGATCGCAGATATCCTTTACCACCGCCATCTCGTGGGTAATCAAAACAATGGTAATTCCCAGCGTCTCATTTACCTGCTTTAACAGCTTTAAGATGGACTGGGTCGTCTGTGGATCCAGGGCGCTGGTGGCCTCGTCACAGAGAAGCACCTTCGGATCGTTGGCAAGGGCTCTGGCAATGGCCACCCTCTGCTTCTGTCCGCCTGACAGCTGGGACGGATAAGCGTCCTTTTTATCAGACAGGCCTACCAGTTCTAACAGGCTCTCTATTTTTTTTTCCTTCTCCGCCTTTGACAGGCCGCTCTTCTTCAGCGGAAAAGCAATGTTTTGAAAAACTGTTCTGGAGCGCATCAGATTAAAGTGCTGGAAAATCATTCCGATTTTCTTTCGTACCTCCCTGAGCTTCTTTAAATCCATAGCCGTCAGATCTTCTCCGTCCACGATGACGCGTCCCTCTGTCGGGCGTTCCAGCAAATTAATGCACCTCACCAGCGTAGATTTTCCTGCTCCTGAAAATCCGATAATTCCGAAAATTTCTCCCTCTCCTATCTGAAGATTGACATCCTGGACTGCATGGACTGTCCCAGATGCTGTCACAAATGATTTGCTTATGTGCTCCAGTTGAATCATGCCTTTTCTTCCTTTCCCTTTTCTGTGGTGTTATGCTTCGGAGCTAGGCTTTTACTTTTCCAAAATGTCTCCTGGAAATAAAAAAACCCCGCCCTGATGTAATCAATCTATCAGGACGGGGACGTCTGCTCCCGTGGTACCACCTAATTTTACCTGCCGCTCGCACGGCAAGCCTCTGCAAGTACGCCTGCCGGATCAAAGACTCCTTCAGGTTATACTCTGTCGCTGTAACGGGCGATCCCGTCGTAGTCTAAATAAAAGGATACAGAATAAAATCACCTTTTATTTCAACTATGCGGCTCTAAGACCATCTTCATAAACCTGTCTCTATTCCCTTCCACCAAACGGGAACTCTCTGTAAAAGCTTCAGTCTACTACTCTTCTCTTCTCTGCCTTATTCCTATTAAAAACACTTCTGTGCTGAAGTTGTGACTATCTTAACGCCATTTATCAGATTTGTCAACTATTTTTTAATAATTTTCTTTACGAACCTCAAAGTAGCTCTGTGGATGAGCGCATACCGGGCAGACCTGCGGAGCTTTCTTTCCAATTACCAGGTGGCCGCAGTTCCTGCACTCCCACATGGTCTCCTCCGCCTTCTCGAATACCTGCTGCATTTCTACATTGTGGAGCAGCTTTAAGTATCTTTCCTCATGGTGCTTCTCAATCTCTGCCACCATTCTGAACTTAACGGCTAACTCCTTAAAACCTTCCTCCTCTGCTTCCTTAGCGAAAGCGGCGTACATGTCAGTCCATTCGTAATTCTCGCCCTCTGCGGCAGCCTTCAAGTTTTCAGGAGTGGTTCCGATTCCGTGAAGCTCCTTGAACCACATCTTAGCGTGCTCCTTCTCGTTGTTCGCCGTCTGCTCAAAAATAGCGGCGATCTGCTCATAGCCTTCCTTCTTTGCCACGCTCGCAAAATAAGTATACTTATTTCTGGCCTGAGACTCCCCTGCAAAAGCGGTTAATAAGTTCTGTTCTGTCCTGCTTCCCTTTAATTCCATGATAACTCCTCCTTCTATTTATAGTAATTATTACTGTTTTTAGCATAATCTTTTTTTACTGCTTTGTCAATAACAAAATTCTGCTTTTATCATTTTTTTACTGGCGTTATCAGATATTTTACATGCATTCAGGAATTTCGGCTTCCAAAAACAGCTTCTGATTTTCTTAATTTTTTTTTAACTATATTGACATGTTCAGAGGTATTATTATAATTTTTGTTATTAATTCAAAAAGGAGAGATAAGTATGTGCGGAATCGTCGGATATATCGGAAATAAACCAGCTGCTCCTGTTTTACTGGACGGCCTTGCCAAGCTGGAATACAGAGGTTATGACTCAGCAGGAATTGCTGTTTACGATGGACAGAAGATCGTCATGGAAAAAGTCAAAGGACGCTTGCAGAATTTAAGAGATTTAACCCAGGATGGAAAGAATCTTCCCGGCTTTTCAGGTATCGGGCATACTCGATGGGCTACTCATGGAAGCCCTTCTGATGTCAACGCTCATCCGCATTTTAACAGCGGCGGTTCTATCGCGGTAGTTCACAATGGAATCATCGAAAACTACGGAAAGCTGAAAAAAATGCTGACAGAACATGGATATAGCTTTCGTTCGGAAACTGATACGGAAGTGCTGGCGCATCTGCTGGATTTCTATTATTATGGAAAATGTTCCCGCAATCCGTTAGCCGCTTTAATTCAAGTAATGCACAAGGCAGAAGGCTCCTACGCTCTTGGCATTCTGTTTCAGGATTTTCCGGAACAGGTCTTTTCAGCCAGAAAAGATAGTCCTCTGATCGTAGGAAGCAGCCCGGAAGGATTCTTTATCGCTTCCGACATACCGGCTGTTCTTCCTTATACAAGAACCGTTTATTATATGGACAACGAGGAAATTGCCGTTCTGTCCGCAGATTCCGTTCACTTTTTTAACATGGATGAGGAGGACATAAAAAAGGAGAGCGTAACAGTCGAGTGGGATATTGATGCGGCTGAAAAAGGCGGATATGAACATTTTATGCTGAAAGAAATTTATGAACAGCCTAAGGCAGTCCGGGACACTCTCGCGCCTAGAATCCACAACGGGCGAATAGAAATTGAAGAACTCCAGATGACCGATCAGGAGATTTCCCAGATCAAAAAAATTATGATTGTAGCCTGCGGCTCTGCCTATCACACAGGCGTCACCGCAAAATATCTCTTTGAAGGAATTTCACGAATTCCAGCTGAAGTGGATTTAGCTTCTGAATACCGCTACCGCGATCCGATTTTTCAGGAACACACGCTTGTCATTGTAGTGAGCCAGTCAGGAGAAACTGCTGATTCTCTGGCAGCGCTGCGCGAATCGAAAAGAAATGGCCAGACAACTCTGGGCATTGTTAACGTAGTGGGAAGTTCTATTGCCAGAGAGGCGGATAAAGTTATGTATACCTGGGCCGGACCGGAAATATCTGTGGCCACTACCAAAGCCTACAGTGCCCAGCTGGCAGCTTTTTATCTTCTTGCACTGCGTTTTGCAGAGGCCAAAAAATCAATTTCCGCAGAAGAATATCAGGAATTGACAGACAGCCTGTTAAAGCTTCCCCAGCAGATAGAAGAAATTTTGAAGGACAGAGGTTGTATCCAGCGTTTTGCTAACCGGTATCTTGCTGCAGAACATATATTTTTTATCGGAAGAGGAATCGATTACGCCATCTCTCTGGAAGGTTCTCTGAAGCTGAAAGAGATTTCCTATATCCACTCAGAAGCATATGCTGCCGGGGAACTGAAGCATGGAACGATCTCTCTCATTGAGGACGGAACCCTGGTTGTCGCTCTGGCAACCCAGGAACAGCTTTATCCTAAAATGGTCAGCAATATCGCAGAGGTGAAAACAAGAGGCGCCTTTGTCATGGCTTTGACAAATGAAAATAATAAAGACATGGAACAGACGGCTGATTACGTAATCAAAGTTCCCAAAACAAACCGATTTTTTGCCAATTCCCTAGCCATTATCCCGCTTCAGCTCTTTGCTTACTATGTATCCTTAGGACGGGGTCTGGATGTAGATAAACCGAGAAATCTGGCAAAATCTGTCACTGTAGAATAAAATTCGTTTTTCCTTAAATCAGGTATGAAAAAAGAAAGAAAAACCTTCCCAATCGTTCCGCCAGAACAGGTAAGGTTTTTCTTCCTTTTCCATTAAAAAATGTGTTTTATTTATTTTCCGCTTTGAGAGCTTTTAATTCATCGAATACCACGTCATTTAAAACCTTGATATACGTTCCCTTCATTCCGGAAGACCGGGACTCGATCACGCCGGCGCTCTCGAACTTGCGCAGCGCGTTGACAATCACGGATCTCGTAATTCCTACTCTGTCTGCAATCTTACTTGCAACCAGGATGCCCTCGCTGCCCTCCAGCTCGTCGAAAATATGTGTGATTGCTTCCAGCTCAGAGAAGGATAAGGTGCTGATAGCAGACTTCACGATCTGGATCTTTCTGGTCTCCTCCGCATTTTCCTCGTTTACAGAACGCATCATCTCCAGGCCCACAACTGTCGTGCCGTACTCGCTCAGGATAATATCGTCAATGTCATACTGTTCGTCTGATTTATAGATAAATAAAGTCCCCAGACGCTCGCCTGACATGTCGATCGGTGTGATAATCGCCTGATATTTCTTTACATTCTCCTCTGCAAAGCCTAAAGTTGCCAGATTTACATTCTCTTTTGTGGAAAGCACGTTTAACAGTCTCTCATTCAGCATATGATCCACAAATCCGCCTACCTGATCCTCGATCAGCTCCTCAATTTCGTCAATTCCAGGGCAGATAGCTACGCCGAGAACCTTTCCCTTTTTACTGATTACAAGAATATTGGACTGAAGGATTTCACTGAGGACTTCGCAGATGTCGTTGAAGACCACCTTATGGGAGTGATTATTATGCAATAATTTATTGATTTTCCTTGTTTTATCCAACAACTGAACGCTCATTACCAGTTACCTCCTTTTCTTAATCTTAGTATTTTAAAATTATTGCTTGCTCAAATAAATTGTAACACGACTTTCGATTAATAACAAGAGTTTTTCTGGTTTTTTCAATTTTTTTAATAGTTCTTTTGTTACAGTTCGGTGAATCTATTCTGCATACTGCTTCTATGGGAACAGTTTACAGCAATTCAGACAGTTTTTCGCTTTCTGTCTGCCTATTCCTGAGACTGCTTTTTATTTATCTTCACATAGCCGCATTCTTCATTGATGCAGAGAAGCTTGCTGCCCTTCTCCACCATCAGTCCGCCGCATTCTGGGCAGGCTTCCGGAGAAGGCTTCTGCCAGGACATGAAATCACATTCCGGATTATTCTCGCAGCCGTAATATTTTCGTCCCTTCTTCGTTTTCCGGATCACCAGCTCTTTTCCGCACTTCGGACAGGCTACGCCGATTTTCTCCAGGTAAGGCTTCGTGTTTCTGCACTCAGGAAAGCCTGGGCAGGCCAGGAATTTTCCATGCGGGCCATACTTGATCACCATCATCCGGCCGCACAGATCGCAGGGAACGTCGCTGACCTCGTCGGCAATCTTGACTGCCTCCAGCTTCTTCTCCGCCTCTGTCACTGCTTCCTCTAAATCTGGATAGAAGTTTTCAATTACCGTTTTCCACGGCACGGTGCCGTCTCCAATCCGATCCAGCAGGTACTCCATATTTGCAGTAAAGGCAGTATCCACAATACTTGGAAACGCCTTCTTCATCATTCCGTTGACCACCTCTCCCAGCTCCGTCACATAAAGGTTCTTATTTTCCTTTACCACATATCGTCTGGCCAGAATCGTCGTGATCGTAGGCGCGTAGGTACTGGGGCGTCCAATGCCCTGTTCCTCCAGAGCCTTGACTAAAGACGCCTCTGTGTAATGGGACGGCGGCTGTGTGAAATGCTGGCTGCTGCCCAGCTGTTCGCAGGAAAGCACTGCTCCTTTCTCCAGCTTCTCCGAGAGAACCGTATTCTCCTCCTTTTCCTCCTCCTGCACATAGACGGACATAAAGCCGTCAAATTTCAGCTTGGAGGCGGAGAGGGTAAACAGATATCCGCCCTGCTCCTCTCCTGCGGCTACGCGGACAGAGGTAGTCTCATATACGGCGGCCTGCATACGGCTGGCGGCAAACCGCTTCCAAATCAGCTGGTACAGACGGAACTGATCTCTTGCCAGGGATTCTTTCACCAGAACAGGAGTCAGGGAAATATCTGTGGGACGGATTGCCTCGTGGGCGTCCTGAATTTTAGCGCTGCTCTTCTTGGCTGTCTCCTCTGTGGCCACATAGGAATCCCCATAGGTTTCCCTGATAAAAGCCCTGGCTGCCTTGTCGGCCTCCTCTGCAATACGGGTGGAATCGGTACGCAGATAGGTGATCAGTCCAATGGTGCCTCTGCCCTGAATATCTACGCCCTCATACAGCTGTTGGGCCAGGCGCATGGTTTTCTGGGTGGAGAAATTAAGAGTCTTTGACGCCTCCTGCTGAAGCGTACTGGTTGTAAAGGGAATGGGAGCCTTTTTCACACGTTCCCCGGTCTTTACCTCGTCCACCACATACTGGGCGCCTTCCAGATTTTCAATGACCTGATCGACCTCCTCTTTTGTGCGGAGAGGCAGTTTCCCCTCTCTTGTTCCATAAAACTTGGCCGCCAGTTTCTTTCTGGATCCCTTGGCCCGGAGATCTGCCTCCAGATTCCAGTATTCCTCCGGGATAAAGGAACTGATCTCCTCCTCCCGGTCGCAGATCATACGCAGGGCTACCGACTGAACCCGGCCTGCGCTGAGTCCTCTCTTTACCTTTGCCCAGAGAAGCGGGCTGATCCGGTATCCAATCATTCGATCCAGCACGCGTCTGGCCTGCTGGGCGTCCACCAGATTCATATCAATGGCTCTGGGAGACTTTAACGCCGCCTTCACCGCATTTTTCGTAATTTCATTAAACGTAATTCTGTATACCTTTTTGTCCTTACAGTCCTCCAGCTTGAGAGCCTTAGACAGATGCCAGGAAATAGCCTCCCCCTCCCGGTCAGGGTCGGTTGCCAGGTAAATTTTATCTGCCTTTTTTACTTCTTTCCTGAGCTTGGCCAGAATATCGCCTTTTCCGCGGATTGTAATATACTTGGGTTCATAGTCATGCTCTATGTCGATTCCCAGCTGGCTCTTGGGCATATCCCTCACATGCCCATTGGAGGCGTCCACCTCATAATTTGCCCCGAGAAATTTTTTGATCGTTTTCACCTTTGCCGGTGACTCCACAATTACCAAATTTTTAGCCATAGCCAACTCCTACTTAAATTTCCTAACATAATACTGGTTTGACGTCTGGACGGCAAATCCCTCCAGCTCCAGCTTTAAAAGGACCGCCATACATTCCCCGGCAGGCAGCCCGCTTTCCGTCACAATCTGTTCCAGATGCTTCGGTTGTAAATCTAGGCAACTATACACCATTTTCTCGTTCTTGACAAGCCCATTTTCATGTTTTTTCACAATGTTCCCATTTTTTTCACTTTTCATACCCAGTAAATCCAGGGCGTCGTCCGGCGTCAGGAGAACGCCTGCTCCTGTCTGTATCAACTCGTTGCACCCGGCGCTTAATGGATCCGTCACCCGTCCCGGTACGGCCAGAACCTCTTTCCCCTGCTCCAGGGCAAAGCCTACCGTAATCAGAGATCCGCTTCTTTTTCTGGCCTCCACCACAATGACTAAGTCAGAAAGCCCGCTGATAATCCGATTCCGCATGGGGAAATTTCCAGAATAAGGCGGCGTGCCCGGCAAAAACTCCGTTATGATTCCGCCCTGCCGCTCCATCCGCTCAAACAGCCGGAAATTTTCCTTCGGATAACAGATGTCAATGCCGCAGCCCAGCACGCCATAAGTTTCCTGCCCCGCTTCCAGGGCTCCCGCATGGCCTGCCCCATCGATTCCCATAGCCAGTCCGCTGACAATCTGCACACCGGATCTGGCCAGCTCTCTGGCTATGTATCTGGCCTCCTCCTTTCCGTAGTAGCTGCAGCCTCTGGCTCCTATAACGGCGGCGGAAGGCCGGCTGTCATCAGGCATCCTCCCTTTTACAAACAGGCCCAGCGGCATTCCCGGCAGCTTTCTCAGCCGTTCCGGATATCCGCTGTCAAAGACGGTGGTAAATTCTATTCTGCGTTCCTTCAGCCTATGATACTCCTCCCGCGTTAAATCCAGCTGTTTTTTCAGTTCCAAAATGGCGTTCCGTTCTCTGGCAGTGAGAAACAGGCAGGATTTCAGTTCCTGTTCCTTCATATAATAGATATCCTTAAAGCTTCCTGCCTGTTCCATGAGACGCCTCATCTTATCGGCCTTCAGTCCAGGCACATGGCACAGCCAGTGCAGGTACTCTTTCTCTGTTATCATTTTTTAGCCCCCCAGTATTTTTTCTCAAAGCTTCGGTAGGAAACAGCCTCACACAGATGGATCCGCCCAATCTGATCCGCGCCGTCCAAATCTGCCACGGTTCTGGCCACCTTCAAAATCTTGTCAAACCCTCTGGCGCTGAAGCCGTACTGCCTGTAAACGGCCATCAGAAACGCCTCGTCCTCCGGCAGCAAGGAACAGAATTCCCTGATTTCCGCCGGCCCCATCTCGCTGTTGCAGCGGATGGACAGTCCTGCGAACCGCTTTTCCTGCATGTTTCTGGCCTTTTCGACGCGTTTTCTCATAGCGGCTGAGGATTCTTCTGATCTCTTCTCTCCGGCCCGGGCTGTCCCCCTTAATTCGCCGCAGGGAACAGGGGGAACTTCCACTCCAATGTCAATGCGGTCTAAAAAGGGGCCGGAAACCTTCCCCAGATACCTGCGTATCTGGGATTCAGAACAGGTGCATTTTTCTGAAGGAAATTTTCCGCAAAGGCAGGGATTCATGGCGCAGATCAGCATACAGTCAGCCGGGAATTCCAGAATGCCGCTGAGTCTTGTGACGGTAATCCGTTTTTCCTCTAAAGGCTGGCGCAGAAGATCTAAAATTCTCCCCGGAAATTCTGTCAGCTCATCCAGGAACAGAACGCCTCCTGACGCCAAAGAAATTTCTCCAGGTCTTGGATTTCTTCCCCCTCCTGCCAGAGACTGAGCCGTGATGCTGTGATGAGGAGCCCGGAACGGCCGTTCTGTGATCAAAGGCGGATCCTTCGGCAGAAGGCCGCATATGCTGTAGACCTTGGATACCTCTATGCTCTCTTCCAATGTAATGGGAGGCAGAATGGACGGCAGCCTTCTGGCAGCCATGGTTTTCCCCGTCCCGGCAGGGCCGATGAGCAGGCAGCTGTGCCGTCCGGCGGCAGCTGTTTCCATGGCCCGTTTTACAGTAGTCTGCCCGCAGATGTCTGCATAATCCAAGGCAGCGGCTTCTGCCTCCTCCGCGCCCGTCTGGCTGGAAACAGCTGCCTCTGTCCTCTGTTTCAGACTCTTTTCAAAGCTTTTTCCGTCAAACCACCGGCCCTTAATGCGATCCGGATGCCTCAAAAGCTCCACCTGCTCCAGGAGGTTTGACACGCCCACGATTTCCACTCCCTCCACCACAGTTCCTTCCTTCACGTTTTCCCTGGGCACAAAGCATCTGGAAAAGCCCGCCTGCCTGGCGCAGTAGACCCTGGATATCATTCCATTGACCGGCTTGATCTCTCCATTCAGGCCTAATTCTCCCAGAAAAACCGCCTGGGAAGCTGTCTTTGACAGTTCATCCTCCAGGCAGCAGAGAATGGATACCGCAATAGCCAGATCAAAGGCAGTACCGTCCTTTCTCAGCCCTGCCGGTGAAAGATTGATGGTAATTCTTCTGGGCGGCAGAAGAAAACCAGAGTTTCGCAGGGCAGTTCTCACTCTTTCCTGAGCTTCCCGCACCTCCTCTGACAGATAGCCCACCATAGTCAAGGACGGCAGACCGCCGCTGCTGATGTCTGTTTCTATGGCTACCTGATAGCCTTCCACGCCGCGGATACCGCAGCTCACAATTTTGCTGAACATAGATACTCCTTTCACATTAGAAATGAAATTGATTTGAATGTTTGAATTGAATGAAATAAGATGAATCAGATAATAGGAGAATGATGAAGTGATGATCATGAATTAGATATAATAGACTGCATACCGCAATAGATAAATAAACCTGCTTATAATATAGAAGAAAATCAAACAATTAAAAATATATGTCCACTCACCTGTTTATAGAATCCTCTCCCGGATCCATGTTTCAATATCCTGAAATACCTCCTCTCTGTTCGTCTCATGCAGCAGCTCATGGCGGGCCTTAGGGTACAGCTTCAAAGACACATCTGAAAGACCTGCCTGTTTAAGAGCTCTATACACGCGTTTTACGCCCTTTCCCTTTTCTCCTACAGGGTCCTGAGCCCCTGACATCAGAAAAACCGGCAGTGTTTTCCGTGTATTTTCCAGAGTTTTTCTCTGTCCTGCCTGCGCTATGATTTTCATGAAATCACGGCACCCGCTGCTGGTAAAGATAAACTGGTTCAGTGGATCCTCTGTGTAGGCCCTCACCTGTTCTTCTTCTCTGGAAAGCCAGCAGTGGCTGTCCCCATTTTTATCTGTCATGCGCCCGAAGCGTCCAATCAGAAGCTGATGAAGCAGTCTGCTTCTGTACCGGGTCCCCCTGAAAGCTGAGACAGCTTCTGTGAGCAGGCAGCCTGCCTTTGCCAAAAGAAATCCTTGTCCGCCCGTTCCTAAAAGCAGCGCGCCGTCTATCTCTCTGTCCTTATCCGCCATATAGCATCTGAGAAAAAAAGACCCCATACTGTGCCCCAGAATAAAGTGCGGCACTGAGGGATACTGGCGTTTCAGATAATCAGCAGTAATCTGAATATCCTCCAGCACCCTGAACTCTCCCTCCTTCTCGTCGAAAAAGCCCCAGTCCTCCGGATTCGACGTTCTGCCATGGCCCAGATGATCACAGCCAGCTGCAGCAATTCCCCGTCTGCACAGGTATTCTGCCAGCTCGCTATAGCGCCCCACATGCTCGATCATGCCGTGACAGAGCTGGAGCGACGCTGTGACAGGACCGTCCGGAATCCACTGAATCCCATGGAGCCTTGTTCCAGCCCTGCTGGATGGAATATAAAATTCAAGCTTCATCCTGTCGCGCTCCTCCTTCCCTATCTCCTGCCTGCCGGCTGCTTCTTCTCTATTGTCTCACAAAATTCTGCATTTTGCAAACAGAATACAGAATAAATCCCTGCTTTAAAACTTTCTTTAAAATAAAGCAAGCGGGAAGCCTGCGAACAGACTTCCCGCAATGTTTATTTCTGATTAGTCGTTTCCGTACAGAGTAACGAGTCTTGTCAGGTAAGAGTATCTTGCCTTTGCCTCTTCCTCGTTCTTAGCTGCCAGATCCTTAGCTCTCTCAGGATTCTTCAGAGCCAGAGATGCGTAACGAACCTCGCCCTTTAAGAACTCCTGGTAGTCTCCTGTCGGAGCCTTGCTGTCTAAGGAGAACTTCTTCTCAGCAGCCGGGTTGAAGCGGAAGTTGTGCCAGTAACCGCACTCTACAGCCAGCTTCTCCTCTGTCTGAGCCTTGCTCATGCCCTTCTTGATACCATGGTTGATACATGGAGCGTAAGCGATGATTAAGGATGGTCCCGGATATGCCTCAGCCTCAGCCAGAGCCTTTACAGTCTGGTTGTAGTCAGCACCCATGGAAATCTGAGCAACGTATACATAGCCGTAGCTCATAGCGATGGAAGCCAGATCCTTCTTCTTCACATCTTTACCGCCTGCTGCGAACTGTGCAACAGCGCCTGTAGGAGTAGCCTTGGAGGACTGTCCGCCTGTGTTGGAGTAAACCTCTGTATCGAATACCATGATGTTGATGTCCTTGCCGGAAGCCAGAACGTGGTCAACACCGCCGAATCCGATATCGTAAGCCCATCCGTCACCGCCGAAGATCCACTGGGATTTCTTGCCGAGGAAGTCCTTATTCTTTACAACGTCCTTGCATACTGGGCAGTCGATACCCTCTAATGCAGCTACCATCTTATCTGTAGCAGCGCCGTTTAATGCGCCTACTGTGTAAGTATCAAGCCACTCCTTGCATGCAGCCTTAACTTCCTCGGAAGCCTCAGCGCTTGCAGCGATGCTCTCTACCTTATCCTTTAAGCCGTTTCTGATAGCGTTCTGAGCTAATAACATACCGTAACCAAACTCAGCGTTATCCTCGAACAGGGAGTTGTCCCAAGCAGGACCCTGTCCCTTCTTGTTTACTGTGTAAGGTGTAGACGGTGAGGAGTTGCCCCAGATGGAGGAACATCCTGTAGCGTTTGCAATGTACATTCTGTCACCGAACAGCTGTGTGATTAACTTAGCGTATGGTGTCTCGCCGCAGCCTGCACATGCGCCGGAGAACTCTAAGAGAGGCTGCTTGAACTGGCTTCCCTTTACAGTTGTCTCCTTGAACTTAGCGATAACGTCTTCCTTGATGTCGATTGTCTGGCCGTAATCGAAGGTCTTCTGCTCGCCGAGAACTGTGTCAAGCGGAACCATAGTGAGGGCCTTCTCACCCTTCTTTCCTGGGCAGACATTTGCACAGGAACCGCATCCTGTACAGTCAAGAGCAGATACAGTCATAACGAACTTGTACTGCGGCATACCTGTCATATCGACAGCCTTTGTTCCCTCCGGAGCCTTGGAAAGCTCGTCCTCTGTCATCGGAATCGGACGGATAACTGCGTGCGGGCAGACATAGGAACAGAAGTTACACTGGATACAGTTGTCTGGATTCCACTGCGGAACATTGACAGCGATACCGCGCTTCTCGTATGCAGAGGAACCGGATGGTGTGGAACCGTCTACGTAATCTACGAATGCGGATACAGGCAGGTTGTTTCCTTCCTGAGCGTTTACAGCAGCCTGAACTGTGTTGACAAACTTCACAACGTCCTCACGTCCGGACTCTGCGTGTGTCATATCGAGACCCTCGTCCTCGCAGTTCTTCCAGCTCTCTGGTACCTGAATCTCAACTACGTGCTGAGCACCTGCGTCGATAGCAGCCCAGTTCTTCATAACAACGTCCTCACCCTTGCGGCCGTAGGTTGCCTTTGCAGCAGCCTTCATAAGCTCGTTTGCCTTGTCAGCCGGGATGATGTCAGCCAGCTTGAAGAATGCAGACTGAAGGATTGTGTTGATACGTGTCGGGCCCATGCCTGTCTCGATACCTAACTTCACACCGTCGATGGTGTAGAACTTGATATTGTGATCAGCGATGTACTTCTTAACCTGTCCCGGTAAGTGCTTCTCAAGGCCTTCCATATCCCATGGGCAGTTTAACAGGAATGTACCGCCGTCAACCAGCTCCTGAACCATGTTGTACTTGCGTACATATGCCGGGTTATGGCATGCTACGAAGTTTGCACGGCGGATCAGGTAAGTGGACTTGATCGGGGAATGTCCGAAACGCAGGTGGGACATTGTGATACCGCCGGACTTCTTGGAGTCATAGTCAAAGTAAGCCTGAGCGTACATATCTGTGTTATCGCCGATGATCTTGATGGAGTTCTTGTTAGCGCCTACTGTACCGTCGGCTCCAAGTCCCCAGAACTTGCAGTTGATAGTACCCTCTGGAGTAGTTACGAGCGGAGCGCCCAGTTCCAGAGAAAGGTTTGTAACGTCGTCCACGATACCGATTGTGAATACCGGCTTCTCTGTGTTGTTGTATACAGCGACGATCTGTGCCGGAGTAGTATCCTTGGAACCTAATCCGTAACGTCCTGTGAAGATCTCAACGTCGTTGAACTTGCTGCCTCTTAAAGCTGCCACTACGTCTAAGTATAACGGCTCGCCGAGAGAACCTGGCTCTTTTGTTCTGTCGAGAACGGAAATCTTCTTAACTGTCTCAGGAATTGCATTGATAAATGCCTCTGTGCAGAATGGTCTGTACAGACGAACCTTCACAACGCCGACCTTCTGTCCCTGCTTTAACAGGTAGTCGATAGTCTCCTCGATGGTGTCGTTTACAGAACCCATGGCAACGATTACGTGCTCAGCATCCGGAGCTCCGTAGTAGTTGAACAGCTTATAATCTGTTCCCAGCTTCTCGTTTACCTTGTTCATGTACTCCTCAACGATAGCCGGAAGAGCGTTGTAGTATGGGTTGCATGCCTCTCTTGCCTGGAAGAAGATATCCGGGTTCTGAGCGGAACCCTTCTGGCATGGGTGGTTCGGGTTTAATGCGTTCTTTCTGAATGCGTCGATAGCATCCATATCAGCCATGTCCTTCAGATCCTCGTAATCCCATGTCTCGATCTTCTGGATCTCGTGGGATGTACGGAAGCCGTCGAAGAAGTTGATGAACGGAACCTTTCCCTTGATAGCTGCCAGATGGGCAACTGGAGTTAAGTCCATAACCTCCTGAACGCTGGACTCGCAGAGCATAGCGCATCCAGTCTGACGACAGGCATAAATATCAGAGTGATCACCGAAAATATTTAATGCGTGGGAAGCAACGGCACGTGCGGATACGTTGAATACGCCTGGAAGCTGCTCACCTGCGATCTTGTACAGGTTCGGGATCATCAGTAAAAGTCCCTGAGAAGCTGTGTAGGTAGTAGTTAAAGCGCCTGCTACCAGAGAACCGTGTACAGCGCCTGCTGCACCAGCCTCAGACTGCATCTCTGTAATCTGTACTTCCTGACCGAAGATATTGGTTCTTCCGTCTGTCGCCCACTCATCTGTGGCTTCCGCCATAGGAGAAGATGGGGTGATAGGATAGATAGCTGCAACGTCTGTAAACGCGTAGGAAGCGTGAGCTGCTGCGTGGTTTCCATCCATGGTCTTCATTTTTCTTGCCATTGAATATTCCTCCTATAAATATAAATATAAAAATATTTATTGAGATAGTTCCCTTGCGGGAAATTTACCTGTTACATATTATACCAACTTTTTGTTAAAATGCAAACGAAAAAGGACGTTTCCCGCGTACTTAATTAGAAACAATCTGTAGAAAGAAGACGAATCTCGCTCTTCCTGTTTCTGGTATTACCTGGAAACACCAGAAAAAACAGAGAAAGGCAGATCCCGAAACGAATCTGCCTCTTCACTGGTGCTGTTATTCTCTTTTTTGTTTGAAAAATTTCTTTTTTACTGACAACTTTATAACAAACTTTTCCTTTTAATTTCCCGGGCTGTTTCCATCGGCTGGAGAATCTGGTCCCGGAGCCGCCGGAACAACTGGGTTCTCGGCAGGCGGCTGCGCTTCTCCTCCGTCTGGAGACTGGCTGCCTGCCGCCTGGGTTTCCTGTCCTTCTCCAGACGGACCGCCCTCTGCAGGGCCGCTCGGTCCCGGAGCCGCCTCTGTGGAAGCTGCTGAAGCTTCGCCTGTTGCCTCTGTGGAAGCTGCCGCCGCTGTCTCAGATTGAGTCGGAGACGCCGTCGTAACCACCACGCCGGAGGTATTTCGCTTGATAATGGCCGCTTTTCCTCTGTATACGCTGTTGTGGAAATCAATTCGCTCGATTTCCTTTCCATCCTTGTAGGTTACCAGAGCCGTACTCCATCTGCTTCCCGGAGTGGCATTCTTTACCGTCTTCTCCTCGTCAGGCTGAAGCGTCTGATCCTCCTCGTAGGTTGGAGCCGGCGGATCTAATTCCGCCGTTTTCTCAGATTCCATGCGGACCTTTACTCCCTCATCCAGTACGGGAATGCCGTAGATGGAGCAGGTGACTTTCTGATCCGAGAAGCTGGCCTTAATAGCAATCGGATAGTCAGAGTTATTGACGAACTTAAAATCCGGGCCCCCGTAGCTGACTGCCGCGTCCTCGCCAGGCGTTACATAGGAGGGCTCATAGCTGTGGGCATGGCGCTCCGTACTCTTTAATCCGGCAAACACAACTGCATTGTACAGGGTGGAGGATACCTGGCACACGCCGCCGCCCGGCTCCTGGACAATCTCGCCGTTTAAGTACGCGGTCGCCGGCTGATATCCCTTCTCCGTAGAACGAGGTCCTGTCGTTTCATTAAAGGAAAACTCCTGGCCCGGGTTCACAATCGTTCCATTTAAAGCCTGGGTGGACAGCTTCAGATTCTGGTTTCTGGCTTTATTATTCGTAGCTGTCGTCGTGTATGTGGCAATCGTCGTATACTTGGCTTCCAGCTGGGCCGCCGTCAGCCCCGGTTCTACTTCCTTGACCTGGGCTTCTATCTGCGCTTTATAATCCTTCGCTGCAATAGCAGCCACAATTGATTCCGCCAGTTTGTCCTGGTCAATGACTGCCCCGTTCGTTCCTTCTGTGAAGGTGAACTTGCCTGTTTCTTTATTATAACCAGAGATACCGCCGTTCTTGGCCACCATGCTCCAGTTTCCTGCAATCAGAGAGGCCTCGGCCTTAGCCGCATCCAGCATGTTGTCTGTGTTGACCTCAAACGCTGTCTCTGTGCTTCCGCCGTAAATCTCCTCTAAAAGCTCATCTACCCGATCTTCCATCAGGTTATTGACAGAGGCCGTCTTATCGTTGTAGGTAACTTTCATATCCCAGCCGTATTTCTCCAGGATCGTCTCGCGGGCCTCTTCCTGCGTCATGCCGTCGATGGAAATGCCGTCTACCGTGATACCGCCGTCCGCCGCTTCGCCCGCGATGGATTCCTCTGTGCTTTCAAGGGCGTCCCCGCCTCCCTTGCAGCCTTTAAAAAGAAGCACCACAGCCAGTATCACTACTATCAGCGCTACGCCGTAAACCACCCACTGAGTGATATCCCTGTTCCTGCGCCGCCTGCGGTTATGCATATTTCTGGCGCTGTAGGAGTAATTTGACTTTCCGTATTCGGAGTGCCCGGAATGATTTCTAGAAGAGGATCGGCCGGATCCGCTCCTTCCTGACCGGGAGGGAGACGTTCTTCTGCTCCCTGTATTTGACGTCCTTCCTCTGGACGGGTTTCTGTTAAATTCGCTCATGCTTATCACCTAAAATCCTAGTATAGTATTCTAGGGACAAGTATAGCACAATTTGTCAAAAATGAAATGACTTATTTCTTAAAAATTTTATTTCTGTCGAAATTTTACCCGAAGCCTGTTTTGTGGTATGATACATTGTATCTTTTTACTAAGGGTTATTACAGAACCGTTACAGCAGTTTTAATTCTATTAATATTTTTCAGGAGGTATCCTTTTTATGAGTTATATTGATCTTCACGTACATTCCTGCGCCTCTGACGGAACCATGACGCCGGAGGAGGTGGTGGACTGCGCCGCCAGGGCAGGATTATCGGCCATCGCTCTCACAGATCACGATACGACAGCCGGGGTTTCAAGAGCCCTGGAGGCAGAGAAAAAAAGACGGGAGGCCGGTCTTCCCACGCCGGCGGTGATTCCGGGCACGGAAATTTCCTGCAGCTGGAACCGCGATGGGAAGGAGACGGAAATACACATGTTAGGATTATTTCTTCCACCGGGAAACAGCGGGGTTCAGAAATTTTTAGACGATATGATCTCAGCCAGAGATGCCCGCAACCGCGAGATTCTGCGCCGCCTTGCGGCAGACGGCATCGTTCTGTCTGAGGAAGATTTGACAGAGGGAAACGAGGATACGGTAATCACCAGAGCGCATTTTGCCTCCGCTCTCATAAAAAAGGGGGTCGTCTCCACGGCAGATCAGGCGTTTAAAAAATACCTGGCTTCCGGCGGCAGATACTGCCCTCCCAAGCAGACAGTAAAACCGCAGGAGGCTGTTTCTCTCATTTTAAAAGCCGGAGGCTTTCCCGTCCTGGCCCACCCGATGCGTTACCAATTGTCCTGGAAGGAGGTGGAAACCCTGACTTCAGATCTGACGGCGGCGGGACTTCAGGGACTGGAGGTCTACTACTCCTCCCACACGGCGGAGCAGAGCAGAAAGCTCCGGGAGCTGTGCCGCCGCCTGCATCTGCTTCCCACAGGAGGCTCTGACTTTCATGGAGCCAAAAAGCCGGATATCCATATAGGAACCGGCTATGGCGGTCTCAGAGTTTCTGAGCTTCTTCTGGAAGATATCCTGGCCTTCCGAAGAAGCCAGGGACTCTAACGGGCCGCGAAACGTTCCATGCACTCCGCCATGCTGTCCATGGAAGGTTTGTCTGAGACAATGGTTTTCATTCCTGCCGCACTGGCCGCCCGCCTTGTCTCCTCGCCGATGCAGACTGCCGTAAATCCGGAAAGCTCCTCTGCATCTGGATTTAAAAGATTTAAAAATCCTTCTACCGTCGACGCGCTGGTAAAGGTTACAAAAGAAAAATCCTGTTTTTTCAAAAGCTCCTTTACCCTCTCTGCCTGCGGTGAGGCGTCTGGCAGGACCGTATCGTAAAGGGTTTTTTCCTCAAATGGAATTCCTGCCTTTAAAAGCTCTTCTGTGAGAGCGTCCGAGGCTTTCCGGGCCCGGAGGAGAAGCGCCGTTTCAGGGCGTTTTCCCTGAGCTTCTTCTAAGAGCGTCTCTGCCAGGCCTTTTCCCAGATCCCTGGCATAGTAGCGTTCTGGCATATAGTCGGCAAACAGACCGTATGACTGAAGAGCCCGTCTGGTGCCTTCCCCAATCACGGCAAAGCGCAGTCCCATCAGGAGCCGCAGATCCAGCTTCTCCCGCTTCATAAATTCAAAAAACAGCTCCACTCCGCTGGGGCTGGTAAAGACTGCCCACTGAAACCGTCCAATTTGAGAAACCGTTTCTCTCAAATCCTGAACTTCCTCTTTATCCTGCACCAGCTTTGGCTCGGCTGAAGGAAGCTCCACCACCTCGGCGCCTGCTTCCCTGAGTCTCCTGGCCATACCGGACGAGCGGCGTCTAGGTCTCGTGACAAGCACCTTCTGTCCAAAGAGAGGCTTTTCTTCCAGCCAGCCGCAGGTATCGGAAAGACTGCACACCTCTCCCACCGCAATGATGGCCGGAGGTTTGATGCCAGCCTTCTTTCCGTCCTCCCACAGACGTTCTACTGTGGAAATTACCTTTCTCTGTCCAGCGGTTGTTCCCCGTTCCAGAAGGGCTGCCGGAGTATCCTTGTCCATGCCGCTTCTGATCAGCTCCTGGCAGATATGTTCCGCCGAGGTCACTCCCATAAGGAAAATGAGAGTCCCTCCTTCCCGCACCATGGCCGCATAATCCATTTCAGCCGGCTCGCCGTTTTTCCTGTGGCCTGTAATCACATGGAAGGACGGAGCGATTCCTCTGTGGGTCACAGGGATCCCGCAGTAAGCCGGAACCGCTACTGCCGAGGTGACTCCGGGAACTACCTCAAAGGGGATTTTGTGCTCGCTCAGAACCTGGGCTTCCTCGCTTCCTCTGCCGAATACAAAGGGATCGCCGCCCTTTAAGCGCACTACTCTCCTGCCCTTAGAAGCCTCCTCCACCAGAATCTGGTTAATCTCTGACTGGCTCTTTGTGTGGGAGCCGCCCCGCTTTCCCACATAAATCTGACTGGCCCCTTCGGGAATCCAGCCGAGGATCCCGTCTCCTACCAGCGCATCGTAAACAACAGACTGAGCCGCCTCCAGAACCTCTCTGCCCCGGAGAGTCAGCAGTCCCGCGTCTCCCGGTCCGGCTCCCACCAGCCACACTTTTCCTTTTTTTATCTCTGTTTTCATTCTCCGCATTCTCCCTTGTTTTTCCCCTGTGTCTTCAATTTCACAGCCAGAAGATATCCCAGCTCTCCGGCCTTTTCTATCTCTCCCCGCATCGTTCCCGTTACCGCTCTCTTCTCCGCTTCATCATAGTAAAGTCCCCGCAGAACGAGCGTGTCTTTCTCAACAGAAGCGCAGGCGGCCACAGGAGAGGAACATCCTCCGTCTAATGTCCTCACGAAGCTTCTCTCCGCCTCTGCCATGATTTCTGATTCTCTCGAATTTATCTTTTCCAGAAAGGGCCTCATGGCCTCTCCTCTTCCCTGAATGGCCAGAGTCCCCTGTCCGGCAGCTGGAATCATCTCTTCCACTGAGAAAAAACGGCTGATCCGATCTTCTAATCCCATTCTGCAGATTCCGGCAGCCGCCAGGATTAAAGCGTCGTACTCCCCGGCGTCCAGTTTTCGCAGGCGGGTATGGATATTTCCCCGGATCCCCTTAAATTCTGCCTCGGGATAGAGCTTTGCCGCCTGGATGATTCTCCTGCTGCTGCCCGTTCCAATCACCGGCTTCTCAGGAAGGCGGCTGAGGCCTTTCCTCAAAATCAGCACGTCCCTTTTATCCTCCCTGCAGGACCATGCCAGAACTGGAAGCTTCTCCGGAATTTCCATGGGCATATCTTTTAAGCTGTGAACGGAAATGTCAATTCTTCCGTCTAACAGGGCTCTGTCCAGCTCCTTTACAAATAACCCCTTTCCTCCAATCTGATTCAGCGCCTGATCTAAGATTTTGTCTCCGGTAGTTTTCATGGTCACAAGCTCTGTCCTGACGTCTGGATTCGCCTGGCAGATCTGCTCCATAATAAGCTCCGACTGGCGGACCGCCAAAAGACTTTCCCTGCTTCCTACCCGTATCATATTACCGTTCATCGGCTCTGCTCCCCTCTTTCTTCTCTGTCTTATCTGCAATCCGTGCCTGTTCTCTCCAGCTTTCTTCCCATTCCGTCAGAAAAGCTCTCACCTCTTCGCAGGCCCGTTTTGCCAGCCGGTGGTCTTCTCCCCCTGTGGTCACTCCTGCCGTCACGGAGCCGGCGCAGGCAATCCCGGGGAAATAAAAATCTGACAGAGACCGATCTGCGGCCGCGTTCACAAAAGCTCCCATCCGCCTTCCATCTGAAACTGCCAGCAAATCCGTCTCCCTGTTTCCAGTTGCCGTAAGCACCATGAAAAAATCGGGAGCCTTTTCCAGGAGCCGCGTTCTGTACGCCTCATACGGTTCCCGGATCCAGGACAATCCGTTCCATCCTTCCATCTCTTTCAGCTTCCGGCCGTCCGGATCCACCGCTGTCACCTGGGCTCCGAATTTTAACAGTGTTAAAATCCGCCTGCTTCCTATGGTTCCGGCCCCCACTGCCAAAACGTGTTTCCCCTCAAGATCTACAAACATTGGAAAATATGACATGCCCGCCTCCAATTCTTCTTTTCACATTCCTCTTATTATACACAAAATCACGTTTTTTTCAAATAAATTTATCTGGCGATTGACGGCTTGGGATTTGGCCTGTATACTGGAGGAAAACATCGGCAGAGAAAGGAAGGGCTCTATGGAAGAAGTGTTCCGGGCAATCGAGGATAAAATCAGAGAAACAGGATATGACGGTCTCATAGACGGAGAGACATTTTACGATGAAATCTGTGATGAAATCGAAGACAAGGAGGTCGGCTCCTATCTCTTTATGTCTAAAAGGGACAACGGAGATATCTTTGAGTATAAGGTAGATGTGATGGAGGATCAGTTTAATCTCTCTTACGTCACTATCACCTCAGGAGACCGCAGCTTTCACGCAGATTTCGACTAAACGTTGTCCTTTGCATCATGCAGCGGAAAACAAAACTACCCGCAGGAGAAAACGGATACGCTATACATTCCGTCTCCCCTGCGGGCTTTTTTATTAATTCTTATGTTCTGCTTCTGAAGGCGTACCCAGGTCTTTCTCTTGCTTCTCCTGCGCTTTCTGTTCTCTTGCAGACGTCCATTTTGCACGTTCTATTTTCTTTTCCTTTAACTGGATCCCCACATCCTCCTTTATCAGGGCATAGGCCACAGAGCAGAGTGGAATGAAAACCAGCATTCCCATAATTCCCAGCATACTGCCGCCTAAAGACACGGCGGCCAGCACCCAGATAGAAGGGAGGCCCACCGAACCGCCTACCACGTGAGGATAAATGAGATTTCCTTCTATCTGCTGGAGCACGAAGAAAATAATGGTAAACCAGAGGGCCTGCATAGGGCTCACCATGAGCATCAGAAAGATTCCCACCGCGCAGCCGATGAAGGCTCCAAAAATAGGAATCAGCGCCGTAAACGCAATCAACACTCCGATTAAAAGGGCAAACGGAAGCCTGAGAACCGTCAGCGTTATAAAAAACATAGTGCCCAGAATGACCGCTTCCGCACACTGCCCTGTGAGAAATTTAGAAAAAATCCGCTCCGTCATCCGCAGAATATCCAGCCCCCGATCCACTGCCTTCTCCGGAAAATACGCGTAGAACAGGCGCTTAAACTGCCTGGACAGAGTTTCCTTCTGAAGCAGGATATAGAGGGAAAAGATAAAGGAAATACTGAGTGTCGTAAGTCCGCTGGCAATGGAGACAGCAGCTGTTACGGTAGATGATAAAATACTTCCCGCACCGACTGTCACAAACGCGGCCACGTCCTCCATCAGAGTTTTCCAGTCCACCTCAATACTGTTAATGTACTCTACAATTTCCGGATACTGGGCGAATACCCGCTCCGCCTGAATCTGCATATTTTCAAAAAAGGCGGGAACCAGACGTTTTAATCCCATCAGCGTGCTGGTCAGCTCCGGAACGACTACCAAAACGACCACAGCCATGATGACGAGTACAGAAAAAATGGCCAGCAGAAGGCTGGCAGGACGTTTCAGGCGGCTGTCTTCCTTCATTTTTAAAACCTCGCCCAGGATTCTGTTTTCAATAAAACGCATCGGCACATTTAAAATAAAAGCGATAGCGGCTCCGGCCAGAAATGGAAACAGCAGCCGGAAAGCTGCCTTAAAAAAAGCTGCCACATATTCCATGTGAAAGGCCAGGGCCAGAATGACTACCGTGTAGAGTATCAGAACCATCGCCCGTTTCATATTGTCTTTGTTTAACTCCATAACTCCCCTTATTCTATCTCTCTGTTTTCTGTCCCAGTAAGCTCTGAAAACCAGGCTGTTACCTCTTCCCTGGACGCTTTTACGCTTCCCTGGGCCATCTGAGCGCTTCCGCCTCCCCGGCCGTTTAACGCCTGATTGAGTCTCTGGCTGAACGCCTTCATATCCTGTGTTCTGCTGGCAGCTGCATAGGAATATCCGTCCTTTCCGCCGCCGAATACGACTGTAACCGCTCCCTTTCCCTTTTCCATGAGAAGGTTGCTGAACTGACGCACCTGAACCGGCGAAAAGGGTTCCTCAAAGACGGCTAAAACCTTGTCAGAATCTGGATAACTGTCAGATTTCAGATCCATCAGCTGTCTGGTCAGGGCAATTCCTGCCGCCTTCTCCTCAGAAAGCTCTTCCTTCTGCCGCCTTACAGCCTCCACAATCTCTTCCACCTTTGCCGACAGCAGGGCGGAGATCTCCGACGCCTGCTCCACTCTTCTCTCGCAGGCTAAAAGAGCCTTTTTGCCGCAGAGCATGGAAATACGCACGCCGCCTTTGTAGTTAATCATGGACAGAAATTTAATCAGCCCAATCTCTCCCGTGCAGGCCACATGAGTTCCGCAGCAGGCGCACACGTCCGTCCCTGGAATTTCTACAATGCGCACCTGGCCGGTCAGCTCCTTCTTGCTTCTGTAATCAAGCTGTGAAAGCTCTTCCTCCGGCGGATAAAAGATATGCAGAGGAAGATTATCCCAGACCGCCTGGTTGGCCTGCCTTTCAATTTCCATCAGCTGTTCCCATGTCATAGGGCCGTTTAAGTCAATGGTCATTTCCTCCGTTCCCATGTGAAAGCCCACGTTGTCGTAACCGAAGACCCTGTGAATCAGCCCTGACACAATATGCTCTCCAGAATGCTGCTGCATGTTGGAAAAGCGTTCCTCCCAGTTGATCTCTCCCTGCACCGCAGCGCCCTCTTCCAGAGCCAGATCCGTGAGGTGAACGATTCTTCCGTCTCTCTCCTGTACGTCCAGCACATGGGCTTCTCCCAGGGTTCCCGTATCAGACGGCTGGCCTCCTCCCTCCGGATAAAACGCTGTCCTGTCAAGTTCTATCTCAAATCCCCTTTTCACCGGCAAGCAGGAAACGACCCTGGCTGTGAAAACGCGTAAATAGGGTTCCTCGTAAAATAATTTCTCCATGATTTATGCTTCATCCTCCTGTAAAAACCTGTCTGGCCTGATTCTTATAATTATACACAGTTTCTGCCCCGGTTCAATCACCCTGAGCGGAAATTTTCCAGATTCTTTTCATTTTATTTTCGTTCTTGTGGAAACAGTGGCAAGCCGCCCGGCATATGATGGAGTGTATAGAAAATGTCGGAGGAACTGAATATGAGCGATTTATCAGCAACTAACTGCGGATGCGGATGTGAGGCAGCAGGAGGAGGAAATAACCTGATTTTCCTGATTCTCATTCTGATCTGCTGCGGCGGATGCGGCGGCGGCTTCTGCTGTGAACATAATGGATGCGGCGGCGGGTGCGGCGGTTTTGGAGGCGGATGCGAATGCCTGATCTGGATTATCCTGCTGTGCTGCTGCTGTGGCGGCGGAGGCGGAAACGGCGGCTTTTGCTGCTGATTGCAGACTGCCTGAAAACATAGCCCACACCGGCTGAGCAGGAGTCCGCCGCGCAGAAAATTGTCTTTGTGCGGCGGACGCTGGCTCTGATGAAAGGCTTATCTTTCTCTGGCCAGCTGGTAAATCAGGCCGTTGCAGATGGCCGCGGCTACGTTGCTGCCGCCTTTTCTGCCCCGGGCCACAATATAGGGAATGTCTTTTAAGGAGAGAATCAGCTCCTTTGACTGCACCACGTTGACGAATCCTACCGGAACCCCGATAATCAGCTTCGGAGCCAGTCTGCCTTCCTGAATCAGCTCAAACAGCCGGACCAGGGCAGTCGGCGCATTTCCAACAGCGATAATACAGTCCCGGCCCAGCTCTGCCGCCTTATCCATGCTGGCAGAGGCTCTGGTGGTTCCCTTCTGTCTGGCTTTTTCTGCCACATCATTGTCTGCCATAAAGCAGAGAACCTCTCCCCCCAGCCGTTCCAGGCTTTTTTTGTTAATTCCAGCCTTTCCCATATTCGTATCCGTGATAATCACTGCCCCGCTTTTCAGCGCTTCCAGCGCCTGCTTCACTGCTCCCTCCGAAAAAATCAGATTTTCAGCGTAGTCGAAGTCTGCCGTTGTGTGGATGACGCGTTTTAAGATCAGCTCTTCTTCAGGAAGAAAGGTTTTCTCAGGAAACAGCGCGTTCAGCTCCTCTGAGATAATCTCAAAGCTTCTCTCTTCTATTTTTTCAGGCAGAATCTGTTCCAACTCTGTTTTCATATCATTTCATCCTCTTTCTCTTGTTTTCCTGTCCCGGCATGCCTGCCAGAAGTTCTGTTCCTATATTCCCTCCCGGAGGATTTTATAAATCAAATCCATATCGAGACTTTTCCTCAGTTCGCCCGCCAGAAGATCAAACTGTTCTTCCCGGTATGCGCTGTAGTCAAAGTTCTGCCTGTTTGACAGGCTCATTCCTTTCTTTGCAAGGAGAGCCTCCGCCAGAGATTCTGCCACTCCTGGAGCGTCAAAAATTCCATGCACATAGGTTCCGCAAACATTCTCCTTAAAACAGCCGTCCGGCTTTTCAAACATCTGTTCCATCTGTTCTTCTTCCTCCCGCTTCTGGCATTCTGACAGCTTCAGGAGGGATTTTGCCCCGGCCAGGCATCTGGTCCGTCCCATATGAATTTCATATCCGGAAATGCGTTTCCCGGAAAGAGCGGAAAAAATCCCTGGAAGCTTTTCAAAGGTTCCCGTCACCTGTGTTCTCATTTTTTCTTCCTCAAATTCCGTCTCTGTCTCCAAAAGCCCCATTCCGCGGACTTCTGTGTTCTCTGTTCCTGACTCCAGCCCCCTGCTGTCTCTCAGGCGCCTTCCCATCATCTGATAGCCGCCGCAGATGCCGAATATGGAAATTCCTGCTGCAGACGCTTTCAGCACAGCGGCCTCCAGACCATTCTGGCGCATCCAGAGCAGATCGGAGATGGTGTTTTTTGTCCCCGGCAGGATAATCAGATCCGGCTGCGCCAGCTCTGACGTGCGTTCCACATACCGGACAGCGACTCCGTCTATGCAGGAAAACACATTAAAATCAGTGAAATTGGAAAGTCTGGGAAAACGGATGACAGCGATATCTAAAAGCGCCCCCTCCGCTCTGCTGCTCAGACGGCTGCTCAGACTGTCCTCGTCCTCAATATCTGCCTTTATATATGGAACGATTCCCGCCACCGGGATCTGGCACAGCTTCTCAATCATATCGGCTCCCGGCTCTAAAATCGTTCTGTCGCCGCGGAATTTATTGATAATCAGCCCTTTGACGTACCTGCGCTCCTCCTCTTCCAGAAGCATCACCGTACCGTAAAGCTGGGCAAATACGCCTCCCCGGTCAATGTCGCCGGCCAGAAGCACAGGGGCCTTCGCCATCCTGGCCATCCCCATATTTACAATATCGTCCTGCTTCAGATTGATTTCCGCCGGGCTTCCGGCTCCCTCAATCACGATGATATCATATTCCTGATCCAGCTTTTCATAGGCTTTCTGAATCACTGGAATCAGTTTTTTCTTGTACTGGAAATACTCTCTGGCCGGCATGGTTCCCATTGGCTTCCCCATGACAATCACCTGAGAACCTACATCATTGGTCGGCTTCAGAAGAATTGGATTCATAGCCGCCTCAGGGAGAACGCCAGCTGCCTGAGCCTGCACCACCTGAGCCCGTCCCATTTCCAGCCCTTCCGAAGTAATATAGGAATTGAGAGCCATGTTCTGAGATTTAAAGGGAGCCGTCCGAAAACCATCCTGTCTGAAAATACGGCAGAGTCCAGCAGCAATCAAACTTTTTCCCGCGTTTGACATGGTGCCCTGTATCATAATCGCCTTTGCCATTTTACATTCCTCCCTGATGCGCCTGTTCCGTTTTCTGCCCTGCGCTCTGTTCTTTGTCCTGCTGACTCCTTCCGTTCCTCTGAATGCAGTTCTTCCACGCCTTCAGCTCCTGGAGAAGCTTTCTGTTTTCGCTCCGCGTCTTTACGGCAATTCTGTAAAAAGAAGAATCAAGGCCTCTGTAATCAGCACAGGAACGGATCAAAATTTTCTTTTTTTTCAAAAATTCTTTCAATTCAAATGATTTTGGATATTCCAAATTTTCTTTTTTCTTTATATATTGTTTTGAACTTTGTCCACAGCTGAACTTCGGAAGAGAAAACAGCAGGTAATTGACCATAGACGGATAGACCGTAAAGCCCAGGTTCTGAAGCTCCTCTGTGAGAAATTCTCTCTCCTCTTTCACCAGTTTTCTGGCCTGCCGCACAAATTCCTCTTCCTTTAAAGCCGCGATTCCTGCCTTCTGGGCAATCCCCGACACGCTCCAGGGCTGTCTCACTGCACATATTTTTCCTAAAAGCTCCTCGTCAGAACAAAGGCCGTAGCCCAGGCGGAGGCCCGCCATCCCGTAGACCTTGGTAAATGCATTTAATAGGAACAAATTTTGATACTGCCCTGTAAGACCTGCCGCTGTAAACGCTTCCGGATTTTCCAGAAATCCGTTAAAGCATTCGTCCACCGCCAGGACGGCCGAAAACCGGCGGCAGATCCCTGCCATTTCCTCTATGGTTTCCTTTGGGACAGCCATCCCGGTGGGATTGTTTGGATTCCCAAGGAATACCAGATCTGCGCCTCCCGCCTTTTCTAAGGCCTGTCTAAGAGCATCCGGCTGAGGCAGCCAGCTTTCCTCCGGCTTCAGAGGAATCGTTATCACTTCGCAGCCCTTTAACCGCAGAGCTGTCTCATACTCAGAAAAGCAGGGAGCAAACAGCACCGCCTTCTCAGGCTTTAAGGCTTCCGCCAGGCCGAAAATCAGATCCGCCGCCCCGTTTCCGCAGATGAAATGAGACGCAGGAATCTGGAATTTCTTTATTTTATCTTCTTCATCCGCCTCAGAGGACAGCTGTTCTGTCCAGTATTCTGCCAGCGCCGTTCTGAGTGAGCGGCACTGGCTGTCCGGGTAGAGAAGAATCTCCTCCCGGCAGGAAGCAACTGCCTGAAGGACAGCAGGGGAACGCCAAAAGGCGTAGTGTTGACTGAAAAATCAATCTCTACGCCGGCATCTCCATAAATATCTCCACCATGTAAGTAAGGCATACCAAACACCTCTATCTATTTTATATCTGTTTTGTAAGCTTACTCATTTTATCACATAAAAAAAGTCTCTTAAAACAAATCATCCCACAGCAGAAAAGCGTTGTGCTGCTGTGGGAGGGTTTCATAAAAATTGCTATTTAAATTCCCATTTCTGTCTACGCAGACTGCATATGCCATTTTTAGTCCTGAGTCCTTGTTATCATTTTATCGAATTTATAATCATCAGTCCCATTCCCCACCATGCCATCATGAAACAGGCGGCTCCGTACATCAGTCTGTTGGCTCTGGGAATGTCCTGGTATTCGACAGCTCTTACCGGATCTCCAATAAATGGCTTTTTACAGAGTGTCCCGAAATACCAGGCATCGCCGGCCAGCTGAATCCCCAGCGCTCCAGCGCAGGCAGACTCTGTCTGCGCCGAATTGGGACTTTTGTGATTGTACCGATCCCGCAGCCATATTTTGAACGCGTCTTTCCCATTCATTCCCAAAATAAAAGAAGACAAAATCATGAGGAGGGCTGACAAACGGGCAGGAATCAGGTTCGCCAGATCGTCCAGGCGGGCTGCCGCCCTGCCAAAGTACAGATATCTGTCATTTCGGTATCCCACCATAGAGTCCATAGTATTGATCGCCTTGTACGTCCAGCCCAGGACAGGCCCTCCGGCCAGAAGATACAGCAGAGGGGCTATCACTCCATCTGAAGCATTTTCTGCCACTGTTTCCACAGCGGCTCTGGTAATGCCCTCTGCGTCCAGTCTGTCTGTATCCCGTCCTACGATCATGGAAACTGCCAGACGCGCCTCCTCCACCTTTCCCTCTGTCAGGGGGCGGTAGACTTTCATGCTCTCGTCTCTGAGGGAGCGGGCTGCCAGAAGATAATAATTCATCACAGCGGCAGTCAAAAACCATACGGCTGTTCCTGCCTTCCCTGCAAGAAACAGCAGCAGCCAGCAGCTTCCTCCTGTAATAAATACGATCCACAGAGCCAGCAGTCCTCCTCCGGCCAGCTCTCCCCCCGGCGTTTTGGGAAACATTCTCCGAATCCAGGTCTCTGAGCTTTCAATCAGCCTTCCCAGCAGCCGTACCGGATGGGGAAGAGAATGAGGATCTCCAAACAGCAGATCCAGAAAAAAACCAGCTGCAGCAGCCGCAAAATACAATTTCATCTTCTTATATCCTTCCCTCTATCTCGCTTTATTATTTTATCCGCGTCTCCACACCGCATATAACTCGCTGTACTTCCCTTGCACAGGCAGCCACACGCTGGCAGAACCGCCCTTCTTTTTCCCGATAAGCGCGCTCAAAATGATCAAGCGGTACGATTCCGTATCCAATCTCGTCTGCTGTGACGATTTTCTCTGCTCCTTCTCTGTCCTGCAGAGCTGAAAAAAGCTCTTCTTCCCAGTTTTCCGTTTCTGAATCCTGTTCCATCAGCCTTCTTACTAAAAGCTCCAGGTGCAATACTGTCTGGGAATCAGAAATCTCCTGAAAGACCTGTCTGCGGGCGTTCAGAGCCTGCCTTCTTTCTGTCTCTGGCAGAGCTTCCAGCTTTTCTGATTTTTTCATATTTCTGGCGTCAAATACAGAGAACGCTTCCGCGCCTATTTCACTTTCCTTTTTGTCCTGATTCCTCATCCGTCTAAACGCGCACTCTGTTTTTCCCTGATAGCTTCCTCCGATGATGAAAACCATTTCTTTCTTCCTCCTTCATCCAGCCGATCTTTTCTTTTCCTACCAGATCCACACTCCCAGAACAGAAGCGCCTAAAAGCGCCAGCTCACAAATCTGCAGAAAATAGCCTGCCAGATCTCCGGTGATACCTCCAAATTCCCTGACTGACATCCGATAATACCAGAAAAAGACAAGCATAGATGAAGCAAGGCACAGGAAGCCCGGAATCAGGCTGTCAAAAAGCCATTCGCTGATGATAAGGAAAAAAGCCGCGCTGGCTGCCAGATATCCTGCCATCACCAGCCGGACCACCCGTTTCAGCGCCGCCTGGGAGAAGGAAGCGGCCAGCCCATCCTGCCTGGCCATGGGAAACAGCACCACTGACATTCCGCTCAGCGCCCGTTCAGCCGCAAATGTCCCTGCAAACAGCAGACAGCCTCTGAAATCAAGCTCTGAAAACAAAGCCCCATAGAGCACAAGATAAACTCCGCAGCCAATAATGGCAAATGCTCCTGCATGAGGATCCTTTAAAATTTCCAGTTTTCTCTCCCTTGGAAGAAACGATCTCCTGGCATCTGTCGTGTCGAGAAAACCGTCCATATGGATTCCACCTGTTATCACAAGAGGCAGGGCCGTTCCCACAAGCGCTGTGAAAATTTCTCCCGCGCCCAGCTTCTCAGATAAAAAAACAAAGCCTGCCACAGCCGCTCCTATTAAAACTCCAATCAGCGGAAAAAAACACATGGTATATTTCATTCTCTCTTTTGTCCAGTGAATCTGAGGCATGGGAATCCTGGAATACATGGACCATGCGATTACAAAGCTTCCCATCAGCGTATAAAAAAGGGCTTCCTGCCTCTCTTCTTCCTGATATGTTTCCATCATCGTTCCTCTTTTCCGCCGTCCGGGCCTGTGATTTGTTCTGTTTCCAGCACGCTTCAGGGAAGCCTTCCCTTCCGCACCACCGGAATTCCGTAAACTGCTTCCACCACCAAATCGGCTCTGGATCCAAGAAAGCAGTTTATCCTCCCCAGAAGCCTTCTGTACCTCTCTGTTTCTTCCCCGTAATACCTGCCGTCTGCCGACACTTCGTTTGTTACCACAATCAAATGGCGGCACTGCCTTGCCAGCTGGCAGATCCCATCCATAATGCGTTCAGCTGCCCCCTTCTCCTGCCGGTAAAATTCATTGCAGACCAGGTTTGACATACATTCTAACAGCACAGAGGCGTCTCCTGGCTGAAACGGCTTCGGAAGGCAGAACTGCTCCAGCTCTGTATATACCTCAACTGTCTCAAAATTCTTTCCTGCCCGCATTCTGCGGTGGCGGGCTACCCGTTCCTCTCCCTCCCTGTCCCACACCATCATGGTGGCCAGGTAAAGTTTTTTTCCAGGTTCCAGCATTTGAGACAGCCTCTCTGCATAGTCTGACTTTCCGCTTCCGCTCCCTCCCGTAATTACGGCAAACATCGCCTCTCTCCCTTTCCTGAACCGTTTTTGTCTGCCTTATTTTAAAGGCTTATAATCTTCAATCTGAATTTCCTTAAAGGTACTCATTTCCCTGTAGATTCTGAGGGCCATATCTAAAAGCGGCATCAGGGCAGCCGCCCCGGTTCCCTCCCCCAGACACAGCCCGGCAGAAATGGCCGCCTTTTTGTGAAGGGCCTCCAGCAGAAGATGACCGGCCGGCTCTGAGGAAATATGGGAGGCCAGCATATATCCGGCACAGGCCGGGCAGATTCTCTGCGCCATTAAAGCCGCTGCCCCTGAAATAAATCCATCCATGACAATGGGAACCCGATACAGCGCTCCTCCCAGAAATACGCCTGCCATGCCAGCCAGATCAAGCCCTCCCACCTTGGACAGAATATCGATTCCATCCTCCGGGTCTAGCTGGTGCAGTAAAATCCCCTGGCGGATCACAGAAATTTTCCGAAGCAGCCCAGGGCTGTCAAGACCGGCTCCCCGCCCTGTAACAAGATACGGATCCAGCTTCAAAGCAGCTGAGACAACGGCGCTGCTGGTTGTGGTATTTCCAATTCCCATTTCTCCTGTTGCGATCAGCCCATATCCCTGATTTTTCAGGTCTTTCACCAGATCGATGCCAATCTCCAGAGCCTGCACGGTTTCCTCCTCCGTGAGAGCCGGTTCTTTTAGGAAATTTCTTGTTCCGCGCCTGACATTTTTATGAATCAAAGGGTATTTTTCCCCCAGGCCGCAGAGTTCCTTTTCCACGCCGATGTCTACGGGAAACACCTGTGCTCCGGCTGATTCGGCCATCAGACAGACGCAGCTGTCTCCTCTGGTAAAATTAGAGGTTACCACAGCTGTTACCTCTTTTCCTGTCTGGCTGATTCCCTCTTCCACAATTCCATTGTCCGCGCACAGAATGACAACCGCTTTTTTCCCAAAGTCCACCTGCCAGGTGCCGAAAATTCCCGCTGCTGACGCAATGGCCTCTTCCAGCACTCCTAAGCTTCTCAGGGGCTTCGCTACGCTGTCCCAGCGTTTCCAGGCCTCTCTCTCAGCTGCCCTATCAGGAGGAACAATTCCTTCCAGCCGTTTCTCCAGCTGCTGTCTTGTCAAGCTCTTTCCCGTTCTGCACTCTGCCTCGCTCTTCATGTATGCCTCCCTATATGTGCTGCTGTATCATCTCTGTATCGTTTCCCGCTGCCGTTTCCTTCCACCTTCTGTGTTTTCCGCCGGCTTCCCTCAGCCACTGTCTCAGCCACGATTCATTGGACGGATAGTAGAGATGGGGAAATCCCGCCAAAAGCCCTTCTTCCTCCACCATACAGCTCCAGCTTCTGTCTGACATGGGCTTTTTCGCTGTCCAGCTTCCTCCTGGCACAGTCGTATCCCAGTAGTGGAATTCATGACCTCGTATCTGCTGTCCCCCGGTCCCTGTCAAGGTAATGTAGCCAAACCGCGACAGGCGGTCTGTGGAAAATCCTTCTGCGTCTATCAGGCCGGCCATAGGATACTGACGGCCGTCAGCCCCTTCCAGCAGGCGGTGCAGATAGAGAAAGCCGCCGCACTCTGCCAGTATGGGGATTTTTCTGCGATGCGCCTCCCTGACAGAGAGCAGCATAGATGTATTGGCCGCCAGCTCCGCCGCCAGATTTTCCGGATAGCCGCCGCCAAACAGATATCCGTCCGCTTCCGGAAGACTTTTATCCCTGAGGGGGCTGAAATAGACAAGCTTTGCTCCCAGACGCTCCATCAGGCTTAAATTTTCCTGATAATAAAAACAGAACGCCTCGTCTCTCGCTACTGCTATGACCGTCTCCTGTATCTCTTCTTTTGCATTTTTGCCTTCCGCTGTGAGTTTCTCCGAAAAAAAAGCGCCGGACAGCCCGTTTTCTTCGTTCCCGGCCAGCTTCAGCAGTCCGTCCATATCCAGACTTTTTTCTATCTGCTCTGCCAGCAGTCCGATTTTTTCTCTCAGGCCTTCTATCTCCCCTGGCATGAAAAGCCCTAGATGACGGCTTTTCAGACTGCACTCCTTCATCTCCGGCAGATATCCGTAGACCTTAATTCCTGTTTTCTCTATCACCGGTTTCAGACGTCCATACAGCATAGGGGATAAGCGGTTTAAAATAACGCCGCGGATATTGCTGTTATCCACAAAGTCTGCAAATCCCTTTACCTGGGCAGCCAGGGAAACGCTGGCTCCCTTACAGTCCAGAATCAGGACAGAAGGCGTTCCGGTCATCACTGAAATCTCCCAGGAGCTGGCCCGTTTCGATACGGCTCCGATTCCGTCATAATACCCCATCACGCCTTCTATAACAGCCAGATCCGCCTCCGTTTCCTTCAGACGGGATGCGAAAACCTGCCTCACCTGATCCGCCTCTAAAAAAAAGCTGTCCAGATTTCCTCCGGGAATTCCCAGCACATACTGGTGAAACATGGGATCGATATAGTCCGGCCCGCATTTAAAGGCAGCGGGATGATACCCTCTGCGCCTGACGGCCTCTAAAAAGCCGCAGGTAATTAACGTTTTCCCGCTTCCGCTTCTGGGCGCTGTAAAAAGAATCGACTTCATGCCTCGTTTTCATCCTTTCCTCCGAAACTGATAATGTACACCGGATTCTGTCCCTGCATCAGATGATAGCTTCCCGCTTTCTTCGCCTTCGCCGTCTGTACAGATACAATTTCCGCCTCAATGGAAAGATCCTTCAGGGCAGCCACCGCCGCAGCCACCGACTCCAGGGCAATGACGTTGATCACAATGCGCATCTGCGGATTCAGGCTTAAAAGCGCTTCCAGGATCTGTTTCATATTTCCTGAAGTTCCCCCTAAAAAGGCGTGGGTCAGCCTGTGCCCGGTCTGAAACTGCTCCCTGATTTCCGGATCAGTTAAAAGCGCCAGGGCCTCCCCCTCCAGCAGATGGATTGTGCCGGCTCCTGCCCTCTCAGCGCGGGCTATGTTCTGTCTCAAAAGCTCGACAGCTTCCCTGTTTTTTTCAATGGCCCACACAGACTTCACTCTCCAGGAAAGAGCCGCCTCCACAGAGACAGAACCTGTTCCGGCGCCGATATCTGCCAGAACCGACTCTGGCGTCAGCTCCAGCTTTGAAAGGGACACAGCCCGTACCTCGCTTTTTGTCATAGGGACTTTCCCACGTATAAACCATTCATCCCGCATAGGCTTCTCTCGCTCCTGTTTTTCTTTTTCTAATTTTCTTGTCTCTCTGACAGTTAATCCTGGGGCTTCGCCTGCACGGCCAGAATGGACAGGCCATCCGCCGCAGTTTCTGAAAATTCCTTCACCGTCCCCTGGCGGATCCTCTCATTTTCATAAGAAAGACGTTCTCCCACCGCTGCCTGAAGATTTCCGTATCCAAGATCAGTCAGACGGCGGCACAGCTCTCCCGCCCCTTCTGTTCCAGACAGGAGGATAAACAGCCATCTGGGTTCCTGAATACCGCTGATGTGGCAGAGCAGTTCTTCCGTGTCCAGGATTCGGCCATGGGCGGTGAGAAATTCTGCCCGCTCCCAGGAAATCCCAAGTCTTGCGGCCAGATAGGCTGCAGAGGAAATTCCTGGAAGAATCGTAAAGGAAATCCCTCTTTTTTTCAGCTCTGCAGCCAGTTTTTTCGTTCCGCTGTAAAATCCTGTATCGCCGGAAAACAGAACCGTAACCATTCCGCCCTCCTGGTATCCCTCCAGAAAGCGGATCACTGCTTCCGGCTGGTAGACTGCTTCGGTCCGTGGTCTGTTCTTACGTCCAGAGCTTTCGTTTTGATTTCTGTGTATAAAAAGCTGTTCCAGACTGTCCAGCGCTTTCAAAGCGCTCTCAATCATCCGGGGTGCTCCCAGCAGCACGCGGCTGTGAAACATGTGCTCCATAACCGTAAGAGTCATCTGTCCGGCTGAACCAGGCCCAATCCCGGCTAAAACCACATGAAGAGGTTCCTTCTCCGAAACTGGATTTTCCTGTTTTTCAGAAAAATCTGCTTTCCGGCGGTGCGGGAAGGCAAGGATCTTTTCCTCCACTTCCTTCACCGAAAAACCATTTTCTTTCTCCCGGCGTATCACAATAACCGAAGCCCCGTTTCTCCTGGCAGCCCGAATCTTTTCATCGTAGCCGCCGTTCTTTCCCGTCTCCTTTGTCACCATCCACCTGGCCTCTATCTGGCCCATCATGGCCGCGTTCAACTCTTCTGAAAACGGTCCCTGCATACAGATCAGATGTCTGCCAGTGATTCCAAGCCCCCGGCACTGCTCTGCCGCTTCCGGCGACGGCAGCACTCTGGCATATATCCTGTTTTCGTAATCTGCCAGCGCTGTAAAGGCCCGAAGTTCCTTGCTCCCTGTGGTCACAAATACATTGCCTTCCGTACGCCCCAGCATCTGTACCGCCGCCTCTGCTGTGGGCACATAGAATACCCCTTCCTCCTCTGCGCTCTCCGCCTCTGCATCCCGCAGACATCTGAGAAGCGGTATCTGCTCTTCCATGCAGGCCCTTTTAATATTCCCGGTCACTTCTTTTGCATATGGATGGGTGGCGTCAACAACCAGCCGGACCTGTTTATCCCGCATAAACTCTGCCATCTCCTGCCAGTCCATCCGGTTTACCAGTATGCGGAGATATTCTGAGGAGGGCAGCAGATCACAGCCGTACTGGGATGCCACGCTTACCCAGGCCGAGATTCTGTGATCTGAGCAAAACTGCGCCAGCTGGCGTCCTTCCGTCGTGCCGCCAAAAATTAACAGCCTACACATCTTTGTAGCCTCTGGGCGTCACCATGCGCCCCATTACCTGTCTGGTGGCAGAATTCCCCACAAAAACTGTGGTAAACATATCCGCCTCCGCGTTCTGAAGCTCCTTTAAAGTCATCATCTCCACTGCCTGCCCCTCTCTGCCTATCTGCCTTACCATACCGCAGACTGTCTCAGGACTCTGGTATTCCATCAAAATTTTGCAGGCCCATTTCAGATAACCGGCTCTTTTTTTGCTGGACGGGTTATAAATGCAGATAGAAAAGTCGCCCTGGGCCGCAAAACGAAGCCTTTTTTCAATGGTTTCCACAGGGGTCAGAAGATCGCTTAAGCTGATCACCGCAAAATCGTGGGTTAAAGGCGCGCCCAGAAGAGCGCCGCCGCTTAAAGCCGCCGTTACGCCCGGAACCACCTCCACCGACACCTGGGGAAATTCCGGAAGAAGCTCTAATATTAAACCGGCCATACCGTAAACTCCCGCATCCCCGCTGCAGACCATGGCAGTCGTTTTGCCCTGATCTGCCTGCTCCAGGGCCATCCGGCATCGTTTAGTCTCCTGTTTCATAGGCGTCGTTAAGAACTCCTTGTCAGGAAACAGCTCTCTTATCAAATCCACATATACGGTATAGCCTGCAATCACCTGGCAGTCCTCTAAGGCCTGTCTTGCCCGGATTGTCATATCCTGCAGAGAGCCGGGGCCCATGCCTACCACATAAATTTTCTTGTCCATTTTCCTTACCTCCATCTGACCGTTCTCCTGCAGACAGCCAGAGCGGCGGTTACGCCGTGTCCCGTCTGTTTTTTTACAATCAGGGATGCGTTTTCTCCCGCCGCCAGGACAGCCGCTCTCTCGCAGACGTTTCCTACTCCTGTCGTCTTCTTCACAAAGGCTGAATCTGAAAAATCTCCTGGGACCTTTAAAAGTTCCTCCAGCGAATAAAAACAGATTTTCGTTCCATGGGCGCTGGCAAACTCCAGCAATCCCGTCTCGTCCTGCTTCAGGTCGATGGTGGCAATCTGCTTTACGTCCCTCATGGCAAGTCCCTGGGAAGCCAGAACAGACTCTGCCGCCGCTTCAATCGTCTCCCGTTTCGTTCCTCTCCTGCAGCCGATTCCAAGAACCGCGTCTCTGGCAAAAAGCTTTAAGTACCGGGAAGGCCTCTCTGTTTTTTTCTCCTCTGATTCGGCAGGAGCTTTCTCCACGTTTCCTGCCCGTGTTATCCACAGGTTCAGGCGGCAGGCCTTACCGAAAGCCAGCTGCGCCGGTATTGTCCCCTCCACTGGAAAATCAGAAAAAAAGCCCAGGTGTTCGCCTCTCAGAAGGGCCGCCGCCGCTTCCCTGGCCAGACCCATATCCTCTATCTCAAGGCCGTTCTCTTTTGCAAATACATCTGGAGCGAGCAGGCCGTTTCTGTCTGTAGCCGTCGTAATCACCGGCTCCGCTCCTATTATGGAGGCGGCTCTGAGGGCCAGCTCATTGGCGCCGCCCAGGTGCCCTGACAGAAGGGAGACTGCATACCGTCCCGTTTCGTCTATGACAATCACAGCCGGATCCTTCGTTTTATCCTGGACAAAGGGCGCGCAGGCCCGGACTGCAATTCCCGCCGCTCCCACAAAGATAAGCCCGTCCGCCTTCTGAAACTGTCTCTTCGTCCATTCCTTCAGCGTCTCCCTCCGTATGGAAAGACCGCCTGCCGCCTCCGCGCAGGAAGGGGAAACGGTCCCTTCTGTTTCCTCTCCTTCCTCCTGGAACCTGCTTAAAAGCCGCTCTAACAGCCTAGCTCCCCGCTCTGTAAAGGCAATTCCTGCCAGTTTCATCTATGTTCTCTCCACTCTGTCTCTTTGCCGCCTGTTTCTGGTTTTGTCTCTTTTGGCCCTGCGGCCTCTGCTTTGGCTGTGCCGGCCTCAGGTTCCACATCCGTCCCTTTTCGAAATTCTGTGGTAAAGCCCGGATCGTAAAGCCTGGAACGCTCATATCCCCTGTGAGCCACAGCCTCCCCCACCAGAATCAGGGCTGTTTTCGTAATATGTTCCCGAAGCGCCGTCTCATAGAGCGTGCCCACCTGGCATACCACTGCCTTTTCCTCCGGCCAGGTAGCCTTATAGACAATAGCTGCCGGCGTAGTCTCCTGGTATCCGCCCCGAATCAGCTCTCTGGAAAGCTCTTTTAAAAGGCCTGTGCTGAGAAAAATAACCATAGTCGCGCCGTGGGAGGCAAAGGAAGCGATTTTCTCCCTCTCCGGCACCGGCGTTCTGCCCTCCATCCTGGTGATAACCACGCTCTGTGAAATTCCCGGCAGCGTATATTCCAGATTCAGGGCCGCCGCTGCTCCGCAGAAAGAGCTGACGCCGGGGCATACCTGGTAGGCAATTCTCCTTTCGTCCAATGCGTCCATCTGCTCTCTGATGGCTCCATACAGGCAGGGATCTCCTGTGTGAAGGCGCACCGTCATATCCCCGCGTTTCTCCGCCTCCTCAATCACAGACAGCACTTCTTCCAAAGTCATTTTCGCGCTGTCATAAACAAGACAGTTCTCTTTTCTTCCCTTCAAAAGCTCTGGATTTACCAGAGAACCGGCGTATATAATCACGTCTGCCTGTTTCAGCAGTCTGTCTCCCCGCACAGTGATTAAATCCACAGCCCCGGAACCGGCTCCTACAAAATGTACCATCTCAGCTCACCTCTCCTTATTTTCACGTCCGCTGTCCGCCCTGTTTCTCCTCAGAGGATTCTGCAATCAAAAGAGAAAAATATCCTGCGTCGTCCGGAATCTCCTCCAGAGACTGGTAGGTTTTCTCTCCTTCCATTCCGCAGTTTTCTACCATCCTGGCCTCCAGGCCTTTTTCCTTTAGGAGAGCTTTTACTTTGGGCATCTGCCGTCCGGATTTCATCAGCACCTTTACGCCTGGAAGCTCCAGCGCCTCCTCGATGTGGTAGGACGCAGGCAGAATATGCAGCTTCTGAGAGCCGTTGACAAGCGACATGTCAAGCCTTGCGGCCGCCGCGCAGAAAGAAGGAATTCCGTTGACAATCCTCGTCTCAAAGCCCAGGCGTTTGATCCGTTCATGGACATAAAGATACGTAGAATACACAGTGGCGTCCCCCAATGTAATCAAGGCTACTGTGTGCCCTGCCGCCAGCTGTTCTGCAGCTTTGACAGCGGCTGCCTCATGGCTTGCCGCCAGCTTCTCCCGATCCTTTGTCATAGGCATGGGAAGAGGCAGGCATGGCTTTTCATCCAGCTCCGGCACCGCCTGTCTGGCGATCTGGTAGGCAGTACACCCCTCCTTACTCTCCTGCGGAATGGCAATGACGTCGCATTCTCTCAAAATTCTTACGGCTTTCAGGGTTAAAAGCTCCGGATCGCCCGGCCCCACCCCTACTCCATAGAGAATGCCCTGCTTTGTTCCTTCTGTCTTTTTCATGCTGTCCTTACGAATCCTTTCATAATCTTCTGTTTATCATTTTTATATATTTCGTCCCATTCAAAGCTTATATCCGGCCTTTCAGCCGTTTCGCAAAAGCCTCTGCGCCTTCCGTCATGCCCAGAATGCCTGCAGAACCCGAAAACACAATCACCTCTGTCTCTATTTGAAATCGGCTTTCCAAAACAGACTTGATTCTTCCTGTCACCGTTTTCATCACCGAAGTGAGAAGTCCCTGTGCAGATAAAAATTCCGCCGCTTGGTCTGTTGTGTTCATGGACAAAATTTGTCCGATGACTTCTTCCCTGCGCCGGTTCAAAGCAAAACGCCCAGAACGCTTTTCTTCTGAATTCCAGGTTTCTGCCAGGCAGTCTGCCAGAATTTCCATTCTCCTGTCTCCATATTTGGAGTGAGTGTTCATGACTCCTCCTGCCACCTTGATCAGCTTGCCCAGATGGCCGGCAAACAGCGCCTGCCTGACGCCCTCTTCCTTCAGCATGGAAAAAGTCTCTCCCACAAAATTGCTGCATTTGACGAAGGCGTCCATGGAAAGTCCCATTTCCTCCCGCAGAAACGCTTCCCCATAATTTCCCGGAGCTACTGCCAGTAAAGTCCGGTTTTCCGCCGCCTGTACCCGGATATCCAGCCGGATGGTTTCTATCAGAGCCTGCTCGCTCATGGGATTGACAATCCCCGTAGTTCCGAGGACGGAAATCCCTCCTTCGATTCCAAGCCTTGGATTAAACGTCTTTAACGCCAGCTTTCTTCCAGCCGGAATAAAAATTTCTATGTAAACAGGCCTCTCACAGCCCAGCTTCCAAAGCGCTGTTCTGGCTGCTTCTGCAATCATCTGTCTGGGAACCGGATTAATGGCCGGATAGCCAACCGGGCATTTCAGCCCCTTCTTTGTCACCCGTCCAACCCCGATTCCGCCTGTCAGATATACGGAAGGGCTCTGCGAATGGTCGCTGTAGATTCCTGGAAGCTCTTCTCCGCTCTCCTCCGCCCTCTGAACGTTCTCGCCGAAGGAGACGGCCGCTCCGATCAGCGTCCCGTTTGTCACGTCAGGATCGTCGCCCGAGTCCTTTCTCACCATGCATATCTGCTTCTCTGGGCTTTCAGAACCAGGCCAGAAGCCGCCCTGCCCGTCTCCTGCTTCCTTCACACATTCCGGCTGCCACAATACCTCAAACGCCGCTTCCCGGCCTCCTGGAGTCATCAGCGAAACGTATTCTCTTTTCCCGCCTCCTGCCAGAGCCTGTGCAGCCGCCATCGCGGCGGCCGCGGCGCAGGTTCCTGTGGTAAATCCACTTTTCAGCTGTCTTTTTTCTTCCATGGTATCTCCCGCTGTTCCCGGCTTGCTTTCTGATGGGACGCTGTTTTTTCTGTCCGCTTAATGCCCTACTATTATATGCGATCAGCCGTTTTCTTTCAATACCTGCTTTTTCATTTCCCTTCTGCGCTTCGTAATCAGGCCTCCGATTCTTCCGCTCTCCTTGGAAGTCAGGCTTTTCCAGCCACCGTTTATCACCTTGTCTCCCAGTCCCAGCTCCTCTGCAATCTCAAATTTCAGTTTATCCTCTGGTTTTAAGTGAGCCGGATCGATAGTTTCCTGTTTTTTGTTTTGGGCCATTGGTGTTCTCCTTTCTCTGTTTAGCAGGAGTATTCCCTTTTTTATGAACGCTATACAGAAGCAGGATACATATGGAGCAAAACAGACAGAAAAAGAGAGCGTTGTTCAAACGCCCCCTTTTTTGTCTCTTATTTCTTTTATTAGCTGAGAGGCTTTAACTGATCCTCCGCTCCTGTCTCAGCGGTGTCTGCCGCTTCCTCTCCAGCCTCGTCCAGTGTGTCAAATGCCAGCTGTCCGTCCTGGAACATCACAATCTTGCTGGCTGTCTCTTCCTTGCCGTCCTCTCCCAGCTCAGACCATACCAGGAAATTTCTGCCCTCTGTCAGGCTTCCTATTGTCACCATATTTCTCGTCAGATACGGAAGCAGAACACAGTCTGCCGGAACCTGGTAAACTGTGCCGGAAACAGCTTCCACCACTGCGCTTCCGTCCTCGTTTACAGTCAGCTCCTTTACCTCCTCCAGAGCTGGAACACGGTAATCTGCCGGAATATTGGCCAGAATCATGTAGGCGAAGGACTGAGGCGGAAGGCTGGCGGTCATGGCCGGGCTCATGTAGGAATAAACCATGTCTCCGTCCTTGATGTCTTCCAGCTTAATAGGAAGTCCCTCCACTGCATCTAAAATCAGGGTCTCCTCAGAAATATTCAGGATTACCTCCTGCTGTCCCTCCACGCCTTCAATCGCAGCGTTCATAAGAAGCTGATCTCCTTCGGAACCCTCCGGCCTTGTCACAGTGCCATAGAATTTAACCGTCTGCGGCGCTGCTGCCATCTCCTGCGCGCTCCCTTCTGCCTCCTGAGAGCTTTCTTCTGTTTCAGGCGCCTCTGTCTGCTGCTCTGTCTGAGTCTCCTGTGCCGGAGCCTTCTCCGCCGGTGAACATCCTGCCGCTGATACGGCTAATGCCGCTGCACAACAGAAAACTAAAAATTTTTTTCTCATAACATCTCTCCTCTCTATGCCCTCTTTTATGATACTTGTTCTACCAAATATTTCTTAAGAGGCGTTCACTTTTTGCTTACAAATTTCTAAACTAATTTCTAAACAATTCTGTCCTTCTCATTTCCATAATGCAAAAGAGGCACAGAACCGCTTCTGCACCTCTTTTGTAATCTCTATGAACAGCAATCGCCGTAACTTTCTTAGTTCTCCTCAGCAGCGTCGTCTGCATTCTCGAGAGCTTTCATGCTCAGGCTGATCTTTCTGTCGTCCTCGTTGAAATCAACAACCTTAGCGCTGATTACCTGGCCTACGCTTAATACGTCGGATGGCTTCTCAACATGCTCTCTGGAGATCTGGGATACGTGAAGCAGAGCATCTACGCCTGGCTCTAACTCTACGAATGCGCCAAAATCAGTCATACGGGCAACCTTACCCTCTACTACGCTGCCAGCTGCGTACTTCTCAGCTGCGTTTGCCCACGGATTTGTCTCCGGGAACTTAAGGCTCAGGGCAATCTTCTCGCCGTTAATGTCCTTGATCAGGGCCTTAACAGTCTCGCCTACCTTGAATACCTTCTTCGGGTTCTCAACGCGTCCCCAGGACATCTCGGAGATGTGAAGGAGTCCGTCTGCGCCGCCTAAGTCGATGAATGCGCCGAAGTCAGTTACATTCTTAACAACGCCCTCTACAGTCTGGCCAACTTCGATTCTCTCGAAGAGCTCCTTCTGCATAGCAGCCTTCTTCTCCATGAGAAGCTGTCTGCGGTCGCCGATGATTCTGCTTCTTCTGCCGCTTGGATTGAACTCTGTGATAACAAACTCAATCTCCTGTCCGGCATACTTGGATAAATCTCTGTCATATGTGTCGGAAACCATGCTTGCAGGAATAAATACTCTGGTTCCCTCAACCTCAACAACCAGGCCCTTATCTACAACCTGTGCAACCTTTTCTGTTAATACTTCCTTGTTCTCAAAAGCCTCTTTTAAGCGCTTAACGCCCTTATCAGCAGCCAGTTTCTTGTAGGATAATGCAGCCATGCCCTCGCCGTCGTTTACCTTGAGAACCTTTGCCTCCATCTCGTCGCCTACATGAACCTTCTCTGTCAGGACAACAGATGTGTCGTTAGAGTACTCGCTCTTCGGGATGATACCTTCAGACTTGCTTCCAGCGATGCTGAGAATGATCTCGTCGTCGCTTACACTGATAACCTGACCAGTAACTGTCTCTCCTGCACGTAATCGTTTAATTGATGATTCTTCAAACATCTGTTCAAAACTTAATTCTGACATTAGTATGAACCTCCTCGATAATATTATTTGGGGTTGAAGCCCCTGCTGTAATACCTACGCTGCGCACAGAACCTGCCTTATCAGGTTTTAAATCACTCAGTGTCTGGATATAGTAAGTATTCTTACACTCCCGCCGGCAAATTTCATATAGCTTCTGCGTGTTAGAACTGTTCTTACCGCCTATGACGATCATCGCGTCTACCTCTGAAGCTATCTGACTTGCTTCCACCTGTCTTTCCTGTGTTGCATTGCAAATCGTATTTAAAACAAGTATATCATAACGCGTTTTAGAAATTTTTTCAACTATATCTTTAAATTTATTGTAATTAAATGTCGTCTGCGCCACTACGCAGAGCTTCTCTCCCTCTGGCAGCTCATAATTTTCCAGCTCCTCAGCCGACTGGATCACCAGAGTGTCGTCTTTGCCCCATCCTTTAATCCCCTGTACTTCCGGGTGGTTCTCGTCTCCTACAATGATGACTCTTCTGCCGTTCCCCCCCTGTTCCTGCACAATTTTATGAATTTTTTTCACGAAGGGGCAGGTAGCGTCCACAATGGTAATATGGTTCTGTTCCAGCAGTTCGCAGATATTTCTCCCCACGCCGTGGGACCGGATAATCACCGTGCCCTCCGTCAGGGCTGCCAGCTCGTCTCTGCTGTTTAAGACCCTGACTCCCTTTTCCTCCAGATCCCGCACTACCTCTTCATTGTGGATAATAGGGCCGTAGGTATAGATCGGCCGTTTTCCATGGGCAATCTGCTCGTAAACCTGATCAACTGCGCGCTTCACGCCGAAGCAGAAGCCGGCCGTTTTCGCAACTCTCACTTCCATGATTTCTTTCCTTCCTTGTTGATATGCTCTGCCAGCATGCTCTCCATCCGCTTCTGCTAGGCAGCGCCTTCTCCGCCCCGCCGGATTAACAGCCGCAGCAGCCTCTGGCGCCTGCGTCCTCCGCCAGTTCCATCAGTTCAGAAAGAACTTCCTTCAGAGTCATGGACGAGGAGTCTAAAAGCACTGCGTCCTCCGCCTGCTTCAGGGGCGATATTTCTCTTGACATATCCCGGTTGTCCCGCTCAATAATGTCTCTCTCAATCTCCTCCAGACTGCGCTCTTCTCCCTTTTCCAAAAGCTCCTTGTATCTGCGCTCTGCCCGTACCCTGCTGGAAGCAGTCAGATATACCTTCAAATCGGCAAAAGGAAGCACACAGGTACCGATGTCGCGGCCGTCCATCACAACGTCCTTTCTGGCTGCCAGCTCTCGCTGAAGCTCCACCAGCTTCTCTCTCACAGGAAGGTAGCCGGAGATAGCAGAAGCCATGTTTCCCACCTCTTCCGCCCGGATGAGATCCGTCACATTCTCCCCGTTCAGCAGAATCTGCTGGGCTCCGTCCCTGTATTCCAGGGAAACCTCTGCCTTCCGGCAGACTTCTGTGACAGCCGCCTCGTCAGCCGGCTGGATCCCGGCGCGCAGCGCGCAGAGGGCCATAGCCCGGTACATGGCGCCTGTATCTACATAAATATACCCCATCTCTTTAGCCAGCTGCCTGGCAACTGTACTTTTTCCCGCTCCCGCCGGTCCGTCAATCGCTATATTAATCGGCATTGTCTATTCCTCCATATCTATTTTTTCTATTCCACACATTCAGCTGCGCCAAGTCCGGCCAGATAACCAGTAGACCAGGCAATCTGCAGGTTAAATCCTCCCGTCACGGCGTCCAGGTCCAGCACCTCACCGGCAAAGTATAGATTCCGGGCCTTCTTGGACTCCATAGTAGACGGATTTACTTCCTTCACCTGCACGCCTCCCTGTGTGATAATGGCCTCGTTAAATCCCCGGAGTCCATTGACCGTCAGAGAAAAGCATTTCACCGCCTGGACCAGGCTTCTTCGCTCCTGCTTTGTAATCTCGTTGACCGGCTTCTCAGGCGCAATGCCGCTGCGTTCCACGATAACCGGGATCATCTTAGCGGGCAGAAGCTTATTCAAAGAATTTTTAAACTGCTTATTTTTTGCCTCGTCAAAGTCCCTGAGAATTCTGGCGTCCAGCTGTTCTGCGGTAAGCGCTGGCTTTAAGTCGATCTCCAGAGTCAGGGGGCCTTTTTTCAGCTCTTTGACGCTGTAGCTGCTGGCGCTTAAAAGGACTGGTCCGCTGACACCGAAATGTGTAAACAGCATTTCCCCAAAATCATGATAAATTTCCTTCTTTCCTCTGTGAAGAGAAATCTCTATATTTTTAAGAGCCAAGCCCTGCAATTCCTTCACCGTTGTCTCCTCTGTGGTAAAGGGAACAAGGGCGGGACTTAATTCTGTCACCTGATGACCGGCTGCCTGGGCGAATCTGTAGCCGTCTCCATCGGATCCAGTAGTGGGATAAGACAGACCGCCTGTAGCTACAATCACCTCGTCGGCTTCTATTCTTTTATTCTGACGCTCCAGCACCAGTCCCCGGCAGACTCCCTCCTCAATGATAAGGCTTTTTACCGGCTCTCTCAGGCAGATTTCCACCCCAAAGTCCCGGAGAAGCCTGGAAAGAGCGCTGATAATGTCAGATGATTTATCCGATTGGGGAAACACGCGTCCTCCCCGCTCTGTCTTCAAACGGCATCCGGCCTTCTCTATCAGCTCCATCACATCCTGATTGGTAAAGCTGTAAAACGCGCTGTACAGAAACCGTTTATTGGTGACTACGCTGTCGAACAGCACATCCATATCGCAGTTGTTGGTCACATTGCAGCGTCCCTTGCCGGTGATATAAATTTTTTTCCCCAGCTTCTCATTTTTCTCATAAATCGTAACGCGGCAGCCCTGCTTCGCGGCAGTAAGGGCCGCCATCATTCCGGCTGCGCCGCCGCCGATTACTGCTATCTGCTTCATCTTCTTTGTTCCTCTTCTAGTTTTTTGAAAAGTATTCCGCCATCTGCTTCATCACGTTGCTGACTGGAATATGCTGCGGGCAGACTCTCTCGCAGTGTCCGCAGCCGCGGCAGGCGTCCGCCTGGAACTCCAGCGCCTCATAAGCCTTTCTGGCGTCGTCCTCGTCCAGAGCTGTCATATTCCAGGCGGCAAGAGACGCCGGAATGTCCAGGCCGAAGGGGCAGGGCATACAGTAGCGGCAGGCTGTGCAGCTGACGAGAGCCATCCGGTCAAAGATTTCCTTCGCCCGCAGAAGAGACTGCTTTTCCTTCTGTGTCATCATCTCCACGTCGCAGCGATCCCCATAGGAAAGATTTTCCTTCACTTGATCCATGGCGCCCATTCCGCTGAGCAGAAGGCTCACCTCCGGCTGATCCCAGAGAAAATCAAAGGCATACTCCACCGGGGTTTTTCCTTCAGGCAGACAGGCAGCCACATGTTCTGAAAGTCTGGCAAGGCTTCCTCCCAGAAGAGGTTCCATGATAACGACGCCAAGCCCCCTGTCCGCCGCCATTTTAAGCCCCTTCTGCCCCGCCTGATAGTCCAGATTAATGTAGTTGTACTGGATCTGGCAGAAGTCCCACTGATCCGTATACTGAAGAATATCCTCAAATACGTCCAGCGTATCATGGAAAGAAAAGCCGATAAATTTAATCTTTCCCTGCTTTCTCGCTTCCTCCATGCGCTCTATGAGAGAAAATTTCTTTACTTTTTCCTCGAATCTCTTGCGGTTCAGTGCGTGGAGCAGGTAAAAATCAATGTGATCGGTCTGGAGCTTCTGGAGCTGCTCGTCTAAAAACTTCTCAAAATCTCCTTCCTCCTCCAGCAGCCAGACAGGACATTTGTCTGCCAGCCATACCTTTTCCCGGTATCCGTCCTGCAGAGCCTTTCCCACGACTGTCTCACTGAAGCCGCCATGATAAGGATACGCCGTATCCACATAATTCACGCCGCCGTCGATTCCCGCCCTGAGAATTCTTACCGCCTCTTCTTCATCTACCGCCCCATCGTCTGTCAGAGGCAGACGCATGGTTCCAAATCCCAGCGCTGATACCCGAACCCCTGTTTTCCCCATTGTTCTGTACTTCATAGTTTTCTCTTCCCTTCTCGTTTTTTAAGCTTCCTGCGGTGTTTCTGCTTCCGTCTGTCCGCCTGTCATATATTCATGCTCTCTCTTAATTTCCTGGAATAAATGGACAGAATCCCAGCTTTTATTTGTCTCTGTCAGCACCGCCTTATAATTAATCCGCCCTGCCCCGTTCTTTCTCAAAGCGCTCAGAAGCGTATCAACCCTGGCAGAGGTAAAACCAGCCATCAGCATCATCTCATCCTGAAACTCTTCTCCCTCATAAACAGAGCCGTTGTCTTCCATGTCTTTAAGGCCTGCCAGAAAGCCTACCGGCTTTAAGTAATCTTCCTTTGCCACTGTCTTCAGGCGGAATCCAAGGGGAAGCAGAGCTTTTGTGATCTTCCTTTTCCTCTCGTCGCCTTGAACATTATATAACAGCACAGTTTCTCTCATACTGTTCTCCTTTTCCCTCTATTTTCCTGTCTGCCGCAGCCGTTTATTCACAGCTTTGCAATCAATATTATAAAAAAACCGTTCTGAAATTACAACCTTTCCCTGTAAGAAATTCCCGGAAGGCCAAATCCCGGGCTGTGAAAAGCAGCCTCGGAATTTCCCCAACTCCAAGGCTGCTATCGCTGATTACCATCTTTTGTTTTCATGCTGTTTTTAAAAATCCTCCGAATAAATTGTGGAATCTCAGTTCCGCCGCTTGCGGAGATCAGATACCGTTTCTCCAGCATACGCATCCCTCCTTATGGATGATTCAACACACAAGCACGTTCCTTCCCTTTACTATATCATATTTTAAAATTCTGTCAATATTGTATAATGACAAAATTGTCTTTTTTTATAGAATTAGTTTGTACTTTACTCAGAATTATCTTGCTTTTTGAGGGATGCTTCTGCTGGTTCACCGGATCGGCACTGCCGTTACTGCCTGTCTTTCATCAGCATGACCATAACGGCCTCCTGTGCGTGAAGGCGGTTTTCTGCCTCTTCAAATATTTCATCTGCATGCGCTTCAAAAACCTTTTCCGTGATCTCCTGGCCTCTGTATGCCGGCAGGCAGTGCTGTACCATAGCGCCGGGACGGGCTGCCTCCATCAAAGCGTCGTTAACCTGATATCCCTGGAACGCCTTCATGCGAACTTCCTTTTCGTCTTCCTGTCCCATGGATGCCCATGTATCTGTAATAATAACGTCCGCATTTTCTGCAGCTTTCATCGGATCGTCCGTCAGAAAGAACTGCTCAAAATCAGAGGCAAAATCCATCACCTCTTTCGCCGGGCGATATCCTTCCGGCGCAGCCACAGATACATTCATGCCGGATTTTAAGCCGCCTACAATGAGAGAATTTGCCATATTGTTTCCGTCTCCAATGTAGCAAAGCTTCAGTCCCTCTAAAACGCCGAATTTTTCCCGGATAGTCATCAGATCCGCCAGCACCTGGCAGGGATGACAGAAATCTGTCAAGCCGTTAATAACTGGAATCGAACCGTATTTCGCCAGATCCTCCACTTCTCTCTGTTCATAGGTACGAATCATAATCCCGTCTAAATACCGCGACAGAACGCGGGCCGTATCCTGTACCGGCTCTCCGCGGCCAATCTGCAGATCCCTGGCAGAGAGAAACAGCGGCTGGCCGCCCAGCTGATAAATTCCAGTTTCAAAAGAAACCCTTGTTCTGGTTGAGGATTTCTGGAAAATCAGTCCGATTGATTTTCCTTCCAGATGGCGATGGGCGATTCCATGCTTTTTTTCATATTTCAGCTGATCCGCCAGGTCCAGAATGGAAACAATCTCCTCTGACGTACAGTCCAAAAGTTTTAATAAATGATTCATATCTAAAATACCTCCTTCATGGCCTCGACAGCTCTGTCTATCTCTTCTTTCGTAATTACCAGAGGCGGGAGCAGACGAATCGTATCTTCTCCTGCCGTCAGAACCAGCACTCCTTTTTCCATCAGGGCGGCAGTCAGACCGGCCCGTTTTTCAGGTTCCACTGCGATGCCAAGTATCAGGCCCATTCCGCGGACCTCCTTTATCTGTTTAGAACCAAGATTTAAAATCGCCTGCTTCAGATATCTGCCTTTTTCTTTTACAGAATTGAGAAATTGCGGGGTATTGATGATGGAAAGAACCGTGTCCGCCGCCGCGCAGCAAAGGGGATTTCCTCCAAATGTCGTTCCGTGAGTTCCTGCTCCCAGCACATCCCCGCATTTTTCTGACGCTATGACTGCGCCGATGGGAAGACCTCCTCCCAGTCCCTTTGCCGCGCTGACCACGTCTGGAGAAATTCCGTACTGCTCATAGCAGAACAGCGTGCCGGTGCGGCCGATACCGGTCTGAACCTCGTCAATCAGAAGGAGAATGTCCTTCTCTCTGCAGATTTTTTCTGTTTCTTTCACAAATTCCTGATCCAGAGGCAGCACGCCTCCCTCCCCCTGAATCAGTTCCAGCATAACGGCGCAGACTGAATCGTCTAATTTTTCTTCCATCTCTTCTATGTTTCCAGGCGTCACATAGTCAAACCCCTCTGTAAAAGGGAAAAAATACTGATGAAACTTATCCTGGCCTGTCGCTTTCAGCGTAGTTACGGTCCGCCCATGAAAGGACTGCTTTAAAGTTATAATCCGGCTGCGGCCTTCCCCGTACTTATCAAACGAATACTTTCTGGCCAGCTTAATCATTCCTTCGTTAGCCTCCGCACCTGAGTTGGCAAAAAAGACTTTTCCCATCCCTGTGGAACAGATCAGGCTCCTGGCCGCCCGTACCATCGGCTCTGTGTAGTAGAGGTTGCAGGCGTGCAGCAGCTTTTCCGCCTGGCCGTTTACAGCCGCCAGAAGCGCCTTATTTTGATGCCCCAGGCTGTTGACGCCTATTCCGGAAGTCATATCTATATAGAAGCGTCCCTCGCTGTCCCAGAGTACTGCTCCCTTTCCGCATTCCAGAGCAATGGGAAAACGATTGTATGTGTGCATCACATACATTTCCTCCTGTTTCTTTATCTCTTCCAATGTCATATCAATTCCTCCCAATTCTCTAAAGCAGTTTTTATATTTTTCATGAAACTATATCCTTTATGAAAACATCGTTCCCACGCCATCCTGGCTCAAAATTTCTATGAGAAGCGAATGGGGGATACGGCCATCCTGAATATTTGCACGTTCTACGCCCTGGCGTATTGCCTCCACGCAGCAGTCCACCTTGGGAATCATACCGCCGGAAATCACACCGGATTTCACCAGGGGCGGAACCTCCGATACTTTCAATTTAGGAATTAGGGAAGAAGCGTCTCCAGGAGTACTCATCAGGCCGCATACGTCTGTCAGAAGAATCAGTTTTTTGGCTTTCAGGGCTACTGCCAGTTTTTCTGCCGCCGTATCTGCATTGATATTGTAGCAGGTATCGTTGTCTGCCCCTGCGGCTACCGAAGACACCACCGGGATGTATCCTGCATCCAGCGCATCCAGCACAATCTTTTCATTCACTCCTGTAATATCCCCTACATAACCATACTCTGTCCCGTCCGGATCCTTCAGAGGCACGGCCTGAAACAGGCTGCCGTCCATGCCGCTGAGCCCCACTCCACGGCCGCCCTCTTTTTCCAGCAGCCGGACCAGGTTTTTATTCACCTTACCGCAGAGAATCATCTGAACAATGTCCATCGTCTCTTCATCTGTATAGCGGAGTCCTTTGACAAATTTCGTCTCTTTTCCAATTTTTTTCAGCATATCCGAAATCTCCGGGCCTCCTCCATGGACCAGGACAACTTTGATACCTACCAGGCTGAGCAGAACAATATCCTGAATGACCGCCTGCTTCAGCTCTTCATTCACCATAGCGTTTCCGCCATATTTTACTACTACAATTTTTCCGGTATACTCCTGGATATAGGGAAGCGCCTCCACCAGAATTCCGGCTTTCTGTTTTGGTTCTAAATTCATCATGAGCGATAATCTCCGTTTATTCTTACATAGTCATAAGTCAAATCGCAGCCCCAGCAGGTTGCCGTACCGCAGCCTTCTTTCAGGGAAACCAGGATTTCCACTTCATCCTGGTTCAAAATCTTCTTAGCCAGCGCCTCGTCAAAATCCAGTCCCTGCCCATTCTCACAGACGGAAATGCACCCTTCTGCTGATGCAAACTCTATCTGAACTGCTTTCGTGTCAAACGAAGCGCCGGAATAACCCATGGCGCAGAGAACGCGCCCCCAGTTGGCATCCGATCCAAACATAGCCGCTTTTGTCAGGGAAGAAGAGGCGATCGATTTGGCAAGGATCTCTGCCTTTGCCTCGTCTTCCGCTCCTGTTACCGTACAGGTTATCAGCCTGCTGGCTCCTTCTCCGTCTCCCGCAATTTTCCGGGCCAGGTCTTTCATTACCGCGTGCAGCGCCTCGCAGTACGCGTCATAAGACTCGTTTTCTTCTGTGATCTCTTTATTTCCCGCCATGCCGTTTGCCATTACCACACACATATCGTTGGTGGAGGTATCTCCGTCTACTGTAACGCGGTTAAACGTCTTATCCACATAAAACAGCAGCGCCTTTTTCATCATGTTTGCAGAAATCGCGCAATCGGTCGTAATAAAGCAGAGCATTGTTCCCATATTGGGGTGGATCATTCCGGAACCCTTGCAGATTCCTCCCATATGGCAGAGTGTGCCTCCGGCTTCAAACTCCACGGCAAACGTTTTTATCTTCGTATCAGTTGTCATAATGGCTTCTGCCGCTGCCAGGGAATTATCATATTTCATCTCCATTTCCGCCGCATGGGCTTCAATGGCCTCCACCGGAAGAGTCTGGCCAATAATTCCAGTAGAAGCGACTACTACGTTTTCTTCCTCCACTTCCAGGGCGCGGGCGGCCGCCATCCCCTGCCTTCTCGCATGTTCCATTCCAAAAGGCGCGCATGCATTGGCGTTTCCTGAATTGATAATAACCGCCTGAGCCTTTCCATCTGCCAAATGTTCTTTCGTTAAAAGTACCGGCGCGGCTTTTACCTGGTTTTTCGTATATACGGCAGCCGCATTGCAGAGGCAGTCAGAACGTATCATCGCCAGATCCTTCTTTGTCTGCGATTTGCGAATGCCGCAGTGCAAAGCTCCTGCCTTAAATCCTTTTGCGGCGCAGACACCGCCCTCTATTATTTTCATACTGGATCGTCCTCCTATTCTCTCATTCCTTTAAAGATACAGCCCTCTGGTCTCCTCAAAGCCAAGCATCAGATTCATATTCTGTACCGCAGCTCCCGACGCTCCCTTGCCCAGATTATCGAACAGCGCCGTCACAATGGTCTGCTCCTCGTGGCCATTTACAATCAGCTCTAGATTGTCGTGCCCTGACAATGAAGCTGCCGAAATCATCCCGTCATAGCCAAACGGATGAACCCTGATTACCTTCTGCCCTTCATACCATTCTGCCAGCGCCTCCCAGATCTCCTGTGCCGACGGGCAGCCGGGCAGCAGACGGTTCTGCAGCATCACAGTAACGGCCATTCCCTTATAATAATCATCCACAATAGGACAGAATACCGGGGCTTCAGAAAGGCCGCAGATTTTCTGCATCTCCGGCAGATGTTTATGTTTTAAAGTCAGCCCATACATCCTGGGGGCCAGAAAACTGTCCGGCTTATCAGAACCTTCATACTGGGCAATCATCTTCTTTCCTCCGCCGGAATATCCGGTCAGCGAAAACGCTGTCAATGGATAATCAGCCGGAATAATCCCCCGGGCTGTCAGAGGATACACAGACGTAATGAATCCTGTTGCGTGGCAGCCGGGGTTCGCCACCCTCCGCGAAGCAGCAATCCTCTCACGATGCGTTTGGGAAAGCTCCGGTATTCCGTAATCCCATCCCGGCGCAGTCCGGTGGGCGGTGGAAGCGTCAATAAACCGCGTATCTGGATTTTCTGCCAATGCCACTGCCTCGGCCGCCGCTGCATCCGGCAGACATAAAAATACAACATCCGCCTGATTTATCAGCTTTTTTCGCTCTGAAAGATCTTTTCGTTTTTCCTCTTCAGCTAAAATCAGCCCAATATCCGTTCGTCCAGCCAGACGCTCGTAAATCTGCAGTCCTGTAGTTCCTTCCTTCCCGTCTATATATACCTTCGGTTTTTCCATGTTTACTCCAATCCTATCTGTTATGCTTCTCATTATGCCACCTCCCTGTGGAGTGGCATAATTATAACATTTGATTTATAAATATGCAATATATTTCTGGAATATTTACTATTTACTCTTTTTATGCACTATTTTGCGGTATTTCTTTATTTAAATTGCATAAATAACCATTTCTATAAAGTCTTCCTGTTTCAGAGGAAACCTCGTCCTGTAAAGCAAAAAAGGATATGCCGGGCAGATACCTGCCCGGCATATCCAAAACTTTAAATTCTCTTTTAATATACAGCTATCTTTTTAATGCATCGCTCCGCTTCCATCCAGGTAGCGTCCATTAGGAGCTGTGCGGTTCGCCCACATAGCACCGCTGTTGTCAAAGTAATAGGTCTTTCCGTCAATGGTCTGGTAGCCTGTCATCATGGCGCCTCTCGTACCGTCAGAGACTGGATTTAAGTAGTACCATACGCCGTTAATCTGCTGCCATCCTGTCCTCATAGCGCCTCTTGTGCCGTCAGAGACTGGATTCAGATAGAACCAGCGGTTATCAATAAACTGCCAGTCTGTCTCCATGTAACCGTTTCTGTTGAAGTGGAACCAGTTATTGTCCACAAACAGCCATGCGTTCACAACAGAACTTCCGTCTGGATTTCTGTACCACCAGCCTTTGGCATCCTGTACCCATCCTGTGCCTGTACCGCCGCCAGTTGTGTAGACCTCATCAGAGTCAAGATCCAGTTCATCGGACTCTACCCACTCGCTCTTTTCATTATCTCCGCTGTGAATAGCCCTTACCTTAAAGCTGTAATCGCCGGTCTTTGTCATATAGGAATAGAACTCGTAATAGTCGTTGGGAGTCGTCACGGTTGTAACCAGGTTATCGTTTCTGTAAAGCTTCACCTCGTACTTATCCGCATCCTCCACCTGGCCCCAGGTAGCTGTGTATCCGGACCACTCTGTCTCGTCTGGTTCTTCCAAATCACCGGAAATTTTCCGCATCTCAATGTAAACTATCAGAGTTGTATCATCGTCTTCCTTCTTAACCTTCTTCAGCTCTGTATGCATACCGCTGACTTTCACATCGCTCTTTGTAAAACCGTCGAAGTCATAATCATCCTCAGACTCGAACTCCAGACAGATAACAGGCTCTGTGCCCCTCTGGAATTCATCCTCCTCGTTGTCGAAATACTCATCCGTCACTTCGTGTCTGACGCCTTCCGGATAGTGGCTGACTGTGTAACCTGGAATATCCATGGTATCTCCAGCCTCAGGCTCCTCTCCGTCAAAACGAATCTCCAGACGTCCCTTTACTTCCTTCGTATTGTCCTTTGCCAGGGCGGTGACAGACATGCCAAGCGCCATCACAGCTGCCATGGAAAGAACCGCGATCCTTTTCCTGTTCTTCCTCATATTCTCTCCTCCTTTTTCTCCTTCGTTTTGCCAGAATCATTTTTAAATTCTTACGGTTCATTATACCAAATCAGAGACAGTTCGTCAAAGATGTTTGAATTATTCTTTTTTGTTATCGTTATTATAGCAGAATTTTTCCTTCTATTCTTAACTTTTTGCTTACATTTTTATGACTTTTTCTGTATTTGAACTGTTTTTTTGACAATTTATATGAATCAGCACAAAATGCATCATAAAAGAGGGTGTCGCAAAATCATCAAATTAGATGATTGAGCGATGCCCTCGTTCTCTATATAAAAAAATCCGAAAGGATTCCTTTCATTTTAGGATTCCTTCCGGATTTTTGGCGTACTTTAATAATGCTTCCGTTCTTGGGCTTTTTAAGCAGTTTCTTTAACTGGAAAAAGATAACTTCCCAGCCGCTCTTTTTGGATTTTTGCGTGCAGTTTATTGATATTGGTGCATTTTTCTTTATAAGGACAATCGCTGCAATCTTCGCATTCATAAACAGTTACTTCTGATTCATAGCCACTTTTACTTTTTTGTTTTTTGACAAAAACAGGGATCAGTGTTTTCCCGGCATGACAGGTGTATGTGTCAGCTTTTTCGTCATACCCCATGTTTTCACGTCTGCTGATATCCTGTTTGAAACTCCGTTTCTTCCATTTTTCATAAGTCTGTGGTTTTATGCACGGCTTCTGTTTTGTGCTTCTCAGATAAGTATACGCTTCTTCACTTTCATATCCCGAATCAGCTGTCACACTCGGATAACGCAAGCCCAGGTTCCTTTCCATTGTCTTTAAAAAGGGAACCAATGTCCACACATCATTCCGATCCTGAAAAATATCCGCTGCCACGGTATATTTGCTGTCTACTGCAATCTGTACATTATATCCCGGCTTTAACTGGGCATTTCTCATATGGTCATCTTTCATGTGCATAAAGGCTGCATCCGGATCAGTTTTACAATAATTGTTTCTTCCCTGAAAGCCTGCCGTATGCCAGTCATAAATGGTCTGCCGCTCAAGGAATCTGTGAAAAAGCTCAAAATACCGTTGATTTCTGCTTTTCCGTTTTCCACGCCCATGAACAAAAAACGTGTGCTCTGTCCGGCAGCGTTCTTCTAAAAACAGAACGATATCCTGCAAATCCTGTGTCCTTGATTCTGGAGAAACCGAAAAGCTTTGCAGGTATTCCCTGTTTAGAAGCTTCACGGACTCCTGAATCTTATGGAGCATTTTTTCTTCCCATTTCCCAATGGATTTCTTCCAGACAAATGTATATTTGTTTGCACAGGCTTCTAAGTTTCACAGGCATCTGCCAGAAATCCGGTGCGACAACGAGCAATCGTACTATGATCAGGGGCTTTCTGCCCGGCCAGCAGCCACATAAAGTTGATGTCTCGTTTGCAGGCGCGTTCTATCTTTCTTGAAGAATAAATGTTTTGAGAATAAGCGTAGGTCAGAATCTTGAACATGGTCTTTGAATCAACCGCCGGATTTCTGCCTTTGGCAGAGTAAGCCTGATACAGCAGGCTGTAATCTAAATCCTCCAATTCGTGGCTCAGCAGCCGGACAGAATCATCATCAGGAACCAGACCTTCCAAATTTAATGGCAAAACCAGTTGATAAGGTTCGCCGAATTCGGTATAATTTTTATAGTATTTTATGTATTTGGTCATACTTAATTATACCATGGACTGCGGACTCTTCGGAGTCCGTTTTCTGTTTTTGTGGTAAAAAAGGGAGCTGCTGCTCCAGTAGATTATCTATCTACTTTTGCAACAGCCCCTTTATAAAATAAGCTCTTTTACCAGTTCCCGGCTGATGCTGAAATCATTGCCATCTGACTTTTTAATACAAAATTCGCCATGCAATGATGATTATTTTTATAAAATCGTCAGCATATGGCGAATATATTTATAGCTGGTATATTATATAGAAATTAAATTTTTCAGTTCATCTGAAAAATACTCTTTTTCAGTTTGAAACAATTCTTTCTTTATTTCATAAAATAATTTGTTATATGTACTTTCTCCATCATACTTCTGCAAAATAAACATTATTTTCTGCGGTCTTGTACAATAATATGTAATAGGATTATTCAACAATGTCGTTGGAATTGAAGCCTTACTGTCATCCACAATTTGCGTTCTTTTTTTCTTTATTCTTGAATCATATCCAACTACTCCACTTGCGTTACCCGTAGCCATTTCAAAATCATTGTCCCTCGTCACCAGATCCTTAGTGCCTATCTTATAGCACTTACTATTTCGTAAATCCAACATTTGTTCCATAACTGCCACTTTTGCATACATTGTATTTGAATCTCTTCGTGGATTACAATCTTCCCTTTTTATTATTCCTTTCTCACAAGCCTCGTAAAACTCAACTGTACTTAATGTTTCACTTTTTATTCCTGCTAAATGCATAAAATTATTTTTCCCATATCTTATTTCATAATAGTCATATGCATCCGCCTTTTTCTTTTTAAAAATGAATAATAAAGTAGTATCTGCATACTCTGAATACAATGCTGCACTTTTGCACAATACTGTTAATAATTCTGTAGGAGTCAGCATTCTTGTATTCTGTATTTTACACTTCATAATTCTCCTTAACGTAAAAGAGAAACCTTTTCATCAAAGGTTTCTCAATAAATCAAAACTAAAAAACTGGTTTCGTTATGGTGCTTTGCCACCAAATCACAGGCTTCTCACCCGCTCGGCTTGATTATCCTCTATGCTTAAGAGTAAATGCAAAGTTTTTACGTTGCCAGTGCAACGGAAGCAAACTCCTTATGCTTCGTGTCCTATCTCTAGGAAGAAATTTCTTTCTTGGTATTTTTATTATACTCAGAATTTGGGAAATTATCAACTTGTTTTTTACGATTTTATGTTTTTTTTATAAATAGCCAGCCGTAAAACCACATATCTTTAGGTGTGTGGATACATGGTGGCCATAAATACTCTGCCTAATAGCAGGTTGCGCGTACTACGTTGCACTATAGTACACTATTCATTTCCTGACTACTCTGCGACTCCATTTTTAATGGAGTTTGGAACCACTGTAAATGGTTTTCCACGGATAAATGGCAGTCTGAGATATAATATCTCATAAGCTTGTTCTCTTTTTTCGCTTGCTATACTTAGTATGACAGAAGTGGGTTGCTTTTTAATGAAAAACAAAAAAGCGGACAAAATCCGCTTTAAAGGCAACTGTCGCAGTGAATGATACATTTCCATTGAACACTTTAGAGATTTCTTCAGAATATTCCTGAAACTGCTTTGGCAAATTAGCCGCAGACGCAACCGATATACCGATAATGAGATACAGAAAAAGATCAGCCCAGACTGATTGTCTAAGTTGATCTTTTTTATTCGCAGTGCAGTCACGGCTGCAGGTGCAGCCGGATTCCCTGAAATGAACGTCGCATTTGCAGCTACTGCTACAGTCGCGGGCGCAGTCGATTTTTAACTGCACTTTTTTACGTTTTTATTTTTCACCTGCACAGGATCTGTTTTACTTGAAGTATTTTACTCCAGATTCAAAGATTTTAATGTCTTTGTCTCCGTAGATATTCATAAATACGCCGTCTCCGATTCTCTCGGAATGGCCCATCTTTCCGTAGATACGGCCGTCCTCGCTGGTAATTCCCTCGATAGCCATAGCGGAACCGTTTGGATTCCACATCTCGTCCATGGTCGGATTGCCCTCTGCGTCTGCGTACTGTGTAGCTACCTGGCCGTTTGCATAGAGCTTATCCAGCCACTCTTCGCTTGCCACGAAGCGTCCCTCGCCGTGGGAAATCGGGTTCACATAGATTCCGCCCAGCTCTGCCTCGCGAAGCCACGGGGACTTGTTGGAAACTACCTTCAGATTGACCATCTTGGAAATATGGCGTCCGATGGTGTTCATAGCCAGCGTCGGGGAATCCTTTTTAAGCTCAGTGATTCTTCCCTCCGGCAGCAGTCCCAGCTTGATCAGGGCCTGAAATCCGTTGCACACGCCGAGAATCAGTCCATCTCTCTCGTTAACCAGCTTCTCCAGCTCCTCCTTCAGAACTGCGTTTCTGAAAGTTGTGGCAAAGAATTTGGCAGAACCGTCCGGCTCGTCTCCGCCGGAGAAGCCGCCTGGGAACATGACGATCTGGGACTGGGCAATGGCCTTTCTGTAAACCTCTACCGAATCTCTGATGTCCGCCGCGTCTCTGTTTCTGAAAATCTTTGTGATAACGTTGGCGCCTGCCCGCTCAAAGGCCTTAGTGCTGTCGTACTCGCAGTTGGTTCCCGGGAATACAGGGATGAATACTGTCGGCTGGGTTACTTTGTGCTTACATACATAAACCTTGTCTGTATTGTAAAGCTCTGTTCTCACCGGCTTCTGATTTACCTTGGACTCGGTCGGGAATACGTCCTCCAGCGTCTTTGTCCAGGCGTTTAAAGCCTCATCCATGGAGATGGATACGCTGCCGTACTCAAAGGCTGCCTTATCTGTCACCTCACCGATTACTGTATAGGTAATTCCAAGGCTTCCCAGCTTTCCGTCCGGTACCTCGCAGACCATATCGCCCCATGCCGGAACGAAGAAGTCTCTCGGATCTACGCTGTGCTCAATCTTCACGCCCAGCTTGTTTCCGAAGGCCATCTTGCTCACTGCCTCGGCAATTCCGCCAGCCTCTACTGCATATGCGGAAATGACGTTTCCAGCCTCCATATCTTTATAGAGCTTCTTGTAGCTGTCCATCACCTGGCTGTAAACCGGCAGATCGTAAGCGTCTCTTGCAATCTTTAATACGACAATCTTGCTGCCCGCTTTCTTGAACTCAGGCGTTACCACATGCTGCTTGTCAGAAACGTCCACAGCGAAGGATACCAGTGTCGGCGGTACGTTGATTTCTCCATGAGTCTCATCGTTGAAGGTTCCAGACATACTGTCCTTTCCTCCAATGGAAGGAAGTCCAAAGCCCATCTGAGCGCTGTAAGCTCCTAAGAGTGCACAGAACGGAGCGCCCCATCTTGTTCTGTCCTCTGTCATCCTCTTAAAGTACTCCTGGAAGGTAAAGCGGATCTTTCTGAAATCACCTCCATTAGCCACAATCTTGGCTACGGAATCAAGTACTGCGTAGACAGCTCCATGGTATGGGCTCCAGCTGGACAGGTACGGATCAAAGCCGTAGCTCATCATGGTAACAGCGTCACATTTGCCCTTTAATACAGGGAGCTTGGCAATCATGGCCTGAGTCTCTGTCAGCTGATAGCGGCCGCCGTAAGGCATGTAGGTGCTTCCCGCTCCGATGGAGGCGTCAAACATCTCCACAAGTCCCTTCTGGGAGCACACATTTAAGCTGGATAACAGCTTCAGCCACTGCTCCTTCACATCGCCAATCTCTTTTCTCTCGAAGAGATTGCCCTCTTTTGCAGGAATCTCCACTGTTACGGCTGCCTCCTGGTGAGCGCCGTTTGTATCTAAGAAAGCACGGCTTATATCTACGATGGTCCTGCCTCTCCAGCGCATAACAAGTCTTGGAGATTCTGTGACAACGGCAACTGGAACTGCCTCCAGATTTTCCTCTGCCACATAATCCATCATCTGATCCACATCTTTTTTGTCAACTACTACCGCCATTCTCTCCTGGGACTCAGAAATGGCAATCTCTGTGCCGTCAAGGCCTGCATATTTCTTCGGAACCTTGTCCAGATCAATCTCAAGGCCTGCTGCCAGCTCGCCGATAGCAACGGAAACGCCGCCTGCGCCGAAATCGTTGCACTTCTTGATGAGACGGCTCACCTCCGGACGGCGGAATAATCTCTGAAGCTTTCTCTCTGTAGGCGGATTTCCCTTCTGAACCTCAGCGCCGCACACCTCGATAGACTCCTCTGTGTGAACCTTGGAGGAACCGGTAGCTCCGCCGATACCGTCGCGTCCCGTTCTTCCTCCCATGAGGATGATTACGTCGCCTGGATCAGAGGTCTCGCGGATTACGTTCTTTCTGGGAGCGGCTGCCATAACGGCTCCGATCTCCATTCTCTTAGCCGCATAGTTTGGATGGTAAAGCTCCTTTACATATCCTGTGGCCAGTCCAATCTGGTTTCCGTAGGAGCTGTAGCCGTGGGCTGCGTCTGTTACAATCTGTCTCTGAGGCAGCTTTCCGTGCATAGTCTCTGACATGGGGCGGGTCGGATCTGCCGCTCCTGTCACGCGCATGGCCTGATATACGTAAGTACGTCCGGAAAGCGGATCGCGGATGGCTCCTCCCAGACAGGTAGCTGCGCCTCCGAAAGGCTCAATCTCTGTCGGGTGGTTGTGAGTCTCGTTCTTAAAGTTTACCAGCCACTCCTCTTCCTGTCCGTCGATGACAACGGGAACTACGATGCTGCAGGCGTTGATCTCCTCAGAAACCTCCATATCCTGAAGTTTTCCTTCTTTTCTCAGCTTCTTCATGGCCATTAAAGCCAGATCCATCAGACATACGTATTTATCGCTTCTGCCGGCGTAAACTTCCTCTCTGTCAGCCAGGTACTGTCTGTAGGTATTCTCAATCGGCTCATTGTAGTCGCCCTTTGTAAACTCTACATCTTTAAGCTCTGTCTGGAAGGTCGTATGGCGGCAGTGATCAGACCAGTAAGTATCGAGTACGCGGATTTCTGTTACAGACGGATCTCTCTTCTCCTCATTCTTAAAATAATTCTGAATGTGCAGGAAATCCTTGAAAGTCATAGCCAGATTTAAGGAGCTGTACAGCTCGTTCAGTTCCTTCTCCGGCATATCCATAAAGCCATCAAAAATCTTTACATCCTCTGGCTGCTCAAACACTGTCACCAGTGTCTCTGGCTTCGGATTGTTATTTTCTCTGGAATCTACCGGATTAATGCAGAGAGATTTGACAGCTGCCTTCTCCTCCTCTGTAAGGGTTCCTGATACCACATACGTAGTAGCGGAACGGATCACCGGCTCCTCCTCCTCGCTGAGAAGCTTCACGCACTGCTCGGCAGAATCGGCTCTCTGATCAAACTGTCCCGGAAGGTACTCTACTGTAAATACCAGATCTCCCTCCGCTGTCTCGAAGCTCTCCTCATACACGTCGTCCATCGGAGGCTCGGAAAAAATCGTAGCCAGAGCTTCCTGGTAGACAGCGTCAGAAACGTTCTCGATATCATAGCGGATCAGAACTCTGACGCCTGTAATGGTCTGAATGCCCAGATAATTTACAATCTCCTCTCTAAGCTCCTTTGCCTTCACAGCAAATGCCTCTCTCTTCTCAACAAAAATACGCCTTACGCTCATGACGTTCCTCCTTACAGATCGCATTTCTATCACATATGTTCCTTATGGTTCATAGTTTCTTTCCTGAACCTATCATAAACAAAAAATATAAATAAGTAAAATTAATATATTTAATAGATATTATCAAATATGCTAATCAATACCCCTTATATGATTCCTTCCCCGGAGCAGTGGCGGCCCAGATGGCTTACATCATTCAGGCACAGAATCGTTCCCGTCCCTGACTCTCTGTCGTATTCAATGGTTGTAATGCTTGCATTTTTAACAATAATCTCATTTTTTTCCTGGCTCTTTCGCGTCAGCCACAGCGCGGCAAAGACAAGAATCCCTCCGTGGGCTACAACCGCCGCGTCCTGGCCTGCCGGAGTCTTGGCTAAAATCTGCTCCATGGCTTTCGCGCATCTGGCGGCGCAGTCCTCTCTTTTCTCTCCCCCTGTAGGCGTGTGCTCTGCAGGATTCTTATCCCAGAGGACAAAATCCTCATGATAGTTTTTCTCTATCTCCTTCCAGGTCATACCCTCCCAGAGACCAAAATCCACCTCTCTGAGTCCATCCAGAGACACGACAGACAGTCCCTTTTGTTCTGCGACGCAGGAGGCAGTCTCAAAGGCTCTTTTTAGAGGACTGGAATACACAGCTCCCACCGGCCGGTTCTCCATGGCCTCAGCCAGCAGTCCGGCCTGCTTTCTCCCTTCGTCATTTAAAGGAATATCTGTCTTTCCCTGAATCTTCCCCTCTTGGTTCCACAGAGTCTGTCCGTGGCGGATCAGATACAGCTTCATACCCTTCCTCCTATTCGCCGCTGACACTCATAGCGTCCAGCGTCAGCTTCATGATATCCTTGATTTCCTCTTCCGTCATCTTCAGGCGGGCCGCCAGTTCTTCCACCGTGGCCTCCCGTCCCAGCTCCTCCGCTATGCTGGCAGAAATATCCTTTAACACGTTGACTCTGGCTAACATTTCCTCCTCAATCCGACATTCTGTGTCCTGAAGCTCCAGAGCCTCCTCCAACGCCTCGCGGATCCGCTCCTCCACCTGAGCCCGGAAACTGCCTCCCTCGTACTCAGAGGCCAGAATCAGAAGAGCCATATTGGCCTCCTGCACCAGATCCCCGGCTGAAAGTCCTTTATTCTGGTACTCCTCTGCAATCTCGGCAGCCAGAAAAAGGCATCCCTCCACCAGGCGCTTTCTCGCCGTCTCGCTTCCATTTAAAAGCTCCTCCGACAGCTCCTCCATCTCCTGGGCCGTGCAGGGCACGATACAGTCCATCTCGTCCTGGTACATCTGGTAAAAATCTGTATGGTCAAATTCTCTCGTCTCTTCATGCTCATTTGTTCTGCGTTCCATCGTCATGTCCTCCTGTTTTTATAATAAAGTATACCATGCCCACTAGACTCGTGAAAAACCTCGTCAAGTGTTCCTATTATACCATGCCCTGGATATAATAGGAAGAAAAGAAATTTGCAAAATACCTCCGTCTGTGCTAAAATGAGCAGTATCTTTTATAAGGAGATCTAATGATGGATATAAACTATGAATTATACAAGGTATTTTACCATGTGGCCTCCACGCTGAGCTTTTCCGAGGCCTCGAAGCAGCTTTTCATCTCCCAGTCAGCAGTCAGCCAGTCTATCAAGGTGCTGGAAAAAAAGCTGAACCAGACTCTGTTTATCAGAAGCACAAAGCGGGTGCAGCTGACGCCGGAGGGTGAAATTCTCTTAAAGCACATCGAGCCTGCCATGAACCTGATTAAAAAGGGAGAAAATCAGCTGCTGGAGGCCAACACGCTGAACGGAGGCCAGCTGAGAATCGGCGCCAGCGACACCATCTGCCGCTATTTCCTCGTGCCGTTTTTAAGCCATTTTCACAGCCTCTACCCCAATATTCATATTAAGGTGACAAACCGCACCTCGATTGAATGCGCCAGGCTGCTGGAAAACGGCCAGGTCGATTTTATCATCACCAATTATCCGAATTCCGCGCTCTCCAACACCCAGAATATCAAAATGCTGCGTCCTTTCCACGACGTGTTCGCAGCAAATGAAGCGTTTTTCCCATTAAAGGGCAGAAAGATGAGTCTGGAGGAGCTTCAGACCTATCCGATTCTGATGTTAGATAAAAAGAGCACGACCAGCGAATTTCTCCACAGTATGTTTCAGAAGCATCAGCTGGATCTGGTTCCGGAAATCGAGCTGAGCAGCAATGACCTTCTGATCGATCTGGCTAAAATCGGTCTGGGCATTGCCTTTGTCCCGGACTTCTGCATTCCTTCCTCCGAGAAAGATCTGTTTATCTTAAATCTGGAGGAAGAACTGCCGGAACGCCAGCTGGTGGTGGTTCACAATGAAAATATTCCCGTCTCCCAGGCTGCCAGACAGTTTATGGAGCTTTTAGGGGCAAAGGAGAACGAAAAAAAGGGGCAGCTGTAATCACTGCCTCTTTTCTTCTTTGCCGGATTCTGACGAAGCCCAGAAGGCCTCCACGGCCTGCCTGACATTCTGCCTTGTAACGATAAAGTATTCTCTCCATTCCCTGGGGAACAGCGCCTGATATTCCGGCTGCAGAAAACGGTCGTCTAACAGGGCAATGATTCCCCGGTCTTCCATGGTGCGGATCACCCGCCCCGCTGCCTGCAGCACCTTGTTCATACCTGGATAGCGGTAGGCATAGTCAAAACCGTCTTCCCCATTTTCCGCAAAATACTGTTTTAAAATTTCCTGCTCCGGATTCACCTGAGGAAGCCCTGTCCCGATAATCAGAACGCCTATCAGCTGATCCCCTGTCAAATCAATTCCCTCCGAAAAAATGCCTCCCATAACGCAGAGAGCCGCCAGGCTTTCCTCTCGTTTAACAGAAAACTCTGCCAGAAACGCTTCTCTGTCCGCTTCCGTCATGCGGCTTTTCTGAACGAGCAGAAACAGCTTGGAGTTTCTTTCCTGAAGAATCTCCCTTACCGCTTCCATATACTGGTAAGAGGGGAAGAACACCATATAATTTCCCATCTTTGCCGAGGCAATCTCCTCAATATAATCCGCCGCCTTTTCAAACTCCCGTCTGTTTCTTCTGGTATACCGGCTGCTGAGATCAGAGGAGACAAGAATCGCCCTGTTTTTCTCCGGAAACGGCGAATTCACATAAACGGCGTAATCCTCCGGCTCATTGCTTAGAAGCTCTCTGTAGTAACGGATAGGAAGCATGGTGGCAGAAAAAAAGACAGCCGCTCTCCCCTGGCTCAGGCACTCTGCCAGATTCTGGATTGGGTTCACACAGAGAAGCTTCACACAGAAATTTCCATTTTCCAAAAGTCTGGAATAGATCCGGTAGTGCTCGTCTGTCCTTTCATAGATACTCAAAAAACTCCTGACAGAAAAATAAAGCTCCAGCGCCGCCTCTCTGTCTTTGAATTCGCGATATTGATCTAAGAATTTCTCTAATTCAGAAAAAGCACTGGACAGCGCCATCACAAGAGGCCCCACATCAGAGAGTATTTCGATCCCCTCACATTCCCGCTTCATCTCCAGAAGCAGCCGGTTGAGCCGGTTCAGATAACGTGTCAGCCGGGGTGAGGTCTCCTTTATCAGCTTTTTTATCTCCAGAAAATCTTCCTTTATAATAGAAGCGCTGTACATTTCCCTGGCCCGCCCTGCCAGGTTGTGGGCTTCATCGATCAAAAAAATATAATCTCCTCTCTGGCTCTCTGAAAAATACCGTTTCAGCCGTACGTCCGGATCAAACACATAATTGTAATCGCAGATAATTCCGTCCACAAAGCTGCTGATATCAAGGCACAGCTCAAAGGGACAGACCTGAAACTGTTCTGCATAAGATAAAATCATTTCCCTGGTAATGCCGAACTCCTGATGGACAGCCGTATAGACTGCGTCGTTGACCCGGTCGAAATGCCCTTTTGCATGGGGACAGGCGTCCGGATTGCACTCCGGCTTTTCCAGAAAGCAGAGCTTTTCCTTGGCCGTGATAGTGACAGAACGAAAATACAGGCCTCTGTTCCTCAAAATTTCCAGCGTCTCCTCCGCCACTGAGCGGGTGATCGTCTTAGCCGTCAGATAAAACAGCTTGTCCCCATATCCCTCTCCTATCGCCTTCAGGCTTGGAAACATGGCAGAAAGAGTCTTCCCTATTCCTGTGGGCGCCTGAATGAACAGCTTCCTTCCCCTGCTGACTGTCCGGTACACAGATACCGCCAAATCTCTCTGGCCATTTCTGTAGGCAAAGGGAAACTGCAGCTCCCTCAGAGATTCGTCCCGCCGGACTGCGTTATGGTACAGATATCTGGCCCATTTCATGTATTCGTGGAGAAGTCCCTGAAACCAGCCTTCCAGTTCCTGGGCTGTTTTTACTGTTTTGAACCTTCGGATCTCTTCTGTCTCCAGACTGCAGTAGGTCATCTGAACCGCCGCCTCAGGCAGGTTGTGTTCCGATACGTAAAACCAGGCATAGCACATGGCCTGGGCCAAATGGACAGGATTTGGCTCCTTCATTTCGTTTACATCCAGGTACACGCCCTTAATCTCGTCAATGGTCACGCCGGAGGGTTCCTCTATAATGCCGTCGGCTCTCCCTTCTATTATAAGAAGAAATCCCTCTTCCTCCACCTGGTGTCTCAGAAAAACCTCAGCCCGGTAGGAGGGGCCTTGCTGCCTCTGAATCTTTCGGTGAATTCTCGTTCCCTCCTGCATGGCCTCCTTTTGAGCTCCTGCAGTTCTCCGATTGTCGATATCGCCGGAGCGCAGCACAAATTCCACCAGATTTCGCACAGATATTTTCACCCTGCGGCGGCTGTCATCTGCCTCATGTATCATCCCCATCTTTTTCCTCCCCCACGCGGCCTCTGCGAAATTCCTTTCCTTTCATAGGATATCCTTTCACAGGACGTTCCCATGAACTAAAAAAAGGAAACCGCCTCTTCGCAGTTTCCTTCCTTTAAATAAGTACATACCATTAAGCGGCTGTCTCGGCAGCAGCCTTCTCAGCCAGAAAAGCTTCAAACTCTTCATTCTCCCCATTGTATTCAACGGTGAGAACTCTCGTTAAATCCAGGCTTAACACTCCTAAAAGAGATTTTGCATCAATGACAATGCGATTATAAAATACATCAATATCGAAGTCACATCTTGATGCTGCCGCCACAAATTTCTTAGCCTCCTCAACGGTTGGTAATATAATCCGCTTCTGCTTCATAATTATTAACTCCTTTTGATTGGTGCAATTTATAGTATTACTCCATTTCACCCATTTATACCACACAGCCATGAATCTTGTCAAATTTTGCTCAAAAAAGGAAAAATGCTTTGTTCTTGTCTATTTTTCAATATATGGATTTTTATTTCATGTATTTTTTTAGATACATTTCTTCTTTTTCCTCCAGAACTCAGGAACGTCTGTTGATTTTTAGATATTGTCCATAAATCTATGCTTTAATTTTATTAATCTTTGGTGTTTTTTCATAGCGTTTTATGAAATACGGCTTCCAGAGCATCCGGCAGTTTTTGACATCTGCTTTGATATCTGCTTTGGTATCTTTTTTGGTATCTTCTTTGAGACACTCAGCAGCTTCGCCTGCCTCTGCTGCCCTTTTCAGGAAGATTCACGAAAAACAAAAACAGCTGCAATCCTCTTCTTCTCAAGGAACACAGCCATCATCTAAATCTTATTAAGAAGCAGGGGAAGAGGGATTCGAACCCCCATTAACGGTTTTGGAGACCGTTGCTCTGCCATTGAACTATTCCCCTTTATCAGTTTGTGTCGTTTTCAGCGGCTCTCGCTGTCGACTTCTATATAATAGCACAGACCTATTTTCTTGTCAAACGTTTTTTTCACTTTTTTTACTTTTTTTGTATTGTATATGTAATTCATACATTTTTCCCAGAAGGCCTGGCCCGGTCTGGCCCTCTTCACTGGAAGCAGGCAGTCCCATTACAGGGCTGCCACTGCCTCCTTGACGCTGCTGACGCCGATTAAACGGATATCCGTTCTCTTTTTCATCTTATTCAGACAGATCTGAGGCAGAATGCAGGCCTCAAAGCCCAGCTTTACCGCCTCGTTCACCCGCTGCTCTGCCATAGATACGGAGCGGACCTCACCCGACAGTCCCACCTCTCCGAACACAGCTGTCTTCTCATCCAGGGGCCTGTCCTTATAGCTGGAGATCAGGGCCATGACGATAGCCAGATCCATGGCAGGCTCGTTCATTTTCATGCCGCCCGCTATGTTTACATAGGCGTCCATCTGTCCCAGATCATAATGACATCTTTTTTCCAGCACAGCCATCAGCAGATTCACCCTGTTGTAATCAGCTCCGGCCGCCGTTCTTCTGGGCATTCCAAAATTTGTCCTGGTCACAAGGGCCTGTACCTCTACCATCATGGGCCTGGTGCCTTCAATGGAGCAGGCCGCCACAGCGCCCGAAGCGCCGGCAGGGCGCCCTTCCAGCATAAATTCAGAGGGATTTTTGACCTCTGCCAGTCCCTCCTCCCGCATTTCAAAGACGCCGATCTCGTTGGTAGAGCCGAAACGGTTCTTCACTCCCCGGAGAATCCGGTAGGAGGCGTGGCGGTCTCCCTCGAAATACAGCACCGTATCTACCATATGCTCCAGGACTCTGGGGCCTGCCACAACTCCCTCTTTTGTCACATGGCCTACAATAAAGATTGTGATTCCAAGCCCCTTGGCAATCTGAAGAAGCGCGTTCGTACACTCTCTCACCTGGCTTACGCTTCCCGGAGCAGAGGAAACATCCTCCATAAACATGGTCTGGATGGAGTCGATGACCACTGTATCGGGAGACGTCCGCTTCACTACCGCCTGGATCACCTCCAGGTTTGTCTCGCACAGGAAGCAAAGGCTCTCCTTCATCTGGCCAATCCGGCTGGCCCGCAGTTTAATCTGCTTTAAGGACTCCTCTCCGGAAATGTAGAGAACCTTCTGCCCCCTCTCTGCCAGATTTCTGCAGACCTGCAGAAGAATCGTGGATTTCCCGATTCCGGGGTCTCCTCCCACCAGGACGAGGGAACCTTTTACTGCTCCGCCTCCCAGCACACGATTCAGTTCCCCAAACCCTGTGTCCGCCCGATCCTCGTTTTCCAGCTCAATCTCTGACAGGCTTTTCGGCGTGACCTCCTGAAAAGCCCTGTTTCTGCCGGCCAGACCTCCGGCCGGCTCTGCGCAGGTGAGACCGCCTCTGGGAGCCTTAGCCTTGGAAACCGGTTCTGCCAGCCCTTCCACCATAGTATTCCAGGCGCGGCAGGCCGGGCACTGCCCCGTCCACTTCGCTGATTCGTATCCGCATTCGCTGCAGAAAAATATAGTTGTTTTCGCTTTTGCCACCTTGTTCTCCTTCTGCCTGCACTCTTTTTGAAAATCTTTGAAAACAGGCAGAGGCCCCGGAAGGGACCTCTGCCAGCATTTCTTCTTATTGCTTCTTTATTCACTGCCGCTTTACAGGCATTAACGCTTTGTAACCTTAATCTGAGCTGCCTCGCCCTGGTTCAGCTCCACGCTGACTACCAGCTTGCCGCTTAAATTCGTCTTCATACCGCCAACTGCCGCTCCGTCCACAAATACCTCATACTCGCAGTCGTCCTCCAGCTGAAGCGTTACCTGGGCATCCTTGGCTCCCTCCACACTGAACTTCACAGTTGTGTCGTCCACAGCGAAGTGGCTGACAGCCGTTCCCGGAACTGACTCATATACGAACAGTCCGTTTCTTTCGAGCTTCGTAATCTCGTCATGAGTTTTTACCTTGTAGAGATCACCTTTGTACTCGAAATTATCAAGCTTCGACTTTTCTGTCAGCTTATAATTGCCAAAACTGATTGTGCCGTCATCCTCAATACGGATTAATTCATTTACTACTGGCATATGTTTGCCCTCCTGGTATTTCTTATGTGTAGTCATTATTCTATCACAGTTCCAGTTAAAAAACCAGAGCTTTTTTCAGTCTTTCCAGCCGCCTTCCTGGCTGAGGCTCTCTTCACTTTTTTAGAAAAAATCAGCCCTTCTTTTCCCTTTTTCACGGCTACCGTATCTCCGCTCTTAAAGGTTCCCGCAAGGATTTCCTCTGCCAGCCGGTCTTCAATCATGGTCTGGATGGTTCTTCTGAGAGGTCTTGCGCCGTATTTCTCGTCGTAGCCTTTCTCAGCCAGATAATCTCTGGCACTGCTGTCTACAGTAAGGGCAATGTTCATCTGCTCCTTCGTTCTTCCCGCGATGGAAGCTGTCATGATGCCTGCAATCTCCCTGATATTTTCCATGTTCAGCGGATGGAAGACAATGATATCGTCAATTCTGTTTAAAAACTCCGGACGGAACAGACGCTTTACCTCCTCCATCACCCTGTCTTTCATGAAATTGTAGTTTGCCTTCTCATCATTTTCGGAGGCGAATCCCAGCCGCTTCGGGGAGATGATGTTTTCCGCTCCCGCGTTGGAAGTCATAATGAGAATCGTATTTTTAAAGTCGATCTTCCTGCCCTGGGCGTCGGTAATATGGCCATCGTCCAGGATCTGCAGAAGAATATTGAATACGTCTGGATGGGCCTTCTCAATCTCGTCAAATAAAATGACAGAGTAAGGATTTCTTCTCACTTTTTCGCTCAGCTGGCCTCCCTCATCGTATCCCACATATCCTGGCGGGGAACCAATCATTCTGGAAACGCTGTGCTTTTCCATGTATTCCGACATATCCACGCGGATCATGGCGTTCTCCGTGCCGAACATGGCCCCGCAGAGAGCCTTGGAAAGCTCTGTTTTGCCCACTCCGGTAGGTCCTAAAAACAGGAAGGAGCCGATAGGCCGCTTTGGATCCTTGAGTCCTACCCTGCCTCTCCGGATGGCCTTGGCTACTGCGCAGACTGCCTCGTTCTGCCCCACCACTCTCTCGTGGAGCACTCCCTCCAGCTTCAGCAGCCTCTCAGACTCTCCCTCTGACAGCTTTTTCACCGGAATCTTCGTCCACTGGGAAACTACGTCCGCCACCTCGTTTTCCCCCACAGACAGTTTCCTCTTCTGCTTCTCCTCCTGCCATACGGCGCGGATTTCCTCTATCTTTTTCTGTCGTTTTTCCTGCTGCTTTTTGATATCTCCGGCTTTTTCGTAGGCTTCCTCCCGGATAGCCTCCTCTTTTTCCTCCTCCAGAGTCTTAATCTCCTCCTCCAGAAGCTTAATCTCCTCTGGCTCCGTGTAAACGGTCAGACGGATCTTGGAGGACGCCTCGTCAATCAGATCAATCGCTTTATCCGGAAGGAAGCGATCGTTGATATACCGGGCGGACAGCTTGACCGCCGCCTCCAGGGCCTCATCGGTAATCTCTACTTTGTGGTGTTCCTCGTAGCAGCTCCGCAGGCCTTTTAAAATCTCTACAGACTCCTTCTCCGACGGCTCCTCCACCATCACAGGCTGGAAGCGTCGTTCCAGGGCAGCGTCCTTCTCAATGTACTTCCTGTACTCCTCCACCGTAGTGGCTCCTATCAGCTGAAGCTCTCCTCTGGCCAGTGACGGTTTTAAAATGTTGGAGGCGTCGATGGCCCCTTCTGCTCCTCCGGCTCCGATAATAGTGTGAATCTCGTCTATAAAGAGAAGCACATTCCCGTCCTCCCGAATCTCGGCGAGAACCTTTTTGATTCTCTCTTCAAATTCGCCTCTGTATTTGCTGCCCGCCACCATGCCGGACAGATCCAGGCTTACCAGTCGCTTTCCGGCAATGGTCTCCGGCACGTCGCCGTTTACAATCATCTGGGCCAGCCCTTCCGCCACTGCCGTTTTTCCTACTCCCGGCTCTCCGATTAAGCAGGGGTTATTCTTGGTACGTCTGCTCAGAATCTGAATCACCCGGCGCATCTGGGCTTCTCTTCCAATGACTGGATCCAGCTTTCCTTCTCTGGCCATCTGGGTTAAGTCGCGGCTGAAGTGATCCAGATTCGGAGTTTCCCCCTTCTCTTTCTTCGTCTTTCCCGTTAACTCCTCCCGGTCGGCGGGAGCGTCGTCGCCCATAGCGTTGAGCAGATCCACATACAGCTTCTGAATGTTCACATTCATTGTATTTAAAAGTCTGGCTGCCGTACACTTGCCGTTTTTAATCATGGCGATTAAAATATGCTCCGTTCCAATTAACGGCGCTTTAAACAGCACTGCCTCCTCATAGCTGGCTTCCAACACCTGTCTGGCTCCCGGCGTATACTCCAGCTCTCCCTGCACTCTCGTCGGGGAAGCCGGAGAAATGAGACGTTCCATAAGAGACAGCACCTTTTCCTCTGTCACTCCGTAGTGTCCAAGAATCATGGCAGCGACACCCGTCCCTTCTCTGATAAGGCCGAGAAGCAGATGTTCTGTTCCCACATAGCCGTGATCCAGCTGAGCGGCCAGCTCTGCCGCCGCCTGGATCGCCTCTCTGGCCTTCTCTGTAAAACGATCGATCATATAATTTCATTCCTCCTGTATACCATGTTCTTTTTCTATTCTATTTCAGGCAGATAAGCTCTGATACAGGCCGCCCGGGCCATCTCCAGCTCTTCCTTGCCAAGAGGCCTGCTGGAATTTTTCTGAAGATTTGCATTCTGGATTTTCACCATCAGGCCGTAGAGGGAGCAGGGTTCCTTAAAACGGAGCAGGCCGTCAGACACACCGGCTCTCACATGAGACAGAAAGGTCTGGGCATCCTTTACCGCCAGTCTTCTGGCATAGCGCAGAACACCGTAAGCCTTATAGACCTCATCCTCTATCATCAGGCGCTGCTTCTCCAAAGCCATCTTTCTGACCTGCGCCTCCTGATCCGTCAGCTGCACCGCCACATTTTCTACCAGCTCCAGAATCTCCTTTTCTGACAGCCCCAGCGTCTTCTGGTTCGTTACCTCATAGAGATCTCCGCCGTTTTCCCCAGGCCTTCCGTGAAGGCCTCTGACCACTGCTCCAAACCGTCCCATATCTCCCAGCAGATCCTGAAACTTCTTGCTCAGGGACAGCGTGGGAAGGTGGACAATCACCGACGCCTTCAGTCCTGTTCCCACATTAGTGGGATAAGTCGTCAAATATCCGTATTTCTCATTGAATGCGTATGGAATTCTTTCATTAATATAGTTATCCAGGCAATCTGCCTTCTCATAGCATTCCTTTAGCGACAGCCCCTGCTCCATTACCTGGATTCTGATGTGGTCGTCGCCGTTCAGCATCAGGCTGATTCTCTCATCATCTGAGAGGATCAGGCCGCCGGGCGTCTTTTTTTCTGCCATGCTTCTGTTAATCAGACGCCTCTCTCTGAGCGCTCTGCGCTCTAAATCAGGCATTCTCTCCAAATCCAGGTATTCGCAGTCCTTTCCCTCCTGATCCGGCAGTCCTCTCAGTTCCTTTTTCAGCCTGGAGATCATCTCCCTCGCTTCCTCAGGAGTCAGGCTTCCCGGAAACCGGTACTCCTCCCAGTTTCTCGCCAGCCGGATGCGGCTTGCCACTATGCTGGAGTTTTCGTTTTTTACTTCCTCAAACCATCTACTCATCCTCATCCTCCGCTTTCAGGGCCCGGATCTCATCCCGGCATTTCGCCGCCGTCTCATATTCCTCGAAACGCAGAGCCTCTCTGAGCTTTCGCTCCAGCCCCCGGATTTCCTCTTCCTTTGAAAGCTTCAGCTCGCCATCGCTCTCTACATGAGTATCTTTTTCTTCTACCTGGAATTTGGGCCGCTTTCCAGTATGGCTGTCATTTCCCTGCATCTTTTTAATCTTTTCTCCGATAAGAAGATCAAATACGCGATAGCAGTCGGGGCATCCGAAACGGCTCTTGTCTATAAACGCTTCATAGGTCGTGCCGCAGGTGGGACATGCAATCTCCTGTCTGTTCTCCTCCTCGGCGGAAGCTCCCTCCAGCCCCAGAAGGCCGGACAGCAGCCTGCCCAGAGGAAATTCTCCGTCAAAAACAGCGGAGTACTGGCCGAAATCCAGTTCCTTCGCACACTGGGAGCACAGATTATGCTCTGTCTTTACCCCGTTAATCACTTCTGTATATTTGATATTCGCCTCTCGGATTTTACATCTCTCACATAACATATTTCATCCTCCATGGCTTTTCCTTCCTGGCCGATGCGCCGGAATTTCGTCAGAATCCTGCTGCCTAGCAGCTGCCTCCATTATCTGCAAACGCGTCGAAAATGGAGTCGACCAGCTCGTGGACCTCCGACCGGCTGATGCGCTTGCAGCATCCTCTGGCCAAAACAACGCCTAAGTCCCGTTTCATCTCCTCTACCGCCCGCATCTTATCCACGTCAAGGCAGATAACAGCGCCCCTTCTGCGATCCAGCTTCACAAGCCCTTCCTGCTTTAATACAGAATATGCCTTATTCACTGTATGCATGTTAATGCCGATGTGTTCCGCCAGCTGCCGCACAGAAGGCAGAGAATCTCCCTCCCTGATACGCTCTGTGGCAATTCCGACGATGATCTGATTCCTCAGCTGAATGTAAAGGGCCTCGTCGCTGTTAAAGTCAATTTCCAATACCATAGGCTCACCATCTTTCGTTATATCTGTTATATCGAGTATATAACATTCCAAATCGTTCCGTCAAGTCTTTTCCTCCTGCGTTCTTTGCAGTACGGCAAAACAGGCCGCTGCCATGCGCTTTCTCTGCACTGGCTGCGGCCTGCTTCCGGACAGGAACCACTCCTGTCTTTCCTGAATTACTTAATCGTCAAGATCCAGAAAATCTATCTCACCTTTTCTGCGTCTCTCTGCCTTCTTTGCTGAAGCTTCTGCTGTTCCAGACGCAGGCATTCTGTTTCTGGACTGCGGGCTGTGGGAAGCAGGACGGCTGTCTCTGGGCCTCTGCACTCTTGGTTCAGATTCTCTCCGCACAGGAGGCTGTCCCTGGGGACGGGTATTTCTTCTGCCTTCTGTCCTGGATTCAGCCTCTCTTACAGGACGCTTCTGCTCCCTTCTCTCCTCCTGAGGACGTTCTGCTCTCGGGGAAGTTGTTCTGTCCCGCTCCGGTCTCGGTTCTCTTTCTGTTCTGCGGCTCTCCCTGCCCTGAGAAACCAGACGGCCGGATGGCTTCACCCTCTCCGGACGCTCTGCTGCGGCTTCGCGTCTTTCCGGCCTGTTTTCACTGTGTTCTGTCCGAACCTCTCTCTGGCGGCTCTTTCCGGCAGATGGCTGCGCCAAAGCGTCCGGCTGCCGTCTGCTTTCGCCAGGATTCTGGACGCCCGGATCATGGGGATGATCGGAGCCGTTTCCGCCTGCCTTTTTCCTTAAAAGAACGATTACCATGATAATAAGAATCACGCACACCGCTCCTAAGGCTATGATAATAATGAGACGCAGGCGGTACAGCTGGTTCATGTCATTGTATTCCTGGATAAAGGCTTCCACCTCTTCATCCGAATAGGAGCTCTTAACAGCAGGATCCTCAAAATATCTCTGAATTGTCTTCTCTCCGATATCGTAGCGGTACAGTCCCTTTTCTCCGTTTTCGTTCATTCCGTAGACAACGCAGTATCTCTGTTCTGTATCGCTTTCCCACACCCAGCCTTCTACCTTGTAATCTCCGTTCAGCTGAATGGTTGTCTCTGCAAACCCTTCCGGAACCTCCGGCGCCTCGTCTGCCGGAAGCACTGTGATATTCTTCTCGCTCACATGGATATTGGCGTAGCGGGTAAATTCCCCTGACTCTGCGTCGTAGAACCAGAAGCCCTCGCTGCCTTCCGGATCTTGCAGATACAGGATGGTCAGATCGCCGTTTTCGCCGCCCATAATATCCTGCTCCTGGTAAGTGACAGTGGACGCCGTAAAGCCTGCAGGCAGAAGGGACTGATCAAAGGAGGCTGCCACCAGATACTCTTTTCCTTCTATCTCAGTTTTCAGTTCTCCTAAAACTGCAGCCTGCGTCTCCTCTTCCCCGCTTTCAGAAGGAGCCTGCGTCTCCCCGGCCGCCGCTCTCGTCACAGTAATCGTATAATTCTTTACCGTTTTGCCATCCTCAGCCGTCACCTTGCAGACTACCTTGTTTTCTCCTGGCTGCAGATTGCTGTCTCCTGACACGACCAGCTTCGATTTTGGATCCTTGCGCTCCGCGCTGACTGCAATTTTGCTTACGTCCGCCCCCACGCTCGCCGTGTAGGACGTCACATCCGGCGAAAAGGCCGGTGAAATTCCTCCGGGAGAGATTTTCAGGGAAGCCAGAGAAGCTTCGCTTGAATAGCTGGCAGGTGCCTGAACCTGCACGGAGGAGCTTCCAGAATGGCTCATCGTCATAGCCTGCATATCTGAATCATAAAATTCTGAACTGCTGACGCTGATCTGCGTGCTTCCCGCCTGAACCGCTTTAAATTTCAGGTTAAAATCAAAGCTTTTTGTACTGGCAGAGTCCATGGTTCCCACCAGCCGGACAGTTCCCGCGCCTCCGTTGGCATTATTTCCGCTGACAAATTCTATCACAGCCGGATCATAGGAAAGAACGATATCCGCTCCTCCCAGATTTCCATCAGCTGTGGAAGCCTTCACCGTCACGGTGAACTCCGTTCCCACCTCTGGTTTCGGATCATTGAAAGTAATTTTCGCTGTCGCGGCAAAAACAGTCTCCGCCTGGAACGGCGTCAGGGCCATGATAAATGCCGCGGCCATGCATATGAAAAATTGTCTGATTGTTCTGTTCATGCGTTCTCCCGTCTGTTTCTGTCCATATTCTGCTGCATGCTGCCGCCGGACTTAAACGCTGCTACTTCAGCTTTTCAATTCCGAGCACGTCTCTCTGCATGGCAAGAATATCCGTAATATCAATTTTACCGTTTCCGTTGACATCGGAGGCTGCTGCAAACTCTCCCTTTAAAGAGCCCAGTCCTAAAATATGGCGCTGGGCATTTAAAATATCAAGGACGTTCACCTTTCCGTCTCCGGTATTGTCGCCCCGGACAATAACGGTCTGCTTTAAAACAGCGTCTCCCTTTGAATCATAGGCCTGAGCCAGGTACCCTGTAGCAGCGCTGCCAGAGGCCTCATTGCCGGAAGAAGTGTAAATCTTTACAGAAGTCCCTGCTTTCTCCGACTGGATCTGAGCCGCCAGCGCCTGGACGCTGGTTCCGGCCGTTACCACCCTGGTTCCTTTGCTTTCACCAGGTTTCTGGCTGTGAGTTCCGGAACCGGGCTCTTGAAGCGCGCCGCCTGACTCCTCTGTGCCGAAGCCCTCTACGCTCCCATCCGGGGCGATAGGCCCTGGCACAGAGTTTCCAGATCCGGGGGCAGAAGAACCTGGGGCGCTGGTTCCGGAGCCGCCGGGCTGGGAACTTCCCGGTGGACCGACAATCTCTACTGTCGTGTCGCCTCCAGGGCCAGAACCTCCTCCAGGGCCTGTGGTTCCTCCCGGCGTCACGCCTCCTCCAATGGATTCTGAATAGGTTGGACCGTTGTCCTGTCTCACCACGTGGATCACATAATTGCGTACATGGCCGTTTTCTGCCTTCACCGCTATCGTAATATCATTATTTCCGCTCTGCAGATTTACCGTTCCGGTACCGCTGACGCTGGCCTTGGAATCAATGGCAGATGCAGAGATTGTGACGCTGCTGACAGACGGATCTACAATCAGGTCATAGGACTGCGTATCTCTGTTAAAGCTTGGCGTTAAGGCAAAGCCGTCTACTCCCAGACCGGACAGCTTATTATTGGGGCTTCCGTCTAATGTTGGCTGCGCGCAGGGGCCTTCCGGCATATTTTTAAATACAGGAATAGAAAATTCCAGAGCCGTATCTTTCAGAGAGCTGATCTTTGCAAGCTCTGCTCCCTCAGAAGCTGCCGCCTGAATGTTAGTCATATACTGGTGGGTATAGGGATTGCTTCCCTGCACGTTAAACTTCTTCAGGTAGAGGGTGTTCTGCCCGCGTCCAGGATAATTGTTTCCATACCACTTGGCGCCTCCGATAATGGACTTCTCACGGCTGTTCCACGGCCTTCCGTAGGAACCGGACTGAGACGCCCACCAGAGTCCTCTTGTCACCGCATCCATAGAGCCTGACTGGTACGCTTCTATATTAAAAAAATTGTAGTAGCCTGTATAGCCTGAAACTGTTCCCGATATACTTCTTCCCGTTCCCTGCTTTCCCTGCTCTACCAGAATCATGGACGCTAAAATATAGGGATTAACGCCTGACTGGGCCGCAGCATCCATAATAATATCTACATACGGCCTGCCGGCTGAACCGCCGGTATCCCCGCTTCCCGGCTGCTGCTCCGCTCCTGGCGCTCCGCCGGGAACCGAGTTTTCTGAATCCATACCCGGTCCATAGGAGGAAACTGTATCTACCAGATGGCTGGAAATAGACCATGAGTTCTCGTTTATCTGGACGTATCTTCCTGAAGTCCCCAGAGAAGCGCCTGGGCCTCCCGTCTGTCCCGGAGTAATCTCGCCGCCGTCAGGGCTTCCTCCTGGCGCGCTGCCGGAGTCAGAAGAGCCGCCATCCGGTCCTGAAGGACTGCCCGAGGAACTGCCGCTGCCAGACCCTCCCCTGCTGCCAGATGCGCCTCCAGCAGGAGCCGTCCCGCTGAGGAAGGTGCCCTCCACCATTGTCACCAGGCCTTCCCTGGTGTGAATCGACGGATCGTAGGACTGGTTCATAAACTGGTAAATGTAAGTCTCATTCAAGAAATTTCTGGGATCCATGTAATAGCTGATAATATCCCTGGACGCTGCCACCCAGGAACTGCCGTCAAATCCAGGCCACGTTCCGGTGGCCCAGTCGTAGGCTCCATCCTCTGTCGATTTCCAGGAGGAAATACTGCTTCTGGCCACCAGGTTTCTGGTCACCTTGCTCTCCTCCGTCACAGCTGTATTCCAGTCAAGCCCTGTCTGCAGAGCCGTAAACTTCCACTTGGGGTATTTAGAGTGAAGCTCTCTCAGTCCCTGCTTGTAGCTCTCCGGAAAGCCCTGCTGCGTCATATAAGCCTCGAAATTGCTGTCCGACACAATATTCTGGGAAGCCAGCTTGACATAGTGGCTGGATACGTATCCTGTCGTCTGGGCTCCCCCGCTTCCTGTAAACCTGATTTTGTACCAAAGTACGCCGTCAGAAGCCGTATCCTCTCCTATCACAGTCACAGCCGTTCCGTTAGCCAGTCTGGCAATGGATGCATTTCCCGTTCCCGGCCCGCTTCTCACATTCAGGCTGGAAGCAATAATTGTTCCCTGCTTTTCCGCATAGGCAAAGGTTCTCAGGGAAAACGACGGATCCAGAACGCTGACACAGGTTCCAAAAGCCAGTACGCAGCTCAGAAGAAATGCCATTCCTTTTTTGTATCTTGATTTTTTCATCTATGTATCTCCTATTTTGGCAATATCTTCATTATAATGACAAGAGCCGTTCCATGTCAACTAATTTCAGACACGGCGTTCCTGTCTGAAAAGATTTCAAGAGAAAAAGGCCAGGTGCAGCGTCAATCTCTGCATCTGGCCCTTTTTCCTGCTTTTTATACAGGATATGCTTTATTTGTCTTGTCTGCTGCCTTCGGATCGATTCCTGTATTCTGAGCTTCTCTGTACTCGAAGAACTCCTTGGCAACCTGTGGGAACAGGGCGTAGGTGAGGATATCCTCGTCCTGTGTCTTCCACTGGGACATCTCTGCCTCCAGCTTCTGAAGCTGCGGTTCGATTAAGTCAGCCGGACGGCAGGTGATTGGCTCTGCCTTTCCAATAGCCTTCTTCTGAACCTCCGGATTAAACGGCTTTACAGTCTGGCCGAATTCTCCCATCAGCAGCTTCTTGGACTCCTTGGTAAACATCTTGTATCTCTGTCCCATCAGCACGTTTAACACAGCCTGGGTTCCCACAATCTGGGAGGAAGGAGTTACAAGCGGCGGCTCTCCAAAGTCCTTGCGGACTCTCGGAATCTCCTGAAGCACGTCGTAGTACTTGTCCTCTGCGTGAGCCTCCTTTAACTGGGAAACCAGGTTGGAGAGCATGCCTCCCGGAACCTGGTAGCGCAGCGTGTTGATATCTACGCCCAGAACCTTTGTATTCATCAGGCCGCTCTTTAATGCTTCCTCTCTCATCGGACGGAAGTAATCTGCGATCTCTGCCAGAGCTTCCTTATTAAGTCCCGTGTCAAACGGAGTGCCGCTGAAGGTCTCCGCCATTACCTCGGTAGCCGGCTGGCTTGTTCCCAGGGCAAATGGGGAGATAGCCGTGTCGATAATATCGCAGCCGGATTCCACTGCCTTTAAGTAGGTCATAGAAGCCACGCCAGACGTGTAGTGAGTATGCAGATCAATCGGAAGCTTGGTAGATTCCTTCAGAGCAGTCACAAGCTCTTCTGCCGCATATGGAGTTAAAAGTCCTGCCATATCCTTAATGCAGAGAGAGTCTGCGCCCATATCCTCGATTTCCTTGGCAATGTTTTTCCAGTAGTCAAGGGTGTAGGCGTCTCCCAGCGTATAGGAGAGCGCTACCTGAGCATGTCCTTTTTCCTTGTTGGCAGCTTTTACCGCTGTCTTTAAGTTTCTGATATCGTTTAAGCAGTCGAAAATACGGATAATGTCAATTCCGTTTGCGATGGATTTCTGAACGAAATATTCCACTACGTCGTCAGCATAGTGATTATAGCCAAGAATATTCTGTCCTCTGAACAGCATCTGGAGCTTTGTGTTCTTAAATCCGTCTCTCAGCTTTCTCAGTCTCTCCCATGGATCTTCCTTTAAGAAGCGCAGAGAAGCGTCAAAGGTAGCTCCGCCCCAGCACTCGACAGCGTGGTAGCCTACCTTATCCATCTTATCAATAATCGGGAGCATCTGCTCCGTCGTCATCCTCGTCGCGATCAAAGACTGGTGGGCGTCCCGCAGGACAGTCTCCACAATCTTAACCGGCTTTTTCTCTATCTTTGCCATCGTCATTTCCTCCTCTAAATTTTACTGGATTCCAAATATCGCCATAAAGGTTCCGGCCGCTACGGCAGTACCGATTACTCCCGCCACGTTCGGTCCCATAGCGTGCATCAGAAGGAAGTTGGTCGGATCTGCTTCAGCTCCTACCTTCTGAGATACGCGGGCAGCCATCGGAACAGCGGATACGCCTGCCGAACCAATCAGCGGATTCACCCTGCCATGCGTTGCCTTGCACATAAGCTTTCCAAATAAAACTCCTGCTGCCGTTCCGAAGGCAAAGGCTACCAGTCCCAGAACAACAATCTTGATTGTATCCAGGTTTAAGAAAGCCTCTGCGCTGGTAGTCGCGCCTACGGAGGTTCCCAGGAAAATAACTACAATGTACATTAACGCGTTGGAAGCCGTCTCTGTGAGCTGTTTTACTACGCCGCACTCTCTGAACAGGTTTCCGAGCATCAGCATGCCTACCAGAGGAGCTGTTGTGGGAAGAATCAGACATACGACTACTGTTACAACGATTGGGAACAGGATCTTCTCCAGCTTGGAAACCGGACGGAGCTGCTCCATCTTGATCTTTCTCTCCTCCTCTGTGGTGAAGAGCTTCATAATCGGCGGCTGGATAATCGGCACCAGAGCCATGTAGGAGTATGCGGCAACGGCAATCGGTCCCATCAGGCCTGTCTGTCCCAGCTTTCCAGCCAGGAAAATAGAAGTAGGGCCGTCTGCTCCTCCGATGATGGAGATAGCTGCGGCAGCTTTGTCATTGAATCCCATAAAGATGGCCAGGAAATAAGCGGCATAAATACCGAACTGAGCCGCAGCTCCTAAAAGGAAGCTGGACGGGTTGGCAATCAGGGGGCCAAAGTCAGTCATCGCGCCTACGCCCATGAAAATCAGGGAAGGCAGAATACTCCACTCGTCTAACAGGTAAAAATAGTGGAGAAGTCCTCCCACTCCATTGGACGACTCTTCAATCGACATCATAATATCCGGATAGATATTTACAAGCAGCATACCGAAGGAAATCGGAACTAACAGAAGCGGCTCAAATCCTTTTTTGATAGCCAGGAAAAGGAACACAAAGGCCACTAAAATCATGATCAGGTTTCCAAAGGTCAGATTAAAGAATGCTGTCTGGTGAAGAAGATTGGACAATGTTGATGTTATATATTCCATGTTTATCCCTCCAAACGGATTTACGCATTCATTAGTTTAAAGTCGCAAGTGTCGCTCCTGGCTCTACCATCTCGCCTACTGATACGTTGACGCTCGCAACCGTTCCGTCCTCCGGAGCTACAATCTCGTTCTCCATCTTCATAGCCTCAAGAATCAGGATTACCTGTCCTTTCTTAACAGCTGCTCCTACGGACGTCTTCACGCCGAGAATCTTGCCAGGCATGGGCGCGCTGACTGTAATGGAGCCTGCTGCCGGTGCAGCTGCTGGAGCCGGGGCTGCTGGGGCTGGTGCGGGAGCCGGGGCTGGTGCAGGAGCTGGGGCCGGGGCTGGTGCCGCCGGTGCTGGAGCTGCCGGTCTTGCTGCCGGTGCGGAAGCCTTTCCTGTAAAGCCCTCCTCTACTGTTACTTCATAAACATTTCCATTTACTGTAATTGTATAATTTTTCATGATTCTTTCCTCCTGGTTTATTCTTTCTCGTTAAGCTCTCTTCCAATTAGAGCCTGATTTTCTGCGGATAGAACGAACGACAAGTCCTTCTGCCGGAACCTTCTGAGCTGCCGAAATTGCGGCTGTAATTACTGCTACTAATTCCATATCGTCTGCCAGATTTTCTTCACAGCTCTCCTCAGGCTGTACCAGGGCCGGCGCTGGAGCTGCCGCTGGTGCTGGTGCCGCCGGTGCTGGAACTGGAGCTACCGGCTTTGCCGGAACTGGGGCCGGAGCGCTCTCTTTTGCCGTTTTATCTTCCTTCTTCGCACCCCAGCTGTTTACCATCTTCAGACGGCTGATAATAAAGCTGATGAAAAGAAGCACAACAAATACAGTTCCCATACCCATAAGCATATTTAAGAAAGCCTTCTGCAGCTTCTCTCCTATGGAATAATCAGGAGTAAATGTCATCTCTGTTACAGTCAGAACGCTGCCGCCGTAACCGTCGTCCTCCGCCTTGGCAGTCAGAACAAACTCCATGGTTCTCTGCTCATAAACGGCAGTCAGTTCTACCTGATAAATATCCTCGCCTTCCGCCTGTACTGTAACAGCCGGCTTTCCAGTTTTTTCATCTGTCTGGATCAGAGGAGCTCCCATCTCGTCTACCTGGAGACTTCCCAGATCTTCCTTTACAGATTTCCAGGAGCTGAGGGCTGTGGAAATCACAGTATTCTCTGCCTTTTCTGCCTGCTTGATCTGCTCCTCCAGCTCCTCGTCGCTGTAAGCTGCAAATGCAGCCAGATACTGCCTGGAGCCGTTCACCAGAGTCTCCTCCATCTCGGCTGTAACCTCTTCTGAACCGGAATCCTCTGTTTTTGCACAGCCGGACAGAACAAAGAAGCAAGTTATCATGGATAACAGGAGAAGCAGCCGTTTCATATTCTGTTTCATATCTTGTCACCTCGCCTTAGACTGTGCCATGCTTCCTGGATGGACGTCCCTCTCTTTTCGTGAATAACATCTCAAATGCGGCAATTACGCGCTGTCTCGTCTCGTCCGCCTTGATAATATCGTCCACATAGCCTCTTCCTGCCGCTGCCGCCGCGCTGGACTGGAGAGCCTCATACTCTGCCGCCTTCTCTGAAATCAAGGCAGCCGCTTTGTCAGAAGCGCTGATCTCCTCTGCATACATGATCTTCACTGCTGCCGCTGCATCCATCATGCCGATTTTTGCATCCGGCCATGCGTATACGATGTCCGCGCCAATGGACTTGCTGTTCATGGTCACATAAGCGCTTCCATAAGCCTCTCCAATCACAACCGTTACCTTCGGCACGTCTGCATTGGCAAACGCATAGGTCAGGCGTCCTGCAGCCTTTGCGATTCTTCTCTCTGTGCACTTGGACTGCTTGTAGCCCTTTACGTTTACAAGGGCCAGAACCGGAATATTAAAGGCGTCGCAGAAAGAAACGAACTCTGCCGCCTTATCGCAGCCTCTTGCTCCAAGAACCGGCTCATACTCTGCAGTCTTCTCATTCTCCTCATCCAATACTTCTGTGCGGTTGGCTACGCATCCTACCGTCATACCGTTCAGGCGGATAAAGGCAGTTACCATCTCCGGGCCGTAGTTTTCCTTCACCTCAAAGAAGAAGCCGTCGTCGGAAATCATGGAAAGGGCCTTTCCTGTGTCTCCCCTGAAGCTCTCGATATTTTCACAGAGGCGGTTTAAATCGTCGCTGCACTCGTCATAGGACATGTCGTCCTCATTGTTAGCCGGAAGAACAGAGACGAGAGTCCGAACCTTCGCAAGAATCTCCTCCGCGCTTCCCACCACGTCAGCCAGTCCTGATTCGCCGCTCTGGAAATCTGCTGAAGCGGTATCGCACTTTTTCTCATCATTTCCAGCGAGAGCGTTTGGAGAATTGACAAACATCTTTGCTTTCTCTTCCATGAAAACGAAATCTGCAATCGCAGAGGAAACAGCCATGCCGCCTCCGCAGCTTCCAAATACCGCGCAGATCTGCGGAACTACGCCGGAAGCCATGGTCTGATTCAGATACATCTGTCCAAAACCGTCCAGAGCGTCTGTCGCCTCCTGAAGCCTTAAACCAGAGCAGTCTACCAGGCCAATCACAGGAGCTCCCATTTTCATAGCCATCCGGTATACGTTGGAAATTTTCTTCGCATGCATCTCTCCCACAGAACCTCCCATAACAGAAGCGTCCTGGCTGTATACATACACCAGATTTCCCTCAATCGTGCCGTAACCGGTGATTACGCCGTCAGCGGCGGTATTCTGCGCCGCCATGTTAAAGTCGGTGCTTCTTGCCTTCACATAAGCTCCAACTTCAACAAAACTGTTATCATCAAGTAAAGCTTCAATTCTTTTACCTGCTGATGTGTTCGCTGAATTACTCATTTTGCAGTCCTCCATTTGAATTAGTTTGACTTGGTATGCTTAGTAAAAGAGATACTTTTGCAGTCCCAATTTTGCCTAGCTTATATTGTATATGCTTATTGCATAAATTGCAAGTTTTATTGTATGAAATGCTCTAATATTCACACAATCATAATATCCTTCCTGCACTGGAATTTTTCCGCAGATCTGGCGGATTCTTTTTTAGAAATATCCTGCGCCAAAGCGGCTCATACTAAAAGCAGGCAGTTCACGCGCGGCATTTAAACCGCCTGGCTGCCACGATACCAACAGAAAGGAAGTGTCTGTCTATGACTACAGTAAATGATGATCAGCTGGATTGCGGCTGCTCCTGCCGCCTGGATCTGGCGATTGCTTCTGTCCCACGCCAGTCCTGGGAGGAGCCTCAGGATTTGGAAACCGCTCTGCTGCACGGCTGTCTGTTCCCTTCCCTCGATATGCCTTTTTTCGCAGGAGGTGACGCCTATGTTAGGTAATGCAGAAACGCCAAGCCGCTCTGCCCTTCTTCACGAGATTGACAAGGTGAGCTTTGCAGTCAATGATTTAACGCTCTACCTGGATACCCATCCAGACTGCCAGGAAGGCCTGGCCCGCTTTCAGAAGGAAGCGGCCAGACGGAAGGAGCTTATGAACCAGTATGCCAAAGCCTACGGCCCGTTGACTGCCGGCTGCGTCTGCGATCTGGGCGGCGCAGACCGCTGGAGTCTTCAGGACGGACCCGCGCCCTGGGAAGGAGGAATGATTTAAATGTGGACCTATGAAAAACGTCTCCAGTTTCCTGTCAACATTAAAACAGTCTGTCCGAAAACGGCCCAGCTGATTATCAGCCAATTCGGCGGCCCTGACGGGGAGCTGGCCGCTTCCATGCGTTACCTCTCCCAGAGATATTCCATGCCCTGCCGGAAAATCAGCGGACTTTTGACAGATATCGGAACAGAGGAGCTGGCTCATCTTGAGATTATCTGTTCCATCATCTTTCAGCTTACAAGGAATATGAAGCCTGAGGACGCCAGAACTGCCGGTTTCGACGCCTACTATATCGACCATACCGCCGCTCTGTGGCCCCAGTCGGCCGGAGGAGTTCCTTTTAACGCCTGCGAATTTCAGAGCAAGGGAGACGCCATCACCGATTTGACGGAGGATCTGTCTGCGGAACAGAAAGCCCGGACCACCTACGACAATCTGCTGCGTGTCATCACGGATCCGGACGTAAAAGCTCCTCTCCGGTTTCTCCGCGCCAGGGAGATTGTCCATTTCCAGCGGTTTGGTGAAGCGCTGGAACAGCTGAAGGATTCTCTGGACAGGAAAAATTATTATTATTTTAACCCAGAATTTGACAAGCAATTCATGAAAACAGAAATTTAAACAGAAATTTAATAGGACGCTTTTTCCTATGAAATGAAAATGGGATCTCTGCATCCGCCAAAAAAGCGAAGGCAGGGATCCCATTTTTATCCTTAATCTCTGTTCCTTGCAAACAGTCTTAAAAGATACAGGAATATATTGATAAAGTCCAGGTACAGCTCCAGCGCTGAGAAGATAGACGCCTTGGCTAATAATTCCTCATTTCCGGAAAACATCTGATAATTTCTGCGGATCATGCCCACATCGTAGGCAGTCAGCCCCAGAAAGATCAGGATTCCCACATAGCACATGATCGTTTCCATGGAAGTCAGGTTTAAAAACATGGCCAGAAACTGGAATACCACGAGGAAAATCAGTCCGCCTATTAAGAGGGGGCGGATTCCTGACAGATCAACCCTGGCAATGTAGGATACTCCGGCCATCAGTCCGAAAAAGACTGCCGTAGCCCCAAAAATAAACATCAGCATGCCGGAACCTATTATCAGGAAGTAAGCGGAAAATACCACCCCGTTTAAAGCTGAATACAGCAGAAACATGGCTCTGGCTGTTCCCACAGAAATCTTGTGGACTCTGGCTGACATAAAAATCACTACCAAAAGCTCTGCTCCTGTCAGCATCAGGATTCCATAGCTGTTTGAAAATACTAAAAGCACAAGGCCTGTGGCATAGCTGGCATAGGTCATGGCAAAGGTAACGAGAAGGCCGGCAAACATCCAGAGAAACGTCTTCGCCGTATACGCTGACAGGCTCTCTCTTTGGCTGGCCTGGATTTCTCCCCACTGGTTCATAGAATTGTACTCCATACACACCGTTCCTTTCTTTTTATACTGCTCCAGCATGTTTTCTTCTGCGCCGCAGCCTCGGAAGAGGAACATTGAATTTCTTCAGAGAACTGAAGCAGTAGAAATACACCAGGAATAAAATACTTGTAATACTCCAGGTAAGCGGATAGCTGAACACCACAGTAAGGATGTCCGGCTTCAGCGGAACCGCCACAAGGATCCAGAGGACTCTCAGGGCGCACACTCCTACTGCCGTCATAATCATGGGAATCCAGCAGTCCCCTGTGCCTCTCAGCGCGCCGGAAAGAACCTCGATACACACATAGGTGGCGAAGGCCGGAACCAGGAAATGAAGAATTTCCATTCCCTTGGCTATTACCGCCGCATCTGCCGTAAACATGAGATAAATATAGCCGCCTCCCAGGTACAGGGTTACACTTAAAATAGCCGTAATGAGGAAGCTGAGTCCCAGACACACATAAATTCCCCGCTTTACCCGGTCCAGTTTTCCCGCGCCGTAATTCTGCCCTACAAACGTAGTGATGGAAATACCCAGAGCACTGATAATCATCCAGTAAACGCTGTCGATTTTACTGTAAGCCGTCCACGCTGCCACTGTGTCTGTTCCCAGAGAGTTTACGCTGCTCTGGATAATGATGTTGGAGGCAGAGTACATCACGGACTGGAGGCCAGCCGGCAGGCCAATCCGCACAATACGCATTACTATGAACAGATTCAGACGGATCTTTCGAATCACCAGCCTGTAGGAATCCTTTGTGCGAAGAAGCTGGAGCACAACCAAAACTGCGCTGACAAGCTGGGACACAATCGTCGCAATCGCCGCTCCCCGCACATCCAGCCGAAGCCAGACAACCAGCATCAGATCCAGCACAATATTGGTAAAGCAGCTGGCCATCAGGTAGTATAGAGGCCGCTTGGAATCTCCGATTGCCCTTAAAATACCGGCTCCCATGTTGTAAACCAGGTTTGGAATAATTCCCAGAAAATAAATTCTGATGTAGGACAGGGAATACTGCATAATATCATCCGGCGTTCCCATGGCCCGCAGGGCTATGGGGGAGGCGGCGATTCCAATGACCATAAGTCCTACTCCGCAGGCCAGAGAGAAGGCGATCGCCGTGTGAACAGCCTCGCTGACTCTCTTTTCTCTTCCTCCCCCGTAAAACTGGGAGATAATAACCGTCGCGCCGGAGGAGAGGCCCACAAAGAAGCCGACTAAAAGATTAATCAGCGTTCCCGTGCTTCCTCCTACCGCCGCCAGCGCTTCTTTTCCCACAAACCGGCCTACAATCACTGCGTCTACTGTGTTGTAAAGCTGCTGAAAAAACGTACCAAATAAAATAGGAAAGAAAAAAATGAGGAGCTGCTTCCAGATGACTCCCTCTGTTATGCCATTTCCCTGTTTTCCCTTCTTTCCCGCATTCCGCTCTTTTGCCATGGCATTCATACCTTCTCCCCTTTTCGTATTGTAAGGATTTATCTGTCTGTGTCTATTTCTGATTATCCGTTCAGCTCGGCAATTCTGGTAATCGCCACATAGATGTGGGAAATCTTATACCAGGTGGCAAAATCTACGGTTCCTGTCTGAGGCAGGCCAAAAATAGACTGAAACGCCTTCACCGACCGCTCGGTAGCCGGTCCGTAAATCCCGTCCGGCGTCAGGCTCGGAACAGCCGTATAGACAGTGGCTATGGCGTCCAGCTGTTCCTGAAGCTGGCGGACCTTATCCCCTCTGGAGCCTGTGGACAGTTCCGTTCCAGGATAGGAGGCCGGAATTCCTGAAATCTGCTCCGCTGTATTGATATACAAATCGCTTCCATAGAAATTACGGAGAATTTCCATGGGGCTGTAGCCCTGTTCCCCCAGAGCGCAGGATCCCCACTGTGTCATCCAGCCAGGGCAGCTGACCTTTTTTCCGTCGCAGTACTGGGTGAGAATCGGCTGCTTTACGTCCGGCCGGGACAGATAGCTGTCAAAAATGTCGTCCACCACCACAGAAATCGTATCGAAAATATCTCTTCCGTAAATCCACTTGTGATCAAAGGCTGTGGAGGAGGTGATCGTAAAATCATACCCCTGATTCCTGTACCACTCTGTGTAAACGCGGTTCAGGGTAAAGGACATAATGGCCAGCACATTGGCTACAATGGAAGACTGTGGCCAGGTAGCGTAGATCTCGCTGCTGGCCACGTTCTTTATGTAGTCCCTGTAAGGCACATAGTAGTCTTTTGCGCTTCTGTCGGTGGGAACTCCGTCGTGGACTACCACCGTCTGGGGAACGACCACACGGCTCAGCACAATCTCCCCGCTCTCCCGCACCGGCTTCACCTCTGTCTCCGCAATCTTGGGCGGATACGTCTCATAAAGCGTATGCCCCGGAATCCGGACCGTCTCTGTCTCTGATGCAGAAACCTTCACCGGCCGCAGGCGCACCGGCTGAATCGCCGTCACTCCCGGCAGAATCTCGGTTCCTGTGATTTCCGCGTCCTCATATCCCGGCGCTGAAATCTTTAGATTATATACGCTGTAGGGCCGGATGGTATTCTGGCTTTCCAGGCTGAGAGCCATATCAGGGGCGGCTAATTCCAGCTGCTCCGTCTGTCCCGACTGATCGGTAGGAAGCTCCTCCAGAATTCTGCCGCCCTCTCCCGGCTCCTGCACCGTCACCACAGCGTCTGTCACTGGAAAATTATTTTCCTCGTTCACTACGTCTACCTGAAGATACCCCCGGCTTTCGGCGGCAGTCTCGCACACCTGCAAATCTGGTCTATACTGTCTCATCACATCTGCCTTTCTGACATCTGCCTTCTGAATTACTATATGATATAAACCGATTTTTGTGTATATGACATGGTTTCTGAAAAAACGGTTCCCGGATCCTGGACTCTATTGTTTTTCCACTTCCACTTATGCGATAGGAGCCGTCGCCTTCTCCAGCCAGCTTCTGTCCTCCTCGGAGAGATGGGGAGCCATTACCTCGTATACCTGTCTGTGGTACTCATTTAAAAGCTCCAGATCCCTCTTCTCCAGCCATCTGGTATCAATGGCATCTCTGTCAATAGGAACCCAGGTCAGATTTTCAAATTTCATAAACTGGCCGTACTCATTTTTTACGTCCTTCACGCAGAGCATGAGATTTTCTGTTCTGACTCCGAACTTTCCTTCAAAGTACAGGCCCGGCTCGTCAGAGGTCACCATGCCCTCCTCAAACACTGCGTTGTCCTGGCGCTCCGGAACGACTCTCCAGCGGACGCCGTTTGGACGCTCGTGGACGTTTAACAGATATCCCACTCCATGGCCTGTTCCGTGATTGAAATCAAGCCCCTCTCTCCAGAGCAGTTCTCTGGCGGCAAAGTCAAAATTGTAGCCGTGGCAGCCGTAAGGGAATCTCACGTTCAGAAGCCTCAGCATGCAGGCGGCCACCAGAGTGAAGCATTTCTTCTCCTCCTCTGTCACCGGCCCCAGGGCGATGGTTCTGGTAATGTCAGTCGTTCCCTCGTAATACTGTCCGCCGGAATCTACCAGGTAAAGTCCCCTTGGCTCCAGCTTCTTATTGGTTTCCGGAGTGGCGGAATAATGGCAGAGAGCCGCGTTCTCCCCATAGGCAGAGATCGTTCCAAAGCTCAGTCCCAGATTTCCCTCTGTCTCGAATCTCAGCTGATCCAGATGTCTCTGGACAGACATCTCGTCCATATCCAGCGTACCGATATTCTCCTTCATCCAGCGCAGATGACGGATCATGGCCACAGCGTCCTTGATGTGGGCCTTTCTCATATTCTCCATCTCCACAGGATTCTTCACTGCCTTGGCGGAGGCGGTAGGATTCATCTGATTTACAATTTCATTGCTCTCGTCCAGACTCTGGCAGACAGCGAAATTGACGCGGCTCTTCTCCAGCAGGATTCTCTCGTTGCGGAAGGTTTTGGCAAGCACATAGATGTCGTCGTAAGGCTTTATCTTTACGCCCAGCCCCTCCAGGTAAGCCTTTGTCTGGCTGTCCAGAGTCTTATCATTAATAAAGAGGAAGAATTTGTCCTCTGTCACCACTGCGTAGGAAAGCACCACCGGATTGCAGGGCACGTCGTTTCCGCGGATATTCAGCAGCCATACAATGTCGTCCAGCGTCGTTAAAATGTGGACCGTCGCCCTGTTTTTCTTCATGGCCTCTCGCAGATCGGCAATCTTGTCTTTTGCTGATTTTCCCGCATATTTAACGTCCAGAACCCACACCTTTTCTGCCGGAAGGCTGGGACGCTCCGTCCAGAGAGCGCCAATCAGATCCTCTCCGCTGGCAGCAGTCACATTCTTCTTCTGGAGACGGGCCAAAAGCTCCTCGCCAAATTCCTCGTTCACCACGCGGCCGTCAAAGCCCAGCACGCCGTTCTCCGGCATATTCTCTGCCAGGTACTCTTCTATTGTGGGAACTCCCTCCTGTCCCATCTTGAACAGCTTTACCTCGCTGCCCTGCAGCTGCTTTCCGGCCTGCACAAAATAGCGGCCGTCTGTCCAGAGTCCCGCTTCCTTCAGGGTAATCACCGCAGCTCCGGCGGATCCTGTAAAACCTGTAATAAACTTTCTACACTCAAAATGGCTTCCCACATACTCTGACTCATGAAAGTCTGAGGTGGGAACCAGATAAGCGTCGATTCCCCTTTCCTTCATCATCGCGCGGAGCGCCTGAATTCTCTCGTTCACTGTATCCATCTTAAAAACCTCCTTTATCCCTTACAGCAGGAAAATATTATGCTTTTCTGCCTCTGCCCGGATGCCGTCCGGCCAGATAGAGGACTGAACCTCTCCAATATGAGCTTTTCTCAAATAAAACATACAGATTCGTGACTGGCCGATACCGCCGCCTACTGTGCACGGCAGTTTTCCCTCCAGAAGTTCCTTCTGGAACGCCAGCTCTGCCCGCTCCTCACAGCCTGCTTTCTGTAACTGTTCTCTTAAAACTGCCTCATCCACACGGATACCCATGGAAGACAGCTCCAGCGCAATGTCAAGTACCGGATAGTACACGATAATGTCGCCGTTTAATTTCCAGTCATCGTAGTCCGGAGCGCGGCCGTCGTGCTTTTCTCCTGATTTCAGCTTATCTCCAATCTGCTCAATGAACACAGCCTTGTGAAGCTTCGCAATCTTGTACTCCCGTTCCTTGGGCGTACAGTCCGGATACATGTCTTCTAACTGCTGAGTAGTCACGAACTCGATGTGATCCGGCAGATATCTGCCTATGTATTCATACTCATAGGCCATATAGTCCTCCGTTACCTTGAGAGCCTTATATACGGCCTTTACAATCAGCTCCAGTGTCTCTCTGGTGCGTTCTTCCCTTGTGATAATCTTCTCCCAGTCCCACTGATCCACATAGAGGGAATGGATGTTATCCGTGTCCTCGTCTCTGCGGATCGCGCTCATGTCTGTGTAAAGGCCTTCGCCTGGCTGAAAGCCATACTGCTTCAGAGCCATTCTCTTCCACTTTGCCAGTGAATGAACAATCTCCGCCGGCCGATCCTTCTGTTCTTTAATCCCAAAAGAAACCGGGCGTTCCACTCCGTTCAGGTTATCGTTCAGACCTGATTCCGGAAGCACAAACAGGGGCGCAGAAACTCGCGTCAGATTCAGCTGTTTGGCCAGCTCCCTCTGGAAAAAATCCTTAATAATTTTAATCGCCACCTGGGTTTCCCTGAGTCCGATGGCCGGTTCATAGTTTTCTGGTACAATCAAATGTTCCATGATGCAGTCCCCTTACGTCTTTTTCATTTTTTCATTTCATTCATTGACAATTAATTATAGCACCTCTTGATTATTTTGGGAATATCCTACTTTCTTCTTTTTCAGGTATTTTCCCTGAATTTACAGAAAATTATCTGAGACGGCGTAAGAAAAAAATAAGGGAAAGGACTCTGAATTTTCACATTTTTGTGGTAGAGTGGAAAGGAAATAAAAGATTGGCGGCATAAAGCTGCGAAGTACAGGAGAATAAGAATGATTGACTCAAAAGACGATAAAGATAAGAAACAAACAAAAACAGCGGCCGGCAGCGGCATGGAGCGCACTGCGCCTCATGAGATCCGCCCTGCATCAGAGCGGGTGTACTCCTCCAGACGCGGACGAAGCCGGAGGCGGCCTTCCTCCCCAGAGCCGTTGGAGGACGAGCGCTCTGCTTTCTCAGAAGATGACGGAGACGAGATAGATAATCCTGTTTCTGCAAAACAGAGAAAAAGGAATAAGAAAAAGAGAAAAAAGAAATCGCTTTCCATTTCTCTCTCCTCTCTTCCTAAAATAAAGCTTCCCTCTGGCCTTTCTGTTCTGATCGCCAGATTTTCCCAGCTGGCCTGCTGTCTTCTTATGGTGAAAGCGGCATGGACTCCTCTGCTTCCCCTTATAAACGGAAGAGACGGTCTGGGTTCGGTGCGGATGGTCTTAACAGAGAGAAACTACAGCCTGGCCTGCTATCTGGCCCTCTCCGGATCCTATCTGGCCTTTACGGCTCTGTCGTCGCTCTGGATCCTGACAAAACGCCATTTTGCAAGCGGCGACCGGGTAATCAGCGCAGATATGGGGCGGGGCATAACGGCCTTTCTTCTTCTGTCTCTGGCCTTCTGGAACGCGCCTGCAGTCATGGAAGCTCTGGCAGGACAGCCCCTTCTGCCCGGATCCAGCCGGTTCCTGGAGATTATGGTTCCGCTGTCAAATCCTCTGTTTAAAACCTGCGTTCTGGGCCTTCTTCTGAGCCTTCTGCGAAGAGTTTTGAAAAAATAGGGAGCTGCTTGCTCCCTCTATTCCTCCAGCAGTCCGCAGGCGATTCTGACCGCATCCTCTACGCAGCCCGGGCAGGTTCTCAGGACGCCCTTTCCTGTCAGCCCCTTCAGTTCCATACAGCTGGTTGAACCGTTTTTCTCGAGGAACTGCTCTCCCACCTGTCTGACTATGCTATAGGTAGACGCTTTCGTCGTAGGATTTTCCCTGCCCTGGCTGTTTCGAAAACCAAGAGCAGCCACAGCGCCGGAAACGGCCCCGCAGGTTTCGTGCATCTGCCCCATTCCAAGGCCAAAGCCCTCCATCAGGCGAAAGCACAGATCCTCGTCCACTCCAACCTCTCCGCTTAAAGCGCAGGCTACAGCCTGAGCGCAGTTATAGCCGCTGCGGTGAAGCGCTGCAGCCTTCTCTGCCAGTTCTTCTACTCTTTCCTCTGTCATATAAATTCTCCTTCTGCAATCCATCATTTTATTGAATGTCTTAAAACAAAAAGACAGGGAATCATGCAATAACACAATTCTCTGTCCTCTGAAATCGGGGCAACAGGATTTGAACCTGCGACCTCTCGGCCCCCAGCCGAGCGCGCTACCAAGCTACGCCATACCCCGGTGCTCATTATTATAGCACAAATTGCAAAAAATGGAAGCCCTATTTTTATTTTTTGAAAAAAATATTTTTTCATGAATATAGATGCTTTTATTTTTTCTTTTATTTCTATAGGAAAATCCTGAAAGATCCGTTATAATTGCAGAAACAGATTTTTTCACCGCGCATTGAGAAGGCTGCGCGGCTGATACGGTTAAAACGAACAGTATAAGGAGGACGCCCATGATCAGCTTTGATTTAGATATGACTCTCTTGGATCACAAAACCGGACAGATTACGCCCAGCGCCCTGAAGGCCGTGGAGCTGCTGCGTAAACGCCACAAGATTGTCCTGGCCACCGGAAGGGACATGGATAATTATTACAGCTGCAGGTACCGGGACATTCTGAAGCCGGATGGAATCGTACACATGAACGGAACCAAGGTAACGGCAGGCGGTACTCTGCTCTATGAGCACACCTTTGATCCGGCGCTTTTAAAGGAACTGCTGGCCTACTGTGACGCTCAGGGCTTTGCCATAGGCGTAACCGTCAAAGATGACGATTTCTATATCCATCCTGAAGTGGTGGAAGAAAGCGATCGGCTTCACTGGGGTATTTCCGGCAGACGCTTTCGCGATCCCGGACAGCTTTTAAATATGAAGATACGGACTCTGGCATTTGTCGGAAACGAAAAACAGGCCGCTCAGATCGAACGGGATTTTCCAACTCTGCGCCTCCCTCTGTTTGCAGGGAAGCACGGCGCAGACGTCATCGAAAAGGGCCATTCCAAGGCGGATGGACTGCGGCTTTTAGCCGGGTATTTTGGGGAGGATCCCTCTTTAAAGGATACTGTGGCCTTTGGGGACAGCATGAATGACATAGAAATCATCCAGGCAGCCGGAACCGGCGTCGCCATGGGGAATGCAATCGAGGAGCTGAAAGCCTGTGCTGATTTTGTCACAGATTCCATTGAAAAAGACGGAATCTGGAAGGCCTGCTCCTGTCTGAAGCTGTTTTAAATTCTGTTCCCTGAACGCTGATTTCAAAATCTCCCGCGCCCTCAGGCCCCTGCGCGGGAGATCCGGGCTTCCTTCAAAATTTCTGCCAGCTTATCCGCGCTCACCTGCTGTTCTTCCATCATCTGAGCCAGGCGGCGCAGCTCCTCCTCTTTTTGCTGTTTCAGCAGTTCTTTTTCCCTCTGTCTCAGCTCCTTCAGCTGGGCTTCCTGGGAAGCAATCGTTTCTCTCAGCTCCTCCAGTTTTTCTCTGCTCGTTTTTCTTTTTCCTCTTGGCATATGCTCTGCCTCCTTTTTTCATCGGGCTCAAATAAAATCTGAATTTTTTTCTGCCTGGCACGCCGCCGTGTTCTGGTACGTCAGGTTTCAGGCTTGTACATTATAATATATGCCAGAAAAGCGGCAAAAGAACAAAAATATAGTTTTTTCTGTCAGAACAGCTCCGGATCCTGTGCCAGCCTTATGAACAGCTTCATGGGTTCCGAAATATATTTCCCTTTTAAAAGGGCCAGGTGATTTTCATTTTTCAGAGAAATTCCCTTCAGAGAAAATGTGATCAGGCGGCCTTTTTCCAGCCATTCCTCTGCCAGCCTGTCCGGCAGAAACGTAATTCCCAGCCCTGCTTCCGCCGCATGAAGCAGCGTCTGCGAATTTACGCTCACCCATGAAGCGGAGAGCTTCAAATCCTGCTGGATCATGGCTCCGTCGAAAACGTCGCGGATCGCGCTCCCTTTTTCGCGAAGCAGCAGGCGCTCCTCCGAAAGAGCTCTGGACGGAAGCGTCCATCCTGATTCCCCTCTCTCCCCCCGGTGAAAAAGTCTCTCTTTAAAATAGTCCGGCGCGCAGAGGGGAATCATCACCTGGTAGGATGAAAATGAGATACTGTCAAACTTCTCCTGATAGGAGGCCCCCTCAATGAAAGCCATATCGATTTCATTCGCTTCCAGCCTCTGAGACGTTCTCCAGGCGCTGTCCACAGCCACCTCCACCGGAACGTCCGGGGCATGCTTTGAAAATCTGGAGATTATCCCGGGAAGCCAGAAATTTGCGATTGTAATGCTGGATCCCACCCTCAGAGCCGTCCTCTGCTCCAGATTCTCCATGCTTTTTTCCAGCTCCTCATAGGCCTCCAACACCCGGCAGCTTTTTTCGTAGAGCTGCCGCGCCCCATCTGATTCAAACGCAGTCTCCTGGACGCCCTGTCAAACAGCGGCGCGCCTGCCCGATCCTCTAAATCTGCAATTACGTGGGACACTGCTGGCTGAGTCATAAACAGCCGCTTCGCCGCTCTGGTGATGCTCTCCTCCTCGCACACGGCCTTAAAAACGGTCAGATGACGAATCGTCATAGCATCCGTCCTCCTTTCTCTCTGCTTTTCTGTCTTTTATTCATGCTTTTTTAGTTATTATAATAATAAAATTATATAATTTTACTTATGTATTGGCAAGTTTTATAATAGCGTCAGCGCGTAAAGCCATCATTTTTCCTGTGCCTGCGGCGCGTCATGCCTGAAAAAGGCATGCTGCAATACTGTGAAAGGAAGCACTGCTTATGAAAAAAACGACCTTCAGGCAGCTCGCCTGGCTGTTCTGCATTAACTTATTCATCAGCGCCTTTACCTTTGGAGGAGGCTATGTGGTGATACCGATGATCCGTAAATACTTTGTCCAGAAAAAGCATTTTCTCACGGAGGAGGTCATGGAGCTGGCCGCTATTTCCCAGTCCTCGCCCGGTGCGATTGCCGTCAATCTCTCGTCTCTGGCAGGATACAAAACGGCTGGATTGCCCGGCGCTGTTGTCAACTGCATCGCCTCCGTCCTGCCCGCCCTGATTATCCTGTCTGTGATTTCCGCCTGGTATGAGTCTTTCTCGCAAAATGTTCTGGTAAATGCTGTTTTAAAGGGCATGGAAGCCGGAGCAGCGGCCCTGATCGCAGATTTAATTCTCGATATGGTTCAGGTAATCAAAAACGAGAAAAGCCGCCTTTTAACAGCGATGGTCCCGGCTGCCTTTGCTGCCAGCTTTTTTCTGAATCTCAATGTGGCCCTGATCCTCCTTGCCTGCTGCTGTATCTGCGTCGGTGAAGTGTGGTATACAAATAGAAAGGGAGGATGTTAAAAGCATGACTGTTATATTTGAACTGCTGCTGGAATTTCTGCAGATTGGCCTGTTCAGCATCGGCGGCGGTTACGCCGTTATTCCGCTGATTAAAGAGCACGCGGTCGATTTGAAGGGATGGCTGTCCATTCAGGAATTTACAGATATTATCACGATTTCCCAGATGACGCCTGGACCGCTGGCCGTGAACACTTCTACCTTCGTAGGCCTGCAGACAGGCGGCCTGGCAGGAGCTGCCGCCGCTACGCTGGGATGCGTATTCTCCGGCTTTGTGATTTCTCTGATTCTATGCAGATGCTTTGAAAGGTACCGGCAGTCTGCCTATGGCCAGCAGATTCTGAAGGGCCTGAAGGCCGCTTCCATTGGCCTGATCCTCTCCGCCGCTATGACTATTTTCGTCATTGCCTTTGCATCCAATGGCTCAGAGCTGGCAGAAAGCACAGATCCCATTAAAAAACTTGCCGAAACGGCAGCCAATCTGAACTGGGCTGCCGTGGCTGTTTTTGCTGCGGCTCTGATTCTGATACGAAAAGTCCGTCTGAATCCTGTTCTCGTCCTGGCACTGTGCGGAATTGCCGGAGGAATCGCCTACCTATAGCAATGATTTCATCTGTCTCACGGCAATACTTTTTAAAAATATATCCGCTCCATGAACAGTGAACGTGCCGTCGAACATATGATAGGATTGTAAACCAATCAGGAAAGGGCAAAGAAACTATGAATTGCTATGATCAGCAGTATTCCGGCGTGAAGGAAAAAGAACCTCTTTCTTCCCACTCTGTACGCAGTCAGATCGGAAATTCCTCTGCCAGGGACTGGCGGAACGCTAATGTCATGCCAGTCAGAGACAGCGTTTCCGGTCAGGAGTATCAAAATCAGAAGGAGACTGTTGTAGAACGCCAGGCCTTGTATGGGCAATATGGAGAATGGGGATGGAGCTGCCCGAATCCAGGCTGCTCCCCTTCGTGGCAGAATCCAGCCGCGGATCCGGGCCAGACGGCCGCTCCCGGACGCCAGACAGCAGCGGAACCTGGTCCTGGACCTGTCCTCAGGCCAGAGCCAGGAAACAATACAGACGAAAATCCTCCTGTTTCCGGATGTCCGGTTGACTTTTCTAACTACCCTGTGGGCATGGCCTATGTTCCTATGCAGCGGTGGGGAAAAACTTATGATTTAGACGCCGGATTTTCCAGAGGAACCATTTTCCCGGATCTGGATCTTCCATTCTTAGCAGGGAGGTGTATCTGATGTTTGGAACAATGACAAATAATGGAAGCAGAAATTCTTCTGCAGCTCCTGCGGAAAAAGAAGCGCTTATGCGCCAGATTGATCAGGCCAGCTTCGCAATGGATGACGTTCTCCTCTACCTGGATACTCATCCGACGGATCAGGAGGCATTAAATTACTATCATCATGCTGCCGGACTTCGCAGGGAAGCGATGGAGGCCTGGCAGACACAGTATGGTCCTCTTCTGGTTGACTCTGTCAAAAATATGGACCGCTGGACCTGGATGACAGAAAAGTGGCCATGGGAAGGGGAGGTGTAGCTTATGTGGAGATATGAAAAACGGCTTCAGTACCCAGTAAAAATCACTCAGCCAAACCCAAAGATTGCACAGTTTATTATGAGTCAGTATGGCGGGCCTGACGGCGAAATCGGCGCTTCCATGCGCTATCTTTCCCAGCGTTACACCATGCCCTACGCAGAGGGAAAGGGACTTCTGACCGATATTGGCACAGAAGAGCTGGCCCATATGGAGATTGTGGCTGCTATTGTCTGTCAGCTTACAAAAAATCTGACTCCGGATCAGATCGAGGAGTCTGGCTTCGGCCCCTACTACATCGATCATACCACAGGAATCTGGCCGCAGGCAGCCGGAGGTGTCCCCTTTAACGCCTGCGAATTCCAGGTAAAAGGCGACGCCATCACAGATTTAACGGAGGATCTTGCTGCGGAACAGAAAGCACGCTCTACCTATGACAACATCCTCCGTGTTGTAAAGGACCCTGACGTCTGCGATCCGATTCGATACTTACGGGAACGCGAAATCGTCCACTACCAAAGATTCGGCGAAGCCTTAAGAAATCTGCAGGATCATCTGGACAGGAAAAATTTTTATGCCTTTAATCCTGAATTTGATCGTGTGAAATAGCCGGATCGCTCCCGCCTTATAAAAATCCCTGAAATCTCTCGTTTGCAGCTGTAACGAGTACGAAAAAGAAAGCTTTTCTGGCTGAATTCAGAAAAACTTTCTTTTTCTTCAGGGCTTCTCTCCCTCTTTCTTCACTCTTCTTTTATTTTTCCAGCAGCTCTTCTGCCGAATGATTCAGAATATCCGCCAGCTTTTCTACTGTCTCTCTGTCTGGTCCCTCCAGTACAATTTCCTTTCCCTCACGATACAGGTCCGCAAACATGCTGATCTGACGGACAGGCCCAATAAATCCTGACCTGGCTTCTTCTGCCGTATGGACACTGCAGCACTGGGTTCTGCACGACCAGGTTCCATTCTCCAATTGAACAATGGCATCTGTTTGAAACATAATTCCTCCTGTAAAATCTCCGCATTTTTCGGAACCTATTGTCCCGATGTACATACCATATATTATAAATAATAATTAATCAAGGAGATTTTTATATGTGTTGTTTTAGAAGATATAATAACTGTGGATGTCAGAGAAGATGCTGCCGGTGCTACACAACCTGCTATGACGATGCCAATGCCTCTGGTTCCTGCTGTGGAAATACTGCATCTAACTCCTGCTGCTCCTCTGGAAACGCCAGCTATCGAAACGGTTACAACGACGGCTATGCCGCCGGCTGCCAGGCTGGCTATCAGAACGGCTATGAAGCCGGAATTGCAAACTGCATTATGCCTCTGAATGGAAACGGCTCCTCCACCGGATGCGGATGCAGCTCATAGCCCTTTGTCCAGGCGGCCGAGTCCTCCGGCATCCTTTCAGCCGCCAGGCAGAACCGCTGCAGGAATCTATCCTGCGGCGGCTTCCGCCGTCTCTGTGAGCCCAATCCTATTCATAAATTACTTACGTTCTGTTCAAATATTGTTTACAATTTCTCCAAATTCGGTACACAAACTCTGTCTATACTAATAACCATAGAAACCAAATACTTCTCGAGAGAGACAGTAATATTTTTTTCATAATAAGCCGGGCAGATATCTGTCCGGCTCCTCCTCTTTTACCGCTCTTTTTCTTGTTATGACCCTATTGTTTTCCGTCTTTTCTTTACTTTTTGTTAATCTTATCTCTTTTATTTTTATTCTATCTTAATTTTATCGTTATCTTATCTTTATTTTGTCCTGCCCTTTTGCTATAATAGCCATAAGATCCGTCTCAGGAGCGCTCTGTCTGGCAAATCAGTCATTTCAGGCGCCCTGTGGATATTAAAGTACAGAAGCTAAACTGTCGGAATGGAGTAACTGTTTTATGAAAATTATTATTATTGGCTGCGGAAAGGTTGGGCGCGCCCTGACAGAGCAGCTGGTTTCTGAAAACCATAACATCACTGTTATTGACACGAATCCCAAAAAGATTCAGACTATTACAGAGGATTTAGACGTAATGGGAATCAGCGGAAATGGAGCAGGCATCACAACTCTTTTGGAAGCTGGGATTGCGCAGGCTGACATTCTTATTTCTGTCACCGGTTCCGATGAACTGAATCTGCTCTGCTGTCTGATTGCCAGAAAGGCTGGACACTGCCAGACTGTCGCCAGAGTCAGAAATCCCATGTACAGCCAGGAGATTGATTTTATTAAAGCCCAAATGGGTGTTTCTATGATCATTAATCCGGAGCTGACTACTGCCCGGGAAATTGAAAAGCTGCTGCGCTTCCCTGCCGCCAGCAAAATCGACACATTTGCAAACGGCAGAATTTATCTCGTAAAGCTGAAGGTAGACAGCCAGGTTCCCCTTGACGGCGTTCCGGTTATGGAACTCCCCTCTCGATCCGGCAGCGACGTTCTCGTGTGCGCTGTGGAGCGGAATGATACGGTTTATATTCCCGATGGAAATTTCATCCTGCGCAAAGATGACGCTATTTCATTTGTAGCCTCAAAAGAGCAGGTACACCGCTTTTTTAAGCATTTTTCCCTTCCTGTCAAGCCAATACAATCTGTAATGATTGTCGGAGGCGGAACGATCGGCTATTACCTGGCTAAACAGCTTCTCAAAAACGGCGTCCGGGTAAGGATTGTGGAAAACAGCCTGGAGCGCTGCGAGGCCCTCAGCAGCCTGCTGCCGGGAGCGACCATTATCCATGGAGACGGCACGGACCGCCATCTTCTGATGGAAGAAGGGCTTGGACGGGCGGAGGCATTCGTCACCCTGACGAATCTGGATGAAGAAAATATTCTTCTGGCTCTCTTTGCCAAAAAAAATTCAAAAGCAAAGCTTATTTCCAAGGTCAATCGTCTGGCCTTTGACGATATCATTGAAGGTCTGGACATCGGCAGCGTCATCTATCCTAAATATTTGACAACAGACTACATTATCCAGCATGTCCGCAGTATGCGCCATTCTGCCGTCAATACGATTGAAACCCTGTACCGCCTGCTGGACAACCGGGTGGAAGCTCTGGAATTTTCTATTTTGGATACCTGCCCAGTGACTGATATCCCCCTTTCCGAGCTTAAAATACGGCCCGGCCACCTGATCTGCTGCATCCGCAGGGGGGAACAGGTGCTGATTCCAAGAGGCCACGATTCCATTCAGGTAGGCGATTCTGTCATTGTAGTCACGCTGGAGCGGGGACAGCAGAATATCCTGGATATTCTGGAACACTAGGGAGGTAGAGCTGTGAATTATGCAATGATCGCCTATGTAATCGGATGGATTTTGAATTGTGAAGGCTTCCTGATGCTGCTTCCCTGCCTAACGGCTGTCATCTATCAGGAAACTGCCGGTTTTTCCTTTGCCGCAGCTATGGCGCTCTGCTTTCTGTTCGGCGTTCCCCTGACAGTGAGAAAGCCCAAAAACATGGTTTTTTACACAAAAGAGGGGTTTGTTTCTGTTTCTCTCAGCTGGATTGTGCTGAGCGTTATGGGCTCTCTCCCTTTCCTGTTCAGCGGATCCATCACAAATCCGGTGGACGCTCTGTTTGAAACGGTTTCCGGGTTTACCACAACAGGAGCCAGCATTTTAAGCGATGTGGAAGCTCTGCCCCGCTGTATTTTATTTTGGAGAAGCTTTACGCACTGGATCGGAGGCATGGGCGTTCTTGTCTTTATTTTAAGCCTTCTGCCCCTGACAGGCGGCTACCATATGAATCTGATGAAGGCGGAAAGTCCAGGACCGTCTGTGGAAAAGCTGGTTCCGAAAATCCAGTCTACCGCTAAAATTTTATACTCCATTTATGTGGCTATGACAATCCTGGAGGTTTTGCTCCTGCTGGCTGGAAATATGCCGCTCTTTGATGCGCTGACTACTACCTTTGGAACGGCGGGAACCGGCGGCTTTGGCATTAAAAATGACAGTATGGCCAGCTATTCGCCCTATCTGCAGAATGTAGTAACTGTATTTATGATTCTGTTTGGAATCAACTTTAATTTTTACTTTCTGCTTCTGATGCGGAAACCGAAAAAGGCCATGAAAAATGAGGAGGTGCGCTGCTACCTGGCTATTATTGCCATTACCATCTCCATCATTACCTTTAATATCCGGGGGCTGTATCCGTCCATCATGGAGGCGTTTCAGCAGGCGGCCTTCCAGGTAGGTTCTATCATTACTACTACCGGCTTTGCCACCACAGATTTTAACACCTGGCCCCAGGTTTCCCGGACGATTCTCGTCATGCTGATGTTTGTAGGCGCCTGCGCCGGAAGTACGGGAGGCGGAATTAAGGTATCCCGCTTCGTGATCCTTCTGAAAACGGTCAATAAAGAGCTCCACCTGTTTCTTCATCCCAAGGGAGTACGCAAGATATCCATGGATGGAAAGGTTGTGGAACATGAGGTAGTCCGATCCATCAATGTATTTATGACTGCCTATGTGCTTGTCTTCGCCTTTTCTATCCTGCTGGTAGGCTTTGACAACCATGATTTAATCACAAACTTTACTGCTGTGGCCGCTACGCTGAACAATATCGGCCCAGGCCTGGAATTAGTGGGACCGTCCCAAAACTTCGGCCTGTTTTCTGATCCTGCCAAATGTGTGCTGATTTTTGATATGCTGGCAGGAAGACTTGAACTGTTCCCGCTTCTTCTGCTCTTCGTAAAAGATACATGGAAGAGATTTTAGAAGCGCATAAAGCAAATAGAGGAGCAGCTTTCCCGGCTCCGCTTAAAGCCGCAGGAAAACTGCTCCTCTTCTCTTTATCAGGCCTTTGCCTCTTTTTCTTTTTTCTTAAGCTGGCTGCTCAGGTATTTTATAATATCCTTTCTCGTAACGATTCCGATAAAGTTTTTCTGATCGTCTAATACAGGAACAAAGTTCTGGTTCATGGCTTTATCCAGCAGATCCTCCATGTCGGAATCTGCAAACACCGGCTGATTGTCAAGTCTTCTGGGAACCTCTGTCACCTGGACCCGATCCAGCCCCTTAAATGTAAAGTCATACTTATTCTTAATGCCCCAAAGCAAATCTCCCTCTGTAATGGTTCCCACATACCGTCCCTGGCGGCTGATAATCGGCATGGCCGCATACTTATAGCTCTCCATCTTCTCGAGAGCCTCATCCAGAGTATCGTCCTCATAGATTAAAGCCACATCGCTTTTAGGCGTTAAGAAAAATAAAATATTCATTCTGTAATTCTCTCCTTCTTCCAGTTCTGCAGGACGCCTCCTGCATCAAAATATGCGCTAGTATCCCAGAGCCTCATTCACAAATACAATCTCCGCTTTCATGCCGCGGGTCGGGCGCTCTAAAATAACTGTGGCGCGGCAGATGCGGGCTTCGCTGCCGCAGTCAAAGCACTTCTCTCCCGTTTTGCTACAGGGAGTATCGGTCTTAAGCCTTTTGGCGTTCAGCGGGGCGGCCACATTTCTGGCCCTGGACAGGGCGGAACTCAAGTCCTTCTCTATCTTATTCTTCCCCACCACAAAGTAAACCTTTTCAGGCCCGTACAGAGTCTGGGCAACACGGTTTCCCGTCCCGTCAATATTCACCAGCTCTCCTGTCTCTGACACGCCGTTGGCGCTGGTTATGTAGATCTGCGCCTCTCTGGCCCTGGCAAGCGTCTGTGCTCCCGGCTCATTCCAGTGCCAGATCACCTCGTTTTCCTTTGAAAGAGCGTCGAAAAGGCCCATCTCCTGCAGGGTGACAGAACCGCCGAAGGCCACCTTCCGCCCTTTGATCTGAGCCTGAAGATAATTTACCGCCTGTTCCCTGGTCTCGAAAAAGGAGGTCTCAAATTCGTGCCTTTCAAAATTTTTCTTAAGAACTTCCTGGTTCATCCTGTCGTTCACGTCCCTTCTTTTATCCTCCTATGATCTTAACTTTTTCCAGGTAAGATGTCAACTGTAAAACAAAAGAAGGAGAGAATTTTTCCCGTTATTATTTTTCAAGAACTGTCAATTCGTATGGTTTCATCACAAAAACTTCCGATTCCGGAGTCTTCTGCCGCTCCCTGTAATTTTCAAGCAGCAGTTTTCCGTCTATCCACTCTTTTCCAATGAGCACGGTCTGCTCTTCCTTTCCCAGATTGCAGAACACAGCTATTTTATCTGATCCCAGCTCTCTTTCGTAAGCAAGCGTCATGTCGTTTCCCGTCTCCAGGAAGGAAATGGTTCCCTCTGCAATTACCGGACGTTTCTTTCTCAGAGAAATGAGCATTTTATAGAAGGACAGAATGGAATCGGGATCCTCTTTCTGAAACTCTGCCGTAATCTCCTCCCTGAATGCGCCGGACAGGGAAAGCCACGGCTCTGCCTCTGAAAACCCTCCATATGTCCCGCTGTTCCACTGCATAGGAGTTCTTCCGTTATCCCTGGAACGGGCCGCCAGAATCCGGAGCGCTTCCTCCTCCGTCCTGCCCTTCCCCAGCAGGATCTGATAGTAATTCAGGCTCTCCACATCCCGGTACTGGCCAATAGAAGAATAGTGGGCATTCAGCATTCCAATCTCCTCTCCCTGGTAAATGTAAGGGGTTCCCCTCATCAAGTGGATCATGCCTGCCAGCATCTTGGCCGACTCCTTCCAATAGTCCCCTTCGTCTCCCATCCGGCTTACAATGTGGGGCTGATCGTGATTGCACCAGAAGAGGGCATTCCAGCCGCCTCCTGCCTGCATACCCAGCTGCCACTGCATAAACAGCTCCTTCAGCTTTTTATAATCAGGAACAGCCAGCGTCCACTTGTCTCCGTCCTTGTAATCTACCTTCAAATGATGAAAGTTAAAGCACATGGACAGCTCCTTTTCCTTCGGGGAGGAATATCTGATACAGTGCTCAAGGGAAGTGGAGGACATTTCTCCCACTGTCACAAAATCTTCTATTCCTGCGCTGCACACCAGCTCTTTCAGGTATTCGTGGATATGGGGGCCGTCTGTATAAAATCTGCGGCCGTCTCCCTCTGAATCATCTTCCAGCCGCTCCGGCTTGGAAACCAGATTGATCACGTCAAATCGAAAGGCCCGGATCCCCTTTTCCTTCCAGAACCGCAGGATTTCCTTCAGCTCTTCGCGCACCTCAGGATTATCCCAGTTTAAATCAGCCTGCGTCACATCATATAAATGGAGATACCATTGTTTCAGATGAGGCACATACTCCCATGCAGAGCCGCCGAATTTCGACTGCCAGTTCGTAGGCGGCTAATCCGCGCTTCCGTCCCTGAACAGATAGTAATTCTGATATTTCTTATCTCCTGCCAGGGCCTTCTGAAACCATTCGTGTTCTGTGGAAGTATGGTTAAACACCATATCAAGCATAAGCCCCATACCGCGCTTCTGGCTTTCTTTAATTAAGAGTTCTAAATCCTCCATGGTTCCAAAGTCTGGATTGATCTTTCTGTAATCTGCCATGTCTGTCTCCTGTCCTTCTCTTATCCTTTTATCTTTTTTGTTATGTTCCATTTTTTCATCATTTACCGGAATTCTGCCACAACTGTCTCATTCGCCTTTACATCCATTCCTGTATGGAACTGGATTTCTGCCGCGCTTCCTTTATTAGGAATTACGCAGATCGTCACGTCAGGATGGCCGGCAGCCTTAATCTTCGCTCTGTCAAATTTGATCAGCGGAGTTCCTGCGCCGACCTTCTGCCCTTCTTTTACCAGATATTCAAAACCGTCTCCGTTCATGCTGACGGTGTCGATACCAATGTGAAGCACAAGTTCCATGCCGTTTGAAAGGCGCAGGCCGCAGGCATGGCGGGAATCCTGCATTAACACGGCAATCTCCACGTCTACAGGGGAGCACAAAATATCGCTATCCGGAAGAATCGCCATGCCTTCTCCCATCATTCCTGATGAGAACACTCCGTCTCCCACTTCTTCTAAGGAAATCGCTTTCCCAGATAAAAATGCAGTGAAGATGCCCTTTTTCTCTTCTGTTTCCTCTGGATCCGGCCTGGAGCTTTCCGCTTTTGCAGGCGCGTTTTCTTCTCCGGAAACCTCTGCGCTTTCCTCCTTCTGCTCCGCCTGCGGTTTCCCCATCGTTCTTTTTCCTGCAGCCACCGTCAGAAGGAAGGGCGCTGCCGCTGCAATTGCCATGCAGACTGCAAAGGACGCCATATAGGGCGGCTGAATGGACAGAATCCCTGGAATGCCTCCTACGCCGATGGCGTTTGCAGTCACTCCCATGGCCACGCAGGCCACAGCATGGTTCCGCCGTAATCTGCAATCAGCTGCAGGTCGATGGCGTTGGACATGTGGTGAAGCCCCGTAATCACAAGAGGCGCGTAGGAAACGCCGAACACAGCGGCAAATACAATTTTAAAGCTTCCTGTAATTCCGGAAAATACAAGGGAAGAAACGGCTTCGCCAATCTTCCAGCCAATGGGGCCCAGCACAAAGTGAGCGGCCATAACAGATAAAAGCAGGCTGAAAAACGGAACGACGATCATGGAAACCACCTGAGGCGTAATTTTCCTGAAAAACTTTTCCAGATAAACCAGAGTAAACGCCGCTAAGATCGCCGGAAGCACCTGCCCCTGATAACCGATCATGTTAATCTGAAAAGCTCCGAAATTCCATTTAGGAATATCGGCCGCCGCCGTTCCGGCTACTGCATAGGCGTTTAAAAGCTGTCCTGATACCAGCGTCAGTCCCAGCACAATGCCAAGCATCTGAGTCGTTCCCATCTTCTTTGTCACAGACCAGCAGATGCCTACGGGGAGCATGTGGAAAATGGCCTCCCCTATCAGCCAGAGAAAGCTGTCAATCCCTGCCCAGAACTGGCTTAAATCACAGAGCGTCTTTGTCCCGTTCTCAAAGAGATACAGACTGTCGATACAATTGCGGAAGCCCAGAATCAGGCCGCCTGTAATGATAGCCGGGAGCAGCGGCGCGAAAATCTCCGCCATCGCCGCAATGAATCTCTGCAGGAGATTCTGGTTCTTCTTTGCCGCGTTCTTGACCGCGTCTTTGGATACCCCCTCAATCCCAGCCGTTTTGACAAATTCGTTGTAAAAGTCAGCGACCGTGTTTCCGATAATCACCTGAAACTGTCCAGACTGCGTAAAGCTTCCTTTGACCGATTTCAGCGCCTCTATGGCTTTCACATCGGCTTTCTCCGGATCTGCCAGCGCAAAACGCATTCTCGTCATACAATGTGAAACTGCCGCGATGTTCTCCTTTCCTCCCACCAGGCGCAGCAGCTGGCGGGCGTCCTCTGCATATTTTCCCATCTCTTATTCCTCCACAGCAACAAAACTTGTTTGAACATGTTCTTTTATTCTTGTTATAGCATACTTGTTTGAACATGTCAACCCTTCTTCCCGATATTTGTTTAAACAAGCGGTTGACTTTCTCCCGGCAGCTTCCTATAATAAACTGTAATGGAGGTAACCGTATGCCAAAAGCAAGATATGAAAATATTTACAGGGACTTGAAAGAGAAAATTGAGACGAACACCTTTGCCTACCAGGAGTTTCTGCCTCCGGAACATACTCTGGTGCAGATCTACGGCTGCTCCCGCAACACGCTCCGCCGCGCTGTGGGCCTTCTGGTCACTGACGGCTATGTACAGACCTTGCAGGGCAAGGGCGTGCGCAACATCTACCAGCCGGCGGAACAGACCTCCTTTACTATCGGTGAAATCGAGAGCTTCCGGGAATCTGCGGCGCGAAACGGCCACACACCGCTCACAGAGGTTCTTCTTTTTGCTGAATTGACTGTGAATGAAAAACAGTCCCGCGCTATGGGATTTCCGGCGGGGTCTGACGTTTACTACATCCAGCGGCTCCACTATTTAGACGGTATTCCGCTGATTCTCAACCACAACTATTTTCTGAAGGAGGCGGCCCCCGGCCTGACCAGGGAAATCGCGGAACAATCGATTTATCAATATCTGGAAGAAACGCTGCGCATGACGATTGTAAACAGCAAACGCGTAATGACGGTAGAAAAAATGACGGAAATTGACGAGAAATATCTGAAAATGAACGCTTTGGATTACAACTGCGTCGCTGTGGTCAGCAGCCAGACCTTCAACAGCAGCGGCGTTCTGTTTGAGTACACCCAGTCTCGCCACCGCCCGGATTATTTCCGGTTTTACGATAACGCCGTAAGAAAAGGATAGTAAAAAAAGGATAAAACAAGAGAGAGGGAGAAGTTTTGCGCTCCATCTAAGGCGCTGAAACCTTCTCCCTCTGCTCCATCAGAAAATCCTCTGAAAGCCTCTTCTTTTATTCTTCCTCTGCTATTCCAGGTAGTCCAGGGCGTCTACGGGCTGTCCTCCCTGCTTTAGCTCAAAGAATACGTTGTTTCCCTCTGTGGCATAATATTTTGTAGGCTCAGCCACATAGCCGATAATATCTCCTTTGCAGAGGTACTCTCCTTCCAGGGCTTTTACATCCTTCAGCTGTCCGCAGACGGCTGTGTACTCATTTCCCAGATCCATGACCACGTAATTGCCTATCTCCTCGTTGGCCCCGCATTCCGTGACTCTTGCGTTGGCCGGGGCCTGGACAGGACTGCTTACGTCGCTCTGAATAATAAGCGCCGGATTGCATTTATACTGATCCAGCGTGGGAAAATAGATGGTCGCGTCCATGCTGTAATCCAGGAGAATATTTCCTGTTACAGGCCAGGCCAGCTTATCTGCCTCCTTGAAATCGAGAGCCAGAGCTTTCGCTCCTGTCCTGGACGCGGCTTCTCTGTCTTCCTTCCCATCTCCCTCCAAATCCTTCGGATCGGGGCGGTCCTCCCTGGAGTACTCGGCGTCGGAGCTTCCCGCCACCTTAATGTCCTCTTTCTGCTCTTCTGCATCCTGTTTTCCTGTTTTCTCCTCTGTATGCGGATTCTGTTCTACGATATATCCGCCTGTCTCCGGAACCTCCAGATATGGATTTTCCTCCACCCTGTCGTTTCCCTGTCTGAATCTGACTGCGCCTGCTGCGGCAACTATAGTCAGCAGGCCTAGCACCATCATTCCAAGGAGAATTTTATCCTTGAACAACTGGTTCATTTTCTCTTTCACGCTTATCACCTCGGTAATATTCTTACCAAACCGAGGCAGCTTATTCAGAAATCAGTTCAATATTTTTATAATAATATTTCAGCAGCTCCTCCGCCGCAGCCCCCTCTTTTGCCTTCTCATTGGCTCCCCATTGATCAAAGCCATAGCCATGTCCTTCTCCACGGACAAGGCAGCGGATGTTTTCCCCCATCTCCTCAAAGGAAAAAGCCGCTGATTTCAGCCCCAGCGCATACTGAATTTCCTCTCCTGTGTAAATTCTTTCTCCCACCTTCATCTGGATCACATATCCCGCTTCATCCCGTTCCACAATCTGAAGGCTTTGATAGGCTTCCTTGGGCGTAAGCTGCAGCGAATGATCCATCTCGTTCAGACGCCGGCAGAATTCCTCCGGCGTAAAGATCACAGACGTCAAATACCCCTCTGCCTCCACATCCTTTCCGCAGTCAGCAGAAGCCAGGTAGGGATGCAGGGCGTCCCCCTTTCTTGTTTTCCCCGCACTGATTCTGTGAAACAGCGGGGCAATCGCTGTTCCCTCAAAGGCGGCAACGGTTCCCCGCGTCTCCCTGGCCGCATCGGCAAAGGTCTGGCAGCAGTCCAGAAAGCTTTCTTTCCCCCATGCCTTTCGCATTTCCTTCTCTGTCATAATATCCGCGTCAATGGCAGACTCCGGAATGGAGCTCTCCTCCCCCATCAGACTGTAAAGATACGTCCTGGCAATGATCATCTGAGCCTTTATCGTTTCCTTCTCATAATCAGCCGGAATCTGCATAGCCGCCATTCCTATAATGTAATCTTCCACAGGAACCGGATAGGCGTTTCCTCCCCGATCCAGGATTACCATCCTCTGCTCTGCGGCGCTGCTTTCCATTTGAATCATTCCCTCCGCCCTGCCTGTCCATGCCAGGGTAAACAGATAGGGAAATAATAAAAGACTTATACACAGGGCCGCCGTCCGTTTCATGAGACATCACTCCTTTATTGATTCATTGCCATTTATGCCTCTAACAGTCTATGTGAAGGCTTCAGAATTTATGACTGCAGAAAAGGCTTTATTCTTGAAACAAAAAAGGAACTATTCTGCTTTTTCATTAAAGTAAAATAGTTCCTTCTTTTTATATTATTAAAACATCTTCTACATTTCTACCTGGATCTTTTCCAGATGCCAGATATCCTTTACATACTCCTCAATGGTTCTGTCAGAGGAGAATTTGCCTGCGCTGGCTGTATTTAAGAGAGCCGCTCTTGCCCACCAGTCCTCGTTCTTGTAGGCCTCCTCCACTCTCTTCTGAGCCTCTGCATAGGAGCGGAAATCCTTCAGAATAAAGTATGTGTCGGCCTTTGAGCTGTTTTTCGTGTTTAAGAGAGAGTTATAGATATCTCTGAACAGCTCTGGATTCTCCGGAGCAAAATAGCCGTTGATTAACTGCATCAGCACTCTTCGGATCTCCTGATCCGTGTTGAAAATCTCCACTGGATTGTAGCCGCCGTTGTTCTCGTAGTTGATTACCTCGTCAGAGGAAAGTCCGAAGATAAAGGCGTTCTCCTGTCCTACCTCCTCCACGATCTCCACATTGGCTCCGTCCATGGTGCCCAGCGTCAGCGCGCCGTTTAACATGAATTTCATATTTCCTGTGCCGGAGGCCTCCTTGCTGGCAGTAGAAATCTGCTCGCTGACGTCAGCCGCGGCAAAAATCAGCTCTGCGTTGGAGACGCGGTAATCCTCGATAAACACAACCTTGATTTTTCCATTGATGGAGCGGTCGTTGTTGATCACATTGGCAACAGAGTTAATCAGCTTGATGGTCTTCTTGGCAATCTGATAGCCTGCCGCCGCCTTGGCTCCGAAGATAAAGGTTCTCGGAACCATCTCCATGTTCGGATTGTCCTTCAGCTGGTTGTACAGATACATAATATGAAGGATATTTAACAGCTGTCTCTTGTACTCGTGAAGCCTTTTCACCTGGACGTCGAAGATGGATCGCGGATCCACGTCGATTCCATTGTGCTCCTTGATATACTTTGCCAGGCGCAGCTTATTATGATACTTGATGTTCATAAACTCCTGCTGGCATTTCTTATCGTCCGCGTAGATTTTCAGCTTTCCAATCTTAGACAGGTCTGTGATCCACTCGCTTCCAATCTTATCTGTCACCCAGGCGGCCAGCTCCGGATTTCCGTGAAGCAGGAAACGTCTCTGGGTAATGCCGTTTGTCTTGTTGTTGAACTTCTCCGGCATCATCTCGTAGAAATCCCGCAGCTCCTGATTTTTTAAGATCTCTGTGTGGAGTCTTGCCACGCCGTTGACGGAGAAGCCGGCCACAATCGCCAGATGGGCCATCTTTACCTGGCCGTCAAAGATGATAGCCATCTTCTTTACCTTCTCGTAATTGCCGGGATAACGTCTCTCCACCTCGATTAAGAAGCGGCGGTTAATCTCCTCCACGATCTGGTAGATGCGGGGAAGAAGACGTGAAAACAGCTCAATGGGCCATTTCTCCAGGGCCTCGGACATGATGGTATGGTTCGTGTAAGCGCAGCACTTGGTTGTGATATCCCACGCCTCATCCCACTCTAAGCCTTCCACATCCAGGAGAATTCTCATAAGCTCTGCGATAGCCACCGTAGGATGGGTATCGTTTAACTGGAAAATCACCTTCTCCGGCAGCTTATGGATATCGCTGTGTGTCTCCTTATATTTGGCCACAGCCCGCTGTACGCTGGCAGAGATAAAGAAATACTGCTGTTTTAAGCGGAGTTCCTTGCCGGAATAATGGTTATCGTTCGGATAGAGAACCTCCACCAGGTTCTTGGCCAGATTCTCCTCCTCCACTGCTTTCTGATAGTCTCCCTTGTCAAAAGCCTGGAGGCTGAAAGAGTTTAACGGCTGCGCGTCCCAGATGCGGAGAGTATTAACCATGTTGTTGCCATAGCCGACAATCGGCATATCATAGGGAATCGCCATAACGGAGCGGTATCCCTCCTGAATGAATTTGTTTCTTCCATTCTCCCAGACGGTCTTTACATAGCCGCCGAACTTTACCTCTGTAGCGTACTCTGCCCGGCGCAGCTCAAAGGGATAACCGTTTTTCAGCCACTCGTCCGGAACCTCGATCTGATAGCCGTTCTCGATCTTCTGCTTGAACATACCATAGTGGTAGCGGATTCCGCAGCCATATGCCGGATAGCCCAGGGTAGCCAGAGAGTCTAAAAAGCAGGCGGCCAGTCTTCCCAGGCCTCCGTTTCCAAGAGCTGGATCCGGCTCCTGATCCTCGATGGTATTTAAGTCAAAGCCCAGCTCTGCCAGAACCTCCCTGATCTCCTTCTGCGCTCCAATATTGATCATATTGTTTCCCAGCGCCCGTCCCATCAGAAATTCCATGGACAGATAGTATACGATTTTCGCGTCGTTTTCGTCGTAGGCCTTATGCGTTGCAATCCACTGGTCAATAATTACGTCCTTCACCGCATAGGCAACTGCCTGGTAAACCTGCTGAGGCGTGGCCTCGTCAATGGTTTTCCGGTACAGGTTCTTCATATTGTCGATAATGCTTTCTTTCAATGTTTCCTTATCAAAGGTCTGCATTCCCCATCCTCCTAACAAGCGTTTTTCGCTTTTCGGCCAGGGCGGGACTGTTCGCCCCGCCCGTCAGCTTCCTTCCGCTTTCGCTACGCTGTTTTTTCAACGCCGAGCACTACCTTTTCCCCGTTAATGCTCCACTCCTTGGAGTATCCGCCTGTCTGGCCAGTCACAATCTCGTCTGCCAGAACCTCGCTCCTGATCTCCTCGCCGTGGGCTGCAAAGATAGCGGAAATCTTCTCATTTCCCTCTGCAAACACACGAATGTGGTTCATCACCTCGAAGCCGGCTTCCTTTCTCATGGTCTGGATCTTGCTGATCAGCTCTCTCACAAAGCCTTCCTCCAGGAGTTCCGGAGTCAGGTTCGTATCCAGGACAACCATCACTGTATTGTCTCCCTCAGAGACGTAGCCCTCTACCTGAGCCGCGTCAATCAGAAGATCCTCCTCTGTGAGAACGACCTCCTCGCCATTAAAGTCAAAGGTTAAGGCTCCCTTTTCCTTTAAGGTATCCATTGCTGCATTTCCATCAATTTCAGCCAGAGCCTTCTTAATATTTCCCAGCTGCTTTCCGTACTTCGGTCCTACGGTACGCAGCTGCGGCTTAAAGGTATAGGAAGTAAAGGCTCTCACATCGTCTGTAAATTCCACGCTCTTTACATTTAACTCGTCCTCGATGATCTCCTGGTAGAACTCTGGAAGACTTCTCTCTGCCTTCACGAACATCTTTCCAATTGGCTGGCGGTTCTTGATATTCGCTGTATTTCTGGCAGCGCGGCCGAATACTACCACTTTTAAGACCTCGTCCATGTACGCTTCCAGTTCCTTGTCGATAAAGCTTTCCTGAACCTCCGGGAAGCTGCACAAATGAACGCTCTCTGGAGCTGTCTTATCAATATTTCTCACCAGGTTCTGGTAGATGTCCTCGCACATGAACGGAATCATCGGAGCAGCCGTCTTGGAAACTGTCACAAGAGCTGTGTAAAGCGTCATGTACGCATTGATCTTATCCTGCTCCATGCCCTTAGCCCAGAAACGCTCGCGGCTTCTTCTTACATACCAGTTGCTCATGTCGTCCACAAAGTCCTGAAGAGCTCTTGCAGCCTCTGGAATCCTGTAGTTTCCAAGATTGTCGTCCACCTCTTTTACCAGAGTATTTAACTTGGACAGCAGCCATTTATCCATAACCGGCAGTTTGTCATACTCTAAGCTGTATTTCGTTGCGTCGAACTGGTCAATGTTTGCATAGAGCACGAAGAACGCATAGGTATTCCAGAGCGTTCCCATGAACTTTCTCTGTCCCTCCATAACGGCCTTGCCGTGGAAACGGTTCGGAAGCCATGGAGCGCTGTTGATGTAGAAATACCAGCGGATGGCGTCTGCGCCGTAGGTAGAGAGAGCCTCAAACGGATCTACTGCATTTCCCTTGGACTTGCTCATCTTCTGGCCGTTCTCATCCTGCACATGGCCCAGCACGATAACGTTCTTATACGGAGCCTTGTTAAAGAGCAGAGTTGAAATTGCCAGGAGGGAGTAGAACCATCCTCTCGTCTGATCCACAGCCTCGGAGATAAAGTCTGCCGGGAACTGCCGCTCAAACAGATCCTGATTCTCAAATGGATAGTGATGCTGTGCAAACGGCATGGAACCTGAGTCGAACCAGCAGTCGATTACCTCCGGAACACGGTGCATCTCCCTGCCGCACTTCGGACACTTGATAGTCACTGCGTCGATAAATGGACGGTGCAGCTCGATATCCTCCGGGCAGTTGTCAGACATGCTCTTTAACTCCTCGATGCTTCCGATGGAATGCTGGCAGCCGCACTCGCACTCCCAGATATTGAGAGGAGTTCCCCAGTAGCGGTTTCTGGAAACGCCCCAGTCCTGTACGTTCTCCAGCCAGTCGCCGAAACGTCCCTTTCCAATGCTCTCCGGAATCCAGTTGATGGTGTTGTTGTTGCGGATCAGGTCGTCCTTTACCGCTGTCATCTTAATAAACCAGGATTCTCTCGCATAGTAGATCAGAGGAGTATCGCATCTCCAGCAGTGAGGATAGCTGTGCTCAAAGTTCGGAGCGGAGAATAAGAGGCCTCTCTCGTCCAGATCCTTGAGAACAAGCGGATCTGCCTTTTTGCAGAAGGTACCCGGCCACGGAGTCTCCTTCGTCATCTCTCCCTTTGCGTCTACCAGCTGTACAAACGGAAGATCATACTTTCTTCCCACCTTACTGTCATCCTCACCGAAAGCAGGCGCAATGTGAACCACTCCCGTACCGTCTGTCAGAGTAACGTAGGTATCGCATACTACAAAGTATGCCTTCTTGTGCTGCTTTGCGCAGATCTCGCCTGCACAGTCAAATAACGGCTCATACTCCTTATACTCTAAATCTTTTCCCGTAAAACTTTCTTTTACCTCGTAGGTTCCCTCGCCGAGAACTGTATTGCAGAGGGCCTCAGCCATGTAGTAGACTGTGCCGTCTTCCTTCATCTGGACTTTTACGTAAGTATCATCCGGATGTACACAGAGAGCCACGTTGGAAGGCAGTGTCCACGGAGTTGTGGTCCATGCCAGAATATACGCATCCTCACCCTTTACCTTAAACTTGGCAATAGCGGAGCGCTCCTTCACGTCCTTATATCCCTGGGCAACCTCATGGCTGGACAGCGGAGTTCCGCAGCGCGGGCAGTAAGGCACAATCTTAAATCCCTTGTAGAGCAGTCCCTTTTCCCAGATCTGCTTCAGTGCCCACCACTCAGACTCAATAAAATCATTGTGATAGGTAACATACGGATGTTCCATATCAGCCCAGAAGCCAACGGTTGCGGAGAAATCCTCCCACATGCCCTTATACTTCCAGACACTCTCCTTGCAGTGTCCGATAAACGGATCCAGACCATACTGCTCGATCTGCTCTTTGCCGTCCAGACCCAGCATTTTCTCTACTTCCAGCTCTACTGGAAGTCCGTGGGTATCCCAGCCGGCCTTTCTCGGAACCATATATCCCTTCATTGTACGGTATCTTGGAATCATATCCTTGATAACGCGTGTTAAAACGTGGCCGATATGTGGCTTTCCGTTAGCGGTAGGCGGACCGTCGTAAAAAGTATAGGTCGGGCCCTGTTTCCGGCTTTCAATACTCTTCTCAAAAATCTGATTGTCAGCCCAGAATTTCTCTGTCTTTTTTTCTCTCTCCACAAAATTCATGTCAGTAGAGACCTTGTCGTACATGTTTTTTTCCTCCTGTCTGGTGAATTTTTGTGTATGCAGAAAGCGTAAAAAGCCTCCGTCCCGTAAAAGGACGAAGGCTGTCAATCACTTCGTTTTACCACCTGTTACTGCATACTTCATATGCGCTCCCTCTAACGGCGGACACCGGCTCAGCTTAATAAGGAAGCCCATGACGAAAAGGCATCCCGTTCAGCCTGCAACTCAGGAGTGATATTCAGTGCTTCCCTACTCGCAGCAGGCTCTCACCCTCCCTGCCTCGCTTTGCCTTTCCGTAAAGCCTTACTGTCTCCGTCACAGTTTTTCTGGTTTAAACATATAAAATTACTTGTACAGTATACTATTTTAAACAGTTTAACTGCAAAAGTCAACTGATATTCCTGTATCTTTCATTCCCGTTATTCCCACACAGCAGTCAGCACGTGCTCCCCGTTCGTTGTCACAATCGTACTGCTTTCTATCATCTGTCCGCTATAGCTCCAGCCGGCAAACTGGTATCCCTCCTTTTCAGGGACAGGGAGTTTTCCATAAGCATCTTCAAAAGTAACCTGCACTGGTGCAGCTTCTTCCTCTCCTCCTATGTTGCCTCCATCCAGTTCAAATTTTACTGTAATTTTGGCTGGAATCCAGTGAGCATACAGGGTGATATCACCTTCCACTGAGGCTTCTGGAAAATACCACTCAAGCGCTCCGCTCTCTGTGTACCAGCCGGCAAATTCATACCCCTGTCTGACTGGATCTTCCGGCTCTGCCACTGTATCACCATACTTCAGCTTCTGGGATTTTACCTCTGTTCCTCCCTGTGAATCGAACGTAACGGTATAGCCGCCATGAAAGGCAAAATAGGCAATCATTCCCACAATTGCAATCATCAAAAAAGCAATCAGCCCGTCCAGCAGGCGTATGGGAACATCCTTGCTTCCATAAATTCCCCGCCCGAACAGTCTTTTTCGGATCATGGGATTTTCCTGCTCCTTATCTTCTTCTCTTTCTGTTTCCAGCTGTTTTTTATCCTGTTCTTCCATCTCTTTTTCCTCCATACTGCCCTATAAAAAAGAATTCATCAAATGCAGTTTCCTATAAAATAAAGAAAGGGGATTCCCCTAAGCATCTCTGCTTCCTGTGAATCCCCTTCTGCCGGAAGCCTATACTCCCCGCAGATTCATTACTTTCTTACCAGATACTTTCTCATATCGATAGCGCAGGCAACCAGGATAATAAGACCCTTAATCACATACTGCATGTTCATATTGATAGAGAGGAAGTTCAGGGCAACGAAGATGATTCTGAGTAAGAATACACCCATAACAACGCCGCTGATCTTACCAGTACCACCTACGAAGGATACGCCGCCGATAACGCAGGCTGCGATAGCGTCACACTCGTAGTTCAGACCTGTATTAGCCTGATTGGAACCGATACGTGCAGACTCAATAAAGCCTGTCACACCGTACATCATACCTGCCAGTGTGTGTACCAGAATTGTGGTTCTCATTACGTTTACACCAGATACGTTAGCTGCCTCCGGGTTGGAACCAACTGCAAACATGTTTTTACCAAATGTAGTCTTATTCCAGATGAACCACATGATGGCCACTACAATCATGCCGTACCATACGTAGTTCGGAATCGCAACGCCGCCAATCTTTAAGATGCTGCCTGTAACGAAGGTCTTGAAGGAATCATCAAGACCAGACAGAGGCTGTCCGTTATTGCCGTTGATCATGATGTACATTAACAGCAGACCATAAACAATCAGCTGAGTTGCCAGGGTTACGATGAATGGGTGGAGCTGGAATTTAGCAACGAAGAAACCATTTACATATCCAACAACGCCGCCCACTGCAAGCACTACCAGAATAACAACCGGAATCGGAAGCGGCGGCATGCCTGGGAACATCTTAGTGGCATAATCTAAAGACTGAAGCAGAGATGCAGAAATACATGCTGTCAAACCTACTACTCGTCCGGCAGAAAGGTCTGTACCTGTCAGTACAATACATCCTGCAATACCGCAGGCGATAGGAAGGTTCGCCGCGGAAAGGCTGATAATATTTACGATAGATGCAGGAGCCAGGAACCTGGAGTTCTGCATAAATGTATAAATAATTGCGATAAGTAACAGTACATAAAGCGCATTATTAATTGCGGCTTCTTTCCAGAATAACTTTTTATCCTTTGCGTCAAGAGACTTATAGTTATCTACTTTTGCTTTATAATTTTCAATCATTCTCATCTGACCAAAACCTCCTCTACACGTATTTTGCAGCAAGTGTCATAATCTCTTCCTGTGTGGTATTCTTTGCGTCAACCTCGCCTGCCAGACGTCCGCCGGACATAACAAGAATTCTGTCGCACACACCGAGAAGTTCAGGCATCTCTGAGGATACCATCATAACAATCTTGCCCTTGTTTGCAAGGTCGATGATTAACTGGTAGATTTCATACTTTGCACCTACATCGATGCCCCGTGTCGGCTCGTCCAAAAGCAGAACTTCAGGCTCTGTTAAAAGCCATCTTCCCAGAATAACCTTCTGCTGGTTACCGCCGGAAAGGCTTCTGATTTTCGTCTCCTGTGTAGGCGTTTTGGTCCGCATTGCCTTAATGGACCAGCTTGTGTCAGCCCGCATGGACTTCTCACTTAAGGCAATACCCTTTCTATGCTTTTTAAGGCTTGATATAACGGTATTTTCCCTGATGTTCAGAATTCCGAAGATACCGGTTGCGCGGCGCTCTTCTGTCAGCATGGCAAAGCCATTCTTAATGGATTCTCTGGCATTTCGGTTCAATACCTGCTTTCCGTCTAATTTAATGGTTCCTGACTTTCTCGTTGCAATACCGAAAATATTTTCCAGCGTTTCTGTACGGCCGCTGCCATCCAGACCTGCCAGACCTACGATTTCGCCTCTCCTCACCTTAAAGGATACATCCTTTAAAAGGGAGTACTGGGCTGTCAGTCCCTCTACCTCCAGGGCAACCTCTCCTGGCTTATTTGTCTTTGGCGGGAACTGATTGCTCAGCTCACGTCCAACCATCAGCTTAATAATCTCTTCTGTCGTCAGATCTTTCGCCGGTTTTGTGGCAATCCATGTGCCGTCACGCATAACCGTAACTTCATCGGCAATCCGCAGAATCTCTGCCATCTTATGGGAGATATAGATGATTCCGCAGCCCTTGTCACGGAGCATGTTAATAATCTTGAATAAGTGCTCTACTTCCTGCTCATTAAGAGAAGACGTAGGCTCGTCAAATACAATGATCTTAGAATTAAAGGAAACTGCCTTGGCAATCTCCGCCATCTGTCTCTGTGAAACAGGCATGGTACTCATAATACGTCTCGGATCTACATCAATGCCAAGCTCCTGGAAGACTTCCCTTGTGTCTTCGTACATCTTCTTTTCATCGATCATGACTCCGCCGACTTTTGGATAACGTCCCAGCCAGATATTATCCATAACATTTCTCTTTAACGCCTGGTTTAACTCCTGGTGTACCATGGCAACACCGTTTTCCAGGGCCTCCTTGGAATTTTTGAAATTTACTTCTTTTCCTTCCAGGAAAATCTGACCGCCGTCTTTGCTGTACATACCGAAGAGGCATTTCATCAGTGTAGATTTACCTGCTCCGTTTTCACCCATCAGAGCGTGTACTGTTCCTTTTTTGACAGTCAGAGAAACTTGATTGAGAGCTTTAACGCCAGGAAACTCTTTAGTGATGTTTTTCATCTCGAGTAAAACTTCCTGTCCCATAACTCATTTCCTCCTTTCATTTCCTGGAATGTGCCCGGTCAAATTCCGTACCAATCCAGGTGAAACACCGCAGCATATTATCATCTGCAGATTCTCTTCCCCTTTTTCCGATCACTTCGTTTTTTGCAGACCTTGCAGCCTGCCGGAGCAGCCTTCACTGCCCTATGCTTCCCCTGCTTACATTTTAAGCACAAGGAAAGCGGCTGCCGCCAGCCGACAGCCGCTTTCACTTTATTCAAATTTACAAATTACTCAGCCTCTGTCTCAGCTGCTGTTGTCTCCTCAGCTGCCTCTGTGGACTCTTCTGCTGCTTCCTCAGCTGCTTCTGTCTCCTCAGCTGCTGCACCTTCCTCGCCTGTGTATGTAGCGTATGGAATGTAAATCTTGTTAGTTACTGTCTCAGACTTGTTGAAGTCGTCTGTATCAGCCATAACTTCCTTACCCTCTGCTACGTTGTTTACCAGGTAAGCGATACCGTCTGCCATACCCTCTGCATCCTGCTTGATAGTACCTGTCATCTTGCCGTCTGCAATGTACTGCTTAGCAGCATCTGTAGCGTCAACGCCGAATACCGGAATTGTCTTGCTGTCTGCTGTTCCAAGGTTGTATCCCTTATCGTTCAGAGCGGAGATAGCACCCTCTGCCATACCGTCGTTATTGCAGATAACCAGCTCGATCATGTTGCCGTTAGCCTCATTGTACTGAGCCAGGTTTGTTACCATGTAGTTGTTAGCTGCTGTAGCACTCCAGTTTCCATCCTGGTCTACCTGGTAGCAGTCAGTATTGGACGGGTCGAAGTACTCCAGAGCCGGCTTTCCAGCCTCCTCAAGAACCTTGTTTGCATCCTCTACGCCGAACTGTGTACGGTAGATAGCCTCTACGTTTCCAAGCTGTCCCATGAACATAGCGTAGCTGATCTTTCCGTCGCCGTTTAAGTCAACTGTGTCGTAGTTCTCAATCAGGTATTCACCGATTAACTGTCCCTGCATATGTCCAGCCTCAGGAGCATCTGTTCCTACGAATGCACACTTCTCATAGCTTCCAAGTACCTTGCCCTCATCCTCGTCAGTCTCAACTGCACGGTTGAAGAAGATAACCGGGATATCAGCTGCCTTAGCCTTATCTACGATAGCCTGGGAAGCGTCTACAGAACCGGATGTAACAATGTTTACAATTAAGAGATTAACACCCTGAGCGATAGCTGTATCGATCTGCTCATTCTGTGTTGTCTGGTTGCTGTTTCCATCAAAGTCCTGGAAATTAACACCAGCCTCTGTAAGAGCTGCGTCAAGAGCTGTACGAACGCTTGTGATATATGTATCGCTGTATGTGTAGTAGAATACACCTACATTTAAATCAGACTTTTTAGCTGTCTCTTCACCAGCTGCCTGTGTCTCGCCGTTTGCTGCAGTTGTGTCAGCAGCCTCTTTGTTGCCGCCGGAGCATCCTACCATGCTGAATGCCATTAAAGACGCCATAGTGAGTGCAAGAAATCTTTTCTTCATAATTACATCATCCTCCCATTTTGTAATTAAACTTTATTTGTATGTGTATTCCACATATCTTTCATAAGTGATTATAGAGTTTTTTTCAACAAAAGTACATAGAATAATCAACAAAACTTGTACAAATTTCAATTCTCCTGTTGATTTTCCCACCTTTTCTTGTATACTTCGCCAAACACTTTGCAGCCTGTCAATCGAACAGGAATAAAATTTTCTGATATTCTTCCAGAAACATATTTTCCCTTGTTACAGTTGTCGTATCTGTATCAATCTGTTTTTCCTTTCCCTTGCGGCCTGTCAGAATTTCCCAGGCCTTCTCCACTCCCAAATAGCCCATGGCATAGGGGTTCTGGACAATCAGGGCATCTACCTCACCTGTCTCCAGCATTCCAACTGATACAGCGTTGCTGTCAAAGGCAGCGACAAATATCTCATCCTTTTTTTCCAGATCCCTGATAGCCCAGCCTACCCCCAGACTGGTCCACTCATTAAACGTAGCAATCACATTGATCTCCGGATGAGTCAGAATCAGTTCCCTGGCCGCTGCTCTGGCCTCCTCTGTAGTAGAAGCCACGTTAATCGTCACAATCTCCTTAACCCGGCTGTCTTTTTCTGCCTCTTCCCTAAATCCACGTTCTCTCTCCTGTCCATTGGCCGTATGCTTGTCAAAATTCACAATGCCGATGCACAGCTCTCCTTTCATCTCATCCAGAACCGCCCTGGCTGCCATCCGCCCCGCTTCCTTGTTGTCCGTGCCAATCCGAATTTTCACCGTGCTGCTGTTCACATCACTGTCAATAATTACAGAAGGAATCCCCCTCTGTGCAGCCCAGTCTACTGCCTCTGCATTCTTTTCATAGTCTACAGCTGAAATAACCAGGGCATCTGCCCCTTTCTCCACAGCATTCCGTATTATCTCATTCTGGCCTTCATAATCCTCCTCTGACTGGGCGCCTGCTATTGTCAGGGCAATATTATATTCTGTCGCAGCAGCACCGGCTCCAGAAAAAACAGATTTAAAAAAGGCTGATTCTGTCGATTTTACAATCATTGCAACCTGGTATCTCTCCTGTCCGCAGCGCTGCATGGCGGCGGCTCCGCCCAAAAGAGCCGCGGTCACAGCAAGCAGGAGAAGAAAGACAGTTTTCCTTTTCCTAGCGTGCTTCATATGAGTCCTCCTCCAGCTTTGGCATGCGGATAGAAACCTTCGTTCCCTCATCCAGCTCACTTTCTATCTTCATTCCGTACTGTTCTCCAAAGTAAATTTTCACCCTGTCATTTACATTTTTAATACCGATTCCGCCAGTCTGTCCCTTTACTTCTTTGTGGAGAATGCTCTCGCACTGCTCCTTGGTCATACCGACTCCATTGTCCTCCACAGTAAATACTACATCGCCGCCGTCCTCGAAAATTTTAATCTCAATAAACCCTTCGTCAATCATCCTGTTCAGGCCATGATAAATCGCATTTTCAATAATAGGCTGAAGTGTAATCTTGTTGCAGTAATAGTGAAGGCAGCTCTCCTGCACATCAAAGCTGTACTGAAACTGGTTCTTGTAGCGGAATTTCTGAATCTGGAGGTAGCTCTTGGCGTGCTCCACCTCCTTCTCCACCGGAATCAGCTCGTGTCCCTTGCTGATGCTGATCCGAAACAGTCTGGCCAGGGCGTTTACCATCTCCACCGCGTCCTTGGTCCTTCCCTCCTCGCACATCCATGCGATAGAATCCAGCGTATTATACAGGAAATGGGGGTTAATCTGAGCCTGCAGAGCCCGAAGCTCTGTCTTTCTCAGCACAATCTCCTCATTTCTCACCTGGTTCATCAGCTCCTGGATTCTGATAACCAGATGCCCGAACGCGTTGGAGAGGGACGTGACCTCCAGGCTTCCATATACCGGCTCATAGGAAAAGCCCTCCGCATTCGCCTCAAACTCTCCCATTGCCTTGTTCAGGCTGTGAATCGGTCTGGAAATATACCTGGACAGCACGACGCTGCTGACAATCGTCGCAGCCAGCACAATCAGCAGCAGCCCTGCCAGAAGAATCAGACAGTCCTTCAGCCTGCCCTCAATCAGTTCGTCCACAAAGCTGACCGCCACAATCCGCCAGCTGCTTCCTTTCCTGGTGCGGATTGTATAAATCAGACTATTCTCTTCATAGCTTCCGTCTGAGTGGGCCGTCATGTTCTGTGTATTCTCCTCCTTCAGACCGGCGAAGATCAGCTGCTGCTGGGGATGGTAGATGATCGTGCCGTCCTGATCCATGATGAAACAGTAACCGTGGCTTCCGACGCCAACCGTATCGACGTAGCTGGCAATCTGAGAAAATCTGGAATCCAGTACCACGATCTGTTCCGTTCCGTCTGCCTGCCTGATTCTGGTGGAAATTGACACCACCCAGGGATACTCGTTTAACAGAAGGCTCTCCACATGAGGTCTTGATATGACAATCTCCCCCAGCTCTGGCATCTCTTCTTTATTAAAAGAGAGATTGGCAAGGGCGTCTTTCTTAAATACCTTGTGTCCCGTCCAGGCCCCTGTCAACTCCCCTGTCTCCGGATCATAGCTGGTGATAGCCGTCACATCAGAGCGAATATCCGCCATATGGTTCAAATTCACATCGCGGACAGGATCCTCCTCCAGAAAGAAGCCTTCAATCAGCTTCAGCGAGCTGCTGATATCGTCCATATAATTGTCTACGATTCTCTCTACCTGAACCGCCGCCTGATCGCTGGAAGTTTTTACATTCTGGATCATGGACGCCCGGTAGGTGGTGACAAACACGACGATTCCCGCCAAAAGAGAAAAAAACACCATAGATACTACCAGGATTGTCATGATCCCGGAGCTGGTAAGTCCTATCTTCCGGTCTTTCCCTTTCATCCGTCTATACTCCTCTCCCCGTTTTCTGCTCATGCCTGTGTTTCCTCTTGGCTGAGCCGCCGGCGCAGCATATTCGGCGATACTCCCTCATACTTTTTAAAGCAGTAGCTGAAATAGTGCTGATCATTGTAGCCGCAGGTTTCAGAAACCTCCTTAATTTTCATGGCTGTGTTGAGAAGCAGGGTTTTTGCCGCCTCCATTCTCTTCTGTGTCAGATAATCCACAAAACTCTTTCCTGTTCTCTTTTTAATCAGAGAACTGAGGTAATTGGGGCTTACGCCAATCTCCGTGCTGGCTGACATCAGGGAAAGATCTGCTTTAAAATAGTTATCTTCAATATGCCTGATCGCCTTGTCGCAGATATCCATGCTGCTCTTTGTCTTCTGCTCTGAAATCCGATCCCTGGCCGTCATGCAGAAGTTGACGAAATGATCCGCCGCGTCCTTTAAGGAGCTGTCCAAAAATACCATCTGCTGCATGAACGGATCCGACTTTAAAGCCGCCGCGTCTGACTCTGCAGATACGGAATACATAATCCGGCAGACGCAGGAGAGAATCTCCACCAGCATGAAATTGACCTTTTCCCTGGAATTGTTCTCATCTCGCAGGTGGCCGAATACCTCCCACAGATATTCCTCCAGCTCCTCCCTGGAACCGCCCCGGATCTTTTCCTCGATGCTGGCCACTACCTTCATGACATAATCCATGTCCACGCCGGAAAACGGCTCCTCATCCGTAATATAGCGGACGCCGCCCGTTTTGCTTCTGCTGGCGTAGCGCATGGCGTTCACCGCGTCTCTGTAACCCTCGGAAAGCTCTGTAAAGCCGTTCAGAACCCGGCTGGCTCCCACGCTGCACTTCAAATTCAGAATACGGTCGGTACTTTGGACAATATCGTCCGCCAAAATGTGCAGATATTTGTCAAAGGACGCCGGCGTTGCCCACAGCACAGATACAATCCTGTCTTCCAGAAAAAAGCTTTCATATTTAATATACTTTTTCAGAATACTGTCCACCGAATGGACATGGCTGTGATCGGTGCAGTTGGCCCCCTTCTCATCCCAGAAGGTAACGGATATCACCAGGTAACGGATATTTTCACTCTCCGGCCGTATCATGCCGCAGGCCCTGGCCTGGCTGCAGAGCCTCTCCTCCCTCTCCGGGCTGAAATTCGTCTGAAAGCTGTCTAACAGAAGAGGAAGCAGAAACTCAGAAATACCCAGCTCATTTTTTCTTCTCTGGGCAAACTCTGAGAATAAATGATCGATCTTCTGCTTAATCTGAATCAGATTCTCCGTCAAATCAGCCATGGAAATGGGTTTCAGCATATAGCTGATAATATTGTACTGGATCGCCTGCTGGGCGTAGGAAAAATCGTCGAAACCGCTCAAAAACGCAATCTGCGTGGCCGGGCGGATTTCCCTCACCTGTCTGGCCAGCTCCACGCCGGAAATAAACGGCATCCTGATATCGGTAAGCAGCAGATCCGGCTCCTTCTCGCTGACCATCTCAAGGGCCTCCACCCCGTTCTCCGCCTCGCCCACTACCTGAAATCCTATCTCCTCCCAGTTAATCCTGCGGATAATCGCTCTTCTTAACTCCTCTTCATCATCTGCAACTACTATTGTATACATAAATCCTCCGTTTTCTCACTCCATCTTCTGCTATTCTACCATAGGAAGTTACGAAATTCTATAGAAGGATGAAAAAGCCCTGCGGACAGGAATGTTATTTTTTTATCAATCCATTTCCTCTTTTACAGCTTTTATGGTATACTTTTACCCAATTAACACAAACATACTACTATACTTACAAGGAGAAGGATATGGAGCCACGAAATCTTACTTTACTGACAGACCTGTACGAGCTCACTATGATGCAGGGCTATTTTCACGAGAAGGACGCCAATGAGACTGTCATTTTCGATGCCTTCTACCGAAGCAATCCGGATGGAAACGGCTTCGCAGTCTGCGCAGGGCTGGAGCAGGTCATCGAATATATTAAGAATCTCCATTTTTCAGAAGCGGATATTGAATATCTCAGAAGCGTAGGGCTGTTTACAGAGGATTTCCTCGACTATCTGCGCAATTTTAAATTTACCGGCGACATCTATGCAATTCCGGAAGGAACGGTCATGTTTCCCAGAGAACCGATTGTAAAGGTAATCGCTCCGATTATGCAGGCCCAGCTGGTGGAGACGGCAATTTTAAATATCATCAACCATCAGAGTCTGATTGCAACGAAAACCTCCCGCGTGGTTCAAGCCGCTCAGGGTGACGGCATCATGGAATTCGGCCTGCGCAGAGCGCAGGGACCTGACGCAGGTATTTACGGAGCCAGAGCCGCGATGATCGGCGGCTGCGTGGGCACCTCCAATGTGCTGGCAGGACAGATGTTTGACGTTCCGGTAAAAGGAACCCATGCCCACAGCTGGATTATGAGCTTCCCGGATGAGCTCACCGCTTTCAGAACCTACGCAAAGCTCTACCCTACCGCCTGCATTCTCCTGGTCGATACTTACGACACCTTAAACTCCGGTATTCCAAACGCTATCCGGGTGTTCACAGAGATGCGGGAAGCCGGTATTCCTTTAAAAGGCTACGGTATCCGCTTAGACAGCGGCGATCTGGCTTATCTGTCTAAAAAGGCCAAGGCCATGCTGGATGCGGCCGGATTTACAGACGCCATCATTTCCGCGTCCAACGATCTGGACGAGTATCTGATCGACAGCTTGAAAATTCAAGGAGCTGCCATCAACTCCTGGGGCGTGGGAACCAACCTGATCACCTCCAAGGACTGCCCGTCCTTCGGCGGAGTGTACAAGCTGGCCGCTATCCTGGATCGGGAAACAGGCAAATTCATTCCTAAGATTAAGCTGTCCGAAAATACGGAAAAAGTGACAAATCCGGGAAATAAGACGATTTACAGAATTTACGATAGAGCAAATCACAAGATTATCGCTGATCTCATCTGTCTGGCAGACGAGGTTTATGACGAGAACAAATCCCTTCTCCTCTTCGATCCCATCGAAACCTGGAAGAAGACACACCTCTCCCCAGGCTCCTACGAGATGAGAGAGCTGTTAGTTCCCGTTTTTAAGGACGGCGTCTGCGTCTACCAGTCTCCGAAGGTCATGGAAATCCGCGATTACTGCCGCCAGGAACTGGACACGCTGTGGGATGAATCAAGACGTCTCATCAACCCCCATGAGGTTCATGTGGATCTGTCCAATGAACTCTGGCACATGAAAAACCAGCTGCTGGACAGCTATCACTATAACAGGTAGCAGCCAAACATACGGATGAAAAAACGCTCTGACGGGAAAATTCCCGCCAGAGCGTTTTCTATGACACAATTAAAAACTCCTTCCAAGACATCAATTACAATGTTCAGGAAGGAGTTTACATCTAAAAACCTTTGTTTTACGCTATATTCTCTTATCTCTCGTCTGTATCCCTGCGCAAGACCTTACAGGTCTTGCTTGGGTTCCTCTAAAAATGCTGCTGCAAGCAGCGATCGGGAATCCCGGACTCCTCTTTGCTGCGTCCAGGCAGCGCTCGGTTTCACTCGCTTTATTCGTCCCAGTTGTGGTAGGTCGCCTGCACGTCGTCATCGTCCTCTAAGAGATCCAGCAGACGGTTCATCTTCTTAATGGACTCGTCGTCTGTCAGCTCTACCCAGGTCTGAGGGATCATAGTCACCTCTGCCTCCATCATGGGGATATTCTTGGCTTCCAGAGCCTCGCGCACTGCGGAGAAATCCTCCGGGGAAGTGAGGATCTCATAGCTGTCCTCCTCCTCTGCAAAGTCCTCTGCGCCTGCGTCCAAAGCTTCCATCATCAGAGTGTCTGCATCCAGCTCGCACTCTTCCTTATCGATAATAATCTGGCCCTTCTTGTCAAACATAAAGGAAACACTTCCCTGTGTTCCAATATTGCCGCCGCCCTTTGTGAAAGCGCTTCTCACATTAGCTGCCGTACGGTTCTTATTATCTGTCAGAGCAGTGACGATAACAGCCACTCCGTTAGGGCCATATCCCTCGTAGGTCAGCTCCTCGTAATTTACGGAGTTTGCGTCTCCTGCCGCCTTCTTGATTCCTCTGTCAATGGTATCGTTAGGCATATTGTTGGCCTTTGCCTTGGCGATTACATCGCGCAGACGGCTGTTGTTAGCCGGATCCGCTCCGCCTTCCTTTACAGCAACTGCAATCTCACGTCCGATGACAGTGAAAATCTTTCCCTTCGCTGCGTCGTTCTTCTCTTTTTTGTGCTTGATATTAGCGAATTTTGAATGTCCTGACATAATAACGCTCCTCTTTTTGAATCATGTATTTTTTACAGAATGTCTGGAAAGACGTTCTTTTTGCTCAAAATCTTTTTTATTCTATCACTAAACCCTGAGCTTGGCAAGTATTAAACAGGAGAATCGGCCAGTCTACAGCTCTGCGGCCAGATTGCGCAGCCACTTCTTCTGCCTGTATCTCCAGTAGCCGAAAACAGCCTTATAGACCTCCTCCAGCATGACCATAGCGTAGACGATGTGAATGGGGAACCCAAAGAACAGGCCTCCTAAAAACGCCATGGGAACTCCTATCATCCATACGCCGGAACAGTCTAATAAAAGGCACATTTTAGTGTCGCCGCCGCTTCGCAGGATACCCACCACCATAACGTAGTTGAACATCTTAAAGGGCATAAACAGAGCGAACACAATAATACAGCGGCTGACGCTCTCGGCAATCTCCGGCGTGATATTGTAGACGCCGATAATCTGCCACCGGATGGCCACGCAGAAAAGAGCTCCCAGGATGGTGACGATAAACTGGAGAATCAGGAAATTCTTCGCATACCGCTCCGCCCGCTTCAGTTTTCCGGCTCCCATCTCATTTCCCATGATTACCGCCGTAGCCGCGCTCAGTCCCTGGAACAGGACCGTGACAATATCCTGGATCGTGGTGGCGATGGTGATCGCTGCCACCGCATCGTTTCCCATACGGCCGTAGGCCAGAGAGTACAGAGTGGTTCCCAGACCCCAGATAAACTCGTTGGCAATAACCGGGGACGTGGTGCTGAAAAACTGAACCAGGAACTCTCTGGAATAGCCGAACATTTCCTTAAACCGGGCAGCCACCGGAGCTTTCCAAAGGTAAACCACCAGAATAATGGACAGGGCCTCCGCCAGTCTGGCCATCAGGGTAGCCAGGGCCGCTCCCGCCGCTCCCATGGCCGGAGCTCCAAAGTTTCCATAAATAAAGGTGTAGTTAAAGAAAATATTGATAAAAATCGTGCAGCTGCTGATTACAACCGGCGCCTTTACCCGCCCTGTGGCTCTCAGCATGGCCACAAAGGTGTTGCTGACAGCTGTGGCAGGATAGGAAAGGGCCACAATAGTCAGATACCCGGCTCCCACCTGAATCGCGTCCTCGCTGGCTGTAAAAATCCGCATCACTGCTTCCGGACAGACAACTGCCGGTACGAGAAATGCGATGGAGGCGGCTACTGCCAGCGTCAGAGCCAGGCCTACTACTTTTTTAATATTTTTAATGTCTCCGTTTCCCCAGTACTGAGCCGCCAGTACGCCGGAGCCGCTGACGATTCCAAATACCAGAAGAGTGAATACAAAGAATACCTTGTTGGCCAGTCCCACCGCAGCTATGGCAGTGGCTCCCAGTGCGCCGATCATCATAGTATCCACCAGATTGACAATGGTATTCAGCATACCCTGCATGGCCACAGGAAGCGCAATCCGTACTGCCTTTTTCAGGAAAATCCCGTCTCTGGCCATCATCTTTACATCATAAAAAATTCCTTTTTCCATAAATTTCTGCTGCTCTCTCCCCTAGCTGTCTTCGCCCGGTTTTTCTATTTCTCCCCGGCTGCGGACAGCTCTCACTGTATGAATGACTTTATTTTCTACAGAAATGACCTGGAACAGATAGCTTTTGTAGGTCACCTCCGGCGTCTCTCCCTCCCTGGGAACACGGTTTAATCTGGAAATCAGGAATCCGTTCAGGGTGTCGAAGTTTTCATAGTCTTCCTCCTCGAACTCGATTTCCAGCTCTTTTCCCACGTCCTCTAACGGAGTCAGGCCATCGAAAATCAGGCTTCCGTCTGCTTTTCTGGAGATCAGCTCCTCGTCCTCGTCGTACTCGTCCAGGATATTTCCCACTATCTCCTCCAGGATGTCCTCCATCGTAACGATTCCAGCCGTCTGGCCGTACTCGTCTACCACGATTTCCATGTGGATCTTCTGGGACTGCATTTCCTTAAACAGCAGATTAATGTTGCGGGTCTCCGGAATGAAATGAGGCGTTCTCAAAAGCCCCTCCACCTCATCCAGGCGCTTGTCCAGATTTTCTTCCTTCTGAGCGCAGGACAGCGTATCGCGAAGGTGCAGAATACCCTTAATATCGTCGATGTCCTCATCGTACACCGGAAATCTGGAATTGCTTCCCTCTGTCAGGATGTAGGCGACCGCCTCTTTAAGCGTCATGGAAACGTCAAGCGCCACGATCTGCTTTCTTCTGGTCATAATATCGCCGGCATCCTTATCTCCCAGCTCTACAATGTTTGTGATCATCTCGGCCTCGCCGGCCTCCAGAACTCCCTGCTCATGGCCCTCGTTGACCATCAGCATGATATCCTCCTCTGTCACGCTGTCGTTCTTGTCGTGCAGCCCGATTCCCAGCGGCTTTAAAATCAGCCAGGACAATCCCGACACAAGCCAGGCAAACGGCTTAAACAGAGCGACTATCACAGAAGAAACACCTACATAGCGGTAAGCCCACTGCTCCGGATGTTTGGAAGCGCACCGCTTCGGAACTACAATTCCAAGGCTGATCAGAGCCGCCAGCAGCATAACAGCCGCCGCTGCCGTAGCAGCGATCAGGGAAAAGCCCTCTCCCGTCTCCCCGGTTCTATGTATCAGCAGCCCCAGCAGCGCGCCTGCCTCTTTTAAAATCACAGCTCCTGAAACCAGGCCGATTAAATTAGTCACAATCTGCACGGTGCCAATAAACTCTGCCGGCTGGCTGATTACCGCCAAAAGCCTCTCCGCCTTCTTATTCCCTTCCTGGGCCTCTTTTTCCAGCGTTCCTGAATTTAAATGCTGGATAGCAGCTCCGAAACCGTACAAAACGGCATCCAGCAGAATAAACGCTGCAAAAATCACAATACTTAAGGGCCAATACCCGTCGTCCATAATTAAAAATGCTCTCCTTTGTCTTCTTTTCTTATAAAGTAAAAAGGCAGAATATCCGGACTCTGCCCTATTCTGCCACTATACCATTCTATTCTGCGTTCGTCAACCTTAACCGCCCGGCAGTTGTATGTATTTTCCTGCTGCCAAAGGCCGTTTTATTTAAAGCTCAAGGCTGACCATCAGCGCCTGGTTCACCCGTCCAAGCAGCTCCTCGTCAATATGGCAGATCCGCTCTCTCAGTCTCTGCTTGTCAATGGTGCGCAGCTGCTCCAGGAGAATCACGGAATCTCTCACCATACCGCACCGCCTGGTATCCAGCTCCACATGGGTGGGAAGCTTTGCCTTATTCATCTTAGAGGTAATCGCCGCGCAGATCACGGTGGGGCTGTGCTTATTGCCAATATCGTTCTGTATAATCAGTACCGGACGGACGCCTCCCTGCTCGGATCCTACTACCGGACGCAAATCTGCATAATAGATATCTCCTCGTTTTATAACCAACTGTCTCACTCTCCGTCATTTCAGTTTATACCTCCAGTATTGCCTTATTTTCTGAATGGTATTCAAAACTGCGGAAAGATTTATTTTCTCTTCCCCTTTATTATATGAGAGTGTTCTGTCCCTGGTTCCCCCAGGTGTAAATACGGGGAACTCGTTTCCCGATGAGGCAGGGAAGTTCATAGTGGAAGCCGCCGCTGACATCAGCCAGCTCCTCCATGGTGATTTCCTCCTGCCCGTCGCGGCCTACAAGAGTAACCTCGTCCCATTTCTCAGCCTCAGGAATATCAGTCACGTCCGCCATAAGCTGATCCATGCAGACCCGTCCCAGAATCCTGGCCCGCTTTCCGCGAATCAGCACCTCTCCTTTTCCAGACGCGCCTCGCGGGTAGCCGTCCGCATAGCCGGCGCTGACCGTGGCAATCTTCATGGGACGATCCGCCGTAAAGGTTCCCCCATAGCTGACTGCTGTTCCAGACGGAATTTCCTTAATATATGTAATGCGGCTCTTAAATTCCATAACAGGAAGCAGGCGGACACGGCTGTGATCCACCTCCCCGGACGGGTACAGGCCGTACATGGCGATCCCTGCCCTGGCTCCGTTCATCTCCGAGCCTTTCGGCATCCGGTGGAAATCCACGATTCCGGCGCTGTTTAAGCAGTGGCAGAGCAGCTTTTTCCTGCCTGGTTCCGCCTTCTCCAGAAGCTGCGATACGGCGGCGGAAAAATCCCTGAACTTCTGAAACTGCCGCTCTGCCCACTGCTTGTCAAGCTCGTCTGCCCTGGCAAAATGGGTGAACATGCCCTCTATCTCAATCCCTTTCATCTGGCTGATGCGCCTGATCTCTTCTAACGCCTGCTCTCCCGGCTGAAAACCAATCCGGCTCATGCCCGTATCCACTGCCAGGTGGATCTTCCCGCGGATCCCCGCCTGGCTGGCGATCTCTGAAAAGGCCGCCGCCATTTCCTCCTCGAAAATCACCGGGCGGATATCAGCCGCCAAAAGCTCATAAAATCTCTCTTTTGGCACGCTTCCAAGAACCAGAACCGGTTTTAAAATTCCTTCCCGGCGCAGGCTTAACGCCTCGTCTGCCGTAGCTGCGGCAAAGGCCGCCGCATAGGGATCAGCCGCTCTGGCAGTCTCTCCCGCGCCGCAGCCGTAGCCGTCGGCCTTCACCACGCCGATGATCTTCGTCCCTTCCGGCAGATTCTCCTTCATGGACTTCATATTCTGGCGGATCCGATCCAGGTGGACCAGGACACAGATCCGGTCAAAGTCATGTTCTCTTCCAGCTGTCACGTTCTCTTCTTTCTTCCACATACTGCTTCTTCCCTCTCCACATCTGCCAGGCTGTCCGCCAGATCTCTGGCCAGCACGCCGTTCTCTCCTAAAGCCTTCTCTGCCGCCTCTCCGGCCAGTCCGTGAAGGTAAACGCCCAGGACGGCTGCCTGGCCTTCCTCCATGCCCATGGCAATCAAAGCCGCCAGCACTCCTGTCAGCACGTCCCCTGAACCGGCCTTAGCCATAGCTGCGCAGCCGCTGCTGTTAATGTAAATCGGCTCGTCCTTTCTCACCACCACGGTGGCCGCGTCTTTTAAAACTATGATAACCCCATATTTTTCGCTGTAGTCCTCCGCCGCTTTCGTCAAATCAGCCTGGATTTCTTCTATCTCCAGCCCGGAAAGTCTGGCCATCTCCCCCACATGGGGCGTTACCAGCACATTTTCCGTAAAATATTCTGACAGGGAAGGATTTTCCGCCACAATATTCAGGCCGTCCGCATCCAGGACAATCGGCACAAAGGCTGATAAAAGGACCTGCTGTACCAGACGCACCGCCCAGGGCTCCTTTCCAAGCCCCGGCCCCAGCACAACCGCATCCGCCCAGCCGCACTCCTTTTCAATCTTTCCTAAAAACTGTTCCGGCTCTTCCAGAGCTTCGGCGCAATCATAAACGGAAAGGACAGCTTCCGGAATGAGCGTCTGTAAAATCTCCCGGTTCTCCGCCGGCGTCAGAATTTTTACAAGTCCGGCTCCCATACGGTAAGCGGCCAGGGCGCTCAAATAGGCCGCCCCCGCCATGCCGGGAGATCCGGCGGCAATCAGCACATGTCCGTACGTTCCCTTGTTGGACCAGGGTTTCCTTCCTGGGAGAAGTTCTAAATCCTCCGGTCCGCAGGTCACATACCGCCTTCCTGTCAGACGCTCTGCCGGACAGGGAGGAAATCCGATATCCTTCACAACCACCCGTCCGCTGTACTCTCTTCCCGGAAACAGGGAAAGTCCCACCTTTTTAAATCCAAACGTCACTGTTAAATCAGCTTTTACGGCAGTTCCCATCACCTTTCCCGTATCAGAATGGATACCAGACGGAATATCCACGGCCACAGTAAGCCGCGGCTTCATATCCTCAATCGTCTCAATCATATCCCGGTAAGCCCCTTCTACGTTCCGCGAAAGTCCTACCCCGAAAAGGGCGTCCACTGCCGCCTGGCAGGTTCCCGGAATGAAGTCCTCCGCCTCCATGGCAGAAAGCCCCAGCTTTTCATTGATTGACAGCTGAAGTTTCAGCTCCTCTGTGCGGCTTTCCTCCCTGCCCACTGTAACAACCGTCACATGGTAGCCCCTGAGAAAAAGCATACGCCCGACGGCCGCTCCGTCCGCTCCGTTATTTCCTGTTCCGCAGGCAATCAGAATCTGATCCTCCCTGAAAAGCTCCGGCTCCATCTCTTCCACCACGGAAAGCGCCGCCCGCTCCATCAGTACCAGAGATGGAATTCCCACCTCCTGAATCGCATACTGATCCACTGCCTTCATCTGTTCCCCCGTTACCAGCTGTCTCATCCCTGTCTCCTCCTTCTCCTATTGATCAGCCCGCTCCCCCACGGCAAAGGCCGCCGCATACTCTGCAGTATTTGTAATGGACACATGAATCTGCTGAATCGCCAGCTCCTCAGCCAGCTTTTTTGCCCCTCCGTGAAGACGTACAAAGGGCTTTCCCAGATCGTCCCTCAGCACCTCGATCTCTCTGGGGCCGAAGCTTCGAAATCCCGTCCCCAGGGCCTTGGACACCGCCTCCTTAACGGCAAAAGTGCCGGCCAGCCGGGAATAATTTTCCCCGGCCTGCTGGCACTCTTCCTGGGTATAGACACGCGTCAAGAAAGCCTTCTTTTCACAGGCCCTCTTAATCCGCGCAATTTCTATCATGTCTGTTCCTACCCCTGCTATCATTTTGCTTCTTTTCCCTTTGCCTGACTTTTTTCCCTCTCCTTCTGATCCTGCATGCTGCATACCCGGTAGGACAGCCGCATCAGGCTCTCGGACAGATGGACGTTCTCCACCACCACGTCGTCGGGAACCACCAGATCCGTGTGGGCAAAATTCCAGATGGCCTTAATTCCGGCCTTCACAAGGCGGTCCGCAATCTCAGGCGCCTTGGACTTGGGAATGGTCAGAGCTGCGATCTGCACGTCGTTATCCTTGATAAACTGCTCCAGATCCTCAATTCCTCTTATCTCTACGCCGCGGACTACAAGGCCTACCAGCCTTGGGTTTACGTCAAACATTCCCTTGATCAGGAAGCCCCGGCGTTCAAAATTCGTATAGTTGGCAATGGCCTGTCCCAGGTTTCCCGCTCCTATAATAATCAGGTTGTGCTGCCTGTCAATGCCGAGAATTCTGGCAATCTCTGAATACAGATATTTTACATTATAGCCATAGCCCTGCTGCCCAAATCCGCCGAAATTGTTCAGATCCTGGCGGATCTGAGAAGCGGTCACCTTCATCCTCACGCTCAGCTCGTTGGAAGAAATCCGTTCTACCCCCTCTTCCAGCAATTCCCCTAAATATCTGTAATATCTGGGCAGCCTTGAAATAACCGCCTTAGAAATCTCTTTCTGTTCCACGGCTTTTCTTCACCTTCCTTTACTTTAACCTGGCGTTTTCCCGTATCGCTCCGTTCCTCAGGAAAATGCGTTATTTACTATTATAGCATATGACAAATTATTGTCAAATAAAAGTTCTGCAGATTTTCCAGCTGTCTTGCAAATATTCCCTTCTTATATTATACTTGTTGCAGGTTTTTGATTTTAGACATACAGGAGGACAACATGATTTTATCATGCAGCAATATTTCAAAATCGTTTGGAACGGATTCGATTTTAAATCACATATCCTTTCACATAGAAGAGAGGGAAAAGGCGGCCGTCGTAGGTATTAACGGAGCCGGAAAATCTACTCTTCTGAAAATTATCGTAGGAGAGCTGGCGCCGGACGAGGGTTCCGTAGTCATTGCCAAGGGAAAAACCCTGGGCTATCTGGCCCAGCACCAGGATCTGGACAGCGGCCGGACCATATACGACGAGCTTCTGGAGGTGAAGCGGCCCATCATTGAGATGGAGGAGCGTCTCCGGACTCTGGAGGTAAATATGAAGCGCTCCCAGGGCGAGGAGCTGGAAAGCCTTTACCAGACCTACAGCCGCCTCAGCCACGAGTTCGAGCTGGCCAACGGCTATGCATGGAAAAGCGAAATTACCGGCGTGTTAAAAGGACTGGGATTTCTGGAGGAGGAATTTTCAAAGCCTGTCTCCACCCTCTCCGGCGGCCAGAAAACCCGCGTTTCCCTGGGAAAACTGCTCCTGTCCAAGCCGGATATTATTCTTTTGGACGAGCCCACCAACCACCTGGACATGGAGTCCATCGCCTGGCTCGAAAATTATCTCCTGAATTATCAGGGAACTGTCGTCATTGTAGCCCACGACCGGTATTTCCTGGATCGGGTGGTGACGAAGGTGGTAGAACTGGACAACGGCTCCTCCACCGTCTTTCAGGGCAATTACTCGGCCTACAGTGAAAAAAAGGCCATGCTGCGGGCCAGCATTTTAAAGGCCTACTTAAACCAGCAGCAGGAGATCAAGCACCAGGAGGAGGTTATCACCAAGCTGCGCTCCTTTAACCGGGAGAAATCCATCAAGCGGGCGGAGAGCCGTGAAAAGCTGTTAAATAAAATCGAGAGGATTGAAAAGCCCACAGAGGTAAACGACGCCATGAACATCACCCTGGAGCCTGACATTGTCAGCGGAAACGACGTTCTGACGGTCCGGGGCCTTACCAAGGGCTTTGACGGGCAGACTCTTTTTTCCGACGTGGACTTTGAGATCAAGCGGGGGGAACGCATCGCCATCATAGGAAATAACGGAACGGGAAAAACCACGATTTTAAAGATCATTAACGGCATTCTGGCCGCTGACGCAGGGGAGATCCGGCTGGGTTCCAGAGTCCATATCGGATACTACGATCAGGAGCATCATGTGCTCCACAGCGAGAAAACTCTGTTTCAGGAGCTGTCGGACACCTATCCGAATATGAATAATACTCAGATTCGAAACGTCCTGGCAGCCTTCCTGTTTACCGGAGACGATGTGTTTAAGCTGATCGGCGATCTCAGCGGCGGAGAGAAGGGACGTGTCTCTCTGGCCAAGCTGATGCTCTCAGAGGCCAACTTCCTGATTCTGGACGAGCCCACCAACCATCTGGACATCACCTCCAAGGAGATCCTGGAGAACGCCCTGACCCATTACACCGGAACCGTTCTCTACGTCTCCCATGACCGATATTTTATCAATAAGACGGCCACCAGAATTTTAGATCTGACTCACAATACCCTGGTCAATTACATTGGCAATTACGACTATTACCTGGAAAAGCGCGATACCATGGAGCAGCTGTTTTCCGCCTCTCCCGCAGCTTCTTCCAAACCATCGGAAAACAACTCTCAGGCAGCGGCCTTCGCGGCTTCCGGCCCGGTAAACGCCGCCTCTCTTCCCTGGTCCGGGGACAGGGGAAACGCCTCCTCTTCTGACAGCGGAGATTCCTCCGGAAAAACAGACTGGAAGCAGCAGAAGGAGGAGCAGGCGCGCCTCAGAAAGCGCCAGAACGAGCTGAAAAAAACAGAAGACGCCATCCACCAGTTGGAAACCAGGGACGGCGAAATCGATTCTCTTCTCTGCCAGGAGGACGTCTTTTCCGACGTGGCGAAGCTCATGGAGCTGAACGCGGAAAAGCAGTCTATTGCCAGACAGCTGGAAGAACTCTATGAAAAATGGGAGGAGCTGGCTGAGGATTAACCTCAGCCGGCTCTTTTTAGGAAGGAAACTCTGCCTTTCCCATATTAAACTCTGTGATGCCCATATAGCCAGGCGCTATGCTGTATTCCGGGAATACTAAAACCACCTCCTGGTTTTCATTGATATAAAACTGCGTCGTCTCGTCTACTGTGGTAAACCCCTCTGCCATTCCATCGTCATTGGGTTCAAAGCCAAAAAACATCTGGTTTTCATCTGCCGCCATGCGCGCTTCAATCTGGCGCACTACCTCCTTATTGCACCGCTCCACATAGCCGCTTCCCAGAACGTCCTTCAGGGCGAGCAGGCGGTCCTGTTTCAAATCCAGATTGTAATAATACCGCTCCTCCATCGCGTTAACCCAGCCTTTAAAGGTAATCAGTTCCAGGGAGAGAACCTCCTCGCTCTGGTATTTTACCTGGTAGTCCACAGACAGATCCATCTGGCGGTCCGCCCACTCCTCCTCTGTGCCTCCGGCTGCAAAAAAAGCTTCTTTATAGGCGGCAAATTCCTTCTTGCCCTCTGCAAGATAGTTGTCCACAATCTGTTCAATCTGCTCGTTCACGCTTTTTGCCGTGCCGGACTGGCTTCCCGACCCATCCAGGCCTCCAGTCTCCACAATTGCTGGAATTTCCGCGTCAATATTGTAGTCCTGATCTGCCTGGTGATACGAACGGATCGTCAGAACTTCTGCCAGAAATCCGATTCCCGGAATCTGTTTCATCGTTTCTGCAAACGCCTGGTTCGTATTCAATCCAATGGTAAAAACAACAGCGGCTCCGGCTGCGGCGGCTGTGAATCTTGCCGCCATTCTCTGTGAAAAACGGATCGCTTGAGCGCTTCTCTTTTCCTGGCTCTTCTCCGGAACATTCCCGCCCCTGTCTTTGTCAGATTCTTTTTCTTCTGCTTCTTTTTCTCTGCGCCTTTTTTCCGCCTCGGCAATGGACTGTCTCACTATCTGATCCAGTTCTTCAGGAATCTCTATGCTGTCGTATATGCCCTTTCCATCTTCCGGTTTCATAGCGCTTCCTCCTTTAATCTTTTTTTCAGACGCTCCAGCGATGAATACAGCCTGTATTTCACTGTATTCAGGTTTACATCCGTAATCTCTGCAATCTGCTTCAGCGTTAAATCCTCATAATAATGAAGAATGACAACGGTTCGGCCTGGATCCGGCAGATTCCTCACTGCCTCATAGACCTCCCTCTCCCTGTCATAGGCTGGTTCTGTGTACGCCTGCTCAAACACTTCCCCATCTGCCGAAAGCTCTTCTCTTTTCCTTGCCCTCAGAATCTGGAGCGCTTCATTGACTACAATCCTGTAAAACCATGTCTTTACTGCGTCCTGATTGCGAAGGGTATCGCATTTTTCAAGTCCCTTCAAAATCGCGTTCTGCACCACATCAAGAGCAGCCTCCCTATCCCCTACATAGCTGTAGGCCAGGCGGTAAAATCTGTTTTGGTTCTCTATAATGTAGGCAGCCACGCTGTCATATAGATTCTGTTCCATGCTCTCTGCCTTTCTAAATTTCAATCCCATTCGTTTCTGTATCTATTCCTTCTAGTATTAAAGATGATAAGCGGAACAAAAAAGTTGGGGCTTTCCGCAAAAATACTGCGAAACCCCCCCTATCTTCCTTTCAGGATCGGATTCAATTCTGGATCCAGGGCCGGACCAAAGGCGCCTCCGGCGTCCATCTCTCCCTCCTCCGTCATATCCCAGACAGACGGGCGCAGCCCTGTAAAATCAACGCCAAGCATTTCATCAAACGCCGCGCACAGCTCTGGAGCTGTCATCTGCATCTCGCTTCGTATCTCCGGATTGCAGTAATTCTCAAATAAAACGCCGAACCACGACTCATAATCGTCCTTAAAATAATCTGGAAGGCTGGCACCGGAAGAGATCTCCCCGGAAACAGCATACAGTTCCTCTGCCTTCTCCTTCTGCTCCTGGCCAGCTTCTACCGCGTCGGCAGCATACTCCCCAAAGGCTCTCGTCAGAGACTCCGGATCCGTAAATTTAATCTTCTTATACCGCTGATCTGTCTTATGGTATACATAGCAGACGCCCTCGTCCGTCATAGGAGCCTCCATATACCTCCGATCTGTATAGTACATAAATTCCCAGCCCTCTGCCAGAAAACGGTCCATCCACTGCCTGGGAATATTCTCCAGGGCCTTCGTGACAGCTTCCTTTTCCTCGTCGGACGGCTTTCTCTTTCCCTGAATATTCATATCATAGTCAGGATTTCTCAGGCCGTCGGAACCATAGTAGGAAGTGCCGATATACTGGCCCGCCGCCAGCTGGCCGTTTGAGTGAAAGTAATACTTGTGGCCATCCACCATCCGCCACCCGTCGTCATACAAAACACCGTCCGAATCCAGCCAGTACCAGACTCCTCCCGTGTTAAGCCATCCCGTTTTTCTCGTCCCGTCCTCATTCAGATAGTACCACTCTCCGTCCTCGTGGCTGTAGAGCCAGCCTGTGGCCATCCGGCCGGTATCCTCGTTAAAATAGTACCACTTTCCTTTGATTTTATTCCATCCGGCCGCCGGATATCCGTCCTCATCCAGATAATACCAGCGTCCGTCCCGAAGCAGCCAGCTTTTCTCCAGAAAGGTTCCATCCTCCAGAAGATAACGGCTGTCCATATCGTCCCCTGTCCACGTTCCCGGAATCGAATATTCTGAATTTTCCTGCTGCAGAACCTGCTCTCCTGCCTGCGCGCCCAGGGCGGAGCAGGGGAAAACTGCCGCCATCAGGCACGCCGCTCCTGCCGCTGCTGCTATTTTCTTCAAGGCCGTCCCCTCCTTCCTGTACTGTCCTGCTGACGCTGTCTTTTCTTTATTTTAAACGAATCCCGCGGAAAAGTATAGCAAAAAATTCTTACATCATTTATACTAAATTCTGAAGGAAGGTGATTTCATATGAATATAAGGCGCATACTGGCCCTGGCTGGCGTTTTTCTTATTCTGCTGCTGTACGGCGCTTCCCTGGTGCTTGGAATCATCGGAAGCCCAAAAGCGCTGGATCTTCTGCTGGCAGCCCTGTTCTGTACCATGGTGGTTCCAGCCATGATCTACGGCTGCGGCGTTCTTCTGAAAAATTCCGGCCGTTCCGGAAAGGACAGCCGCTGAAAGCAGCGGGAAACGACCGCAAAAGACTGCAAAAAGGCCGCCAGGCGGAGAGAATGAATCCTCTCTGTCTGGCGGCTTCTTTACCATGCAGACTCTTCTCTCCGGCCGTCCCGGCTGGAAATGTCTACTTTCTCACAATAATCTCGTCTCTTCCCGGTCCGTTGGATACCATAGTAATCGGAACCTGGATTTCCTTCTCAATCGCCTCGATGTAAGCGCGGCAGTTCTCCGGCAGATCCTCGTAATTCTTGATTCCGCGGATATCGCTCTTCCATCCCGGCAGAGTCTTGTATACAGGCTTTGCCTTCTCTAACTGACGCGTAGTCGGGAAGTCTGCTGTCACCTTTCCGTCGATTTCGTATCCTACGCAGATTTTCAGCTCATCCAGGTATCCCAGTACGTCTACAACTGTCAGAACAGCCTCTGTCGTTCCCTGAATGCGGCATCCGTAGCGTGTAGCCACTGCGTCAAACCAGCCAACTCGTCTCGGACGGCCTGTAGTAGCTCCGAACTCGCCCTTGTCTCCGCCGCGGCGTCTTAACTCGTCCGCCTCCTCGCCGAAAAGCTCGCTGACAAACGCGCCTGCTCCTACTGCGCTGGAGTATGCCTTTACAACGGTTGTGATATTCTTAATCTCATACGGAGGAATTCCTGCTCCAATCGCGCCGTATGCGGCCAGTGTGGAGGAAGAGGTTACCATCGGATAAATTCCGTGATCCGGATCCTTTAAGGAACCTAACTGTCCCTCTAACAGGATATTCTTGCCTTCCTTGATCGCCTCATGCAGGAATGCAGAAACATCGCACACATAAGGCTCAACCATTCTTCTGTACTCCTTCATCTCTGCAAAGAGCTCATCTGGATTTAACAGCGGCTTATGGTATAAATGCTCTAACAGCACGTTCTTTGTCTCGCACACGCGCTTAATCTTATCGTAAAGATACTCCTCGTCAAACAGCTCGCTGACCTGGAAACCAATCTTGGCATACTTGTCAGAGTAAAACGGAGCGATTCCGGACTTTGTGGAACCGAAAGACTTTCCGCCCAGTCTCTCCTCCTCGTACTCGTCAAACAGCACGTGATAAGGCATCAGAATCTGCGCACGGTCAGAAACCAGAATCTTCGGCTGCGGAACGCCTTTTTTCTTAATGTCCTCGATCTCATTAAATAAAAACGGAATATTCAGCGCAACTCCGTTGCCGATAATGCTTGTTGTGTGATCGTAAAATACGCCGGACGGAAGCAGATGAAGCGCAAATCTTCCATAGTTATTGATAATAGTATGGCCTGCATTGCTTCCTCCCTGAAAACGGATGATGATGTCAGATTCCTTGGCAAGCATATCGGTAATCTTGCCTTTTCCCTCATCTCCCCAGTTTGCTCCAACGATTGCTCTTACCATGTACTTACTCCTCTCCGGATGCCGTCCTCTCTGTCTGAAACGGCTCTTTTCTGTCCCCGTCTGGGGCGTCCTGTTCATTACTTACATATTATATATGACTTCTTCACATAAGTAAAATCAATATTTATTATGATCCATATAATTTATTCTTATATTCCTGTCCTGTCTGCTTTTGAGTCCTGGCCGCCGGGGGAAAGGGTTTCCAGAAGCTTCTTAGCCGCTGGAGAAAGCGGATTTTTCAGAGAAGTGATAAGGCAGAAGCTCCTCTTTTCCATGGCATGCCGGAATTTCAGTTCAAACACATCCTCCCGCTCCAATGCCTCCCTGGCGAACTCTGACATCAGACAGCCGATCCCCAGATTTCTCTTCACAAACTGCACAATCATATCGCTGGTGGCCAGCTCAAATTCCGGCTCCAGGGCCACGCCTTCCTTCTCCAGGTATTGATCCATAAACCGCCTGGTGCTGGTCTTCTTCTCCAGGAAAATACAGGGGTAATCCTTCAGCTCTCTGTAATCCAGCTCCCGCCCTTCCAGCTGTTCCCTGAACCGGCTTCCGGCAATAAAAATATTTTCAATCTGCCGGACGGGAACTGCCCGCATCTCCTCCCGCCCTTCAAAGGGCGTGCTGACAATCCCGAAATCAATGGCGCCATTTTCCAGAGCCTCTATGGTCTCCGGCGTAGGGCCGTTGGACACCATTACCTTAATTTTCGGATACTGCTCGTGAAACTGCTCCAGATAAGGAAGCAGGTAAAACTGCAGCGTCATGTCGCTGGCTCCGATCCGGATTACGCCGGTATCCAGACATTTTAACTGCTTTAACATCTCCTCCCCGTCCCGTATGCTCTCGATTCCACGCTTCACATAGCCGTAGAGCAGTTCCCCTTCCCTGGTGAGGCGCACCCCCTTGGGAGTCCGCAGAAAGAGCTTCGTCTCCAGCTCCCGCTCCAGATGCTTCACCGCCTGGCTGACTGCAGGCTGGGAAATGCACAGCGTCTCTGCCGCCATGGTAATGCTTCCAGTGGCCGCTGCCTGGTAAAATACCTTATAATACTCCAGACTGATGTTCAATCTCTCCCCTCCCTCCAGGTCTGTGCAAAAAACGCATGAAACAGGAAAGAGAAGATAGTTTCCCACTGAAGCAAAACCTATCTTCTCTCTTCTTCACTATGCAGGGCCGTCTCCGGCCTTTTCCTGAACGCGCCGGCGGCGTCTGCCGTTTAGACGTTAATCTCAGCCTTCACGCCCAGAATTTCTTTATTCTCCTCCAGAACAGGACGGATGACCTCGTTAAGGAACTCCTCCACCTGCTCCTTGGCTCTTCCCGTATAGCGGGACGGATCCATGGTCTTTTTAAGCTCATCCAGCGTCAGGTTAAAGGCCGGATCTGCAGCAATAAGCTCTAACAGGTTATTGTCCAGGCCCTTCTCCTTCACATTTCTTCCAGCCTCCATGGACAGGGTGCGGATCTTCTCATGAAGCTCCTGTCTGTCTCCGCCTGCCTTAACGGCGTCCATCATGATGTTTTCTGTAGCCATAAACGGAAGCTCGGACATCAGGCGCTTCTCAATCACTTTCGGGTATACCACAAGGCCGTCTACCACGTTCAAGTAGAGATCCAGAATTCCGTCGATGGCCAGGAAGCCCTCCGGAATGCTGAGACGCTTGTTGGCGGAATCATCCAGAGTTCTCTCAAACCACTGCGTAGAAGCTACCATCATGGGATTCATCATATCAGCCATCACATAGTTGGCCAGAGAAGCCATTCTCTCGCTTCTCATAGGATTTCTCTTGTAAGCCATGGCGGAAGATCCAATCTGGTTCTTCTCAAACGGCTCCTCCACCTCTTTTAAGTGCTGAAGAAGGCGGATATCGTTGGAGAACTTATGGGCACTCTGGGCAATGCCTGCCAGCACGCTTAACACGCGGCTGTCCACCTTTCTGGAATAAGTCTGTCCAGATACAGGATAGCAGCCCTCAAAGCCCATCTTCTGAGCGATCTTTCTGTCTAGCTCCCGGCACTTTTCATGATCTCCGTCAAAGAGCTCCAGGAAGCTGGCCTGGGTTCCCGTCGTTCCCTTGGAACCTAACAGGCGGAGGGAGCCCAGCAGATAATCCAGATCGTCCAGATCAAGCTTCAGCTCCATCAGCCAGAGTGTGGCGCGCTTTCCCACGGTAGTCGGCTGCGCCGGCTGGAAATGGGTAAAGGCCAGCGTCGGCTGGGCCTTGTAGCGGTCCGCAAACTTAGCCAGCTCGTCCATCACGTTGATCAGCTTCTTTCTCACCAGCTTCAGGGCATCTGCCATAATAATAATATCCGTGTTGTCTCCAACGTAGCAGGAGGTAGCGCCCAGATGGATAATTCCCTTGGCCTTCGGGCACTGAACGCCGTATGCGTATACATGGGACATAACGTCGTGGCGGACCAGCTTCTCTCTCTCCTTGGCCACGTCGAAATTGATATCGTCCATATGCTCCTTCAGCTCGTCGATCTGCTCTTTCGTAACAGGAAGTCCCAGCTCGTTCTCAGCCTCTGCCAGAGCCACCCAGAGACGCCTCCAGGTACAAAACTTTTTCTCCGGGGAGAAAATATACTGCATTTCTCTGCTTGCATAGCGCTCAGAAAGAGGGCTCACATATCTGTCGTGCATAGATTTTTACCTCGCCTTTTTATTTTTTTGCATTGCTTTCTCATTCCTGACAGTCTCTATTATAAGCTATATATATAAAACTCTGTCAATTCAGTAGAAATTATAATGCAATTTGTTTTTAAAATCAACCGGAATCCGCTCTGCCTTTTATTAAAATAATTAATAAGAGCTTTCGCTGTAAAATGTTATCTCGCCGTCCTTCAGGCGGAATATAATCCCAAACTTCCGTTTTCCTTCCGCCTCATCCTGTGAGGACTGCCCGTCTTTTTTCGGCGCTTCTGTTTCCTGAATCTCTTCTATCTCAAACAGCCGTCCGCCCCAATCTGCCAGAATCAGCAGATATCCGGCAGCCAGCGCGGCGCAGCAGAGAAAGGCAAGACGCCTTGTCCTGGCTCTTTTTCCGAGCCTCCGCCTCATATACCGTCTCCGGATGCGGCGCAGTCCGGATTCATTCCCGTTTCCTGCGCGTCCTCTGATTTTTCTGTTTTTCATGTATCCCACCTGCCGCGCCTCTCCAGGTACAGCGGGGATCGTCTCTGTCTTAACTATAGCGAATTTTCCAGAGAATGTAAATAGCGAAATCCGGTGGAATGAACGCCGTTTTTACTCCTGAACGATCCCACAGAAAAAAGGATAGGAGCCGGCTCCTATCCTTTCGCATGTTTCAAGTTTTCCAGTTTATTTTATCGATCGCTCTGATTGTTCTGCTCTGTATCCGGGTCTCTCTCTTCCAAGCCCTCCTCAGCTCTGGTGACGCCCTCCTCAATCCAGTCGGCAGTATCTTCCGCCCCGTCTTTCAGATCGTCTCCAATGCCCTCCAGAACTCCTGTGCTCTCCTCAAAGTCTCTGTCTTTCTCCATGCCGTCCTTTTCTGCTCCTGGCATAGAACCGTCGGAAGGCCTGGACGCAGAAGTTTCCGCTGTCTCGGGAACTCTTGACGCGTTGGTGGTATTCTTCACATCCTCTTTTGAGCCACACGCAGTCAGAAACACAAATACAAAGGCCAGACACATGGCTGTTAAAACCTGCTTACATTTTTTCATAATGACAACTCCTTTCTAAGCCTAGTATGGACGGCCTAAAAGGGAATTATGCAGGTTTCTGGCAGCTGTTATTTTAATTTTTCAGAAAAATCAGCCAATCACGTCCGCCATAGAATACAGGCCGGCCGGCTTTCCTCCCAGAAATTTAGCCGCCTGAATGGCTCCCTTGGCAAAAATTGCCTTGGAATAAGCGGTATGAGTGAACGTGATCACCTCGTCTGTGCCGGCAAAAATCACGTCGTGCTCCCCTACGATTGTGCCGCCGCGGACAGACTGAATTCCGATTTCTTTCGAATCTCTGGGGACTCTCTCACTGAACCGGTCATATTTATAATGACAGGTATTGTCCAGAGACTCGTTGATCGCGTCTGCCAGAGCCAGGGCTGTACCGCTGGGAGCGTCGATCTTTTTATTGTGATGCTTCTCCACAATCTCCACGTCAAAGCCCGCCGGATACAGCACAGGGGCTGCCTCCTTTAACAGCTTTAACAGTGTGTTCACGCCTAAGGACATATTGGCAGAGCGCAGCACAGGAGCCTTCTTAGATACCTCCTCTGCCTTCTGTGTCTGCTCCTTTGAAAGTCCTGTCGTGCAGAGCACTACCGCCATGCCTGTGCGGGCGCAGTAATCTAACAGCCCGTCCGCTGCCTTAGCGGAAGAAAAGTCAATGATTACGTCTGCCTCTTCCTTCACCTCGTCCAGGCTCTTATAGACCGGGTAGGGACAGGTTCCCTCTTCTGAAATATCCACTCCCGCTGCAATCACAAGCTCCTTATCATCCTTCACAAGATCTGTAATCACACGTCCCATCGCTCCGCTGCAGCCGTGCATAATCGCTCTTACCATGATTCTTCCTCCTGTCGTCTTCTCAAATGTCTTCTCGCTCCAGGACGTCTGTGACGCTGTTCCCTGGTTTTCCCTGTTTTTAAAGAAGTCCGTAATTTTTCATAGCCTGAATCAGTCTCTCTCTGTGTTCCGGCTCCATCTCTACCAGAGGCTTTCTATAGCCTCCCACGTTCTTTCCTAACAGGTTCATAGCCTCCTTAACCGGAATCGGATTCACCTCGCAGAACAGAGCGTTGATTAACGGAATCGCCTGCAGCTGCAGCTTCATGCTCTCCTCCACTTTTCCCTTAAAATACAGATCGCACATATCGTGGACCTTTCTCGGGGCAATGTTTGAGAGGACGGAAATTACGCCCTTGGCTCCCAGAGACAGCATCGGCACAGTCTGATCGTCGTTGCCGGAGTAAATATCTACCCATCCGTTGGACAGGCTGGCAATTTTGGCGATATCAGAGAAGTTTCCGCTGGCCTCCTTCACTCCCACAATGTTCTCCACATTCTTGCAAAGCCACACAATCGTCTCCGGACTCATATTCACGCCGGTACGGCTGGGAATATTGTAGAGGAGAGCCGGAATCTTTACTGCCTGTGCAATATCGGAAAAATGGACCTTCAGGCCTTTCTCGCTTGTCTTGTTATAGTAAGGAGTCACTAAAAGGATTCCGTCTGCTCCCGCCTCCTCAGCCGCCTGGGACAGGTACATGGAAGTATCTGTATAGTTGGAGCCTGTTCCTGCAATAACAGGGATTCTCTTATCCACGATATTGCAGACAAACTGAATTGCCCGGATGTGCTCGTCGTGGCTCATGGTAGCGGACTCTCCCGTCGTGCCGCAGACTACGATACTGTCCGTACCTCCGGCAATCTGCTCCTCTACCAGCTCCTCAAACTTAGAATAATTGATCTCTCCATTTTCCTTAAACGGTGTGACAATGGCCACGCCTGCTCCTTCAAAAATAGCCATAATAATTTCCTCCTCTGCTCTTCGCCTTATAGATCCGGCTTTTCTATGGACAGAATCACATCTGTGTCCTAAATAAACCAAAGAAAAGGCTGGCACAACGGCCAGCCAAGATTTTGCTTTTGATTTCGCTTTCTTCTGTAGCTCCCCATCCTGCACAGATGACAGTCATATGGTTCTTCACCACATGCCCAGATCCAAACAGGCAGATCTGCATGAATCTTCGGCGTCGCTCCCTTTTATCGGCCTTCCCCTGTTCCTGCAACATCCAGCCGGTTACTTATGATTAACGCAACCTCTACTTTTATGTATTATTCTATTTATGCCTATACTATCATTACTCTGCCGGATTGTCAATCTCTACATTTTCAATTTTAGAAATTGCGTCCACATAGCCAGTCAGCTCATCCGGAAAATTCTTTCCTGTGAGAATCAGGCTCATCTCCTCGTCTCTCAGGGAGAGCAGATGTTCGAACTCATCAAGAGCCAGGATATCCTGATCGAGAATTCCCAGAATCTCATCGAGAATCAGAAGATCACATTCCCTGGTGGTAAGCACCTTTCTGGCAAAATTCAGCCCGTTCTGAATGTTGATTTTCTCCTCTTTTTTCTGCTCCTCAGAAAGCTTTTCGAAATAATCCCCCTGCTTTTCAAACCGGAACACCTTCATATCCGGTTCCAGGCACTTGAGTCCCTCGGACACCTCCGCCGACAAGCTCCCCTTGAGGAACTGGATCATTATTACCTTTTTATGCTTGGTCACCGCTACAACGCCCTTTCCCAAAGCCATGGTGGTCTTTCCAAAGCCAGGGCCGCAGATGACCTGGACACTTCCCTTCTCCATATCCTGCACCTCTTTGTGAAATGTTATAAAAACTGAAACAGCCGCGTTATTTTACCACATTTTTCAAAGTTTTGCAAGTTTGGCAGCAGGCTGCGCTTTACTGCGCCTGATCCTCCTGATCCGGTCCGCACTCCAGCTTGCTGACGGAAACCTCGTAAGCCACCCTCTTTTCGCACTGGGTCTCGCTCAGTTTTTTGGTGTACTCTCTGCTCTGAACACGTCCCCATACCCGAACTCTGGATCCTACGGCAAAGCCGGAGGCGTAGCGGGCGTTTCTTCCCCATGCGATGCAGGGAATATAATCTGATTTTCCGTAGGGCCTATTGACTGCCAGAAGCAGATCTGCAATCTCACGCCCCAGAGGCGTCTTCCTGTAAATGGCCTCCTTGCATATGTATCCGTCCAGATAAATCTGGTTGGTCTTCGTACAGTCCGTAAACTCTTCCAGGAAATTTAACTCTCTGACAAAAACGGAGAGTACAAGGCGGTTCTTCACTCCCTCGTGGCAGTTGTAGGATCGGAACTGTCCGATGGCTTCCACCGTCTGTCCCCTGTAATCCTGCTTCACGTCTAACAGGCGCTCGGAAACCATCAGAGGAATCACGTCCACCTGATCGCTTAAACGGCTGACCGCCAGACTTACCAGATAAAAGCCCTCTCCAAATACCTCATGGCTGAATGTAAATTCAGAGACTACCTCTCCAATCACGCTTACCTTGTTGTTTTCAATCACTTTTTCTGACATTGTACTTCTCCTCTTCCTAATTCAAATTTCATATTCAGCTTGGCTGCTAATATAATATGTATGTGGCGGGTTCCAAAGAAATACTCAAAAATGATACAAAAATTTCTACACAAAATGACAAAGACAGGGAAAGTCTTTAAATTTTCTGACTTTTCCTGTCTTTTTCTCGCTGTCAAGGTACGTTTTCGTCCTGTCTAGCCTCTATTCTTTTCTGCCTCTTTCCGGCTGATCATGGCTCTCTTTCTCAGAGTCGGATCCAGAATCTTCTTGCGGATTCTGAGGCTTGTGGGAGTCACCTCCAGAAGCTCGTCTGTGTCAATGAAGTCCAGACACTGCTCTAAGCTCATCTCTCTCGGCGGAGTCAGTCTCAGCGCCTCGTCGGAGCTGGAGGAACGGGTGTTGGTCAGCTTCTTTGTCTTGCAGACATTCAGCTCAATATCCTCCGGCTTTGCGCTCTGTCCCACGATCATGCCAGAGTATACCTTCACGCCAGGCCCGATAAAGAGAGTTCCTCTCTCCTGGGCGTTGAACAGGCCGTAGGTAATGGATTCTCCGGCCTCGAAGGCAATCAGAGAGCCCTGCTTTCTGTAGGACAGCTCTCCCTTGAACGGGCCGTATCCGTCAAAGCTGGTATTTAAGATACCATTTCCCTTGGTGTCTGTCAGGAATTCTCCTCTGTAGCCGATTAAGCCTCTGGACGGGATAGAGAATTCCAGTCTGGTGTAGCCGCCGCCGATAGGGCTCATGCCCTGCAGCTCTCCCTTGCGGCTGGTAAGTTTCTGAATTACCGCGCCTGTAAACTCCTCCGGCACGTCCACGTAGGCAATCTCCATCGGCTCCAGCTTGGTATTTCTTTCATCATAGTGATAGAGCACCTCTGCCTTGCTCACAGCAAACTCAAAGCCCTCTCTTCTCATGTTCTCAATCAGAACAGACAGGTGAAGCTCGCCGCGGCCGGACACCTTAAAGCAGTCCGGGGAATCTGTCTCCTCCACTCTCAGGCTCACGTCTGTGTTCAGCTCTCTGAACAGCCTCTCACGGATGTGGCGGGAAGTAATGTACTTGCCCTCCAGTCCGGCCAGCGGGCTGTCGTTTACCATGAAGTCCATGGAAATGGTCGGCTCGGAAATCTTCTGGAACGGAATGGCCTCCGGCTTTTCCGGAGAACAGATGGTATCTCCGATGTGGATGTCGGAAATTCCGGAAATAGCTACAATCGCGCCGATTCCGGCCTCTGATACCTCCACCTTGTTCAGTCCCTCGAACTCATAGAGCTTTCCAACCTTAACCTTACGGAACTTGTCCGGCTCATGGTGGTTTACAATGACGCAGTCCTGATTCACCTTCAGGGATCCGTTGTCAATTTTTCCCACTCCGATGCGGCCTACGTACTCATTGTAGTCAATGGTGCTGATGAGCACCTGCGTCTCTGCCTCTGGATCTCCCTCCGGAGCCGGAATGTACTCTAAAATAGTCTCAAACAGCGGAGACATATCTACGTCCGGATCCTCCAGATTCTTCTTCGCGAAGCCGGAACGGGCGGAAGCGAACAGGAACGGACAGTCTAACTGCTCGTCGGAAGCGTCCAGATCCATAAACAGCTCCAGAATCTCGTCGATGACGTCGTCCGGTCTGGCCTCTGGACGGTCGATCTTGTTCAGGCACACAATAACAGGAAGATTTAACTCCAGCGCCTTTCTCAGAACAAACTTGGTCTGAGGCATGGCTCCCTCGTAAGCGTCCACCACCAGGATTACGCCGTTTACCATCTTAAGTACCCGCTCTACCTCGCCGCCGAAATCAGCGTGGCCTGGAGTGTCGATAATGTTGATCTTTACTCCCTTGTAGAATACGGCTGTGTTCTTGGAAAGAATTGTAATTCCGCGCTCTCTCTCAATATCATTGGAGTCCATGACGCGGTCTACCACCTCCTGGTTGGCTCTGAACACGCCGCTCTGGCGCAGCAGCTGATCTACCAGCGTCGTCTTGCCATGGTCTACATGGGCAATAATCGCGATATTTCTGACATCTTCACGCTTTGTCTTCATAATAATCTATCTCTCTCTTTTCTTCTTATTTTTACACAACTTGATATTTTATCATTAACCGTGCCTAAGTTCAAGGTTATTTTACAGGAAAACAATCTCCTTTCCCTGAAGCCCGTACCAGACCTGCTCTCCCGGCTCCATGACGCAGCGGCCGTTGGTGCCTTCCGTCAGCTTCTCCATCAAAGGATCCAGCTGATCAACAGGAACCAGCAGCGTCAGAGATACCTTATCTGCATACTGGCTGTCCAGAGTTGAAATCTTCTCTTCTCCCAGAATGTACTGAATTTTTCCAAGACCTGTGTAGTCGGTTTCCACCGTCAGCTTCCTGGCCAGCTGCTTCTCCAGGATCTGGCAGTTTCTAAGGCCCTCCTTCACTGCCGCCGAATAGGCTCTCACCAAGCCTCCCGTTCCCAGAAGCGTGCCTCCGAAATACCGGGTCACTACCGCGCAGCAGTTGTGCACGTCCTCCCCCAAAAGCACGTCCAGCATGGGACGCCCCGCCGTCTGGGACGGCTCGCCGTCGTCATTGCACCGCATCTGCTCATGGTTTTCCCCAATGACAAAGGCCGTGCAGTTGTGGGTGGCGTCCCAGTATTTTTTTCTCATCTCAGCGATAAAGGACAGCGCCTCCTCCTCTGAGTCCACCGGCCGGATCGTGGCGATAAATCGGGATTTTTTTTCTACAATCTCTCCCTCCCCGGCCTGGTAGAGGATTTTATAGCTTTTTTTCATGGAATCTCTCCCTGTCGTAATTTCTTTCTGTTTTTTTGAGTATATTATTAATTTGAACAGATTGCAACCAGAAAGATCTCTCCTGTTTATTAACAGGGAAGCTGCCCGGACAAAAACTGCAGTCTGGGCGGGAACTGCGAGTCTTGAATTATCTGAAAACTTTTGCTATAATGGTAAGCTAAAGGAGGCCTGGTATGAATTATGGCAGAAAAGAAACCAGACGGCAGATTGCGGCCGCTGGTTCCCGCAAAAAGAAATATACGAATCGGCTCTTTCTTTCTTTTTTTAAGGCGGCTCTTGTGCTGTGCCTGTTTGTCTTTGTGACTGGCTTCAGCGCCGGAATCGGAATGTTTAAGGGCATCATTGACACAGCCCCTGATTTTAATGCCGAGAGCTTTGCTCCCAGCGGTTATTTTTCCACGATTTACGACTGTGAGGGCAATGTAACGGACACTCTGGTGGGCACGAACGCCAACCGCATCGAGGCTTCCTACGAAGAATTTCCGGAGGATCTGATCAACGCCTTTGTGGCTATTGAGGATTCCCGCTTCTGGCAGCACAGCGGCATTGACCTGCGTTCCATTACCAGAGCGGCGGTGGGCGTACTGACCAATAATTATCAGGGCGGCGCCAGCACCCTGACTCAGCAGCTCATTAAAAACACGGTTTTCAACGGCGGTATGGAGACAAGCTCCGGCGCCAGAATTGAGCGTAAAATCCAGGAACAGTATCTGGCGCTCCAGCTCACCAAAAACGTGGATCGGAAAATTATTATTACGAATTACCTGAATACGATTAACCTTGGAAACAACACTCTGGGCGTCAAGGCGGCGGCTCTGCGCTATTTCAATAAGGATGTGTCGGAGCTGACTCTGTCGGAATGCGCGGTCATCGCTGCCATCACGAAAAACCCTTCCCGCCTGAATCCCATTACAGGAGCCAAGGACAACGCCGAACGGCGGGCCACCATTCTCCAGGAGATGTACAATCAGGATTACATCACCAAGGAGGAGCAGGAGGAGGCCCTGGCCGACGACGTGTATTCCAGAATCCAGAACGTGGATCTGGCGAACAAGGAGAACGACACTCCCTATTCCTACTATACGGACGAGCTCATTGAGCAGGTCACAGAGGCCCTGAAGGAGGAGCTGGGATATACGGATACCCAGGCCAGCAACCTGCTGTTCAGCGGCGGCCTGAGCATTTACACGCCCCAGGATCCGAAGATGCAGGCCATTGTGGACGAGGAGATCAGCAATCCCGCCAACTACGCGCTGGCTCAGTATTCCATTGAATACCGTCTGTCTGTCACCCATGCCGACGGAACCACCGAGCATTTTTCCGAGGGACATGTTAAAAATTATTTTACCGATACGCTGGGACAGACCGGATACACCGGACTATTTGGCAGCGAGGAGGAAGCCAGGGCGGCTGTGGAACAGTATAAATCCTGGCTGATCAAGGAGGGAGACTCTATTATAGGAGAATCTCTTTCCACCACGCTGCAGCCTCAGGCGTCCTTCGTTCTGATCGAGCAGTCTACCGGCGAGGTCAAGGCTATCAGCGGCGGCCGGGGCGAGAAGAAAGCCAACCGTACCTTAAACCGCGCTACGAACGCCAAGCGTCAGCCGGGTTCAGCTTTTAAGGTCATTACCTCCTTCCTGCCCGCTGTGGATACCTGCGGGGCAACTCTGGGAAGCGTTTACTATGACGCTCCTTACTCCATTGGAGATAAAAGCTTCCGAAACTGGTACGCTAACCGCGGCTACATGGGCTACCACAACATCCGGGAGGGAATCGCTTACTCCATGAACATCATTACCCTGAAATGTCTGGTAGATACGGTAACTCCCCAGCTGGGTGTGGAATATGCCAAAAAAATGGGAATCACCACTCTGGTGCCGGAGGACGTTACCCCGTCTCTGGGCCTGGGCGGACTGACATTAGGCGTCACCAATCTGGAGATGACAGACGCTTTCGCCTCCATTGCCAACGGCGGCGAGTACAGAGAGCCTGTGTTCTTCACAAAGATTCTGGATCACAACGGCAAGGTCCTGATTGAAAACGAACCAGAACCCAGACGTGTCATGAAGGATTCTACCGCTTTCCTGATCACAGACGCCATGGCAGATTCTGTGGTAAGCCAGAGCCTCTACGCCACGCCCGGTTCCCAGCCCAGCACCACCAGCGCGGCTGCTGCCGTTCCCGGAATGTCCACCTCCGGAAAAAGCGGTACGACCACCAGCAACAACGACCTGTGGTTCGTAGGCTTTACGCCCTACTATACGGCGGGCATCTGGTCCGGCTACGACAACAACGGAAGCATTACAGGAGGAACCTCCTACCACAAGGCCATCTGGAGAAATATCATGACGAGAATCCACGAAGGCCTTCCGGATCCTGGCTTTGTACCGCCTGACAGCGTGGAAAAGGTGGAAATCTGCCGAAAATCAGGCAAGCTTCCGGTTCCAGGCGTGTGCAGCTCCGATCCGAGAGGCGACGCCACCTACACCGAATACTTTGCCAAGGGAACCGCTCCTACCGAGACCTGCGACTGCCATGTCCGCGTCTCTGTCTGCGGCGTGTCCGGCGGCCGGCCCACTGCCTTCTGTCCGAAAAACCAGCTTGTATCCAAAACCTTTATGGCAGTTCCCGACGAGGGCTATACAGATGATTCAAAATATGCGATTCCTGGAACCTGCAGCGTACACTCTGGTTCCTCCACCATTATCGATCCCAATCCAGGCGATGGAAACGATATTCCCTTCGGCCCCGGATATATTCCGAATTCCGGCGGTTCTTCCATAGAGCCGGGAGGAAACAATATCCCCATCGTGCCGGCTGCGCCGGATTAAACCGTTTCCTGCGCACTGCGAAAAAAGACCTGAAACAGGACGTTTTCCTTATCCTGTCTCAGGTCTTTTTACCTGCTTTCTTTTGTGCGCCTTCCATTTTCTTCTGTTTTTTTATTTCCTGTTATTGCCTTATTTCGCTCTGTCTGATTCTCAGTCCTTCATCTTGGGCTTAAACAGCAAGGCTCCCAGATATCCGAAAATCAGGGCTCCTGAAATTCCGGCGGCAGACGCGGTGAGCCCTCCCTTAAAAAGCCCCAGGGCGCCTTCTGTCTCCAGGCCTTCCTGCACTCCCTTCCACAGAGTGTTGCCAAAGCCCAGCAGAGGAACCGTGGCCCCGGCTCCGGCCCACTCTGCAAACGGCTCGTAAAGCCCCAGAAAACCCAGAACAGTTCCTGTCATCACGAGGAGCACCATAATTCTTCCTGGCAGAAGCTTTGTCTTTTCCATGAGTACCTGCACTCCAGCGCAGATCAGACCGCCAATCACAAATGCTTTCAGATAATCCACCCTATCTCCTTTCCGCCCGCTCAATCACTACGCCGTGGGCAATTCCAGGGACGCTCTGTCCCTCATTAAAGCTGATCTGCGACAAAAGCGCCCCTGTGGGCAGAAACAGAATCCTCTTCCATGTGCCATCCTGAATTTTAGGAAGGATATAGGAGCAGAATGTCACAGCCGAGCAGCCGCAGCCGCTTCCGCCGCTGTGGGTATCCTGGGAGGCGCTGTCAAAGATCGTCATTCCGCAGTCCATATGAACGCCTCTCACGTCGAATCCCGCCTGTTCCAGAAAGTCAAACAGGATTTTCTGTCCTACGGATCCCAAATCTCCTGTAATAATCTTGTCGTACCAGCCAGGTTCCACATCCAGATCCCTGAAGTTCTGGAGAATCGTATCCACCGCCGCCATGGCCATAGCGCCTCCCATGTTCATGGAATCGCGAAACTCCATATCCACGATCCTGCCGGTGGTGATCCCTGCAATCTGCGCCATAGGCCGGAAGCTCTTTTTCTCATCTCTGAGCCCCCTTTTCCCCACCAGCACAGAACCGCATCCCGTCACTGTCCAGGTAGAAGAAAACGGCCTCTGATTTCCATAGGCCAGCGGAAACCGAAACTGCCTCTCCGCGCTGGCAAAATGGCTGGACGCCATAGCCATGACGCAGTCGGCAAAGCCTCCTCCCACCGTCATAGCTGAAAGGCTTAAAGCCTCTCCCATGGTAGAGCAGGCCCCATAAAGGCCAAACAGAGGAATTTCCAGCTCTGATACGCCAAAAGAGGTAGCCACAATCTGCCCCAGCAGATCGCCTCCAAACAGGTAACGTATCTTTTCCCTGGAAATACCACTCTTTTCCATATTGCAGAGGGCAGTCCTTCTCTGAAGCTCGCTCTCCGCCGCCTCCCAGTTTGCCTGTCCAAACATGGGGTCCGCCTCCACCTGATCAAAGCAGGCTCCCAGCGGCCCTTCTCCCTCCTTCTGCCCCACAATGGCTGCGGCAGAATAGATGCAGGGAGGTTCCTCAAATATAATACTGGCTTTTCCCTTTTGCATAAATCTTCCTCCTGAGCGGCAGACGACGCTGCCCGCTCTTTTTAGACTGCCCGCAAAAGAGATTTTTATTCTGTTCCCCTCTTATTTGGAAACTTTTCCATGACTTTTAAACTGTCTGGGAGAACAGCCGAAGTACCGCCTGAAGTTTTGAAAAAAGTAAGAGTAATCATAGTAGCCCAGCTTTTTGGCCACATCGTTGGCTTTATTTCTGGGATCCTCCATCATTCTCCTGGCCTTCTCCATCTTGGCCATGGTTACATAGGATACGTATCCTCTTCCTGTCTCCTGTTTGAATTTTTTGCTGAAATAGGAGTGGGACAGACACAGTCTTTCACAGATCACAGTGAGGGACAGCTCCTGCTCCAGATGACTGTCAATAAAGCGGATTGCCTCCTGAATAAACGGAGAATACTGTTCCATTTCCCTGCGGATTCTCTGAAGCTCCCTTAATGTGCCTGCTGAAACGTCCTTTTCCTCCTCTCCGTCCGGATCTGCGGCGCCGTTTTCCCTTCGCCGCATCCGTTCTAGCACCCAGCAGATTCCATCCTCTATCTCCTCCGCCCGGAGGGGTTTTGTCAGATACAGAGCCGCTTCGTATCTGATTGCCCTGCAGGCCTCCTCAAAATCTCTGCAGGCGCTCACAATAATCACAAACGGCCTCTTCTGGCTGTGATTTTTCTCATAGAGAGTCTGGAGCAAATCTTCTCTGCGCCGCTCGATGTGAACGTCTGTAATAATCAGCTCCGGATGCTTTTCCTCCACCAGAAAAAGGCCCTCCTCCATGGTTTGGGCCATTCCGTCCAGTCTGCAGTTTAATTTCTGCCAGTCTATCTCCTTTCCAAGCAGCTCCAAGGTCTCCTTATCATCATCTACCACTATCACCGAGTACATATCATCCTGTCCTTTATTCTAAATTCTGTCAGTCTGTCTGCCGGCCAGAAAGCGCTTCTGCCCGGCAGACCTCAGGTACTATGATTTCAGGATTTCCAGAAGGAACCTTTTTATTCCTCTTCCTCTTTCATGTTGTCCGGAGACAGAATAATCTGCTTCCACTCCTCCGGCTTTTTCTTCTGCATATGCTTTGCGTAGGCCATAAACGGAATTCCAAGAGCAAAATAAAGGCCTACCGCCAGCCATCCGCCTGCGTCCATGCTCTTGGCGCAGGTATAGATCACCCAGACAGTAAAGATAACGGAAAGCCATCCAAGCAGCGTTCCATGCTTTACTTTGTAAGGCCGCTCCCACTGAGGCTTCGTTTTTCTCAGCTTTAAGAAAGAGACGGAAACTCCAAAGTAAATAATTCCTGCCGACAGGCCTGTGATAGTAAAGATGTAATTGATCCATTTCTCAGGCGCAAACACGGTAAAATAGAGAGAAAGGATTCCAATGACCAGGTTCGCCTTCCACGGCTGTCCGTGGCGGTTAATCGCTGTGAAGGTCTTGGAAAACTGTCCCTGCTTGGCTCCTCCGTAAAGGGTTCTGGAGGCGCTGAGCCAGAAGCCTGACAGCGTGGTAATACAGGTGATAATTCCCATTACCACGATCACCAGCCCCAGCCAGTGCATCCCCAGCATGTCCGCCACTCTGGGATCCACAATGTCCGTCTGCTGCATCCATTCGCTTGACACAATTCCGCCTACCGCTATGATAGCCAGCCCGTAAATTAAAAAGGTCAGAAACATACTGGAAATAAAAGCAATTAACAGCTTCTTCTTCGGTATGTTGGATTCCTCTACCAGCTGGGGAATCATGTCAAAGCCCTGAAACTTCATAATTAAAAGTCCCACGCCCATGCTGTATCCGGCAAAGCCGGTGGGAAACCAGGGCTTTAAGTTTTCAAAGCTCCACTGGTCGCTGAAAATGAAGATGCAGGACGCGCAGATGGAGATGGCCAGGGTGCTCCAGAACATAATATTTTGAATTTTGGCTAAAAACTTAATTTCCAGGTTTGTCAGAAGAAACCAGACAATAATAATCCCGCCTGCTATCATCTTGATCTGAATAAAGTTGACAGGAAACAGATAGGACAGCATACTGGAGATTCCAAACGCCACTGACGGCATGGCTACAATGTACAAAAGTACCAGAGCCCAGCAGGAAAACCAGCCTACATTCCAGCCGAAGGCATTGGAAATCCACACGTTTTCTCCTCCTGCATAGGGCAGCATACTGGTCATCTCAGAATAAATCAGACACAGCGGAAGCACCAGAATGCAGCAGGTGAGAAGGGAAAAGACGGCTCCTGAACCAGATATCTCAAACCAGTACTTAATTTCTACCATCCAGGCGGCGATCATCCCCCCGGCCGCCATGGCGATAATCTGCGATAAGCTCAATTCTTTTTTCAGTTTTTCCTTCATAGGCATCTCCCCCCGAAAGCCTTCTTAATTGATTCCTATTTTGCTGTCTTTAACACCTCTATCGTCTCGTCTGTACTGAGAACATTGCAGTACAGAATGTTCATAATCTTTAATTCCGCGTCGTGCAGCTCCATATCAGGGGCAGCGCAGCAGTCCTCGACACATATAATCTGAAAGCCCTGATCCGCCAGCACCCGGACGCTGGAGGCCACGCACTGATCCGTCACGATTCCTGTTACAACCACTGTGTCAATCCCCATATTTCTCAGCAGCTGCGTGTAGTTCGTTCCCAGGGAAACGCTGTCCGTCGTCTTGTTTACCACGATATCGTCGGGCATGGGAGCCAGTTCATCCACCATCTCCGCCTCTCTCGTTCCCACCGGCACATGGATATTATTCCAGCCATAGGTGCTCTGCACTCTGGCTCTGTCCTTTCCGTTCTCCTTCAGGCAGGCAATCCGCCCGTATGTAACCTCCATGCCGTTTTCCCGGAAAAACTGTATCAGACGCTTTGTATTGGGAATCACCACCTGATCCAGGCGGTCATGGTAAGGAATCCACCTCTCCTCGTCTCCCGCTTCCTTTGCCTTTAAGTAGTCTCCGCAGTCCCTGTTTACGAATTCTTTCTGCATGTCAATAATCAGGAGCGCCGTCTTGCTGCGTTCCAGCTGCATATCAGGAACTTCCGTCATTCCCTGATAGTAAAAGGACACATACTTCTGGTTAATTTTCATACATTTACCTCCTTATAATTCACTTTTCTTTTAATGAAAGCATATTATAT
>JAGTTS010000003.1 GCA_018223375.1 Clostridiaceae bacterium Marseille-Q3526
TTCGTCTGCTGACGCTTATCTTCAATATAATCCATCCATTCTAACAATTCATCCATAGCAAAACCCCCTTTTTCTTTTTATCATACCAGAAAAAGGGGATTTGTTCACAATTTATTTACTCATGCGTATGTCCTGTAGAACACTCACGACAAACGCATAAATGAATACTGCTTTCTTAAGTCATTACACAGCAGGCAAAAACTGCAGGCCTTGCGACTGGCGGCGTTTTCTGTTCGGTTCGTGCATCCATGTTCCGTCATTTGTGAAAACTCGCCTTGTGGCTCAAATACTTCGCTCGGCGGCGGAAATCAGCACGCGTTTCTCTATGGAAGCCTTGCAGTTGTCATATTTTGCACATTTCTATCTGTTTATTCTATTGGTGATTCCACAGTAAGCTGTTTTTGGATCCTGTGAGGCGGCAGGATCAGCCAGGCTTCCACTTTCCTTTGGATACGTTTTTAAAAAATCTACAAACAGATGGACAATAGGATTTTCCAGACTTTTTTCCTGATAATAAAGCCAGGTACGGCGTATTAAAAACTCTTCGTTTTTGTCAGTCAGGGGGAGGCGGTAAAATTCCTGTTCGCGTCCTCGGATCAAAATTCCAGGACATACAGTGAAACCAAGGCCCTGCCGAACAAATTCTGCGGCAATGCTGGAATCTTCAACTGTGATAGAAGAAACTGGCGGTGTATGAAAATGTGAATTCCACCATTGCTCTTTTTCAGAGGCAAGGCGGTAATGGAATCTGGAACGAATTTCAGGGATAGAGGATAAATCTTCCAGATAAAAGGGACGGTTGAGCAGAACATAGATTTTTTCTTCACTTACAAGAAGTTTTTTGTGGGGCCAGCTGTAATTTTCACGGATAAATCCTAGGGGAAGTTCTCCGCTGCACAATTTATAATAATTTTTTTGACTGTATCCAGTTTGGATATCGCAGGTAACATTGGGATAGAGACGAAGAAATTCTGATATGATACGGGGAAGTTCTCCCCTGGCAAAAGGGTAATTAGCAGCCAGACGAAGTGTTCCCTGTATATTTTCCCTGGAAATACACTGAATATTTGATTTGATATTATCATATTCACTTAAAAAAATTCCGGCTTTTTGCGTCAGAAAAAGACCTTCCGGAGTTAGGACAATTCCCTTGGAATGCCTGATAAAAAGCTGAGTTTGAAATTCCTGTTCAATTTGCTTTAGACGCTTGGTGACAGTGGGTTGAGTTAAAAACAATTCTTGAGCTGTTTTTGTAATATTTCGGCTTTCTTTTAGGTGTCTTAGAATTTCCCAATCAAGATAATCCATTTCATTTATCCTTTCATTATTTGTGTGCTGTGCATTGCCGCTATGATATTCAAATTTTGAATGGCAGTCCATAGAAAACCATAATTTGTAATACCATTCTAATGATATTATACTGATTATATCGATCGATGCAAGGATTTATCTGTAAAAGGAGGGTTCGCAGGAGGAACAGAGGAGATTATGATCTGTAATATTAGCGATGAAATTAAAATTGAAAATTTAATGCGGGATACAGAAGCTATTTCACAATGGGAGCGTTTGTCAGGAAGCGCAGAGGAACTGGAGGCGTTCCGATATATGGAAAAGGCTTACAGCGATCTGGGGTACAGTACCAGACTTCTTTTTCATGACGCATATATCAGCCTTCCGGTGAACAGTTCGTTTAAGGCAGATGGAAGGCTGTTCTATTCGAGAACTCATTCTATGAGTGCTTCTACAGGAAGAAAAGCAGTAAAAGGTGAAATTGTATGGATCTCTGAAGAGCGCCTTTCTCTGCTTCAGCCAGGAGAACTGAGCGGAAAACTGGCTGCAGTGGACGGAAGGGCTGTGTATTCCAGTGTAAGCTGGGCGGAGAAGGCTGGAGCTTTGGGAGTTATTTGCATTCAGGAAGATCCTGTGAGGGAATGTATTCCTTCTGCATCCTGGGGATCTCCGGACAGACGCAGTTTAAATCTGATTCCAGGTATTCCTGTGATTTCGGTAAGGGAATCAGAGGCTGCGTTTTTGAGAACTCAAACAGGAATTTTGGGAGAAATAGAAACAGAAGTGGATACTAGGTGGAAAAAAATTCCGCTTTTGATTGCAGAACAGACGGCAAAGAGGAAAACAGAGAATTACGTCATGTTCACTGGCCATTTGGATTCTTGGTATTACGGCGCTATTGATAACGGAACAGTTAATGCAGCGCAGATAGAAATTGCCAGAATCGCAGCTTTACATCAAGAAGAATGGAAGTGGAACTTCCGTTTGGTAAATTTTTCTGGTCACTCCCATGGAAGATATGCAGGTTCTGCATGGTTTGCCGACGAATTTTGGGAGGATCTTCATGAGCACTGTATTGTGAATGTCAATGCAGACAGTATTGGTGGAAAGAACTCCAACGATTTGACAGCTTCTCTGATTATGCCGGAGACAAAGGGACTGGCGCGGGAGATAGTAAAGGAATTGACAGGACAGGAGTTTAAAGGAATTAAATTTGCCAGAAATGCGGATCAGTCGTTTGCTTCCTGTGGGGTCAGCAGTGCCTTTGCGTCGCTGTCAAAACAGGTGAAAAAAAAGAGAAAGGATGGAAGCGTAGGACTTGAAGCAGGAAATGCTTTGCTTGGATGGTGGTGGCATACGCCTCAGGATACAATGGAAAATGTGGATCCGGATAACTTTAAAAGGGATACAGCTGTGATTGGCAGCTTTATCATGGAATTTTTACTGTCTCCTTCTATTCCTCTGGATTATATGGAAACAGTGAAAGCAGTAAAAGACTCTTTGAAACGCTGGCAAAAATTGTCTGGAGAGCGTTTTAGCTTGCATAGACCTTTGGAACTTTCTAGTATATTGGAGCAGATGTTAGAAAACAGAAATCTGTCAGAGCCAGAATGGAATCAGTGGAAACTTCATATTGGGCGTCTTTTGGTTCCCCTTTTATGTACAACGGGAGATATATACCGAAACGACGATGCTGTTTCATATCCAGAACTTCCATCACTTATGGCGGTTCATGGTCTTGCTCATACAGCACCACGCTCTATTGGGGAGCACATGCTGATAACAGAGCTTCGAAGAAAGAGAAATTATATTATTGATACGTTGAAACGGGCAATTAAATGTACAGAGGAGGGGTGACATGAAGGGTGAACGTGAAAAAGCGGTAAAAATGAATTGGTTTGACAGAATCATTCACGGAATAGAGGTGGTAGGAAATAAGCTTCCTAATCCATTTATTTTATTTATGATTTCCTGGATGGTGATTCTGGTACTTTCGCAGCTTCTCGCAGGAATTGGAGTTATGGATCCACGGACTGGGGAGAGGATCGAGATCATTGGCCTGCTCAACACAGAGGGACTTCAGTGGATGCTGGACAGTATGGTAGACAATTATATTAACTTTTCGCCGATGGGAACAGTTCTAGCAATGATGCTTGGACTGGGAGTAGCCACGTCCAGCGGCCTTCTGAGCGAAGCTATGAAGAAGCTGGCGGCAGTTCCTGAAAAGCGGCTTGTATTTTTAGTGGTTTTTGTGGGAATCTGTGGAAATATTGCTTCAGGAGCGGCTTCAGCTATTGTTCCAGCTTTGGCAGCCAGCCTGTTTTTTGCAGCGAAAAAAGATCCGATTTTTGGACTCTGCATTGGTTTCGCCGGTGTGACGGCAGGCTATACTGCTAACATTGTTTTGACGGGAACGGATGTGCTTTTGGCGGGAATTTCTACCAGTGCTTATCAGTTAGTTTATCCAGAAGGCACTGTAGATCCAACCTGCAATTACTATTTTATGATTGCGTCCACCATTGTGATTTCTATTATAGCAGCGTTTGTAATTAACAAGTTTATGATGGCCAAATATGGTCAGTGGGATAAAAAGTATGAGACGTGTCCAGCGGCGGAGGAAGCAGCAGCTGAAAATTCCCAGGGAGATCAGAATCTGATTGATAAGGGACTTAAAATGGCTCTGGCAGCGACTGTGCTGTACTGGGGGATTTTATTCATCGCAGCGCGGGAGGTGATTATCTCAGGAATTATTCCCTTTATGATGCTGTATTTTATTGTCGCAGGTCTTGCTTATGGTATAACTGTGGGAAGTATCCGTACAGCGGATCAGTTTGTAAAGGGAATGGAAAATGGCATTAAGAGCAGCCTTGGATTTCTCGTGATTGCATTCCCCATTGCCAATGCAATTGAGGCGTTCGGACGTTCTAAAATAGCCAGTGTTCTGGCTATTACGCTGGCTAACTACTGCTCGGAACAGGGAATTGGCGGAATTGGCTTATTTATTGCAATTATTCTAATTACCAGTCTTGTCAATCTGCTTTTGGTGAGTAGTACAAGCAAATGGGCGCTTCTGGCTCCTGTGTTTATCCCATTTCTGTTTTATATGGGATATTCGCCGGAAGGGGCGCAAGTTCTCTACCGAATCGGAGATTCCTGCACTAATATTATTACTCCTTTGCAGCCTTTTATTCCGCTTCATTTGGCGGTAATACGAAAATATGATACAAAGGCGGGACTGGGATCTATTTTTTCCAGAACACTTCCATTGTCTATGACATTCTTTATTACATGGGTGCTGCTTCTTATTGTATGGTATAGCCTGGGGCTTCCGCTGGGACCTTCCGGGGCTGGATTTCTTTTACAGTAAAAAAGGGAGAAAACAATAGTATAAAATAATAGAATTTATGTAAGGGGCTGCCATAGGCGGCCTCTTTTTTTAAAAAAAGATAATCTTTCGGCCTTCTCTTTGATCTACTTTTCTCTATACATATTTATAAAAAACCCGTGAATAAATTTGCGAAAACCCCATGACTTTTCTCTGCTTCTGTGTTAGAATACTCTGGGATTATCTGTAAACAGGCTCCTGCCTCTGGCTTTTGAGGCTGGAACCTTTCATACAGGGAGGAAAAAATGAAGATTTTGGTGACTGGATTTGAACCCTTTGGTTTCCACCACTCCAATCCGTCCTGGGACGCAGTGGAAGCCCTGCCGGAGGAGATAGAAGGAGTTCAGATTGTAAAGCGTAAGCTTCCAGTCTCGTTTCGGCGTTTTTCAGCTCCTCTTGAGGCTGCTATAGAGGAAGAAAGGCCGGACGGCCTGATCTGCGTGGGGCTGGCCGGCGGGGAGGACAAGGTGAGCGTGGAAAGGGTAGGGATTAATCTGATGGAGGCGAGAATCCCGGACAACGATGGTTTTCAGCCCTTCGATACGCCGATTCGCCCTGACGGCGATACGGCCTATTTTTCCACGCTTCCTGTCAAGCGCATGGCGAAGGCGGTGGAGAGCCGCGGGATTGCCTGCTGCGTGTCCTACTCGGCGGGAACCTTCGTGTGCAATGCGGCGCTGTATACGGGACTTTATCTGTCCTCGCGCAGATACCGTTTCATGAAATGCTGTTTTATCCACGTGCCCTATGACGAGACCATGGAGGAAGCGCTGGCAGGACAGCCCTTTATGAAGAGGGAAACTCTGACGGAGGCCCTGACTGCGGCGGCAGGAGAGGTGGCCCGGGCGCTGAAGGCAGGGAAGGAAAGCGGCGATCTCCAGGAGGCCGCAGGCACGATTTTTTAACACATGAAAACTGGCGCCTGCGTTTGGAGGCATATGGCCTCTTCATGGAACGCTGACAGGATGATTCAGATTCAAAAACAGAAAGGAAACTGCCATATGATTTTGATAAAAGGAGTTCACGTGTTTGCTCCGCAGGATATGGGAATAAAAGACGTGCTGGTGGGCGGCACGAAGATTTTAAAAATCGGAGATAACCTTCCGGCAGAGGAGGCTTACGGGGTAGAGGTAATTGACGGAACGGGGAAAATTCTGATGCCTGGCTTGATTGACGCCCACGTTCATATCCTGGGCGGAGGAGGAGAGGGCGGCTACAGAACCAGGACGCCGGAGCTGATGCTTTCCGACGCTCTGGAAGGAGGCGTGACCACCATTGTGGGGTGTCTCGGCACAGACGGTACCACCAGAACCATGACGAATCTTATCGCCAAGGCCAGAGGACTGGAGGAGGAGGGGATCTCCACGTATATTTATACGGGTTCCTACCAGGTTCCTGTACGGACGCTGACAGGAAATGTCATGGATGATCTGATTCTGATTGACAAGGCGGTGGGCACAGGGGAAATTGCCATTTCGGATCACCGCTCCTCCCAGCCGTCCAGAGAGGAGTTTGCAAAGATTGTGGCCGATACCAGAGTAGGCGGCATTCTGTCGGGAAAGGCAGGGCTTGTGAACATTCACCTGGGAGACGGGAAGGAACAGCTTTCCTATCTGCGGTATGTGCTCACAGAGACGCAGATTCCGGCCTCCAATATGCTTCCGACGCACATTAACAGGAGCAGAAGGCTGATGGAGGACGGCATTGACTATGCGAAAAATATGGGAGGCTACATTGACCTGACCACCAGCTCGGATCCGGATTTCCTGGACCCGGAGGAGGTGAAGGCCAGCACAGGGCTTAAAATGGCTCTGGATGCAGGCGTGCCTGCGGATCATGTGACCTTTTCCTCTGACGGCCAGGGAAGTCTTCCAGTTTTTGACAAGGAGGGAAACTTCCTGCATCTGGGAGTGGGGAAGGTTTCTTCTATTTACAGGGAGATGCGGGACGCGGTTCAGAAGGACGGTGTCTCTCTCACGGACGCTCTGCGGGCTGTCACGGAAAATCCGGCCTTTTTGCTGAAGCTTCCTGATAAGGGGAGAATTGCCGAGAACGCAGATGCGGATCTGGTGCTGGCCGACTCTGAGACGCTGGAAATTGACAGCGTTATGGCCCGGGGCCAGCTGATGGTTTCAGGCAGGCGGGTGTTAAAGCGGGGGACCTTTGAATATTAAAAACAGGAAAAAACAGGAGAGTATGAGATGGAAAAACAGAAGAAGAAATTTCAGATGCCTCACACGTATATTATCATTTTTCTGGTAATCTGCGCGGCGGCTCTGATGACGCTCTTTATTCCTCTGGGAACCTACCAGGAAAAAGAGATTACGTATATGCAGGACGGCGAGGAGAAGACGAAGACCGTTCTGGATCCGGACAGCTTTGAGTATGTTCTGGACGAAAACGGAAACAAGGTGACGAAGGCGGCTCCTCTCTGGGGAACCGAGGACTTCGGCGGCCAGGGTATCTTAAATTTCGTGTTTGAGGGAATGACCGTGGGCGATAAGAACGGCACTGCAGTGGGCATCATCGCCTTTATTCTGGTAGTAGGAGGATCCTTTGGAATCGTCCTTCGGACGGGAGCCGTGGACGCTGGAATTATGAGGGTAATCGCCATCACAAAAGGGCGGGAAATTCTGCTGATTCCCATTCTGATCACACTGTTCTCCCTGGGAGGAGCGGTGTTCGGCATGGGCGAGGAGGCCCTTCCCTTTGTCATGATTCTGGCTCCCATGTTTGTGGCCATGGGATACGACGCGGTGGTAGGCATCGTCTGCTCCTATGTGGCCACGCAGATTGGCTTTGGAACCTCCTGGATGAACCCGTTCAGCCTGGCAGTGGCTCAGGGAATCGCCGGAATTCCGGTTATGTCGGGAGCAGCGTTTCGAATCGCCCTCTGGGTGTTCTTCACAGGGCTGACCATTGTGTTCACCATGCGCTATGCGTCTAAAATCAAGAAAAACCCAAGGCTGTCAGTAGCCTACGAATCGGATGCCTACTATAGAAATGAGTTCAGCGCAGAGGGCAGAGAGGAGCTTCCCTTCACCCTGGGCCATAAGCTGGTGCTTTTGACGCTGCTTGCCACGATTGTATGGACCATCTGGGGCGTGCTTGTGAAGGGCTATTACATTCCGGAGATTGCGTCTCAGTTCTTTGTGATGGGCTTTGTGGCCGGAATTATCGGCGTGGTCTTCAAGCTGAACGGGATGGAGTTAAACGACATAGCAAAATCCTTTGACAAGGGAGCGGCAGATCTGCTGGGGGCGGCTCTCTGCGTCGGCATGGCTCAGGGAATTATTCTGGTGTTAGGCGGCACCAGCGCCACCGACGGAACCGTTTTAAACACGATTCTTCACACCATCGGAGAGAGCATGAAGGGACTGCCGCCAATGATTTCCGCATGGCTTATGTACGTGTTCCAGTCTGTCTTCAACTTCTTTGTGGTTTCCGGATCCGGCCAGGCGGCTCTTACCATGCCGATTATGGCTCCGTTAGCTGACATTGTAGGCGTTTCCAGACAGACTGCAGTTCTGGCCTTCCAGCTGGGCGACGCGTTCACCAACTTTATCGTGCCGACCTCAGGATGCCTTTTGGGCGCGCTGGCAGCTGCCCGAATGGAGTGGGGACAGTGGGCCAGGTTCCAGATTAAATTCCAGGCTCTGTTATTTGTCTGCGCTTCCGCGGCTGTGATCATTGCGGTTATGATTGGCTTTGCCTAAATTGCCTAAAATTCCTGATTTACAGGCTTGACTTTCCTATGGAAACCACGTACAATGAGGAAGTACAATCTGATAGATGGCAGTGACGGGAAAAAGTAGCTGTTTTACACCCCAGACAGAGAGCAGCCGGACGGTGAGAGGCGCCTGGAGGAAGAATCTGCGAATACATCCCAGAGCCCTGCACCGAAGGAGAGACTTTTCGCAAGACAGATTTCTGAATGGGAAAGCTGCACGGAAGACTTTTTCTGCGTAGGCTGCAGCGGGATTGCCGCACGTTACAGCGGCAGGAGTATAGGAAACTGTACTCGTTGAGGAAGAGAGGCGCGAGCGTCTTTTCAAACTAAGGTGGTACCACGGAAATTTAACTCCGTCCTTTGGATCAAGCGATTCAGGGGATGGAGTTTTTTTATTTCATAGGAAAAGCGTCCTATGAAATCAATGAAATTAAGAAAACAGCTGCAGGAAAGGAGAAAAAACATGCAGATTTATGAAGAACTGGTTGCCCGCGGCCTGATTGCCCAGGTGACGAACGAGGAAGAGATTAAAAAGATGGTAAACGAGGGAAAGGCTACCTTCTACATTGGCTTTGACCCAACGGCCGACAGTCTTCACGTAGGCCATTTCATGGCTCTGTGCCTGATGAAGAGACTTCAGATGGCCGGAAACAAGCCTATCGCCCTGATTGGCGGAGGAACCGGATACATCGGCGATCCGTCCGGAAGAACAGACATGAGATCCATGATGACTCCGGAGATGATCCAGCACAACTGCGACTGCTTTAAGAAGCAGATGAGCCGTTTCATCGACTTCTCCGACGGAAAGGCCCTGATGGTAAACAACGCAGACTGGCTTCTGGGCTTAAACTACGTAGAGCTTTTAAGAGAGGTGGGACCGCATTTCTCCGTAAACCGTATGCTGACAGCCGAGTGCTATAAGCAGAGAATGGAGAAGGGATTAAGCTTCCTGGAGTTTAACTATATGATCATGCAGAGCTACGACTTCTACATGCTGTTCCAGAAATACGGCTGCAACATGCAGTTCGGCGGAGATGATCAGTGGAGCAACATGTTAGGCGGAACCGAGCTGATCAGAAGAAAGCTTGGCAAGGATGCCCACGCCATGACCATCACTCTTCTCTTGAACTCCGAGGGCAAGAAGATGGGCAAGACTCAGTCCGGAGCCGTATGGCTGGATCCGAACAAGACCTCCCCGTTCGAGTTCTACCAGTACTGGAGAAACGTAGCGGACGCCGACGTATTAAAATGCCTGCGTATGCTTACCTTCCTGCCGCTGGAGCAGATCGACGAGATGGACAAGTGGGAAGGCAGCCAGTTAAACGAGGCGAAGGAGATTCTGGCTTACGAGCTGACTGCTCTTGTCCACGGCGGGGAGGAGGCCCAGAAGGCAAAGGAAGCTTCCAAGGCCCTGTTCAGCAGCGGAAATGCAGCTAACATGCCTACAGCAGAGCTTTCCGAGGAAGATTTCACAGACGGAGCCATTGATATTCTCTCTGTCCTCCAGAAATCAGGACTGGCTCCATCCCGCTCTGAGGCCAGAAGAAACGTAGAGCAGGGCGGAGTGGCTGTAGACGGAACACAGGTAAAGGATACGAAGGCATCCTTTACGAAGGATCAGTTTGCAGGCGACGGAATCGTGGTAAAACGCGGTAAGAAAAACTTCAAGAGAGTAGTTCTGAAGTAGGAATCAGAAAGCAGAACGCTGCATGGGAGAAAGATAAGACAGAACGGCTGGAAACGGCTTTTCTGTCTTATTTTTATTTATCTGAGGATTGAAGTTTTAAGCTCTCTGTGCTACTGTTAAAAAAAGCGCTAACGGAACGAGAGGGATTGAGAATGAGAAAGAAGACAACAGCAGGAAAAGAGAGAACGCGGAGGCAGCTGGAACAGACGATTGCAGCTTATCAGAAGCTGGCGGAGGAGGACTGGCTGACAGGTCTCTATAATGGCAGAGCTATGGAGGAGAAGGCGGGCGAATACCTGAAACGGAACAGAGCGGGGTCAATGATTCTCATGGATATCGACCAGTTTAAAAAGATCAACGACACATACGGCCACATTATCGGGGATCAGCTGCTCCAGGATATTGCGTCGGTGCTGAAGAAAATGTTTCCCTCCGGCTGCCTGATCGGAAGGTGCGGAGGCGACGAATTTGCAATTTTTATGCCTCAGACACTGGAAGAGGAGGGTATCCAGAGACGGTGCAGGCAGATTCGAGAGCGGTTCGTGAGAGTGGAGGTGAACGGCACGGTGATTCTCCGGCTTTCCATGACCATCTGCGGAGGAAGCTATCATCCGGGCTTTGAGTACAAGGATCTGTTTGATCTGGCGGATCAGAAAATTGTGAAGGAAAAGAGGAGCAGAAACGGAGAGACGCTGGAGAGGGTGGCTGTGGCCGACGTAAACGGCGACGAGATACGCATTGACATGAAGATTCTGGCCAAGGAGATGCGGGAGGAGGATCCTCTTCCAGGCGCCTACTGCCAGGACTATGAGACGTTTAAGAGTATTTACCGGTTTGTAGAGAGAAAAATGATACGAAAGGACATGGGAGCCTTCCTGATCCTGTTCACGCTCACAGACATGGCCAATGAATTTCCCACCCTGGAACAGCGCGATTACCAGCTGGAGCTGTTAGGCCAGGCGATTCAGAATAACCTTCGTATGGGGGATCTTTACGCTCAGTACAGCAGCTGCCAGTTTTTAGTCATGCTGTCCGACACGACGGAGGAGAATGTGGAGATGATCGCCGGGCGTATCTGCCAGGCGTTTTACAAGGAGAATAAGATGGAGGATGAATTGATTCTCCACCACACCTATCCGTTAAAGCCGGCAGGAAAATAAGCTCCTGCCGGGCGGAAGAAGATTACAAAAACAGGTGCTCGATCAGAATTTTAAGCCCAATGAGAATCAGGATCACTCCCCCGCAGAATTCTGCCTTGGATTTGTACCGGGTTCCAAATACATGGCCGGCCTTGACTCCGGCTGCCGAGAAAAGAAAAGTAATAATTCCGATAAACGAGACAGCAGGCACAATTTCAACGCTTAAAAAGGACAGGGTGACGCCTACGGCAAGAGCGTCGATGCTGGTGGCCAGGGCCAGAATGCTCATGGTTTTAAAGCCCAGAGAGCTGTCCAGCTCATCCTCTTCCTTGGAACAGGCCTCCCGGATCATACTGAAGCCGATGGCTGCCAGAAGAAGGAAGGCAATCCAGTGATCGAAAGAAGCGATGGCGTCCTTGAAGTGGGATCCTAACAGGTATCCGATCAGCGGCATGGCCGCCTGAAAGCCTCCGAAATAGAGTCCTACTAAAACGGCGTGGCGCCAGCTTAAATGCCTGATAGACAGCCCTTTGCAGACTGCGACGGCGAACGCGTCCATGGACACTCCCACGGCGAGAATAAAAAGCTCTGTCAGTGACATGGTGAATTTCCTCCTGAGATTTGAGATAAATTAAAACACGGAGCCTTATTATACCATTGTCCCTTTAAGGAGGCAATCTTTTGTCGGGAATTGCAGGAAGAGCGCAAAAAATGTCTTGTCAATGAAATCATGTTTTGATATGATAAATTCGGTGAAATAATCAGTTATAAGAATAAATGGCTGGGAAAGCCTGATAACAAGGAGGATTTTGAGGGAATGAAGCCTTACAGCGAACTTACAAAAGAAGAATTAGTTGCGCTCAGCCACGAGCTGAATGCACAGTACCGTGCGTTTCAGGCCAAGGATTTAAAGCTTGACATGTCCAGAGGAAAGCCGTCTGCAGAGCAGTTAGACCTTTCCATGGGTATGATGGACGTGCTTAACAGCTCTACGGATCTGACCTGCGAGGACGGTACGGACTGCCGCAATTATGGCGTGCTGGACGGAATCAGCGAGGCGAAGGAACTGGTTGGAGATATGATCGAGGTTCCGGCGGCCAATCTGATTATCTATGGAAACTCCAGCTTAAATGTAATGTATGATACCATTTCCCGCGCCATGACACACGGTATTATGGGAAGCACTCCCTGGTGCAAGCTTGACAAGGTGAAGTTCCTCTGTCCTGTTCCGGGATATGACAGACATTTTGCAATTACAGAATACTTTAACATTGAGATGATCAATGTTCCTATGAACGAGGAAGGCCCGGATATGGAGCTGGTGGAGAAGCTGGTTGCAGAGGACGAGGCCATCAAGGGAATCTGGTGTGTTCCCAAGTACTCCAACCCAAGCGGAATTTCCTACTCCGATCAGACGGTGCGCCGTCTGGCCAGACTGAGACCGGCTGCCAAGGATTTCAGAATTTTCTGGGATAATGCCTATGGCATCCACCATTTGTACGAGGACAAGCAGGATCAGGTGACGGAGATTCTGGCAGAGTGCAAGAGAGCGGGAAATCCGGATCTTGTTTACAAATTTGCCTCCACTTCCAAAATCTGCTTCCCGGGATCCGGCATCGCAGCGTTAGCTACCTCCCACAACAATCTGGAGGACATCAAGAAGCAGTTAAAGATTCAGACCATCGGACACGACAAGGTAAACCAGCTGCGCCACGTGAGATTCTTTAAGGATATCCACGGAATGGTGGAGCACATGAAGAAGCATGCCGATATTCTCCGCCCGAAGTTCGAGGCAGTTGAGGAGATTCTTGACAGAGAGTTAAGCGGACTGGGAATCGGAACCTGGACAAAGCCGAGAGGCGGCTACTTTATCTGCTTTGACTCTATGGAGGGGTGCGCGAAGGCTATCGTAGCCAAGTGCAAGAAGGCCGGCGTTGTGATGACAAACGCAGGAGCGACGTATCCTTACGGAAAGGATCCGCATGACAGCAATATCCGTATTGCTCCTTCCTATCCGCCGCTTCAGGATCTGATTACAGCCACAGAGCTGTTTGCCCTCTGCGTAAAGTTAGTCAGCGTGAAGAAGCTGTTAGAGAATATGTAGCTTAAGCGTATACCGGCGCTGAAATTTTCAAATATAAAAGGGCGGGGACATGTGATTTGCAGGCTCCCGTCCTTGCTTTTTACAGAGAAACACATTACAATAGCAAAAGAAAAGCAAAAGAAGGATCAATCACTAAAAAAGAAGTTGAGGAAGTAAGTGGCATATGATTAGAAAGATGTGGAATCAACTGGCGGCAAAATGCGTCAACCGGGAGACGGTATCCTATTTTATTTTCGGCGTCCTGACGACGGCGGTGGACTGGGTGGGATATTTTGCCCTCTACAACATGGGATATTCCGTAGTGTTTTCCCAGACTATGTCCTGGGCGGCGGCGGTTCTGTTTGCGTTTATCACCAATAAGCTGTTTGTGTTTCAGAGCACTTCCCTGAAGCTGTCAAGGCTTTTTAGCGAGCTGGTTTCCTTTGTGGCCTGCAGGCTGTTTACAGGAATTTTGACCATTGCGGGAATGGAGCTTATGGTAAACGGCCTGGGATGGTCCAACCTGTTTGGAAAGATTGCGGTTTCTGTCCTGTCTCTGGTATTGAACTATATACTCAGCAAGCTGTTTATTTTCCGCGGCAGAGAGGCTGTCTCTGAAAAACGGGGAAAATAAAGAGGGCGGCAGAAGCTTTGCGGAGGTTGTATGAGAGAAGACGATATAACAGGGATTTCACAGGAATTTGATCTGGCGTTAAGCCGGATCATGCCGCCCAGAGGGAAGGGAGCGCAGGAGAGAGACATGGAGATGGCGAATCATCATAGAATGCGGCCGGAGGCGGAGAAGGAAGAACGGCTGGAGGAAAAAGACGTTCAGGCAGAAGAAAAGCGGCCCCACAGAGAAAAAACGTCTAGGCCGGAGGGCGGCCTTTTAAAGCCCAGAGACGGCTATATCGCGGCTTTTTTTGTGCCGGTTGTTATTATGATTATTATTTTTGCCCAGAGAGGAATTTTCCCTTTTGGGGAGGAGAGCTTTCTGAGAACGGACATGTATCACCAGTACGCGCCGTTTTTCTCAGAGTTCCGCCACAAGCTGGCGGAGGGAGGAAGCCTTCTGTACAGCTGGGACATCGGCCTGGGCGTCAACTTTGCGGCTCTTTACGCCTATTACCTGGCCAGCCCTTTAAACTGGCTTCTTATTTTATGTCCGGGCAAATATGTCATTGAGTTTATGACTGCCGCTATTGTGCTCAAAATCGGACTGGCAGGCCTTTCTTTTACCTGGTATCTGAGAAAACGCAGCGGCGTCTCGGATTTTGGCGCCTGCTTTTTTGGGATTTTTTATGCCCTGTCAGGATACATGGCGGCCTACAGCTGGAATATTATGTGGCTGGACTGCATTGTCCTGTTCCCGCTGATCCTTTTGGGGCTGGAACAGCTGGTGAGAGAGAAAAAGGGACTTCTCTACTGTATTTCCCTGGCGCTTTCTATCCTGTCCAACTATTATATCTCCATTATGATCTGTATGTTCATGGTGATCTATTTTGCCGTGCTTATGGTGCTGGACTGGGAGCATTTTAAGGACGGATGGGGGAAATGCATTGGCCTGTTTGCCGGATGTTCGCTTCTGGCAGGGGGATTGGCGGCTGTGGTGCTGCTGCCGGAAATTTCCGCCCTTCAGAGCACTGCTTCCGGGGAGATGAGCTTTCCCCAGACAGTTGAGAGCTATTTTTCCATTGTCGACATGCTGGCCCGCCATATTGGAAACGTACAGGTGGAGATTGGTCTGGAGCACTGGCCCAATATTTACTGCGGAACGGCAGTGCTGATGCTGTTTCTGCTTTATCTGGTCTGCAGAAATATTTCCCTCCGGGAAAAGGCGGTGTACTGCTCCCTGCTTCTGTTTTTTCTGGCCAGCTTTTCAGTCAATGTGCTGAACTTTATATGGCACGGCTTCCACTATCCAAACAGCCTGCCGGCCAGACAGTCCTTTATCTACATCGCTTTGATGCTGACGGTCTGCTTTCAGGCCTACAGGAACCTGGATCGGTTTTCCGACAGAAGCATTCTGGCAGCCTTTCTGGGGGCCGTCTCTTTTGTGCTCCTGTCCCAGAAATTCAGGGAGGGAGACGAGGCCTACCATTTCGCCGTATTTTACGGCGCGATTTTCTTCCTTGCCGTGTATGCAGGGCTGATGGTTCTGTACAGGAGGAGAGGGCAGGGAGAAAGGGGCAGAAAACGGGCGGCTCTGGCAGCTCTTCTGACTCTGTTTACGGTCTGTGTGGAGGCGGCGGTGAACACCACCTGCACCAGCGTGACCACCACCAGCCGGACGGCTTATACGGCCGATAACGAGGCGGTGGAGACGCTGGCGGCCAGCCTGAAGGGAAGCGCTGATTTTTACCGGATAGAAAAAACGGATCAGAGAACAAAGAACGACGGCGCCTGGATGCATTTTCCGTCTGTTTCCCTGTTTTCCTCTATGGCCCACGCCGATGTGACGGAATTTATAAAAAGCCTGGGCTGCGAAGGATCTACTAATGCGTACAGCATTACGGGGAGCACGCCGTTTGTGGACTGCCTTCTGTCTGTCAAATACGCCTTTTACCCCAGGGAACAGAGCATGGATCGGCTGGAGTACGTCCAGGATTACCAGGGCACCTATCTCTATGCCAACCGGTACGCCCTTCCGCTGGGCTTTATGATTCCCGATATCATGAAAAACGAGTGGCATTTGAATATGGCGAACCCGGCTGACGTTCAGAATTCCCTCTGCAGCCTGTTTGACGCGCCGGATGTGCTTCAGGAGGAGACTGGCCTTGGAAACGGCCCCAGCCTGATCTACACGCCGGAGGAGGCTGGGGAGTATTACGCCTTTGTCTCCAACAAACAGGTGAAATCGGTTTCCCTGAAAAAGGGCGAGGAAAAGGACACCTTTGACAATATCAACCGCGGCTATCTGATAGAAGTGGGAATGGTGGAGGCTGGGGAGACGCTGGCCTTCCAGAACGAAGAGGGAAATGAGGATCTGGGAATCCGTCTTTACCGGTACAATGAAGCAGGACTGGAGCATGTATACAGAAAGCTGGCGGAGAGCCCTCTGACCCTGTCTGTCTGGGAGGATGACAGGCTGAAGGGAACGGTGGACGCAGGCATGGGGGGAACGCTGTTCACATCCATTCCCTATGATAAAGGATGGACCGTGACGGTGGATGGACAGGAAAGGCAGCCTCAGGAACTGTTCGGCGCTTTTCTGGGCATTGAGCTGGAACCGGGAAGCCATGTGATAGAATGTTCCTACCTGCCGGAAGGACTGAGGGAAGGAATGATAATCTCGCTGCTTTGCGCGGCTGTTTTGGCTGCCGCAGTTTTTATATCCCAAAGAAGGCGTCAGAAGGAGCGCAAGGCTATGCGGCGGCGTCTTTTGGAGCGGAGAACCCGCTGGGAGGAGCATCTGACGAGAAGGGCTTTTGAAAGGCAGCCGGAAGAGGCGGATGCAGAACCAGTGGAAACAGCAGAAGCAGCAGGGCTCATAGAGTCAGAAGAGACAGAAAAAGACATAAATCAGGAGACATAAGGAGGAAACAGCCATGAAATTATGGGGAGGACGATTCACCAAGGAGGAGAACCAGCTGGTACACAACTTTAACGCTTCGATTTCATTTGATCAGAAGATGTACCGCCAGGATATCAGGGGGAGCATCGCTCATGTGACGATGCTTGCAAAGCAGGGAATTCTCTCTGAGGAAGACAAATGCGCGATTATCGAGGGGTTAAAAGGAATTTTAAAGGATGTGGAGGACGGAACGCTTCTGATGACGCCAGAGTACGAGGATATCCACTCCTTTGTGGAGAGCAATCTCATTGACCGCATCGGGGAGGCGGGAAAGCGCCTCCACACAGGCCGCAGCAGGAACGATCAGGTGGCCCTCGATATGAAGCTTTACACCAGGGACGAGATCGACGAGCTGGACGGCCTGGTAAAGAAGCTTCTGGAGACTCTTCTCGCTCTGATGGAGGAGCATCTGGACACCTATATGCCGGGCTTTACCCATCTTCAGAAGGCCCAGCCGATTACGTTAGCCCACCATCTGGGAGCTTACTTTGAGATGTTTTTCAGGGATCTTTCCAGGCTTCACGATATCAGAAAGAGGATGAATTACTGTCCGCTTGGCTCAGGAGCCCTGGCAGGCACGACTTATCCTCTGGACCGGGAATACACGGCAGAGCTTCTGGACTTTTACGGAGCGACCCTGAACAGCATGGATTCTGTGGCTGACAGAGATTATCTGATTGAGCTGTTGAGCGCGCTGTCCACCATTTCCATGCATCTGAGCCGCTTCTGCGAGGAGATTATTATCTGGAATACAAACGAATACCAGTTTGTGGAGATTGACGATTCCTACAGTACGGGAAGCAGCATTATGCCTCAGAAGAAGAACCCTGACATCGCGGAGCTGATCCGGGGAAAGACGGGACGCGTGTACGGGGCTTTAGTCAGCCTGTTGACCACCATGAAGGGCATTCCGCTGGCATATAATAAGGATATGCAGGAGGATAAGGAGCTGGCCTTTGACGCTATGGATACGGTGAAGGGATGTCTGGCTCTGTTTACAGGCATGATCTCCAGCATGACCTTTAAGAAGGACGTGATGGAGAGGAGCGCGAAAAACGGCTTTACCAACGCGACAGACGCGGCGGATTACCTGGTAAACCACGGTGTTCCCTTCCGTGACGCCCACGGAATTATCGGCCGCCTGGTGCTGGCCTGCATTGAGAGAGGCTGCTCCTTAGACGACCTTCCGCTGGAGGCCTACAAGGAGATTTGTCCTGTGTTTGAGGAGGACGTTTACGAGGCCATCAGCATGGAAACCTGCGTGAAGAAGAGAACTACCATCGGCGCTCCCGGACAGGAGGCGATGAAGAAGGTGATTGCCGAATGCCGAAAGAGGCTGGAAGAATAGGAGAACAGAAAGAGAGAGGAAACAGCGTTATGAAGAAATTAGAGGAATATGTGAGAAGCATTCCGGATTTTCCGGAGCCAGGCATTATTTTCAGGGATATCACCACGATTCTTCAGGATCCGGACGGCCTGAAGCTGGCGGTAGACGGCCTGTTAAAGACCTTAGAGGGCGTGGAGTACGACGTGGTAGTGGGACCGGAGTCCAGAGGCTTTATCTTTGGAGTGCCGGTGGCCTACGCCGCCCACAAGGGCTTTGTGCCGGTCCGCAAGAAGGGAAAGCTGCCCTGTAAGACCGTTTCCATGAAGTACGATCTGGAATACGGAAGCGCGGAGGTGGAAATGCACGAGGATTCCATTAAGCCGGGCCAGAAGGTTGTCATTATCGACGATCTGATCGCTACAGGAGGAACCATGGAGGCCATCTGCAAGCTGATCGAGAGCCTGGGCGGAGAGGTTGTGCGCATCTGCTTCGTCATGGAGTTAGCCGGCCTTGAGGGAAGAAAGAAGTTGAAGGACTATCCGGTAGAGTCCCTGATTGTTTACGAGGGAAAATAAAGGACAGACGGCAGGCGCCGGAATGCTGCAGGAAGCGGCGTTCCGGCGCTTTGGCGCATACATATGTGAGCGTGCGGAATAAAGAGGCCATTAGTAAAAATGAGAATGAAAGGAAGGTTTCTATATGGTGGGATACGGAAAAGGAAAGAGGATTCTGATAACACTGCCAGTGACAGAACAGCACAGGAAATTGCTGGAGCAGGCAGCAGGTGAGGCAGAATTGATCTGCACACAGGACAGAACAGAAATAGAGGAACAGCTGAAGCTGGCAGATGGAGTAATTGGCAATGTGCCTCCAGTTCTGTTAAAACAGAATAAAAATCTGGGCTGGGTACAGTTAAACAGCGCGGGGACAGATGGATATACAGATGAAGGAGTGCTGTCGGCCTCTGCAGCGCTGACTAACGCTACGGGAGCTTACGGGATCGCCATTTCAGAGCATATGACAGGGATGCTTTTAAATCTTCTGAAAAAATTTCCCAAGTACATGGAAAACCAGAAAAACCGCCAGTGGAAGGATGAGGGGGAGGTGAGGCCGATCTGGGGCTGCAGAATTCTGATCATAGGCATGGGAGACATTGGGACAGAGTTTGCCAGAAGAATGAAAGCATTTGGAGCCAGCATAGCAGGAATCAGGAGAACAGTGCATAAAAAACCAGACTGGGTAGACGAGCTTTATACCATGGATGTGCTGAAGGAAGAACTGAAGAGGGCAGACATTGTGGCAGTCTGCCTGCCAGGAACTGAGTCCACCAGAGGGCTGTTTGGAAGAGAGCTTTTTCAATGTATGAAACAGGGAGCAGTCTTTTTAAACGTAGGAAGGGGAAATATCGTAGATACGGACGCTTTGGCGGATGCTCTGGAGGAGGGGAAGTTGTCCGGCGCTGGAATCGATGTGGCCGATCCGGAGCCGCTGCCATCATCCAGCCGCCTGTGGAATTGTCCTAATGTGATCATTACCCCACATGTATCAGGAGGATTTCACCTGAGCGTTACCCTGGATCGGATTGTGGAAATCAGCGCAAAGAATATGAGAGCTTTCCTGGGAGACGGGGAGTATGTCAGTCTTGTGGATAGGAAGACAGGGTATAAAAAGACCGAAACAGGGGAATAATCCTAGAAATTTTACAGGGAAACACCCAAAAACGCCTGCACGTCCAGGAGGAAGCAGAAAAGAATTGCATTTTCTGACAAAAAAAATTATAATAGTGATAATTCTCTATAAAACGACAAAGGCATGATGGGAGCAGATGCCTGAAGCTGGGAGGCGTATGTATGGAAAAGATGGATCAGATAAAACAACTGGATAGAGAGCTGGAGCAGCCGGCTGATTTTACAAGCCCGGAGGTATTGTATCAGGATTTGATTGACAGTATCCACAGATACCACCCGTCCGATGATATTTCGATGGTGGAGAAGGCCTACAGGCTTGCTTATGATGCCCATAAGGAGCAGAAGCGCAAATCTGGGGAGCCGTATATTATCCATCCTCTGTGCGTAGCGATTATCCTGGCTGATTTAGAGCTGGACAAGGAGACGATTGTAGCGGGTATTCTTCATGATGTAGTGGAGGATACCGTGATGACTACTGCAGGCGTGGCGGAACAGTTTGGAAACGAGGTAGCGCTGTTAGTAGACGGCGTTACGAAGCTGACCAATATTAACTGGGACAAGGACAAGGTGGAGATGCAGGCGGAGAACCTGCGGAAGATGTTTTTAGCTATGGCCAAAGACATCCGGGTTATTCTGGTAAAGCTGGCGGATCGTCTTCACAATATGCGGACTCTTCAGTATATGAAGCCGGAGAAGCAGAAGGAAAAGGCCAAAGAGACCATGGAGATTTACGCGCCGATCGCAGACCGCCTGGGAATTTCCAGAATCAAGACGGAGCTTGATGATCTGGCTCTCAAGTATCTGGAGCCGGACGTATACTACGATCTGGCGGAGAAGATTTCTCTCAGAAAGGATTCCAGGGAAGCCTTTGTAAAGAGCATTGTGGACGAGGTTAAGAGCCACATGGACGATGCGGGAATCGAGTGCAAGGTGGACGGCCGGGTGAAGCATTTCTTCAGCATTTATAAGAAGATGGTGAAGCAGAACAAGACTCTGGATCAGATTTACGATCTGTTTGCAGTCAGGATTATCGTGGATACGGTGAAGGACTGCTACGGAGCCCTGGGCGTAATTCACGAGATGTACAAGCCGATTCCAGGCCGCTTTAAGGATTACATCGCCATGCCGAAGATCAATAATTACCAGTCTCTTCACACGACTCTGATCGGAAGCAGCGGACGTCCCTTTGAGATCCAGATCCGCACCTACGAGATGCACAGGGTGGCTGAGTACGGAATTGCCGCCCACTGGAAATATAAGCAGAGCGGAAGCACGAAGGCCGCCATGGACAGTGCGGAGGAGAAGCTCTCCTGGCTGCGCCAGATTCTGGAGTGGCAGAAGGATATGTCCGACAATAAGGAGTTCCTGGATTCCTTAAAGAGCGATCTGGATCTGTTCTCAGACAGCGTGTTCTGCTTTACCCCCTCGGGAGATGTGAAGAACCTGCCAAGCGGTTCTACTCCCATTGATTTTGCCTACTCGATCCACAGCGCGGTGGGCAATAAGATGGTGGGCGCCAAGGCCAACGGAGTGCTGGTAAATATTGACTATGTAATTAAAAACGGCGACAGGATTGAGATTCTGACTTCCCAGAACAGCAAGGGCCCCAGCCGGGACTGGCTTAAAATTGTCAAGAGCACCCAGGCGAAGAACAAGATCAATCAGTGGTTTAAGGCGGAGTTAAAGGAAGACAATATTATCCGCGGCCGCGATATGATTGACAAATACTGCCGCAATAAGGGCATTAACTACGCGGAGCTTAACAAGCCGGAGTTCATGGAAAAGGTGATGAAGCGCTATTCCTACAAGGACTGGGATTCTGTCCTTGCCTCCATCGGCCACGGCGGCCTGAAGGAGGGCCAGGTCATCAACAAGATGATGGAGGCCCATATGAAAAAGATGGAGAAGGAGAAGACAGACGCTACGATCCTGGATTCTATCGGAGACGGAAATAAGGTTCCTGTGGCGGTGTCCCACGGCAAGCCCAAGAGCGGCATTGTGGTGAAGGGAATCGACGATTTGGCGGTGCGTTTCTCCAAGTGCTGCAGCCCTGTTCCGGGAGACGAGATTGTGGGCTTTGTGACGAGAGGCCGAGGTATTTCCATCCACAGAACAGACTGCATCAACGTGATAAACCTGCCGGAGGACGAGAAGGCAAGGCTCATCGAGGCGGAGTGGCAGCAGCCTGTGGGAGACGAGGCAGGCAAGGAGCGCTACACCACGGAGATTAAGATTTTTGCCAATAACCGGATCGGCATGTTCGTGGATCTGTCCAAGGTGTTCACAGAGCGGCAGATTGACATTAAATCCATGAACGTGCGGACGACCAAGCAGGGAAAGGCCACGATTTTAATGACCTTCGACATCCGGGGAATTGAAGAACTGAATAAACTGGCCGACAAGCTGAGACAGATTGAAGGCGTAATAGATATAGAGAGAACTGCCGGATAAGCAGTTTTCTCTATGTTTCCGTATTTTGCTAAACTTATGCTGAAGGAGAGGACAGGCGAATGCAGATTAAGAAGCTGACGGTAGGCTATGTGCAGACCAACTGCTATATTGTATCAAACGAGGAGACGAAGGAAGCGGTGATTGTAGATCCCGGCGACAGAGGGGATTTGATTATAGAGTGCTGTAAGCGCGAAGGGCTGGATGTGAAGGCCATTTTGCTGACTCACGGCCATTCCGACCATATTGGAGCCCTGGATCAGGTGAAGAGGGCCTTTGGAGCGAAGGTTTACGCGCTTGAGGACGAGAAGGAGCTGATGGCGGACGAGAATCTGAACCTTTCCAAGAGTCTTTTGGGAACTGTGATCCGGACGGAGGCAGATGTGTGGCTGCGAGATAACGAGACGGTAAATCTGATTGGCCTGCCCTTCCAGGTCATCGCCACGCCGGGCCATACGGAGGGATCCTGCTGCTACTACATAGAGAGCGAGAAGGCGCTGTTTGCAGGCGACACGCTCTTCGAGGGTTCCTACGGACGGGTGGATCTGCCTGGCGGAAGCTCTGTCAAGCTGCTTCACTCAGTCCTTGACCGTCTGTTTGAGCTTCCGGAGGATGTGACGGTGTATCCGGGACATCTGGGATATACGACCATTGGAGACGAGAAAAAGTACAACCCGCTGGCTCCCTACAAGGGAAAGCTGTTAGAATAAGGGAAAGACAGGAAACAAGATGATAGGAATACTGCTTAGCGATCAATCATTTGAACAGGATATCAGGGAACTTCTCATGGCCTTCTGTCCGGGGCAGAAATTTACCCACGACGAGGGGGAGGCCCTGCGGGAGGCAGGGCTTATTGTGCGGGGCGGACGGACAGGCAGCGGGTTCTGGCTTTCTGCGGAGCGCTCTGTGCCAGAGGCTGAGAATCAGGACGGCGCGGGAACTGAGACTGGGCCCCGCAGGTTTGAGACGGTTTCTGAGGGCAGGATTACAGTGGACGAGGACAGCCGTTTTGAGACGAAGAACAGGCTTAAGAGGGAGCTGTACCAGATGATGAGCCGTCTTACCGGAAAAGAGCTTCCCTGGGGGACTCTCACCGGCATCCGTCCCACGAAAATTGCCCTGACGAGGCTTTATGAGGGGGCTTCCGAGCAGGAAATCCACGATCACATGAAGGAAACCTACCTGACCAGTGAGGAGAAAATTGCCCTGAGCCTTGATGTGGCCAGACGGGAGAAGGAGCTTCTGTCGGTGGTAGATTATGAGAACGGCTACAGTCTCTACATTGGGATTCCGTTCTGCCCCACTACCTGCCTCTACTGCTCCTTTACTTCCTTCCCCATCGGAAAATGGCAGGGAAGGACAGAGCTTTATTTAAACGCTCTGTTCTGGGAGATGGAGTATGTGGCGGAGAAGATGAGGGGCCGCGTTCTGGATACCATTTATTTTGGAGGCGGAACTCCCACCTCCCTGAGCCCGGAGGATCTGGACGCCATCCTGAATAAGGTGGAAAGCACCTTCCCCATGGATCAGGTGAAGGAATTTACTGTGGAGGCGGGACGGCCGGACAGCATTACCAGGGAGAAACTGGAGGTTTTAAGAAAGCACGGCATTACCCGTATTTCCATTAATCCCCAGACCATGAAGCAGGAGACGTTAGACTTAATCGGCCGCCGCCATACGGTGGAACAGGTGAAGGAGACCTTCCGTCTGGCCAGGGAGCTGGGCTTTGACAATATCAATATGGATCTGATTGTGGGACTTCCGGAGGAGGACGAGGAGGACGTCAGGGCCACTATGGAGGAGATTAAAAAGCTGGGACCCGACAGCCTGACCGTTCATTCTCTGGCCATCAAGAGAGCCGCAAGGCTTAACATGTTCCGGGAAAAATATGGAAATCTGAAGATCACCGGAACCCAGGAAATGATCGACATGACGGCCCGTTATGCAAAAGAGATGGGCATGGAGCCCTACTATCTCTACAGGCAGAAGAACATGGCGGGCAACTTTGAGAACGTAGGCTACAGCACGCCCGGCAAGGCCTGCATTTACAACATTCTCATTATGGAGGAGAAGCAGACCATTATGGCCTGCGGAGCCGGAACCACTACCAAGGTGGTGTTCCCGGCAGAGAACCGTCTGGAGAGGGCGGAAAACGTAAAAGAAGTCGAGCAGTACATCGACCGGGTGGAGGAGATGCTTCTTAGGAAGGAAAAGCTCATCTGCCAGATGGAACAGAGCTCAGGAAAATAAACAGTTAGAAAACAGGAGAGATTACCATGGCTTTGAAGAAAAAACCAGTAACCGGAATGAAGGATATTCTGCCGGCAGAGATGGAAATCCGCGACTATGTGCTTGGAAAGATCAAGGAAACTTACCGCGGATTCGGCTTTTCTGCCATTGAGACGCCGTGTGTGGAGCACATCGAGAACCTGACCAGCAAGCAGGGCGGCGACAATGAGAAGCTGATTTTCAAGATTTTAAAGAGAGGCGAGAAATTAAACCTGGAGACGGCGAAAGAGGAGGCCGATCTGGTGGACGGAGGTCTGCGCTATGACCTGACGCTCCCATTATCCCGTTATTATTCCAACAATTCCGCTAATCTACCAAGCCCGTTCAAGGCGCTGCAGGTGGGAAGCGTGTGGAGAGCTGACCGTCCGCAGAAGGGACGTTTCAGACAGTTTGTGCAGTGCGATATCGACATTTTAGGGGACGCCACCTCTCTGGCTGAGATCGAGCTGATTACAGCCACCACCACAGCCCTGTCCCGTATCTGCCCGGATAACTCCTTTACCGTCCGCATCAACGACAGAGAGCTGTTAAAGGCCATGGCATCCTACTGCGGTTTCCCGGAGGACGACTGCGACAAGGTGTTCATCACTCTGGACAAGATGGACAAGATCGGTCTGGACGGCGTGGCGGCAGAGCTTCTGGAGCTGGGCTATGCGGCTGAGAGCGTGGAGAAGTACAAGGCGCTGCTGGACTCCGTAAAGACAGACGCAGACGGCGTGAGAGCCCTGGGAGAGACATTAAAGGGCGTTTTAAAGGAAGGCACAGCCGAGGGGCTGGCTGAGATTATGGAGACCGTATCTTCCATCGCAGAGGTGAAATTCGGCATTGAATTTGACCCGACTCTCGTAAGAGGAATGGGATACTATACAGGAACGATTTTCGAGGTGTCCATGGAGGGCTTCGGCGGATCTGTGGCAGGCGGAGGCCGCTACGACAAGATGATCGGCAAGTTTACAGGCATGGATACGCCGGCCTGCGGCTTTTCCATCGGTTTTGAGAGAATTGTAACCATTCTTCTGGACAACGGCTTCAAGGTGCCTGCGGCGGCAGGAAAGAAGGCGTATCTCTTCGAGAAGAACATCGGAGCAGAAAAGTTAGCCCAGGTTTTAAAGGAAGCTTCCGAGGAGAGAAAAGCTGGCGTACAGGTTCTGGTAGCCCAGATGAACAAGAATAAGAAATTCCAGAAGGAGCAGCTCCAGAAGGAGGGCTACACAGAGTTTAAGGAGTACTACCGGGAGGGATTAAAGTAGGCTTTAGCCCCTACCGGATCTACATTTTTACAAAATTCAGGAGGAAAATAAATCATGGCAGAATCAATGCTGGGACTGAAGCGTTCCCACAGATGTACAGAGCTGTCCACAGAAAATATCGGTGAAAACGTCACCGTCATGGGATGGGTTCAGAAGAGCAGAAATAAAGGCGGAATCATTTTCGTGGACTTAAGGGATCGCTCCGGCCTGCTTCAGATTATCTTCGAGGAGGCAGACTGCGGGGAGGAAAGCTTTGCAAAGGCTGAGAAGCTGAGAAGCGAGTTCGTAGTCGCAGTGACAGGAAAGGTGGAGGCGCGTTCCGGCGCTGTCAATGAGAACTTAAAGACAGGAGCCATCGAGATCCGCGCCAATTCCCTGCGGATTCTTTCCGAGTCCGAGACTCCGCCATTCCCCATCGAGGAGAACTCCAAGACAAAGGAGGAGCTGAGATTAAAATACCGTTACCTGGATCTGAGAAGACCGGATCTTCAGAGAAATCTGATGACCAGAAGCCGCGTGACTACGCTCACCAGAAGCTTTCTGGCAGAGGAGGGATTCTTGGAGATCGAGACTCCGACTCTCATCAAGAGCACGCCGGAGGGAGCCAGAGACTATCTTGTGCCAAGCCGTGTTCACCCAGGCAGTTTCTATGCCCTTCCTCAGTCCCCGCAGCTTTTTAAGCAGCTGTTAATGTGCTCTGGCTATGATCGTTACTTCCAGATTGCCAGATGCTACAGAGACGAGGATCTGAGAGCAGACAGACAGCCGGAGTTCACACAGATCGATATGGAGCTTTCCTTTGTGGATGTGGATGATGTGCTGGATGTCAACGAGAGACTGTTAAAGAAGCTTTTCAAGGAGATCTGCGATTATGATTTACAGCTTCCGATCCAGAGAATGACATGGAGAGAGGCCATGGACCGGTTCGGTTCCGACAAGCCAGATCTCCGCTTTGGAATGGAGCTTAAGAACGTGTCCGAGACAGTGAAGGACTGCCAGTTCGTCGTATTTAAGGGCGCTCTGGAAAACGGCGGCTCTGTCAGAGGAATCAACGCTGAGGGACAGGCCGGAATGCCGAGAAAGAAAATTGACGCTCTGGTAGAGTACGCCAAGGGCTTCGGCGCCAAGGGACTGGCTTATCTGGCAGTCAATGAGGACGGATCCTACAAGTCCTCCTTCGCCAAGTTCATGACAGAGGAGGAGTTAAGCGCTCTCGTGAAGACTATGGACGGAAAGCCGGGAGATCTGTTATTATTCGCCGCAGACAAGGATAAGGTAGTATTCGACGTGCTTGGAAATCTCCGTCTGGAGCTGGCAAGACAGCTTGACCTGTTAAAGAAGGACGACTTCAAGTTCCTCTGGGTAACAGAGTTCCCGTTATTAGAGTACTCTGAGGAGCAGGGACGCTTTGTGGCTATGCACCACCCATTCACCATGCCGATGGAGGAGGATCTGGAACTGATCGATACGAATCCAGGAGCAGTCCGCGCAAAGGCATACGACATCGTATTAAACGGAACAGAGATGGGCGGAGGCTCCATCCGTATCCACCAGAGCGATATCCAGTCCAAGATGTTCGAGGTACTGGGCTTCACAGAGGAACAGGCGAAGGATCAGTTCGGTTTCCTGTTAGACGCCTTCAAGTACGGAGTGCCGCCGCACGCAGGCCTTGCTTACGGTCTGGACCGTATGGTCATGCTGATGGTGGGAGCAGACAGCATCCGCGACGTTATCGCCTTCCCGAAGGTGAAGGACGCTTCCTGTCTCATGACAGAGGCTCCGTCTCCTGTTGACGAAAAGCAGTTAAAGGAGCTTGGAATCGAGGTTTCTGAGGAAGAGACACAGGAAGAAAATTCTGAGAAATAAAAGCAGAAAAAAACAGAAAAAAAAGCAGAAGGGAACAGTTGGCAGGAGCAGGAAAAAGCGCTCCTGCCAGCCGGTTTCACACTGCGAAAGCAGCCCGCTGCAGGTGAAGAAGGCTTTTTTATAAAAAGCTATAAAAATTTTAACAGACAGTTGAAATATCACCCGGATTGTGATATGATGAGTACAGTTTCAGGAAACATTCTGGTTTCCTATTCTTTCCGGTCTGCTCAGACCGACGTTCCAGACAGTAATGAGAAGATAAAGGATATACAGGACAGCAGAGAACTGCAGTACCCTGATTTGACGGCTTTTTCCGTTTATGGGGAGAAAAGATCCTGTTTTGCGCTTCTTGAATTTCTATTGCCGAAGGCATTCTAAGACAAATCTGTTATCACAGCGCAATTTATCAAAATAATTCAAATAGTTTAAAATAACAAAATATTAGTAAAAACAGCAATCGTTCAGCCGGGAGAAACAGGAGGTTTAAAGGAAGGCTTAAATAAATGGTTTGGAACCGGAATAACGCGGGACAGGAAACAATAGGAAACCAGCCTGAGAAAGGAGGGGGAAAAGACGAGACGGGTCAATAGGAAGGCACCGCTCAGGACAAGCCAGATGGAGACAGCTCTGGCTGTATGTGTGTTCTGCCTGTCAGGAATGATGGGAAGCGGAGAAATGAAAAGCTATGGAGGGCCGCTTTCCGGTTTCGAAGCGGCGTTATCTACTGCCTCTGACGCAGAGGAAGAGGAGGAGACCACACGAGAGGAGGTTCCAAGGAGCCGCCAGCTTCAGGCATATTTTCAGACTGCCAGAGAATATGAGAGCAGACTGACAGGGGAGGCAGAAGACACAGTTCCGGACAGCCGGTTTATGATTACAGGGCAGGAGGAAAACGATATCAGGGTACTGAGCGCGGCGTCGCAGATTCCAGACGGAGAGGAGAGGACCTTCTATGTAATCGGAAAGAATTTTGTGCCAAACGGGAAGGCTTTGGCAGAGTGGTTTGGTTCCGGAGCTGTGTATGCGAACTATTTGGAAGCTGAGGAGAAAGAAGGAAAGGATACCTGGTACGCTGCCAGGATGAGCGTATGGAAAAATGGAAGCTTTGATGGGCTGAAGCACTGGGAGATGGTAAGGGAGACCAGGGCTTCCTGTCTGGGAAAGGGGACGGCGCTGTACCGCTGCCGTGAGACAAAGGAGGAGAAGGAGATTGTTACCGCGCCGTTTGGACACTGCGATTCGGATCAGGATTCCCTCTGCGACCGGTGCCGGTGGAGGGTCTTTGGACAGGAGGAGGGATCTAAGATTCACGCTGTTTTGGGTGGGCGGAACATGACGTTTACCTGCATTGACGCTGATTATCAGAGCGGCAGCCTGCCGGAGGGAGGGATGCTCTATCTGGCTGATCAGAAGGTGGAGACAGGATTTTTTGGAGGATATGGCTCCTGCGTGTATGAAGACAGCCAGATCAGGAGATATTTCCGCGATGGCTTTCAGAATGGATGTTCCCTGGGAGAAGCCCTGGAAGGGATTTCGGTTCCTGGATGCAGCGGGACCGATTACGCCATGAGCCTGTCAAGGGAGGAGTATGGGAGATACCAGAGACTGATTCAGGGAGGAGGCTTTTTCCTCAGGGATGATACAGGCAGCCAGGTGTGGGCGGTTGATGAAAAAGGAGAACTTCAGCCAGCGAATCCTCATGATCCAGATTACGGCATACGCCCGGCTATTGTGCTGAAAAAGCCATGGGCAGGCGAGGCGGAACGGATCCACTGGGAGTTAGGAGATCTGCAGCAGGCGGAGATAGACGGACAAAACATGCTGTTTCGCTGCATTGACCAGAATTATTCGGATCACATGGAAAACCATGGCCAGACGGCCCTGTTTCTCTGCGAGACGGTGATTCCGGCTGATTATGGATCCAGATACGAGCTGAGAGAACAGGAGGATGGAAGCCACGAATACGAATTTTGTCCAGGCCCTCTGGTAAATTTCGGACAAAGCAGCGATTACAAGCATTCAAATATCCAAACATGGCTGGAACAGGCGGGAGATAAAATTTATCTGGCAAAGCAGGTGCAGATTGGAACTGATATGGCGTTTACAGGGGAAACGCCGAAAGGAGAGTATTCCTCCTTTGACGCGGTAAATTTAAGCAGCCATCCGATAGGGGCTCAGTCGCTCTATGGAAAGCTGTTTCTGCTGTCTGTGGAGGAAGCGGTGAAATATAAAGAGTTTCTCTGGACCTTTGAGGGAGCACAGGAAGAAAATCCGGAGACGCAGCTGTCTTCCTTTTCAAAAGGATACTGGCTGAGAACTCCAATGGGAACAGGGGACGGAGCAGACATGGGATATGTGTACGGGGTGGATTTAGAGCGGGGACAGATTCGGCCGGAACGGATCCGGCCGACGGAAGGAACAGGAGATGCGGAGCTGGATGCGACGTCGCCTTTTGGCGTCAGGCCAGCCTTTGTGATGCCGCAGGATTAGAGAAAGAGGAGGAGACAGATTGAGAAAAAAATTATTATTGGGACGGACAGCAGCCTTTGTAATGGCTGCCGCCATAGCAGCGGGAAATACAGTTCCCGTACAGGCGAAGGGGGCCGGGGAACAGCGAAGAGAAGCAGAGAATCTGGCAGACGAGAAGAAGACGCATGAGGATAAAGAATCTTTTCCTAAGGCGTCGCCGTCAGAACCGGAGGAAGAAAGACCAGAGGAGGAAGAACCGGAGGAAGGAAGACCGGAAGAGGAAGAGCCGGAGAGACCGGATTCAGGACAGGATCCGGATCAGGAATCAGAGCAGGGCGAAAAACCAGGAGAAGATGCTCCGGAAGAAGAGGATGCTCCGGAAGAGGAGGATGAGGAGGCAGAAGAAGAGCCGGAGGAAATTCCAGAGACGCTCAGCTCGGCTACAGGCGATCTGTGGGAGGAATGGCATGGAGCGAAGACGGACTGGGAGGGAGAGGGAACCAGAAAAAATCCATATAAAATTACAAATCTTTCAGAGCTGATGGGGCTTTCAGAGTCAGTTTCACAGGGAGAATCCTTTGCAGGCGTTTATTTTGAGCTGCAAAGCGACATTCATCTGGGAGATTTGGAGACAAACCATGGTTCCTGGAATCCGATTGGATGGTTCCAGAACAAAACAGATCTGGGGGGAGAACCGCGCACTGCCTTTGAGGGCAGCTTTGACGGAGCGGAACATAGGATTTCAGGGCTGAAATTTACGAAAAATGATGAAAATTATTCGTATTTGGGACTGTTTGGGCTGATAAAAAATGGAACGGTCGAAAACCTGGCGCTGGAAGCAGAAGAGATTGCGGGGGACGATAATGTAGCTCTTCTGGCAGGCTGCGTGGAGGGCTCGTCCGTGATCCGAAATGTGACGGTAAACGGATCCGTCTATGCGGAGCAGGACGCCGGAGGAATCGCAGGAGAGGTGACGGGAGGAACCAATCGCGCTGTGATTGAAAACTGCACGGCTGACAGCATTACGGTTAACTCAGAGGGGCGAACCGGCTTTACGGGAGGAATTGCGGGAAATGTGCAGAAGGCGCAGCTGGCCGACGTGACGGTCGTCACCCAGGACGGGGACAGCAGCCGCATTCAGGGAAAGGGATATGTAGGAGGCGTGGCAGGCCGCCAGAATCAGGCGGATATTTACAACAGCTCTGTCTCCGGAACGATAGGAGGAAACGGAAGCAGGGCGGCAGGAGGAGTGACGGGCCTTTATGAATCAGGCGATTTGATTGTATCCCGGTTTGACGGAGAAATCGGAAGAACCGGACAGGGAACGGCTGCCCACGAGGGAACTTTTATTGGGACGAGGGAGCCGAAGAACGGTTTTACCTATGGAACGGGAAAGAACGATCAGGTATCCTACCTGTTTGCAGGAACGGCCGCCCAGGCAAAAAAGGCGATAGGTTCCTCCATTGCAGATGACAACGCCTGGACTTATGACGCTCACATCGGATACTTTACGGATTACCAGAGACGGTATGCCCTGGTGAAAGGAACGGGGGAGCAGGACGGAGGAGAGAGATTTTTCTATGAGGAACTGGAGGACGGGATTCAGCATATTATTACGCAGAAGCTGGGAGAAAAGCTGGACGAGCTGACAAAGAAGCGCCTGTTCCATCTGGATCACTATGCGCCTGGAAACAGCGGAGAGCCTGTCAGGGGATATCTTGTCTCCATTCCCAGAATTGATACGAAGAATGCAAACGGAACTTTTGACAACGACGTGGCGGTTCTGACGGCGATCTCTTCTACAAACAACAGCTATTACAGGCAGATTGACAAGGATCATCCTTCAGCCGTCGCTCCAGGATGTACGGTTACTGCGGCGACTGCACCGAAAAATCAGAATGGAAACAGGTACCAGCTGGTTTACGATGAAAATGAGCCGGGCCAGGCGAAGCCTCCGACCTTCACAGACGAGGAAGGAGAACGCCGCCCCATGGCATATGTAAATGGAGGCTCCTACTCGTTTCAGATGCCCGAGGCAAACACAGAGCTGAATGCCGAGTATGTGAAGGTGACAACAGAGCTTGCCATAACGCCAAAAGAAACCGTTATTTCTGTGATTCAGACGAGAACGGGAGACAGGAAGCAGCCGCAGATTATGACAGAGGTAAAGGATCAGGAAGGAAGGCTGATTGCAAAATATTTGAATGGAAGTGAAAACTCGGAGGTTCAGGTGCTTCCGGTCAGAATCCATGCAGAGCACAACGGCCAGGGTTCTGCGGCAGATCGGACGGTGCAGTGGTCCATTGACAACCAGGATCTGCTGAACTTTGAGGAAGGGTGGACGGAAGGATATACGCAGAAGGATGCCAGAGTGCTTCCAAACATAAACTCCAAATTTATTCAGGAAATTATTCTCAGAGAGACAAAAAAACAGGCAGACAGCGGGTATCAGGAAGCCATAAAAAACACGGTATATACAGATACAGCAGTAGTTACAGCGTCTACGAATCCTGCCACAAGCGCAGATAATCAGGCTGTCACAGGAACCTGCAGAGTCAATGTTTCTTTCCAGATTGTAGATCAGACCACAGTGCGGGTAGAACAGATGGAGCTGAATCAGAGTAATCTGGCTTTTCATGTGACAAGGAGGTTAACTGGGGACAGAAAAAATCCGGAGGAGACATATACAGCTGACGCTCCCTATTATCTGGATACCAGTTTAAAGCCGTCGCAGCCGTTTTTTAAAAATGTTTCCTGGAAGACCAGGGAGGGACAGAAAATTTTGTCTCTGAAACCGTCGGGACAGAATGAACAGAGCTGTCAGGTGTCTGTCGTATTCGATGAGAATGGAGTCAGCCATCCTGCCTGGATTCAGAATATTGTGAATCAGGATAACAGCAGGAAGGAAGCATCAGGCGGATATCTCAGGCTGTCGGGAACCGGCGGGGTCCAGGAGATGATTACGGCTACCTCTGAGGATCAGACTCACGGAGTAGTGAGCGCTGACTGCCGCGTCAATGTTTTGTTTCAGACAGAGGACGAGACGGTGATTCATCCGGAAGCCGTTCTCCTTGATAAAAATGAGCTGGATTACGATTTGTCGTTCCAGTTTGCAGGGGATACCCGCTCGGAAATTATAAAAAAAGAAGGATTTGGAATCAGGGACACGCTGAAAGCTTCTGTTCTGCCCCAGCTGGAGGACAGGGAAGAGTATGAGCCTTATAACAGGAAGGTTTTATGGAACTCCAGCGAGCCGGACGCCGTGTCGGTGAAGGACGGCGTTTTATCTGTAAACGACAAGGCTGCATGGATTGAGGAGGCTCTTAAATCTTCTCCATACAGCGCGGACAAAGAGGTCGTCATAACTGCCAGGACAGAGGATGGGGGAAAGGAGACATCCTGCCGCATAAAGCTTCATTTTCAGGCGAAAGCGGTGCAGGCGGACCGGGAAGAGGAACAGTTTGACATCGTTCTTACAAAAAGCGGCCCCAGATCAAACCCCTCCTTTACCTGGAAGGGAACGGATGGGAAGCAGATGAAGGCAGAACTGTATCCGGAGAGAAAAGGCGAAAAACCGATCTGGAAGAGCGGGGATTCTGCTGTACTTACAGTGACTTCAGACGGTCTGGCAGCGCCGAAAACGGCAGACAGTGCGGGGAACGCGGAGGCGGAATGGATTAAGAATGCGATGAAAACCTATCCTTATTCAGGGGAAACCAGGACATTTTTGGAAGTATCAGATCCGGAAGGAGTGTCAAAAGACAGGATTTTGGTCAGACTGACGTTTAAAATGTTTGATAGAACGTATGCTTCAGGAGGAGGCTCGTCCTCCGGATCAGGGGGAGGCTCTTCTTCCGGATCGGGAGGAGGATCTGCTTCAGGCCCAGGAGGTTCCTCCGGCTTAAAAGGCGTCTCTGGACCGGCAGGAGAGAGCGCTGGCGTATCTGGCCAGGCAGAAGGAATTTCCGGTCAATGGACCTGCACACCGGAAGGATTCTGGACATTTGAGGCAGGAAGAACCTACAAGAACGAGTGGGCCTATATTAAAAATCCTTATGCGGCAGAAGGGCAGAATCAGGCAGACTGGTTCCGTTTTGACGAGGAGGGCCGTATGGTGACAGGATGGTTTACAGATACAGATGGAAACGAATATTACCTCTGGCCGGAGTCAGATGGAACGAAAGGCCATATGACAGTCGGATGGCAGTGGATCGACAGGGATCAGGACGGGGCAAGGGAATGCTACTATTTTAACCCTGTATCTGATGGGACAAAGGGAAAGCTAATAAAATCGCCAGAGGTTCCAGAAGGGTATCAGGTAAACGATCAGGGAGCATGGATGATAAACGGGACAGTTCAGACGAAAGGACAGAGACAGGAATGAAGAAAGCGGCAGGAGCAATATTGGCAGCGTTTCTGACAGGAGCTGGGGCGGTTTCCGCCCTGGCCGCTGAAGGATATGCAAACGGGGGATACTGGTCAAATCAGGACACGATGGAGTGGACTCTTCAGAACGGAACGGCGGAGGTTTACGGCAGAGGGCCTGTATTCAGTGAGCTGCATCCGGAAATTACAGATCCGGAGTACTATTTAGAAGAAAAATTCTGCCTGAACAGGGCGGAAGACGACGAGAACCTGGAAAAGGAAAGTTTGACAGAAGAAGAGGAAAAACGATTAAAAGAATTTCTCCACAGCTTTGACTGGATTCACTCAGACGAGGTCAGCAGGGCTCAGAAGGCCTACGAGAGGATTGCCAATGGGCATTCGGGAAATCAGTATAAAATGCCGGATCCTTCCCTTCGCTCCATCCGGTTTCCGGTTTTGACGGGAGGATTCGGGCTGTGTGAAAATTTTGCCGGCGAGTATGCCGCGCTGGCAGAGTTGATGGGCCTTCAGTGCGAGGCCTATGACAGCGATCTGAACCACAGAGCCTGCCTTCTCAAAATAGACGGCAGGTGGTTTCGAGTAGATCCGACCTGTTCCAGCGCATTTTTCAGCAACGCATCCTTTTATCCAGTTGACTATGAAAAAGAAAAGAGACGGATCGGCGAAGCGTCAAAGGAAAAATGGGACACGTATTTTAAGGAGCATCCGGACCGCTTACTGGAAGAGGATTTTTTAATGATGGATCGCCTTGCGAGAGGGGAAATTACGGCAGAGGAGTATAACAGCTGGGCAAAGCATTACTATAAATAGCCTGGCAGGTTGTCAGCGAAATTTGGAAAGAGGGGATGGGCAGTGGAAAAATTCAGCAGATATTGCTTCAGGGGAAAAGGCCGGCGCGCGGTATCTTTTGTTTTATCAATCGTTTTAATGTGGATGGTGTGTCTTCCGTACCTGCCTCCGCTTCAGTTCCAGGCAGCTGAAAACAGAAATGTGGTAACGTTGACGTCTGCCCATGGAGAGTTTGGCGGAGAACACAAACTGTACTGCATTGATAAAGGCGGCCTGGCAATCTGGGGAATTGCAGACGATGGAGATCAGTATGAGATGCACAGTCCTTCCACCATGAGGATTCCCCTGTCTCAGAGAGAGCAGGAATATATTTTCTGGGGAATTTTGACGCTGCAGGCATCGATGGGGGTGACAGAGGCTGTCAGCGCAGTAAAAAATATAAAAGTAAATGCCGCTGCGCAGGGGAAAACTCCGATTACCAGTCTGGTGACGGAGGAGGATTTAAAAGCCCTTATTTACAGAGCCGACGTGAGGGCAAAATATCCCTGGATGGAGGAAGCAGCGGCTGATACAGAGGGCTACCTCAAAATGGCAGGGCTGATTGCAGAAGGAGGGGGCGTCTCTCAGAGCGGGCAGAAAATCCCGGATTTCCTGTCTGGCTGCACCTCTGAGGAGGCGGCCTATCCGGTAAGCGCTGACGACAGTACAATACATTTTGCTGAAGACGGTTCAGACGCCAGGTTTATCGCTGAAGTCCCGCTCCTTTTTTCAGGCGGCTCTGGTCTGTCTTATACAGAGACGCCGCCTGACGGATGGATCTGCACAAAGACGGATAAGGAAATAAGCTTTTACAATCCGTCTCCTAATCCTCCGAGACTTCTGGTGAAATTTGCAGTGGAGGGAACCGGCTACGCTTCTGCAGAAAGCGCCTACCGTTCAGAAGGGGAGCTGTTTGAGGACTGTCTCCAGCTGTGGGAGTGCATTCAGTGCTCTGGCAGGCATACAGGAGGAACGCCTCCAAACAGCCCCACAGAAATTCATCAGCGTATGGTTTGGCTGGATCTTAAGATGGCGCAGTCAGGTCTTTTTGCCTCTGTGGGAGGAACGGCAGTTTCAGAAGAAGCAGAGGGAAGCGTGGTATTTCATGTGTTCCGCCATGCAGAGGATTTCACGTCTGCCTATAATGTGCAGCTGTTTAAGTTTGATCATGAGACTGGACAGCCGCTGGAAAACGCCAGATTTGTTTTATACGAGCGTTTTGACGATAAAGGAGAAGTGAATACAGAGAGGGATGGACCGGCCCATATTTACAAAGGGGGAAGTCCGTATGCCAGCTATCACAAGGACAATCCAGTCATCTGGGATAATTTTCGGAGAGTCGGAACGGTCGTAACTGACGAGAACGGCTATGGACAGAAGAGGATTACCCATGGATACCACTATGATAAAACCTTCTGCAACGGCCATCCAGCGCCTGTATTTCTTTTCGTTCCAGAACCGGAGGAGGATGAGGAGACGGGAGAAATCCTCAATTCTTCAGAAATTGAACAGGCAAAAGCCGTCAACCAGCTTACGGCAAAAAAATGGATGGATACAGCTGAAGACTGTGAAAAACAGGCGTCAGGGGCATTTGAAGGGGTACACTTTCACTGGTATATGGAAGGGGTAGACCGAGAAGAGATAGAAGAGATATCTGATTCAGGAGGGGAGGAAGGAACCACGCCTTCTGCTGGAAATACGCAGGAAGCGCCGCCAGAGGAGGCATATGACAAGTCAGGCTGCCATCAGGATATGGAGGAAACTTACCACAGGTTTATTGCTCTGAGGTACAGCTATGCATTTTCAGAGTTTCAGGCCAGAGACGGGTATATCCGCCATGACCTGCATCCAGACGATCTTCCCATCGAGATTATTACAACAGATTCTTCTGAAAATGGTGCCAACGCTGTGTTTTCTGGTGAATACAGCAAAAAAGAGCAGCTGGAGGGGGAGGAAAAGGCAGAGCTTTCTGCACGCCCGAGAGATTTGGTACAGGCGCCTTTCTTAAAAGCCACTGAATCAGGCGCAGAAGAGGAGACGGAAGAAGAAAAAGACGAGACAGAGGAAGAGGGGGAATCCCAAACAGAGGAGGAAGAAGAGGAGCCAGAAGAAGAGCCGGAAACAGAAGAAGACAGATGGGAAGCAGAGGAGGAAACAGAAGAGATAGAGGAGGAGAAGGCGACGCCGTCTGTCCCTGAGCTTCAATGGACCAGGACAGGTTTTTCATTCCGTATGCCTGAGATGCGAACAGGCGAAACTGCTTCGGACAGCCTGTTTCCGCCTGCCTATGAGGAGGGGCTTTTGTCCGGAAGCAAGGGGGAGGAGATAAAACCAGAGCCAAACGACAGGTACAGCCACTGCAGCGGAGCTGACGGGGAGAAGGAAGCCTGGAGGGTTTACGATCACAGAACAGAGATGGAATTTCACATCAATAAAAAAGATTTGGATCTTTCCGCAGGAGAATCGGAAGAATACAGCGCTTACGGGGAAGCGCAGGGAGATGGAACCTTAGAGGGAGCGGTATACGGCCTGTTTGCAGCGGAGGATATCCGCCATCCGGACGGAAAAACGGGAGTGGTTTACCGCGCGGGAAATCTGGCTGCTGTGGCGGTTTCGGATCAGAACGGGGACGCTTCTTTTCTAGCCAATACGGAAGCCCCTGGGCGTACTTACGACTACAAGACAGGAACGATTGTGAACACACCGGATGGCTGGGCGGCTGATGCGCCTGGAAATTTATACACAGAAGATATTTCTTATGACGATTACACACCGGATCATCAATATGAGAGAACCTATGCAGATAATGAAAAAAATAATGGAAACTGCTGGATTGGGCGTCCTCTTCTGGAAGGAAGCTATTATGTCAAAGAGCTGTCCCGTTCGGAAGGGTATGAACTTTCTGTGGGAAACAAAAGGCATCCTTTGACCAACAGAGGGCAGGATCTTCAGACACAGACAGCCGGGAAGGGGGACGGATATGCTGTGATTGCTTCTCCTCTCTATGCAGAAGAGCAGACCGCAGAAGACGGCCCCGGAGCAGGTCCAAACGAACTGTTTTTTTCAGTCCGATCCAGAGATACAAAGGATCAGCGCTATGATGTACTTTTATCACAGCTTCCAGAGGGCGTCAGATTTTACCGGAAAGAAACAGGAATAAAAAAAACAGAGGTTTCTGCAGGTACGGGAACTTATGAGAAGGTGTTTCTGAAGAACCCGGACGGATCTCCCAAGTATATCAGAGCAGAGTACGAAGGACAGTATCCCAGGTATAATGAGGATGGAAGCCTGATGACCAAAGAATTTCCGGTTGACTGTGGGGCAGAACAGATCAGGCAGGTTCCGGTGAGAGGACTTGACCTGGATATAGTCCAGGAGATGATGATGGAGCCTGAAAAAGGCATGACAGAGGCGGAAAATCAGGAAGAGCTTTTAAAGCCTGCGTCAGAATCAGAACTTTTATTCATAAAAGGGAAGACGGAAAGGATTCTCAGGAAGCATGGGAAGGCAACTCCCAAAAACAAAGAAGGAGGAAAGACAAGTTATTCTGACATTTACAGAGGCATTTTTGACAGAGGTGTCCGAAAAGGAGAACCAGATCCTGGAGGGATTTCAGGCGTAAAGCCAGGAGAACCAGCTGCCGATACTGTATATGGCGCTCCTGTAACAACTCTGGTTATGGATACGGAAAAAGAAGACGGTTCTTTCCTCACAGTGGGAGACGCTGTGTCAGCCGTACTGGATTATTATAACAGCCATCCCTATTACAGCTATGGCGGAATAGACGCTGCAGAGGAGAAGAATGGACAATTAGTATTTACTGTATATACAGGAATTTCTGGAAATCCAGAATATTTTATGGTTCTGGGCTCAGATCCGGAGAAGGACAGCCTGATTTTTAAGTCGATTCCCTGGCTTCCGGCAGATAAAACCCGTTCTCCTCATCTGATTTATGCAGATTATTCCAATAATTCAGATTATGGAACGTTCGGAACTTATGAAGAATACAGGGAAACGCAGACGGAATCCTCTGTATTTGCCTCTGCGCGCCTGATTTCAGATGCAGAAGCAGCAGCGGATGGAACCCTGATTCCTAAAACAGTATTGAAAAACGAATACTATAAGCCAGGGGAGCTGGTGAGGGATAAAAATGGAAATCTGATTCAGGCATTTGAGTATCAGGAAATTTTAAAAACAGAGATTATAGAGGTGGAGGAGACCGTGTGGAAGGAGATTCCGGCAGAGCGGAGGCAGGATGGAACGTATCTATTCACAGCAGACGCCTCCTACACAGACTCCTTTGGCGTGCCGCATACCAATCAGGGGCAGGATCAGACCATAGAATTTAAAGCGGTTCTTCTTGAAAAAAATATAATTTTGTCAGAGGACGACGTAAAGATTCTCACGGAGGATCTAATGCCGGGATTTACAGCCGGAAAACCCATGGGAAGTGCTTCCTACTTTATCCATGTCAAGAAAGCCAGAGCCAGGGCGTGCCTGGACGCAGACACTATGGAAATGCAGGGTGAAAATTCCTATGTGGTTCAGGCAGATTTGTCTTATCCTGGACAGGAAAAGCTGTATGAAGATCAGAAAACCAGAACCTATCCATCCCAGGTGTTTGAACGTCCCATCCGTCAGAGAGTTAAGATCTTTAAGGATATTTATACAAATCCAGACGGAACCTATGACAACAATACATATGGCGCTGATGAGACAGAAGCAGAACCAGGTTTTCAGTTTAAGGCATATCTGAAAAGCAACCTGGAGAGGCTGTATCGTGATGAAGAGGGAACCATTGTCTGGATGGATCGAAACGGAAATGAACTGCCGTATGAGAACATGCTGCATTCCCTCTGTCCGCAGTCTGCGGGAAACGGGAAGCTGAACGTGCCAAAAATTTATACAAAGGTTCTGCATAATGTGAAATCCACCCTGACAAGCATCAATGGAAATAATATTCTTGCTGATTATCAGGATCCGGAAACAGCAGATGGAAATGCCGCGAAACAAACTCCGTTTTCGACCTCCATTGCTCCGGGAGGAGCCGGAATGATTGTCAATGCGGCTCTGTACAGCTATCGGGGAAACAATGAAAATACAGAAAAAACCCATCAGATAAGGAAGCAGGCCAATAAGGGCTATACGAGGCTTCTGGAGACGGAGGACAGGCTGGTACAGGGAGAAAACGGGCCAGTCACAATACAGGAGTATAATTACGATAAATTTTTTGATGCGCTGGAGACGGTAAATACAGATAAATGGGATACGAAAGCGCAGACCTACACATCCTGGAGACCTTTGGGCAATCAGGCGAAGAGAACTGAGTATGCTGTGAATAATGCAAAGGCCTCCGATGGGGTAAGACAGTTTGCGGTAACCTGGTATTTAGACGATGAGGCAGCAAAGCTGTTAAAGGATAATGGGGAGAAGGAGGATGCGTTCAAAAATGACAGGGAGCAAAACCTGTCGTCAGAAACCGTCTATGACGAAGCCCTGAACGCTGCTCTTGAGAAAGCGTATCATTATCTGAAACCATTTTTCCAGTATGATCTGGATCAGATCTATGCCATTTGCTGGGACTCAGAAGAGGATGGAGGCTCAGACGGAGATAAGACGACGCTGGAAGTTTCCCAGAAGAATGGGGAACAGTCCGGTTATTATGGACTGTCAGAGTATCTGCCCTACGGGGCTTATGTGGTGGCGGAGCAGCAGCCGAAAAAGAGGATGGAAAACCGACAGTATAAAATCGACTGTCCGAAGGAAATTCAGATACCAAGCGTTTATGAAGCGAAAAAAGCGAAAGACCAGGAGACTGCCCTCAGCCGGAAGTACGTGTATCAGACTGCTCTTTCACTGAACGAACAGGCGGAAGAGGAGCGTTTTTTGATCCGCTTTGGAGAGGAATGGGATCAGCATGCGTCCGAACAGAGAGAATATGTAATCCGCGCTCATAACCATACGGGAGATTTTGAAATCTATAAATATGGGCTGGAGCCGGATAAGCTGAAAGGGACGATTTCCTATGATGGAGGAAGCTATGATTATCAGGGCTTTTCGATTGGACAAAAACCTTTTAAACCGTGGAAGGATTATTATTATCCAGCGCGTCAGCTTTCAGGACAAAGTCGGATGGGAGAAGAGAAATACTGCAGCTATGGTTCTGTGTCAGAGCAGGCAGGTACTGCAAAAAAGGTACGGTTTGAGAAAAAAACGGAAGCAGTTTATAAGGATGTCAAAGCTATGCAGGGAATACAGACTGCCTGTGAAGGGAAGTATGGCCCTATGCTGGTTCCATATTCTGTGCTGGATCCGATAAAAGGAACGTATGAGCCAGAAGCATTCCGAGGGTATGCGGATCAGAAATTCAGAAATACTTTTTATTCGGCAAGGCTCAGAATTGAAAAACTGGACAGCGAAACCCATGAGAATCTGCTTCATGACGGGGCTGTTTTTATGATTTATAAGGCTGCCAGAGACAAGGAAACGGGAAAAGCGCAGTTTTATGAAAAAGATACCCTTATTACAGGGAGCAGAGAATTCCTGGAGGCGATGGGGGCGTCTGACATTACTCCTATAAAGAGAGAAAAAGAGAGAGGGGAGAAGGAGAGACAAAAGGCAGAGGAAAAAAGAACGGCTCCAGGAACGCAGTATTCCGGAATCGTGAAAGCTCAGACTCCTGTGTGCAGAGAGGAAGATAAAATTGTCATGAAAGATACAGTTGGAAATGAGACGGGACAGTTTGCAGCGTTCTCCACTCTGCATGAGATAGAGATGAAGAAGGAGGACACAAACCAGGAACCAAAGGAATACCGCCTGCAGGCGGCCGGTTATCTGACGACTCCAGAGCCTCTTGGAGCAGGCGTTTATGTGCTGGCAGAGATTCCGCCCAGAGGCTATGTCAGGACGGCTCCCATTGCCGTTGAAATCTATTCTGATCAGGTATCTTACTATGAGGAGGGAAAGAGAGAGCAGAGGGTTCTTGCGGCAGTTTACGAAGACGGAAAAAACGGAGAGTCCGAGGATAAGAAAACGTCTGAAAAAGCTGGAACTGCCCAGATTTATGTGGAAAATATTCCGATTAAACTGAAGGTAGAGAAGCTTAAAAAGAAGGGAACGGTTACGTTTGAAATTGGGGAGAGGATTGACGGAAGTCTGACAGAAATTGGAGGAAATCCAGCGCTGCAGTATGCCTACGACGATAATGGCGTATATCTGGGATATGCTTATTCGAAAGGAACTCTGGAACGCCTTTCTGCCCTTAAAAAGGTAGGAGAACAGGTGGAGCTGGTCTATGACGGAACCCACTTTGCAGGGTACGGCTATGTGACAAAAGACAGAGAAACAAATGATGACAAGAATCCGTATACGGCAGGGGCCAGAATGACGCTGTTTGACGCGATTGAGCTGAAGCCTTCTGGAGATACAGAGGATTTTTCCTATGAAGGCCTGGAGATTCGAAGAAGCGTAAACGGCAATGTGAAGGAAATGATTGTCAAAAGGGGGTATGCAGGGAAAAAGACAGAGTTAGTGAAGGAAAAGGGCCATATATGGAAGGAGGGGACGGTAGAACGGCCAGATACGGAGATTTTATACTATGATTTAGACAATCTTTCGCTTACATGGAAAGAACGGATAGACGGGAAAACGAAACTGCTTGGCTGGGATAAATCTCACCAGAAGGTTTCAGTGGATCAGATACAGAAAGATGAAGAAGGAACGCTGTTTGCCTTTAAGGGAGGAAAGCCTTATCTTGAGTTTTCTGGAGGAGATCTGACGAAATTAAGCTATCATCCTGTGGATAAGGTATTAAAAGGAACCTTCGCCACTCCCTGCCGTATTACAAAAACGGGAGAGTGGAAGATGGGAGAGGGAACCCTGGTTTACCATTTAGATTCTTATGGAAACAGAGATTCCCTGGTAGATCCGCAGACAGGAATGGCTTATGTAGTGGAACCGAAGCTTAACGAGGAGGGAAAGCACACGGCAGATAGAATTCTCGTGTGGCCGGTCGAGACGGCTAAAGATAAGAATGGAATGGTAACGGCCAGGGATAAGATTACAACCTCCCGCATTGCCACAGTCGGGGAAAACAGAGAGGGGAAAAAAGACAGCGCTGTGATTGAACCAAACAACCAGTCGGATCAGAAGCTGGAGGAATGGGAAAAACCGCAGTACAGCCATACGGAAACAGGATTTGTTAATGGAACCTGGGGTTCCCAGGAAGAGAGCCATAAGGAGCAGACGGTGGTACAGAATAAAAAAGGCCAGAACATGAACCGGGAATCGCTGTTTGACTTAAATAACGGGAAGCTTTTAAACTTTATGGATCCAGTTTATGATGAACATGGTCTGGTGCTCTATTATCAGAGAAGCGATTCCTGTTATGACAAGGGGACAGAGCTGTATGACAGAAACGGCGATTTTGTAAGATACAAAAATTCTGACAATCTGGAGGAATACAACAGAGGAGCCTATGCTTTGGACGGCCATGACAAGCTGTTTGATGGAAAGGCAGATGCTGAACATCAAATACAGGATCGGCTGTACCACCGCCTGGGTGAAAGCTATCTTTTGGAAAACTCCTGGATTTCTTCAGATAAAACCCCCAATGATCCCTTTGAAGAAGAGCTGACAGAAGGACAGCCGGATCTTCTTAAGAGGCTTCCGGCAGGAACCTACATTGTAGAAGAGCTGGAAGTACCATCAGGAAGCGGATACACGAAAGCATTTCCTGTCGGAGTGACGGTAGAGGAAGAGGAAACAGTAAAAAGTGTCAGCATCTGGGACGATACGACCAAGGGATATTTTGAAAAAATAGACGGTCAGGAGGGAAGTGGGGAAGAAACCTTCTGCTTTACCAATAGGCAGATGGAAGGCGCCGAACTGGCTCTGTATCCGGCAAAGAAGGTATCCGATCCCTCTGAGCCGGACGGCTGGAGACTGGAAAAAATTTCAGATGTTCCTTTCCGTTTTGAGACGACAAACAGCCGGACAGGATCCAGAGAGTATCAGGAGATGCTCTGGCGCACAGGCAGTATTCCCCATTATGTGGAGGGAATTCCAGCCGGCCCCTATATCCTGGAAGAACTGAGCGCGCCTCCTGGATTTCTCAGGGCACAGCCAAAAGAGATATGGGTGGAGCATACGCCGGATCTTCAGAATTTCAGGCTGTATAATGATCATACCAAGACAGCCTTTTATAAATACAGGAAGGACGGGACAAAAAAGCAGCTTCTGCCAGGCGCGGAGTTTACGCTCTATGAGGCAGAGACAGACGAAAATGGAGCGGTGGTATATGACAAAAATGGAAATCCGGTGCCAGATGATTCAAAGAAAATAGATTCCTGGATCACAGATGACGCTACAGATTATACAGATACCATTGATCTGAAGAATTATCCCAACGCAGGAGGAATGAAGGGGCAGACAGGCTTTACCCTGGAGCTTCAGAACATGTATGAAACCTACGGCGTAATGGGAAGCGGATTCTCATGGAGCGCAGAACGCAGGGCGCAGCGGGAATCAAAGAATTCACGGGTGTGGATATTAGAAGACGGAAGCCGCGTGATCACAGGAAAAAACGAGGAGACCAGGGAAGAGACGGTTACGTTTCCACTGTCCATGAGCCTCGAGGAGAGAGCGGGCTTTAAAGCTGCCTACGAGGCGCGAAAAGAAGGACAGCTGGCTTTGAAATGGGTGATTTCCAGGAGAGCGTCTGTGGAGAAAATAGAGAGTCTGGATGTGTCTCTGGAGGGAGGAAAACCGCAGAAATATCCGGAAGCTGCGAAGCTGTTCCTGCGGGTAGCGGAAACAGGGAAAACGGTTCTTGCGGATATCAGATATAACGGAAGCAGCTTTGAATATCATTATAAATTTGATTACTGCGCTCTTCCTCATGTGGGACCGTATGCAAATGCCTGGCTGTCAGAGGACGGCGGCAGGAGAATCGACTATCTTCCGTCTGGAACCGCCTATGTGCTGGAAGAGACAAAAGCGCCGGAAGGCTTTATAAAGGCGGATCCAATTCTTGTGAAGGTGGGAGAAGAACATGAAATTCAGCAGCATGAGATTTTCAATGAGAAAAATGCGCTGGCAGTTTCCAAACGCTCCTCTGTCACTGGGAAAGAGCTGGCAGGCGCAGAACTTGTCCTCTACAAGGCAGATGAACATGGAATGCTGAATCAGACAGAGTCCTATCTGATTGATTCCTGGATTTCAGGAACAGATGGAGTATATACGGAGAAGGATTTCATAAACGGACTGATTCCAGAGGGCTTTGCCGAGGGAGACTTGAAGCCTCACACTCTGCTTCACCTGTCAGAAGGATACTACTACCTGACGGAACAGAAAGCTCCCGCCTACTACCAGGCGGCTGTTCCTGTAAAATTTTACTACAGTGGAACGAAGAACGAAACAGTACAGATAGAGACGATGTTCAATAAGCCTATAAAAGGGGAACTGATAGTACATAAAACAGATCAGAAAGAAAATTCTCTGCTGGGCGTTGTCTTTGAACTGTCCGCTTATGACGAAAAAGGCCGGATGGTATCTGGATTTCCGAGGAAGGTGTCAGATATCAACGGAACCGTTCATGTCATGGAACTGCCTGTGGGAAGGATTGACAGGGAAAATGGAAACATTGAACCGTATCAATACAGGCTGAAAGAGATTCTCCCTCCAGAAGGATTTGCCGCTAATCCGCAGATTTATACCTTTACCTTCGAAAATGGAGAAGGCGGTTACTGTGAGGATGGAACGCTCCATACTGTGATTCATGAACAGAACGTGAAAAATGACGTTACGAAAATTTATCTGGAAAAGAGAGAACTGGAAGGACTGGGAGATTCCGGAACAGAAGGAATATTTGTGGAGGGAGCCTGCATGGCAGTCTACCGGATTTCTGAGATAAACGATAAGGGGGAGTATACTTACACAGAAGAAGATTTGGTAACAGAGTGGATTACTTCATCAGAGGAGAAGAGACACCTGATTACAGGGCTGACAGCAGGATGCAGTTATGTTCTGGCAGAGAAGAAAGCTCCGGAAGGATATGCGCTGATGGAACCGGTTCTCTTTACCTTAAAGGAAGACGGAAGGGGAATATCTTCCATTTCCAACAGTCTTTCTGCTGTCCGGGTACATTACAGAAAAGAGACAGCCGAAAATTCAGACAGCGATTCCATTGACAGCATCGCGTTCAGGGGAAGAACAGCTGTCAGAACAGAGCTTACGGTTTTCGATGAAGAAGGAAGGGATATTCTGACCATAGCGGAGACTGGGGGATCGCACCAGCTGAGCCGAAAGGACGGATTGAAGGAAAACGAGCTGTATACCTTTGAGGAGCGTACCTTTTACTCAGATGGAAAGAGCTGCATTTCGAGAAGAATTACAAAGAGGGTTCATTTTGATGAAGATGGTTTCTTTGTATTTCAAGGAAGAAGAGCCGTGGGAACGAGAATTGCAGTGACCGATCAGGATGGAGTATCTATCACAGAGTTTGAACCTCTGCCAGAACAGATGGAAACTGTGATTCAAAATAGGGTAAATCCTGAAAATCCTCAAATAATTCTCAAAAATAAGGGGGCGCAGGCTGGAGCTCCCATAAAAAGAGGGCAGCCGGCAGAAGGAATTATTACCTGGCATAACACGTCTCGCAAAGCGCAGGATATTGTAATCAGGGCTGAAATTTCTGATAATTTAGAAGTTTTTGACGCCGGAGAAGGGACAGAGGAGAGTGGAAATGGAGGAAAAAGGAATCTTGTCTGGAAGATCAGACAGGCGGCTCCTCTGAGTCAGGGAAGCGTAAAATTTATAGCAGAGACGGTTTCAGGAGAATCGGCAGAGATTGCTGCAGAACTGGAACTGGGGAAAGAAAAACAATTAAAAGGCAGAAAGACGGTTCCTGTTTTGCAGGAACACTGTCTCACGGTTTACAATGGACTGACAGGTTCAGCCGCTGAACAGACAGAAAAAGAAACCTCTCTTTTTACCGTCCAACTGTGGAATCAAAAGGGAGATGAGCTGGCAGGAACTTATTCTTATACAGGCAGCAGAGAAGGAACGCTGAAAAGCGGAGATACGATCGAGCTGGCTGGGAATGAATTCGTCACAATTGATCCTGTTCTGAAAGGATGTACCTATCAGGTGAGCCGGAAGGAGAATGGCGTAAAAACGGAGTCTCATGAGACCGAGGGCGTGATTTCTGAGGACGGAACGGCGGCATGGTTTACCAGAAATACAGAAGATACGTCAGAGAGAGCTGTCTTTTCAAAGGGAGAAACCTACCTGATTACAGAAACTACCATTTATTCAGGTGATCAAACAGAGGTCAGCAGCTGCCTATCTTTTACGCTGAACGATCAGGCGGATATTTCGGTTGTGGGGGGATATGATAAACAGACAGAGCTGGAGGTTCAGAAAACCGATCTGCTTACAGGAAAAGCGGTAGAGGGCGCAGTTTTGCAGCTGTATCGTCTGGAGAAGGGAGAAGAGATTCTGGAGTGCCAGTGGACGTCTGGAGAAGATGCATTTTCAGCAGAGGGACTGCTTCCTGGCCGCACATATCGTCTGAAAGAGAAAGAAGCTCCGAAGGGATATGGTTATGCCATGGATATCACGTTTACGCTGAATCCGTCCGGTGCGCCGGAGATTCTCCGTATGGAGGATCGTCAGACTCAGATTGTCATATCAAAAAAGGATATTACTAACCAGGAGGAACTGCCGGGAGCGCATTTGCAGGTGCTTGACAGGAACGGAATTGTACAGGAGGAGTGGATTTCAGAACGGACTCCCCACAAAATACAGGGAAAGCTGACTGCCGGAGAAACCTATATTTTGAGAGAGACCATACCGGCTGACGGCTATGCCCTGGCAAAGGATATTACGTTTACAGTGAATAAAGATGGAAGTGTGAACTATGTGGAAATGAGGGATGATACGACAAAAGTCAGAATTTATAAAAACGTATATCAGGGATTGGACAAAGAAATACAGAAGGCGTTGTCTTCTGATGCAAAGGAGATGCCAGTGAAGGGAGCTATCCTGCAGATTTTAAACGAGGACAAAACGCCGGCTTTGTTTGAAGGAAGGGAGATGATTTTTATAACAGGAGAAACCTTTGCGTTTCTGGAGCGTAAGCTGACCGCAGGAAAGACTTACTGGCTTCATGAGGTAAAACCGGCGCCTGGATACGGCTATGCGGAGGACGTAAAATTTACGGTCAGCACAGATGGAGCAATCGATATTGTAGTAATGGAAGACAAACCTACAAAAGCTGTCATTTCGAAAAAAGATATAACAGGAGAAGAGGAGATTTCAGGCTGTGAGATGAGACTGGCAACAGAAGATGGGAAGGAGATTGAACGGTGGATTTCAGGAACGAAGCCCCATGAGATTACAGGAAAACTGGAGGCAGATCGAACATACATTTTGACGGAGATAAAACCGGCTCCTGGTTATTCTTATGCAGAGGAGATAAAATTTACGGTCAGCCATGATGGAAGCGTCAACCGGGTAGAGATGCGGGATGATGTGACAAAAACAGAGATTTTAAAAATTGACGGCAGCAGTAAGAGGCCTCTTGCGGGAGCTGAACTGGAAATCCTGGATGAAAAAGGAAACAGCATCGAGCGGTGGATTTCAGAAGGAGAGCCCCATAAGCTGTATCAGAAACTGGAGGCAGGAAAAACGTATATTCTCCATGAACGAAAGGCGCCAGCCGGTTATGCGCTTATGGAGGACCAGAAATTTACGGTCAGCCGTCTGGGAGAGACCACAACAGTGACAGCTGAAAACAGGAAAAAGAGAGGAGGCGGAGGAAACGATTTTGTGATCAGAATAAAAAAGACAGACGAAGCCGGAATGCCTCTTTCAGGCGCAGCTTTCACTGTGACAGATGAAAATGGGAAAGAGCTTGCTTTGGAAACAGAGGCAGATGGCACAGAATTTAAACTTCTGCTTGAGAAGCCTCAGACAGTCATTGTCAGGGAGACGGCAGCGCCGGACGGATATGAAGCTCTAAATAAATCATACAAAATCCGAATTCCGGCCAAAGGAGATGCAGAGCTTCTCGGAGGGGACCATATGTTTTGCCAGGATGCAGAAAACAGCTATGTATTTATCGCGGTAAATCAGAAGAAGGAAAAGATGAAAGGAAAGATTACGGTATCCTATGACGAAACATTATATGGAAACGGCACGTTAAGCATACGGGGCCAGGGGACGGAAATTCTCCCTGCCAAAACAGGAGATGATTTTCCAGTGAAGCTTTTAGAGGCGCTGTTTGCAGGCTCAGCAGCAGGACTTTTGATTTTATGCAGCCGCAGAAAACGGAGGAAGGACTCTTAAAAAGGGATAGATGAAAGAAAAAAACAGCGGCATTGGAAACAGACTGAAACATATGTGCGCAGCCGCAGCTGCCGCCATACTGCTTGTAGTTATGCTTTTGAGCGCAGCTTTGCTTGCAGGAAAATACTGCCGTGATCAGAGGGGAAAGGCGGCATACCAGCTTACCAGGAAAATTGCCGGGGTGGAGGAGCGCGAAGACGGGGAGGAACAGGAAACGGACATTCCGGTCCCTCTTCTAGACGAAACCAGGCTCCTGCAGATGAATCCTGACTATGCGGGATGGATTTATATTCCCGGAACGCCTGTCAGCTATCCGGTTGTGTATCCTGAGAATAATAATGAATATCTGGACAGAACCTTTGACGGACAGAAAAATCCATGCGGATGTCTTTTTTTCGAGGCTTCCTATCCTCCGTTGTCTTCAAAGAATACAGTGATTTACGGACATAATATGAAGTCTGGAGAAATGTTTGGAAGCCTGAAAAAATACAGAGAGGAGGAATTTTTAAAGAAAAATAAAACAATTTATCTCTGCGTTGAGAAAGAATGGACAGAGTATCAGATTCAGAAGGTCTACCTGGCGGACAGCAGAGATAAAAGCCCCTATGAATCGGACGGAGGCGCTTTGGGAAAGACGCGGCTGACATTATCTACCTGCCATGGAAGAAAACAAAGACTGATCATCCAGGCAGAGAGGAATGGATGAAAAATAGAAATACAGGAACAAAGCAGACAAGCCGAGACAAAAATTTTCCTCACCCTGTGTTGACATCTTATTTTAAAATTGATACAATAAATTACTATCACAAAGATGTTATTAATTAAACTTATTAATAAAGCTAATACGAAAGTGAGGAAAAATTAATGGGTACAATTATCGGTGATGGCATTACATTTGATGATGTCCTTCTGGTGCCGGCCTATTCAGAGGTTATTCCGAATCAGGTTGATCTCAGCACATACCTGACAAAAAAAATTAAGCTCAATATTCCGCTGATGAGTGCGGGCATGGATACTGTAACAGAGCACAGGATGGCGATCGCTATGGCAAGACAGGGCGGTATTGGTATCATCCATAAGAACATGTCCATCAAGGAACAGGCAGAAGAGGTGGACAAGGTAAAGCGTTCTGAAAACGGAGTCATCACAGATCCATTCTATTTATCCCCAGAGCATACATTAAAAGATGCAGATGAACTGATGGGAAAATTCCGTATTTCTGGTGTTCCGATTACAGAGGGAAGAAAGCTGGTAGGAATCATCACAAACCGCGATCTGAAGTTTGAGGAGGATTATTCCAAGAAGATTAAGGAGTGTATGACTTCTGAAAATCTGGTTACAGCTAAGGAAGGAACTACAATGCTTGAGGCGAAGAAAATTCTTGCCAAGGCCAGAGTGGAGAAACTTCCGATTGTAGATGACGACTTTAATTTAAAGGGTCTGATCACAATTAAGGATATTGAAAAGCAGATTAAATATCCTCTGTCTGCCAAGGACGCCCAGGGAAGACTTCTGTGCGGAGCCGCAGTAGGCATTACAGCAAATGTGCTGGAGCGTGTGGAAGCCCTTGTGAATGCAAAGGTTGATGTCGTTGTTTTAGATTCTGCCCACGGTCATTCTGCAAACGTAATTCACTGCGTGAAGATGATCAAGGAAGCCTATCCGGATGTACAGGTGATCGCTGGAAACGTGGCAACTGGAGAGGCGGCAAAAGCTTTAATTGAGGCTGGAGTTGACGCAGTTAAGGTTGGTATCGGACCTGGCTCTATCTGTACGACACGTGTGGTTGCGGGAATCGGCGTGCCGCAGATTTCAGCAATTATGGACTGCTATGCAGTGGCAAAGGAATATGGAATTCCTGTTATTGCAGATGGAGGAATCAAATATTCCGGAGATATTACAAAGGCGATTGCAGCAGGCGGAAGCGTGTGCATGATGGGTTCCCTCTTTGCAGGATGCGACGAGAGCCCGGGAACTTTCGAGCTTTATCAGGGAAGAAAGTATAAGGTATACCGCGGCATGGGATCGATTGCAGCCATGGAAAACGGCAGCAAGGATCGCTACTTCCAGACAGATGCCAAAAAGCTGGTTCCTGAGGGAGTGGAAGGCCGTGTCGCTTATAAGGGAATGGTGGAGGATACAGTATTCCAGCTTCTGGGCGGCCTGCGCGCCGGAATGGGCTACTGCGGAGCTTCCAATATCCCTACTCTTCAGGAGACAGGAAAATTTGTTAAGATTTCCGCCGCTTCCCTGAAGGAAAGCCATCCGCATGATATTCACATTACAAAAGAGGCGCCCAACTACAGCATTGAGCAGTAAAAGAAGGGACTTCTGACATAATAATCGCAGTTTGCAAAATACCCAGGTGATGCTTTTTAGCATCACCTGTTTTATCGCGGGAGAAGATGGCGGAAAGGGAGGGGGATTTTATGGAGAAACTAAATGGGAGAGAGCTGTGGAAGGATATCAGCCTTCTGCTTTTAGGCTCATTGATATATGGAATAGGAACCTACGTTTTTGTGATACCTGCCAATATTGCGCCAGGAGGAGCTACAGGTGTGGCTTTAATGGTTAATTATGTGACAGGGCTTCCAGTAGGAATTCTGACACTTCTGCTGAATGTGCCGCTTTTAGCGCTGGCCTGGTTTTACCTCAGTAAGAAATTCGCCATATCCACAGCAGTAACTACGACGCTCTGCTCATTGGTTCTGGATTTTGTGGTGCCGTTTATAGTACCGGCTTATTCGGGAGATCGGCTTTTGTGCAGTCTTTATGGAGGCGTTATTGTAGGCGCGGGAATGGCCCTCATCTTTATAGCGGGAAGTACCACTGGAGGCACGGATATCCTGGGATATGTGCTTCAGAAGAAACGTCCCCATATATCCATTGGCCGGGCGCTCATGATTGTGGACGGCATTATTCTGGCCGTATCTATTTTTGTGTTTGGAAATATTGAGGCGGCTCTGTTCGGAATGATTGCGCTTTATGTACAGACGAAAGTTATTGATACAATTATTTACGGCGGAGAAGCGGGGAGCATGGCTACCATTATCACATCCAATCCAGACGATATTTCTGATAAGGTGATTGGAGAGCTGGATCGGACGGCAACGCTGATTCCGGCCAGGGGAATGTACAGTAAGCAGGATACAAACGTGCTTCTCTGCACAGTCAGAAAATCTCAGTTCAGCCGTTTAAAGAAAATTGTATATGAAGCAGATCCCAATGCGTTTGTAATGGTGACAGATACGTCAGAGGTGTTTGGACTTGGATTTAAAAATTTTACAGAGTAGATGAAACAAGTGTCTCTGCCGGAAGTTTATTCCGGCAGAGATTTTATCTTAGATTCATCTAAAAGAGAACATGCCGAGACAGGAGGAGAAGCATGGAGAGAGACAGTTCCAGATATCTGGATGACGAGGGAACCCTCAGATATATGAGAGTCTACCAGTATTACCGCAGCCTGATAGAGGAGAAAAAACTGGAGGCAGGAGCAAAACTGCCCTCTATCAGAACCTGCTCAATACAGCTTAATCTTTCCAGGACAACGGTGGAGACCGCGTATTTGATGCTGGCAGCGGAGGGATATATTGCGGCAAAGCCGCAGAGCGGATATTATGTGACAAATTTAGGACAGGCCAGGCGGGCAGAAAGCCGGCAGCAGACAAGGAAAAAGAAAAAAGAGCTGTTATTTGACTTCTCCTCCTCCAGGGTGGATCGGGAAAGCTTCCGGTTTGAGGTCTGGAGAAGATATGTGAAGAGCGCTCTGCGCCAGGATGAGCGTCTCCTGTCTTATGGAGAGCCTCAGGGTGAGGGAGAACTGAGAGAAGAGCTGTCGCGGTATTTGAGAAGGCACAGAAATGTAGTCTGCACGCCGGAACAGATCGTGGTGGGAGCGGGAGTCCAGAGTCTTCTGCATATCTTATGTCCCATGATCCGGGAAAGGCGTCAGGTACTGATGAACAATGAGAGCTTCCACCAGGGGCGCACAGTGTTTGAAGATTATGGCTTTTTGGTGTCGGGGATGGAAAGCGGCCGGGAGGAGCTGCCGGCAGACAGTATTTTTTATCTCACTCCATCCCAGATTACCAGCTGGGGAGAGGTCATGGGAATCGGAGAGCGGACGAAGCTGATAAAGACGGCCATGGAAAAGAATCTGCTTTTGATTGAGGATGATTATAACAGCGAATTCAGCTACTATAATCGGCCGACCCCATCTCTTCAGGGACTGTCAGGCGGAAAGGGAGTCGTTTATATGGGAACCTTCTCCAGAATGCTTCTCCCGTCCATCCGTATGAGCTTTATGGTGCTGCCGCCAGAATTGCTTCCCGTTTATCAGAGAAGAGGAGAGTTTTATAACCAGACGGCCTCCAAGGCAGAGCAGATTGCACTGTGCCAGTTCATCAGGGACGGCCATCTGGAAGCTCAGATAAGAAAATCCAGGCGGCTTTACCTTCAAAAGGCAAAACTTTTGTGTGAGGATATTCAGGAACTGTTTGGAGAAAAGGCAAAAGCATATCCAGGAGAAGCGGGCTTCCTGGTTCTGGCAGAGCTTCAGACAGAACTTTCTGGAGAAGAAATCAGACAGAGGGCAGAGGAAGCAGGCGTAGGGGTGAGGACAGTTGACGAGAAAGAGTGGAACAGAGCGTTTCTTTCAAGGGGTTCTTCGCCGGATTCTACAGAGACTGCCATCGGCCTGCCAATCCGCCGCATTCTTCTGTCCTGTGCCTCTGTTCCGGCTGAACACTATAAAGAGGCTCTGCTCCGCCTGAAACAGAGCCTGGGTATGCAGCTGCAGTAAAGCTTTTTTAACGGTCTTCCTCTCCCTGCCCGTCTGCATGGGGGAGGCGCGTGCGGATCAGCCGCTTTTTCAGCTCAGAGAAGCTGAAGGGAATCAGGGGATAAATGTAGCTTTTTCCGGCGATGGTCTTATTAAAGACCAGGGCGAGGAAGCAGAGTACGGTGCCCAGAACGAATCCCCACAGATTGAAAAATGCCGTTATAATCAGCAGAAAGACGCGCATGAATTTCAGAGCATAGCCCAGCTCATAGCTGGCCTGGGAATAGTTGGCCACCGTGACAAAGGCCATGTACAGCATGGTTTCGCTGTTGAACCAGCCGGATTTCACAGAATACTCTCCCAGCACAATGCCTGCGATCACACTCAGAGGAGTGGTCAGCATGCTGGGCGTGTTGACTGCAGCCAGCCGCAGTCCGTCAATGGCAAATTCCAGAATGAGCAGCTGAAAAATCAGCGCTACATGAATCTCGTCGGACAGCCGGATAAATTCCAGCCAGCTGGGAATCCAGTCTGGGTTCTGCATAAACAGAAGCCACACAGGAGTCAGAAACAGGGTGAGAAATGAGATCACCATTCTGGAAACGCGCAGATAGGTTCCGGTCAGAGGCGGGAAATAGTAGTCGTCCGCTTCCTCAACAATATCAAAAATCGAGGAGGGAAGAATCATGGCAGCAGGCGAGTTGTCCACCAGAATGACAAGGTTTCCCTCCAGAATAGAGGCAGCAGCTGTGTCAGGCCGCTCAGAAAAACGGAATTTTGGAAAAGGGTTAAACCATTTGTGAGGATAAATACACTCTGCCAGGCTTTCCTGGTTCATGGTAAGCGCGTCCACATGAAGGCGTTCAATCCGCTTTTTGATGGTGCTTAAAAGATCCTGATCCACCCGTCCTTCCATGTAGCAGAGGGCAATGTCTGTGTGGGATTTGCTGCCGGCCTGCATTACTTCTATGGTCATCTGAGGATCCCGGATGCGGCGGCGTATCAGGGCGGTATTAAATACCAGAGTTTCCACAAAGCCGTCTCTGGAACCACGCAGAACCTTATCCTTGTCAGGCTCAGCCACGCCTCTGGCCGGATAGGTGCGGCAGTCGATGGCAAAGCATTTGCTGTATCCGTCCACAAAAAGGCAGGGAACGCCGGACAGGACCTGGACCGCGATTTCGGCGTCGTCAGTCAAAAGATCCACCTCTCCATAGGGAATAAACAGCTTGGAAAACTCATGGGCTGTCTGGGGAACCGCGTCAGGCTTTAGGGAGGTAAAGCCCTGGAGAATCCGAAGCAGGGTATCGTCCTTGGCAAAGCCGTCTACAAAATAAACGCAGGCGTCCCGCCCTCCGATCTGAATGACCCGGTACACTACGTCAAAGTTTTCGTTGACTCGCAGAAGCTGATGAAAATGGCGCAGATTAGCGTCCAATTTATTAGAAATTTCCATAAGATAAAAAAGCTCCTCTCAAAATCTGGTTTCTCTACAGTATTCCCAGATGGATGAAAAATATAAGCGCTTCAATAAGGACTTTTGCCCTTTCATATGCAGGCGGAGCGAACAGGCGGGACGAATCAGAAGTCTGGCGGCTGGATTGTGAAAAATTGTGCAAAATGACAAAAACAAAGTTGACACAAGGGGATAAAAGTGCTATATTTAACAAAGCAAAACTATTTAATGTATCGGTTGATGAACGTGACCGGGAAGAGCCGTTTTCTAGGGGGAGAAGCGGTTCTTTTTTTCTTTATTTAATTAAAAACAGGAGGGAGAGGGATGTGGGATACATCCCTTTATTTGATGATGAAGACAGAAAGAATGGAAGAATTTGAGAGAACGGGACTCCTTCTGGGATCAGAGGGGCTTGCAAGGCTTGGAACCAGCACAGTGGCTGTGTTCGGAGTGGGAGGAGTGGGTTCCCACTGTATTGAGGCCCTGGCCAGAAGCGGAGTGGGAAGACTGATTTTAGTGGACAGCGACGTAGTCTCCAGAAGCAATATCAACCGCCAGAGCGTGGCGTTCCAGGAGACCATTGGAACATTTAAGACAAAGGTGATGGAGGAGATTATCCGTCAGATCAGTCCGGAGACAGAGGTTATTACCATTGAAGCCTTTGTGCTTCCTGAAAATCTGGAAAAGCTTCTTTCAGAAGTGGAGGGAACGATCGATTATATAGTGGACGCCATTGATACGGTGGCCGCAAAGCTGGCTCTGGCAGAATATGCAAAAGAGCACGGCATTCCCCTTATCGCCTCCATGGGAACAGGGAATAAGCTTCATCCAGAGCTGTTTCAGATCGCAGATATTTCGGAGACCTCCGTGTGCCCGCTGTGCCGTGTGATGCGCAGGGAGCTGAAAAAGAGGGGAATTGAGCGGCTGAAGGTGCTTTATTCCAGGGAAACTCCCATAAAGCCCAGGGAGCAGACAGAGAAAAGTAGTGAATCCGGGCTGGAGGAGCCGGAGAAAATAGAGGGAACGGCTCCCAGAAAGAGGGCGGTGCCGGGCAGCGTTTCCTTCGTTCCTCCCGCCGCCGGCATGATGCTTGCAGGCTGCGTGATCCGAAGTCTGGCAGGAATAGATGACAATTTGTAAGAGTAATGGTATACTGAAAACCAACAGAGGAAGACAGACAGGTTCCCCAGTAAATCAATGAATCATACAACAAGGAGACAGACTATGAGAGATGGTTTTTTACGCGTGGCCGCGTCCACGCCGGAGGTAAAAGTAGCAGATGTGCAGTTTAACCGGGAAGAGATCTGCAGGAAGATTCAGGAGGGAAGGAAGAACGGAGTCAAGATTATGGTTTTTCCAGAGCTGTGCCTGACTGCCTACACCTGCGGCGATTTGTTTCTGCAGAAGTCTCTTTTAACGGCAGTGAAGCGTGAGCTGAAGGCGTTGGCAGACTTCACTAAGGGAAGCGATATGCTGGTATTTGCAGGGCTTCCCTGGGAGTACAATCACAAGCTTTACAATACAGCGGCGGCGATTCAGGACGGAAGGCTGTTAGGCATCGTTCCGAAGCTGTGGATTCCTAATTATGGAGAGTTCTACGAACGCCGTCATTTTAATCCCTGGGAGTCTGGAAATGTGACGGTAGAGTTTGACGGCCAGAAGGTTCCTATGGGAACAAAGCTTCTGTTCGCCTGCAAAAATGCAGAAAATCTTGTGGTAGGAGCTGAGGTGTGCGAGGATGTGTGGGTATTAAATCCGCCCAGCAGCGCTCATGCGGCCGCAGGCGCTACCGTGATTGTCAACTGCTCTGCCAGCGATGAGACTACGGGAAAGGCTGATTACAGGAGAAGTCTGATTTCAGGACAGTCAGCCAGACTTTTATGCGCTTACGTCTACGCCAACGCGGGAGAGGGAGAGTCCACCCAGGATTTAGTGTTCGGAGGACAGAATATTATTGCGGAAAACGGCACAGTCTTAAAAGAGTCCAGACGTTTCTGCAGCGAGACGATTGTCTGCGACATTGACCTGGAGCGTCTGGAGTGCGAGAGAAGAAGAATGACCACCTACCAGACGGAGGGACAGGCAGATTATGAGATTATAGAATTTGAGCTGGAGGATGAGGAGGCGGAGCAGGAAAAAGAGTATTCCCATCTGGAACGGTTTGTAGATCCGTCTCCGTTTGTGCCGGGCAGTGACGCCGAGCGGGCGAAACGGTGTGAGGAGATCCTGATGATCCAGGCTATGGGACTGAAAAAGCGTTTGGTTCACACTCACTGCCAGAACGCGGTGGTGGGAATTTCAGGCGGTCTTGACTCCACCCTGGCTCTTCTGGTGACAGTGAAGGCCTTCGAGATGGCCGGCCTTCCAAAGGAAAAGATTTATTCTGTCACCATGCCCTGCTTTGGAACCACAGACAGAACCTACCATAACGCCTGCCTGCTGACGAAGAAGCTGGGAGCCATGCTTCTGGAGGTGGACATTAAGGACGCTGTAAACATCCATTTCCGCGACATTAACCACGATCCGTCCGTCCACGATGTGACCTACGAAAATTCTCAGGCCAGAGAGAGAACCCAGGTTCTCATGGATATTGCCAATCAGACGGGAGGCATGGTAATCGGAACGGGAGATATGTCGGAGCTGGCTCTCGGATGGGCTACCTATAATGGCGACCATATGTCCATGTACGGGGTGAACGCCTCTGTGCCGAAGACTCTGGTCCGCCATCTGGTCCGCTACTATGCGGATACCTGCGGGGAGGAGGAGCTGAAGGCGGTGCTGCTTGATATTCTCGATACTCCGGTAAGCCCTGAGCTGCTTCCTCCGGAGGACAACGGAACCATTGCCCAGAAGACGGAGGATCTGGTGGGCCCCTATGAGCTTCACGATTTCTTCCTTTACTATGTGTTAAGATACGGCTATCAGCCGGGAAAAATTTACCGTCTGGCCCTGTACGCCTTCCAGGGAACGTATGACAGGGAGACAATTCTCAAGTGGCTGAAGGTATTCTACAGAAGATTTTTCAACCAGCAGTTTAAGCGTTCCTGCCTTCCGGACGGACCGAAAGTAGGATCCGCCGCTGTTTCCCCGAGGGGCGATCTGAGAATGCCCAGCGACGCAGTCAGCCGCCTGTGGCTGGAGGAACTGGAGGCGTTATCATGATTACCAGCACGTCAAATTCACAGGTAAAGCAGGTGGGCGCGCTGGCCAAGAAAGCCAAGGCCAGAAAGGAGAGCGGCCTGTTCCTGGTAGAGGGGGAGAAGATGTTTTCCGAGCTGCCCAGAGAGCGGCTGGACCGGGTTTATGTGTCGGAGAGCTTTTTAAGGCAGCAGGGGGAGAGAGCAGAAGCGCTTCTGTCCGGCTGCCGGTACGAGACAGTGACGGATGAGGTAATGCGGGCCATGTCGGACACCCAGACGCCCCAGGGGATTTTGGCTCTGTGCCGCCAGTTTTCCTACCAGCTTTCCGATATTCTGGGGGGAAACCAGATGCATCTGGCTGTTCTGGAGACCATCCAAGATCCGGGAAATCTGGGAACCATTTTAAGAGCCGGGGAGGGCGCCGGAATCACAGGCGTTATTATGAACCGCACGACGGCAGACATTTACAATCCCAAGGTAATCCGTTCCACCATGGGCTCTATTTACCGGGTACCGTTTCTCTATACAGACGATCTGCAGGAAACAATCAGACAGGTGAAGAAGGCAGGTGTCCGCCTGTTTGCAGCCCATCTGAAGGGGGAGAGAAGCTACGACCAGGAGGATTACACAGGCAATACGGGCTTTCTCATCGGCAACGAGGCCAACGGATTGAGTGCTGAAACGGCCGATATGGCTGACTGCTACATTAAAATTCCAATGCTTGGAAAGGTGGAATCGCTCAACGCCGCCGTAGCTGCCTCGATTCTGATGTATGAGACGGCAAGGCAGAGACGAAATGATTAAAAAACTTACAATTTTCTGACATTGATTGAATAAAGTCGGAAAGAAGTATATAATAACAGATAGATACAGAAAAACAGAGCGGAGAAAGGGGGAGCAGATTTGGAGCGGATTATCTGGCTGACAGCTTTCGTGGTATTGATAGGAATTGAGGCCGCTACTATGACGCTGTGTACCATATGGTTTGCCATAGGAGCTCTGGTTTCGTTTTTTCTTACTCTGGCAGGAGTGGGAAAATATGGCCAGCTGGCGGCGTTTTTTGCGGTATCCTGTGTGCTGTTCTTCTTTACAAGGCCGGTGGCGCTGCGGTATGTCAATCCAAAGACAGTGAAGACAAACGTGGACGAGCTGATTGGAAAGAAGGCTGTGATTACAGAGGACGTGGATAATGACAGGGCGGCAGGAACCGCTGTGCTGGACGGACGCGAGTGGACTGCGCGTTCCGCAGACGGCTCGGTGATTGAAGCCGGCGCTCTGGCCGAGATTATGGAAATTCAGGGTGTTAAGCTGATCGTAAGAAAAATAAGGGAGGAGAAGTAGTATGTTCATATTGTTTGTCGTGCTTGCAGTGGTGGCGCTTTTAGTGCTTCTGTCCTGCATTAAGATCGTTCCTCAGGCTCAGGCGATTGTCGTGGAGAGACTGGGGGCTTATCTGGACACCTGGTCTGTAGGCGTGCATTTTAAGATGCCTTTCGTTGACCGTGTGGCCAAGAGAATTATTTTAAAGGAACAGGTAGTTGATTTCCCGCCTCAGCCGGTAATCACCAAGGATAATGTTACCATGAAGATCGACACGGTGGTGTTTTTCCAGATTACCGATCCGAAGCTGTTTGCCTATGGAGTGGAAAACCCCATTATGGCGATTGAGAATCTGACGGCTACCACGCTGAGAAATATCATCGGAGATCTGGAGCTCGATCAGACATTAACCTCCAGAGAGACGATTAACACGAAGATGAGAGCCGCTCTCGATGTAGCTACGGATCCATGGGGAATTAAGGTAAACCGTGTAGAGTTAAAGAATATCATTCCTCCGGCAGCGATCCAGGACGCCATGGAGAAGCAGATGAAGGCAGAGCGTGAGCGAAGAGAGGCCATCCTCCGCGCAGAGGGAGAGAAAAAGTCTACCGTCCTGGTGGCAGAGGGACAGAAGGCGTCTGCGATTCTGGAGGCAGAGGCCGAGAAGGAGGCCGCTATTTTAAGGGCGGAAGCTGAAAAACAGAAGATGATCAAGGAGGCGGAGGGCCGCGCAGAAGCCATCTTAAAGGTGCAGCAGGCCAATGCCGACGGTATCCGCTTTATCAAGGAGGCAGGAGCGGACAATGCGGTTCTCCAGCTGAAGAGCCTGGAGGCCTTTGCCAAGGCTGCCGATGGAAAAGCCACAAAGATTATTATTCCGTCAGAAATTCAGGGAATCGCAGGTCTCGTAAAATCTCTGGCAGAGATTGGAGAGAAGGACGAAGCTGCCAAATAGCAGACTGTTTTATAAAATTTATGAGGGAAGCAGGAAGAGCCGCTGTACATCTTTGTCAGCGGCTTTTCTGACATCCTTTATTTACAATCAGGCTGGATTCGGTTAAAATAAAAGAGATTACTGAGAAAGAGAAGGCCCAGAGAGAGGCGTTAGGAGAACAGATGCTGATGACAGAAGGACAGAGAAAAAACAGGGCGTCCAGGTTAAAGAAGGAGACGGCCGATATTGCGGCAGGGCTTGGGATTGTAATTTTTTCCATTCTGGTTTTTATCAATCCCGACAGGTACAGGCTTTTGTTTCCTGTCATTTTTTTGATGGCTGCAGGGATTAATCTGGTTAACGGCATGGACAGGATGAGCACGTCAGGCGGCAGGAGAGCAAAAAAACGCCGGACAGGGTTCCTGTTTTTAGGGCTGGCTGCAGCGCTGCTTCTCATGGCTCTGTTCAGCGCCGCATCGATTCTTTGGGGGTAAAGATAACATGAAGACAGAAATTCTTAGATATTTAAAAGAAGCGGACGGATATATTTCCGGGCAGGAGCTCTGCGGGCAGTTCCACGTGTCGAGAACAGCCGTCTGGAAGGTGATGAAACAGCTGGAAGCCGAAGGCTATGAGATTGAGGCAGTGCGGAACAGAGGATACAGGCTGAAGACGGCCGAGGATATTCTGAGCAGGGAAGAGATTTTAAGCAGCATGAAGGGCCAGTGGGCGGGGAAAGAGGTGCTCTATTTTGACGAGACAGATTCCACCAACACAGAGGCCAAGAAGGCAGCAGAAAACGGCGCGCCTCATGGAACCCTTACGGTAGCTGAACGTCAGACAGGCGGAAAGGGCAGGCGGGGAAGAACCTGGGATTCCCCAGGTGGAACAGGAATTTTTATGAGCCTGGTCCTGCGTCCGGATATGGCTCCGGTTCACGCTTCCATGCTGACTCTGGTAGCTGCTCTGGCTGCAGCCAGGGGGATTGAGCAGTGCGCTCAGGTGAAGCCGCTTATTAAGTGGCCTAATGATATTGTGATAAATGGCAGGAAGGTTTGCGGAATTCTTACAGAAATGAGCGCAGATCCCGACTGTATTAACTATGTGGTTACAGGGATTGGGATCAATGTCAATATGGAGCAGTTTCCAGAGCAAATCCGTCAGGTAGCTGCATCTATCTACACAGAATCAGGGAAAAAGATCAGGAGAAGCGTGCTGATCAGCGCAGTAATGGAAGCTTTTGAAGAATACTACGGCGTTTTTATGAAGACGGCAGATATGAGCGGACTTCTGGAGGAGTACAATGGAAAGCTGGCTAACTGCGGCCGGACAGTCCGGGTGCTGGATCCGGCTGGAGAGTACAGCGGCACAGCTCAGGGGATTAACAGCCAGGGCGAGCTTCTGGTGGAGATGGATGATAAGACCGTAAAAACAGTTATTTCCGGAGAGGTTTCTGTAAGGGGAATTTACGGATATGTTTAGGCGGCAGGAACGTTTAAAGGCTTCCCGGCAGCGGGCGTAAGAAATTGAGAAAGCAGAGGAAAGACTACATGGAAAACAGCTGGATAAAGCGCCAGTACGGCAGCCTGATGCAGGTAGAAGCAGAAAACCAGACGATGGACAGAAATGAGCGGCTTCTGGCAGTGAGAGAGCCGCTTCTTTCCTGGTATCACAAAAACCGCCGGATCCTGCCCTGGAGAGAACAGCCGGAATCTTACCGGGTGTGGATTTCAGAGATTATGCTCCAGCAGACGAGAGTGGAGGCGGTAAAGCCGTATTTCGCCAGATTTATGGAGGCCCTTCCGGATGTAAAGGCTTTAGCTTCTGTGGAGGAGGAGACGCTCTTAAAACTCTGGGAAGGTCTTGGATATTACAACAGAGCCAGAAATCTGCAGAAGGCGGCCAGAGTCTGTATGGACGAGTATGGAGGACAGCTTCCGGCTTCCTATGAAAGCCTTCTCTCCCTGCCTGGAATTGGGAGCTATACGGCTGGCGCTGTCGCCTCCATCGCCTTTGGAATTCCTGAACCGGCAGTTGATGGCAATGTGCTCCGGGTTCTGTCCAGGCTGTTTGAGAGCAGAGAGGATATTGGAAAGCAGTCGGTAAAAAGAAAGATGGAAAATGAACTGAGAGCGGTCATTCCAAAAGAGCTTCCCGGAGATTTTAATCAGGCCCTCATAGAGCTGGGAGCCATTGTCTGCATTCCGTCTGGAAAGCCTCTCTGCAGCCAGTGTCCATGTTCGACGCTGTGCCTGGCAAGGCGCCGCCAGACGACAGGAGAAATTCCTGTAAAGGCAGGAAAAAAGGAGAGGCGCAGAGAGGAAAAAACAGTTTTTATCATAGAGTACGAGGATAAGGCTGCCATCAGAAAGAGAAGCGCCAAGGGGCTTTTGGCGTCCCTGTATGAATTTCCGAATCTGCCGGGGCATCTGAAGGAGGAGGAGATTCCGGACGCTCTTGCCATTGGCCGGGAGGACATTCTGGCGATTGAGCCTTTGCCTGAGGCGGTCCATATCTTTTCTCATGTAGAGTGGCATATGACAGGCTTTCGTGTTATGATAAAAAGAGAACTGCCGCATCAGTATCCCATGAAGCGGGTGGAAGAGATTTTTGAAACATATCCTTTGCCCAACGCATTTCAGGCGTATACGGCGCTTTTAAAGAGGAATACTAAGCACACACTGCCTTGACAGAGCGGGAATGGGCATATTTGCGGAGCAGACAGAGGAGCGTAGGACAGATGAAGAAAATGCTGTTTATTTTCAATCCCAGATCAGGAAGGGAGCGGCTTAGAACAAAGCTTCTTGATATTTTGGATTTATTCGTGAAGGCGGGCTATGAGGTGACGGTTCATGTAACTCAGAGCGCCGGCGATGCCCAAAAACAGGTGGAGAAGAAGGGCGGCGGCGTGGAGCTTCTGGTGTGCAGCGGCGGCGATGGAACGCTGAACGAGGTGGTTTCCGGAATGATGGCGTGGAGCAGGGAAAAGCGTCCTCAGCTAGGGTATATTCCAGCCGGCTCTACCAATGATTTTGCCGCCAGTCTGGATCTTCCCAAAAATATGCTGAGGGCCGCTGCAATAGCCGTTGCGGGCCGTCCTTTTGCCATTGATGTGGGAAAATTTGGAGACGGACGGTATTTCGTGTATGTGGCTGCATTCGGAGCCTTCACAGAGGTTTCTTACAAGACGCCGCAGGAGACGAAAAATGTGCTGGGGCATCAGGCCTATATGCTGGAGGCAGTCAAGAGGATCGCTGGACTGAAATCTTACCGTATGAAGTTTTTTTGGGACGATCAGGAGCTGGAAGAGGACTTTATTCTGGGAATGGTGACTAATACGATCAGCATCGGAGGATTTAAAGGGCTGGTACAGCCCAGAGTGGCTCTAAATGACGGAGAGTTTGAGGTTATGCTGGTGAGAAAGCCGAGGACTCCCAAGGATATTCAGAGCATTGTAAGCTGCCTGATTAATAAAGATGCGGAAAATGACTGCGTGTATATGTTCCGCACCTCCAATCTGAGAATGGAAAGTGAAGAAATCGTGGATTGGACGCTGGACGGAGAATATGGAGGCGGAGTAAAGGAAATCTGCATTGAAAATCTGAGGGAAGAGATTGTGGTGAAGAGGTAGGGGCAGGCAAGCTTTCTATGAGACTGGACTTCCGGCGTTGTCCGGGAGGGTTCATGTTAAATCTGAGCCGGGCAAGCTCGAAAACAGGAAGTTTTCTCGCTTATAGGCTTCGCCTGATGGCCAGAACCGGAGAGCCAGTCTTCCTGGCAGGCAAGCTTTCCGTGAGACTGGCTCTCCGGTTCTGCTGCCCGGCTCAGGTTTTTAAAAAGCTGCCCGGCTCAGGTTTTTAAAAATGTTGTTGAAATCTGTAGAAGATTAGTATATAATATAAAGTCGGTAAACTTTTTATAAAGCTTCTGATAGCGAAAGGACGTTAATTCGTGGAGAAAGAGAGAGACAATTTTTTAGAAAAATTAAAAAAACTTGTCGATCTGGCAAAAACAAAGCAGAACGCTCTGGATATTACAGAGATTAATGATTTTTTTGCCGCCGACAACCTGTCACCGGAACAGATGGAGCAGATCTATAACTATCTGGAACAGAATAATATTGATGTGATTCCGGAAGTGATTGATGAGACTGCACTCAACGATGATCTGCTGATGCTCGATGATGTGGACGACGACTTTATGAAAAACGGGGAAGAGGAGGAGATCGACCTGGATGCCATTGACCTTCTGGAGGGAATTGGCACAGAGGATCCGGTCCGCATGTACCTGAAGGAGATTGGTACAGTTCCGCTTCTCAGCGCTGAAGAAGAGCTGCGCCTTGCTAAGAGAAAGGCAGAGGGCGATGTGTCTGCAAAGGAACGCTTAATTGAGGCCAATTTAAGGCTTGTAGTAAGTATTGCGAAGCGCTATACCGGAAGAGGCATGAGCTTTCTGGATCTGGTTCAGGAGGGAAATCTGGGCCTGATTAAAGGAGTAGAAAAGTTTGACTACACAAAAGGATATAAGCTGAGTACATATGCGACCTGGTGGATCCGCCAGTCTGTGACGAGAGCACTTGCAGATCAGGCGAGAACAATCCGTGTACCGGTGCATATGGTAGAAACGATTAACAAGATGTCCAAGATGCAGAGGAAGCTGACTCTGGAGCTGGGTTATGAGCCGTCAGTGGCTGAACTTTCAGCAGCTCTTGATATGTCAGAGGATAAGGTGATGGAGATCATGCAGATCGCCAGAGAGCCTGCTTCCCTGGAGACGCCGATTGGCGAGGAGGACGATTCCAATTTAGGCGATTTCGTTGCAGACGGAAATGTAGTAACGCCTGAAGGAAACGTGGAGTCTGTGATGCTCAGAGAGCACATTGACGCTCTGCTTGGAGATCTGAAGGAGAGAGAGCGCCAGGTTATTGTACTGCGCTTTGGACTGGAGGACGGACATCCTAGGACTCTGGAAGAAGTAGGCAAGGAGTTCAACGTGACGAGAGAGCGTATCAGGCAGATTGAGGCTAAGGCGCTCAGAAAGCTCAGAAACCCTGTGAGAAGCAAGAGAATCAGGGACTTCCTGTAGTGGAGTCTGACTTGCAGCTTTCAAGGCTGTTTCATGGAAGTTTGAATATCACGTACCATAAAAACGACAACAGGGCCTCAGATATAAGAAGGCCGTTTAGTTAGATGAAAAAGTTAACATGGGCGAAAAAAGACTGCTGAAAGAAGTTTTGGCAGTCTTTTTATTTCGATAGAAATTACAGCACTATCGAAATAAAAGAGGCAGCAGGATGCGAAAAAACAGAGAAGATTCGAGGAGAGGCAGAAGATGAACGAAATTATAAATGAAATTCATAAAAATATAAATAAAAGCAATAACAACAGAAACTTTCAGAAGGAAATGGATCGGCTGATTGAAAAAAATCAGGGGAAGGGAATTATTCCTACATTGTTTCTTCACAGCTGTTGTGCTCCCTGCAGCAGCTATGTGCTGGAATATTTGTCTCAATATTTTAAGATTACAGTTTATTATTACAACCCGAATATTTATCCTCCTGAGGAGTATGAGGAGAGGACCATGGAAGTGGAACGCCTTATTCGAGAACTTCCGGCAAAATATCCGATTTCCTTTATTTCAGGGGAATACAGGCCTGAACTGTTCTATGAGGCCGTGAAAGGCCATGAGGGAGACAAGGAGGGCGGAGAAAGGTGCAGTATCTGTTTTTCCTTGCGTCTTGAGGAGGCGGCAAGACTGGCAAAGGAAGGAAACTTTGATTATTTCACTACGACACTCACTATCAGCCCTCTGAAAAATGCTGCAAGACTGAACCAAATTGGGGAAGAAATGGGAGAGAAATACGGGGTATCTTATCTGGACTCTGATTTTAAGAAGAAAAACGGATACAAACGCTCCACAGAACTGTCTAAAAAATATAATCTTTACCGACAGGACTACTGTGGATGTGTTTTTTCTATGCGGGAAAGGCAGACAAAAAAATAAAATTTTTCTCTTGACATCACAGTCTTACAGTGATAGAGTATTAACAACAGATAAATACACAGCGTTGAAGGAGAAAAGTAGCAGGCCTGAGCAGGTTCAGAGAGCTGCCGTTTGGTGCGAGGCAGTCCGGCTATCTTGTGAAGATCACCCCTGAGCTTTCGGCTAAACAGCTGGGAACAGATTTCCGGCTTAGTAGGTTTGAACGGCTGATAACCGTTATATTATCCCATATTGTTTGATATGTGGGCGGAGCGGCTGGTTTTGCCAGCAAGAAGAGTGGTACCGCAGAGGATTTTAACCTTTGTCTCTTTATGAGACAGAGGTTTTTTTATTTCAGAGGAAATCTCATCCTGTGAAATAAAAATGCTATGCAGGAATTAACTCTATTTTGCCAGGCGCTGCAGAGCCTGGCAGCCGGAATGCTTCGCAGAATAAAAAGGCTGTGTCTGAAAAGGATAACAGGAGGAAAGATTGAAAATGAAAGCATTAGAAAAGATCAGTGATTTTTTTGGAAAGTATATGGCGTTTATCGTGCTGGCAGTAGCAGCTCTGGCTCTGTTTGCACCTGATACCTGCCTGTGGGTGCAGACCTCATGGGTTAATTATCTTTTGATGGTTGTTATGTTCGGCATGGGACTGACCCTGAAGCTGGAGGACTTTAAGCTGGTATTCACGCGTCCGAAAGATATCATCGCAGGCTGTATGGCTCAGTTTACTATCATGCCTCTTCTGGCATGGCTGTTAGGAAAAGCTTTTCATCTGGATCCTGCGCTGATGGCTGGCGTAGTGCTTGTAGGTACATGTCCAGGAGGAACTTCCAGCAACGTAATCACCTATCTTTCTAAAGGAGATGTACCGTTGTCTGTAGGAATGACAAGTGTCAACACACTGCTGGCTCCGTTCCTCACACCGGCGATTACCTATTTACTCCTGCGCACAACGGTTACTGTTGATATGGTCAGCATGTTCATGTCTATTGTGCAGGTAGTTATCGTTCCGATTGCTCTGGGCTTTATTATCAATAAGATGTTCGGAAAGGCAACACAGAAGCTTGTAAAGGTTCTTCCAAGCGTTTCCGTAATCGCTATCTGTCTGATTGTAGCTGCTGTTGTATCTCACAATGCAGAAAAGATTATGTCTACAGGTGCTCTTGTGTTTGTAGTAGTAATTCTCCACAATCTGTTAGGCTATGCCTGCGGCCTGGGCCTGGGACGTGCTCTGGGATTGAGTGTTCCAAAGATGAAGGCTCTCTCTATTGAAATTGGTATGCAGAATTCTGGTTTGGCTACATCCTTAGCAGGAACTGCTTTCCCGACTCTGGCGATGGCTACAGTTCCGGGAGCTGTGTTCTCTGTATGGCATAATATTTCAGGAGCTGTGTTAGCAAACCTGTACAACCGCTGGGAGGAAAAACCAGCTAAAGAGAAGAAAGCAGGAAAGGCAGTCAGCCAGGCTGTTTAAAAAAAGAAGAGTTTTTTTAAAGTGAAGAAGAGAAGAATTTTCGGAGAATATAGAAAAAGCACGGCGGACTGGTTACAGGCCGCCGTACTTTTGTATATACTGTATCAGAGTATTCATATTTCTGGGAATTTCTAAACTGTTTTTTAAGATTTTCTTTTGACAGAGAGCGTCAAAAAGTGTCAGAACTGCCGGCTGTTCCAGGCAGGCGTCATGGAGAAGCTCTTTATTTGAAAAGACAGAGACTGGATCTCCCTGGTCCAGTACGCGCCCGTCTTTCAGAATGATAATTTCATCTGCCCAGGAAAAGGCGTAATTTACATCGTGGGTAGCCATCATAACTGTAATGCCTTCCGCTGTCATTTGACTGACCGCATGATTGACGAGAGATGTATGTTTCGGATCGAGAGCAGATGCAGGTTCGTCCATAATGACGATTTCCGGTTTCATAACCAGAATATCGGCAATAGAAACCTGTTTTTTCTGTCCTCCTGACAGAGCGTGAACTGGCTTGAAACGGTAAGGAGTGATTTCCAGCTGCTCCATTATTGCCTCTGTCTGTTTGGCAGACTCCTTTTGTTCAATCCCCAGATTGAGAAGGCCAAAAGAAATTTCCTGGTAAACGCTGGCAGAAAACAGCTGATTGTCAGGATCCTGGAATACAATGCCTACCTTCTGTCTCAGCTCCAGCAGAGCCTTTTTCGTATAGGACACAGGCTTTTCGTGAAAATACAGACATCCTGACGAGGGCCTGCGGATTCCGTTGCAGCACAAAAAGAAGGTGGATTTTCCAGAACCGTTAGGGCCCAGAAAGGCTGTTCTGCTTCCCTTCCTGATTTCCAGGGACAGGTCATTTAAGGAAAAACTCTGTCCGTCATCATAAGAAAAACATAGATGTTCCGCTTTTAAAATCACATCGCCTTGTTTCACAAGCTTCCTCCCTTCAGGCTGTCAGCCAGAGAACGAAGAGGGCTGACAGCTCATAAAAAATAATAAAGCAGATTTCACGTTTTCTGGGACGCTGTTCCTCTGACAGAACATTTAAAACTCCGTCATAGCAGCGAGACTCCATGGCATCGTAGAGTATACTGGAACGACTGACTGCCCGGATAAAAAGTGAAGATATCAGAGCGGAGAAAGAACGCAGAGAAGTTTTGAAGTCCTTATTTCCAAGGCGGGCTCTCTGGGATATGGAAATAGCATGAGCGCAGTCCAGAAGAATAAAAATAAAACGATAAATGAGTACCATAAGCTCGCTTAAAAGAGCGGGAACATGGATCCGCTTTAGAAAGAGAATAAAATCTGTCATAGGTGTATGACAGGACAGCGCGTACAGGCAGGAAACGGACGCCATGGCGGTCAGGAATATCCGAAGGCCGTAGAGAACAGTTTCTGTACTGGCTGTCAGATACCATTGTCCCATTGAAATGGCAAATAGCTCCAGAGGTTCCCGGCAAATGGCGATCCCTAAGACCAGAGAATTCATTCCCAGAAAGACCAGGGGGACTCCAAGGAGCTTTAAATATTCAATAACTGGGATTTTGCCCTTGTAAACAGTCAGGATCCCAGTTGTCATAAATACATAGACGGCCAGAGGGATGGAGCGGCTGCCCACACAGAGAAGCAGAGTGAACAGCGAAAAGAAAAATTTTTCTCCTGTATGTACAAAACGCAGCCGTGACTCATAGCTGAGTCTGTCAATGGTGGGCATAAGCCGCCTCCTTTTTTGCGTTTTTCTTATGACAGAGCGCCGCCGTCATTTTCTGTATCTTTCATCCATTTTTTGCGTTCTACAAAGCGTCCCATAATAAAGGCAATAATGCCCACACCAATACCGGTTTGAACGCAGAAGAGCATACTTTCTACTTCTCCGGGAAGCTCCCCGCCGAGAATGACCTCCAGGATAGGAGAGGCCCATGGCTCATAGTCTGGATCTGTAGTTTCGATCAATGTATTTCCGCGGTCATCCGCCCCACCGAATTCAGCATCCTTCAGAACAAAAAGAGGGGCGAAAGAAATCAGCGCGGCCGTAACCAGAAGGATAATGACAAGCGCAGCATTGCTTTTTTTCTTTTCCATAATTAATATTCCTCCTTTAAAAAGCCGACAGCTTTAAGCTCTGGTCTGGCATAGGCTTCCAGTCCAATGATAACTACTACAGTAAGAATTCCCTCTACTACAGCCAGGGGCAGCTGCGTACCAGCAAAAATAATCATATTTTCCCGCAGAGCGGCAGAGAAGCTGGTGGCGGAATTGTGAGCTATGGCAAGCTGGAATGCAGTAACACAGTAGGTAATCAGATCGCCTAAGAATGCTGCCAGGAAAATCGAAATTTTTTTATTTACAGGCAGCCTTTTTAAAACTGAAAATAGGAAATAAGATACAAAAGGACCTGCGACTGCCATGGAAAAAGTGTTAGCTCCCAGGGTGGTAAGCCCGCCGTGAGCCAGCAGAACGGCCTGGAACAAGAGTACAATCAGTCCCAGAACAGACATGGCCGCAGGACCGAACAGGATAGCTCCCAGTCCAGTTCCTGTCATGTGGGAACAGCTTCCGCTGACAGATGGAATTTTAAGGGAGGAAATTACAAAGACAAAGGCTCCTGACATGGCGAGAAGAGTCAGCGCTCTTCTGTTTTCCTGCAGAACCCTCCGGATTGAGAAGAATCCGGCCAGAAGAAATGGAAGACAGATCAGTCCCCAGGCGATGCAGTAACCGGCTGGAAGTGCGCCTTCCATAATGTGCATCGCATTTGCCGTGAAGGAAACTCCAAGGCAGGCAGCCAGCGTCACAGACACGGCAATAATTTGTTTTTCGTGTTTTGTCATAATGACTCCTTTCATTCTTTGTGGGGCCCATCTCCACAATGCATCTGTCCCTGCTGTGAGATGAATTTACAGGGCAGACTGACGGCAGGGCATACACCGTCCTGCGTACCGTCCTTTCACGGGAGCGGCAGGCAGATTTTGCCGTGGCAGATCATTTCGCACTCTGTCAGGCGGGAACCTCGCAGGCGAGATCTTCTATTCTGGCGGGCAGTTCTTCTGACTCAAGCGTCCACATTTCCTCTCGCCTTCCCCAGTATCAGACTCAGTGGCATAAAAAGAGGAAACTCTTCTTTTACAGCGGCGTGACCGTGGAGGAATTTCACCTCGCTTCTCTATTCTTCTGCGGAATGAAAACGCAGACACCGCACCATATAGAATCGAAACTATTATAGGGAAAACAGGATAGAAAGTCAACCGAAAAGAAACATATGAATATCTGTAGAAATGTTAAAAAGATTGCAACTTTTTTTGTTTTGGAATATGATAGCGTCAGTGTACAAAGGGCAATACGGCATGTTGCTCCTTGTACACTGACGCTAGACAAGATCAAAACAGAAAAAATGCAGCGTTACTTGCGGAAAGGAGAATGACTTTATGTACAAGCTCTGTATTTTTGATTTAGACGGAACCTTATTGAACACGCTGACTGCTCTGACCTATGCGACGAACCTGACGCTTCGTACATTCGGATTGGGAGATATTACAATAGAGGATACAAAGCGTATGGTGGGAGATGGTTATAAAACTCAGATGGAGAGAGCTCTCAGCCATTTCGGACAGGAGAATATGAAGTATTATGACCAGTCTCTGACAGAATATATGAAGAATTTTTCTGCTAACTGTATGAGGGGAGTGGAGCCCTATGACGGAATCCCCCACCTTCTTTTATTTCTGAAGGAACAAGGGATCAAAGCAGCTGTATTTTCTAATAAACCGCATGATCAGGCAGTGGAAAATATTGAAACGATTTTTGGCAAAGATATCTTTGATATGATTCTGGGACAGAAGGAGGGCCTTCCGAAAAAGCCGTCTCCGGAAGGCGCGCTCTTGATCTGCAGAGAGCTTCACGTAAAGCCGGAGGAGTGCCTGTATCTGGGAGATACAAATACAGACATGGAGACAGGCATTGCGGCCGGTATGGATACGGTAGGAGTTACCTGGGGCTTTCGGGACAGGAAGGAGCTGGCTTCCTTTCACCCAAGGTATCTGGCAGACCATCCGGCCCAGGTGGAGGAGATTCTGTCTCATGACTAGAAGAGGGATAAATCGGGCGGCGTGGGCCGCGGTATGGGCTGCCTCAGTTCTTCTGTCTGGCTGTTCCCGCGCAGAGGTTCAGTCAGAGAACCCGGCAGACGATGGGACACTAAAAATAGTAACGACGGTGTTCCCCTATTATGATTTCACCAGGCAGATAGCAGGTTCCCTTCTGGATTCCGGTGAGGCAGAGCTTACTCTGATGGTTCCGGCGGGTATGGACAGCCATTCCTTTGAACCGACTCCGGCAGATCTGATCGAGCTTCAGAGCGCAGATATTATTATCTGCAACGGAGGAGCCATGGAGCATTGGTTTCAGCAGGTCTCCGATTCTCTGGACTTAGATGAGCAGCGGGTTATTACCATGATGGACTATGTGGACACTGTGGAGGAGGAGATTGTGGAGGGAATGGAAGCGGAAACTCACGATCACGCAGAGGATCATATCCACGAGGCAGGAGAAAATGAGGAGGAAGGTGGGCACTATGATGACGGACATCAGGAGGAAATCGAGTATGATGAGCATATCTGGACGTCACCTGTCAATGCCATGAAGCTTTCTGCTGTGATTGCTGACACTCTTTGTATGTCAGATCCTGACCATGAGAAAATTTATCGGGAAAATCTGTCTGCCTACGAAAGACAGCTTTCAGAACTTGACCAGATTTTCAGAGAAATTGTAGATCAGGCGGACGGAAGGCTGGTGGTGTTTGGAGATAAATTTCCTCTCCGGTATTTTTTTGACGAGTATGGTCTGGAGTATCGGGCAGCATTTACCGGCTGCAGCACGGATACGGAACCAAGTGCCAAGACTATTGCCTATCTGATTGATAAAGTACGGGAATTTCAGATACCAGCTGTCTACTATTTAGAACTTTCCAGCCACCGGGTGGCTGAAATCATAGGGGAGGAGACGGGGGCGCAGCCTCTTTTATTCCATTCCTGCCACAATGTGACCCGGCGGGAATTTGATTCAGGCGTCACCTATCTGGAACTGATGGAGCAGAACGCCGTAAATTTGAGAAAAGGATTAGATAAATGGGAATGTTATTAAAATGCGAGCACGCAGATTTTGGATATGAAAACCAGGACGCTGTGGTGGACGCAAATCTGGAGGTAAAGACAGGAGATTACATCTGTATTGTAGGAGAAAATGGTTCCGGAAAAAGTACCCTGATGAAGGGGATTTTAGGGCTTTTAAAACCTACATCCGGGAAAATTACGGTGTCTGATGAACTGAAAAAGGCGGGGATTGGATACCTTCCACAGCAGACTGCAGCCCAGAAGGATTTTCCGGCTACAGTAAGAGAGGTGGTGCTTTCCGGCTGCCTTGGAAAGCGGGGAAACCGCCCCTTTTATTCCAAAAAGGAGAGAGAGCTGGCAGATTATAATATGCATCGTCTGGGAATTACAGATTTGAGAAAACAGTGCTACAGGGAGCTTTCAGGAGGCCAGCAGCAGAGAACTCTGATCGCCAGGGCGCTCTGCGCGACAGATAAGCTTTTAGTGTTGGACGAGCCGATTACAGGCCTTGATCCGTCTGCGATTCAGGATTTTTACCATATGATTAAGAAGCTGAACAGGGAGGAACAGGTGGCAGTTCTCATGGTATCCCACGATATTCAGAACATTGTCCACCAAGCGGACAAGATTCTCCACCTGAAAAGGGAGACACTGTTTTACGGTTCTGTATCAGATTATGTAAAAAGCCGAGTGGGAAAAGGATTTTTGGGAGGTGAGGAAGAATGAGCACAGTGATGGAAATGCTTTCGTATCCGTTTATGGTTCGGGCGCTGCTGGGCGGCATTCTTGTTTCCCTGTGCGCCTCCCTTCTGGGTGTCAGCCTTGTGTTAAAACGATATTCTATGATTGGAGACGGTCTTTCCCATGTGTCCTTCGGAGCGCTCTCTGTGGCTCTGGCTGCAGGCTGGTCGCCTCTCAAGGTATCGATTCCGGTGGTAGTGCTGGCTGCCTTTTTTCTGCTCCGTATTACGGAACGGGGACAGATTAAAAGCGATGCGGCTATCGCCATGATTTCTGCCAGTGCGCTGGCTGTCGGAATCATCGTCACCTCCATGACCACAGGAATGACGACAGATGTAAGCAGCTATATGTTTGGAAGTATTCTGGCCATGAGCCGGGAAGATGTGGAATTTTCTGCTGCGCTCTCTGCAGTGGTTCTGTTTTTATTTTTATTTTGCTACAATAAGGTATTTGCAGTGACCTTTGATGAAAATTTTGCCAAAGCTACTGGCGTGCGGGTAGGCTTTTATAATGTCCTGATAGCCGTCCTGACGGCTGTGACCATTGTGCTGGGAATGCGAATGATGGGAGCTATGCTGATTTCGAGCCTGATTATTTTTCCGGCCTTAACTTCCATGCGGATATTTAAGAGCTTTCATGGAGTTGTGGTATCATCGGGTATCCTTTCCATTATCTGCTTTTTCATTGGAATGGTGATTTCCTATATCTATTCTACGCCTGCGGGAGCCAGCGTAGTGGTGGTGAATTTGGGATTTTTCCTGCTGTTTTCACTGATTCAGACAGTTGAAAGAATTATTAAAAAATAATAAATAAATGAAATTAAATCAAAAAATCAAGTAATTATTTAGACAAAAGAATAAATATTTGCCCACGAAATTTTGGCAGTTTTTCAGATTTTGTTCTGAGCCAAATAGGCGTATAATAGGGGGCAATTAAGGGGAGAAGGCGGAAAAAGCATATCATGTGTTTTTCTGCCTTTTTCATGACATAGGAAAATTCGTCCTATGTCATAAAAAACGCTCCGCTTAGGAAGTGCACTCGCGCGAAGAAGAAACATGCCGCAGGCGGCTGTGATCGGCGCGGGAATGTGCCTGAGTACATTTTTTATTTGAAAAGGAGGGATTAAAACGGAAGCTCTTTCAAATGCCCTGATAGAGGAACTTAACTGCAGGGTGGCCTTCACGATTCCGTTGTTTGGCGGCATACCGATTTATGATTCGGTAGCAGTGACCTGGGTAATCATGGCGGCGCTAGTTCTCTTATCAAAGATCCTGGTGAGAAATCTCAGGGTAGAGGATCCTGGAAAGGCCCAGCTGTTTCTGGAAAGCTCCATTGGGTTTCTCAGAGACTTTTTCCTGGATTTAGTGGGGGAGGAGGGAAAAAATTATATTCCTTATCTGATTTCTACAGCTGTTTTTATCGGTGCAGCGAATCTCATAGGAATAGTCGGATTTGTACCTCCGACAAAGGATCTGAACATGACGGCAGCCTTGGCTGTGATAAGCATTGCAGTAATTGAATATGCTGGATTTCACAAAAAAGGAGCCAGGGGATTTTTAAAAAGTTTTGCTGAGCCTGTGGCGGTGATTCTGCCAATCAATATTTTGGAGATTTTTATCAGACCAATATCCCTCTGCATGCGTTTGTTTGGAAATGTGCTGGGTTCATTTGTAGTGATGGAACTTATTAAGCTGGTTGTACCTGTAATCATTCCAATTCCATTTAGTTTTTACTTTGACATATTTGATGGGGTGATTCAGGCGTATGTATTCGTGTTCCTGACGGCTCTGTTCATTAAAGAGCAGCTGGATTAGGGAAAAATTAAAATTATATTATCAGAAGAGGAGAAAAAATTATGACAACATTAATCGCGATTGGAGCAGCTGTTGCAGTTCTTACAGGTATTGGAGCAGGAATTGGAATCGGAATTGCCACATCAAAAGCAGTGGAAGCCATTGCAAGGCAGCCGGAAGCAGAAAGTAAAATTAGTAAAGCACTTTTGCTGGGCTGCGCCCTGGCAGAGGCAACTGCGATTTACGGCTTTGTTATTGCACTTGTTATTATTCTGTTCCTGAAGTAATTATGAAAGGCAGGTGAAATAAGGTGCTGCAATTTAATATGAGCTTGGTTTATAACATTATAAACCTGATTGTTCTCTGTCTGCTTTTAAAGCACTTTCTCATAAAACCTGTTTTGGGAATCATGGATAAAAGGCAGGCCTTCATAGAGGCAGGATTGGCGGAGGCAAAAAATGCCAGGGAAGAGGCAGATGCTCTGAAAGAACAATACGAAGCCGCCTTGAAGGATGCCAGAGCCCAGTCAGGCCGTATTCTGGAGAATGCCAGAATAAGAGCTGGCGAAGAATACAGCCGTATTTTGGAAGAGGCGGATATGAAAGCTGCAGAAAGCCTTAAATGCGGCAGGGAACAGCTGGAGGCTGAACAGAAAAAGGCCATGGAGCAGCTGAAGTCAAGAATTGCCGAGACAGCTCTCTGTGCAGCCGAGAAAGCGGCTGGAAGCGGAAGAGGGGAACTGGCAGATTTGGCAGCCTATGATCGTTTTATAGAGGAAGCAGGTGAAAGCCATGGCGGGAACATTCGATAACTATGCAAGAGCTCTCTGGGAACTTCATGTGCCGGAAAATCGCGTTTCAGAAGCGGCAGAACTCTTGAAGGATAATCCTGTTCTTTGGGAAGCATTGAAAAATCCTGTCATATGTTTGAAGGAGAAAGAACGGATCATTGATCGAATCTTTTCGGAGGAGATGCGGGGATTTTTAAAGACAGTCTGCAGCCATGGAAGAGCGTCCTCTTTGATGGAGATTTTAGCCGCGTATGACAAATATAAGAAGGAAGGCAGAGGAATCCTGAAAGCAGTGATTACCTGCGTAACGCCTCCTGAAGAGAAACAGCGATGTCAGATTGAAAGTTTTCTTAAAAAGAAATTCGGAAAAATGGCAGTAGAGTTCGAAATCCGTATAGATCCTGCCCTTTTAGGTGGATTTATCCTGGAAGCGGAAGGCGTAGAGTATGACAGAAGCCTCAGAGGTTTTTACAGGCGGTTAAGAGAATATTTATGCGGAGGTGAAAGCGCGTGAGTTCGATCAGTTCAGAGGATATTATTTCGATTCTGAAGGAAGAGATTAAAAATTACGATGACAGATGCAGGGGGGAAGAGACAGGAACCGTCATTTCCGTGGGAGATGGAATCGCCAGAATTTATGGCATGGATCAGGCGATGTATGGAGAAATCCTTCTGTTTGAAAATGGATTGAAGGGAATGGTCCAGGATATCAAAGAGGACAGCATCGGCTGTATTTTGTTTGGAAAGGATACAGGAATCAGCGAAGGAAGCCGTGTGTACAGGACGAAGAGAAAAGCAGGAATCCCAGTGGGAGAGGCGTTTATGGGGCGCGTAGTGGATGCCCTGGGAGCGCCGATTGATGGAAAGGGAGAAATAAAGGCAGAGGATTATCGTCCGGTGGAACAGGAAGCTCCTGGAATTGTGGAAAGAAAATCAGTAGACAGACCGCTTGAGACAGGGATTCTTTCGATTGATTCCATGTTTCCCATTGGACGGGGACAGAGAGAACTGATTATTGGAGACAGGCAGACAGGAAAAACTTCTATTGCTGTAGATACAATTTTAAACCAGAAGGGAAAAGATGTAATCTGTATTTATGTGGCGATTGGCCAGAAGGCATCTACTGTAGCTAAGCTGGTATCCACCCTTGCAGAACATGGGGCAATGGAGTATTCCATTGTTATGGCGGCTTCAGCCAGTGACTGTGCGCCCCTTCAGTATATTGCTCCCTACTCTGGAACAGCTCTGGCAGAGTATTTTATGTACAGAGGAAAGGATGTATTAATTGTCTACGATGATTTAAGCAAGCATGCGGTAGCTTACCGGGCGCTGTCCCTGCTTTTGGAGCGTTCGCCAGGACGTGAAGCCTATCCGGGAGATGTATTTTATCTTCATTCCAGGCTGCTGGAGCGATCCAGCCGTTTAAGCGATACTCTGGGAGGCGGTTCTATTACCGCGCTTCCGATTATCGAGACGCAGGCTGGAGATGTATCAGCCTATATTCCTACAAATGTAATTTCCATTACAGACGGACAAATTTTCCTTGAGACAGACTTATTTTTTGCAGGTCAGCGCCCAGCTGTTAACGTAGGGCTTTCTGTGTCCCGTGTAGGAGGCGCTGCACAGACAAAGGCTATGAAAAAAGCATCGGGAAGCATTAGAATCGATCTGGCTCAGTACCGGGAAATGGAAGTATTCACTCAGTTCAGCTCTGATCTGGACGCCTCCACAAAACAGCAGCTTCAATATGGAAAAACATTGATGGAACTATTGAAACAGCCGTTAGGCAGTCCTTTAAGTCTTCATGAGCAGGTGATTACACTCTGCGCTGCCAGACATCAGGTGTTTATGGGGATGGATGTGAAAAAGGTCCGGGCGTTCCAGAGAGAGCTTTTAAATTATTTTGACGGAAGTTTCCCTGAGATTGGAGAGGAGATTGAAAAGACGGGTGAGCTTTCGGATGAAATGGAAAAGCAGATCTCTGAGACTGCAAACCAGTACAGAGCGGATCAGACTGTTTAGCAGCAGAGAAAGGCGGGTGATTAAATGGCCGGCACAAAGGAAATTCAGACAAGGATGAAGAGCATCCAGGATACAATGAAGATTACGAATGCCATGTATATGATTTCCTCTTCTAAAATGAAACGGGCCAAGAAGATTCTGGCTGATACGGAACCTTATTTTTTCGAGGTTCATACGGCTCTGGAGAGAATTTTGCGCCACTTGCCGGAGGAGGAGAGGGAGAGCCGTTATCTGGACAGCCGGCCGGAGATAAAGCCGGAAGACAGAAAGCGGGCGTTGATAGTAGTTACAGCGGACAAGGGACTAAACGGCTCGTATAATCACAATATTATTAAAATGGCAGAAGACGAGCTGAAAAAGCCTGGCCACACAAAGCTCTATGTGCTGGGGGTTGTGGGACGCCAGTATTTTTCCAAAAAGGATGCAGATATGGATGGAAGCTTTCGGTACACAGTTCAGAAACCAACCATGCACAGAGCGAGGATGATTACGGAAACAGTAGCAGGGGGATTTCTGGACGGAATGTTTGACGAAGTGTCGATTCTTTATACTCAGATGGTAAATGCCATAAAGGAGGAACCTGTGCTTGAGACGCTTCTGCCATTAAAACATCCATTTCAGAAGCGGATCTCTCTTCCTGTAGATGTACATCGGGAAGAAATACGTCTGTTTCCTTCCGCAGGAGAGGTAATGGATAACATTGTGCCGAGCTATATAGTAGGAGTCATTTACGGCGCTCTTGTGGAATCCTATGCCAGTGAGCACAATGCCAGAATGATGGCAATGCAGGCTTCCACAGATAACGCAAAAGCGATGTTGAAGGAACTTTCTATTCAGTATAACAGAGCGAGACAGGCGGCGATTACTCAGGAAATTACAGAAGTAATTGGAGGAGCCGGGGCTCAGAAAAAGAAGCGTTAGAGGAGACGGTGTATGAACAAAGGCAGAATTATACAGGTTATGGGACCTGTTGTAGATGTTTTATTTGAAAATGGGGATCTTCCCCACATAGAAGATGCCCTGAGGGTAAAAAATGGAGAAAAAACCTGTGTGATGGAGGTTTCCCAGCATCTGGGGAACAGAACCGTACGGTGCATTATGATGTCCGCCAGCGAAGGACTCTGCCGCGGCATGGAGGTGGAGGCTTCAGGAAAGGGAATACAGGTTCCTGTAGGAGATAAAACTTTGGGACGCCTGTTTAATGTTCTGGGAGAAACTCTGGACGGAGGCAGTTCTCTGGAAGAAGAGGAACACTGGGTAATCCACAGAGATCCTCCTTCCTTTTCAGAGCAGAAGCCGGTAGTAGAGATTCTGGAGACAGGAATCAAAGTGATTGACCTTTTGGCTCCTTACGCTAAAGGAGGAAAAATCGGTCTGTTTGGAGGAGCGGGAGTTGGCAAAACGGTGCTCATTCAGGAGCTGATTCAGAATATTGCCACAGAACATGGGGGATATTCCATTTTTACTGGAGTCGGAGAACGATCCAGGGAAGGAAACGATTTGTGGACAGAAATGAAAGAATCAGGAGTTCTCTCGAAAACAGCCCTGGTATTTGGGCAGATGAATGAGCCGCCGGGAGCACGAATGCGTGTGGCTGAGACAGGTCTTACCATGGCAGAATATTTTCGGGACAGGGAGCGTCAGGATGTACTTCTGTTTATTGATAATATTTTCCGCTTTGTGCAGGCAGGATCTGAGGTATCGGCTCTTCTGGGGAGAATGCCGTCGGCTGTAGGCTATCAGCCAACGCTGGCGACAGAGATGGGAAAACTTCAGGAGAGAATTGCCTCCACAAAGGAAGGAAGCATTACCTCCGTTCAGGCGGTATATGTGCCGGCTGATGACTTGACTGATCCAGCCCCGGCAACAACATTTGCTCATCTGGATGCGACTACAGTACTTTCCAGAAAAATTGTAGAGCAGGGAATTTATCCGGCTGTAGATCCACTGGAGTCTACATCCAGGATTCTGGAAGCTGACATTGTGGGTGAAGATCACTATGAAACGGCAAGACGCGTCCAGGAGATACTGCAAAAGTACAGAGAACTTCAGGATATTATTGCCATCTTGGGAATGGAAGAACTTTCAGAGGAAGACAAGAATATCGTATTCAGGGCCAGGAAGGTTCAGAAGTTTCTGTCACAACCCTTTCATGTGGCTGAAAACTTTACAGGAATTCCAGGAAAGTATGTGCCGCTGAAAGAGACAATTCGTGGGTTTAAGATGATTTTGGACGGAAAAATGGATGCCTATCCGGAAAATTCATTTTTCAATGTAGGAACCATTGACGAAGTAATCGCAAAGACAGAGGGGGGGAAAACAGAGCAGTAACCAGGAACCTGTTTTGAGGAGGAGCTTTATGGATTCAGAAAAGAGTTTTGGTCTTGAAATTTATTCCAGCAGTGAACGGTTTTTTCAGGGAAGGGCCAGGTTAATTACCCTTCCCTCTACAGACGGAGGACATACCTTTCTGCCGCATCATGAAAACACCGTTATCGCTCTGGTTCCTGGAATTACCAGATTTATTCCAGCAGAGGCTCCGCAGAAATACGATGGAGACAGAGAAAAGCAGGAAGAAAGAGTGATTGCTACAGGGGCAGGATTTGCGGAAATGGTGAATAACAGGATGAAGGTATTCGTCCATTCGGCAGAGAGACCAGAGGATATCGATGTTAACCGGGCCCGGGAGGCAAAGGAACGAGCGGAGGAACAGCTGCGCCAGGAACAGTCTCTTAGGGAATACTACAGAAACCAGAGGGAACTGGCCAGAGCCATGTCGCGTCTAAGCGCAGCAGGAATGAAAAATAAAACACAATAAAAAACAGCAGAAATAAAAATAAACAGGAAAATATAGAAAAAAATACAGAAAACGGGCGCATAGAGAGCGCGGATACCGCTTTCTGTATTTTTTTGCTGAAATTTATACAGAAATAGTGCATAAATCTTTCTTCAAACGGTTGTCTGCCCAGACAGTTGATGATAAACTAAAAGTCAGAAATAGAAAAGGGGAAGCAGTTATGAAGAAGAGATATTATAGTTATTTTATGAAAATTATCCTTGTATTCATGATTTTTGGATTTGTGCTTACTTCTTTGCTTGATTTTAACAGAGCAATGCAGGCTAGGGAATATCAATTAGAGCTGGACGCTATGGCGCGTGTTGCAAGTCAGGGAAGCCTTGTGCTGGAGACAAAGCTGAGCGGATACTTAAAAAAGCTGAGTGCGATGGCGGAGTTTTTTCAGGAGGGAGAACTTCACACAGAAAAGAATATGGAGATCCTGAGAAATATTTCAAACGAAATGCAGCAGGATTTTCAGAGATTTGCTCTGGCAGATCTGGAAGGAAACTCCTGGGTGACAAATGGATCACGGCTGGACGTATCAGAACAGCCCTATTTTAAAAATGCCCTTGAAAAAAAGTATACGATAACAGATAACAAACATTCCCAGGTGATAGAAAATAATCATATTTTTATCATTTCAGTACCGATTTTAGATGGAAAAGATCAGGTGAGGGGAGTTCTCTACGGGGTAGTAGAGGTGGATAAATTTCAGCTTCACCAGGATATGGATGGTGAGGAGCAGAAATACCGCGTTGTTGATCGGAACGGGGATTACATTCTTCGAGGAAATCCAGATTTTTTTCATTTTGACAGCAACAACCTGTTTGAGAATATCAGCAATATCAACATGAGCCAGAGCATAGATCAGGTGAAGGCGAGGATACAGAAGGGAGAAGCGTTTCTTGATGAATTCAGCAGAGATGGAATCAACTATGTGATTTATTTTTCTCCTCTTAAAATTAATGACTGGTATTCTATTACCGTAATGAAGCAGTCTCAGATTCTTGATTATATAAGAAAGATGTCTGGAAAAGATATCTACATCATAATGGCAAAAGTAATGGCAGCCGTAGCTCTGCTTTGCGGTACTATTATTCTTTTCCTGATGAAAGAAAAAAAGGACGCGCTTTCTATGTACCATCAGATGAAGGTAAATGATGAGATGCTTCGGGCTGCAATTGGAAAAAGCGACGCTCTGATTCTTATTTATGATCTGAAAACAAGACAGCTCCGGTGTCTGAATCCGGAATGTGTGGAGGAATTATCTCTGCCGGAGATAATTGAGAATGCTCCGGAGCAGATTCTGCAGTTTCTGCCAGAAGGTGAAAATTCTAAAAGGCAGATTCAGGATCTGTTCGCCAGCCTGGAGGAGATCAGGGGTACGCAGGTATTTCAGCTGGTTTTTGAAGACGGGGAGAAGCGATATCACTATCAGATCCGTATCAGCGCTTTGCTGGATGACGAGAATAAGGTATTTCAATGTGTGGGACTGGCTGAAAATATCACAGAACAGCTGGTGATGAGACAGGAAATAGAAATTTTCCGGCAGAAGGCAGGAACAGATTACCTGACAGGTTTGTATAACAGAGGAAAGGGAACAGAACTAATTACAGAGCTTCTTAATAACATGGATCCTGAGACAGAAAGCCATGCGTTTATTATATTAGACTTAGATAATTTTAAAGGGCTGAACGATACGCTGGGACATCAGACAGGAGATGCGGCACTTCAGGATGTGGCATCTATTCTGCAGCGGCACTTCAGAAATTATGATATCATCTGCCGGCTGGCTGGAGATGAGTTTGTGGTGTTAATTAACAACATTCCAGAAGAAATCGTACAGAAAAATCTGGAAATTTTGCTGAAAAAGCTGAATCTTTCATATGGACAGGAAAAAACAGTTCAGATTTCAGCTTCCATTGGAGTAGCTATGGCAGCCAGAGATGGAAGAGATTTTCAGACTCTGTACCAAAAAGCAGATGAGGCTTTATACGAGGCGAAAAAGAGCGGAAAACAGACAGCGGTAATTTACGGTAAAAAATAGCAGGAGACGATAAAGACAATGAAAAAACAGACACAGGAGAAAGGAAGGTGCAGTTCAAAGGATCCAGTTGTTACATATTCTTCTGAATTACTCTATCACGCATTGGTAAGGAGTACAGATGATTTTATCTATGTTTGTGATATGAAAACAGGAGTGTTCCACTATTCCCCTCAGCAGGTGGCAGAGTTTGAACTGCCAGGGGAAATAGTGGAAAATCCTTTGCCTTTCTGGAAAGAGCTGATTCACCCAGATGATTGGGAACGATTTAAAAAAGTGAATATGGAACTAGGAAAATGTGAAAAGGACAGCCATCTGATTGAATTCAGGGCGAGAAACAGGAGAGGGGAATATATCTGGCTCAGATGCCGGGGACAGCTTATGAGAGATCCAGAGGGAGATCCTGCTCTTTTTGCAGGAATTATGACTCCTCTGGGACGTCAGAACAAGGTGGATCCCCTGACTCAGCTTTTAAACCGCAGTCAGTTTGTTAACGATTTGAACCGCATGATGAAGGAAGACATGGTAGAACAGATGGCGGTAATGGTGCTGGATGTGGACAGTTTCCGCCGGATTAATGAAGTGTTCGACAGAAAATTTGGAGATCAGATGTTAAAAGATCTGGGAAGGATTATTCTTGGAATCCTGCCTGGAAATGCCGCCTTATACCGTATGGAAAAAGATAAAATGGGTGTGATTCTTGAAAATGGTTCTGCAGAGGAATGTATGGAATTGTACAGAGCTATCCAAAAGACTCTGAAAAATCTGAGGGAGTGGCGCCAGAATAAGGTGACAGTAGGAATTTCAGGCGGCTGCGCCATGTATCCCGCAGACGGGGTGACTGTAGATGAACTGTGCCGTTATGCAGATTACGCACTCCAGTATGCGAAATCTCATGGCAAGAACCGCCTGGAAATATTTTCTAAGCAGATTTTAGAAGGGAAAAAGCGTTCGTTATCACTTCTGTACAGCCTGCAGAAGGCTGTCATACAGGATTATGAAGGTTTCAGCCTTTATTATCAGCCTCAGGTAGATGCCAGAACCTGCCGGATCACAGGTGTGGAAGCGCTTCTCCGCTGGAAAGATGAGACCGGACATCCTGTCTCACCGGCAGAGTTTATCCCTGTTATGGAAGAAAATGGAATGATTATTCCAGTGGGAATGTGGGTGATGCGGACTGCTTTGGAGGCTGGACGTCTCTGGGTTAAAGAAGATCCGTTGTTTACTGTAAGCGTCAATGTATCTGCCTTACAGATTTTGGAAGAAGATTTTACAGCTGTTTTGAAGCAGACTGTGGAAGAAAAAGAATTTCCATACCAAAATTTGATTATCGAGTTGACAGAGAGCTGCACGGCGAAAAATCTCCGTATGTTTGAGGAGCGTTTTGAGGAACTGAGGGCGCTTGGAATCAGGGTGGCTATGGACGATTTTGGAACCGGCTATTCTTCTTTGGAGCTTTTGAAGACAGCTCCTGTAGATATTGTAAAGATTGACAGAGAGTTCGTCAGAAATATTTTAAACAGTACCTTTGACGCGGCATTTATCTCATTTGTGATGGCTATCTGTCATGATGCGGGAATTAAAGTATGCCTGGAAGGGGTGGAGACAGCTGTAGAGTATGAATTTTTGAAAGAAAGGGATCTGGACAGCTTTCAGGGATACTATTTTGGACGGCCAGTGCCGGAGAATGAGATTGTTTTGCAGAAACTGGTCTAAAAACGGACAGAGCTGGCGGGCAGATTGACTTTAGGGACATTTTGTGTCAAAATAATAACGCAGCTTCAGCCGGGATTGTCCGGCAGCCGCATCAGAAACTGCAGTAAAATTTCAGAAAAGAAGGTAGATAGACATGACAAAGATTGATATTATTTCTGGATTCCTGGGCGCAGGAAAGACCACATTTATTAAACGCCTGATTGGGGAAGCGATTTCTGGCGAAAAGGTAGTTCTGATTGAGAATGAATTTGGCGAGATTGGGATTGACGGAGGATTTTTAAAGGATGCAGGCATCGAGATTCGGGAGATGAATTCAGGATGTATCTGTTGTTCTCTGGTAGGTGACTTTGGAAAATCTCTGTCTGAGGTTCTCACAAAGTATGCTCCGGATCGCGTGATCATTGAGCCTTCAGGCGTGGGCAAGCTTTCTGATGTGATGAAGGCAGTCAGAGATGTAGCTTCTGAGATTGAAGTAGAGTTAAACAGCGCCGTTACTGTGGCAGACGCAGGAAAGGTGCGTATGTATATGAAGAATTTCGGCGAGTTTTTCAACAACCAGATTGAAAATGCAGGGACTATTGTTCTTAGCCGAACGGATATTGCAGATCCTAAAAAGGTGCAGAAGGCAGTGGAGATGATCCGTGAAAAGAATCAGCGCGCAGTGATTGTGACTACTCCAATCAGCCAGCTGTCAGGTTCTCAGCTGCTTGAGATTATTGAGAAAAAGGATGATATGATGGAGGATCTGCTGAAAGAGGCGAGGGATCACGCCCATGATCATGGCCATCACGATCACCATCATGAGCACGGCGAAGAGTGTGGCTGCGGCCATGACCATCACGACCATGCTCACCACGATCACGATCATCACCATGAGCATGGTGAAGGCTGTACTTGTGGCTGCCACGACCATCATCACCACCATGCAGATGAGGTTTTTGCAAGCTGGGGACGTGAGAATGTGACAGGAGTGGGAAGAGAGAAACTGGAAGAAATTCTGGATGAGCTGGCATATGGCACGAAATACGGAGAGGTTTTGAGAGCTAAGGGTATGATACCAGCTCCAGACGGAACATGGCTTCATTTTGACCTGGTTCCGGAGCAGGTGGAAATTAGAGAGGGATCTGCCGACTATACTGGAAAGGTGTGCGTAATCGGAGCTGATTTAGATGAGAAAGCTCTGGAAGAGGCTTTCAGCGCCAGATAGCAGACAGGAGGAATAACAGATGCAGGAAGAACGTATGCCGCTGTTTTTAATTAACGGCTTTCTGGAGGCTGGAAAAACAGAGTTTATCAAGTTTACCATGGAGCAGGAGTATTTTAAAACAGAGGGAAAAACCCTTCTCATTGTCTGCGAGGAAGGCGAGGAGGAGTACGAGGAAGAATTTTTAAAGGAGAACAGGACAGAGGCTGTCTATGTAGATGATTTGTCAGAGCTGACGCCAGAGTACCTGTCAGATCTGGAGCTTCTCCATAATCCGGAGCGGGTTATTATGGAGTGGAACGGTATGTGGAATCTGGAAGAACTGAAGCTTCCGGCAGACTGGGATCTGTACCAGCAGATCACAATAGTTGACGGTTCTACCTTTGATCTATACCTGAATAACATGAAGCCGCTGATAGGCGTTATGGTGAGAAATTCAGAGATGATTATTATGAACCGCTGTGACGAAGCAGAGGATCTGGATTCTTACAGAAGAATTTTAAAAGGCATGAATCCACAGGTGGACATTATCTTTGAGGACGAGGAAGGGCAGATTGAGGAAGTGACAGAAGCAGACCTGCCTTATGATGTTAATGCAGAGGTGATTGAAGTTTCCCCGGAGGCCTATGGAATCTGGTATATTGATATGCTGGACAAGCCGGATCGCTACAGAGGAAAGACTGTGGAGTTTACAGCTATGGTCTTAAAGACACCGGATTTTCCGAAGAATTACTTTGTGCCGGGACGTATGGCCATGACATGCTGTGAGGCAGATATGACCTTCTTAGGTTTTATGTGCAAGGCTAAAAATGCCCGGCTTTTAGAGACAAAGCAATGGGTAAAGGTAAAGGCCCGCGTAGAATATGAGTATAGTCCAGAGTACGAGGGAGACGGCCCTATGCTTTACGCCGATTATGTAGAGCAGACGGAGCCTATCCAGGAGATTGTACAGTTTTAAACTTGAGATTTGGTGAAGGACACTTTTAGATAGCAAAAAAGGAGCGCTGCCTGTCATCTGGCATGGATGACAGGCAGCGCTCCTTTCTTATGACATAGGAAACTGCGTCCTAATGGAAGTTTCTTTTAGCCCATAGGCGGGACAGGAGTCGGCCTGGAGCGGTCGAATACCTCTTCTACATTAAACAGATCATCTAAATGCGTTTTTGTAGGATTAGATTCCGGCAGATCATAGTACATCCGGTAGCCGTCCAGATTCCGGCGGCCCTGGCGCATGTGATCGGTACCGATCTGCACATAATACTGGGAAGAATCTACATTACAGAAATAGCGGAATCCCTTAGATTTCAAATATTGGAATCGCTCATTGTCATCCTTATATGGACGCCAGTCACTGATATCACTGCCGAAGGGGAAGAGGATAATATCGGTGCCTCCGATGAGAGGTGCTACCTCTGTATCCCACTTATTCGTATCTGTGACAAAATCTTCCATGGAAATAGCCCCCATATCACGATGCCCCCAACTGTGGCTGGCCAGTTCGTAGCCATCATCCTTCAGAGCCTGAGCAACTTTAGCAGCCTGTGCTTTCTCCTCCTCATAGTTGAAATCAGGATGTTCGGCCTGATACTCCGCTGTGCCATAGGAGGCGGCGGTACGGTATCCAAGAATTCCATTGTAGCCGGTGAAGGCTAAAACTGCCTTAGCTCCGCGGTAGGAAAAGTCAGGGTGTTCCTCAATAAACTCATCTAAGAGAGGAACCAGATCGTAAGCGCCTACAGAGATGCTGCCATCGTCCATCTTCATTTCGCAGACAGGCTTTCCGTCTTCCCCTACAACAATGCGTGATGCAAAGCCGTCGCCGTCCATATATTCATAGTAGCACACATCATCCTGGGACATGACAAAGGCCTGTTTTCCAGGCGGAAGCATAATATCCCCTGCTTTAAATACTGGATTTCCATTTTCGTCTGTGGTTTCATAGGCAATGTCATGAAGCCGTACAAGAACGAAACCACGGTCATACATAGACTGGAGAATCTTCTCAAATTCATCCTTCGTGGTCATCATCTGGTTGTATCCGTTCTGCTTCCTGTCTCCGTCGAAAGCTTTGGAAGTGTCCATGATCAGAGAGTGGAAGAAAACATGAGTTACCTTAGAGGGATCAACCCGTACCAGAGTGGATTTGATTTCTTCATATTCAGCGGCAGCGGCAGCGGCTTCCTTCGTATCCTTAAACTTCTCGTTTCCTGTAAGGAGAGCGATTGCTCCGTCATAGTCGTAGCCTGCAGCCAGACGCTTCGCCTCGTCCAGCAGATTCTGGAGCTCCTGCTCCTCTGTAAGAGGCTCCGTCTCCTCTGGCGTCTCGGAGGCCTGTCCTCCAGGCGCGTTGGAGGGAGAAGCGGGAAGAAGGGTAGGAAGGCCGCCATTGTTCTTAAAGAAGAAAATACCGCCGGCTAACAGAATGAGAGCCAGTACGGCTCCCGATAAAATAAGGGGAAGGTTATTCCGGGTGCGCCCCCTGCGCCGCCGGCTCCAGCCCCGTCTTCGTGAATACTGGTTCATAGTCATACTCCTTTAGATGTTCCGAAAACAGCTGTGAGATTACAGTACAGTTTCAGCCGTATATGGAACATTGTTTTTTATCTTATTATAACATATTTGAAAGAAACGTGCCATTAAGGTTTATTACGAATTTTAAAAGTTTTTGTGATGCTGCGAGAAACAGGCAAAACAGGGAATAAAGAGGGAGGTTCGTTTCATATGCTTGTGAAAGAAGATAAGATGTTCGTTTGGGGGATATGTATGAAACGAATCCTGGCTTTTCTGACTGCAGTGGTTCTGACAGCAGTGATTCCGGCACAGGAGATTTATGCCCATAGTCCGGGAATTGCGGTGGAGGTTGCAGCGGCGGCAGAATCAAACGCAGGGGATGGCCCTGTTATCCAGGCGCCAAGCGCTATTTTGATGGAGGCTTCTACCGGAACTGTGATTTACGAGAAAAATGCAGATGAGGCGAGAAATCCTGCCAGCGTGACGAAGATTATGACGCTTCTCCTGACATTTGACGCTCTGAAAGCGGGAAAAATTAAGCTGACGGATCAGGTGGTGACAAGCGCCCACGCTAAATCTATGGGAGGTTCCCAGGTATTCTTGGAGGAGGGAGAGGTTCAGACCGTAGAGACATTGATTAAGTGTATTGTCATCGCTTCGGGAAACGATGCTTCTGTGGCTATGGCAGAGCATATTGCAGGGGACGAGGCCTCTTTTGTCAAAATGATGAATGAGAGAGCCAGGGGACTTGGCATGGAGCACGCGAATTTTGAGGACTGCTGTGGTCTGACCGATTCTTCCACTCACGCCATGTCAGCCAGGGACATTGCTCTGATGAGCCGGGAACTGATCACAAAATATCCGGAGATTTTCCAGTATTCTACTATCTGGATGGAAAATATTACCCACATTACCAAGCAGGGCACGAAGGAATTCGGCCTGTCTAATACGAATAAGCTTTTAAAGATGGCCACAAGCTTTGAGACTACAGGGTTAAAGACAGGTTCTACATCTACGGCAAAATACTGTCTGTCAGCCACTGCAAAGAAGGACGGAGTAGAGATGATTGCAGTGGTTTTAGCGGCTCCGGACTATAAAGCGAGGTTTGCAGATGCAGTGACATTACTCAATTATGGTTATGCCAACTGCCGTCTGTATACAGATAAGGAGGAAGGGGAAATTCCGGAAATTCATGTGGCGGGAGGTGTCAGAGACACGGTGAAGGCCAGGCTTAACGGAACTTTTTCTTATTTAAGCACAACAGGAGAGGACTTTTCCGGAATAGAAAAAGAGTGGATCTTTGAGACCGATCTGGAGGCCCCTGTCCACGAGGGGGATATTGTGGGGCATCTGTCGTACCGGCTGGAGGGAAAGGAGATTGGACAGACTGACATAGTAGCCGCAGAGGAGATAGAAAAGGCAGGATTTCTGGATGCGCTGAAAAAAGTAATAGCAATGGTTCTTTAATTTTATTTGCTTTATTCTTGACAGAACAGATGGTGTTTTGTATAATAAAAACAGAGAAAAATAATAAAAATATGTGAAAAATATACAAAAAACTAAATGCGCCAGTGATAAAAAACAGGAGGGGAACCATATGGCAGACTACAGCAAAATGAAACCGGGAGAGGTCAGAGAGCTGATCCGGAAGGGAGAGATTACCATTCCCACAGCGGGAATGTGCGGCGGCTACGCCCAGGCGAATTTGGTCATTCTTCCTAAAACATATGCAGATGATTTCAGGGAGTTTGCGAGAAAGAATCCAAAGCCCTGTCCAATTCTGGAAATCATGGAGGGAAGTCCTGAGGTTCACGATATGGGAGAGGGGGCAAACCTGGTCACAGATATTCCCAAATATTTCATTTATAAGAATGGTGTGAAGGTGGACGAGGTCACAGACGCTTCCGCTTACTGGGAAGATGACTTTGTGGGATTTTTGATCGGCTGCAGCTTTTCCTTTGAGGAGGCCCTGTTAAAGGAGGGCATCGACGTGCGCCACATTTCCATGGGCTGCAACGTGCCGATGTACAAATCCAATATCCAGTGCCAGCCGGCCGGTGTGTTCGAGGGACCGACAGTGGTCAGCATGCGCCCGATGACTCCGGAGAATGCGAAGAAGGCTTACGAGATCACAGAACGGTATCCCAATGTGCATGGCTGCCCGGTTCATATGGGCGATCCGGCAGAAATTGGCATTAAAGACATTGCAAAGCCTGATTACGGCGACCCGGTGGAGATCAGAGAGGGAGAAATTCCCGTATTCTGGGCCTGCGGCGTGACTCCACAGGCTGCAGTAGAGAATGCGAAGCCTCCGATTGTCATTACCCATGCGCCGGGCCATATGTTCATTACAGATATTCCAAACGCTGAATTAAACGATTTCCTGGAAGCGAAGAAGCAGGGGAAATAGACTGCAGAAAAAAACAGAGAATAAAAAAGCTGAAAGAAGGCGGAGGGGCGAAAGCCCTGTCCGCCTTCCGGCTGTTCCTGCGGCTTTTTGAGAAGCCGTTTTACAGGACGTCTTTTGCCGCTTCTGAAAACTCGGTTGTCACCAGATCCTCATAGGGAACGCGCATATTTAAGGCGCCGGCTTCTTCCAGAATATTCTGGAGCAGGTCAAAGCTCTCCTTCTCAAAAACCGTATCTTTTTTCCAGGTGTCCTGATCCTTATAACGGCTCACAATGGCGGCGATGGTCTCCACATCCGTCTCTGGGAACTGAGGGCTGATCACAGAGGCAATTTCCTCCGCCGAATGGGAATTTACATAGGAAAGTCCCTTCTGAATGGCGTTTGTGAAGGACTGAACTGCCTCTGGGTGCTCAGAGAGAAAGCTTTTCTTTGCACAGTAGGCGGTGTAGGGCACATAGCCGGAGTCTACGCCCAGGGAAGCTACCACATAGCCCTTCTGATCCTGCTCCAGAGCCGTGGCGTGCGGCTCAAATTCTACCGTGTAGTCGGCGTCGTTTCCCGAGAAGGCGGCTGCAGTGAGACCGAAGTCGATGCTCTTGTCAATGGATAGATCCGTCTTTGGATCCAGCCCGTTTTTCTTCAGAATAAATTCAAAAATCATTTCAGGCATTCCGTTTTCACGTCCGCCCAGAACAGTTTTTCCCCGTAACTGCTCCCAGCTGAAATCAGGATCCGGTGTTCTGGACACCAGAAAATTTCCGGCTCTCTGGGTGAGCTGGGCGAAATTGACGGCGTAATCCTCCGATCCTTCCTGATAGACATAGACGCTGGATTCCGAACCCATAAAACCAATGTCAGCGTCCCCTGAGATCAGGGCAGTCATCACCTTGTCGGCACCTTTGCCGTTGACAAGAGCCAGGTCAATGCCCTCCTCCTCAAAATATCCCAGCTCAATGGCAGCATACTGGGGAGCATAGAAGATCGAGTGGGCCACCTCGTTTAAAGTGACAGGCGTAAGGCCGTCCGGATTCTGGGAACAGCCGCCCAGAACAGAGGCGGCCAGAAGAATGGAGAGCGCCCCCTTAACAGCAGATAATTTCATAAAATAAAAGCCTCCAGAGGAAAATTTGATACTGTTATTCTATGCGGAAGGAGGGGAGAAGGTGAGAAATGAAGCCTGTCTTCTGACAGCGGACAGGAAGCATAGGGCATCCGCCAGCCTCGTTTCCAGGGCTGAATTGATATAAATTAATAGTTTCTTTATTTTTTTTGTAGGTTTGTCAAACATTTGTTACACGGATTGTAAATATTCCTGAAGTACCTGATTGGGTGATTTCCATCCCAGTGGACGCATGGGAAAGCTGTTATAGTCTCTGCGGTTATATACTTTTAGCTGTGCTGCAAAGTCCTCAAAGGAATAGAACAGGTGGGTCGCATAGAAACGCTCATTATCCTTCCTGTGGCTTCGTTCCACCTTCCCGTTGTGGCGTGGGGTAAAGGGGCGGATGAGTTTGTGGCGGATCCCGTGGAGTTCCAGATGTTTCTGGAACAGGGTAGGCTTTTCGTTGCGAGAGGTAAAACGGTTGGTAAACTCTGTGCCATTATCAGTCTGAATGCATTCGATTGGACACGGGAAGGCCTTTACCAGATGTTCTACAAACTGGGCGGAAGAATAGGTGCTGTGCTCCTCAAATGCTTCCACAAAACGCCAGCGGGAGTACTCGTCAATGGCCGTGTACTGGAAAAACTGTTTTCCAATGACCTGGGAATTTTTCAGGCAGGCAGAGGGAACAAATTTCACATCAACCTGAATCCGCTGTCCGGGATAATCCATCGCTTCATAGGGCTTAGGGATGTACTTTGGATTGGGTGGATGTACCGCCATGATTCCTTGTTTTCTGAGAAAACGATAAAGTCCGGAAATGGAACGGGAATAGCCGCGCTGCCGTAGTTTTACCCAGAAAAAAACTAAACCAGAGTGAGGATTTCTGCGTCGCATATGTCGGATTAGTTTGATTTCATCATCTGTATGCTGATTGGGATGGGAATGAGGTCTGCGGGAGCGTTCGCGGAGGGAGTCCCAGGAGCCGTCATAGCGTCGTTTCCAGCGGTAAATGTACTGCCGGTTCGTTTTATATTTGATGGCAGCTTTGGTAACACCAAATTTTTCAGCATATTGAATCAGAGATAGACGATACCTCATATCTTGTGTTATAGTAGACATAGCAGAGAACTCCTTTATGTGATTTTTGTTGTGGTGACTAAAATATAACACAAAGGCAGCGTCTCTGCTTTTTAAATATTCAGTTGTAACACATGTATTGTAATCCTACAAAATTAATAGTTTCTTTATTTTTTTGCTATGGACTTCAGAACTTTAGTATGCTAAAATTAGAAACAGGAATCATATTGATAGAGAAGGAGTTGCACCTATGAATAAAAAGATAAAGACAGAAGCAGTGGATCATCTGTTCCAGGCGATTCTGGCGCTGAAGAGTCCGGAGGAATGCTACAGCTTTTTTGAGGATGTGTGTACAGTCAATGAAATTCTTTCCTTTTCACAGCGCTATGAGGTAGCGAAGATGCTTCGGGAAAAGAGAACTTATCTGGAAATTGCGGATAAGACAGGGGCTTCCACAGCTACCATCAGCCGTGTCAACCGCTCTCTGAATTATGGAAATGACGGATATGACATGGTGTTTGCACGCCTGAGCGGAGATGCGGCTCCGAAGAAAGAAGAAGAGTAGGACAGGATTATTTCCTGTCCTTTTTTCGTTTCCCGTCAGAAGAAGTTTCCTGTCTTAATTCTTCAGCAATCAGCTCGATCATCTGCTTTTTCAGGTATACGTCAAAGGCCAGCTCGCATACGAAAGCGAACAGCCGTAAATATTCCCTGTCTCCTGCGTCTGCATGTTCTGTAAATTCCGGAAAATTCTCATCTGAAAAGGTCTCCATGGCAGAGGCAAATTTCGCCTTTACATCCTCTACCAGACGCCCTCTCTGCTCCGCCTCCAGGGAGAAGATCTCCTCGTACAGCCGGGCCAGCTCAGGCCGGGATCCGGGGGCAAAGCAGCGCTCGGAAATAGGGGAGAGCAGCTGTTCAATATCCCGGAGGGAAAGCACATTTTTAAAATAATAGATAAAGGTCAGAAGCAAAATGTGATTTCTGGAGTATTTTTTCTTTTCCGGAGGGGGCAGAAGATTGTTTTTTGCATAATTATTAATCATGGTTTTGGTAAGGGCCTTTTCCTCTCCGGGCTTTAAAGAGGAAGCCAGATGGGAGTCCATAAAGGTAGTCACTTGATCCATGTACAGGTTAATATCTGGAATGTCGGCGGTGTTAATCCGCGACAGACTGTCAATAAAATTCATCAGATCATCGAGTCTCTGTTCGTTCGTCTTCATAGTTTGTCACCTCGTAGTTATATTATATAGTATTCAATACTAGATGACAAGATAAAAAATTTTCTTGACTTAAATCCGATTTCGGACTAAAATGGGGAAAGCAAGTCCGAAATCATACTAAACGGGAGGGGTTTTATGGAAGAGAATTTTGCAGAAGGGAAAAAAGAGAAGGAAGAAAGCTGCAGACCGCTGATCCGGGACGCTGGACGGTATGGCCTGGATGGAACATCAGGGCAGGAGCTTCGGGAATTTAACCGCCTTTACAAGAGACTGGATGACCTGTACCACAGTCTGTCTCTGAAAATGGGAATGTCAGACAGCACCTTTATCATTCTTTATACCATTGCGGAGCTGGGGGACGGATGTTCCCAAAAAGAGATCTGCGAACAGGTGTCGATCAGCAAGCAGACGATCAATTCCTCCATCCGGAAGCTGGAGGGAAGCGGCGTCATCCGCCTGGAAAAGGGAACCAGAGGCAGGGAGCTGCACATCCTCTTAACTGAGGCCGGAAAACAGATCATAAGGGAGAAGATTTATCCCATTATGGAGGCGGAGGATCGGGCTTTTACTCATATGCCGGCAGAAGACAGGGCGGAATTTCTGCGGCTGAGCCGTCTGTATGTAGACGAGATGATTTGTCAGACGAGACCGTTTTTGTCTGAAGAGGAGGATGCATGAAATATATTTTGCAGTTTGTCAGGCCCTACAAAGGGCTGACGGCCCTGGCGCTTCTGTTTGTAACGCTGGATGTGCTGGGAGCTTTGGTTATCCCCACGATCACGGCTGATATGATCAATGTGGGAGTGGGGAGCAGAAATCTGAATTACATTATGGAAAAGGGCGTCCTGATGCTGATAGTGACCGTGCTGTCGGGAGCCAGCGCCCTGATGGGCAGCTATTTTTCGGCCAGGTTGTCGGCCAGGATTGGACGGGATATGAGAAACGCCCTGTACGGGAAATCGCTGGATTTTTCTATTCACGATTTTGACCAGTACGGAACGGGCTCTATGATTACAAGAATGTTAAGCGACGTATCGGTGATTCAGCAGGCTGTGGTCTGGTGCGTGACGATGGTGCTGCCGGTTCCTGCATTGTCTCTGATGGGAATTGCCATGGCGTTTTCTATCGATCCGTCCATGGGGCTGGTGTTAGGCGGCGGAGTCGTATTTGTCGTGTGCCTTACAGTGTTTATCAGCAAAAAGGCCGCCTCTGTATTTGGACGGCTGCAGCGCTTTTTAGACAGGATGAACGTGGTGATGCGGGAAAATATTACCGGCGTCCGTGTAATCAGGGCCTTTAACAAGGAGACGTATGAGGCAAAGCGTATGAAGAAGTCTTTTGAGGATTACGCCAGGGCGGCGGTGGAGACGAATCTTTTGTTCGCCGGCCTGGACAGCTTCTCCTTTTTTGTCATCAGTATTCTGGCAGTGGCGATTCTGTGGTTTGGAGGCAACCGGATCGGGGCCGGAACCATGGAAATCGGAGATATTACGGCGCTGACAGAGTATACGATATTGATTTTGTTTTATCTGATGATGGCGCAGATGGTTATTATTCTCCTGCCCAGGGCGAGAGTGTGCCTGGAGCGGATTGGGGAAGTGCTGGACCGTGAGCCGGAGATCAGGGACGGAGAAGAACAGCAGGGAGAAGGTCTGCCGGAGAGAAGAACAGTGGAAGAAGGCGAACCGGTTGTTTCTTTTGAGAACGTGTCCTTCCGGTTTGCAGACGCAGACGAGGACACGCTGAGCGGTCTGGCCTTTTCCTGCAGACGGGGGGAGACCACGGCTGTCATAGGGGGAACGGGAAGCGGAAAGTCTACCATTGGCAGACTTATGATGCGGTTTTATGATGTCAGCCAGGGGACGGTGCGGATCTGCGGCAGGGATGTGAGAGAGATGAGGCAGCAGGATCTGCGGGAGCGCGTATCTTATGTGCCTCAAAAGGCGTGGCTGTTTTCCGGAACCATTGCCGACAACTTAAAATACGGAAAGCCGGACGCTTCTGAGGAGGAAATGCTCCACACCCTTTCTGCGGCCCAGGCTGATTTCGTCACAGAGCTTCCAGAGGGCCTTTTCTCTCACACTGCCCAGGGAGGAACCAATTTTTCTGGAGGACAGAAGCAGCGCCTGGCCATTGCCAGAGCTCTGATGAAGAAGGCGGATCTCTACATTTTTGACGACAGTTTCTCTGCCCTGGACTTTAAGACAGACAGCGCCCTGAGAAAGGCTCTGAAGGAGGAGACAAAAGGAGCCGCAGTGCTGATTATCGCCCAGAGAATCAATACGATTTTAAATGCGGATCAGATTGTTGTGCTGAACGAGGGAAAAATTGCCGGAATCGGAACCCACAGGGAGCTGATGGAAGGCTGCAGCGTGTACCAGGAAATTGCAAAATCACAGATGAGAGGAGGGGAGGAATAATGGATCAGGAAAAGAGAGAGACGGGAGAAGAACTGGAGCTGGAGGTTCCAAACCATGCCGTAAAAACATTAAAAAGAATGTGGGATTCTTCGAAAGATCAGCATGTAAGGCTGTATCTGGTGGGAGCTTCCGTAGTGTTTTACACGCTGTTTTCCATTGTGTCGCCTCTTTACAGCGCTCATCTGGTAGACTTTATCTGGAACGGAGTGAAGGAGGCAGAGGCGGCGGGAACTGTATTTTCCTTTACATGGGAATCTGGAGGCGTGCAGCTTCTTATCATGTTTTCCCTCTATTTTATCAGCTGGCTGTTCTACACAGCGCAGAATTTTCTCATGGCAGGTTTTGCGGAGAGGCTGAATTTAAGGCTGAGGGAGCAGCTGAGCCGTAAGCTTTCCAGGCTTCCTCTGTCCTACTTTGACGGCCATCAGCCGGGAGAGATTTTAAGCCGGGCAGTGAACGACCTGGATAAGGTGTCGGAGGCGCTGCAGACAGGACTGCTAAAGCTGTTTACATCAGTGGGACTGGTGGCAGGCTCTCTTCTCATCATGTTTTTCTACCATGTGCCCCTGACGGTTGTGTTTCTGATTTTTACGGGACTTTCCATGGTTCTGACAAATTTCTTTACAGGAAAGACGTTAAAGACTGCGGCCAGACGCCAGAGGGCCTTGAGCAGGCTGACCAGCTGCGTGGAGGAGAGCATGAGCGGCCGCATGATTATCAAGGCGTTTAACCGGGAAGAGCAGAGCCGTCAGGAAATCCGCCAGGCGGCGGAGCAGCTGGCAGAGGAAGCCGGAAAAGCCGATTTTCTTACCCAGGCCATCAACCCGGCTATTCGGTTCGTAAACAGGGTGGGGCAGGTGCTGATCACAGTGATAGGAGGAAAGCTTCTCATAGACGGAGTGATGACAGTGGGAGCCATTCAGGCCTTTCTGCAGTATGTGTACCAAGCGGCGGAACCACTGACAGAGGTTTCCTATATGATCAATTCCATGCAGTCTGCGCTGGCTTCTGTGGAGCATGTGTACCAGATGTTAGACGCGGAGGAGATAAGCCCTGAGCCTGAAAAGCCAGAACTTGTGAAGGGAGCAGAGGGAAGCGTAGTCTTTGAGCAGGTACAGTTCGGATACTCTCCGGAACGCCTTCTCATGAAAAACCTGAGCTTTACGGCGAAACCGGGGCAGAAGATTGCCATTGTGGGAAATACGGGAGCTGGAAAAACAACGCTGATCAATCTTTTGATGCGGTTTTACGAAGTAAACGGAGGACGGATTCTTCTGGACGGGGTGGATACGGCTCATATGACAAGAGCGGATCTCAGGCAGAATTTCGGTATGGTGCTTCAGGACACCTGGCTGTTTGGAGGAACCATTGCAGAAAATATTGCCTATGGCAGGCCGGAGGCCTCCAGAGAGGAGATTACAGCCGCCGCTAAGGCAGCCCACGCCGACTTTTTCATACGGACCATGCCGCAGGGCTACGACACTGTTCTGGACAATGAGGCGGAAACGATCTCAGCCGGTCAGAGACAGCTGCTCACCATTGCCCGGGTCATGTTATGCAGTCCGCCGGTACTGATTCTGGACGAGGCCACCTCCAGCGTGGATACCAGAACGGAGATGGCCATCGGAAAAGCCATGCAGACGCTTATGAAGAACAGGACCAGCTTTGTGATTGCCCACCGCCTGTCCACGATTGTGGACGCGGATCTGATTCTGGTGATGAAGGATGGAGACATTATTGAGCAGGGAAACCACAGAGAGCTTCTGAAGGCAGGGGGCGCTTACGCAGAGCTGTACAACAGCCAGTTTGCGTAAGGGAAGGCGGTAAAAGATAAAAAACGGATTGAAAAAACAGGGAAGAGTCCATGACAGATACGCTGCGCAGGTGTATAATAGCTGTATACTGGGACGGAAAAGGAGGAATTATCATGAAAATTGCAATTATTTATTACAGTCAGACGGGACATACCAGAGAGATGGGCTCTGTGATTGCAGAAGGAATTGAGAGAGCCGGCGGCGAGGCCAGGCTGTTTTCCATCGAGGAGCCGATAGACCAGGAATACATGGATGCCTGCGACGGCGTGATCATCGGAACTCCGACCTGGGTAGCCAATACCTGCTGGCAGATTAAAAAGTGGTTTGACGTGGACAGCCGCTCCCTCAATCTGGCCGGAAAGCTGGGAGGCGTTTACGCTACCGCCCACTATGCCCAGGGAGGCGCAGATGTGGCGCTCCTTACCATGATTGGCCATATGATGGTAAAGGGCATGGTGCTTTATTCCGGAGGAGCGTCTCTTGGAAAACCGTTCATTCATTTAGGACCGGTAGCCCTGGATTCTGTGGGAACCCACTTTGAGGACTGCAGGGAGGATTTCCGAATCTACGGCGAGCGGTTTGCAAAGAAAGCCGGAGAATTGTTTGACAGATAGATGAAGTGTCAGAGCCAGAGGCCAGGCACGCTGGCGCTGAAGACATACAGATACATATAGATATAAGAAATAAAGGAACAGGCCGGAGGCCCCCGAAACAGGAGGTTTCCGGTCTGCTTTTATTTGGTCTGCAGCTTCCGCCTCCTGTCCTGCTGAAACAAGGATGACACAGGAAAGAAAATATATTATAATGGGAAGGCGGATAAAACCGCAGCACCATGAGACAGGTTTATAGGAGATAATATGGATAATAAATTTGAACTGTTAAATCCAAAGCAGAAGGAGGCAGTCTTTCACACGGAGGGGCCTCTGCTTGTGCTGGCCGGGGCAGGTTCGGGAAAGACCAGGGTTCTGACCCACCGGATCGCCTACCTGATTGAAGAAAAAGACGTGAATCCCTGGAACATTCTGGCCATTACCTTTACCAACAAGGCGGCTGCAGAGATGAGGGAGCGCGTGGACAAGATTGTGGGCTTCGGCGCGGAGAGCATCTGGGTGAGCACCTTCCACTCCTCCTGCGTGAGGATCCTCAGACGCCACATCGACCGTCTGGGCTATGAGACCAGCTTCACGATTTATGATACAGACGATCAGCGCACCCTGATGAAGCAGATATTTAAACGTCTTCAGGTGGATACAAAGCAGTTTAAGGAGAGAACCGTCCTTAGCCGGATTTCTTCTTTTAAAAACGATATGATTGCTCCGCAGGAGGCCCTTCAGAACGCGGGAGGAGACTTCAGGGAGAAAAAGGTGGCGGAGCTCTACGTGGAATACCAGAAAGAGCTGAAAAAGAACAATGCCCTTGATTTTGACGATCTGCTTTTAAAGACAGTAGAGCTGTTCGAGCAGGAAAACGACGTGCTGGAATATTACCAGAACCGGTTCCGCTACATTATGGTGGACGAGTACCAGGATACGAACCGGGTGCAGTTTAAGCTGGTGGATCAGTTAGCCGGAAAATACAGAAACATCTGCGTGGTAGGCGACGACGATCAGTCTATTTACAAGTTCAGGGGAGCTGATATTGAGAATATTTTAAGCTTCGAGTCGGCGTTTCCCGGGGCCCATGTGATTAAGCTGGAGCAGAACTACCGCTCTACCCAGAATATTTTAAGTGCCGCCAATGAGGTGATCCGCCACAACCGGGGCAGAAAGGATAAGACGCTGTGGACCTCCAACGGGGAAGGCGACCAGGTGAAACTGGCTCAGTTTGACACCGCCTATGAGGAGGCGGATTACATAGTCAAGGATATCTTAACAGAGACGGAGAAAGAAAACAGGCCGTTTTCCGATTTTGCCGTGCTGTACCGGACCAACGCCCAGTCCCGTCTTTTGGAGGAAAAGTGCATTCTCTACAGCGTGCCCTACCGCCTGGTGGGAGGCGTCAACTTCTACCAGAGGAAGGAAATCAAGGATATTCTTTCCTATTTAAAGACGATTGCCAACGGACAGGACGATCTGGCGGTTCAGCGAATTGTCAATGTGCCGAAGCGGGGGATTGGAGCTACCTCCATGGGAAGGATAATCGCCTTTGCCTCTGCCGGCGGAATGAGCTTTTACGATGCCCTTTTAAGGGCCAGGGCGGTGCCGTCCATCGGAAAGGCGGCTGACAAGATTGCCGGATTTACCGATCAGATTGAGGATTTTAAAGCCAGGCTTTCAGAACTGAGCATCAAAGACTTGATCAAGGAAATTCTCGAAAAAACAGGATACAGGAAGGAAATCGAGGAGGAAGGCGAGGTGGAGTCCGAGACAAGACTCCAGAATATTGAGGAGCTGATCAACAAGGCGGCCGCCTACTGGAAAGGCGCGGAGGAACCGACTCTGGGAGGATTCCTGGAGGAGGTAGCTCTGGTGGCAGAGGTGGACAATATGGACGAATCAGAGAACCGGGTGGTTTTGATGACTCTTCACAGCGCCAAGGGACTGGAATTTCCCTATGTTTATTTAAGCGGAATGGAGGACGGACTGTTCCCCAGCAGCATGTCCATTCTGTCAGACGACGCCGACGCGGTGGAGGAGGAACGCCGTCTCTGCTATGTGGGAATTACCAGGGCCAGAGAGCGGCTGACCATGACGGCGGCCAGACAGAGAATGACAAATGGAGAGACCCGCTTTTCCAAACTGAGCCGTTTCGTGGAGGAGATTCCTCCCATGCTTTTAGACAGGCAGAATCAGAAGTCCATGTTTGCGAGAGGAGGCTCCTGGGCGGAAGGCCAGGAAAGCGGAAAACGCTCTGGAAACAGCTTGGGAGAGGGACTCCATTTTGCGGACGATTTTGACGACAGCGGACTGCCGTGGGGCGATGACTTTGAGATGGAAAGCGAAGAGAGAGGCGCTTTTGGCAGAGGATCGTCCCGCAGGGAGGACAGCTCTTCCTGGGCCGGCAATTCTTCCTGGGGAGGCAGTTCCTTTGGCGGCGGATCCTTCGGAGGGGGAGGAAGCTCCTTTGGCGGCGCTTCTGTCTCTGGAAGAGACTGGGATCGTTCTACAGAGGGGTGGACGGCTCCGAAGCGTTCCTCAGGCATCAGCGCTTTTGGCCAGAAACCCAATGCCTATGCATCTAAAACCGCTTCCACGGCTCCTTCCTTTGGAAAGGCCTTTACAGTTCAGAAGGCAGAGCGCCTGGATTACGGAGAAGGCGACCGGGTGCGGCATATGAAATTTGGGGAAGGAACCGTTACGGCCATTGCAGACGGCGGCAAAGATTATGAGGTGACTGTGGACTTTGACAGAGCGGGCGCGAAAAAAATGTTTGCGTCATTTGCCAAATTGAAGAAGGTGTAATGTTTCCTGTCCAAAGCTTCGTATGGATGAATTGTAACTAAAAATCTTTTTTCGAGATAAATATATAGTAAAAAGAGCGGGATGATGGTATAATATCATTAGAAAAATCTCAGAAAGAAAGGACGTGGAACGATGAATAAATTCGATATGATGGGCAAGGACGCCTTTAACCGTGTGGAAGAGATTATGAACGCCACAAAGCTGAATGAGTTCCTCCACAGAAAAGAGGAGGAGGAGAAGAAAAAGCCCTGCGTACTCTGGATTTTGGCAATTATCGGCGTTGTAGCCGCCGTAGCCGCCATTGCTTACGGAGTGTACCGTTTCTTTACGCCGGATTATCTGGAGGATTTTGAAGACGACTTTGAGGACGATTTTGACGACGACTTCTTCGATGAGGAGGAAGCTAAGGCAGTAGAGAAGGAACAGGATCAGGAATAAAGCAGAGGCCGGAGACCGATTGGTTTCCGGCTTTTCTACTAGTCAAACATATATTTTTTGTGTATACTGTTGAGAGCCAATGATGCGTACGATGGAAAGGAATGACAAAGAGAATGAAAAAAGGCGAAATTTATGAAGGAATCGTTGAAAATATGGATTTTCCAAATAAAGGAAATATTTACATAGAGGGAGAGCGCGTTATTGTAAAAAACGCTCTGCCGGGACAGAAGGTGCGTTTCCTGGTAAATAAGAGAAGAAAGGGAAAGTGCGAGGGACGCCTGCTGTCTGTGGAGAAGAGCTCTCCGTTAGAGAGGACAGAGCATCCGTGTCCCCATTTTGGAATCTGCGGAGGCTGTCTGTACCAGACGATTCCCTATGAGGAGCAGCTGAAAATCAAGGAACGCCAGGTGAGAGACATTCTGACGCCTGTGCTTGGAGAGCCTGAGGAAGGAAACTGGATCTTCGAGGGAATTATGGGAAGCCCGATTTCTGAGCGGTACAGAAACAAAATGGAATTTTCCTTTGGAGACGAGGTAAAGGATGGCCCGCTGGCTCTGGGAATGCATAAGAGGGGCAGCTTTTACGATGTAGTGACAGTGGGGGAGTGCCGGATTATCAACGAGGATTTTACGAAGATTCTGCTCTGCACCAAGGAGTTTTTTGAGGAGAAGCAGATTCCGTTTTATAAAAAAATGCAGAAGACAGGTTATCTGCGCCACCTTCTTGTAAGGAGAGCGGTGAAGACAGGAGAAATTCTGATTGACCTGATTACTACGACGCAGACAGAGACCCTGAAAACAGAGAGCTGGAACAGCGGGGAGGAGGAGCTGCTGGCTCAGTGGAGAGACCGGCTTCTGGCTCTTTCCTTAGAGGGAACCATGGCTGGAATTCTCCACACAAAGAACGATACCCTGGCCGATGCAGTGAAGGACGAGGGAACGGAGATCCTCTTTGGCCAGGATTTCTTCTATGAAGAGCTGCTGGGACTGAAATTCAGGATTTCCCCCTTCTCTTTCTTCCAGACCAACTCTCTGGGAGCCGAGGTGCTCTATGAGAAGACGAGAGAGTATGTGGGAGGCGTAGACGGAAAGGTGGTGTTCGACCTTTACAGCGGAACAGGCACCATCGCCCAGATTCTGGCTCCTGTAGCGGAGAAAGTAGTAGGCGTGGAGATTGTGGAGGAGGCCGTGGAGGCGGCTAAGGTAAACGCAGGGCTCAACGGCCTGTCAAACTGCGAATTTATCGCTGGCGATGTGCTGAAGGTTGTGGGCGAACTGAAGGACAAGCCTGATTTTATTGTGCTGGATCCTCCGAGAGACGGCATCCATCCCAAGGCCATTGAAAAAATCATCGATTTCGGCGTGGACCGGATGGTGTACGTCTCCTGCAAGCCCACCAGCCTGGCCAGAGACCTGGAGATTCTCACAGCCCGGGGCTATCAGGCGGAGAAGGTCTGCTGCGTAGACATGTTTCCAGCGACGGGAAACTGTGAGACGGTAGTTCTTTTGTCCAGAAAAACTCCGGATGATACGATAGAGGTCGACTTAGACTTGGATGAGCTTGATATTACCGCTGCTGAGTCAAAGGCTACCTATCAGGAAATCAAGGATTATGTGCTGAAAGAATTTGGCTTAAAGGTTTCAACTTTATATATTTCCCAAATTAAACGCAAATGTGGTATTGATGTAGGAGAACATTACAATATTTCACAGAAAGAAAATCAGAAAGTACCACAATGCCCGAAAGAAAAGGAAGATGCTATCCGAGCTGCTCTTGAACATTTTGCGATGATCTAAAGGTCATTGCTGATTTCAAGGAGGAATAGCATATGAAGTCATTATTCGAAGAAATGGGCGGTACATATACGCTCGGAGCAGATGGAATGTATTATCCGGATTTGGAACTTCCGGAGGAAGAACCGCATTACGGAAAGTACGGCAGAATGCGTCTGCGCTATCTGAAAGAACACCATAAGATGCTGTACAACACACTTTTGCTGGATGGAGAACTGGTCAAACATCTGAATGAGGTGGATGATACCGCTAATCAAAGAATGGAACTGTTGACCCTGCAAATGCAGGAGCAGCAGGGCATAAACGAAGCATTAAAGGCTCGTGATCAGATGGCATGGGTTGGTGCTTGCAATAACATCCGAAATGCGGCAGAGGAAATTGTTTTGAATGAATTGATATGTTGTTAAATCGAGAAGGAGGGAGTGATGAATTCCCTCCTTCTCGATTCTGAAGATATCATCTCTTTTGGAGAATGAAAAGGGATTTTGTAGAAAAATTTATGCTTATATACTAAAATGCACATAAGGAAATACAAAGCTCTACAAATTATTTATTTATGTGTAACGAATGATGATTTCCGGGTACTAACTTAGCAGAAAGGAGGAAGTACGATGGAATCAATGGAAGAAATATACCAAAACCACTCAAAAAAGGTCTATACGTTTCTACTAAGTAAAACATGTAACCATGAACTTGCAGAAGAATTAACACAGGAAACTTTCTTTTGCGCTGTAAATAGTATTAACAAGTTTAAAGGAAATAGCAGTGTATTGACATGGCTTTGTGGTATTGCTCAAAATCTTTGGCTCAAGTATTTAAGAGACAATAAATCATTTGAAGATTTATCAAATTATGAAGACATGTTGACAATTTCTTCTGCTGAAGATGAACTATTTATCCAGTGGGAAAATGTAGAGATATTGAAGTCGCTACATAATCTTGATGAACCGATGAGGGAAGTTATGTATTTACGGTTGATTGGAGAAATATCTTTCGCTCAAATCGGTGAAATAATAGGCAAAAGTGAAAATTGGGCTCGTGTTAATTTTTATCGTGGAAAAAAAAGAATATTTGAGGAGATGAAGAAAAATGAATAAAGAATTGCAGTGCAATATAGTCAATGATTTACTACCTTTATACATGGATGATTTGACATCCGAGGAAACAAATTCATTTATTAAAAAGCATTTGGAAGAATGCCAAAATTGTCAGAATGAATACCGGACGTTTAAAGCAGAATTAAGTAATTCAGCCAACAGGAATAATGCTACAAAAATGCAAGAGATTGATTATCTGAAAAAAATAAACATATATCAAAAATGAATTTTGTTTTGGGTGCAATCATCAGCTTCCTGTTTGGGGCATGTTTACCTGTATTGAAAGTTGGCATACCTGTACTTCTAAACGGAGCAGTCCCTGATTATTATCTGGCACGACTTCAAATCGCATGGCATATCGGTCTTTTGAAAATGACAGTTTCTGGAGTAATAGTGTGCCTTATTTATATGATTATTATGTTTATAATCAAGAAAAAGCTAAACAGCAAAACCAGTCGAAATAGTCAACCGTAAAGAGAGTGGCCTGTATCCATCGCTTCAATCTGGTTTTGCAATAAATATAAGGGATGACAGCATAAAATGCTATCGCCCTTTTACATCATTTAGAAAGAGCCATGACTGCACTCCATATCAGAGTGAAAGCCGTGGCTTTTAACTTGTGGTTAAGTTTTTATCTCCATGATTAACAACTGCTCGATTGTGCTATGAATATCAGCTTGCTATAATAAAGACAACAAAGAGCTTTTTGTAATATCCTCAAAGGAGATTAAGATATGCCTATGAACATAGTCATCCAAGAGCAGCGCAAGCTACTTGGATTAACACAGGAACAGGTTGCTGATTATCTCGGTGTTTCTACTCCCGCTGTCAGCAAATGGGAGAAAGGTATCACAAGCCCTGATATTGGCCTTCTTCCTCCATTAGCCAGACTTTTGAAAATTGATTTGAATACATTGTTTTGTTTTAGTGAGGATCTGTCTGAACAGGAAATTGGATTTTTCTGCAACGAGCTCGCCAAACAAGCAAGGAATGATATTCTTTCTGCATTTGATGCTGCTGAAGCAAAGATACACGAATACCCACACAACGAACTGCTTCTTCTCAACATCACGATTATTTTGGATTCCATACTTTTGCAGACAGCCGATGATACTTTACCCATCGATAGCCTTGATACAAAGATTTCAGACTGGTATTTACATCTGGCTGAGAGCAATGATGAAAAGATACGAAATAGTGCTAACTATATGAGAGTTAACCGCTATATTCGTAAGGGCAAAACAGATGCTGCACAAGAGGTTCTTGATACAATTCAAGATAAAACTGACCTGATTAGCACATTGCCGGATAAACTTATGCTTCAGGTATCTATTTATATGCAACAACAAAAAGCAGAATTGGCTGCATTAGAACTGGAAAAGGCATTATTCAAAGAAATTACCAGAGTTCAGATGCTCCTAACGAAATTGATAGATGCTGAATTAGCTTCCGGAAACACAGAATCTGCTTGTAAAATTGCCGAAAAATCAAGTTCCATGGTAGATGTATTTGATATGTGGGAATACAACCGATATATTGCTTCTTATCAGATTTTGGAACAAAAGCAAAATGCAGATGCAACGCTTCATTTACTGGAACAAATGCTTGAAGCGCTCACTACACATTGGTCATTAACTGATTCCGTTCTGTATCACAGGATGGCACCCGAAACCAAAGCTATACAATCCCATGAGTTGATACCAGTTCTTCTCAATGGATTAGAAACTGATCCACAATGTGCATACCTTCGAGAACATCCAAAATTTAGGGAGATTATAGACAAATACAAAAACAAATGAGGGATACGGCTGCTACTACCTTTCGGAAGTAACAGCCGTGTTTTCAATTATCGCTCGTATTCTTTCTTCTTTTGCTTCTTTGGTTGTGGGGTTTCTTGTTTCGGCATTTTCAGCTGTTCGCTGATAGAACGCTTTTTCTTCTGAATTGGCTGTTCTTTCAATTCGGCATCAATCTGCCTGTTGGCTTCATCGAAAGTAGCAGAACTGTATTTATTCTTGTATTTTTCATACAATTTTCGTACTAAACCAACTCTGCCATCAGGACGGAGTTTTTCACGTTCCTGCATAACTGCATCCATATTTTCGGGTGCGATACCATCTCGGATTTCAAGAAACTCTGTCTTATCAGCTTCTTTCTGTTCAGACAGGGCAGCACGCTGCTGTTCCAAGGTTTCCAGAGCGTTCTCCATCTTTTTTAGATTCTGCTTTCTGGCAGCAATGCCGTTATCCTGACAATTAAGCTGAGAAAGCAATCCAGCCTTTTGGAATTTCAATTCTTCAATATCTTCGGTCAGAGCTGCAATCTGTTCACCCAGCTTACTTGCACGAATGAAATGAATCCCACAGTTTTTCTGTTCTGCAATCAGCTCTTTTTTCTCAGCGGTCTTGGCTTTGAATTCTGCCTTAACATTTTTGTATTCAGCCAGTATATCAGCCAAAAGGTTTTTCTGGGAAGTGACAGCTTCCTGCTGAGAAGTATTCACGATCAACTGATACTGAAGAAAAATCATGTTGTCACGCAGAGTTTCCAATGCAGAAGCGAGGGCAGGAATATTTTCTTTGACTGCTTTCATCAGCTTCTGCACCTGTTTTTTCAGTTCACGCAGGAGTTTGTTATCTGCCCTGATCTGGCGGTTCAGTTCGCAGCGGTCAGAAACAATTCCCATGGATTCCAGTTTTCTTGCGTGGTATCCTTCGTGTACGGTTGGCTGTTCAGTTAGTCCTCTGGCGGCATGACTGCGACAGTCTACACGGTCAGCAATACCATGGCGTTCCTGTTCTTCATTGACAATCATTTCCCAGCTCTTGCGCCATGCAAATATCTGTTCTTCGCTGTTCCAAAGTGCTGTAAGTGGGTTTTGTCTCCCATAGCGGGTGCTTTTAGGGGTCTTTGACGTCCTGATACATCCCTCAATTTTCTCAGCTTCAGATGGGGTTAAATACTGCCTTTTCTCCCCGAACTGATACATATATTGTTTCTCCCACCCCTGTGTTTTGGCGGTCTTGAACTCATCAGCAGTAAAACCACGTTCTTCGCCGCCACGCTTGCAAAGGTATTCTTTCTGAGTCTTTGTCTGCCACTTGCCGTGTTCATCTAAGGGACGCATGGTGAAAAGAATATGGCTGTGAGGATTATGCCCCGGAGGGTACGGATCATGGATGTTCACATCCGCACACATTCCAAGGTCAATGCCTTGCTCACGAACAAAACGCTTCAGCATACTTTTCCAGTCATCCAAAGACAGTTCTGATGGCAAAGCAACCACAAGCTCTCTCGCCAGTCGGCTGTCCTTTGTCTTTTCTACGGACTCGACAGCTTCCCAGAGTAGCTGTCTGTCCTTCCATTCTTCTGGTGCATACTGCGGAAGAAAGACTTCGCTATACAGACACCCGTGCTTTCTGGTGTAGTCATGGGTAAGTCCGTCATAATCATTGTAGAGTCGGGAACAGGATGCATAAGCGGCAGCTGCTATCACAGAACGGCCTGCGCCACGACTCACAACTTTTGCTTCTAAATGGAAATAGTTCACTATTTTCCTCCTTCCTGTGCCGCAGCACAATTTTTGTTTCTTTTTTGAAAAAGAAAATAGGTGCGGTGAATGCTGCGCCTATCTCTGCGATAAAACTGCCGCACCCGAAGGGCGTACCTTGTGTAGTGGCAGATTTTCGCAGGCAGTTAGCGCAAGGTAGGGTACAATTTGTACCCCTGATTACAAACGCAGTATCGTTTGTACTTGCGGAAACTGCGTGGACAATGACAGCAAGTGTGGCATTGTACATAAGGCTCCAACGGAGCCGCAAAGCCTCGCAGAGCGCACGACCCCGAAGGGGATACCACCGCCCATTTTATGGGTGGTGAGTAAGTGCGCCCTTCGGGATAGCAGCGAAGCTGCCAAGGCTTATGCCTTCAATCGTCTTTTCAGCTCCATCTTCACATCATCAAGCTCCATAGTCTGAACTTCCGGGAACACGCTTTCCAATACGGCTCCCATCTGGATCAATCGTCTGGTTCTTGCCTTTCGCTCTTTCTGGCGGTTGCGTGCTTCAATCGCTTCCATTCTGTGCTGTGCCTGCAATAATTTCTTTTCATCTTCAGTCATAGGTCTGTTATTTGCCATAAAATCTCCTGGTATCGGTGTGGTACTGTAATCCGGTGTAGATGGTGCAGATACAATTCGTTTTGCAAGTTATAAGTTATCTGTGTACTGACAGGCGAATTGTTCCGCACCATCGGCTGTGAATTTAAGTACCGGAATTTAATATTTTTCGTGCTTCCTGCATATTGGCGGCTGCGTTCAACTCTCGGATATTCTGATTGTTGATTTTCAAAGGAACACAACGCTCCAATACTCGGTCATAAATTCTGGCTCTTGCCAGATCTTTCGGATGTTTCAACTCATCCAAAGTTAGATTGGTGGTTACAATCAGTGGTTTCTTGCTTCGGTATCGACTGTCAATCACATTGAATACCTGTTCCAAAGCAAATTCCGAACTTCGCTCAATTCCCAGATCATCAATAATCAGCAGACTGTATTTATTAAAACTGTCAATGAACTGGTTTCTGTCATCGGAATATATTCCGGTCAGCGTATTCAGGATTCTGGAAAAATTGGTCATCAGAATCGGAATACCTTTGTCCAACAGGGCATTTGCAATGCAGCCAGCGAAAAAGGATTTACCGGTTCCCACATCTCCCCAGAGAAGCAGTCCCAACGAGTTCGCTTTCATTTCTTCCCAATGGGACACATACTCATGGGCTTTCTGCATTTCCGGATTGTAGCCTTTATCATTGGAAAAGTTGTAATCATGCAGGGATTTGTCCTGCAATCCGTTTGTCCTCAAGCGTGACACCTGAATGAGAAATTCCTGATGCTTGCGTTCGGCTTCTTCTTTGTCGTATATTTCCTGCTGACAGCGGCATCGAACCGTAGGAAGGAATACTCGTTCCTTCAATTCAATTCGGTGCTGTCTGGGAGTGTGGCATTTGGAACAATACATCAGTCCGTCAGCTTCGTTCAAATATTCATCCTCTGCAAGCTCTCTCGGCTGAAATAATTCATCCACGGCGTTATTGATTGGTCTCATAGGCTTTCATCCTCCTTACATTCATAGGTTCGTTTGACAGGAGCAGGATGGTCACGCAATGCCCAGCTTCGTATGGTGGCTGCGTGACTGGAATACTGTTTTCCGCTGGATGCCATATAGCTGGACAGCTTTTCAATGTATTCCTGATAATGAGGAACCTCGTCCTTCAAAGCCTTCAGTTCTTCCGTACTCAGGAAAACATTTTGATAAGAGCCATAAGCGGTGCGGTCATCCTTACTCTCTGAATTTGTTCTTTTTATATTGTTCTTCTCTTTATTACTACTGGACAGTTTTCTGTCTGTCACAGAGACAGTTTTCTGTCCATCTGTAGGACAGTTTTCTGTCTGTTTTACGGAAAAAATTCTGTCCGTTTGATTCAATGCTTCCGGTGGATATTTAACGTATATCCTGTTTGGAAAACCTGCTCCCTGACGTTTACGGGCGATCAGATTTTCTTTCTCCAGAGCATTCAATGCGGTTTTGACAGACATTTCACTCTTGTGCATGGTTTCTGCCAGGCTCTTGATGGGGAAGAAAATGAACACATGACCTTGTTCATCTGTCCATCCGTCATTTTTCTGGGACAGCCTTGCTCGGTCGAGCAAAATCGTATAGAGAATTTTTGCAGTTTCATTTAGGCCATCCTTGTCCAGTAAAAATCTTGGGAACGCCATATACGGCGGTATCGGACTGCTTTGTGTTAGAAATTGTGTCATGTGTTCACCTCCCTTCTGTGAGATCAGCTTGGAGCAAACTTATTCTCCAAGAAAATCCCAATCCACTTCCTCATCCAGTTCCTGCTGTGTGACCGAAACGGCTCCAACCGGCACTTGCGACATTCCCACCATACAGCCTGCAAGAAATACCGGAAGTGTTTTCTCCATGGCGCTTTCTACAGAGGAAATAATCTGATTCACAAATCGTTCCTCACGTTCCCTGGTTTCAAAGTAAGGATCATCCTGACTGCGATAATAGCGGTCAAAGTAATCCACCAGAGCTACGGCAATCACATTGCTGTAGGATTTGAATTGCTGCTTGTCCATGTTCTGAAGATACTGCCATGCTCGCTTCTGGGTGTCCTTTTCCAGATTGAAGCGAAGATTTGTGCTGCGGATATTCTCGCTCATGGCTTACTCCTTCCTGCGAAGGCTCATAGAGGCGAGATATTCATAACCTTTGGCTGTCGCACAAATATCATCCAGAATAGTCACTCGGCTTTCATCGTACTGTCCAAAATGCTTGACCAGACAGCCGCCACCACCAACGATATACAGTCGCATCAGATCCGGATTGTATTCATAGCGGCGAAGCGTAGCAAAAATATCAGCCACATATCGCTTAGCCACGGAGGTAATACAGTCCAGATAGGGCTTGCTGATATCAGCAGTTCCGAAACGAAGTACCTGCTCAACAGTAGATTCTTCGATTTTCACGCCGAAGCTGTCCAGTACCGCATTCTTAGCGGCAATCATGCACTGGTTGGCACCGAACTTTTCTGTCCAACAGCGGCTCTCTACCGCCTTTTTATTGTTGATATACAGAATGTTCATGGTGCCGTTTCCAATGTCTGCCAAAAGATTCGTTCCCTTGAAATTTCCCAGTTGATTGATGATGGCAGGGTATCCCTGCGGGAAAAGACTGCATCCGACAAATCGAATGTAATAATCGTTGCCATTAAAACGGAAGTTCACTTCCTTGTTGCGGAGCAGATAGCTTCGGAAATCTTCACGCTGTTTGCGAATCCAGGTCAGTGGCAGACCGGCAGCCAGATGAACATCTGCTTCACGGATGCCGTATACATTCAGTTCTCTGGCAACCGCCATGAGCGTCAGAAGGTAATAGTCCTCATCCACAGCCTTGTCTGCGATAAATTCCTTGTGACCTTCTCCGATGCGGTAATAGATGCCGCCATATTCCAGAATGTTGCCGGAGAAGATCGGCTCGGTTTCATAGGCGGTCACTCCGGTAGGGGTAACTGTGTTTGCGGTCTTGATGTTGCCGTAGCCGTGATCCACAGCAATGATTTTGATGTTGTTCAGTTCTCTCATTTGGTCTGTACCTCCTTGTGCTTGTTCGTGTTCATAAAAAATGCCCCTTTCAGTAGATTTGCGTTGAAGTAGCACCGGATTTTCTGATTTGGTGCTGTTTTCATTGCAATTTCATTCTATTGAAAGAGGGCGCAAAACACATTGAGCGTGGATTGAGCGGAAATTGAGCAAAATTTATCTGTGGAATAAAAAATAGCTCTGCTATTACACAGAGCTACAATTGTTTATTTAATGACAATTCGTTCATTTATTTTACAAGGTGAATTAAGACACATTATCACAGTTAATGGATCAACATTATATTCTGTCGCAATAATGTGTGCATCTACCATTACTGATATTGTCCATGCAGAATCAATTTCACCTTTCGGAATTTTTATTCGTCGCTTTTGGTCATATTCTTCAAAAGCTTTCTTAATGTTTGTTCGCTGGTTGGCTTTTAATGAATTAAACTGCTTTAATGCAACCATGGGCATAATCCTGCTTTTAGCAAACATATTCGATACAGTTACCCATTTCACGAAATCTTTCTGAGATTTGAATACTATTTTATTTTTCATAACAATCCTCCCAAAAAGTTTTTACAGATAAAAATCGAATTTTCCCTTGAGCATTAAGTGTCGGAAGTAATTCTTTAATCATGTCACAATCACTTTCGTTAAAGTAATAGTAGACACATTCGTCAATATTAGATGCATTTATTGATTCAAATATATGAAAATCATTCCACGGAGATAATCCTAATATTTCTAATGTCCCCGTAATATTTTTGAAAGTATCAAAATGATAATTATCAGAAAAAGTTAATGAAGGATTAGCGGCTTTAAGCTGAATGGCATATCCCATATTTGCAGTCAACTTATTCGATTTAAGCGTCCAACTATCAACATCCTGTTTGATTTTGGGGTCATTATTATAGGCTATTGCCATTTTTTCAACAGCACTATTTGCTTGAGGAATTTGTTTGATCTGTAATCTTTGTATGCGCCACAATGTGTTGTCAAAGCGTTTGAATACAAATAGAAATAATTCTCATCAATTTCTATTTCTTTTATTGGTGCATCGGGAAGTTGGTTTCTGAATGAATCGAGAAGATACACATCACTTTTCTTATCAAATTGCCCATGAATATGGTATGCCGGTTTATGTGTTGCTAATTCGAGATTTGCATCATAGTTTGTAGTAAATATGTTGTCGAACGCCTCTAAATAGGTGATGAATTTTTCCGGATATTCTTGATACAAGGTATTAAGTTTACCATCATTATATATTGCATATAGATAAGCAACTCTCAGAGCTTCCCTGACATAGTATTGCTCGGGATTTTGAGTATTGGTCTTGTGGCATACTAAATCATGAATTAAATAATAGTCTTCAAATCCTATATCAGTTATTCGTAATGTATCAATTTTATCTGCATATTGTTTTTTGAAAGACTTCAAAGATTCATCTTCTGCAGTACAATTTGTAAAATTATCGTATTTGTCCTCCAAAATATCTCTTGCTTCTAAAAATAATTGCCCTATATAATTTTTTAACAGGTACGGGAAATTCACAATGATATGTGATGGAAAATCATCTCTATCACAATTTTTTAGAATTCTCAATACTATTTGTTGCGTAGTATAATCAGTTTTATTAAATTGAATGTTTATACCATTTCCAACGAGTAAATTGTTCATATAGTTATATATCCCCTTCTTTGGTCAATAATTTTTCGCCTAAGTATAATCCGGCTTGCGCATACGTTCCAAGCAGTTCCTGTTTCTTTGCTTCAATCATATCAGGTTCAAACTCAAATACTGTTTCATAGATTTCCATAGCTTTCTGGAAATATGAAGTTGCCTGCGAAATTTCTCCCATAGTCAGGCTGATATTTCCCATCGCTTCTTGAACACTTGCATAATCCAGACCAGTATCAGAATTATATTCTCGAATTACACGGCAGAGCTTTCGCAGAGCAGACAAACCAACATCAGGCTGTCCCATATCCGTAAGCAATACAGCATAGTTTGTAATCTGCACAATGCTATCATGGTAATAGGCCAGACCATACTCATCTATGATTCTGATTGCCTGTTCCATATTTTCTTTAGCAAGTTCCAGCTTGCCATTCATTTTATACATACCGCCAAGATTTGCATACAGATTGGACAGGAGCAACGCATTCTCCGAAGTCATTTTCGGAATCATTGCAATGGCATCTTTCTGCATCTTGATTGCTTTATCTGGTTTCTTCTCATAAGCTGCCTGATAACTGAGCAGCAATGCCCGGTCAGCAATAGAGCCTACAGCCTTGTCCTTGAGCAAGTCAGACAGTTTATTTATAACCAATTCCATCCCCTGATAATAGCGGTAATTCTCCATATAAGGGAACACATCTTCCAAGAAACGAAGATATACCGGCATATCATCATTTTCAATCTGATTTATCACAAATTCAATGGTCTGGAACAACTGTTTATAATAAGAAACTTCTTCTCCATGACGCAGACAAATCTGCTGTAAGCTTTCCAATAAGGTGTGACAAGTCTGCACAGAAGGTTTTGTTTCTTCCATTGTCACTTCCTGCATCATTGGATGAAGGGCAATCATACGACCTTCCATTGCCTTGATGAAGCCTTTTTCAATCAGATCATTGACAGTATTCATATCACGCAGCTTTAACCAGTTCGCAAACAATCTGTTTTGAACACCGGAAAACGAAGCCAACGCAAGGTTTCTCATAATATCTGTTTCTGCTTCTGAAAGCTGATACAGAGAGAACAACGTGTGAATGTGGTCATAATAGGTCGCCTTGCGACTTTTGCCGTCTTTGGAGATACCGATAGTATCGGTGGCATCCAGGGCGACTTTTTCTTCTTTTAGCTTCTTTAACAGGAGCAACGGCTCCATAATTCCACTTTCCAACAAACGGGCTGACATTTCTACAGCAAGAGTATGACTGTGTACTGTTTGGATGATTTGCTCCAAAATCGTGCGATTCTTTTCAGCATCGGAATAGAAGCAGCCCATCAGTTTAATCAAAGCATCTGTATCCCCAATTTCTTCCAGATTCATGAAAGTATAGTTGTTAAAGCTGCTTCGGGTAGTAAACAGAATACGGCAGCGATATTTCATCACAACCGACAGCAAACCATCCTGCGATGCTGTAGTATTAAAATTATCAATGATAAATAAGGTGTCCTCTTTCAATGTACGCAGAAAACGGTTATGTTTGCGGAACCGTTCTTCATTGTCGTCATCCGGCAGATCATCTGCAAAATCCATATCTGAAATATCTTGTTTTAAATTGCCAGTGTAGGAAAGGTACAAAATATTTGTGTATTCTTTGCTATGAATTTTAGCATAAGCCTTTGCCAATTCACTTTTACCAATGCCGGCGATACCTTGCAGAAATACCTTTCCATGACTACATAACAACTGATGTAAAGTTACAAGTTCATTGTCTCGTCCACAGAAATGACGGCATGGCTTTGGGGTACCGCCATCGTAGATAAAATCTTTCACGGCCGGAGAAAGATTTCCAGCAGATAACAGATTCTTAGTATTTACATCTCGCTTTACAAAAGTACGTTCCATGCCAAAGCATAAAGCAGAAGTTAGAAATACTGCTTCATCCATTTCTGTTTCACAAGGATAATTCTCGAGAAGCCGAGCCTTGGTTTTATCTGATATGGTTGTATCCTGCACCAGAATGTTATAAATCTCTTGCACCGCCATAGTACTGTCATACATCAACGGAAGCACATTTCTGTGCATATCAGCAGCGAGTCGGTTTCGATTGTGGTTATCCATATAATACCTGGTGATACGAGGACTGATTTTTGCTTGTCCATTGAACCAACGGCATACCAGACCATTATCAAAATCAAAATCCAGAGATTCGTCTGAACTTAAAAAGCTGACAAACAACTGGTACATCATGTCAATCTGATTCATACTGTGGGCATCACTGATATAGTTACGAATGGTGGTGATGACTGAACTGAAATCTAAATATTCCATAGACAGCCCTCCTTCAAAAATAGTCAATTTACGCTCAATCCACGCTCAATGAAGCTTTAGACTGTTTGTTCTAAAATGAGTGTAGATTGATGGAAGCGTTCTGCTAAATATTATAGCACGGCTTTCAAGTCTACGAAAGAGCATAGGTAAGTGATTTGAAAGGAGGGGCTCATGGAACAGAATATAGCATTTGAACGATGTGTGGATTTTCTGGCTCGTATGATTGAGAAATACGGGCAAGAGCTCCTCGATGAGATCAATGCAGATGAAGATGGTGGGGCAAGAACTAAAACAGAAGATACAAAGTCAGCGTAAATGGGTGTCGAAAATGTCGGCATCCATTTTTTATATTTTGAATATATTGAAAAACTGAAAATCAATGGTATAATTAAGTTGGGACAAATAATTGAAACAGTAATTCGATATATGCCATATGGAATATAATGGGAGGCAGCAATCATGGATAGCAGAAAACGTATGGGGAAAGATAAAGATGGAGTGATTTTCCCTGTTGCTCCAAATCTTTCTGAAATGAGTGATAGTTATTTGGATTTTATAGAAGCAATCAAAAAAGAAATTGAGAACCAGAGATTAAAGGTTGTACTGAATGCAAATTCCAGTATGATCTGTCTCTATTGGAATATTGGTAAAGCTATTCTGCAAAAGCAGGAGGAAGAAGGCTGGGGAGCCAAAGTCATTGACCGCATGGCAAAAGACCTGAAAGATGCGTTTCCGGATATGTCCGGCTTTTCTCCAAGAAATATTAAGTATATGAGAAAATTCGCAGAGTGCTGGCCGGATTTTGAAATTGTGCAACGGGTCGTGGCACAAATTCCATGGCGTACCAATCGTATGTTGCTTGACAAATTGGATACACAGGAAGAACGAATCTGGTATGCACATAAAACCATCGAAAACGGTTGGAGCAGTACGATTCTGGATTTGCAGATTCAGAGCAAATTGATTGAACGTACAGGAAAAAGTGTCAATAACTTCCCTGTTGCTTTACCACCTGCGGATTCCGATATGGCAAATCAGATTTTCAAAGATCCGTATCTGTTTGATTTCCTTGGTACTGATATGCCAAGGCGAGAGGTTGAGATTGAACGTAAGCTGACAGAGCATATCCAGAACTTTCTTTTGGAGTTGGGACAGGGATTTGCGTTTGTAGGCAGACAGGTACATCTGGAAGTGGGCGGAGATGACTTTTATATTGATCTTTTGTTCTATCATCTGAAACTTCGCTGTTATGTGGTAATTGAACTGAAAGCTTGTGATTTTGAGCCCGGTTTCATCAGTCAGCTCAATATGTATCAGAATGTTGTAAATGATATTCTGCGTCATCCGAGTGATAATCCGACTATCGGATTGCTTTTGGTTAAAGGTAAAAATCAGACGGTAGTTGAGTATTCTCTTGCAGGATACCAGAATCCAATTGGCGTAGCAGAATGGAAAAACCAGATGGTAAAAGCACTTCCGGAAGAACTGAAAAGCAGCTTGCCGTCTATTGAAGAAATCGAAAAAGAATTGGAGTAAAAAGTGCCACAGGCCGTGGCACAATTACATATCACCCTATGGATGGAGGTGGTTAGGAATTGAAAACAAGAAGATGTTACATATACACACGAGTATCTACCTCGATGCAGGTAGATGGATATAGTTTGGATGCACAGAAAGATAAGCTGAAAAAGTATGCGGAATTTCAGGATATGGTAGTTGCGGGTGAATACTCTGATGAGGGAAAATCCGGTAAGAACATAGAAGGTCGTCCACAATTTTTGCAAATGCTGAAAGATATTGAGTCAGGCAAAGATAAGGTTGAATTTGTCCTTGTATTCAAACTTTCCCGATTCGGAAGAAATGCAGCCGATGTACTTAGTTCCTTACAGCGTATGCAGGATTTTGGGGTCAATCTGATTTGTGTAGAAGATGGCATAGACAGTTCCAAAGACAGCGGGAAATTGATGATTTCTGTCTTATCTGCGGTTGCGGAAATTGAGCGTGAAAATATCCTTGTTCAGACTATGGAGGGGCGCAGACAGAAGGCTCGTGAGGGAAAATGGAATGGCGGTTTTGCTCCTTATGGATATAAGCTGGTAGATGGTTATTTATATATTGCAGATGATGAAGTCGATGTGATTCGCATTATTTTTGATAAGTATGTGAATACAACAATGGGAGCATCTGCAGTTGCAACGTATTTGAATGAGCATGGCTATGTAAAGAAAAAGCGCCAGAATAACACGCTGGATATGTTTTCAGCACATTTTATCAAGTCAATTTTAGACAATCCGGTTTATTGTGGAAAACTCGCTTATGGTCGCCGTAAGAATGAAAAGATTGCAGGAACCCGTAATCAGTATCATATTGTGAAACAGGACGATTACCCGGTTTATGATGGAGTACATGAAGCAATTGTTTCGGAAGAAGTATGGCAGATGGCACAAAGGAAACGTCAGGAAACAGGTGTCAAAAGCGAGAAAATTTATAATCAGGAACATGAAAACATCCTTTCCAGTATTCTTCGTTGTCCTGTGTGCGGGGCTGCGATGTACGGCAATGTAAATCGTAAGAAGAAAAAAGACGGAACCTTATATAAGGATTATTATTATTATCATTGCAAACACCGTACTACGGTAAATGGTCATAAATGCGGATACAGACGACAGTGGAAACAGGAAATGGTGGACGCTGCGGTAGAAGAAGTGATCAGAAAACTGGTTACAAACCCGAAGTTTGAACAGGCAATCCGTCAGAAGATTGGTTCCAGAATTGATACAGAAGAATTGGAAACCGAACTGGAACAGCTTCGTAAGAAACTTCATCAGCTAAACGGAGCAAAAGCAAAGTTGGGACAGCAGATGGACAGTCTTGATGTAACAGACAAGCATTATGACCGCAAGTATCAGGATATGGAAGAACGCTTGTATAAGCTGTATGATGATATTGATTCTGTGGAAGAAGAAATTGAGGAAGTGGAAACCAGAATCTATAATGTGCGTCAGCAGAAAATTTCCGGTGACAACATCTATCAATTTCTTCTGTATTTTGATAAACTGTATGATAAGTTCACGGATGCTGAAAAGAAAGAGTTTCTTAACAGCTTCATTGAACGAGTTGATATATACGAGCAAGAGCAGCCGGATGGCCGTTTCTTGAAGCACATTAAATTCAGATTTCCTGTCTATTTTAATGGAAAGGAGATAGAGGAAATGAGTTGGGACAACGAAACAACAGTCGAGACGGTGTGTCTCTTAACTCGCATAAAATAAGGGGTTATGAGGAAGAGAGAGGGTGGAAACAGGCAGTAATGGTTAAAACTACAGGGGGGGGTGTTGTAGAATGAAACGGGAAAATCATATAGGAAACAGCGGCCGTTTCGCATTGTTAGCAGCTGTTCTGGCAGCTGTTGTCTGCATGGCAGCTTTCGTTTATTTCAGGAGCGATTCTATGTCTGGGAATTACATGGTTATGGGCGCGGAATATGATATCAAAAAAGTACTTTACGCAGTGACGGTAGGAGATGAAATTTCCACAGAGCCGCCTGCACAGTATTGTGTGTCTGCGGACGCCCGCCTCTATGATAAGCAGATGGAAGACGGGGAATGGAATCTGCTGGGGGAGCTTTCCAGTTATACCCTGACAAACGATGAACTGTATGGCTATATGCCAGCAGAGGAGCTGCGCAGGAAGGTGAAGATTCAACCGATTACAGATTCCTATATTTTAAGAGTCAAAGAGGACAGTTTTTACCTCGTATTTCAGACAAAAGACGGAAAAACCTACCTTGCTTACGGGTGGGAGGACGTCAAAGAAAGAGGGCAGACTGGCTTGGATGATACCAGACTGCGCCGCTTGTACCAGCTGGAAAGAAGATAGCGCTGTGTTCTCAAAGCTCCCTGTAAAAATGCAGAGCATTATAAAACAGAGACGAATGGCGTATGGACCGGGGATCGTACCCGGTCCTGGCCTGGATCTGCTTCAGACGGTTCTGCAGGGTGTTTTTGTGGATGAACAGCTTGTCAGCCGCCCGGCTGATAGAGCCTTCCTCATCGTAATAGATTTCAAGCAGCTGCACAGCCTTGAAAATTTCTTCGTCATTCATGCCTTTAAAAATTTTGTGAACATATTCTGATTTTACTGTTTCTGAAAGCTCGTCAGTGAAAATTTCCATATTTAAGTCGTCGTAAAAACGCAGATCATGCAGGTGGGTTCTCAGGCAGGCGTGAAGGGCTTTTTTAGCCTGCGCACAGGCCCTGCAGGCGAGAAGATAATTTCCATTTCCTGCTTTTCTTTCATAGAGAGCTCCTGAATTAAAAGCTCTGTCATGCGTTTGATGATTTTGGCGCAGGACAAGGTTGCGGCGTCATTTCCGGTAACGCCTACTACGCCGATCAGCTCTCCATTCACAATTAAAGGATAGTTAATTCCTGGAAGGCTTCCCTCATATCCCTCCTCATTATTGATAATCAATTCGTCAAGCCCTTCGCTGATCAGTTTCTTAGCGCCGGCATGATAAGTTCCTATTCTGGATTCATCTGTGCTGGCAATAATAATACCGTTGGCATTGATCAGATTCATTTTTTGATTGATAATTTCATTACTATTTGTGACGATCTGAGATACGTTATAGTGAGAAAGCTATTTACTCCATCACATTATATGCTTAAAAATAATTTTGACATTATCAAAATATATGTTTATAATATAAAAATAGATAGTAAGCAGGAGGATTAATACATGACAATATCAGAACAAATAAAAGTGTTGTGTGTGAGATGTGGTGTAAGTGAAGCTGAATTGGCAAGGCGGCTGGGAAAGTCGCCACAAAGTTTTAATTCGAAAATGAAACGAGAAAGTTTTACAGTAGAAGATTTAGAGAATATTGCAGATGTATTGGGTGTTGAATTTAACAGAGAATTTATATTAGCAAATGGAGATAAAGTTTGATGAAGAATATTGTAAAAGAATTTAAACTTGGAGAATTATTTTGTGGCCCTGGAGGATTGGCACTAGGAGCAACGACAGCGAAGATTGAAGATTCAGATTATAAGATTATTCATAAATGGGCAAATGATTATGATAGAGATACTTGCAATACATATATTAGAAATATCTGCCCAGATGATGGTGGGAGCGTTATTTGTGGTGACGTAAGAAAACTTGATATTGACAGCCTTGGAGAGATAGATGCATTAGCTTTTGGTTTCCCATGCAATGATTTTTCTGTTGTAGGTGAGCAAAAGGGATTTGATGGTGTATATGGTCCGTTATACACATATGGAGTAAAGGTATTAAAGAAATATAATCCTTTATGGTTTTTGGCAGAAAATGTTGGCGGATTAAAGAGTGCTAATGATGGAAAGGCATTTCAGAAGATACAGGAAGATTTGAAGAATGCAGGATATAGAATATATCCTAATTTATATAAATTTGAGGAATATGGAGTGCCTCAGGCAAGGCATAGGGTAATAATTGTTGGTATCAAGGAGGAACTGCCATACGAATTTAAAATACCTAGTCCAAAACCATATAAAAATGTTGATGTGACTTGTAAGAATGCGATAGAGAATCCTCCAATTGGAAAAGAAGCTTATAATAACGAGTTAACAAAGCAATCTGAAATAGTTGTAAAGCGATTGAAATATATTAAACCGGGAGAAAATGCGTTTACTGCAGATTTGCCAGAAGAATTGCAGCTTAAAGTGAAAGGGGCAAAGATAAGTCAGATTTATAAGAGATTAGATCCAGATAAACCAGCATATACAGTAACTGGTTCTGGTGGTGGTGGAACGCATATGTATCATTATTCAGAGCCGAGAGCATTGACCAATAGAGAGAGAGCAAGATTGCAGACATTTCCTGATAATTACATTTTTGAGGGTTCTAAAGAGTCTGTTAGGAAACAGATCGGTATGGCGGTACCTGCAAAAGGAGCTAAAATTATCTTCGAAGCTATTTTAAGAACATTTGCGGGAATTGACTATGAAAGTGTAGAACCAAGTATAAAGGAGTAAGGTATGTATACTGATAATTTTGAAGAAGAAATATTGTTTACACCGGCGAGAAAAGATGGCGAAGCATGCAATCATTTAAAAATTGTTACAGCATTTACCGATGTAGAGAGAATATCGAGCCATTTGATAAAACTATTTGATGGCAGGAATAAAGAGTATGTGTCTGGAATAAAAGTGGACATTATACTTGGGATGACAAAGGGTGCAGGTCTGACACAAAAGAAACATGACAAGATATGTTCGCTGATAAAAAGATTGAACAGCGTATCTGGAATGCCTCAGATATCCTGCAATTATATTGTGGAAGGTAAACAGGTACATTCCAAGGTGTATGTATGGTGCAGGGGGCGAAAAGCAATAGAAGCTTTTAATGGTTCAGCTAATTACACTATGAATGCATTTTTTGTAAGAAGAGAATGCATGGATGAATGTAATCCTAAAGAGGCAAACCATTACTTCAACAGTCTATTACCTGATACGATAAATTGCTTTGATGGGCAGATAAAAGATAAGGTTTCGTTTTCTAGCAAGAAAAATGTGGAAGATGATGTTGCGGATACTAATTTAGAAAATTTATCTTGGGAGAGTTATCAGACTATTGCTCCAGTAGATACATTAGAATTATCTTTACTAAAAGCCGATGGCACTGATACTGGATATGGTTCTGGTGTAAATTGGGGAATACGTAAAAATGGCTATAAGAGAAATAGAAACCAGGCATATATTCCATATAATGTGGCAGATCATAAGGATGGATTTTTCCCAGATGTAAAGGCTGATGGAACTTATCCAGTGTTTAAGGTTGTAACAAAGGAATATGATGCTTTTTATATGAGACAGGCACAAGCAAGGGGAAAGGCGTTAGAAACTCCAGAAAGCAATGCGATAATAGGAGAATGGATAAGGCATAAACTTGGAGTACCAGATGGTACATATATTACGAAACAGATGTTAGAACAATATGGTAAAACAAAAGTTTTGTTTAAAAAATATGAAGACGGCATATATACTTTGGAATACTAATTCTGGCGTTAAGGAGTGGGCAATATGGAGCAGAAAGTGAATATTGATATTTTAGATGATTCGCAAAAACAGGCGTTAGTTTGCATGTATTATGCTATGATTCCTAAAACAGACGCAAGGTATAAGCAGAGAATACATGATTGGTCAGTGTTAGAAAAGAGATTTGGAACAAAGAAAACAACATATAAACACGCAAAGGATGCTTTTGATTTTTATTTTCCTGATAATGGAAGAAAAGGCTGGAGTAATGATAGGGATTTAAGAAGACGGGGATCTGCATATCAGGAAGTATTTGAGCTATATAAGGATTATTCTGCAGACCAATTGGAAAAAGCTGTAGCAGAGATTATTCATGGATATGAGAATGAAGAGCCAACATTTGTATCCATGAAATGTGGTTTTCCAGATACAGTACATAACATTCTCGATGGAAACAAAGATATAACAGTTGATGGCGTTTATACTTTGAAAGAGGAATTGAATATTGGAAAGCATGTATTTGTTACATTAGGAGGAGACACAGGAAAATCAGAGGTTGATTGGGTTCCAGGGTTTATAGGAGTAGCACATGTAATTAGAGAGCCTTATGATTTTGGATATAACGGTAAAGAAAAATACTTTAAGTTTGATATAGAAGTTGACTGTATTTTTGAAAAGCCATTTAAAAGGGAAGATTTTTTAAGCTATAGAGAAGCATATGATGCTCCATATATAGGACCAGAGTTATCAAGGGATCCATCACAGGCACTAAGCACTTTGGATATGATTAAGGCGGTTGCTGTTATGCGTGCTGTACTTGATGAATTCCCAGAAATGCTTGAAAAATTCAAAGAAATTTTCAACAAAGCGTTTATGAACAGGGTACTTGGAGCAGTTACTGTAATGATACCAACAGCTGTGAAATTTGGAGAAAGTAAAGAGGATGCTTTAAATTCTATTCGAGAAGAAATGAGCATAGAGAATGAAGGCTCTGAGGAGGAAGAAATGGAATTTAAGCCATATATTAAACCTGATTATTATACGGGGTGTTCACGCAAAAACAAGGATACAGGTAGTGTATATGCACACAATAGAATTGTATTTGGAGCACCGGGAACAGGAAAGAGTTTTAAGCTGAATGATGAGCAGAATGATCTCATTTCAGAAGGTGGAGAGTGCGAAAGAGTTACATTCCACCCAGATTATTCATATGCAAATTTTGTTGGGACATATAAGCCGGTACCTACAAAAAATGGAATATCATATGAATATGTTCCGGGACCATTTATGCGGACATATGTAAAAGCAATAGAAAATGGACAGTCAGAGAATAAAGAAGATGTAAAACCCTTTCTACTTCTTATAGAGGAAATCAATAGGGCAAATGTTGCAGCTGTATTTGGAGAGGTATTTCAGCTTTTAGATCGTGATAATAGAAATGCAAGTCAATATCCAGTTAAACCTTCTGAAGACATAAAGGCATATTTGGCAAAAGAACTTGGTGGAAAGCCAGAGCAGTATGAGGAAATGAAGATACCAGATAATATGTATATTTGGTCAACGATGAATAGTGCTGATCAGGGCGTATTTCCAATGGATACAGCATTTAAAAGAAGATGGAATTTTGAATATATAGGCATTAACCATAAGGAAGAAAAGATTAAAGATATATATTTAGTGTGTGATAAAGCACAGGTGCCATACAGAATTGATTGGAATGAGCTTAGGAAGGCTATAAATACAACACTTGCTTCTAGAGATTATAAGATAAATGAAGACAAGCTTATGGGACCATTTTTTGTCTCTAAAAGCATTTTAGAGAATGAGGATGCGTTTAGGGAGACTTTTAAGAGCAAAATTATTATGTACTTATTTGACGATGCAGCAAAGCAGAGAAGGCATATGTTGTTTGGAGGCTGTGATGAGGATATAAGAAACCAGTATTCAGCGATTTGTGAGGAATTTGATAAAAGAGGTATAGATATTTTCTGTAAAGAAATCCGGGACAAAATCAAGAAAGAATACTTAAGTGAATTAGAATGAGAAGGGAATGTTACTAGATGATTTCTAAATATGTCAAAGAGCAGAAGCGGTATACTCAAGATGAACTTAGAAAAATATTTGAATGCACTACTGATGAAACAGTGCAGATTATAAGAAAGTTAAAAGAGTATGGAATTGTTAAAAATGTAAAAAAAAGTGATAGACAAAGTATGCTCTCTGACCTAGTGGAGGAAGATATCAGAGTAACAGATATCGAAAGTGGAGAGCGAGAATTATATTATGTGTTTTCATTTGTAGGAGTAATTGTTGTATATGGACGGGTATTGAAGTGTTATCCTAAATACATTAACTCGTGTGGAAGCCCAATAGCGCAGATGAAGCAGATTATGCGTGTTTTGGAAAAATATAATTCAACAGAGCAGGTAATAAAACTATATAATGAAAGTGATGATGGAGGAGCGTTTAATTTATTGGCATTAATGCTGTATTTATTGCAGGATTATTATGATAATGGAATATATGCTAATGATGTTGAGATTGTTGAGACTAATGGCACAGGCGAAATACTATGGGACAGAACAATCAATGAAACATTTTCATATATATCAAATAACAGACCATATTATACTGAATTACAGACGAAAAAGCGAACTTCAGATGAATATGATTTTATCAGACGCTTACATGCCTGTGTATTGACTAAATTTTCAAAGGAACTTGAAGAATCTGATCTGCCAGAGTTGTTTAATATTGTGGCAGTAGAGCTGTCGGAAGAACAACTGGAAGATTTGGGCGATGAAGATTATATTTTATATAGGATACAAAATGAACTTAATGTGCAGTATAACACAAGAAAACAACTGGTGTTGAAGGCAATGTATGCGTATATAGCACAAAAAGCAAGCTTTAATAACATTGATAGTTTTAGCATATATGGTACCAACAGCTTTAATTTAGTATGGGAAAAAGTATGTGCACAGAATTTTGGTAATGTTTTAAATGTAAAATTATCAGAGCTTCCACTTGGAGTCTGTGATGATTATAAAGAAAATAAAGATAGTACTTTAATAGAAATAATTGACAGACCAGTATGGTATAAGACTTCAGATAATATTAATGATGGGAAGTCGGATACACTAAGACCAGATCTGATTAGTATTTATGAGCATGGCGATAGTGGAGAATATTGTTTTGGCATATATGATGCAAAGTATTATAACATTAATTTTCATAAGAATGCGTCAGAATATAAAGTTATAGGACAGCCTGGAGTAGCGGATGTTACAAAGCAATATTTATATCAGCTTGCTTACGATGATTTTATAACAAAGCAGGGATACAAATATGTGCAGAATATGTTTTTATGCCCTGATGAATCAGGGGATAAAGAATATGGATGGGTGCAGATGGATATGCTTCATCAAATCGGAGACAAAAAACTAGAGAATGTAGCAGTTGTAAAGCTTTGTTCATCAGAAATGTACTCTTTATATTTAGCAGATCATATAGTTAGTAAAAATGAGATGGACAAATATATTCCAGCAATTGGACGACAGGAATTAGATAGCCAAAACTTTGCCGATAGGATGATGGCATATCTTACGAGAATCAAGACTGCCAGCAAACTGGCAGAAAAGAAACTAGAAATGAAATCCGATAGAGGCAGGCTTATATATCCAAAACAGATAAAAAGAGAATTGGGTGCCAAAATTATATATGATGCTATATGTCCTGTTGCAAGTAATGCTTTTTATGGATTTAATCCATATGAAAAAGAAGCTCATGGAAGAATAGTTGCAGAGGACATGGGAGATTCTTATAATCGCTGCAGTCATATTGCGGATGCCTCTATTGAGATAGAAAAAATTGTAAAAGATTTATCAGAAACGGAGCTTAACGATGAAAAAGTACTTAAAGAGGTATTAAAAAAATGTATTGAAAGTAAATCCGATATTAAATCTATGGCAGATGGAAAGTCACTTGATATGCTGACAGATAAGATAATGGAACTTGTTAGAAATGTGTATTTATAGTGTGTAGCCAATGTGCAGTTATAAGTACAAATGCCAGACAAGAGGCAAAAGAAAAAATAACTGAAAAAGTTGATGAAAAACAGATTGTTGAGGTGATTTTGTGGCAGATAATTTAACAAAAGAACAGCGGCAAAAAAATATGAAAAATATTCATGGGAAAGATACTGAAATAGAAGTTATATTAAGAAAGGCTTTATGGAATAAAGGGTATCGATATCGCAAGAATTATAAAAAACTTCCAGGAAATCCAGATATCGTATTGACAAAGCATAAGATAGCTATTTTTTGTGATGGAGAATTCTTCCATGGAAAGGATTGGGATACTTTAAAACAGAGACTGGAAAAGAGTAATAATAGTGAGTATTGGATTAACAAAATATTCCGCAATAAAGAGAGAGATGATGAGGTCAATAAGAAACTGAAATTTGAGGGTTGGACTGTAATCCGGTTCTGGGGTGAAGATATAAAGAAACATACAGACGAGTGTGTGAAGGTTGTGGAAGAGACAATTTTTGATAGTATAGAATTTGAAGAGTAGAGGTTTGATTTAATTGTAATGTTAAATGACCGAAAAAGAGGTGGACAGATGAAACTTGAGAATATAATAATTGAAAATTATCGACAATTTGATAAAGCAGAGTTGTCATTTGACCAAGGTATAACTATTCTTGCAGGTGCCAATAATAGTGGTAAAACTTCTCTTATCAATTTGATTAGGAATGTTTTTATTGATGAAAAAAATGATTATAGTGTATCAGATATTCCAGCTAAAAATATGCAGGAATGGATTGATTGGGGATATCCTGTATTTGGCGATTTCTTTAAAAGTGGTAAATGTGTTGATGCAATAGACGAAGAGCTTGTCAATTTGATTATTCCGGAAGATGATACAGTTCCATCGCATTTAATGAATACAACATGTGTAAAGATTCATGTTTCGTATGATCCAGATGCAGATAATATAAAAATGTTTGCTGATTATATTATGGATCTTGATGAAAAAGTGCATGATTTTTATTTGTAAGCGCTTAAATCTTGGGTAGCTTTACTGTCTACGCTTTTAAACTCATAATGATAGTAAATAGATTTTTACTACACTCTGCTTGATAGGAGATAGAAATTTACTACATTTGGAGGTTTCATTATGAGTAAGAAACGTGCTCCAGGACGTTCCCTGGACGAATGGATGGAACTGGTAACCGAATGCAGACAAAGCGGCCTGACAGATGCTGCATGGTGTAATGAGCATGGGATATCTCCCAGCTGTTTTTACAATGCAGTTACCCGTCTCCGTAAAAAAGCCTGTCAGATACCGGATCCAGTTGGAAAAGCCAGCACTCTTGACCTTACATCCCATAAACAGGATATAGTCCAGATTGCTATAGAACCGGAGTCTTCTCCGGCAGGACTGATCCCAGATAATGGGATCAGTCCTATGCACCTTGACAATTCACATACGATTGAAATCGAAGCAGACGGATTGCTTATACGAATGAGTAATGAGATCAAACCGTTACTTCTGAAGATGCTTATGGATACGCTTAAGGAGTCGTTATGTTAGCGGACATCTCAAGTGTTGATGCGATCTATATCGTCTGTGGCAGAACAGATATGCGCAAGTCCATTGATGGATTATGTGCGATCATCCAGGAACAGTTTTCGATGGAGATCGACCATGCACTTTTTCTTTTCTGCGGTCGTAAATGCGACCGTATCAAAGCTATTTTAAAAGAACCTGACGGGATCGTTATGATCTACAAAAGACTAACCGCCCAGGGATCTTACCGGTGGCCCAGGAATAAATCTGAGGTCCGGAATCTTACATGGCGGGAGTTCGACTGGCTGATGTCTGGCATTGATATTGAGCAGCCAAAAGCGATCAAGGCAACGTAAAAAAGATGCACATAAAGCTCTTGTTTTTTGCTGTATTTTCGGCACTTTCAAGGTCTGGTAAATCCGCTGTTTTGCTGGGAAAAGCCACTGTTTTCTGGTATAATGGAAACATCCGAAACAGGAGGGAAAAGCAGTGGCAGACAGTTCCAAAGATATCCAGCTCCGTGAGCTGAAGGACATGATAAACGATCTCAAAAAGATGATAAAAACACTTCAGGCAACTGTCGATGCTGCCAATAAACGGGAAGCGGTTCTCACCCAAGAACGGGATAATCTGAAAGAAGAGATAGACCTTCTCCGAAAAAAATTGTTTGGCACTTCCAGCGAAAAAAGAACTCTCGATATTCCAGGACAGTTAAACTTTTTCAACGAGGCTGAACTGGAACAGGATCCGGAGGCTGCAAAAGCAGAGGATCTTGAAACAATTCTTCCGGAAAAAACAGCAAAAAAGCGAAAAGCAAGAGCTACAGATGCGGAGCGTTTTAAGGGAGTTCCTGTTGAAAAAAAGTATCTGGAACTTTCTGAGGAAGAGAAACTCTGCCCTGTCTGTGGTACCCCACTGAAAGAAATCGGGGAAGAGTTTGTCCGCCGGGAACTGGTTTTTGTACCGGCAAAACTGAAAGTATATGAATACTATAGTAAGAGCTATGAGTGCCCGCAGTGCAGGTTTCAGGATATTCCGGTCATCAAAAAAGGAAAAGATGGCAGAGCCCATATGCTTTATGGAATGGCTTCTGCCGGAACGGTTGCCTGGGTAATGTACCAGAAGTTTTGTAATGGTCTTCCATACTACCGTCAGGAAAAAGACTGGAAACAGTATGGCGTGGAGATCACCAGAGCTACTATGGCAAACTGGGTGATCCGAAATTCCGAAGCATTTTTTCTTCCTATGTATGAATACTTCCACAGGAAACTTCTGGAACGGGGATTCGCGATGGCAGATGAAACGCCACTTCAGGTTCTGCATGAACCGGAACGCCGTGCACAGACCAAGTCATATATGTGGCTGTTCCGCAGCGGTGAAGACGGAGGACCACCTATTATCCTCTATAAATACTCGGAGACCCGGGCCGGGGATAATGCCGTAGATTTTCTTCACGGCTTCAAGGGTTATCTGATGTGTGATGGCTATAGTGGATACAATAAAGTTCCAGATGCCAAACGTACAGCCTGCTGGGTACACATCAGAAGATATCTGACAGATGCCATTCCCAAGGGAAAGGCTCTGGATTATACCCAGCCATCCGTACAGGGAATGCTGTACATTAACCAGCTCTTCCACCTGGAAGATGTGATCAGATCAAAGTATTCTTCCTTCGATGCTATCAAAAAGGCTCGTCTTGAAAAAGAAAAGCCGGTAGTAGAAGGCTTTTTGTCGTGGCTTGATCAGCAAAGCCCTATCCGTGGAAGCAGAATGGATAAAGCTGTCACCTACATTCAGAATCGCCGCTCCTATCTGTCCACCTATCTGGAAGACGGCCGCTGCAGTTTTTCTAATAATCTCAGCGAAAATGCGATCCGCCCGTTTACAGTAGGCCGTAAAAACTGGCTGTTCTGCGATACACCAAACGGAGCCCAGGCCAGCGCTATCGTGTACACAATGGTAGAAATGGCAAAAGCCAATGGAGTAAACGTCTATCACTATCTTACTTATCTGCTGGAAAAACTGCCTGATGACAGAATGAGTGATGATGAATTAGAACTTCTGGCACCATGGAACGAAACCGTCAAAGCTGAGATCGAACATCGTGCAAACGAATCAAATCAATCATATGTGAATTGTCAAGGTGCTCCGGCTACTGAAAAGTAGTCGGGGATTTTTTCTATCATACCTAAAAATTAAGCGTTTACTTTGTTTTCGCAAAAAGATTTCAATTTTAGATACAGGGAACTGTGAAAAAAGATTTCAGTTTTTCATAGCTCCCTTTTCTATTCAGTTTTTTATATTCATTGCTGCCCTTGTTGGTCTTTGTTATCCGAGATTTTCAAGGACAAAAGAAAATGGCCGTCAACTACCGCGAATAGTTGACGGCCTGCCGTTTGTAACGGCGCAGCTTGTTAATTTTCGAAGGGGCAGGCCGCTTCTGTGGCTTCCCTTTTTCTTTACTATACCACACCAAGCGGCAGGATATAAGGGGGAGATTTTCCGCCTTGCCGGAGCATCAAATCAGACGCTTGAGCGGTACCCTCTCTTTTTATATCCTATGCTTTTATTTATTCTTTGTCTCCAGGTTGTAAAGCAGGGAAACGTCGGTCAGTTCTCTCTCCAGAGTTCCCTCAGCCGGATGCGTGTGCTCAGCCTCCGCTGTTTTTGTTTCTGTATCAAAGCTATAGAGGGAAGACGCTACGTTTACCTCGTGAATTAAATCCTTCTTATCGTTCTCAGACATAGTTACCATCCTTTCAAGTGAGTATTGTCCTTACTTTTATGTTTGCTTTTATGATTAGTGTGCAGAGCAGCAGGCGTAATGCATCCGCTGAATTTCTGCTGTGATTCAAAGGACGTTCCCTTTGAATGCACTCAGTATAGCACCGGAAATTGAATTGTCAATAGGTGAAAAATGATTTTTTGTACCTTTTTTGAAACAATTTTTCCTCTATAAACAGACAATAATAGCAGGTTTAACCGCCTGTTTATGCGCTTCGTCAAAAGGACGAAACGAGGGGAAAAATAGAAAAAAATTTTGGCAAAGAATATGAATGGATAAAAAGATAGAAAAAACAATACAAATATGTATAAATTTCAAACTATTATTGGCGGAAAGACGGCTGACGATGAAAAGCCGGCTGAGAGACGCTTTTGAAGGCTTCTTTACTTTCCACTTCTCCTGTACTATAATAAAGCATTAAGAAAACAGAGGGAGAATGATTGTGATTTAAGATATGAAGAGACAGATAGGCTGGCACGCGGCGCTGCTTTTATATGTAGCGTTTATTTATTTTAATTCCCTGACTCCGGCGGCGCTGTCGTCCCAGGAGAGCAGCTCAGTTCTCAGGCTGATTCACGGTGTGCTGGGAGAGCTTGGACTTGCCGCGCCCTGGATTACAGAGCACGTGGTCAGAAAATGCGCTCATTTTGGGGAGTATTTTATCCTGGGCATGCTTCTGACCCAGAGCCTGAACGGCACAGGACTCAAAAGAGAAGGAAGAGTTCTGGGACAGCTGTGTCTGACGGCGGCGGTTCCGCTGATAGACGAGACGCTTCAGCTGTTTACGCCGGGCCGTTCCGGACAGATCAGCGACGTGTGGCTGGATATGGGAGGGGCTGCGGCTGGAACTGTTTTTTTCTTTCTGGCCGCCGCAGCTTTGCGCCGCGTCAAACGAATAGAATAAAATAAATGGGAGAATGATTCAGTGTATAGAAATATCAAATTAATCCTTCAGTACGACGGAAGCCGGTACGGGGGATGGCAGAAGCAGGGAAACAGTCAGAACACCATTCAGGGAAAGCTGGAGAGCATTCTGGAGAAAATGACGGGGGAGCCGATCCTGGTGCACGGCTCCGGCCGCACAGATGCGGGAGTTCATGCTCTGGGCCAGACGGCAAACGTTCATCTGGATGAGAACTGCTTGAAAAACAACAAAAATCCGGAATTTTTAAAAATCTTTGACAGCTTTCACGGCTCAGACGGGCTTCCGAAGGCAGTCATGGAGTACCTGAATCGATATCTTCCGGAGGATATAGCCGTAATCGGGGCAGAGGAGGTTCTGGAGCGTTTTCACAGCCGTTTGAGCGCAGTGTCGAAGACATACCTTTACCGGGTTGAAACGGCGGGAAAAAAGAATGTGTTTGAACGGAAGTACGCGTACGGACTCGGAGAGAAGCTGGATATCGGCGCCATGAGGCAGATGGCGGTTGTGCTTGAGGGAACCCACGACTTCAGGGGGTTTTCCTCTCTGAAGCGGACGAAAAAATCAACCGTGCGTACCCTGCAGAGTATAGAGATAGAGCAGAAGGGAAGCGTAGTGGAGCTTTCCTTTACCGGGGACGGCTTCCTCTACAATATGGTCAGGATTCTCACTGGAACCTTGCTGGAGGCAGGGCTTCACAGGCGGACGCCCGAGTCGGCTGAGGAGATATTTAAGAGCCTGGATCGAGAACAGGCGGGCTTTACAGCGCCGGCGGAGGGCCTGTTTCTAAAGTGCGTCCGGTATGAGTAGAGGGGCCGAAGGGGCAGGGAGCAGAAGAAAAAGCAGAACAAAACCAAAATGAAAAAAAGTTGCGGCAGATGCAATAAGAAATGGATTTGCTGCATTAAACTATATAGAAAGGAAACAAAATCCATGTTTTTAATGGGGATGTTTGCCGTCATGGAAGAGCCGGAAAACTATGGCCGGCTCAGTGATGAAAAGCTTCTGTTAAAGATTGCGAAGGGCGATCAGGAGGCGTTTCGCCAGTTATATCAGAATACGGATAAAACCATGTACAGCTTTATTCTGTCTGTTGTGAGGAATCCTCAGGACGCAGAGGAGATTATGCAGGAGACGTATCTGCGGATATGGACCTCTGCGGGAAGCTACCAGGCTCAGGGAAAGCCTCTGGCATGGATGTTTACCATAGCCAGGAATCTCTGCTATATGAGATTCCGCGATCAGAAGCATGAGTCTGACATAGGACTTTCTGATCTTTCGGAGATGGAGACAGGGGAATTCTGTCCTCAGATAGAGAATGCGGCTGACAAGGTGGTGCTGCATGCGGCTCTCCATATTTTGAAGGAGGAGGAGCGCCAGATTGTGCTGCTGCATACGGCGGCAGGACTGAAGCACAGAGAGATCGCCGCAGATTTGGGGATGCCTTTAGCCACTGTGCTGTCGAAGTATAACCGGGCCATGAAGAAATTAAAAAATCATTTGAGAGAGGAGGGATAACATTGGCCGATGGACATGAAAAATGGAATAATGACGAGATTGCCAGCCATTTAAAATCGGCGGTGGAAACCCTGACTCCCAATGTGCTTGATCAAATAGACTTGAGCGCGCCGCAGCTTTTATATATGGAGCCGCCGCGGCACCTGAAGACGTACCGGAGAATGCGCCGCGCGGTCACAGCTGCCGCCGCCTGTCTGTGCATAGCGGCTCTGTACGGCGGAGGTGTGCGCTGGCAGAACACGCGGGTGGAATCGGTGATTGGTCTGGATGTAAACCCCAGCATTGAGATTTCTGTGAACAGGAAGGATGAGATTCTGGAGGCGGAGCCGCTAAACGACGACGGAGCCGAAGTGCTGGCAGATATGGACCTGGACGGGGTGGATTTGAACATCGGAGTGAATGCCATTATCGGTTCCATGGTTCGGTGCGGCTATCTGGACGAGCTGGATAACGCCATTCTTGTCACTGTGTCCAACGACGACAGAGAGAAGGCCTCTGTTCTCAGGCAGGACGTGGTGACAGATATTGAGAGCTCTCTGGAAGCCCACAAGGTAAATGCGGTGGTCTATGACCAGCAGGCTACGGATATGAAGGAGATTACGGAGATTTCCAATCAATATGGAATTTCCTATGGAAAGGCGTGCTTCCTCTATGAACTGGTGGAGGAGAACGGTCTGACGGAGAAGGAGCTGGAGTCCTTTGCGGCTATGACTATGGAGGAGATTGCGAAGGAGATTGCGGATCGTTCCTATCAGGTGGGAACCAATACTGGAAGAGAGGAACCACCGGCCGGCACGACGGTCGTTACGCGGCCTGAGACGTCAGAACCGACAGAGAGCCAGACGGAGGAATCCTCCTCTGAGAGCCAGACTCCGTCCGAGACGCAGAGCGCAAAGCCTCCGGCCTCCTCCTCAGCCGCTCAGCCTCCGTCTGAGACCGGAGATACTGAAGAGGACAATGAGGGCGGAAGAAAGGCCAGAATAGACTATGTGGACTACTATGAGGGGATTCTGGAGATCACGTTTAAGGAGAAGGTGAAGTGGAAGAATCCTACAGTGTCCGTTACTGACGCAGACGGCTCAAGCTGCTCGGCCAGAATCACAGACACAGGTTCTGACAGCTGCCAGATTGAAATAAGCGGCATTGTGGGAGGAGAGTCCTACACCGTTGCCTTAAATGGAGTGAAGCCCAGAGAGAACGGCTCTTACAGCTCTGTGAAGGCATATTTCGACGCGCCGGATATCAGCGGAGACGCCATGGAAAACGGTTCTGACGAGCCAGAGGATGAAGAGAACATCACAGAGCCGTCAGAATCGCTTCCAGAGCCGGAGACTTCTCTGCCGGAGGAGACGCAGCCGGAGACAGAAACGGGAGAAGGCGGCCATCAGGCGGAGACGCAGGGAGACGGCGAAAGCCTTCCTAAGCAGACAGAGCCGTCGGAAGCAGAGACGGGAATATAGAATAGAAACAGAAGCTGCTCAGGCAGAATCGGGCCAGAAACGGCGCAGAGCCGGATGACGGCCGGTTCTGCCATTCTCTTTGTCTTGACAGATGAAACAGTGTTTTTTTATAATAGCCATAGGCTTTACTGAAAAACTGCCCATTGGAGGATGCAGGATACGGGAGAAGAGGATTGAAATACAAAGAAAAACACATGGAAAAACAGGGGATGGGGACGTACAGCAGAGAGCGGGAGGCGTATCTGGATCAGATCGATCATCAGAGGAGACGCCGGAAGCACCATGCGCTTCTTCTGGGGATTATTGCCCTGGGAGTTATCTTATTTGCGGCAGTATGCACGATTTCCATGAAAATGGAGGAAATTCATTCCAAAAAGCAGTATGTGAAAAATTATACAGAGCAGAGAGGCAGCCTTCTGGGGATTGAGCTGGAAAACGGCAGGGCGGAAATGACCAGCCTGCGGGAGTCTGTGGAGCGGATTGGCAGCTGGGATATTGTGGCGGAATTCCTGAAGAAAAAGCGGGAGGTGTACCAGCTGGATTTTTTGGCGGTGTACGACGCCCCTACGGGAACCTTTCTGATGGAGGGGGAGGCCAGGGACTCTGAAAGCAGGGAAGCCTTTCGGGCCTGCGGAATATCGCAGAAGGCGGCAAAGCTGGGAGAATGCGTGGCAGATATTGTGAACGGAAGCCTTCTCTATGCAGTCCCCATCAGCCAGGATGGACAGGTGAGAGGCATGATGTGGGCCGGAGACAGGACGGACAGTCTGAACAGTATTCTGAGCACGAAAGCTTTCAATGGCGAGAGCGTCAGCTATCTGGTTGCAGAGGACGGAAGAGAGCTTCTGGCTTCCCATTCCACAGCGGACAGCCGGCTCTGGAGCCAGATGGCGTCTCAGACAGAGGATGGGAGGTCATCAGAGGTGGCCGGGACGGTGATGAATGCGCTGCGATCCGGGGAGAGCGGAGTATTCCGGTTCCGCACCTCGGACCACAAGCCCTACTATTTATCCTATGGTCCCACAGGAGTGAACGGCTGGATGACGGTGACGATTCTTCCGTCGTCTCTGTTTATGACCTTTTCTGACTGGTATGTCATTTTAATGCTGGGCAGCCTTCTGACGGCGCTGGCCGTATTCGGAGCCTTTTTCCTTCAGCTGCTGCGCAGCTCCAATGACAATGAAAAGCGTCTGGAGGAGCTGGCTCTGACGGACGAAGTCACTGGCGGCATTAACAAAATCGATTTTCGGATGAAATATCATGAGCTGTGCAGAAAAGGGGAGGCGGATCAGTTTGCAGTCGCCCTTCTGGACTGTGTAGACTTCAAGGCAATCAATGAAACACAGGGGCTGAAGATGGGGGACGAGATGCTGGCTTACTTCTACCAGGTCATCCGCAGGCGTCTCAGCCAGGAGAGGGGAGAGTTTGTCTCAAGGACAGAGATGGACTATTTCTTCCTGTGCATGCGGGAGAAAAGTCCGTCGGTCATCGCCGCGCGCCTGGAGGAGATTGTAAGGGAAATCAACGAATTCAGCCACCGCAGGGATCTGATGCTCCCGGGACGCAGGATTATGTTCCGCAGAGGAGTCAGCTTTGTGCAGGATAATCAGACGGATATCTCCATTATCCAGGATCAGGCCAGAATTGCGCTGAAGGGCCAGACAGAGCCGGAGGTCTGCGTATTTTTTGACGCGGCAGCCGCCGAAAAGATTCAGAAAGAGCGGGAGATTGAACAGCTCTTTGACCGGGCGGTGCAGAATGAAGAATTTCAGATTTATTTCCAGCCGAAGGTGAGTCTGAGCCAGAATAGAATTACAGGGGCGGAGGCTCTGGTGCGGTGGAACCGGCCTGGAAGCGGAGTGATATCTCCGGGCGAGTTTATTCCTGTGCTGGAGCGGAGCGGGAAAATCCGGGCCCTGGATCGATATGTATTTGAGAAAGTCTGCATCTGGCTGGGAGAGAGAAAACGAAGAGAGCAGGAGACGTTCCCCGTTTCAGTCAATCTTTCCAGAAGCAATTTTATCTATGACAGCTTTTTAGAGGAGTTCATAGAGATTGCAGACCGCCATCTGGCAGACAGGAATATGATAGAGCTTGAGGTGACAGAGACCGTCTTTCTGACAGAGGAAAATATACAGAAGGTGAAGCGGGAGATAAGGGCGATCCATGACTGCGGCTTTCGATGCGCGCTGGACGATTTCGGCGTAGGCTTCTCCTCGCTGACGCTCTTAAAGGAATTTAATATTGATTCCCTGAAAATGGATCGATCCTTCTTCTCGGATCTTGACAATGCCAAGACCAGAAATGTGATCAGCTGCATTCTGGAGCTGGCAGAACAGCTGGACATGGAAACCGTGGCAGAGGGAATCGAGACGGAGGAGCAGATCGATTCCCTGAGGAGGCTTGGGTGCGACGTTGTGCAGGGATACTATTTTTCCAGACCGCTTCCGCAGGAGCAGTTTGAAAGATGGATTCAGGAATTTGAGGAGATTCATGTCCGGGAGGACAGAGAATAGATAAGAGGAGGAAAAACAGTGAAATTTGCATATCCGGCAGTATTTACACAGGAAAACGATGGAAAATATAAGGTGGTATTTCCCGATCTGGAGGGCTGCGCCGCAGAAGGAGATACTTTGGAGGAAGCGATTGAGAAGGCAAAGGAGGCAGAATCGGCTTGGATTGAGGTGGAGCTGGAGGACAGCTGGGAGCTTCCGGGGATTACCCACAGAGACGATATGGAGCTTCCGGAGGGAAGTTTTATGCGAGAGGTGGCCGTAAGAATTAAGCTGGTGGACGACTACGATTAAGGGCCAAACAGATGCGGAAAGCGGCTGCTTGGGCAGGCGGAGAAAAAAATAAAAAAATTTCAAAAAACAGTTGACGGGAGTCGGAAGCTATAGTATAATAACACTCGTTGTTGGGGTATCGCCAAATGGTAAGGCAACGGACTCTGACTCCGTCATTTCAAGGTTCGAATCCTTGTACCCCAGTTAAATGGGAAAAGGCCGGTTTTCTGCGAAAGCAGAGAACCGGCCTTTTTGCATTTTGATTTTGCGTTCTGATTTCTGCTGTCCGTTCAATACGCCCTGCAAAGCCGCCGGATTTCATTTCTCATTGTGAAATTTAAACAGAAACTATTTCATATGGAGAAAAAAACCACGGATTCTAATGATTTTATATGGAATCCTGGGAAGGACGGAGGGAATATTTGACAGATCGAACAGTTTTTAGGAGAGAGCCTGCAAGATAGACAAAAAAACAGGCGTTTTTTGGCAGTTGAGACAATAGCTCGCCCGGAGGAAGCGTGATATAATAGCTGACGATAGAATATCGTGCCGATTTAGGCGGGCAAAGCAGATACGAAAGGAACCTTTCAGGCGGGTTTAGGAGGAAAAGGATGGCAGGATTGTCGCTGAAGAATGTTACAAAGTACTATCAGAACGGGCATGTGGCAGTGAGAGATTTTACCCTTGATATAGCAGATTCGGAATTTGTGGTTCTGGTTGGGCCGGAGGGCTGCGGCCGTTCCACCGTGCTGCGCATGATCGCGGGGCTGGAGGATATCTCCTCCGGAGAGCTTTTGATAGACGGAAAGAGAGTCAACGAGGAGGGAACCAGGGAGAGAGAGGTGGCCATGCTCTTTGAAAACTGCGTTTTGTATCCGCAGATGTCTGTCTATGAAAATATGGCTTTCGGGCTCCGGTTAAAGCGTCTTCCGGAACAGGAGATTGACAGGGCGGTCCGAGCCATGGCTGAATACCTGAATCTGACTGGAGAGCTGGACGCCCTGCCGGAGCAGCTGACAGAGGCCCAGAGACAGCTGGCGGCAGTGGGACGGGCTCTCGTGAAAAAACCGCAGGTATTTTTAATGGACAGACCGTTCTCCAGCCGGAACGCAAAGATTAAGGAAGACATGCAGAATGAGCTGATTGCTCTTTACAAGACGTTAAAAACCACGTCTATTTATGCCACAGTGGATCCGGTAGAGGCCATGAAGATGGGGACGAAGGTGGTAGTGATGAACGAGGGAACCATTCAGCAGGCCGGCACTCCGAAGGAAATCTATGACACTCCTGCCAACCGCTTTGTGGCCGGATTTATGGGAAATCCTGGCGTGAATATGCTGGATCTCCGGATTGGCGAGGAGGACGGCCGCCTTTACGGAGAGCTGAAGGGGACAAGGGTGGCGCTTCCGGAGGCCTTCTCAGAGCGTCTCAGAAGGGAAGATTACATAGGAAAAGAGCTTGTGCTCGGCATCCGGCCGGAGCATGCGTCTGTGGGAGACAGAGATCCGAAAGATCCGTCCAACGAGGTGTTCACAGCCCTGGCAGAGGACTGCCAGATTTCCGAGGACGGCCTTCTTCTGACGCTGTCGGGGGAAGAGGGAACCTTTACGATCCGCCTTTCAGAGCCCATGAAGAGGATGCCAAAAGATAAAGTGAGCTTCTATGTGGACAAGAAACGGTTCCTTTTCTTTGACAAGGAGACGGGACGAATGATTCTGTAGGCAGGGCTGCCTGCTTACAGAGACAATACGGCGGCAGGAGAGCTGTTTGGAAATCCGCTCAGAGGCGGAGGAGAAACGGTCTCCTGCCTTTTTGTACTGCGGTCTTCTTTCATTTTTTTGTGAAGAATTGATAATTTCTCTTTCATTTTTCCGCGTTTTGCATTAATATAGTAATCAGGGAAAATTTAGAAAAGGAGAGAAGGCTATGATATCAAATCAGATACTCCAGACAAATATAGAGGGATTAAAAGGGATTACAAGAGTGGATCTGTGCATCTGCGATACAGAGGGAAAGATCCTGGCCTCCACATTTGCTGGTGCGGAAGAGTATGAACATGCGATTCTCGCGTTTGTGGAATCGCCGGCAGACAGCCAGGTGCTTCAGGGACACCAGTTTTTCAAGGTATTTGACGAACATCAGCTGGAGTACGTCCTGCTTGCCAAAGGGGGAAGCGACGACGTCTACATGGTGGGCAAGATGGCGGCCTTCCAGATACAGAATCTGTTAGTTGCGTATAAAGAGCGGTTTGACAAGGATAATTTTGTCAAGAATCTGCTTCTTGACAATCTGCTTCTGGTGGACATCTACAACAGGGCCAAGAAGCTTCACATTGAGACGAACGTAAAGAGAGTTGTGTTCATCATCGAGACGCAGATGGAGAAGGACGGAAACGCTCTGGAGACGGTGAGAAGCCTGTTTTCGTCCAAGACCAGGGATTTTATTACAGCGGTAGATGAGAAAAATATTATCCTGGTCAGAGAGGTGAAGCAGGGCGAAACCTACAGCGATCTGGAAAAGACTGCGAATATGCTGTTAGATATGCTGAATACGGAGGCCATGTCCAAGGTAAACGTAGCGTTTGGAACGATTGTCAATGAGATCAAGGACGTATCCCGCTCTTACAAGGAAGCCAAGATGGCTCTGGACGTAGGCAAAATCTTCTACAGCACGAAGAACGTGGTGGCGTACAGCAGGCTTGGAATCGGCCGTCTGATCTATCAGCTGCCGCTCCCTCTGTGCCGGATGTTCATCAAGGAAATCTTTGACGGCAAGTCACCGGACGATTTTGACGAGGAGACGCTTACGACCATTAATAAGTTCTTCGAGAACAGTCTGAACGTGTCGGAGACCTCCAGGCAGCTTTACATCCACAGAAATACGCTGGTGTACCGTCTGGACAAGCTTCAGAAGAGCACAGGTCTCGATCTGCGGGTTTTTGAGGACGCCATCACCTTCAAGATTGCCCTGATGGTTGTCAAATATATGAAATATATGGAAAATCTGGACTATTAGGAGAAGGACAACAGAATAAGCAAAAGCTGACTGCTGCAGTATGTGAGGGGGAACTATTGTGCGGATAACGCGGCCTCATGTATTGCAGCAGTTTATCTCAGCGCACATAAGCGCAGGAGAGCAACGCTCTGGGAGCGAGTTTTAAATGCATTTGGGAGAACAAGAATGATAGAGATCAAAAATCTCAATAAAACCTATGACAATAAAAACAAGGCCCTGAAAAACATTAATATTCATATTGAGCAGGGTGAATTTGTGTTCATTATGGGGCGCAGCGGTTCCGGCAAGTCGACGCTGATGAAAATTCTGCTGAAGGAGGTGGAACCCACCTCCGGACAGGTGATTGTCAACGACATGGAGCTGGGGAAAATGCCCAGACGCTATGTGCCGAAGTACAGGAAAATGCTGGGAGTCGTATTCCAGGATTTCCGCCTTTTAAAGCATATGACAGTCTATGAAAACGTGGCCTTCGCCCAGCGCGTTCTGGGCCTGCCTGTCAGAAAGATCAAGGAGAACGTCCCCGCCATGCTGCGGCAGGTGGGACTGTCCTCCAAGTATAAATCCTATCCGGATCAGCTGTCTGGAGGAGAGCAGCAGAGAGTGGCCATTGCCAGGGCTCTGATTAACAATCCGGCGGTGCTTCTGGCGGACGAGCCTACGGGAAATCTGGACGCCCACAATTCCATGGAGATTATGGGGCTGCTGGAGCAGATCAACCGAAGAGGGACCACAGTAGTAGTAGTGACTCACAGCCACGAGATTGTGGAGCGGATGGGAAAACGGGTGATTACCATTGACCGGGGGACCGTGATCAGCGACGAGGTAATGCCGCCCTGGGACTACGGAGAGCTGCAGGTGGACGAGCTTCACACCAGGCACGGCGAATCGGGCCAGGATCTGGGCTGGTACGGGGGAAATGGAAGCGTGGTGCTTCCGGAGCGCGAGGAGGACGAGGTCTGGGATCAGACTTCCCGCGAGTCTGGCAGTGAAAAGACCGTTCCCTTCCATGAGCTGAGCAAACGCCGCAAAAGAGGCAGAAAAAGAGGAAAACAGGGATGAGAATAGGCACATTTTGGTACTGCCTGAAGGAGGGCATTAAAAATATAGGTAAAAATATATGGTTTTCGCTGGCATCCATGGCCATTATTTCTGCCTGCATCTTTTTATTCTGCATTTTTTTCTCATTGGTGGCCAACGTCCAGTACATGGTGAGAAATTTGGAGACAACGGTGGGAATCACCGTATTTTTCGACGAGGATCTGGGCGAAGCGGAGATCAAGGCCATAGGAGACCAGATTGGAAAGCGGCCGGAGGTGAAGGAGTATTCCTATGTTTCCCCGGAGGAGGCCTGGGATTCTTTTAAGGAGGATTACTTTGAGGGAATGGAGGAGCTGGCAGCAGGATTTGAGGAGGATAATCCGTTAGCTGATTCCGCATCCTACACGATTTTTTTAAAGGATTTGACAAAGCAGGAGGAGATGGTTTCCTGGCTTAAGTCTCTGGACGGAGTCAGAAGAGTCAACTATTCCAAGGATGTGGCGGCTGGAATGACAGATTTCAACAAGATGTTAGGCGGCGTGTCACTCAGTATTATTCTGCTTCTTCTGGCAGTGGCGGTGTTCCTGATCAGCAACACCATCCGGACGGCGGCGTCCTTCCGGAAAAATGAAAACCGCATTATGCGCCTGATCGGAGCGACGAATTTCATGATCCGCTCTCCCTTTGTGGTGGAGGGAATCATCATCGGGCTGGCGGGAGCGGCTGTGCCGCTCGGCCTGATTTATGTGGTGTATAAGCAGGCGGCCATATATCTGGAACAGAATTTCCAGCAGATTTCCAGCCTGATTGTATTTCTGCCAATTCAGGAAATTTTCCCGTATATGGCAGGAGTGGCCATGGTGCTGGGAGTGGGAATCGGCTTTGTGGGCAGCTTTTTCACAATCCGCAGGCATCTGAAGGTGTAGGAGGGCATACGGATGAGAAAAGGAAGATGGAAAGCAGGGGTGGTTCTTCTGGCCGCGGCTCTCTGGGCAGTTCCTGTTCAGGCGGCGAAAAAGGGCGACATTGACAGCGCCAAGGATCAGATTTCCTCTCTGGAGGAAGAAAAGAAGAAGACAGAAGAGACGATCAAAAACCTGGAGGGGCTGAAGGCGGATACAGAGAGCTACGTCAGACAGCTGGATTCTGATCTGGAGGAGCTTGATCAGGAGCTGACTTCTCTGTCCGGGCAGATCACGGATAAGGAAGCCGAGATTGACGAGACGAAGAAGCAGCTGGAGCAGGCGAAGAAGACGGAGGAAGAACAGTACAATTCCATGAAGCTTCGCATCAAATATATGTATGAGAAGGGAGATACCAGCTACCTGGATCTTCTCATGGAATCCGGATCTCTTTCCGAGATGTTAAACCGGGCGGAGTATATCCAGCAGATTTCTTCCTACGACAGGAAGCAGCTGGCCAGATACGGCGAAATCAAGGATGAGATTGCAGAGAGCGAGAAAAAGCTGGAGGCGGAGCACGCAGATCTTCTTTCCCTGAAGGATAAGACGGAGGCGAAGCAAAGCTCGGTAGAGCGTCTGGTAAACGAAAAGACCAAGGAGCTTCAGAAGTATCAGAATCAGATTTCGGCCAACGAGGCCCAGCTGGCCTCCTACCAGGCTGACATTAAGGCCCAGGAGGACAGGATTAAGCAGATTGAGGCGGAGCTGAAACGCCAGGAGGAGGAAGCGAAGAAGAAGGCGGAGGCCCAGGGACAGACGTATAAACCGGTCAGCATTGGGAACATTAATTTCGTATGGCCCTGCCCGTCCAGCGGGCGGATCACCTCGGGCTTCGGCGGCAGAACCTCTCCGACAGAGGGGGCGTCCAGCAATCATCAGGGAATTGACATCGGGGCTTCGTCGGGAAGCGATATTATCGCTGCTGCAGACGGCACGGTGACTATCTCTACATACAGCTACTCGGCCGGAAATTATATTATGATCAACCACGGCGGTGGAGTTTCGACTGTATACATGCACTGCTCTAAGCTTCTGGTATCAGCGGGAGAGACGGTGAAAAAGGGGCAGGTCATTGCCAAAGTGGGATCGACCGGCTATTCGACGGGACCGCATCTTCATTTTGGAGTGAGACTGAACGGCAGCTATGTCAATCCGTCGAAGTACGTAAGTCCGTAGCGGCAGGAAACAGACGCAGGAGGATGAAAGAATGGAAAATAAAAATAAATTCTGGAAGGGAGTCATGGCAGGCGTATTTGCCACAGCTTTTGTATGCCTGGCGGCGGTGGCCGCCTCGGTGGGAATTTATATGTTCGGCAGCCAGACTCTCACAAGGGCGCAGAACAGCTCAGGCGAGGCGTCCGGGGAGGCGGCTTCCCTTGATATGGAACAGGTCAATCAGAAGCTGGGCGTCATCCTGGATTTAATCAACGAGGTCTATTTGTTTGACACCGATCCGTCTCTGGAGGAGGCGGGGATCTATAAAGGGCTGATGTACAGTCTGGGAGATTTATACGCGGATTACTACACGCCGGAGGAAATGCAGGCCATGCAGGAGCAGACCACAGGCGAATACTGCGGAATCGGAGCCATGATTTCCCAGGATCGTATGACAAATGTGGCCACAGTTACCAAGGTGTACAAGGATTCGCCGGCAGAGGAGGGAGGACTGCTCCCGGGAGACGTTCTCTACAAGGTGGGAGATCTGGATGTGACAGCCATGGATCTGGATACCATTGTAGAGCAGCATGTGCGGGGAGAGGAAAATACCTCTGTCTCCATGACTGTATACAGAAACGGCGAGGAAGTGGAGCTTACCATGGTCCGCCGCCAGCTGGAAATCCAGACCGTGGAGTACGAAATGCTGGATGAGAAGACAGGATATCTGGAAGTCTCAGAGTTTGACACGGTGACGGCGGACCAGTTTAAGGCAGGTCTGGATCAGCTGACTTCCCAGGGAATGGAACGTCTGGTGCTGGATCTGAGAAATAATCCAGGCGGCGAGCTGAACGCGGCCGTGGCCATGATTGATTATCTGCTGCCAGATGGAGAGACGATTGTATCCATTGCCGATAAAAACGGCGAGGGGGAGACCTACAGCTCTGAGGACGGCCATCAGATGGATCTTCCTGTGGCCATACTAGTAAACGGAAATTCCGCCAGCGCGTCTGAGGTGTTTACAGGGGCTATGAAGGATCATGACAGAGCCGTGGTGGTTGGCACTACTACGTTTGGAAAGGGAATTGTCCAGTCCCTGTACACTCTGCAGGATGGAAGCGGCATTAAGCTTACCACCGAGCATTACTATACCCCGGAGGGAACCGATATTCATGGAGCGGGAATTGAACCGGATGTGTCGGTAGAGCTGAAGGAGGGGCTTGAAACTATGATTGAGATTCCGAAAGATCAGGATAATCAGCTTCAGGCCGCTGTGGAGGCGCTGAATCAGAAGTAAGAAAGTAAGAAAGTAAGAAAATTAAGAAAAATAGACAGGTACAGTGATTAACTGCGTTTTCTCTTCGGTTTGCGCATCTGTGATCCGCCATTCGCGAAAACTCGCCTTACGGCTCAGACATTTCGCTCGGTGGCGGAAATTAGCACAAACCTCACTGAGAAAGCCTCGTTATCATCACTGTACCTGTCTATTTTTTTAGTCAAGAGCCTTTAACAGTTCCTCTGCCGCGTCTTTCGGGGTAGCCCAGGAGGTGACCAGGCGGACGGCGGTATGGTTCTCGTCTGTCTTTTTTTCGCAGAGTCCGCCCCACTGGCTCATAAGAATTTCTGCCAGCCTGTCGTCTACAATGGGGAAGAGCTGGTTGGACAGGGAGGGAGCCAGGAAGGAGAAGCCTCTGTCTGTGAAGCCCTGACGTATAAACTGCGCCATCTCATTGGCATGGGAGGCCATCTCGTAGAACAGGCCGTCTGTAAACAGAGTTTCAAACTGGATTCCTAACAGCCATCCCTTAGCTAAGAGAGCGCCGTTCTGCTTGATGAAATAGCGGAAGTCTTCCTTGATGCGGTCGTTTCGTATGACCAGAGCTTCCCCCATCAGAGCACCGTTTTTTGTGCCTCCAATATAAAATACGTCAGTCAGATCCGCCAGGTCCGCCAGCGTCAAATCATTGACAGAGCTTGTGAGAGCAGATCCCAGCCTTGCCCCGTCCAGGAAAAGATAGAGATTTTTCCGGCGGCAGAGGCGGCTTAAGTCCTCCAGCTCTTTTTTTGTATACTGTGTGCCAAGCTCAGTGGTGTTGGAAATATAGACCATTTTCGGCTGAACCATGTGTTCGTCCGGATGGGCGGCCAGAGCTTTCTCAATTTCAGGGACAGTAAGCTTTCCGTCTGTATGAGGGATGGCGATAACCTTGTGCCCGGTGGCCTCGATCGCTCCTGTTTCGTGGACGTTTACATGCCCGGTGGAGGCTGCGATCACCGCCTGGTGAGGCCGCAGAGCCGCGTCAATCACCGTTTTATTTGTCTGAGTTCCGCCTACCAGAAAGTGGACAGCCAGATCGGAGCGGACGCCGTCGGGGCCGCTGCACTCTTTTATAATCAGTTCTCTCGCCTTCTCACAGTGGGAGTCCAGACCGTAGCCTGGATTCTGAGTCAGATTGGCGTTTATCATGGCCTCTAAAATTCTGGGATGGGCCCCTTCGCTGTAGTCGTTGGTAAATTTGTGAAAATTCATATCTGCCTCCTTGAACTGCGCGGCAGGACGCCCCCGTCTGAAAGGGCAGGATGCGCAGCGTGCCGTAAGTATTTTGTATGCTTTTATTTTGGGGGAAGAGAGGGAGGTTGTCAAGGGAGAAAACGGCGCGTTCTGCTTTTCTAAACGAACATTTCATCGAGAGACGAAAATGAACCAGAGAGCGGAGTAAAACTGCAGCATAAAAACTTCATAATGAAATATCAAAAATGAAACAAGTGAAAAAGTTGCAGAAAAATTGTGCAGAATATACAATAGAAAAGTGGAAAATATAGTAGAATATATAAAAAAAACAGTACATATTTACTTCAAATTGTGCAGATGCTATGATTTTTTCAACAGATAACTTCATTTGCGGAATTTGAATCTGGAGGAAAAACATGAACGAATTACTGGTAAAAATCCGTTTTCTGATTCCGTCGCTGCCCAGAGCCGAGAAGGCTTTTGCCCAGGCCCTTTTGGAGAATCCAGAGGCGATTACTCAACTGACGCTGGCGGCTATTGCTGCAGAATCAGGAAGCAGCGAGGCCTCAATTATTCGCTTCTGCAAACGGATGGGATATCACGGATATTCAGGGCTGAAAGAGGCGTTTACAGCGGCGATTGCAGAGGGAGAGGAAATCCATGAAGAGGGAATTGAGGAAACAGATGGTATAGAAGTTATATTGAAAAAAGTGTTTCAGAGCAATGTTCAGACACTTCAGAATACCATGGTTTTGGCCAATGACGGTTATCAGGCAGCGCTGGACGCGATTATTTCAGCAAAATCTATCCATTTTTTCGGCGTAGGAGATGCATTTGCAGCCTGTCAGTTCGCATTTATGAAATTCTGTCGTCTGGGAATTCCGTGTTCTGCTTACAGCGATGTGATGCTTCAGTATATCACAGCAGATAATCTCCGGCCTGGGGATGTGGCTTTGGCGATTTCCTATGAGGGAAGATCACGAAATGTGGTTCAGGCTATGAAAATTGCAAAGCTCAGAGGAGCAACCACGATAAGCATTACAAAAATGAATAAATCTCCGCTTTTAAAATATACAGATATCAGCCTGTTCACCTCTGTCAGCGATTTGACAGTAGGGCGGGATAAGGTGACAAGAAGAGTGGCAGATCAATTTATTTTAGATGTGCTTTATTTGGGCTATATCACAAAGACAAAAAGAGATTACTCCAAACGGCTGAAGCGGACCCAGACAGCCATTGACTGCAATAAATTGATGTAAAAAGACAGAAATAAAAGATAGAAAAGGTGACAGATATGGTACAGCTTGCGCCGTCAATTTATGCGGCTGATTATTACAGCCTGGGAGAACAGATGAAGGTGATGGAGGAGGAGGGAATCTCTATTCTCCATCTGGATGTGATGGACGGGCAGTTTGTTCCCGGATTTTCATTTGGGCCAGAGTTTATTGCAAAGCTCAGACCGCACAGCAGGCAGCATTTTGACGTCCATTTAATGACACAGCAGCCTCAAAATTTAATCCGCCAGTGTGTGGAGTCAGGAGCCGATACGATTCTTCTCCATTGGGAGGCGTTTGAGGATGAAAAAAGTCTTCTGAACGCAGTGGAAAGCATTCACAATTTTGAAAAAAAAGCTGGTATTGTTTTGAATCCGGAGACAGAGCTTTCTGCTTTAACACCAGATTTATGGAAGAAGGCAGACAAGCTTCAGCTGATGACTACAAGGCCCGGACGAAAAGGCCAGAGCTTTTTAACTTTTTCTCTGGAGCGGTTCAGGCAGGCCAAGCTGACAGCAGAACAGCTGGATGTGCAGACAGAGCTTCAAGCGGACGGCGGTGTGAATTTGTCTAATATACAGCAGCTGATTGCCAGCGGAGCGGAAACTTTCGTAGTGGGAAATGGACTGTTTACCGGAAAACTTCGGGAAAATATTAAGGCATATCAAGCTGTTTTAACAGAAGGGAGGGCAGGAGATGAAGCAGTATTTTATAGGGATTGATATAGGGACAAGCGCAGCTAAAACACTCCTCATGGATGAGCATGGAGTGGTGACAGCTCAGGTTTCCAGAGAATATCCTCTCTATCAGCCGGCAAATGGATGGGCGGAGCAGGATCCGGAGGATTGGAGAAACGCTGTATTTTCGGCAGTCAGGGAACTGGTGGAGCGCTCTCAGGCAGAGCCGGAGCAGGTCATGGGAATCGGCTTCTCCGGCCAGATGCATGGACTGGTTATGCTAGATGAGAACGGAAAACCAATTCGGCGATCCATTATCTGGTGCGATCAGAGATCAGCAGAGCAGACAGAAGAAATGTGCTCTCTGATGCCGGAAGAGAAATGGCTGGAAATTACAGCAAATCCTCCGATTGCCGCCTGGACAGCAGCTAAAATTTTATGGGTGAGGAAGGAAGAGCCGGAAAACTGGGAAAAATGCCGACACATTCTGCTGCCCAAGGATTATATACGTTACTGTCTCACTGGAGTTTTTGCAACGGACGTGTCCGACGCGTCGGGAATGCAGCTGCTCGATGTAAAAAACAGAGTTTGGTCAGATACTGTACTGGAATGTCTCTCTATTGATAAAGCAATGCTGGCTCAGGTATTTGAGTCTCAGGAGGTAACGGGAACTCTGCTTCCGGAGGCAGCAAAAGAGCTGGGATTGACAGAGAAAGTCAAGGTGGTAGCAGGAGCGGCGGATAATGCGGCGGCAGCTGTGGGAATCGGAGTGGTCAGGGACGGCGAAAGCTTTACGACCATAGGAACTTCCGCTCTTTTATATACGCACCTGGAACGATATACGCCTGTGCCTGGAGGAGGACTTCACCTGTGCTGCGCCGCAGTGCCTGGAAGCTGGTTTACCATGGGAGGTCCCCAGGCGGCAGGGCTTTCCCTGGAATGGTTTAAAGATTTCTATTGCCAGGATATGATAGAACAGGCTGACAGAGAGAACAGAAATGTTTATCAGCTGATCAATGAGGCGGCGGAAAAAATTCCGGCTGGAAGCGAACGGCTGATCTATATGCCATACCTGATGGGGGAGAGAACTCCCCATATGAACCCCAAATGCAGAGGGGCTTTTGTAGGACTTAACATTATTCACCAGAAATCTCATCTGCTGCGGGCAATCATGGAAGGAATTGCCTATTCCCTGGCGGACTGCAATGCGCTTTTAAAGGAAACGGGAACAGAAATTTCTTCTATGAAAGCCTGCGGAGGAGGCAGTAAGAGCAAACTGTGGCGTCAGATTCTGGCAGATCTTTACGAGTGTGAAATACAGACGCTTGCCGAGGAGGAGGGGCCTGCCTATGGCGCGGCTATTTTAGCCGGAGTGGGAACCGGGGTATTTCCGGACGTTTCCTGGGCCTGCAGGCAGTTTATAAAAACAGGCGATACAGTGAAGCCGGACAGCGGGGAAGCAGAGCTTTATAAAAAGTATCATGCAGTCTACGACAGTCTGTATTGCCATATGACAAAGGATTTTGAGGCGCTGTATGAGCTTTAGACTAAGCTTCTGCAGACTTCGAAATAGATATTGAGAAATGATTTATATAATGTAAGAGGAGGAAAACAGGATGAAGAAGAAATTTTTAGCAGTGTTATCATGCGGATTAGCAGCAACATTTTTATTTGGCTGCTCAAACAATGCGTCTCAGAAGGCGGAGACAACAGCTGCACAGACAGAGGCTGCAAAAGAGAGCCAGAAACCGTCTGAGGAAACTGCAGAAAAGACGGGGACAGACACCGCTTCAGAGGGAGGAATGACCTTTGGTGTCACCTACTGGATCGAGTCTGACTTCTTCAAGACAGTGGCTGATTCTATTACAAAGGCAGCTGAGGCAGAGGGAAATAAAACAGTTGTGGTAGACGCGCAGCAGGACAGCACAAAACAGCTTCAGGTGGTAGAGGATTTTATTGCTCAGGACGTAGACGCAGTATTTTTAAATCCTGTTGACAAGGATGCGATTGAACCGGCTCTTCAGAAACTGGACGAGGCTGGAATTCCAGTGGTTAACTTTGATTCAGCAGTAGGAAATCTGGATCTGGTAGACGCGTATGTAGCTACTGATAATATTCAGGCAGGTAAGCTGTGCGGAGAAGCCATGCTGAAGGACTTCCCGGACGGCGGAAAGATTGCCGTACTTAACTATCCGGCTAACAGTGCCTGCGTTGACAGAGAGAAAGGCTTCTTAGAGACCATTGAGGGTAAGGGATTTGAGATCGTAGAAACCTTTGACGCAGAGGGAACCGTTGAGAAGGGACAGAATATTACAAGTGATATTTTACAGGCACACCCAGACTTAGACGCAATTTTCTCCATCAATGATCAGGCGGGTATGGGCGCTTATGCAGCCTGCATGACATCAGGAGCCGACGTGGCTATCTATGGCGTAGACGGAGCTCCGGAGGCAAAGCAGGTAATTGCCAAGGAAGGCAGTATCTACCGGATGACAGCAGCCCAGTCTCCGATTAAGATTGGAACTCAGTGCTATGAGACAGTTAAGGGAATTCTGGCAGGACAGGAGCCAGAGCAGTTCCAGATTGATGTTCCGGCTTTTGCGATTGACAGTGAGAATATTGCCGAATATCTGAACGCAGGATGGCAGTAAGAAGCAGAGGTTAAGGGATACAGACAAGGAGCGGCAGAGGATGGAAGAATTACTGAGGATGGAGGGAATTTCCAAATCCTTCTCAGGAGTCAGAGTGCTGAACCGTGTGGAGCTGACTGTGAAGCACGGGGAGGTACACGCTCTTTTAGGGGAGAATGGAGCAGGAAAATCCACGCTGATTAAGATACTTGGCGGAGCCTACACAAAAGATGAGGGAACGATTTACATTGAGGGGAATAAGACAGAGATCACAAGTGTGGAGAGCGCCAGAAGCCATGGAATCCGTGTGATTCACCAGGAACTGATGCTGATTCCCTACATGACTGTGGCAGAGAATATTTTCCTGGGGCAGGAGCCGAAGACGAAGCGAGGGACTGTAGATACAGCGAAAATGAACCGGGATACGGCTGCCTTTCTGAAGGAAATGGAATTAGATATCCAGCCGGATGAGCAGGTAGGAAGGCTCAACATTGCGAAACAGCAGATGGTGGAGATTGCAAGAGCAATCTCCTTCGGCGCTAAAATTATAGTAATGGACGAGCCTACCTCCTCCCTGACAGACACAGAGGTGGAGGTTCTCTTTAAGGCAATTCGGAGGCTGAAGGAAAAGGGAGTCGGCATTATCTATATCAGCCACAGGATGTCAGAGCTGGATGAAATCGCAGACCGGATTACAGTAATGCGCGATGGAGAGTATATTGCGACAGTGGTGACAAAGGATACAACCCACGATCATCTGGTGAGTCTGATGGTAGGGCGTTCTCTGGGAGATTTGTACGACAAGCACAACCATTCCGGAGAGGAAACCGTGCTTTCTGTTCATCATCTGGCAGCAGGAAAGGAAGTCAGAGATGTTTCCTTTGAACTGAAAAAGGGAGAGGTACTGGGATTTTCGGGTCTGGTGGGATCGGGCCGTTCAGAGACGATGGAGGCTTTGTTTGGTCTCAGGAGGAAGGACTCTGGAGAAATCCTCGTGAATGGGAAGAAGGTCCAGATAAAGAATGTAAAAGATGCCATGAACTGCGGTCTTGGCCTGGTTCCGGAGGACAGGAAAAAAGAGGGAATTTTTGCTGTTCAGGGAATACGCTTTAATACCACGATTGAAGTGCTGGATCAGTTTTTAAAGGGAGGAACATACAGCCGGGAAAAAGAGATTTCTCTGATTCGGACATACGTAGATCAGGTGATGGAAACAAAATATGCTGGAATTGAACAGCCGATCGGAAGACTGAGCGGAGGCAATCAGCAAAAAGTTATTATCAGCCGGTGGCTTCTTGCCACAGAGAAAATTTTGATCTTGGACGAACCGACTAGAGGCATTGACGTAAAGACAAAGGCGGATATTTATCATTTAATTGATCGCCTGACAGCGGAGGGCCTGTCTGTGATCTTTATTTCTTCTGAGATGCCAGAGCTTATCAATATGTGCGACCGGATTGTGGTGATGAATCACGGAAGGACGACAGGTGTGCTTTCCAGGGAGGAATTTACCCAGGAGCGTATTATGGAATTATCCACAAAGGAATTGTAAAGAGGTGACAAAAATGAAGCATAAATGGGGGCAGTCAGCAGTAAACACAATTAAAATGAACTTCGGCATTCTGATGGGCCTTTTGATCCTCTGTGTGGGACTTACGTTCCTGACAGATAAATTTGCTACAGTAACAAACTTTTTCAATGTCATAAGACAGATTACTATCAATTTGTATCTGGCCTGCGGCATGACTTTTGTCATCCTTTTAGGAGGCATTGACCTGTCGGTAGGTTCTGTCATTGCTGTGTCAGGATGCATCAGTGCGGGCATGATTACATGGCTGGGACTGCCTGTTCCAGTGGGAATTCTGATTGGCGTTTTCTTTGGAACCCTGATCGGAGCATTTAATGGACTGGTAGTTTCAAGAACTACAATTCCGGCCTTTATTGTGACGCTGGCGGCGATGAATATTGGCCGTGGAATTGCCAGAATTTATACCCACGCCCAGACAATTGCCGTTTTGGACGACGCATATACCTTCTGGGGAATGGGAGAGATTCTGGGACTCCCCATTCAGCTTTATCTGATTATTGCCGTTATTATTGTATCTTCCTTTATTCTAAACAGGACAAAGCTGGGACGCCACATTTATGCGGTAGGAGGAAATAAAACAGCGGCAGAGTATTCAGGAATTAATGTAAAAAAGGTTACATTCTTTGTGTTTGCCTTCAGCGGTTTTCTGGCGTCTCTGGCAGGAGTTCTGACAGTAGGAAGAACCTTTACAGCTACGATGATTATGGGAGACAGCGCAGAAATGGACGCCATTGCCGCAGTTGTGCTGGGAGGAACCAGCATGAGCGGAGGAAAGGGAAGCATTTCCGGAACAGTCATTGGCGTAATTGTAATCGGTATTTTGAAAAATGGAATGAATCTGTTAGGTATTGATTCCTCCTGGCAGTATGTAGTTCAGGGAATTGTAATTCTGATTGCCGTTTACATTGACTTTATTAAATCAGGAGGAACGGCCTCTGATTTAATTCGGAAACTGAAGCGGGCTTAGAGTGCAGTTCGGAACGATATTGAGATAGAGGAAGTAAAAGAGGAACATGCAGAATGGGATATACCAGGAAAGCAGAGGAGGTGCTCGGAGAGCTGAGCCGGGCCCTTCGAGGAATTGATGAAAAAGAAGTAACTGGAATGGTAGCCTGCCTTAACCGAGAAAACCGGATTTTCTGCGATGGGGCTGGAAGAAGCCGTCTCCAGGCGGAAGGGTTTGCCATGCGACTGGCCCAGATGGGATTTTTGGCCAGCGTGGTGGGAGAAGCGACAGCTCCAGCCATTACCCAAAATGATATTTTGATTATACTCAGCGGTTCCGGAGAAACGCCTGTGCTTCTGGAACATGGAAAAAAAGCCAAGAAAGCAGGAGCCCTGGTACTGGCGATAACGGCGTCGCCTCATTCCTCCCTGTCAGAATTGTGCGATGTTTCTGTAATTGTAAAGGCAGACAGAAAGGATCAGGCGGGAGGCTGCTCTATGCAGCCGATGGGAACGCTGTTCGAACAGAGTGCAGGAATCCTTTGCGACACAATGGTACTTCTCCTGATGGATCGGTTTCATATTACGGGAGAAGAAATGTTCAGAAACCACAGCAATTTAGAGTAATCGGAATTAGAATAAAAGCATGGGAATGGAAATCAGGAAAAGGATTAAGCAAGAAGATGGGAGGCGCAGGAAATATATGGGAAATACAGACAGCAGAATTCGAATCGGAGCCGTAGCCTGGGGACTTCCGGGAGGCGGCTCGTACAGTGTCAGAACTGCCCACGAAGCAGGCCTTTCAGGAATCCAGCTGGAACTGGGAAGTTTTGAGGCAGGATATCCTCTGGCCCAGAAGACGGTGATGGAAGGTTACCTGGAGGATGGAGAGCGATATGGAATAGAATTCCCTGCCCTTGTCTTAAATGATCTGATGGAGCATGAGTTTATTCATGGAAATTCTACCGAGAATGGGAAAATTGCCTGGGAGCAGATGGAGATCGGTGTGGAGACGGCGGCGCAGATGGGAATCCGCCGTTTGATGATTCCTAATTTTATTCACAATCTGATTACCTGTGAGGAGCATATTGAACATGCCAGAGAAGCTCTCAGCTATGCGTGCCGTCTGGGCGCAGAGCAGGGAATTACAATTTTGACAGAAAATGCTCTTGACTGGAAAAGACAGATTGAACTTCTGGATGCAGTAGGCGCAGACAATCTGAAAATTCACTTTGACACCCAGAATTTTAAATTTAATTTTGATATGGATCAGCTCAGCCAGCTGGAAGGACTGTATCCTTATATGGACACAATTCTTCATGTAAAAGACGGGACGGACGCTCCGGGAAATCGTCTGTTAGGAGAAGGAAATACAGATTTCTTCAGCCAGATGAAATATTTGAAGGAGCGGGGATTTGAAGGCTGGATTATTACAGAAAATTACTATAATCTGCTGCCTCTCAGGAACCAGGCCCGGTCAGGAGGCCAGATGGAACTTCTTTTGAGAGATGTGAATACGATTCAGGGATGCTTCGCGTAGAGAATTTTGCCGTATAGGGAAACCTGTACGGCATTTTTTTGCCATTCCCTGCGGTTGGCAAATGTCTTCTAAGGTATTATAATGAAACCTGATATAAGCGCCGGGCAGGCGTGAGAGAGGGAGGAGATGGAATGACATTTGACCAAATCATTATTTGGGTAATAGCAGCCGGGGCAGTCATCGGAGCGGCTGATAAAATTTTTGGGAACAGGCTGGGGCTGGGCCGGAAGTTTGACGAGGGATTTCAGGCTATGGGGCCGCTGGCCCTGGGGATGGTTGGAATCGTCTGTCTGGCTCCTGTGATTGCGGATGTGTCAGGCCCTGTGATTATTCCGGTATTTGAGGCGCTGGGAGCGGATCCGGCCATGTTTGGAGCGGTTTTAGCCAATGATATGGGCGGCTATTCTCTGGCTGTGGAGCTGGCCGAAAATCAGGAGGCGGGACTTTTAGCTGGAACGATTGTATCCTCCATGCTGGGGTGTACGCTGGTGTTTTCCATTCCTGTAGGCTTGAGTCTGATTGAAAAGGAGGATCGCCCTTATTTTTCCAGGGGATTTTTAATCGGTCTCATCACCATTCCGGCGGGAAGCGTCATAGGAGGCCTGGCCGCAGGCTTTGAGCTGTCCATGGTGCTTCGGAACATGGTTCCTGTCATTCTTCTGGCGGCTGTTCTGGCTCTGGGGCTGAAGGCGTTTCCGGAGGCCATGGTAAAAGGGTGCATGATATTCGGACAGTTGATTACGATTGTCATCTACATAGGGCTGGCGGCAGCTGCCTTTGAACATCTCACCGGGGCGGTGGTGATTCCGGGGATGGCGGACATTATGGAGGGAATGCGGGCAGTTGCAGGGATTGGGATTGTTCTGATTGGAACCTTTCCGGCGCTCACCATTCTCACAAAGCTGCTGGACAAACCGTTAAACCGGGCGGGGAGGAAGCTGGGACTTGATAAGACCAGCGCGGCAGGCCTGGTATTTACGCTGGCTAATTCTGTTCCTGTTTATACGATGATGAAGAATATGAACAAAAAGGGCATTATTGTGAACACAGCCTGGCTGGTTCCGGCTACGTCGGCGCTGGGGGCTCATCTGGGATTTACGGCAGGGGTAGAACCTTCCATGATCACTCCTGTCGTGGCGGGAAAGCTGTCAGCCGGCGTACTTGCCGTGTGCCTGGCTCTCTTTATGTGCAGGGACATGGAGGAGGCGTGAGAAGGAAGCGAAGGAAGAGATTGGGGAGGTGGAGGACATGACCCACAAGGATCAGACGCCGCTGGCGCAGATTGCGGCAGAAAAAATCATAGAGATGATCCGGGAAGAGAAACTGCAGCCGGGAGACCGTCTGCAGAATGAGTATGATTTGGCCAAGAGGCTGGAAGTGGGAAGAAGCACAGTCAGGGAGGCCATCAAAAGTCTGGAAACCAGGAACATTTTAACGATCAGAAGAGGAGCCGGAACTTACCTGTCCAGCCGGGAGGGGGTGGCGGAGGATCCTCTTGGGATTGCGCTGATGGGAAAAGACGAGGAGATTGCCCTGGAGCTTTTGGAGGTTCGCATGATTCTGGAACCGGAAAGCGCGGCGATGGCGGCGGTCCATGCTTCTAAGGAGGAGAAGGCTGCCATACGCAGGCAGAATCGGAGAGTTACTGCGATGATTGAGCAGGGGCTCAACCACACGGAAGAAGATTCCAAGTTTCATCAGCTGATTGCAAAGGCGACGGGAAACAGGATTATCGCCAAGCTGATTCCGATTATTTACCGATCGGTCAGCCTTACCATTGAGATGACAAACCGCCGGCTGTCGGAGACAACCATCCTGTTCCACGAACAGATTGTGGACGCCATTGAGCGCGGGGACGAGAGGGGAGCGAGAAGCGCGATGGTGGCGCACATGAGTGAAAACAGGCTTTACATCATTAAGGAGATCGAGAGAAAGAACCGTTTCCAGTAAACGAAAAAGAGCAAAGAGAGACAATTTAGAGATCAGACGTATCTGAAAAGAAAAAAACGAGCAGAAACAGCGTAAAACAGGCAGGTTGAACGCTTTTCTGACTCGTTTCTTTTTTGACGATTTTTAAGACATCAGACAAATTTAGGGCGGTTATTTGTATATAATACATATAAAATACACTTAAAATCGTGTAAAAAAGAGAAAAATATATACAATATTGCTAAAAATAAGTGTGTAATATATAATAAAACACATAAAATAAATCAGACATATTGCGCGAGGAGGAGAGCAAATGAAAGCGTTAGTGTATGCGGGACCTAAAAAAGCGGAGCTTCGGGACGTAGAGACAGGGGAAAAGAAGGAAGGCCAGATAAAGATTGACGTAACCTACTGCGGCGTGTGCGGATCGGATATTGGAATTTATCTGGGAACCCATCCAAGGGCAAAGGCGCCTCTTGTGTTTGGACATGAGTTTCTCGGAGTGGCTGCGGAAGACGGAAAGAGAATCAAAAAAGGAGACAGGGTTGTGCCTTATCCGTTATTGTCCTGCGGACACTGCAAAGCGTGCAGAAACGGAAATGAGCATGTGTGCAATACGCTGGGGCTGATCGGAATTGACGTGGACGGGGGAATGTGCGAAAGCGTTTATGTGGACGAGGACGTTCTCTACAAGGTGCCGGAGGGAGTCAGCGACAAGGCGGCTGCAGTGATTGAGCCTTTGGCAGTGCTGGTTCATGCCATCCATATGTCAGGGTTTGAGCCTCTTGATACGGCGGTGGTGGCAGGCGCCGGCCCTATTGGAATGCTCTGCGCAGTTATGCTGAAACATGCGGGAGCCTCACAGATTTTTATTTCCGACGTGGCGGAAAAGAGACTGGAGGCTGCCAGGGAGCTGGGCATGATTCCGGTCAATCCGCTGAAAGAGGATTTGGAAGCTGTGGTAAAAGCGGCGACGGACGGAGAGGGATGCGACGTATTTTTCGAGTGCAGCGGAGCTGCGGCTGCGGCTGTGCAGATGACGGATGTCACGAGAGTGCGGGGAAAAATCTGCATGGTTTCAGTCCACAAGCAGCCCCATGAAGTGAATCTGCGGGATGTGAATTTTAAGGAACAGACACTGGTGGGAACCAGAGTTTACACGAAGGATGAGTTTGGCCAGGCCGTGGAGCTGACGAAGAAGCTGGAAAGCCAGCTGGAGAAGATTGTGACCCATGTAGTGCCTCTTCGGGAAAGCGAAAAGGTCTTTGACATGATTGCGGATCCGGAATGCGGAACCATTAAGGTTGTGGTGGATTGTAAGGCGGTATAGACGGGCAGAAAAAGGAGGAGAGGGAATGAAACAGAGAGGGAAGGCAGTCACGGCAGGATGTATTCTGCTGGCTCTGCTGGCGGGAGTCGGGTTTACGAAGGCTGGAAGCAAGTACAGGACGCAGGAGGAAGTGAATCTGATTTTTTCAAACGTAACGTCCAATTCAGCCAAACAGGCGGCAGAAAAGTTTAAGGAGCTGGTGGAGGAATATTCTGGAGGAAAGATGACGGTGGACGTGTTCCAGGACAACCAGCTGGGAGACGACAAGACGGCGGCGGAAGGCGTGCAGAATGGAGACATTGATATCGCAGTATCGTCTACCAGTTCCTTATCTACGCTGTATAAAGACTATTATCTCTATGATACTCCCTACCTGTTCTTAAATAAAGAAGAGGTGTACGACGTGGGCTTTACGGGAGAGACGGCGACAAAGATGCTGGAAGGCGTGGAAAAGGTCGGCCTGAAGCATATGGCGATGTGGGAAAACGGATTCCGAAACTATACGAACAACGCTCACCCCATTGAAAGTCCGGCGGACTGTAAAGGACAGAAGATCCGTACCATGGAAAATCCGATTCACATGAAGGCGTGGAAGGAGATTGGAGCCAACCCTACGCCTATGGCGTTTTCCGAGCTGTTTACAGCCATGCAGCAGGGAACGGTAGACGGAGAGGAAAACCCCATCGGAATTATTTCCAGCAACCGGTTTTACGAGGTTCAGAAATATATTTCTTTGACTCAGCATGTCTATACGCCGTATGTGGTTGTTATGAATCCTGACAAATACGACACGCTGACAAAGGAGCAGCAGGAAATTGTAGACCGGGCCATGAAGGAGGCGACGCAGTTCCAGCTTGAGCAGTCGGCGAAGGACGAGGAAGAGGGAATTAAAATCATGGAAGACTACGGCTGTGAGGTCAACGGGCTGACAGACGAGCAGAAGATGGAATTCCAGAAAATTATGGAGGATGCGGACGTATTTGGAGTGGCAAAAGACGCGATGGAGAATCCGGAGTATTTTGACGGAATTTTGAAGGAGCTGGAAGAATACCGGGCGGAAGGAGAACAGTAAAAAATGAAGAAAGGACTGCAGTTTTTAAATCGTTATCTGGAAGAGATTCTGTGCGTGGCGCTGATGTCAGTTATGACGATTATCATATTTGTTCAGGTTATCATGCGGTATGTGGCGCACAATTCCCTGTCATGGTCAGAGGAGCTGGCCAGATACTGCTTTATCTGGCTGATTTACATAGGAGTAGCTTACGGATGTAAGCTGATGAAGCATATTAAGATTGACGCGGCGCTGTATCTGTTTCCCAAGAAGCTCAGACCGTACATAACCATTCTGGGGGAGCTTCTGGTGTTAATGTTTGCGGCTTACATTGTTGTGACAGGAGTGGAGCTTACATATAAGCAGTGGGTATTCGGAAAGGTGTCTCCGGCGCTGGGACTGCCTCTTCAGTATATCAACGCGGCTCCGGTCGTAGGATTTGGACTTGTGATTATAAGGCAGATTCAGAACATCTGGTACCTGGCAGGTAATCTTGGAAAGACAGAAGAAGGGGGCGAAGAATAGTGGTAGCGATTGTATTATTTGGAACATTAGTAATTGCCTTAATTTTAAATATGCCAGTGGGAATCGCCATTGGACTGTCCTCGCTCTGCGCAGTCCTGGCAGATGGAAGACTGAGCTCTCTGTACATCGTTCAGCAGCTGGTAACCAGTGCAGATTCCTTCCCACTGATGGCAATTCCCCTGTTTATCCTGGCGGGAGAGCTGATGGGAGCAGGAGGTGTATCAAAACGTCTTCTCAACGTGTGCAACGTATTTCTGGGAAGGTTTACCGGCGGTCTTGCCACGGTGACAGTAGTGCTCTGTATGTTCTTTGCGGCTGTATCAGGATCCGGCCCCGCCACAGTTGCGGCAATCGGTTCTATGGTCATTCCGACTATGCTGCAGAAGGGATACAGCAAAAGCTTTACCCTGGCGCTGATCGCGACTGCGGGAAGCATTGGAGTTATTATTCCTCCCAGTATTCCCATGGTGGTGTATGGAGTCTCCACCAGCACCTCGATCAGCTCCCTCTTCATGGCAGGCTTTCTGCCGGGACTTTTGATTGGAGCGTCCCTGATTCTGATGTCTTACATTTACTGCAGACGCCACGGATGGAAGGGGGACGACAGGAGATACACATTCAGAGAGAAGATGGAAGCGATCTGGGATGCCAAATGGGCTTTGATCAATCCGATTATTATTCTGGGCGGCATTTATGCTGGAGTGTTCACACCGACAGAGGCGGCAGCCGTTGCGGCAGTGTATGCGTTTATCTGCGGCGTATTTATTTATAAGGAGCTTGATTTTAAGCAGCTGTTCGGGACCCTGGGAAGTGCATGCAGCACAACGGGAACTACCATGGTAATCATTGGCTGTGCGACTGCTTTTACGAGAATCCTGACCATTGAAAAGATTCCGGATACGATTACGACTGGAATTTTAAACTTCAGCGACAACATGATTGTGATTCTTCTTCTGATTAACCTGCTTCTGCTTGTGGTTGGATGCTTTATGGACACCACCCCGGCCATGATGGTGCTTTCGCCGATTCTGCTTCCCATTGCGATGCAGTTTGGCGTGGATCCGATTCATTTCGGACTGATTATGGTCGTAAACCTGGCCATTGGATTTATCACTCCGCCTCTTGGAATCAACCTGTTTGTGGCGGCCAGAGTGGGAGGCAGCAGCCTGGAAACCGTATGCTCTGGAATCATCAAGTTTATTCTGGTTATGATTCTTGATCTGCTCCTGATTACCTTTATTCCAGGCATCTCCATGATTCTGCCAAATACGTTTATGTAGGGCGGCGAAAGAAAGAGAGGAGAAAACATGAATTTATTTGATTTAACGGGAAAGACAGCGATTGTTACGGGCGGAACCAGGGGACTTGGCCATGGAATGGCTGAAGGCCTTCTGGAAGCAGGATGCAGAGTGGCGGTAATAGGAACCGGAGACAGCGTATTTGAACGAGCAGAGGAATTTCGGGAGAGAGGCTATTTCTGCGAGGGCGTGAAGGCTGATCTGGGATGTTCAGAAGAGAGAAAACGGGCGTTTGACGAGTGCGTTCAAAAGCTGGGAGGCCGTCTTGACATTCTGGTGACGGCCCACGGCATCCAGAGAAGGCATCCTTCGGAGGAATTTCCCATGGAGGACTGGGAACAGGTGCTGGGGGTAAATCTGACGGCAGTCTTTGAACTGTGCCAGCTGGCGGCCAATCAGTTTCTCTCCCAGAAGAGCAAGGGCAAGATTATAACGGTATCCTCCATGCTGTCATTCTTCGGAGGCTACACGGTTCCAGCTTATGCAGCGTCGAAAGGAGGCGTCGCACAGCTTACAAAGGCCCTTGGAAACGAGTGGGCAGGGAAGGGAATCTGTGTGAATTCCCTTGCGCCCGGATATATGGCGACGGATATGAATACGGCGCTTCTGGATCCTGACAATCCGAGAAAAAAAGAGATTACGGACAGGATTCCGGCAGGCCGCTGGGGGACAGGCGAAGATATGAAGGGGCCGTGTATTTTCCTGGCGTCTGACGCGTCGGATTATTTAAGCGGCGCGGTGATTCCGGTGGACGGTGGATATCTGGTGCGGTAAACCGCAGGAAAAGAAGGAGGAAGAGAAGATGAAGGTAATTATTACAGACTGTGATCATGACAATATTGAGATTGAGAAAAAGATCTTTGCGGATGCGGGAATTGAGATGGAGCTGAAGCACGCCATCTCTGAGGATGAGGTGATTGAACAGTGCCAGGATGCGGAAATCCTGATTGTCCAGTATGCCAAGATTACCAGAAAGGTAATGGAACATTGTCCAAGGCTGAAATTTGTGGTGCGGTACGGTGTGGGCGTCGACACTATCGATGTGGCGGCGGCTGCAGAGTTTGGAGTACAGATTGGAAACGTACCGGACTACGGCATGAACGAGGTGGCGGATCACGCGATTGCCCTGGCCCTCTCCATGACAAGAGAGATAGTGAAAATGAATCAGTTTACAAAGAACGAGAAATGGGACTACACAAAGGCAATCCCGATTCACCGTTTCAGCAATCTGACAGTCGGCGTCATCGGCCTGGGCAGAATCGGAAGAAATTTCGCTCAGAAGATGCATGCGCTGGGATTTCAGGTTATTGGAACGGATCCGTATTTTTCTCCTACAGAGGAAACCAACGCCTATGTGAAGGCGGTTTCCATGGACGAGGTAATTGAGACATCGGATATTATTTCCCTGCACTGCCCGGCAGACGGAAACCGGGATCTCTTCTGTAAGGAAACCTTCAAGCGCATGAAGAACACAGCGGTTCTGATCAATGTGGCCAGGGGCGGCATTATCAATGAAACAGACCTGGATCAGGCCCTGACAGATGGGGAAATTGCCGGAGCCGCCCTTGACTGCATGGCGGGAGAGCCGGTATCCAAGGATTCGCCGCTGTTTGCCCATGAAAATCTCCTGGTTACTCCTCATATGGCCTGGTACTCTGAGGAGGCAGCCCAGGAGCTGAAGCGGAAGGTGGCGGAGGAATCCGTTCGTTTTGCCAGGGGAGAGAAGATTCATTATCCGATTAATAAGCTGGCATAAGGGGGAGAATGCGATGCATGAAGTATTAAAAAAAGTAGAGCAGTTCGGCGTAGTGCCGGTGATTAAGATTGAGGATGCAAACGACGCGGTTCCCCTTGCGAAGGCCCTGTGCGAAGGAGGTCTGCCCTGCGCGGAGGTAACCTTCCGGACAGAAGCTGCGGAAGCTGCGATCCAGGCGATGAGGGAAGCTTATCCGGACATGCTTCTGATTGCCGGAACCGTTTTGACTAAAGAGCAGGCAGACCGGGCAGTGTCAGCCGGAGCGCAGGCAGTGGTCAGCCCGGGCTTTAACCGAAAGGTAGTAGATTACTGCGTGCGGAAAGGAATTCTCATTCTGCCTGGATGCTCCTGCCCAAGCGATATGGAGCAGGCCATTGAGGCGGGGCTGTCTGCGGTGAAATTTTTCCCGGCAGAGGCAAGCGGGGGAATCAAGGCGATCCAGGCGATGGCGGCGCCTTACGGGCAGCTTCGGTTTATGCCTACAGGAGGCGTAAACGCTGTAAATATGCAGGAGTATTTAAAAAACGACAAAGTCCTGGCCTGCGGCGGTTCCTGGATGGTGCCGGAAAAGCTGATTCAGGAAGGCAGATTTGAGGAAATCAGACAGCTGACAAAAGAAGCGGGTCTGGCGGGTTATGGATTTGCCCTGGCCCATGTGGGAATTAACAGCGCAGACGAGGAGGAGGCCAGAAAGACGGCGCAGACTTTTGAGCGCCTGTTTGGATTTGAGTCCTATGAAAATCCGTCCTCTATCTTTTCAGCCTCCTATGTGGAGACTATTAAGAAGCCTTATCTGGGAGCGAAAGGGCATATCGCCATTGCAGTTCATTCAGTGGAGCGGGCGAAGGCGTATCTTGAGAGAATGGGAACGGAATTTCTTGAGGACAGCGCCGTGTACCGGCCGGACGGCAGAATCCAGGCGGTATATCTCAAAGAAGAGATTGGCGGATTTGCCGTCCATCTGGTGAGAAGAGCAGTCTGACAGACGGCAGAGCAAGGAGGGAGAGAAGATGGGAAAGACCATTTTGTTTGGAGAGCCGATGGCTCTTCTGATTGCTGATACCACAGGGCCGCTGGAGGAAGTGGAGCATTTCACCAGAGCGCTTTCCGGCGCGGAGGTAAATGTTTCCATCGGCCTTTCCAGACTGGGGCATCCGGTGGAATACCTGACCAGGCTGGGAGACGATCCCTTTGGCCATTATATAGAAAACCAGCTGAAAAAGAACGAGATTGGAACCAGTATGGTGACGTATGATCCGGTATACCGCACGGGAATTCAGCTGAAAAACCGTGTGACAGACGGAAGCGATCCCTATGCGCCGTACTACAGAAAGGGTTCTGCAGCCTCCCACATCTCAAAGGCGGAGATAGACGCGCTTGACTTGACCGATGTGGAGCTGATACATGTGACGGGCATTCCCCCCGCGCTGTCAGAAAGCGCAAGGGAGGCGTCCTTCTGCCTGATGAAACGGGCCAGAGAGGCGGGGATTTTTCTCACCTTTGATCCGAATCTCAGACCGGCGCTGTGGGAAAATGAAGAGACCATGATCCGGGTCATCAACCAGCTTGCGTCCATGGCGGATGCGGTGCTTCCTGGAATCGGCGAGTGCAGAATTCTGGCGGGAACCGATCAGCCGGAAGAGGCGGCAGATTTCTACCAGAATCTGGGCGTGAAGACGGTAATTGTGAAGAATGGGGCGGACGGAGCTTACGTCAGAGAAGGAGAAGCCTCTTACTGCGTGCCTGGATACCGGGTGGAGAAGATCGTAGATACTGTAGGCGCGGGAGATGGATTTGCAGTGGGAGTGCTCAGCGGAATGCTGGAGAGACTGTCCATGAGAGACAGTGTGCTTCGGGGAAATGCCATCGGTGCCATCCAGGTCATGAATATCAGCGACAATGAAGGACTTCCCACACAGGAGGAGCTTCGGAAGTTCCAGACTGGCACAAAAGCTCAGATTTTGTGACCTGTCATTTCCCTTGTTGGCAAATGCTCCCCCAGGTATTATAATGAAATCATAGATAAATGCCAGACAGGGGGAGAAAACCATGCTTCAGAGCAGGAGGGAAAAAATAGCAGAGATGATCCAGGCGGATCGGGTGCTGAAGGTCAGCGATCTGATGAGACAGTTCGACGTTTCCATCGAGACTATCCGCAGAGATTTAGAATATCTGGAAAAACAGGGGCTTTTGACACGGGTATACGGAGGTGCGGTTCTGAATCAGAAGAAGGGGAAGGAACCCCTCTATGAGCAGCGGGAGATTAAGCATTATGCGGAAAAGGCGGCCATCGCCCAAAGAGCGGTGGAGCTTATCGAGGACGGCGACGTGCTGGGAATCGACATTGGAACGACAGCCAGAGAGTTTGCCAAAGCGCTGATTGGAAAGAAAAAAGTGATTGTGCTGACCAATTCCATGCCGATTGCAGAAATTTTAAGCGAGGATGAAAACATCCGCGTCATAATGCTGGGCGGAGAGGTCAGGAAGGGAGAATTTTCCGTTTCCGGCTTTGTGGCAGAGCAGGTGATGAGCCGGTTCAACCTGGATAAATACATTCTGGGGATCGGAGGTTTGACTGTGGAAAACGGCATTACAGACTATCACATTGAGGAGACGAATCTGAGACGCGTCATGCTGGAGCGGAGCCAGAAGGTGATCGGGCTGACAGACTACAGCAAATTCGGCGTGATTGCCATGAACGAGGTGTGCCCCCTGTCCAGGCTGGACGTGCTGATCACCGACAGCCGGGCGGATCGGATGATCATAGGAAAAATGCACACAATGAAGACAGAGGTCATCCAGATTGAAGCGCCAGGAGAACAGCCGGATACGGAACAGTAAGAGATGTGATTCCTTCCAGGGATTTCTGTCAAGGCGGCGGACTTCTGTCACGGCAGCAGAAGGGAAAAGCCGTAATAAAAATAAAAAGAATAGAATAAAATGAGAAAGAGAAGAGCGTTAACAGGCTGTGTGCCAAGTGAAACGCGCTTCTCTTTTTTATTTCTTCAGAAAGTGCGTCTGATGAAATAAAATGTGGAATTAATTGTATTTACGAAAATAATCACAACATACAGAAAAAATATGCACAAAAACATGGCTTTAAAATCGGTTATTTTGTGGTATTGATTTTAAAAATGGAAAGTAATACAATGAAATACAACAAAACACGGAGGAATGTGTGGATTTTTACAACAAAGCGCTGGGCAGAGCGCAGGAAAAGGAGGAAACTGCATGACATTTGACCAAATCATTCTTTGGGTGATGGCGGCCGGAGTTCTGATTGGAGCGGCTGACAAGATTTTTGGGAACCGGCTGGGACTGGGGGAGAAGTTTGACGAGGGATTCCAGGCTATGGGGCCGCTGGCTCTGGGAATGGTGGGAATCGTCTGTCTGGCTCCGGTGATCGCAGATTTGCTGGGCCCTGTGATTATTCCGGTATTTGAGGCGCTGGGAGCGGATCCGGCCATGTTCGGAGCGATTTTAGCCAACGATATGGGCGGCTATCCTCTGGCTGTGGAGCTGGCCCAGGATCAGGAGGCGGGACTTCTGGCGGGGAATATTGTGGCGTCCATGCTGGGGTGCACGCTGGTGTTTTCGATTCCCGTCGGACTGGGACTCATTGAAAAGGAGGACCGTCCTTACTTTTCCAAAGGACTTTTAATCGGCCTCATTACGATTCCGGCAGGAAGCGTCATAGGAGGCCTGATTGCAGGCTTTGATCCGTCCATGGTGCTGTGGAACACAGTTCCGGTTATCATCCTGGCAGCAGTTCTGGCTCTGGGGCTTAAATTCATTCCCGAGGCCATGGTGAAGGGATGCATGGTATTCGGACAGTTTATCACGATTGTCATTTACATAGGACTGGCGGCTGCTGCCTTTGAGCATCTCACCGGAGTGGTGGTGATTCCGGGAATGGCAGATATTATGGAAGGCATGAGCGCCATTGCGGGAATCGGCATTGTACTGCTTGGAACCTTCCCGGTGCTCACCATTCTCACCAAGGTGCTCGACAAGCCTCTGAACCGGGCAGGACAGAAGCTGGGGCTTGATAAGATCAGCGCGGCAGGTCTTGTATTTACACTGGCCAACTCCGTTCCTGTTTATACCATGATGAAGGACATGAATAAAAAGGGAATTATCGTGAATACAGCCTGGCTGGTTCCGGCTACGGCGGCTCTGGGAGATCACCTGGGATTTACGGCTGGGGTAGAGCCGTCCATGATTACGCCGGTTGTAGTGGGAAAGCTGGCGGCAGGCGTGATTGCCGTGTGTCTGGCGCTCTTTATGTGCAGGGGCATGGAGCAGGAGCATAACAGGCAGCAGCCGGAGTAACTGGCGGGAGAACATTCGGGGTGTTTGAAAGTGTTTATCAGAATCGTCAGAATAGATAGAAAGCAGTAAAGGAGGAAAACAGTTGGAGAAGTATTATTTAGGTTTGGATCAGGGGACAACAGGTACGACAGCGCTTATTTTTGATTCCCAGTGGAATCAGATTGCCAGAGGATATAAGGAGCATACCCAGTATTATCCGGAACCGGGATGGGTAGAGCACGATCCCATGGAAATCTGGAACAGCATTTTGGAGACCATAGCCATGGCGGCCGAGGAGGCGGGGATCCAGGTGGCGGATCTGACCTGTATGGGGCTTGACAACCAGGGGGAGACGGTGATGCTCTGGGACCGCTACACAGGCGTTCCGGTGTACAATGCCATTGTCTGGCAGGACAGACGAACCGCGAAGATGGCAGACGAGCTGGCGGAGAAATACGGAGATCTCATCCGGGAGCGGACGGGACTGGTGGCGGACGCCTATTTCAGCGCCACGAAGATACGCTGGATTATGGATCATGTGGAGGGAGTCAGGGAGAAGATAGAGAACGGCCATGTGATTGCAGGCACGCTTGATACCTGGATGATCTGGAAGTTGACTCACGGCCATGTGCATGTGACGGATTACTCTACCGCTTCCAGAACTATGCTGTTAAATATTCATACAGGAGAGTGGGACGATGACATTTTAAAGGCTCTGGGCATTCCAAAGAAGATTCTGCCGGAAATCCACGACAGCGCAGAGGTCTATGGATATACGGATCCGCTGGATTTCTTCGGAGCCCTGATTCCGATTTCCGGCTCTGTGGTAGATCAGCAGGCCGCTCTGTTCGGCCAGGCCTGCTTCAAACCGGGAACAGTGAAGACTACCTATGGAACAGGCTGTTTTATGCTGATGAACACGGGAGATAAGCCGGTTTATTCGGAAAACGGCCTTCTGACCACCGTTGGCTGGGGATTGAACCAGAAGCAGATGACCTTTGCCCTGGACGGCGGCATTTACATATCAGGAGCGGCAGTCCAGTGGCTTCGCGACAAGCTTCACCTGATTGCCAGCGCGGCTGAGACGGAGGATCTGGCCAAATCTGTGCCGGATACAGGAGGCGTATACTTTGTGCCTGCCTTTGCCGGACTGGCGGCGCCTCACTGGGATCAGTACGCCAGAGGAACCATTGTGGGAATCACAGGAGGAACCACAAAGGAGCAGCTGGTGCGGGCCACGTTAGAGAGCATCGCTTATCAGGTGAAGGACAATCTAGACGTGATGGTAAAGGATTCGGGAATTCCCATTGAGGTGATGCGCGTGGACGGCGGAGCGGTTGTCAATGAATTTTTAATGCAGTTCCAGGCAGATATTCTGGGAATCCCGGTGGACGTTCCGGTGATTACCGATACGACGGGTCTGGGAGCCGCCTACCTGGCTGCCTACGGAATCGGAGAGTTCCACGATCTGTCAGAGCTTGAGCACAACTGGAAGCTTTATAAAAGATATGAGCCGCACATGGAGGAATCAGTCAGAGCAGAGCTTCTCAGAAACTGGCACAGAGCGGTAGAGCGGGCCAAGAGCTGGGCAGAGAAATAAGAGTGAGACAGGAGGAACGAGGGTTATGAGGACAAACGTAGTAGTAATCGGAGCCGGCGCAGTGGGCTGCGCTGTGGCCAGAGAGCTTTCCAAATATAAAATCGATGTGGTTGTGGTAGATAAGAATGAAGACATTGGAGGGGACGCCTCAAAATCCAACAGCGCCATTATCCACACAGGCTATGACGCTTCTCCGGGAACGCTGGAATCCCAGCTGGTCGTGGCGGCCAATCCCATGTACGACGAGCTGGCGAGAGATCTGGACGTGCCGTTTAAGCGGATCGGAGCGATTCTGCCGGCCATTACCCAGGAACAGTATGAGAAGCTGCCGGAGATTAAGGCCAAAGCCTTCAAAAACAGGGTGTATGACGTAGAGTATAAGACAGGCGAGGAGCTTCTGGCTATGGAGCCGAATCTGAATCCTGAGGTAAAGGGAGGCCTTTACATTCCAAGAGAGAGCATTATCGACCCGTTTATTCTGGTGCAGGCGCTGGCGGAGAATGCCAATGAAAACGGCGTCTCCTTCCTGCTCAATACAAAGGTGACGGGGATTCAGACAGAGAATGGAAAAGTGAAGGCCGTGGAGACTACAGGAGGAATCATAGAGACCGACTATGTGATCAATGCGGCGGCTCTCTACTGCGACGAGATCGCGGCTATGGTGGGCAAGGCAGATTACAAGGTGGTGGCCAGACGAGGACAGTTCTATATTTTAGATAAGAATACCAGCTGCCAGGTAGAGCACATCGTGCTTCCGATTCCAACCAAGGTGACAAAGGGCAAGCTGATGTGTCCTACCATTCACGGAAACATGCTGGTAGGCCCGACTGCGGAGGATCTGGACAATAAGACGGATAAGAGCGTGACGCCGGAGGGCCTTCAGAGCATTGTGGACGATGTGAAACGGCTGATTCCAAACGTCAATGTAAGAGATACCATTACCCAGTACAGCGGCCTGCGGCCCAACCGGAATCCTGAGGGACTCCATGTGGATATGTGGGAGGATCTGGAGGGCTTTGTGAATCTTTCCGGCGTCCGCTCCACAGGCCTGACTCTCTCTGTGGCCATGGGAAAATATGTGGCGCAGCTGCTTATAGATCATGGCGCGCCCCTTGTATTTAAAGAAAATTTTAAAAAGACCAGAAAGGGAATTGTCCGGTTCCATGAGCTTAGCAGGGAGGAAAAGGAGAAGCTGATTAAAGAAAATCCGGCCTACGGAACCGTTATCTGCCGCTGCGAGACCATCACAGAGGGGGAGATTTTAGACTGTATCCGCCGCCCGCTGGGAGCCAGAAGCATGGATGCCGTGAAGCGGAGAGTGCGCGCTGGAATGGGACGGTGCCAGGGCGGTTTCTGTGGTCCCAAAGTGATTGAGATTCTGGCTAAGGAGTGGAACATTCCGGTGGAACAGGTGAACAAGAATAACGCAGGTTCCTACATGGTAACAGGAAGAATGAGATAGCAGGAACGGTATCGGTCAGAGACAGCAGACAGAAGGAGAGGTTTGTATGTATGAGATAACATGTGATGTGGCGATTATAGGGGCAGGCCCGGCAGGACTTTCCGCAGCGGTGGCTGCAAAGAAAGAGGGAGCAGAAAGGGTGCTTCTTATTGAGCGGGACGAGAGTGTGGGAGGCATTTTGCAGCAGTGCATCCACCCGGGCTTTGGACTGACCTATTTTAAGGAAGAGCTGACGGGGCCGGAGTATGCCGGACGGTTTGAGGACGAGGCAGAGAAGCTGGGCGCGGAGGTTCTGCTGAACTCTATGGTGCTGGAGGTTGTGCCGGAGGAAAATGTAGTGTACTGCGTCAATTCCAGGTATGGAATGACGAGAGTGAGGGCAGGAAGCATTGTCCTGGCCATGGGATGCAGGGAGAAGACGAGAGCAGGAATCCAGATTCCCGGAACCAGACCGGCAGGCGTCTACACGGCGGGAGCCGCACAGCGCCTGATTAACCGTCAGAACGCCATGGTAGGCAGGGAAGTGGTGATTTTAGGTTCCGGAGACATTGGAATGATCATGGCCAGGAGAATGAGCCTCGAGGGAGCCCATGTGAAGGCAGTAGTGGAGATTATGGATTTTCTGGCAGGCCTTACCAGAAATAAGGTACAGTGCCTGGACGACTTTGACATTCCGTTAAAGCTGTCCCACACAGTCACCAGAATCGTGGGAAACGAGAGAGTAGAAGGCGTGTATGTGGCTGCAGTAGATGAGAATAAAAAGCCCATCCTTGAGACAGAGGAATTTATCTCCTGCGACACGCTGCTTTTGTCCGTCGGACTTCTGCCAGAAAACGAGCTGACGAGGCAGGCGGGAATTGAGATGAATCCGGTGACAAACGGGCCGTCTGTGAACCAGTATATGCAGACCTCGGCTCCAGGCGTTTTCGCCTGCGGAAACGTGGTGCACGTCAATGATCTGGTGGACAATGTGACGACAGAGAGTATGCAGGCAGGAGCCTGCGCTGCCAGATACGCCGCCCTCTGGAAAGACAGACCGGATCATACCGAGAAGCCGGCAGAAGGCCGTTCTGTAAAGGCGGTTCCAGGAGCAAACGTGCGCTATCTCTGCCCCCAGTCTATCTGTCTGGACCGAACGCTAAGCAGACCAGAAGCAGATGAGAAAGAGACCGTCCGCCTGTTTTTCAGAGTGCTGGCACCTGATACAGAAGTAAAGATTACTGCCAAGTGCGGCGAAAAGGAAATTAAGGCGAAAAAGGCGCTGCGGGTTAATCCGGGAGAAATGGAGTCTATTGAAATCCCCTTACATCTTGTGACAGGCGATGTGACGGTTGAAATTGAGAAGGAGGCGTAAACCTATGACAAAGGAAATCATCTGTACAGTCTGCCCCATGGGCTGTCATATTCTGGTGGAGGGAGAGGGAGAACAGGTAACCTCCATCACAGGATATACCTGCCGCCGCGGCGAGGAATACGGACGCCAGGAGTTTTCCCATCCAGTGCGGATTCTCACCACCACAGTGAAGACAGACAGCGAGGCTCATCCCCTTCTCCCTGTCCGCTCCAGCCGTCCAGTTCCCAAAGAACTTCTGGCACAGTGCATGGAGGAGATCAGAAAGAAGAAAGTAACCGCCCCTGTGAAACGGTATGATGTTATAATAGAGAATATATGCGGATGCGGAGCAGATATTGTGGCGTCAGGGGAGATAAGGTAGGGCACCATACGAAACAAGCAGGCATAAAGACTGTCATCAAACAGTCTGTGCCTGCTTTTTCTGCGCCTGTTTATCATAATCGTTTTCCTGCGTGCTTCCTGATATTACTTTACCCGTTTTCCCTCGTCCAGCCAGCTTTCCAGCTCACGGTGGCTGAGCGCCAGAACCATCTGGATATCCTGCTGTTTTTTCAAAATAAGAGCCAGGCCGGCGATGACGCCGCACAGGACGGCAATTATAACTGTTTTCATATCTTTCATCGTATACGCACCTCCATTCTAGTTCATTATAATCAATATAAGGATAATATTCAACTGCTAGAGAGCGAAAAAAGAGAAATCCACAGAAAGAATGAGCTTCTGTCTGTGGATTCCCCATATAAGAGAGTATTTACTTAGCTGCCTTTACAGATTCTGCGATGGCGTCTGCCAGCATATCCAGCTCTGCGGCCTTATCAGGCAGAAGGGAGGAAGCTAAAGATAAACGCTCGTTCAGAACCGTCATATTTTTTAACTCCTCGTTGATGAATTTCTGCATCAAATCGCCGGACTTGCAGGCCCAGGAACCATTTTCGATGAGGGCGAAGGTACGGTTCTGGAGATTCAGCGCCTTCATATCCATCAGGTAATTGTGCATCACCGGGTAGATGCCCAGATTGTAGGTGACGGACGCCAGCACAATGTGGCTTAAACGGAAGGACTCGGAAATCAGCTGGGAAATGTGAGTGTTCGACACATCGTACATCCACACATTTGTACAGCCTCTCTCGCAGAGGCGGGATGCCAGGGCCTGAGCGGCAGCCTCTGTGTTGCCGTACATGGAAGCGTATGCAATCATAACGCCCTTCTCCTCCGGCTCATAGCGGCTCCACTTATCGTATTTATCGATAAAATAGCCTAAATCCTTTCTCCACACAGGTCCATGGAGAGGACAGATATAGTGGATCTGATCTAAAATTCCAGCGGCTTTCTTTAACAGAAGCTGGATATGTGGACCGTATTTTCCCACAATATTTGACAGATAGCGGCGGGCGTCGTCAATCCAGTCGCGGTCGAAGTTGACCTCGTCGGCAAAGAGCTTTCCGTCTAAAGCTCCGAAGGAGCCGAAGGCGTCGGCAGAGAAGAGAACGCCGTCTGTCGAGTCAAAGGAAACCATGACCTCAGGCCAGTGAACCATGGGCGCTGCAATAAACTGAACGGTGTGTTTTCCAAAGGAAATGGAATCTCCCTCTTTTACCTCCATGAGAGGGTGGGAGTCTACGGCAAATCCGAACTGGCGCATCAGCATAAAGGACTTCTCGGTGCTGATAATAGTCACATCCGGGTAGCGGAGCAGCACCTCTTCGATGGAAGCCCCGTGATCCGGCTCCATGTGGTTAATAACCAGATAATCCAGAGGACGTCCGTTTAACAGGTGATCCAGATTTTCCAGAAGCTGGCGGCATGCCGCCCAGTCCACCGTGTCAAACAGGGCGGTCTTCTTGTCTAAGAGAAGGTATGCGTTGTAGGAAACGCCTCTTGGAATCGGGTGAATATTTTCAAACAGATGAAGGCGGTGCTCGTTGGCTCCTACCCAGTAAATATCATCTGTAACCTTGCGTACACAGTACATAATCTTACCTCCTTTGCCTTATGCCTCAATAAACATTTCTTTTGATTCTGCACATTCCGGGCAGACCCAGTCTTCCGGCAGCTTTTCAAACAGAGTGCCTGGAGCGATATCGCCGTCCTCGTCGCCCAGCTCCGGAATGTACTCGTACCCGCAGCCGCCGCAGACATAGCGCTTTCCGATTGGTTCCGGCTTCGGAGGCAGAGGCCTCTTGATTTTTACCATAGGAGGAGCCGGCTTCTTTTCCTCCAGACCCAGCTCTTCGGCCAGCAGAGGCAGAATTTCCTTCACGTCTCCCACGATTCCATAGTCGCAGTTTTTAAAGATGGGAGCGTTTCCGTTGGTGTTAATGGCTACGATGGTAGAAGCGTCCTTGATGCCCTTTAAGTGCTGGATCGCTCCTGAAATACCGCAGGCAATGTAGAGATTTCCGGTGAATTTCTGACCGGACATGCCCACATAGCGGTTCAGCGGAACGTATTTTAACGTTTCGGCTACCGGGCGGGAGGAACCGACAGCGGCTCCGGCTGCCTTAGCCAGCTGCTCAATCAGCTTCATATTCTCTTTCTCTCCAATACCCTGGCCTGCGCTGACTACGCGCTCTGCCTGGATGATCGGAGTATCCATCGGAATACCCACCGTGAAGTCGTATCCGTCCTTTCTAAGGAGAGCGGCCAGCTCTGCAGCCTGTTCCTTCGGACTTCCCTCTGTGATCATGTGGCGCTTTCTGACACCTGTCACAGGAGCCGGCTTTTTCGGACGGCTGGAGGAACCTGACGCATCCTTCGGCGGTTTACCCAGAAGAGCGGAAGAAATAACGACTCTCTGAATCTCATTGGTTCCTTCATAGATAGTGGTAATTTTAGCGTCACGGTACATACGCTCAACGTCCATACCCTTTAAGAAGCCGGTTCCGCCGAAAATCTGAACGGCGTCGTTGGTCACCTCGAGGGCAATGTCGGAGGCGTACATCTTAGCCATGGCAGATTCCATGCCGTAAGGCTCGTGGTGCTCCTTCAACTCTGCGCTGGAGTAGACAAGGAATCTGGCGCAGCGCAGCTTGGTAGCCATGTCGGCCAGCTTAAAGCCGATTGCCTGGTTAAAGCCGATGGGCTTTCCGAACTGAACGCGCTCCTTTGCGTAGTCGAGGGCGCTTTCGTAGGCTCCCTGAGCGATTCCGAGGGCCTGGGAGGCGATACCAATACGGCCGCCGTCCAGAGTGGCCATGGCAATCTTAAAGCCCTGTCCTTCCTTTCCGAGGAGGTTCTCCTTGGGAACCTTTACATTGTTGAAAATCAGCTCGGCAGTAGAGGAAGAACGGATTCCCATCTTGTCGTAGTGGTCGCCGAAAGTGAAGCCCTTCCAGCCTTTCTCTACGATGAAAGCAGAGATGCCGCGCGTTCCGATATCAGGAGTCGTCACGGCGAATACCACATAGGTGTCAGCCTTAGGAGCGTTTGTGATGAAGATCTTACCGCCGTTTAACAGATAGTGGTCGCCCTTATCGACGGCGGTTGTCTCGGTGCCGCCGGCGTCAGAGCCTGCGTTAGGCTCAGTCAGTCCAAAGGCGCCGATTTTCTCGCCCCTGCAGAGGGGAACCAGATATTTTTTCTTCTGCTCTTCCGTACCGAAGGCAAAAATAGGCCAGGAGCCCAGGGAAACATGGGCGGAGAGAATAACGCCTGTGCCTCCGTCTACGCGGGAAAGCTCTTCTACGGCAATGGCGTAGCTGATCACGTCCAGTCCGGCGCCGCCGTACTCCTTCGGATACGGGATTCCCATGAGACCCATCTCGCCTAATTTTTTGACCGCCTCGTCTGGAAAACGGTTTTCCTTATCCATAAGAAATGCGTGGGGCTTTACCTCTTCTTCAGCGAAGGCGCGGATTTTGGCACGAAGAGCTTCGTGTTCAGCAGTAGTATGAAACAGCATAGGTAGATCCTCCTTTCGAATCGTAAAATCATAATAAAAAATTAATAACAATAACAATAATCATTTTTATATTATAGATATTACCATACTCTGCCAGCTTGTGTCAACTAAAAATTATGCAAAAAACAGATAAAAAAGAATTACAAAAGAGTGGGATTGTACAAAAAAACGAAAAAAGCAGCGCTGACGCACAAAGGAAATACTGCACTTTGTACATCAGCGCTGCTGAATAGATAGAAAGGATTAACGCTCAGACGGGAAAACAGGCAGAAGTGTCTGGCTGATGCCGTCGACAAGACCGAAATCGGTGATCGTCACGCCGGGAAGGGCGGTTAAGGACATAATCGAAGCGCCCAGCAGAGACGTTTCCGGGGTGGTGATTTCCTGAACGGCCTTCTGAACCGTTTCAATCCGCTCTGCCATCTGGCGGCAGGGCAGATTGGACATTAAGCCGGCCACGGGAAGTTCCAGAACAGACGCTTTGCTGTCCTTGACTGCACAGATGCCTCCGCCGCAGGCCTGCAGAGCCTGAACGGCTTTTAAAGCGCTTTCCGGATCACGGTAGACCACAAGCAGGTTGTGGCTGTCGTGGGTGATGGTGGTGGCGAAAGCGCCCTCGCAAAGACCGAAGTTTTCAAACACGCCGATGACCTGTTTTCCGTTTCCGTATCGGTTGACTACGCTTACAAACTGGAGATCCTCACGGCCTTCCAAAGATACGGCTCCGTCTCTGACAGGAAGGCTGACCGGACGGACGGTGCGGAGAATCTTGTCAGCGGAAGGCACCATTACATTTACCTCAATCGTGTCCTTTGCATAGTTCTCAGGAACGGTGAGAATGAAATCTGCCGCAGAGGAGATCTGGGGAATATTGACTGTATTTTTAAAGGAAGAAGCGGCCGGCTCAGGATCGCATCCTGTATACACGCCGTTTTCGGCCACCTTCCTTCCCTCCATAAAGACAGCCTCTGGCTGGCTTCCGTCCAGGCGGCGTACCAGCTGGAAATCAGCAACATAGCCGGGAGCCACTGCTCCCAGATCCTGAATGCCCAGCTCCTTTGCAGCGTTTAAGGTGGCGCATTTAATGGCGTCTAAAGAGCTCATGCCGGCTGCGACAGCCCGTTTTACCACCCGGTTCACATGGCCGTCAGCCAGCAGGTCGCTGGCATGGACATCGTCTGTACAGAAGGAAACGTGATCGTACCATCTGTGTCCGTCCAGACCGCGGATCAAATCCGGAACTACATCGCATAAAGAGCTTCCCCGCACGTTTACATGCATGCCCAGGCGGAGCTTCTCCCGCACTTCCGCCGCGCTCTGGCTTTCGTGATCGCTTTCCGGACCTCCCAGGCGGTAGGCGCACAGCTCCCTGCCTGTGACAGTGGGGGCGTGGCCCTGAAGGAAGGCGTTCTTTTTAAGGCCTTCGTCAATAATTGCGTGCATCCTGGGGCTGTCCTTGTAAACGCCCACGAAATCCATGATCTCAGCAATGCCGATGACGCCTTCCTTTTCCAGAAGCGTGCGGATTTCAGGGGCTTCAAAGGAAGCGCCGCTGCTTTCCAGGCCTGGGACCGCCGGCACGCAGGAGGGAGCCAGCACATACTGGCGCAGAGCAGACTTCTTCGCGTTTTCCAGCATAAATTCTACGCCCTCGATGCCCATGACATTTCCGATTTCGTGGGGATCGGTGCAGATAGTAGTAGTTCCCCAGGGGAGAACAGCACGGCTTAACTGCTCCGGAATCATCATGGTGCTCTCCACATGCATGTGGACATCGATAAAGCCTGGAATCAGATAAGCGTCCTTTCCATCGTAAATTTCCCTGGAGGGGCAGGCCGTTTCCTGTCCCTCCTCGCGGACGCGGACTACCACTCCGTCTAAAATATCAACCTGAGCCGGATAGATCTCGCCGGTGAAGATATTCAGATAACGGACGTTGGAAACAGTCAGATCGCAGGGGATTTCCTGCAGAGCCGCCTTCATCAGGCGGGAACGGTCTTTTTCTTTCTTTGCGTACATAAAGTCTCCTTTCAGCCGCCGCATAGGCGGCAGAACTGTAATTTAATTATTAGTATAACTTATCAAAAGGAACGGAATAAAATGATAAATGAAACGATTCATTTTCCATTTCTATCATCATAGAAAAAAAGAAGACCATTGTCAATGAATTTAGATAAAATTTCAAAAATTTATTGACATATAAGGGAAAAAGGTGTAGGTTAACAGAGTGGAAAATATGGGGGAAAAGAAAAAATGAACCGATTCATTTGTTGGGAGCGGAACATACTCCTGCGGCTTATTTATTAGCGCAGCGAATGAATACGGCCGGGAAAATACGGCCGGGAAAGGAACAGGAAAGAGCCATGGAACAAAAATCGACCCTCAGAGATGTGGCGCAGCTTGCAGGACTTTCGGCAGGTACGGTTTCCAAATATCTGAATCATCCGGAAAGCGTGCAGGAAAAAAACAGAAAGAAGATTGAGAAAGCGATCCGGCTTTTGAACTACACGCCGAATGTCCTGGCCCGGAAGCTGGCCAGCGGCCGTTCCAGAGTACTGGGACTCTGCATTGTGACAGAGCCGGAGATTTCAGACTCTACCTGGCTTCATCTGCTCCCCATGATTCAGACGCTGAATGACAGCGCCTGCCAGGCAGGATATCAGCTTCAGATCGGTTTGAGCTCCGTAGGGAGAGAGGAACAGACGCTCCAAATGCTGAGAGACGGCGCGGAGGGAAAGGGCATGGACGGCCTGTTTCTGGTGTCGGCATGGGAAGTGCCAGAGGATTTGATCCGCTATCTTCTGAACCGGGAGTTTCCTTTTGTGCTGGTGGAAAACCACAGCCGCTGTCTGGAAAACCGCCAGTTCTATTTTGATAATTATGGGATCGGCGTCTCCTGCACAGAATACCTGTCTGGCCTGGGCCACCGGGAGATCGGATTTTTCCATGCGGGAGGAAGCCAGCAGCACATGGCGGATCGGTATCAGGGCTACCTGGATACGCTGAAACGTCTGGGGCTCCCCTGGAAAGAGGAGTTTACCAGATATGGAGATTATTCCATTGAGAGCGGGTTTTGCTGCATGGAGGAGCTGTTTTCCATGGAATGCCGCCCTACGGCCGTTATCTGCGGAAATGACAACATGGCGGCCGGAGCGCTGCAGTTTCTGAGAAAGCGGGGGCTTTCCGCGCCGGAGACGGTTTCCCTCATAGGCGTGGACGACAGCATTGCGGCCAGGGCGGCCAGTCCTGCCCTGACCAGCGTGCATCTGCCCATGGCTCAGGTGGCGAAAGAGGCGGCCCAGGCGCTGATCCGCCAGATTGAAGAGGGAAAAACGGCAGAGAGCAGAAAATTTTCCTGCAGGCTGGTTGAAAGAGAATCCACAGCGCCGGGAGTAAGCCAAGCTGCCGGGAACAGCAAAAGATGAAAACAAGAGATCAGGGAGGATGAAAATGGAAGAGTTTTTTAAACTGCGGGAGCGAAAGACCGATGTGAAGACGGAAATTCTCGCAGGCATTACTACGTTTATGACGATGGCCTATGTGCTGGCGGTGCAGCCTTCGGCGATTGTAGGCTTTGGGGACGCCGCCAGCCTGACGGACGCCAACGGCTATGTGATCAGCAAGTCGGCTATCCTTATTATGTGCGCCCTTGTCAGCGGCGTTATCACAATTTTTATGGGACTTTACGCGAACTTTCCCTTCGCCCTTTCTACGGGAATGGGAACGAACTTCCTGTTAGGCGCTCTTTTGCAGGACGGAAGCCTTTCCTTTGGTTCCATTATGAGCATTATCCTGATTTCAGGAATTATTTTTCTGGCTCTGACCATTTTTGGAATCAGGGACATGATTGTGAAGATGATCCCCAAGAATATTAAGGTGGCCATCTCGGCGTCCATCGGATTTTTCGTAGCGTACCTGGGCTTTAAAAATACGGGAATCGGAACCTTCACTGACGGCATTGCCATGGGTGATTTCACAGACCCAAAGGTGCTGCTGGCTATCGCGGGACTGCTTTTAATTTCCATTTTAACGGCGTACAATGTGCGGGGCGCAATCCTTATCGGAATCATAGCGATCACCATCGCGGGCATTCCCTTCGGAGTCACAAAGCTTCCAGAGCATTTCTTTGAGATTCCTGATATGGCCAATCTGGGAAATGTGTGCTTTAATTTCGATTTTAAGCATCTGCTGACAGCCGACACGGTGATCTGGGTATTTGTAGCCTTCTTCGGAGATTTCTTTTCCACTCTGGGGACAGTTCTGGGAGTGGCAGGAAAGGCCAGGATGTTAGACGAGGACGGAAACCTGCCTGGCATTGAAAAGCCCTTCCTGGTGGACGCTATTGGAACCTGCGTGGGAGCTGTGACCGGATGTACGACCATTACCACCTTTGTAGAGTCCACCTCCGGCGTGGAGGCGGGAGGACGTACCGGCCTGACGGCAGTCACCACGGGAATTATTTTCCTGCTGACTATTTTTGCCGCTCCGCTGTTTGTCATTATTCCTGACGCAGCCACAGGCCCGGCGCTGATTTTCGTAGGCTTTCTGATGCTCAGCGGCTTCTCTGAAATCGACTTTTCCAATTTCGACGACGCCTTCGGTCCGTTTATCATGATTGTGTTCGGAACCTACACAGCCAACATTGCCACAGGAATTGCAGCTGGAATTCTGGCCCATGTGGGAATTAAGGCGGCTACCAGAAAGTGGAAGGAGATCCATCCGGGACTCTATATTCTGTGCATTCCGCTGATTCTCTATTTTATTTATAATTAGAATGGACATAAAAAGGATCCGATCCTTCATCTCATATCTGAGGTGGAGGATCGGATCCTTTTTGTAATTTCTGGAACAGACGATGGATACTAAGCGTTTTAGTCCGTTACCTGGTGGTTCAGCCATTTTCCGCTTCTGAACCGGTGGATAAAGAACAGGCCGCGGACCGTCCAGTCGGTGAACATGCCGATCCAGACTGCAATAGGGCCGAAGCCGCAGACGCGGATCAGGTAAATGCAGAGGCTGACGCGGCAGATCCACATGGAGAGGCAGGAGAGAATCATGGAAAATTTCACGTCGCCTGCCGCACGCAGGCCGTAGCCTGGAATAAAGGCGGCAGTCCATACCAGGGGTTTTACAATGGTAATCCAGCTGTTCATAAACAGACAGAGGGATGCGCTCTCCCCGGAAAGTCCTGCCAGCTTTGTGATAGGCCCAGCCATCAGGAAAATGAGAAGGCAGCTTCCAAAGACCACAAACTCCGCCGCAAAGCTCAGCTTTTTAATATAGTAGCGGGCTTCGTCCGGTCTGCCTGCCCCCAGGCACTGGCCCACCACCGTCATCATGCCGATTCCAATGCCGATTCCAGCAATTCCGTTAAAGTTTTCCATAATATTTGTCATGGCCTGAGCGGCGATGGCGGTGGTTCCAAGAGTAGAAACGGTGGACTGGATTGCCAGCTTTCCAAACTGGAACATGCCGTTTTCCACGCCGGACGGAATACCGATCCGCAGGATATTTTTGATAAGGCGTCCGTCTGGTTTCAGGAAGATGAAGTTTCCAATCCGCAGTTCCCCTGATTTCCTGCGTAGGAAGAGAAGCACCAGAAGGGCCGCAGCAATGCGGGAAAGCAGGGTGGAGACGGCGGCTCCCGCCACGCCCAGGTGAAAGCCCCAGATTAAGAGGGCGTTTCCTGCAATGTTCATCAGATTGGTGGACACGGTAATCGCCATAGGGAGGCGGCTGTTGTTCTGCGCCCGGAAGACGGCGGATCCGGAATCAAAAAGCGCGATAAAAGGAAAGGACAGAGAGGTGTAGAAAAAGTACACCATAGCGGCGTCCATGACCTCCTGTTCCACAGAGCCGAAAACCAATCGGAGAAGAGGCGCCCGGAACAGCTGGCAGACTGCCAGCACAGCCAGAGAGATGGCGAAAATAATAAACAGAAGCTGGTTGGCAGAGCGTTCCGCCTGATCCCGCCGTTTCTGGCCAAGATAGTTGGCACAGACAATGGCACCTCCGGAGGCCAGGGCGTAAAAGGCCTGGATCACCAAAATATTGATGGAATCCACGAGGGATACGGCGGAAATAGCTGCCTCGCTCACATTGCTGACCATCATGGAATCCACGGTTCCCATAAAGGAAGTGAAAATCTGTTCGCAGATCAGGGGGAGCATCAGGGCAATCAGCTGCCGGTTGGAATAGAGATGGGGCTTTTTGGAAGAAGCCCGGACGGCGTGTTTCATAAGATGTCACCTTCGTTTCATTAGAGTATTCAGTAAGGAAATTGTATAAAAATCCAGCACCTATTTTAATAGAAGGGACGGCAGATTTCAACTGGTGGAAAAGAGAAAGAAAAATGTAATAAATTCAAATAATAAATCAGATTAAAAAGCTGTTATAATATAAAATATCAAATAATAGACGGCTGTTTTAATGGACAGAATGAGAAAACAGGAGTGCAGAAAGAGGAGGGGGGCATGAAAATGAAGTGGAAGCATTTGCTTTGCTGTCTGACAGCGGAAGCAATGCTGGGAGGATGCGGGCCGGAGAGCCTGGAGAAAACACCCCAGGAAAGGCAGACGCAGACGGCGGATATGGCTCAGAACGGAAAAAGAGAGAGTGGGACAAAACGGGAAACAAGTGGGAACGAGGGGCAGAGCGAAAGAGAGGAAAATCCTCAGTTTGCTGACGGATTCGGGCTGATTGAGGAGGGAAGTCCCAGAGTGTACCAGCTGGCAGAAGAGGATCCCCCCTTTACCGAATCAGCCCTTGCCAGGGCCGATTTGGTATCTGCGGCACAGCAGGAGGGGAAATTCTGGTTTACAGCGGTGATCACAGATTATTCTGTGGAGGAGGCAGACGAGGAGACTGCGCTGAGGGAGATAGATCATAATCCTGCATATTTTAAAATAGAAGAGACAGGAGAGTCCGGACAGGAGACATTCTATGGATACAGTCCTTATCTGGAGCGAATCAACGACACGGATCAGGCAGAGCCGGTGCGGATAGAGGGGACAAATATAGAGAAGGCCGGGTATGCTCCCGGCAGACTGGTGCAGAAAACGTCCAGCCTGTCGAGGCTTCCATCCGGCAGCTTTATCATGAATTTTGGATATTTTATGGAGGACTTCTATTCCTGCCCGGGAGAGCCGGAAGGAGAATACCGCCTGTATCTGCCAGGCTTTGAAAATCTCATTGTGTTTGAGATGGAGGCGGCTCCGGCGCTGGAGGGGAAGCAGGAGCATTCAGAAAAAGCGGTTTCAGAGAGCAGCTCTGCCTGGGAAGAGCTGAGAAAAGGAATATCAGGAACGGCAGAAGGAGACGGATACAAGCGTGGGAAAACCCATACAGCTGGCAGGAGGAACCGGCAGATGGAAGCGCAGGTGGAATCCAGGGAATGCAGATCGTATTTGAGATGCCGGAGGAAGCCAGGAAGGAGCTTCAGACGGGAAAAGCGGGACATTTCCAGGCGGTGATGGAAGGGATTACGCTGGTGGGGGCAGATGAGTCACAGATGATGAATATTCCAGTTCCCAGCCCTGGTGAGACGAGAACTCTTGAGCAGACGGTCAGCTTTCGGGACTGCCAAATCCGCCTTCTCAAGGTGGCGGCGCAGGAGAGGACAGAAGAGGAGAAAAAGGAATCCGGAACAGACGCAGACGTTCTTCTTCATGTTTCAGCTTCTGTGACAGACCGTTCAGAGGGACAAACGTTCACGTTTGCACAGATAGAGCGGGAAGGAGAGCGGAAGACGGTTTCCTATGCCAGAACAGGCTGGCCGGAATTTCCTGATGAAGGTGGGGGAGTGCAGCCTGAAACTGTGATGACAGGGTTCAGCCTGCTTTCCAGCGGCAGCGAGGAGTCTGTATCTGCCAGGATTTACGCTCCTTCTTACTGGTGCCCAGAAACGGTTATAATACCGCTCAAAATAGATAACTTAAACTTATAGGAAATAAAACTTCTGGTTGACGCAGGCCTGAATTTATGTAATAATCTGCTTTGTGACTTGCGGGAACCAATAAAATAGCAGCAGTCTGGCCATGCAGAGAGCCTGACAAAAAAGGCTTCATGCTGAATCGCTGCATAACATGAATGTTTATTTCTTCAATTACTATGTGGAGAACTTTCCTGCAAAACCTCATGGATGTGGATACCCTGCCAAAAGCGGGGAATCCTAAAAGGCAGAAAATAAATAACAAGAAGAGGTGTTGAATGGAAAATTCAAAGAAAATCGATTGGTATACCCTGTCCTTCATGGCGTTTTCCACAGTCTGGGGCTTTGGAAACGTTCTGAACGGCTTCGTATACTTTAACGGAATCGAGGTTATTTTCAGCTGGATTCTGATGTTCGTGCTGTACTTTATCCCCTACACGCTGATGGTAGGAGAGCTGGGATCTGCATTTAAGCATTCCGGCGGCGGTGTGAGCTCCTGGATCCGCGAGACCATCAATCCGAAGTTTGCCTACTATGCAGGCTGGACCTACTGGGCCTGCCACGTAACCTACATTGCCAGCAAGGGAAGCGGCGGCTTAAAGGCATTAAGCTGGATGGTATTCCAGAACGGAAGCACGTATGACCAGTTTCCGACACTCTGGGTGCAGATGGCTACGCTGGCTGTATTCCTGTTCTTCTGCTGGGTAGCGAGCCGCGGCTTAAATCCGCTTAAGAAGCTGGCTACACTGGCTGGAACCAGTATGTTCATCATGTCCATGCTGTATATCCTGATGATGTTTGCAGCGCCTGTTATCAATCCTAATGGGGGCTACGTTTCCATGGATTTCAGCGTAAAGAACCTGATTCCGCAGTTTAACGTGGGTTACTTTACTTCCTTATCCATCCTGGTATTCGCGGTGGGCGGCTGTGAGAAGATTTCTCCTTATGTAAATAAGGTGAAAAATTCTGCTACAGGATTTCCCAAGGGAATGATCGCTCTGGCCATCATGGTTATGGTCTGCGCTATTTTAGGAACCATCGCTATGGGAATGATGTTCGATCCGGCCATTATCAACGAGAGCAAGGAAAGCTTTGATTCCTATGTTTCCAACGGATCCTACTGGGCGTTCCAGAAGCTGGGCGAGTATTATCATGTGGGCAATCTGTTCCTGATTATCTACGCTGCCTGCAACGCAGTGGGACAGTTCTCTACCCTTGTGCTTAGTATCGACGCTCCTCTTCGTATGCTGCTTGACAATGAGGATGCAAGAGAGTTCATCCCGTCCAAGCTTCTTAAGAAGAACAAATACGGCGCTTACATTAACGGAATCTGGATGGTAGTCGTATTATCTGGAACGATCATTTTAGTACAGTCCTTCGTTCCAGGTGCAGCTGCCGTTCTGTCCCAGCTGAACAAGTTAAACTCTGTTACCATGCCTCTGCGTTACCTGTGGGTATTTGCCGCTTACATTGCACTGCGCAAGTATGTGGGCAAATTTAATCCGGAGTACCGCTTTACAAAGAACCAGGGACTTGCCTTTACGGCCGGCATCTGGTGCTTTGCAGTAACAGCAGTCTGCTGCGTAATGGGAATGTATGTAGAGGGCGATATGGCGTCTACTGCGTTAAATATCATTACTCCATTTATTCTGACTGCCCTCGGTCTGATCCTTCCGATCATCAAGAAGAGAGAGACAGAGCGGGCAAGCTAACTGAACAAAAGCCTGAACCATGAGTGAAAAGGGCCGCTGCAAAAGAGACACGAGTTTCTGAGAGCAGCGGCCCTTTTAATATGACGCTTTGCAGCTATGCGGACTTTCGTACTTACGATATGGTAAAAACGTATCTGGCCGGTTGCGATATATTTAAGAATAGGTCTTGATGATCTCCTCTGCAATAGTTCGTTTGGTAACACAGCGATCCATTGCCTGTTTTCCTATGTAGCGGTGAGCCTCAGATTCGCTCATGGAAAGCTGACTGATCAAAATCCACTTTGCCTTATTGACAAGGCGGATTTCATCCATTTTTTCTTCAATGGATAGGGATTTTTTTTCAAATTGTCTTAGCCGTTCTCTGGAGCTTTCCAGCCAGTTAAGCGCATATGTCATAGTTATTTTGGATAATGGCTTTGACAAGGTAAATACACCATATTCCGTAACCTGCTCATGAATACCATTATAGATATCGCTTTTTACGATGAGAAGAACAACAGATTGCTTATTACAACAAGTGTCAATGGCAAAACGAACGCCGATATCATCGCGTAAAGGGGCGTTAATGATAATGAAATCATAAGTTTTTTCTGTCAGCGTACATCTGGCGGCATTGATACTTGAAACAGTATGAACAGGAAAGTATTTTGTTTCAGGAAGCAGGTCAGCAAAGGCAGAGGTGAAAGCATCAGTTGCAGATACGATGAGGACACTGTAGGTACATTCTTTAAAACTCATTTTACACCCCTCCTTAAAAAAACGAATTCTATTGATTGCAATAGATATTTAATATGGTATCTGGTATATGTTTTTTGATAAAATCACTATTTGCGGCAACCGTGCAGGCTGATTTAAAATCTTTTGGAAGCTGCCTGAAATTTTTAAGAGTATTATCATCTGCTTTATATAAATTAATATCCACAGGAGGCGGCAGTACCAGTTTATTTTGGATTCCTTCCAAAGCAGCATGGATCATAAGAGCAAAAGCCAGGTAAGTATTTGCAGATGGATCAGGAGAACGGAGTTCAGCACGCCGATATATGCCAATTGCTGCGGGAACTCTAATAAGCTGAGAGCGGTTTTCACTGGACCAGGAAATATACTTGGGGGCTTTATGGCTGCCAAAGCGTTTGTAAGAATCAGGGGTCGGATTAAAAAATACAGTCATATCTGAAATTTTAAACAAGATACCGGCAATCATGCTGTCCATATTATCTGTACCATCTGAGGATTTAACGGACATATTGATGTGAAAGCCATTTCCCGCTTGATTTTCTAATGGTTTAGGACTAAAATCTGCAAATACGCCGTTTAGTCCGGCGATTGTTTTTACCGCGGTCTGAAAGGTCATGGAATTGTCCGCAGCAGTCAGAGGATCTGAATAGCGGAAGTCAATTTCATTTTGTCCTGGCCCTTCTTCGTGATGTGAGCTTTCAGGCAAAATTCCCATCTGTTCCAAGGTAAGGCAGACTTCGCGGCGGATATTCTCACCTTTGTCTTCGGGAGAAATATCCATGTAGCTGGCATTATCATAAGGAGTTTTTGTCGGATTTCCATTTTCATCCAGATGGAACAGATAGAATTCTTGTTCCGCACCAAAGAAGAACTGATAACCGTTTTGCTTTGCTGTTTGAACTGCTTTTTTTAACAGGGAACGGGTATCACATTCAAAAGGGGTTCCATCCGGATATGAAATGCTGCAGAACATCCTTACAACGCGTCCATGCTCCGGCCTCCAGGGAAGAAGCATCAGAGTATCGGTATCTGGATGAAGGAAGAGGTCGGAATGGCTTTCGTCGCCAAAGCCGCTAATGGCAGAAGCGTCAATGGCAATGCCCTGTTCAAAAGCGCGTGGAAGCTCCTGGGGCACAATGGAAATGTTTTTTTGTTTGCCAAATACATCGCAAAATTCCAGACGAATAAATTTTATATTTTCTTCCTGCATATATTGGAGTACCTCTGCTTTGGAATACTTCATGGCATTACCTTCTTTCTTTTTATTTGTTTGCGAGGTTCTGTGATTTATCTATTGTATCACACTAGCCTCAGCGTGCAAGAGTAACACGCTTTTTATATACAGATGCTGCAAAAAAGCAAAGGCGTTCATTGGTTATGGAGGAATTGTATCTGCCATAACCAATGAACGCCTTTGCTCATAATTATTATTTATACAGCGGATGGTAAGTTTTGTCAAGAGATTAAAATGTGAGTTTGTCAATTCAACGGCAGAAAATAGAAAAATTAAAAAAAAGGATTGACAAATGAATTTTCAGGGTGTAATATCCCACACATAAAGGCAACGGCGTCTTTGAGATAGAGTTCTCAGAGACGCTTTTTTTCTTTATAAGCTTCAGTTGATGCAATTTGATTCAAAGGGCAAGGGCGTCTTTTACAGTACATGAAAGGTAATGTGAAAGCATCCTTGCTTTTTTGTTTTCAAAATTCTGTTCCAGGAGAGGAGAGCCATTATGAAAAAGGTATCAGATTTTTTTGGATGTAAGGTATTTGACGACAGAGTGATGAAATCAAAACTGTCGTCTAAAGTGTACAGGTCTTTGAGAAAAACCATTGATGAAGGCGCAAAGCTGGATATCAATGTGGCAAATGCCGTTGCTGCTGCTATGAAGGACTGGGCAGTTGAAAATGGCGCTACACACTATACTCACTGGTTTCAGCCTCTTACCGGCGTAACAGCGGAAAAGCATGACAGCTTTATTTCTCCCTCACCGGACGGCGGCGTGATTATGGAGTTTTCAGGGAAGGAATTGATTAAAGGAGAACCAGACGCGTCTTCTTTTCCTTCCGGCGGGCTTCGGGCCACCTTTGAAGCAAGAGGGTATACGGCATGGGATCCAACTTCATATGTATTTATAAAGGGAAAGGCATTATGCATTCCGACTGCATTCTGCTCTTATGGCGGAGAGGCTCTGGATAAGAAAACTCCCCTTCTGCGATCCATGGAAGCTTTAAATAAGCAGGCGATGCGTATCCTTCGTCTGTTCGGAAATGAAGATGTGAAATGCGTCCGTACTTTAGTAGGTCCGGAACAGGAATACTTTCTGATTACAAAGGAAATGTATGAGCAGAGAAGGGATCTCCGCTTTACAGGGCGTACCTTGTTTGGTGCAAAGCCGCCAAAGGGCCAGGAAATGGATGATCACTATTTTGGAGTGATTAAGCCGAGAGTAGCCGATTATATGGAGGAACTGAACGAAGAACTCTGGAAGCTGGGGGTTTTGGCAAAAACAGAGCATAACGAGGTAGCTCCGGCACAGCATGAACTTGCCCCTATCTATACAACGACTAATGTTGCAACAGATCACAATCAGCTTACCATGGAAATGATGCAGAAAGTGGCGGCAAAGCATGGATTAGTATGCCTTCTGCATGAGAAACCTTTTGCTGGAGTTAACGGAAGCGGTAAACACAACAACTGGTCTCTGGCAACGGATAAAGGGGTAAATCTTTTGTCACCAGGCGAAACGCCATATGAAAACGCACAGTTTCTATTGTTCTTATGCGCAGTAATTAAGGCAGTGGATGATTACCAGGATCTGCTCCGCATTTCTGTGGCAACAGCAGGAAATGACCACAGGCTTGGGGCAAATGAGGCGCCTCCGGCAGTGGTATCCATCTTCCTTGGAGACGAATTAAGTCAGGTGCTGGAAGCAATTGAAAACGATACACCGTATGCGGGAGCGGAAAAGGTACAGATGAAGCTGGGGGTTAATGTGCTTCCCAAGTTCAACAGGGATACCACAGACCGTAACCGTACCTCTCCTTTTGCATTTACTGGAAATAAATTTGAGTTTCGTATGCTGGGCTCTTCCAACAGCATTGCCTGTACCAACATCATGTTAAACAGCGCAGTGGCAGAAAGCTTGAAAATCTATGCGGACAGGCTGGAAAAAGCGGAGGATTTTGAAGGCGCACTGCATAAGCTGATTCAGAAGACCATCAAGGATCACAAACGTATCATTTTCAATGGAAATGGTTATGACGATGCCTGGATAGAGGAGGCAACAGAAAAGAGAGGGCTTCTGAATTATCGTACTACACCAGACTGTATGCCGCATCTTCTGGATGAAAAAAATGTGCGGATGCTGACTTCGCATAAGGTATTTTCAGAGTCAGAACTAAAATCCAGGTGTGAAATTATGCTGGAGAACTACTGCAAAACAGTGCTGATTGAAGCAAATACCATGATTGATATGGCTAAAACAGAAATTGCCCCGGCGATAAGCGAATATGTAGGGGAGCTTGCCAATACAGTGATTGCAAAGAAGTCGGTAGAGAGTTCGATTTCCTGCAGCTATGAGACCGGCCTGCTGAAGAAGCTGGCAATTATGGAAGACCAGATTATGATTAAATCTATGGAACTGGAAGAAGCAGTGATTCAGGTTCAGGATATTGAGAATATTACAGAGGAGTCTTATATGATCCGGGATATTGTCTTAAGTAAAATGGGGGAGCTTCGCGTTGCCTGCGACAGCGCAGAAACTATAACAGCAAAGAAATATTGGCCATTTCCGACCTATGAGGATATTATGTTCAGCGTAAAATAAATTCCAGAGGAAACTTAGAAGGAATATTGGAAGGAGGGACTTTCCTATGTGTTCCATTATGGGCTATTGCAGCAGCAGTGCGGTTCTCAGCAATTTCATGGAAGGGTTTCAGAAGACAATATCAAGGGGACCAGACGACACCAAAGTGGTTGATACAGGCAATGGGATTCTTGGATTCCATAGATTAGCTATTATGGGACTGGCCCCGTCAGGAATGCAGCCTTTCAAGCTGGGAGACAGCTATGTGGTCTGCAATGGAGAAATTTACGGATTTGAGAAAATAAAAAAAGCACTGTCAGAAAAATATACGTTTGAAAGCGATTCGGATTGCGAAATCCTCCTGCCGATGTATCAGGAATATGGCACGGATATGTTTGCTATGCTGGATGCTGAGTTTGCCTGTATCATTTACGATGGGGAAACAGGGGAATTTATTGCAGCAAGGGATCCGATTGGAATCCGTCCATTGTATTATGGATATGATAAAAATCACGCCATTGTGTTTGCCAGTGAACCGAAAAATCTGATAGGACTTACAGACAGGATTATGCCGTTTCCGCCAGGACATTATTATAAAGGAGGACAGTTTATCTGCTATTGTGATATTGCAGAAACAGACACGATCTGCCAGGATGATTTGGAAACCGTCTGCAGAAAGATCCATGACAAGCTGGTGGCAGGCGTGGAGAAACGCCTGGTTGCAGACGCAAAGGTAGGATTTCTGCTTTCCGGCGGCCTGGATTCTTCTTTAGTGTGCGCCATAGCGGCAAAGAAAAGCGGGAAACCCATCAAAACTTTTGCTATTGGAATGAGAGAGGACGCCATTGACTTAAAATATGCAAGACAGGTGGCAGATTATATAGGAAGTAACCATACAGAGGTTTACATGACGCCAGAAGAAGTGCTGACCTCTCTGGAGACCGTGATTCAGCTGTTGGGAACCTATGACATTACTACGATCCGCGCATCTATAGGTATGTATCTGCTGTGTAAGGCGATCCACAACCAGACGGATATCCGGGTCCTGTTAACCGGAGAAATTTCTGACGAGCTGTTTGGCTATAAATATACAGATTTCGCACCAGATGGGAAAGCTTTTCAGCAGGAATCCCGGAAACGGATTAGAGAACTGCATATGTACGATGTACTGCGGGCAGATCGCTGCATTTCTGTAAACTCCCTGGAAGCAAGAGTTCCCTTTGGAGATTTGGATTTTGTAAAGTATGTGATGGCCGTCAACCCGGAATTAAAGAGGAATACATACGGAAAGGGAAAATATTTGCTTCGCCGTGCTTTTGAACAGGGCGGTTACCTGCCGGATAATATTCTGTGGAGGGAGAAAGCGGCATTTTCAGACGCAGTAGGCCATTCCATGGTGGACTATCTGAGGGAATATGCGGAAAGTAAATATACGGATGAAGAGTTTGAGAGCAAATGCAGGCGCTATACTCATGCCCGTCCATTTACAAAAGAATCTTTACTGTACAGAGAGGTTTTTGAAACATATTATCCGGGACAGGCGGAAATGATAAAAGATTTTTGGATGCCGAACAAGGCATGGGAAGGCTGTAATGTAAACGATCCTTCTGCAAGAGTTCTCTCTAATTATGGAGACAGTGGAAAATAACAACGAAGATTACATTGCCATGTTCTGAGGAAAGTGAAAAGTATGACAAAATATATATTTGTAACCGGAGGCGTGGTGTCCGGTCTGGGGAAAGGCATTACCGCCGCTTCTCTTGGGCGGCTTTTAAAGGCCAGAGGCTTAAAGGTAGCAGCTCAGAAATTAGATCCCTATATTAATGTAGATCCAGGAACCATGAGCCCCTATCAGCACGGGGAAGTTTATGTGACGGAGGACGGGGCAGAAACAGATCTGGATCTGGGACATTACGAACGGTTTATCGATGAAAATCTCAATCAGTATTCGAACCTGACCACCGGGAAGGTGTACTGGAACGTTCTGAATAAGGAACGACGAGGCGAGTATCTGGGTTCTACGGTTCAGGTGATCCCTCACATTACCAATGAAATTAAGGAATTTGTGTACCGTGTGGGCAAAAAGACCGACGCCGATGTGGTGATTACGGAAATTGGAGGAACCATCGGAGACATGGAATCTCAGCCCTTCTTAGAAGCGGTGCGGCAGATTTCCCTGGAAGTGGGAAGCGAAAACAGCCTGTTCATTCATGTGACCTTAGTTCCTTATCTGAGCGGATCGGAGGAGCATAAGTCCAAGCCCACCCAGCATTCAGTCAAGGAGCTTCGGGGAATGGGGATCAATCCAGGTCTGATTGTGCTTCGTTCAGACAGACCGCTGGAAGAGACCATTTTCAGGAAAATTTCCCTGTTCTGCAACGTAAAAGAGGATTGTGTCATTGAAAACAGAACATTGGGGAATCTTTATGAAGCGCCGCTGATGCTGGAAAAGTCCGGTTTTTCCGATGTAGTCTGCAGAGAGCTGCATCTGGAGGCGCCGGCGCCGGATCTGGCTGACTGGGAAGAGATGGTAGAACGGATCCGGAACAGGTCGGAGGAAGTCCGTATTGGGCTGGTTGGAAAGTATGTAAAGCTCCATGACGCCTACCTGTCTGTGGCAGAGGCCATGAGCCATGCAGGATATGAACAGAATACCTTTATCAACATTCGCTGGATTGATTCGGAAACCATTACAAAAGAAAATGTGGAAGATATGCTGGCAGATCTGGATGGGGTGATTGTTCCAGGCGGCTTTGGAAACCGTGGAATTGAAGGGATGATTCTGGCTGCAGATTATGCCCGTGAACATCAAATTCCATATTTTGGCATCTGTCTGGGCATGCAGATTGGAGTGATTACATTCGCCAGAAATGTAATGGGGATTAAAGACGCTCACTCAGGAGAATTTGATGAACAGTGCGCTCATAAAGTCATTGACTTTATGCCTGGACAGAGTGAGGAGATTGAGAAGGGAGGCACCCTGCGGCTGGGCAGCTATCCCTGCAGCATTAAGGCAGGAACAAAGATGGAAGCCTGTTACGGCGCTTCCCTGATTCATGAGCGTCATCGCCATCGCTACGAGTTTAATAATGAGTATCGGGAAGAGATGGAGCGCGCGGGACTGGTGATCAGCGGTACGTCTCCGGATGGCAGGCTGGTGGAAGCCATAGAACTGCCGGATCATCCATTTTTTGTAGGGGTACAGTTCCATCCGGAATTTAAGAGCCGCCCCAACCAGGCTCATCCGCTGTTTAGAGGATTTATTTCAGCGGCACTCAGACATGCGAAAGGAAAAGAGGAATAGAATCATGTGTGGGATCATTGAACCGGGGCTGTGATATTGACAAGCCGAGAAATCTGGCAAAATCTGTGACCGTAGAGTAAGGATGAAGGGACAGGAGGAACAACAGGATGGGACTGCATGAAGAATGCGGAGTATTTGGCGTAATGGGGAAAAAGGCAGAACCTATGGCGGAGTTAGTTTATTATGGGCTTTATGCGCTGCAGCACCGGGGACAGGAAAGCTGCGGCATCGTGGTGAATGACGACGGCGTATTTTCTTCCTATAAAGATCTGGGGCTGATAAGCGAAGTGTTTTCCAAAGAGGTATTATCTCATTTTCCGGAGGGAACCATGGCAGTAGGTCATGTAAGATACGGAACCACCGGAGGCAATACCAGGAAGAACTGTCAGCCCATTGAAGTGAACCACCAGAAGGGAAAGATGGCGCTGGCCCATAACGGCAACTTAAGCAATGCGCTGGAGCTTCGGGACAAGCTGGAATTGTCTGGGGCTATTTTCCATACGACCAGCGATACGGAAACCATTGCATACATTATCACCAGGGAAAGAATGAAAACGCCCAGCATCGAAGATGCGGTCAGCAATGCAATGGAATATCTGGAAGGAGCCTATTCTCTGGTGCTGATGTCTTCCGCAAAACTGATTGCTGCCAGGGATCCCTATGGTTTTCGGCCGCTGTGCTATGGAACCATGTCGGACGGAACCTATGTGGTGGCCTCAGAAAGTTGCGCGCTGGCGGCGGTAGGGGCAGACTTTGTCAGAGATATCCTGCCGGGAGAAATTTTGGTCTTTCATCAAGATGGAGTGGAATCCAGAAGAGAGCACTGCGGAACGCAGAAGAAAAAGACCTGCATTTTTGAATATATCTATTTTTCCAGACCAGATTCGGTTATTGACGGCGTGTCGGTTCATGAATCCAGAAGAAAAGCGGGGGAACTGCTGGCAGAGCGCTATCCGGCAGAAGCAGACATCGTAATCGGAGTTCCTGACAGCGGACTGGATGCGGCTCTGGGATTTGCGGAGAAAGCCGGCATTCCCTATGGGATCGGGCTGATCAAAAACAAATATATCGGAAGAACCTTTATTTCTCCGGGACAGAGGGAACGCCTGGATCAGGTCCGGATTAAACTTTCACCTGTAAAGAGCGTCATTGAAGGAAAGCGGGTGATATTGATTGACGATTCCATTGTCCGGGGTACCACCAGCAAACGGATTGTGAAGCTTTTGCGGGAGGCAGGAGCAAGAGAAATTCATATGAGAATTTCAGCACCGCCATTTCTGCATCCATGTTACTATGGAACGGACATTGATTCTGAAGAGAATCTAATCGCCTGTCATCACAGCACGGAAGAGATTGCAGAGATGATCGGTGTGGATTCTCTGGGATATCTGGAGGTGGAAATGCTGGAAAGGCTCATCGGATGCAGGGACTATTGCGCAGCCTGTTTTCAGGGAGAATATCCTACGAAAATACCGACGGATCTCAGGAAAGACCGTTTTGAGAGAAAACTGTCTGAACAGGTTCAAGGAAAGAGGAGCTAGACCATGAAAAAATTTGACAGAAAACTGATTTTGGAAGACGGAAGCGAATATTACGGATATGGATTTGGCTCTGACGGAGAGCGGATTACGGAAATTGTATTCAATACTTCTCCCGTAGGATACCAGGAAATTATTTCAGATCCATCTTATACCTACCAGACGGTGGTAATGGCCTATCCCCTGATCGGTAATTACGGGATTACAGAAGGGGATTTTGAAACGGAAACTCCGACCATTGGAGGGCTGGCTGTCCGGGACTATAATGACCAGCCATCGAATTTCCGCAGTGTGTGTACTTTATCGGAGATGATGGAGAAGTTTGGAATTCCAGGAATTTCCGGAATTGATACGAGAAAGCTGGTCCGCTCCATCCGGAATCTGGGAAGCAGAAAGGCGCTGCTTACCGATGCAGACACTTCCCTGCAGGAGGGACTTTTAAAACTGGCTGCTTATAAAATACCCACAGACGCAGTGGAGCGGGTGAGCCGGAAAACCGTACAGAAGTATGAAGTTTCCGGGGAAACTTATCATGTGGCAGCTATCGACTGCGGAATGAAACAGAACATTGTGCGGTGTTTCAACCGCAGAGGCTGCAGTGTGACGGTGTTTCCCTGGAATACTTCTGCGGAAGAAATAGAAGGCATAAAGCCAGATGGAATTTTTCTGTCCAATGGACCGGGAGATCCGGCAGACGCCCGGCCAGTGATAGAACTGGTAAAAAAGCTGCGGGGAAAATATCCGATGTTTGGAATCTGTCTGGGGCATCAGATCATTTCTCTCGCTTATGGAGCCAGAACCTATAAACTGAGATTTGGCCATAGAGGCGGCAACCATCCGGTAAAAAATCTGGAAACAGGAAAGATTGAGATTACCTCCCAGAATCATTCCTATGCTGTGGATGCAGAAAGCCTTTCCGGAACCGGGTTGGAGGCAACGCATTTCAATTTGCTGGATCAGACCATTGAGGGTGCTGCCTGCAGGGAGGATCGGGTATTCAGCGTGCAGTACCACCCGGAAAGCGCTCCCGGCCCCCAGGACAGCGGTTATCTGTTTGACCAGTTTATAGACAGGATGGAGGAAACAAAGCATGGCAAAACGAACTGATCTGAAAAAAATTCTTGTCATTGGCTCCGGTCCGATCGTGATTGGCCAGGCAGCGGAATTTGACTACGCAGGTACCCAGGCATGCCTTGCACTGAAGGAAGAGGGCTATGAGGTAGTGCTGTGCAATTCTAATCCGGCAACGATTATGACCGATACTTCTATTGCGGATAAGGTATACATGGAGCCGCTGACTCTGGAATATGTGGCCAAGATTGTCCGCCATGAGCGGCCGGATGCCATTGTTCCTGGAATTGGCGGCCAGACCGGGCTGAATCTGGCTATGCAGCTGGAAAAAAAGGGCATTTTAAAGGAGTGCCGGACAGAGCTTCTGGGAACCAGCAGCAGGAGCATTGAGACGGCGGAAGACAGAGAGCTTTTTAAGGAACTGTGTGAAAGACTGGGAGAGCCGGTGCTTCCTTCCCTGGTAGCCAACACAGTGGAGGAGGCGGTAAAAGCGGCCGGCCAGATCGGATATCCGGTGGTCATCCGTCCGGCTTTCACTCTTGGGGGAACCGGAGGCGGTTTTGCAGAAGATGAAACCGAGTTTCTGGCGATGATAAAGAATGCCCTTGCTCTGTCTCCGGTTCATCAGGTGTTAATTGAAAAAAGTGTAAAAGGATTTAAAGAAATTGAATACGAGGTAATCCGGGACGCCAATGATACAGCCATTACGGTATGCAATATGGAAAATCTGGATCCGGTAGGAATCCATACGGGAGATTCCATTGTGGCTTGTCCTTCCCAGACGTTAACTAATAAGGAATACCAGATGCTGCGGGACAGCGCTCTGAAAATCATCCGGGCATTGAAAATTGAGGGCGGCTGCAACGTGCAGTTTGCGCTGGATCCCAATTCGTTCCAGTATTACCTGATCGAAGTAAATCCCCGGGTATCCCGTTCGTCTGCCCTGGCATCCAAGGCAAGCGGTTATCCCATTGCAAGAGTGTCGGCAAAGATCAGCGTAGGCATGACACTGGATGAGATTATGCTGGTCAATACACCCGCTTCTTTTGAACCGGCGCTGGATTATGTGGTTACCAAAATGCCCCGTTTCCCTTTTGACAAATTTACAGATGCCAATCAGAAACTGGGGACACAGATGAAAGCGACCGGAGAGGTCATGAGCGTGGGAAGAACCTTTGAGGAGAGTCTTTTAAAAGCTGTTCGTTCTCTGGAAACGGGGGTCTTCCATCTGTATATGGAAAAGTTTGAAAAGGAAGACAGGAATGCCCTGATGGATTATATCCGGATCGGTACCGATGACAGGATCTTTGCCATTGCCCGCCTGCTGCGGCTGGGTGAGCCGATTTCTGCCATCTATAAACAGACAGGGATTGATCCATGGTTCCTTTCTAAGATGAAACATATTACCGATATGGAACAGGAGCTGAAGACAGGCATCGGAGACAGGGAATTACTATACCAGGCGAAGAAAAACGGTTTTTCTGACAGGGCAGTCGGATGGCTGTGGAATATGACTGAAAGCCAGGTTTATGAAATGAGGAAAAAGCAGGGGATCTTCCCTGTTTATAAAATGATCGATACCTGTGCATCAGAATTTGAAAGCTATGTGCCCTATTTTTACTCTACCTATGAAGAGGAAAATGAATCGGTAATTGAAAACAGGAAAAAGATTGTGGTGCTGGGCTCCGGCCCGATCCGAATTGGGCAGGGAGTGGAGTTCGACTATTCAACGGTTCATGCGGTAAAGACGATCAAGGAGGCCGGATACGAGGCAATTATTATCAACAACAATCCGGAAACCGTATCCACCGATTACACTACATCCGATAAGCTGTATTTTGAGCCCCTGTGCGTGGAAGACGTCATGAATGTGATCCAGATGGAACAGCCGGACGGAGTCATTGCTTCCCTGGGCGGGCAGACGGCCATCAATCTGGCAAAGCCGCTGGAAGAGCGGGGAGTAACATTGATTGGCACAGGCTGCGCCGCCATTGAGAAAGCGGAAAACAGAGATGCCTTTGAAAAACTGTTATTGGAACTGAAAATCCCCCAGCCCAAAGGGCAGGCGGTAACCGATCTGGAAGAGGGCGTGCAGGCGGCAGAGGCAATCGGCTATCCCGTTTTAGTGCGCCCCAGCTTTGTACTGGGCGGCAGAGCCATGCAGATCGTGGCCAAAGAGGAGCAGATGCGCCATTATCTGAAAACGGCAGTGGAGATTGATAAGGACAAGCCAGTGCTGGTGGACAAATACATCTGCGGCAAGGAAGTGGAGGTTGACGCCATCTGTGACGGCAGGGAGATATTTGTACCTGGGATTATGGAACTGGTAGAACGGACTGGCGTCCATTCCGGAGATTCCATCAGCGTGTATCCGGCTTTCAGCATCTCGGAAAAGGTTAAGGAGACGATTTTAGAGTATACCAGAAAGCTGGGCCTTGGAATTGGGATTGTGGGGCTTTATAATATCCAGTTTATTGTGGATAAGAAAGAACAGGTGTATATTATTGAGGTCAATCCCCGTTCTTCCCGGACCGTTCCCTTTCTGTCAAAAGCCACAGGCTATCCCCTGGCCGATATGGCAACAAAGGTTATCCTTGGAGAAAACCTGGAGAAGCAGGGCATTACCTGTATGTATCCGCAGGAAAAGACACGATGGTATGTGAAGGTTCCTGCATTTTCCTTCTCAAAATTACAGGGTATGGATGCTTATCTTTCACCGGAAATGAAGTCTACGGGAGAGGCTATTGGATATGATAAAAAGCTTCACCGGGCAATGTACAAGGCCATGATCGCTTCTGGTATCCGGGTACAGAATTATGGAACAGTGATTGTGACCCTTGCAGACGAGGACAAGGAAGAAGCCGTTCCTCTGATTCGTCGGTTCTATGATATGGGATTTAATATAGAAGCAACTTCATCAACAGCCGAGACTCTGAAACATCATGGAATCCGTACAAAAGTTCTGAGAAAGCCGTCGGAGGGCAGCCGGGAAATCCTGGATGCCATAAGCGCCGGATATGTCAGTTATGTGATTAATACCCGTGCCATTCTCTCCGGCATTCACTATGAAGACGGCGCAGCAATCCGGAGCGCTGCATCGCAGAATCATGTTACTATGTTTACTTCCCTTGATACCGTAAGGGTATTGCTGGATGTTCTGGAAGAAATTACCATTGGCGTTTCTGCCATAACGGAGGAGGAAAATATATGATACCAAATACAAATTACAGTGAGCTCAAAGACTCCTATCTGTTTTACCACATTGCACAGAAAACAAAGGCCTACCTGAACAGTCATCCAGACAGCTATCTGTATCGGATGGGAATCGGAGATGTATCTCTTCCCCTTTGCGATGCGGTCGTTGAAGCTCTTCACAGGGCGGTAGATGATCAGAGCCAGAAAAGTACTTTTCACGGCTATATGCCGGAGTGCGGGGATCCGGGACTACGGGAAACCATTGCAGATTATTATAAGAAAAGAAAGGTATCCCTTTTGCCAGAGGAAGTGTTTGTTTCCAGCGGCGCAAGCGATGAACTGGGGGATATTCTGGATCTGTTTGGAAGAGACAAAACGGTTATGATCATGGAACCTGCTTATCCTGCCTATGTAGACGCCAATATAATCGCAGGAAACCGGATCATTCATATTCCTTCCGGAAAGGAGAATGGTTTTTTACCCTTGCCGGATGAAACAACGGCGGCAGATGTCATTTATATCTGTTCGCCCAATAATCCCACCGGGGCAGTTTTTAACTGTGAGCAATTAAAGTTATGGGTCGATTATGCCAACAGAATCGATGCTGTTCTCCTGTTTGACGCTGCATACGAGGCGTTTATTGAAGAGGAAGACATTCCCCATAGTATCTTTGAAATTGAGGGAGCGAAAACCTGTGCCATTGAAATCTGCTCCCTGTCCAAAACTGCAGGTTTTACGGGAACCAGGCTGGGCTATACGGTAATTCCTAAGGAGCTGAATCGCAGCGGAATGAATCTGAATGAGATGTGGGTACGGAACCGCACGACGAAAACCAACGGCGTGTCCTATATCATTCAACGAGGCGGGGCGGCCGTGTTCACAGAGGAAGGGCAGAGACAGATCCAGGAACGGATCCAGGTGTACAAAAACAACGCAAAGGTATTGATGGAGTCCCTTGACCAGCTGGGAATCTGGTACTGCGGAGGAAAGAACGCCCCCTATATCTGGATGAAGTGCCCGGACGGAATGGGAAGCTGGGAGTTTTTTGATTACCTGCTTCAGGAGATCCAGGTGGTTGGAACTCCGGGAGAAGGTTTTGGAGCCTGCGGAGAAGGCTATTTCCGATTTTCTACCTTTGGTTCGCCGGAGGATACAAAGGAGGCTGCAAGGCGGCTGGCAGAACTGCTTTCAAAGAATGTGAAAGAGCCGGCAGGATTGCAGTAAAGCAGAAGAAGAACTTGTGAAAAAATGCGATCTTGTTTTTTCACAAGTTCTTTTTATGGGAAAATCAGGCTGCATTTCAGAACATACATCTAAACCAAAATTTATGCTTTTAATTGTATTCATACAGATACCTTCCTTTGAAAATCATGGTTTCTTTGTAACCTTATAGATGGTGTTTGTAAAACCGAATTTCGTTCTAATTTATTTTTGAAAAATTTTAGAGAAATAAGTGTATATTAAAATATTGACCATCCAACAATTTTTTTAATTCCATCAATGACTGTATTATACGGAACATATGTAAAAAGCAGTTTCCCGGTGATTTCTTCATAGTCGTTTTTGTAGGCGCTTTTTTCAATGATTTCCGCCAGAACATCGTTGATACATATATTTTCTTTTGCGGAGGGACAAACGGAAAGTGGTGCCCGCAGCTGTCGGACCTCTTTCACAAGCGCTGATAAAGAATTGTCAGGCTCCATATATTCTGCAATCTTGTATATATCGTATAAATGACGGGAATGCCTGTCAACTTTATTGGATAAATAGTAGTCACAAATGGCAAATACCTTATCAATCAGTGTCCGTTCGATTGCCTGAGTTGTAATTTCAAATGGCATAAGTCCAAATTCTTCTGCCAGATATTCCTGATCGGTAAGTTTCAGGAACCGATGGATATAATTATCTGCCGTTCGGGTGACTGTTGGGAAAGGCAGCAATGCAATATATGTTTCGATAACAAGTTTCGGCTTTAATTCCAAAATTGGAGAGTAAAGGCTGGAATAACTGGCTCGGTAACAATTATAACTGCGTCTGCTCCGGGTTGCATCCATGTTCAAAATGGGAAATTGCAGAGCATCCATAGAGGATACAATCGCTTTCTTTAGTTGCCTTTTTCGGCTTTCACCGGGTATGCCCTCGGAAGCGGCGTAAGAAATATCAATATTTTCCGAAAACCGTTCTAATATTTGATAGCATTTTGTCAGAGATGTGCCGCCTTTAAAGACCATACCTGGGATTCTTGCAGCCAATTCACGAAGGGCGAGCGTTACATAATAGTCTTTTTCAATAATCCCCGGCGGTATGCGTAATTCATTGGCAGTAGCGGTTATAAGCTCTGCAAAGGCCTCGTGGTCAAGATGTAAAGTCATAAATAATCCCCCATTCAATCAGCTTCTTTGCGGTTGTCCCTGTAACAGCGGGAAAGACACTGGAAAGAAGCGCCTGAGTGTAATTCTGTTTTCGAGCATAGTTTCTTAACAATGACTTGGTTTCTGCTTCTGAATATTCAGAATACTTCTCAATTTGTGCGACTGTATCCAGGAATTGGAGCAGTCCGGCATTTTGGGATGTAATCTCTATGGCAGGGCGCTTCAGACGAAGTGTTTGGGAGCCTATCGTAACAGTCCGCCCTTTGCTTGATTCTTTTGACGTTACAATTTCCAAAACAGCCGGCATCTGAGTAGTTAAGCCAAGTTGGTTGGCAGACATAGCACCTGAAAAGTATCCATAAGTTTCCTTTGAATTTGTTATATATTTGCGGATAATGACTTTCATAGGGTCTAAATAGCTCTGTTTCAATAGCCGTGATGCCTTTGGAAGATAGTAAATTCCGGTATCAAACCGGGCCATATCACCGGATTTAAGCATTCTTTTAAAATACTGGCGAAGCGCATTGTCATTCATGCCATCTAATTGAATTTCGCTGATAAAGATGGGCTCATTGTATCCGTAGGTTTTTTCAAGATATTCTTTTAACATGAATACATCCACTCCTTTCACCTCCATAATACTATATTTATACTAAAGAAGTCAATAAATATGTCAAACATAGTATACGCAGACTGGATTTTTTTATAACAGGAACAAAAAAGAAAAATTGATTTTGAGAACTTGCAGAAAAAAGAGAACGCTTCTCTTGTTTATTATTGTGTATAGGTTGCCGTCAGGATATGGATGGCCCCTTTGTACCTTGACAATTACACAGCACCGCTCAGGAGTTATACAGGTACAGGCGGATAGTGTGCGATGACCTTGCGTGAGCCCGCCCACTGTTTAAAATTGCAAAGCAATGCCTGAAATACGCGGCAAAAACGCTGGCGCAGGAAATGGCCTGATTGAGGGTGTGTAAGCCATACTCACCTAATTTATGTAAGAAAAGATATTCATTGCAGTTGAAATGGAGAAGGCTTGATTCGTATAGGATATATGAAACGGTTTTATGCTAAGAGCCATGCAGATTCCCTTCAGCTGCAAATAATTATTTTGTGGAAGTAGAAACGAAAGATATAAAAACAGAGAAAGAGAGGGTATAGATAATGGCAACAGATGTGGATAATGAAGTGATAGTTGATCAGCAGGTATACTTGGCAGCCGATATCCAGCGTATGCTTGGGATTGGAAAAAGTAAGGCTTATACATTTCTTGAAGATGTGTATAATCAGAAAAATCCACCATTTAAAGTTCTTAAAATCGGTAAGCTTTTCAGGGTGCCAAAACGGGGATTTGACGAATGGTTGAATGGTGGTGTATGAACGAGGTGATTTAGTGAATCAGCAGGCAAAAAAAAGCGGTTGCCTTTTACGAAGGAAACGCATGGGTTCACAGAGTTAAGCTGCTGCAGCCGGATGGTTCTGTAAAGTATAGTAAGCGTGGAGGTTTTCAGAGCGAGGAAGAAGCGGAAGCCAGTTATTACAAATATGAGAAAGAATTCAAGAAAGCTTCCAGAGCCAGTCAGATGTTGGCAAAGCCCAATCCAGATGTGGATTTAAGAGATTATTTGCTTTATTGGTTTGAGGATGTATTTTCCCAGAGAATTGAGAACACAACCCGCATGGTATGTGCTTATGTGTTATATGACTTGATTCTTCCGAATATGCAGCAGAATATAAAGTTACGATATGGCAATGAGGAATATTTTGATTCTTTGCTGACTATTGTATCAAAGACATGCGAATCTGCAGGCAACAAGTCCAGGGAGTTCTTGAACATGGCAATGAAGGAGGCCGTAACACAAGAATATATCAGAGTTAATCCTATTCCCGCAACGAAGCCGTATCCAAGAAAAAAGCCGACAATCATTATTTTAAACAAAGCAAATGTGAAAAAGTTCCTGCAAGCTGCTTATAACAGCGGATGGTATTTGGAGATTTTGTTAGCACTGTTCTGCGGATTACGAAAAGGCGAGATTGCAGGCCTGAAGTTTGGAGATTTTGATGTTGAAACCAGAACAATCTATATTCAGCGGCAGATTACATCCAACCCTGTTGTTTCAAAAGGCGGAAGTGAAATTCAATCGTATGAGGTTATAGAGAAACCGCCGAAGACGGATAATAGTTACAGACGGTTGCGGATACCAGAGGCGATTGCGGAAGAAATTGAAAAAAGAAGAGCCGTGGTTGAAGCGAATAAGCTGCAATACGGCGAACAATATTTTGACCATGATTATATTTCGTGTCAGGAAAATGGTCTGCCGCATTCCATGGCAGCTATGAATGGTGTTCTGACAAGGTTGTGTGCCAGAAATGGCTTGCCTCACATTACGGTTCATGGGTTGAGACATATGTATGCGACAATCCTGATAGAGATGAAGGTTCCTTTGATTAAAATCTCTGCGCTATTGGGGCATGCAAGTGTGAATACGACGTTTGAATACTATTGTGAGGTCATGGATGAAAATGAGCAGATTATTACTTTTATGAATCATACATTTGTTCCAGAAGGAGGTGTTGCCATTTGTTAGATTTGCAACTGAAAAATTATGTCGATTGGAGAGTGTCACAGGTAATGCCTGTGCGCTCTGATTTTGGCTATCGGATATTTTTGAAATATCTGGATGGAAGCGAGAAAGCACAGCAAAAATCTGGTTTCAAAACAGAAAAGGAAGCGAATAAGGCGAGAGAGAAGACCATTGCAGAATTGTATAATGGTACATTTATCGTGTATCCGAAGGTCAAGGTTGCTGATTTTATGATATTCTGGCTTGAAACGGATCTTAAAAAGCGTACTGATAGCTATGAAACTTATTACAACTATTCAGGAGTAGTAAAGAACCATATCATTCCCATTCTGGGTAAGAAGAAAATGGCGGAAGTTACTCGCGGAGACATTCAAGAATTGTTTAATACCAAGGCGAACTATTCCAGGTCGGTAGCGGAGCAGGTAAAAACAATTATGAATGTCTCTTTTCGCTATGCGGTAACGATAAAAGTGATTTCGGTTAGTCCGGTGGAGGGAATAGGACTTCCTAAAGCGGAAAAGGCGCAGCAGAAATCCGGATTCAGGACCCGAAACATTGATACTCAGAAAACGCTGACGATGGAGCAGATTTTTGTTTTGCTGGAAAAAAGTAAAGATACCCCGATTCATATGCAGATACTTCTTAATGTGCTTATGGGACTTCGCAGATCCGAGATTAACGGTGTAAAGTATTCAGATGTGGATTATATCAACCGCACCTTAAAAGTAGAACGCCAGTTGGGGAGAGTACATAACACAGCAAAAGAAAACTTTGCGCCTAAGACTTTTACAAAACAGGAGGTTGGATTAAAGACAAAATCCAGTTACAGAGAAATTCCGATTCCAGATTATGTCTTTGAAGCGATTTTAAAGGAACGGCAAGTGTATGAGAAAAACAGAAACCGTAGGAAAGGAACGTTTCAGGATTTAGGCTATATCTGCTGTTCTACCCTTGGAAGGGCAAGAAGCAAAGGATTTCATTGCAGATATTACAAGCAGCTGCTTGCCGAAACCGGCTTACCAGACATTCGCTGGCATGATTTGCGCAGTACGTATTGTACGCTCCTGCTGAAAGAAGCGTTCAATCCCAAGGCGGTATCAAAACTCATGGGACATGCCAAAGAAATTATAACAATGGACGTTTATGCAGATAATAGAGGTATTATAGCGGATGGCGTACCAGAAATAGAAGAGTATATGAAAGAAGTATTGCCGAACCCCGAAGAGATAGAAAACTTTAAAAAGGAATTGTTGGAGATTGTAGTAGATATAACGGAATTTCTTCCGGAGACGGCATAAAGATAAGAGAACAAATGTTTGTTCGCTTCTGTACTTTTAAACCCGTTTGTGATATACTAAGGTGCAATGCCAGAGATGCTTTTCGTACCGTTTATTCCTGTTTTTTCCATATAGAATTACAGAGGCATACTGAGTTGCCAAAAAAGCAAATTGTGAACAAAATTCGTCAAGGGCTTATTTTGCAAAAATTTGATGAAATTCCTTGACGAAAATGAAAAGTTCCTTGACGAATTTGTGGCATATAGGCGTCTTTTTTTACTATGAAATCGGAGGTGAGTATTTGTGCAAAATGAACAAAAAATCTTCAAACTCCACTCAGAATACCAGCCCACCGGCGACCAGCCCCAGGCCATCGAACAACTGGTGCAGGGGTTCAAAGAAGGCAATCAATTCCAGACTTTACTGGGTGTTACGGGTTCCGGAAAGACCTTCACCATGGCCAACGTGATTGCTGAGCTTAACAAGCCGACTTTGGTAATAGCGCACAATAAGACGTTAGCTGCACAGCTCTATGGCGAGTTTAAAGAGTATTTTCCGAGTAACGCAGTGGAGTATTTTGTCTCCTATTACGATTATTATCAGCCGGAGGCATATGTGCCGTCTACAGACACATATATTGAAAAGGATTCATCCATCAATGATGAGATCGATAAGCTGCGCCACTCTGCCACAGCGGCCCTTTCAGAGCGCAGCGATGTGATTATCGTGGCTTCTGTATCCTGCATTTATGGACTGGGAAGCCCCATTGACTATAAGGAGATGGTGATTTCTCTCCGGCCCGGCATGATCAAGGACAGGGACGAGGTGATCCATAAGCTGATTGACATTCAGTATACGAGAAATGATATGGATTTTAAGCGCGGAAGCTTCCGCGTCAGGGGAGACGTGCTGGAGATTTATCCCGCCTATTCCGGCGGGGACGCCTACCGGGTGGAGTTTTTTGGGGACGAGGTGGATCGGATTACGGAGATTGACACCCTGACCGGGGAGATTAAGGCCCAGCTGGGTCATATCGCCATTTTTCCGGCCTCCCACTATGTGATTCCCAAGGAGAAAATGGAGCTGGCGGCTCAGAATATTCTGGAGGAGCTGAAGGAGCAGACCGCCTGGTTTAAAAGCGAGGATAAGCTTCTGGAGGCCCAGAGAATCTCAGAGAGAACTAATTTTGACGTGGAGATGATGCGTGAGACGGGATTTTGCTCTGGAATTGAGAACTATTCCCGTCATCTGACCGGATCGGCGCCTGGGGAACCGCCCTGTACGCTGATCGACTATTTTCCGGACGATTTTCTGATTATTGTAGACGAGTCCCACATTACACTGCCCCAGATCCGGGGAATGTACGCGGGAGATCGTTCCAGGAAGAAGACTCTGGTAGAGTACGGCTTCCGCCTGCCCTCTGCGCTTGACAACCGTCCTCTGAATTTTGAGGAGTTTGAGCAGAAGATTGACCAGATGCTCTTTGTATCGGCCACGCCGTCCGACTACGAGGCGGCCCATGAAATGCTGCGGGCAGAGCAGATTATCCGCCCGACAGGACTCTTAGATCCGCCTATCGAGGTGCGCCCGGTGGAAGGCCAGATTGACGATCTGATCGGGGAGGTCAACCGCGAAGTGGAGAAGAAGGGAAAGGTGCTGATTACCACTCTGACGAAGCGGATGGCAGAGGATCTGACAGACTACATGAGGGAGGTTGGGATCCGCGTAAAATACCTTCACTCAGATATCGACACTCTGGAAAGGGCTGAGATTATCAGGGATATGCGTCTTGACGTGTTCGACGTGCTGGTAGGCATTAACCTTTTGAGGGAGGGACTTGACATTCCGGAGATTTCTCTGGTGGCAATTCTCGACGCAGACAAGGAAGGCTTCCTCCGCTCGGAGACGTCGCTGATCCAGACCGTGGGAAGAGCTGCCAGAAACGCGGAGGGCCATGTGTTGATGTACGCGGACAGCATTACCGATTCCATGGCGGCGGCCATCGAGGAGACAAAGAGAAGACGGGAAATTCAGCAGGCCTACAATGAGGAGCACAACATTACGCCTACGACGATCAAGAAGGCAGTCCGGGACCTGATCAGCATTTCCCAGGCAGCGGAAAGCGCTGCAGCAGACAGAGTGAAGGAGCCGGAGTCTATGGACGAACGGGAATTAAAGCAGCTGGCGAAGGAGCTGACAAAGAAGATGCATCAGGCCGCCGCGGAGCTGAACTTTGAGGAGGCTGCTTCCTTGCGGGATCAGATGATAGAGATTAAGAAGCTTCTGTTAGAGATGGAGGAATAAAAGCCGCTATGAGACTGTATGAGGGGGAAGCGGGGAGAGTCTATATGGTAGAGGCAGTCGTTCAGAAGAAACTGGGAGAGGAGTGGACCAGGCGTCTGAAATCTCTGGGAGTGGTGAAGGGCACAAGGCTTCTGCTCCTGACGAAAAAGAAAGGCGGAACGGCGGCAGTCAAAATCAGGGGAACCCGTCTGGCTCTTGGAAGAAAACTGGCGGAAGCCATTGAGATTCTCCCTCTGGAAGAGCCGGCGGCAGAATGGAAGGAAAGAAGGAGGCAGACGGTTGAAGAGTCCGAATGAAAGCAGAATACTGACTGTGGGGCTGGTCGGAAATCCAAACTGCGGGAAGACGACGTTATTTAACGCGCTGACGGGTTTTCAGCTGAAAACTGCCAACTGGCCGGGCGTGACAGTGGAGAAGGCGTCCGGCTGGCTTTCATTTGAAGGAATTCCGATTCATCTGATAGATCTGCCTGGAATTTACAGTCTGGACTGCAGCAGCGCAGAGGAGAGAGAGGCCTGGAAGTGGCTTCAGGCCGGCGGGGCAGACGTGATTATCAATGTGGCGGACAGCGGCCTTCTGGAAAGGAGTCTTGCTCTGACGCTTCAGCTGATGGAGCTGAAAACGCCTATGGTGCTGGCTTTGAATGCGTTTGACAGGAAAGCGTTAAAGACAGGAGGCCAGGTTTCCGGATGGAAGCTGGAACAGCTGCAAAACTGCCTGGGAGTCCCCTGCCTGCCTATATCTGCCAGAAAGGAGACAGGCCTTCGCGAGCTTTTAAAAGAGACTGCCGCAGCGGCAGACGGGCGTTCCGGCGGGCAGGACGCCAGGACGTCTTCTGCATTTCGGTGCAGAAACGATGAAGAGAGATATCGATATATAGAAGAAATACGTTTTAAATGCCATGAGAAAACAGAACACGCCATCAACCGGACGGATCAGGCTGACCGGTGGCTGATGCATCCCACCTGGGGAATCCCTATTTTTCTGTTTCTGATGGCATTTGTCTTTTTTCTTACCTTTTCAGTAGGAAATATTCCCAAGCGGGGGGTGGAGCAGCTTTTAGAATGCGTCCTGGCGGCAGCGGATTCCATTCTGAATAGGACCGGAACGGCGAGATGGCTGAAATCGCTGATTCTGGACGGAATCATTCCGGGCGTGGGAAGCGTACTCAGCTTTCTTCCCAACATGATCATTCTGTTCTTTGCGCTGTCTGTTCTGGAGGACAGCGGGTATATGGCCAGAGCCGCCTATGTGATGAACGAAACGATGAGAATGGCGGGACTGTCAGGAAAATCCTTTCTGCCTCTGATGCTGGGCTTTGGCTGCACAGTTCCGGCTGTGACAGCCGCCAGAATTGTGGACGGAGAACCTGAAAGAAAGCGCACGATTCTGGCCGCCCATTTTATGTCATGCCCGGCCAGAATGACCGTGTACGTTTTGTTTTCCCAGATGTTTTTTCCTGAACATGCCGTTTTAGCGGCCAGCTCCCTGTACCTGGCGGGAATGGGGGCGGCTGTGTTAACTGCAGTTCTCCACTGGAAGATATCGGGGGAGAACAGGGAGGACTGTTTTTTGATAGAGCTCCCAGAGTACAGACTGCCTTGTGCAAAGCACACGATATTCTGCGTGAGGGAAAAGACAGAGGAGTACCTTGCGAAGGCAGGGACAACGATTGTTTTATCTTCCGTGCTTCTCTGGTTCCTTCTTCACACCGGCTTCTCCGGCTTTGTATCTGATATCTCCTGCAGCTTCGCGGCGTCAGCCGGCCGTTTGCTTGCGCCTCTTTTTTCCCTGGCCGGTCTGGGAGACTGGCAGACAGCCGTCGCCCTGCTGTCGGGGCTTTCTGCCAAGGAGGCCGTAGTGTCCAGTTTTTCAGTTCTTTACGGAATTCAGAACGTCAATTCGGAAGGCGGCATGGCATGGCTTTATTCAAGCCTTTCTGCTTCTGGCTTTGGACCTGTAAACGCCTATGCCCTGATGGTATTCTGCCTTCTTTACACGCCCTGCTCCGCGGCTGTGTCTGCGGTGAGGACAGAAACGGGAGATGGGAAATGGACTGCCTGCATGGCGGTATTTCAGCTGGCGCTTGCATTTCTGGCGGCGTCAGCTGTGTACCAGACTGGCTGCCTGCTGTTTCCTGGATAGAGGAATCAGGAAAGACGCGCCAAACAGTTGACATTTTTTCTGTACATGATATAATTCAGGGACATTTCAAAAGGAGCGTCAAAGATGAGAGACAGAACATTGGTGGATATGGCTGCCCAGGCTGGTGAGATCATGCTGGTCAGCGGAGCTGAGATTTACCGTGTAGAAGACACTGTCGCCCGGATTCTCAGGGCGTCAGGTGCTTCCGGGGCGGAGGTGGTTGTGATGGCCACAGGTATTTTTATTACGCTGACGTCGGGGGAGGGAGAACCTCTCAGCGTAGTGCGCAGAGTCAGGGGACGGTCGACGAACATGAATCGAATCTGCAGGGTAAACGACGTATCAAGAAACTTCTGTACCGGTATTCTCTCTGTGGAGGAGGCAAAGGACGCCCTGCAGGAGATAGGGAGGGAGCTTCAGTACAGCCGAAAACTGAGAATCCTGGGATATACCGTTACTCCGGCTGCCTTTGCCGTAATATTTGACGGCGGCATTCTGGAAATAGCGGCGGCAGCTATGGTGGGCATGGTGATGGCCTTGTTTGAGATTCTGATCAACCGGGTGAAGCTGAACGATTTCTGCTCTACTGCAGCAGAAGCCTTTTTGGCCGGCATCCTGTCTCTGGTTTTAAGAGCTGTTCTGCTTCCTGCCTGCAGCCTGAATGCAGACGCGGTGATTATCAGCGCCCTGATGCCTATCGTTCCCGGCGTTATTTTTACCTCGGCCATCAGAGACACGCTGAACGGAGATTACGCTTCCGGAATCGCCAGGATATTAGAGGCGATCGTGGTGGCTCTGGCGGTGGCGTCAGGAGTCGGAGCGGCCATGATGCTGGGAGGTGCGTTGTGATGGAGATTATTTGGCAGACAATCGCTGCGTTTATTGCTATTGTGGGCTTTGGACTGCTTCTGGAGGTCCCCCAGAAGCACATTATCCATGCGGGAATCGCAGGGGCGGTGTGCTGGCTGTCCTACCTGACTGTACTGGAGATGGGATATTCGCTGATAGCGGCGGCTTTCTGGTCCAGCATCTTTGTGGCCCTTTTAAGCCACAGCTTTGCCAGAATGTTCAAAGCTCCTGTGACTGTTTTTCTGGTATCGGGAATTCTGCCCACGGTGCCGGGCGCTTCTATTTACAGAAGCGTTTACTATCTGATTCAGGGAGCCTCCTCTCTTTCAAACGTCTATTTTATGGAGACGCTGCAGATTTCCGGCGCTATGGCCATGGCTATTTTTATTGTGGATTCCATATTCCGCTTGATGCAGAAGCGCTAGAAGGGCAGGAGGGAATAAAAATCTGATCCTCCAGAGGACTGTAGCAGTAAATATGATTGGACAGGCGATCCTCCGCAGGGACGTCCAGTTCATTGATCTCAGAGACAATCTGATTCAGCTCCTGGACAGAGGGAGAAGAGGAGACGGGAGTTAACAAAACTTCGTGGATGCTTGAGGGAAGGATATATACGTCATCCTTCACAAGCTCTGCGAAGTTTTTTAAGATCCGGGGATAGAGAATGCAGGCGGCGCCGTTCAGGCCGGCAGAATTGGTGAGAACATGGAGCGGAAAGGCGCCTTCCTCCTGATTTAAGCCGGCTGGGGTAATTTCATCGGTCTGAAACATAGGGATATCGGGAGAAAGAGAGGCAATGATCTGCTCTAACGGCGTGATCTTAGCGGGCAGCAGAAGGGGCGTATTGGAACAGGCCAGCTGATAAAGCCCGCCGGCGTCGGTATTCCACAGCTTTGCATGCTCATGGTGAATCAGGAGCGTTGTCTGGCCGTCCCTCTGCTGTTCTACAATGACATAAAAAATCAGGGCCAGATCGAGAAATGGAACGTGGGGAACGGACGACAGAAGGGTTTCATTTTCCCTGGCAGAGACAAGGCGGAAGGCTATCTGTGTTTTAACCTGGGAAAAGTCGCGGAGCCAGGAATCCAGTCTGGGCGGAAACATGCTCTGCTGAGCTGCCAGCTCCAGAATCTGCCGGGCAATTGCCTCCATAGGAGTGCCAGACTCAGCTTCCTCATAGTAAGGATCCAGGCAGATGGCCGGAGCGATGGAGGAACCGGCTTTTCGTATCGACAGACTGTCCAGGAAAACGCCGTTATTTTTGACAGTTTTCTGGACAGATACAGAAACGTCCTTTCCTGCCAGGTTTTGAGTTTCGTTGAGAATCAGTGATAGAAATGTTTCGTAGGTCATATATGCCTCCTTTAGTAGAATATAAGAATTGTGAAATGTGAAAATTATAGACAGCAAGGTATGCTGAAAGAATAGATGCAGTCTATTATATAGAAATAGAGAAGTATTTTCAATTAAAAAAGTATAAAATAACAGAACAAAAGCCACTATTTATGTGAGAATATAAGCGTATAAAAGAGTGTAAGTCAGAAATTATAGAAAAATAATAAAAATATTGTTGACAAAATGAGATCATTAAGCTATAATAAAGACATCAAAACAAAGAGAACTTAAAAACAATCCAAAGGAACTTCCTCTAAAGGAAAAGTCCAAAGGAAATCTCAAATAAGGAGGTACAGTCCACCAGCAGCGTAAACTCGTCTGAATAAAGTATCAGACAAAGGAACCCCTCAAAATCCTTTATAAGAAGAGACCGAAGCCCATCTATTAAATCCGAAAAGAGTCGGCCTGGTGATATGACGAGAAAGTATTATTAGGAAGAATGGTTCGTATCGAAATAGATAAAAATAATGAAAGGAAAGAAATTCGGCAGAGAGATAAAGGAAGAGGAAAAGAAAAATTTAATATAGATAAAAGATTAAGAAATGAGGTACAAACCCATGGACGAGATAGCATAAAGAGGGTATTGATGATAAGAATAACATCAATACCCTCTTTGACTGCGCTCTGAACTAAATTCCCTGCAGCTCAAAGGGAGGCGTGTATTCTTCCTTTGCGCTGCTTTTTTCCTGCATAAACCCATCGGTCAGTCCCAGCCGGATGGCATGGTCCAGCACCTTTTCATATTCGTAAGTCGTGATTCTGCGGTTTATTTCCGGATGCTCAGAACTTTTATAAAACGGCGTATACTGGCTCAGAAGGCTTAAGAGAAACTGGCCTCTGGGGAGCGTTTCGCTGATCCAGTCAAGCAGGCGGATGGAATCTTCCTTCTGCCCTGGAAGCACCATATGGCGGAGAATGGTTCCACGCTTTAAGAGGCGGCAGGTCTGCCTATGTTCAGCATATTCCTCAAAGAGCAGAGGGCCTGTCTGGCGGATCATCTGCTGAACTGCCCTGGAAGCGGCAGAAAAATAATCGGGAGCTTTTGAGTAAAGGCTGGAAATAGAGCTGTCCATATACTTTAAATCAGGCAGCCACACATCTACATATGGTTCCAGCGCCTGGACGGTTTCCAGGCTTTCATAGCCGCCGCAGTTATACACCACGGGGATATGGAGAAACGGCCTGGCGCTCTCTAAAGCCTGGATGACGGATGGCAGGAACTGGGTGGCAGTTACCAGATTGATATTGTGCGCTCCCTGTTCCTGCAGCTCCAGAAAAATTTCAGAAAGGCGTGAAACGCTGATTTCTTTTCCAAAGCCTTCGCTGCTGATCCGGTAATTTTGGCAGAAGCAGCAGCGAAGCGTACAGCCGGAGAAAAATACGGTTCCGCTTCCGTGAATTCCGCTGAGACAGGGTTCTTCCCACTGGTGGAGGGCGGCTCTGGCTGCCTTTGGGACTGTGCCGCAGCCGCAGAAACCGGAAGCTTCATACCGGTTGGCGCCGCAGCTTCTGGGACAGAGACGGCAGTTTTCATATTGCGGAATCCTGCCGGAAGAAGACGGCTGATATCCGCGTATGCTGGTGGTTGGGATCAGATGGTTCATAGATGAAAGCTCCTCCTGTTTACTGACGCTTTAGTAGAAGACGGAGCCGCAGCAGCATCGTCTCCTTTGATTACGTCAGTATACCAGAAGGAAAAAGGAAAAAGCAAGAGGCTTCTACACCTTCCCCGATTCCTCTGGAGCTTTTGGAAAAATCCGGTACAGATCCTCATAGGATTCAAGCTCTGCCTCGGACAGAGGGAGAGCCGGCATCAGGCCTGTGCAGTCCATGGCGGAGCAGGAGTCAAAGTCAGACGTATCGGCCAGATCCTCCGGCACATGGTTCATGGCTCTCAGTTCGTCGCCATACCGTTTTCGCAGCTCTTCCATGGAGATGGGGCGTATTCTGCCGTCCCGCTTCAGGGAGCTTATGTCCCTGCTTAAATGCTCATCCGCTGATTTCAATTGTGTCACCTCCCGTCTGTTTCGCTTCTTGCTCCTATCATGCGCCCGGATCGGGAAAAGTATGCGCCGCCCTTTTCAGGATGCTGTTTATAGCATTTTAATAGTTTCAGTTCTTGATTTATAGGGAGATGGACACTATAATGGTATAGAATAGACGAAGCAGAATCTATTCAGAATGGAGAACTTAGATTTATGGACAACAACAGTAAGAATGGCAGAAATCAGAAAGAGCCGAAGAAGGGAAACATTACAGTTGTTATCATTACCCTGATGTTTACGATGCTTTGCGTCATGGTTATGAATACATGGCTGAATAACGCAAATAAAGAAAACATTCCCTACAGCGAGTTCAATCAGATGCTGAAGAACCATGAAGTAGAGTCTGTGACTCTCAGCGGCGGAAGGATTCTTATCACTCCGAATAAAAATTCCTCCAAGTATCAGTCCAGCAAGGACAGATGGGGAAATCTCATTGGCAAGGAATACTATACCGTGCCGATCAACGATCCCAGCTTTCTGGAGAAGCTGGATGAGGCGGGAGTAGCCACCTATGAGGCCAAGGAGGCTGACGCCGGGGTGGAGATTCTTCTTGTGATTTTAAACTGGATTCTTCCGATTGCAATTCTGTTCTTCTTCTTTAACTTTATGATGAGAAGAATGGGCGGAGGCGGCGGAGGCGGAATCATGGGCGTTGGAAAGAGCAACGCCAAGGTTTACGTCCAGAAAGAGACAGGAATTACCTTTAAGGATGTAGCTGGAGAGGACGAAGCCAAGGAATCGCTGAAGGAGATTGTGGATTTCCTCCACAACCCGGGAAAATATACGAAGATCGGCGCCAAGCTGCCAAAGGGAGCCCTCTTAGTGGGACCTCCGGGAACCGGTAAGACGCTGCTGGCCAAGGCGGTGGCCGGAGAGGCCAAGGTTCCCTTTTTCTCCCTGTCCGGATCGGATTTTGTGGAGATGTTTGTGGGCGTGGGAGCATCCCGTGTCCGCGATCTGTTTAAGCAGGCTCAGGAGTCCGCTCCCTGCATTATCTTTATCGACGAGGTGGACGCCATTGGAAAGAGCCGTGATTCCCGTCTGGGAGGAAACGATGAGAGAGAGCAGACGCTGAATCAGCTGCTCTCAGAGATGGACGGCTTTGACTCTTCCAAGGGTCTGCTGGTAATGGCTGCCACAAACCGTCCTGAGATTCTCGATCCGGCGCTTCTGCGTCCGGGCCGTTTTGACCGCCGGGTGATTGTGGATAAGCCGGATTTAAAGGGAAGAATTAACATTTTAAAGGTTCACTCCAAGGATGTGAAGCTGGATGAGACGGTAAATTTTGAGGAGATTGCCCTGGCTACCTCCGGCGCAGTGGGCGCGGATCTGGCCAACATGATGAACGAGGCGGCCATTACGGCTGTCAAACACGGCCGCCAGGCTGTCTCTCAGAAGGATCTGTTCGAGGCAGTGGAGGTTGTGCTGGTAGGCAAGGAGAAGAAGGACCGGATCCTCAGCAAGGAGGAGAGACGGATTGTCTCCTACCACGAGGTAGGCCATGCGCTGGTGAACGCGCTCCAAAAGGACGCGGAACCAGTTCAGAAAATTACGATTGTGCCCCGTACCATGGGCGCTCTGGGCTATGTCATGCAGGTGCCTGAGGAGGAGAAATACTTAAATACCAAGAAGGAAATCCACGCTATGCTGGTGGGCTTTCTGGCAGGCCGCGCGGCGGAGGAGATTGTCTTTGATACAGTTACGACAGGAGCTTCCAACGATATTGAGCAGGCTACCAGAATTGCCAGAGCCATGGTGACCCAGTACGGCATGTCTGACAAGTTCGGCTTAATCGGACTGGCCTCCAGGGAGGATCAGTATCTCAGCGGAAGAACGGTGCTTAACTGCAGCGACGAGACGGCGGCAGATATTGACAAAGAAGTGATGATGATTCTGAAGGAGGCCTACGAGGAAGCGAAGACTATGCTTCAGGAAAACAGGGACGCGTTAGACGCCATCGCTGCCTTCCTGATTGAGAAGGAGACCATCACAGGCAAGGAATTTATGAAGATTTTGCGGGAGATCAAGGGAATTCCAGAGCCTGAGGAGGAGAGTAGCCAGAGCGGCCGTCTGGATTTGAAAGAGAAGACGGAAGATCCTGCAGGCGCAGACTCAGAGGAGACTTCGAGCGCTGTGAAAGAGAACGCCGTTCAGGACGAGGCAGAGACATCTTCAGAGCCAGAAGAGCCTGAACAGCCAGAACAGCAGGAATCAGAAGAAGTACCTGAGCCGGCCAGAGAGAGTAAGGAGCAGCAGCCGGAGTCTGAGGAACCGGAGAAAGAGCCGGATACTCAGAATTAGGAACGGCAGGACTGTCTGACAGTTAGAAAACAGCGTCAGCACATAAAAGACATATAAAAGAAAACGCCTAGGCGAATCAGTCAATCAAGTGATTTGCCCAGGCGTTTTTAAAATGGGAGCCTAGTGATAAATTCCCTTGTGCTCGTAAACAGGCTCGCAGGTCAGCTCGATTCCCAGCTTTTTGAAGGTTTTAATGTCTACGTCAGACAGGATCACAGAGGTGTGAACCTGGCAGCCCTTCAGCTTCGGAAGCTGTTCTAACGCCCGCTTGGCGTCCTCGTCGGAAGCGGCGCAGGTGGAGAGAGCGATCAGGATCTCGTCTGTGTGGAGACGGGGGTTGGTGCTTCCCAGGTAGTCTACCTTTAATTTCTGGATAGGTTCAATGGACGCCGGGGAAATCAGGTGGCGCTCATGGGGGATTCCGCCAAGCTCTTTTACTGCGTTTAACAGAAGAGCGGCTGAGGCTCCCAGGAGGTTGCTGGTCTTTCCAGTGACGATAGAGCCGTCCGGAAGCTCTAAAGCTGCCGCGGGAGCTCCCTCCCTGGCGGCCAGCTCATTGGCAGCCGGCACAACAGAACGCATGCTGGTGACGATTTTCGCCTGCTTCATCAGAAGCTCAATTTTATAGACCTCATTTTTGGAGCCAGGCTGATCCTTGACTACGCGGCTCAGGGCCTGATAGTAGCGGCGGATAATTTCCTGTCTGGACGCCTCGCAGCAGACCTCGTCGTCGCTGATGCAGTTTCCTACCATATTTACGCCCATATCTGTGGGGGATTTGTAGGGGCAGCTGCCGTAGATTCCCTCAAAGATAGCGTTGAGAACCGGGAAAATTTCGATGTCGCGGTTGTAGTTGACTGTGGTGACGCCGTAAGCCTCCAGGTGGAAGGGATCGATCATGTTGACGTCGTTCAGATCAGCGGTAGCCGCCTCGTAGGCCAGGTTTACCGGATGCTTGAGCGGAATATTCCAGATAGGGAAGGTCTCGAACTTGGCGTAGCCGGCCTTGATGCCTCTTTTATTTTCATGGTACAGCTGAGATAAGCAGGTAGCCATCTTTCCGCTGCCCGGGCCTGGAGCTGTGACAATGACCAGAGGCTTGGTCGTCTCGATGTACTCATTTTTTCCGTATCCCTCGTCGCTGACAATGAGGGAAATGTTGGAGGGGTATCCCTCGATGATATAATGGCGGTAAACCTTAATACCCAGATTTTCCAGCTTTTTCTTAAACAGATCCGCGCTGGACTGGCCTGCGTAGTGGGTGATCACGACGCTGCCCACGTAAAGTCCCTTGTCGGTATAGGTCTGAATGAGGCGGAGAACGTCTACGTCGTAGGTAATTCCCAGATCAGAGCGGACCTTGTTCTTCTCAATATCAGCCGCGTTGATGGTGATGACAATCTCAGCCTGATCTGCCAGCTGAAGGAGCATCCTGAGCTTGCTGTCTGGGGCAAAACCGGGGAGCACCCGGGAAGCGTGATAATCGTCAAACAGCTTTCCGCCGAATTCCAGATAAAGCTTGTCGCCGAACTGTCCGATTCTCTTGCGGATGTGATCGGACTGCATTTTCAGATACTTGTCATTATCGAATCCTGTTCTCATAGTTTACCGTCCTTATCTACTCTGTAATTTTGTCGCATTAAATTCCTATCTATTATGCTACAAAAAATACGTTTTGAGTAGAGGGAAAATGATTTTTCTTAAAAAAAATTTCCAGAAGCCCGCCGGAAACAGCATTTTCAGTGGCAGAGACAGGGGGAAAATGGTATACTATCGTCAGTATGCAAAGGGACGGAGGAATAAGATTGAAAATGAGAAGTAGAGGGTATCCATTCCCTTAATCGCATCACAAACAAGCCATCTTTCGGTGGCTGCTTTAAAAATTGAATATTGTGTATGTTAAGGTTATGCAGTTGCTGACTTGATCTTATAACCTTGGTTTCTGGCGATCATGAGTGCCTGCTCTACGGTAATCTCACGATCAACTGGAAGTAAATCGGATTTCTGATAAAGTTCTGCATTATAGTTTTCCCCGTTCTTCAACATGTGGTATAATGCGGTAAGAAGCATTCTTGCTATTGCAATGATTGCTTTTTTGTGACCGCGACGCTTTTTGAGACGGAGATAACGGTTACGCATTTCAGGATGCTTAGTGCTTTTTACGACAGCGTTTGCGCACTGTACTAAAAGCGGTTTGATGTAGCATCCGGCCTTGGACACCCGGACAGATTTTTTCTTCCCTGCGCTTTCATTGTTGGTTGGTGTAAGCCCAGCCCATGAGCACAAGTGTTTCGCCGAAGGAAAAGCCTCCATATTGGTACCGATTTCGGAAATGATTCCGATGGCAGTGAAAGGACTGCTGATACCAGGAGCAGTTTGAAGAATGGTAAGTTCCTGCTGATAGGGAGCGGCGAGCGCAAGAATGAGTTCTTCAAGCTCTGCTTTCCGGGATTCAAGGTTTTCATAGTGAGCTTTGATCACCTTGAGTTTGCCAGCCTGTTCCGGAGTGATATAACCGTCAATGGCGTCACGGAGTTCCGGAAGTTTCTTTTTCAAACTTTTGTAAACGAGAGGCTCAAGGTCAAAGGAAGTATCTGCGGGATTTTCCAAAAGTTTATCCAGTATCGCCTGAGCAGATTTGCCGAAGGTGTCCGAGACAACGTTTCCCAACTGGATATTGGAAACCGTGAGACAGTTCTGCAAACGATTCTTTTCGCTTGATTTGAAGCAGGTTAGTTTGAAGCGGTAACGCATGAGGTCGCGAAGCTGGCGAATGTCAGCAGGTGGCATAAAGCTTCCAGCAACAAGGTCATGCTTAAACAGGTCAGCAATCCATTTGGCATCTTTCTTGTCAGTTTTCTTTCCACGGATAGCCTTAACATATTTGGGATGAGCAAGGACAATCGAACAATCCGATTCCAAGATGTTATAAACAGGAATCCAGTATTTACCAGTGGATTCCATACAGACATCCTTGCAATTCCGGTCGAGTAGCCATTGTAACAAAGTTTTCAGACCGCTCGTGTAGGTCGAAAACCGATGGCTCTCATAAGAGGTAATGCCTTTGTCGTTAGTAGAAGCGATACAGGCAACTACAAAAGTCTTGTGGACATCAATGCCACAGCAGATTTTGTACACGATTTTTAAAGCCATAGGGACTCCTTTCAGAACCAGAAGGTTCACTAAAGATTATAGGGAGAGACGGCATTGACTGAACGCCTAAGCTATAAACGAGAATGTTTATACAAAGATAAGATTACGTGCTCTTAGGTCACACTTATTTGTGCTTGAAAAGGCGGACTACACATATAAAAATACGGTCATCCGGCAAGCCGGACAGCCCACTCACCTCCCCGTGATTTGTAGTATACCGAGTTCCCTATAAGAAGAACTATAAAGAAAAAATAAGCTCAGGAAAACATTTTCATAACGTTTTGTGCCTGAGCGAAGCGAAAGGAATGGATATAAAAATGGACAGAATTCCAAAACCAGGGGAATTTTACAGGCACTTTAAAAATAAAATGTATCAGATTGTGGCGGTTGCCTCACATTCAGAGACAGGGGAAAAGCTTGTGATTTACCAGGCTTTGTATGGCGATTACGGAATTTACGCCCGCCCGCTGGACAACTTTTTAAGCCCGGTGGACCGGGAAAAATACCCGCAGGCAGAACAGAAATTCCGGTTTGAGAAGACGGAGCCAGGATGCGGGAATGAAGCAGAGCCGGAGCAGGGAACGCGGGAAAAGGCACCGGAGCAGAATGAGAGGAAAGCAGAGCCGGAGCAGAGTACGCGGGAAAAGGCACCGGAGCAGAATGAGAGGAAAACAGAGCCGGAGCAGGGCATGCGGGAAAAAATGCTGGTTCAGAGCAGGAGAAACTGCGGCTTGGCCGGAAGAGGCGTGGTATCTGCAGAACGAGACGGCGGATGGGGATTTTCGCCCATTGAGCCAGTTCCCGATCAGCCGAATCCGCTTCTCATCGAGTTTCTCGATGCAGAAAGCACAGAGGAACAGCTGGCTGTTCTCAGAAGAATGGAAGGCTGCGTGGGAAAGAGAGAGCTGGACAGCGTCTGCGTGTATCTGGATATCAGCACCAGATATGGCTCTCTGGAAGAGCAGACAGAGGGAATCAGGCGGTATTTGAAGCTTCAGATGCACTACGACGCGTCGAGGCTTCGCAGAGGCAAGAGGGACGATTCGTCATGTTTCATATAGAAGAAGAGCTGAAAAAACTTCCGGCTCAGCCGGGAGTCTACATTATGCACGATGAGAAGGACGAGATTATTTATGTGGGAAAGGCGATCAGCCTGAAAAACAGAGTCCGCCAGTATTTTCAGAGCAGCAGAAACAAGACTGCCAAGATCGAAAAGATGGTTTCTCATATTGCAAGATTCGAGTATATTATTACAGATTCGGAGCTGGAAGCGCTGGTGCTGGAGTGCAACCTGATTAAGGAGCACCGTCCCCGCTATAACACCATGCTGAAGGACGATAAGACGTATCCCTACATCAAGGTGACAGTGTCGGAGGAATACCCAAGAATCCTCTTTTCCAGAACCATGAAAAAAGATAAAAATAAGTATTTTGGCCCCTTTACCAGCTCCGGAGCGGTGAAGGATACCATTGATCTTCTGCATCGGATTTACCGGATCAGAACCTGCACCAGAAACCTGCCGCGGGATATCGGAAAGGACAGGCCCTGTCTGTACTACCATATTAAACAGTGCGATGCCCCGTGCCAGGGATATATTTCAAAAGAGGATTACCAGAAACAGATCCGTGGCGCGCTGGATTTTCTGGGAGGGAAATATGCGCCTGTGACGAAGGCTTTGACTGATAAAATGTACGAGGCCTCAGAACAGATGGAATTTGAGAAGGCGGCTGAGTACCGGGATTTAATTAAAAGCGTGAATCAGATAGCCCAGAAGCAGAAGATTACCAGTCAGAGCATGGACGATCGCGACGTGATTGCCATGGCCAAGGACGAGAGAGACGTGGTGGTGCAGGTGTTCTTTGTCCGGGACGGAAGGCTCATCGGGCGGGAGCATTTTCATGTGGAAGCCGGAACAGCGGAATCGAACGGCCAGATTTTAAACGGCTTTGTAAAGCAGTTTTACGCCGGGACGCCCTTTATTCCCCACGAGATCTGGTGCCAGGAGGAGCTGGAAGACGCGGATCTGATCGGCCGGTTCCTCAGCGAGCGGAGAGGGCAGAAGGTAAGAATTCTGGTTCCCAGAAAGGGAGAGAAGGAGCGGCTGGTGGAGCTGGCGAAAAAGAACGCCAGAATGGTTCTCGCTCAGGATAAAGAAAAAATCAAGCGGGAGGAGCTTCGAACGACAGGAGCCATGAATCAGATTGGAGGGCTGATAGGGCTTGAGAAGGTAAGGCGGATTGAGGCCTACGATATCTCCAATATCAGCGGTTTCGAGTCCGTAGGATCCATGATCGTCTATGAGGACGGAAGACCCAAGCGGAACGACTACAGGAAGTTCCGCATTCGAACGGTTCAGGGACCGGACGATTACGCTTCCATGCGGGAAGTGCTGACGCGGCGTTTTTCCCACGGCCTGGCAGAGCGGGAGGAGATTTCTGCTGAGGGCGGACAGCTTGAGATGGGAAGCTTCACCAGATTCCCGGATCTGATTATGATGGACGGAGGAAGAGGACAGGTAAACATTGCCCTGGAGGTTCTTCAAAAGCTTCAGATATCAATTCCGGTCTGCGGAATGGTGAAGGATGACAATCACCGGACCAGGGGACTCTATTACAGAAACGAGGAGATTCCCATTGACCGGTATTCCGAGGGATTTAAGTTGATCACCAGAATCCAGGACGAGGCCCACCGATTTGCCATTGAATACCACAGAAGTCTGCGCGGCAGAGAGCAGGTGCGCTCTGTGCTGGACGATATCAGGGGAATCGGTCCCGCCAGGAGAAAGGCTCTGATGCGGCATTTTAAGACCATAGAGGCTGTCAGGGACGCCCAGGTGGAGGAACTTTCCGCGGTGCCTCAGATGAATCAGGCTGCGGCGGAGGCAGTATACCATTTCTTTCATGCCAAAGAGTGACAAACGGGCTGAAAAATGATAGAGTAAACTTAGGAGTACAGGCAGACAGAATGAAAGCTGTGAAAGGAGAAAGGCCATGTATGGAGTGACAATTAAAGAATTAATTAAAAAGATGGATTTAAAAAATATGACGCCGGAGCTGGATACAGAGAAAACGGTGCTGGTCCACCCGGATGTAAACCGTCCGGCTCTTCAGCTGACCGGATTTTTTGACCATTTTGACAAGGAGAGAGTGCAGATCATCGGATATGTGGAGCAGGCATACTTAAATACGCTGACTCTGGATCGGAGACGGTATATCTACGATAAGCTGATTTCCAGCAAAATTCCGTGCCTTCTCTACAGCCGGGGCCTGGAGCCGGACGAGTGCGTGCTGGAGCTGTGCAACTACTACGGCGTGCCCTGCATGATTTCCAAGAAGACCACCTCCGATTTGATGGCAGAGGTGATCCGGTGGCTGAATGTGAAGCTGGCTCCCATGATCAGCATCCACGGAGTGCTGGTGGACGTATTCGGCGAGGGCGTTCTGATTATGGGCGAGAGCGGAATCGGAAAGAGCGAGGCGGCGCTGGAGCTGATCAAGAGAGGCCATCGTCTGGTCAGCGACGACGTGGTGGAAATCAAGCGGGTCAGCGACGACACGCTGATTGGATCGGCCCCTGATATTACGCGCCATTTCATTGAGCTGCGCGGAATCGGGATTATCGACGTGAAAACCCTGTTTGGAGTGGAGAGCGTGAAGGATACCCAGTCCATTGACATGGTGATCAAGCTGGAGGAGTGGGATAAGGACAAGGAGTACGACCGCCTGGGCATGGAGGATCAGTACACGGAGTTTCTGGGAAATAAGGTAGTCTGCCACTCGATCCCCATCCGTCCGGGACGGAACCTGGCGGTGATTGTAGAGTCCGCAGCCGTCAACTACAGACAGAAAAAGATGGGCTACAATGCGGCCAGAGAGCTGTACAACAGAGTCCAGGCCAATCTGGCTGCGAAGAACGACTGAGACCAAATCGGTTGAAACCTGCCCTTCTGAAGCAGGCAGAGAAAATCAGACAGAGAAAATCAGAGAAAGAAAGTCAGAGAGGAAGCTGCGTATGGATGAGTTTTACAGAGCGCTGTGCAGAGCCGCAGGGGAGGAGCAGGTAAAGAGACAGGAATCAATGGCTCTTCACACTACTTTCCGTACAGGAGGACCGGCTGCATTTTTTGCATCGGTTAAGACGGAGGAGGAGCTGCGGCAGACGGTGGGCGCCTGCCGGGAATACCAGGTTCCCTATTATATGCTGGGCAATGGAAGCAATCTGCTGGTGGGAAGCGCAGGCTTTCCAGGGGTGATGATCCGTCTGGACGGAGAACTGAAAGAGTGGAGGATACTCCGGGAGGAGGAAGACGGCCGCGTGCTTCTTAAGGCCGGCGCAGGGCTTCTCCTCTCTAAAATCGGCCGGGCGGCCTTAGAGGAAGGGCTGACAGGCTTTGAGTTTGCCGCCGGCATCCCGGGGACGTTAGGAGGCGCGGCAGTGATGAACGCCGGAGCCTATGGCGGCGAGATGAAGGATATCCTTGTATCTGTCCGGGTGATGACTCCAGACGGCCAGGTGGAAGAGCTGCCGGCCGGCGGGCTTCAGTTGTCCTACCGCCACAGCTGCATTCCCGAGAGAGGATATGCGGTTTTATCGGCTGTGATGGAGCTGAAAAGGGGAAATAAAGAGGAGATCCGGGAGCGGATGGAGGATCTGGCGTTTCGGAGAAGAGATAAACAGCCCTTGGAGTATCCCAGCGCAGGCAGCACCTTTAAGAGACCGGAGGGATACTTTGCGGGAAAGCTGATCGAGGACGCTGGGCTGAAGGGATATTCCGTTGGAGGAGCCCAGGTGTCGGAAAAGCACGCCGGATTCGTAATCAACCGGGAGAACGCTTCCCCTGAGGAGATCAGAGATCTGATTGAAGCGGTGAGAACGCGGGTGTTTGAGACGTCCGGCGTGCGGCTGGAGCCGGAGGTGAAGCTTCTGGGCTTCGGGCCGTCCGCCTGGGGAGACACCGCTTCCGCAGATTCAAAAAGGAGTAATTAGCGTATGCGTCTTGTAATTGTAACCGGAATGAGCGGAGCCGGGAAAACCACAGCTCTTAAAATGCTGGAGGATATGGGATTTTACTGCGTGGATAATCTTCCGATTCCACTGATTGGAAAGTTTGCGGAGCTGGCGGGATCCAGAAGAGGAGAAAAAAGCCAGGCGGCTCTGGGAATTGATATCAGAAGCGGCGAATCGCTGGAGGAGCTGGGCGCTATTTTAAAGGAATGGGACGAGAGCCGCTTTCCCTACGAGATTCTCTTCCTTGACGCGGGGGACGAGGTTTTGATCAAGCGGTATAAGGAGACCAGGAGAAGCCATCCGCTGGCAGGCCTTGACCGTCTGGACAGGGGCATTGAGAAGGAGCGGAGGAAGCTGGCCTTTTTAAAGAAAAGGGCGGATTATATTTTAGACACCAGCATGCTTCTCACAAAAGAACTGAGAATTGAGCTGGAAAAGATTTTCATTTCCAACGAGGACTACAGAAGCCTTTATGTGACCGTGTTAAGCTTTGGCTTTAAGTATGGAATTCCGGTGGACGCGGATCTTGTGTTCGACGTGCGGTTTCTGCCCAATCCCTACTATGTAGACGAGCTGAAAAGCCATACGGGAAACGAGCCCGAGGTACAGGAATTTGTCATGAAAGGCGGGCTGGCGGAGGAATTCTTAAAAAAACTTTCCGATATGGTGCTGTTTCTGCTTCCCCACTATGTGGAGGAGGGGAAAAATCAGCTGGTCATCGCCATCGGCTGCACAGGGGGAAAACACCGCTCCGTGACAGTGGCCAACCGCCTCTATGAGCGCCTGAAGGCCAAGGAGGATATCGGCGTAAAGATTGAACACAGAGATATCGAGAAAGACAGCAGGAGAAAGCAGGAGGTTTGATTTGTCGTTTTCTTCACATGTAAAAGAGGAGCTTTCCAGACAGGTAAGCCCTGCCAGACACTGCCAGATAGCGGAAACCGCGGCTATTTTAAGTCTGTGCGGAAAGGTCCACATCACAGAGGATAACCAGTACATGATCCGCATCCACACAGAAAATGTGGCGGTTGCCAGAAAATACTTTACATTACTGAAAAAAGCATTTAATATTAGAGCGGATGTGGCAATCCGCAGGAATGCGTTTTTAAAGAAAAACAGGACGTACACAGTGGCGGTCAGACGCAGCAGGGACGCAGTCCGGGTGCTGCAGGCTGCCAGGCTTCTGGGAGACGACGGGGATGTCTGTGAAAATATGTCCGTGGTGAAAAATCTGATTATCCAGAATTCCTGCTGCCGGAGAGCCTTCGTCCGCGGCGCCTTTCTGGCAGCAGGATCCTTAAGCGATCCGGAAAAGTTCTACCATTTCGAGATTGTCTGCTCCTCCGAGGAGAAAGCAGAGCAGCTGAGGGAAATCATAGGGACTTTTTCCATTGAGGCAAAAATAGTTGTCAGAAAGAAGTATTATGTGGTATATATAAAAGAGGGCAGTCAGATTGTAGAGATTCTGAATGTGATGGAGGCTCCTCTGGCCCTGATGGAGCTTGAGAATATCAGAATCCTCAAGGAGATGAGAAACAGTGTGAACCGCCAGGTCAACTGTGAGACTGCCAATATTAATAAAACTGTGTCTGCCGCTGTCAAACAGCTTCAGGATATCGCCTATATCAGAGACACAGTTGGACTGGACTACCTGCCTGAATCTTTAGCTGAGATCGCCCAGGCGAGATTGGAACGGCCAGACGCTACTTTAAAGGAACTTGGAGAGATACTTAGTCCTCCGGTGGGGAAGTCAGGGGTGAACCACCGGCTCAGAAAGATCAGCTCCATCGCTGAGAGCCTGCGGGGACAGAAATCACAGCAGCAGGAATTGTTCCTTGAAAGGAATGAGGAGGAAAGTTATGAAAAGTAAGGAAGTCACAATCGAGCTGGCGTCAGGACTGGAAGCCCGCCCGGTAGCCATGCTGGTACAGGTAGCCAGCCAGTACGAAAGCCGCATTTACATGGAATATGCCAACAAAAAGGTGAATGCCAAGAGCATTATGGGGATGATGTCTCTGGTGCTTCCAGTAGGCGAGAAGGTGGTTGTCACTGCCGACGGCTCTGATGAGGATACGGCGATCGCAAGCATTGAGAAATATCTGTCCGCCGAGTAGAGATGACGGCAGAGCAGAGTCCATAAGAGGAACATAGACAGATGTAAAGGAGGGAACGGCAGACGCTGCGCCCTCCTTCTTAGCGTTTCCGGCCGGATTTTTCAGGCACAGAGGCGCAGATACCATACATATTTAAGGAAAGGAAAAGGAAGACTACATGGCTTTTACACATCTTCATGTGCATACAGAGTACAGCCTTTTAGACGCCTCCTCCAAAATAAAGGAGCTGGTGGCCAGAGCGAAGGAGCTGGGCATGGACAGCCTGGCTATTACGGATCACGGCGTTATGTACGGAGTCATTGATTTTTACCGGGCGGCCAGGGAGGCTGGAATCCGTCCTGTGTTAGGCTGTGAGATTTATGTGTGTCCTGGATCCCGGTTTGACCGTGAAATCGGTGTGGGAGAGGATAAATACTATCACCTGATTCTGCTGGCAGAGAACAACGAAGGGTATCAGAACCTGATGAAGATTGTGTCCGCCGGCTTTGTGGAGGGCTTTTATTACAAGCCCAGAGTGGACTACGAGACTCTGGAGCGGTACAGCAGGGGCCTTATCTGCCTTTCTGCCTGCCTGGCCGGGGAGGTCCAGAGAAATCTTGCCCGCGGCATGTACGAGGAGGGAAAGAAAGCAGCTCTTCGCTATCAGAGAATTTTTGGAGAGGGCAATTTCTTTCTGGAGCTTCAGGATCACGGAATCCCCATGCAGAAGACGGTGAACCAGGGACTTTTGCGAATGAGCCAGGATACGGGAATTCCGTTAGTTGCCACCAACGACTGCCACTATATTAACAGGGAGGATGAAAAGTCCCACGACATTCTCCTGTGCATCCAGACTGGAAAAAAGGTGGCGGATGAGAACCGGATGCGCTACGAGGGCGGACAGTATTACGTCAAGTCGGAGGAGGAGATGAAGAACCTCTTCCCCTATGCCCTGGAAGCTCTGGAGAATACCCATAAGATTGCCATGCGCTGCAACGTGGAGATTGAGTTTGGAGTGACGAAGATTCCGCAGTTTGACGTGCCGGGAGGAAAGACTTCCTGGGAATATTTAAACGAGCTGTGCACATCAGGGTTTGAGAAGCGGTATCCAGAGGACGACGGAAGCCTGAGAAAGCGTCTGGACTATGAGCTTTCCGTCATACAGTCCATGGGCTATGTGGATTACTTCCTGATTGTGTGGGATTTTATCCACTTCGCCCGCTCCCACGACATCATGGTAGGGCCGGGACGAGGCTCGGCGGCGGGAAGCATCGTCTCCTACAGCCTGGGAATTACGGATATTGACCCCATCCGCTATAACCTGCTGTTCGAGCGGTTTCTGAATCCGGAACGAGTATCCATGCCTGATATTGATATTGATTTCTGCTTTGAACGCCGCCAGGAGGTTATCGACTATGTGGTGCAGAAGTATGGAAGGGATCGGGTCGTGCAGATTGTAACCTTCGGTACCCTGGCGGCCAAGGGCGTGGTCCGGGACGTGGGAAGGGTTCTGGATATGCCCTACGCCAAGTGCGACGCTGTGGCCAAGATGATTCCGGGGGATCTGGGCATGACGCTTGACAAGGCCCTGAAAACACCAGAGCTTAGAGAGGCCTATGACAGCGATCCGGAGATCAAATATCTGATTGACATGAGCAGGAGGCTGGAGGGACTTCCCAGACATACGTCCATGCACGCGGCGGGAGTGGTGATCAGCCGGAATAAGGTGGACGAGTACGTGCCTCTTTCCAGGGCGGCGGACGGTTCCATCACCACCCAGTTTACCATGACTACATTAGAGGAGCTGGGGCTTTTAAAAATGGATTTCCTGGGTCTGCGCACCCTGACAGTGATTCAGAACGCCGTGCGCCAGGCAGAGAAAACCCACGGCATCCACATTGATTTGAACCAGATCGACTATAATGACAGGGCGGTGCTGGAATCTCTGGGCACAGGCAAGAACGACGGCGTGTTCCAGCTGGAGAGCGGCGGAATGAAGAGCTTCATGAAGGAGCTGAAGCCGGAGAACCTGGAGGACATTATCGCAGGTATCTCCCTGTACCGCCCGGGTCCTATGGATTTTATTCCCAAATACCTGAAGGGAAAGAACGACAGAAGCTCCATCACCTACGACTGCCCTCAGCTGGAGCCGATTTTAAGCCCCACCTACGGCTGCATCGTCTACCAGGAGCAGGTAATGCAGATTGTGCGGGATCTGGCCGGCTACACGCTGGGCCGAAGCGATCTGGTGCGCCGCGCCATGTCCAAGAAAAAGGCCGCAGTGATGGAAAAGGAGAGGCAGAACTTCGTCTACGGCAATCCGGAGGAGGGAGTGAAGGGCTGTATTGCCAACGGCATCGACGAGAAGACCGCCAACACCATCTACGACGAGATGATCGACTTCGCCAAGTACGCCTTCAACAAGTCCCACGCGGCGGCCTATGCGGTGGTATCCTACCAGACGGCCTACCTGAAATACTATTATCCGGTGGAGTTTATGGCGGCTCTCATGACGTCGGTGAAGGACAATGTCTCCAAGGTGTCGGAGTATATTTTAACCTGCCGCCAGATGGGCATGAAGATCATGCCGCCGGATATTAACGAGGGAGAGGGAGGCTTCTCCGTATCGTCGGGAGCCATCCGGTACGGCCTCTCGGCGATCAAGAGTATCGGCCAGAGCGTGGTGGACGAGATTGTGAAGGAAAGGACGGCCAGAGGCCCCTTCACTTCCCTGGAAAATTTCATTGACCGCATGAGCAATAAGGAGGTCAATAAGAGAACCATAGAAAGCTTTATTAAATCGGGAGCGCTGGACAGCCTTCCCGGTACCAGAAAGCAGAAATTTCTGGTTTCAGCGGCTCTGTTAGACCAGAAAAATAAGGAAAAGAAAAACTCCATGGAAGGACAGATGTCTCTGTTCGATTTTGTGGAGGAGGAAGAAAAAGAGCAGTTCCAGATTACCTTTCCGGATGTGGGAGAGTATACGAAAGAGGAGCTTCTGGCCTTTGAGAAGGAGATGCTGGGCGTCTACGTCAGCGGCCATCCTCTGGAAGAGTATATGGATCTCTGGAAAAAGAATGTGACGGCTGTCTCCTCTGATTTTGTTGTGAATGAGGAGGAGGGAACCGCCAGGGTCCGTGACGGCGCTTACGTGACGATAGGCGGCATGATTACAGAAAAGACAGTAAAAACCACACGGCAGAACAAGATGATGGCCTTTATTACGGTGGAGGATCTGGCAGGAACGGTAGAGGTGTTAATCTTCCCAAGAGATTATGAGAAGAACCGGGAACTTCTGATAGAGGATGAAAAGGTGTTTGTCCAGGGCCGCGTATCCATCGGCGATGATCCGGCGGGAAAGCTGATCTGCGAGAGAATTACCCCATTTTCCATGGTTCCCAGAGAGCTTTGGCTGAAATATCCGGATAAAGAAGCGTATTTTTCCGCAGAGCAGGAACTTTTGGATATGCTGAGGCTCAGCGAGGGAAGCGATCGGGTTGTCATCTATCTGGAGGCAGAGCGGGCGAAAAAAGTGCTGCCGGTAAACTGGAGTGTCAGCGCTGATTCTGTGCTGGTGGAAAGGCTTTCTGAGAAACTTGGTGAAAAAAATGTCAAAGTAGTGGAAAAAACTATTGAAAAGATAGGGAAAATGAATTAGAATGTACAGGACAGAATGCATTATTTTTAAAGATTTTTGATAGACGCGATAATGGAGGTAGAAGTAGATGGCAAAAGAGGTTAAGACAATCGGCGTCCTCACCAGCGGCGGCGACGCTCCCGGAATGAACGCGGCGATCCGCGCTGTAGTCAGAACGGCAATCAACAAGGGACTGAAGGTAAAAGGTATCATGAGAGGGTACGCAGGCCTTCTTCAGGAGGAGATTGTGGATATGAACGGCCTCAGCGTGGCCGATATCATCGGACGCGGAGGAACGGTTCTCTACACCGCCAGATGCCCGGAGTTTACCACAGCCGAGGGACAGCAGAAAGGCGCTGAGATCTGCCGCAGGCACGGCATCGACGGACTTGTGGTAATCGGAGGAGACGGATCCTTTAAGGGAGCTGGAAAGCTGTCCGCTCTTGGAATCAACACCGTAGGCCTTCCGGGAACCATTGACCTGGATATTGCCTGTACGGATTACACCATCGGCTTCGACACAGCGGTCAATACAGCCATGGACGCCATTGACCGCGTCCGGGATACGTCCACTTCCCATGAGCGGTGCAGCATCATCGAGGTAATGGGAAGAAACGCCGGATATATCGCACTCTGGTGCGGACTTGCCAACGGCGCGGAGGATATTCTCCTTCCGGAGCGCTATGACGGCAACGAGCAGGAGCTGATCAGCCGCATTATTGAGAACAGAAAGCGCGGAAAGAAGCACCATATTATCATCAACGCAGAGGGAATCGGCCATTCTGCTTCCATGGCCAGAAGAATCGAGGCGGCCACAGGCATTGAGACAAGAGCCACGATTTTAGGCTACATGCAGCGAGGCGGCGCTCCTACCTGCAAGGACAGAGTGTACGCTTCCATCATGGGAGCCAAGGCGGTAGAGTTGCTCTGCGCAGGAAAGAGCAACCGGGTGGTAGCTTACAAGAACGGAGAGTACGTAGATTACGATATTCAGGAAGCTCTCAGCATGAAGAAGGACATTCCTGAGGAGCAGTACAAGATCAGCAAGATGCTGATTCGATAAGACGAAAGACTGCAGAAGTCCCCAAGGGGAAGAGAAGACATCAGGGCGCAGAAGCGTTCTGGTGTCTTTTTCGCAGATGGAGAGGAGAGACAGATGGCGGAAAATGTTGTGCTCTGCGGAGCCAATTCCTATGTGGAGAAATATTATTTTAACGAGGAGTTTTCTAAGCTTCCCGAGCAGGTGAAGGAAGAACTGCAGATTATGTGCGTCATGTTCACGGAGGACGTGGGAGGGGTGCTGACTCTGGAGTTTACGCCGGAGGGAGAGCTTCAGTTTAAGGTGGCCTGCGACGAGACGGACTATCTGTTTGACGAGATAGGAAGCGCCCTGAAAATCAAGCAGTACCAGATGGAAAAAAGAGAGCTGCTGGAGGCGCTGGAGCTTTACTACCGCGTTTTCATTTCAGGCGGAGAGGACGCGGAAAAGCTGAAAAGCCTGTTTCTGGAGGAAGAAAAGCAGGAGGCCCATGAAAGAAAAGCAGGAAGAATCGATGAATCATAAAACAGAGAACAGATTGCAGAAAAAGAAGCTGAACATCGGAGGGGTAGAGCTTCCGTCTCCCGTAGGACTGGCGCCTATGGCCGGGGTGACGGATCTGCCCTTCCGCATCCTCTGCCGGGAACAGGGCTGCGGGCTGATGTGCACGGAGATGGTGAGCGCCAAGGCTCTGCTCTACAAAAATAAGAATACGAAGCCTCTTTTAGAGACAGTTCCGGAGGAACATCCCCTGGCTGTCCAGCTCTTTGGCTCCGATCCGGAGATTATGAGCCAGATGGCGCTTCAGCTGGAGGAAGGGCCTTATGATATCATTGACATCAACATGGGCTGCCCGGTGCCGAAGATTGTCAACAACGGAGAGGGCTCCGCGCTGATGAAAAATCCAAAGCTGGCCGGAGAAATTATCTCCGCCATGGTAAAAAAACTGAAAAAACCAGTGACAGTCAAGTTCAGAAAAGGATTCAACGACCAGTCAGTCAACGCGGTGGAGTTTGCCAAAATGGCAGAGCAGAGCGGAGCGGCGGCTGTGACGGTCCACGGGAGAACCAGGGAGCAGTTTTACTCTGGAAAAGCGGACTGGGATATCATCCGGCAGGTGAAGGAGGCGGTTTCCATTCCCGTCATCGGAAACGGAGATATTTTCACTCCGGAGGACGCGGCGCGGATGATGGAGGAGACGGGCTGCGACGGCGTGATGGCGGCCAGGGGAGCCAAGGGAAATCCGTGGCTGTTCCACAGGATTAACCATTATCTGGAAACGGGAGAAATTCTGCCGCAGCCGTCCCTTTCGGAGATTCGGGACATGATCCTGCGCCACGCCAGACTGCAGGTGGAATATAAGGGAGAATTCATCGCCATGCGGGAGATGAGAAAGCACGTGGCCTGGTACACCGCCGGGTGTCCCCACTCCGCGGCCCTCAGAAACGATATCAACATGGTGGAGACCCTGGAAGGATTAATTGAGCTGGTAGACAAAAGACTCCGGTAAGACGGCGGAGAAACCACGGAATGTCCCGAAATATCAGCATCTGCAGGGATCTATTCCTTGACATCGCCATGCAATTCAGTTATAATATTACGACGCGGAAAGAAGAAAAAAATACCGGTCAGAGGTATCTGACACAGGAATAGAAGGGGAGATTCCCTGTAAAATGTAACCCGAAAGGAAGGAAAGTATCATGGCAGACAAGAAACATATCCTCACTTACACAGGCTTAAAGCAGTATGAAGATGAGTTACAGGATTTAAAGGTAAACAAGCGTCAGGAGATCGCTCAGAAGATCAAGGAAGCCAGAGAGCAGGGTGACCTGTCCGAGAACGCTGAGTACGATGCTGCAAAGGATGAGCAGAGAGACATCGAGGCCAGAATCGAGCAGCTGGAGAAGCTGTTAAAGAACGCGGAGGTCGTAGTTGAGGAGGAGATCGATCTTGAGAAAATCAACATCGGCTGCCGTGTAAAGGTATTAGATATGGAGTTCGACGAGGAGATGGAGTTCAAGATCGTTGGTTCCACTGAGGCAAACAGCCTTCAGAATAAGATTTCCAACGAGTCACCGGTAGGCCATGCCCTTCTCGGCAAGAAGGCCGGAGACATTGTAGACGTAGAGACACAGGCTGGAGTGATTCAGTACAAGGTGCTGGAGATCCAGAGAGTATCATAAAAATCGCACAAAGGAGTGAAGACAGTGGCAGAGCAGCAGAACAACAGAGAAGAGCAGGAGTTAAACCATTTATTGAAGGTGCGCCGTGAGAAGCTGGCTGAGCTTTGCGAAAGCGGCAGAGATCCGTACAAGGTTACAAAGTATGACGTGACTGCGCACAGCGCGGAAGTAAAAGTGCGCTATGAGGAGCTGGAGGGAAAAGAGGTATCCCTGGCAGGACGTATGATGTCCAAGCGCGTCATGGGAAAGGCGTCCTTCTGCAATCTTCAGGATTTACAGGGGAATATCCAGTCCTATGTGGCCAGAGACGAGATCGGCGAGGAAGCTTATAAGGAATTCAAAAAGATGGATATCGGCGATATCATCGGAATCCGCGGTATCGTATTCACCACAAAGACAGGCGAGATTTCCATCCATGCAAAGAGTGTAGAGCTGCTCTCCAAGAGTCTTCAGATCCTTCCGGAGAAGTTCCACGGACTGACAAACACAGATATGCGCTACCGTCAGAGATACGTGGATCTGATTATGAATCCGGAAGTAAAGGACACCTTTATCAAGCGTTCCCAGATTGTGAAGGAGATCAGAAGCTTCTTAGACGGAAGAGGCTTTATGGAGGTGGAGACGCCGGTTCTGGTAGCCAATGCGGGCGGAGCCAACGCAAGGCCGTTCCAGACACATTTCAACGCCCTGGACGAGGACGTGAACTTAAGAATTTCCCTGGAGCTCTACTTAAAGAGACTGATCGTAGGAGGACTTGAGAGAGTGTACGAGATTGGCCGCGTATTCAGAAACGAGGGAACCGATACAAAGCACAATCCGGAGTTCACACTTCTTGAGATCTACCAGGCTTTCACCAACTACGAGGGAATGATGGAGCTGACAGAGACCATGTTCCGCGAGGTTGCCAGAAAGGTTCTGGGTACTCTTCAGGTAGAGTATGACGGCGAGGTGATTGACCTGGAGAAGCCGTTTGCCCGCATTACCATGATTGACGCTGTTAAGCAGTACAGCGGCGTGGATTTCCGCGAGATTAAGACTGATCAGGAAGCAAAGGCAGTGGCCAAGGAGCATCACATTGAGTTTGAGAACCGCCATAAGAAGGGCGATATCCTGAATCTGTTCTTCGAGGAGTATGTAGAGGAGAAGCTGGTTCAGCCGACCTTCGTTACAGATCACCCGGTTGACATTTCCCCGCTCTCCAAGAGAAAGCCGGAGGATCCGGAGTACACAGAGCGCTTTGAGCTCTACATTACCCGCAGAGAGTTTGCCAACGCATACTCCGAGTTAAACGATCCGATTGACCAGAGAGAGAGATTCCTGGCTCAGGAGGCCTTAAAGGCAGCCGGAGACGAGGAGGCCTGCTCCATGGACGACGACTTTATCAACGCCCTGATGATCGGTATGCCGCCGACAGGAGGTCTGGGCATTGGTATCGACCGTTTCGTTATGCTGCTGACCAACTCCTACGCCATCAGAGACGTGCTGCTGTTCCCGACAATGAAGTCTTTAGACGCAAAGAAGGGCGATAACAAGGCAGAGACAGCAGAGTCTAAGCCGAACGCGTTTGAGGCAGCTGCAGCAGGCGTGTCCGCGCCAAGCGTACAGCTTGATCTTTCCAAGGTAAAGATTGAGCCGCTGTTCGAGGAGTTCGTAGATTTCGATACCTTTGCAAAATCTGATTTCAGAGTAGTGAAGGTAAAAGAGTGCGAGGCAGTGAAGAAGAGCAAAAAGCTTCTGAAGTTCGTTCTGGACGACGGTTCCGGCAAGGACCGCACCATTTTAAGCGGTATCCACGAGTATTACGAGCCGGAAGAGCTGGTTGGCAAGACCTGCGTGGCTATCACCAACCTGCCGCCGAGACCGATGATGGGTATTCCGTCTGAGGGTATGCTGATTTCCGCCGTGTATGAGTATGACGGACGGGAAGGCTTAAATCTGCTGATGTTAGATGACGTGATTCCGGCGGGAGCGAAGCTGTACTAAGGCTTAGAGAAAAAGCGTACTTTTTGAGCAGTGTATGACAGTAGTACGACAATTTAAAGTGGCTTAATGGGTTTTAACAAGCGGTTTTGTGAAAAATCCATATTAGTCCAGGTAAATATTTTATACAAAGAGGGACATTTTTCTAAAAGAAATTTTAGGAAGATGTCCTTTTGTGCTTCTGGTCAAAAAATAAAGACCTGGAGGAATCAGTGGGAGCAGGCGGTACAAATTCGTTATTCTGACCGTTATCTTGAATATGCGGTTTACAACAAAGATTTCTATTAAGTGCTTTGACTATGCAAAAGAGTTGATTGAAGGTATAATGTTTAAAGATTACAAAATATTGCATAGGAGATTCGCAGCATGAATGATTCAGAACGAATCTCTAAGGGACGTTAATTTGCTGCGGGCAGATATAAGAGGAGCTGATGGAGTGAAGAATTTAGAACAGTATAGAGGGTGCCTGATTGGCGGCGCTGCCGGCGATGCACTAGGATATGCCGTTGAGTTTCCTGGCACAGATGCTGTCGTTAAAAAATATGGGAAAAGTGGCAGCAAAAACTGTGAACTGCACAATGGTATTGCTCCTGTTTCCAGTGTCACTCAAATGACGCTTTTTACCGCCAATGGTCTGCTGCTTGGAACGACAAGAGGCATGACCCGCGGAATTATGGGACCATATCCGGCCTACATCGCTGCGTGCTATAAGGACTGGCTTCAGACACAATCTGCAGCCTATCCGCTGAGGCCGCGCTCTCTTTGCTCATGGCTTGTAAATGAACCAGAGCTGTTTGCCCGCCGCGATCCGGGAGATACCTGTATATCAGCAATTATAAATGGAGCGGATGGAACCATAGATGAGCCTATGAATCAGAGTAAAGGCTGTGGAGGAATGGTGCGGGCCGCTCCCATTGGCCTGTATTTGGGAGGCAGACGGTATGAAAGTGATAAAATAGATATGATAGGAGCGGAGACTGCCGCCTTAACGCATGGACATGAACTTGGGTATATTCCGGCGGCAGCTTTCGTACATATGTTAATTGCGTCAGTTAACCATAGCGGAGCCAGCAGTTCGACAGGTGCAGTAACCGGCAGTATTATGGGAACTTATCTTGGATACAGCAGTATTCCTGATAAGTATATCGAGAATCTGGAACTGAAAAATGTGATATTGGAGCTTGCAGACGACCTTTACCACGACTGCAGAATCTCGGAATACAGCCCTTACCATGACAGGATATGGGAACAGAAATATATTAAAAAAACGTATGCGGTGAATCAGAAGCGTTTTGCAAAAGAAATATTTCTGTTTGACACTTATATAGCCGGAACGACACATGTGAAAGGCATTGAGGAATTGGAACCATATCTCAATGAAGATGACGAACTTGATTTTATTCGGGAACCAGATAATAAATATGACAGCCAGGCGATTGCGATAACGACTGCATATGGAATAAAGCTTGGTTATGTGCCAAGGGAGGATAACAAAATTGCCGCACGTCTGATGGACGCTGGAAAAATTCTTTTCGGCAGAATTCTGATGAAAGAAAAGAAGGGTTCCTGGATTAAGATTTATGTAAAAGTATTTCTGCGCGAATAATCCGCCGATGCAGAGAGTTTCCACACAAGTGCGTCAGTTCTGGACGACCGTTGTAAGAAAAAATAAAAAAGGTGAAAGGAGAAACAATGATTCAAAGAGAAGATATGCTGGAGCTGACCAGAAGGATGACGCCTGCCCGTTCCTGCATCAGCCGGATAGCCGGAGCTTATTTTGATGAAGAGGGATATGTGGACGGAACCTTTAATACGAACTTTCTGAGGCTTTCGCTCTCAGAGCGGACAAAGCAGCTGGCTCTGGCCAAGACGGTGCCGTTTTCTGATACGAACGTGCAGCTGAAGGATTACAAAATTTCCAGAGAGGCCAGGCGTCCGGGCAGTATCTGGCAGCTTTTGGACGGAATTCTTCAGTCGGAAATGAAAAACGACGGACTCCTGGATTTGTTTTATGAGGTGCTGGGGGAAACGTATCAGCCGGGCGCGCCGTACGCGTTCTTTTTATTCTACGGAAGATATGACGTGCCGGCAAAAGCGGAGGACAAGGCCAGACTGGAAGACTCAGAGGAGCTGTATGAGTATCTGATAGGTACGATAAGTCCCCTGGCGGGGGAATACGAGCCGGGAAAGGCGGAGTTTGGATTTCTCTATCCGGCATTCCGGGACAGAAGATCAGAAAAAGAGTATGTAAATCTGTTTGAAAGGATTCCGGAGAGAACCCACAGAGAGCTGACGCAATGGCTTCTGAAGGGGTAAGCCGATTCTTCCCGATAAAGGGGCATAAAAATGCAAAATCGTATGGAAATCGTAAGATTTGCCTCTTGAGGAAAAACGGCAGGATCTGGTAGACTATAAGGGATATATCAGGCGATTTGATAAAAGGAGAATCAACATATGAAGAAGAAATTACCTCTGGCCGCTCTGGCAATGGCTGGAATTTTAGGCGCTTCCGTCTGGTTCCAGCCTCTTGCAGCCTATGCGGCTGTATGGGAAAAGTCAGGAAGCGGATATGAGATGCCGGATGGAACGTCCATCAGAGGAGTACTGAGAAGAGGAATCGACGTGTCCCACTGGCAGCAGAACGTAGACTGGAATCAGGTGGCGGCAGACGATGTGGATTTTGTTATGCTGGGAACCAGGTATAAGGGCGAGGTGGATCCCAACTTCAGGACCAATGCCGACGCAGCCCACGCGGCCGGTGTGGAGCTGGGCGCGTATATTTATTCCTACGCTACCAGCGTGGAGATGGCGGAGCAGGAAGCGGATTTTATTCTGGATCTGGTAAAGGATTATCCGATTTCCTATCCGATTGCCTTTGACGCGGAGGATGCCGGCACTCTGGGAACTCTCCCGCCGGATCAGATTAGCGCGATTATTAACGCCTTCTGCCGTAAGATTGAGGCCGCAGGCTACTACCCTATGGTCTATGCCAACGAATACTGGCTCAACAATAAAATTGATAAATCCACGCTGGACTACGATGTCTGGGTAGCCCGGTATAATGTTATGTATACATACGACAGCCCGGCTATCTGGCAGGCGACCAATACCGGCTTTGTCAATGGAATCGCAGGAAATGTGGACATTGATTTCCAGTTTAAGGACTACGCTTCCGTGATTCCGGCCAATACATGGAGAGAGATAGCCGGAAAGCGCTATTATTATCAGAATTACGCCATGCAGAAAAACAGCTGGATCAACGACGGAAACGGCTGGTATTATATGAATGAGTCAGGCAATCCTTCCACTGGCTGGAAGAACCTGGAGGACGGCGTTTACTATCTGGCCCAGGACGGAAGGATGCAGACCGGCTGGCAGGAGTTAGACGGATCCTGGTACTACTTTAAGGATTCCGGCCGCATGGCTTTAAACTGGCAGCAGGTGGATGGAATCTGGTATTACCTGGGAACAGACGGAAAGAGGCGCGCAGGCTGGCAGGACATTGACGGAGGCCGCTACTATCTGGGTACGGACGGCAGAATGGCGTCTGGCTGGCAGAAGATTGACGAGTCCTGGTATTACCTGGGAACAGACGGAAAGATGACCACAGGCTGGCAGGATATTGACGGAAAACGCTACTATCTGGGCGCTGACGGAAGGATGGAGACGGGCTGGAAGCAGATGGACGGCCATACCTACTACTTAAACAGCGACGGAAGCATGGCTGTCGGCTGGAAACAGTCAGGAGACACCTGGTATTATATGAACGGAGAAGGCCACATGCAGACTGGATGGATTCAGGCAGACGGAGCCCTTTATTACCTGAATGATTCGGGAGCTATGGCGGCGAACACAGTTCTTGAGCGGGATGGAGTAAAATATCAGGCGGCGGCAAACGGCGTCTGCACAGAGATTCCGGCCGAGAATGCAGCGGAAGGCCAGGCAGGAGAGCAGAGCCAGGCAGGAACAGAGGGAAGCCAGAACACAGGAGGCCAGAGCGCTGAGACACAGAGTTCTCAGAATACCGGAAGCGGCCCGGCAGGCCCGGCGTCTGATATATAGCAGAGCTGCCTGCTGGAAGATATGGCATAAAAGCAGAACGTTCTCTCAATTTTATTAAAATTTAAAATTGATACAAAAAAGGAAGCATTTCAATCACTTATTCTGTTGAAATGCTTCCTTTTGTCTAAAGCCAGGCTTTAGGCCTCGCTTTCTTTCACTGTTTTCTCTGCATCCGGCAGCTTTTTCACCAGAACGGATTCAATTCTGCGGTTTGCAATTTTTTCCACGTGGAGGGAAAGACCATGCAGCTCTGCATCGACAGTGGTTCCGTCTTTGGGAAACGTCCGAAGACAGCTTAAAACCATGCCTCCAATGGTATCGTACTCCTCTTTATCGGGAAGCGTAACGCCCATCTGCTCCGCGGCCTCTTCCACAGGCGTGTCGCCAGGAAATCTCCAGAGATTTTCATCTACTTTTTCAATTTCCGGTTCCATCACCGGGTCAAATTCATCGTAAATATTTCCCACAATCTCCTCCAGAAGATCCTCTAAAGTAATCAGTCCGGACAGATTTCCATACTCGTCGACCACAATGGCCATGTGAACCTTCTTCGTCTGCATATCCCGGAAGAGATCGTCTGCATGGATGGATTCCGGCACAAAGTAAGCGTCGTGAAGCAGCTGGTCAAGAGACCTGGGGTGAGGCGCAGTGAGATTCAGAAGATATTCTCTTGTATAGAGAATGCCCTTGATATCCTCCCGATCCTTTGTGTAGACGGGGAGACGGGACAGGCCGGATTCCCGGATAATACTGATAATCTCCTGATCAGTGGAATGTTCGTCCAGACTGACGATATCGGCTTCTCTCGTCATGGAGGACAGGATAGAGGTATCCCTGAAATCGAAAACGTTTTGAATCCACTCCGTCTCGTCCTCGTCGATAGCGCCTTTTTCCTTTCCCAGCTCAATCATCATGCGAAGCTCTTCTTCTGTAAGATTTTCCTCCTCCGCTTCTGTCTTCATTCCCAGCAGACGCAGCACCAGGTTCGTGGAAAAAGCCAGAAAGGCGATTACAGGTTTTGCCAGAAAGGCGATGGCAGCTACGATCCGGCAGGAAAATCTGGCGATCTCATAGGGTTTCTGCATGGCTGCCCGTTTAGGAACCAGCTCCCCGAAAATCAGGGTAAAGTAGGAGAGGATCAGGGTAATGAAAATGACGGACACAGTATTCAGGGCCGCCGGAGAGAGAACCTGAATCCCCAGAATGTCATAAATCCAGTGCGTCAGGGGATCCGAAAAATTCTCGGCTGCAAAGGCGCTGCCCAGAAAACCGGCCAGGGTAATTCCAATCTGTATGGTAGAGAGAAAGCCGGATGGCTCTTCTGCCATGGCTAAAAGACGTCCAGCCGTCCGGTCGCCTGATTCCTGAAGCTTTTTCAGTTTGGCGTGATTGAGAGAAATGACTGCGATTTCAGCTGCTGCAAAAAATGCGTTGAGAAAGATGAGACCTGCCTGTATCAGCAATAGTCCAGGTAAATTGTCCACAAATAATACTCCTTTTTCGTTTAATAACTGGTTTTTTTGAAGAATAAAACAGAACTTTAAAGCGCCGGCTCCGGCCGGACGACACAGGTATTCTACTAAAAAGCTTTAATAATTGCAATCAGAAAGCCCTAAGCTTAACAAAGCCTTAGCAGATAAGGAGCCGGACAGGCAGGGAGGCTGATAAAAAGAAGCAGGGAAAGAAAAAGCATAAAATTTCAGAAAAAAGTAAAAAAACAGCGTCAAAACACGTTAAAATCTTATCATTATATTGACGAAATGCCATTTCAATAGTATTCTTATTCTATTATATAAATGCAGGTTGTTATACCGAACTTGCATTTTTTTGTTTTACAGAATATCTCTGCAAAACAAAAGACTCCGTGGAAAGACAAAGATTCCGCAGGTTCCGCGGGGCGAAGCAATTACTTAAGGGAGGAAAAGTGATGAATGAATTGGTATGGCTGGCGCCGATAGCGGCAGTAGCGGCGCTTGTTTTCGCGCTGATTCTGGCGTCAGGCGTGAAAAAGCAGTCGCCGGGAAACGACAGGATGAAGGAGATCTCCGGCGCGATCAAGGAAGGCGCTCAGGCCTTCTTAAAGGCTGAGTACAAAATCCTTGTACTGTTTGTCCTGGTTCTGTTTGTTGTCATCGGACTGGGAATTGGAAACTGGATTACAGCGGTATGTTTCTTAGTGGGAGCTGCATTTTCCACTATGGCCGGATACTTCGGCATGCAGGTAGCCACAGACGCTAACGTGCGTACGGCGAACGGCGCAAAAGAGGGCGGCATGGGCAAGGCTCTGGGAATCGCCTACAAAGGCGGCGCTGTTATGGGAATGTGCGTAGTAGGCCTTGGCCTTCTCGGTATCAGCGTGATTTACCTCTTTACAAAGGATGTAAATGTGCTGACAGGCTACAGCCTGGGAGCATCCTCTATCGCACTGTTTGCCCGTGTAGGAGGCGGAATCTACACAAAGGCTGCAGACGTAGGAGCTGATCTGGTAGGTAAGGTAGAAGTTGGTATCCCAGAGGATGATCCGAGAAACCCGGCTGTTATCGCTGATAACGTAGGCGATAACGTAGGCGACGTAGCCGGTATGGGAGCTGACCTGTTTGAGTCCTATGTAGGTTCTCTGGTATCTGCCGTTACTCTGGGAGTTGTGGCATATCAGGTAGAGGGAGCCTTCTTCCCTCTGATTCTGGCAGGAATCGGAATCATCGCTTCCATGATTGGAACCTTCTTCGTAAAGGGAAAAGAGGGCACAGATCCTCAGAAATCCTTAAACCTTGGAAGCTATGTAGCTTACGCCATCGTAATTGGCGCATCCTTAGTTCTGAGCAATCTGTTCTTTGGACGGATGCACGAGGCGGCTGCGATTATTTCTGGACTTGCAGTAGGCTTTATCATTGGACAGGCTACAGAGATCTATACTTCTGACAAGTACAACTCTGTTAAAAAGATTGCAGAGCAGTCTGAGACAGGCTCTGCTACCAACATTATTTCCGGACTTGCAGTGGGTATGAAGTCTACCGTTGTTCCGATTCTCTTCATTGCCATCGGAATCATTATCGCTTACTCTACAGCAGGCCTTTACGGAATCGCTCTGGCGGCAGTCGGTATGCTGGCTACCACAGGAAGCACCATCGCCGTAGACGCTTACGGCCCCATCGCGGACAACGCAGGTGGTATCGCAGAGATGTCCGGTCTGGATGAGAGCGTAAGAAACATTACTGATAAGTTAGACAGCGTAGGAAACACAACGGCAGCTATCGGAAAGGGCTTTGCCATCGGCTCTGCAGCCCTGACAGCCCTGGCTCTCTTCGTATCTTACGCACAGGCAGTTAATCTTACAACCATTGATATTTTAAATCCGAAGGTTATCATCGGACTCTTCATCGGAGGCATGCTTCCGTTCCTGTTCTCTGCCATCACCATGGAATCTGTTTCCAAGGCAGCTTACAAGATGATTGAGGAGGTAAGACGCCAGTTCCGCCAGGATCCTGGTATCTTAAAGGGCGAGAGCCGTCCTGATTACACCTCCTGCGTAGGTATTTCCACTACTGCAGCTCTTCACGAGATGTTAGTGCCAGGCGTGATCTCTGTAGTTGTTCCGATTGCCATGGGTCTTCTGTTAGGCACAGATGCTTTAGGCGGTCTGCTGGCAGGTTCCCTGGTAACAGGCGTTCTGATGGCTATCTTTATGGCGAACGCAGGCGGCGCATGGGACAACGCAAAGAAGTACATTGAGAGCGGAACTCACGGCGGAAAGGGAAGCGATTCCCACAAGGCAGCCGTAGTCGGCGATACAGTCGGCGATCCGTTTAAGGATACTTCCGGCCCGTCCATCAACATCTTAATCAAGCTGATGACAATCGTATCACTTGTATTTGCACCTCTGTTCCTTTCTATTGGAACGATTTTCTAGGAGGTTAAGAAAATCCCCGATCACACTGTCTGTGACCGGGGATTTTTTTTGACCGCATTTGTTACCGCTTGACAAACTCCTCAAAGGAGAGGTAGTTGGGCGCATATTTGATCTTTGTATACTCAAAAATACTTCCGTCGTCGATGTATCCGTTAATGTAAAGCGCTCCCACGCAGTTGGCTCCGTCTAAGTGGAGATAGTCGATGTCCTCGCTGGCCGCTGCCTCGATGCGCAGACGTCTCCTGGAACCCAGGATTTTTAATCCCAGCGTCTGCTCGATGTATTCGTAAACAGAATTCTGGGCAATCTCAGCAGTCAGTCCAGGAACTGCGTCACAGAGAAAATAGTTGCAGTCTAAAAAGACAGGTTCTCCGTCCACGAGCCTGAGCCGGTGGATGCGATAGGCTTCTTTTCCGATGGAAAAACCGCTTTTTCTGCTCAGCTCTTCTGTGACAGGAACCGTTTCAAAGAGGAGGACTCTGGTAGACAGAGCGGCTCCTCTGTTTTTTTGTATTTCCCTCATTCCCATAATATTGTTGAAGGAAAAGGTGTATTTGTCCTCATCAGGAATCTGCTCCAGAACCACCACGCCCTTTCCGTTGATACTCTGGACAAGCCCCTCCTGGTTCAGCTGCTGGATCGCCCGCCGCACAGTGTTGCGGCTGCACTGGAACTCTTCGATCAGATGGGCCTCGCTGGGAAGCATTTTCGTCCGATCGTATCCGTGATTTAAAATAGTTTTCTTTAATGCTCCGTAAATGGCGGAATACTTTTCTTTTGCCATACGTTTCACCTCTCAGATTCAATACCTAAATTTTATATAAAAACAGCAGGAAAGGCAAGGGAGGAGAGGAAAAAAATTTCTGCAGGAGGCAGTTTCCTGTGCATCAGCTCAAACCTATTTAAACAGATATTCAAAAACTTGCTGACAACCTGTTTAAACATGTGTATAGTAAAGCCATCTGAGAGGATGAAAGAACAGCAGATCCCTGAACCAGGAGGTAACATATGAAGAGGTATTTAAACAAGCTGATGCATGAATTATCCCTGCTGGGCAAGGCTATGCTGGTACCAATCACCGTCATGCCGGTAGCTGGAATCATCGGCCTTATTTTCAGCGCTGATTTCCTGAATATTCCTGTGATTGCAGGACTTTCGTCCATTGTATTTGGAAACGTGGATTTTCTCTTTGTACTGGGGGCGGCAGGCGCTTACTCCAAGGCAAAGGACAAGACGACAGTGATGGTGGGAGCCGTCGTGGCATTTTTAGTATTTAAGCAGACGCTGGGAACTTTGAATCCTGACGTTAACGCAGGTGTGTTCGGCGGAATTCTGGTGGGAATTGCCGTAGCTTATACGTATAACCATACCCATAAGCTGAAAGCTCCGGCTGTGTTAAGCTTTTTTGCCAATGAAAAATGCGTCGTTTCTCTGTCTCCGATTATCGGTCTGATATTTGCATGGCTGTTTTCCGTCATCTGGATTTATCCCCAGAACGCCATGGACGCGTTCGGCGTATGGTTAGGCGGTATGGGAGCTGTCGGCGTATTCGTGTTCATTTTCCTGAACCGGGCGCTGATTCCTCTGGGACTTCATCAGGTATTAAACGCCTACATTCTGTTTGAGATGGGCTCCTACACCAATGCGGCAGGCGAGGTGGTTCACGGAGAGATTCCGCGCTTTATGGCAGGGGACCCGACTGCCGGATGGTTCTGGACTGGATTTTATGTGATTATGATGTTCGGCATTCCGGCCATTGCCCTGGCAATTTATAAGATGGCCAGAGAGGACAGGAAAAAGGAGGTAAAGGGAGTGATGACGGCAGGCGCTGTCACAGCCTTCGCCTCTACGGTTACAGAGCCCATAGAGTTTTCCTTCCTGTTTGCGTCTCCGAAGCTGTATCTGCTCCATTCCTTCTATTCTGGACTGGGCGGAGCGGTTCTGGCGCTTTTAGGTTCCAGACTGGGAACCTTTAACAGAGCTGGAATTCTGGATTATGTGCTCTGCTTCCGCTATGGAGACAGGGCGTGGATGGTGATTCCGATGGGAATCGTATTCTTCTTCCTGTACTACATTACCTTTAAGAAGATTATCATTAAGGACCAGGTGGAGACTCCGGGACGGGAAAGAGAGCTGGAGCTTTCTGAGACAGCCGGAGAAGAGGAGAAGCAGTTAAAACTGTTCCACAGCAATTACGCTTACATGGCTAAGAAGCTTCTTCAGAACTGCGGCGGCCCGGAGAACATCGTCAGCGTGGCCAACTGTCTCACGCGCCTCAGACTTGAGGTAAAGGACGCAGGTCTTTTAAACGACGAGAATATTAAAAAGACGGGAGCCAAGGGTGTGATCCGCTTAAACAATAACTCTGTGCAGATTGTCATTGGAACAGAGGTTAAGAATGTAAGAGAAGAATTTGAAATGCAGTTAGAGGAACTGAGAAAGCAGGCGGAGGACTAATGAAAAAACTGTTAATACGGGCGGACGATATTGGATACAGCGAGGCAGTTACTGCCGGAATCCTGTCTGCTCTGGAGTCAGGCCTTGTAAAGAGCGCAGGGCTGATGGTCAACATGCCGTTTACTGAGAAGAGCGTGGAGCTGATAAAGGACAGGACAGATATCTGCTTTGGCCTTCATGTGAATCTTGTCATCGGACCGGCCTGCTGCCAGGACCGGGAGGCTGTGAAAGACCTGGTTGACAGCCAGGGCCGCTTTATAGCCAGCCGGATCAGAAGAGAAGAGTTTGCCAGGGGCCTGGATTCTATGTCCTACGCTCAGGTGTGCCGGGAAATCGAGGCGCAGGCAGAGCGGTACGAGGCGCTGATGGGAAGGCGGCCGGAGTATATGGACCTTCATGGGGTGGAGAACGATACGCTTATTCAGGCGGTGCGGGATATGGCGGAGCGCTGCGGCGTTCCCGCCACTCCCTACAGCGGCCAGACGGTTCTGTTGGAAGAAATGCTGCATCACGACTTTTACGAGAGCGGGGAAGCGTTCGAAGCGTTTTTCTCAAAACCCTGCTGCCGCATTCAGGAGGGAGTCAATAACCTGCTGATTATGCATCCGGGCTTTGTGGATTACGATCTGATCCAGTCCTCCTCCCTGACTATGGATCGGGTGTATGAGCACGCTCTGCTGTGCGATCCGAAGGTGAAGGAGTGTCTGAAGCGGCAGCAGGTGGAGCTTTTAAGCTTCCGGGATCTGTAAAGGCGGGGAGAGTAAGGAAAAGCGGACAGAGGAATGTCAAAACAGGAAAGGAAGGCGGAAGATGGAGGGAGTATCCAAGACAGGACAGGAGAAGAACTGGTGGAAAAAGGCCACGGTATATCAGATTTACCCCAGAAGCTTTAAGGATTCCAATGGGGATGGAATCGGAGATATCAGGGGCATCATTGAAAAACTTGACTACATTAAGTGTTTGGGGGCAGATTTGATCTGGCTTACGCCGATGTACGTTTCACCGCAGAGGGATAACGGCTATGACATTGCCGATTACTATCAGATTGATCCGGTTTATGGAACTATGGAGGAATTTGAGCTGCTGTTAAAAGAGGCCCATAGGAGAGGAATCCGCATTATCATGGATATGGTATTAAATCACATCTCCACAGAGCACGAGTGGTTTAAAAAGGCGGTATCGGAGCCGGACAGCCCTTACAGGGATTACTACTTCTTCCGCGATCCGAAGCCTGACGGCTCTGTGCCCAATAACTGGATCTCACGTTTTTCAGGTCCGGCTTGAAAAAAGGAGGAGAAGAGCGGCCAATACTACCTCCACCTGTTTGAGGAGACACAGGCAGATTTAAACTGGGAAAATGAGGCGGTCCGGGCAGAATGCATTAAAATATTAAAATTCTGGGCAGAAAAGGGCGTGGACGGCTTCCGTCTGGATGTGGTCAATCTGCTGTCCAAGACTCCGGGGCTTCCGGACGATCCGATTACCGGTCCTAAGGGAGACGGCAGAACCCACTATGCGGACGGGCCGAGGATCCACGAATCTCTCCATTTAATGAATCAGGAGGTATTTAAGCCTTATGGCCTGGTGACAGTAGGAGAGATGTCCTCCACCACTCCGGAGGAGTGCGTTCTCTACACCAGAGAGGACAGGGAGGAGCTGTCCATGGTATTCAGCTTCCACCATATGAAGACAGATTATAAGGAAGCAAGTGGACCAATCAGATGTTTTCCCTGGAGAAGCTGAAAGAGACACAGTCCTATTTCCAGAATAAGATGGAGGCGGGAGGCGGATGGAACGCGCTGTTTTATTCCAACCACGATCAGCCCAGAGCCTTATCTAGGTTTGGAAACGATACCTTTTACCGGGAGGAGAGTGCCAAGCTGTTAGCAATTACCCTGTTTGGCCTGCAGGGCACCACTTACATCTACCAGGGAGAAGAGCTGGGGATGAGAGAAGACGGCGTCGGCCATGAGGAGGCTCTTCTGATCTTAAGGCAGAAGTCCAGGGATAACGCCAGAACTCCCATGCAGTGGGACAACACGAAGCATCACGGCTTCAGCCAGGGAGAGCCGTGGCTTGCTTCAAATCCAGACCGCATCAGCGCAGAAAATGAGCTTAAAAATAAGTCTTCCGTGTTCTACACGTATCAGAGACTCATCCAGTACAGAAAGCAGTATGATATTTTTACGGAGGGAAGCTACCGTCTTCTGGAGCCGTCTCATCCGCAGCTGTTTCTGTATGAGAGAATCCTTGGGAAAGAGCGTCTTCTGGTGGCTAGCAATTTCAGCGGCCAGTGGTGTCGTCTTGCGCTGCCGGAGGGATATGAGGCGGGAACGATTCTGGAGTCCAATTACGGCAGAAGCAGCCTGGAGCAGACGATGGAGTTAAAGCCCTACGAGAGCCTGATGATTTATCTCGCGGAATAGGGGACAGTGCCTTTGGACCTCTGTGGAGAGCTGTTTCTTCCTATTATAAAACAGGGAAAAAGCGCAGAAAAGAAAGATAACGAAATAAATAGAATGGAACAATAGAAAAAGGCGGAAGGCCTGTCCCCCTGGGGGACGGTTCTTCCGCCTTTTTAATAGGATATTAATCCATTCCCAGAGCGTGGTAAGATTCCTTCAGAACCTCGCAGGAGCTGTTCAGCTTTTCAAGCTCTCCTTCCTCCAGGGAGAGGGGAAGCACCCGCTGAATGCCGTTCTGGTTGATAATGCAGGGAACGCCCACAAAAACGCCGTTCTGCCCGTATTCTCCCCGCAGCATGGCGGAGACAGTCATCACGCTGTTTTCATTGCCCAGAACAGCCTTCGTAATTCGTGTGAGCGCCATCCCGATGCCGTAGTAGGTGGCGTTTTTCGCCTCAATGATTTTGTAGGCGGCAGTCCGGACCTCCTCGGAAATTTTTTCCAGATCCTGCTCGCAGATGGAACCATGGGATTCCTTTACCAGCTCCCGGATGGATTTGGTGGCTACCATGGCCTGGCTCCACGGAACAAACTCAGAGTCTCCGTGCTCTCCAATGACGTAGGCGTGGACGTTTCTTGGATCTACCTTCAGATAATCGCCTACCAGGTAGCGGAGCCGGGCAGTATCAAGCGTTGTACCCGTTCCCAGAACGCGTCTTGGGTTAAAGCCGGAGAGGGTGCAGGTGATTTTTGTCATAATATCCACCGGATTGGTGGCTACCAGGAAAATACCGTTAAAGCCGGAGGCGGTGACAGGCTCGATAATAGACTGGAACACCTCTGTGTTTCTCTTTAACAGATCCAGGCGCGTTTCTCCTGGCTTCTGGGCAACCCCCGCGCAGATCACTACAATATCAGCGTCTGTGCAGTCGTCGTAGCCTCCGGCGTAGATTTTCATATTGGAACTGGAAAAGGCCAGACCGTGGTTCAGATCCATGGCCTCCCCCAGAGCTCTCTTTTTATTTACATCAATTAATACCAGCTCGTCGCAGACGTTTTGGTTTAACAGAGAATAGGCATAGCTCATTCCTACCATTCCAGTTCCTATCAGGGCGATTTTTCGATTGTCATGTCTCATCATAAAGAAGTCCTCCTGTGTTTGGTGTATCAGCCTGCAGACAGCCGGATAGTTGCGACTAACTGCATATTGTTAATAATATCACAATTGTTGAAAATTGAAAAGAGGAAAATTGTTTCTTCTATGATTTCCGGAAAATAGAGATTTATGCGCAGAAAATAGAGTTTTATACCCAGAAAGTACCTTTTCCTTCCGGGAAAAATATGATATGATAAAATATCATCATATTTATGAACAAGAGAATAACGGAGGAAATGAGATGGAAGAAAACACAAAGACAGTGACAGAAGCGGAAGAGAAAGAATCCGTTTCCAAAAACTTTATCGAGAGAGAGATTGAGAAAGATTTGGCTGAAGGTGTTTATAACCATGTCCAGACCAGATTTCCACCGGAACCGAACGGATACCTTCACATTGGACACGCCAAGTCCATTATCCTGAATTCCGGACTGGCAGAGGAATACCATGGCAAATTTAATCTGCGCTTCGATGACACGAACCCGACGAAGGAGAAGACAGAATTTGTCCAGTCCATTATTGAGGATGTGAAGTGGCTGGGAGCAGAGTTTGAGGACAGACTCTTTTTCGCTTCCGATTACTTTGAGAAGATGTATGAGTGTGCGGTTCTTCTTATTAAAAAGGGCAAGGCGTTTGTGTGCGATTTAAGCGCAGAGCAGATCCGCGAGTACCGCGGCGATTTCAATACTCCTGGAAAGGAGAGCCCGTACCGGAACAGAAGCATCGAGGAGAACCTGGAGCTGTTCGAGAATATGAAGAACGGCATGTACAAGGACGGAGAGAAGGTGCTCCGCGCCAAGATCGACATGGCGTCACCGAATATCAACATGAGAGATCCGGTTATTTACCGCGTGGCTCATATGACTCACCACAACACAGGCGACAAGTGGTGCATTTATCCGATGTACGATTTTGCTCATCCGATTGAGGACGCCATCGAGCATATCACACATTCCATCTGTACGCTGGAGTTTGAGGATCACCGCCCGCTGTACGACTGGGTGGTAAGAGAGTGCGAGTTTGAGAATCCGCCGCGTCAGATTGAGTTTGCCAAGATGTACCTGACCAATGTGATCACAGGAAAGAGATACATTAAGAAACTGGTGGAGGATAAAATCGTAGACGGATGGGATGATCCGCGCCTTGTCTCCATCGCAGCTCTCAGAAGGAGAGGCTTTACGCCGGAGTCCATCCGGAAGTTCGTAGAGCTGGCAGGCGTTTCCAAGGCTGACAGTTCCATCGACTACGCCATGCTGGAGTACTGCGTGAGAGAGGATCTGAAGTTAAAGAAGGCCAGAGTGATGGCTGTCCTGGATCCGGTGAAGCTGGTGATTGACAATTATCCGGAAGGCCAGATGGAGGAGCTGACGGCTCCGTGCAATCTGGAGAATCCGGAGCTGGGCGACAGAGTGATTCCGTTTGGAAAAGAGCTTTACATTGAGCGGGAAGACTTTATGGAGGAGCCTCCGAAGAAATACTTCCGCCTTTTCCCAGGCAATGAGGTCCGCCTGATGAACGCCTACTTTGTTACCTGTACCGGCTGCGAGAAGGATGCGGACGGCAATGTGACAGTGGTTCACTGTACGTACGATCCTGAGACCAAGGGAGGAAACGCCCCAGACGGCAGAAAGGTGAAGGGAACCATTCACTGGGTAGCCAGAGAAACGGCAGTTCAGGCAGAGTGCCGCCTTTACGAAAACCTGGTAGATGAGGAGAAGGGCAAGCTGAATGCAGACGGAACCCTGAATCTGAATCCCAACTCCCTGACTGTCTTAAAGGAATGCTATGTGGAGCCATCCTTAAAGGATGCCAGGGCTTACGACAGTTTCCAGTTTGTGAGAAACGGCTATTTCTGCGTAGACTGCAGAGACAGCGCGCCGGAGTATCCGGTATTCAACCGTATCGTATCTCTGAAGAGCTCCTTCAAGATTACAAAATAGAATAAAAGCAGAGAAGGCCGGACAGGGGAGGAAGAAGAAACCTCTCCTATCCGGCCTTTTATACAGTTTACCAGTTTAACCCGGCAAAATAAAAGAATAGGTGTGTTTTCTTTGTCAAGGAAAAAGAAGATAGAAATATGGGTTTTTGTGCAATTTTTATGAAACCATCCGTTGACATTTCAGAGTGCCGCTGTTATAATTTAGTTAAATAGAACTTGTCATGAGAGTTCTGTTTGCATATGAGTTAGTAGGGGTAGTATTTCCCCAATTTTTTATGCTTCCAAAATGGAATGCATTCCATAATGTGGAATGCAAGGTGAAGAAATTTTACTTACATAATTTTTCACAAAGAAATGCGGAGCTAATTCAAAATCAAAAAAGGAGGTGCTAAGGAATATGTGGACTCAGTCAACCATGAGCTTCCCGGAGTCAATCGTTATGTCTGCTCTGGGACTTTCAGTTGTGTTCATCACACTGATCGTACTTGCCCTGGCTATTGTCATCATTTCCAAGATTCTGGGCTTAATTATCAAGGATGAGGTGAAGAAGCCGGCAGCTGCTCCGGTTCAGCCGGCAGTTTCAGATGAGGCAGATAAGGAGACACTCGCGGTACTCATGGCTACTATTGGAGTAGACCTGAATTTACCGCCGGAAGAGTTTAAAATCGTGGACGTAAAAGAAATTAAATAAATGTCCGCCATTGGGAATGAAAGGAAGGTTTAGTAAATGAAATACACAGCCACACTTAACGGAAAACAGTATGAAGTAGAGCTTGAAAGAGTAGATGATTACAGCCCGATTCCGCGTTACGGCGAGGCAGCGCCAGCAGCCCCGGCCCCGGCAGCAGCGCCAGCAGCAGCACCTGCTCCGGCACCAGCTCCGGCACCAGCTCCAGCAGCACCGGCTCCAGCTCCAGCACCTGCACCAGCAGCTCCTGCAGCAGGCAGCACAAACGTAGAAGCTCCGATGCCAGGAAAGATTCTTGACATTAAGGTAGCGGCAGGACAGGCAGTATCCTACGGACAGGTTCTGCTTACTATGGAAGCTATGAAGATGGAGACTGAGATCGTGGCTCCGGCAGACGGAACCGTTGCTTCTATCCTTGTTAAGAATGGTGATATGGTTGAGACAGGAACAGCTCTTGTAGCACTGAATTAGTGAACGCAATTCTCAAGTGAAAGGATGAAAAAGTAATTATGAAATATGTAGCTACAATCAATGGAAAAAGATACGAAGTTGAGGTGGAGAAGGTTGACGCGTACAAATCCCTGGATCGCAACGGCGTAGCAGCTCCGAAGGCTCCGGTACTTGCGGCATCCGCTCCGAGAGCAGCTGCTCCGGCACCTGCACCAGCAGCACCGGCTCCTGCAACAGCGCCAGCTCCGGCACCTGCACCAGCAGCACCGGCTCCGGCAGCAGCACCAGCAGCAGGCGGAACTACAGTGGAAGCTCCGATGCCAGGAAAGGTTCTTTCCGTAAAGGCAGCAGTAGGACAGGCTGTAAAGTTCGGCGAGCCGTTAGTAATCATGGAAGCTATGAAGATGGAAACAGAGATCGTTGCGCCGGCAGACGGAACTGTCAGCCAGGTACTTGTAAATACAGGTGATTCTGTAGATACAGGAGCAGCAATGGTCATCCTGAACTAGGAGGTACGTGATGAACTTTTTCTCAATTTTAGGGGAGTTACTGGCACAGTCCGGTTTCGCCGCTCTTACATGGCGTAACTGCGTAATGTTCCTGATTTCCTTTATCCTGTTATATATGGCGATCAAGAAGCAGTATGAGCCGCTTCTTCTTCTGCCAATCGCATTCGGTATGTTCCTTGCGAACCTGCCGTTAGCAGACCTGATGAAGGAGTCAGAGCCATGGTACACCCAGGGCGTTCTCCGCATCATGTACGGCGGTGTAAAATCCAGCCTTTTCCCATGTCTGATCTTCCTCTGCGTAGGAGCGATGACAGACTTTGGTCCGCTGATTGCCAACCCGATCAGCCTTCTTCTGGGAGCTGCCGCACAGTTCGGTATCTACATTGCCTTCATGCTGGCAAATGCAACTGGCCTGTTCACCGTAGGTGAGGCTGCCGCTATCGGTATCATCGGCGGCGCTGACGGCCCGACAGCTATCTACATAGCAAACAACCTGGCGCCGGATCTGGTTGCACCGATCGCGGTTGCCGCTTACTCCTACATGGCCCTGATTCCTATGATTCAGCCGCCGATTATGAAGCTTCTGACAACTAAGAAGGAGCGCGCTATCGTTATGAAGCAGCTCCGCAAGGTAAGCAAGGTAGAGAAGGTAGTATTCCCGGTATTCGTTGTACTGTTCTGCTCCTTACTGCTTCCGTCCGTTGCTCCGCTTCTCGGTATGCTGATGCTCGGAAACCTGTTCCGCGAGTCAGGTGTAGTAGAGCGTCTCTCTGACACAGCTCAGAACGCTCTGTGCAACATCGTAACAATTATGCTGGGAACTACAGTAGGCGCTACAGCAGACGGAGAGATCTTCCTTCGTCCGCAGACAATCGCCATCATCGTTATGGGATTAATCGCATTCTGCTTCTCCACAGTCGGCGGCGTGCTTCTCGGAAAGCTGCTCTGCCACCTGACAGGCGGAAAGATCAACCCGTTAATCGGTTCCGCAGGCGTATCTGCCGTTCCGATGGCAGCCCGCGTTTCCCAGACAGTAGGTTCCAAAGAGAACCCGACAAACTTCCTGTTAATGCACGCTATGGGACCAAACGTAGCCGGCGTTATCGGATCCGCAGTTGCAGCTGGTTTCTTCATGCTGATCTTCGGCTAGGAAGTTCTATACGAAAGATGACGTTCAGGACGGCGGGCAGTTTGCGCGTCGGCCTGGGCGGTTATCTATATAAAAGGTAACAATGGTGTTTACCAAAAAATTATAAAGGAGGCTTTATTGTGGCTAATAAAGTAATGACATTACAAGAGGCAGTTGCAAAGTTTGTTGAAGATGGCGACGCTATCTCCTTCGGTGGCTTTACAACCAACAAGAAACCGATGGCTGCTATCCGTGAGATCCTTCGCCAGGGTAAGAAAGACTTCATCGCATACGCAGGTCCTGCAGGATCCGACTGGGATATGCTGATTGGAGAGGATCGCGTAAAGGCATATATCAACTGCTATACCGCTGACTCCGGTGTTACTAATGTTTCCCGTCGCTTCCGTAAAAAAATCGAGGCTGGCGAGTTAATCTATGAGGATTACTCTCAGGATGCTATTATGTACATGCTTCACGCATCTTCCTTAGGACTTCCGTTCTTACCGGTACGTTTCATGATCGGTTCCGGTCTGGTTGATGAGTGGGGAATTACAAAAGAAGTTCGCGAGACCATCGACAAGCTGCCAAACGACAAATTTGTGTACATGGATAACCCATTCAACCCCGGCGAGAAGACTGTCTGCCTTCCGGTTCCGAAGCTGGATACAGCAGTTATCCACGTTCAGAAGGCTTCTCCAGACGGAACATGCATCCTGTTAGGCGATGAGTTCCACGACGTAGATATTGCCTGCGCTGCAAAGAAGGTTATCGTTACCTGCGAGGAGTTAGTAAGCAACGAGGTAATCCGCCGCGATCCGACTCTGACAAAGATTCCTTGCTTCGCAGTTGACGCTGTCTGCGTTGCTCCTTACGGCGCATACCCGACACAGTGCTACGGTTACTATGATTACGACAACTCCTTCCTGAAAGCATACGGCGCAGCCAGCAAGACAGAGGAAGATTTCAAGGCATTCTTAAACGAGTATGTTTATGATGTAAAGGATCACGAAGAGTTCCTTGAGAAGATCGGTGTAAATCGTCTCCTTAAGTTAAAAGTATCTGATGGCTTTGGATATGCGACAGATGTAAGCAAGGAGGATTAATCATGGCTGACTACACAAAGTATACAAATAAAGAGATGCAGGCTATTACGCTTGCACAGCAGATCACAGATGACAACATTGCAATCGTAGGTACCGGTCTTCCGTTAATCGGCGCTTCCGTTGCAAAGCGTTTATTTGCTCCTAAGTGCAACCTGATCGTTGAGTCCGGTCTCATGGACTGCTCCCCGATCGAGGTTCCGCGTTCCGTAGGCGACCTTCGTTTCATGGCTCACTGCGGATGCCAGTGGCCGAACATCCGTTTCATCGGATTTGAGACAAACGACTGGTTACATGACAACGATCGTATCGTAGCCTTCATCGGCGGCGCTCAGATCGATCCGTACGGAAACGTAAACTCCACATGTATCGGCGATTACCATGCTCCGAAGACACGTTTTACAGGATCCGGCGGCGCTAACGCAATCGCTACCTTCAACAACACAATTATCATGATTCAGCATGAGAAGAGAAGATTCATGCAGAAGATCGATTATGTTACAAGCCCAGGCTGGATCGACGGACCTGGCGGACGTGAGAGACTGGGTCTTCCGGGCAACCGCGGACCTTTAGCAGTTGTTACAGACCGCGGTATCTTAAAGTTCGACGACGAGACAAAGAGAATGTACCTTGCAGGTTACTACGAGACATCTTCACCGGAAGACATTATCGAGAATACAGGCTTCGATCTGGACGTATCCAGAGCAGTGAAGTTAGATCCTCCGTCTCCGGAAGTAATCAAGATGATCCGCGAGGAGATCGACCCAGGCCAGGCATTCATCCAGGTTCCGAAGGAGGAGCCGGAGGCAAAATAAGCCGGGTTCTGCACGAAAAGAGAGGAAAGGGGCGTGTCGCCAGGCACACCCCTTTCAAAAATAAATCTAAATAGAAGCTGAAGTTGAAATAATTTAAAAAGAATAGGAGATTCAACATGAATATGTATTCTATGCCTGGATATTTCCAGAATATGCCTACTATCGGCAAGAGCCTGGTAAACCAGAATCCAGAGAACGAAGAGAGCTTAAAGGCTGTTGAGCAGGATATTCACGAGTCCATCGAGAAGGTTCTGGCAGCTGGTATCACTTCCGAGGAGAAGTTAAACGAGCGCGGACAGTTATCTGCTATGCAGCGTATCAACGCTTTAATCGACGCAGGAACATGGTGCCCGTTAAACAGCCTCTTCAATCCGGAGGACAACCGTTTCGGCACAACCAACATTGTAAACGGTCTCGGACGTGTAGACGGCAAGTGGGTTTACATCGTTGCATCTGACAACAAGAAGATGGCTGGAGCATGGGTTCCAGGACAGGCAGAGAACCTTCTGCGCGCTTCCGACACAGCTAAGATGCTTCACCTTCCGTTAGTATACCTGTTAAACTGCTCCGGCGTTGAGTTCCCGAACCAGGATAAGGTATACCCGAACAGACGCGGCGGCGGTACTCCATTCTTCCGCAACTCTGAGTTAAACCAGTTAGGCGTTCCGGTAATCGTAGGTATCTACGGAACAAACCCGGCAGGCGGCGGATACCACAGCATTTCCCCGACTGTACTGATCGCACATCAGGACGCTAACATGGCAGTCGGCGGCGCTGGAATCCTTTCCGGTATGAACCCGAAGGGCTTCATCGACGAGGAGACAGCTGAGGGCATCATCGCAGCTCAGATCGAGAACAGCAAGCACCACGTTCCGGCTCCTGGTTCCGTGCCGATCCACTACGATGAGACAGGCTTCTTCCGCGAGGTTTACGAGAACGATTTAGGCGTAATCGAGGGAATCAAGAAGTACATCAGCTATCTTCCGGCTTACAACCTGGAGTTCTTCCGTGTGGACACACCAAAGGCTCCTCAGTTCCCGGCAGAGGATCTCTACAGCATCGTTCCGATGAACCAGAAGCGTCCTTACGATATGTACGAGGTTATCGCACGTCTCTTCGATAACAGCGAGTTCGCTGAGTACAAGAAGGGATACGGCCCGGAGATGATCACAGGTCTTGCAAAGGTAAACGGCCTCTTAGTCGGCGTAGTTGCCAACGTTCAGGGACTTCTGATGAACTATCCGGAGTACAAGCAGAACTCCGTAGGTATCGGCGGAAAGCTCTATCGCCAGGGCTTAATCAAGATGAACGAGTTCGTAACACTTTGCGCTCGTGACAGAATCCCGTTAATCTGGTTACAGGATACAACAGGTATCGATGTAGGCGACGAGGCAGAGAAGGCTGAGTTACTTGGTCTTGGACAGTCCTTAATCTACTCCATCGAGAACTCCAAGCTTCCGTCCTTAGAGGTTACAATCCGTAAGGCCAGTGCTGCTGCCCACTACGTTCTGGGCGGACCGCAGGGCAACAATACAAATGTATTCTCCCTGGGAACAGGTGCCTGCGAGTATTACGTAATGCCAGGCGAGACAGCTGCCAACGCTATGTACTCCAGAAAGCTTGTAAAGGCTAAGAAGGCAGGCGAGCCGCTTCAGCCAATCATTGACAAGATGAACGACATGATCAACATGTACACAGAGAAGTCCCGTCCGAAGTACTGCACAAAGACAGGTATGGTAGACGAGATCGTAGACATGACAGACATCCGTCCATACATCCAGGCCTTCACAGAGGCTGCTTATCAGAATCCACAGTCCATCTGCCCATTCCATCAGATGATTACACCAAGGGCAATCCGTGAATTCGAGACATTCAAGAAGTAATAAAACGCAACGAAAACGTATAATAAATTAGCCTGAACAGGGCGCATAAATGATAGTGATAGCATGATAGAGTCGGGTAAAGGAACTGGAAACCTTTACCTGACTTATCGTGGTTATGGATCTTTATGCGTTTTTCATGGGAAAATGGGGCTGTATAAACGATTAAACATTACTGTTATATCAATAGTTTTATGCAGTTTCATTAAATAGTTTTGGCTTTTTCAGAGTACATATGGTATACTTAAAATGATGTGAGGAGATGAGCAGGGCAGTCTAACCGTTCGAACTCCTTCTACATATGGAGGTCATTATGGCAATTTACACAATGGGTATTGACGTAGGCTCTACTGCGTCTAAATGCATTATTTTAAAAGACGGAACAGAAATTGTAGGAAAATCTCTGGTAGACGTAGGCACCGGCACCAGCGGTCCGGCCCGCGCTATCGAGGAGGTTCTGGCAGACGCAGGGATGACAAAGGATCAGCTGGATTACACTCTGGCTACCGGCTACGGCCGCAACTCCCTGTCTGACATTGCGAAAAAGCAGATGAGCGAGCTTTCCTGCCATGCGAAAGGAGCTTCCTTCCTGTTCCCTAAAGTTCACACAGTTATCGATATCGGCGGTCAGGACGTAAAGGTTCTGCACATCGATAACGGAGCAATGACAAACTTTCAGATGAATGACAAGTGCGCAGCCGGAACAGGCCGTTTCTTAGACGTAATGGCCCGTGTCCTGGAGGTAAAGGTAGAAGATCTGGGAAGACTGGGCGCCATGTCCAAGAAAGAAATTGGAATCAGTTCCACCTGCACCGTTTTCGCTGAGAGCGAGGTTATCAGCCAGCTGGCTATGGGAACCGACAAATGCGATATTATTAACGGAATTCACAAGTCAGTCGCTCACCGTGTGACGGGACTTGCTCACAGAATCGGAGTTGTGCCGGATGTGGTTATGACAGGCGGCGTGGCTCAGAACAGCGGCGTGGTAAATGCTTTAAAGCACGAGCTGGGCTGTGAGATTCACATTTCCCCACTTACACAGTATAATGGCGCGCTGGGTGCCGCGCTTTACGCATATCAGGCAGCCACACGTCAGAAATAAATTTCACAGAAAGAATGGAGGATAATTATTATGGCAAAACAAGTTAGTCCAGGCGTACTCGCCCTCCGCAAGGTAGTTGACGACGTCCATAAAGAAGCGCGGGAGGCAAAGGCAAGAGGAGAGTTAGTAGGATGGTCCTCTTCCAAGTTCCCATGCGAGCTGGCAGCAGCATTTGACCTTCATGTTATGTACCCGGAGAACCAGGCAGCCGGTATCGCAGCTAACCGTTACGGCGAGATGATGTGCCAGGCAGCTGAGGATCTGGGCTATGATAATGATATCTGCGGTTACTGCCGTATCAGCCTTGCTTATGCAGCAGGTATCCGTGTATCCCGTAAGTACGATCCTGAGACGGGCGAGTACATTATCGATCCGAGCACAGGAAAGCCATTAAAGGATGCTGACGGCAACGTAGTAATGGGCGAGGACGGAAAGCCGGTTAAGGATCCGAAGACACAGACTCCTTACCTGCAGCTTGACAACCTCCTTGAGATTGAGAAGCTTCCGGACGGACCGGAGAAGGAGAGACGTCTTGAGGCTATCTCCCCAATCCGTCAGATGCGTATTCCGCAGCCAGATTTCGTTCTCTGCTGCAACAACATCTGCAACTGTATGACAAAGTGGTACGAGAACATTGCCCGTATGTGCAATATTCCGCTTATCATGGTAGATATTCCTTACAACAACGACGTACACGTAGCTGACGAGAACGTGAAGTATGTGCGCGCTCAGTTTGACAAGGCTATCAAGCAGTTAGAGGAGCTGACAGGCAAGAAGTTCGACGAGAAGAAGTTTGAGCAGGCCTGTGCAAACGCTAACCGTACAGCTAAGGCATGGTTAAAGGTATGCGACTACTTACAGTACAAACCAGCTCCATACAGCGGTTTCGACCTGTTCAACCACATGGCTGACGTCGTTACGGCACGTGCCCGCGTAGAGACTGCAGAGGCATTCGAGCTGTTAGCTAAGGACCTTGAGGAGACAGTTAAGAAGGGCGAGACTACAACTCCATTCCCGGAGAAGTACCGCGTTATGTTCGAGGGTATTCCATGCTGGCCGAAGCTGCCTGCACTGTTCAAGCCTCTGAAGGCAAACGGCGTAAACGTAACAGCCGTTGTATACGCTCCGGCATTCGGCTTCGTATACGATGGTATGGACGAGATGGCGCGCGCTTACTACAAGGCTCCGAACTCTGTCTGCATCGAGCAGGGTGTTGACTGGCGTGAGGGCATCTGCCGCGACAATAAGGTAGACGGCGTTCTGGTTCACTACAACAGAAGCTGTAAGCCGTGGTCCGGATACATGGCAGAGATGCAGCGCCGCTTCACAGACGATCTGGGAGTTCCATGCGCAGGCTTCGACGGAGACCAGGCAGATCCTCGTAACTTCAATGCCGCACAGTATGAGACACGTGTACAGGGCCTGGTAGAGGCAATGGAAGCAAACAAGCAGGCAAAGGAGGCATAATCAAATGAGTATCAATACATTATTAGATGAATTTAAAGTAAAAGCTGCCACACCAAAGCAGCAGCTTGCTGAATATAAGGCTCAGGGAAAGAAAGTAGTCGGCGTTCTGCCATACTACGCTCCGGAAGAGTTAGTTTATGCTGCCGGTATCGTTCCTATGGGAATCTGGGGTTCCAACACAAAGACTATCAGCCGTGCGAAAGAGTATTGTGCAACCTTCTACTGCACAATCGCTCAGTTAGCGCTTGAGATGCTGTTAGACGGAACCATGGACGGTCTGGACGGAATCATCACTCCAACTATCTGCGATACGCTCCGCCCGATGAGCCAGAACTTCCGTGTAGCTATGGGAGATAAGATGTCTGTTATCTTCTTAGCTCATCCGCAGAACCGTTTCGAGGAGTTTGGTCTTCAGTTCACAGTAGATCAGTACAATCATGTAAAGAAAGAGCTGGAGAAGATTGCCGGAAGAGAGATCACAAACGACGATATCCAGAACGCAATCAAGGTTTACAACGAGAGCCGCGCAGCACGCCGTAAATTCGTGAAGCTGGCTTCCGATCACTGCGATGTAATCACTCCAACTAAGAGATCTGCCGTATTAAAGGCATTCTACTTCATGTTAAAGGACGAGTATATCGCTAAGTTAAACGAGTTAAATGCAGAGCTGGAGAAGCTTCCGGTATGCGACTGGCAGGGAACAAAGGTTGTTACTTCCGGTATTATCTGTGATAACCCGGCTCTGCTGGCAGCCTTCGAGGAGAACAACATCGCTATCGCAGCAGATGATGTTGCTCATGAGTCCCGTTCCTTCAGAACAGACGTTCCGGAGAACGCAGATCCGATGATGGCTCTGGCACAGCAGTTTGCAAATGTTGACTATGAGGTTCTTCTCTACGATCCAAAGTCCAGCGAGAACCGCCGCGGCGAGTTCGTTGCCAACCTGGTTAAGGAGAGCGGAGCACAGGGACTGGTTCTGTTCATGCAGCAGTTCTGCGATCCGGAGGAGATGGAGTATCCATACCTGAAGAAAGCATTACAGGCAGCAGACGTTCCGCATATCAAGCTGGGTATCGATCAGCAGATGCGCGATTTCGGACAGGCTCGTACAGCAATTCAGGCCTTCGCAGATGTGCTTGAGATGAGAAAGTAAAAAACAGCAAAAACGGCCAGAGGGAGCCTGACGAGGTTCCTTTCCGGCCGGTTTTGGGGGAGAGATACGCTGGACGCAGCAGAGTCTTTCCGCTGAAACAGCTGAAATAAAAGAACGGAATAAAAGCACAAAAAAAGTTCCCCGCCGGCAGAGGTTTTCACACCCACCGGCGGGGCTTTTTCGTTGCTTTTAGTGTTTGGAAGTTCAGGCAGATATCAGACCTGCTTAAACGTGTGGCCCATGTAGTAGGACAGCTCCGCCGCGCTGTGGCGGACCTGCTCCTTCATGTGCTCCAGATGCACCTTGTCGGCAATCCGGCTGTAGGGCGCAATAATGCCCACAGAGGCAGTGACGCTGCCGTTAATGCCAAAGACAGGAGCTCCGATCCCGATGGCGTCGTGGACGTATTCGCCGTGGGAGACGGACAGGCCGGTCTCACGGATTTCGCGAAGCTCTGCCAGAAGGCCGCTCCGGCTGGTCTGCGGAAACGCCTCCGGACGGTCTAAGACCTGTCTGGTGTAGTAGTCCAGGTATTCCGGGCTCTGGTAGGCCAGAATGACCTTGCGGATGGCTCCGCAGTGCAGATCCAGCTCGTACCCGAATTCTTCTACCACCTTTAGGTGATTGGGGCCGTCTACCTTATCAAGGACAAGGCCTTTGTCACCCACCTGGATCACCAGATAGGAATCTTCTCTGGTTACATAAGAGAGATTTTTCAGGATGGGAAGCGCCGCATCCTGGATCCGGACATTTGAAGCTGCAGCGCGGCCCAGAGAGATCAGGGCAGGCCCCAGACAGTAGGTGTGGGTGTACTCGTCTCTTATGACATATTTCTTCTCGCAGAAGGTATGGAGGATTCGGTGGATCGTGCTGGGCGGAAGCTCCAGCTGCTCAGACAGCTCTGCGATGGATATTTTGTGATCTGCTCCTTTTAAAACCTCCAGGAGATCCAGGGAGCGCATGAGGCTTTGAATCATAGAGTCAACCGCCTTCCATTATTGTTCCGGTTCTTCATCTTCCACAATGGTGGTAGCGGAAGATGAAGCAGTGTCTGGAATATCCTCTTCATCAAACATAGACTCGCCGTCCATTGGCTCGTCGTCCAGGAACTCCATATCGCTGTCTAAAAAGTCGTTCTGCGTCTCATCAGCTTTCTTCTCTGCCTCAGGGCTTTGTTCTGCTGCTGGATGTTCTTTTGCAGAAGCAGGCACAGTCTCTTTTTGAGCGGAATCTGCCTTTTCCGGAGTCAGGGAAACATAGTTGCGCTTCGCAGAGGCTTCCTCCTCCTTGCTGTCAAATTCGTCTAAATCCTCTTCAAAATCATGGAAATCCTCCTCCAGCTCTTCGTGGAAGGATTTGTATCTGAGAAAATAGGTAATTCCAACGGCAGTTCCCGCCAGAGCGGCCAGGACTGCGAGTTTTCCAAACTGTTTTTTTGCCATAGTATACTCCTTTTAATATCATTTTTAGTTTATTGTATTTTTGAACTGTTCCGCTGATGTATCAGGAACCTCAAACTCCGCTGTGCTTCGTTTGAGTAGCGGGAGTAAGGAACCTCAAACTCCACTGTGCTTCGTTTGAGCAGCGGGAGTAAGGAATCTCAAACTTCACTGCGTTCCGTTTGAGTAGCGGGAAGTACGAAGCTTCAAAAGGGAGCTTCGTACTTCCCTTTATTGTAATACGATTTGGAGGAAAAATAAAGGGATTCGGTATGAATAAATTGTGAAAAATAGAATAAACTAAAGAGGAAACTGTAGTAAGAGGAGGAAAAACATGGATTTTATGGGAAAAATCAGATAATAATAGAAAAAAACAGGGTGGTTTTGCTGAGATTGGAAACGGCAAAATAAAAAATATATAAATTTCCTAAAAATTAGCACTCGACTCTTGACAGTGCTAGTAAAGCGTGATATAACTTGTGTTGTAAGTGAGAAAGGTAAAGATTTACAGGAAACAGACAATAACAGGAGACAGTCGGAAGAAAGCCGAACTGTTCCGCTGTCAGATTTTAGAAAAACTACAAACAGTAAGGAGGAGTCAGTAATGAAATTAGTGCCATTATTTGACAGAGTTGTTTTAAAACAGTTAATTGCAGAGGAGACTACAAAATCCGGTATTGTGCTTCCGGGACAGGCGAAGGAGAAACCGCAGCAGGCTGAGGTTATCGCAGTAGGACCAGGCGGTGTAGTTGACGGCAAGGAAGTTTCCATGCAGGTTAAGGTTGGCGACAAGGTTATCTACTCTAAATACTCCGGAACAGAGGTTGAGGTAGAGGACGAGAAATACGTTGTAGTAAAGCAGAACGACATTCTGGCTGTGATTGAGTAAGCCAAACGGTCAGGACGCGCATCAGAAAACAGCAGAAAGTAAATTCAAATAAATCGGAGGTTGATCACCATGGCAAAGGAAATTAAGTACGGCGTAGAGGCCAGAAAAGCGCTGGAATCAGGCGTAAATCAGTTAGCAGATACAGTACGGGTTACACTGGGACCGAAGGGAAGAAACGTAGTTCTTGACAAATCTTTCGGCGCTCCGCTGATTACAAACGATGGTGTGACCATTGCAAAGGAAATCGAGTTAAAGGACGCCTTTGAGAACATGGGCGCACAGCTTGTAAAGGAAGTGGCTACTAAGACAAATGACGTAGCGGGAGACGGCACAACGACAGCGACCGTATTAGCTCAGGCTATGATCAACGAGGGCATGAAGAACCTGGCAGCAGGCGCTAACCCAATCGTTTTAAGAAAAGGTATGAAGAAGGCCACAGAGGTAGCTGTAGAGGCTATCCAGAACATGTCCAAGACAGTAAAGGGCAAGGCTGATATTGCAAGAGTAGCAGCTATTTCCTCTGCTGACGACGAGGTAGGCCAGATGGTAGCAGACGCTATGGAGAAGGTTTCCAAGGACGGCGTTATCACCATCGAAGAGTCCAAGACCATGAAGACAGAGCTTGACCTGGTAGAAGGTATGCAGTTTGACCGCGGCTATGTTTCCGCTTACATGGCGACAGACATGGATAAGATGGAAGCAAATCTGGACGATCCGTACATCTTAATTACAGATAAGAAGATCTCCAATATCCAGGAAATCCTTCCGCTGTTAGAGCAGGTAGTTCAGGCAGGCGCTAAGCTGTTAATCATTGCCGAGGATATCGAGGGCGAGGCTCTTACAACACTGATTGTCAACAAGTTAAGAGGAACCTTCAGCGTAGTGGGCGTTAAGGCTCCTGGATACGGCGACAGAAGAAAAGAGATGTTAAAGGATATCGCTATCCTGACAGGCGGCCAGGTTATCTCTGAAGAGCTTGGGCTCGACTTAAAAGAGACAACTATGGATATGCTGGGACGTGCAAAATCCGTTAAGGTTCAGAAGGAGAACACAATCATTGTGGACGGCTGCGGAAACAAGGATGAGATCTCTGCAAGAATCGCTCAGATTAAGGCTCAGATTGAGGAGACTACCTCTGAATTTGATAAAGAGAAATTACAGGAGAGACTGGCTAAGCTGTCCGGCGGCGTTGCAGTTATCCGCGTAGGTGCTGCTACAGAGACAGAGATGAAGGAAGCGAAGCTCCGTATGGAGGATGCGTTATCTGCAGCTAAGGCAGCTGTCGAGGAAGGCATCATCGCAGGAGGCGGTTCCGCTTATATCCACGCTACAAAGGAAGTGGAGAAGGTTGTTGAGGCTATGGACGGCGACGAGAAGACAGGCGGCCGCATTATCTTAAAGGCCCTTGAGGCTCCGCTGTTCCACATCGCTGCCAACGCAGGCCTGGAAGGCTCCGTTATCATCAACAAGGTAAGAGAGTCTGAGGTAGGAATGGGCTTTGACGCATACAATGAGAAGTATGTAGACATGGTAGAGGCAGGCATCCTGGATCCGGCCAAGGTTACAAGAAGCGCTCTTCAGAACGCTACAAGCGTGGCTTCCACACTGCTTACTACAGAGTCTGTAGTTGCAAACATCAAAGAGGAGACACCGGCTGTTCCTGGCGGAGCAGGCGGAATGGGAATGATGTAAACATTCCTCTGAAGTCTGAATCGATTGAAGAGATGAAGAAATAAGTAAGAATAAACGGGAAGAGCAGAAAGGTTCCAGCGGCTTCCGGCTGGAGTGGGGAACCTTTCTGCTCTTCCCGTTTTTTTAGTCAGACGGTTGAAAGTTTTCTGTTTTTCCTATTTTTTTACTGCGCCTGCTCGACCACCACATATCCGCCGTTCTGGTACACGGCGGGGCGGCACTGGCCCTTCTTGAACACGGAGATAAAGTCGTCCAGAGTAGAGACGGTTTCCGGAAGCCAGGTGGCGTAGACGCCTACTTTGGACGGCACGTGGCAGTCGCTGGCTCCGGTGCACTGGATTCCCAGCCGCTTTGCGTAGGAAAATGCCTTGCTGCAGGCATCCGGAAGGGTGCTTCCATTCAGAGCCTCAATTCCGTCTAAGCCTTTGACAGTGGCCAGATTTTCCTCCAGTCCCCGGTTATTGTTTCGAAACGGGTGAGCGGCAATGCACACGCCTCCGAAGCTTTTTACATAGTCTACAAACTCCTGGGCTGAGATGCGCTCAGAGGGGACTTTGGGCGCTCCGAAAGCCAGGATGTCGCCCTGGAGAGAGTAAAATTCATATCCCACAAAAATGGGAAATCCAGTCTCCCTTGAATACTGTTCCGCGTATTCCTTGATTCCAATATCGTCATGATCCGTAATGCAGACGCCGTCTAACCCCTTCTCTTTGGCAATCTCCACAATTTCCTTCAGCGTTAAAAAGCTGTCTTTTGAAAATGTCCGTTCATGCATATGAAGATCTACAAACATTCCGTAACCTCCCTGTGCCCGCTCTGCGTTTCGTCCGGTTTCCCAGGCTGTCTGCCGGCGGATGAGACACCGGATCTACTGCGGGATTCTGTAAAAAATTGTATCAGCACAGGAGAAAGAGAGTCAAGGAAGAAAGAGGGGCCTGTTGATAGAAAAAATCAATAAATCGCCCCACTTATAGAAAATTCTATAAATGGGTATAAAAACAGGGAAAAGCGTTGACGGAGAAACAGGAGAGGGGTAGTATAAATAATTGAAATAAAAAGCAGAATGCTTTTCGCAGTACAGCACGGCGCAGCGGGCGCTGACGCGATTGTATCAGGAGGAAATGGAACATGAAAAAGAAAAGTCTGGCAGGAATTATGACAGCAGGCCTGGCAGCTCTTATGCTGGCCGGATGCAGCTCTCAGGGCGGACAGGAGACTACAGCTGCGTCTGCAGAGAGCGGAGCAGCCCAGGAGTCCTCTGCAGCGGCTGAAGAGACAGAGGCTGAAGCTGAGGAGAAAAAGGCGGACGGAACCTTAAAGGTAGTGGCAACCAGCGAGGATTATGTAAAGCTGTTTGACAAGTTTACAGAGGAGACAGGAATTAAGACAGAGCTTTTATCCATGTCTTCCGGAGAGGTGCTTTCCAAGATTAAGGCTGAGGGCGGAACGCCTATGGCAGATCTCTGGTTCGGAGGCGGAATCGACGCGTTTATGGGGGCAAAGGAGGACGGCCTGCTGGAGCAGGTGAACTTTGACGAGGCGGCTAACCTGGCTCCAGAGTACAAGGACGCTGACAACTACTGGTTTGCAAAAGGTCTTACAGTAGTAGGCTTTGTGGTAAATAACGATATTATTGAGGAGAAAGGACTGGAGATTCCAAAGTCCTGGGCCGATCTGACAAATACAGCCTACCAGGGCGAGATCATCATGTCCAACCCGGCTATTTCCGGAACTAACTATGCGGTGGTAAACGCAATTCTCCAGGCTAAGGGAGAAGAAGAGGGCTGGAACTATTTCGAGGAACTGAATAAAAATATCGAGTACTATTCCAAGAGAGGAAAGGATCCACTGACAAAGACCATGGCAGGCGAGTTTGCCATTGGAATCGCTCCTATGGATCGTGAAGTGGACAAGCTTCAGGAGGAGCAGAACATGACTGCCGTTTATCCAGAGGACGGAATTCCTTACGTTCCGGAGGGAGTCGCTGTATTTAAGAATTCTGAGGGGGCAGAGGAAGCCAAGGAATTCATCGAGTGGTTCTATTCTGACGACGAGAACCTGAAGATGGCAGCTGACATTGACAATAAAGACACAATTAAGATGGTGAAGCCGGACATCGAGGGGCTGGAGCTTACCTTTGACGTAGAATCTCTGATGGATGAGGATTTATCCTTATTCGGCTCTCAGAGAGAGGCTATCCTTGCCAAGTGGGACGAGCTGGCAGGCGATAAGTCTGAAAATGAGTAGGCTGACGACGAAGAACAGACAGAATAGAGGAAAGAGGGTATCTGGCTTGGATGCCCTTTTTTCCTGCGCAAAAGACAGAAAGGCCCTCCTGGGACTTTGCGGGGACAGGCTGTTATTCTGCGCCATGGCGGCGGCTGTTCTTCTTTTCGTCCTGTGGCCTCTCCTTGGAATTGCCGCTAAAAGCGTGAATCTGGGGGAGGGCGTAAGCCTGGCTGCCTATGAAAATTTATTCCGGGAAAACGGCGTTCTCATCCGCCACAGCGCTTTTACAGGCGTGCTGGCAGCTGTTTTTTCTACGATTCTGGGAATTGCGGTGGCCCTCTTCATTGTGACAATGAAGGGGAGGATGAAGGGGATTTTCATGGGGATCCTTCTGATGACGATGGTCTCCCCGCCGTTTATTTCCTCTCTGGTCTACATCCAGCTGTTTGGAAAGAGGGGATGGATTACTTACCGTCTGCTTGGACTGATGTTAAGCCCTTACAATAAGTGGGGCATTATTATCATGCAGACAGTTCATTTCGCTTCTTTAAACGCCCTGTTTGCAGTGGGAATTCTGGAAAAGCTGGACCTGCGCCTTCTGGAGGCGTCCAGAGATTTGGGGGCCTCTCCGGCCCAGACCATGAGGCGGGTGGTGCTTCCCATGCTGAAGCCTGCGGCGGGGATCTGCTTTATCCTGTCCTTTATCCGCTCGGTGGCTGATTTTGGGACTCCGGCTGTAATCGGAGGAAGATATAATACCCTGGCTTCTGCCATTTACATAGAGTTAATCGGCTACGCGGATCTGGAAAAAGCCTCTGCCATGAATATGCTGCTGCTCCTTCCGGCGGTAGCGGCCTTTCTGCTGTACCGCGTTCTGATGCGGCAGGCAGATCGGATGACAGCGGCGGATGGACAGAAACAGGGAAAAGGCGGCCTGCCCCTTCCCCTCGCCGGGTGGTTCGGAGCAGCCGTCAGACTGCTGTCCTCCCTGTTTTTCGTGATGATGACGCTGCAGTATCTCTGCATTTTCCTGACGGGGTTTTTAAAGTCCAAAAAGGGACGCTATTATTTCTCGCTGGATCACTTTAACGGCCTTCTGACCTACAATATAGAGAGTCTGGCCAGAAGCGTCCTGTATTCCCTGATCACGGCGGCGGCGGGAACTCTGTTCGCCATGCTGTTCGCCTACTATCTGGAACGGAGAAAGGTGAGATTCAGGGGCTTTTACGATTTTATCGCCACCATGCCGTACCTTCTTCCAGGCACCTGCTTTGGAATCGGATATATTCTTGTTTTTAACAGGGAACCGCTGAAAATGACGGGAACGGCGGCCATCATCATTTTGAACATGATATTTAAACAGCTTCCCATGGTCATGAAGCTGACAAGCGCTTCCCTGGCTCAGCTAAACAGCCGGGTGGAGGACGCGGCCAGGGACCTGGGAGCGGGACGCTTTTTTGTGACGAAAGATATTGTGATGCCGAATTTAAAGCGCACCTTTGTGACAGGATTTATTTACAACTTCTCCAGCGCCATGACCACGGCGGGAGCCGTGATGTTCTTAATCAGCGCCAGACACAAGCTGGCAGTGTACACGCTGTTTGACGCGATCAATTCGGGAGAGTACGGAGTGGCGTCCCTGATTTCGTCCATGATTATTGTAATTACCATCGCTGTGACAGGCGGAGTATCGGCTCTCGTCCTTCGGGAAAAGCCGAAGAAAAGAAAAAAAGAGGAGGCGCGGCATGTATCTGGAAATGAAAGATTTGAGTAAATCCTTTGACGGGAAGGAGGTAGTGTCTGGCCTGAATCTTTCTATGAATCAGGGAGAGATTCTCTGCCTGCTGGGCGTGTCAGGCTGCGGAAAAACGACGACGCTTCGGATGGCAGGGGGATTTCTTGAACCGGATCGGGGCCATATTTATCTGGACGGGGAAGATATTACAAAGCTTCCTCCTGAGAGACGTCCCGTATCCACCGTATTTCAGTCCTACGCCCTGTTTCCCCATATGACGGCTCTCCAGAACGTCATGTACGGCCTGAAATTTCAGGGAATGAAAAAGAAGGAGGCGGCTGAGCGGGCCTGGGAATATTTAGAGATTGTGGGGCTGGCAGACCGGGCGTCGTCTTCTGTCCAGGAACTTTCCGGCGGGCAGCAGCAGAGAGTGGCTCTGGCCCGCTCTATGGCAGTGAATCCCAAGGTGCTTCTGTTAGATGAGCCTTTGAGCAATCTGGATGCCAAGCTTCGGATCCGCATGAGGGACGAGCTGAAGGAGCTGCAGAAAAAAACGGGAATTACCATGATATTTGTCACCCACGACCAGGAGGAGGCTATGGCCCTGGCAGATAAAATCGCCATTATGGAGGGGGGAAGGCTGATTCAGATGGGAGCGCCCAGAGAGGTGTACCAGAATCCGGCCAGCCTGTTTGTCATGGAATTTTTGGGAACGGCGGATCGGGCAGCCATGCCGGACGGAAGTCTTATTTATTTCAGACCAGAGGATATCAGAATTCTGGGGAAGGCGGAGGAGACAAAAGCGCGAAAGGATAAAGGGACAGAGAGACAGGCGCAGAATCCGGACGGCAGACATCTGCTCACAGGAACCATAGTGAAATCGGATTACATGGGCTTTTATACCCAGTATTTTGTGAAAACAGAGGGCGGAGAGCTTCTGGTGAGGGAGTTTGAACGCGAATACCAGAATGGAGATTTGGTGGCGCTGGAGCTTTGCGGAGGAAAGACCTTTTAGGCCAGTTCCTCCCCAAAGCCAGGGCCAAAGGCTTCTTTGACAGCCTGCGTGACCTGATTCTGGAAGAGCCGGTTTTTTTGCCAGACTACAGAGATTTCGTGTTCCAGCCACAGATTTTCAATGGGAATTTCACAGATGGTTCCATCGCAGAGCTCTCTCTGGACTGCGCTTTTGTAGAGGAAGGTGATACCGCAGCCGGCGGCTACCAGATCCTTGATGGCCTGCATGTTCTCAATTTCCGCTTTGTTTTTAAAATCAGATACAAAGAGCCCCCGCTCTTCCAGAATCTGCTCCAGAATCATCCTGGTTCCCGAGCCAGATTCCCGCAGCAGAAGCCGCTGTCCTGTCAGCTGCTCCAGGGAGAGAGGGAGGCCCTTTTCTTTTTGCATACATTTCATCTGAAAAAGGAGATCCGGGCCGCAGACAGGAATGAACGGTTCTCTCAGGTAGACCAGATAGGAGTAGGAGGCCTTGGAGAAATTTCCCTCCAGCAGGGCGAAATCCAGAGAGCCGTCGTCGATCTGCGCCAGCAGGTCAGCCGTATTCTTGACAGTCACTGAAAGAGGAAGATCCGGCCACCTGCGGAACAGCCTGGCGAGAGGTTCGGCCAGAAGAAAGCTTCCCGCTGTCAGAGTAGCCCCCAGGCGGAGAGGAGAAATCTGGCCGGCAGATTTGGAGAGGGACGTTTTCAGGCTCTCCTCGTTATTTTTCATAGTCAGAAGAGCAGAGCGGAGAAGCTCTCCCTCCGGAGTGAGAGAAAGCTTTTTTCCCTCGAAGCGAAACGCATGAACGCCGTAATACCGTTCAATATACTGAATGTGCTGGGAGACAGCAGGCTGTGTGATATGCAGCTTTTTGGCCGCCCGGGTAAAATTCATCTCCTGGCACACTGCCAGAAATGTGTAGATGCGGTTATCCAGCATAAATACCTCCTTACGCAAACTATATGCTGATACCAGTATATCAATAATAAATTATTATGGAAAGATAAAGAAATATAATTTTACTTTATTTTTGGAATCCGCTACTATAAAAAGAAAAAAGCGGCGTCCGCAGCAGCAGACTTGCGGCCGGATACAGAACGGCCGGAGACAGAGCGGACATAGGCGGAGTGGGAAAAGGAGAGTCAAGGAATGGGAAATGAAGCGTGGAAGCAGGATTTAGCAGAATTTAAGGCAGTGACAGAGAAGTTTTATAATAAGGAAGTGTCGGCGAAGGATTACAAGGGATTTTCCGGGGGCTTTGGAAGCTACGCCCAGAGAGGCGCTGAGGCCAGTATGCTCAGGCTCCGCCTGTCCGGAGGACGTATGACCAAGGAACAGCTGAAATTTATCGGAGACAGCATTGAGAAGCATCAGATCAATCAGGTTCACTTTACTACCTGTCAGACGGTTCAGCTTCACAATCTGAATGGAACGTCTGTCTGCGAAATTATGGAGGAAGCTCTGGACGTGGGCATTAACACGAGAGGCGGAGGCGGAGATTTTCCGAGAAACGTCATGGTGTCCCCTCTTTCCGGCGTGGAGCAGGGAGAGTGGTTCGACGTGCTTCCCTATGCTCTCAAGGCAGCGGAGTATCTGATGGGCTTTATCAAGACGGTGAAGCTTCCGAGAAAATTGAAGGTATGCTTTTCCAATTCGCCGGCTAACCGTCCTCACGCCACCTTCCGCGATCTGGGCTTTGCGGCCAGAGAGGACGGCCTGTTCGACGTATACAGCGCAGGCGGACTGGGCGCCAATCCGAAGATGGGCGCTCTTGTGGCGGAAGCTGTGCAGCCGGAGGATATTCTTTACTATATTAAAGCTATGGTGAACACCTTTACCGCATACGGCGATTATGAGAACAGAGCCAAGGCCAGAACCCGCTATATGCAGGATAAGCTGGGCAAAGAAGGTTATGTAAAGGCATACCGCGAGAAGCTTGGAGAAGTGATGGAGCAGGAGAAGGACGGCCTGAAGCTTAAAAAGGAAGAACTGTCTGCTCTTCACCTGGAGGAAAAGGAGAAAGAGGCCGCTGCGCTTTTGGAACAGCTGACAGAGGAGGAGAAGGCGGCTCTTTCCTGCCGCCGGGTGACGGCTCAGAAGCAGAAAGGCCTGTTTGCCGTAGAATTTCATCCGATTGCAGGAAGCCCGGATCCAGCTGTCTTTCATAAGCTTTATGAGATGGTAAAGGACATGGAGCAGGTGGAGATGCGCCTGGATCCAGAGGAAGCTATGTATGTGATTAACCTGACGGCCAGAGAGGCTCTGCAGGTGCTGGACGTATTAAAGGACAGCGCAGAGAACCTGTTTGAAACCTCCGTGGCCTGCATCGGTTCGTTCATCTGCCAGGTGGGAGTCAGAGATTCCCAGAATCTGATGAAATCCATTGTGGAGGAAGTGAGAAAGCACAGCTTTAAGGACGGAACTCTTCCTAAGATTCACATTTCCGGCTGTCCGTCCTCCTGCGGAACCCATCAGGCGGGAACGTTAGGATTCCGCGGAGGCGTCAAGGTGATTGACAAGGTTCCGAAGCCTGCCTTTAACCTTCATGTAAACGGAAACGAGCTCCAGGGAGAGGAGCGTTTCGGAGAGGACTGGGGCGCCATGCTGGAAGAGAACATTCCGGCCTTTATGGCAGAGGTGGGAGAGACCGTGGAAAAGGCGGGACAGACCTTTGCAGAGTGGTTCCCGGAGCACAGGGAGACGCTTAAGGAGATTGCAGAGAAATATATGGCGCAATAAAGTGCTTGCATAAAAGAAAACCCTGTGATATAGTATAAAAGTTGAAAAATCACGCACGGCGGATTCTCCAGGACGGTGCCTGGAAACAGGTCCCAGGGGGAGCGAAAGATGCCGGCGGAAGAAAAACCAAATGGAGGAAAGAAACATGAGCGTTATTTCAATGAAGCAGTTACTTGAGGCTGGCGTACACTTTGGCCATCAGACAAGAAGATGGAACCCTAAGATGGCTCCGTACATCTACACAGAGAGAAACGGAATCCACATCATCGACTTACAGAAGTCCGTAGGCAAGGTAGACGAGGCTTACAAGGCAGTATCCGACATCGCTGCAGAGGGCGGCACAATCCTCTTCGTAGGTACAAAGAAGCAGGCTCAGGAGGCTATCAAGGTTGAGGCTGAGAGATGCGGAATGTTCTACGTAAACGAGAGATGGTTAGGCGGAATGCTGACAAACTTCAAGACAATCCAGAGCCGTATCAACCGCTTAAAAGAGATCGAGACCATGGCAGAGGACGGAACATTTGATGTTCTTCCGAAGAAGGAAGTTATCGCTCTTAAGAAGGAATGGGAGAAGCTTGAGAAGAACCTTGGCGGTATCAAGGAGATGAAGAGAATCCCAGACGCTATCTTCGTAGTAGATCCGAAGAAGGAGAGAATCTGCGTACAGGAGGCTCACACACTTGGTATTCCGTTAATCGGCATTGTTGATACAAACTGTGATCCGGAAGAGCTTGACTACGTGATTCCAGGAAACGACGACGCTATCAGAGCTGTTAAGCTTATCGTGTCCAGAATGGCAGACGCTGTTATCGAGGCTAACCAGGGCGAGGCAGAGGCTCCTGTTGAGGGAGAGGACGCTGAGGAGACAGCAGAGGCTTAATTTAAGAGCAAGATAAATGAAAATCCGCGAAGCAGAAGGCCGGGACCGGCTTCCGGCTCCGCGGACTTTTCCGCAGGATACGCACCCTGCGTTAAATTAGAAAAACATGGAGGTATGGTAAGATGGCAGTTACAGCCGCAATGGTAAAGGAATTACGTGAGATGACAGGCGCTGGAATGATGGACTGCAAGAAGGCCCTTGCAGCTACAGACGGCGACATGGACAAGGCAGTGGAGTTCTTAAGAGAGAAAGGACTTGCCGGCGCTGCTAAGAAGGCAGGACGTATCGCAGCTGAGGGTATCGTTATGACAAAGATGGCAGCTGACGAGAAGACAGCAGTTGTCGTTGAGGTAAACGCTGAGACAGACTTCGTTGCTAAGAATGAAAAGTTCCAGAACTACGTAGCAGACGTAGCAGAGCAGGCTCTTGCTTCCGACGCTGCAGATATGGACGCTTTCATGGCAGAGAAGTGGGCAAAGGACGAGACACTCACAGTTGCAGAGGCTCTCTCTTCCCAGATTTCCATCATCGGCGAGAACATGAAGATCAGAAGATATGAGAAGATGACTGCTGCAAACGGATTTGTCGCTTCTTACATCCACGCAGGCGGAAAGATCGGCGTTTTAGTAGACGTTGAGACAGACGTTGTAAACGACGAGATCAGAGAGATGGCTAAGAACGTAGCTATGCAGGCTGCAGCATTAAAGCCATTATACACAAACAGAGACGAGGTTGACGCAGACTACATCGAGAAAGAGAAAGAGATCTTAACAGTAGCTGCTAAGAACGAGAAGCCGGACGCTAATGACAAGATCATCAGCGGTATGGTTATGGGACGTATCAACAAAGAGTTAAAAGAAATCTGCTTATTAGATCAGGTATACGTAAAGGCAGAGGATGGAAAGCAGTCCGTTTCCCAGTATGTTGCACAGGTTGCCAAGGCTAACAATGCTAAGGTAGCTATTAAGAAGTTTGTCCGCTTCGAGACAGGCGAGGGCCTTGAGAAGAAGGAAGAGAACTTTGCTGACGAAGTAGCAAAACAGATGGGAATGTAATTCCAAACGAAAAGGGGCTGCCGCAGGGTTCCTATTTTGCGGCAGCCCTTTTCTTTACGCAGAGATGTCCGCACATAGCCTACATATGTTTTTGCTCAGAATAAAGCGTTCTGTTTTTTTATTCTGCAGCTTTAGCGGGGCAATGCGGGAAAGGAGATAAGCGATGGCAAAATACATTTTAAAGCGTATTGGCCTGGCAGTGGTTACAGCCTGGCTGGTTGCTACTCTTACATTCTTCCTGATGAATTTGGTTCCGGGAGGCCCGTTCATGGCTGAGAAAGCTCTGACGCCTCAGGCTCAGGAAGCAATGATGGAAAAGTACGGACTGGATAAACCTCTTCCAGAGCAGTATGTAATCTATATGAAGGATTTGCTCCATGGAGATTTAGGCCCCAGTGTAAAGCAGAGGGGACGTACAGTCAACACAATTATTGAGACAAAGTTCCCTGTATCTGCCAAGATCGGAGGAGTAGCCATTCTGTTAGCTGTCTGTATCGGCGTTCCTTTGGGAAGCGTTGCAGCCTTCAACAGAGGAAAGATGGTTGATAATATTATTATCCTGTTTACTACCTGCGGAATCGCCATACCCAGTTTCGTAATCTGTACCCTTCTGATGCAGATTTTAAGCAACTGGCTGGGACTGCTTCCAACCTACGGACTCACCTCCTGGAAGCACTACATCATGCCGGTTATCTCCCTGGCCCTTTACCCGTCCTCCTATATTGCCCGCCTGATGCGTTCCTCCATGCTGGACGTGCTGGGACAGGACTATATGAGAACAGCGAGAGCCAAGGGCGTTTCATGGATGGTAAGCGTGTTCAAGCATGCGCTGAGAAACGCAATTCTCCCGGTTGTCACCTACTTGGGACCGCTGTTAGCCTATACGGTAACAGGAAGCTTTATTGTAGAGAAGATCTTTACAATTCCTGGTCTTGGTTCTGAGTTTATCGGAGCGATCACAGGCCGTGATTATCCGCTGATCATGGGTACTACCATTTTCCTGGCAGTACTGATTATCGTTATGAACGTGATCGTGGATATTGCGTATACCCTGATTGACCCGCGTATTAAACTGAAGTAGGGAGGAGGCAATTATGGAGAAGAATAAACTGTCATTTCAGTTAAATGCAGACGACTTCCTCCCGGCAGGAGAGGACGAGAAGAAAAGTCTTGTGGTGATGAGAGAGAGCGTAGGCTTCTGGAAGGACGGCATGCGCCGTTTTAAGAAGAACAAGATTGCCATGGTAAGCCTTATTGTGGTAATTCTCATTTTCATTCTCTCATTTATTGTACCGCAGTTTTATCCTTATAAATATGAGCAGCAGATCAAGGGAAGCAACAGCCTTGCGCCCTTTGAGTATTCCCAGGCAGAGCAGGAGGCTATTGCAAACGGGGAGAAGGTGTTCCCGCATATTCTGGGAACGGATCAGCTGGGACGAGACTACGCTATCCGTGTTATGATGGGAAGCCGTGTATCTCTGACCGTCGGACTGGTAGCCTCTGCTATCATTTTATTAATCGGATCCCTCTACGGATCCATCGCCGGTTTCTTCGGAGGCTGGGTGGACATGGTGATGATGCGTATTGTAGATATCATATACACCGTCCCCGATGTTCTTATCGTAATCCTTCTGGCGGCAGTGTTAAACTATCCGTTAAAGGAGCTGGCCATGAAGCCGGGCTTTGAGTGGATCGGCCTCATCGGCGTAAACTTAATCAGTATTTTCGTGGTATTCGCCCTGCTGTACTGGGTTGGTATGGCCCGTATCGTGCGAAGCCAGATTATGATTTTAAAGGAGCAGGAGTACGTAACAGCGGCGAGAGCCCTGGGCGCTTCCAGCGGAAGCATCATCAAGAAGCACCTGCTGACCAACTGCATCGGAACTCTGATTGTTACGACCACGCTTCAGATTCCGTCATCCATCTTCACGGAGAGCTTCTTAAGCTTCCTGGGACTGGGAGTAAACGCCCCCATGCCGTCTCTGGGCAGCCTTGCCAGCGCGGCCTTAAACGGTCTGCAGAGCTATCCGTATCGTCTGTTTGCCCCGGCTCTGATGATTTCCATTATCATTCTGAGCTTTAACCTGTTAGGAGACGGACTGCGCGACGCCTTCGATCCGAAGCTGAAGAACTAAGGAGGAAACAAGCATGAGTGAATATCTTGTAAATATTAAAAACGAGCGCCTTTCCTTCTTTACGCCGGCCGGAGAGGTTAAGGCGTTAAACGACGTGTCCCTTCATTTAAAGGAGGGAGAGGTGTTAGGCATCGTAGGAGAGTCCGGCTCCGGAAAATCTGTTACAGCTTACAGCCTGATGGGCCTGACCGCCTATCCGGGACGCCTGATTGGAGGAAGCATTGAGTTTAACGGCCACCAGATCGATCAGATGAACGAGGCTCAGATGAGAAAGATCAGAGGAGAGGAAATCTCCCTGATCTTCCAGGATCCGATGACCAGCTTAAACCCGGTTTACACCATTGGAAATCAGATCTGCGAGATGATCCTGCTCCACACCAAGAAAACTAAGCAGGAAGCAAGGGAGAGAGCGAAGGAGCTTCTGACTCTCGTTGGAATCAACGAGCCGGAGAAGCGCTTAAAGCAGTATCCCCACGAGCTGTCCGGCGGTATGCGCCAGCGTGTTATGATTGCCATCGCCCTGGCCTGCGAGCCGAAGCTTCTGATTGCCGACGAGCCGACGACGGCCCTCGACGTAACCATCCAGGCTCAGATTCTGGAGCTGATGATGGAGCTGAAGCAGAAGCTGGGAATGGCGATTATCATGATCACCCACGACCTGGGCGTGGTAGCCAGCATGTGTGACAAAATTGCCGTTATGTACGCCGGAAAGGTCATTGAGTACGGAACCACAGACGATATTTTCTATCGTCCGTCCCACGAATACACCAAGGGACTTCTGCGCAGCATTCCCCGTCTGGACGAGAAGGAGAAGACGAGACTTGTTCCGATCGAAGGCTCACCGGTCGATATGCTGAACCCGCCTGCCGGATGTCCGTTTGCGCCCCGGTGTGAGTCCTGTATGAAAATCTGCTTAAAACAGATGCCGGAGTATACAGATCTGTCCGACATCCACTACAGCGCCTGCTGGCTGCTGCAGAAGGAGGAGTTTTTAAAGGCACAGGGAGGTGACAAGTAATGGAGAATAAGAAGCTGCTTGAAATCGAGCATTTAAAACAGCATTTCCCTGTTGCCAGCGGAAAGCTTTTCGAGAAAAAGGTGGTAAAGGCGGTAGACGACGTTTCCTTCTTTATTAATAAGGGAGAGACTTTGGGACTGGTAGGAGAGTCCGGCTGCGGAAAGACCACCACAGGACGTACCCTGCTTCGCCTTTATGAGCCGACCAGCGGCCGCATTGCTTATGATGGAACCACTATTTTTGACAGCGGAGATGTGCCGCTGACTGATGAGAACGGACAGCCTGTCTTAAACGAGAAGGGCGAGGTTCAGTTCGGCCATAAGACGAAGGTCAACATGCTTCCCTACCGCAGAAAGATGCAGATTGTATTCCAGGATCCTTATGCCAGCCTGGATCCCCGTATGACGGTTGCCGACATTGTAGGCGAGGCCATCGACATTCACAAGCTGGCTTCCAATAAGAAGGAGCGCCAGGAGAGAATCATCCGTATGCTGGAGAGGGTAGGCTTGAACTCTGAGCATGCCAACCGCTATCCTCACGAGTTCTCCGGCGGACAGAGACAGCGTGTCGGCATTGCCCGCGCTCTGGCTGTAGATCCGGAGTTCATTGTCTGCGATGAGCCGGTATCTGCCCTTGACGTGTCCATTCAGGCACAGGTAGTAAATATGTTTGAGGAGCTTCAGCAGGAAATGGGCTTAACTTATCTGTTTATTGCCCACGATCTGTCCATTGTAAAGCATATTTCCAACCGTATCGGCGTTATGTATCTGGGTAAGCTGGTAGAGTTAGCTGACAGCTATGAGCTGACCTTCCACAGCGTTCACCCTTATACCAAGAGCCTGATTTCTGCGATTCCGATTGCAGATCCAAAGACAAGCAGGGAGTCTAAGCGTATTGTGTTAAGCGGAGACGTGCCAAGCCCGGTGAATCCGCCCAGCGGCTGTACCTTCAGGACCAGATGCCCCTACGCCACTGAGCTCTGTGCTGAGAAGGCGCCGGAGTGGCGTGAGGTTTCCAAGGGCCATTACGCAGCCTGCCACCACTTAGATAAAATCAACTAAAAAGCTTAACAGTTTGCCTCTCTGCCGTCCGGCAGGGAGGTGAATTCATGTTATAATATTTTTTTACGACCTGAGGAGGAAGACATTATGAAAAAGAAGTTCGCACTTCTCCTGGCAGCGGCCATGGTTTCCACAACTGTGCTGTCCGGCTGCGGAGGAAGCAAGGACAGTAGCGCAGGCGCAGGAGACGCAGGCGTTGTGGCAGAGGAAGGAAATCACCTGGTAGTTCAGCTTGGACCAGATCCTGAGACCATGGATCCGGCGTTAAACAGCGCCATCGACGCGTCAAATATGATTATCCATTTATTTGAGCCTCTGTTAAGTATGGACAAGGACAACAACGTAATCGGCGGAATGGCAGAGACCTGGGAGGTTTCCGAGGACGGCCTTACCTATACATTCCATTTAAGAGACGGCTTAAAGTGGAGCGACGGTTCTGAATTTACATCAGAGGATTTCGTATATACTTTTAAGAGAATGGCAGATCCGATGACAGCTGCTCCTTACGGCCACGATCTTCTGTGTATGATAAAGGGCTACGACGAGGCTGAGAATGGAAATGTGGATGCTCTGGCAGTGTCTGCTCCAGATGCCCAGACCTTTGTGGTAGAGCTTTCCTACCCTTGTGTATACTTTGACAAGATCTGTGCCTTCGCAGCTTTAAGCCCGGTAAATCAGGTTACTATCGAAGCCAACGGCGAGTCCTGGGCCATTGATCCTGCTACTTATGTGTGCAATGGTCCCATGAAGATTAAAGAGTGGGTTCCAGGCTCCCACATTCTCATGGAGAAAAATGAGAATTACTGGAACGCTGAGGCAGTCACAGCAGATACCATCAAGTTTGTCCTGATGGAGGATATGAACGCAGCCTACAGCGCGTATAAGACAGGTGAGGTTATGTTCAGCAGGGATGTGCCCACAGAGGAAATTCCAAATCTGAGAGAAAATCCGGAATTCCATGTAGCTCCGATTCTGGGAACCTACTATGTGAGCCTGAATCTGGAGAGAGAATATTTCCAGGATCCGAAGGTGCGCCAGGCATTAAGCCTTGCCCTGGATCGCCAGTACATTGCAGATACCATCATGCAGGGAACTTACTCTCCGGCTGTCAACTTTGTAGGCCCAGGCGTGTCCGACGCAGAGGCAGGATCCTCTTTCCAGGATACTACCATTGCAGAGTACGGAGAATTTTTCCATGTTGATGATTTTGAAGGAGACCTGGCTAAGGCCAAGGAGCTTCTGGCAGACGCGGGCTATCCGAACGGCGAGGGCTTCCCGATGATCGAGTACATGACAAACGACGCAGGCTACAACAAGGCCCTGGCAGAGTATCTCCAGAGCGCATGGGGCGAGCTGGGTATCAATACAGACATTAAGATTATTGAGTGGGCATCATTCACTCCAACCAGAAGAAACGGCGACTATGATATCGCAAGAAACGGCTGGGTATATGACTACGATGATCCATCCAACATGCTGAATCTTTTTGAGTCTACAAACGGAAACAATGATGGACGATATAACAATCCAGAGTACGATGCCCTGATTGCCAGCGCCAGAGAGACAGTAGACAAGGCAGAACACTACTCCCTTCTTCACGAAGCAGAGCAGCTTCTGTTAAACGATATGGGCATGATTCCGATTGCCTATAACAATGATTTCTGGCTTCAGAAGCCGGAGCTTCAGGGAACCTGGCATTCTCCATATGGCTACTGGTATTTTATGTATGCTTCCTATGGCGACGCAGGACAGGCGGAGGAAGCAGCGCCTGCAGAGGCGGAGACTTCTGCAGAGGCGGCAGAATAATATAATAATCAGACACAGGCAGGAAAAACCTTCCAGGCGCCGATACGGCGTCCGGGAGGTTTTTTTCTTTGGGCAGAAGAGATTTCTCCAGGCGGCACAGGCCTCATCCTCAGAGATATGAAGGAGGAATAGGATGAAAAAGAAACTTGCGCTTGTGCTGGCGGCAGCGATGCTGTCATCAGCCGTACTGTCAGGATGCGGAGGAAACGATTCCAAGCCAGACGGAGGAGAGGGCCAGGAGGCCCAGGCAGGAGAAGAGGGGAATCATCTGGTCGTGGAGGTAGGCCCGGACCCGGAGACCATTGATCCGGCGTTAAACAGCGCCAGCGATGGAAACATCATGATTATCCATCTGTTTGAGCCTCTGCTGAACATGGACAAGGACAACAATATCATCGGCGGAATGGCGGAGACCTGGGACGTTTCCGAGGATGGTCTGACCTACACCTTCCATCTGCGCGAGGGCCTGAAGTGGAGCGATGGAACGCCGCTCACAGCCAATGATTTTGTCTATACCTTTAAGAGAGTGGCGGATCCTATGACAGCGGCTCCCTATGGCTATGATCTTCTGTGCATGATTAAGGGCTACGACGAGGCGGCTGCCGGAAATCTGGACGCATTGGCAGTATCCGCTCCGGACGATCAGACCTTTGTAGTAGAGCTGGCCCATCCGTGCGTATACTTTGACAAGATCTGCGCCTATACCACGCTGAGCCCGGTTCAGCAGGCGACTGTGGAGGCCAACGGGGAGGCATGGGCCATCGATCCGGCAACCTATATCTGCAACGGAGCCATGAAGATTAAGGAATGGGTGCCAGGCTCCCACATTCTTATGGAAAAGAATGAGAATTACTGGAATGCAGACGCCGTGACGGCAGATACCATTAAATTTGTCCTGATGGAGGATGCAAACGCAGCCTACAGCGCATACAACGCAGGCGAGGTTATGTTTATCAAGGACGTTCCCACAGAGGAGATTCCAAAACTCAGAGAGAATCCTGAGTTCCGCGTGGAGCCGCTTCTGGGAACCTACTACATCAGCCTGAATCTGAACCGCGGGTATTTCCAGGATGTGAGAGTCCGCCAGGCGTTAAGCCTTGCGCTGGACCGCCAGTACATTGCGGACACTATCATGCAGGGAACCTACACTCCGGCCAAGAACTTTGTGGGACCTGGAGTTTCCGACGTAGAGCCGGGATCCTCCTTCTCCGACGTGACCATCGAGACCTACGGCGAGTTCTTCCATACAGACGATTTCGAGGGCGATCTGGCCAAGGCCAAGGAGCTTTTAGCAGACGCGGGCTATCCGAACGGCGAAGGCTTCCCGATGATCGAGTACATGACCAACGACGCAGGCTATCACAAGCCGCTGGCAGAGTATCTGCAGAGCGCGTGGGGCGAGCTGGGAATCAACATGGACATTAAGATCGTGGAGTGGGCGACCTTTACGCCGACCCGCCGCAACGGAGATTATGATATTGCCAGAAACGGCTGGATTTACGACTACGACGATCCGTCCAACCTGCTGAATCTGTTTGAGACGGAAAACGGAAACAACGACGGAAAGTACAGCAATCCGGAGTACGACGCAAAGACAGAGACAGCCCGCAAGACGGCTGACCGCGAGGAGCATTACAGGCTGCTTCACGAGGCAGAGCAGATGCTGTTAGAGGATATGGCCATGATTCCGATTGCATGGCAGAACGAGTTCTGGCTGCAGAAGCCGGAGCTTCAGGGAACCTACCACACTCCGTACGGCTACTGGTACTTCATGTACGGCAGCGTAGGAGAGGCTGAGTCCCCAGAGGAAACGAAGTAAAGTGTGAAAATAATTAAAATTTTCTGCTGAAAGTAAACAATATACAAAAAAAGGTCTGGGAAAACAGAATCCCGGGCCTTTTTTTGACGGTTTAGCATTTGCGGCAAAAAATAGATGTATTAATAAAAAAGTTCTTGCATATTTTTGATTCTGTGGTATTATTGAACTATCTTTTCTGTTTCGTGCTTTACCAAAGGACAGTGAAAAAGAGGTTGAGCGCCGGCGTCTGGCTGTGCGCTTTTCAAAAAAATCTCAAGGAGGAGAATGTTATGAAAAAGAAATTTGCGCTTATGTTAGCAGCGGCAATGCTTTCCACAACCGTTTTAACTGGCTGCGGCGGAGGCGGCTCTGAGGAGACAAAGCCTGCGGCCAGCGAGGACGGACAGGCAGCACAGACAGGAGAGGGCGGAAATAATCTGGTAGTAGAGATTGGCCCGGATCCTGAGACCATCGATCCGGCGTTAAACAGCGCCATCGACGGAGCCAACATGATTATTCACTTATTTGAGCCGCTGTTAAACTTTGACAAGGATAACAATATCATCGGCGGTATGGCAGAGACCTGGGAGGTTTCCGAGGACGGCCTTACATACACCTTCCACCTGAGAGAGGGATTAAAGTGGAGCGACGGAACTCCTCTGACAGCCAACGATTTCGTTTATACCTTTAAGCGCGTGGCAGATCCTCTGACAGCTGCTCCTTACGGCTACGACCTGCTCTGCATGGTAAAGGGATACGACGAGGCGGCAGCCGGAAATCTGGACGCTTTAGCAGTATCCGCTCCAGACGATCAGACCTTCGTAGTAGAGCTTTCCTACCCGTGCGTATACTTTGACAAGATTTGCGCGTTTGCAACTCTCAGCCCGGTAAACCAGGCTACTATCGAGGCAAACGGCGAGTCCTGGGCGATCGACCCGTCCACCTACATCTGCAACGGTTCCATGAAGATCAAAGAGTGGGTGCCAGGCTCCCACATCCTGATGGAGAAGAACGAGAACTACTGGAACGCAGACGCCGTAACAGCAGATACCATCAAGTTTGTCCTGATGGAGGACATGAACGCAGCCTACAGCGCATACAACGCAGGCGAGGTTATGTTCATTAAGGACGTTCCGACTGAGGAGGTTCCGAACCTCAGAGAGAACCCTGAGTTCCATGTAGATCCGCTTCTTGGAACCTACTACATCAGCCTGAACTTAAACAGAGACTATTTTAAGGATGTAAAGGTACGCCAGGCATTAAGCCTTGCTCTTGACCGCGCTTATATTGCGGACACTATCATGCAGGGAACATATTCCCCGGCTACTAATTTCGTAGGGCCAGGCGTTTCCGATGTAGAGCCAGGTTCTTCCTTCGCAGAAGTGACTATCGCAGAGAACGGTGAGTTCTTCCATACAGATGACTTTGAGGGCGATTTGGCTAAGGCAAAAGAGCTTCTGGCAGATGCAGGCTATCCGAATGGAGAGGGATTCCCGGCCATCGAGTATATGACAAATGACGCAGGCTATCATAAGCCTCTGGCAGAGTATCTGCAGAGTGCATGGGGCGAGCTGGGAATCACCATGGATATCAAGGTGGTTGAGTGGGCAACTTTCACACCAACCAGAAGAAACGGTGACTTTGATATTGCCAGAAATGGCTGGGTATACGACTACGACGATCCGTCCAATATGCTGAATCTGTTTGAGACAGAGAATGGAAACAACGACGGCAAGTACAGCAGTCCAGAGTACGACGAGATGATCGCAAATGCAAGAATGACGGCAGATAAGGAAGAGCACTACAAGCTTCTCCATGAGGCAGAGCAGCTGCTGTTAAACGATATGGCCATGATTCCGATTGCATACCAGAACGATTTCTGGTTACAGAAGCCTGAGCTTCAGGGAACTTGGCATTCTCCATACGGCTACTGGTACTTCATGTACGGCACAGTAGGCGAGGCGGCAGAGACTGCTGAATAAAAAAAGATTTTGCGCTGTAAGACGCTGATATAAGAAGACATATCCCCTGCGGACTGTTAATTTAACGGCCCGCAGGGGATTTTTGTCTTTTTTGAGAAATATTGGAAAACATTATTGATTTTTGACATCTTTTGTGAATAAAATAAACGCAAAAAATGCAGTGTTTCTTTATAAAAATACTAGTTACAGGCAGACAGACAGGAGAGAATGACGGTCTGTTTGTTTCCGTGTGTAAAAACAGTTCATCCATAGCAGCTTGAAATAAGGGGAGGACAAATGAGTAAGAAAATTTATACTGTCAGTATGATTCTGGTACTGCTGATTGCAGGAGGCGCGGCGGCATTCGGGATTTCCCGCCATGTCCAAAATGCGGAGGCCTTCTGGGGGGATGGCTACGTGCTGTCATACCAAAACGGGAAGAACGGATCGGTTGTTCCCGAACCGCTGTATTTTAAAGCGGGAACCCGGTACAAGGAGAATTATTCCGGAAATATCAGCTTCAAGGATATGTACGGGAAGAAACAGGAGGTTCCTGCAGACAGTTTTATCCACTATGCAGACGATTCCATCAGCACGTTCCACAAAGGCGTGATTGTAGAGTGCAATGAGCTGAAGAAGGGGCTTTTAAATTACTACAGCCTGGGAGCCGAGTCTGTTATGAACCGCCAGGGGGACAAATATCTGCTGGACAACCAGGGAACGCCTCTGGAATTCCAGGACTATATCTGGAAAATGCAGGAGGAGAAGTATCTGGTCTCCTCCCCGGAGATCAGCCTTACATTTCCGGACGGAACAGAGGAGAGCCTGAAGGGCTACGCGGAGCTTGCGTATATTGACAGAGGAATCGTGCGTATTTCAGGCGGCGAGACAGCGTTCCAGGTTCTGGCGTCAGGCAGCAGGATGCGCCTGGCCGACGGGACGGAACTTGATCTGGAAAACCGCAGTATTGTGCAGAATGAGGAAGTCAGTCTGTACTTTTCAGAGATTCGGGCCAGGCCGGAGAGGCAGGCGCTGAGGGCGAGACTGGAGAAGCCGGAAAAACAGGAGCGTCCAGATCTACTGGCGACGGAAGCGGCAGCGGAGATCAGTCCGATAAGGTCATTATGCCGGTTTACGTGCTGACAGATTTTGTATATGACGTGACTGCGGCGGGATGGCGCTGCCTTCCTGTCCAGAGAGAGAACGGAGGCAGGGAACAGCGCTGGTTTTACTTCTATCCTAATGGAAAGAAGGCGGCGGACACCAGCATCACGGAAAGCGATGAAAACGGGAGATACCGCTATACCTTCGACGAGAATGGAATGATGCGGTCCTCGAAAAAGCTGGGAAGCAGTCCAAACACGCTGACAGAACAGTGGATTGAGCGGCTTCCAAAAGCGTCGCAGGATTCTTATGCCAGCGAGAACCATATAAAAAGATGGTATTACGGACTTTCCGACGGAACGGTAGTTCAGAACCGGATGAGAAACATCGGGGGAAGGAGTATCTGTTCGACCAGGCAGGAATTATGCGGACTGGCCTGGTGGCTGTGACCAAAGACAAAAAATATGCGGAAACCTTGATTTGTGCAGGAGACAGTACAGACTGCAGCGTGGAAGATCTGGAAAACTATCTGGAAGAGTATGATCTGATGTATTTCGACGAGGGGAGCGGAGCCAGACGGACGGGAACTGTGGAACTTGTGTCAAAGGGCGAAACCTGCACATTTGAATTCCACGGAAGCGGAAAAGCGGTTCACGGCCCCCATCAGGGGAAGCTCTACCGGGCCGGAGCGCTGCAGAGAGCGGAAGACGTAGGAAAATATGAGATCAGGACGGTAGACGATAAGGATTATCTGGTAAACCGTTCCGGAGAAATCCAGAGTCCTGGACGATACCGGGACGGCGGCACGGTCTGGGTTGTGGAGAGAGAGGACGGCGCGTACGAGATCAGCGCCGAGGATGCATGATACAGGCGAAATAAGCGGATAGAGAGAAGAAGAAAAGAAGAATTCCTGTTTCAATTTTAAACAGCAGGAAGTTTCTTTTCTTCTTTTTTTTCGATTCCACCTGTTCTTTTCAGGAATTCTTCTCGTTTTTCTCCGGATTTTTCCTTGTGCAAATAAGAAAAAACTGGTATAATAAACCGCTTTTAAGCAAAAAAATACAAGAGAGTAGGAGAAGCAAAACATGAAACGACAACTGGCATTTGTGCTGGCTGCCTGGATTGGACTGCAGCAGCCCCTCGGCACGCTGGAGGCCTACGCGGCCCAGCCATTGGCAGCAGGAGTGACAGGCGGCAGTCAGAGTGAATGGCTTCCCGTATCCAGTCCTTCAAACGGACAGGAAGAGGAGACGGAAACCCTGCCTGAGGCAACGCCTGACGCTCCGTTGGAGAACCCGTACCGCGGCAATGTGATCGTGGAGATCCGCACGGTGCTCCCTGTGGAGGGAGAGATTCCATTTGAGGTTCATCTCACAGAGAAGCCGTCTAAGCTGGCAAAATTCCTCAGACAGGAAGCAGAAGTGAACGAGTACGGTCAGTTCACCGTTCAGCCCGGAGAGATGTCTGAGATTGGAAAGGGAGTGTTCCAGTCCAATTATGTACCGGACGGGACGTACGTGCTGACAGTAAACGCAGAAGGGTATGAGCCTTATAAGCAGGAGATTAAAATCAAGGGGGATACCTGCAAGGTCATGCTGTTTAATGATTATTACGACGAGGAGCAGTATACTTCCAGCGCCCACCCAGGCTTGATTCGAATGGGAGATGTGAACGGCGACGATATCATCGACGACGAGGATCTGGAGGAGCTTCTGGACGCCATCCACGCAGAGGAGCCAGGCGTAAACGCGATGGACTTCAATCAGGATGGGGAGCTGAACCTGTCTGACATTCAGTATTTCGCAAGCTTTTACGATTATGATTCCAGCAGCCGCAAGCATATTTCCACAGTGGAGCGGTCTGTAACCCGCAAGGAGGGAGAGGTAAAGTTTGACGACACTGCAAGTCCCAGCGACGCGGTGGAGATCGACGGAAAGCCGGAAGCGCTCTTTGACCATGACAGCGAGGAGTCGTCTGTCACTGTGGCAAGAAAAGACGGAGAGAAGATCTCTGAGGAAAATCCTGTTGAGCTGACTCTGGACTTCACCCACAGCGAGACAGAGCTGAAGGCAGAGGGATTTGTTATCCAGTCTCCGTCCGGATCGGAGAACGCCATCACCAGCGGAGAAATAGAAGTGACGGTGGACGACGATGGAAAAGAGAAGAAAGAGACGCTCACCATTGTAAAAGCCGGAGAGGCCAGAAAGGCCCGCTTCGGAAGAAGCGGCGGTACGGCAGAGATTCAGCCGGACGGCTCCATCGTAGTCAATTTAAAGAGCCAGAAGCCGGTGAAGAAGGTGACGATCCGCGTAACCGGAACGGTAAGCCAGGGAAGCCTGGCGGAGATCAGCCAGGTGGAATTTATGGAGGACATGAAGGACCGCATTCCGCCGCCAGTGCAGAATATTCCGAAGAATCTGCAGGCAGAGATTGGAAGCGCAGAGTTTACCCTGATCTGGGACAAGGAGAATAACGTAACCGGCTACGAGATTTCTATTTCTCATGACGGAGAGACAGAGACCATGGCTTCCGAGGAGAATTCTGTTACGATCAACAGCTTCGGCGGAAAGAAGCTGTTAAACTATGAGACCTACCGGGTAAGAGTGCGTTCTGTCAACGGAACCTGGAAGAGCAATTACAGCAGCGAGCTGTCTGTGACGCCGGAGCCAAGCGGTCCGCCGCCAGCGCCGGAATACATTAAGATCGACGGTTTTTACCGCTGTCTGAACGTATCCTGGAAGAAGATGAAGGATACGCAGTCCTACACGCTGTTCTACCGCCAGAAGGGAACCGAGGAGTTCACAGCGGTGGAGAATATCGACAGAAGCCAGACCAGCCTCACTTTAGAGCACCTGGCAGACAACACGGAATATGAGGTTTACATGGTAGGCCACAATCCGCTGGGAGACAGCCCTGATTCCACGATGTATTCCGGAAGGACAGCTCCGGCGGCTACAGCTAAGATGCCCGCCTACGGCCTGCTCAATGACGGCCCGGACAAGGGCAAGGATGTGACAAACCACATTAAAAAGGTTGAGAATATAGAAGGAGCAAACTATAACAGAGCAGATGAGGAAATCGCCATTCCGACAGTAATCGTGGACGGAGATCCCACCAGCTACTGGCTGCTGGAGGACTGGGATTCCGGCGTGCATTACGGTTCCAGAGGTCCGATTATCACACTAGACCAGCCTTATGAGATGGATACCATCCGCTTTACGGCAGGGCCGGCTCAGAAATCTGATTTAAGTGCAATCAAGGTGCTTGCATGGGAGACTGAGGATGGTTCAGGAAGCGGAAAAGAGATTCCAGGACGTTTTTCACGACTTGCCAGTATGGACAACAATGGTAGCGTGTACTACGAATTTATTGCCAGCGAGCCGTTTACAGCAAAAAAGGTTCAGATCAATCTGAGCGCCAGCGGAAATGTCAGATATATCAGTATCGGCGAGATCCGCTTCTATGAATACAACAGCCTTTTAAACGATATTGACGCGCTGTTTACAGACGCTCTCCATGTAGCATTGAAGGCAGAGGTAACGATGGACGACGTCAAGGCGCTGAAGGAGAGAGCTAATGAACTTGATCCGGCCAGCGGCGAGACGCATCCGAAGAAGGAGCTGGCTTTAAAGGAGCTGAGTGTGGCTGAGAGTATTCTGCTGACAGGCGTAAGCCAGGAAGCGGTTCAGATCGATACCTCTGTATCCAAATCCTATGACAGCCATATTACCTTCCTGGGAGGCCTGAACGCATGGCAGCCTCTGGGTACAGCGGCTCTGGCAGGCGAGAAGGTGACGATCTATGTAGGCGCGCCAGGAAAGACTCAGGGAGACAGCACTCCGTTAAAGCTGGTTGCAACCCAGTACCACAGCGAATCCTCTCCGTTCTACAAATATGCGTCAGATCTGAAGGTAGGCGTCAACGAGATCATCATTCCGAAGATTTCCAGCATTGACTGCGAGCAGGGCGGCGCCCTCTATGTGGAGTACACTGGAAGAAATATAAATGATTCCTACGCAGTCCGCGTCAGCGGCGGTTCACCTTACCCAGTGCTTGACCTGACTAAGGCTGAGAACGAGGATGAGAGAGCCCAGCTGATTGAAACTTATTTCACTGAGATGGAGGAGCGGGTGAAGGAACTGGAAGCGCTTCACAACGCGGATCCGGACAGCGAGACTTCTCACAGGCATATTTCAGGCAAGGAATACGACGAGAAGAACTGTATCCTGGGAGCAACGGATATCGTTCTGGATCAGATGATGTATTCCGTAGCCATTAAGCCTCTCTATGACGAGCTGACAAAACGCTCTGACAAGAAGGAGGACGCCGTCCAGCAGCTGACAGATTCCCTGAACGCTATGGACGCCATGATAGACTTATATTATCAGCACAAGGGACTGAGCGACAATCCGCTGATGGACGGAGTGACCTACGGCAAGGACAGAACGCCTACCAGCCGTCTCAACATCCGCTACCAGCGTATGTTTGCCGGCGCGTTCATGTACGCAGGCGGACTGCACATTGGTATTGAGTGGGGATCCGTACCTGCTCTGGGCGGTTCCAAGCCGATTGAGACCGACGAAAACGGAAAAGCCTTAGAAAACCAGGACGGCCAGTACTTCGGCTGGGGAATTTCCCACGAGATTGGCCACATTATCAACGAGGGAGCATACGCCTACGCGGAGACGACAAACAACTACTACCCGCAGCTGGCCAAGTCCCGGGACAGCAACGATACCACAAGATTTTCTTACGAGGACGTATATAAGAAGGTAACCTCCGGAACCAAGGGAGGCGGCAGCGAGCGCCTGGCTATGTACTGGCAGCTGCATATGGCCTACGACAACGGAGGATACAACTTTAAGACATACGACAATTATAAGGATCAGAGAGAAAACCTGATCTTTGCAAGGATTGACTCCTATGCGAGAGATACAAGCCGCGCTCCTGCGCCGGGCGGCATTAAGCTGACGCTTGACAACGCGGATAAGGACAACAAGATGATCCGTCTGGCCTGCGCGGCGGCAGAGAAGGATTTAAGAGACTTCTTCATTCGCTGGGGACTGACGCCTGACAAGACGACAGACGAGTACGCCGGACAGTTTGACGAGGAAACACGCGCTATTTACTATGAGAACGACGATTCCAGAGTATACCGTCTGGAAGGCGGAGAGAGCATTGCCGAATCTGTCACAGTGAAGGCAGAGGCAGAGAAGGATTCTCAGGCCTCCAACCAGGTGCATCTCACCATGAGCCTCAGCGACGAGGGAAAACGGGATCAGCTTCTGGGCTATGAGATTACCAGAATCGAGCGCAGATACGGAAAGGAAGAGAGACGGGTGGTTGGCTTTACCACCAGCGATACCTTTACGGATCATGTGATGACGACGAACAACAGAGTCGTATCCTACGAGGTGCGGGGTATTGACCAGTGCATGAATCCGACAGAGACTTACCGGATTTCCGATGAGTTCAAGCTCTTACACGAGGGAATGTTAGATAAGACAGACTGGGAGATCACCGTCAACACCACCTCTCCAAGCGATGAGAAGCCGGACAATGAGGACGAGACCGATACTCCGTGCTCCGGAACCATCAGCGCCGCCGGCATGATGATTGACAATCAGCTGGATCAGGCGTATGTGGGAACTACCACAGAGAAGGAAGCTGAGGCAGTGATTTCTCTTGGAAAAACAGAGTCCATCGCAGGATTTAAGTACACCTACGACGGAGAGAATCCAGTGAAAAATTACAGGCTTTCCATCAGCCAGGACGGAGAGAAGTGGACGGAGATTAAGTCCGGAACCTTTGAATTCCAGGAGGGAAGCAGTTCTGCTCTCATTTACTTTGACCTGAAGGACGATCCGCGCTACCATGTGTACGAGACGGCTTACTTAAAGATTACAGCCGCAGGATCCAAGAGCTTTGCGGCAGCGGAGCTTGATATTCTCGGCCCGACCGGCGACAATGTGGAGTTAGCGGAGGCTGGAATCGGAATCCTGAAGGAAGATTTCTATTTAACTGACGCAGGTTCCGGAGAGACAGGAGAAGAGACTGCAGACAAGATTCCGGCAGGTTCTGTGATCTTTACTGGAAAATACAAAGGAAATCCAGCCTACAACACATTTATTCTCTATGACGAGGATGGAAACGTAGTGGGCGGAAGAGACGCAGACGGCGCAGTCACAGCCCATCAGCTGATTTTTGCCCCGGATCCGGTGAACGGACAGCTGGGCGAGATCACAGACGGAATCTGGGTGTACTACATCGAGCCGGATGAGCTGGACGGCGTAACGCTTCCTGGTAAGGTCCGCGCGGAGATGTACCGCGTCGACAATGCAGAGACAAACGAGGGAGATCGTCTTGTCAGCGACACGCTGTTTGTGGAGCTGCCGAAAAATCTTCCGGACATTGAAATTAAGCCGTAGGGCAGCCGCATAAAATAAGGAGAGAAAGAAGGACGAATGAAAAAGACGACATTTGCAGCCGGTCTGTGCGCTTCGGCGCTCAGCCTGGCGCTCCTTCCGTCCATGCATTCCATGGCGGAAAGAAACCAGATGATCACCTGGGAAAAAACAGGAAAAAATTCGGTCAGGCTGAAACTTAAGCTTCAGGACCAGGAACCGGCCGACAGCTTTACAGCCTTCAGCTTGAAGCTTATATTTGAAAGCGACGAGCCGATGTCTGAGGATCCGGCGTTTAAGTTTTCACAGAACATAAAGTCAAAATTGGATCCAGCTGTGTACGAGACACGGTACGACGAGGACGCCCAGGAGATGACTGTCTATGTGGCGGATCGCGATCCGGTACTGGAAAAGGGCGAGGAGCTGGATCTGGGAACCATCACAGTGGATTCCGAGGAAAATGTGAGGATTTCTGTGGACAGAGATGATTTCCAGGGCGTGAACAGCTTCCATGAGAAGCTGGAGGTGACAAACTTCGGCGAGTACGAGGATTATGAGATGATTCTGGAGACGCCGGAACCGGAAGAGCCAGAGACGGAGGATCCGGAAACTCCTGAACCAGAGGCTCCAGATACTCCGGATGAGGACACAGAGGACGACGATTCAGACAGAAACAGCGGACGTGGAAACTCCAGGTCTGAGTGGACAGAAAAGCCCAACGGCTCCTGGAAGCAGGACGGCAGAGGCTGGTGGTTCGCAAAGCTGGACGGAAGCTATCCGGCAGACGGCTGGTTCGAGTGCTCCTGGAACGGAAAGAAAGGCTGGTACCATTTCAACGCAGAAGGCTATATGGAGACAGGCTGGTTTACAGATAAGGACGGCCATACCTATTTCCTTCATGACCAGAACGACGCCAAGATCGGAGCAATGTATACGGGATGGCGCTGGATTGGAGACAACTGCTATTACTTCACCAAGGATTCGGCAGAGGGACAGCCTGCAGGCTCCATGGTAAAGAACGGAAAGACACCGGACGGCTATACAGTAAATGCTCAGGGGCAGTGGACGGTTAACGGAATCGTTCAGATCAATCCTGAAAAGCCGTCAGGTCCAGGACTTTCCTAAGTCCGGATCTGGAAACGATAGAAAATGGCATAGAAAGAGAAACAGAGCCGCTGGGAAGCAAGGTGCAGATTCACCTGCTTCCCGGCGGCTCTTTTCCGATCTTCCCCGCAGTTCTAAAACAATTCTGCCCTTCATAAAGTGTCAAAAGGCAAAACGGCTGTCCAAAGGAGGGAACATTCATGTATGAAGGAAAAACCATAGACGAGACGTTAAAGAAACTGAGCGCTGACGGAGAGCGGGGGCTGAGGGAGGAGGACGTAAAAGAGCGGCAGAAACACTATGGAAGCAATGAGCTGGAGGAGAAAAAGCAGAAAACGCTTCTGAAACGGTTTGCCGGGCAGCTCTGCGACTCTCTTATTTTCGTGCTGTTTGCAGCGGCCGGGATTTCCGTGCTTCTGGGGGAGTACAGCGACGCAGTGATTATCATGATTGTGGTAGCTGTAAACGGCATTGTGGGGGTAGTGCAGGAGGGAAAAGCGCAGAAGGCTCTGGATTCCTTAAAGCAGATGACCCGCCTGAAGGCATCCGTCGTCAGGGACGGCAGGGAGATAGAAATTGACGCCAAGGAGCTGGTTCCAGGCGACCTGGCGCTTCTGACAGCCGGCTGCCAGGTTCCGGCCGATATGCGCCTGATTCAGTCGGCAGGCCTTAAAATTGAGGAATCAGCCCTGACGGGAGAGTCGGTTCCTGTGTCCAAGTCCGCTGATTATCTGGCGTCAGAGTCCGGAACCGGAAACGGATCCGGAAAAGGGAAAAATATGGCCTATATGACCTCCTATGTGACCTCGGGCCGCGGAAAAGGGATTGTAACAGCCACGGGGATGGGAACGGAGATCGGAAGGATTGCGGCCATGATTCACGCGGCGCCGGAGGAAGAGACGCCTCTTCAGAAACGTCTGGGAGAACTGGGAAAGGTGCTCAGTCTGACGGCGGTAGCCCTGTGCGCCGCTCTTTTTCTCATGGCGGTGATTCAGAAGCGGGACGTGATGGAAATGCTTATCACCGCCATATCGCTGGCAGTAGCCGCCGTGCCGGAGGGACTTCCGGCAGTAGTCACCATTGTGCTGGCTTTAAGCGTTACCAGGATGGTTAAGGCGGGAACTATTGTGAGAAAACTGCCGTCAGTGGAAACGCTGGGAGCTGTCAGCGTAGTGTGTACAGACAAAACGGGAACCCTGACTAAAAATGTGATGACCGTAACGCAGTGGTATGAGGACGGGACAATCAGGACGCTGGAAAACGCAGCGGCGGAAAAACCCTCAAAACGCCTGGCAGAGTGCTTCGCCTTGTGCAGCGACGCCCGGTTAGAGCAGGAAAAAGGAGATCCGACCGAGCTGGCCCTTCTCCAGTTTGCCAGCCTGGCAGACGTTGAAAAGGAGGAGAGGGAGAGAGAAATGCCTAGAAAAGGAGAGCTTCCCTTTGACTCGGACCGGAAAATGATGACGACCTTCCACAGACAGGGAAAGACAGGCATTTCCTGCACCAAAGGCGCGCCGGACCGCGTGCTCAGGCAGTGTACGCATATCTGGAAAAACCACCGCTCGGTTCCCATGACTGAGGCAGAGCGCAGGGAAGCGGAGCAGGCAGCCGCAAGGATGTCCTCCCAGGCGCTTCGGGTGCTGGCCGCGGCAGCGAAGGAGGATGCCGCAGGACCGGAGGAAAAGGGGCTTACCTTCCTGGGACTGGCCGGCATGATGGATCCGCCCAGAGACGAGGCGAAACAGGCGGTCGGGCAGTTTCGGAAGGCGTCGGTGGATACCGTCATGATCACAGGGGATCATGTGGACACGGCTCTGGCTATTGCAAAAGAGCTGGGAATTGCAGAGGACAGGACTCAGTGCATGACGGGGGAGGAGCTGGAGCGGACAGAGGACGACGAGCTGAAGAAAAAAATAAAGCATTTAAAGGTATTTGCCAGAGTGTCCCCTGGCCACAAGGTGAGAATTGTAAACGCCTTTAAGGCGGCGGGCCACATCACGGCCATGACGGGAGACGGAGTCAACGACGCGCCCTCCCTGAAAAACGCAGACATTGGAATCGCTATGGGAAAGACGGGAACCGACGTGGCCAAGCAGGCGGCCGATATGATTCTGACAGACGATAATTTCGCCACCATTGAGAGAGCCATGGAGGAGGGGCGTGGCGTTTACGAGAATATTAAAAAATCAGTAATTTTTCTGCTGTCCTCCAATTTCGGGGAAATTGCCACCATGTTTGCAGCGATTGCGGCCGGGGTGGCCTCTCCCTTAAAGCCCAGCCACATTTTGTGGATCAATCTGATCACAGATTCGCTTCCTGCCCTGGCTCTGGGAGTGGATGAAAATGACGGCAGGCGTCTGATGGAGAAGCCACCGAGACAGTCTGGAGAAAGTCTGTTTGCAGGCGGAGGATGGTTCGTCACCCTGGGATACGGTTTTCTGATTGCAGCAGTCAGCCTCACGGCATTTTTCCGGCTTCCCATGGAGCTGGCTGGTTCCATGGAGCTTTCGTCAGTCAGGGAATGTCTGCAGAATCCGGAGGTTTTATTAAAATCCCAGACCTACGCTTTTACCGTGCTGAGCCTTTCCCAGCTGTTTCACGCAGTGGGGATGCGGGACGTTTCTTCTTCAGTCTTTGGATCCCGCCTGTGCTCCAACCGGCTGATGCTTCTGGCCTTCGGACTGGGAATGCTTCTCCAGGCTGCGGTGACAGAGATTCCGGCTCTGACACAGGCTTTTGGAACCTGCGTCCTTTCCCTGTCAGAATGGGGATTTCTTCTGCCTTTGGCGGCCGCTCCCGTAATCGTCCATGAAATAGCCGTACTGCTGCGCAGATAGCCGCATTTTTGGCGTTTGTCGTGCAGGGAACTCAGGACAAACGCATGAGTAAATAAATTGTGAACAAATCCCCTTTTTCTGGTATGATAAAAAGAAAAAGGGGGTTTTGCTATGGATGAATTGTTAGAATGGATGGACTATATTGAAGATAAGCGTCAGCAGACGAAAGTACGGCATAAGCTGAAGGACATAATCGTGATTGTTTTGTTTGCTACGCTTGCAAATGTGGATGACTGGGTGGAAATGGAATACTTTGCCCATTATCATGAAGCATATTTGAAAAAATATATTGAATTGAAAAACGGAATTCCGTCTCATGATACACTTTGCCGTGTATTTGGAATGCTGTCACCAGAAATCTTGCAGCAGCTTTATGGTAAATGGCAGGAATTATTGAATCAAAACGAAGGGGAAGTATTGCGTAAACTGATCTGCATTGATGGAAAAACGATGCGTTCCAATAAAAGAAAAGAAGGAAAACCGAACCATATCATAACGGCCTGGAGTAAGGAAGATGGCTTCAGCCTTGGTCAGAAGGTGGTAAATACCAAGAGTAATGAGATTACAGCAATACCGGAATTGCTGGAGAAAATCCGGATCAAAGGCCAGGTTGTGACGATCGATGCCATGGGAACGCAGACAGCCATAGCCGAGAAGATCCGTTTAAAACGAGGAGACTATGTACTGGCGTTAAAGGAAAACCAGAGGACGCTGCATGAGGATGTGAGTTTGTACCTGAACGATGCCGAGATAAAAGAAGAACTGCGTAAGAAGGGAAAATATAAAAAAACAATTGAAAAAGCCCACAGTCAATTAGAAATCCGAGAATATTACCAGACGAAAGAAATTGGCTGGCTGCCTCAGAAGAAGGACTGGAAAGGGCTAAAAAGTATTGGGATGGAAGAAAAGACGATTCGAAAAGACGGTCAGGAGAAAAAAGAGTTCCGTTATTATATCAGCAGCCTAAATGAAGACATTGAGCTGTTTAGCCGTGCAGTGAGAGGCCATTGGAGTGTAGAAAGTATGCATTGGCAGTTGGATGTAACATTTAAGGAAGATGCCAATACAACGCTGGATAAGCAGGCAGCGGAAAATTTGAACATCATAAGGAAATGGTGTTTAAGTATATTGAAAATGGTAGAGATTTTCCGTCCCAATCTGTCCATGAAAAAGAAACGATTTGTAATCAGTATGAACCCAGCAGAGTTTTTGGAACAGGTATTAAATTTTTAAAAACAAGATATTTTGAAAAAGAGGAAGGAAAACAATTCATGCGTATGTCGTGGCAGGGAACTGCAAACAGGTTGTATTATGGAGGAAAACGCGGTAAAATAGACAAAAGCTCTGCCCCTCTCACAGAATATGGGTTTGAGAACAAGAGGGCAGGAGAAGACGATGCACGGACGAAACTGGTACAGGCAGAAAAAGGAGTAACATGGATAGAGAGAGAAATGAACGCGGGCACACCAGGGGCCGGCAGGGGCAGAAGACGCCGGGGCCGGCAGACGCGCAGAAGAGACAGGACAGGAAGGAAGCGAAACGGCTTCAGGAGAGAAGGGCAGAGGAAGCCGTGCAGCAGGAGCTGGGCGAACAGATTCAGAGCATTCTGGAGGAAGAGACCGGGGAGCAGGAAGGCGCCAGACAGCAAAAGGCCGCCAGACCGGATCCGTTAAGTCGGGAACCGGCTGCAAGGACAGAGGAAGAGGCTGGACGCAGACGCCGCCCCGCCAGACAGAAAAAGGGCTGGAGACGGCTGTGGAAGCGGTTCTTTCTGATGTTTCTTCTGATCCTCTTTGTGGCTGCCGCAGGCTGCGGTTTTCTGGGATGGAAGTTTTACACCATCTGCAAAGAAGAGGTGGACGGACTGGTGGCAAACAGCACGGAGGCAGATTTTCTGCCGGGCCAGGCGTCCTATTTCTACGACGTAAATGGCAATGTGCTGGCCAAGATTTCAGGGGATGAGGACTCCCAGTACCTTCCCTATGAGGAAATTCCACAGGATGCGGTGAACGCGTTTATTGCTATTGAGGACAGAACCTTCTGGGAGAACTGCGGCGTAGACTTTAAGGGGATTCTCCGGGTGGGAATTAATTTTATTCTCACAAAGGGAGAGGAGGTCCACGGGGCCAGCACGATTACCCAGCAGTTAGCCAGAAACCGGTATCTGACCAGAGACGTGTCCATCAAGCGCAAGGTGAAGGAAATCCTGATTGCCATGGATCTGACAGAGAAGTACTCTAAGGAACAGATCATGGAATTTTATGTCAATGACATCAATTACGCCAATACATATTACGGTCTGCAGGCGGCTGCCAAGGGATATTTCGGAAAGGATGCAGACGAGCTGAGCTTAAGCCAGATCGCCTATCTGTGCGCGATCCCAAACTCGCCGTCCTACTATAATCCGTACCGCCATCCGGATCATGCCCTGACAAGGAGAGATAAGATTCTCGGAGACATGCTGACCATGGGTTACATTACCCAGGAGGAGCATGACGCGGCGGTGGCTGAGGAGATCACGGTGACAGGAAATTCCTACGAGATGCGGAATTATGAGACGACCTATGCCATCGACTGCGCGGTGCGCTGGCTGATGGAGAGGGAGGGATTTTCGTTTGAGTATGGATTTTCCAGCTACGACGATTACAAGTCTTACCAAGCAGCCTACGAGGAAAGCTACGCTGCGGCTAAGGATGAGCTGTATACGGGCGGCTACAGGATTTATACTTCCCTGGATCCGGCCAAGCAGGAAATCCTGCAGAGCGCGGTGGATCAGGTGCTCTCCTTTGACGCGGAGACGGCGGACAACGGCATTTACGCGCTGCAGGGCGCGGCGGTGGCTGTCAATAACGATACCGGCCTGGTGGAGGCCATTGTGGGAGGCAGAAGCCAGGAGACCAGCACCTATACCCTGAACCGAGCCTTTCAGAGCTTCCGCCAGCCGGGCAGCAGCATTAAGCCTCTGATTGTCTACGCTCCGGCTCTGGAAGAGGGCTACGCTTCATTTTCCAGCGTGAAGGATATAAACGTGGACGCTGCGAAGGAACCGAAGGCGGATGTGGCCTCCCTTCCGGGCAACTGGATTACCCTGCGCCAGGCGGTAGAGAAGAGCCGGAACGGAGCGGCCTGGTGGCTGTTTAATGAGGTGACGCCGGAGGAGGGCCTCTCCTACCTGACTCAGATGCAGTTTGATAAAATTGTGCCGGACGATTACAATATGGCGGCTTCCCTGGGAGGCTTTACCTACGGCGTGACGGCAGAGGAGATGGCCGGCGCCTTCAGCGCCCTGGAAAACGGAGGCGTGTACCGGGAACCGGACTGTATTGTCAGAATGGAGAATCTGGCCGGGGAAGACATCTACACAGGAAGGGAGCCGAAGGAGGTTTATTCCCAGCAGACGGCGGCCGTGATGGTAGACGTTATGAAGGGCGTTATATCGAGGGGAACCGCCCGGGGAATGGGCTGGAAGAGCGGGATTGAGGCGGCCGGAAAGACGGGAACCACCAACAACAGCAAGGACGGCTGGTTCTGCGGAATGACGCCTTACTACACAGTGACCGTGTGGGTTGGCTACGACACCCCACGGACTCTCTCCTCTCTCTACGGTTCCTCCTATCCGGCCTCTATCTGGAAGCAGGCCATGGAGGGACTGACGGCAGGTCTTCCGGAAGCGGCTTTTGCGGCGCCGGAAGCGGAGAAGGAAGATATTAAAAAGGAGGGGCGGGGGGAGTACCTGGAGGGCTATGACGATTCCCATGTCCTCTCCCCCAATTATACGGTAGGCGATTACAGGAGAGATCACGCGCTGGCAGACGAGGCGCAGAAATACATTGACCAGATGGCCGGGGCCAGCCCTGAAGAACAGGAACGGCTGCGCAAAAAGGCGGAGAGCGCCATTAACCGCATTTATGGCCGGACCCTGAAGGGCCAGATGGAGGAAGTGCTGGCCGGGGCAGGAAAATCATAACTGGATATGGAATAAAGAAGAGAAGCGTTTCTGGCTGGTACAGAGGAAGCGCTTCTTTTTTTGAAAAAAATAAAAAGTGCTGGACAAAAGGCATGGGTTAGTGTATACTAACTGCAAGAGTTAGATAAGGCTAACCAAACGAATTAAAGAAACAGCGACAGACAGATTAAGGGAAAATAAATGAAAAGCAAAGAGCAGGGAGGACAGCGGATGGATCAGAGGTTATACAGCAGAGAGCAGAATGCAATTCAGAAGCAGGCGGCGTTTCACTGCGCGCAGGTGCTGGCCGGCGTGAAGGCCTCCAATATATTAATTACAACAGAGGGAACAGAGGAGGACGTGGCCTTTGTCCTCCGCGGAACGGGAGTTGACTGCAAATGTCTCTGGGCAGGGGAGGGACGAACTGTCTATCTTCTGTACCGGAGAGAGCAGACAGAAAAGATTCTTAAAAGCAGGGAGACCAGAAGCTTTTTTCAGGGCTTTGGCTACAGCTCTATGGAGCTTTCGAAGGCGCTTTCAGGGCTGGCGGCGCGGTACGGGCTTTATGCAGAGGGAAAAGGAGAATTTCCCCATGAAATCGGCCTGATACTAGAATATCCCATCTGGGATGTGAAGGGATTTATCGAGCATAAAGGGAGAGACTTTCTTTTTTCCGGTTACTGGAAGGTATACCGGGAGCCGGAGGAAGCCAGAAAACGCTTCGCAGTTTATACGGCGGTCAGAGAGCGGGTGGTGAAGGAAGCGGAGCGGGGAAAAAGCCTGGGGCAGATCTGCGCGTCCCTTCTGGGACAGCCGGTTTACAGCCTCACGGCGGCGGCTTAAAGCAGGCGGTCTGTGTCTGAGAGCAGTCTGAACAGAAAAAAATTATCAGGAGGAAATACGAAAATGAATCAGATTTTAATTGTTTACTGGAGCGGAACAGGAAATACGGCGGCTATGGCGGAGATGGTAGCGTCCGGCATCAGGGAGGCTGGAAAAGAGCCGGTTCTTATTCCTGCGGAGGAAGCCGCAGCAGAACAGCTGTCTTCCTTCCAGGCAGCAGCTTTTGGATGCCCGTCTATGGGGGATGAGACGCTGGAGGAGAGCGTAATGGAGCCGTTTGTGGAGGCGGCTGAAAAAAACGTTTCAGGAAAGACCATCGGCCTGTTCGGTTCCTACGGCTGGGGAGACGGTCAGTGGATGAGAGACTGGAGCGACCGGATGAAGCAGGCGGGGGCCTATGTGCTGGGCGGCGAGGACGCCATCTGCTGCGGAGCGCCGGATGCCAGTGCAGAGGAAGCGTTGAAGGAACTGGGAAGACAGCTGGCGGAATCATAAAATAGAGAAGGGAGAGGCACATGAGTGTTGTGATCGTAGGCGGACATGACAGAATGGTCAGCCAGTATAAACAGATCTGCAGAAATTTTAAATGTAAAGCAAAGGTATTTACCCAGATGAGCGCCGAATTCGGAAAACAGGTAGGAAGTCCAGATCTGCTGGTTCTGTTTACGAACACAGTGTCCCATAAAATGGTGCGGGCAGCTGTGGAGGGAGCGCGGGGAACCAGAACGGAGGTGGTGCGCTGCCACACCAGCAGCCAGAGCGCCCTTGCGGACATTCTTGAGAAACGCTGCATGTAATTGAAAAAATAGAAAATAGAAAAAGAAAAGAGAGAAGATTCCCACGCCTGTTTTGGCCGGAAGCTTCTCTCTTTTCAGATCGTTTACCGCACGTCCTGCTCTTTTAGATTTTTTTCAGCGAAACGCTTCATGGCCTGAAAACTTTCCGGACTGATCACGTGCTCCATACGGCAGGCGTCCTCAGCCGCCGTCTCAGAACTTACCCCCAGACAGACAAGAAATCCTGTCAGAAAGGTGTGACGCTCATAAATGGTCTCGGCAATTCTGAGTCCCGGCTCTTCCAGCGTGATATAGCCATCCCGGTCCATGGAGATATATCCATTTTCCCGAAGATTTTTCATGGCTACGCTGACGCTGGGCTTTGAGTAGCCCAATTCATTGACAATATCAATGGAACGAATCTGGGACTTTTTGCGGCTTAAAACCAGAATCGTCTCAAGATAGTCCTCTGCTGACTGCTGGATTTTCAATATACCCTCTCCTTTGTTACTATTCCTTACTGACGTCAGTGCAAGGGACATTGCCCTTTGTATCCTGACGCTGTCCATTATATCAAAAATATGGTAAAAAGTCAGCCGAATCTAAACAGGGAAAGAAAAACATAAAAGAAAAACACAGCGAAAAATAGTTGACAAACGGGTTAGCATGTGCTAACTTAATAACAGTTAGAAAAAACTAACTTTATTTCCGGACAGATAGTCCGTATGGCCCGGCCAGGAGAGAAGAAGGATTCGGGGAATACGGAACAGGAACGGGAATATAATACTAAAAACACGGAAATGAAACGCATAGAGTTTTAAGCTGGAAAGGGTGACTGTGATGGAACTGATGGTATCTGGATTATCCACCTTAATTGTGGGCCTGATGGTAGCTGGAATTGTCTTTCTGGCAGTCAGAAGCATTGTAAAAGACAGGAAAAATGGGAAATCCCTCTGCGGAGGAAACTGCGGCGGGTGCAGCTGTTCTGGTATGTGCCATCCAAAAAGGGAAGGCCAGAAGAATCAGATACAAAACTAAAAAGAAAGAGGCAGAGCCTGCATATGACTGCGGGTTCTGTCTCTTTCTTTTTCTAAGAACAGAGCAGACGAAAAAACAGCTAGGAGATTACAAGCTGAGCCGAGTAGTCGTACGGCCCTCCCAGGATAGACAGAAGATAATAATTGCCGGCCTGGAACTGGACGCGGTTGTTGATAATCGGCTCTCCGCCCGGGTTGGTCCGCTGATAGACCGTTAAGAGGTAGTTTCCGGGCACAATGTGGAGATAGCGGGTGAAATTCATGTAGTCCAGATCGGACACTACCAAGCGTCCGTTTAAGTAAATATCTAATGGCTCCCGGATGGAGGCGGCGTTGTAGAAACGGACATGGGCAATGCCGGAGGGAGAGACAGAAGGGAAGGATCCCCAGGCCCACAGCACGTTGCCTAATAAGTTTGAGAGACCGCCCTGCCCGGGTCCGCAGTTTATGCAGCCGCCGGTATTTCCGGGCAGAGAGGGGGTGACGGGGCCGGCCGGTCCGAATCCGGGAGCCGTGTTTGGATCAGAGACCGAGCCGGATCCGGGGCGGTGATAGACCGCTGATTCGTTTTCCGCTGTTCTGGCTTCACTGCCTGCCTGGGCGGATGGATCGTAATTATAGGTTTCCATATTGATACCTCGCTTCCATGATTATAGTTCATATATATGGCGCAGGCCTGTCAGTTTTTCCAAAATTGGAGACTTTTCCCTTGAAAGGACTGGAAAAAACAGATATAATCGGTTGTGACTATAAAAAAAGAGAGGGATTTTTATGAAAGAGCAAAAAAAGGCGAGGGCGTCGGCTCTTCTGCCGATCCTTGTGTTTCTGCTTATTTTCCTGGGTTCCGGTTTCCTGACAGGCGATTTTTACAGCATGCCGGCCATTGTGGCCTTTTTAATCGCGCTGTTTGTGGCCTTTATCCAGAACAGAAGCCTTTCCTTTGCCGATAAGATAAAGCTGGCGGCACAGGGAGTGGGCGAGGAAAATATTATCACCATGTGTCTGATTTTTCTGGCTGCCGGAGCGTTTTCCGGAGCGGTGAAGGCCGCCGGAGGCGTGGACAGCACGGTTAATCTGGGCCTTTCCATTCTGCCGTCCAATGTGGCGGTGGCCGGGCTGTTTGTGATTGCCTGCTTTATTTCCATTTCCATGGGAACCTCTGTGGGAACGATTACAGCTCTGGCTCCTATTGCGGTGGGAATCAGCGAGAAGACAGGCTTTTCCATGGCAGTGTGCGCCGGAGCCGTGGTAGGCGGCGCCATGTTTGGAGATAATCTCTCCATGATTTCCGATACGACTATCGCGGCGGTGAAAACCCAGGGCTGCGAGATGAAGGACAAGTTCAGGGAGAATTTTCTGATCGTGCTTCCGGCTGCCATTTTGACGATGGTTTTGTTCCTGGTGCTGGCAAAGGACGCAGATTATCAGATGGAGTACGAGCTGAGCTACAACGTATTCAAGGTGCTTCCGTATCTGGTTGTGTTAATCGGAGCGCTGGCTGGAGTGAATGTCTTTATTATTCTGCTGGCTGGAACTGTGCTGTCCCTGATCGTGGGCGTGGCGACAGGAGCCTTTACAGTGGCCGAGATGTTCACCCACGTGGGAGCGGGCATTACCGGAATGTACGATATCACCGTTATTTCCATGATAGTTGCCTGCATTGTGGCTCTGGTGAAGGAGTATGGCGGCATTGAATTTGTCCTCTCCTTTATTAAGAAGCGGATCAGCGACGAGAGAGGCGGAGAGCTTGGCATTGCGGCTCTTTCCCTGGTAGTCGATATGTGTACGGCCAACAATACGGTGGCCATTGTCATGGCAGGCCCAATTGCGAAGGAGATCAGCGATGAATTCGGCGTGACGCCACGGCGTTCCGCGTCCCTTCTGGACATGTTCAGTTCCATGGGACAGGGGCTGATTCCTTACGGCGCCCAGCTTTTAGCAGCGGCCAGCCTGACGGGACTGACTCCCTTTGAGATCATTCCGTACTGCTTCTATCCGATTTTAATGGGACTCAGCGGACTGGTATTTATATTCATGAAAAAGAGAAAATAGGAGAATACGATTACGATGAAAGCACATAATCAATGGGCCAGCAAGCTTGGCTTTATTCTGGCTACGGCAGGAGCTGCCGTAGGACTGGGAAATCTGTGGAAATTTCCTTATTTAATGGGAAGAAACGGAGGATTTTTCTTCCTGATCGCTTATCTGATCTTTATCTGTATCTTAGGTATTCCAGTTATGATCACGGAGATGTCCCTGGGAAGAAAGACGCGCCATGATCCGGTGCAGGCCTATGCGGACATCCACCCACACGCCAGAGTGGTAGGTATCTTTGGCGTTCTGGCGGCGTTTATCATCCTTTCCTATTACAGCGTAATTGGAGGATGGATTCTGAAGTATATTGTCAGCTACGCCACTACGTTTGACGCTCCGGCTGATTTTAATGCCTTTATTTCCAACGGCGCAGAGCCGGTGCTGTGGCATTTTATTTTTATGCTGGCCACAACGGTGATCTGCTATAAGGGAGTCAGCGGAATTGAGAAGGTATCCAAATTTATGATGCCCATGCTGTTTGTGCTTCTTCTGATTATCATCGGCAGAAGCGTGACGCTTCCGGGAGCGGGAAAGGGACTGGCCTTTGTGTTCACTCCCCAGGAATCCACCTTTACGCTGGGCTCCATCACCGCAGCGCTGGGACAGGTATTCTACTCTCTGAGCCTCTGCATGGGAATCACGATTACCTACGGAAGCTACTTAAACGATAAGGAAAACATTCCCAAGAGCTGCGCCAGCGTGGCAGGCCTTGACACGACTGTAGCAATTCTGGCAGGAATCGCTATTTTCCCAGCTGTATTCGCCTTTGGACTGGAGCCTGGACAGGGGCCGGGACTGATTTTCGGAACCCTTCCCAAGGTATTTGGAAGCATTGGAGGAGGAGCGATCTTCGCTCTGGCATTCTTTGCCCTTGTGTTCTTCGCAGCCGTGACCAGCGCCATCGCGCTGTTAGAGGTATCTGTCTCTTTTGCCATCGACACATTGAAATGGAAGAGAAAAAGCGCCACTCTGATTATCGGAACCCTGATTTTCCTTCTGGGTATTCCAAGTGCCTTATCCTTCGGCGTGCTGGGAGACGTGGTGATCGCCAATTACAGCGTCTTCGACTTTGTGGGAATGATTACAGATAATATTCTCCTTCCATGCGGCGGTCTTACCATGTGCTACTATATTGGATGGAAATGGAAGCCAGAATACCTGGTGGAGGAGATTGAGAAAAATGGAGTGGGCTTTAAACTCAAAAAGCTGTGGATTCTCTGCATCCGTTTCCTTACTCCTGTGCTGGTAGGTGTTGTCACCATCTCAGGACTGGTGAGCGTATATGGCGTGGTCTTTGCTTAATCAGAGCTGAAAAGTTGTAAGAAAATTGTAAAGACTATTCCGCCGCGGATTATGGTATAATAGGAACACTTGGTGAGGTATTTCACGAACCTAGTGTGAGTCATACCTGGACACTTAGTGAGGTGTTATACGAACTTAGTGTCCACGGTATAATATACAGCGTCAGAAGGAAAATAAGCGTCTGCGAAGCAGACATTTATTTTCACCTGACGCTGTATCGACAAAATGAGGGAGCTGTCGAAGACAGCGCCGGATGCGCGAAGCGCAGCCGCATTTTGGAGAGATAACGAGCAAACAGCCTGCGCAGCAGGCAGAAAGCGCGAAGCGCGGGTTTGCGAGTCTGCAAATAAGAAAGCAGACAACACGCAGCGCGGGTTTGCAGGTAGGGGAAATAGTAGAAAGCTTGAAACGGGGCGTCCTGCTGTCGGCGGGACGCTTATTCACGTCATAGGAGCTTGTCCTGTGATAAAAACAGCTGAAGCAGGAGACAGGAGGATGGAATGAGACATTTAAAATGGACGAAGGCGGCGGCTTCGACGGCAGTGTTTGCCTGCCTGTTTGCAGGAACGGTGTTTGCGGCGGATTCAGAAGACCTTTCGTCCTGCGTTGTGGATGGAAACCAGATTAAAATTACAGGAACAGCCGTTCATACAGAGGATGAGGGGCAGGGAGAAGCCGGCCAGAAGACGGAGACGGCGGACGACGGAAAATATTATCTGTTTGATCTGATGCCTTACGAGACGTCTCTGGAAGGCAGAAGCGACTATTTAGCTGCCGCAGATAAGACAGAGAGCTTATCCTTTGCGCTGCCCTTCGACAAGAACCAGAACGAGGATCCGCTGTTTGCCAGATATGTGGTGGCGGTGAACAGGGGAGGCGTTTACGAGCCTGTCAGCAACGAGGCCTATGTGACGAACCCGGAAGTCACCTCTGATTACCAGGAGCCGTTTCCGGAGGCTCAGACGAAGAAGGGGTTAAATATCGAGCTGTCCATGCTGGACGACGCCATGTCCCTTGGCGTGAAGCACACGGCCATCAACATTTCTGTCAGGGAGTTTCTGGATCCCAATGGAGCCTTAACTTACGATTATAATGGAAAGACATACCGTTTTAATAAGAGCCGCGTGGAGGAGTACGATAAGACCATCCGCATGTTTTCCAATAAGGGAATCATTATTACGGGAATTATTTTAAACGGATGGAATACCTCCCATCCGGAGCTTCTCTACCCTGGAGTGAAGGAGACGGGAACCTCCCAGTATTATATGTTTAATACCTCCACTCCCGAGGGCTTTGAGACCTGCCGTGCAGTGATGGCATTTCTGGCAGAGCGGTACAATGGAAGCGATCCTAACTACGGCCAGGTGTCCAACTGGATTATCGGAAATGAGATCAATAATCAGGAGATCTGGAACTATACAGGCCCCATGCCGCTGGAGGAGTATGTGGCTGTGTATGAGAGAATGTTCCGCGTGATGTACGCCGCCATCCGCAGCGAGAATGCAAACGCCAGAGTCTACTTCTCCACCGATTACAACTGGGTGCAGGAGAACAAAACCCTCAGCTACGGAGCCAGAGATTTAATTGACTGCTTCAGCAGCCAGATTAAGAAGGGCGGACAGATTGACTGGAACCTGGCCTACCATCCTTACCCGGTTAACCTTCAGGAGCCGGAGTTCTGGCTGGAAAATGAAAAGGTAACGGACAGCGTGGACTCTAAGGTGGTAAACTTTAAGAATCTTCATGTTCTGACAGATTACTTCCAGCGGCCGGAGCTTTTAAACAGCGCAGGCCAGGTGCGCCACATTATCCTGTCAGAGCAGGGCTTTACTTCCCAGAGTCCTGCCAGGGGAAATGTGGAGAAAGAGCAGGCGGCAGCCTTTGCCTACGCGTATTTCCTGGTAGACAGCAATCCGTACATCGACTCCTTTATTTTAAGCCGCCAGGTAGATAATCCCCACGAGGCGTCTCTGAGCATGGCGTTTGGCCTGTGGACGGCAAATCCCAATTCCTCGGCCAATGCGGCGCCTGTTGGTTTTGACAGAAAAAGGATCTACCCGATTTTCAAGATTATAGATTCCAGAAAAGCGGTGGAGGAGACAGAGGACTTAAAGGCAGTCATCGGAATCAACAAGTGGAGCGATGTGGTTCCGAACTTCCGATGGGGAACGAACAACTAAAAGAAAGGCCGGAAAGAAAATTTCCTTGTTCCAACTGGAAGCTGCCGGAAAATTTCTTTTCTGCTGTGAGAGCCGTATCCCTGCCGGCTCAAGCTTTTGCTCCTCCAGCTTCTGCCTCGGTTGACAAATCGAAAAAATGGGCTTATAATTCCTGAGAATTGCGACATCATGGGATTTTTCATAAGGGGATTCACATAAAAGCTTATTAGGAGGAAAGGGAACAATGGCAGCACCAAGAAAGAGAACCGCAGCTAAGACAGCGGCAAAGGAAGGAAAGGATCAGGCTGTATCTGCAGCAGAGACTGTTTTAGAGGCAGCGGAGTCTGGGAAGACAGAGGCTAAGAAGCTGGCAGCCAAGAGAAGCACTGCCAGAAAGACAGCTGCTAAAAAAGAGGTAAAGGCGCAGGTGTTCGTCCAGTATCTGGGCAAGGAAATCTCCGCTGACAGCCTTGTGGAGGAGGCTAAGAAGGCCTTTGTGGCAGCAGGACACAAGGAAAGCGAGATCGAGACCATCAGCGTGTATGTAAAGCCAGAGGAGAACGCCGCTTATTATGCAGTAAACGGCGCAGGCTCTGAGGAGTACAGAATCCAGTTATAAAAGCTGAGAAGATCGTGGCCGGAAAAGGTACGTCGGGGCAGAAGAGCTTCAGGCGTGCCTTTTTTATATGATTTTTTTCAAAACAGGGCGGGAGAAAAACAGCCTTAAGCGGTTTGCGCAGACGCAGCAGACAAAGGTATAGAAAATCTCCATGGCGCTGTTGACAATCCCTGTGATCAGGTAGGAAGCTGCGCAGAAGGCGGTGTTTAAGATGAGAAGGCACAGGAGCGCTCTTCCTTCCCGCCTGGACGAGGCATGAAAATAGACTGGCAGAACAGACAGAGCCAGCAGGATAAAAAAGCTTACGGAGGACCAGACGCAGGTATAGACGTGGACCTGTGACCAGAAAGGTTCCTCTTCAGGCAGATAAGGAGTGAAAACAGCTGTCAGAAGGAGAACGGCAGGGAAGAGGAAGAAGAAAACTACAGGGAAGGGCTGCTTTTTCCGAAAGAAACCGTTCGCTCCCGGACGGCGGCCCTGATCCTGAAGGCGGCAGCACAGAGGGAGGATGCACAGAAATAAGTACACCAGAAGAGAGAGACTCCACAGAAGGAATTCTCCCTGCCTGTGGCTGGCAGTCCGGATGGAAGAAAAATTGGTGGCGAACAGATCCGTCTCTCTGGCAAGGGCAGCCGCCAGAAACGGGATGGCAAAATAACCGAAAAAATCAAAAAACATAGAAAAAATCCTCCTCGCAGGGATTAGTATTTCCCAAGACGCCGCAGGTATGTTAGAATAAGATTTGAAAAAATGAAAAATAAAGGTTTACTGAAACAGAACAAAGCGAGGAAAACATGATGGAACTGCCGCAGGCATTTAAAGAAAAAATGGAACGCCTTTTAGGCGCGGAATATACAGAGTTTTTGGAAAGCTACGAGAAGGAGAGAAAGCAGGGACTCAGACTGAACCTTCTGAAAACCAGCCGGAAGAAGTTTGAACAGGAAGCGCCTTTTTCCCTGTCTCCGATTCCATGGACAGAGGAGGGTTATTATTATGGAAAAGAGGATCGCCCGGGCCTTCATCCCTACCATGAGGCAGGGGTGTACTATATCCAGGAGCCCAGCGCCATGGCGGTGGTGTCTCTCTTAGATCCGAAGCCGGGAGAGCGGATTCTGGATCTGTGCGCGGCTCCGGGAGGGAAGACGAGCCATATCGCGTCCAGGCTCCAGGGCCGCGGATTTCTGGCGGCCAATGAGATTCACCCGGCCAGGGCGAAAATCCTGTCCCAGAACGTGGAGCGGATGGGAATCGGGAACTGCGCTGTATTTAATGAGACGCCGGACCGCCTTCTTCGTCATTTCCCGGAGTATTTTGACAGGATTGTGACGGACGCGCCCTGCTCTGGAGAGGGAATGTTCAGAAAGGATGAGGCGGCCAGAGGAGAGTGGAGTCCGGACAACGTCAAGCTCTGCGCAGAGAGGCAGGCCTATATTTTAGACTGCGCGGCCGGAATGCTGAAGCCGGGAGGAACCATAGCGTACTCGACCTGTACCTTTTCTCCGGAGGAGGACGAGCAGGCAGTGGAAGCCTTTTTGGACCGCCATCCGGAATTTCATATCAAAGAAGTGAAAAAGCCGGAGGGCCTGTCAGGCGGCGTACCTCAGTGGGGAGCCAAAGAGCGGCCGGAGCTGGCGCGCGCAGTACGGATTTGGCCCCACAAAACAGGGGGAGAAGGGCATTTTATTGCCATTTTGGAGAAGGAAAAGGCAGAGGGCTGGGAGGACGGCAGAAAGAGAACGTATCCGGCTTACTGGAAAGACAGAAAAGCTCTGAGAGATTATGAGAGCTTCTTAAAGGAGACCATAGCGGATTTGGGGGAGGATTCTGCGCTTTCCCGCCTGTTAGACGGCAGGGAGCTTACCTTAAACGGAGAACAGCTGTATCTTCTGCCTCCTGAGCTTCTTTCCTTTGACGGGCTGAAGGTGCTTAGGCCTGGGCTTCACCTGGGAACCATGAAAAAGAACAGGTTTGAGCCTTCCCACGCCCTGGCTCTCTGGCTGGGAGAGAAGGACGCCCTGCGTTTCTGCCGCATGAATCCGGACAGCCCCAGACTGGCCGCTTACCTGAAAGGAGAGGCAGTCAGCCTTTCCCAGCTGGCAGAGGAGGAGAGCGTGCAGGGCGCCGGACCGGCCGATAAAGGGTGGACGTTTGTTACGGTGGCGGGAAACGGCAGCGGATATCCTATCGGCTGGGCCAAGCTGGCCGGACAGACACTGAAAAACCATTATCCCAAGGGGCTCAGACGCTAAAAAAGCAATAAAATATTTGACTTTTGGGATAATACATATTAAACTAGAATTTATGGCTGACGAAAAGCCTTGAGAGACAGCTTTACCAGTTAAGGAGGAAATGTTTTGAGCGATATAAATAAGACAAACGGCAGCGCAGAGACCCCGGAGACAGAGAAGAAGCCTGCCGAGAAGAAAACAGCAGCGAAAAAGACTTCCGAGAAGAAGGCGGCTGAGAAAAAGACAACCACAAAGAAGACGGCTGAGAAAAAGACTGCCTCAAGGAAAACGGCAGAAAAGACTGCTCCTAAAAAGGCCGCTGAGAAGCAGCCGGAGAAGAAGAAAGTGAACGAGAAGCTTATCGAGGCTCTTTCCCAGTGGGAGAAGAATCCGTCCAGAGAGAATCTGAACGCTGTGATGGAAGAAGTCGTTATGACTGGAAAATTCCTGGTTCCTGCAGTGACGGCAGAGCTGACAGAGGAGGAGAGCCGCAAGGTTGGATCTGGAAAAGGCAAGAAGATGCGTTTTACCACATTTACCAATGCCAAGGGACAGAAATATTTCCCGGCGTTTACTTCACCGGCCCAGCTGCTTCTCTGGGATAAGGAGTATAAAGGCGAGACGGCGGTTCTGACGTTCGACGATCTGTGCTCCGTAGTAGGCTGGAATCCAGATATGCTCGGATTTGTAGTAGATCCGTTCGGCGCTAATCTGTCTATCGGAGGAGAACTCTGCGGCCAGTTAAAGCGCAAAAAAGACCTGCTCAGAAAGCAGTATGCAGAGCTTGTAAGAAAAAATCTGAAACGCTAAGAGAAACATTCAGATATGATGAAAAGAAAAGGAGACGCGCTCCGGGCTTCCAGTTGTGAAAGCCGGAGCGGTCTCCTTTCTTTTTTGCAGGAAAAAATTTCTGCGAAAGATGTGTTTTTCCGGCCTGCAGTTTTACGCCTGCCTGTCCGGACGGCCAGAAGGCGCCGGACAGCCGGAAACAGAACATCCATCCGGTACGGCGAAGGAAAAGTCGTCTGGAATCCGGGCCTCAAAGGTCATCTCCTTTCCAGTCAGAGGATGAGAGAAGGAGAGCCGGAAGGAGTGAAGGGACTGTCTGCCTATAAAGCGGTAGTCAGGATGGTAGAGAAAATCTCCGTAGAGAGGGTGGCCGATGTGCTTCATATGCACCCGGATCTGGTGGGTTCGTCCCGTCTCAAGGGAGAGAAGGATCAGGGAACAGTCCTTTTCCGGACAGTAGTACAGCCTTTGATAGTGGGTACAGGCGTATTCCCCCCGTTCCTCGTCCACACACCGCTCGATGGTAGAGCCGTCCGCCCGGGCAATAGGAGCGCAGACAGAGCCGGACTCCTCTGTTTTTCCGGACACAGCGGCCAGATACTGGCGGCGGATCTGCTTTTTTGCCACCATTTCTGAGAGAAGCGCAGCGCTCAGCAGGTGCTTGGCAATGATCAGAAGGCCGGTTGTGTCACGATCCAGACGGTTGACGGCCCGGAAGGTGAAGCTCTCTCCCTTCTGGGCAAAACACCAGGCGACTCCATTGGCCAGAGTATTGTAAAAGTTTCCCTGGGAGGGGTGGACCGGCATACCGGCCGGTTTGTCAATCACCATCAAATCCTCGTCCTCATAGAGAATGGTAAATTCCTGCTTCACAGGCACGATGTGTCCGGATGGGGAATCGTCGGGAACACGGATGGTGAGAAGATCTCCTTCAGATAAAATTTTTGTAGTATACACAGGGGTTTCTCCCCCGGCTCCCAGACAGATTCCGTGATCCGTTTTTCTGAGACGGACGAGAAGACGCCGGGAGAACCCACGCAGGCGCAGAAACTGTTCAATGGTCCTGCCCTGGTCCTGTTCTGTAATTTGATAAGTAAATGTCTGTTTCATGACACTGATTGTATCACAGGGGCGGCAGGCTGGCAAGGGCAGGAAGCTCCGGCTGTCTGTTTCTGAATAGGGCAGTTTCTGTCTGCATATAGTTTTAATAAGCTGGCAGGAAAGGAATGCAGTGAGAGATTGAAACAGGAAAGCAGACGAAAAGGAGCGAAAAGCCGGGAGATGAAAGGCGCGCTTTTGGGAATCGGCCTGGCCGCTCTGGCCGTATCCCTTCCGGGAATGGAAGCGGAGAAAACGGCTGCAAATCTAAAACAGCCCCTTTGCAGCAGCCTGGCAGAGCTTCCGAAAGGCACAGGGGAGGAGAAAGAACAGCCTTTCTTTTCCCTTCACGCCCAGTCGGCAGTTCTGATGGACGCAGAGACGGGGAGAATTCTGTATGAAAAGGATGGGGAGACGAGACGGCCCATGGCCAGCACCACAAAGATTATGACCTGTATTCTGGCCCTGGAGGAGGGAAATCCGGAGGAACTGGTGGAGGTTTCCGCCTGCGCGGCGTCTATGCCGGACGTGCAGCTGGGGATCAGGGAGGGAGAGAAGTATTATCTGAAGGATTTGCTGTATTCCCTGATGCTGGAATCCCATAACGATTCCGCGGAGGCGGTAGCAGAGCACATCGGCGGTTCGGCAGAGGGATTTGCGGATTTGATGAATCAGAAGGCCAGGGATATTGGCTGCGAGGATACCTGCTTTGTGACGCCTAACGGGCTGGATAAGGCGAGAGAGTCCGATCAGACGCCCCACTCCACCACAGCGGAGGATCTGGCCCGGATCATGCGGTACTGCATTCAGACTTCCCCCAAAAAGGAGGAATTTCTGGAGCTGACGAGAACGGCTTCCCACTCGTTTTCAGACGAATCGGGGAAACGCTCCTTTTACTGCGGAAATCATAATGCATTTCTAAATATGATGCCGGAAGCTCTGACAGGGAAAACAGGATTTACAGGAGCGGCCGGCTACTGCTACATAGGAGCTGTGAGAAAAGGGGAGAAAACGTTCATCGCCGCTCTCCTAGGGTGCGGCTGGCCGCCCCATAAAACATGGAAATGGGAGGATATGAAACGCCTTTCCAGCTACGCCTTAAAGGAATATGAGTATCAGGAAATCTATGACAGCGCAAAGACGTTTCCGAAGGCCCGGGTGGAGAACGGAGTAAGAGACGCGGTTCCCCTGGAAATCAGGGGGAACGGCAGAAATTCCCTGCGGGTACTGATGAGGGAGGGAGAGAGACCGGATGTGCGGTATGAATATCCGGAGAAGCTGTCCGCGCCGGTGAAACAGGGGGATCCGGTGGGAAGAGCCGATTACTATCTGGGAGAAACCCTGCTTTCCAGCTATCCGATTTGCGCCGCAGAGCTGGTGGAGAAGCGGACAATCTGGCTCTGCCTGAAAACGTGCCTGTCCAGGTGGATGAACGTCCCGGAAACTTCCATAAAAATCTTTCAGTTCTTTTAAGTTTCAGTAAAACGCTTTATTTAATCAGAATATTTTGATATAACTAAAGATAGCAAATGAGAGCAAGGAGGACAATGGCATGGATGCGGGAATCAGCAGAGCTGAGGCGGCTGAACTTTTAAAGAAATATAATAAAGAACCCTTCCATATCCTTCACGGGCTGACCGTGGAGGGCGTGATGCGCTGGTATGCAGAGGAGCTTGGCTACGGCGGAGAGAAGGATTTCTGGGGCCTTGTGGGGCTTCTCCACGATATTGATTTTGAATTGTACCCGGAGGAGCACTGCCTGAAAGCGCCGGAGCTTCTGCGGGAGGCCGGGATCTCTGAAGAACTGATTCACGGCGTAGTGTCCCATGGATATGGCCACAGAGTGGAGGTAAAGCCGGAGCATGAGATGGAGAAGGTGCTTTATGCGGCAGATGAGCTGACAGGGCTCATCTGGGCCGCTGCTAAGATGCGGCCGTCAAAGAGCGCTAAGGATATGGAGCTTTCCAGCCTGAAAAAGAAATTTAAGGACAAAAAATTTGCGGCCGGCTGCTCCAGGGACGTGATCCGGGCCGGAGCCGATCTGCTTGGCTGGGATCTGGACCAGCTTCTGGAGAAGACGATTCTGGCCATGAGGGCCTGCGAGGACGAAGTGGGCAGACAGATGGAAGCATACAACGCATAGAAGGAGGACATACTTTTGAAACTTCTGACGATTGCCATACCGTGTTACAATTCCGCCGCCTATATGGAGCGGTGCATCGAATCCCTGCTTCCCGGCGGGGAGGAAGTGGAAATTTTGATTGTAGACGACGGTTCGCAAAAAGACAATACAGCGGAGATTGCAGATCAGTATGAGAAGAACTATCCGGGCATCTGCCGCGCGATCCACCAGGAAAACGGAGGCCATGGGGAAGCGGTTAACACAGGACTCAGAAACGCTCAGGGCATTTTCTTTAAGGTAGTGGACAGCGATGACTGGGTGAATGGGGAGGCCTACCGGGAGGTGCTTAACACGCTGCGCCGGTTTGCACATGAAAATCAGAGGCTGGACATGCTTCTGACCAACTTTGTCTATGAGAAGCAGGGAGCTAAGCGCAAGGCGGTGATGAACTACAGAACGGCTATTCCCAAGGACGAGCTGATCGACTGGAGCAGCGTCCGCATGTTTATGCTGGGACAGTATATTCTGATGCACTCCGTGGTGTACAGGACGGAGCTTCTCCGCGGCTGCGGCCTGGAGCTTCCCAAGCATACCTTCTATGTGGACAATATTTTCGTGTACCAGCCTCTTCCGCACGTAAAATCCATGTACTATCTGGACGTGAACTTTTACCGGTATTTTATTGGAAGAGACGATCAGTCTGTCAATGAGACGGTGATGATTGGCCGGATTGATCAGCAGATCCGGGTGACGAAGCTGATGTTAGGGTATTACGATGTGATGAAGATTCCCAACCGCAAGCTGCGCCGCTACATGATCCGCTATCTGGAGATTATGATGACCGTTTCCTCCATTCTGGCTATCCGTTCAGAGACAGAGGAAAATCTGGCGAAGAAAAAGGAGCTGTGGCAGTATTTAAAGAAGCAGAACCTTCCGCTCTATATCCGCCTGCGCTGGGGATTTTTGGGACAGGGAGTCAATCTGCCGGGAAAGAGCGGCAGAAAGGTGTCCATTGCCTGCTATAAAATCTCGCAGAAATTCTACGGATTTAATTAAAACGGAGGTTACAGATTAATAGGATATAAAAAAGACTGCCGGGTATCTGACGTTTTATCAGATATCCGGCAGCTGCCGTTTAAAGACTGTTATGTAATTAATTTTATGGAGCTTTCTCTGGACAGCTACCGTATTAAAACGCCTTCCTGATCGTTTTCGCGGGACCTCTGAGCGCCCGGGGCGTAGACCAGCGGGTAAACGGCTCCGCATAACAGGAGAGCGCCGGCCACGTCAATAATGGAGTGCTGCTTTAAAAATACAGTAGACATACAGATAGAAACCATAAGGACGCCGGAAATCAGGCGCACGATCCGGTTGTTCTTAAACTGTTCGCTACGGATGATTCCGATATGCACGGCCACAGAGTTATAAACATGAATGCTTGGGAACACGTTGGTGCAGGTGTCCGTGGCGTACAGAAGAGAGACGGCCTTTGCAAATATGTTTTTTTCCGGGTCAACGTAAGGCCTGAAATCAGTGCCGTTTGGAAAAAGAGTGCAGATTAAAAGACTTAAAGTCATCCCTGTAAACAGAAGAATACAGACACGGTAATAGTCTTCCTTGTTTGTAAAAAAGAACCAGAGGATCACAGCCGCAATGTATGCGAACCAGAGAAAATAGGGGATGATAAAATATTCGTTAAAGGGAATCCAGTCATCCACCACGCTGTGCATTACATGATAGCGGGTCGTCACATGCTTTTCCAGATAGAGAAACCATGGAAGATAGATGGCAAAGTAGGCCATAATCCAGATGTGGCCGTATTTTTTGATTAGTTTTTTTAATGAACTCATATTCATCACTCCTCAATAAGGATACAGAATCATATTAACACGATTTTAATAACTTTGGGAGATTATAGCACATTCCGGAAGGGGGTTCAAGGGAGTTTAGAAAAGGTTAATAAAAATGTAAGTCCCAGCTGGATAAGGGACAGGCCCGGAGACAGAAAGGCTTTTAGAAAAAAATAAAACCCTTGAAAAATCAAGGGTTTCTAAAGTAGCGGAAGGGAGATTCGAACTCTCGACACTACGGGTATGAACCGTATGCTCTAGCCAACTGAGCTATTCCGCCGCACTGCTTAACGCTCTATTAAGATATCACGTTTCGATAAGAATGTCAACCTAAAATTGAATATTTTGACAAAATTTTTTTCACATTCAGGAAAAACATAAATTTTCCTGCGATTTATTTATGAGCAGATATTTTCTTGTAAAAAGTTTTCTGTTATGGTATCCTATTCTATAGAAAATAAACAGAATAGAAGGGAGTATCTATTATGGCAAGAGGAGTCAGAAGAACACAGAGCGAAATTATTAAGGCGCAGTTAGAAAAACTGGACGAGAAGATTGTTAAGATAGAGAAAACACTGAAAGGCTTAAAGGCAGAGAGGAAAAAATTAGAGGAGGAGTTAAAGTCCTCTGAGCTGACGGCGATTGCCGAGTTTATCTCGGAAAGCGGCGTGACTGTAGAACAGTTAAAGAGCATGATTGAGAAGGAAAATCTGAACGCAGCTGAGTAGGCGCAGGAGAAACGAAATGATTTAAAAATATCCATTTGAGTGCTTTGCCGCCTTAGATGGGTATTTTTTATTTCGCTGGAATTCTTTCTTACTTGGGAAAGAACTTGCGGCGACAAGGGGGGGAAGATGGATATTCAAAAGAAAAAACGCGTTTATCAGACGCGCTTCTTCATTTTTACAGCAGTCAGTGCAGGGCTTTTGTGGTTTTACATCCGGTCAGAGAGGGAGTACCAGACAGGGCCGCACAGTATTTGGCAGCTGCTTCCATATTTCTGGTTCGGCTTGACCATTGCGTGGGCGGTTCTGGTATTTTATTATCAGAAGCTGACGCTGAAAAGCCAGAACACAGATGCTTTAACTGGAGGACCGAATGAGAGAGCCTTCCGTATGGCCGTTGAAAAGAGAATGCGGGCGGGCGGTGAAGCCTTTGTTTTTGCAGTGATTGATATTAAGAAGTTCAGCAGAATTGAAAACTGGTATGATCATGCGGTAGGCGATCAGGTGCTGAAGAGAGTATATGAAGCGCTGCGCTCCTGCCTGAAGGAAAACGAGGTGCTGTGCAGAGCCAGCGCAGATCAGTATTATCTTCTTTTGGAGGAGACGGATCCGGAATTGTTGTTAAAACGGCTGCTGGCGCTGGACGATTCCGTATATTTTCTGGAGGATCTGCCGATTAAGGAAAAATTATTTCTGTCTATGGGAGCGTACCAGACTGCAGGGGAGCAGGATACCTTTGCCCACGCGCTGGACTGCGCCAATTACTGCCGGAAGGAAAGCCCTGACTGCCACGATCGGAACAGCCATCTGGAAATCTACGGCTATACGTTCCAGGACCACCGGGACAGAGACCGCAGATATCACGAACAGGCGGAGGAGGCTCTGAAGGCAGGACACTTCCACATGTATCTTCAGCCGAAATACGAGCTGGAGCATGAGAGTCTGGCTGGAGCGGAGGCCCTGTTCCGGTGGATTGATCCGGAGAAGGGAATGCTTCCTCTGGGAGAATTTATGCCTCTTTTTGAGAAAAATGGCTTTGTGCGCCAAATTGACTATTTCATTTTCGAATCTGCCCTGAAGCTGATTCAGAAATGGCTGGACAGCGGTGTGAAACCGGTAAAGATATCGGTCAACCTGTCAAAATCCCATTTCAGCAACCGGGAGTTTTTCGAGAACAAATTCCTGCCCATCTATGAAAAGTATCAGGTTCCCAAGGAGCTTCTGGAATTTGAGATTTCCGAGAACACCATGTTAGACGGACAGGGGATGCTGATCGGCTTTGTCCAGAAGTTAAAGGACATGGGATTTTCCTGTTCCATGGACGACTTTGGCAGCGGCTATTCGTCCTTAAATACCCTGAAAAGTATTCCAGTTTCCACGGTTAAGCTGGACGGCAGGATGTTTGAGGAAACAGAAAAGGAACGGGGAAAGATAGTGAGCAAAGGCATGATCCGGATTGCCAGAGAACTGCAGATTGAGGTGGTGGCGGAAGGCGTGGAGACCAGAGAGTATGTGGATTTCTTAAAAGAGCAGAAGTGCGATTTGGTTCAGGGCTACTATTTTGGAAAACCAATGCCAGCCGAAGAATTTGAGAAGCTGATGCAGGGCTGAATGGCCGCTGTTTATGAAACGAAGGCTCTGTGCATAAAAATGTGCAGAGCTTTTTCTCTGCCCAAAATCAGTGCAGACATATACTGCAAAAATGAAAAACAGGTTGACAAACAGAAAAGATTAGTTTAAACTAACTAAAGTAAGTTATAACTAACCGAAACGAATAGAATAAAAATAGAAAGAACGGAGTGGATCGCAGATATGAACCTATGGGAAGCGAAAGAGGGAGAGGAATATATTATAAAAGAGATTGTCACGGATGACGAGGAGCTGAACGCTTTTTTGTTTTCCCTCGGGTGCTACAGCGGAGAACCGATTACTGTAATCGCCCGCCGAAAAGGAGGATGCGTGGTATCTGTAAAAGATGGCAGATATAACATGGATACTGATTTAGCGCAGGCTATTTCAATCTAGGATAGAGTGATTTCGGTCACTATTTTTTATGAACATAGGTTAGTTTGCGTTAACCAAAACCACAAAGGAGGAGCAGATGAGTGATGAGAATTGCATTGACAGGAAATCCCAATAGCGGAAAGACGACCATGTACAACGCGCTCACAGGGAGAAATGAGCGCGTTGGAAACTGGGCTGGCGTTACGGTAGAGAAGAAGGAAAGCCCGATTAAAAAAGCTTATTTTGACGGGGAGGAGGAGCTGATTGCGGTAGATTTGCCGGGAGCTTATTCTATGTCGCCTTTTACTTCTGAGGAGAGTATTACCAGCGCCTATGTGAAAAATGAAAATCCTGATGTGATTATTAATATTGTGGATGCGGCGAATTTAAGCAGAAGCTTATTTTTCACCACACAGCTTTTGGAACTGGGGATTCCGGTGGTAGTTGCTCTCAATAAAAGCGATATCACAGAAAAGAAAAAGACGGAAATTGACGTAAAAAGTCTGTCCCAGAGGCTGGGCTGTCCTGTTGTCCAGACCATTTCCACATCTTCTGGCCGGGACGGCCTGAAGGAGGCGGTTAATCAGGCGGCTGCCTTAAAAGGGCGGGGACAGACGGCTCCTTACCACCAGGAGGACATCGATCTGCAGGATAAAGCGGCAGTGGAAGCGGCAGACCGGGCGCGCTTTGAATTTGTAAACGGAATTGTGAAAGCAGTAGAAACGAGAAAGGTTTTTACAAAGGATAGAAATAAACAGGACAGAATTGACGCTGTACTCACCAGCAAATGGATTGGAATTCCTGTTTTTGCCGCCGTCATGTTCGGGGTATTTTACATATCACAGTCTACCGTCGGAACATGGATTGCGGACTGGCTGGTGGGCTGGATTGAGGCGTTCCAGGGCTGGGCTGCAGGCCTGACAGAACAGGCCAATCCATTTTGGCAGGCGCTTTTAGTGGACGGAATCATCGGAGGAGTAGGAGCGGTAGTCGGCTTCCTGCCTCTGGTAATGGTTATGTATTTCCTGATTGCGCTTTTAGAGGACTGCGGCTATATGGCCCGCGCTACGGTTGTTCTGGATCCGCTTTTTAAACGGGTGGGCCTTTCTGGAAAATCTGTGATTCCAATGGTGATAGGTACTGGATGCGCGATTCCGGGCATTATGGCGTGCCGGACGATCCGCAATGAAAGGGAGAGACGGGCAACAGCCATGCTGACGCCGTTTATGCCATGCGGAGCAAAACTTCCGGTCATTGCCCTATTTGCCGGAGCGTTCTTTGCAGACGCTTCCTGGGTTGGACCGGCCATGTATCTGGCTGGCATTCTGCTGATTTTTCTGGGAGCTTTGCTGGTCAATAAAATTACGGGATATAAGTACAGGAAATCTTTCTTTATCATTGAGCTGCCGGAATATAAAATTCCAAGCCTGAAGCGCGCGGTGCTTTCCATGCTGTCCCGCGGCAAAGCTTATATTGTGAAGGCGGGCACGATTATTCTTGTCTGCAATACAGCAGTACAGATTATGCAGAGCTTCAACTGGCAGCTCCAGATAGTGGAGGAGGGGATGGAGCATACTTCCATTCTGGCGTCCCTTGCCGCTCCATTTGCAGTGCTGCTCATTCCCCTGGGATTTGGAGTATGGCAGCTTGCGGCGGCAGCGATTACAGGCTTTATTGCGAAGGAAAATGTGGTCGGCACACTGGCGGTCGTATACGGGCTGACTAACTTTATCGACACAGAGGAGCTGGCTCTGGTCGGCGGAGGAAATGAAGTGGCGATGGTTATGGGGCTTACGAAAGCGGCGGCCCTCGCTTATCTGACATTTAATCTCTTTACGCCGCCCTGCTTCGCGGCGCTTGGAGCCATGAATTCTGAAATGCAGAATAAAAAATGGCTGTGGGGCGGCATCGCACTGCAGCTGTGCACCGGCTACACGGTCGCGTTTTTCATCTATCAGATAGGTTCCCTTATCACAACAGGAGCAGTTGGAGCCGGCTTTGTGCCGGGACTGGCAGCTGTGGCGGCGTTCGCTGCGGGATTGGCCGTGTTAATCAGGAAAAAGGAAAAGGCATTTGGCGCAGAATACCGTCTGCACGCATAGGCATAGGATCAGAAACAGCCTGCATCTGGGAAGGGATGCAGGCTGTTTCCTTCTGAACAGATATGAGCCGGCGCACCAAAGGCAGTGTCCCTTGTGAGCTGGTGCTGACAGCTGTTTTGGAACAACAAAAAAACCCTTGAACAATCAAGGGTTTCAAAGTAGCGGAAGGGAGATTCGAACTCTCATGGTCGCTCTCAAATACATAGAAAAGAAAGGGTTTGCACATCCTCTTATGCCAAGGTACTCAAAGAGGTACTCAAATCTATTTTTACAATATCTAGTGGGTTAGAAGAAAAATCTGTCAAGAATTTGTGGTTACAAACGAAAGCCTGTTCTTGACAGATTTTTTGTATGGTTGAGAATAACTCATAATACCAAAACGAGGTTGATAGACGCTTGTGTCCATCAACCTCTTGATTACTACTTATTGAATTTTTTTATATGTAATGACATGTGTATAAACTTCTCCTGTTGGTTCTAAAGTCTCACTATCTTTTTTGGCATATGTCTCAAATGCTTTGAAAGTCTCGTCATTTTCAATTATCCAATACCAAGTATCTGAATTATAATCAGACTGATAATATTTATTGTCCTTTCTAGTCAAATTGAAATTTGTCCAATCTTTATAGCAATCTGGGTTACTAAGTAAGTAGTTTGCATCCAATCCCAATTCATCAAATACCAAAATGTTATTTTCATCAATATTTTCTATATAATAGCTGGTTCTAGGATCTCCAGGGCGTCCGTATAGAAAAAGTTGATTTATAACATCATCATAATTACTTCCATCAAAATTATAGACTGGCCCTGTGGAAACAAGAGTTCCGGTTGTTTCATCATAAATATCCGCATGATGATACTGATAGAATCCATTTTTTAATTGTATTTTATTTCCATCTGTAATTTCGCTGGTTTTTGCTGTTTGAATCTGAATTGTACCATTCTCCACCCATGCCCCGTCTGCATTTACGGTATACCCATCCGGCGTGGTAGTATTAGTCAACAGCCATCCATTATTATCAAAATAATAGCACTCTGCTGTTCCGTCTCCATTTCCATCAATCCACTGCCAGCCGTTGCTGGTATAGGAACCATTGCCATTGTCATACCACCATTTTCCTTGATTTTCTCCGGTTCCCGTCTGCCATGTTCCAGCAAATACAGTTGATGACATGAGCAGTGAGCAAATTGCAGTTGCGACAGTTACTAATTTCTTTCGCTTCATAAAAAAATACCTCCATTCAGTAATTAGGAAATAACGATGATTTCCATTGATAAGCATAACACATTCTAACGATATACGCAACTGCGTACACGCGAAAGCGTATAAAAATGTATCCTTTCTTCAAATAACATTGAGAAGGAGCATTAAAATGAATGTAAAACAGGCTGTAGCAAGAAGAATTGAATTACTTTGTAAGGAAAGGGGCATTGCATACAATGAATTGGCAAATATATGTGGTGTTACTCCGTCTACCATTTATTCTATTTTTGATGATAAACGAAAAAATATTACGCTATCAACTGTTAAGAAAATATGTGATGGTTTTGAAATCAGCCTGGGAGAATTTTTTTCGCATCCCCTTTTTGATACCTTAGAACAGGAAATATGGTAATGCTAAATAAAATAGTTTATAGTTTTTATAATCTATATATTGACTTTCCGTGAAAAATAAGTACAATATATAGTGTATTGAGTGTTGCTCAGATGAAGTAACATTGTATGTTCACACTGATAGATGTTTGAAAGAAAGATAAAATTTTGTACCATGCAGGCAAGGTTTATGCTAAGAAAGGAAAATATTATACGCCTGTAAATATTACAATCTAATTTTTGATTTTGATTGAACAAAATTCGCCAGTGCATTAGAGAACCGGAATGGTTCAAGTTTATAATAGTGGGTGTTTGTAAACCCATTCTGTTACTCTAATTGTGCGATTGAATTTTGTTTTTTATTGAAGTTGATTTCTCGTGCAATTTGGAGAAATCAACTTTTTTTATTTTTTAGGAAAGGAGAATAACCCATGATTTTCAACGCAAAGGTAAAAATGGTCGGAAAAAAAGACAATAGCTATGTAGATGAGGAAACGGGAAAATTAAAAAAAAGACTTTATGCCAATATTTCTCAAGACCACGGAAGTATCATTCACTCTCTATATGTGGTTTCAGAAGATGTTTTCAATATGTTAGAAGAGGACAAAGAATATATTATTGATTTTATCGACGGAAAGAGTAAAGATGGAATTTATTTCAAAGTTGTTGGCGCAACACTCATCGAGTAATTCATGGAGGGGGAATCCCCCTCCAATTTCAAAAAACAAAGGAGGATAACATGAATCTTTGGAATCTTTGGATTCAATATATTGAGTATTTATGCGATTTGTTTTACGAAAAAAAGTTCTGGAAACTGACATTACACATATTGCTGATACTTTTTTGCTTGTTCTCGTTCACAATGGTTGTGAGCGGAATTTTGTATCTGCTTACCGCAAACTGGGAAGCTATCACTACAGTGGCCGGCTGTATCGTTATCGTAGCGCTGTTTGTACTAGGCTTCTTCCCTAAGAAAAAAGCGGTTCCTGCTCTTCCAGAATCCACACAAGCCAGCTATGACCCTGTTTTTTTGAACAGCACATACAACTTGTTGAGAACGAACATGGTTTCTGTAATTGCGGAGGTTGCAGATATGCTTCATCTGCGTATTCCCTCTACTCCCAGCCAGATTGAAGCCCCTGTTCATTATGACATCGTAAATAATGCCGCCATCTTTCATTTCCTGTGTGGAAAACAAGAATCATCTGTCAAAATTGACCCGTTTGAAGCTGTAGGAATTATTCAGAATGTGCTGGAACGGCGCTTGAACGGCCATGAATTGATGGGCATAAATCAGACTACAACTTTCTACAATGGCATGGCTTATCCTGCAATTATGGTCGATAATATCCAGGATCTGGGGCGATATATTCAGATTGATATTGCCATTACCAACGAAATTTATTTGCGTCATCGGACAAATCGGCTTTATAGCAACATGAACGACAGCAATACCTCTAATCCATACGACAGGAATTTCTAAGATGAAGTATGAGCTTTTTCTAAACGAGACATATCTGCAATATGGCATTGAAAAATATATTATCTGGGATACGGATGTGGCCCCTCATGGGGCCATATTTGGGACCACTGGTAGCGGTAAAACCTATGCAGAAAAAATTTTGCTGGCACGGATTTCCCTCAAATGCCCCAGCAGTCAATTTTTTATCTGCGATTTCAAAGGGGATTCGGATTTTTCCTTTCTCGCAGGTGCAGAAAGATTTTATCGTTACGCAGAATGTAAAAAAGGACTGGATAATTTTTACAACTGTTTTCTGAACCGGCAATCTGGCAAAGATAATAACCGGAATTTTCTATTGCTGGTATGGGATGAATGGGCGAGTTATATCCTCAGTTTAGATAAGAAGGTTGCTGAAGAAGAAAAAAAGAAGCTGGCTATCTTGTTGATGCTGGGGCGTTCTTTTAATGTTCATGCGCTTCTATGTATGCAACGGCTTGATGTAGCCTATATCCAGTCAAGAGATTGTATCAACCTTGTAATGGCTATGGGAAACCTCTCAGAAGAAGGCAAAGAAATGATGTTCCATGATTATAAAAAGCAGATGGAATCAAACCGCCGACAAGGTACAGGCTATTTGACTATCAACGGAACAAATTTTACTCCCTTTGTGGTTCCGCAAGTAAGGAACCATGAATTATTAAATGAGTATATTCAAAAAGCAGTACAGAGATAACTGCCGCCCGCGGGCGAAGCGTAAGCAAGGCGGCATGGTGGGCGGCTCTGCCGCCTGCCTTCTACTTGACTTAATATCATAAAGTGACAGAAGGTATATCAAAATGGACAAAAATACATTCTATCCCATTTATGAAGGTACAAGGCCATATCAAAATAACATAGCTATTTTAAAGGACTATAACGGACAAAGACAAAAGCTGACCTACTGTTATAAGGTGCGCCAGAGTGGTGTTTGTGATGGAAGGGCGGCTCCTGCTGAAAAGAACACTGTCAACGAAAAGAAATTGGAAAACAACTTGATACGCGCCAGAAATACAGTGTATGAATTGGCATTGTGCAATGAATGGGATTGGTTTTTAACAATTACCCTTGATCCAGAAAAATATGACAGAGAAAATCTTCCTAAATTTAGGACGGATTTTTCACGGTTTATACGAGAGTATGGAAAAAGGCAAGGACTGAATATCAAGTATCTGGTAATTCCAGAACAACACAAGAAAGGCGGATGGCATATGCATGGATTCCTAAAAGGTATTCCACCAGATTATTTAAGATTATTTTCGTTAGAAGAAAAACTCCCTCAGTATTTACGGAAAAAATTGAAACAGGGTATGCATATTTATGACTGGCCAGCCTACCGCCAAAAATTTGGATTCTGCGATATTGAACCGGTAAGAAATTTGCAGGCGGCCTCGGCTTATGTTACTAAATACATTACTAAAAGTTTCGGCGCAGGTGTTCAAAATCTGGGAGGACATTTATATTATGCTTCTCAGGGATTGCAACGGGCAAAAGTGGTAAAAAAAGGGAAAATGAATCCCGATTCCATTTACTGGGATTTTGAAAATGAATATGTCAAAATCAAATGGTTTGATGGTAGGGATATAGGGGTTTCAAATCTGGTGCAAGAAGATACCCACATCAAAGAACTTCGACAAAAAAGAGATGTTCTGTATGAATCCAGAAAATGGGAACCAGAAGTAGACACAGAGACAGGAGAGATTTTATTTGACTCTCCATTCAAAGATTAAAAACAGGGTGTAGGGCTTCACTAAAATAAAACAAACAATTATAAAAACTACGAAAAATAAAACAAAATAACAATTATATCGAAAACATATATTATTCCAAAATATTTTACATATAAAAATTTCAAATCAAAAAATCAATCAAAATCTAATCATAATTCCAAAATCAAATATTATCGAATCCTTACACCACCAAAAGGTGGCGTAAATGAATAAAATAAGTGCAAAGGATATGGCGGTCTTGCAAGAGGCTCTTGCCAGTGGTATATTAAACATCGAGGATGTGCAACAGGTGCTCAACATGAAGAAGGAAGAATATTATTTATCGTTGCACAGATATGACATATATGAGGGGAAGGACGGTAAATGGTACACATATCTGCCAGACAAGCCCCAGAAGCAAGGGAGGCGAAAGCTGAAAAGAACTTCGGAAACAGCAATCAAGCAGGCTGTCATTGACTTTTATAAAGATTGGGAAAAGCAGGAAAAAGGGAAAGAATTGACCCTTAGAGAATTATATCCCATCTGGATTGAATGGAAAGGCGCTCATACACGCGCCACAGCGTCCATACGGCGTTTTAATTGCGATTGGAAGAAATTCTATCTCCCATATCCAAAACTCATAGACAAGCCTATTATAGAGCTTACAGTAACAGAATTAGACCTGTGGGCGCATAAGATGATTAAGCAACATGATATGACAAAGACCTGCTACTATACCATGACAATTCTGATACGGCAGATGTTAGACTATGCCGTTGATCCTCTTGGAATTATTTCGGAAAATCCATTCCGTCAAATTAAACTGCAAAAGAAAATGCTTAGAAAAACTGTCAAGAAGAATGATGAATCACAAGTATTTCTCTTAGATGAGACACCCAGAATTATAGAGGCAGCTTTGCAGGATTTTAATAATAATCCTCTGAATACTGCTCCCCTTACGGTTCCTCTTGGATTTCTGACAGGTCTCCGTTTGGGAGAGATGGCGGCTATCAAGGATTCGGATATAATAGGCAATGTTCTCTATGTTCAAAGGATGGAGGAAGAAGTGTATGATTACTCCGATTTAGAACATATTCGCCTAATAGAGCGGACGGTTGTGGATAATGCAAAAACTGATGCCGGTATCCGTGAGGTTCCTTTGGTTCCGCAGGCCCTCAAACTCATTGAGGCGATTCGGGCATCCAACCAGATGAACGGCTGGTCTAATAAAGAATTTTTGTTTCTGAATAATGGAGAAAGAATGACTACCCGTACAATTAAGTACCGGATTTCAAAATACTGTAAACAATGCGACATTATGGAAAAGAGTTTTCATAAGGTGCGGAAAACATATATATCCGCATTGATTGACAGCGGTATCAATATCAATGAAATTCGGAAAGTAGTAGGACATACGGATGAGCGTACAACATTTTCCAACTACTGCTACAATCGGATGGGGAAACAGGAGACAGCACAACTTTTTGAAAATGCGCTGGTTAATGAAAATGGAATTGCAGATTGCAGGATAGCGATTTGAGGTACTCAAAGGTACTCAAACCAAAAACAAAGAAACCCTTGATTCTTCAAGGGTTTCAGAGTAGCGGAAGGGAGATTCGAACTCTCGACACTACGGGTATGAACCGTATGCTCTAGCCAACTGAGCTATTCCGCCATATTCCATATAAATGGGGCCTATAGGGCTCGAACCTATGACCCTCTGCTTGTAAGGCAGATGCTCTCCCAGCTGAGCTAAGACCCCATTTCGCTGTCGCTCATTTGCGACTGCTTAGACAGTATAATATACTTTCCAGAGAATGTCAATACTTTATTTTAAATTTTTTAATAGAAATTTTCTTAGATTTTTATTTCATATATGTTATAATATCGTCAGATATTCTGAACTGATAAAGAAATAGACGGAGGCTGTTATGTATTGTTTTATCATAAATCCCTGCTCCGGCTGCGGACGTGGTCTCAGGGTATGGAAAAAAATAGAACAGCAGCTTATGTGTGAAGGGGCAGAGTACCGGGCGTTTATGGCGGAGGGGCCCGGACAGGCGTCGAAAATAGCGGGGGAGCTGACAAAGGGAAGAGGAACAGGACAGACAATAGTAGTAGTGGGGGCGGACGATACCTTCGGAGAGGTGCTGGACGGCCTGAATCTGGGAGAGAACGTGACGTTAGGTTATATTCCGGCAGGCAGCAGGAAGGATCTGGCGAGGAGCCTGCGTCTTCCCCTGAATTCCAGGAGATGCCTGCGCAGAATTTTCTCTCCCAGACAGTATCGCTGCCTGGATTACGGGCTGCTCACCTATGGAGAGGATTCGATGCGCCACCGCCGGTTTGCAGTGAGCGCAGGCATGGGGCTGACTGCAGCGGCGTGTAAGAGCGCGCCGGAGGGCATAAGTGCTGCAGAGCCGGGGATTTTTAAAAACCGGTTTGGAGCTGCCCGCCGTCTGTTCAGGAGAGCTCAATATTTAGTGGGAGGAATCTGGCAGCTTATAAAGGCGAAGCCGTCTAAGGGATATATCCTGTTGGACAGAACGCGGAAGGTGGAGTTTAACCACATGTACTTTGTTTCCGCCCACATTCATCCATCAGAGGGCGGAGGCTTTTATTTTGCCCCTGAGGCGGATCCGGGGGACGGAAAACTGGAGATTTGCGTGGCAAGCCATTCGTCCAAGCTGCGTCTGATCCCTATGCTGATACGGAGCAGGCTTCCGCGCTTTGTCAAGAGAAAGGGAGTCCGCGTCTATGAGTGCAGGGAAGCCAGGATCCACATGGATCGCCCGGCGCCGATCCACACAGACGGGGAGATCTGCCGCTTCCAGAGCGATCTGGAGATTCAGTGTATTGAGAAAAAAATAAGAGTGATTGTATAAAACGCTTAAAATAAAGCGGATGTATCAGTATAGAAATCGGAGGAAACAGATATGAGAATCGGACAGGGATATGATGTCCACAAATTAACGGAGGGCCGCGACCTGATTTTAGGCGGCGTGAAGATTCCATATGAAAAGGGGCTTCTGGGCCATTCGGACGCGGACGTGCTGGTTCACGCGGTGATGGACGCCCTTTTGGGGGCCGCCGCGCTGGGAGATATCGGCCAGCATTTTCCCGATACGGATCCGGCCTATAAAGGCGCGTCCAGCATTGAACTGTTAAAGCAGGTGGGACGCATTCTGTCAGAGCATAATTATCTGATAGAGAATATCGACGCCACAGTGATTGCCCAGAGACCGAAGCTTCTGCCCTACAGGCCGCAGATGGCGGAGAATATCGCCCGCGCGCTGGGGCTTGATCCTGGCAGAGTCAGCGTAAAGGCCACCACGGAGGAGGGACTTGGATTTACCGGCACAGGCCAGGGAATTTCCGCTCAGGCCATTACACTGTTGACGGAAGTGGACAACTATTGTTATGATAGAGAAATGACGGCGCAGACCGGGTGCGGAGGCTGCTGCCCCGGCGGGGGCTGCGGACGTTAAATACCTTATCCGGCTGACGCACGGAAAAGCTGCGAATGAAACAAGAGATTTTGTAGAGGAGAAACGCTATGAAAATTTTTAATACGCTGTCCAGACGGAAGGAAGAGTTTGTTCCGTTGGAGGAAGGCAAGGTAAAGATGTATGTGTGCGGTCCGACCGTATACAATTTTATCCACATTGGAAATGCAAGACCTATGATTGTCTTTGATACAGTCAGACGGTATTTTGAGTACAAAGGCTATGACGTCAACTATGTTTCCAATTTCACAGATGTAGACGACAAGATTATCAAGAAGGCCATCGAGGAGGGCGTGGACGCCCAGACCATTTCCGAGCGCTATATTGCCGAGTGCAAAAAGGATATGGAAATGATGAACGTAAAGCCTGCTACCGTACATCCCAAGGCAACGGAGGAAATCTGCGGAATGCAGGAGATGATCGAGACTCTGATTGAGAAGGGCCATGCCTATACGGCGAAGGACGGAACCGTCTACTTCCGCACCAAGTCCTTCAAGGGATACGGAAAGCTGTCCCACAAGAATCTGGAAGATCTGCAGTCCGGCTTCCGCGAGATTAAGGTAACGGGAGAGGAGGACAAGGAGGATCCGACTGATTTCGTGCTCTGGAAGCCGAAAAAGGACGGAGAGCCATTCTGGGAGTCACCCTGGTGCCAGGGACGTCCGGGCTGGCATATCGAGTGCTCCGTTATGTCCAAGAAATATCTGGGAGAGTCCATTGATATCCATGCAGGCGGAGAAGATCTGGTATTCCCACACCACGAGAACGAGATCGCCCAGAGCGAGGCGGCCAATGGAAAGCCGTTTGCGACCTACTGGATGCACAACGCATTTTTAAATATTGACAATAAGAAGATGTCTAAATCCCTGGGCAACTTCCGCACAGTCCGGGAGATTTCCGAGCAGTATGATTTACAGGTGCTTCGCTTCTTCATGCTGAGCGCCCACTACAGAAGCCCGTTAAACTTCAGCGCGGAGCTGATGGAGGCTTCCAGAAACGGTCTGGAGAGAATCCTCACAGGCGTAGAGCGCTTAAACGATCTGTTATCCAGCGCGTCCGAGAAGGAGCTGTCCGGTGAAGAGAAGAAGAACCTGGAGACAAAGGCGGAGCTGGTGAAGAAGTTCGAGGCCGCCATGGACGACGATTTCAATACAGCCGACGCTATTTCCGCTGTGTTTGAGCTGGTGAAGCTGAGCAACTCTACCATTTCAGAGGAGAGCGCAAAGGCTTATCTGTCAGAGCTCAAGAAAGAGATCGAAACTCTCTGCGGCGTTCTGGGAATTATCACAGAGAAGAAGAAAGAGGCCCTGGACAGCGAGATCGAGGCCATGATCGAAGCCAGACAGCAGGCCAGAAAGTCTAAGAATTTCGCGCTGGCAGACGAGATCCGCGGAAAGCTTCTCGATATGGGAATCGTCCTGGAGGACACCAGAGAGGGCGTTAAATGGAAGAGAGTTTAGGCTGTTTTAAGGAGGCTCTGAGGCTCAAGGAGGCGGATCCCGCCTCCTATTCTCCTCTTGTGCTGGCATATCTGGGAGACGCGGTATATGAGCTGGCGATCCGCACGCTGGTGGTCAACGAGGGAAACCGCCAGGTGAATAAGATGCACAAAGAGAGCGCTTCTCTGGTGAAGGCGGGGACCCAGATGGAGTTTCTGCTTGCCATAGAGGACGAGCTGACGGAGGAAGAGAAGTCCGTCTACCGCCGGGGCAGAAACGCCAAGTCTGTGACCATGGCCAAGCATGCCACCATGAAGGAATACAGGACGGCTACAGGCTTCGAGGCGCTGATCGGCTATCTGTATCTGCAGGGAAGGCTGGAGCGGCTGGCGAAGCTTTTGGGCCTGGGCCTGGACCGCCTGGGAAAATGGAAAGACGGGGAAGGCGCGAAGCCTTTGAAAAACGCTGAAGACAGCCGGGCACAGGAGCCGGAAAACACAGAACAGGCAGGAGAATAAGAAAATGAGATACGAGGAACTTACCATAGAGGGACGAAACGCCGTGCTGGAGGCTTTCCGCTCCGGAAAGACTATCGACAAGCTGTACGTGCTGGACGGCTGTCAGGACGGCCCGGTGAAGAGCATCACCAGAGAGGCCAGAAAGCAGGACACGATCATTAACTATGTGACGAAGGAGCGCCTGGATCAGCTGTCTGAGACCGGAAAACATCAGGGAGTCATCGCCCATGCCGCCGCCTATAAGTACGCGGAGGTGGAGGATATGCTGAAGGCCGCCCAGGAGAAGGGAGAGCCGCCGTTTCTGTTTATTCTGGACGGCATTGAGGATCCCCACAATCTGGGGGCGATTATAAGAACTGCCAATCTGGCGGGCGCCCACGGCGTGATCATTCCAAAGAGAAGGGCAGTGGGTCTGACTGCCGTAGTGGCGAAAACCTCTGCCGGAGCTTTGAATTATACGCCGGTGGCCAAGGTGACGAACCTTTCCGCCACTATCGAGGAACTGAAGGAAAAGGGGCTTTGGTTTGTGTGCGCCGATATGGGCGGCGAGAGCATGTACAGACTGAACTTAAAAGGCCCTATTGGCCTTGTCATCGGAAACGAGGGCGAGGGCGTCAGCCGTCTGGTGAGGGAAAAATGCGATATGATCGCGTCCATTCCCATGAAGGGAGACATCGACTCCCTGAACGCTTCTGTGGCAGCCGGGGTCCTGGCCTACGAGATCGTGCGCCAGAGAGTGATGGGATAATCAATTCAATATAGAACTATGTAAAAGGCGGCCTTTTTCTACTCTCAGGGGAGATGCGAAGAAGCCCGTCTTTTTTATAGGCAGTTTCCTCCATTTCAATCCTGCCATGCTGATACAGCTTCTGATTTTATGCTTCCTCAATTTTGAACAGTTTACATCCAGCCCATATCAGTCCCGCGACAAGCACAAACCAGAGCAGGGCGGCAGCCCCGAAGCGTAACAGCAATAAGATGAATTGGTGTTCTTCCTGCCACTTGTCGTTAAAAGCATAGAACACGCCGTCCATATCTGCTCCATATTCCGCACAGATGGAAGAAAGTTCGTTCCGGGCAGCGCTGGTCATACTTACTTTCTGACCAATAGGCAGAGTGACGCTTTTTCCCTTTTCGATTGCCTTCGCTGTTTCCTGCGGAATTTGTGCCACGATATAGGTATGATCTGGAAGCTCCAACAGATAATAGGGCTGATAACTGCCCGGAAAATCCCAGCCGGATGAAGTAATCTCCGGTAGACGGATCTGGCGTCCGGTAGCTCTGCCCTTCACTCTTTGTGTATAGTAATGGTCTTCCCATGGGCTCAGACTGGAAATCCCAGTTTGGACAATCCCCACTGGTTCCGCTGTCACATAATCTGCTAAATAGATGATTTCTGAAAAATCTTCTGCGCCGGTCAGCCGTGGAATATCCGGACCAGCTGGCGAACCGGTAAAGTCAGTCGTGATATTTTGTTCTATATCGCTCATGGAAACCATCGGCTCATTTAATTTGAAAAGAGCTTCTGGGTTCCAGTTAAAGAACAACAGCGCGGCACCGATCAGAGCAATCAGGACACTGACAGTGGCAATCATATTTGTTTTTTTCATGGGCGGGAACCTCCTTTGAATGGTATTTTATAAATATGGGACTTCTGGTTTTTCAGACTGGAAGTAGTTATCTAAAATACTTAAAATCATATCCTTCTTCCGGTTCACCAATTTCATACCCTAAAACCTCTGTTAATCGTTTTTTAAGCAGGCTATACCATTCTTCCCAAATATTATCCGGCATTGTTCCAGCAATCTGTATTCCGCTTGGTTCAACAGAAGCCCATAAATCTACATCTTTTCCGATCCATTGAGGCCTATTCTTGTTTCCCGACCAATAGGGCATTGATTCGTATATTTTGTCTATCTGTTCCCATATTTCTTTAGGTGCACTATAATGAATATTTAAGTTTATATCATGGTTCACACACAATTTCTCCTATTTCAAAATTTCGATTTGTTTCTACATTTTCGCTATTGTACGCCGTTTCATAACCAACCACACCGCAAAGCACAGTAACAGATAGCTGCCAGACAGCCCAGCCATCCAAAGATACCGCTTTTGTTGTCCTGCCACATAGGTATCAGCCGTCAGATCAGCGTCCACGGTCATATATTTTTCATTTTCTTTGATGGACAGCACACGGCGATCTACGCTGTCCCCTTTGGCAAGAATCTGATTTGCATAATTTTTGTCATTGCTGGTTTCCAATTTCCATTGGTAGCCTGTGCCGTCCGAAGCCTGATAATAAACCACATACACAGTTTTGGTGGGATTGTTTCGCTTATCCCGACCAGTGGCATGGTTCTCCACGGTATGGGGCAGAACCTTGTACGGAGAAAAAGTATGTACTCCCATATCCTCATAATCAGAAGCCGGGTGTATCGTGGCAATCTCTTTTACTCCCAAAATGAAACAAGCGATTGACAGTATCAATCCCATAATACTGATCACACGGACAATTCCTGTGAATGTTTCAATTCCTGCACCTGTTCTTTTTGGCGCAGCAACAAAAGACTGTTCTGTGGTATCAGTAGAAGCAGGACGCTGTTTCCATTGTGAAACACATAAAAAGCCAATTCCTACAACCGCCCATACTATGACGAAAGCAACAGTTACAGGCACAAGATAGAATAAAATGAATCCATTAAATAAAATGTGGGGGAAACAGGCAATCAGAAGCCCCCAGCTGCATATCCCTCCAGCCAAATTCAGCACAAACCATAACAGCCAGCGGTTCAGCCCCAGCTGGTGGGCGAAAATATTTCCAGCAATCACAAAGTACAGAGCTACAACCGGGGGCAGTATACAGGCAAAGTAAAGCAGATTTTGCTTTGACGCACATATAAATGCCAGTGCAAAAGCTGCAATATAAAATAAGACTGAGAAAAGCAGAGCAGCAGCTTTTTTCATAGGCGGTGTCCTCCTCATTCATTGGCAAACTGAATGTTTGACTCTTTTTTACACTACTGGGTCATAGGCGGAACACACAAGTCCTCCCGGTATTCACTCCGTTCGGCCAGAGCGTCAAAGTCCATACCGGAGATGACCGCACTGCACCGCTCCCGGTCCTCGCTCTGGTCGGAGAGGGCAGGCACACCCTCGTCTGTCAGACCGGCGTCATAGCCAAAGGACCATATGCTGCGCTCGGCCTGCAAGCTGGTGGAGTCCTCATAAGAGAAATAGGAGATGGACACATTATGCCTGCGGTCCTCCTGCCAACTCATACCGAATCCGTCGTAGCTTCCGTCCTCGTCCATATAGAAGTATAATTCGGCGAACCGGATCTCTCGTCCATCCGCCAGCTTTATGTCAGGGTATGCTGCTTTCAGCAAATAGGGCTGCGAGGACATGGGGATGTATTGGTAGGTCAGCTCTGGATCATCTCGTTCCAACAGTTGTCGGACGATACTCCATCGTTCTTCCGCATATGCTTCAAACCCAAGATCCTCCCACGCCATATCCCGGTAAGTAATGTGGTCGTTGTCATAGCAGCTATGGTAAAGGCGGCCCTTGTGCCAGAGATAGTCTTCACCAGATGCTTCTGCCGCAAACACCATGTATTCCTCTGTCTTATAGACATCATAATCGAAATCGCTCACATCTTCGCTGAGGATAAACGGCCGAATCTGGATGATGTATCCGCTCTGCTCCATAAATTCCTGCTGTTCCATATCAGCGGAGAGCTTCTCATAGACTGCCTGAGCCCGTTCGACGGGGTAAGTCTTTTCCCCAAACGGCTCCTGTCCTGGCAGTGCAATACATCCGGATAGCAGGCAGGCCAGTCCTACTGTCTGTGCCAGAAATAAAAATAGCCGCTTTTGTGTTGTTTTTCGATACATCTGATTTTCTCCTTTCTCTGGTTTTTTAGTTTCAAACCGGGGGCTTTTATTTTTGTTCGCCAAGGTCAGCGGGAAAATCTGCTTGATAAACTGGAAGTTCCTTTTATGTTGGATTTCAACAACCTAACTATCTTTTTGGATTTTATAAACCTAGTTCATTACAAACATTTTTTTCTCCTTTATACCACTTCTGTTAAATGCTTTTTTATAGTTTTTCTGCTTTATACTCCCATCTTGAAGGATGTGTGCATGGAACTAATTGCCCCTCACATCTATTATTCCCCATAAATTTAACCGTGCCTTCAATATCAAAAATCAATTTGTATTTTTCGTTAAAATCATTAACACACAAAAATACTAATTGTATTTTCTCAATTTCTCTAACCGCAAACCGCTCCACTACATTGGGATATGTATAAAGATTAATTTTCAATTGTTCTTTTGCTTTAAGCACAAAAGGAGTATCTCCCCCCACAACAGACACTGCACTTTTCTTTAGCTCTTTTGGTTGTGAATTCACTTGTTCAAGCTTACAATTATATACACCACTTCGTCCAGTATTTATTAAATTAATCTCTATACAC
>JAGTTS010000004.1 GCA_018223375.1 Clostridiaceae bacterium Marseille-Q3526
GCTTTTCCAAAAATAATGAAAAAGCAGGAGATTTTCGTTCTCCTGCGAAGGAGGACAAATGAATACGGAAAGAAATGGAGCAAGAGGAACAGGATTTGTATCTGAATCTGCGCCTGGTTCTGCGCTGCCAGCCAGAAGAGATTACAAGGACACGATTTTTCGCCGGCTGTTTCAGGACAGGGAAAATCTGCTGAGTCTGTACAATGCTGTAAACCGCACATCGTATACGGACGCGGAGGATTTGACGGTAGTCACACTGGAGAACGCGGTGTACATGAACATGAAAAACGATGTGGCTTTTTTACTGGACAACAGGCTGAGTCTCTATGAGCACCAGTCTACCTGGAATCCTAATATGCCGCTGCGCGATTTATTTTATGTATCCAGGACGTATCAGGGCCTGGTGAAGGATGAAACGCTGTATTCTTCTAAGAGACTGCGGCTTCCGGCTCCTCATTTTCTGGTATTTTACAATGGAACAGAAGAGAGGGAAGAGCGAAGCGTTCTGAAACTGTCGGATTCCTTTGAATACGCGGAGACTCAGAAGGAAGAACCCAATCTGGAACTGAAGGTGCTGGTATTAAATATTAACCAGGGAAATAATAAGGAACTGCTGGAGGTGTGCCGGACGCTGAGGGAATATATGATTTTTGTAGACCGAATCCGCCTTTACACGAAAACCATGGAGTTAGACACAGCGGCAGAGAGGGCGGTAGACGAGTGTATCCATGAGGGAGTATTGTCGGACTTTCTTAGGAAAAATCGAGGGGATTCCATCGAACAGACACGACATACGCATGAATTGTTTTCCTTCCTCTTTTTCAAAATATCTTGTTTTTAAAAATTTAATACCTGTTCCAAAAACTCTGCTGGGTTCATACTGATTACAAATCGTTTCTTTTTCATGGACAGATTGGGACGGAAAATCTCTACCATTTTCAATATACTTAAACACCATTTCCTTATGGTGTTCAAATTTTCCGCTGCCTGCTTATCCAGCGTTGTATTAGCATCTTCCTTAAATGTTACATCCAACTGCCAATGCATACTTTCTACACTCCAATGGCCTCTCACTGCACGGCTAAACAGCTCAATGTCTTCATTTAGGCTGCTGATATAATAACGGAACTCTTTTTTCTCCTGACCGTCTTTTCGAATCGTCTTTTCTTCCATCCCAATACTTTTTAGCCCTTTCCAGTCCTTCTTCTGAGGCAGCCAGCCAATTTCTTTCGTCTGGTAATATTCTCGGATTTCTAATTGACTGTGGGCTTTTTCAATTGTTTTTTTATATTTTCCCTTCTTACGCAGTTCTTCTTTTATCTCGGCATCGTTCAGGTACAAACTCACATCCTCATGCAGCGTCCTCTGGTTTTCCTTTAACGCCAGTACATAGTCTCCTCGTTTTAAACGGATCTTCTCGGCTATGGCTGTCTGCGTTCCCATGGCATCGATCGTCACAACCTGGCCTTTGATCCGGATTTTCTCCAGCAATTCCGGTATTGCTGTAATCTCATTACTCTTGGTATTTACCACCTTCTGACCAAGGCTGAAGCCATCTTCCTTACTCCAGGCCGTTATGATATGGTTCGGTTTTCCTTCTTTTCTTTTATTGGAACGCATCGTTTTTCCATCAATGCAGATCAGTTTACGCAATACTTCCCCTTCGTTTTGATTCAATAATTCCTGCCATTTACCATAAAGCTGCTGCAAGATTTCTGGTGACAGCATTCCAAATACACGGCAAAGTGTATCATGAGACGGAATTCCGTTTTTCAATTCAATATATTTTTTCAAATATGCTTCATGATAATGGGCAAAGTATTCCATTTCCACCCAGTCATCCACATTTGCAAGCGCAGCAAACAAAACAATCACGATTATGTCCTTCAGCTTATGCCGTACTTTCGTCTGCTGACGCTTATCTTCAATATAATCCATCCATTCTAACAATTCATCCATAGCAAACCCCCTTTTTCTTTTTATCATACCAGAAAAAGGGGATTTGTTCACAATTTATTTACTCATGCGTTTGTCCTGATCGAACAGAAGGCAGCCGTTGCTATTTCTGCTTTCTTCTATTATAATAGGACTTCGGGCAGCGCGCCTGTACAGGCGCTGTGACGATTCCATATAAAATGAAATATAGCGGAGGAAAATCCATTGAATCAATATGAGATTATTGTACTTGACCTGGACGGAACCTTGACGAACAGGGACAAGGTGATTACGCCGAAGACGAAGGCGGCCCTTCTGGAAATTCAGAGGCGGGGGAAGAAAAAAGTGCTGGCTTCCGGACGGGCTACTCAGGGGGGCATGCCTCTGGCGAAGGAACTGGAGCTTGACCAGTATGGAAGCTATATCCTCTCCTACAACGGGGGGATGATTACGGACTGCAGCACAGGCGAGGTGATTTTTTCACGCCTGCTTCCAGTGGAGGCAAATCAGAAAATTGTGGAGCTGGCAGAGGATGAGAGAGTTGATTTCCTGACCTACGAAAAGGATGTGATTATCACAAATAATAAGGATTGTCCATATGGGCTGATTGAGCAGAAAATCAATGGAATGGAGATACGGCAGATTGAGGATATGAAGTCTCATCTGGACTTTCCAGTGCCTAAATTCCTGTTTTTAGATGACGGAGATTATTTGGCCATGGTGGAGCCGAGAGTGAAGGCCGCCCTTGGCAGCAGGTTCAGCGTTTACCGTTCTGAGCCGTTTTTTCTGGAGATTCTCCCGAAAGGAATCGATAAGGCGGCTTCTTTGGAACGCCTGCTGGCGCATATCGGCATGACGAGGGAACAGATGATTGCCTGCGGCGACGGGTACAATGATTTGACGATGATTCAGTACGCCGGACTGGGTGTTGCTATGGAAAACGCGGTGCTTCCTGTGCGCAAGGCGGCGGATTTTATCACATATTCCAATAATGACGACGGCGTGGCCCATGTGGTGGAGAAGTTCATGATGGACTAGCCTGTATCAGAAGAACAGATAGATCGTCTGAGAGGCTTATAGGAAAGGATCGTCTGACGCCTGCCGTTTTTTATAAGGGGATGAGAAAAATGTGGCTTATTTATGCAGCTGGTTCAGCTGTATTTGCAGCTTTGACCTCTGTTTTGGCTAAGATTGGCATCGACGGTGTGAATTCCAACCTGGCAACAGCAATACGCACGTTTGTAGTTTTAATTATGGCATGGGGGATTGTCTTTTTGACAGGAGGGCAGCACGGAATAGGGGAGATCGGCAAAAAAAGCTGGCTGTTTTTAATTTTGTCGGGGCTGGCGACAGGCGCTTCATGGCTTTGCTATTACAGAGCCATTCAGATTGGCCAGGTATCCAAGGTGGTTCCCATTGATAAACTGAGTGTTGTTATCACTTTAATTCTTTCCTTTGTGCTGCTCCATGAGCAGTTTACATGGAAATCAGGAGTCGGCGCGTTTTTGATTACCGTGGGAACACTGATAATGGCTTGGCCATAGACACTTCTGAAACTGTATGATGTATGTTTAATGACAGGTAAGAGTTTATTTTCCTTAGAAAGTGGAGGGAAAAATGTATCAAGTATTTTCATTTAAGAATACCAATGAAGCAGCTCCCTATATGGATGAAAAAATTCTCCAGTATATTGACGAGCAGATTACAGACAGCTATGAGTGCTTTAAAGATTGCGACATTCTTGCGTTTGACTGGTACGATGTTCAAAGTGAGCGAACGGAAGATTTTAAAATGCTTTTGTATTTGAATGAAGCGGATTTGCTGATATTTTGTGAAACTGATGAGGCGGAAGAAAAGGCCAATATGATTCTGCATGCGATGACAGAAGAAGAGAAGTCAACAAACGAGAAGGGTTTTTATCACTTTTTCGCGCTGCTGTTAAAGGAAGATATGGACTTTCTAAATAGCCTGGAGGAAGAAATCAGCATAAATGAAGATCTGGTTCTGTCTGGTGGAAAGGCGGCTTATCTGAAACATATTACCGCATGGAGGCAGGAATTATTACGTTTGAAACGGTACTATGAACAATTGAACTTTATTTTTGACGAAATGGCTATGAACGATAATCATCTGTTCAGTAAGGACGGTGTTCGTAGATTGATGACTTTAAGAAATCGTACAGATCGTTATTTAAGTTCCGTTAAAAACCTGCAGGAAATGGTGTCCCAGCTTCGGGAAGCTTATCAGTCCCAGCTGTCTATTGAACAGAATGATCTAATGAAAGTTTTTACGGTGGTGACAGTTATATTCCTTCCGCTTTCGCTTCTGGTTGGGTGGTATGGGATGAATTTCTCCAATATGCCGGAATTGGAATGGAACTATGGATATCCGGCAGTGATACTGGTAAGTATTTGTGTTTCAGCTGTGTTGATATGGAAATTTAAAAAGAAAAAATGGTTATAATTCGCTTTCAAAGGAAAGGCCATAAGTGATCACAAAAAATTCACAAAAAAAACAGCGATCAGTCTTGACAACTGTTAATATGCGTGTTATAACACGGATAGAACAGAGGGAAGGAGAAATAAGGAGAAATGAATAGACAAAGATTTCGCTTTTCTCCTAGACTTCTGGTTAACAATTTAGCTTTAACACAAAAAGGAGCGATGACTTATGATGTTGCCTAGAGTTTTTGGTGAAAGTTTATTTGATGATTTGTTTGATGACTTTTGGGATTTTCCGTCGCTGGATGATAAAGCGATGCGTAAAGCAGAGCGCAAGCTGTATGGACATCATGTAGCAAAAATGATGAAGACGGATGTGAAGGAACATGATGACCATTATGAGGTAAACATTGACCTGCCTGGTTTCAAGAAAAATGAGATTTCCCTGGAGCTGAAAGAGGGCTATCTGGTGATTAACGCTGCAAAGGGGCTTGACAAAGACGGAGAGAATAAAAAAACAGGTAAATTTGTCCGCCGGGAGCGTTATGCAGGCAGCATGAGCAGAGCTTTCTATGTGGGAGAGAATTTAAAGCAGGAAGATGTTCATGCGAAATATGAAAATGGTGTATTGAAGTTAAACATTCCAAAGGCTGAGGAGGCAAAGAAGGAGGCAGAGGCAAACAAGTATATTGCCATCGAGGGATAAATAGAAAGAGGATAATAAAGGCTCTGGAGCTGTTTTTCTGTAATGGGAAACAGAATATCCAGGGCCTTTTTTATTTTATGTAAAATTTTTTATTCTTCCAGCTTCGAATACAGGAAAACTGGCTATTTTGACAAAACCTGTATGGATATAAATGAAAATATATAGAAAACTGCTAAAAAATAACTTGCGCCGGAAATAAAAAAGTGTTAGTATTTAGTTAGTCCACTGGACTAACTAATTAAACATATGTGTTCACTGGAGATAGAACTAACAGAGAAAACAAGGGGGGATGGATTTGCTCAGTCAGCAGACAATCAAGGCGGAGAATAAGAAAAAGCTGTATCAGCTGATCTCAGGGAATTCCGGGATATCCAGAGCCTGTCTTGCCTCCGTGACGTCTCTCAGCAAGACGACCGTATCTTTTTTAATAGAGGAACTGATCCAGGAAGGCAGAATTGTCGATCAGGGCAGCATTGAAAGCGGAAGAAAAGGGAGACGCCCTAACAGCCTGTCTGTGAACAGCCGCGACTGTGTGATTGTATTGAACTGGAGGCGCCATGAAATATGGCTTTCTCTTGTGTCAGCTGCCTTTGAAATAGAAGCTCAGGAGCGTGAGAGCGCAGAGCCGGAGACACTGGGAGCGAAAGCCCTGGCGGAGAAGATTTTATCTTTTATTAGACGCTATACAGAAGACAGAAGTGTTCTTGGCATCTGCATTACAGTACCTGGAATGATTGACAGCGCCAGACACCAGATTATTTCTATGGTATTAGCGCTTTCAGAGGAAGGACTGATTGACGAAATCAGGAGGCTGATTCCGGAGTATCCTATTTCTGTTCTCAATGATACGGCCTGTATGGCCTATGCAGAGCAGGCCTTCGGAGAGATGGAAGAGGACAGCTATTTATATGTAAATATTAATGAAGGAATTGGTGCAAGCCTGGTGCAGAATGCCAGGATTCTTCATGGCGGTACTGGCATGGGGACCCAGCTGGGGCATTTTTCCATTGACAGAAATGGAAAGAGATGCCGCTGTGGAAACAGAGGATGCCTGGAAAACAGGATTGGTGAGCTGGCTCTGCCAGAGAGGATTCTGGAAAACGGTCTTAATATTCCTCTTCCGGGAAAAGAGGAGGGAAGCAGGATTTTATTCCGGGATATCGGGCAGATGGCTGGTGAAGGAAATGGGGAGGCTGAAAAGCTGATAAAAATTCTGGCATCAGATTTGAGTTTTGCCCTTGGAAATTTTATTACTGTGCTTCATCCTGATTCTGTGGTGATCGGAGGAATGGCCAGAAAGCTGGGAGAAACATTTTTAGAGGAGATTATTTCTGATTTAAAAGAAACGGGATTTCAGTTTTTCCTGGATAGTCTGGATATCCGGTTTGCAGGACTGGGTGAGGAAGCGATTTTGACAGGAGCAGCCAGGTATTACATTGATACGCATTACAACTTTCAGGAGGATCTGACAGGCAAACTGTTTTTAGGGTAGAAGGAGGAGAAGATATGGAACGTGTGATTGCCGTTAATTCAAACTGTTACCATGGGTATGGGATTTTTGAATGTCTGGAGGGAATACACAAGGCTGGTTTTCACTATGTGGAACTGACAGCCACCAAGGGCTGGACTGAGCATGTATTTCCGGATCAGAGTTTTGAGTTTCTTACATCAGTAAAGGACAGGATGGAGGAGCTGTTTTTAACGCCTGTTGCACTCAGCGGCCACTGTAATCTGATGGACCGGGAGCGTCTTCAGGATTTTATCATGAATATCCGCCTGGCAGGATTTTTCGGCTGCCAGTACATTGTGTCGTCCGTGGGGGAGGCGCACCTGGCAGATCGGACAAAGACCGGGGCACAGGAAGCAGCTGAGAATATCAGGGAGCTTCTGCCGTGGCTGGAGCAGTATGATCTGATGCTGGTTCTGGAAACTCATGGAGAGCATGGAACAGGAAAAGCAGTAAAAGAGATTGCGGACCTGGTAGGCTCAGAGAGAGTCAGAGTGGCTTATGATACGGCCAATGTGATCTTCTACGGCGGCGTGAATCCGGCAGAGGAGATCGAGGACTGTATGGATGCTGTGTCCTATATCCACCTGAAAGATAAGGATGGGGAGGATAAGGAGTGGAATTTCCCGGCTCCCGGAAAAGGAAAAGTAGATTTCCCTCGGTTGTTTCAAACACTTGAAAAGGCGAGAAACAACAGTCCGTTCAGTATCGAAATTGAATTTACACCGGATGGAGCAGGAAGCCTGGAAGCAGTAAACCAGGCGGTGCAGGATGCGGCTGATTACCTGAAGGGACAGGGATTTAAACTTTAAGCAGGAAAAGAAACGGTCTGCGTCAGCAGATTATATAAATTTTAAGAGGAGGTATTTCAACATGAGAAAGAAAATGAGGATGACAGCACTGATGATGACGGCCTTTATGGCAGCATCCCTGACAGCCTGCGGCAGCAAGGAGACTGCAGAGACTGAGGCGAAGGAGAGCAGCGCTGCAGAAAAGACAGAGGCAGCTTCCAAGGCTGAGGGAGAGGCAGAGAAACCAGCAGAGGATCTGACATTTGGCTATATTGCTTATGATATGACAGATATCTGGAATGAGTATTCTGCTAACTCATTTGAGTATGCAGCAAAGGAAGCAGGCGTGGAGGCAGTTGTGCTGGATTCCAAGAACAGCTTAGAGGAGTCTATTACAGCAATGGAGTCTCTGATTCAGCAGGAGGTAGATGGAATTTCTATTTTCCCGATTTCTACCGAGCAGGGCGCTCAGCTTGTTAAGATGGCCAATGAGGCTGGAATTCCTGTCACTGTAGAGAACTTTGCCATGGATATCGAGGATCCGGGTGACTACATTGCTTCTGTTGCCTGCGAGTACGATAAGATTGGTTACGAGGCCATTAAGTATATTGCAGAGCAGAAGCCAGGTGCAAAGGTATTCTTCTGTGCAGGCCAGGAAGGCGCCGGCGTATACGAGAAATATCAGGAGGGCGTAGACAAGGCTGTTGAGGAGCTGGGAGATAAGATTGAAATCGTGGCAACTCTCCACGGTGACTGGCTGACAGACAAGGCTTACAATGTAACAACTGACTTCATTTCTACAGGAGAAGAGTTCGATTACATTTTTGCAAACAATGGAATGATGGCCCAGGGCTGCTACCAGGCATTAAAGGATGCAGGCATGGAGAATATTCCGATTGTATCCACAGGAGGATCACCGGATGACTACCAGATGCTGCAGGATGGAATTGAATCTGCCAACATGACAGCTCCTGTATCCGTTCAGGGTGTTCAGACCTTTAAGAACCTGTACGATTCCGTAGCAGAAGGCAAGACACCGGAGAAATTTGTTTCTCTTCCGATTTTACCGATTGGTCAGGACAACTTAGACGACTACATTGCCTGGGATGATTATGAGAAGGCATATGAGTTTGTTTACTCAGGAGAAGAGAACGCAGAATAAGCAGGAAGAACAGAAAGAAAGGGGCCGGGAACTTTGAAGGCAGATTATGCAGAGAAGCCTGTCCTTAAAATGACAGGAATTGAGAAGGAATTTTCAGGAGTTTACGCTCTGTCAGGAATCACCTTTGATCTTTACAAAGGAGAGATTCACTGTCTTGTAGGAGAGAATGGAGCCGGAAAATCGACTCTGATGAAGGTGTTAAGCGGAGCTTACAGTCCGAGCAAAGGTACAATCAGTATCGACGGCCGGGAGTACAGCTCCCTGACCCCGGCCCTGTCAAGGGAGCTGGGAATCAACATTGTGTATCAGGAGAATGATCTGGTTCCCAGTATGAGCGTCGCAGAAAATATTTATGTAGGCAACGAGGTTTCGGATCGGTTTGGATTCATAAAGTATAAGGAACTGTATCAGAAGACGAAAGAACAGATGGAAGAATTTTCGATCCATCTGGATCCATCGGCCAAGATCGAGGATCTGTCAGTTTCTGATCAGCAGTTTGTGAAAATATTAAAGGCTCTTTCCGCCCAGACCAGGGTGCTGATCATGGATGAGCCCACATCCATGTTCAATGTGGAAGACGCAGCAAAGGTACTCCGTCTGGCAGAGGCCATTGCCGCCAGGGGCATCAGCATTGTGTATATTTCTCATTCACTGGAGGAGATACGGCGGATCGCTGACCGAATCACTGTGATTCGCGATGGAGCGGTTGTGAGAACCTATGAAAATGAAAACAGAGATATTTCACTGGCTCTGATTACCCAGGATATGGTAGGACGGCCGGTAGATACATTTTTTAAGAAGGATAAAAATCCCATTGGGGATGTCTGCCTGGAGGTAAAGGGGCTGAAGCTTTCAAAGGAAAGCCCTGAAATCAGTTTTTCAGTCCGTCACGGAGAAATTCTTGGAATTGCCGGGATGGTGGGAGCTGGACGGACAGAGATCGTCCGGGCCATTACAGGGGCAGATCCCAAATATGCGGGAGAGATCCTGATAGATGGAACGTCTGTGGAGATCAGGAATCCGGAAGACGGAATCAAGGCAGGCTTTGCACATATTACGGAAGATCGTCAGGGGCTGGGACTGATGCTTCACAACAGCGTTCTGGAAAATGGCACGATTATCGGCCTGCGGGAGAAGATTAAAGGCTTTTTTGTCAATATAAAAAAGCACCCGCCGTTAATCGAGCCGATTTTCAAGGAACTCCGGTTAAAGACACCCTCTGTCTGGACTGAGGCAGTGTATCTGTCAGGAGGAAACCAGCAGAAGGTTGTTCTGGCAAAATGGCTGTATGTGCAGCAGGAAATCTACATTTTTGACGAGCCCACCAGAGGAATTGACGTAAACGCGAAAGCAGAGTTTTACAAGCAGATGTCGGCCCTGACCAAGCAGGGAAAGTGCATCATCATGATCAGCTCGGATATGCCGGAGCTGATTTCCATGAGTGACCGGATTCTGGTAGTGAAAAAAGGCCAGATTGAAGGAGAACTTGTGGGAGAACAGATTACAGAACAGGAAATCATCAGAAGAGCATTAGGGGTGAACAGAAATGACGCTGAAGAAACGACTTATTAAAGAGCAGAGAGTTCTGCTGGCGATTGTAATTGTAGTAATTGTAGCAGCTGTATCTGCAATTAATCCAAGGTTTATACAGGTGAAGAACCTGATTACCATTTTTCAGCAGATCTCTGTGACTGGTATTCTGACGATGGCCATGAGTATGCTTCTGATTGGCGGAGGAATCGATCTTTCTATCGGAAATATCATGGTACTGTCAGGTGTGGTAATGGCTTCTGTGATCCATTCTACAGGAAATACAGCCCTCGCAGTGGCAGCAGGAATGGCAGCGGGAACACTGTGCGGAGCTTTAAACGGTGTGATTATTGCCAAGAGTAAATGTATTCCGCTGATTATTACGCTGGGAACTAGCGAGATGTTTTATGGAATGGCACTGACTATTTCAGGCGGAAGAATTATGAGCTTTGGCGGAGCTTTTAACGCCATCGGAAAGACAAAACTGTTCCAGATATTCCCGGTTATGCTGCTGGTGCTGGCAGCTATGGTAGTACTTTCCTACATCCTGATGAACCGGACGAAGTTCGGACGCAGAATTGTAGCTATCGGAGGAAATGAAAAGAATGCCTTTCTGTCAGGTATCAACATTGTGAGATATAAGGTAATCCTCTATGGAATTGCAGGTTTATTCTGCTCTGTGGCAGCTATTATTTTCTCTGCCCGCATCGATTCCATCACAGCAAATGCAGGAGCTGGCTATGAGACAAGCGCCCTGACTGCGGCAATTATCGGAGGAGTCACCTTTGACGGGGGAAAAGGAACCATTTCAGGAGCCTTTTTAGGATGTGTGCTGATGGGAGTTATCAGCAATGCCATGAATATTCTTCAGGTGGAAACCTACATTCAGACCATTATAACAGGTGCAATTATTGTATGCGCTGTAGTTTTAAGCAACATAAATAACATCCGCCGCAGATAGGAAGGGGAAGGTCTGCTTCCGGCAGCGGTTTGCAAAGGAGTGAATAGACGTGGTTAAAATAGCAGTGATAGGGGCTGGATTCATGGGAAGAACCCATGCAGAGGCCTACAGCCGGATTGAGCTGGCCCAGGTGGCGGCAGTCTGCGACAGAGATAAAGCCCTGGGAGAAAAGTTTGCCGAGGATTTTGGATGCAACTTTTACGAAGATTTTGACACCATGGCTGCAGAATGTGAGTTTGAGGTGGCAGATATCTGTCTGCCTACGTTTCTTCATGAAACGTTTACAGTCAGGGCAGCAGAACATGGAAAACATATTTTCTGTGAGAAACCGGCAACCTTAAGCGTAGAGTCCCTGGACCGCATGATTGGAGCGGCAGAAAAAGCCGGAGTAAATCTGATGATTGGCCAGGTAGTCCGTTTCTGGCCTGAATACAGGACGGCGAAACAGATGCGTGACAATGGAGAGCTGGGAGAGCTGAACTATGCCTATGGAGCCAGACTTTCTGAGCATCCGGCCTGGAGTGAATGGTACAGAAGGCCGGAAAACAGCGGAGGCGGCTTATTCGATCTTCATCTTCACGACATCGACTTTTTCTGCTGGATGTTTGGGGAAGTGGAGAGCGTATTTGCCTCCGGAAAGAAAAATGAGCTGGGCTGCTGGAATTTTGTCAACAGCACACTGAACTTTCAGTCTGGACAGAGCGCCAGCGTTCAGGGTGTGATTGAAATGACGAAGGGTTATCCATTTACCATGGAGCTGCGTCTGACAGGAAGCAAGGCAACTTATGAGTATATCATGAAAGCAGGGGCCAACCTGGAAGATGTAGCTTCAGCCAGACGTGACACACGGGTTTACGGCCAGGATGGGGCAAGGATTCTGCCTCTGGATGAGACAGATGCCTATGAGACAGAGCTGCGTCATTTTGTAGCGTGCATCAGTGAGCACAGAGAATCAGAGATTATTCCGGCTGCCAGTGCGCGGAAGGTGATGTGTGTTATGGAGGCATTAAAGACTTCCCTGGAAACAGGAAAACAGGTGGCTGTTGACTATGGAAAGAGGCAGCCTCTGGTTTAAGTAAGGAGGGGATAAGATGAAAACAGGGGTGAGCATGTTCTCCTTTACAGAGGATGCCGATTTAAAACATCTGTTTCCACTAATTAAGAAAGCCGGATATGACGGGGTGGAGCCGGTATTCAGCGAATACGGATATTTGAATGAGAAAACCTCAAAAGAGGACATAAGGAAAATCGGAAAGATTGCCAGAGAGGAAGGCTTAGAGATTCCAAGTGTGGGAGTCTGGTCTCTCTGGAAGTACAATCTGGTGTCCAACCAGGAGGAAACCAGAAGAAGAGCGGTGGATATTGTGAAAAAGCAGGTGGAAGCCGCAGCTCTCCTGGGGGCTGACACCGTCCTTGTGGTTCCCGGATATGTGGGATGTGATTTTGTGGAGGAACCGGAGCGGATCCGCTATGATAAAGCCTATGAGAGATGCCTGGAAGCTTTAAAAGAGCTGGCGGCTTTTGGAGCGGATCACAATGTCTGCATTGGAATTGAAAATGTATGGAATCGTTTTCTCCTGTCTCCTCTGGAGATGAAGCGTCTGCTGGATGAGGTGAATTCCCCCTTTGTAGGAGCGTACTTTGATGTGGGAAATGTGATTTATACAGGATATCCAGAGGACTGGATTGAAATTTTAGATTCCCACATTAAAAAGATCCATCTGTCAGATTTCCGCTATGGAGCAGCTGGAATGAGCGGCTTTGTGGATCTGTTCGCCGGAGACGTGGATTTCGTGAAGGTGGGAGAGAGCCTGAAACGAATTGGCTACGATGGATGGTTGACTCTGGAGATGCTTCCCAACTATAAGCAGTTTCCGGAAGTCTCACTGCTTTCAAACCGTCCGGCAGTAGAACGGATTGCAGCGCTTGCACAGAAATAGAAAAAGGTATACAAAAAACCGCTTCTTCGTCACACCCACGAAGAAGCGGTTTTTCTGATCTGAACGGGTTAATTCAGACGTTTATTTTCTACGAAGCCTGCAGTCCGGCAATTAAGCCATGCTGCTTACAGCCTTGGATAATCTGGAAACCTTGCGGGAAGCTGTGTTCTTGTGGAAAACTCCCTTGGAGCAAGCCTTGTCGATCTCGCTTGTAGCTACTAATAAAGCAGCCTGTGCAGCAGCCTTATCTCCAGCAGCGATAGCAGCCTCAACCTTCTTTACTACAGTCTTCACCTTGGATCTGATAGCTTTGTTTCTTGCAGCTCTTGTCTCAGCTACTAAGATTCTCTTTTTTGCAGATTTAATGTTAGCCAATCTGTACACCTCCATCGATTTTCGTAAATATCAATAATTCTCTGGTTTGCATCAGAGCCTGGACACGGACAGTCTAATGTAAACATACTCTTGTATTCTAGCGAAAATCCCCGGTTCTGTCAATAGTAAAAATGGGAAGAATTGAGATTTTTCGCAGGTTTTTCAGGAGTTTTTTTCAGAAGGCCGGAAATGACAGCAAAGGGCTCTGCATCAAAGGATAAAAATATGCTTAAAAGTCTAAAATAAGAAAAAGTGTAAGAAAAACAAAGCATCAGGAGGAAGCGATGGCGCAGAATGATTTTAACCCCAGAACCGATCTGGCGGTGGAGGAGAGAGAGCAGTTTACAGAAGGGGAGGAGATTTCAGGAGTCGCGGTGGACGAGTGGGAGGGGGAGGGACGTCTTCGGCTGACCCGAGTGGAGATTAAAAACGAGCAGGGGGCCAGGGCGATGGGAAAACCGGCTGGCGTTTATGTAACCATAGAGTCAGAAGCCCTGGCAGAGAACGACCCGTCCTACCATGAGGAAGCTGCGGCAGAGCTTGGGAGGCAGCTGCGGGAGATGATTCACAGATGCTGTCCGGGAAAAGAGCGCCCGGCCGTGTTCGTGGCGGGTCTTGGAAATATGCAGGTGACTCCAGACTCCCTGGGACCAAGGGTGATTGAAAATATGCAGATGACGCGTCACCTGAATCTGGAATACAGGAAGGATTTCTGCAGAACCCATGATCTTCCCGTGCTGAGCGGAATCGCTCCTGGGGTAATGGGGCAGACGGGCATGGAGACGGCGGAGATTGTGAAGGGAGCGGCAGAGGAAACAAAGCCGGATTTGATTATAGCGGTGGACGCTCTGGCCGCCAGAAGCGCCAGACGGCTGGCCTCCACGATTCAGCTGGCTGACACTGGAATTCATCCGGGATCCGGCGTGGGAAACCACAGGAGGGGACTGACCAGGGAAGGTCTGGGAATTCCGGTGATTGCCGTGGGGATTCCTACTGTCATAGGAGCTGCGGCCATTGTCCATGATACGGTGAAGGCCATGATTCAGGCTCTTTTAAGGGAAAAGCAGACAGAAGACTATGGCGCTTACATGGAAAAAATCAGCTCTGAGGAGCAGTATCAGCTGATCCGGGAGCTTTTGGAGCCGGAGTTCGGCCCTATGTTTGTCACTCCCCAGGATATCGACGAGAGAGTGAGGCGGCTGAGCTTCACTGTCTCCGAGGGAATCCACCAGGCGCTTTACAAAGAAGGGACAAACAGGTAAAAATACTGCCTGGCCTGTGGATTTCTCTGCGTGCAGGTTTTGCGCGGAGAGAACAAAAAAGCCGTTTTCCTGCATAGAATGTAAAAGGAAACGAAAAAGGTGGGACATGGATGGCAGGAAATTGGAAGCGCAGGCGGGGGATAGGAGGAGAAAAGAAGAAGCTCCTGGCAGGAGGGCTTTCAGTCATTGTGCTTGTCCTGGCTGTTTTCGGAGCGGGAAAGACAGGGCTTCCGTCTGCGGCAGCCGCTCAGGAGGAGAGGACGGTATCTGGCGCCAACGCTTATGCTGCGCTCAGCTCCTGCGCAGCTCTGTGGTTTCCCACATGGATCGAGTCTGTTGACGGCGGGGAGAGGGAGGCGAAACAGGATGGAGCAGACGGTCTGACGCGCTTTCTGGCAGACCGCCTGATGGAAGGAATGTTCTGGTACAGGGCGGCAGAGAGGGGAGAAGACGTAGGCCGGACAAAACCGGATCCAGCCTATGCCCATTATAAAAAGAAGCAGGAGCAGGCAAAGGAGTACAGCCGCCTGGCAGACGCCCTGTCAGCCAGCCAGGTGCTCTCAGATTCCGATAAGGGGAGCGTCTTAGAGCCGGAAAGACAAGGAGCCGCATCTGCAGGAAGTTCTGACCTGTCTGCCGTTTCTCCTTCTCCTGCCATAGGGACTACGGCGGGGCGGAATCTATTAGAGCGGGCAGGGCTTCCAGTGACAGGAAAAACCTACCTGGCAGAGCAGCTGGCGGACTATGATTATGTGATGAAGCATTTTTACACGGTTCACCCCACCGCGGCCGCAGGCAGAGACATGATTCAGGCAGAGACATTTCTGGACAGAGATTTTTCTCTGAAACAGGAGACGGACAGCGGAATGCCTCAGATTTTGATTTACCACAGCCATTCCCAGGAGGAGTTTGCTGATTATCATGCGGGAAACAGGGAAGCTACCATCGTGGGGGCGGGGGAATATCTGGCTCAGCTTTTGGAGGAAAAGGGCTACCAGGTGATTCACGATACTTCCGTGTACGATTTAAGGGATGGAAAGCTGGATCGGAACAAGGCATATTCCTATGCCCTGGAGGGAGTGGAGAAGATTTTGAAGGAGAATCCTTCCATCGAGGTAGTGCTGGATCTCCACAGGGACGGAGTGGACAGCAAAACCCGCCTGGTTCAGGAGGTAAACGGAAAGCCCACGGCTCAGATCATGTTTTTTAACGGAACCAGCCAGACGCCGGACGGGCCGATCTCCTATCTGGAAAATCCTAACCGGGAGGACAATCTGGCGTTCAGCTTTCAGATGAAGCTCTGCGCCGACGCGTTTTACCCGGGATATGCCAGAAATATATATCTGAAGGGACTGCGCTATAACCTGCACCTTCGTCCAAGGAGCGCCCTGGTGGAGGCAGGAGCCCAGACCAATACATACGAGGAGGTGAAAAATGCCATGGAACCGCTGGCAGAGCTGTTAGACACAGTGCTGGGAGACGGAGGGTAAATGGAAAAATACTGCCGCCGGTACATAGAAACACCTCAGTAAACGCAAGGAATTGTTGCAGTAACCTGGAAAAAATGATATATTGGATTGCATAGAAAAGGACGCCGCCAGCTTTTATGCCGGCGGCGGAGATATTCCTGGAAGGATTCAAAGAATCGCCGGAAAAATTTAGAAATGACAGAGAAAAGAGGAAAACAAATGGCAATAGTTGACCAGAGCAAAGTCAGAAATTTCTGCATTATCGCCCATATTGATCACGGCAAGTCAACCCTTGCAGACAGAATTATAGAGCAGACAGGACTTCTCACCAGCAGGGAGATGCAGGCGCAGGTGCTCGACAACATGGATCTGGAGCGGGAGAGGGGCATTACCATCAAATCTCAGGCTGTCCGCACCGTGTATCGGGCCAAGGACGGGGAGGAGTATATTTTTAACCTGATTGACACTCCAGGACATGTGGATTTCAATTACGAGGTGTCCAGAAGCCTTGCCGCCTGCGACGGCGCGATCCTGGTGGTGGACGCCGCCCAGGGAATAGAGGCCCAGACGCTGGCCAACGTATACCTGGCCCTGGATCACGATCTGGACGTATTTCCTGTTATTAATAAGGTAGATCTTCCAAGTGCGGATCCGGATCGGGTGGCGGCTGAGATCGAGGATGTCATCGGGCTGGAGGCCCACGACGCCCCCAGGATTTCTGCCAAGACAGGCTTAAATATTGATCAGGTGCTGGAGCAGATCGTGGAGAAGATACCGGCTCCCACCGGAGATCCAGAGGCGCCCCTTCAGGCCCTGATTTTCGATTCCCTCTACGATTCCTACCGGGGAGTCATTGTATTCTGCCGCATTAAGAACGGAACCGTGAAAAAGGGAACTCCTATTAAGATGATGGCCACAGGAGCCACAGCTGAGGTGGTGGAGGTAGGCTACTTCGGCGCCGGCCAGTTCATTGCCTGCGACGAGCTGTCTGCGGGAATGGTAGGCTACATTACCGCCAGCATCAAGAACGTCCGGGATACCCGGGTAGGCGATACGATCACAAACCGCGAAAATCCCTGCAGCAGCCCTCTTCCAGGCTATAAGAAGGTAACTCCCATGGTTTACTGCGGCATGTATCCGGCGGACAGCTCCAAGTATCCGGATCTTCGGGACGCTCTGGAGAAGCTTCAGTTAAACGACGCCGCCCTGTTCTTTGAGCCGGAGACCTCGCTGGCCCTGGGCTTTGGCTTCCGCTGCGGCTTTTTGGGACTTCTGCACCTGGATATCATCGAGGAACGTCTGGAGAGAGAGTACAACCTGGATCTGGTGACCACCGCGCCGGGCGTTATCTACCGGGTTTATAAGACAAACGGAGAGATGATTGAGCTGACCAACCCGTCCAATCTGCCGGATCCGTCGGAGATTGAGTATATGGAGGAGCCCATTGTGACGGCTGAGATCATGGTGACCTCCGACTATGTAGGCGCGATCATGCAGCTGTGCCAGGAGCGCCGGGGCAATTACCTGGGCATGGAGTACATTGAGGGAACGAGAGCCCTCTTAAAATATGAACTGCCGTTAAACGAGATTATCTACGATTTCTTCGACGCCTTAAAGTCCCGATCCAGAGGCTACGCTTCCTTTGATTATGAGTTAAAGGGCTACGAGCAGTCTGAGCTGGTGAAGCTGGATATTCTCGTGAACCGGGAGGAGGTGGACGCCCTTTCCTTCATCGTGTTCGCCGGCTCTGCCTACGAGAGAGGCAGAAAGATGTGCGAGAAGCTGAAGGAGGAGATCCCGAGGCATCTGTTCGAGATTCCGATTCAGGCGGCCATCGGCGGCAAGGTAATCGCCAGAGAAACAGTGAAGGCCATGAGAAAAGACGTGCTGGCCAAGTGTTACGGCGGCGATATTTCCAGAAAGAGAAAGCTTCTGGAGAAGCAGAAGGAGGGTAAAAAGCGAATGCGCCAGATTGGAAACGTAGAGATTCCGCAGAAGGCGTTCATGAGCGTTTTAAAGCTGGATGAAGAGTAGGAAAAAGGAAGACTTATCCTGCCTGGAGCTTTACATTCACATTCCGTTCTGCGTCCGCAAGTGCGCATACTGCGATTTTCTCTCCTTTCCGTCTGGGGAGGAGGAGCGGGAGCGCTATGTGGAACGACTGACAGAGGAGATTGAGGAGGCGGGTGCTGTTTCCGAGGGCTATGTGGCGACTGCCATATTTTTCGGAGGCGGCACCCCCTCCGTGCTTACGCCGAAGCAGACGGAGCGCATCTTGGAGGCGATGAAAAAAAGCTTTTATGTGGCGGAGGATGCGGAGATTACCACAGAGGTGAATCCGGGGACAGCGGACAGGGAGAAGCTTGCAGCATGGCGGCAGGCGGGAATCAACCGTTTGAGCTTCGGGCTGCAGTCCACAGAAAACAGAGAGCTTCAGTATCTGGGGCGGATTCATACCATGGAGGACTTTCTGGAAAGTTACCGGGCCGCCAGAGAGGCAGGATTTGAAAATATTAATATTGACCTGATGTCTGCACTGCCGGGACAGACTGTTTCTTCCTGGGAGAAAACCCTCAGAACCGTCGTTTCCCTTCAGCCGGAACATATTTCCGCCTACAGCCTGATTATCGAGGAGGGAACGCCGTTCTGCCAGCTGTTTGGTGAAGACGGGGACGCAGCGGAGGAGAAAAAACGCCGCCAGTCCCTTGGCATTCCTGAACTTCCGGACGAGGACGCGGAGCGCAGAATGTACTATGATACAGAACGGATTCTGGGAGAAGCCGGATACCACCGGTACGAGATTTCCAATTATGCGAAGCCGGGATATGAGTGCCGCCACAATAAAGGTTACTGGACTGGAACCGAGTATCTGGGCCTGGGGCTGGGAGCCTCCTCCTATATCAATATAAGAAGAGAAAAGGGAGAAGCCGCGAAGATAAGCGCGTCCGGAAAAGAAAGCGGGGACAGAAGGCAGCTGGAACGGCGTTCCAATGTGAGGGATTTTAAGACGTATCTGAGCCTTACCCGGGAGGATTTCCGGGCGGGAAGGCAGATAGAGGAAAGAGATCTTCTTACCAGCCAGGCCCAGATGGAGGAATTCATGTTTCTGGGACTGCGCCTGACGGAAGGGATCTCTGAGGCGGAATTTCTCAGGCGTTTCAGCTGTGCCTTGGAAACGGTATATGGAGACGTTTTGGAAGAACTGGCCAGACAGGAGCTGATGGAGAGGTACGAGAGAGAAGGCGCGGCTTTCTGGCGGCTGACGAAGAGAGGCATTGATGTGAGCAACTGTGTGCTGGCGGAATTCCTGATGGAGTAAGGCGTGGAAAACGCAGCTGGTCACCACACCTGTAGCTTCCTCTGCCTTAAAACAATCAGTTGCCACCCCATAGCCTTTGTGCTATCATGGTAGACAGCAAAAGACGGGGCGTCAGGGAGGAAATGAGAATGGAAATTACGCTGGTTCAGTATTTAATTGTATGTCCCCTGGTATTTCTGGCAGGACTGATGGATTCGATTGCAGGGGGAGGAGGCCTGATTTCCCTTCCGGCCTTTATGATAGCCGGAATTCCGGCCCATCTGTCTCTGGGAAGCAACAAGATGTGTTCTGTCATGGGAACGGTGGTGTCTACGGCCAGGTTTGCAAAAAACGGCTTTATCAATTTTAAGACGTCTGTCTGGTTTGCGGCGGCAGCGCTGATCGGATCGTCCATTGGATCCCACCTGATTCTGATGGTCAGCGAGGGTATCATAGAAAAGCTGATGCTGGTGATTCTTCCGGTGGTGGCAGTCTATGTGCTCTGGAATAAAAATCTGGGGGACGATTCCAAGGCAGGAACTATCTCAGCGGGGCGGAAGTTTGCCGTCAGCCTGGCGGCGGCTTTCATCGTAGGGACCTACGACGGCTTTTACGGGCCTGGAACGGGAACCTTCCTGATTCTGATTCTGACGGGAGCGGCCCGCTATACCATGAAGGAGGCGGCGGGAACGACAAAGGTGATTAACCTGGCGTCCAATGCGGCGGCCTTTGCCACCTTCCTGTTAAACGGCAAGGTTCTGATTCCCCTGGGCTTTATCTCAGGACTGTTCTGCATTCTGGGACATTACATCGGATCCGGCCTTGTGCTGACAAACGGAAAGAAGATTGTACGCCCGGTGGTGCTCATTGTGCTGGCCATTCTGTTTGTCAAGGTGCTGATGGGATAGCTGGAAGCGGAGAAGACACGGCGTTTAAATAAGAGAATGAAAGAAAATTGACAACAAACAGACAATAAACAGACAGAAGAAACGAGCGGAGGAAACTGCACATGAAATGGAAGAAATTTACGCTGACGACCACAACGGCGGCTGTGGATCTGGTCAGCAGCATGTTTGATGAGATTGGAATTGAGGGAATTGAGATTGAGGACAACGTGCCTCTGACGGAGAAAGAGACCAAGGGCATGTTTATTGACATTCTGCCGGAGCTTCCGCCGGATGACGGTACGGCGAAGGTCAGCTTCTATCTGGATGATGACGCAGACGTGGAGGGCATCCTCGCCCAGGTGAAAGAGGGGCTTGAGGAGCTGAAACTGTTCGTGGATCTGGGAACCTGTGAGATCGAGGCCTCTGAAACAGAGGACAAGGACTGGATCAATAACTGGAAGCAGTATTTTAAGCCTTTTACTGTGGACGATATCCTGATCAAGCCTACCTGGGAGACCATCCCGGAGGAGCATAAGGACAAGCTTTTAATTCAGATTGACCCGGGAACTGCCTTCGGCACAGGAATGCACGAGACTACCCAGCTGTGCATCCGCCAGCTGAGAAAGTATGTGACGCCTGAGACGAAGCTTTTAGACGTGGGAACGGGAAGCGGAATCCTTGGAATCGCCGCGTTAAAGCTGGGAGCCAGGGAGGTCTTTGGAACGGATCTGGATGAGAACGCTATCACAGCAGTAGGAGAAAATCTGGAGTCCAACGATATCGGGGCAGACCGCTTTACGGTGGTTCAGGGCAATATCATCGACGACAAGGCGATCCAGGATCAGGCTGGCTACGAGTGCTACGATGTGGCGGTGGCCAACATTCTGGCGGACGTGATTATTATGCTCCAGAAGGAAATCCCGGTTCACATTAAAAAGGGCGGAATCTTCATCACCTCCGGCATTATCAATATGAAGGAAGAGGCAGTGAGAGAGGCCTTTGCAGCCAACGATGCCTTTGAGGTGGTGGAAGTGACCTATCAGGGCGAGTGGGTGTCTGTGACGGCAAAGCGCGTGAAATAAGAGGGGACAGAGCGGAACATGTATCATTTTTTTGTGGAGAGATCCCAGATTCACCCGGAATCTGTTACCATCACAGGGCCGGATGTGAATCACATAAAAAACGTGCTGCGGATGAAGCCGGGGGAGCAGGTGTTAATCAGCAACGGCGAGGATCGTGATTACCTGTGCCGTCTGACAGAGATTTCTGCCGACGCAGTGGAGGCGGAAATCCTGGAGGAGAGAGAGGAGACTACCGAGCTTCCGGCGAAGATCTGGCTGTTTCAGGGCCTTCCCAAAAGCGATAAGATGGAGCTGATTATCCAGAAGGCCGTGGAACTGGGGGCCTATCAGATCGTTCCGGTGGCCACCAAGCGAGCTGTGGTGAAGCTGGATAAGAAGAAAGAGGAGGCCAAATTAAAGCGCTGGAACGCTATTTCCGAGAGCGCGGCCAAGCAGTCCAAGCGTCTCATTATCCCGGAGAACGCCCCTGTTATGAGCTTTGACGAGGCCCTGGCCTTTGTAAAGGATTTTGACAGCAGATGTATTCCCTACGAGTGCGCGTCAGGCATGGACTCTGTGAGGCAGTTTGTGGAACAGACTGGCCCGGGACAGAAAATCGCGGTCTTTATCGGGCCGGAGGGCGGCTTTGAGGAGACAGAGATTGAGAAAGCCAGGGAGGCGGGAGTAGTTCCCGTAAGCCTTGGAAAGAGGATTCTCAGGACAGAGACAGCGGGGCTGGCGCTTCTGTCCGTGCTGGCCTTCCATCTGGAAGGCGGCCTGTAGAGGAAAGATAAAAAAGGATGGATAAAATGGAAGCATATTTTGACAATTCGGCCACTACCAGAGTGTTTGACTGCGTAAAGGACGCGGTGGTAAACGCCATGACAGTGGATTACGGCAATGCGGCGGCCCGCCACATGAAGGGCGTGGAGGCAGAGCGGCTGATTAAGGAGGCCAGGGCGGAGATTGCCAAATCTCTCAAGGTACAGGAAAAAGAGATTCTGTTTACCTCCGGCGGAACAGAATCCAACAACACAGCCTTGATCGGAGCGGCTTTCGCCAACCAGAGAGCAGGAAAGCACCTGATCACCACAGGGGTGGAGCACGCCTCTATCTACAATACCATGGAATTTCTGCGGGAGCAGGGCTTTGAGATTACTTACCTTCCGGTAGATTCCTACGGCTGCATTTCCCTGGAGGAGCTGGCCCAGGCAGTGAGAGAGGACACGATTTTAGTCTCCGTCATGTATGTGAACAACGAGATTGGAGCCGTGGAACCGGTGGAGGAGATTTCAAAGGTCATTAAGGCGAAAAATCCTAAGACCCTGTTTCATGTAGACGCCATTCAGGCCTACGGAAAATATGTGATCCGCCCGAAGAAGCAGGGAATCGACCTTTTGTCTGTCAGCGGCCACAAGATCCACGGCCCCAAGGGCGTGGGCTTCCTCTATATTGACGAGAAGGCCAAAGTGCGCCCGATTCTCTTCGGCGGCGGCCAGCAGAAGGGAATGCGATCCGGAACGGAGAACGTGCCTGGCTGCGCCGGCCTGGGAGCCGCTGTGCGGGAGGTCTACAGGGATCACGAGGCGAAGATTGAGAAGCTGTACCAGATAAGAGAACGGCTGATTGCAGGCTTAAAGGAGCTGCCCGGCGTCACCATTAACGGACACGAGGGACGGGAGAATGCGCCCCAGATTGTCAGCGCCAGCTTCGAGGGAGTGAGAAGCGAGGTGCTTCTCCACGCTCTGGAGGATCGGGGCGTCTACGTTTCCTCCGGATCCGCCTGCTCGGTGAACCACCCGGGCGTCAGCGGAACTCTGAAGGGAATCGGCGTGAAGAAAGAGCTGTTAGACTCCACCATCCGCTTCAGCTTCGGCCTGTTTAACGAGCCGGAGGAGGCGGACTACTGTCTGGAGGTTTTAAGAGAGCTGCTGCCTGTGCTCCGAAGATACAGAGCTAAATAAAGGAAGAACACTGAGAGAAGAAGATTAGAAAGAGGATGAACATGTTTCAGTCATTTTTGATAAAATATGCCGAGATCGGCTTAAAAGGAAAGAACCGGTACGTATTTGAGGACGCGCTGATGAAGCACATCCGCCGGTCCTTAAAGGAATTAGAGGGAACCTTTGCAGTGACAAAGGAGTCAGGACGTATTTACGTGGAGGCCAAGTCGGAGTTTGACTACGACGAGGTGGTGGAGGCTCTCCAGAGAGTGTTCGGCATCGCCGCAATCTGCCCTGTGATGCGCGTGGAGGATCTGGGCTTTGAGGAGCTGAAAAACCAGGTGGTTTCCTACATCAGGGCGGCCTACAAGGAGCAGAACTTTACCTTCAAGGTAAACTGCCGCCGTGCCAACAAGCAGTATCCGGTCCACTCCGATGAGATGAACCGGGAACTGGGTTCCATTATTCTGGATACCTTCCCGGAGACAAAGGTGGACGTACACAATCCACAGGTGCTGTTAAACGTGGAGGTCAGAAGCAAGATCAATATTTACTCCCTGGTGATTCCAGGCCCGGGCGGTATGCCTGTGGGAACCAACGGAAAGGCCATGCTCCTTCTCTCCGGCGGAATCGACAGCCCGGTAGCAGGATACATGATTTCCAAGAGAGGCGTTATCATTGAGGCTGTGTATTTCCACGCTCCGCCTTACACCAGCGAGAGAGCGAAGCAGAAGGTCATCGACCTGGCCAAGCAGGTAGCCCGCTACTCCGGCCCCATTAAGCTTCATGTAGTCAACTTTACAGACATCCAGCTCTATATTTACGATAAGTGTCCTCACGAGGAGCTGACGATTATCATGCGCCGCTATATGATGAAGATCGCCGAGGATCTGGCCAAGAAGGACGAGTGCCTGGGCCTGATCACAGGCGAGAGCATCGGCCAGGTGGCTTCCCAGACCGTTCACTCTCTGGCAGTGACCAACGAGGTCTGCACTCTTCCTGTTTTCCGTCCGGTGATTGGCTTCGATAAGCAGGATATTGTAGATATTTCTCAGAAAATCGGAACATTTGAGACATCGATTCAGCCATACGAGGACTGCTGCACTATTTTCGTGGCCAAGCACCCTGTCACAAAGCCGAATCTGGATTTAATCAGACGCTCCGAAAAGAAGCTGGCTGAGGGAATCGAGGAAATGATTAAGACGGCAGAGGAGACGGCAGAAGTTATCTGGTGTTAGAGCTGGGGGAGCGCTTCAGGCGGCTGTCTTTTAGAGGAGGGATGGAGTATGAAGTTCTGGAGAGAAAAAAGAAAGCTCTGTATGATAGCTGCACTGGTTGTTCTTCTGGCGGCGGCAGGTCTCCTATGGGCAGGCCGGAGAAGTTCTGAGCTGTCTGTTTCAACCGAAGAAATCTGCTCGAACCTGAGCAGCCAGTCCTCCTTTTCTTTTATAAAGACGTCCCTCCATAAAACCATCAGGGGAACCGTGGAGGAGGACACCATAAAGTTTACCTATCTTTCTGAACCAACTGAGGCGCTTCAGGCGGCTGTCTTTGATCCGGATACAGGAGAGACGGATCTTCAGTATTCCGAGTATCACATCAGGCAGGAGGACGGCTGGCTGTTCTGCAGGTATAAGGATGGCAGATGGGAGGAGAGCAGGCCGGAGGATTTCCTGAAACGAGTGTCCTTCTCGATTGCCGGAGTAGACCTGGCTGTGATTGATAAGTGGAATTATGTCAGAACAGAAGAACTGGGGGAGCGGAAGGCTAGGCTTTTTAAAGGAACCTGCCCGGTTGAAGAATACTTAAAGGCAAAGACAGAATTGGCCGGATATAAGTATTTCGGGGTCAGCGATCAGTCAGGAGATTTGGGAGAGATAGAGGCAGAGATCTGGATCGATAAAGACTCAGACGAAGTCCTGAAGCTGAGATACGATATCACCCGGGCCAGAAAGCAGTACCAGGAAGGCATGGGGATTGACGTCACCGAGGTGACTCTCAGCGATGAGATTGTCCCCTTCGCCCTTCCGGAGGAGCTGTAACATAAAAGAAAGAGCAGAAAGTTTCCGGTGATTTCCATTGGAACGGGGAAACTTTCTGCTCTTTCTTTTTAATATTCCTACTCTACGATGTACGGAGCCAGAACGGTGAGAATCTCATCTACCTGGGTCTCGGAATGAATATTTAAATCAATCGGCTTGGACAGATCCAGGCTGAAAATACCCATGATAGATTTGGCGTCGATCACGTATCTTCCGGATACCAGATCAAAATCAACGTCAAATTTGGCTAAATCGTTTACGAAGGATTTAACTTTATCAATAGAATTAAGAGAAATGCGAACTGTTTTCATGAGAAACCTCCTCCGGCCTGTGCGTGCCGTTTTGTTTTATATTTGGTTTTTTGGCGTTAGTATGCGCTTACGCCGTCCTGTTTCTATACTACAAATTTAACGGAAAAAAGTCAAGTACGAGATAGGGAGAAACGTGTAAAGTTTTGTCTAAAAAAGAGTAATACCGCCGTACGGCAAAATCGCCTGAAGGCAGGCGCCGGCAGGAAGGAGACAGGAGAGGCGATGGAAGAGAAAAAAAGGATTAAAATTGCTCTCGGAGAGTTTGGAACCGGGAGCGGAAGCCAGGAACTGTTTGAGAAACTTTCAGACAAAATGGCCAGGGAAGCCGCTTGGGCAGGAGCGAAAATTTTGTGCCTTCCGGAGCTGTCTGCCTGCGGTTATTTTATCAGACGGGAGGAACTTCTGGCTGCGGCGCTGACTGCTGGGGAACAGGGGAAAAAGATGGCCGCGACGGCGAAAAAGTACGGAATTTCCCTGATTTTCGGATATCCGGAGCGGGATGGGGAAACGATTTATAATTCCTGTCTGGCAGTGGGGGAGAATGGAAGCTGTATCCAGAATATCAGAAAGGTCAATCTGTGGAAAAGCGAGAAAAAGAGGTTTTCAGAAGGGCGGGATTTCCCAGTGTTTGAAACCTGCGCCGGACAGACTGCCGCTGTGCTGTGCTATGACTTGGAATTTCCTGAACCGGCCAGAATCGTATCCATGAACGGGGCCAGACTGATCTTCTGCCCTGCGGCCTGGAGCTTTGCGGCAGAGCGCAGATGGGAGGTCGCTCTGGCTTCAGCCGCTCTCTGCAATCTGGCCTTTACGGCGGGAGCCAATTACAGGGATGAAAACTGCTGCGGAGGTTCCTGCGTGTACGGCCCGGATGGAAGACAGAGAAGCCCGGAGAAAGAAATTCCCATTGAGCTTTCCAGCGCGGGAGAAAGCCGCCTGCTGATCTTTGAGCTGGATCTGGACGAGACAGAAAAGGAGAGGGAAAAAGTTCCCTATTACGAAGACTGGAAGGGGGAGCTTTACGGGAAGCTTATAAAAGAGGCGTGGGAGAAGAGGAAGCAGAGCGGCAGTTTATTTTCAAGTGGACTTTCCCCCTCTTAATATGGTAAAATTACGAGAACTGCTGAACGTGTGTCAGCCCAGGAAAACGAACGAGAAAAAGGAAATATAGATCATAGCTTGAGAGAAAGGAAACGTGAAAATGAGAAAAGCTGCCCTTCACAATTTAGGATGCAAGGTAAACGCTTACGAGACAGAGGCCATGCAGCAGATGTTAGAAGACGCTGGATACGAGATTGTTCCATTTAAAGAGGGAGCGGACGTGTATGTGATCAACACCTGCTCTGTTACCAACGTGGCTGATAAAAAGTCACGCCAGATGCTTCACCGGGCAAAGAAGATGAACCCATCGGCAGTGGTGGTGGCCGCAGGCTGCTATGTGCAGGCGGCAGGCGAGGAACTTTTGAAGGACGAGGCGGTGGACATTGTAGTCGGAAACAACAGAAAGCAGGATCTGGTGTCTATTTTAGACCAGTATTTTGCAGAGCACCAGGGAGTGGAGAACATTATTGACATAGGAAAGACAGGGGAATACGAGCCTCTTCACATCAGAAAAATCTCCGATCACACCAGGGCCTTTATCAAGGTGCAGGACGGCTGCAACCAGTTTTGCAGCTACTGCATTATCCCCTACACCAGAGGCCGCGTCAGAAGCAGGCAGATGGAGGACGTGGTGAGAGAGGTGGAGGAGCTTGCCGCCTCCGGCTATAAGGAGATCGTCCTGACGGGAATCCATTTAAGCTCCTACGGTGTGGATTTTAAGGAGGAGAACATCGGCCTTTTAGATCTGATTGTGCGCCTGGATCAGGTTCCCGGGGTGGAGCGGATCCGCCTGGGCTCTCTGGAACCCCGGATCATCACAGAAGAGTTCGCCGGTACGCTGGCTGGTCTTAAGAGCTTCTGCCCCCATTTCCACCTGTCCCTGCAGAGCGGATGCGACGAGACGTTAAAAAGGATGAACCGCCACTACACCACAGAGGATTACGCCCACCGGTGTGAAATTCTCAGGAAATATTTTGAAAATCCGGCTATTACCACAGACGTGATCGTGGGCTTTCCGCAGGAGACGGAGGAGGAGTTTGAGACGACCAGGGAATTCCTGCGCCGGGTTCATTTCTACGAGATGCACGTTTTTAAATATTCCAGGAGAGAGGGGACAAGGGCCGCTGTCATGGAAGGCCAGGTTCCGGAGCAGGAGAAGAACAGGAGAAGCGATATTCTTCTGGATCTGGAGGCGGAGCTGTCTGATGCTTACCGCCGTTCCTTCCTGGGAAAAGAGGAAGAGGTGCTTTTGGAGGAGCGGGTGTCTGCAGAAGGCCGCGACTATATGATCGGCCATACGAGACAGTATGTGAAGGCAGTGGTTCCCTACCGGGAGGGCCTTAAAAACGTGACGGTCAGGGGAAAACTTGAGAGAATGGTGACAGACGAAATTCTGTTTTTGGCAGAGGAATAGAGCCTGCCCGTTGTCTTAAGAAATATTTTTCTTGCCGAATGGGATATTTTGGGTTAGAATAAATGAGAGTAGTAAAAGGACGTGAGAGATAACCATGGGTGATATGAAGAATACGCAGTTTTTTAAAACAGTACAGGATGATACAAAGCTGGAGGTGAGCCAGGTTCTGGAGCAGGTATACTTTGCTCTGACAGAGAAGGGCTACAACCCGATTAACCAGATTGTAGGGTATATTATGTCAGGAGACCCCACCTATATCACCAGCCACAAAAGTGCCAGAAGCCTGATTATGAAGGTAGAGCGTGATGAAATTCTGGAAGAGCTGATGAAAAATTATGTGGAGACGCGGCTTAGATAAAGGCAGGAAAAGCGGGAAGCAGAACCGGCAGGGAGTATCTCCCGGGATTCTGCCCCGCTTTGGCGGTATATTCAGCTGATATACGGAAAGCCGCACAGGCAGAGAATGCGAAAGCGGAATCGGACATACAGAAACAGGGAGTTGGCATTGCGCCAGCTTGTTTTATAGTGGGAAAATACCCTCAGTCTGCAGGAGCACACACGGTTCCTGTAAACGGAGGGTTTATGGAGAGCCAGTAAAATGAGAATAATGGGACTTGACTTCGGTTCCAGAACCACAGGAGTGGCAGTCAGCGATCCCCTGGGGATAACGGCCCAGGGCGTAGAGACGATTGTCCGCAAGGATGAGAATAAGCTGCGCCAGACCTGTGCCAGAATTGAGGAACTGATCAAAGAGTATGAGATTGAGGAAATCGTGTTAGGATATCCTAAGAACATGAACAATACGGCAGGAGAGCGGGCGGAGAAGACAGAGGCATTTAAGGCCATGCTGGAACGCCGGACGGGAAAGCCGGTGATTCTCTGGGACGAGCGTCTGACGACCATAGCCGCCGAGCGGGTGCTTATGGAGAGCGGCGTCCGCAGGGAGAACAGAAAGGCAGTGGTGGACAAGATCGCCGCCGTTTTGATTCTGCAGGGATATCTGGATTCGCGAAGCGTTTAGAGGATAACTGAAAAAAACAGACAGGAGACAGAAAATGAACGATATGTTTGATAAGATAGATGAAATGGAAAATAAGATTACCCTTCAGTCTGAGGACGGGGAGCCGATTGATTTCTATGTTCTCGAGGAGACGAAGTTAAACGGGGAAAATTTCCTTTTAGTAACAGATTCTAAAGAGGGGGACGGCGAATGCTACCTTCTTAAGGATATATCAAAACCAGAGGACGCTGAGGCAGTGTATGAATTCGTAGAGGAGGACGGCGAGCTTGATTACCTCTCCCGGATTTTCAACGAGCTGATGGGCGACATGGGGATTGAGATAGAATAAGACATCGGAGGTGCGATTTATTTGAAAAAGGACACAAAAAATAATAAGGTAAAGATTATACCGCTCGGAGGCCTGGAGCAGATCGGAATGAATATGACGGCCTTTGAGTACGAGGACAGTATTATTGTGGTGGACTGCGGACTGGCCTTCCCCAGCGACGACATGCTGGGCATTGACCTGGTCATTCCGGACGTCACCTATCTGAAGAACAACATTGACAAGGTCAAGGGCTTTGTGATCACCCACGGACATGAGGATCACATCGGCGCCCTTCCCTACGTGCTGAAGGACGTGCCTGCGCCGGTGTACGGCACAAAGCTGACCATCGGGCTGATTGAGCACAAGCTGAAGGAGCACAACATGCTGCGCACCATCAAGAGAAAGGTGGTAAAGCACGGCCAGTCCATTAACCTGGGCTGCTTCAGGGTGGAGTTTGTGAAGACGAACCACAGTATTGTGGACGCTTCTGCCCTGGCGATTTTCACACCGGCGGGCATCATTGTCCACACCGGCGACTTCAAGATCGACTACACGCCTGTATTCGGCGAGCCGGCTGATCTGCAGCGGTTTGCGGAGCTTGGAAAGAAGGGCGTTCTGGCCCTGATGTGCGACAGCACCAACGCCATCCGCCCTGGCTTTACCATGTCGGAGAGGACGGTAGGAAAGACCTTTGACGCTATTTTCTCAGAGCATCAGAACAACCGGATTATCGTGGCAACCTTCGCTTCCAACGTGGATCGTGTGCAGCAGATTATCAGCTCTGCCTGCAAGTACGGCAGAAAGGTAGTGATCGAGGGCCGCAGCATGGTGAACGTCATCGGAACGGCCAGCGAGCTGGGCTATATTGACATTCCGGAAGGCACTCTGATTGACATTGAAAACCTGAAAAACTACAGGCCGGAGGATACAGTATTAATTACTACAGGAAGCCAGGGCGAGTCCATGGCGGCTCTCTCCAGAATGGCGGCCAGCCTTCACAGAAAGGTATCCATTATGCCGGGAGACGTGGTGATTTTAAGCTCCACACCGATTCCGGGCAACGAGAAGGCAGTTTCCAGGGTAATCAACGAGCTGTCCATGAAGGGAGCCGAGGTGATTAACCAGGATACCCACGTTTCCGGCCACGCCTGTCAGGAGGAGATTAAGCTTATCTACTCTCTGGTGCGCCCGAAATACGCCATTCCTGTTCACGGCGAGTACCGCCACCTGATGGCCCAGAAGAAGCTGGCAGAGTCTATGGGAATTCCCAAGGAGAACGTGATTGTCATGTCCTCCGGAGATGTGATCGAGATCGGAGACGAGGGCTATAAGACGGTAGACCACGTTCAGTCCGGCGGCATTCTGGTAGACGGACTGGGCATCGGCGACGTGGGCAATATTGTCCTCAGAGACCGCCAGAATCTGGCCCAGAACGGTATTATCGTGGTGGTGCTCACTCTGGAAAAATACAGCAATCAGCTGCTTGCAGGACCGGATATTGTGTCCAGAGGCTTCGTGTATGTGAGAGAGTCCGAGGATCTGATGGACGAGGCCCAGGCCATTGTGGACGCGGCGGTTCAGGACTGCTTAAAGCGCCACGTCAGCGACTGGGGCAAGATTAAGAACATTATCCGCGACAGCTTAAGCGATTTCCTGTGGAAGAGAATGAAGAGAAATCCGATGATTCTTCCGATTATCATGGAAGTATAGGAGATATAAGGCAGCGAAGGACAGACTGCGAGGAAATGAGATATGAGCCGTAGAACGAGGGAAATTAACCGGGTGACAGGAGGAATTATAAGTATCTCTCTGAAGCTGATTCTGTTAGCTCTTGTCTGCATTCTCATGTATGAGGGCGTGACAAGAGGCTACAGCTTCGGCCATGAGATCTTTGCCCCTGCGCCCATGGCCCAGGGGGAGGGAGTATCGAGGCAGGTTACAGTGGAGAAGGGAATGTCGGCCATGGAGACAGGGAAACTGTTAAAGGCCCAGGGCCTGATTCCCAATGAGTACGTGTTTGCCATAGAAGCCTCCCTCTATGAGTACGAGATTCACCCGGGAACCTATACCTTTAACACTGCTCAGACCTCCATGGACATGCTTCAGATGCTGGATGACAGTCCGGGAGTTTCCGATGAGGAGACAGAGGAGAAAGAATGATTGTAAACGAGAGACTGACTTCCTATCTCCATTCTCTGGATCGGGGAAATGGAGAGCTTTTAGACAGGATTGAGGCGGAGGCGGTAAGGGATTTTGTCCCGATTATCAGAAAAGAGACGGGAGCCCTCTTAAAAACGCTGGTGGCTTTAAAGCAGCCCAGGGCGATTCTGGAGGTGGGAACGGCGGTGGGCTATTCTGCCCTTCTGATGGGCCGGGCGATGCCTGCCGGCTGCCATCTCACCACCATAGAAAAGTATGAGAAGCGCCTGCCGATTGCCCGGGAGAACTTCCGGAGAGCTAGCATGGAGGACAGAATCACCCTGTTAGAGGGGGATGCGGAGGAGATCCTGGCGGGCCTTACGGGAACCTGGGATTTTATCTTCATGGACGCAGCCAAAGGACAGTACCTCCACTGGCTGCCCATGCTGCTTCGGCTGATGCCGGAGGGGGGAGTCCTGATTTCTGACAACGTACTGCAGGACGGCGATTTGATCGAGTCGCGGTACGCGGTGGAGCGCAGAAACCGTACTATCCACAGCAGGATGAGGGAGTATCTCTATGCGCTGACCCACATGGAGGAACTGGAAACCAGCGTGCTTCCCATTGGAGACGGCGTGACGGTCAGCGTAAAGAAGTCCGCAGGACGACAGACAGATCCTGCAGAATCATAGAATAGAGGAAGAGACGGATGAGAGAACTGGAGCTTTTAATTCCAGCCGGAAGTCTGGACGTGCTGAAAACTGCTGTCATTTACGGCGCAGATGCAGTCTACATCGGAGGCGAGGCCTTCGGACTTCGGGCGAAAGCGAAAAACTTTACCAAGGAAGATATGAAGGAGGGAATCGCCTTTGCCCACGAGAGAGGGGTAAAGGTCTAGGTGACCGCCAATATTTTAGCTCACAATGAGGATCTGCCCGGCGTGGAGGAATATTTTGAGGAGATGAAGGAGGTGCGTCCCGACGCACTGATTATCTCAGATCCGGGCGTATTCGCCATTGCCAGAAAGATTCTTCCGGATATGGAGCTTCATGTGAGCACCCAGGCCAACAATACGAACTACGGGACCTTCCTGTTCTGGTACAATCAGGGAGCGAAACGGGTGGTGACAGCCAGAGAGCTGTCCTTAAAGGAGATTAAAGAGATCAGGGACAGGATTCCCGAGGATATGGAGATTGAGAGCTTTATCCACGGAGCCATGTGTATTTCCTACTCCGGACGCTGCCTTCTCAGCAACTATTTTGTGGGAAGAGACGCCAATCAGGGCGCCTGCACCCACCCCTGCCGCTGGAAGTATTCTGTGGTGGAGGAGACAAGGCCTGGCGAATATATGCCGGTCTATGAGAATGAGAGGGGAACCTATATTTTCAATTCCAAGGATCTGTGCATGATTGAGCACATTCCGGAGATGATTGAGGCCGGAATTGACAGCTTCAAGATCGAGGGCCGGATGAAGACCGCTCTCTATGTGGCCACGGTGGCCAGAACCTACCGGAAGGCTATTGACGACTATCTGGAGAGCCCGGAGAAGTACAGAGCCAATATGGAGTGGTACAAGGCGGAGATTGGAAAGTGTACCTACCGTGAGTTTACCACGGGCTTTTATTTCCACAAGCCGGATGCCACAACCCAGATTTATGACAGCAATACCTATGTAAAGAATTACACCTATATCGGAACAGTGGAGACTGTGTTTGAGGACGGAAGCTTCCAGATGGAGCAGAAAAACAAGTTCACAGTGGGAGAGACCATTGAGATCATGAAGCCGGACGGCAGAAATCTGGCTGTCACAGTGGAGGAGATCCGAAATGAAGAGGGAGAGCAGATGGAGAGCGCTCCCCATCCGAAACAGATTCTTAGGGTGAGACTGTCTGAAACGCCAAAGGCCTATGATATTTTAAGAAGAAGCGAACAGAATGAAGAGAAAGAGGCAGAGCAGTCTGCGTGCTAGGCAGTCTGCAGGGCTCTTCGACTGAAATGGGGGATGCGAAAGGGCAGAAATGCTGATTTTGCACCCCCTTTTAGCTCAGCAGGAAGGAGGAACGACGATGAACTGGATATTGGAGGCGGCGGCAGGGCTGTGCCTGCTCTACTATGGAGCGCTTGTGGCGTTCACGGGATTTTCCTTTTCCTTTTCCCTGTTCTGGCCGCTCTGCGCCGCTGTTCTTGGACTGTTTGCAGTGGGACGCCGCTATTATGCGGGACACAGAGAACAGATTCCTGTCTGGGCGGCCGTAGCGGCCGTGACGGCGGCGGGGGCGGTTCTGGCTGTCCTCCTGACAGCTGCCGCTCTCATAGGAACGGGAATTCTGACGGCCACAAAGAACAGTATGGACTATGTGATTGTCCTGGGTGCCAAGGTGGAGGGAAGGGAGCCCAGCCGCACGCTGAAGAAGCGGCTGGATCAGGCCATCGAGTATGCGGAGAGAAATCCCAATACCTTTCTGGTGCTCTCCGGAGGAAAAGGGGAGGACGAGGAGATTTCGGAAGCCCAGGCCATGTATGAATATCTGCGTTTTAACGGAGTGCCGGAAAACCAGCTGCTTTTGGAGATGCGATCCACAAACACAGTGGAAAATATCCAGTACAGCCTGGAGGCCATCCGCAAACAGGAAAACTGGAAGGACAGCGTGTTCCGGCAGATTTTCGGAGACGTGGCCCAGAACGCCTACTCGCCGGGAGACGATCTGGATTCTATCCACATTGGAATTCTGACCAGCGATTTTCATCTGTTCAGGGCCAAGGCCATCGCCAGAAAGCAGGGAGTGAAAAATGTGTACGGCATAGCCGCGCCCACAGATATCGGCCTGGCGCCAAACCTGTGGATCCGGGAATGCTTTGCCATATTAAAAGATAAATTTATGGGAAATATATAAGTATTAAAAAGCCCCAAGACAGAATTCGAGAAAGAAGAGGGAGATTATATGAGACAAATCGCAGATCTGGAGTCCTACCTCCTGAAGGAGGAGCGGTATGTGGAGGAACTCCATTCCAAGGGATATATTTTGGAGCATAAGAAAACAGGAGCAAGGATTTTTCTTCTCTCCAACGACGATGAGAATAAGGTATTCTGCATCGGCTTTCGCACGCCGCCGTCAGACAGTACGGGAGTCGCCCACATTTTAGAACACAGCGTGCTGTGCGGCTCTGAAAAATTCCCGGTGAAGGATCCCTTTGTGGAGCTGGTGAAGGGATCCTTAAACACCTTTTTAAACGCCATGACCTACCCGGATAAAACGGTGTATCCGGTGGCCAGCTGCAATGAGAAGGATTTCCAGAACCTGATGGACGTCTACATGGACGCGGTGCTTCACCCGAATATCTACAAGGAGGAAAAGATTTTCCGCCAGGAGGGATGGCACTATGAGATGGAGTCAGAGGACAGCCCCGTTACCTTAAACGGCGTGGTTTACAATGAGATGAAGGGAGCGTTTTCCTCTCCCGAGAGCGTTTTGGACCGCTATACCAGAAACGTCCTCTACCCAGATACCTGCTACAGCTGTGAATCCGGCGGCGATCCGGCTGTGATTCCGGAGCTGTCCTACGAGGATTTCCTGAATTTCCACAAAACCTATTACCATCCGTCCAACAGCTACATCTATCTGTACGGTGACATGGATATGGCGGAGAAGCTGGACTGGCTGGATCGGGAATATCTGTCCAGGTATGACAGGCTGGAGGCGGATTCCAGAATCCGAAGCCAGAAGGCATTTGACGCGCCCAGGGAGAGGGAGATTTTCTACCCCATCACAGAGTCGGAGTCAGAGGAAAATTCCACCTATCTGTCTGTCAGCAGCGTGGTGGGCGAGCCGTTAAACCCGATCCACTATCTGGCGTTCCAGGTACTGGAGTACGTGCTGATTGACGCGCCGGGAGCGCCTCTCAAGACGGAGCTGCTGAATGCAGGTATCGGACAGGATATTCTGGGCGGCTATGAGAATGGAATTCTGCAGCCCTATTTCTCTGTGATCGCCAAGGACGCCAACCGGGAGCAGAAGGGAGAGTTTCTGGCAGTGGTGCAGGGAACCCTGCGCAGGCTGGCAGATCAGGGCTTGAATAAGAAGAGCCTTTTAGCTGCCATCAATTACTATGAATTCCGCAGCAGGGAGGCTGACTTCGGATCCTTCCCCAAGGGACTGATGTACGGTCTTCAGTGCCTGGACAGCTGGCTTTACGAGGGAGATCCGCTTCTTTATCTGGAGTATGAGGAGGCCTTCGCTTTCTTAAAGAAGAGCATCGAGGAGGGATACTTTGAGGATCTGATCCGGACCTGGATGCTTGACAATCCTTCCACCGCCGTGATTTTAGTAAGCCCGAAGAAAAACATGACGGCCGAGGAGGATAAAAAGCTGGAGGAGAAGCTGGCCGCCTACAGAGAGACTCTGACGCAGGAGCAGAGAACCGCTCTGGCCCAGGCTACGAAGGAATTGAAAGAATACCAGGACGCCCCTTCTCCCAAAGAGGATCTGGAGAAGATTCCTCTGCTTCGCAGAGAGGATATTAATCCGGAGCCGGAAAAGCTGATTTTAGAGGAGCGCGAGGAAGAGGGCGTCAAGGTTCTGTTCCACAATATCTTTACCTCAGGCATTGGCTATGTGAAGGTGCTGTTTAACACAGACAGAGTTCCCCAGGAGGATATGGTTTACGCAGGACTCTTAAAGGCTGTTCTGGGAGCTGTCAGCACAGAACATTACAGCTACGGAGAGCTGGCCGACGAGATCAATTTAAACAGCGGCGGCGTGAATTTCAGCATTGTCTCCTATCCGTCCCTAGAAGATCCGGATCAGTTTGCAGGTATGTTTGCCGGTACGGCCAGAGTGCTCTATGAAAAGCTGGATTTCGGCTTTTCTATCCTGGGAGAGATTCTTACCACCTCTGTGCTGGATGATGAGAAACGGCTTCTGGAGCTTGTCAATGAAACCAAGTCCAGGGCGCAGATGCGGTTAAATTCAGCAGGCCACTCTGCGGCTGTAGCCAGAGCGACCTCCTACTTTTCTCCTTCCTCCGCCTATGGAGACGTGACGGGCGGAATCGCTTTCTATCAGTTCCTGGAGGATCTGTCGAAGAACTTTGAGGAGAGAAAGAATACTCTCATGGAGAAGCTGAAGGAGACGGCAGAGCGCTTGTTTACAGCCGACAATTTGACCGTCAGCTTTACGGCGGACGAGAAGGGCTGGGATGGAATGAAGAAGAGCCTGAAGCTTCTGACAGGTATTCTTCCTGAAACAGGCGGAGAACGGTATACTTTTACCTGTGATAAGGAAAATAAGAACGAGGGCTTTATGACCTCCTCCCAGGTTAACTATGTGGCCAGATGCGGAAGCTTTGCGGAAAGCGGCCTTCCCTATACAGGCGCGCTCCGGACGCTGAAGGTGATTTTAGGCTACGATTATCTGTGGTTGAACGTCAGAGTCAAGGGAGGCGCTTACGGCGTGATGAACGGAGCCGGACGGACAGGCGAGGGCTACTTTGTGTCCTACCGGGATCCGAACCTGAAAGAGACGAACCAGGTATTTGAAAATGTGGTGAAATACCTGGAGGAATTCGACGCGGACGAGAGAGACATGACAAAATATGTCATTGGAACCATCAGCGATCTGGACGTGCCGCTGTTAGCTCCCTATAAGGGCAGCAAAGCGGACGCAGCCTACTTCTCCCATCTGACAGACGAGATGATTAAGAAGGAGCGGGAGGAGATCTTAAAGGCGACGAAGGAGGATATCCGGGCGCTGGCTCCTGTGATTCGGGAAATTTTAAGCACGGGAAGCTTCTGCGTCATTGGAAACGCAGAAAAAATCCGGGAAAATCAGGAACTGTTCGGTGAGGTGAAGAATTTATTTAATTAATCGTACAAAGGAGAAAATAATATGGAGCAGAATTTTAAATCAGGCTTTGTGACACTGATTGGACGGCCAAATGTGGGAAAATCTACCCTGATGAACCATCTGATCGGCCAGAAAATCGCCATCACCTCAGACAAGCCGCAGACCACAAGAAACAGGATTCAGACGGTTTATACAGACGAGAGAGGACAGATCATTTTCCTGGACACTCCCGGTATTCACAAGGCGAAGAACAAGCTGGGCGAATACATGGTCAGCGTGGCGGAGCACACCTTACAGGAGGTGGACGTGATTCTCTGGCTGGTGGAGCCTACCACCTTCATCGGAGCAGGAGAGCGCCACATTGCAGAGCAGCTGAAAAAGGTCAAGACGCCGGTGCTTCTGGTGATCAATAAAATCGACACCGTTAAAAATAAAGAGGATATTCTCACCTTTATCGCGGCTTACAAGGATATCTGCAGTTTCTCTGAGATCATCCCTGTGTCTGCCTTAAAGGAGATAAATGTGGAGGATGTGAAGGACAGCATCTTTAAATACCTGCCTTACGGTCCCCAGTTTTACGACGAGGATACGGTGACAGATCAGCCTATGCGCCAGATTGCGGCAGAGCTGATCCGGGAAAAGGCCCTCCGGATGCTGGACGACGAGATTCCCCATGGAATCGCCGTTACCATCGAGCGGATGACGGAGCGGAAAAACGGTATGATTGACATCGAGGCCACCATTGTCTGCGAGCGCGACTCCCACAAAGGAATCATTATCGGAAAGGGCGGCAGCATGCTGAAAAAGATCGGCACCTCCGCCAGAATGGAGATCGGAAACCTGATGGACACCCAAGTGAATCTGAAACTGTGGGTGAAGGTGCGAAGAGAGTGGAGAGACAGTGATCTCTACATGAAAAATTACGGATATAATCCCAAGGATATTTAAAGGAAAGGCAGGGTGAAAACCGTGCGGGAGCTGATTTCAGCCACCGGAATGGTGCTCAGCGCATCCCCGGTGGGGGATTATGATAAACGTCTGGTGATTCTCACAAAGGAACGGGGAAAGATCACCTGCTTTGCCAGAGGGGCCAAGCGGGCCTCCAGCCAGCTCAGAGCTCCCTCCCGCCCGTTTGTATTCGGCGTATTTACCATGAGCGAGGGGCGGGATGCCTACAATCTTTACAGCGCTGAGGTGGAAAATTACTTTGAAGAGCTGTCAAAGGATATGGAGTGCGCCTGCTACGCCTCCTACTTCGCTGAGTTTGCCGGGTATTATGGAAGGGAAAATGTGGATGAATCGGAGAACATACGCCTGCTCTACCAGTCCTACCGCGCCCTCTTAAAGCCCGGCATTCCCAATAAGCTGGTGCGCCGCATTTTCGAGCTTCGGCTGATGACGATCGAGGGCGAGTACCGGGAGCTTCCGGAGCGGGCAGTCAGCGATTCAGCCGCCTACGCCTGGCAGTTCGTGATTTCCACCCCCATTGAAAAACTCTATACCTTCCTTTTGACAGAGCCGGTGTTTGAGGAGTTTTCCCGGTGCGTGGAAGACAATAAGCGCAGATATGTGGATCGGGAATTCCGCTCATTGGAGATTCTTAAGGTGGTTACATAAAAGGAAAATGATCCGCATATGGCAATTTCTTTTCTTCCATATATTGAAAAGAATGCACAAAACAGGTATACTAGAACAATATTGCAGATATCAGGGAAACTGGACTCTGCAAACGATTCAGGAGGGCAGATGATGAGAAAAGCCAGGCTGATACTTGCGGCAGCGGCTGCAGGAGCTCTGCTGACAGGCTGCAGCGGCGGGAAAAGCGCGTTTTCCCCGGAACAGAGCTGCGTCTATGTCTCCGGAGACGGGACGCTTAGAAGCGCGCTGGTGCTTGAGTCAGAGGAGGACTTTGAGGAGTCAGAGCTGAAGGAGTTTTTAGAGGGGGCAGTCAGCCGTTTTAATGAGAAAAGGGGAGGAGACGGGGAGGAAGGCCCTGTAACCCTTGCGTCCTGCACAGCAGATCAAGGCGTTATGACGGCAGTGTTTGAGTACAGGGATGCCGACGCCCTGGTTTCCTTCAGGCAGAGCGATGAAAATGAGGATAACAGCAACACATTTTCGAATATTGAAGTAAAGAGCGCGGCAGAGGCCGGAACAGCCGGATGGCTTTCCGGAGAGTTTATAAAGGCCGACGGTTCCCAGGCTTCCGGGCTGGACGCTGCCAAAGAGAAACGGGCGGCGGCCGTGTCGGTTCAGGGAGGAGGCGTCCTGGAAACAGAGGGAGAGCTTCTCTATGTGAGCGCAGGCGCGCAGATTCTTGACAGTACGTCTGTGAAGCTGCCGGACGGGGAAACGTCAGTTGTCGTGTTTAAAGAAAAATAAGCGATAAGCAGGAGGTTTAGTTATGGAAAAGACGATGGAAAAAATTGTAGCGTTAGCGAAGTCCAGAGGCTTTGTATACCCAGGCTCCGAGATTTACGGAGGCCTTGCCAATACATGGGATTACGGCAATCTGGGCGTTGAGCTTAAAAATAACGTAAAGAAAGCCTGGTGGCAGAAGTTTGTACAGGAAAGCCCCTACAACGTAGGCGTAGACTGCGCTATCTTAATGAACTCCCAGACATGGGTGGCGTCCGGCCATTTAGGCGGATTCTCCGATCCGTTAATGGACTGCAAGTCCTGTAAGGAGAGATTCCGTGCAGATAAGCTGATCGAGGACTACATGGCGGAGAACAATATTGAGATGGAAGGCTCTGTAGACGGATGGTCTCAGGAGGAGATGAAGAAATATATCGACGATCACAATATCTGCTGTCCAAGCTGCGGAAAGCATGATTTCACTGACATCCGCCAGTTCAACCTGATGTTCAAGACGTTCCAGGGCGTAACAGAGGATGCCAAGAATACGGTATATTTAAGACCTGAGACAGCTCAGGGTATTTTCGTGAATTTCAAGAATGTTCAGAGAACATCCAGAAAGAAGATTCCATTTGGAATCGGCCAGATTGGAAAATCCTTCCGTAATGAGATTACGCCTGGAAACTTCACCTTCCGTACCAGAGAGTTTGAGCAGATGGAGTTAGAGTTCTTCTGCGAGCCTGGCACTGATTTAGAGTGGTTTGCATACTGGAAGCAGTACTGCATCGACTGGCTGCAGAATCTGGGCATCAAGCCGGATGAGATGCGTGCCCGCGACCATTCTCCGGAGGAACTGTGCTTCTACAGCAAGGCCACCACAGACCTGGAGTTCCTCTTCCCATTCGGCTGGGGCGAGCTTTGGGGAATTGCAGACAGAACTGATTACGATCTGACTCAGCACCAGAACGTATCCGGACAGGATATGACTTACTTTGACGACGAGAAGAAGGAGAAATATATCCCATACGTAATCGAGCCGTCACTGGGCGCTGACCGCGTGACTCTGGCATTCCTCTGCTCCGCATACGACGAGGAGGAGATTGGAGAGGGAGATGTGAGAACCGTTCTTCATTTCCATCCTGCCATCGCTCCTGTGAAGGTAGGCGTGCTTCCTCTGTCCAAGAAGTTAAACGAGGGCGCAGAGAAGGTTTACGCAGAGCTTTCCAAGTACTATAACTGCGAGTTTGACGACAGAGGAAATATCGGAAAGAGATACAGAAGACAGGATGAGATCGGAACTCCGTTCTGCGTAACCTACGACTTTGACTCTGAGACAGACGGCGCTGTTACTGTCCGCGACCGCGATACCATGGAGCAGGTGAGAGTGCCAATTACAGAGCTTAAGAGCTACCTGGAGGACAAATTCCGCTTCTAAAAATAAGAAGGGTTTGAAGTGTTGTTTTTGAAGATTTTTCTCGGTTTTTACACAAGGGCGGCTGCAGATTTTACAAAAAAGGTGTAAGATAGAAAAGGATTCAGGAGAGACTGAAGACGAGGCGGCCGCAGAAATGACAGGGGAAAGCTGGATTTCCGTTTTCTGTCGCTGACGATATGAAGCTTGAAAAATTGAAAGTAAGAAATCTGGAAATCTGAAAAATTGGAAACAAAATAACAGGAAATAAAAACCGCTCCGGCTGGACATGATCGTCCGGCCAGAGCGGTTTTTTACATCTTCATTTTAAAACATGGGCAATTGGAAACTGCTTATCTTCCTCCAGCGGCCTCTGCCTTTTGATCCAGCGCCCGGAGCGCCTTGCGGAACTGGAACGTAAAGAGAATCACCGTAAAGGTTACGGCTAAGGTATCTGCGATAGGCTCCGACAGGTAGACGGCTTTGGTCTGATCCATAGGCAGAATCCGGGGCAGCAGATAGATGAGCGGCAGGAGGAGCACAAATTTTCTCACAACCGCCACGGAGATGGACGCCTTGGCGTTTCCGATGGAGGTAAACGTCATCTGGCAGGCCATCTGGATGCCAAAGATGAACATAACCGCCATGTAAATGCGCAGAGCCATGGCAGAAAATTCTACCAGCTGCGGGTCAGAGGTAAAGATGCTGGCAAATCCTGTGGGGAACAGAATGATTCCTCCCCACAGGAGGCAGGAATAAAACAGGCTGCTCTTTAAAAGCAGGAAGTAGGCTTTCTTTACCCGGCTCTTATTGCCGGCGCCGTAGTTGTAGCTGATAATAGGCTGGGCTCCCTGGCCCAGGCCCTGGAGGGGCAGCATGGCGAACTGCATGACGCTGGTGAGAATGGTCATGGCTCCTACTGCGATGTCGCCGCCGTAGTTTAACAGGGAAGAGTTAAAGCAGACGGAGATGACGCTTTCGCTGGACTGCATGATGAAGGTAGCCAGTCCCAGGGCGATGCAGGGCAGAAATACCTTCGGGTTCAGGCGCATATATTTGGCCCGGATACGGAGAAACGTTTTCTTTCCCATCAGGAAGGACAGCACCCAGATACAGGAGACTGCCTGAGACAGTACGGTAGCTGCAGCCGCTCCTCGGACGCCCATTCCCAGACCAAAAATGAAAATTGGATCCAGCACAATGTTCAGGACTGCTCCAATGAGAACAGACAGCATGCCAATCTTGGCAAAGCCCTGGGCGGTAATGAAAGCGTTCATGCCTAAAGTGAGCTGGACAAATATCGTTCCCACAGCGTAGATATTCATGTAGCTGACGGCGTAGCTGATCGTGTTTTCACTGGCTCCGAAGGCCATGAGGAAATCACGGTTCCAGATGAGAAGAACAGCAGTCAGCACAGCTGATACGAGAAGCTGCAGACAAAAACAGTTTCCCAGTATATTTTCCGCCGATTTCTGATCGCCCCGGCCCATGGAAATGGAGGCTCTGGGAGCGCCACCGGTACTTACAAGGGCTGCGAAGGCAGATACAATCATAATAATCGGCATACAGACTCCGACTCCGGTCAGAGCCATGGGGCCGTCTCCTGGAATATGGCCGATATAAATACGGTCTACAATGTTGTAGAGCATGTTGATAAGCTGAGCGGCCACAGTGGGGAGGGCCAGGCTGCGGAGCAGCTTTCCAACAGGCTCTGTTCCTAGAAAATCCTTATTTTCTTTCATGTACGGTTCACTCCTTTGAATTTGAACTTTGAATCCTGGATTTGTGTTTAGTATGCCCGCCCTTATTCTCAAGCCCCGTCAGGGCGTTTTCAAAAATTCTGGAATTGAGGGACTGAAAGAGCTGGTATTCATCCTCGGAAAAGCCGGAGAACAGCTGGGCCTGAAAGCTCAGGCGGGCCCGTTCAATTTCTCTGAGAATTTCCTGGGACGCCTCCGTCAGATGGAGGTGGCTTTTTCTCCGGTCGCCCAGATCGCGCTCTCTGGTGAGAAAGCCCCGCTCAATGAGACTGTCCGCGGCCTGGGAGACATTGCCCTTCTTAAACATGCGCAGCTCCACAATGTCGCTGGCAGTGTCTCTGCCGGGATTGTTGTGCAGAAACGCCAGAATTTCAGCCTCCATATGGGACAGGCCATACTGAAGGCAGACAGGCTTCAGCAGCAGCTCATAAAATTTGACAATTCTGCGGATTCCAAACAGCAATTCCGTGCGGCTGTTCATCGAAGCTCCCCCTCTCTTCACTGCCGGCTTTCCAAGGCGGAAAGCGGCAGACATACGTAAACTCAAAAAGTTCTAAAAAGAACTATTTTTCCTGTCACATATTGTACCTCTTTTAGAAGAGTTGTCAAGAGCAAATTGGGAAAGAAGCAGGTGACAGAACAGGGGGTTTGAGATAGAATAGAGGGAATGGCCTAGACCTGTCAGAAAAGGGCCAAAGATACAATGAAAAAGATTCTAAAATGATGTGAAAGAACGAAAGGATGACTTGAGCTATGGGACAGAATACTGGGAATCTGCTGGAGGGGCCAATTAAGGCGCTGTACAGGAAATATCTGTTTCCGTCTATCAGCGCTACGCTTGTAACCTCTATTTATATTTTGGCCGACACGATGATGATCGGCCGGGGCGTGGGACCGGTGGGAATCGCCGCCCTGAATCTGCTTCTGCCTGTGTTCAGCCTGTTTTTCGGAACGGGCATGATGTTCGGAGTGGGGGGAAGCGTTCTGTTCTCTATTTCCAGAGGAAGGAAAGAGGAGGCGATGTGCCGCAGATACTTTACGGCGGCGCTGTTTCTGGCGCTTTCTGTGGGAATTATTTACGGAGCGGGCTTTCTGTTCTTTTTTGATCCTGTGACAAAATTTCTCGGGCGCAATGAGAGCATGGACCTGTTTGTACGCCAGTATGGGAAAATTCTGATTGCAGGGGCGCCGATCTTTGTCTGCTCCTCGTTTTTCCAGGCCTTTGTCCGCAACGACAGCGAGCCGAAGAGAGCTATGGCCGCGGTAATTACAGGCGGTGTGTCCAATGTGATTTTAGATTACGTGTTTATTTTTCCTCTGGATCTGGGCATGGCGGGAGCCGCTGCGGCTACGGTGATCGGATCCCTGATTACGGTAGTCATTCTGCTGACGCACTTTGTCTCCCCAGCCAACACCCTGAGACTTGCCAGACGCTTCGGCTTCCGGGAAATGAGAGTGGCGGCAGTCAACGGGGCTTCCAGCTTTTTAGTGGAAATGACAAGCGGAATCGTGGTTTTTCTGTTTAACAGGCAGCTGTTAAGCTATGTGGGAGATTTAGGCGTGGTAGTGTATGGAATTGTGTCCAACAGCGCCCTGATCGCGTCCTCCATTTTTAATGGAATTTCCCAGGCGGCCCAGCCTGTGATGGCGATGAACTTCGGCGCCGGAAAGCATTCCAGGGTGGAGGATACCAGGAGGATGGCCTTAAAGACAGCGGCGGCGGCCGGAGTTCTGTTTACCGCCATCGGCCTTTTCTGCCCTGAAATGTTAGTATACGCCTTTGTGGAGCCGACAGAGGAGATTATGGCCATGGGAGTTACGGCAGTCCGCATTTATTTCCTGTCCTTCCTGGCGGCGGGATCCAACGTTCTGTTCGCCACCTACTTCCAGTCTGTGTTAAAGCCCGGCTTCGCCATGACCATCTGTATGCTGCGGGGAATCGTGCTGAACGCCGTTTTCGTATTCCTGCTCCCCATGGTCTTCGGAGTAAACGGAATCTGGGCGGCTATGACGGTTACGGAGTGCGCGACGCTTCTGTGCGCGTTCCTTATGCTGAAAAGGGGAAGAAAAACCGCATAAATTGGAAAGATTTGCAGAAACCCCCTTTACTAGTTACAAGATTATGTTATAATATTCACGAAAGACGGCGGGAATGCCGGGAATATGCCCGCAGGCCCTGTCCGTCGCGGTTACAGTCCGTTTTACAATCAGCGGGGATTCCCGCAAAACAATAGGAGGAAAACAACTTATGGCAAACAAGTGGGTTTATTTGTTCAGCGAAGGCGATGCAACCATGAGAAACCTGTTAGGCGGTAAGGGTGCTAACCTGGCTGAGATGACAAAGTTAGGCCTTCCGGTTCCGCAGGGCTTTACAATCACTACAGAGGCCTGCACACAGTACTACGAGGACGGAAGAAAGATCAACGATGAGATCATGGCTCAGATCATGGATCACATCTCCAAGATGGAGGAGATCACAGGAAAGAAGTTCGGCGACAAGGAGAACCCGCTTCTCGTTTCCGTTCGTTCCGGTGCCAGAGCTTCCATGCCAGGTATGATGGATACAATCTTAAACCTCGGTTTAAACGAGGAAGTAGTAGAGGTTCTTGCTAAGAAGTCCGGCAATCCGCGTTGGGCTTGGGACTGCTACAGAAGATTCATCCAGATGTTCTCCGACGTAGTTATGGAAGTAGGTAAGAAGTACTTCGAGGAATTAATCGATAAGATGAAAGCTGAGAAGGGCGTTACACAGGACGTAGAGCTTACTGCTGAGGACTTAAAGGAGCTGGCTGACCAGTTCAAGGCTGAGTACAAAGAGAAGATCGGCGAGGACTTCCCAACTGATCCGAAGACTCAGTTAATGGAGGCTATCAAGGCCGTATTCCGTTCCTGGGACAACCCACGTGCCAACGTATACCGTCGTGACAACGATATCCCATACTCCTGGGGTACTGCTGTAAACGTACAGATGATGGCATTCGGAAACATGGGCGAGACTTCCGGTACAGGCGTTGCCTTCACACGTGACCCAGCTACAGGCGAGAAGCACCTGATGGGCGAGTTCTTAATGAACGCTCAGGGCGAGGACGTAGTTGCAGGCGTTCGTACACCTCAGAAGATCGACCAGTTAAAGGAGGTTATGCCGGAGGTTTACGAGCAGTTCGTAGGCATCTGCCATACGCTTGAGAATCACTACAGAGATATGCAGGATATGGAGTTTACTATCGAGGATAAGAAGCTCTATATGCTCCAGACACGTAACGGTAAGAGAACAGCTAAGGCTGCCTTAAAGATTGCCTGCGATTTAGTAGACGAGGGCATGATCACAGAGGAGAAGGCTGTTACTATGATCGACCCGAGAAACCTGGATACACTGCTTCACCCACAGTTCGACGCTAAGGCATTAAAGGAGGCTGCTCCGGTTGCTCAGGCATTAGCTGCATCTCCAGGCGCTGCATGCGGTAAGATCGTCTTCACAGCAGAGGACGCTAAGGAGTGGGCATTAAAGGGCGAGAAGGTAGTTCTGGTTCGTCTTGAGACATCCCCAGAGGATATCGAGGGTATGAAGGCTGCTCAGGGTATCTTAACAGTCCGCGGCGGTATGACATCCCACGCAGCAGTAGTTGCACGTGGTATGGGAACATGCTGCGTATCCGGCTGCTCCGAGATCGCTATGGACGAGGCTAACAAGAAGTTCGTTCTGGCTGGCAAGGAGTACCATGAGGGAGACTGGTTATCCATCGACGGTTCCACAGGTAAGATCTACGACGGCGTTATCCCGACTGTAGACGCTTCCATCGTTGGCGAGTTCGGAAGAATCATGGCTTGGGCTGACAAGTACAGAAGATTAAAGGTACGTACAAACGCTGATACACCAGCTGACGCTAAGAAGGCCCGCGAGTTAGGCGCTGAGGGCATCGGTCTGTGCCGTACAGAGCATATGTTCTTCGAGGGCGACAGAATCGACGCATTCCGCGAGATGATCTGCTCTGATACAGTAGAGGAGAGAGAGGTAGCTCTCGAGAAGATCCTTCCAGTACAGCAGGGAGACTTCGAGAAGTTATACGAGGCTCTTGAGGGCAACCCAGTTACAATCCGTTTCCTGGATCCGCCGTTACATGAGTTCGTTCCTACAGAGGAAGAGGACATCAAGAAGCTGGCTGACGCTCAGGGCAAGACAGTTGAGCAGATTAAGACAATCATCGACTCCTTACATGAGTTCAACCCAATGATGGGCCACCGCGGATGCCGTCTGGCAGTGACATATCCGGAGATTGCAAAGATGCAGACAAAGGCTGTTATCCGCGCAGCGATCAACGTACAGAAGGCACACGCTGACTGGACCGTTAAGCCGGAGATCATGATTCCGCTTGTAGGCGACGTAAAAGAGTTAAAGTACGTTAAGAAGGCAGTAGTTGAGACTGCAGACGCTGAGATCGCAGCAGCAGGCGTTGATCTGAAGTACGAGGTTGGTACTATGATCGAGATCCCGAGAGCATGCGTAACAGCTGACGAGATCGCAAAAGAGGCTGAGTTCTTCTGCTTCGGTACAAACGACCTGACACAGATGACATACGGCTTCTCCCGTGACGACGCTGGCAAGTTCTTAAACGCTTACTACGACGCTAAGATCTTCGAGAACGATCCATTCGCTAAGCTGGATCAGGACGGCGTAGGCAAGCTCATGGAGATGGCTATTAAGTTAGGTAAGCCGGTTCGTCCGGAGCTCCACGTAGGTATCTGCGGCGAGCACGGCGGAGATCCGTCTTCCGTAGAGTTCTGCCACAAGATTGGTCTGGACTATGTGTCCTGCTCACCATTCCGTGTGCCGATCGCAAGACTGGCAGCAGCACAGGCAGCTCTGAACAACAAATAAGATGAAATAAGGTCCAGTCCTCTGCAAGGCAGATGAGACTTGAAATGAGGAAAGCCCCCTATGCTTTGGCATAGGGGGCTTTTTGGCGATTTCGGAAGTCGTTTTCAGATATCCTTTTATCCTTCACATCCAATCGTAATCATGGTAATGTAGTCTTCTGCTTTTTCAAGAGCCATTTCATTTAATCCCTCTTCATAGGAATACGGAGAGAGCTTTAACTGTCTCGCTTTGGCGAAGTCATGAATGGTTTCATAGACCTCCTCCAGCTTATCCCAGGTTCCAATACAGAAAGCCCGGATATAGGTTCCTGCCGGGCGGATTTCATCCTGTTCTGAGCTGTTTTCACTGCCATAGGCGAAGAAGCAGTGTTCTCCCTTTCCTGATTCCAGGCACATACGGCTTCCAAAGCTGTCAAACAGGCCAAAGATGCTGCGAAGGCGGAGAGAAAATTCTGCTGCTGTGGAGAAGTCCTTTTCGTCATACCGGCCAGAGATAGGGCTTGACAGCAGGATAGGCTGGGCAGGGAGTGAGACCAGTTCCACAGAACCGTGGCGGGCTTTCATTCCCAGCTCCAGTTTGTCGGATTTTTTCTGGAGAAAAGCTCTGGCGGCCATGAGCTGTTCCATGGAGTGATCGATGAGCTGCTTCTGATGCATGGCAATTTGCGAAAAGGAAGTATGAGAAGGATGCTCACGATAGGATTTAATAGTTTCAAGCGGCACTCCCAGCTTTCCAAGCATACGAATCAGTTCCAGTTCAACGGACTGGAAACAGGTATAGTAGTGATATCCGTTTTCTCCGATGACAGCAGGATGGAACAACCCGATTTCATGGTAATAGTGAAGGGTTCTCTTGTTGACTCCGTTCAGGCGTGCGAATTCGCCGGAGGAGTAGAGAGATTTTGGCATATCCGGTTTGCCGGATCCTTGCTCCACATTAAAAGGTTTCATATTCAGATTCTCCTTGACTGTACAGTTACTGTACATATTATTATAGGGCAGAAATGACAAGGATACAATACAAGGAGAAAAAATATGAAATTTATTAATGAAAAACAGTTTCAGAAGACAGACTGGAAACAGGTGAAGGATATTTATTGCGAGGCATTTCCAAAGTGTGAGAGAAAGCCATTTTTTATGCTGAAGCACTCAGTGAGAACAGGAAAGGTTCAGATGCTGGCTGCCATGGAAGGAGAGCTGCTTCTGGGATTTCTGGCAGCAGTTCCCTATGAGGACATGGTTATGGTGGACTACCTGGCTGTGTCAGATAAGATAAGAAGCAAAGGGACAGGAAGCCGGCTGCTGCAGGAACTGTGCAGCCGGTTTGCCGAAAAAAAGGTAGTGCTTTTAATTGAGCGTCCCGATGTGCCTGCTGAAAATATAAATCAGCGGCTGGACAGAAGAAAGTTTTATTTTAAAAATCAGTTTACTTCTTCCGGTATTTATATTAACGGGGCAGGAGGAAAAATGGAAGTATTAAATTTTGGCGGAACGGTGTCAGGACAGGAATATATGAAGCTTCAGAAATATGCTCTGGGACGCCTGCTGTTTGCCATGTCAGGGATCGCCCTGGCTTCTGAATAAAAGAAAAGATTGTCAATCCTCTGATTCGATGCTACTATTAGCTGTACACATAATAAGAAACAGAATGAAACGGAGGACGCTTCTTTGGAAAATACGAGAAATCAGGATGGAATCGGAGCGTGGGAGCTTCTGGCAGCCAGCTTCGGAACCAGCTATCAGGATACCCGCTGCCGGACAATCGGAGCGATTGAGGAGGATCTGGAACAAGCCTTTCCAGAGTATTCAGTCAGAAGAGGCTTCACCAGCCGGATGATTATTAACCGGGTAAAAACCAGGGATCAGATTGTGATCGACAGTCTGGAGGAGGCCCTGAGGAGGGCGGCTGACAATGGGGTGAAGCGTCTGATTGTTCAGCCCACCCACATGATGGACGGTTTTGAGTATACGGCCCTTGCAGATAAAGTGGCGGAGTATTCCCGCTTTTTTGAGGCTGCTGCAGTGGGGAAGCCGCTTCTCTCTTCAGAGGGGGATTTCCAGGCAGTGGTGCAGGCGCTCATTGAGGAGACAGAGGAGTACGATGACGGGGAGACTGCCTTCTGCTTTATGGGACACGGCACAGAGGCCCAGGCCAACCAGGTATACAGAAAGCTGCAGGAGATGTTTCTGGCAGCAGGACAGGAGAATTATTTTATAGGAACTGTGGAGGCGGAGCCGGCGCTGGAAGAGGTGTTAGCTCAGGTGAAGAAAGGTTCCTATAAAAGGGCGGTTCTTCAGCCTTTAATGATTGTGGCAGGCGACCATGCCAATAACGATATGGCAGGCGAGGAAGAAGGATCCTGGAAACAGGCCTTTGAGGAGGCGGGATATGAGGTATCCTGCATTCTCAGGGGGCTGGGAGAGCTGGAAAAAATCCGGCAGCTCTTTGTAAAGCACGCAAAAGAGGCAGAATCCTGTCTTTTGGCAGTCTGACAGAGCAGAACAGAGCCGCAGTTTCCACGAACATGAATACCGCCACCTGGTTATGGCAATTATAAAGCCATAGGGAATTGCTCCCTGAATACCTAAAACCAGGAGGAAGCTTTATGGAATCAATTTTAAAGAATACGGAGACAGCTAAAAACCTGATGAGAGCTTTTGCAGGGGAAAGCCAGGCCAGAAACCGCTATACTTTTGCGGCGGCAGCGGCGAAAAAGGAGGGACTCCCTGTTATTGAAGCAGTGTTTCAGTTTACGGCGGCTCAGGAACAGGAGCACGCAGAGGTATTTTACCGCTTTTTAAAGGAAATGACAGGGGAGAGCATTCAGATAGACGCTGGATATCCGGTGGACGGCTGGGATAAAACCCTGGATCTTCTGAAGGCGGCGCGGCACAATGAATTTGAGGAGTACAGGGATGTGTACCAGAATTTTGGAAACATTGCCCTGGACGAGGGATTTGACAGGATTGGCCAGATCTTCCACATGATTGCGGAGGTGGAGAAGACGCACGGCGACCGGTTCGACCTGCTTGCGGGACTGCTGGAGAAGAGCCAGCTGTTCGCCTCGGAGGTGGAAACGGGATGGGTGTGCTTAAACTGCGGCTATGTATACCACGGAACCTTTGCGCCCAAATATTGTCCTGTCTGCGAGCATGAACAGGGCTGGTTTATCCGTATGGAGCTGGCGCCCTATGCAGGGGCCTATAAGCGATTAAAAAAATAAGCCGGATACAGGCCGGACGCGGGCGGGAAACCGTGAAGAAGAAATCATGAAGAAGACAACATGAAAAAGAAACCGTGAAGAAGAAATCGTGAAAAAGAAACCAGAAGGAAGCAATGAAAAAAGAGGAAGCGCTATGACAGGACTGGGATGGGCCCTTTTTGGCCTGACAGGATTAGGGGCAGGCTTTTTCGCCCGTTCCGAGTATGAGAAGAAACATTTTGTGACAGAAACCTTTGAACTGACGTCAGAAAAGCTGAGAGAGGAGGAGAGAAACTTTGTGTTTCTCTCTGATCTACATAATAACCAGTTTGGAAAGAATCAGGAAAAGCTTTTAAGAGCCATTGAGAAGGTAAGGCCGGACGCGGTGCTGATAGGCGGCGATATGATGGTGTGCAAACGGGGAAAGCTGGATCTGGAACCGTCTCTTGATCTGGTGCGGACGTTAGCTGGGAAGTATCCTGTTTTTTATGCCAATGGAAATCATGAGGAGAGGATGAAACGGGAAAGAGAGGTGTATGGAGACAGCTGCCAGATGTTTTGCCAGGAACTTGAGAAGGCAGGTGTGATGTATCTTTCGGATGAATCGGCGGAATTTGGAGATGATATCAGGATTACGGGCTGCAATATGCAGGAAAGGTACTACCGCCACCGCTTTACCGTCCCCCGGATGGAGGAAGGGGAGCTGGAGAGCCATGTGGGAAGGGGAGAATTGGGACGGTATCAGATTCTCCTCCTCCACTCCCCCCTGTTTTTTGAAGAGTGCCGCCGCTGGGGAGCGGATTTGACGCTCTGCGGCCATTTTCACGGCGGAACCATCCGCCTGCCCTTTCTGGGCGGAGTGATGACGCCTCAATTCCAGTTTTTCCTTCCATGGTGTGCCGGCCGGTTTGACAGAGAAGGAAAAACCATGATCGTCAGCCGCGGACTGGGAACCCATTCCATTAATATCAGGTTTTGCAATAAGCCTCAGCTGGTGCACATCCGTCTGAGGAAAAAGCAGGGCTGACGGCTGGAAATCAGTCCATGCAGCCGGAGCAGAACGCGCTGCAGCCGGACGGGGTAACGGCGCAGCCGCCCATGGCCGTTTCCCTCAGCTCCTGGGGAAGCCGTCTGCCCACTGCGTACATGGCGTCCAGCATTTCATCGAAGGGAATCAGCTGGCGGACTCCGCTCAGGGCAATCTCAGCGGCGGTCAGGGCGTTGGCTGCGCCGGCGGCGTTTCTGCCCTGGCAGGGACATTCCACCAGGCCGCCGATGGGATCGCAGACAAGTCCCAGCATATTCATGAGAACGGTGGAGGCTGCGTCGAGACACTGGACAGGCGAACCGCCCATCAGCTCCACAGCCGCAGAGGCCGCCATGGCGGAAGCTACTCCCACTTCAGCCTGGCATCCGCCCACAGCTCCCGCCACTGTGGCGTTTCTCATAGCCAGATAGCCGATGGCTCCGGCGTTAAAGAGAGCGTCCAGAATCTGGCTGTCGGAGAAATGATATTCTTCCTGAAGAGCCAGAAGAAGCCCCGGCACAATGCCCGAGGATCCGGCGGTGGGGGCCGCCACAATCAGCCCCATAGAGGAGTTTACCTCCAGGACAGCCATGGAGAAGGCGATGGCCCGGCTGAGTACAGAGCCGGCCGCGCTTTTGCCGGCCAGCCTCCGCTCATTTACCAGCCTGGCTTCCCCTCCGATGAGACCGCCCATAGACTTTTTCGGAGCAGTTAAGGGGGAGTGGGCCGATTCCTTCATAATTTCCAATGCCCGCAGCATGCGCGCCTCGACTGCCTCCTGGGAAGTTTCACCCAGCTCGCATTCCCTCTGCTTCATCACCTGGGAAATAGGCAGGCCGCAGCTTTCGCACAGCTCCAGCAGTTCGTTTCCATTTTTAAAATCCATATCTGCAGTCTCCTCCTTACAGCTCAATCAGCATAACGTCTTTCACATTGGGATTTTTCCGGATCTCGTCTGGGATGCCCTCCGGCAGAGAGCCGTCGAATTCTACAATGCTGTAGGCGGTGCTTCCCTTGGCCTCACGAAACAGCTTCAAAAAGGCAATGTTTACGTTGGCTTTGCTGAGGCACCCCGTAATGTGGGCGATAACGCCCTGCCTGTCCTTCTGAATCACGATCAGCGTGTTGTACTCGCCGGAAAAATCCACCTCCGCCTGATTGATGCGGGTAATTCGGATTTTTCCGCCGCCCAGAGACTCTCCCCGGACCGTCATCCGGCGGCCGGAGGATCCGGTCATGGCGATATCCACCGTGTTGGGATGGACCTCCGTTTCGATTTCATTGGGAGTGAAGGAAAATTCGATTCCGCGTTCCCTGGCGATAGAAAAGGAGTCGGGAATCCGCTTGTCGTCTGTGGAAAACCCCATAATGCCGCCTAAAAGGGCGCGGTCTGTGCCGTGTCCCCGGTAAGTTTTGGCAAAGGATCCGTACAGAGTGAAGTCTGCCTTCAAAACGGGGCAGCCAAACATCTTTCTGGCCATGAGGGCAATGGAAGCGGCTCCGGCCGTATGGGAGCTGGAAGGGCCGATCATGTTCGGCCCCAGCACATCAAAAACACTGATAAATGTCATAGATAATCTGTTCCTCCAGAATGATTTGCGTTTATTATACCACATTCACTAAGCTCGAAAAGACCTCGCTAAGTGTCTGGGTATGACTCGTACTAACCTCATACTTCGCCTGTGGCTCGTACTCGCTAAGTACTCATATTATACCACAAACAGGTGAAAGAACGGAAGAAAAGAAATTTTTCGTTAAGTTCCTGCCGGTTTACTTTACTGTCCAAATCTGCTATACTTGGATTCCATGGGCTGCGCAGAAGGACGCGCAGACCGGAGTAAGAGAAGGATGGTGCGTATGGGAATTTCCTATAAGCTGGAGCATTTCGAGGGGCCTCTTGATCTGCTTCTGCATCTGATAGAGAAGAATAAGGTAAGCATCTATGATATTCCGATTGTCACAATCACAGAGCAGTATCTGGACTATGTGAATCACATGGATATCCAGGATCTGGATCTGGTCAGTGAATTTCTGGTGATGGCGGCCACGCTGCTTGATATTAAGGCCAGAATGCTCCTTCCCAGGGAGGAGAAGGAGGAAGAAGAGGAGGAGGATCCGAGAGCAGAGCTGGTCCGCCGCCTTCTGGAATACAAGATGTATAAATTTATGGCCAGAGAGCTGGAAGATATGGAGGAGGACGCGGAGCGCCTCCTTTTTAAAGCGCCTACGATTCCCAGGGAGGTGGCGGAGTACGAGGCGCCTGTGGATCTGGATGAGCTTTTAAAGGGGCTGACGCTGGCGAAGCTCCAGGAGATCTTTGAGTCTGTGATCAGGCGTGGGGAGAATAAAAAGGATCCTGTCCGCAGCGGTTTTGGAACCATTGCCAGGGAGCCGGTCAGTCTGAAAAAGAGGCTGGCCTTTGTCCTTGGCTTTGCCAGAAGAAACAGGAAGTTCAGCTTTCGTGAGATGTTAGGGGGAACGGCCGGGAAAATGGAGACGGTCGTCACTTTTTTAGCGGTGCTGGAGCTGATGAAGGTCGGAAAGATTTATCTGACCCAGGAGACCGTGGACAGCGATATGTACATAGAATCCCTGGAGCCGGAGGGAACGTATGAGGAAATCGATTTTGACGTGCCTGGCACGGCAGAATAAGCCGGAAGGCGCAGGATGACAAAGAATATTTCGGGCGGAACAGAAAATAGCGGGAGAATCAGGAATGAGAGAAAAGGACAGGCTTTTAAGGCAGGAGGCGGCTGCGGAGGCAGTGCTCTTTACGATGGGGAGAGCCGTGGAGCTTCGGGAGCTTTCGGCGGCTCTTGAGACAGGCGAGGAGGAAGCCCAGGCGGCGGTGGAACGGCTGCGGGAAAAATACAGGGAAGAGGGCAGAGGCCTCTCCATTATCGAGCTTTCCGGAAGCTTCCAGATGTGTACGAAGGCAGAATACTATGAAAATTTAATCCGGGTGGCCAAGGCGCCGAAAAAGCAGGCGCTTTCCGACGTGGTGCTGGAGACACTTTCGATTATTGCATACAAACAGCCGATTACTAAGATAGAGATCGAGCAGATACGAGGCGTAAAATCAGATCACGCGGTCAACCGGCTCATCGAGTATAATCTGGTGTATGAAGTGGGACGGCTGGACGCGCCGGGGCGGCCGGCCCTGTTCGCCACGACAGAGGAGTTTCTGCGCCGTTTCGGAGTGGGCAGCATGGAGGAGCTTCCTGTCATTGATCCGGAGCAGCTGGACGAGTTTAAGCTGGAGGTGGAGGAAGAGCTTCAGATGAACGACGAGGAGCTGCAGGCTGTTTTGGAGGCCGCCGCGTCAGCTGAAAGCGGGACGGAGAAAAGCCCGGAGGAAAAGGCTGGGGAGACAGCAAAGGAGAAGCCCGGAGAGAAGGCGGAAGGACAGATCGGCGGACAGGCAAAGGAGCCGTAAAAAATTTCCGTGGGCCGCGGTCCGCATAGGCTGGGGCTTTGCGGCTTGTCAAGAACTTTTTGATGGAAAATGGCTATTGACTTCCATGGGGGCAGATGATACGATATGGTTCAGGCATGACACAGTATCTTGTGCCGAGTGTTAAAAATAAGACTAAATATAGTCTTTTGTATACAATATCTTGTGTCTGCGGCAGGAAGCGTCAGACAGAGGCGGGAGAGGGTTCGGACTGTTCCGCCGTTCAAAAAGTCAGGGAGGAGATCAGAGGATGAAGTGTGCTGAGATAAAAGTAATCAAAAAAGACGGAACCCGGGAAGATTTTAACGTGCAGAAGGTGGTTGTGGCGGTAAACAAGTCGGCAGAGAGAGCCATGATTCAGTTTTCACAGGCAGAGCTGAATTTTATCTGCCAGTTTGTGGAGGAGAAGGCCCAGGAGCTGGGCGTGGCGGAGATCCCCATTGCCAGGATGCACAACCTGGTGGAGGGAGCGTTAGAGAGGGTGAATCCGCTGGTTGCCAAGAGCTACCGGGATTACCGCAACTACAAGCAGGATTTCGTCCAGATGTTAGACGAGGTTTATAAAAAGAGCCAGTCTATTATGTACATTGGAGACAAGGAAAACTCCAACACGGACAGCGCTCTGGTTTCCACCAAGCGAAGCCTGATTTTCAACGAGTTAAACAAGGAACTTTACAAGAAGTTCTTCATGACAGTGGAAGAGCTGCAGGCCTGCCGCGACGGATATCTGTATATTCATGACATGTCCGCCCGCCGGGACACCATGAACTGCTGCCTCTTCGACGTGAAGACGGTTCTGACCGGCGGCTTTGAGATGGGCAATCTCTGGTACAACGAGCCGAAGACTCTGGACGTAGCCTTCGACGTAATCGGAGACATTGTGCTGAGTGCGGCCAGCCAGCAGTACGGCGGCTTTACGGTTCCCAGCGTGGAGGAGATTCTGGCTCCCTACGCGGAGAAATCCTATGCGAAATACATTGAAAAGTACGAAGGACTGGGCCTCAGCCGGGAGAAGGCGGAGGAGGTAGCCTGGGCGGATATCCAGAGAGATATGGAGCAGGGCTTCCAGGGCTGGGAGTACAAGTTTAACTCCGTTTCCTCCAGCCGGGGAGATTATCCGTTTATCACCATGACGGCCGGAACAGGAAAAAGCCGCTTCGCCAAGATGGCTACCATCACCATGCTGGACGTGCGCAGAAAGGGACAGGGAAAGGACGGCCATAAGAAGCCAGTGCTGTTCCCGAAGCTGGTGTTCCTGTATGACGAGAATTTACACGGCCCTGGAAAGGAGCTGGAGGACGTATTTGAGGCGGGAATCCGCTGCTCCTCCAAGACTATGTACCCAGACTGGCTGTCTCTGACCGGCGAGGGCTACATTGCCAGCATGTACAAGAAATATGGCAGGATTATCTCTCCTATGGGCTGCAGGGCCTTCCTCTCCCCATGGTATGAGAAGGGCGGCATGGAGCCGGCGGACGAGACGGACGTACCGCGCTTTGTGGGACGGTTTAACGTAGGCGTTGTGAGCCTTCACCTGCCTATGATTTTAGCCAAGGCCAGACAGGAGAGCCGCGATTTCTATGAGGTTCTGGACTACTATCTGGAGCTGATCAGAAAAATCCACATCCGCACCTACGCTTATCTGGGCGAGATGAGAGCTTCTACCAATCCGTTAGCTTACTGCGAGGGCGGCTTCTACGGCGGCCACCTGGGCCTGCATGACAAGATTAAGCCGCTTCTCAAGACAGCGACCGCATCCTTTGGAATCACTGCCTTCAACGAGCTGCAGGAGCTCTACAACGGCAAGTCCCTGGTGGAGGATGGCCAGTTCGCTCTGGAGGTGCTGGAGCACATCAACGAGAAGGTGAACCAGTTCAAGAAGGAGGACGGAAATCTCTACGCCATTTACGCGACTCCGGCGGAGAACCTGTGCGGTCTTCAGGTGAAGCAGTTCAGAAAGAAATACGGCATTATTGAGAACGTCTCAGACAGGGAATATGTGAGCAACGGATTCCACTGCCACGTGACGGAGGACATCACGCCGATCCAGAAGCAGGATCTGGAGTACCGCTTCTGGGAGCTGTCAAACGGCGGCAAGATCCAGTATGTGAAGTATCCGATTGCCTACAATACAGACGCCATCCGCACGCTGGTGCGCCGGGCCATGAAGATGGGCTTTTACGAGGGCGTGAACCTGTCTCTGTCCTACTGCGACGACTGCGGCCACGAGGAGCTGAACATGGACGTATGCCCCAAGTGCGGCAGCAGGAACCTGACGAAGATTGACAGAATGAACGGGTATTTAAGCTACTCCCGCGTAAAGGGAGACACCCGGTTAAACGACGCGAAGATGGCGGAGATCGCCGAGCGCAAATCCATGTAAAATCCGGCCGTGCAGGCTGAGGAAAGGGAGAGAGGACGGAACGATGCGTTATCACAATATAACGAAGGACGATATGTTAAACGGTGACGGACTCCGGACAGTATTATGGGTGGCAGGCTGCTGCCACGGCTGCAAGGGCTGTCAGAATCCCGTTACCTGGGATATAGAAGGAGGCCTTCCCTTTGATGGGGAAGCCAGGGCAGAGCTGTTTGCAGAGCTTGAAAAGCCCTATATTTCCGGCGTGACCTTAAGCGGCGGAGATCCCCTCCATCCGGCCAACCGGGAGGAGACAGGGGCTCTGATGAAGGAGATGAAGGAACGGTTTCCCGATAAGACGATCTGGCTTTACACAGGGTACGACTGGGATCAGGTGAAGGATCTTCCCTACATTGGTTTTGCCGACGTGCTGGTAGACGGACGGTTTGTGGAGGAACTGAAGGACGAGGACGCCTTCTGGCGGGGCAGCACCAACCAGAGAGTCATCGACGTAAAGAAATCCCTGGAGAGCGGAAACGTAACGCTTCACTGCAGATAGCGTCCGCACTATAAAACGAATAGACAGAATGCAGCCTTTGGGCGGCCGGCCGTTTCAGACGGCGCGGCCGCCCTTTTCGCACATAAAAAAGTGAAATCTCGTGACATTCTTCCTGCGAAATGATAAAATAGCAGAGACATTTATGAGTACAGGAAGATGAAAGAGAGGAATCAGGACAGAATGAAGATCAGAATTAAATATTTTACAGATAAAATAGACAGGCTCTGCTATATAGATGGAAAATCAGACTGGATGGATCTGCGGGCTGCCAGGGATGTGGAGCTGAAGGCGGGAGAGTTTGCCCTGATCCCACTGGGCGTGGCCATGGAGCTTCCGAAAGGCTATGAGGCCCATGTGGTTCCCAGAAGCAGTACCTTTAAAAACTTCGGCGTGATTCAGGCAAACCACATGGGAGTGATTGACGAGACGTACTGCGGAGATAATGATCAATGGTTCTTTCCTGCTTACGCGTTAAGAGATACGGTGATCCATGTAAACGACAGAATCTGCCAGTTCCGCATTATGGAGCACCAGCCGTCCTTCTCCTTCGAGGAGACAGACTGCCTTGGAAATCAGGACAGAGGCGGCCATGGAAGCACAGGGACAAAGTAGAGAAAGCGGCATAAACGCCGAACCATGCTCTGAAAGAGCGCCAGAGTCTGTAAAGGCAGAAAGGAGGCCTGGATGAAACGACACAGACTGCTTTGCCGGGTGCTGGCCGCATCAGCGGCGGCCCTTTTGCTGACTGGCTGCGGGGACTCGAAAAAAGCCCGGGAAGCCAGAATGACCGGCATTGAACAGATGAATCAGGAAAACTATGAGGACGCCATCGCCTCCTTTGATAAAGCTCTGGACGAGGCGGATGGAATTGTAGGCCCGTTTGAGCTGGACGTGCTGAAATACAGGGCCGAGGCAGAGTATCTGACGGAGGATTACCGGGCGGCAGCTCATACCTATGATATTCTGGCGGATGTAGACGGGGAAAAACGGGAATATTTGTATTATGGAGCTGCGTCCCACGCCCTGGCCGGAGAGCTGGACGAGGCGGTGGAGGCTTACGAAAAAGCCCAGAAAGGGGCGTCTGGAGAGAAGAAACAGGATCAGAAAGCTCAGAAACCGGCAGACGGGAAGAAAGAGAATCAGAAACAGGAAGACCAAAAGGGTGCAGATGGAACGCAGCAGGAAACCGCGTCCGGCCAGGCTGCCTTGGATCCGGATCAGAAGTCCATTCATGAGGCCGCCCTTTCCCCGGAGGAGGAGGCAGGCCGCTCTCTGGCCCTGTCGGCCATCGGAAAGGCCTACGAGGATCAGGGACAGTATGAGGAAGCCATGAGCTTTTACGAGGGAGCGGCCAGCTCCGGTCTGACGGCGGATCTGTGCAACCGGATGGGCCTGTGCATGATGGCGGCAGAACAGTACGACGAGGCTCTTTCTTATTTTGAGAAGGGGATGACTCTGCAGGACGAAGTGAAAATGCCGGATTTAAAGTACAACGAGGCGGCTGCCTACGAATACAAAGGCAATTTCGAGAAGGCCCTGGAGCTTTTAAACGCTTATGTATCGGCTTACGGCTCTACGCCTGAGATAGAGAGGGAAATCGTCTTTCTGGAGAGCCGGTAAAAAGAAATCAGGAAAAGGAGTGTGAACATGGCGGAGCTTTACGATATGCGCGAGGAAGAGGAACGGGTGATTCTTGTGGCCGTCAGTACAGGCGACGGGGACGATACGGAGGAGTCGGTGGACGAGCTGGCAGAGCTTGTGAAGACAGCGGGAGCCGTGGCGGCAGACCGGATTATCCAGAATCGTGAACGGGTGCATCCGGGAACCTACCTGGGAAAGGGAAAAATAGAGGAGGTCAGAGAGAGGGTTCTGGCTCTGCAGGCTACAGGCGTTGTCTGTGATGACGAGCTGAGTCCCGCCCAGCTTCGAAATCTGGAGGACGCTCTTCAGACGAAGGTCATGGACAGGACCATGGTGATTCTCGATATTTTTGCCTCCCATGCAGTGACCAGAGAGGGAAAAATCCAGGTGGAGCTGGCCCAGCTGCGCTACCGGGCCGCCAGGCTGGTCGGCCTCAGGAATTCTCTTTCACGTCTGGGAGGAGGAATCGGAACGAGAGGACCAGGAGAGAAGAAGCTGGAGTCTGACAGGCGTCTGATCCATGAGAGAATCGGGCAGCTGAAGGCAGAACTGGAGGACGTAAAACGCCACAGGGAGGTGGCCAGACAGCAGAGAGACAGAGACTGCACCGTGTCGGCGGCCATTGTGGGCTACACCAACGCAGGCAAGTCCACGCTACTCAATTATCTGACCGACGCAGGGATTCTGGCGGAGGACAAGCTGTTCGCCACTCTGGATCCCACCACCAGGATGCTTAAGCTTCCCAGCGGCCAGAATATTCTTCTGACAGATACGGTAGGCTTTATCAGAAAGCTGCCTCACAACCTGATCGAGGCCTTTAAGAGCACTCTGGAGGAGGCACGCTACAGCGACATCATCCTCCACGTGGCGGACGTGTCCAATCCACAGCTGGACACGCAGATCCACATCGTGTACGAGACGCTGCGCCAGCTGGAAATCAGGGATAAAACCATTGTCACTGTATTCAACAAGATGGATAAGCTGACAGGGGATGTGATTTTAAGGGATTTCAGCTCTGACTTTCAGGTGAAAATTTCCGCTAAGACAGGGGAGGGAATCCCGGATCTGTTAGAGACGCTGGAAGGAATCTTAAGAAGCCGCAGAGTGTATCTGAACAAGGTATTTTCTTATGGGGAGGCCGGGAAGATCCAGTCCATCAGAAAGTACGGAGAGCTTCTGAAGGAGGAGTATACAGAGGCAGGAATCCAGGTGGAGGCATACGTTCCGGCGGAGATCTACGGAAGCCTGATGTAGTGGAAAATTGTGAAAAAAACAACGACAAAGCACAATATCTGGTTTTTATTAAAAACACAAGTATAGATATTGTGCTTTTTTGCGCCCTTTGCTATAATGGAGTCTGTACCCGCCCAGCGGGGTTCTGGAAAGGAGAAGGCAGTATGATTAGTGTGATTAAGCGTGATAAAGAGACAGTCGGTTTTCAGCTGACAAAGCTGACAGCTTCCATAGAAAAGGCTCTGCAGGCAGCAGGAAACGTGTGCAGCCAGGAGATAGCAGAGCTTTTATCGCTCCGGACGACGGCGGATTTCCAGCCGAAGATCTGCGAGGGAGAGCTGAGAACGGAGGAGATCAAGGCCAGCGCGGCCCGCGTACTGGAGCAGGCAGGCTATACAGAGGCGGCCGGAGCATACCTTTCATATAAAAAAGAGAAGAACAGCGCAGAGGAAAAGAAGAATACGCTGTTAGATTATAAGGACGTAGTAAACAGCTACGTGAAGGTGGAGGACTGGAGAGTAAAGGAGAATTCTACCGTCACCTACTCTGTCGGCGGCCTGATTCTCAGCAATTCCGGCGCGGTGACGGCCAATTACTGGCTGTCTGAGATCTATGATTCCGAGATTGCGGAGGCCCACCGGAATGCGGACATCCACCTTCACGACCTGTCCATGCTGACGGGATACTGCGCGGGGTGGTCCTTAAAGCAGCTGCTGTTAGAGGGGCTGGGAGGCATTACGGGAAAGATTACCTCCTCCCCGGCCAGACACCTTTCCGTACTCTGCAACCAGATGGTAAATTTCCTGGGCATCATGCAGAACGAGTGGGCGGGAGCGCAGGCGTTTTCCTCCTTTGACACCTATCTGGCCCCCTTTGTCAAGGCAGATCACCTGTCCTACGACGCGGTGAAAAAGTGCATTGAATCCTTTATCTACGGCGTCAACACGCCGAGCCGCTGGGGAACCCAGGCTCCCTTCTCCAACATTACCCTGGACTGGACGGTTCCGGACGACATGGCTGAGATGAACGCCATTGTAGGCGGAAAGGAGATGGATTTCAAGTACAAGGACTGCAAAGAGGAGATGGATCTCATCAACAGGGCCTTTATTGAGACTATGATCGAGGGAGACGCCAACGGAAGAGGCTTCCAGTACCCGATTCCTACCTATTCTATTACAAAGGATTTTGACTGGTCCGATACGGAGAATAACCGGCTGCTGTTTGAGATGACCTCCAAATACGGCACGCCCTATTTCTCCAATTACATAAACAGTGATATGCAGCCCAGCGACGTCCGCAGCATGTGCTGCCGTCTGAGGCTGGATCTGCGGGAGCTGCGCAGAAAGACAGGAGGATTCTTCGGATCCGGGGAAAGCACGGGATCCGTAGGCGTAGTGACCATCAATATGCCGAGAATCGCGTACCTGGCCTCCGATGAGAAGGATTTCTTTGCGCGCCTGGATCACATGATGGATGTGTCGGCCCGCTCCTTAAAGATTAAGAGAACTGTGATTACAAAGCTTCTGGATAACGGTCTCTACCCCTACACCAAGCGGTATCTGGGAACCTTTGAGAACCACTTTTCCACCATCGGTCTGGTAGGCATGAACGAGGCCGGCTTAAACGCCCGCTGGCTCAGGATGGATATGACTCACAGGGAGACGCAGGAATTTACGAAAAAGGTATTAAACCACATGAGAGAGCGGCTGTCTGATTACCAGGAACTGTACGGAGACCTCTACAACCTGGAGGCCACCCCGGCAGAGTCTACCTCCTACCGCCTGGCCAAGCACGACAGAAAGCGTTATCCTGACATTATTACGGCGGGAGAGCCGGGGGAGACGCCTTACTACACCAACAGCTCCCATCTTCCGGTGGGGTACACGGAGGATATTTTCGACGCTCTCGATATTCAGGACGAGCTGCAGACGCTCTACACGTCTGGAACCGTATTCCACGCCTTCCTGGGCGAGAAGCTGCCTGACTGGCAGGCTGCGGCCCGGCTGGTGAGAACCATTGCGGAAAATTACAAGCTGCCCTATTACACCTTATCGCCTACGTACTCCATCTGCAGGGAGCACGGCTACCTGGCGGGAGAGCATTTTATCTGCCCGATCTGCGGAAAGAAGGCAGAGGTTTACAGCCGCATTACCGGCTACTACCGCCCAGTGCAGAACTGGAACGAGGGAAAGTCCCAGGAGTACAAGGACAGAAAGACCTACTGCATGGAGAATTCCAGATTAAAGGATGGCAGGGAGCTTTCTGAGGGGCTGGAGACAGAGAAAAAGACAGTGAAGGAGAACAGAGAGGCGCCCAGAAAGGGGATGGGGGCCAAGGCAGGGGTTTATCTGTTCACCACTAAGACCTGCCCCAACTGCCGGATTGCCAAGGAATGTCTGAAGGGAACAGATTATACGGTAGTGGATGCGGAAGAGAATCCGGATATGTCCAGCCGGTTCGGTATTATGCAGGCGCCGACCCTTGTGCTGGTGGGAAAAGACGGGGAGATTAAGAAGTTTGTCAACGCGTCCAACATCAGGAAGTTTGCGGAAGAGTATAAATAAAAGCGTTATCTAAAATTATGATCTGTCTAAAACGGCCAGACTCTGTCCGGCCGGTAAGTGTATTGGGAGGAAGTTTATGAAAAAACTGGAGGAGAGGTATCTGGAACGGCTGGCGGAGCTGTATCCTACCATCGCGGCGGCGTCTACCGAGGTGATTAATCTGGAGGCAATTTTAAATCTTCCGAAGGGAACGGAGCACTTTTTGACGGACGTCCACGGGGAATACGAGGCCTTTTCCCATGTGCTCAAAAACGGTTCCGGCTCTGTCAGAAGGAAGATTGACGACGTGTTCGGCCACACCCTGAGCCGGCAGGACAAACAGACCCTGGCCACGCTGATCTATTATCCATGGGAGAAGATGGAGCGGATCCTTAAAAAGGAGGAGAATCCGGAGGACTGGTATAAGATTACCCTGTACCGTCTGATCGAGGTGTGCCGGAGAGCTTCCAGCAAGTATACCCGCTCCAAGGTGAGAAAGGCTCTTCCAAAGGAATTTGCCTATGTCATGGAGGAGCTGATCACCGAGCGGGAGGAGCTGGCAGACAAGGAATCCTACTATGGGGCCATTGTGGAAACCATTATCCGGGTGGGACGGGCCAAGCAGTTTATCGCGGCCATGTGCGAGCTGATTCAGAGGCTGACCGTCGATCACCTGCACATCGTGGGGGACATTTTCGACAGGGGGCCGGGACCGCACATTATCATGGACAAGCTGATGACCTACCACTCAGTGGACATTCAGTGGGGAAACCACGACGTGCTGTGGATGGGCGCGGCGGCAGGCCAGATCTGCTGCATTGCCAATGTGATACGAATCTGCGCCAGATACGGAAACCTGGATATTTTGGAGGACGGCTACGGCATCAACCTGCTCCCCTTAGCCACCTTTGCCATGAACGTTTACGCGGAGGATCCATGCGCCTGCTTTGCCTTAAAGGGAACGAATACTTACGCCCAGCAGGAGCGGGAGATAAATCTGAAAATGCACAAGGCTATCTCTGTGATCCAGTTTAAGGCGGAGGGACAGATCATCAGAAAGCATCCGGAATTCGGCCTGGAAGGCAGAAATCTGCTCCACCGGATCGATTACGAAAAGGGAACCATTGATCTGAATGGCACAGAATACCAGCTTCTGGACAAAAATTTCCCGACCGTGGATCCGGCGGATCCCTACTCTTTCACAGACCAGGAGGCGGAGATCATGGAACGGCTCTCCAAGGCCTTTATGGGCTGCGAGAAGCTTCAGCGTCACATGAAGTTCCTGCTGGCCAAGGGAAGCCTTTACAAGGTGTACAATAACAACCTCCTCTACCACGGCTGCGTTCCCCTCAATGAGGATGGAACCCTGAAATCGGTGGAAATCTACGGAAAAAAATACCGGGGAAGAGCTCTCTACGACGCCCTTGACAACTATGTGAGAAAGGGCTTTGTGGCGGTGGACAGAGCAGAGCGGGAGAAGGGCAGGGATCTGATGTGGTATATCTGGCTCAGCGAGAATTCTCCTCTGTTTGGAAAGGATAAGATGGCTACCTTTGAGCGGTATTTTCTGGCGGAGAAGGAGACTCACAAGGAGGTAAAAAACCCCTACTACCGCTTTCTGGAAAACGAGGAGGTCATCGACCGGATTTTGCGGGAGTTCGGCCTGGAGCCGGAGGGCGCCCACATTATCAACGGCCATGTGCCGGTGAAGACGAAGGACGGGGAAAGCCCCATTAAGTGCGGCGGAAAGCTTCTGGTCATTGACGGCGGCTTTTCAAGAGCCTACCAGGAGGAGACGGGGATTGCCGGATATACCCTGATCTACAATTCCTACGGCCTCATTCTGGCAGCCCATAAGCCATTTGAGTCTACAGAGTCCGCCATTGAAAACGAGAGCGATATCCACTCGGAGAGCACCATGGTGAAATGGGTGGCCAAGAGGAAGCGGGTGGGCGACACAGACGCAGGCAGGGAGCTGCGGGAGAAGATCCGGGATCTGGAAGGACTGTTAGAAGCCTACTACAGCGGAGCTATTGCAGAGAAATTCACAGGTTAGCCTGGGATGTGCTGGCGCCAGGGCAGAAGCAGGAAAATTAAAATTTAAAAAATTTATTAAAAGTATGAAAAATATAAGTTTATTAAATAATAAAAGTGTGATATAAACAGTTCATGGCTGCATGGCAGGAGATGAAACGAGGGAGAAAAGGGGATACGCTATGAATCTGAAGGAACAAACCTATGTCTGTGTACTGGCAGAGTGCGGCAACATCACAAAGGCGGCGGAGCGGCTGTTTATTTCCCAGCCTGCGCTGAGCATTTATATCAGCACGCTGGAGAAAAATCTGGGCGTCCGCCTGTTTGACCGCTCGGGAAAGCGTTTTACCCTGACCTGGGCAGGGGAGATGTACGTGGAAAAGGCCAGAAAGATGCTGGACTTGAAGGCAGAGTTTGACGAGGGTCTGGCGGAGATTACCGGAGAGCGGGCAGGGCGGCTTCGGATTGGAGTCCAGCTTCGGCGCGAGACCTGGCTGATCCCGCCGGTTTTAGCGCGGTTTAAAAGCGAATATCCCAGAATTCAGGTAGTTATTCAGGAAGGCAACCATAAGGAGCTGATGCAGATGTTCAATGCCTATGAGCTGGATCTGGTTCTGATGAACGGGGCGGACGTTAAGGGCGGTATGCAGGCTCAGGAGCTGTTTTCGGAGGAGCTGTTAATCGCAGTTCCCCAGCTTTCTCCCCTGAACGAGAAGGCTGTCTGGGCGGAGGGATCCCGCTATCGGTATCTTGATTTGAAATGGCTGAACGGCCAGAACGTCATTCTGCCCTATCCGGGGCAGAGCCTCCGGGCCGATGTGGAGGCTGTGCTGAAAAGCGAGGGAATTACCCTGGGCCGGATTGAGACCATCCGAAATATTGAGATGGCTATGCAGATGGTGGCGGAAGGTCTGGGAATCGGCTTTAACCGGGAATATTACGCCATGAATATGAAGTACAGAAAGAGAGTCAATTATTACACGATGGGGGCCACGGCTCCCAAGACAGCCTTTGTGGCCGGATACAGAAAGGATATCCATGTGACGGAGCCCATGCAGAGGTTTATCGCGCTGTGCCGGCAGCAGGCCTACACAGAGTGGGAGAGCCTGGCTCAATAGATTATAAGTTTTTTAAATAGTTAAATTAAAAAAAGTGAATTATACAGAAACCTCCTTTACCGGTATACTGAAAGCACGAAAGCGAATCCGGAAAAGGAGGTTTTTATGATGGATAAAAAGGGGATGTACGCCTGTATTGACAGTAAGGCGCTGGAGCTTACAGAGATGGCTGACGATATTTTCGACCATCCGGAGCTGGGCCTGTCTGAATTCAGGGCGTCCGGGCTTCTGACAAGCTGGCTGGAGAAGGAAGGCTTCCAGGTGGAAAAGGGAGCCGGCGGCCTGGAGACGGCCTTTAAGGCTGTCTTCAAAAAAGGCGAGGGCGGTCCGAATATCGGACTTCTCTGCGAGTATGACGCGCTTCCGGGCATTGGACATGCCTGCGGCCATCACATGCAGGGACCGTCTATTTTAGGAGCGGCGGCAGCTCTTAAAAACGCAGGGCCAGATGGAAACTATACCATTACAGTGTACGGAACTCCGGCAGAAGAGAGCGTCAGCGGAAAAATTTTGATGATTAAGAATGGAGTGAATTTTGAGGAGCTGGACGTGGCGTTAATGATGCACGGAAACGGATGCACCCAGGTAGACGTAAAGTCCCTGGCTCTTTCCAAGTTCAAGGTTATCTACCACGGAGTCAGCGCCCATGCGGCCGTTAAGCCTGAAAAGGGCAGAAGCGCATTGGACGGACTGATTTTAGCATTCCAGGGAATCGAGTTCCTGCGGGAGCACGTGGCGGACGATGTGAAGATGCACTACACAGTCGTAGGCTGCGGAGGAACTCCGGCTAACATTGTGCCGGAGACGGCAGAAGCCAGCTTCTATGTCCGCTCCTACAACAGAACGTACCTGAACACAGTGATCGAGCGGTTTAAAAAGGTGCTTCAGGGCGCGGCCATGATGACTGAGACAGAGGTGGAGATCATTGAGGAAAAGGGAATCGACAGCAAGATTCCATGCCTGAAGCTGAACGACCTGATTATGGCCAACGCAGAGGCAGTGAACGCTCCCCGCATCCGCGCTCCGAGAGAGAAGACCGGATCCACAGACTTTGGAAACATTATGCACCGGGTGCCAGGCTCCTGCATCCGCGTGGCCTTTGTAGAGGAAGGCGCAGCCTCCCACTCACAGGACTTTGTTAATGCAGGAAAGACAGAGGAGGCTCATCAGGCAGTTGTTTACGGAGCTAAGATTCTGGCAGGAACAGCGGCAGACCTGATTGCAGATCCGAAGCTTCTGGCAGAGGTGAAGGAAGAGTTCCAGACACGAAAGAAACAGGAAAGTTCTATCTAAGGAAGAGAGGCATACCATGAGCGAAAAGACAAAAAAACCCTTTAAAATGCCCCATACCTTCGTAATTATTTTTACGATTATTCTGGCGGCAGTAGCCTTAACCTGGATTATCCCGGCAGGCCAGTATGTGAGATTTGAGAATGCCCAGGGAATCGAGGTTATCGATCCAAACCAGTTTAACTACATTGACAGGACTCCGGTAAATCCGTTTTTAATTCCCCTTTATATTGTAAAGGCCTTTATTAAGCAGATTGACCTGATGCTCGTTATCTTGTTTGCAGGCGGCGCCTTCCACATGATTACTCAGACAGGAGCGCTTCACGCAATCGTGGCAAAGTTAGCGAAGGCGTTCTCTAACCGTCTGTACATTTTCATTCCGCTGCTTACCCTTGTATTCGGACTGATCTGTACCACACAGGGCGTTAACCTCTTTATCGCCTTTGCGCCGATTATGGTTATGTTAGCCATGGCCATGGGACTGGACTCCATCACCGGAGCTTCCATTATCCTGCTGGGAGGAGCGGTAGGCTTTTCCACAGGCCCGTTAAATATTAACACAACGATTGTAGCCCAGAAGATTGCGGAGCTTCCGCTCTACTCTGGAATCGGATACCGTTTTGTCTGCTTCGGCGTATTTTACGTAGTGACAAACATCTACCTGCTCCGCTACGCCATGAAGATTCACAAGAATCCTGAGTTAAGCCCAATGTACGATCTGGATAAGCAGAGCGAGTTCAAGGACGGCGCTGATCTGGAATCCTTTGGAACGATGAATCTCAGAAAGTCCCTGATCATGATCGCATTCTTTGCAGCCCTGATTGCTATTGTATACGGCGGCGTAAAGCTTGACTGGGATATGGAAGAGACAGCGGCCATGTTCTTAGGCCTCGCGTTAGTGGCAGGCGTAATCGCAGGCTTTAACCCATCCAAGATTTCCAAGGACTTCCTGGACGGCTGCAAGAAGATGCTGGGCGCAGCCTTTATCATCGGTATGGCCACAGCCATTGGAACGATTATGAAGTCTGGAAATATCATTGACACAGTCGTTCACGCTCTGGCAGGCGGACTTTCTAATGTACCGAGCATCCTTCAGGCTCCGGCCATGCTGCTGGCAAACACAATTATCAACGTATTCCTTACATCAGGAAGCGGCCAGGCAGCGGCAGTTATGCCGATTATGACTCCGCTCTCCGACCTGATCGGCGTGACAAGACAGACAGCTGTCTTAGCCTTCAACTTTGGAGACGGATTCTGTAACTACGTGCTTCCGACCTCCACTGCTCTGATGGGAATTATCGGCGCTGCCAATATTCCTTATGACAGATGGATGAAGTTCATGTGGAAACTGTTCCTCATCTGGTTAGGAGTAGGAACAGTGCTCTTAATGATTGCCCAGGTAATGCATTACGGTCCAATGTAGGCTCGATCCTGGCAGGACAGACAGAGGCTCTGTCCCAAACCCTGAAACCCATAACCAACAATAATCCTTATGAAAATAGCGCCGCTCAGGCGGCAAAAAGGGAGAAGCTTAGATTCCGGGTAAGCTTCTCCTTTTTGCATAAATACAACTTTTTTGTCAATTCAACGCATTAATGCGTTATTCTGCTTGTGTTTTCACGGAATCTGTAGTAAACTGTCTGCAAAGGTATTATATAAAAGGAGAAAATGGAAATGGAAAGAGAAAAGTTTTCATCGCGTCTGGGATTTATCCTGATTTCTGCCGGATGCGCCATTGGACTGGGAAACGTCTGGAGATTCCCATATATTGTAGGACAGTACGGCGGAGCCGCCTTCGTTCTGATCTACGTGGCTTTCCTGCTTCTGTTAGGACTTCCCATCATTGTCATGGAGTTCGCAGTGGGACGGGCCAGCCAGAAGAGCGTGGCGCTGTCCTTTGACGTCTTAGAGCCAAAGGGAAGCAAGTGGCATATTCAGAAGTGGTTCGGCATGGCAGGAAATTACATTTTGATGATGTTTTATACAACGGTAGCCGGATGGCTGGTATACTACTTCATTAAGATGGCCAAGGGCGATTTCGTCAGCCTGGATCCGGCCGGCGTATCGGAGCAGTTTTCCTCTATGATGGCCAATCCGGCGATTAACGTGGGATTTATGGCCCTCGTGGTAGTCGTATGCTTTGGAGTCTGCGCTATGGGCCTTCAGGGCGGCGTGGAGAAGGTAACGAAGATTATGATGGTAGTGCTTCTGGCCCTGATGGTAGTGCTGGCGTGCAATTCCATTATGATGGAAAACAGCGGTCCTGGACTGGAGTTCTACTTAAAGCCTGACTTTGGAAAGATCAAGGAGGCCGGAATCGGGGAGGTGGTGTTCGCCGCTCTGGGCCAGTCTTTCTTTACCCTGAGTATTGGTATCGGAGCGCTGGCGATTTTCGGAAGCTATATCGGCAAGGAGAGAAGGCTGACAGGAGAGGCAGTCAGCGTTATGATTCTTGACACGTCTGTAGCTTTCATGGCCGGACTGATCATTTTCCCGGCCTGCTTTGCCTACGGGATCGAGGCGGGACAGGGACCATCCCTGATTTTCGTGACGCTCCCCAATGTATTCAACAACATGGCGGGAGGAAGATTCTGGGGAAGCCTGTTCTTCGTATTTATGTCCTTTGCGGCAGGCTCTACGGTGATCGCGGTGTTCCAGAATATCGTGTCCTTCGCCACAGACTTGACAGGCTGTTCTGTCAAGAAGGCAGTTGCCGTCAATCTGGTAGTGATTATTCTGCTTTCACTGCCATGTGCGCTGGGATTCAATGTGTTAAGCGGAATTACCCCCTTTGGACCAGGCTCCACCATCATGGATCTGGAGGACTTTATTGTGAGCAACAACCTGCTTCCGTTAGGCAGTCTGGTTTACCTGGCGTTCTGTACAAGCCGTTACGGCTGGGGCTTTAAGAAGTTCTTGGCTGAGGCGGACGAGGGAAGGGGAATCAAATTCCCGGCGTGGGCCAGAATTTATATTTCCTACGGAATCCCGGTAATTGTACTGTATATCTTCATTCAGGGATATTGGGCAAAATTTGCGCCGATGTTTATGAAATAGGAATAAAATAAAGAAAAGGAAGAACTTTTCCATGCTCCACCAAAAGCTTAGTCGCTGGAAAAGTTCTTCCTTTTCTTTGCTGTGGGGGCGCAGCCAGGAAGGGGATCTGGCCTTTTACTGTGCCGGCGTTACCCTTCAGAACTGAAAAGGGATAGCCAAGTCAGCCTGCATATGGTAAGATGGACGAAAGGGGGAAAATAGTATGGATCAGAGATATCACAGAGGGAAGCTGATACTGATAGTCTGCACCTTCTGTTTTTGTTTATTGACAGCCTATTCGTTCGGAAGATTTGAAACGAATTTTTTTGAAATGGAGATGGAGAAGAGCCAGGAAGAACTGAAAAAATCGGCGGAGGTGGAAGCGAAATTTGTACAGAATCGATATGAAAATATGATCGTTTCCCTGGAAGCTCTGGCAGAAAATCTGCAGGACTTTTCTCTTTTACAGGAAGAGGAGGTTCTCAGGCAGCTGTCGTTTCTGGCAGAGGTAGGGCGCTTCAGTTATGTAGGCGTCAGCGACCAGGAGGGCAATATTATAGACTCCGCCGGGCAGAAGGCGAACATACAGGGACGCGATTATTTTCAGGAAGCCATGGCGGGAAAAACGGTGATCTCAGATGTGATGGAATCGAAAGTCAGAGGCGGGAAAGCGATACAGGTGATGGCTCTTCCGATTATGGAGCATGACGGTCCCAGGGGAATTGTATTTGGGATTCTCAATATTGACTCTATGGATGAAATTTTAGAGGGGGAGACAGGCAGCGATATAGACATTCAGATTATCGATTCCCAGGGAAATTACATTCTGAGGAAGAAGAAAGGCCCTTTTGCCAAGAAAAATGCGTGGGATGAATTCGAAGAGTATGAATTTATTGAAGGAAACGAAGAGGAAATCAGGGAAAATATCAAGGCTCAGAAGGCGGGAAACCTCATTTTCAAGATGGGTGAGGAGGAGCAGTTTGGCTATTACATGCCCATGGGGCTTCGGGGCTACTACATCTGCTCGATTGTAAACGGAGAGAAGCTGAGACAGTGGCAGAAGCAGGTGAATGCAGAAGCCAGCCAAATGATGCTGCTGATGACAGCGGCCTTTTTCACATTGGGAATCGGGCTGTACCTGTACAATAAAAAGGTGCAGGAGGAGCTGAGGAGATCCCACGCGGAGGCTGTGAGCAGCGAGGAAATGATGGGAATCGCTATCAAGGAGTCCTCCCAGGTTGTGTTTGAATACAGCATTCAGACAGGGATTTTGAAGAAAAAGGCAGGTGTATCGTTTCCTCTGTTTTCCGGATCCGGCACAGAGGCAAAGGTAAAGGCCGTTCTGGACAGGGGAATTCTGGCAGAGGAGTCCGTTCCGGTGTTTCTGGAGCTGTTTGAAACCATAAAAACAGAGGAAAGCGTGGAGGGAATTTTCAAAGCAGAAGAAGACGGCTGCGTGAAGTGGTATCGGATTCTCATGAAAAATATTTATGACGAGAATCATGATCTTCTGAATACGGTGGGAATCGTGGACGACGTGACAGAGAAGAAGGTGCAGGAGGAGCTGCTGGAAATCGGAGAGAAGGAGAAGAAGGCTCTTCAAAAGCAGGCGGAGCGGGACGGCCTGACACAGCTTTACAATGCGGCTGCCGTGAAATCGAAGGTACAAGAGCTGCTGGAACACGCGGACCCCTATTCAGACTGCCATCTGTTCGTACTGCTGGATTTAGATAATTTCAAACAGATCAACGATACCTTTGGACATCAGTATGGGGATCAGGTGTTAAGAGAAGTGGCGGACGTGCTGAAGAAGACGTTTCGCAGAGATGATATTCTGGGGCGGTTAGGAGGAGACGAATTTGTGTTCCTGCTTCGAAGTGTGCCAAACTTCCAGGTGATGGAACCGATCTTTGAAAAATTGTGCCGCCAGCTTCAGAAGACGTACACGAAAGACGGAAAATCTGTGACGATTTCCGCTTCGCTGGGCGCAGCCTGCGCGCCGGGCCAGGGCAGTACCTTCACAGAGCTTTACAGCAAGTCGGATCAGGCGCTGTACGAGGTGAAAAATCAGCTTAAAAACGGATATCGTTTATATGGAAATTAAGAGGAAGCGCAGTGAGCGGGTATGATACCTTGCTCACTGTATTTGTTTCTATTGCCGTTTATCAAAGAAGCCATGGAGTATTTCTGAAAATGTAAAAAATCTGTCAAGAAATGTGCAGAAATGCAAAGAGTTGATATTGTTTCTGTACAAAGTAAAATGAATGGTAAACTTCTGGTTTTCTATTGAATATTTAGAATTTTATAGTAAAATGACACTTGTTTGTATAAAAAATAATGAGCAAGGATCAATGATTTAGAGGAGAATACCATGAAAAATTATAAGCTTCTGACACCGGGGCCGCTGACAACTACAGATACCGTAAAGCGGGTCATGATGTTTGACCACTGTACCTGGGACGACGACTATAAACAGATTACGCAGGAAATCAGAAAAAATCTTTTAAAGCTGGCCCATGTGGACGAGAAGGAGTACACGGCCGTCCTGATGCAGGGATCGGGAAGCTTCGGCGTGGAGAGCGTGCTGAGCAGCGTGGTTCCCGAGGATGGCGCGGTCCTGCTGTTAAGCAACGGCGCTTACGGAGAGCGGGCAGCTAAGATGTGCGGATACCACAAAATTCCATGTACTCATGTGACCCAGGAATACAACCGGACCCCGGATCCTGGAAAGGCGGAGGAGGCCCTTAAAAGCCATCCTGAAATTACGCATGTGATGATGATTCACAGCGAGACCACCAGCGGAATTTTAAATGACATAAAAACCATTGGAGAGCTGGCTCATACCTATGGGAAAACCTTTATTGTAGACGCCATGTCGAGCTTCGCAGGCGTGGATATTCCCATGAAGGACTGGCAGATTGACTTCCTGATAAGCTCCGCCAACAAGTGTATACAGGGAGTTCCCGGCTTTTCCTTTATTATCGCTGACAGAAGCCTTTTGATGGAGACAAAGGGCAGGGCCAGAAGCCTCTGCCTGGATCTGTACGATCAGTGGGCAGGCATGGAGAAGGACGGAAAATGGCGTTACACCTCTCCGACGCACGTAGTTCTGGCTTTTGCACAGGCGATGAGAGAGCTGGAGGCAGAGGGAGGCATCCCTGCCAGACATGCCCGCTATCAGAGGAATATGGACGTTTTAGTGAACAATTTTGAGGAGCTGGGCTTTAAGCTCTACGTGGACAAGACATGGCAGGGGCCGATCATTGCCACCTTCCTCTATCCGGAGGGCAGGAAGTTTGACTTTCAGGATCTGTACTGTTACATCAAGGACAGAGGCTACGCCATTTATCCAGGCAAGCTGACAGACGCGAATATCTTCCGAATCGGCGTGATTGGAGAAATCTATGAGGAAGACATTGAAAAGCTGACAGAGATTATGCGGGAATATATGGCTCAGGCTTAAAAGGGAGGAACGGATGATGAAGATAGAAGGCGTAATTTTCGACTGGGCGGGAACCACGGTAGACTACGGCTGCTTTGCCCCTGTGAGAGCGTTTGCAGAGATTTTCAGGGAGTACGGCATAGAAGCGACTATGGAAGAGACGAGAAAGCCTATGGGAATACTGAAATGGGATCACATTAAGACCATGCTTTCCATGGAGCGCATAAACGAAGCGTGGATCCGCGTGCACGGCCACCCCTGGACAGACCGGGATGTGGACGAGATGCACGACAAATTTGCTGAAAAGCTTATGGGGATTCTCCATGAGTATACCCAGGTGAAGCCATTTGTAAAAGAGGCGGTGAAGGAGCTCAGAAAGCGGAATATCAAGATTGGATCCACCACCGGATACACAGACGCCATGATGAAGATTGTGGTTCCCAGAGCGGCTGAAAACGGCTACGCGCCGGATTTCTGGATTTCCCCCAACAGCGTGGGAAACATGGGACGTCCCTATCCCTACATGATATTTGAAAATATGAGGCAGCTGAAGTTGTCCGACGTCCGCCGCGTGATCAAGGTGGGGGACACGGTTTCCGACGTGAAGGAAGGCGTCTGCGCGGGAGTGATTTCTGTGGGCGTGCTGGAGGGAAGCTCTGAGCTGGGATACTCCGAGGAGGAGTACAACGCTCTCACAGAGGCAGAGAAAAAGACTGCAAAAGAGAAGGCGTCAGAGAAATTTAAGGAGGCGGGAGCCGATTATGTGATCGACCACATGGGGCAGCTGGCGTCTCTCATTGACAGGCTGGAGAATTAAAGCAGAGCTGATAAAGACAGAGGAAAAGCCAAGTTACAAGAAAATCCTGGCAGAAATGAAAAGAATTTAAAATTTAAAATTTTTCTGTAATTTTAGTATCCTTATCCATGATTTAATGGTAGAATAGTAAAATGAACAGGAGGTGCTGCATATGAAAATGATCATTGCAATTATCGGAAGCGAAGACGCGGACGATTTAGTGTACGAATTGAACCAGAATTCTTTTTTTGTTACAAAGCTCTCCACTATGGGCGGTTTTCTGAAAAAGAAAAGCACAACTCTTATGCTGGGTGTTGACGACGCCAGAGTCAGCGAGGCCATCGCCATTATCAAGAAGATGTCCGGACAGAGAGAGCAGCTGGTCTATACTCCGCCGACCATGGCTGGAAACTGCTGTCCAACTGTCAATATGACTGTTCCCATGAACATGAAGGTAGGAGGCTCCACCGTATTTGTGTTAAATGTGGAGAATTTCCAGAAGTTTTAAAAAGCTGAATTGAAGCAATTAAATCTAAAAAACTGAAAACTGAAAAGCAGAAGCCCAAAGCCGCTGCTCTGGAAATGAAATATTTCCAGGGCGGCGGCTTATTATATAGAGATGGAGACAGAAGAAAGAAAAGATCTATTATAGATATTATCCATATATAGACAATATCATTAAAAATAACAATTCGTGTTTAGAGAATATTTTTGGCATAATTAGTTTATACAAATCAGAAAAAGAGGTAAAACAGGTGATTAAAATAGAGCGCGTAAATCATTCGTTTCAAGATACGCAGGTTTTAAAAGATATTGACTTGACGATTCATGACAACGAGATATTTGGACTGGTGGGGCCCAGCGGAGTCGGGAAATCCACACTGCTCAACTGCCTGGCCGGGCTGGAAAAATATCAGTCGGGAAGTATCAGCGTAGACGGAGTTAAGCTGGAAACTCTGAATGAGATCCAGATGAGGCAGTTCAGAAGAAATATGGGCATGATTTTTCAGAATTTCTCTCTGATCGGCCGCAAGGACGTGTTCCACAATATTGCGCTTCCTATGGAGTGCTGGAAATATTCAAAGGCAGAGATTAAAAGCCGGGTGGATGAGTTGGCGGAACTGACAGGGATACAGGACAAACTGAAGAGCCGCCCAGACGAGCTAAGCGGAGGACAGAAGCAGCGTGTGGCGATTGCAAGGGCTCTGTCTATGAATCCCAAATATCTTTTCTGCGATGAGTGTACATCCGCGCTAGATCCCAGATCCACGGCGGCAATTCTGGAGCTTCTGAAGGATCTTCAGGAAAAATTCAATATAACCATTATTGTGGTAACACATGAAATGTCGGTGGTTCAAAGCATTTGCAGCCGCATGGCGATTCTTGACGGAGGCTGTGTGTCTCTGACAGGAGAGGTGCAGGAAATTTTTGAAAATAAGCCGGAGCAGCTGAAACGGTTAATTGGCTTAGATGACAGAAAAATTTCTGTTACCATGGATGTAGAAGAGTTTGCAAAAATTAAGAAATATTTGAATGACATCCAGATAGAGTACAAGGTGGTAGGGGGGATGTAGATGCTGGAATTGGTTCAGATGTTGGAAAAATCGAATTTAATACGATACCTGCCAACGGTAATTCTCCCAGCGATTGGGGACACGCTTGAAATGGTGCTTGTATCAGCGGTTCTGTCTATCTGTCTGGGAATGATGTTCGGTATTGTGCTGGTGATAACGGCTGATAACGGACTTTCACCTCATCCATTTTTCAATAATATACTGGGCAAGATTACGGATATTGTCCGTTCCTTTCCAATGATGATTTTGATCGTGGCTATTGCGCCTATTACTAGATTTTTTATTGGAACCACCATTGGAGTTAAGGCTGCAATTTTTGCTATCACTTTAGGCAGTACTCCATTTGCTACCAGAATGACAGAAAATGCCTTAAATACAGTGGATCCTCAGCTGATTAAAATGGCGAAGTCGATTGGAGCTTCCAATCTTCAGATTGTGTTTAAGGTTATGCTGGTGGAAGCGCTGCCAGCTCTGATTTCCAATTTTACAATTATGATCATCAATATGCTGAATACGTCCGCTATGGCGGGAGCTGTGGGAGCAGGAGGATTGGGAGCAGTGGCTCTGTCTTACGGATATCAGCGTTTCGATTATATGATCATGTATTTTATTGTCGTCATTTTGGTATTTCTTGTTATGCTGGTTCAGGGAATCGGAAACAAGTTATATAAACTAACAAAGTAGGATTTAAGCAGGAGGAAAAGAGATGAAAAAGAAGGTATTAGGTGTATTGGCTGCTGTTATGATAGCGGGAACTCTGACTGCGGGCTGTGCAGAAAGAACCTCAGAGTTTAAGACAGAAGCTGAAAAAGAGAGTGCCAGGACAGAAGAAGAGACTGCAGAAGAAGAGCAGGCAGGGGAGAAAAAAGCAGACGAGGACAAGGTGATAAGAATTGCGGGTACGGCATCTGTATCGCAGGTCTTCTATGAAGCGTTTAAGGACAAGTATGAGGCCCAGGGCTATCAGACAGAGTTTATTCCATTTGATTCTAATCCAGTATGTCTGGAAGCCTGTGCCAGTGGAGAAGTAGACGTATCATTAGGACAGCAGAAAAAGTTTGTGGAAAGCTTTAATGAGAACAGTGGGGGCGATCTGGCTATGGTGAAGCCATACGGGATGTACACGGGAATCGGCTTGTATTCTAATGAGTATACTTCTGTAGAAGAGATACCTGACGGTTCACAGATTGCAGTTATGAACGACGCATCTAATGAAGATGTGGCTCTGAGAATCTTAGAGGATGCAGATCTGATTAAAATTTCAGAAGACGTGGAGCTGGCGACTGTGGCAGACATTGTGGAAAATCCTAAAAATCTGGAAATTATAGAGATGGAGCAGGCTCAGACTGTTACCGCGCTGGAGGATATGGCTGCCGCCTGCTGTTGGTTTACTCATATGGCTTCTGTTGGAAAGGATCCGTCTTCCTACATTGTGAGAGACGGCGTGATGATCAATTACCCGATGGGAGTGTTTGTAAAGAGCGAAAACGCAGAGTCAGACTGGGCGGTAGCTATGGCCGAGTGCTTCCGTGATCCAGAGGTGCAGGAGAAAATAGAAGAAACTTTCCCAGAAGTGTTTGAATTCTACACCAGTGACGATCAGGTTACAGAGTAATGGATAAGAAGTGGATTGATTGCGTCAATAAATTATACTGTGCACTGGATTTAAACAGAAGAGCAGTGAGCGTGACGTTTTTAAAGACAAAGGCAGAGTATGACGAGGCGGAGGGAAGTATCCTTAAAAAGCCGATTAATTACTGTCAGATGGTTGCGTCTGCAGCAAGAGGACATTCCATAAAAGCGAAGGCAGAGGATTTTCTGTGTCAGAGCGGAGTTCAGGTATTTGGCCTGGGGCCTTTAAATCCCTGCAACAGCAAGGGGGAAAACTGGGCCCGTCTAGGACTCTACAAGGATGCCGAACTGTCTAGGACAGTCCGGGGAGAGCTGGTGTATCTGCCCCAGAAGTATTTTGGAGTGACTGTTGCTCCTGTCGAGAAACAGAGCGGCTTTCCGGATGTTGTGCTGATCGTATCAAATCCCTATAATGTTATGAGAATCGTACAGGGATACGCATATTCATACGGAATGCCCAAGTCGGTGAATCTGATCGGCAATCAGGCGGTCTGCCTGGAATGTACAGCCCGTCCATATGCGGTGAAGGATATGAATCTTTCGTTGCTGTGTATCGGCACGAGACATAGGGCGGGATGGGAAGACGAGGAGATGGCAGTTGGAATTCCGGGGGAACAGTTCGCAGATGTAGTCACGGGCCTGATGAGCACTCTGAATCAGATGGAGAATGATGAAAACAAAAAAAAGATAGAAGTTAAGCTGAAGCGCCAAAATATACCGTTTGAGATACGATACGGGTATAATTATTATATGGACTGCTGAGGCGGCGTGGCAAACACAGAAACGGGCATAGCCCCCGGGGAGCACAGCTCCGGGGATTTGCCTGTTTTATAGAAAATCTTCACACAAAATCTTCACACAAAATATCAAAAAATAATTGACAGTTTTCCCGGTCTATGGTATTATATATCTCGGCTTAAGGAGCCAGATGCTGTTGTAGCTCAGTCGGTAGAGCGTCGCATTGGTAGTGCGGAGGTCACGGGTTCGATTCCCGTCAGCAGCTTTGATAGACGAGAGCAGACCTCGTAATCCTAAAAACAAATGTTTTATGGGATTACGAGGTTTTTTCTTTTATCTCATAAGAATATGGCGATTCGATTTGAGGTAAACGGTTCTGTCAATTTTAAATCAGGAGGATGAGAAAATGAAAATCGTAGTGTTAGACGGCTATACGGAAAATCACGGCGATTTATCCTGGGAGGCATTAGAGGCTTTGGGAGAGGTTACTGTGTATGACAGAACTTCCTATGAGGAGGATCCGATTATCGCAGAGAGAATTGGCAGCGCAGAGATTGTGATTACGAATAAGACGCCTATTACAAAAGAAACCATTGACAAATGCCCAAATCTGAAGCTGATCGCTTTTCTCGCGACTGGATATAACGCCGCTGATTACAGCTATGCGGCAGAAAAAGGAATCCCTGTTGTAAACGTTCCTACCTACGGCACTCAGATTGTCGGCCAGTATGCCGTCGGCCTTCTGTTAGAAATCTGTTCCCACTATGGCCATCACAATCAGACGATTCAGGACGGAACATGGGAACGTCATCAGGACTGGTGTTACTGGGATTATCCTATGATTGAATTGTCCGGAAAAACGGCGGGAATTATCGGTCTGGGACGCATCGGACAGACAACTGCCAGAATTTTAAAGGCAATGGATATGCGGGTGCTGGCATATGACGCCCATCCAAACGACGCAGGCAGGGAAACGGCAGAATATGTGGGTCTTGACACCTTATTTGCCAGCTCTGACGTCATCTTCCTGCACTGCCCGCTGTTTCCTGAGACAGAGGGGATTATTAATAAAGAAAATATCGGCAAGATGAAAGGCGGAGTTATTATCATCAACAACAGCCGCGGACAGTTAGTGGCAGAGCAGGATTTGGCCGACGCGCTGAAGAGCGGAAAAGTCCGCGCGGCAGGATTGGATGTAGTCTCCACAGAACCGGTGAAAAGCGATAATCCTCTCCTTCACCTGGATAACTGCATCATTACCCCCCATATCTCCTGGGCAGCTAAAGAGTCAAGACAGCGGATTATGGATATTACAGTAGAAAATGTGAAGGCGTTCCTGGAGGGAAATCCCATTCATGTCGTGAACATGGGAAAATAAGTTCTCGTAATATAATGTGTTTAAAACTTATGAACATAATAATTCACTTGGCTGGCTGCTTTGTGCTATAATAACTCCAAAACCAGAACATAGCTGTACTGAGTGGAGGAAGGAAAAATGATAGGATCAAACATAAAAAACATTGTATTTGACATGGGACGCGTGCTGTTAGACTATGATCCGGCGCTTGTGGCCAGACATGCGGGGGCTTCTGAGGAGGAAACGGCCCTGATTAAAAAATACCTGTTTGGCTCAGAGGAATGGATCCTGCTGGACAAAGGAACCATTACAGAGGAGGAGGCCATCAGACGGATTCAGGACAGGCTTCCCAATGAGAGACTGAGAAAGCTGGCAAAGGAATGTCTGGACTGCTGGCATGAGTACAATATCAGCCCCAAGCCGGGAATGGAGAAGGTGGTCAGGGACTTAAAGGCGAAGGGATACAGAATGTACGTCTGCTCCAACGCCTCCCTCCGCTTCCGTGTATTTCAGAATGAGATCCCAGGCTTTTCTCTTATGGAGGGCGCGCTGGTGTCGGCGGAAGAAAAGCTTTTAAAGCCGGATCCGGCCATTTACAGACGGCTGTTTGAAAGGTTTGATATCCGCCCGAGGAGTCCTTTTTTATCGACGATATCCAGGAAAATATCGACGGGGCGAAGGCCTGCGGAATGGACGGATACTGTTTTGCAGACGGCGATGTGGAAAAGCTCAGAGAGGAGCTTGGGATTTAATACGGTCTGAGTGCAGAGAAAGATGTCTCTGCACGGCAGACACTAGGACTGCTTAAAATCTACAGGCAGCAGTCTTGCCTGAAGAAGCAGGACGTCCTTTGGATCATGGGTGGAAAAGAGAAGAGGTCTTCCTTTCTGCCAGGTTTCGATAAACTGGACGGCCTGCTTTTTTGTGTCTTCATCCAGACCAGTAAAGGGCTCGTCTAAAATCAGAATCTCCGAGGGGGAGAGGAGCGCCCGCGCCAGGGCGCAGCGGCGTTTCATTCCCCCGCTCAGGGTAGAGACAGGCCGCATCAGGGACTCCGCAGGAAGCAGGGAGGAGAGAATAGAAAACAGCTCTGCCCGGGTGTCAGCCTTTGGAAGAGGCGGCAGGGCCAGACGCACGTTTTCAATGGGCGAAAGGCTCTCTATCAGCCGGTTTTCCTGAAACACAGCTCCTGCAGAAGCTGCCTGGATGTTTCCCTGATCTGCAGTCTCCAGCCCCAGAAGAAGACGGAACAGAGTCGTTTTGCCCATCCCGGACGGAGCCATCAGAGCGCAGCGTTCTCCTGGCTGCACGGTGAGCGAAACGTCTGACAGTACGGGACGGTTCTGATAGGACTTGGAAAGATGACGGGCGCAGACTTCCTGAGGACGCAGAGACCCAGCCATGGCCTCGATTCTGCCTGAAGGGATGGAGGCGGGGACGCCTGCTTTTTTCCGCACTGCCGTCTTTAATGACGCGGATGTGTGAAGCCTCTGGCCTGCTTTCTCAAGCAGAATGAGAAAGCAGCGCTCCAGGAACCAGGACATGGCGATAATGACGGCAGTCCAGGCAAACAGCCGGTCCGTTTCCAGGTAAATTTTAGCCATGTAGAGCTGTTCGCCGATGGAATGCTCTGGAATGCCGATGACTTCCGCCGCGATTCCGGATTTGATCCCCATTCCGATGGCAGAACGGCAGTTGGCTGCCAGATAGGGAAGCAGGGCGGGCAGGTAAATAAAACGGAATGTTCTTGTGAATGGAATCTGGAAAACCTGCGCCATTTCCAGCAGTCTGAAATCAGCGCTGGCCAGTCCTGCCAGTACCGACTCATAGATCATGGGGAAGACCACCACAAAGGAAATAAAGAGGGAAAGACGTTTCGAGCCGGCCCAAATCAGGGCTAAAATCACAAAGGAAACGACAGGAACGGATTTCATCAGCAGGACGGCAGGAGCCAGAAGCTCTCTAAGAGGCCTTAAAAAATAGGCGGCAGCTCCGAAGACTGCCGCCAGGAGAAAGGCTCCCAGAAAGCCCAGGCTGATCCGCAGGCAGGAGGAGAAAAAAACACTCCAGAATTCTGCGAGAAACAGCTGGGAGACAAGCGCTTTTCCTGTCTCCAGAGGACTGGCCAGAATAATGGAATTTCCAATGAGCAGGGCCGCCGCCTGCCAGAGAGCCAGCCAGAAGAGAACGGATGCAATTCGGATGAGGGAAGGCGTTGTCTGCCTTCCCGGTTCCAGCTTAACAGACTTCATTATTTTGCTCCGTAATAGAAATCATCTCCAGGAAAGGAGCCGCCCACAGACTTGGGATCCTGTTCAAATAAAACCTCTAAATATCCGGAGAGTGCGTCTTTCATCTCATTTCCCTCGATAAATACGATGCTGCAGGAGGGCAGAGCTTTTTTGGCGATGGGCTCCTTCTCGATAATTCCGGTTTTTACGATCAGAGAGGCCGTAGCGTCAGGCTCCTCTAAGGCCAGCTTCGCTGATTCCTCATGGCGCTCCAGGAAAGCCTCCACCTCTTCAGGATGTTCCTCTAAAAAGCCGTTTCTCACAACTGTGACGCCTGTGACCAGGCGGCTGTTGTTTTCAGTCTGAAGCTTATCCCACTCCTCAGTCAGGTCAAACACAGTCTGGAGCGCTTCGTTCTGGCTCATAGCCACAGTGGCGAAGGGCTGGGGCAGAAGTCCCACAGCTTCAGGATTTTCTTTTAATATGACTGCGATCTCGGCTGCCTCAGACTTATATTCCAGGGTGACATCCTCCGGGGAGAAGCCGTCCAGGGAAGCATGCTCCTTTAACAGGTACTGAAGCACATAGTCTGGAGTCGTTCCCTTTCCCGTCAGATAGACGGTTTTTCCAGCCAGATCGGACCAGGAAGCGATGGAGCTGTCTCCGGAAATGATGGAGAGGACGCCCAGGGTGTTGATGTCGATGACAGACACCTGGCCTTCTGTCTTCTGGTAGAGAACGCTGGCCACATTGGCAGGAATCAGGGCGATATCCAGCTTTTCTGATACGACGGACGCCAGCAGCTCGTCGGCGGCTGCGGCCATGGTGAATTCGTAGTTTCCCGCTTCTGCATCTTCTTCCATCATATGCACCAGGCCGATGGAGGTGGGCCCTTTTAAGGAACCGACTCTCACAGGAGTTTCCTGGGTTTCAGGGGATTTCTGCGCCTCAGAGGCGTTCTGTGCCTGTGAGGCTTCCTGTGTCTGGGAAGCGTTTTGCGCCTCAGAGGCCTCTTTTGTTTCCGGCGTTTCTGACGGAGCTGCAGAGCAGCCAATTAAGGAAGCCGCCAAAGCGAAGGCTAAGGCGGCGGATTTGAATTTTTTCATGATAATTACCTCCTTTATCCCTGTAAGTATACAGGAAAATCAGGAAAATATCAATTGTGAAACAGGTGGATCATCCCTTTTTCGTTGAGATAGCGCAGCAGGGATAAGCCGATGGGGAAGCCGAACAGTCCGATGACTCCAAACAGCTGCGTCCCCACAAACATGCTGGATAAGGTGACGATGGGGTGAAGTCCAATCTGGGTGCCCACGATCTTCGGCTCCAGAATATTTCTCACTACCGTTACGAACAGGTAGACGGCCAGGAGCGCGAAGGAGAGAGTAAAATTTCTGGTGAGGGCTTCCAGAATAATCCATGGTATCATAATTCCGCCTGTTCCGAGGACAGGGAGAATATCGAAAATGGAGATTAAAAGGGCGATGGGAACGGGGTTCTTTACGCCGATGACTGTCAGCCCCACAGACAGCTCTATAAAGGTGATGCTCATGATCAGGGCATAGGAGCGGATGCATACGAGAAGCGTTCCCACTACATATTCCTTGATCAGCAGGAACATCTCCCTCTGCCTGCCGGAAAGCTGTCTCAGACAAAATCCGGTCAGAGTCTCGTAGTCGGCGGCAATGAAGAAGGTAGAGATGATCAGCAGCAGAAGGCTGATAAAAAGCCCCGGCAGGGAAGAAGCCGCGCCGGAAACCCAGCTCATGGCAATTCCTGACAGGCTTGACACCAGCTGCCCCAGAGACTGGGAAAATTGCAGCACCAGCTCCTCCAACGATGCCAGAAGGGCGGGATCCATATGGAGAAAGGATTCCTCAAAGCCTCTGTAAATACCGTCCAGAACAGGCTCCACGTGGGAGGTGTAGAGTTCCGGAAGCTGGAAGAAAAAGGCCCTGACTGCGGAAAAGGCCTTGACGCCTGTCAGAAAAAAAAGAATGCCGATGGTACAGTAAAACAATAGCACTGTTAAAACAGCGGCTGCCTTCTGGCTGATAGGAAGCTTCTCAGCCAGAAACAGCACGGGTTTCCTCAGGATGCAGGCAATCACAAAACCTGCTGCGAAAGGGGAGACCATAGGCAGCCCGTATTTCAGCAGGACAAAGGCCAGCATAAAGATGATGCCGAAGTATAAAAAGTTGATGATAAACTGTCTGCGTTTCTGCATTTCCATAAAAAGCCGTTTTAAACCTTTCTGTTTTCCTTCCTATTCCGGGGAGGAAAGGGCCAGCTCCTGGCCGATATTTAAAATGTGATCTCCGATACGCTCAAAGTCAGTCAGCATCTCTGAGTAGAGAATGCAGGCCTCGTCGGAGCAGATTCCCTTCTGCATCCGCTTAAACTGATTCTGGCGGAACATGAGAGTCAGATCGTCGATTTTCTGTTCCAGGGCAGCCGCCTCAGAGAGAGCGGACACGTCCATCTCCTCCATGGGGAGAAGGAGCTTCATGGCTGCGGAGCAGACCTCCTTCATTTGAGCGATTTCCTCCTTGGCCTGATCGGAGAAGGCGATTTTCTTCTCCTCGATCCGCTTGGTGTACTCGCAGATATTCATGGCGTGATCGCCAATCCGCTCCAGGTTTCCGGAGATCTTAAAGAAGGCGCTGATCAGAGCCGAATCCCGCTCGTTTGCCTCAAAGGCGATGGTGTGGGAGATGTACTTGGCGATTTCCTTATTCAGGAAGTCGATGTACTCCTCCTTCTCCTCCACCTGCGGAAGCGTCTCAGGACTCTGGGCTATAACGGCTGAAAAGCTGCTCTCCACATTTTCTGCAGCCATTTTTGCCATGCGGCTCAGCTCGCTGCGGATATTTGTGAGGACAATGGCGGAAGAACCAATCTGGTGCTCCTTTGACTTATCGTCCGGACGAATATAGCACAGACGCATCACATCCGGCTCCTCGCTTTCCTGCTCTGGGAGAATCCGCTCGGCCAAATCTGCCAGCAGAGTTCCGAACGGCAGCAGAAGCAGAGTCGTCACGATATTGAATAAGGTGTGCATGTTTGCAATCTGAGCCGCCGGGTTGTCAGGAGCAAAGGACATCATGACAGAGGTTAACGGCGTTACCATGCAGATAACCGTAAACAGAACGGTTCCGAATATATTGAACATCAGATGAATGACAGTGGTTCTCTTGGCGCTTCTGCTGGTTCCGATAGAAGCCAGAACAGCTGTGATGCAGGTTCCGATATTCTGGCCGAAGAGCACATAAACAGCAGTGGGAAGTCCGATCACTCCGCTGACAGCCAGGGCCTGAAGAATTCCGACGGATGCAGAGGAAGACTGGATAATGGCGGTGAAAATCATTCCGGCCAGAATTCCGATTAACGGGTTGCTGAAGTTGGATACCAGATCAACGAAGGCGGCGGAATCGCGCAGCGGCATCATGGAGGAGCTCATCATCTCCATTCCGATAAAGAGGATACCGAGACCTGCGATAATCTGTCCGTAGTGGTGGAACACTACCTTCTTTATAAAAACAATAAATACAACGCCGATAAAGGCAAAGAGCGGGGCGATGGCGCCTACGTCAAGGGCGATCAGCTGTCCGGTGATGGTAGTTCCGATATTGGCGCCCATGATAATCCAGACCGCCTGCTTTAAGGTCATCATGCCTGAGTTGACGAAACCTACGACCATGACGGTGGTAGCGGAAGAAGACTGGATCACAGCTGTGATTCCGGCTCCGACAGCCACTCCCAGAAAACGGTTGGATGTGAGGCGTTCCAGGATCTGCTTCATCCGGTTGCCCGCCGCGTCCTCCAGTCCCGCGCTCATCATCTGCATTCCGTAGAGAAAGAGCGCCAGGCCTCCGAGAAGGCCGAGTATGTCTGTTGCATTCATAATAAAATTTTCCTCCTGAATATAGTTAAGTAGGGAGCGCGCCCTTTCGGCGCGACACTTCCCGGATAATCATAAAGAAAAAGAAATGAAAAGACAAGCAGAATTTACAAATATTTACAAAGATTTAATTGTACAAATCTTCTCTAGGAATTTTTTGGAAAATGTAGTAAAATATTGGCTGCGAAAAATGACAGAAATCGAACGCTGAGAGACGGCATACAAAGGAGAAAGCCATATGGAACGAAAACAGAGACATTCTGGAGATAATTTTCTGCTGCAGGGCAGTATTCTGGCTGCGGCCGGTATTTTAGTGCGGCTGATCGGACTTCTCTATAAAATTCCCATGACCAGAATTCTGGGGGACGAGGGAATCGGATATTATAACACGGCCTATGAAATTTACAATATCGGCTTGATTCTGTCCTCCTACAGCCTGCCTTTGGCAGTATCGAAGCTGATTGCCGGGAAGGAGCAGGAGGGCAGAAGGGAGGATGCCAAAAAGGTCTTTCACTGCGGAATTTTCGTGGGAGTGGTGACAGGCGGACTGATGAGCCTGTTTCTCATCGTCTGTTCCGACCGGATTGCGGCGGAGATTTTCAACAGTCCCGGAAGCGCGCTTCCTCTCAGGGTGATGGCGCCGACGATCCTGGTCTTTGCCGTGATGGGCGTGTTCCGCGGCTTTTTCCAGGGCAGGGGAAATATGGTTCCCACCTCTGTATCCCAGGTGGTGGAACAGCTGGTTCACGCAGGGGTCAGCATCTGGGCTTCCTGGGATTTTATGAACCGGTTTGCAGGAACGGAAAACCCCAGCTCCTACGGTGCGGCGGGGGGAACCCTCGGAACGCTGGCAGGAGCTTTGGCCGCTTTTGCGATTCTGGCTGTCTGGATGGCGGCTGCCAGAGGAAACGCAGGAGGGCTGTGGCGGTCGGAGGAGGGAAGCAGAGAAGCGTCAGGATATCCTGAGATTATGAAGCTTCTGCTGTGTACCTTTGCGCCGATTATTCTGAGCCAGTTCGTCTACCAGCTCAGCGGATCGGTGGACAACGCCATGTTTGGCCTGATTATGGGAGGCAAGGGGCTTGACGAGGCTGAAAGGCTTTCCCTTCTGGGAATTTACGGCGGAAAATACAGGCTTCTCACCAATGTTCCCGTAGCAATCGCCTCCTCTCTGGGAGCTTCCATGATTCCCAGCATTGTGGCTTCCCGGGTTATGAAGAGAGAGCAGGAGACAGCGGATAAAATTTATATGACGATTAAATTTAACATGCTGCTTGCGATTCCCTGCGCCGCAGGAATGTTTGCCCTGGCCTCCCCGGTGATGCGCCTGGTGTTCGGAGACGGGAGAAAGCTGACGGCGGAGCTTCTCATGCTGGGATCCTGCGCGGTGGTTTTCTTTTCCCTGTCCACAGTCACAAACGCTGTGCTCCAGGGAATTGACCAGATGAGAAAGTCGGTTACTCATTCAGCCATATCCCTGGCCGTCCATGCGGTCCTCGTCTATGTGATGTTAGATAAGCTCAACTGGGGCGTGTACGGCCTTGTAATAGGAAACGTCACCTTCGCCCTGGCCGTGTGCGTGTTAAACTGGGCTGCCATTGGACGGACTCTGGGATACAGACAGGAGGTAAAGACTACGTTTCTGCTTCCCCTGTTCTGCTCTGCGGTGATGGGGGCGGCGGCGCGCCTTGCCTACCAGGGGCTCATGTGGGCCACAGGCTCCAACACGATTTCTCTTCTGGCAGCGGCAGGCCTGGGAGCTGTTTTCTACGGCTGGCTTTTAACTGCTGTGGGAGCGGTGAACGAGAAGGAGCTGAGAAGCATGCCTATGGGACGTCTTCTGCTCCGGTTTATGCGGTAGAGACGGCTGGTTCCGGGGCAGAGCTTATGCAGAGCGGCTGCGGAAATGGAACATACATAGATATATAAGCACAGAAAGAAAGGACGGAGAAGAGAGTGGCAGGAAATGAAATTAAGGATATGACAAAGGGATCGCCATTTACACTGATTCTGGGATTTGCCTTACCCATGCTCATCGGACTGTTATTCCAGCAGTTTTACAGCATGGTCGATACGATTATTGTAGGAAAATACCTGGGAGTGAAGGCGCTGGCCGCCGTAGGCTCTACCGGTTCCCTGAACTTCATGATTATCGGCTTCTGCATCGGCGTATGCAGCGGTTTTGCCATCCCGGTGGCCCAGAGGTTCGGGGCGGGAGATTACCGCGGACTGAGAAAATACACGGCCAACGCGGCCTGGCTGTCTCTGGTGTTCTCTATTGTGATGGCTGTGATTGTGTGCGTCTTATGCCGTCCGATTTTAGAGTGGATGAAGACGCCGGAGGACATCATCGATCAGGCGTTCGGCTATATTTTTGTGATTTTTGCCGGCATTCCGGCTACCTACCTCTACAACATGACGGCGGGAATTATCCGCTCTCTGGGAGACAGCAAAACGCCGGTTTATTTTCTCCTTCTGTCTTCTGTCTTAAATATCGCGCTGGATTTATTCACGATTGTCGTGCTGAAAATGGGAGTGGCAGGAGCGGCCTACGCCACCGTCATTTCCCAGGCTGTATCGGGACTTCTCTGCCTTCTATATATGAAGAAACACTTTGAGATTCTGAAAATGGAGAAGGATGAAAAGAAAATTGACCGGCACCTGATCGGCCGGCTATGCGGCATGGGAATTCCCATGGGACTGCAGTATTCGATCACAGCCATTGGAAGCGTGATTTTACAGGCCTCCGTCAATACGCTGGGATCCATGGCTGTGGCGGCTGTGGCTGCAGGCAGCAAGGTGACTCTGTTCTTCTGCTGTCCCTTCGACGCTCTGGGAGGCACCATGGCCACCTATGCGGGCCAGAACGTGGGAGCGGGGAAGCTTGACAGAATTAAAGCAGGGTTAAAGAGCTCTTCCATCATCGGCTGTATATACGCAGTCATTGCGTTTCTGATTCTGGTGTTTTTCAGCGATAAGATTGCCCTGCTTTTCATGGATGCGGGAGAGACGGAGACCATCCGCCAGGTTTCCATGTTCTTGATTGCCAACAGCGCCTTCTATATTCCATTGGTGTTTGTCAATGTGGTGCGGTTTACCATTCAGGGAATGGGCTACAGCACCTTCGCCATTCTGGCGGGAGTGTTCGAGATGGCTGCCAGAGGTCTGGCGGGCCTTGTGCTGGTTCCGGCTTTCGGCTACATCGCCGCCTGCTTTGGAAGCCCGTTAGCGTGGATTTTTGCCGATATCTTCCTGTTTCCGGCATTTTTCCACTGCCTGAAGACCATGAAAAGAGAGCTTAAAGAGGCAAAACAGTGAAATAGACAGCCGGATTAGACTGCGTCAGTGCAGGCTGAAAGGAAAGCGCCTGGCTGGAAATCAAAGGACCGTGTTCCGTTGATTTCCAGCCTTTTGTCATATCTGAATGAATAAAAATACATATTTTGAGAAAAAGACTATTGACATACTGCATAAATAGAGGTATTATACATTACAAGTTAAATATATATACACAAAAGCGTATAAAAATAACTAATATATGAGGAGGATATAATTATGAAAATGAAGCAGACAGCATTACTTACACTGACAGGTTTAATGGCAGCCGTTTCCCTGACCGCATGTTCCGGTTCCGCAGGCGGAAACAGCCAGACAGAGGCGAAGACAGAGGCAGGAAGCGCGGCACAGAGCACAGAGGCGGGAAGCGAGGCGGCAGAGTCCTCCGAGGGAGAGGGACGCCTGGCAAAGATTAAGGAAGCCGGAAAAATTACCATGGCGACCAGCCCGGACTTCGCTCCTTTTGAATTTAAGGACATCAGCTCCGGACAGGTAGAATATGTGGGCTGCGATATTGAGCTGGCCAAGTACATTGCAGATAAAATCGGCGTAGAGCTGGAGATCCAGCCCATGGATTTCGCGGCGGTTCAGGCGGCCGTTACATCCGGTTCCGTGGATATGGCTATCGCAGGCATGTCCTACACAGAGGAGAGAGCGGAAAACATGGGATTATCCCACGGATACGATTACGACAGAGGCGATATGCCGAGCACCCAGGGAATTCTGGTGATGGCCGACCAGGTGGAGTCCTACCAGACAGCGGAGGATTTCGCAGGAAAGAAGGTAGCGGCTCAGAACGGAGCGCTGCAGCAGGGACTGGTGACAGAGCAGCTTCCGGACGCCCAGATGGAGACGATCACTACTGTCAACGACGGCATTATGATGCTTCAGACCGGCAAGGTAGACGCAGTGGCAGTGGCCACCTCCGTAGGAGAGCCGATGATTGAGAACTATCCGGAGCTCCAGTTCGCAGGCTTCTGGTTTGAGACAGACGACGAGGGCAACGTAGTAGGCGTTCCCAAGGGAGAGGATGCTCTGTTAGAGGTTGTCAACGAGGCGGTAGACGAGGTTATGGAGCAGGGACTTTACACACAGTGGCACGACGAGGCTGTGGAGAAGGCCAAGGCTCTGGGAATTGAGATGGATTAATGAAAACCAGTTGAAAGAGACGGAATGAAAAAGCTGAGGAGAGATTGTTTTGTTAGAGAAGATCATTAATATCTGGGATAAATACTGGATGCTTTTTATGCAGGGACTTGGAATTACCCTTCTTTTGAGCTTAATCATCGTCATAGTGGGAACCCTTCTGGGCTTCCTGCTGGCGATGTTCAGACTCAGCAATTGGAAAATTGCAAAGATCCGGCCGTTAAATACAGTGGCTGGCATCTACGTGGAGATTGTCAGAGGAACGCCTATGCTTCTGCAGCTGTATTTCTTTTACTTTATGCTTCCCATGGCGTTTCCAAAAATGAATTTAAGCCCTGTGGTGTGCGCGACGGTAGCCCTGTGCCTGAATTCGGCGGCCTATGTGTCTGAGGTTATCCGTTCCGGAATCCAGGCGGTCGACAAGGGGCAGATGGAAGCGGCGCGGTCTCTGGGACTGAACCAGAAGCAGGCCATGGTGAAGGTTATCCTTCCCCAGGCAGTGAAGAATATTATGCCTGCCCTGGGAAATGAGTTCGTCATGATGATCAAGGACACCTCCTTAGCTTCCACCTTCTTTGTAGGCGAGCTGATGACCGTATGGCAGACAGTGAGAGGCGTTTTATACCTCTCCATCGAGCCGTTAATTATCGTGGGATGCATTTACTTTATCGTTACCTTCAGCCTGAGCAAGGGAATCTATTACATGGAGAGGAGGATGAGCGCAAATGAGCGGTAACAACATTATTACAGTAGAAAATCTTCACAAGCGGTTCGGATCCCTCCACGTGCTCAAGGGAGTGACGGAGCACATCGAAAAGGGAGAGGTGGTTTCCATCATCGGCCCGTCGGGCGGAGGAAAGTCTACCTTCCTGCGCTGCTTAAATCTTCTGGAGGTTCCGGACGAGGGACAGATTCTCTTTGAGGGAATCGATATTACAGATAAAAAAGTAGATATTAACCTTCACCGCCAGAAGATGGGAATGGTATTCCAGCACTTTAACGTATTTCCCAACATGAGCGTGGGAAAGAACATTACCATGTCTCCGGTTCTTCTGAAAAAGAAGACTCAGAAGGAGGCGGACGAGATGGCAAAGGAGCTTTTAAACCGGGTCGGCCTGCTGGATAAAATCAACGAATATCCGGGAAAGCTGTCAGGCGGGCAGAAGCAGAGGCTTGCCATCGTAAGGGCGCTGGCCATGGAGCCGGAGGTAATGCTCTTTGACGAGCCTACAAGCGCCCTGGATCCGGAGATGGTAGGAGAGGTTCTGGACGTAATCAAGGGGCTTGTCAATACGGGAATGACCACTGTGATTGTCACCCACGAGATGGGCTTTGCCAGGGAAGTTTCCGACCGGGTATTCTTTATGGACGGAGGCGTGATTGCAGAGAAGGGCACGCCGTCTGAAATTTTTGAGCATCCGCAGAACGACAGGACGAAGGAGTTCTTAGGAAAGGTGCTCTATTAAAGAGGATGCGGCGGACAGCCAGAACAGATGAGAATCCGGCAGAGAACGGATAGTCAGGAGGAAGAGATGGGAAAGAAAGAGGCTCTTGAATATATTGACAGCAAGGCAGAGCTGGTGACAGAGGTTTCCGATAAAATCTGGGGCTATGCAGAGCTCTCCCTGATGGAACACCAGTCGTCGGAGCTTTATGTAGAAGTGTTAAAAAAAGAAGGCTTTCAGGTAGAGACGCCGGTCTGCGGCATTGAGACGGCTTATATCGCTTCCTATGGCAGCGGAAAGCCGATCATCGGCATTCTGGCGGAGTACGACGCTTTATCCGGCCTCTCTCAGGAGGCGGGAGCTGTGGAGAGGAAGGAAGTGATTCCGGGAGGACACGGCCACGGCTGCGGCCACAACATGCTTGGCGCAGGAGCCATGGCTGCGGCTCTGGCTGTGAAACACTACCTGGAGGAGAAGGGAGAAGGAAGCGGAACCGTGAAATTTTACGGCTGTCCCGGCGAGGAGGGCGCGGCCTCCAAGGCGTTTATGGCTAAGGAAGGCGTGTTTAATGAATTAGACGCAGCCCTGACCTGGCATCCGGGCACAGCCAACGAGGTGACAAGCGGAACCTGCAATTCCTGTATCCAGACAGAATACCAGTTTACAGGCCTTGCTTCCCATGCGGCTGGAGCTCCGGAGCTGGGACGTTCTGCCCTGGATGCGGTAGAGCTGATGAACATCGGCGTTCAGTTTTTAAGAGAGCACATGAGCGACGAGTGCAGAATCCACTATTCTATTACAGATACAGGCGGTCAGTCCCCCAACGTGGTGCAGCCTAAGGCGCAGGTGCTCTACATGGTACGGGCAAAGCTCATGAAGGATGCCATGAAGCTTCAGGCCAGAGTCGACAAGATTGCAGAGGCGGCTGCCATGATGACGGAAACCACTGTAAAGAAGAAATTTATTGACGGCTGTTCCAATACTGTGCCGAACAAGACGTTAGAGCAGCTGCTCTACAGGAATTTCGACCAGGTGGGAGTTCCTTCCTATACAGAAGTGGAGCTGGAATTTGCAAAGAAGTTAAACGATTCCTGCGAGCTGGCCAAGGAGGGGCTGCCAGGTTCCATGGTAGACGAGAGCTTTGAAGCCCAGGAGTTTGTAGATCAGGCCAGCTGCCACGGCACAAAAGCCATGAACGACTTCCTGATTCCCTATATTTACAGTGAAAAGATGCGGGCAGGTTCCACAGACGTGGGAGACGTCAGCTGGAATACGCCTACCGCTCAGATCAGGGTGGCCTGCTTTACGGCCAATGCGCCTGGCCACAGCTGGCAGAACGTCTCCTGCGGAGCTACCTCCATCGGACATAAGGGAGTGCTGGCAGCAGGAAAGGTGCTGGCGGGAGCTGCCATCGACCTGATGGAGAATACAGAGCTTCTTGCAGAGGCCAGAGCAGAGTTCGAGAAGAAGACAAAAGGCGGATACGACTGCCCGATTCCTGACGGCGCGAAGCCGGTTCTGGCAGGAGAGCAGATGTAGGGCTTACAGATGAAATAAAAAGAAACCGATACGTGTTTTACTCTGCCATGCTTTCATAAAGCGGCAGGAGGACGTATCGGTTTTTTATATGGGATAAAAAGGGAGGAGCCGGCAGTCGTCTCCAACTGCCGGCCTGTATGAAAAAGAATTTATAATTAAAAAAGTAACTGCTTTTTTAATTGTCTTTATCATACCAGGATAGTGTGAAAAAAGTATGGAAAAGATGTGAAGAAATTATGAACATTTTCGCGGCTTTCTTTTTTAAATAAATTGTGGTAGCATTAGTGTACAGGGGACATCACCGGCAGACGGCAGCGAAAAAGCGTTTCATACAGGCTTTTTGGAAGAGCGAGTCGCTCTTCCTGTGGATAAAAAGAGGACAGGCAGCTTCGCAGCCTTCCGAATCTCCTTCGCCGTACATGGTTTCCGGTTTCCGGAAACTCCTATCCTCTTCGAGGATATGGGGTACGGCTTTGGAAGAACCGGCATTGCCGTTTTAGTGCTGTCTGCCGGGCAGCCGAGACACTGGGAAAGCGGGGAGATGCAGGCGGTGTGCAGAGGAGAACAGGATATATGGAAATATTGTACGAAGGAGCAGTGGAAGGAGATGATCTGTTCCTTTGGACTGCTGGGAGATCCGGAGATTCCCCAGGAGATCCAGATGGCTGTGCTCTACCGCTTTAGCAGGCACAGCTCCTGCTATTACAGGGAGAAAAAGATTCCAAAGCGTTTTGGAGGCGTCCGCTGCCTGATGATTCCAGACAGCGGGCTGAAGGCGGTTCAGAGGAGAATTCTGAAACATATTTTATCGGAACGCCCCGTATCATCCTGCGCCTGCGCTTACAGAAAAGGCGTGGGAATCCGGGACAACGCTGCGGCTCATGTGGGGCAGGAGAGCGTTTTGAAGCTGGATATTGAGGACTTTTTTGGAAGCATCACAAGCTCGGCTGTCTACGGCCTGGCCTTTCCGGGAACGCTGTTTCCGCCTCCGATGAGGGGGCTTCTGACTGCTCTCTGCTGCTGTAAGGGGAGACTTCCTCAGGGCTCTCCCGCATCCCCGGCTATCTCAAACCTGGTGATGAAGCCCTTTGACGATTCGATGGATCTCTGGTGCAGGCAGAGAGGAATCAGGTACAGCAGGTACTGCGACGATATGACATTCTCAGGCTCGTTTGAGCCAGGCGAAGTGATCCGCAAGGTTCAGTCCTACTTATCGGAGCTTGGCATGAGATTAAACAGGAGAAAAACGGGCGTATATGCGAAAAACTGCCGCCAGGAGGTAACTGGAATCACAGTCAATCAAAAGGCCCAGCTCTCTAAGGACTACAGAAGAAAGCTCAGACAGGAATGCTATTACTGCAGAAAGTACGGCATAGAAAGCCACATGGAGCGGCTGGGAGCTGGCGGCCAGGAGGCGGAGGAGCAGGTTCTGGCCCGTCTGCTGGGAAAAATAGAGTATCTGCTGTCTGTTGACCCGGCGAACAGGGAATTTCAGGCACAGCGGGAGTATTTCAGGAAGCTGATGAAAACTCTTCATACATAAAAGGCAGAATAAAGGAGGAACAATCATGGAAATTGTAAAGAAGGAACAGGCAAACGGCGGCGAGGGAGCTATTTTTATTAAGCACATTTTAAATGAGACGGAGTTAAACGGAAAGTGCAAGATGTTTGCAGAGGTGACGATTCCGGCAGGCTGTTCTCTGGGATATCATGTGCACCACAATGAGAGCGAAACCTACTACATTGTAAAGGGAGAGGGCGAGTACAACGATAACGGAACCACGAGAACGGTGAAGGCCGGAGAGAGGACCTTCACGCCGGATGGCTGCGGCCATGGGATCGCCAACCGCACAGACCAGGATCTGGTATTTATGGCTCTTATTATCCTGGACTAGAAAATCAGGAGACAAACCAGGAAGCAGAATAGGAAATGCCCGGCATCCAGAAGAGGGAGGCGCGCCGCTCTGGACCGGGCATTCTCTTATTCCAGCGTATGTAAGAAGATTCTGACAGCGCAGGGACGCTGCTTTTTATTTTTTATCAGGAGGGACTGAATGAAATTTTTTCATCTTTCAGATCTGCATATCGGAAGACAGTTAAACGGCTGGAGCTTAAAGGAAAATCAGGAGAGGGTCCTCGCTCAGATTACAGAGTATGCGGGCGTTTACCGGCCTGACGCTATTTTAATATGCGGAGACGTCTACGACAAATCCATCCCGTCCGGGGAGGCTTTTTCTATGTTCGGCCATTTTTTGGAGCAGATCAGCGAAACGGGGATTCCGGCTCTTATTATTGCGGGCAATCATGACAGCCCGGAGCGGCTGGGATTTGCAGGGCCGCTTCTGGAAAAGGGCAGGATTTTTCTGTCGTCATTTCCGCCGTCTAAAGAAGGAGAGCATCTGAAAAAGGTTACCTTAAAAGACAGGTGGGGCAATGTGAATTTTTACCTGTTTCCTTTTATGAAGCCAGGCTATGTGAGACCGCTTCTCAGGGCGGAGGGGAGAGAATATGAGGACACCTATGACGGCGCGTTCCGGGCTGTGCTGGAGAGGGAAACGATTGATACGTCAGAGCGGAATGTAATCCTCTGCCACCAGTTTTTTACAAGCAGTTCCGGGGATCCGGAAACCTGCGAATCGGAGACGGCGGTTCTCACGGCGGGAGGGCTGGACGCCATAGGAAGTTCTGCTCTGGATCTGTTCGACTACGCGGCTCTGGGGCATATTCACGGGCCTCAGAAGGCTGGCAGGGAGACAGTCAGATACTGCGGCTCTCCTTATAAGTATTCGGTCAGCGAGGAGCGCCATAAAAAGTCAGTGGTGATGGCGGAGCTTGCCGAAAAAGGAGAACCGGCGATCCTGACTTTTCTCCCTCTGTCCGGGGTTCAGGACGTCAGAAGCGTCAGGGGAACGCTTCAGGAGGTGTTAGGAAAGGCGGAGGAACCGTCCTGCCACGATTTTGTTAAAATTACGCTGACAGACGACAGAGAGCCGGCGTATTTCCGCGAACAGCTTCGGGAGAGATATGATCATATTCTGGAAATCAGGATTGACAATGAGAGGACAAGAGAGAGCCTGAAGGAGGAGGGGGAGCCTATGCTGGTATTAAGCCCCATGGAGGCGTTCCGGCGGTTTTTTACTGTGGTGCAGAAAAGTGAAATGACGAAGGAGGAGGAAGCTCTTATGGAGCAGATCATAGAGGAAGCAAAGGAGGAGATGAAATGAAGCCGCTGAAGCTTACCATGTCTGCCTTTGGCTCTTATGTGAAGGAGACGGCGATAGATTTTGAGAGGCTGGGGGACGGCATTTTTCTGATTACAGGCGATACTGGAGCGGGAAAAACCACGATTTTTGACGCGATTGCATTTGCCCTCTATGGCGAGACCAGCGGGCAGAGAAGAGAGGGGCCCATGATGCGCAGCCAGTGGGCGCCGCCGGATCAGGAGACGAGGGTAGAGCTGGTTTTTTCTGACGGGGGAGAGACCTACAAAATTGTCAGGAGTCCTTCCTACCAGAGAAGGAGCCTTCGGAAAAATAAGGACGGAGAGTACAGCATGACTCTGTCGCAGGCCAGGGCTTCCCTGACGCTTCCGGACGGAACGGAATTTCCTGGGAGGATTTCCGATATCAATGAAAAAATCCGCTCCATTGTGGGGATTGACAGGGAACAGTTTTCCCAGACTGCCATGATTGCCCAGGGAGAGTATATGAGGCTGCTGCTGGCCAGCTCAAAAGAGCGGAAGGAAATTTTTTCCAAAATTTTTGACACTGGAATTTATGGGGCGATCCAGCAGAAGCTGCGGGAGAAAAACAGCGCCCTCACCAGGAAGCTGGAGGACAACCGGAAATTTTTTGAGAGAGAAGCCTCCAGACTGCAGATTCCGGAGGACAGCTGTCTGGGACAGAGATGGAAGGAGGTTTCCGGGCTGTTGGATTCCAGGGGGGAAGAAATTTTAAAGACAGTGGAAGAGGCCCTTGCGGCCAGTCTTCAGGCGGAGAAGGAAAGCCGGGAGCTGGAACAGCAGGTTCTGGCCAGAAAGACCGGTCTGGAGCGGAGACTGGAGGCCGCCAGGGCAGGGGAAAAGCTTCGGCAGCAGCAGATCCGGGCAGAGGGACTGCTTCAGGCTCTGGAGGCAGAGCGCGGGCTTCAGGAAGAGCGGAAAAGGCGGCTGAAACAGGCGGTAGAGGCTCTGCCTCTTCAGGCTAAGGAGGAGGAGATCCTTGCCAACAGAAGCGCATTGGCACAGTCCAGAAAGAGCGCGGAGCGTCTGTCTGGCCAGCTTGCAGCCCTCACAGAAAGACTGGCAGAGGCTGACGCGCAGAAGAAGACGGCGGCCGAAGCCTTTGAGAGGGAACAGCCAGCCCTTTTGGAGCAGGAGGCGAGGCTGAGAGAGGCGCTTCCCCTCTATGACAGCTGGGAAGCAGTGAGACGCCGCCTGGCTCAGACGGAGCAGGCCTTCAGAAAGACGGCAGAAACGCGGAAAAAAACAGAGGAAGAAAAGGAAAATTCCGCAGCAGCGCTGGCCCTCCTGAAAGCAGAGCAGGAGGAAAAGAGCCGCGCGCCGCTTCTTCTCCAGAAAAGCAGAGAAAAACGGAAACGCACAGAGGAAAAGCTGGAGCGGATCAGAAGTCTGAAGACGCGTCTGGAGACTCTGAAAGAGAGACAGACCGCGCTTTCAGAGGAACAGCGTCTGCTGCAGCAGGAGACCAGTCGCTACGAAGAGATTTCCAGAGAATATGATGAACGAAACCGCAGATTCATCTGCTCCCAGGCCGGAATTCTGGCTCTGAGCCTGGAGGAGGGGGGGCCCTGTCCTGTCTGCGGTTCCCGGGTTCACCCGGCTCCCGCCTCGCTGGCAGAGGCACATGTGACAGAGGAGGAGCTGGAACAGGCAAAGGGACAGAGGGATCTGGCCGACCAAAGGCTGCGGATCCATATGGAGCAGGTTCAGACTCTTCGGGCGCAGGCAGAAGCGGAATCAGAGCAGTGCAAAACGCTTTATCTGGAGATGCGGGAAGCTTCCAGGGAGCAGATTCCGGTCTGCCTGGAAACGGCGCTGGAAGAAATGAAAGCCTTCTATGTTCTGGCTGCACAGGATGAACAGAGACAGAGGGAGGAGGAAAGACAGCACCAGGAAGAGGCCCTCCGGTTTGAGAAACTTACAGATCTGATCCGCAGAGAGGAAGAAAAATTCAGCGCTCTGCAGGAGCGGGAGAACCGGCTGAGAGAGGATGAGGGGGCGCTTTTGGCCGAGACGGCAAGCCTTAAAACGCAGTGGGAGGAACAGAAAAAACGCCTTCCCATGGAACAGAAGAGAGAGGCAGAAGAGAGGCGGATCCAGATTGTCGGCCGCCTGGAACAGCTGTCACAGCGCAGACAGGAAACAGAAAGGGAAGCAGAACGGCTGAAACAGGAGGAAGGAACGCTTAAAGGGCAGCAGGAAGCAGAAGAAAAGAATGGCAGAAGACTGGAGGAACAGAGGACGCTGTTAAAATCAGAGTTTGCTGAAAGGGCCAGAAGATCCGGGTTTGCCAATGAAGGGGAGTACAGAAAGGCGATCTGCACGGAAGCGGAGAGAGCGCGGCTTTCAGAAGAGATTTCTGACTATGAGGCGCAGACAGCCGCTGCCAGAGAAAGAGCAAACCAGTGTAAAGAAGCGCTGAAAGGAGCGTCGGAGGAAGCTGAGGATGAAGTAAAGCCGCAGCTTGCAGGGCTTTTGGAAGAACTGTCACAGGCCAGAGAGCTTTCCTTAAAGGCAGCGGCGGCCAGGACAGAATATGAGAAGGCGTATGGGGCCGTAAAGGAGCTTTTAAAGGAAAGGAGGGAGCTGATGGAGAAGTATCAGCTGATCCACACTCTCTACATAACGGCGGATGGAAAAATGAGCCAGACGGCCCGGCTGGATTTTCAGACCTTTGTGCAGCGCCAGTATTTTTCCCAGATGATTTATGCTGCCAACCGGAGGCTGAAGCGGATGACAGAAGGGCGGTTTATTTTAAAATGCAGAGATTTGGAAGCCTTGAGCCTTCAGGGAGAAGCGGGACTTGACCTGGATGTGTACAGCGTGGAGACGGACAGCGTCAGAAATGTGAAAACATTATCAGGAGGGGAGGCGTTTTTGGCCGCTCTTGCCATGGCGCTTGGCATGGCGGACGTAATCCAAGATACGGCGGGAAGCGTGGAAATGGGCGCGCTTTTTATCGACGAGGGCTTTGGTTCTCTGGACGACGAGGCGAGAGCGAGAGCTATCGCTGTGTTAAAGGAGCTGTCGGGAGAAAAGCGGATGATAGGAATCATTTCCCATGTGGCGGAGCTGAGAGAGCAGATTGAAAAGAAGATTACGGTAAAGCGCGGCGAGGAGGGAAGCCTGGTAAGGGTGGAGACGGAATAAACGCGCCAAGAGAACAGGCGAGAACCGTAGGAAGTTTTCACGCTCCACCAAAAGCTTAGCCGCTGGAAAACTTCTGCGGTTCTTGAATGTGGGTTTTACTCTGTTCTGTCATGCTCCAGGCCTTTCGCCCTGAATCAGACTTTTGCCATGATCCAGGTCTTTCGCCCTGAATCAGACTTTTGCCATGATCCAGGTCTTTCGCCCTGAATCAGACTTTTGCCATGATCCAGGTCTTTCGCCCTGAATCAGACTTTTGCCATGATCCAGGTCTTTCGCCCTGAATCAGACTTTTGCCATGCTCCAGGCCTTTCGCCCTGAATCAGACTTTTGCCATGATCCAGGTCTTTCGCCCTGAATCAGACCTTCGTCATGATCCAGGCCTTTCAAGCCGCAGACCGGCCATGTTTCAGTTTGCAACATGGCCGGTCTGCGGCTTGGGGGCTTCGCCCCATACTCCCGTAAGAATCAGGCTCTGCTGGGAAGTGAACTTCCCGACAGAGCCTGATTCTTACGGGAGTGCCTGGCTCAGTGTACACAAAAATGTACACAACTTCCAGCTTTGAACTTAAATTTTTTAATTGTGAAATTTTTCTCACTATGGTATACTTTAAAAGATAAAGCTTTTCAGTACAATGTGACAAAAGATGTTACGATTTCATAAAGAAAAGCAAAACAAACTAGAGAAAGAGGGTTATTAAATGGGTTTGGCTACATTTATAGGCGGCATTCATCCCTTTGAAGGCAAAGAGCTGTCTGAGGACAAGCCGATTCAGGTTCTGCCTCCGTTAGCGGGCGAAGAGATGGTTTTCCCGCTGTCCCAGCACATCGGCGCTCCGGCGCGTCCGCTGGTGAAAAAGGGCGACCAGGTGCTGAAGGGCCAGATGATTGCAGAGGCCGGCGGTTTTATTTCTGCCAATGTAATCTGCTCTGTTTCCGGCGTAGTGAAGGGAATTGAGCCCAGGCTGGCTGCCAATGGCGCTATGGTTGACTCTATTATCGTAGAAAATGACGGAGAGGACCGCGCAGTGGACGGCTTTGGGGAGCACAGAGACTGTACTAAGCTCTCCAAGGAAGAAATCAGGGACATCATTAAAGGAGCAGGCATTGTAGGTCTGGGCGGCGCAGGCTTTCCGACTCATGTAAAGCTGACTCCGAAGGACGAGGCTGCCATTGACCATGTCATTGTCAACGGCGCAGAGTGTGAGCCGTATCTGACCAGCGACTACAGACTGATGATGGAGCAGCCGGAAAAGATCATCGGCGGTCTGAAAGTGATTTTACAGCTGTTTGATAATGCCAAGGGCGTGATCGGCATTGAGAACAACAAGCCGGAAGCTATCAAGAAGCTGACTGAGATGGTGAAGGACGAGCCGCGCATCGAGGTATGTCCGCTTCTCACCAAATACCCGCAGGGCGGCGAGCGTACTCTGATTTACGCAGTGACAAAGAGAGAGATCAACTCCTCCATGCTTCCAGCAGATGCAGGCTGCGTTGTGGACAATATTGATACAGTTGTTTCTATTTATAATGCTGTATGCGAGTCCACTCCGCTTATCAGAAAGATCATTACAGTGACAGGAGACGCAGTTGCCAATCCACAGAACTATGAGGTGAGACTGGGAACCAGCTACAACCGTCTGATTGAGGCGGCAGGCGGATTTAAGACTGAGCCGGAGAAGATGATTTCCGGAGGTCCTATGATGGGACAGGCGTTATTCAGCACGGACTTCCCGGTTGCCAAGACTTCCTCCGCCCTTACCTGCTTTACAAAGGACGAGGTAAAGGCCCAGGCTCCTACGCCGTGTATCCGCTGCGGACGCTGCGTGGACGTATGTCCGGAGCATCTGGTTCCGCCGCTGATGATGAAGGCAGCTTCCGCCGAAGATCTGGATCGCTTCCAGAGCTTAAACGGCATGGAGTGCGTAGAGTGCGGCTGCTGTGCCTTTGCATGTCCGGCCAAGAGACCTCTGACACAGGCGTTTAAGGAAATGAGGAAGGCAGTTGCGGCCAGCCGCAGAAAGTAGGAGGTGTGAAGAAATGGAAAAATTGTTAAACGTATCGTCATCACCTCATGTGCGGAATAAGATTACCACTCAGAATCTGATGTTTGATGTGGCGATTGCTATGATTCCCGCCAGCGTTTATGGTGTATGGCAGTTTGGTATGCACGCGCTTCTGGTGCTGATTGCTACCGTGGTTTCCTGCGTGCTGTCCGAGTATGTATATGAGAAACTGATGAAGAAGCCGATTACGGTAAGCGACGGCAGCGCCGTGGTGACAGGTATGATCCTGGCTCTCAACATGCCGCCGGAGATCCCGGTGTGGATCCCATTCCTGGGCGGTATCTTCGCGATTATCGTAGTAAAGCAGCTGTACGGCGGACTGGGACAGAACTTTATGAACCCGGCTCTGGCAGCCAGATGCTTCCTTTTAATTTCCTTTGCAGGATTTATGAACAACTTCTCTTCCGCAAAGCTTGGCTTTGACAGCATGTCCGGAGCGACGCCTCTGGCAGCTATGAGAGCCGGAAATGACGTGGATCTGATGTCCTTGATCGTGGGACGCGTTCCTGGAACCATCGGTGAGGTTTCCGTCATTGCGCTGTTAATCGGAGCTGTTTATATGATCGCAAGGAAGGTCATCAGCCCAAGGATTCCTCTGATTTACATAGGAACCGTAGCTGTGTTTATCTTCCTGTTCGGCGGCTTTGATATTACCTACGTGGCAAAAGAAGTATGCGCCGGCGGTCTTATCTTCGGAGCCTTCTTCATGGCGACAGACTACGTTACCAGCCCGTTAAGCAAGACTGGACAGGTTGTGTACGGCCTGTTCTTAGGTATTCTGACTGGTATTTTCCGTCTGTGGGGAGCTTCTCCTGAGGGTGTATCCTACGCAATTATCTTAGGAAACCTTTTCGTGCCGCTGATTGAGAAAGTGACACTTCCAAAGGCATTCGGAAAGGGGGCTAAAAAATAATGAAGGGAATTTTAAAAGATACATTTATCCTGTTTGTTATTACCCTTGTAGCAGGCTTCTGTCTGGGAGGCGTTCACGATATTACCTTAGAGCCGATTGCCAAGGCTCAGCAGGCGTCTGCCACAGCTACCTATAAAGAGGTGTATCCCGACGCGGCCAATTTCCAGGAGACAGATGAGCTGATAGAGCAGGCGTCTGCCGCAGCTGCAGATCTGGAAGGCCAGGGCTTTGGAAAAGTAAGCATTGACGGCGCCATGGAGGCGGTTGACGCAAACGGCGCAGTGATTGGCTACCTGATCACTTCCACATCCTCCGAGAGCTACGGCGGAGACGTACAGATTTCCGTGGGAATCACAGCTGACGGAACCATTACAGGAGTAGGCTTTTTAGCTATCAACGATACTCCAGGACTTGGTATGAAAGCCAAGGAGCCTGCCTTTAAAGACCAGTTTAACGGCAGAGCAGCCCAGACATTTGAGGTGACAAAGACGGCAGCTTCCGGAGATGCCCAGATTCAGGCTATCAGCGGCGCTACCATCACTTCTTCCGCAGTGACAAACGCAGTAAATGCAGCCGTATACTTTTATACCAGCTGCGTTGCACAGTAGGAGGTGGAGACATGAATAAGTATATAGAACGTATTTATAATGGTATCTGGAAGGAAAACCCGATTTTCGTTCAGATGCTGGGACTGTGTCCTACACTGGCTGTTACCACTTCAGCAATTAACGGAATTGGAATGGGACTTTCCACAACAGCGGTTCTCGTGGCGGCCAACGCCCTTATCGCTGCCCTCAGAAACCTGATTCCTGACAGAGTCCGCCTTCCAGCTGAGATTGTAGTAGTAGCTTCTTTCGTAACGATTATCGACATGCTGATGGAGGGCTTCGTGCCTTCTCTGTACAGCGCTCTGGGAATCTACATTCCTCTGATCGTTGTAAACTGTATTATCCTTGGACGTGCAGAGTCCTACGCCATGAAGAACGGCGTGCTGCTTTCCATTTTCGACGGTATCGGAATGGGACTTGGTTTCACGGTAGCCCTTGGATTAATCGGAGCGTTCCGTGAGCTTCTCGGATCCGGTATGATCTTTAATATCCAGGTAGCTCCGGCTTCCTATCAGCCAGTATCTATCTTTATTCTGGCTCCCGGCGCTTTCTTTGTACTTGCCTGCCTGACAGCGCTTCAGAATAAGCTGAAAGCTCCGTGCGCTACAAACGGCTCCGTGAAGAAGGAGAAAAAGTCCGGATGCTGCGGCGACTGCGCAAGCTGCAAGGATAAAGATGCAAAAAAGGATGAATAGGAGGAAGCATAGATGAAAGAGTTACTTGTTATAGCGATAAGCTCAGCTCTTGTGAGCAATGTCGTATTAAGCCAGTTCCTTGGTATCTGTTCCTTCGTCGGCGTATCGAAAAAGGTGGAGACGGCTGCCGGTATGGGCGGAGCGGTTATCTTCGTTATTACCATCGCCTCCATTGTTTCCAGCCTGATTTATCAGTTTGTGCTACAGCCGCTTGGAATGGATTACCTGAAAACAATCGTATTTATCCTTATCATCGCTGCTCTGGTTCAGATTGTAGAGATGTTCTTAAAGAAGTGTATGGTATCCCTGTACAACGCCCTGGGCGTGTTCCTGCCGCTGATCACTACAAACTGCGCCGTACTGGGCGTAGCTTTAACCAACGTGCAGAACGGCTACGGCTTTGTGCAGAGCGTTGTAAACGGTATCGGTACGGCAGTGGGCTACACGATCTCCATCGTGCTCTTAGCCGGAATCCGCGAGCATATTGAGGGCAACGACGTTCCCTACAGCTTCCAGGGTTCTCCGATCGTACTTGTAACAGCAGGATTAATGGCGATTGCATTTTTCGGATTTTCCGGATTACTGTAGAGGGAGGATACGAAAATGAATGTTACAGCAATTATTATAGCAGCCGTTGTAATCGCAGCTACCGGTATCATCGTAGGTATCGGTCTGGGACTCTTCGGTGAAAAGTTTAAGGTTGAGGTAGACGAAAAAGAGGCTGCTGTCCGCGAGGCCCTTCCAGGCAACAACTGCGGCGGCTGCGGATACCCTGGCTGCGACGGTCTGGCAAAGGCCATCGCAGAGGGAAAGGCTCCTGCCAACGCCTGTCCGGTAGGCGGCGCTCCGGTAGGAGAGAAGATCGCTGCTATCATGGGCGTGGAAGCCGGAAGCAGCGAGAAGATGGTAGCTTTCGTAAAGTGTAAGGGAACCTGCGATAAGACAAAGGTGAAATATACCTACCACGGAATCGAGGACTGCAAGAAGGCGGCCGTTGTTCCGGGAGGCGGCCCTAAGGCCTGTTCCTACGGCTGTATGGGATTCGGATCCTGTGTGAAAGCCTGCAAGTTCGACGCTATCCATGTCATCGACGGAATTGCCGTTGTGGACAAGGAGAAGTGCGTGGCCTGCGGCAAGTGCGTGGCAGCCTGCCCGCAGAAGCTGATCGACCTGGTTCCGTACAAGGCGGAGCATCTGGTTCAGTGCAACTCCCACGATAAGGGCAAGGATGTAAAGGCCAAATGCGACGTAGGCTGTATCGGCTGTACCCTCTGCACCAAGCAGTGCGAGTTCGACGCCATTCACATGGACAACAATGTGGCTGTCATCGATTACGAGAAGTGCACCAACTGCGGAAAGTGCGCGGAGAAGTGCCCGGTCAAGATTATTCAGTAAAGAAATGATAAGAAGAGGACGCTCCTTGTGGGCGTCCTTTTTCAATTCGTAAGAAAAAAGTCATACCTGCAGTAAACTTTATATAGTACAATACAGAAAAGAACAGTGAAACATCAGAATTCCATTGCCGGAGGGGTGAATATGAGAAAACGTACATTGACTATGAGTTTACTGCTTTTATGTCTGGCTTTTTCGGCTTCCGGGTGCCGGAAGAAGAGCGCGGCAGCGGAGGAAAGCAGAATCGAAACGGAGACAACAGAAGAAAACAGAACGGGGATGCCGGAAGAAAAGCCGGGGAAGTCTCTGGAAGCAGAAGAAGAAACAGAAGAGGAAAGGAAAAGCACCAGTACATTTTCAGGGCAGCGTTTCACAGAACCGCCGGAGCTTACCCTGACAGATTCTCTTTCCAGCCAGTTAAATATCGTTTCACTTACATCGGGAAACTATAGCTGGAAACGGGAGCCAGACAGAAGCCAGTCTGAACTGGAGAAGGATCAAGGTATCTGTATAGAAGCCTGCGGCATTCATCCTCTGGAGCAGGATGAGGAGAAGGCAGAAAAGATTCATATTCCAGACTACAATCAGATGGATGGCGCGCCATACACAGTTTCCTGTCCTGTTATGCCAGACAAAATAACAGTGACCGGCTGGACTGCTGAGAACCTGGGAAAGCCGGAAAGCCCTGCAGAGGAAACCGCTGTCTATGAAGAAGGGTTTCTGATTCAGCTGAAGGCAGGCATGGTATATGAGCTGAGGGCAGTCTGGGAGGAAGATAAGCTGTCTGACAGAGGCTTTTCAGGGGAAGCCGGCTATATTTTTATGACAGATGGAACTTCAGACACTGATGCAGAGTGACAGATTTTATTTATGACACAGACAGGAAAGAATTTCTGGAAAACTGTGCCATAGACGGAGAAGAGATTAATTATCTGGGAACGACAGGACTGTAGTTATAAAAAACTCCCGTGCAAAAGAGCACATGCATGAACTGCTCTTCTGCACGGGAGTTTTATCGCAGCCGAAAAATACAGGCGCAGCCGGGACGCCCGATTATAAACTCGTTACGATTTCTACATATCCCTTCATATAATCTACCTTTCTTCCATCCCGTATCTCGCTCATCAGAAAATTTGCCAGCAGAATTCCCGTTTCGGCCTTTCGCCTGATAGGAGCCAGCTTTTCTTGTATATTGTTGGAATAATCCTCCTCCGGATACTCCTCTATTAAGAAGGAGGCGAAGCGGGAGGTCTGCGTCCGTTCGGCTTCCCAGAGCACACTGTCCGAAGGCGCCGGCTTTTCGCAGATAATTCCACGAACCTCCTGAGACAGATCCGCAGTATCGATGCACCGGACATAGAGAGAGGGATTGCGCGTATACTCTGTCAGCTTATCCTGATCGCTGTAGGAGAAACGGACAACAGAGCGGAATGGAACGTCTTCCCAGGAATAGTCCCTCTGCCGGAGAACGCTGATTTCCTGAAGGTGCTGTTCTTTCAGGAGAATCAGCTGGTGCATGGCTCTCAGTTCCTCCATCTGTCTTTCCACACGAAGCTTCACATCGTCAAGAATCTGGCTGTAATCCTCCAGGCCGAAGCGGTTAAACCGTTCCATCTGCTTCACCGGAATGCCGATATTTCTGTAAAATGCAACCTCTGCAATATTTAACAGATCCGCCATTGTGTATTTCCTGTAGTTGTTCATCTCCTGGCGGACAGAGAAAATTCCTGCATCCTGCCAGTAGCGGAGCGTATGCTCCGGGATATTTAACAGACGGGAAACCTCCCCGATTGAGAGATAATTTTCCATAAGCAGTCTCCTCCTTTGCAGTATGACATAATTATAACAAAAATCAGGCAGACTTCAAACAGTAAATGCTTGACTCTCAAGTTACTTGAACCTTTATAATTGATACGAATGTTAAAAATGTGTAAAAATACGCAGGAGGAATGAAGGTATGAGTGAAAAAACCAAACGGAAAAAATGGTTTGAGAATGTCAAAATGCCTCACACCTATGTGATTCTTATCACAATTCTGGTGATCATGACGATTCTCACCCACATTATTCCGGCAGGACAGTATCAGAGAGTGGAGGATCCGGTCAGCGGCACAACGGTAGTCGTACCGGACAGCTTCGAGTTTGTGGATGTGGACGCCCCGGGATTTTTTGACATTTTCCTGTCTCTTCAGAGGGGATATGTAGACGCGGCGGACATTATGTTTTTAATTATCTTTGCCTACGGATTTGTGTTTATGCTGGTGAAGAACGGCACGATGGACGCAGCTCTGGGAACGCTGGTCCGGCTGGTGGGAAAGAAAATCCAGCTGATGATTCCCATTACCATGATCGTGCTGGGACTGTTAAGCTCCACCATGGGAATTTTTGAGGAGGTGTACGGTCTCTTCCCCGTGTTTGTGGGAATTGCGGTCGCCCTCGGCTACGATATGGTGGTGGGAGGAGCCATCGTCTATCTGGGCGTTACGATTGGCTACGCGTCCGGTACGTTTAACCCTTACACCATCGGAATTGCTCAGGACGTAGCAGGCGTGCCCCTTTACTCCGGTCTGGGGCTTAGAATCGCAGTTTTAATCGCCTTTGAGCTTCTGGCGATTCTCTACATCATGCACTATGCCCGCAAGGTAAAGGCGGATCCGAGGAAATCCGTTATGTACGGCGTTGAGACAGACTTCGTCCAGAGAAAGAGTCTGGAGGAGCTGACAGGCTCTAAGATGGACACGAGACAGAAGATCAGCCTGGTTCTGTTCCTGGGAACGCTGGGCGGACTTCTGTGGGGCATCACCCAGGCAGGATGGGGCATCAATGAGATTGCAGCCATGTTCCTGATGATGATGATTTTTGTGGGAATTGTCAGCGGATATTCTGCCACAGACATCTGCAAAACCTTTATTGAGTCCACAAAATCCATGGTATCCTCTATGTTAATCGTAGGATTTACAAGAGGTATTCTGCTGGTAATGAAAGACGGAATGATTTCCGATACGATTGTTTACTATCTGGTAAGCCTGCTCTCCGAGGCAAGCAAGTTTGTATCTGCCTACGGAATGCTGTTCTTACAGAATATCATTAAGTTCTTTATCACAGGTTCCTCCAGCCAGGCGACTATCACCATGCCGATTATGGCTCCGACTGCCGAGCTGATCGGACTGAGCAAGCAGATCGCCGTGCTGGCATACCAGTTTGGAAACGGTTTTGCCGAGATGTTCTGGCCGACTTCCTGCGCTCTGGGATGCGGACTGATGGGAGTGCCGATCAACAAGTGGTATAAGTTTATTACGCCTCTGTTTGGAATGGTGCTTGTGTTAGAGGTAGTGTTTATGACCATCGCGGTGGCGATTGGATACTAAAGAGAAGGAGATGAGTCAGAATGCTTATTAAAAACGGCAAGGTTCTTCTGTTTGAGGAAAATGGATTTGTGAAGCGGGATCTGCGGGTGAAGGACGGAAAAATTCAGGAGATCGGCGAAGGCCTGTCTCCTGAACAGGGAGAGGAGCTTCTCGACGCAGAGGGAAAATATGTGACTCCCGGTCTCATTGACGCCCACAGCCACATCTGCGTCAGCGAGGAGGGCATGGGAGCCATCGGAGACGACTGCAACGACTACAGCGACGCCCTGATGCCCTATCTGGACACGCTGGACGCCATCAATCCCTTTGACCTGGCTGTCAAGTCTGCAGTGGAAGCCGGCGTAACGGCGGCCTGCACCTGCCCAGGAAGCGACAGCGTCATCGGAGGCATGTGCAGCGTCATCAGCCTGACAGGAACTGTGGCGGAAGATATGCTTTTAAAGGGAAAGGCAGCCGTGAAGTGCAGCTTTGGAGAAAACCCGAAGAACGCAGGCTATGGCTTCAAATCCCGCATGGGAAATGCCTGGCTTCTGAGAAAGTGCATTGAGGATGCTCTGGAATACCGCCACCACAAGGAGGAGGCGGAAAAGTCAGGTTCCTACTTCCGTACTGACATTGGAATGGAAAACATGCTTCCGCTTTTAAACAGGGAAATCCCTCTCCATGCCCACGTCCACAGAGCAGACGACATCTGTACGGCAATCAGGATTGCCAGGGAATATAACCTGCGTCTGGTGCTGGTACACTGCACAGACGGGGTATCCGTACTGGATTACTTAAAGCAGTTTGACTATCCGGTGATTTTAGGTCCGACCATCAACCCCAGATCCAAGCTGGAGTGCATGGCCAAGCGGTTTGAGACGGCCGGCATTATGAGCCGGGCAGGAATCAAGGTATGTCTGACTGCGGATCACGACGTAACGCCGATTTACTATCTTCCTGTATACGGCGCTCAGGCCGTCAAGGCAGGACTTGACGAGGTGGAAGGCCTGAAGGCGCTGACCAGGAATCCGGCGGAGGTTCTGGGAATCGGCGGCAGAAAGGGAGAGATTAAGGAAGGAAAGGACGCAGATCTTGTGATCTGGTCCGGCCGTCCCTTTGACTCCTGCACAAAGGCAGAAACAGTCTTTATTATGGGAAAAAAGGAAGCGGAAAACTAAACTGCTTTTTTGACAGAGACGTGTCCACGGGCGAGCTGCGCCCTGGACACGCTTTTTGGCGTACAGAGATTATTGTTAGTTAAGAAATACGATTCAGAAACCAGGAAACGAAAGACAACATCATAAGGAAAAAACAGAATAGGAGAAGTAGAATGGGAACACTGAAACAACGTATGCAGAATATGAAAATGCCTCACACCTATGTGATTCTGACGGGAATCCTTCTTCTGGTAGTAGCGCTGACGTATCTGATTCCGGCGGGGGAGTACGCGAGAGTGCTTGATCCGGTCAGCGGCAGGGAGATTGTGGATCCGGATTCCTTTCACTTTGTGGAGGGGAACCGGCCGGGATTTTTCGGCATTTTTCTGGCGCTGCAGAGGGGGTATGTAGATGCGGCGGGTATTCTGTTCCTGATTATTTTTGCTTACGGATATGTGTATATGCTGATTGATAATGGAACGCTGAACGCCCTGATAGGGGGATTAATCCGGGCGCTGGGGGAAAAGACGTTTCTCATTATTCCTGTGGGAATGGCTGTCTTTGGCATTTTGGGCTCTACTATGGGAATTTTTGAGGAAGTTTACGGCATGGTTCCCGTGTTTGCAGGGATTGCAGCGGCTCTGGGATATGATATTATCGTGGGGGGAGCCATCGTATTTGTGGGAGTGGCCACAGGCTTTGCAGCGGCTACCTTGAATCCCTTTTCTATTGGAATTGCCCAGAGCATCGCGGGAGTTCCCATGTTTTCAGGCCTTTTATTCCACACTGCAGTCTTTATTACCTTTCAGACAGCGGCGGTTCTCTATGTCATGTGGTATGCCCGGAGAGTAAAAAAGAACCCCAGGCACTCCGTCCTTTACGGAGAGCATCTGGAGGGCCTGCCATCCCATGAGCTGACAAGAGATCCCATGACGGGGAGGCAGAAGATCTGTCTGGCGCTCTTTTTATTTACCATAGGGCTGCTGCTTTACGGCACGACCAGGCTGGGCTGGTATATTGATGAGATTGCGGCCATGTTTTTAATGATGATGATAGCCACCGGAGCGGCAGGCGGCTACGGGGCCACGAAAATCTGCAAAACCTTTATTGAATCCACAAAGAGCATGATCGCCTCTGTTCTGGTAGTGGGGTTCACCAGAGGAATTGTCCTGGTCATGAAGGACGCCATGATCACGGATACCATTGTTTACGGCCTGTCCCACCTTCTGAACGGCCAGGGGCCGGTGGTTTCCTCTGTGGGAATGCTGGCCATGCAGAATGTGATCAACTTTTTCATTACCGGATCCTCCAGCCAGGCGGCTATCACCATGCCCATTATGACGCCGGTAGCAGATCTGGTGGGGGTAAGCCGCCAGACGGCTGTGCTGGCCTATATGTTCGGAGACGGATTTTCAGATATGTTCTGGCCCACCGCCTGCGCCCTGCAGTGCGGCCTTATGGGGATTCCGCTGGGAAAATGGTATAAGTTCATGACTCCCCTGTTTGGAATAATGGTAGTTCTCCAGACTGTCTTTATCATTCTTTCCGTCTATGTTTACGTTTAAAAAGCTGGCTGGCGCGGTAAATCTCTTTATCACGCCAGCCGGCTTTTTTAAACGTATGGATTTTCATGCAGAACCGTCAGGCGGAGGCGGTACGTCCTGGACGCCCCTCCTGAAAGCTTCTGCAGGTGGTTCTTGTGGAAGAAATCATCGTCCTCGCCGGAGCAGGGAGCGGATCCGTTCCAGGGCTCGAAGCAGAGGTACCGGGCCTCATCTTCCGGCTTTGTCCAGAAGGCAATGGTTTCAAAGTCAGGGAATTCCGCCCGGATCCCTTTTCCTGTTTTTGTGTGGATCAGGCTGGCCTCTTTGGAGGAAGGGCGGTCAAACCACAGGGCGTCGGAGAGGAACAGATCTCTGCTCAGAGAAAAACGCAGGCCGTCTCCCGGGCAGGGGCGCTCTGTCGTCATATCAAACTGCATATGTTCCAGATCGAAGGCCCGGTATCCAGACTGCTGCGGCCTTGGAAAGCGGATTTCGTAGTCCTCAAACCGTTCTCCCGGAAAAAGCGGACAGCAGACAGCCGGATGAAGCCCCACACAGTAGGCCATAGGGGAAGCGGCCGGATTTTCTATCTTCACGGAGAAAGAGAGACTTTCCCCGGACAGAGAGTAGGTGATGGAAAAGGAAAAGGCGTAGGGGTAGACGCCTTCTGGAAAGTCCTGATCCGTGACACCCAGAGTGACAAACTCGTTTCCCTGCTCTTTTAAATGGAAAGAAAGGCTGCGGACCGGGCCGTGCTTTGGAATTTCGTAGGTTTTCCCATCAATCACCGTTTTTCCATTTCTCAGATTTCCGATAATGGGAAAGAGAAGGGGAGAGCAGCTGGACCAGACGGCAGGATCCCTCTGCCAGATATATTCGGTTCCGTTTTTATCCTTCAGAGAGATCAGCTGCGCGCCTGTCTCGTCAATACAGGCAGTCAGAGCTGAATTGCAGATGGTGTAAATCACAGATAGTACCTCCTTAAACAAAAAAGATGAGTTAAGTATAGCGTTTTTTGGAGCGGATGGCAAGAAAACTTAGCGGAGGATGATTGTGAAGATTGCCCCTTGCGTTTGTCTTTCAGGCTGTTATAATGATGCTGGAAGAACTGAGATCAGGAGGAAATAAAAATGAACCCGATGGATATGATAAAGATAGCAGGGATGTGGTCGGCTTTTAAACAGCGTCATCCTAAGCTTCCTATGTTTTTCAGAAAAGCGGCTGAGACAGGCGCTTTTAGACCGGAAACGGTGCTGGAACTTACTGTTAAGACACCGGATGGCCGCGAGATGGCTGCCAACATGAAAATTATGGCGGAGGATCTGGAGCTGCTGGAGCAGCTGGTTTCGATGAAACAATAAAAGAATACAGACAGAAACAGAAAAAGGTACAGCGGACAGAGAAAAATTCTCTTTCTGCTGTATTTTTTATACAAAAATTTGATTCTAGCTTTGCCTGAAAGAGTTGGGAAAATCTATTTGCAAAAGGAATTTCATGTTATCCGATATAAGGTAATATATGCAGGTAACAGAATGGAATCCCAAATGTGAGGAGAAAGATGGATGAAAAGAATGAAGATGACAGAAAAAAAGATGGAAGCATTCAAATGCTGGCTGGTGGTAGAAGAAAAAAGCAGGGCCACAGTGGAAAAGTACAGGCGTGACATTAGAAAATTTTATGAGTTTTTGCCAGAAGACAAGGAAATTAACAGGGAAAGAGTGCTGTTGTACAAATCATCTCTGCTGCCGCGTTATCAGGTAAGCAGCGCCAATTCTATATTGATGGCAGTAAACAGTTTTTTAAGCTTTTGCGGCCTTGGAGAACTGAAGGTAAAGGCGTATAAGTTTCAGAGGCCTTTAGTAGCAGATCCCGCCCGGGAATTAAACCGGGACGAATACCTGCGCCTGTTAGAGACGGCAGAGCGGATGGGAAAGTACAGATTATATCTGATTCTTCAAACTTTGTGTTCAACGGGAATCAGAATCAGTGAGCTGTCCTGCATTACGCGGGAGGCAGTACAGACAGGAAGATGTGTGGTAAGGCTGAAAGGAAAAAGCAGGATTGTAATTATACCGCAGAAATTGCGAGAAAGACTGGATGCTTACTGCAAAGAGGAAAATATTCAGTCAGGTCAGGTATTTCTGTCAAGAAAAGGACAGCCTCTCGACAGAAGCAACATTTGGGGAGAAATGAAGCGGCTGTGCCGAACGGCGGAGGTGGATGAGAGGAAAGTATTTCCACATAATCTGCGTCACCTGTTTGCACGTACTTATTATAAAAAAAATCATGATATTGTCTATCTGGCAGATATTCTGGGGCACAGCAGTGTTGATACAACGAGAATCTACACGAGTATCAGCATAAAAGAACATGAAAAAGTGCTGGAAGATATGGAATTAACTTTTTAAATTGAACACAATATGAAAGACACAGCTGCTTTGATTGCAGCTGCAGGAATTGGAAGCCCTTTTGACAGAGGCAGAAGCTTGCAGATGGAGAAAATAACGCGTTTTTTCAAAAAATTACTATATTTTGTGGCTTCAGTGGTTGTAATCAAGCTGTAAATTTGCTATGCTAGAACGAGTGCCCTGAAGAAAAAGCTGAAAAGGCACAGCAAAATAAGTTTGCTGAATGATAATTAGGAGGTTGCCTGAAATGAAAAGATTAATTGCATTTTTCGGGAGTCTGGGATTAATGCTCGCCTCCAGTCCGCTGACAGCTCTGGCTGCAGGAACCGGAAGCGCAGGGGAGACGGGATCCGTTCCGCTGTGGATGTGTGTTCCATTTGCCGGACTTTTATTGTGTATTGCAGTGCTGCCCCTTGTTAAGGGAGAGTGGTGGGAGAGCCACCAGCCTCATGCAGTGCTGTTTTGGTCTCTTTTGTTTGCGGTTCCGTTTGCTGTGAAGTTTGGAGCCGGGACAGCGTCTGAGACAATTTTAGAGTGTCTTATCAATGATTATCTGACATTTATTGTTTTACTGTTTGGTTTGTTCTGCGTGTCTGGTAATATTACCATGTCCGGCGATCTAGCCGGTTCTCCCAGAGTGAATGTGGGACTGCTGGCTCTGGGAACACTGCTTTCCAGCTGGATTGGAACGACGGGAGCCAGTATGCTGATGATCCGTCCGGTCATTAAAATGAACTCCTGGAGAAAAAGAAAACGTCATATTATTATTTTCTTTATCTTTTTGGTATCAAATATCGGCGGATGTCTGACACCTATCGGGGATCCGCCTCTTTTAATGGGCTTTATGAGGGGAGTGCCATTTTTCTGGAGTCTTCACCTGCTTCCGATTCTTCTGGTGAATATGGCTGTCCTGCTGGCAATTTTTTATTTTATTGATTTGAGGGCTTACCGAAAAGACATTGCTATTGGCTTAAAGCCAGATATCAGCAAACCAGGTACAGAAGTAAAACTGAGAGGAACCCATAATTTGATTTTTCTGGCAGCCATTGTAGGAGCAGTGATTCTGAGCGGAACGCTTCCTGGCCTTCCTGCTTTTCAGGATGCGGCTGGAAATGTAAAGGGAATTCATATTTTTGGGGAAGTAGTGCTTTCCTACCCGGCCATTATAGAGATTGTGATTATACTGATTTCAGCATTCCTGTCTTTCAAGACTACAGAATCAGAGATTCGTCGTGAAAATCACTTTACCTGGGGCGCAATTCAGGAGGTTGCTGTACTCTTCATTGGTATTTTCATTACCATGCAGCCAGCTCTGATGCTTTTGAAGGCCAATGGAGCTAATCTGGGAATTACAGAACCTTTTGAGATGTTCTGGGCGACGGGGCTTTTATCCAGTTTTTTGGATAACACGCCTACCTACCTGGTATTCCTGACAACAGCCGGAGCGGTCGGATTTACAGAGGGACTGACCACCTCCCTGGGAGTGATTCCGATTCAGATGCTGACGGCAATTTCCTGCGGAGCTGTGTTCATGGGAGCCAATACCTATATCGGAAACGCGCCGAACTTTATGGTGAAATCCATTGCAGACGAGAACGGTGTGCGGATGCCGTCCTTCTTCGGATATCTGCTCTGGTCTCTGGTAATTCTGGTTCCGGTCTTTGCTCTGGACATGCTGCTGTTTTTCCTGTAGGGAGGTAATGGACGATGAGTGGAAATACAAATAATGAAACAAAAATCAGAGCGCTGGCTGAACGGATTTACGATCTGGACGCCCAGGTTTACGCTTCCTTAGGATCCTCTCTGGGCCGCGTATTCAACCGGGACAGAGAGCGGTGCGTCAGAGAGCTGATTTCGCTAATGACTACCAGGCCGGAGGGAAACCTGGTCCGCAGCGAGATTGCCCTGATTGGAAATATGGCCAGAACCATTCAGGATAAGGAAGAACGCCGCCTGGTCATGACGGAATATAATGAGATTCTCCAGGCAGTGATGGAGCTGCCCACCAGCTTTGCCAGCGGAGATGTGGTAAATCTGGAGCTGGCAAAATTAAATACCTTCAATTTAAAGAACCGGTTCACAGACAAGGATCATCTGATTATCTGCATCGGCTGGACCTATGGAAGCGGAGGCGTAAACATTGGCTTCAAGCTGGCTGATAAATTAAAAATCAACTTCTATGACGCAGAGATTTTCGAAGCCGTTTTAAAACGTCTGAAGGCGGAGAAGGATTCTGTGGAAGACAAGGGCGGATACAAGATTGAATCGCCCGGGGAAAAGCTTCAGAACCCCAGCGACGCCTTTAAGCCGGAGCGGCATCTGACGCTGCGCCAGCATATGCGGGAGTTCAGCCGGTTCCACGGCCTTCCCAAGGAGGACGCGGTATTCTTTAACGAGAGCGATCTGCTCTGCGACATGGCGAAGAAGGAGGACTTCGTAATTCTGGGACGATGCAGCGACGTGATTATGACAAATAACCATATCCCCCACGTCAGCATCTACATTACGGCGCCTTTTGAGCAGCGCATCAAGAGAGCCATGGAGATTGACAGTACGCTGACCGTCAAGCAGGCGGCCCGCTACTTAAAGCATCTGGACAGAGAGCGTTCCAAGCATTACCGGTTCTATACAGGCCGTCAGTGGGGAAACGCCAATAACTACGATCTCTGCATTAACAGCGCCAGCTACGGAATCGACGGAACCGTGGACTTTATTTACAACATGATTACCCTGCGTCAGAAAGAGAGCAAAAAAGAAACGGAAGTCCATCAGTAATTTCTTACGTTTTCTTACATTTTTCTTCATTTAATTGTGCCGGTTCCTGCTTTGTGGTATAATTTCACAAAATCAGGACCGTTTGGGAACTTTAAATGGGGAGGTAGTGAATGTATCAGATTTCTAATTTTACTGACAATGACGATGTAAAGATTCTTGATGAGATGGGAGCTTTTCAGGTAATCGAGTATCAGAGAGACTTGAGCGTGTCTCCGTCTTCTGCGATCACAGCGTATTTCAGCTCTGAGATGAATGTGAGAAAGCGCCAGCTGGTCTGCTATCTGGACAAATCCCACGTGACTATCCAGGCAGGGGCTATGCAGTGGATGTTGGGAAATGTAAACGCCACCACAGGGGTAAAGGGAGTCGGCGATTTCTTTGGAAAGGCAGTCCGCGGCAAGGCCAGCGGCGAGTCGGCGATTAAACCGGAGTACACCGGAGACGGAGTTCTGGTGCTGGAGCCGACCTATAAGCATCTGATTTTGATGGATACCGCTTCATGGGGCGGAGGCGTTGTGCTGGACGACGGACTGTTTCTGGCCTGTGAATCCAGCCTGAAGCACAAAGCGGTGATGCGGTCCAACTTTTCCTCAGCCGTAGCTGGAGGAGAAGGCCTGTTCAACCTGAGTCTGAACGGTTCAGGCGTATTCTGTATTGAATCAGAGTGTCCGAAGGAGGAGCTTATCGAGATTACGCTGCAGGACGACGTGCTCAAGGTAGATGGAAACCACGCCATTGCCTGGAGCAAATCTCTGGAGTTTACAGTGGAGCGTTCCGGAAAGACTCTGATTGGATCCGCCGCTTCCGGAGAAGGCCTTGTGAACGTTTACCGCGGCACAGGCAAGGTGCTGATGATGCCTACAGCGAAGATGCTTAATATTTAATCAGGAATCAAGTCACTGGTAAAAGAGACTGTTGCAGCAGCAGATGATGTTCTGTTTCTGGAGCAGTCTTTTTTTGTGCAAAAATGAGGAAATACATAGAAAATGGCAATAAAAGAAAAATTTGATAGATATTTTCTATTTGAAAAAAATTTACGATCCAGTACAATTTTAATTGGAATACATTAATTGAAAAAACCTGCTTGGGAGGAAACTATGCTGGAAGTAAAACAGTTATCCAAGAGCTTTGAAGGGAATTATGTGCTGAAGGGAGTCAGCCTTTCCATAAAAGCAGGGGAAATTTATGGGCTGATTGGAGCTAATGGTTCGGGAAAAAGCACCTTGATGAATATTTTAAATGGAAATGAAAAGATTCGGAGAACTGGCGGATATGAGGGGGAAATTCTGATTGACGGAAAGAGAATCAGAATCGAAAACAGAGCTCAGTCAGAGGCTCAGGGAATCGCCATGGTGCATCAGGAGCTGGCGCTGTTTGCTGGAATGACGGTCGGGGAAAATATAAAAATTAACCGGGAAAATGTAAAAGGGAAAGGACTTTTTGTGCCGGAGCTGGCCTATGTGGATGAGAAAAAGAACCGGGAGGATGCAGTCTGCACACTGTACCGGATCGGTTCAGATCTGGATCCGGATATCCAGATTGATCGTCTGGCTTTAAATCAGAAGCAGTTTGTGGAGATTGCCAGAGAGCTGGACAACCAGAATGTTCGGCTTCTGATGCTGGACGAGCCTACCAGTTCGTTAAATATCACAGAGACAAAGGGACTGTTAGCCTGTATCCGGGAAATTGCCAGAGAGGGAATTGCAGTTTTATTTATTTCCCACCGCTTAGATGAGATCATGGAAATATGCGATCGGGTGTCTGTTCTGCGGGATGGAGAACTTATTTCTACTTATAATAAAGAAGACTTTGATGCAGAACGATTTGCCGACGACATGGTGGGCAGAGAGATTGTGAAAGCCAGACGCCATGAAACCCGGTCAGGAGGCCAGACTCTGTTTTCTTATAGGGGACTGCCGGAAAATCAAAGCCTGGATGTGCTTGAGGGGGAGATTTTAGGTATTACCGGACTGGCCGGGCAGGGGCAGGAGGAGCTGCTGGACGGTCTGTTTGGCATGAAAAAGGCAGAGTATCAGGCTGTCTACAAGGGGAAAAAGCTGAAGCCTGGAGATACGGAAAATCTGATCCATCACAGGATTTACTACCTCTCGGAAGACAGAGGAACGGCCAGCCTTCTCCTGGACAGTCCCATATGGGAAAATATGGTGTTTGGAACAGAAAAGGTCCACCCGGAATTTCTGCGTCTCCGGAAATGTCCGGCGCTTTCTTTTCTGAATCATAAGGCGGTTGATTCCCACGCCAGGGAACTGATCGATCGTTTGAATATTGTATGCAGAGATCCGGAGCAGAAGGTGAGAGAGCTTTCAGGAGGAAATCAGCAGAAGGTCTGCGTCAGCCGGGCGATTACCTTCCAGCCGGAGCTGCTTTTAATCGGAGAACCCACCAGGGGAATCGACGTCTACTCCAAGGAGCTGATTCTTCAGTGGCTTTTAAAAATCAACAAGGAGTACCACACGACGCTGGTGGTGGCTTCCGGAGAACTGGAGGAGCTTCTGCGGATCTGCGACAGGATTGCTGTGATGCACCAGGGAAAGGTATTTAAGATATTTGACAATAACAGTACGAGTCTGGAGGAACTGACTCTGGCTCTTTATGGGAGGGAACTCAGGTGAAAACAAAATATTTGAACCCCCCGCAGGTGATTATGCTGGCGTTTATGGGCATTCTGCTTCTGGCAGCCATGGGAATTGACATGGATATGGCGGGAATTATCAGCGACGCCCTAGTAAAATGGGCCATGAACGGCGTGATTGTCCTGTCTCTGATTCCTATGATCAATGTGGGAGCAGGAAGAAATTTCGGTATGACCATCGGACTGTCGGCAGGACTTGTAGGCATGATTTTTGCCCTGAATGCCCGCCTGACTTCGTGGACAGGCTTTTTCTGCTCCATATTGGCGGGAATGGCGGTCGCGCTTGTATTTGGCCTGATCTATGCGGCGGTTTTAAACAGACTGAAGCTGAACGAGGAGATTGTGGGAACCTTTGCGGGCTATTCCTTTATTCCTATTATGAACCTGTTTTATACCTTTGTGCCTGTGACCAACCGCCAGATGCTGTATCCTATCGGCGGCCAGGGACTCCGGCCAAAGGTCAATCTGGAAAATTATTTCGGACAGATTTTAGACCGGCTGTGGCAGATAGAAATCGGCGGCGTTGTGATTCCCCTTGGACTTCTTCTGTTTTTCTTTGGAATCGGCCTTCTGCTCTGGCTTTTTTCTAAAACGAGGACAGGCCTGATTTTTACGGCTATTGCAGAAAATGAGAAGTTTGCCAGGCTGACCGGTATCAGGGTAAACAGATACCGCACCATCGCCATCGTCATGTCCACAGTGATTGCGGCAGTGGGAGTGGTGGTGTACTCCCAGAGCTACGGCATTCTGCATCTGTATGACGGCCCGTTTATGATGAGTTTTCCCGCTGTTTCAGCGATTGTGATCGGCGGCGCCAGCCCGAAAAAGGCTACGGTGATGAACGCCCTGATCGGTACGTTTCTGTACCAGACTACCTACCTGCTGTCCATCCCTGTGGCCAACGCGCTGCTGATACCGGAGATGGCGGAGATCCTGCGTACCATTATTACAAGCGGCATTATTTTGTATGCATTTATTTTTGAGAGGAAGGATGCGAGACATGAAGTACATAAAGCGTAATATCGTTCCCATCGCTGTTCTGGCTCTGGCCATTCTGTCCTTTCGGTTTGCAGGAATCAGCCTGTCCTATCTGGCCTCAGAGGTGTACACGCGGTTTATCCGCAACATTCTGTTTACTCTGGCATTGATTTTGCCGGTGACCTGCGGAATGGGGCTGAATTTTGCTATTGTAGTAGGCGCCATCTCGGCCCAGACTGCTATGGTTATCTCTGTAGATTTGATGCTGGAGGGCGGACCCGCGCTTCTCTTTGTCGTCGGCCTGAGCTTTATCCTGTCTGTTGTGTTTGGATGGATGGTGGCGGCTCTCCTAAACAGGGCCAAGGGAAAAGAGATGATTGTGTCCATCATGGTGGGACAGTTAAGCTCAGTCATCTACCAGTTCGTGTTTATGGTGGCCTACGGCATGTTTTTTGAGCCGAGGAACCAGGAAATTATCCTGGATCGGGGAATCGGCGTGCGGAGCATGATTGACGCCAAAAATATCAGCGCTGTTTTTAAAAGCGTGCTGCCCTTTGAATTTGACGGAAAGACGTATTCGCTGCTTCCGCTGATCTTTATTGCGGCATTTTCCCTTCTGCTGTTTTACATTCAGCGTACCAGACTGGGAACGCTGGCCAGAGCGGTGGGAACGGATCTGCACACAGCGGAAAAGCTGGGAATTAAGAGCGACCGGGTGAGAACTATCTGCATTATTATCTCAACGCTGTTTGCGGCCATGAGCCAGATTCTGTTTGTGGCGGATTTTGGCACCATTAACGTGTATACAGGTCATCTGGGGCTGGATACTTTCGCGGCGGCGGCGATTCTGGTAGGAGGAGCTTCTATTAAAAAGGCGAAGATGCGCCACTGCTTTTTAGGAGTCCTGCTGTTTCACGCGCTGTTTGTCACCTCGCCGATGGCAGGACAGAACCTGTTCAACAATCCTGCTGTGGGAGAGTATTTCCGATCCTTTGTGGCCTACGGCGTCATTGTAATCGCCATTATGCTGAATCTCAGGACAGAAAAGGAGAAGGCTGAAAATTAAAATATGCAAGGGGTTTCTGGGAAGCGGTTTCTGAAGGAGAGCGCTTCCATGAAATAAATAAAATATTACAAAATGGAGGAAGCTATGAGAAAGAAACTGGTAAGCGCATTTCTGGCAGCCGCTCTGGCTGTCACAGCCCTGACAGGCTGCTCATCCCAGACAGGGGCAGACGCAGAGAGCACAGGCGCCGCTGCGGGGGAAGAGACGACGGCTGGGGAGACAGAGGCCGGAGAGACCGCTGAAAAAGAGGGAGAAGAGGCAGCTGCAGACGAAGACTACAAAATCGGTATTGTAACACCTACGGTTACAGTCAGCGAGGATGAGTTCCGCGGCGCTCAGGAGATGGTAGAGAAATATCCGGATTTAGTCGTTCATAAAACCATTCCGGAGAACTTTTCCACTGACAAAGAGGGATGTATTTCCGTTATCACCAGCCTTGCTGATGATCCGGAGATGAAATACGTGATTTTTGACTGCGGTATGGAGGGAATTATCCCGGCATTCCAGACAATCCGTGAGAAACGTCCTGACATTGTAACCATGGTTACAAGCAACGATGATCCAAAGCTGTTAAATGAGTATGTAGATATCTCCATTACAACAGACTGGAACCGCCGCGGCGAGACAATTGCTACAAAGGCTCATGAGATGGGAGCTAAGACTTTTATCCACTACTCCTTCCCGACTCATATGGCTTCTGAGAGCAAGGTAATCCGCAGAGACAAGATGAAAGAGACCTGCGAGAAGCTGGGTATGGAATTCGTAGAGATTACAACACCAGATCCTCAGACAGGAAACGGAAGAGCTCCGATGCTTCAGTTCCTCAGAGAGGATCTTCCGCGCCAGATCGAAAAGTATGGCCCGGATACAAATATCTTCGGCACAAACTGCCCGATGTACGATGTCATTCTGGACGAGGCATTTAAGTTAAAATTCATCGTAGCAGAGCAGTGCTGCCCGACACCAACCCAGTCTTACCCGACTATTCTGAATCTGGAGATTACAGAGGATGATCTGGGAAATTATGACAAGATCAACGAGATGATCACAGAGAAGTCCAAAGAGGCTGGTATGACAGGAAGACTGTCCGGATGGGCAATGCCTTCTTCCGTTTACATTCCTAAATTTAAGGTAGAGCTTGCAAAATATATGCATGACAATAACTTAAAGCCAGAGGATGTACTCAGCAAGGAATTCTTAGATGATTTCTCCAAGGAGCATATGCCGGTAGCAGCAGACTTCGCCATTGCAGGTGAGGGACTGGACAATTACTATATGCTGATTCTGGAAGATATTTATTATTAATCACTAAAGCCTGAGGCCGCGAAGCGGTCTCAGGCTTTTTCTAAAGAACTCATCTGAACTATAACAAAATGAGAAATATGTGGTAAAATTTTTTATCGTACCACATAAATGTGTCTATTTCTTGTCTTATTATAGCATGCAGATCAAATAAATCAATCATTAATTATAAAAATTTTGTAAAAATCTTGAAGATTTTGGCATGAAAGTTTACGTTTTTCTTACTCATCGGTCAAAGAACACCACATAATTCTCATTATGTAATAAAACGGTCAATGACAGTTTGATGGAGAGCAAAATGCCAAGAAGAACAGGGATGATGAAAATAATTGACGTACATGCGCATATTCTTCCAGGCGTTGACGATGGTTCTGAAAATTGGAACGAATCCATAGAAATGCTCTGGATGGCATATGAGCAGGGGATTCGAACCATAATCGCCACTCCCCATTACCATCAGGGACAGGATATAGAGAGATTAAAGGAAACTACCGGAATTCTGAGACAGGAGGCGCAAAAACTAGATCCAGAGTACGGTATTTTTTTAGGCCAGGAATTGATGGATTCAGAGGGGATTCTGGATGAACTGAGGAAAGGCCGGGCTCTTACAATGGCGGGCAGCCGCTATGTCCTGATTGAATTTCTTCCAAATGTATCATACAGCCGCCTGTATCAGAGATTGAGGCAGCTGCAGGGAGCTGGATATATTCCGATTCTGGCTCATGCAGAGAGATATGGATGTCTGAGAACAAAGGGAAGACTGGAAGAGCTGATTGAAGGCGGAACCCGGATTCAGATGAACTACAGAAGCCTTGCAGGAAGCATATGGAATAAACATACGAGGTGGTGCAAAAGGCAGGTACTGGATGGAAATATTCATCTGCTGGGAACGGACATGCATAATTCAGGTTCCAGAGCGCCAAAGACAGATAAAGCCCTTGCGTGGCTGGAACGCCGCTGCGACAGGAAGCAGCTGCGGAGGATGCTGTTTAAATATCCGGAATACATATTGAATCATAAAGAAGGGATGGAAAGGTAAGAAAACATGGGGAACACACAGTATGAAGAGAATGACGAGATAGAAATTGATCTGCTGGAGATATTGCTTGAACTGAAAAAAAGAGTTCTTTGGATTCTTCTGGCAGTTGTGATTGGAGGCGCTGTGTTCGGACTGTACAGTAAGCTGATTCTGGTTCCGAAATATTCTTCCACAGCCATGATGTATGTGCTTTCTAAGGAGACGACCCTGACCTCTCTGGCTGACCTGCAGATAGGAAGCCAGCTGACACAGGACTACAAGGTTATGATTACCAGCCGGCCAGTGCTGGAAAAGGTAATTACAGACCTGAACCTGGAGTACAGCTATGAGGGGTTAAAGAAAAAGCTGATCATTGAAAACCCGAAGGATACGCGAATTTTACAGCTGTCCATAGAAGAAGCTGATCCAAATTTAGCGGCAGATATTGTCAATACAGTGGCAAAGCGTTCTTCTGAATATATCGGAGAAATTATGGAGATGATTCCTCCTAAAATTGTGGAGGAAGGAATCGCGGCAGAACTTCCCGTGACGCCGAATGTGCTTAAAAATGCGGTGATTGGAGCACTTCTGGGAGCTGTTCTCGTATGCGCGGCAGTAACGCTTCAGGTAGTTATGAACGATACTATTAAGACAGAAGAAGATATCGAGAAATACTTGAAAATTTCCACGCTTGCAGAAGTTCCGGAGAAGAGAAATACAAATGGGAAAGGGGGAAAGCGCTGATCATGGGAATGACAGTTGAGATACAGACACAGGAAAAAGAGGATTTTCACTTCGAGGAAGCTCTGAAGATGCTCAGGACTAATATTCAGTTTTCAGGCTCTAATATCAAGGTAATTATGTTTACAAGCGCAGTCCCGGGAGAGGGGAAAAGCCAGATTACCTTTTCAGAGGCCATGTCTCTGGCAGCCCTGGGACGCCGCGTGCTGCTGATTGACGCTGATATCAGAAAGAGCGTACTGCTGAATCGGTATCAGGTAAAGCAGGAAGTGGGCGGACTCAGCGAATATTTAAGCGGACAGAGACGGCTGGACGAGGTTTTGTGCCATACTACCATCAGAAATTTGGACGTCATTTTTGCAGGCCCGTATTCTCCCAACCCGTCAGAACTTCTGGCAGATCCGATTTTTGCCAGACTGCTAGAGGAGATGAGAGAAGAGTATGATTACGTTCTGATCGATACGCCTCCCATGGCGGGAACGACAGACGGCGCCATTGTAGCCAGACAGTGCGATGGGGCAATCATAGTGATTGAGTCAGGAGCTGTAAGCCGTAGGCTTGCAAAACGTGTGAAAGGACAGCTGGAAAAGAGCGGATGCAGAATTCTGGGAGCTGTATTGAATAAAGTCGATATGAAATCGAACAGCTATTACGGAAAATATTACGGTAAGTATTACGGTAAGGAAGAATCAGGAGACAGGAAACAGCAGTAAAGGGAACGGACTGAAAGAACAGCAGAGGCGGGCAGAAGTACAGGACGTGAAAAAGGGTACGGATATGGAAAAAAAGAGAGTGAAAAGATGGTTTGCAGCAGTGAGCATGATTCTTGTAATTCTGGCAGCTGCATATATGCTCAGTCAAAGTTTGCATGACAGTTCAGAAGCTTATCAGGGAATCTGCTGGGGGATGCTTGGCTACGAACTGCTGCTTCTGGCCGGGGGATATGGCCTGGCAGCAGCTATGATGGGGAAAATCAAAAAGCGAAGGATGAGAAAGGACGTGTTTTTCCATGTGGGCTAAAAACCATATGCTGCGTGCGCTGACAGATGTGATATCTGTAGCTTTATCATACCTGCTGGCATTTATGGCTCTTTATGGAACTTTCCCCAATGGCATCAAATGGTATGGTCTGTTTTTAATGATCCTGATCTATTTCATGTCGGCTATTATTCCGGTGAAAAAGACTTCTCCGGAAGAGGAGAGTATGGCAGAAACGTTTGAAGGAGCTCTGAGACAGACGGTTTACATGTCTTTTTTTCTGGCTGTATTTCTTTTCTTTTTTGCCAGGAATAATTACGAGACAAAGATATTTTTTATCCTGCAGATTGGATTTCTTCTTCTCTGCCTGAATCTGGGACGGATTTATTGTAAGGCAGTGATTCTGAATTATTATGATAAGGATAAAAATAAAATTCGTCTTTTGATTTTTGCTAATAAGACGAATGCGCTTACTGCCATGCGGCGTCTGGCAGCTTCCAAGCTGTGCAGATACGATCTGATTGCTCTGGCCATTGTAGACGGAGAAACTGAACAGGTGGAATTAAATCTGATTCAGTACAGAGACGGAAGAAGCTACATGACGATAGAGTCGAAGGATATTGGCGAATATATGAAACGCCAGGCTATTGACGAGGCGCTGCTGAGTCTTCCCAACAGCAGCAGAGAGTATATCAGCGGTCTTTTAAAGACTCTGCAGAGCATGGGGATAGTGGCTCATGTGACAGCTAACAGCCTGGGGCTTTCTGAGGAGGCCAAGCAGGTAGGAGAGCTGGGAAATTACAGGGTACTGACCTATGGAACCAGAATTTTTACACCAGCTGAACTGTTCATTAAGAGAACAATGGATATCTGCGGAGCCCTGGCAGGACTTCTGCTGACAGGAATCCTAAGCATTTTTGTAGTTCCTGCTATCTGGCTGGAATCTCCGGGTCCTGCTATTTTTAAGCAGATACGGGTAGGGAAAAACGGAAGAAAGTTCGCAATTTACAAATTTCGCTCCATGTACATGGATGCAGAGGAGCGGAAACGAGAATTAATGGAAAAAAATGAAATGAACGGTCTGATGTTTAAGATAAAGGATGATCCCAGGATTACAAAGATAGGGCGCTTTATCAGAAAGACAAGCATAGATGAGTTTCCACAGTTTTTCAATGTTCTGAAGGGAGATATGAGTCTGGTGGGAACCAGGCCTCCGACTGTGGATGAATTTGAACAGTATGAGGAGCACCACAAGAGGCGGCTTTCCCTAAAGCCGGGCATTACCGGTATGTGGCAGGTCAGCGGCCGCAGTGACATTCAGGATTTTGAGGACGTTGTTCGCATGGATCTGGAGTACATTGACAACTGGTCTGTTTGGCTGGACATCAAGATTCTGATTCAGACTGTTTTCGTAGTATTCAGCCACAAGGGGGCATCATGAACCAGAAGAGACAACCACCGAAATGGGCAGTGCTTGCAGCAAAGCTTCTCGTCTTTGCTGCAGTGATAGGATTTGTATCCTTTTCTGTCTATTCCTTTCAGAAAAAAAAGGCAGCAGAACAGGCTGCGAAAGAAAGAACCGAGATGATGGTTCAGACTGATTCCGGGACAGCAGACAGCAGTATCAGAACCTATCAGGGAAAGCAGTATAAGCTGAATTCCCTGAACCATGTTATCCTCTGTATCGGAGTCGACACAAGCGGAGAGGTAAAAGAACACAAGGTGTCCGGAGCCGGCGGACAGGCAGATGTAATCGCCCTTCTGATTCAGAATAAGGCGACAGATGAGATTAAGATTCTTTCCATACCAAGAGATACCATGACGGAAATCAGACTGTTTGATCTGGTGGGAAATGAATTGGGAAGCGATGTGCAGCACCTGAACCTGGCTTACGGATATGGAAACGGGGGAAAAGAAAGCTGCGAGCTTCTGACAGAAGCTGTTGAGAATCTTTTAGGAGGAATTTCCATAGATGGATATCTTTCCGTGACCATGGGCGCTATTCCCGAGTTGAACGATATGGTGGGAGGAGTCACTGTAACCATTGATGAGCCTGGAATGGCAGACAGAGATCCGGCCCTGGTATGCGGAGAGACAGTCACACTTCAGGGCAGACAGGCGGAGATTTATGTGCGCTACCGCGATACAAACGTATCTCAGAGCGCCCTGGGAAGAATGGATCGCCATAAAGAGTTCGCCGAAAAATGGATGAACCAGGCATCAGAAAAGCAGAGGAAAGACAGTCAGTTTCTGGGAAACGTCTTTCAGAACATTCAGGAGTATATGGTAACAGATCTGAACAAAGACGAGTATCTGGACGCAGGACTGGCAGCCATGAACACTGCTGATTTATTTCATGGAGATCATTTCTTTACAGTACCTGGAGAGGGAATGGAAGGAGCCGTGTTCGACGAGTTCTATCCGGACAAAGAGGCGCTGGAAGAAATGATTATAGAGCTGTTTTACAAGGAGGTATAAGGAGTTCTGCCTTTATTTCCTGAGACAGCAAAAAAAGAAAGGAGTGAAGCCGCGATGAAAATCAGGTATCAGGCTGGAATTCTGGCAGCTGCTCTGTCCTTAGCTATGGCAACAGCAGCATTCGCAGCATCCAGCAGCACAACAGGAATGTCCGGAGGAAACTCAAGCGACCGTCCAAACAAAATCGGCAGCCAGGTAGTTGGAGGAACAAATGGAAGCGGTACAAGATCCAGTGGAACAATGTCCGGTAATTCCAACACAGGAAGCAATGTAAAATTCGTTGACAACTTCGGAACTTCCATCAGCGCAAACCAGATCGCTCAGGTAAATGAAGGACTGGCAAGCGTACAGTCTCTCACAAGTGATGCAGACTTAGCAGGCTACAATCCGTTAGTCAGAATCCAGAACATGGAGACAACAGTACAGACAAACGGACAGCCGGTAGAGTTCAGCATCTACGTGCCAAACCTGGTAGAAAATCTGAACAATGTTCAGGTTCTCATTTTAAATTCCAGCACAGGTAAGTGGGAATTAGTTACACCGACAGGTATCGATCCAGTGACCAAGATGGTAACAGTATCTCTTAACTTCACAGGCCCGATGACAGTTGTGTATAAGTAAAACAAGAGGAGGGCAGCAGTGTTCAGGCAGTGCTGCCCTCTTTTTGCCAGGGTGGGGCTCTGAAGGCAGGAAAATAAAGAAATACTGGGAAGAAAAGTTAATAAAAAGAGTTTGTGATGTTATAAATTGAAGATTTAACATAGTGAAATTGGAAAATAGGGAAAAGTAAGAAGACTTTTCGTTGAGATAGAGGAGTCAGGGACGGATAATAAATATGATAAAAACGACTTGAATTTATTATCTGTTTCGTCAAAGTTTTTCTGTATAAAACTGAATCGTCAGTGGGAGAGGACATAATGAAAGAAAAACTCAGGGTGGCGATGTTTGGTCACAAACGTCTCTCTAGAGAAGGCGGAATCGAAATCGTTGTAAAAGAGCTTTGCATCAGAATGGCGCGGGATGGGTGTCAGGTGACATGCTATAACCGCTCAGGTCATCATGTGAGCGGTGCAGAGTATGATAAAAAAATTGAATATGAGGGCATTTGCCAGAAATCGGTTCCGACTATTGAAAAAAAGGGATTGGCAGCAGTTAGTTCTTCTTTTTTTGCGGCATTTTACAGTGCATTGGGAAAATATGACGTGGTACATATTCATGCAGAAGGCCCCGCATTTTTTGCATGGCTGCCGAAATTATTCGGAAAAAGAGTTATTGTTACTATTCACGGCATTGACTGGAAGCGAGAAAAATGGAAATCGGGGTTTGGAGCAAAATTTATCCGGCAAGGTGAAAGGAATGCCGTGAAGTATGCAGATGAAATTATTGTGCTGAGCAAAGGGGTTCATGACTATTTTCAAAAAACTTATGGAAGAAATACACGATTCATTCCAAATGGAGTAAACAGGCCTGAAGTTCAAGAAGCCAGATTGATAGCTGAAAAATTTGGTTTGCACAAAGATTCATATATTCTATTTCTTGGCAGATTAGTTCCTGAAAAGGGAATTCGTTATCTGCTGGAAGCTTTCAAACAGGTAAAAACAAATAAGAATCTGGTAATAGCCGGTGGTTCCAGTGATACAGATACCTATACAAGCGAATTGAAAGAATTTGCAAAAGGAGATGACAGAATCATCTTTACAGGGTTTGTTCAGGGACAGATATTGGATGAACTGTATAGCAATGCCTATATTTATACATTGCCATCGGATTTAGAAGGAATGCCGTTAAGCCTGTTGGAAGCAATGAGTTATGGAAATTGCTGTTTGGTTTCAGATATTCCGGAGTGTGCAGAAGTTGTCGAGGATAAGGCAATGATTTTCAAAAAGTCAAATGTAGATGCTCTTCGGGAAAAGTTACAGGAAGCTTGCGATCATCCTGCAAAGGTGATGCAGTTAAGAAAACAGGCGGCAGATTTTATCTGCGAAAAATACAATTGGGATGATATTGCAGAGAAAACAGTAAATCTGTATAAGAGAGAATAATGATGACAGGAATGATGTTATCTGAGTGAAAGCAGGCAGTGAGATAGATATAATGAAGACCCTGTTTTCATACGAACGCAGGGTGGGAAATAGAACAAGGAACACGGAGAAAAAACAACGATAGGGAATTAAAAGTATGAGAATTCTTCTTATAAACAATCTCCTCTAACTGAACGCAGGTAGTGAGATGTACATAGTGAAAATGCCGGAAAAATAGCGTATTTACGGCACTTTTTGAGAGATGGGTAGAGCTGCGAGTGCGGTTTTTATCTCGCTACCTAGGTTCAGCAACAGCAGATGAAATTATCATAAGAACTTTCAGTATCACTACCTGCGTTTGTATGGAGCACTCTGGTTTATGAACAATACATTGGAAGTGCTGCATCTGAACAGAGGTAGTGAAATAGAACATAGAATAAGGAGAAATTTAACGTGAGGACGCTGATTTTGAATAAATTTCTGCACCGAAACGGCGGCAGCGAGACGTATATATTCAAATTGGGTGAGGCACTGGAGCAGCATGGACACGAGGTTCAGTACTTCGGTATGGAACACGAAGGCCGCTGCGTGGGCAACCGTGTCAATGCTTATACATCTGATATGGACTTCCACGGCGGCAGCAAACTGAGCAAGCTGACTTACCCGATCAAGACCATCTACAGCAAAGAAGCACGGGTGCAGCTGCGGAAAGTGCTGGACGATTTCAAGCCGGATGTCTGTCACCTGAACAATTTTAACTACCAGCTGACACCTTCCATCATCCTGGAAATCGTGAAGTGGCGCAAGGAGACCGGAAGAGATTGTAAGATCATCTTCACGGCACATGACTACCAGTTGATCTGCCCGAACCACATGCTGAACAATCCGAACACCCACCAGAACTGTGAGAAGTGCCTCGGCGGCCATTTCGTGAATTGCATGAAAGGCAAGTGCATCCACGGCTCCACGGCGAAGTCAGCCATCGGCATGATGGAGGCTGAGTTCTGGAAGTGGAAGGGCACCTACAAGTACATTGACACCATGATCTGCTGCTCGGAGTTCATGAAGAGCAAGATGGACAGCAATCCGCTGTTTGCGACCAAGACCGTGGCAATGCACAACTTCATCGACAAGGTGGAGTGGAAAGAAACGGAGAAAAAGGATTACGTCCTCTACTTTGGCCGCTTCTCTGAGGAGAAGGGCATCGGAACACTCATCAAGGTCTGTAAGGAGCTGCCGGATGTGCAGTTCATCTTCGCTGGCACCGGTCCTCTGGAAGAGACAGTAAATGGTATTAAGAACATCAAGAACGTTGGCTTCAAGAAAGGCGAAGCACTGGAGAAGCTGATCCGTGAGGCACGGTTCTCCATTTACTCGTCTGAGTGGTATGAGAACTGCCCGTTCTCCGTAATGGAATCCCAGATGTATGGCACACCGGTACTGGGAGCAGACATTGGTGGCATCCCGGAACTGATTCAGGTTGGCAAGACCGGAGAGCTGTTTGAGAGTGGCAATGCCAAAGATCTGAAGAAAAAGATCGAGAAGCTCTGGGGTGATAAGAAGCTGTGTGAAGCATATAGCAAGAACTGTAAGAACATCAGCTTCGATACCATTGATGAGTATTACGAGAAAATTATGAATGTTTATAGATAAAAAGAGAGATAGAGGTATTAAAAATGTCTAACACTAGCGAAAAGAAACTGAATGGTACTGTCATCGTCACTTATCGCTGCAACGCTCGTTGCTCCATGTGCAACCGTTATAAAGCACCTTCCAAGCCGGAAGAAGAAATCAGCATCGAAACCATCAAGAAGCTGCCGAAGATGTACTTTACCAATATTACCGGTGGTGAACCGTTCATCCGTACCGACCTGAAGGATATCGTGCGTGAACTGTACAAGAAGTCTGATCGTATCGTTATTTCCACGAACGGTTTCTTCACCGACCGCATTGTTGACCTGTGTAAGGAGTTCCCGCAGATTGGTATCCGTATCTCTATCGAAGGTCTGGAACAGACCAATAATGAAATCCGTGGTCTGCAGAACGGCTACCAGCGTGGTTACGGCACGCTGAAGAAGCTGCGTGAGATGGGGATGAAGGACGTTGGTTTCGGCATGACCGTCCAGGATAAGAACGCTCCTGACCTTGTTCCTCTGTACAAAATCTCCGATGAGATGGGCATGGAGTTTGCAACTGCTTCTCTGCATAACAGCTTCTACTTCGTTGAGGCAAAGAACATCATCCATGACCGTCCTATGGTCGCAAAGAACTTCGAGAATCTGGTCAACGAACTGCTCCGTAGCAACAGCCCGAAGAAATGGTTCCGTGCATACTTTAACCACGGTCTGATCAACTACATCTACGGTCAGAAGCGTCTGCTGCCTTGCGACATGAGCTTCGATACCTTTTTCATCGACCCGTATGGTGATGTTATGCCGTGCAACGGTACCAAGGACAAAGAGGTTATGGGTAACCTGAACAATCAGACTTGGGATGAACTGTGGAACAGCCCGGAAGCAGAGAAGGTTCGTGCAAAGGTTCGTTGTTGCGACCGTGACTGCTGGATGATCGGTTCTGTAAGTCCGGCTATGCACAAGTATATTTGGAAGCCTGCTACTTGGGTTCTGGTTCATAAGTTCAAGGCTCTGTTCACCAAGCATCCGTACAGCATGTATGAACTGAAGATTTGCCGTGACTACCGTGATGGCAAAGTCACTAAAGAAGAACTGGATAAGTGCAGCACCTGCGATATGAACTGTGTGATCAACAACGGTCTGAGCGAGGCGAGCAAGGAGCAGCTGAAGCATAAGACCGGCGAGGAAATCGTGGATGCTGATATCGCACAGCAGATGGAGAAGTAAAAAGGAGAGCTATGATAGGCGTTTGTATAAAATATTTCCACGAGAATTATGGCGGAATGCTTCAAGCGTATGCAACAACAAAAATGTTGGAAGCACGTGGAATTGATTATGAGTTGATCCAATACGAAAAAAGGAGAACACTTCCAGAAAAAATAATGTCTGTTCCCAGACTTTTGAATGGAGTGCTGCTTAACGATAAATACGAAGCACTGAAAAAAAAGATGGGTATGAAGAAACACCCGGAATTTGCAAAAAATGATGCAATCCGAATGGAAGCATTTGGCAGATTTAAGAAAAAAGCATTTACCAGATTTTCTCCGGTTTTTGCTGGGTATCCGGCTTTGTGCGAAGGTGCGAAACGCTATGATGCTGTTGTAACCGGCAGCGATCAACTTTGGTCTCCCGCAGGACTTCCGACAAACTATTACAACTTGATGTTTGTTCCGGATTCCGTGCGTAAGATTTCTTACGCTTCCAGCTTTGGTGTCAGCCAGATCCCATGGTATCAGGTAAAGCGTACTGCGGAATATTTGAATCGGCTGGATTTTATCAGTATGCGTGAAAACCGAGGCAGCCAAATCGTAAAGGAATTAACCGGCAAGGAGGTTCCTACCATTTTAGATCCGGTGTTTTCTTTTGATATGGCTGGTTGGGAGAAACTTGTTCCTGCAAAGAAAAACATGAGTGAGCCGTATATTTTTGCTTACTTTTTAGGTGCAAATCCGGCATACCGGAAGGCTGTGGAAGAACTTTCTCGGAAAACCGGATTGAAAATTGTAGCGTTACGCCATCTGGATCAGTACGTGGAAGAGGACGAAAAATTCGGAGATATTGCTCCTTACGATGTAGGACCAGAAGAATTCCTGAATTGGATTCGAGGCGCAGAATATGTATGCACCGATTCGTTCCATGGAACCTGTTTTTCTGTTATTCACCATAAGAAGTTTATGATTTTTAATCGATACAGCGATCAGTCTAAAACTTCTAAGAACTCCCGAGTTGATTCTCTCTGCCAGAATCTGAATTTGTCAGAGAGACGTTTTTCTGGAGATATCTGTGCGATTCGTAATGAAATCAATTATCAGGCAGTTGACGAGAATCTGATGAAACTAAAAAAGCAGACAGAGGCTTACTTAGACAAAGCTTTTGATGGATTGGTTTGATGAGGAGTGGCATATGCAAGAGAAAGAACCAGTAAGAGTTTTGGTTACGGCCCCTTTGGGGGTTGGTGGTGTAACCAATATGATGATTAACATCCAATCTCATTTGGATAGAAGTAAAGTCAATTTTGATTATCTTGTTTTTCACGACCGGAAAGAAGCGTTGGAGGACAAGGTTGCATCTATGGGAAGCAGAAAATTGATTGCGTCGGCAGATCATATTTCTGTTCGTCCATTAAGACGCCTTTTGCGAATCAATGAAATTCGTAAAGTGTGCAAGGAAAATAAAATTCAAATTTTACATTATAATGCGGATAGTGCAGCAGATGTAACCAACATTTTAGGTGCAAAGCTGGGCGGTGTAAAGTATGTGACGATACATAGTCACAATGCAGGCTTTGGAACGGCAGGAAAAGGCGTGAGAATGGTTAGCAAACTGCTTCAGCCGTTCATTCCAGCTCTTTGTAATAATTATTGGGCTTGTTCTGATTTGGCAGCACGATTCTTATTTCCAAAGTCAATCATTGAAGCAGGAAATTATGCAGTATTGCCCAATGGAATTGAATTGGAGAAATACGATTATAATGAAGCTGTGCGTAAAGAAATGCGTACAAAGCTAGGACTGGAAGATCGTTTTGTAGTAGGACACGCAGGACGATTCTCTGACCAGAAAAATCACACGTTTTTGCTGGACATTTTTAAAGAGATTGCCAGAAAAAATGATAAGGCGGTATTGTTGTTGTTTGGCGTTGGTGAATTGGTGGAGCCGATGAAGGAAAAGACAAAGCGTTTGGGGATTCAGGAGCGTGTAATCTTTTATGGTGCTTCCAGCGAAATGGAGAAAATGTATCAGGCAATGGATGTTTTTCTGATGCCATCGCTTCATGAAGGACTTCCTGTGACTGGTGTGGAAGCCCAGGCTAGCGGCTTGCCTTGTGTGTTTGCGGATACCATTACCAAGGAAGTGGATATTACGGGTCATTCGGAATTTCTTTCTCTAGATGAAGCACCTGGGGTGTGGGCAGACAAGGTGCTGGCTTATGTGGAATCCGAACGAAAGAGCAATAAAAAAGAACTGTTGGAGGCGGGATATGATATCCAGCAAACAGCAGATATAGTGTCAAAGCTGTATTTAGAAGTAAGTCAAAAACTTTAAATCAAAAGAAAGGAGGCTGCAAAATGATTACGATTCAGAATAAAGCAGAGTGCTGTGGATGTACGGCTTGTTATAATATTTGCCCCAAAGAGGCGATTCAAATGAAGCCGGATTTTGAGGGATTTTTGTATCCATTTGTAAATACAGAGCGATGTGTTGAATGTGGACTGTGCGATGCGGTGTGTCCAGTTCAAAATCCTGTTTCCTGTGATGAGCTGGAGCGAAAATCCTATGTCATCCGAACGAAGGACAGTCATGTGTTGGATCATAGTACATCTGGGGGATTTATTACTCCGTTAGGGCAGTGGGTCATAAAACAAAATGGAGTGATCTGTGGAGCAGCTTTCAACAATGATTTTAAAGTAGTACATAAAATCGTGGGGGGGGCACACATTCCCTGTCTGACCTTAGAGGTTCCAAGTATGTGCAGAGTGATTTGACCGATTGCTTTGCAACAATAAAGAGATATTTGGAACAGGGTACTACGGTATGCTTTGTTGGAACAACCTGTCAGGTATACGGATTAAAGAAATTTCTACGAAAAAAGTACGAAACACTTGTAACCGTTGACTTGGTATGTCATGGAACACCGTCACCAAAACTCTGGGACAAATATCTGGAATATCAGAAGAATAACTATCATTCAGAGATAGAAGATATTTCGTTCAGAAATAAAACGTATGGCTATCATAGCGGCACGATGCGAATCCAGTTTAAAAATGGAAAAACGTATTATGGAAGTGCCCGTGTAGATCCAATGTTAAGAAGCTTCTTTAAAGAGATTTCCTCTAGACCGAGCTGCTATCAATGTTATTTTAAGAATTTAGAACGATGCAGTGATTTTACAATTTATGATTGCTGGCACGCAGATCAACTGGTATTTGGGTTGGCAGATGATGATAAAGGCTATACCAATCTGATTGTACAATCCAAGAAAGGCGAGCATGTTCTGGAGAAAATAAAGCAAGACTTCGATATCTATCCAGTTGACACAGAAAGAGCAATTGCACTGGATGGCATCATGGTCCGAAATGCTGCACACCCGCACCCGAAGCGAGAGGAATATTATCAGGACATGGATCGTGATGAGGTGGCGGAACACATTGAGAAGTTTATTCCCATAACGAAAAAAGACCATCTGATAGAATGGTCCAAGAAAATCATTTATCGAGTGGGAATTTATCGATTTTTAAAGAAGAAAATGAGTTAACTGTGTATGCGAAATGAATCATCTCTCTCCTCTGAATGGCTATTTTATAGGAGGGCGTATGATTCATATTACGAAAAAGAGTTCCTGCTGCGGATGCACGGCTTGTTTTAATATTTGTCCTAAAAATGCAATTTCTATGCAGCCGGATGAGGAAGGTTTTTTATATCCTGTAGTAGATCAAGAGAAATGTGTTGATTGTGGGTTATGCGAAAAGATCTGCCCGGTGTCATCGAAAAAAAGCCATGAGGAGCAGACGGACGCATACATTATTCGATACAATAATCAAAAGATTGTCGAAGAAAGCACATCAGGTGGCGCTTTTACGGCAATTTCCAGCTATGTTTTTGAAAATGGCGGCATTGTATATGGCACCGGCTATGATGCCGATATGAAAGTTATCTGTAAAAAAGCTGCTTGCATGGAAGATTTAAAGGAAATGAGGGGTTCCAAATTTGTTCAAAGCAGTTTGGATCGAACGTTTCAAGAAATCAAGACTGAATTAAAGACAGAAAAGCTGATCCTGTTTACGGGTACACCGTGCCAAGTTTCTGGATTGATTCATTACTTGGGAAAACATCCTGAGAATTTAATCAGTATGGATTTTGTTTGCAGAGGTGTTCCATCTCCTGGACTCTGGAAGAATTACGTGGATTATATGGAGGGCAAGTACCATTCAAAAATGATTGGGGCACGGTTTAAACACAAAACCTACGGCTACCATACCACTACTATGAAGATTGATTTTCAGAATGGAGCATCTTACTTTGGCTCAGGCCGAGTTGACCCATATATGAAAGCATTTGTGCGTGAAATGTCATCCAGACCTTCTTGTGCAGAGTGTGCATTTAAAGGGATTGAGCGGTTGAGTGATATTACGGTTTTTGACTGCTATGAGTATACACAGATTACTGGATACAAAGATGATGATAAAGGATATACCTCTGTGTTTGTTCACACTGACAAAGGCAGAAAAGTATTTGAGTCAATAAAGCCTATGCTTATTTGGCAAGAACAAGCAGTAGAAAAACTGGTCACCAAAAACGGTATCATGGTTTGCAACAGTGCAAAGCCTCATGCAAAACGTAATGCTTTTTATGAAGCGGCGGCAGAAATGTCTATCGATAAGGCAATACAGAAAATTGAGCCGATTACAAAGAAAGATCGGTTGATTGAACAGGCAAAATCTTTGTTGTTTAAGGCTGGACTAATTCGTTTGGTAAGAAAACTGCGTAAGCAACAAGGCGTAGAGATTAATCGCAGCACTCAACTCGGAGGAAAAAATGAAGGAAATTAAAGTTTTGATGCTCTCTAAGAGAGAACATTGCAGTTAGATTTTGACAGGACTCCTAATGCTTGAATCGGAGGGTACTGCGTGAAAATCTCTGATTTGACCGAAAATGTAGACTTCCCGAACCATCATACACCGCTTGTTGGAATTGAATATCTTGGTGAGAAGATTATTATTGATGTGGAAGATGGCTACTGGGACAAGAGCGGGATGGAATATTATTTGAACTGGTGTGATTATTACTTTAAAAGAAGTTATTCATTAGAAAAAATAATGAGTTCACGCAGCATTTAAAAGATAAGATTCGGCCATTTGGATTTAATTATGCAGTATACTACAGAAATAATCCTTATAATACAATCGGCTGGAGTGTACAAGAATTGGTAAAAAATTTGGCCGGCAAGAAACCGGCTGGATATTTTACACCTAGCAAGTTTGAAGAAGACCCGAAAAGGAAGAATACCCCGGTAGTGCTATTTTCTTGCAGACTGTGGGAACCGAGTGAGAAGTCGCCTCAATATTTGAATGAGGAAAGAGAATATATCAATCAGACCAGGATCAACCTTGTTCGTTAATTAAAAAAGAGTGTGGAAAATATTTTGTGGGTGGTGTGCAAAAATCAGCATATGCAATGCAACATGCTAAGGATATTTTGTTGCTGCGAACGATGACAGAACGAGGCCGATATTTGAAAACTTTACATCAAAGTGATATTTGTATTGGAACGATGGGGCTACATAAGAGCAGCGGTTGGAAAACGGCAGAGTATGTAGCTGCGAGCAAGGGAATTGTGAATGAAACACTACATTACGAAGTTCCTGGCAATTTCTTAGAAGGAAAAAATTATTTAGCATTTATAACGAATGAAGAATGTATGACTGGAATTTCAAAATTGGTCGATGCCCCGGATTTATTACTTCAAATGAAAGTGAATAACCGTCAGTATTATGAAAATTATTTGAGACCAGATATGTTAATAAAGCAGGTCCTAAAAATTGTAGAGGCGGATTAAGAAGTATTATTGGCAGTCGAATCATAGATGAAATAATATGTCTGCAATTTAAATGAAAAATATTTGGATGGGAGAAACAATGAAGAATATTTTAATTGTAATTCACGCATTAGGGTGCGGTGGAGCAGAAAAAAGTTTAATTTCACTAATGGAAAGATTGCCCTATGATGAGTGGAATATTGATTTAATTGTTGCTAGCCCTAATGGTTTGTATATGGACAAGATTCCACACCGAGTAAACCAAATTACAGAGTTATATGACTTGGAGAATTATTCTACCGAGTTGAAACAACGAAGAAAAAAAGTATGCGATTTTAGAGATTTGGGATGTCAAATAAAATGGCAAATTCAATCCAGAGTAAATGGGCATAAATATCCTCATTATGGAGAAAATAAGTGGGCTATTTGGGGAAAGAATTTACCATCACTAGGAAAACATTATGATTTGGCAATTTCTTATATGAATGGCTTTCCAAATTATTATGTTATAGATAAGGTGAATGCCGATAAAAAGGTTCTGTGGATTCATAATGAATTTGAAAAGATGGGATATGATTATGACTTTGAAGCGGCTTATTATAAAAAAGCGGATAAAATAGTTACGATTTCACAGGCATGTGTTGATAGTTTTGCCAGAGTTTATCCGGAACTTCGCAATAAGGTCGTAGTTCTTGAAAATATTTCATCAGCGAATGACATTTTTGAAAAAGCAAAGGAAGTCCCGGAGACAGATGCATTTTTTAATTTTGAAGGCAGAAGAATTGTTTCGGTTGGAAGATTAAGTGAACAGAAAAATTTCCAATTAGCAGTTCAAGCAGCACAAAAATTAAAAAGTTACGGAGTGAATTTTATTTGGTATATTCTTGGTGAAGGAGAATTACGCCAAAATTTAACAGAAAAAATCAAAGAGTATGATTTGACAGATCAAGTAAAATTAGTGGGAATTAAGCCGAATCCGTACCCGTATATTGCAAATTGTGATGTGTTTGTTCAGAGTTCAATTTATGAAGGTAAGTCAATTGTATTGGATGAGGCAAAAATTTTGTGCAAACCTATTGTCATTACTAATTATGTGACAGCTCCGAATTCAATTGAATCTGGAAAAAATGGATTAATTGTGGGCATGACAAGCGATGAATTGGCAAGAGGAGTCGCTAGCTATTTTGAAAATGAAGAATTGAGAAAGCAAGTTGTCGAACAGTTGCGGAACGAGCAGAACAGCAACGACGCAGAAATTGAAAAATATATTGCTCTGTTCACCGAACTTATGGAGAGTAATGTATGAAAACATTAATTGTAATTAATAATTTGGGTTGCGGAGGAGCACAAAAAAGTCTTATTTCATTATTAAATGAACTTACTGTGCAGCAAATAGAAATAGACTTGTTAGTTTTGAATCAGAAAGATGTTTTTTTTGACCAGATTCCAGCATGGATCAATCAGCTTGGTCCGGTTGCTGAAATTTCTGCGATGCACAGTTCCTTTGGGGAAGGCTTTAAGACAATTGGCTCCAAAGCGGTTTGTCTTAAAATGCTGCTGGCAAAGTGCTTGTATAAAATTAGCAAGAATCCTCAATACGATACGGTACAGAATCTTTGGAATGTTTGGAAACGGTTTGTTCCAATGCAAAGCAAAAAATACGACTTAGCAATTTCTTACGTAGATGGTTTTTCAAACTATTATGTAATGGATAAGGTAGTTGCAACGAAAAAGATTCTTTGGATTCATAATGAATACGAAAAGTTAAGTTACAATTCAGAATATGATAGAGCTTATTTTAATAAAGCGGATAGATTAGTAACTATTTCTGAAAGGTGCGTTAAGAGCCTTGAGAAAGTTTTTCCAGAGTGCAGCTCAAAAATACGTATGTTGTATAATATTTCTTCTACAAAAATGATTTGGCAGCTAGCTGAAAAAAATTACCCTGATGAATATCGCAGAAAAAAGAATATTTTGGTGTCTATAGGGCGGTTAAATACTCAGAAAGGGTTTGATCTTGCCATTCAAGCAGCTAAGATTATAGAAGAAAAAGGCGTTGAATTTACTTGGTTCATTATCGGCGAGGGCGAAGATGAACAGATGTTACGAGAACAAATAAAAAAAGAAAGACTTGATGATAGTGTTAAACTGGTAGGAATTCGAAAAAATCCGTATCCGTACATTCGGTATGCAGATGTGTTTGTACAACCTTCCAGATATGAGGGGAAATCTATAGTATTAGATGAAGCTAAGATTTTGTGTAAGCCGATTGTTGTAACAAATTATACAACAGTAGTTGATTCTATAACAGATGGAGTTAATGGACGGATTGTCCAGTTTGATCCAAATGAGATTGCGAATGGAATTCTAGAATTATTGAATTCAGATGTGCAAACAAAATTTGAAACTTCATTAAAAGGAGAAATTGTTAAGGAAAATCTGGAAGTGGGTAACTACATAAAATTGTTTATGGAAATGGATTGATTAAGAATATGAGAATGAATTTGAGACGAGCAAGCTTAATGGTAGATATATTAATGCCGGTAAGCATATTGTTGATTTTTTATCCTCCATGCCTGCAGTGGTATGCCAGTGGGGTAATGTCGATAGTGTTTTTATTACAAAAGGGTTTGTTTTTAGTTTGTGCAGCATATGCTCTCAAGTATCGAATGTATAGAAACAAGTATATGGTTGCGTTATTAAGTTACATTGTATGGCTTATACTTGTTACATATTTGAATGGTATGCAGATCGGAGAAATAGGTAGCTACTTAAATGTATTTTCGTGCTGCGTCGTTTATGTGTATTGCTTGGAACGAAATCCCCAAAGAATTATAGGATATACCTCTATAGTATTTACGTTGCTGTTGCTTTTTAATACTATACTTTGGAAAGATGGAGGTATGTACGTTAATAATAGTGGTCAAATGAGTTTTGTACTTGGGACAAAGACGAGCTTGACAGAATATCAAATTGCAGCCTGTGGATTTATTGGTACATATTTTACATTGTTGCCTAAACACAAGAAAAAGAAAGCAGTTATACTTGGATTGTGTGTTGTGTATAGTGTTATTGTATGGAACATACATGAGCCAATTTCAACTTCAGAAATGTGTTTAGCTGTATTTTTTGTGATTTTAATTCTAGGTGCTTTAGGCGGAAAAATTGGAGAAGCCGTATTAAAGTGGGGCTTTTTAGGCATGAATATATTGAATGTCGGTATCGTATTTTTTAATGCCCAAATGCTGTTTGCTAATTTTATTACTAATGTTTTGCACGAAAGCGCGGATTTGAATTATAGAACTGCAATATGGCAGATTGTGTTGGCTAAAATTGCTGAGAGTCCAGTTATTGGACATGGCTTAAATATGGGGAATGTTTCATTTGCTATTGGACAAGGAATTGCAGGAATTAACCATGCTACGCATAATGGAATTCTATATTTTGTCTTTTCTAGTGGTATTATCGGAACAGTGTATATACTTGGGATTTGTTTTCTGTTATTAAGAAAAACAAATCAAAGAACAGCGGCTGGACGTGTTTTCTGTGCAATGATGATTTGTTTTTCAACATTATGGATAACGGAACAGTTGAAGCTTTATACGGTATTTTTTATATGCCTTTTGTTGGGAAGATGCGTAGATATTATGGGGGAAGAAATAGAAACTTTAGATTAATTAATAAGGAGGTGAGAGCAGTGCGTAGTATTGGTTTAATTACTTATCATCATACAACCAACTTTGGTTCTTTGTTACAGACATATGCGTTATATAAGACGGTTACCCAGATGGGGTATAATTGTAAGGTTATTGATTATAGAAATGACGCAGTAGAAAAGCGTGAATTTATAAAGCACATATATCAGTGTAAAGACTTACGAGAGCTTAAAGAGCATATAAAATATGCACGTTTCAAGAAAAGAAAGGCAAAAGTATTTGCTGAGTTTTTGAAGACAAATTTGGCCATGTCCGATCTGGTTTATGATCGAGATAATGTTCAAAAAGCAAATCAAGAGTTTGATACGTTTTTAGTTGGAAGTGATCTTGTATGGGACTTTTCCATAAATCAAAATGATCTAACCTATATGCTGGATTTTGCCGATAAAGATGCTGTTAAGATTGCCTATGCATCTTCTGTTGGAACTATGTGGGAATCAGAGGATCGGGAAACTGTAAAAAACTTACTGAAAAGATTTCAGAATATCGGTGTGAGGGAGCATTCCATTCAGAAAGAATTAGATATTCTTATCGGAAAAAAAGTGGATTTTGTATGTGACCCAACGATGCTGCTTACTGCCGAACAATGGAAATCAATGTCTGCTCCAAGAAGTATCGAGGGGGACTATGTCCTTTGCTATATGTCAGATCCCAAGTTGGAAATGTACAAAGATGCCATTCAATATGGAAAAAAACATCATTTGCCGGTATACTTAATTTCTTACGGTTGGGTTCCAGAAGGGATGAAAGCTATTCGTCCAAATGGAGTAGAAGAATTTATTAGTTTAGTAAGCAATGCACATACAGTTTTTACTGCATCATATCACGGTATGTTGTTTTCCTTGTATTTTAATAGAAATTTCTATTATTACAATCGAGGCTGGAAGGAACGTATGAAATCTATCGCTGAGTATCTTCAGTTAACAGATCGTGAACACTGGAGCGATGAAAAGGATAGTGCGGTTATTGACTATACGTTGGTTAATGAAAGATTAAATTCGTTTAGAACGTCATCCTTAAGGTTATTAAAAGAGTATCTTAGAAGGAAGAATTTGTGATGAAAAAAGATGGAGTTAAGGCTAATTTATATATAATTTAATATACAATATAGTGAATATTATAGTACCGCTAGTAACTGCACCCTATACAGCTCGTGTGTTAGGCGCAGAGAATATTGGTATTTATAGTTATACCTATGCAATTGTTTCATCAGTAGTTATGTTTGGAGCACTGGGAACAGCAACCTATGGGCAAAAAGAAATTGCATCAGCGGGAGAAAATATTGTAGAGCGATCAGAAAAATTCTTGGAAATATGGGTTTTGAAAGCTGTTACGATGGTGATCGCCTTTTTGATTTTTGTGCCGTATGCATACCAAACAACAGCTTGGATATATTACGCATTGCAAATTCCATATATAGTAGCAGGCGTTTTTGATATTAGCTTCTTTTTTCAGGGGATAGAAAAATTTCGATACATTGCAGTTAGAAATACTATTGTAAGAATTGCTGGGATTGTGCTACTGTTTTCTTTGGTAAAAAGCTCAAACGATCTGTGGATATATTTATTGATTATTAGCGTGTCTCAATTACTGGGTAATCTATCCATGTGGCCCTACTTGCGCGGAAATATTTGTAGAGTAAAATTAACAACTAGAAATGTAATGAAGCATCTTTCGAACGTGATGATTTATTTCATTCCGTCTATTACATACCAGATTTATGCTGTGTTAGATAAAGCGATGCTTGGTTGGCTTGTTGGATCTAATTATGAAAATGGATATTATGAGCAGGCAAATAAAATTGTTAATTTAGTTGTAAATGTCATTAGTGCATATACAATTGTTATGCGTTCTAGAATGTCTGCACTGTTTGCGCAAAAGAGAAATGAAGAAATACAGGAAAAAATGGCTGTCTCTTATAATGTTATAGCGTTTCTTGTTTTTCCGATGACTTTTGGAATTGCTGCAATAGCAGCTGGTATGGTTCCGTGGTTTTTTGGAGATGGCTATGACGCTGTTATAGGTCTATTATATATTTTTTGCCCTATTTTTATATTTATGGGTTATTCTAGAATGATAGGAACACATATCCTTACACCAAGTGGAAGACAACAACATAGTAATTATGCACAGATAATTGCGGCAGTAGTTAATATTACCCTCAATTCGCTTCTTATACCTAGGTTCTTTGCCAAAGGTGCGGCGGTGGCTTCTGTTACGTCGGAATTAGTATTAGTCTTAGTATATTATTATATGGTACGAAAAGAAATTCTACTTAAGCAAGTGATTGAGATGGGATGGAAAAAAGCTATAGCTGCAGGCATCATGTTTGTATTTGTGTTTACAATTGGGAAAAATTTTAGCATTTCAATATTCTATACATTCGTTGAAATTTTAATAGGTGCAATCGTGTATGTTATTGTTCTTGTTGTATTGAGAGATGCGTTTGTTTGTAAATATATTGATAAGACATTCCATAAGATACTGGGCCAAAGGAGAAAATAATTATGAAAATAAAAAGAGCTTTCACGAAATTAAAGAAGATATCGGAAATGCCGCGCAATATCACAATGACCGGAATAGATCAAATGATGAGATTTTATTATCATTCCTCGGCGTCTTTGAAGGAAGATAACATCGAATTGGTATGCCGCGAATTGCGTATTCTTACCCATACAATTGAAAAGGGAATGGCTTTACCAAAGATAAGAAAGGGCTTTGGTAAAGAAAAAATCAAAAAAATACTGGAGCTGATGGACAAATATATTTCTATTCAGAATTCGGAGTATGATCAAGAAGCATTCGATTATGCATATGCAATTTTAGAAAAATATATAGACAACGCAACAGAGAATGAATGCGATATTTCGTTTATTGATTTGAATAAGTATCATAACTACAAGAAAAATCAAATTGAATTTTGTGGGACGGAGATATTTGATTCGCAGAAGTTACTTTCTCAGATTGATAGCATGAATTTTGAGGAGTTTGCCAAAAACCGGCATAGTGTTCGAGATTTTGCTGTGGATACTGTTGATGAAAGTATAATAAGAAAAGCTGTTGAACTGGCACAGACTGCACCTTCTGCATGTAACAGACAGTCAACAAGAGTTCATTATATTCAAAACCGCGATATATGTAAAAATGTTTTGGATTTACAGGGGGGTGCTAAGGGACATACCGTATCTTCTGTGATTGTTTTAACTAGTGAATTATCACTGTATAGGCATACCTCGGAGTTTAAAACTCCGTATTTAGATTCAGGAATATATTTGATGAATTTGTTATATGCTCTTACATATTATGGAATCGGCACATGTCCTTTGATTTGGAATGATGATGGAGAAAAGGCAGAGGAAATTCGAAGATTTGTTGACATACCATGGAGCGAACAAATAGTTGCTATTATTCAAGTCGGACATTATGCAACAAATGAATGCAAGTATGCTGCATCAAATAGACGAGCTGTTTTCGATGTTTTGAAAATTCATTGATTAGGCATGAATAGCTGAGGCTCTGGGCGATACGGGGCGTATTCTGGTGCGTGAGTCCGGCACCGAGCCGGTCGTTCGTGTTATGGTGGAAGCACCTGATCATGATACCTGTCAGAAGCATGTGGATGAAGTAGTTAACGTGATTTGCGAGAAGAGCTACAAGGCATAAAGTCGATGATGACTCTGGAAATCACCCAGAGTCGTTTTGCACAGCCTAGCAGTGATTCCGCTACAGCTGCTTGGCTATTATGTATCTGTAGCCAAAGGTCTGGATGTGGATAAGCCGAGAAACCTCGCTAAAAGTGTGACTGTGGAATAAAAGATAGCAAGAGGAAAAAATTATGAACACAACATTACTTATCATGGCGGCCGGAATCGGAAGCCGATTTGGAACAGGAATTAAACAGTTGGAGCCGGTTGATGATGCTAACCATATCATCATGGACTACTCAATTCATGATGCAATTGAGGCTGGATTCAACCATGTAGTATTTATCATCCGAAAGGATATCGAGAAAGAGTTCAAAGAGGTCATCGGTGACCGTATAGCTTCCATTTGCGCTTCTCATGATGTCACTGTGGACTACGCTTTCCAGGATATCAACGACATCCCGGGAGCTCTGCCGGAAGGACGTACAAAGCCGTGGGGAACTGGACAGGCCGTGCTTGCGGCGAAGAAAGCAATCAAAACCCCATTCATTGTGATTAATGCAGATGATTACTACGGCAAAGAGGGCTTCAAAGCCGTCCATGACTATTTGGTGAACGGCGGTAAGTCCTGTATGGCAGGTTTTGTGCTGAAGAACACACTGTCCGATAATGGTGGTGTGACCCGCGGCATCTGCAAGATGGATGCGGAAAATAACTTGACTGAGGTCGTAGAGACTAAGAATATCGTAAAGACCGCAGCTGGAGCAGAAGTAGACGGAAAAGTGATTGATGTGAATTCTCTGGTTTCTATGAATATGTGGGGATTAACTCCTGATTTTCTGGATGTTCTGGAGGAAGGGTTCAAAGAGTTTTTCGAGAAGGAAGTACCGAGTAATCCTCTGAAAGCAGAGTATCTGATCCCAATCTTCATCGGTGAGCTGCTGGAGCAGGGCAAGATGTCTGTGAAGGTTCTGAAAACAAATGATACCTGGTATGGCATGACCTATCACGAGGATGTTGCAGCCGTAAAGGGCAGTTTCAAGGAGATGCTGGAGAACGGCGTGTATAAGGCTGACTTGTTCAGTGATCTGTAAACGACGATGAAAGAAACGATTGATTTACTCGGAAAGATCATCACAAACATCCTGACTGCGCTATATGAGCCGTTTGGCTTTTCGCTTCTTCTTTCCTTTTTGGCCATGTTTTTCTATCTTTATGCTTATGAACCAATACATGCAGGCAAAGGCTGGAAGAATGCCATAGTGACCTGGTATCAGAAGTTCAAAGAGAGCGTGTTCTTCCGGAGGTTGTTTTTCTTAGCTTTTGTGACCTCACTTATTCTGTTCCGAACCCTGTTAAACCGTCAGCTGTGGATGAATCCTTTATCCGATGTCATGGGTGGCTGGGGCATCTGGGAGACTGTGAATGGCGAACAGAAGCTGACCACCGAGTGCATCGAGAACGTAATTATGATGGTGCCGTTTAGTTCGGTAGTGATATGGACATTCGGAGAGAAGATAGGAAATGGCTGGAAGAAGATACTGTGGGAAAGCGGAAAGATAGCATTTATCTTTTCAATAAGCATAGAGATGTTGCAGTTATTGATGCGGCTAGGAACGTTCCAGCTATCGGACATCTTCTATAACACAGTCGGTGGAATGCTAGGTGGATTGATGTACTGTGGGACCATGAAGGCAAGAAAGTGTCTGTAAAACTGGATGAAATTGTGATATACTGGGAGCGGTAGCTCCCTACGCTGCTCGTAATAATCACACACCTCTCTGTGGTGAGCAGCAGGCAACGGTCCTATGACCGGCGAAGATGTGAGAAGAATATAGTAAAATATGACGGAGGAATCTTATATGAATTTAGTACAACAATTTCAAAATTTGCTTGATCCGTCTACAGCACTGGGTGCATTTTTAATTAGCTTGATAGCTGGAATTGTATGCTCCTTTTTACTTGGCATGAAATTTCAAAAGAAAATTGATAAGAAAAATAGTATCGAAGCCGAAAAAGTTGGTTCAATTCTTCAAGACATTCATAAAAAGAGTGCATCAGATTCAGAGAGTGAAAAAGTGAAAAAATCCAATAGTATAAAAGTTGGGACAGTAACTGGTACAATCAAACAGGATGTTGAAGAGTAAGGGAATATACTATGCTGAAATATGTATTTGCGAAAATAAAAAGATTATTTCAGAAAAATAGAAAACAGAATAGTATCCAGGTCGGTACCGTAGAAAACGGAAATATATATCAAGACTCGATAGTTAAAATTGAAAATCCAGCAATAGCAATCAACCATGTTAAAGATAATCCAGAGGATTTAAAAATAACATTGGATTCAATTTCGAATGTACTGTTAAAGCCGAGTAAGGCTTTACCGCACGGATACCAAGTTGTTGTGAATATGAGGGATGGAAAAGCCGATATACATAGTGAGCCAGTAAATGAGAAAGCACGGCAACAGTACCCTCAGAGAGTTAAAGCGACGGCTAAAATAGATATACCTGTAGGTATGTCATTGCAGGAAGCGTTAAATAGAGCGAGAATTTCACAAACAGCTATTAATATCGAAATGATCGATATGCAAAAGATGATTGGAGATAAAATTGATCCGTATCAAGACCAATTTCAGAAAGAATGGAGAGAAAGTACATTTAAAATTGTTCCTGAAGAATTACCAGTGGGTATGAACTGTGTGATTGGAATCGAGGGTATTCCATATAGGTATGACACAGTTATGAGAATGCAACCAGTAGACCCGGATGCGGGTATAATTAAAATATCTAATGAAGAATACTCAACGGATTTTGTTTTAGCCTTGACGTACCATGTGGATACAAGAGCAACAGATTTCACATATCGATTTTCTGGAAAGTCCTGGAAAAGTATATATAAATTTTTGAATTTTATGAAGGCGGCAGTTCCAGGTAATAGATTGTTTGTTTGTGTGACAGAGCAAAAGCAAGATTTATTTAGTGTAAAACTGGATCGGATCTTGTTTGACGATGAATATGACAACATCAATTATAATATTGATATTGCCAAAAGACTGCTAATGATTGAAAATCAATATGGAATTCAATTCCCAACGGACCAAGAGCTGTCCGATGAAGATATAGAATTAATAGGATTTTTGTCTAATAGCATTATGAATAAACCAAGTGGCTTTACATGGGATAACTTTAATGCGACAGCAAATTTTCATGTAATAGAACCAGATGGAATAAATAATGATGCTTGTTTAGAATTCAAAGAAACAGTAAGTATTACAATATTAGGACAAAAAATTACTGACTTGCTTGTAAGTGTTGAGCTTGAGTCAGTTAGAATTGCTAATTTAGATAGTATAAAAGAAGCAGACAAAACGCATAAAACCGAACAAATTCAAATTTCTCTAGTACCTGGAAATAGAGGGAATCATGGAACAAGAATTGCTCTATTATAAAATCAACATATGTTTTTGGCAAGTTTCAGGTGCAATATTATAAAAAAGGAAAGAGGTTATCACTATGCCCAGAACGAAAGGTAGCAAAAACCGTCCCAAAACAGTTACCGACTACGCATCCCAGATCGCGGAGAAGCAGGAATCTATCACTTCCCTGACTGCTGAGATCGCATCCATCACCGCAAACATTGACACTTTGAAGGCTGACCTGAAAGAGAAGAAGACTGCTCTGAAGAAGGCCGAAAAAGAAGTGGCATCCCTGGAAGCGAAGAAGGCAAAGGAAGATGCTAAGGCCGCAGAGGAAGCAAAGAAAGCAGAGGCGGAATCCGTCCTGAAGAAATTGCTTGCCGGTGGCATGAGTGCCGATGAGATCCTCGCTAAGCTGAAATAACCAAGAAAACCGAGAAATAAATGCCGTGTGGACAAACTGAACTCCAGGAGTACACTCGGTATTTTTTGAAGGTTGATATATAGTTTGTGACGAAAATAAAAATTGAATAGAAATAAAAGAAATGGAGCGTGAGAAAAATGAACTTATCTAAAATACACCACATCGCGATCATCGGTAAACGCTTAATTTTTAGGTATGATAGAAAAAATCCCCGACTACTTTTCAGTAGCCGGAGCACCTTGACAATTCACATATGATTGATTTGATTCGTTTGCACGATGTTCGATCTCAGCTTTGACGGTTTCGTTCCATGGTGCCAGAAGTTCTAATTCATCATCACTCATTCTGTCATCAGGCAGTTTTTCCAGCAGATAAGTAAGATAGTGATAGACGTTTACTCCATTGGCTTTTGCCATTTCTACCATTGTGTACACGATAGCGCTGGCCTGGGCTCCGTTTGGTGTATCGCAGAACAGCCAGTTTTTACGGCCTACTGTAAACGGGCGGATCGCATTTTCGCTGAGATTATTAGAAAAACTGCAGCGGCCGTCTTCCAGATAGGTGGACAGATAGGAGCGGCGATTCTGAATGTAGGTGACAGCTTTATCCATTCTGCTTCCACGGATAGGGCTTTGCTGATCAAGCCACGACAAAAAGCCTTCTACTACCGGCTTTTCTTTTTCAAGACGAGCCTTTTTGATAGCATCGAAGGAAGAATACTTTGATCTGATCACATCTTCCAGGTGGAAGAGCTGGTTAATGTACAGCATTCCCTGTACGGATGGCTGGGTATAATCCAGAGCCTTTCCCTTGGGAATGGCATCTGTCAGATATCTTCTGATGTGTACCCAGCAGGCTGTACGTTTGGCATCTGGAACTTTATTGTATCCACTATAGCCATCACACATCAGATAACCCTTGAAGCCGTGAAGAAAATCTACGGCATTATCCCCGGCCCGGGTCTCCGAGTATTTATAGAGGATAATAGGTGGTCCTCCGTCTTCACCGCTGCGGAACAGCCACATATATGACTTGGTCTGTGCACGGCGTTCCGGTTCATGCAGAACCTGAAGTGGCGTTTCATCTGCCATCGCGAATCCCCGTTCCAGAAGTTTCCTGTGGAAGTATTCATACATAGGAAGAAAAAATGCTTCGGAATTTCGGATCACCCAGTTTGCCATAGTAGCTCTGGTGATCTCCACGCCATACTGTTTCCAGTCTTTTTCCTGACGGTAGTATGGAAGACCATTACAAAACTTCTGGTACATTACCCAGGCAACCGTTCCGGCAGAAGCCATTCCATAAAGCATATGGGCTCTGCCATCTTTTCCTTTTTTGATGACCGGAATATCCTGAAACCTGCACTGCGGGCACTCATAGCTCTTACTATAGTATTCATATACTTTCAGTTTTGCCGGTACAAAAACCAGTTCCCGGCGGACAAACTCTTCCCCGATTTCTTTCAGTGGGGTACCACAGACAGGGCAGAGTTTCTCTTCCTCAGAAAGTTCCAGATACTTTTTTTCAACAGGAACTCCCTTAAAACGCTCCGCATCTGTAGCTCTTGCTTTTCGCTTTTTTGCTGTTTTTTCCGGAAGAATTGTTTCAAGATCCTCTGCTTTTGCAGCCTCCGGATCCTGTTCCAGTTCAGCCTCGTTGAAAAAGTTTAACTGTCCTGGAATATCGAGAGTTCTTTTTTCGCTGGAAGTGCCAAACAATTTTTTTCGGAGAAGGTCTATCTCTTCTTTCAGATTATCCCGTTCTTGGGTGAGAACCGCTTCCCGTTTATTGGCAGCATCGACAGTTGCCTGAAGTGTTTTTATCATCTTTTTGAGATCGTTTATCATGTCCTTCAGCTCACGGAGCTGGATATCTTTGGAACTGTCTGCCACTGCTTTTCCCTCCTGTTTCGGATGTTTCCATTATACCAGAAAACAGTGGCTTTTCCCAGCAAAACAGCGGATTTACCAGACCTTGAAAGTGCCGAAAATACAGCAAAAAACAAGAGCTTTATGTGCATCTTTTTTACGTTGCCTTGATCGCTTTTGGCTGCTCAATATCAATGCCAGACATCAGCCAGTCGAACTCCCGCCATGTAAGATTCCGGACCTCAGATTTATTCCTGGGCCACCGGTAAGATCCCTGGGCGGTTAGTCTTTTGTAGATCATAACGATCCCGTCAGGTTCTTTTAAAATAGCTTTGATACGGTCGCATTTACGACCGCAGAAAAGAAAAAGTGCATGGTCGATCTCCATCGAAAACTGTTCCTGGATGATCGCACATAATCCATCAATGGACTTGCGCATATCTGTTCTGCCACAGACGATATAGATCGCATCAACACTTGAGATGTCCGCTAACATAACGACTCCTTAAGCGTATCCATAAGCATCTTCAGAAGTAACGGTTTGATCTCATTACTCATTCGTATAAGCAATCCGTCTGCTTCGATTTCAATCGTATGTGAATTGTCAAGGTGCATAGGACTGATCCCATTATCTGGGATCAGTCCTGCCGGAGAAGACTCCGGTTCTATAGCAATCTGGACTATATCCTGTTTATGGGATGTAAGGTCAAGAGTGCTGGCTTTTCCAACTGGATCCGGTATCTGACAGGCTTTTTTACGGAGACGGGTAACTGCATTGTAAAAACAGCTGGGAGATATCCCATGCTCATTACACCATGCAGCATCTGTCAGGCCGCTTTGTCTGCATTCGGTTACCAGTTTCATCCATTCGTCCAGGGAACGTCCTGGAGCACGTTTCTTACTCATAATGAAACCTCCAAATGTAGTAAATTTCTATCTCCTATCAAGCAGAGTGTAGTAAAAATCTATTTACTATCATTATGAGTTTAAAAGCGTAGACAGTAAAGCTACCCAAGATTTAAGCGCTTACGATCATCGTATCCGACTACGAAGCCGCAAGGGAGTTCTATGTGAACAAGCTGGGCTTTGCTGTCATCCGGGAAAACTACCGCCCGGAGCGTAAGGACTGGAAGCTGGATCTTCGTGTCAATGAACACACGGAGCTGGAGATTTTCGCTGAGAAAAATCCTCCGAAGCGTGTGAACCGCCCGGAGGCCTGTGGGCTGCGTCACCTTGCGTTCTGCGTTGAGAGCGTGGAGCAGACAGTGAATGAACTGGCGGAGGTAGGCATTGAATGTGAGCCGATTCGTGTTGACGATTATACCGGAAAGAAGATGACTTTCTTCCATGATCCGGATGGTCTGCCGCTGGAGCTGCACGAATAAGCATGGGAAAGAAAAGAGCGTATAAATCTCGGAAGCCCGGTGGAGGCCGAAAGAAGCTGAAGCCGGAGTACGATGTCGGGAAAAATCTGAAAGAGCAGATGGAAAGTGCTGTGGCACTTTATGATTCTGAGATGTCCTTGCAGGCCATCGGCGAAGAACTAGGATTAAATCCAATCAAAGTACGGAAGCTGCTCATCACGGCCGGTGTGTATGAATCTGAAGTGGCGGAGAAGGTGCAAGCTACTTTTCAAGAATACCGTGAAACACAAGACTACAAAACCTCCATACTCTCAACTGCAAACACTCTGAAACTTTCCAAAGCCTCCGTCACCTCGTACCTGCCATATCGGAAAGGTGTGTACTTCCCAAGCACAGCAGAAAAAGGGAAGATTAGTGTCGGAGCAGAGCGGCAGCGGAGATATAGAGCGATGAAGCGGTGGAGGGTTGATCCGACAGAAGAAAACTTTTGGGGAGTGGTTTTGGCTTATGCTGGTGTGAAATTCAAAACTTACTCCGGGTTGCCATTCTCTTACGAAATTAAAAAAGGCAGGAACGGCGAGTACACGAAAGAGCTGTGGATTGACCGCCGGGAGAACAGTAAAAGCCTGGCATGGAGTTCTATAGTTTTGGCACTGAAGAATGTTAAAGAGGATGTGGTTGATCGTCCCAAAGCTCTGGGGGATATCCGGGGCGTGACTTACATTTATGGGATGTTCTATCGGTTCGGGCTGATCGATGTGCCGGATGAAGTAAAGGAGAAGATGGGGCATCCGAAAAACCGCAAAAAATAGGTTGCTATGTACAGAAGTCTACGGTAATATGTGCCGTAACTGAGGATGTGAATCTCAGTTGGGAAGGATGGTAGCATTATAGAAAAACTGAAGGAAATGCTGGAGGAGTATTTGAAGAAAACAGAGCCGGAGTATTATCCGCCGGTGGAGAACCTGCTTGATCTGATCTACGAGCATTACACGGAAAACAATCCAGTAGAGAAAAACACAGCCGCCGGGAAAGTTGCAAAGACCAAAGAAAAGGAACTGGAAGAGTGGCTTCGTGGCTTGGAAGGAATGGATAGGCTCGTAGATGACTATGTCGGCGATAAGATCCCACTCTGGGAAAAGATTATGGACCGGCAGGGGACGGTGTGCTGCACATGGGAGAAGACCGCTTTTGAGGAAGGTCTGAATATTACGGTTCAAATGTACCCCTGTTCCGAAGGAACGGATACCGGCAGTCCGGCACTATGATACCGTGAGTCCGGAACAGGGATACCACATTTTTGCTACATGCGAGTTTACTCGCTTAATGCCGGATTCAACCCGTATACTTCACGCATGGATCTGTAATTCGCCGGGTCCGTTGGGATGATGTTGATCTTGTATGCATCATGCTTAATACGATCCAGGCTCGCTTCTGAGAGGGGACTGTCATCGCCTCCCAGTTGATCGTACCAGCCATTGCAATCATACTGAGAGCAAAAGATGGTGGATGACTTCTTGCGTCTCCGATGGAGAAGTTCCAGTATATCATGCTGTTCGGATTCAGTTGGCTTCAGTAGTAGCCATTCATCAATGATCAGCAGAATCGGATTGGCATATTTACTCTGGACCTTCTTGTAAGTTCCATCGTTACGTGCCATCTCTAACTCCAAGAGCAGGTCTGGAAGTCGAACGTATTTCGTAGTGTATCGGCGCTTGCAGGCTTCCATACCGAAAGCGCATGCCATGTAGGTCTTTCCATTCCCTGTGGCACCTGTGATGAACAGGTTTCTATGCTCTGTGATGTACTCACAAGTTGCCAGACGCTCGATCAGGCTGCGATTGAGTTTCCGCCCTGAGGTATAGTTGATATCCCCGATGTATGCATCTGGCTGGTCGAATCCTGCATTACGGATCAGACGCTTCAGGCTGTTACTCTTACGGTTGCTGTATTCAATATCAACCAGCATTCCAAAACGATCCTCAAAGGAGAGATCCTTCATCCGGGCATCCTGTAGCTGGGTCAGGAATGCATCCGACATGGATGTCAACCGCATTTCGATGAGTTTATCTATAGTGCTCTGTGCAGTCATGGTTCCTTACCTCCTGTAGTAATCCGCACCCCGTGTAAGTGCGTGGCTGCTTTTTTCTGAGCTCGTATGGATATCGGTTACCGCAGCTTTATCAGCTGGCTCTGTTCTGTCACTTCCGGTATCAAGTATGTTCTTGATGCTCTTATAGCTCGGAGTGGCTGTAAAGGTGAGCGCTTTACAGCTGGCGGCTTCCAGCCGGTCGACAGAATACTTGTCGGCCAGTTTTAAAAGCCCCATGCAACTACGGTAGGATTGTTGTTCTATCAGCTTGGAGGTAAGGATTGCATCCACGGTCTGGTAGGTACTGGGACCGATTCGCTTCGCCCATTGCCGGAAACGGTCGCCGTTCCACTCAAGATACTGCTGATGAGAAGGCGGCATATGCTCTGTGATTGTGCTATACTGACCTTTGCGACCATACAGTCGGCGGTGAGACGCGATCCGGTTGTGGTTGTAGAAAACCTCAATGGTCTTGTCTGTGACCCTCACATCAACTTTGCGCTTTATATACTCATGTGGAACGGAGTATAGCATTCCTGCAAACGATATGTGATAATTGAACTGAACGGTAGCTTGTCTCCATTCCGCCAGTTCATATGGGGTAGCAGGTAACGGGGCCAGCAATGGCAGTTCTTCATCGCGGAAGAGTTCATACCTGCTCCCCTCTTTCTTTTGGAACGGGCGATGGCTGAAATCTTCCAGTTTCTGCCGGATTGCCTGATTTAACTCACCGAGAGAAAAGAACTGTTCATTCCGTAGCGCTGCAGTGATCCATGTGGAAATGTTTCCTACACTGCCCTCGGCATTAGGCTTATCCTTTGGAGAACGGATGCGTGCTGGAATAATGGCGGTGCCATAGTGTTCTGCCATTTCCTGATATACGGCATTGATCCGTGGATCATTCCAGCTTTTATTATTATGATCCACAGCAGTGCGACAGTTGTCCGGCACGAGGATCTTTGCAACACCGCCAAAGTACTCGTACATGTGGACGTGTGCTGCAATCCATGACGCTTGTTTCTGATCCATAAAGGCTTCTACGTATGGATACTGACTGTAGGTCATAACACCCACGAAAATCTGGGCATCCAGAATTTCACCGGTATCTGGGTCGATGATGTGCGCCGGATCACCTGCCCAGTCGACCTCGACCTGCTCTGCGGGCTTGCGGTTGATATGCATAGTGGCGCGGCGCTTCTGCTCATCCTGCTTGATGTAGTAGCAGAACTGAGAGTACATAAGTGGTTCTTCTTTGGAGAGACGGCATTCTTCAAGATACTCTGTCCAAAGGAGCTTCCTATTCACTCCGTTCCGAAGAAGCTCTTTGCGGATATGCTCGAAATCGGGCATCCGCTTTGAAGTGGCTGGCTTTGCCTTCACTTCAGGGAAAAGCAACTTGCCTAAGACTGGATCGCTGAGTTTAGGATCCAGAGGCCAGACAAGATTTTGCTCTCTGGCTGCCTTCAACACCTTGTTGACAGTTGTCTTGGATGCATTGCAGCTAAGGGCAATGTTGGTTTGGCTGAGATTCAATCCGGCAAGCCGGATGATCTCACGATACGTGGTCATAAATGGTGACCTCCTTCGTAATGAATTTACGCTGCAAAGCGTATGAATTCATTATAAAGGGAATCGGTATCATCTGACCGGAATCACGGTATCCGAATCCCGGAATCCGAATCCCGGAATCTCGGTATCGTTGAAAACGGAACAGCGGTACTGCATCACCGGAATGGTGGTTCAAAATCGCCCGGAATACTCACGAATTAAGAAAATCCTGTATTCTGTTGGGGGGGGGCAGTGTGAGGTCTATCGATTAACTGTATGGAAAGAATAGTATGAGGATGATTGAATGGAAACAATACGACATCTCTTCGTGGCAAGCATCAGGCAACGGTCTGGGAATTGAAGAAAGTGTTAGGCTAAGAACTTGGGATTTGCTGAGCGGATGAGATGTGATATGCCGAGAAAAAAGATAAGTTTTAATGCCTTGATAATTCAGAAATTCTGTGGTAGCTTAAGTAAAGAAGCTTGATAAGCAAGAGATATGCTTATAAATGGGCAGTTGTTGAAAATGAATGTCCTAGCCATCGGTGGGAATTTGGTATACGTTGTCATTTGAGTTACATCTGGAACTTCCATTGAAGAAGTTTTGATAAGGACTTGTTAATTGTTGAGTTAATGACGATGACGAAGTGATTGGATGAGCAGGAAATTTTTTTAGACATTGCGTTAGATTACAGAGTTAAGAGTTTACGGATTCCATACTTTTGAAGCATGATCGTGGTCTGCGCCATCTTGTGCTCTGTGCTAACAGCGCGAACCAGATGGTGAAAGAACTAGCAGAGGGCGGAACTGGAAATATCGTGTACTTTCCAAACACTGACGCAAAAAGAAGAACAGTGTAGGAGCAGAGCGGCAGCTGAGATATAGGGTAGTAAGGAAATGAAGAACATACATCAGACATCTCAGAAGTTGGTGCGAGCTCTAAAATTGCAGGGAAAGACAGTGAAATAAAAGATAGAAAGAGGAAGATAGGATGAGCACAACATTACTTATCATGGCGGCCGGAATCGGCAGCCGTTTCGGAACAGGAATCAAGCAGTTAGAGCCGGTGGATGCTTCTAATCACATCATCATGGACTATTCAATCCATGATGCGATTGAGGCTGGTTTCAATCATGTGGTATTTATCATCCGCAAGGATATCGAGAAGGAGTTCAAAGAGGTGATTGGCGATCGCATTGCCTCCATTTGCTCTGCACATGATGTAACTGTAGACTACGCTTTTCAGGATATTAACGATATCCCGGGAACTCTGCCGGAAGGCCGTACAAAACCTTGGGGAACCGGTCAGGCTGTGCTTGCGGCCAAGCATGCCATAAATAATCCGTTTATTGTAATCAATGCAGATGACTACTACGGTAAGTACGGATTTAAAGCAGTTCATGAATATCTTGTAAATGGCGGCAAGTCCTGCATGGCTGGCTTTGTACTGAAGAACACTCTGTCTGATAATGGCGGCGTGACTCGCGGCATCTGCAAGATGGATGAACAGAGCAATCTGACGGAGGTTGTGGAGACCAAGAACATTGTAAAGACCGCAGCTGGAGCAGAGGCGGACGGTGTATCTATTGACATAAATTCTCTGGTATCTATGAACATGTGGGGTTTGACTCCTGATTTCCTTACGATATTGGAGGACGGCTTTAAAGAGTTCTTTGAAAAAGAAGTGCCTGGCAATCCATTGAAAGCTGAATACCTGATTCCGATTTTTATTGGAGAATTGCTGGAGCAGGGGAAGATGTCCGTGAAGGTTCTGAAAACGGATGACACATGGTATGGAATGACCTACCGCGAAGATGTCGCAGCTGTAAAGGACAGCTTCAAGAAAATGCTAGAAAAAGGCGTATACAAGTCTGATTTATTTGCAGACTTATGATATGCAGGGAGAATAAGCTCCCTGCGTTGCTTGAATAAATCAAAAATCTTTTTGACAAATCACACGCCTCTTCGTGGTGAATAGCAGGCAACGCCGATAAGGCGGCTAAGATGTGAATAAGATTAATTATTGCGTGTGATATTCAATCTATATTTTGAAGTATCATATATAGTTTATAACGAAAATAAAAATGGGAAGAAACACTGTGGGAAAAATACGCAAGCCCGGTGGCGGCCGGAAGAAGCTGAAGCCGGAGTACGATGCCGGAAAGAACCTGAAAGAGCAGATGGAAAGTGCTGTGGCACTTTATAATTCTGAGACGTCCTTGCAGGCCATCGCCGATGCCTTGAAATAAGGCTGCCGCAATCCTACTGGCTTTAGACACCATAAAGCTCTCCAAAATCCTATAGCCCTTTTCCCCAACTCATGCTATAATCTTCTCATAGGATTCCCCTGCAGGACAGGAGGAAATGTGAGGAAACGAAAGACATTACAGGATTTGACAATCAAGGATAACTTTCTCTTTGGCGCAGTGATGAGCGTGGAGGAGAACTGCAGAGGATTTCTGGAGATGGTGCTGGGCTTTCCCATTGCCCATGTAGTGGTGAGCAGGGAAAAGAGCATTATTTATCATCCGGAGTACAAGGGCGTCCGTCTGGATATCTATGCAGAGGATGAGAATCACACCCACTATAATGTGGAAATGCAGGTCAAGAAAAAAGCTGCGCTGGGCAAACGCAGCCGGTACTACCACAGCCAGATGGTGATGGAGGCGTTGGAAAGTGGAGAGGATTATGAGACTTTGCCGGATACCTTTGTGATCTTCATTTGCGATTTTGATCCCTTTGACCAGAAATTATACTGCTATACCTTCCAGAATGAGTGCAGAGAAAATAAAAGTGTGAAGCTTGGTGACGGAAGCTGTACGATTTTTCTGAGTACCAGAGGAGAGAACGAAGAAGAAGTTCCGCCGGAGCTTGTCAGATTCCTGAAATTTGTGACGGCTGATCTGAAAGAGAGCGAGGGAGATTTTCAGGACAGACTGGTGAGCCAGTGTCAGAAAACCATCCGCGATATCAAGACAGACCGGGAAATGGGAGAGCGCTATATGACGTTAGAAGAGCTATTGAAGGATGAAAAACAGGAAGGGCGCCTGGAGGCCACACGGGAGAATATTTTAGAGCTTCTGGAAGTGCTGGGGCCAGTTCCGGAACAGCTGAGGAATCAGTTGGAGGGGTTAGAGGAATTGGGAGACTTGAAGATATTGTTAAGGCTGGCAGCCAAAGCAAATTCAATACAAGTGTTTGAAGAGGAGGCACAGAAGTATCTGCAGTCCAGCCCAATTGGTCTAAAATAAACATCCATCGGCGGCAGTTCAGCGCCGCTGCAGCATATCTGTCCCAATGCCATCTGTGGCATTGGGATCTGTGAAAACTCTTAAAATAAGAGTATCTTACTGATTCAGAAAAGATTTCATCAAACATTTGGCAGGGGAATCCTAGATTTAATATAAAATTTTATGATGTTTCAGTTTTTCTTTTTTATCAGATAACCGTATGTAGAAAAATGTCTCGGCTGCATTTATAATTAAGAGAGACTACACAAAAATGAAAGGAACGTTTCTTATGCTTTCCTATATCTATGAAGACTTAAAAGAGGCATGTCAGAATCTTCCGGTAAGCCTGGCGGCCGGATGCGGGGCGGCTGTTCTGGCTCTGTTTTTTCAGCGGCTCAGACGACGCAGGCTCCTGCTCGTTCCTATTTTTTTATGGGCGGCCTATCTGGAACAGCTCTTATGGCTGGTATATCTGAATCGTGCGCCTGGAAGCCGCAGAAGTCTTGACCTGGGCCTGTTTGATACGATCAGCCGCAGCGCCCAGGGAAATTCCTATGTGGCGGAAAATGTGCTTCTGTTTCTTCCGTTTGGATTCCTGTTTCCTCTGTTGTTTCGTTTTAGAGGACAGAGAAGATTCCGATTCCCGGCATGCCTGTTCTCTGCGCTTTTGTGCAGCGCAGGGATTGAAACGGTACAGTATCTGACGTCCAGAGGATATTCTCAGCTGGATGACATCATAACGAACGTGGCGGGGGCGGCACTGGGATATGCTATATTTTATACAGCTCACAGAGCAGCAGGGGGCAGAAGAAGATAGGCACGTTGCTGTGCTTTATTTCAAAAACTTCTGTACACCGCAAAATCCCCATGATACAATATTCGAGTCAGAAAGGAATGAAGCAGAGTTATGAAATTATCGTCCATTCATCATGTTGCAATTATTGTATCAGATTATGAAAAATCCAGGGATTTTTACGTGAATCAGCTGGGTTTCCAGGTCATTCGGGAGCATTACAGGGAAGAGAGAAATGACTGGAAGCTGGATTTACAGGTGGGAGAGGGACCGGACGCTGTGGAACTGGAGATTTTTGGAGAGCAGAACCCTCCGAAGCGTGTAAACAGGCCGGAGGCCTGCGGGCTGAGACACCTGGCGTTCCGGGTGGAGAGTGTGGAGGAGACGGTCAGGGAGCTGGAAGCCCTTGGCATTTCCTGCGAACCAATCCGGACAGATGAATACACACAGAAGAAGATGACGTTTTTCTTTGATCCGGACGGACTGCCGTTAGAGCTGCACGAATAGCATAAGTCTCAGGAAAGATGATTTATGATTTTATAAGGACAGGCGTGCGGCAGACACACGAAAATATGAAACAGAAGGAAGGAACTTACCAATGACACAGACAATATCACAGAAGGGACAGGGAAATCCGCTGGGCTATGAAAAACTTTCTGCGCTTTTAAAGGGATATGCGATTCCCAGCATCATCGCCATGCTGGTCAGCTCCCTCTATAATATTGTAGATCAGATTTTTATCGGCCAGGGTGTGGGATATCTGGGAAATGCGGCTACGAACGTTTCGTATCCGCTGACAACCATCTGCCTGGCCATTGCCCTGCTCATCGGAATTGGAAGTGCGTCCCGGTTTTCTCTGGAGCTGGGAGCGGGACGGGAGGAGAGCGCAGCCAGAACGGTGGGAACAGCCGTCTCCATGATGGTGATACTGGGTATCTTGTATGTGGCAGTGATTGAGACGTTTCTCACGCCCCTTTTGACTATATTTGGAGCCACGAAGGATGTAATGCCCTATGCTCAGAGCTATACCCGCATTACAGCGGCGGGAATGCCGCTTCTGATTCTGACGAACGGTCTCAGCAACCTGGCCAGGGCGGATGGAAGCCCGAAATATTCTATGACCTGTATGCTGGTCGGAGCGGTCATCAATACGATTTTAGATCCCATTTTTATCTTTGTGCTTCATCAGGGAGTGGCCGGAGCCGCCATCGCCACGGTGGCAGGCCAGCTGTTTTCCTGTCTGATGGCGCTTTACTATCTGAAGAAATTCCGCCATGTAAAGCTTCAGCGGCATCATTTTATCCCCAGACTCCATGTGTGCGGAAAAATTGCCTCTCTTGGCATGAGCAGCAGCCTGAACCAGCTTGCCATTACATTTGTACAGATTGTGTTAAACAATTCCCTCACTTACTATGGAGCACAGTCAGCCTACGGAAGTGAGATTCCCCTGGCCAGCTGCGGAATTGTGATGAAGACCAACGCTATTCTGCTGGCTGTTATTATCGGCATTTCACAGGGATCCCAGCCGATTATCGGCTTTAACTATGGAGCGAAGCAGTATGAGAGAGTGAGAGGTGTTTACCGTCTGGCCATCACCTGGAATCTGGTGGTTTCCGGAATCGGATTCCTGTTGTTTCAGCTGTTTCCAAGGCACATTATTTCTATTTTCGGAACAGGAGAGCCTCTTTACTTTGAGTTTGCCATCCGCTTTCTGAGAATTTTCCTGTTTATGGTGATCATAAACGGAGTTCAGCTGCTCTCCTCTAACTTTTTTGCAGCTATTGGAAAGCCGGTAAAGGGAGTGATTTTGTCGCTGACAAGGCAGGTATTTTTCCTGGTTCCCCTGCTTCTGATTCTGCCGCTGTTTTTCGGCATTGACGGAATCATGTTTGCAGGTCCTGTGGCGGACTTTGCGGCCTTTCTCGTTACGATGCTTCTGATCCGGCGGGAAATGCGCCATATGAAAGAACTTCAGGCTGGACTTGGGACAGAACAGGTTCAGGCGGCTGAAATAGGAAGATAGAGCTTAAAAAGCCTTGAGCGCCGGATTTGAAAGAAAAGGTAAAACAAAGAGAAGAGGAGAATCTGTTTCTGCTTTTAAACCAGAGCAAAACAGTTCTGCCTCTTCTTTTTTGTGAAAACTATGTTTTAGAGTCCTGATCAGGCCAGATGGAACAGGTGAAACAGCATCAGCCAGGCCATGCCGTAGTAAGTGACAACTGCCACCAGATCGTTGACCGTGGTGATCAGCGGGCCGGAGGCAACCGCCGGATCTACCTTGATTTTATGGAAAAACAGAGGGATGACCGTTCCGGCAAAGCTGGAGATGGCCATAGCCAGTACCAGGGAAATGCCCACGCAGGCGGAAACTGCGAAGCCGTAAAGGATGGAATTGCCTTTAAACAGCCACACATAGACGCCGATACAGAGGAAGGAGACAATTCCTAACAGGCCTCCGTTGGCCATGCCGATTTTGACTTCCTTCCAGACAAGAGCCAGCCTTGTCTTAAAGGTGATCTCCTCATCCATAAGAACGCGGATTGTAACAGCTAAAGACTGGGTTCCCACATTTCCAGCCATATCGAGAATCAGGGACTGGAAGCAGACAAGAATGGCCACCTTGGACACGATCCCCTCGAACATTCCCACTACGCTGGACACGAACATGCCCAGAAACAGAAGGGCAATCAGCCATGGAAGGCGCTTTTTCATGCTGACAGCCAGGGTTTCCTTCATGTCCTCGCTGCCGTCTCCCTCAGCGATACCTGCCAGCTTATTGTAGACTTCCTTGGATTCCTCCTCCATATAGTCTACAATATCCTGAACCGTGATCACGCCGATCAGCCGGTCGTCCTTGTCCAGAACAGGAAGAGAGTCCTCCTCGTAATCGCGGATCCAGTCCATACACTCTTCCAGATCGTCGTGATCGTGGACAAAGGGATAGGAATTGACAATAATGCTCTCCAGAGGCGTGTATTCCCTGGCCAGGATCAGATCCTTCAAATCAATGGCTCCGTAAAAGCGCTCGTTTTCATCTACTGCGTAGAGCGTGGTAATATTGTCATTGTCAGCAGACTGGCGGATGAGTTCTTTCATGGCCTCCTTGACAGTCAGAGTGTGACAGATGGAGATATAGTTGTTGCTGATCAGGCTTCCGATCTCATCATCCTCGTAGGAAGAAATCAGCTTAATATCTCCAGAGGTTTCCTCACTTAAATTTTTTTCGATTTTATCATGGAATGAACCAGGGAGCAGCTCTAAAAGCTCTGCCGCGTCGTCAGAGTCCATGTACTCGATTACGTCCGCCGCCTCTCTGGGGGCCAGCTCAGTTAAAAGCGTCTCCGGCTCGTCGTAGTAAGCAAAAATTTCCGCCGTCCATTCAGCGCCCATTTTTCCATAGAGTTCGCGCCTTTCTTCCGGCGTCAGCTCTTCTAAGGCCTGGGCGATATCGTAGTCGTGGTAATCATCCAGCCTGGAAAGCAGAGTATCGCGGTTCTGCCCGTCCCGGATAAACTGGATGATCTCCTGAGCAATCTCTTCATTAATAAATTCATGTCTTCTCATGTCAGTATCCTCCTATTCAGCAAAAGGAAGAATACGCCAGAAAGCCGGCCTGAATGAGGAGCGCTCAGAGAACAGACGGATCTGCACAGGCGGATCGCCGGCTTTGCGTATTCAAATTTACGGTGTCAGGGTGACCGTCTCCGTCCATGCACTCACATCCTTTCCTTTAAACGGCGCCAGTCCAGCTGAACTGCCTTGGCTGGCCGGCACAAAAAAATCCATATCATCAGCCTGAGCGAATGATATGGATCTGCATACACGTATCACTATCCGTTCAAGCTTTAGCTTCACAGGGCCTGAAATTACATTATTCTGCGCCTTACTGCGACGCAGACTGCTAACCTGATTAGAAGTGTCTCCACTTTTAACCGGCAGTAACCCTTATCCCTGTGGTAGCCTCACCTACCGAATGTTCTTTTTTCACTTTCAGTTCTAACACAGATGAAAGCATGTGTCAAGAAAAATCATCTTCACAAGAAAAATCATTTTCACAGCCTCCGATTTTTTTCCTGGTGTAATCCATGAGAAAGCAGAAAAAATCGGTGGCCGTTTTCATCTCCTCGCTTCTGGGGCGGAAGCGGATCACGATATCTCTGCAGCATTCCACCGGCGAGATGGGAAGAAGGCAGATCTGAGGAGAGGAGAGAAGCCCCCAGGAATACTCCGGCCAGAAGCCCACGCCAAGGCCTGCTGCGATCAGGTTCCGGACTGACTCGGGATTGTCCGTCTCACAGACGGTGTGAGGGGCGAAGCCTGCTTCCAGGCAGAAGCGATCGCAGATACGCCGGATGGGGCGGTTGTTGGAGAGGCTGATAAAACCTTCGTCCTGAAGCATGGACAGGCTGACAGAACGCAGGGAAGCGTAGGCAGAATCTGCCGGAACAGCCATAAAAAAGCGTTCTCTCAAGAGCAGGTGATCTTCCTCATGCTTGAATTCCCCTGGAAATGCTGTGGAGATACAGATATCGTCGTGTTCTCTGGCCGGATCCTGGACCAGACGGAAGATGACCTCCGGGTGAAGCTCTTTATAGGCGATAATGCAGTCTGTCACCAGTCTGGTGGCAGCCAGCAGATTCAGATAGATAGTGCGCTGGTTCATCAGATCCCTCTTTTTGATCTCAGCCGGCAGCTCTTCCAGGGCGGCCATGATCGGCAGCAGCTTCTGCTCCAGAAAGCGTCCGGCGTCATTTAAGCGTATATTCCTCTTTTCGCGGTCAAAGAGAGGGATGCCCAGCTCCTGTTCCAGCCGCTTGATGGACTGGGAGAGGGCTGGCTGGGCAATCCGCAGAACTTCAGCAGCCTTTGTCATGTGCTCATATTTGGCGGCTACGAGAAAATATCGAAGCTGAAGCAGTTCCATAAAATCAAAATCCCCTTTCAGAAATTGTTAAAAAATAGAAAATCCTGTTCTCCGTATCAGAGGCAGATTTCACTGTTTTCTCTTAATATTATACTGTAAAATTGGGAAAAAGAAAGAGAAATGAGGCAATTTATAACATGAATGTTATGAATCAATAAAAATAAAGTATTGGATATCGTTAAAAAAATAACGTATAATAAGGGCATAGATAAGGAGAACCCGTGAACGTGGAACGGGAAAAGGTTTCAGCCTAAATGAGATAACAATGGTTCAGGAGGATTAGGGTATGTCAAGAAAAACAGTTTGTATTGAGAGAGAGTATGGAAGCAACGGACGTAAAATTGCAGAGTGGCTGTCTAAGAAGACGGGAATTCCGCTCTATGATAAAAAAGCTCTGACTCAGATCGCAGAGGAGAATCATCTGGTTCCGGAGAACAGCGTATCAGAAGAAAAGAAGATCCAGGAGATGCACAGAGAAGCCATTAAGTTTCTGGCTGATAAGGAATCCTGTATTTTCGTGGGAACCTGCGCAGCCGGAGTGCTTCAGGGCAGAGACAAAAATATCAGCGTTTTTGTGAAGGCAGATATGGAAAGCAAAATCCGCTGGGCGATGGACAGCGAGAAGATTGACCGCCAGACTGCAGAGGAAAAGATTGCAGCTATGGATGAGGAGAGAAGCAGAATGAGAGACATCTATTCTGTGACAGAGTGCGGGGACAAGGTAGATTATGACCTGATTATCGCAAGTTCCCGCTTCGGCATTGAGGGAACAGCAGAGATGATTCGTTCCTGTATGGCCCGCTTCTAGGAAGCAAAAGCAAGCCCTCCCTTTTTATATTCTTTTATAGATGTATTTATGTCAGAGCCTCCCGCAGAGAGCAGAATGCTTCTCTTCGGGAGGTTTCTGCTTGATAAGAAGAACAGGCTGTTGTATGATAGGAATATTTAAAAGAGAGCGCAGTGAATACGCGCGGGAAAGGAACCGATTATGGAATACAGCAGAACGTTTCCGGAGATTGAATATACAGAGGTCAAGGTGCCGTCTGTCTCTTTTCCGGAGGGGCCAGAAGACCTGACGGACGCCTCCATGGAGGAACGCCGGAGAAAAATTTTAAAGCAGATGGAAGAAAAGAACCTGGATTCTCTTCTCATCTATGCAGATCGGGAACACGGAGGAAATTTCGGATATCTGACAGGATTTGAACCGCGGTTTGAGGAAGCGGCTCTGGCACTTCACAGAGATGGAAGAGCAGTGCTTCTCCTTGGAAATGAAAATATGAAGATGGCGGCTTACAGCAGGATTTTGGCAGATACTGTGCACGTTCCTTATTTTTCCCTTCCCAATCAGCCCATGGGAAATCAGAAACCTCTCTGGCAGCTGATAGAGGATGCGGGAATCAGGCGGGGAAGCCGGGTGGGAGCCGTCGGCTGGAAGCTTTTCACCAGCCGCCTGGAGGACAATACCCAGCTGTTTGATCTGCCGAATTTTCTTCTGGAGGCCTTGAAAAAGGCGGTGGGGGAGACGGGAGCTGTGGTCAATGCCACAGGGCTTTTTATCCACCCGAAGACAGGCGCCAGAATTCACAATAACGCCAATGAGATCGCTCATTATGAGTACGGGGCGGCTCTGGCCTCCTGCTGCATGATGAGAATGCTGGATCAGATAGAAGAAGGAAAGACGGAGATCGAGCTGGCCTCGTTTCTGGCGTCTGGAGGACAGCCGGTCAATGTGCAGACCATCTGCGCCACAGGAGATCGTTTTACCAATGCTGTCGTTGCTCCCAGGAACAAGACAGTTTCTCTGGGAGATAAATTTTCGTCTACTCTGGGCTTCCGGGGAGGCCTGACTTCCCGTTCCGGCTATATTGCCAGGACAGAGGAGGATTTACCGGAGCAGGTCCGGGACTATCTGGAAGCGGTGGCAAAGCCTTATTACCGGGCGGCGTTAGTTTGGTATGAAACCATGGGGCTGGGGCTTTCAGCAGAGCGGCTGTACCATCTGATAGAGGAGGTTCTGCCCAGAAATGTTTACGGCTGGACGCTGAATCCAGGCCACTATGTGTCGGATGAGGAGTGGATGGCTTCTCCATTTTATGAGGGCTCAGAAACTGTAATAGAAAGCGGAATGATGTTTCAAATGGATATTATTCCGTCTGTGCCGGGATATGGCGGCGTCAGCGCAGAGGATGGAATTGCTGTGGCAGACGAAAGGCTTAGAAAAGAGCTGGAGGAGATATACCCAGAGGTTTGGAAGAGGATAGAGAAGCGCAGGGCCTATATGGAAAAGGAGCTTGGAATCTGCCTGAAACCGGAGATTCTTCCTCTTTCTGACACAGAAGGCTACCTGCGTCCCTTCCTTTTAAATAGGAAGAAGGCCTTCCGGAAAAAATAAAACGGGAGCCTGTTTTCCCTTTATCGCAGCAGAAAGACCTGGGCGCTCTGGAAGGGAAGGCTTTTGGCCTGGGCATGGGAGTCGCAGTAAATATCAACATGATTTCCCTTTACCCCGCCGCCGACATCCTCTGCCACATAAACCTGACCGTTAATGAGAAGACGGCTTCCCATGGGGATAACTCTGGGATCGACTGCCACAGTTCTTCTGGAGACAGCCATGGCTCCGGAGCTGGTCCGTCCGCCCCATCCTGCGCTGCATTTGCGGCAGGCGCAGTAGCCGGTAATACGAAAAGAGCCCAGATTCTGTACAGAAGAAACTCCTTCAGGGAGACCACTTTCGCTGTTCTTGCTTCCGGAATAGTGGGAGAGAGAATTGCCCACTGTTTTGCCTCCGCTTATGATGGATGCTGTATAGAGACCGCCGCCCAGAGCATTCCAGTCGATGGAAGTGTAAAAACCGGGAGTGCTGCCGCTTCCGGTCCGGCTTTCCAGATCCGGCCGGGAGAGGGAAGAGGTCATGGGAATTTCCTGAACGATTTCTCCTGTAACGGCGTTTGTCAGACGGATGGAAAAGGACGCTGCCTCGGCGGGCCGGGCCGTCTCATAAAACCATCCGGAGATACCGGACTGGTCAAAAAAATCGAGATGTCCTGAGCTTCCTTCCGACGCGAGAGAGGGAAAGGAGACGGCCAGGATAAAAAACAGAGCGGTAAAACATAATTTGATTCGCTGTCTCATAAGAAATCCTTTCTGAATGTTTCAGCAGCCATGCACGGGATCGTGCCGCCCTTTCTGCACGGACGCTGGAATGACTGGATATAAAACAAGATATTAAAAAACATAGGAAAAATATTACGAAAATTAATAAATGTAATATATTTGTAACATTTTCGGCTGCAAGACAGTATTATACACAGAATCTGAGATTTGTCAAGAAAAAGACGAAGAAAAAGGCTGTACCTCATCAGAGATACAGCCTGATTTTTAAAATATTATGATTCGGCGGAGTAGACTTCTTCTGTCTGACGTCCATAGTCAAGAGCTTTTTCGTGTGAATCAAAGTAAATATCCAGGTGGTTTCCATCTATACCGGATCCAGTGTCTTCAACGGTGTAGACTGTGCCGTCAATGAGAAGGCGGGTTCCCAGGGGAAATACGTCCAGATCAGCTGAAATGGTGCGTCCCTCCTGCGGTGTAGTTCCGGAATAGGTGAGAGCGTTTCCCTTAGAGCACTTCTGGCATCCGCAATAGGCGGTAATCTCAAAATCTCCCAGGAAATCCTCTTCTTTTATAGAATCCGAGGAGTCGGCTTCGGAAAAGGCAGCAACTTCTGCAGCTGGTCCGGCGGCGTCTGCCCCCTCATCAGCAAAGGAAGTAAAGGCTGCTCCCAGTGAAAATGCGGTGCAGAACAGGACTGCAGATACCTTGTTACAGAGTCTTCTCTTCATATAGTTCCTCACAATCAGAATTTTTTTAAATAAAGATGATTTATATATTAAAATCTGTTTATTATTATATTACAAAAATGTTAAATGTCAAGTTAAAGATCAGGGAGACAGAAATGAAAGCGCTGTGATATTGGGAGCCCTGCAAAAACCTCAAAAAATTTTTCAAAATCAGTTGACAAACTTCTATAGAAGTAATATAGTATCAACTGTAGATGTTAGCACTCCACGATAATGAGTGCTAACAAAAAACTGACAGGAAAGGATGTGAGGCGCTTGGAGCTGGGTGAAAGGAAAGAAAGAATTTTAAAGGCTATTATTCAGACCTACTTGGAAACGGGGGAACCGGTTGGTTCCAGAACCATTTCAAAGTATTCAGACCTGAACCTGAGTTCAGCCACTATCCGGAACGAAATGTCAGATCTGGAAGAGCTGGGGTACATTATCCAGCCGCATACCTCTGCTGGAAGGATTCCTTCTGATAAAGGATACAGGTTTTATGTGGATCATATCATTAGGGAGAAAGAAGACGAGGTCACAGAGATCAAGGAACTGATGATACAGAAGGTAGACCGGGTGGAACTGCTCTTAAAGCAGATGGCCAGTGTCCTGGCGGCGAATACCAATTATGCCACCATGATAAGCGGTCCCCACTACCATCAGACTAAAATCAAGTTTATCCAGCTTTCGAGAATGGAAGCAGGGAAGCTTCTGATTGTTACCGTACTGGAAGGAAACATCATTAAGAATTCCATGGCGGACCTGGACGGGGAGCTTTCCGAGGAGGAGCTTCTGAATCTGAATATTCTTCTGAACAACGCCTTAAACGGACTGACGGTAGACCAGATTAACCTGGGCGTCATCACAAAGATGAAGGAACAGGCAGGAAGCAGAAGACAGATTGTGGATCTGGTGTTAAACGAGGTAGCGGAGGCCATTAAGGCTAACGAAGAGGATTTACAGATTTATACCAGCGGAGCGACGAATATTTTCAAATATCCGGAGTTAAGCGACGGCCATAAGGCCAGCGAGCTTTTAGGAACCCTGGAGCAGAAGGAGCTTTTAAGAAATCTGCTTTCCGATACGCCTCAGGAGCAGGAAAGCACGGGGATTCAGGTTTACATCGGAGACGAGACGCCAGTCCAGTCCATGAAGGACTGCAGCGTTGTAACAGCCAATTACGTGCTGAGTGACGGACTTCGTGGAACCATAGGAATTATTGGTCCTAAGAGGATGGATTACGAGAAGGTGGTAAATACCCTGCGTTCTCTGATGAACCAGCTGGAAGCTACCTTTCATAAAGAATAGAACCCGCCGGACGGAGTAAGGAAAGGTGAAGTCAAGTGAGCGAAGAGATGAAAGACAGAGAGTGTACAGAGGCTGAGATGGAAAACGAAGCCGGAACCTGTACAGACAGCGCTGCCCAAAACTGCGGCGAGGAGCAGAAGGAAGAGGGAGACGGGAGAGCCGGAGAGAACGAGGCAGCCCCGGATGCTTCCCAGCCAGAGAAAAAGGGATTTTTCTCAAAGAAGAAGGATAAGCGGGATCAGCAGATTGAAGAGCTGACGGACCAGCTGAAGAGAAATATGGCTGAGTTTGACAACTTCCGAAAGAGAACAGAGAAAGAAAAATCTGCTATGTACGAGGTTGGAGCCAAGGATGTGATTGAGAAAATCCTTCCGGTCATTGACAATTTCGAGAGAGGCTTAAAGGCCGTGCCTGAAGGCGGCGACGCATTTGCTGAGGGCATGAACATGATATACAAGCAGCTGTTAAAGACATTAGAGGATCTGGGCGTTAAGCCGATTGAGGCAGTAGGACAGCCGTTTGATCCGAATTTCCACAACGCGGTGATGCACATTGAGGACGAGAACTTCGGAGAGAATGTGATAGCCGAAGAATTCCAGAAAGGATACCTTTACAGAGACAGCGTAGTAAGGCACAGCATGGTAAAGGTAGCCAACTAAAAGTTAGACAGCAACATTTTGATTGACACATAGAGTAAATCAGGAGGAAAAAGCTATGAGTAAAATTATTGGTATTGACTTAGGTACAACTAATAGCTGCGTGGCAGTTATGGAGGGCGGAAAGCCGGTTGTAATCGCAAATACAGAGGGTGTCAGAACAACACCATCCGTAGTGGCATTCACAAAGACAGGAGAGAGATTAGTGGGAGAGCCGGCAAAGCGCCAGGCAGTTACAAACGCAGAAAAGACTATCGCTTCCATTAAGAGACATATGGGTACAGACTATAAGGTATCCATCGATGACAAGAAGTACTCTCCGCAGGAGATCTCCGCTATGATCCTTCAGAAACTGAAGGCAGATGCAGAGGCCTATCTGGGCGAGAAGGTAACAGAGGCTGTTATTACAGTTCCGGCTTACTTTAACGACGCGCAGCGTCAGGCAACCAAGGATGCAGGAAAGATTGCAGGCCTTGATGTAAAGCGTATCATCAACGAGCCGACAGCCGCAGCGCTGGCATACGGCCTTGACAATGAGAAAGAGCAGAAGATTATGGTATACGACCTGGGCGGCGGTACATTCGATGTTTCCATCATTGAAATCGGCGACGGCGTCATCGAGGTTCTTTCTACAAACGGCGATACACGGTTAGGCGGAGATGATTTCGATAACCGCATTACACAGTGGATGATTGATGAATTCAAGAAGGCAGAGGGCGTAGACCTCTCCGCTGACAAGATGGCTCTTCAGAGATTAAAAGAAGCTGCTGAGAAGGCAAAGAAGGAGCTTTCCACAGCTACTACTACAAATATCAACCTTCCGTTCATCACAGCTACCAGCGAGGGACCGAAGCACCTGGATATGAACCTGTCCAGAGCTAAATTTGACGAGCTGACACACGATTTAATCGAGAGAACGGCAATTCCGGTTCAGAACGCATTAAAGGATGCAGGCCTCACAGCTTCTGAGTTAAGCAAGGTTCTGTTAGTCGGCGGTTCCACACGTATGCTGGCTGCCCAGGAGAAGGTAAAACAGCTGACAGGCCAGGAGCCGAGCAAGACTTTAAACCCGGACGAGTGCGTGGCTTTAGGAGCAGCTATCCAGGGCGGTAAGCTGGCAGGCGAGGCAGGCGCAGGAGACATACTTCTTCTGGACGTAACACCGCTTTCCCTGTCCATCGAGACCATGGGCGGAATCGCTACAAAGCTGATCGAGAGAAATACGACTATTCCGACGAAGAAGAGCCAGATTTTCTCCACAGCTGCAGACAACCAGACTGCTGTAGATATCCACGTCGTACAGGGCGAGAGACAGTTCGCGAGAGACAACAAGACTCTGGGCCAGTTCCGTCTTGACGGAATTCCGCCGGCAAGAAGAGGCGTTCCGCAGATTGAGGTTACCTTCGATATCGACGCAAACGGCATCGTAAACGTATCCGCAAAGGATCTGGGAACAGGAAAAGAGCAGCACATCACCATTACTTCCGGCTCCAACATGTCTGATTCTGACATTGAGAAGGCTGTGAAGGAGGCCGCTGAGTACGAGGCTCAGGATAAGAAGAGAAAGGAAGCCATCGACGCGAGAAATGAGGCGGATTCCATGGTATTCCAGACAGAGAAGGCCTTAGAGGAGGTCGGCGACAAGATCGACGCCAACGATAAGGCAGCAGTAGAGGCAGACTTAAACGCACTGAAGGAAGCCATCAACCGCGCTCCGATTGACCAGATGACAGACGCGCAGGTAGAAGACATCAAGGCTGGCAAGGAGAAATTAATGGCCAGCGCACAGGCACTGTTTGCTAAGGTTTACGAGCAGGCTCAGGCAGCAGGTGCAGCAGGCCAGGCAGGTCCGGCACCTGACATGGGAGCTTCCCAGGGAGCAGATGACAATGTAGTGGACGGAGACTTTAAGGAAGTATAATCTTCTGGCAGGAAAACGAATAGAAACCGTGATGGGGATGGGGCGGGAACGCCCAATCCCCTTTGCGGGGTTTAGAGAGGAAGAGCTGACATGGCAGAAAGTAAGAGAGATTATTACGAGGTCTTAGGCGTTTCCAAGGATGCAGATGACGCCGCCCTCAAAAAAGCATACAGAACCCTTGCCAAAAAGTACCATCCCGATGCCAATCCGGGGGACAAGGAGGCGGAGAAGAAGTTTAAGGAAGCATCCGAGGCCTACAGTGTATTAAGCGATCCGCAGAAGCGCCAGCAGTACGACCAGTTTGGCCATGCCGCTTTCGACGGAGGCGCAGGAGCGGGAGCTGGAGGCTTTGGAGGTTTTGATTTCTCAGGCGCAGATATGGGAGATATTTTCGGAGACTTTTTCGGAGATATTTTCGGAGGCGGAAGAAGCAGGGGAAGAAGCAATGGCCCTATGAAGGGAGCCAATGTGAGAACCAGCATCCGCATTACATTTGAGGAAGCAATTTTCGGCTGTGAGAAAGAGATTGAGCTGGATTTAAAGGAGACATGTGAGAAGTGCCACGGAACAGGCGCAAAGCCAGGAACACAGCCTCAGACCTGTTCCAAGTGTAATGGAAAAGGTAAAATCATGTATACCCAGCAGTCCTTCTTCGGCCAGGTACAGAACGTACAGACCTGTCCGGACTGTCGGGGAACAGGAAAGATTATCAAGGAAAAATGTCCGGACTGCTATGGAACCGGCTATGTGACAAGAAGAAAGAAAATCAAGGTCACGATTCCGGCCGGTATTGACAATGGACAGATGTTAAGAGACCGCGGAAACGGAGAGCCGGGCGTAAACGGCGGCGAGAGAGGCGATCTGCTGGTAGAGGTAATCGTATCCAACCATCCTGTCTTTAAGCGTCAGGATACCAGCATTTACTCTACGGTTCCCATTTCTTTTGCCAAGGCAGCCCTGGGCGGAGCCATCCGTATTAAGACGGTGGACGGCGAAGTAGAGTACGAGGTAAAACCGGGAACACAGACCGATACGAGAGTCCGCTTAAAAGGAAAGGGAGTCCCCTCTCTCAGAAATAAGAACGTCAGAGGCGATCACTTCGTAACTCTGGTTGTCCAGGTTCCGGAGAAGCTTACCGAGGAGCAGAAAGAGGCGCTTCGCCGCTTCGACGACGCTATGAACGGAGTTGCACCGGAGGGAAACGAAAAACATAAGAAAAAAGGCCTGTTTGGAGGCAGACTGTAAAGTCGGCAGATTCCGCGCAGGTACCGGAAGACAGAGGAAAAGCAGTTTTTGCAGAAGAAAGTATGCAGAAGCTGCTTTTTATCGATCAGGCGGGGGCGGATGACAGGAAGGAAGAAGCGCTTCAACTGCCAGTACAGCAGAAAAGGGATTAAGAAAAACGTAAGAACTGTAAGATTTCGGACATTGACTTACTATATAAAGTCAGCTAGAATTATACAATGGCCGGGACAGCGCCAGGAGAAAGGGGCGCTTCAGTAAAACGGTGCAAGGGAAAGAAAGGAAGTTAATTTGGAATGATTGATGGACTGGAGAAGAATGAAAATCTGAAGGGCAGCCCGCAGACAGGGCGGCCGTCAGAAAACAGTAGTTCAGATAGAGAAGGCCAGGGCAGAAGCCGAGCCAGAGGCAGAAGCAGGCGAAAGGGAACAGCTGAACCGTCAGGCATGGCGGAAAGAAGAAAGCCTGTTTCCAGGCAGCCCAAGGATCCGGGAGACGGAGGAGGCTTTCACTGGGGCAGAAAGCAGACAGCCATTGCGGCGGGAGCTGCTGCGGCAGTTCTTGTGATCGGAGGAATTTCCTATGCAGGCATGAGCAGCCGTTACAGCCGCGTTTTCTTCCCGGGAACGGAGATTAACGGGCTGGACGTGGCAGGAAAGACAGCCGCCGAGGCTCAGGAGATGATCGCTGGGGGAATTAACGGCTACGTCCTTACCATTGAGGAGAGAGGGGAGAAGACAGAGCAGATCTCCCAGAAAGACATTGGGCTCCAGGCGAAATTTGACGGCAGCCTGGAGAAGATTATCGCGTCCCAGAATCCGTTTGCCTGGGGACTTCGGGTGTTCAGCCCGGACAGCTACCAGATTCAGACCATGATGGAGTATGATGAGGAAGCGTTTGAGACGGCTTTAAAGGGGCTGGCCTGCTTTGACGAGGAGACGGCAAAGGAGCCGGAGAACGCCCGCCTGTCAGACTATTCAAAGGAAAACGGATACACGATTGTACCGGAGAAGGAGGGAACGCTGGCAGACTATGAGCTTGTGGAGAAGGAAGTTTCCGAGGCAATCTTAAAGCTGGAGACAAACATTTCTCTGGAGGAGCTGGGGGCCTACCAGGAGCCTGAGGTGACGGCGGACGACGAGACTCTGAAGACGCTCTGTGAAAATATGAACAAGGCAGCAGGCGTGACGATCGCCTACAAATTCGGAGACCAGACAGAAACTCTGTCAGGCGACAGGATCCATGAGTGGCTGGTTCCCAATGCCGACGGCAGCGCAGGCGTGGACTCCGGAAAGGTTTCCGCCTATGTAAAGGAGCTGGCGGATAAATACAATACAAATCACAAGTCTAAGACATTAAAGACCTCTTATGGAAAGACAGTTACCATTAAGGGCGGCTCCTATGGCTGGAAGATCAACCAGGCTGCGGAGGCGGACGAGCTGGCGGCGCTGATCCGTTCCGGGGAAAGCCAGAGCGGCAGAGAGCCGGTATACTCCCAGAAGGCGGCCAGCCACGGCGCAAACGACTATGGCGATACGTACGTGGAGATTAACCTCACTGCCCAGCACCTGTTCTTCTATAAGGACGGCGCTCTGTTAGTGGAGTCGGATTTTGTATCCGGAAACCTGTCAAAGGGCTGGGGAACTCCGGCCGGTTCCTTCCCTCTGACGTATAAACAGAGAGACGCTGTGCTGAAAGGGGAAAATTACCGTACGCCAGTGGATTACTGGATGCCGTTTAACGGAGGGATCGGAATGCACGACGCCACCTGGCGTTCAGAGTTTGGAGGAACGATCTACAAGACAGGGGGCTCCCACGGCTGTATTAACCTGCCCCACAGCGTAGCAAAGAAGATTTACGAGAATATTTCAGCCGGAATGCCGGTACTCTGCTATAACCTGGAGGGCACGGAAAAACCGTCGGCTCCGGCGAAACCGCAGGAGACAGAGCCATCCACCCAGGCTCCGGCGCCGTCAGAACCATCCTCAGAGGCCGCTAAGCCGTCGGAACCGGCGAAACCGTCCCAGGAGGCGCCGTCAGAACCGTCTAAGGAGCAGGTTCAGCCTACAAAACCGGCAGAGACGCCTGCGCCCACTCAGCCTGAGACCACCGCTCCTGAAGGCCCGGCTGGCCCGGCCTTCCAGGGAGAAAACAGCGGCCCGGCCGGACCGGGAGCCTAAACGGCGCAGAGATTCTGCTGCAGGGCGCAGGGTTCCCGACATATGTGTGGAGAAAATAAACGGGAAAGAAAGGATTTTAGCTAATGAGATATAGATGGAAGGGGATTTTTCTGGCTGCCGCTGCCGCGTGTCTTCTGACAGGATGTCAGGGGGCGCAGGATGGGGAGCCAGTTCATAATCCGGTTCCAGAGCAGCAGGAACAGACGAAACATCCAGAGGCAGAGGAGGCGCTGGGCCGCGCGTTGCAGGCGGTGGAAAGCCAGTTCCCAGACAGAAGGTTTGAGCCTCTGCCGGAGGAGGAGACAGAGAAAGCCGTTTCTTTTTTCAAGGACAGCTACCTGTTTTCGGGCAGGAAGTCCGAGGACGGCTACAGCTATATTTTAGGTATTTGTCTTATAAAAGAAAATCCTCTGGAGGGGCTGACCTGCGGAAAGGACTGGAGCGGAGCAGGCTACAGCGCCAGTCAGTTTCATAATGGACAGTTCCTTCTTCTGGAAAAAGGAGATACGTCCTCAGGGATTTCCAGCCTGTCCGCTGCACTGGAGGAGGGAATGGAGGGAATTTTCTATCTGGAGGAGGCGGAGAAAAGAGGCGCGTTTCTGGTTCCGCCTCAGGAAGAGGGATTTTGGAAAACCTATTCTATCCAGAACGGGAAGCTTTACGCAGAACTTGTCAGGGAGGAGACTGCGCCTGAAGCGCAGGGATTTTCTCCTGAATTTCTGGAGGAGAACGGGGCTGTTGTAAAAGCGGAGCTTTCCGGAACATTTGAAAACGGCGAAAGGACGGAAAGCCTTGGAAACAGGGAGGATCTGGAGAAGCTTGGAGCGCTGCTGTCAGAGGCAGAGAAAGAGGAGCTTCCTATGAACGAATATTTTCCGGGAAAGCTGACGCTCACCATGGAATCCGAAGAGACGAAAGAGCTGTGGCTGTCCTTTCCGGATTCGGAGGGAAGTATTCCGGAGCTTGCGGCAGGAGGTTCCTCCTTCTACACCTGGGACGGGGAGCAGAGTGAAGCGGTTTGGAGACTGTTTGGAACGGTTTACGGCTTTGGAGCGTATGGAGAACAGATCTGGATGGAGATGGATCCCAGGCAGGTGACGGCGGAGGATTCAGAGCTGTCTTTTATTCTCCACAATGATACAGGCAGAAGCATTCAGTACATTCTCTCTCCGGCCATTGAGAAAAAGACAGAGAAGGATGGAAAGGAGAGCTGGGAACAGGTGGAAAGCCTGGCGGGTTTCTGCGGCTATCTGACGGAGCTTTCGGAGGAATCTGTCCGTCTGGCCGTGCCATGGAAGGGCAGCTTCGCCCCTGACGGTCCTGGAACCTACCGCTTGAGAATTCAGGTGCTCTCTGAGGAGGAGCTTCGTTTTGGCGTGGAGGCAGAATTCGAGGTAGCAGATCATGGATAAGGTTCTGCTTTTTGTGCTGACAGCAGGCGTATTAGGAGCGGCTGCAGCAGTTTCAGCCTCCATATACTTCCTTATAAAGAGAAAGCGGTTTTGGCGGAGGGCTCTCACAGCAGCCATGCTGGCAGAGCTGGCGGCTTCGTCTGGAGCTATGGGACTTACCTGGTTCTGCATTCTGATGGAGGACTTTGAAAGGCTGAACCAGATGATTTCCGTTGTATCCCTTACCGTGGCGGGAGAGTCGATTCTGGTCATCGGTCTGTGGGGAATCGGGAAAATCTGGGAGAGACGGTGGGACGGTGAATAAAACAGAAGAAAAACAGTGAAAAACTGATTTACAACCAGAAAATCATGTGCTATACTCTATGACGTACAAACGCGCCGGCGCTCAGCTTTTTGAGTTCCTGACAGAAGCTTGGTGCACGGTAAGAATTATTTTTATTATAAGGAGGAAATCACCATGATTTCAAAGGAGAAAAAGTCTGCTATTATCGCTGAGTACGGAAGAAAGCCTGGAGATACAGGTTCACCGGAGGTTCAGATTGCTATCTTAACAGCAAGAATCACAGAGCTCACAGAGCACTTAAAGGCAAACCAGAAGGATCATCACTCCAGACGCGGTCTGTTAAAGATGGTTGGTCAGAGACGCGGTCTCTTAGACTACTTAAAGAAGACAGATCTGGAAGGATACCGTGCTTTAATCGAGAAGTTAGGCATCAGAAAGTAATGAATGACATTAGGGTGGAGAAATCCACCCTAATTATTTACGTTCATCAGGAAACATCGTTTCCGGCAGAAGACAACAGATGCTGTGGAAGACGTGATCCGAGACCGCTGATGTAGGCACAGGAGGAGAGCCGGGAAGGCTTTTGATATCCGGCAGATTCTGCGCCCAGATCAGTAGTTTCGGATACTTCCGCAGGTTCCCTCTGCCATTTGGCAGGCAGGGAGAGGAAACAGGAGACAACAGTTTTTGAACAAGGAAATTTGAAAAGGAGACCTTTCTATGTATAAGAGTTTTTCAATGGAGCTGGCCGGCAGAACACTGACAGTAGACGTCGGCAGAGTGGCAGCCCAGGCAAATGGCGCTGCGTTTATGCATTATGGAGATACCACGGTTCTGTCCACAGCGACAGCTTCCGATAAGCCGAGAGACGGCATTGATTTCTTCCCGTTAAGCGTAGAGTTTGAGGAGAAGATGTACGCAGTTGGAAAGATTCCGGGAGGATTTAATAAGAGAGAGGGAAAGGCGTCTGAGAACGCAGTTCTGACTGCCCGCGTCATTGACCGCCCGATGCGTCCTCTGTTCCCGAAGGATTACAGAAACGACGTTACCTTAAACAACCTGGTTCTGTCCGTTGATCCGGAGTGCAGCCCGGAGTACACAGCTATGCTGGGCTCTGCCATTGCAACCTGCATCTCTGACATTCCGTTTGACGGTCCCTGTGCGACCACACAGATCGGCATGATCGACGGAGAGTTTATTGTGAACCCGACTGCAGCCCAGAGAAAGATTTCCGACATGGCTCTGACAGTGGCTTCCACCAGAGAGAAGGTTATCATGATTGAGGCCGGAGCGAAAGAGGTTCCTGAGGATGTGATGATTCAGGCTATCTTTAAGGCTCATGAGGTAAACCAGGATATTATTAAATTTATTGATACAATCGTAGCTGAGTGCGGAAAAGAGAAGCATTCTTACGAGAGCTGCGCAGTTCCGGAGGAATTATTTGCAGCAATCAAGGAGATTGTACCCCAGGAAGAGATGGAGGCGGCAGTCTTCACAGACGAGAAGCAGAAGAGAGAAGAGAACATCAAGGCTATCACAGAGCGTCTGGAGGAGGCTTTTGCAGAGAACGAGGAGTGGCTGGCAGTCCTCGGCGAGGCAGTTTACCAGTACCAGAAGAAGACAGTCAGAAAGATGATCTTAAAGGATCACAAGCGTCCTGACGGCCGCGGCATCACAGAGATCCGTCCTCTGGCAGCTGAGATCGACATTGTGCCGAGAGTTCACGGCTCTGGTATGTTCACCCGCGGACAGACTCAGATTTTAAACGTATGTACGCTGGCTCCTCTGTCTGAGGCTCAGAAGATCGACGGTCTGGATGAGAACGAGACAAGCAAGAGATACATGCACCACTATAACTTCCCGTCCTACTCCGTAGGAGAGACAAAGCCGTCCAGAGGACCGGGACGCCGCGAGATCGGCCACGGCGCTCTGGCTGAGAAGGCCTTAATTCCAGTGCTTCCAAGCGAGGAGGAGTTCCCATACGCAATCCGTACTGTTTCTGAGACAATGGAGTCCAACGGATCTACTTCTCAGGCCAGCATCTGTGCTTCCACCCTGTCTCTGATGGCGGCAGGCGTTCCGATCAAGGCTCCGGTAGCTGGAATTTCCTGCGGCCTTGTAACTGGAGACACAGACGACGATTACATTGTACTGACAGATATCCAGGGCTTAGAGGACTTCTTCGGAGACATGGATTTCAAGGTAGGCGGAACTCACAAGGGAATCACCTCCATTCAGATGGATATTAAGATTCACGGTCTGACAAGACCAATCATCGAGGAGGCTATCGCCAAGACGAGAGAGGCCAGACTTTACATCCTGGATGAGATTATGAAACCAGTTATTGCAGAGCCTAGAAAAGAGGTAGGCGAGTTCGCTCCGAAGATCGAGCAGATCACCATTGATCCTCAGAAGATTGGCGATGTAGTAGGAAAGCAGGGCAAGGTGATCAACAAGATCATCGAGCAGACAGGCGTGAAGATTGACATCAGCGACGACGGAAGCGTTTCCGTCTGCGGCACAGATAAGGCTATGATTGACAAGGCCATTTCTATTATTAAGAGCATTGTCACAGAGATTGAGCCGGGACAGATTCTGACAGGAACGGTTGTCCGCATTATGAATTTCGGTGCTTTTGTGGAGCTGGCTCCCAATAAGGACGGCATGATCCACATTTCCAAGCTTTCTGATAAGAGAGTGGCGAAGGTGGAGGATGTGGTAAATATCGGAGACGAGGTTACGGTAAAGGTTATCGAGGTTGACAAGATGGGCCGCATTAACCTGAGCATGAAACCGGGCGATCTGAATCAGGAAGCTCATAAAGAGTAGTCTTGACAGGGCTGCTGTAAAACAGAAAGACAGTTTTACAGCGGCCCTTTTTTAAATAGGAGGACAGGTATGCTGGAAGTATCGGGAATCTACAAAAAATTTAAGAAACGCCAGATTTTAAATGGGGCGTCATTTACGGCGGCTCCAGGACAGTGCGTAGGCATTGCCGGGGGCAACGGATGCGGGAAAACGACGCTTTTATCAATTCTGGCGGGGGTGAGCCGGCCGGATCAGGGAAGTATCCGCTTCGACGGGGAAGAGGCTGTGGGAAGGCGTTCTGTCTTTGAGAAAAGGGCGGCCTATGTTCCCCAGGAAAATCCGCTGATTCCAGAGCTGACGGCCAGAGACAATTTTGCCCTCTGGTACAAGGGAGACAAAAAGAAAATGGAGAGGGATCTGGAACAGGGAGTGGCCAAGACATTGGGGATCTCCCAGTTTTTAGACGTTCCGGCTGGAAAGCTGTCAGGCGGCCAGAAAAAACGTCTCAGCATTGCGGCGGCCCTCTCCAATCAGGCGTCGCTTCTGATTATGGACGAGCCGGGAGCGGCCCTTGATCTGGGGGCGAAGGAGGAGATTCTTCACTACATTCACACCTTTACACAGGGGGGAGGAACGGTGATCCTCACCTCCCATGAGATGCCTGAGCTTCAGGCCTGCAGCGCGCTGTATATTTTAAAACAGGGAGTGCTGATTCCTGAAAACATAGAAAATGGGGTGGAACCGGAAAAACTGATTGGTAAATTCTGACAAAATCAGTCAAAATTCTTAAAGATTCTTTACAAAATTGCCTAATCTGATGACGAAATTGGGAAAATATGTTAGAATAAACTTCATCTAAACAAGAGGAGGAAAACGGTATGAAATGCCCTTATTGTGATCAGGAAATTCCAGATGGGAGCGCTGAGTGCCCTGTATGCAAAAAGAATCTGATGGAAGCTTCAAACGAGACTGAGCCGAATGGAGCGGCAGGCGGAGAGAACCAGAGCGGCCAGACAGAAGCAGGTTCTGCAGGAGAACCGGCGGAGCTGGCTGTGGCAGAGAAAAGGCCCAATAAGATGTGGATGGCCGGAGCTGCTGCGGCAGCCGTGGCAGTGGTCGGCGGCGTGGCGTTCTGGCAGATGAATAAGCCGGATCCCAAGGATGTGGTCATTGACGCATTTAAGGGCGTAGTGGCAGAAGGACAGACCAATCCCATGGAGGAGATTTTCGGCTGGAAGGCTCTGGGAGAGAAGCTGTACAGCGATTCCTACCAGGTAGGCATGAATCTGACTCTGGGGGAGCTGTTAGGTAGTTCAGAGCTTCAGGGAACGGGCTTCAGCATCAATGCCAGGGAAGACAGAAGCAGCAGTACCATGGATATGGATCTGGGATTCCAGTACGGCGACATTCCTATGTTCAACGCGAAATTTTACCTGGATAATTCGGAGATGGCCATTGCCCTGCCGCCGGATATGACGAACAAGGTATTTACGCTGAATCTGGAGGAGGATTTGAATACCCAGATTGCCAATTCCCCGTATCTTGGAAAGAGCTTAAGCGACATGGGAATGGATCTCCAGGCTTATGCCGACTATATGAAGAAGGCCAACGAGCTGTCCCATTCAGAGACTCCTATGTTTGATTTCGGCGCTCTCTGGGACAGATATAAGACAGGAAGCAAGGCTGTGGATAATCTGAAAGCGGCCATGACAGTGGAAAAGGGCGAGAGCAGAAGCTGCACGGTGGGAGACGCAGAGGTCGAGTGCGACGGATACGACGTAGTTCTCAGCAACGCTGCCCTTGTTCAGTTCTTCACAGAGACAAAAGACTTCTTCCTGGCTGACGAGACCTTGAAGAAGGATATGATTACCTACCTGGAGCTGGTTTACGATCTGAACGCGTCCCTGTACGGCTCTGAGGAGATGGCTCAGCTTTACGGCATGGAGAGCCCGGATATGACTCCGGAACAGCAGCAGACAGAGCTTTGGACCTCAGCGGATGAGGAGGTTGAGGCGCTTCTTTCCCAGCTGAAGGGAGCTATGGGAGACGTTACTCTGGCAGTTTACGTGACAGATGACGGAAAACTGGCGTCCTTTGACTACAGCACAGAGCTTTCTCTGGCAGATCAGACGGCAGAGGCTGAGACAGCGGCTGCAGAAGAGGAATCAGCGGCGTCTGCAGAGGCAGCCGATACCTTGAAGCTGTACGGAACTGTAAACTTCAGAGGCGGCTACAGCCAGACCGCGAATATAGAGGCGAACCTTACAGCCGAGGAGCCGTCCGGCGAGAAGATTGTCATCGACATGGCTAAAATGGGAGAGTACGAAAAGGATAAGCTCTATCAGGCCCAGCTGGCGCTTCAGGTAGAGGCGGCAGGCGAGAAGATGCTCTTCAGCATGAGCGGCGAGTACGACATTCCGACAGCCAATTACACCATTGACGCTTACGCAGAGGAGAATGACACGGAGGTTGGAAGCATCCGCATAGACGGTATTATGGAGGATCTGGTTCCAGGCGAGTCCTTCAACGCGGTGGTTGATTCTCTGAGAGTGACAGCCGGTCCGGCAGACGAGGGCATGCTTTTAGCAGAGCTGTCTGGAAGCTATGGAATCAAGCCTTTAGAGGAAGCCGTTTCCAAACCGGAGGGCGAAGCCTTTGACATTCTGGCAGCTACAGAGGAAGAGTGGAATACAGTGATTATGGAACTGTATATGGGACTTACCTCCATGCTGAGCGGAGCTGGCCTCAGCTAAAGAAAAGGATAACAGAATTTCATGGGACGATTTTTGACGATTTTAAAAATTGAGATGAAGAGGGCGTTAAAAAGCCTCCCCTATTTTCTGGCAGGAGCAGTTGTGCTGGCGGTATTAGCCGGCACAATTGCTTTTTCTGCAAACAGGATGCTTTACGGGGAGCGGTCTGTGGGAAGCATTCAGGTAGGAGTGGCGGTGCCTGAAGCGGATCGCGGCGCAAAATGGATCATGTCTATGGTGTCCTCTCTGGAGAGCGTGTCCAGCCTTTGCGAATTCGTCTATCTGGACGAGGAGGAAGGACGCAGGCAGATGGAGAGGGGGGAGATCTACGCCCTCATGCTGATACCGGATCAGCTGCTGGAAGGAATTATGAACGGGACGAACGAGCCTGTGACGATAGTATTTCCAGAGCAGGCCGGGCTGGAAGCTTCGATTTTCCGGGAACTGACAGATGCGGGAACAGAAATTTTAAAGACTGCCCAGGCCGCTGTTTATAGCACAGATGAGCTCTTAGGGGATATGGGAAGAACCGGCCAGATTCCGCAGGCAGAGTCAGATCTGAACCAGATGTATCTGAAATATGCCCTTTCCCGCTCTGTCTATTTTAAAACGGAGCAGGTGAGCGCATCGGGAGATGTGACCACAGAGGTGTTTTACGGAATTTCCTGCGCTGTGCTGGCAGTTCTTCTGCTGGGAATTCCTGCGGCTGGATTTCTGCGTCCCTTTTCCCCTGTGATGGAAAAAAAGCTGTATCTTTCTGGATTCAGCCGTCCTATGCGTCTGTGGGCCAGAACGGCTGCGCTGGCCTTTCTGTTTGCTCTGGCTACGGCAGCTCCGTTTTTCGTCTGCCTTGTCAAAGGCTTTTTTCAGAGCGGTCTGTTCAGCATTCCTGTGTGGCTTCTCGTCTGCGTCTGCGCGTCCGGCTGGGTGATTCTCATTTACGAGGCGGGAAGGAGCACGCTGGCCGGCGTCAGCATTCTCTTTCTTTCCACGATTGTCATGATGTTTATGGCTGGCGGGCTGATTCCGTCTGTTTTTCTGCCTGAGGCGGCTGCCGGAGCCGGGAAATTTACGCCGGTCTTTTTTCTGATGGAAGCGGTGAAATGGATGGTATCAGAAGATATGTCAGGAAGGGCAGGGCAGCTGGCGGCATGGGCTCCGGTTCTCAGGCTTCTTGTTCTGGAAGGGGCGGCGTTTTGCCTTGCGGCGGCAGTGAGGAGGGATTATGAATAAAATGGGACTGTGGTTTTATCTGTCTTTGAAGCGGCAGACAAAACGCCTTTTTTTCCTGCTTCTGCTGCTCGCCCTGCCGGCAGGGCTCTGGCTGCTTCGGGAGGCAGAGCGTCCGGAGGAGGATGCCATTGCCATCGCCCTCTACGCAGGAGAGTCAGACTGGAACCGGCGTGTAGCTGACGAGCTGCTGTCAGGAGAGCATTCCTTTGAGTTTTACCTGAGCGGTTCAGAAGAGGAGCTGCGGGAGGATGTGGCCGCCAGAAGAGCGGAGTGCGGCTATATTTTCTCAGAGGATTTGCTGGAAAAACTGGAGAGCGGGCGGTTTAAGAGAAGCATTACTCTGGTGACGGCTCCTTCCACAGCTGTGGACAAGCTATCCTCTGAAGTCGTATTTTCCGGCCTGTTCACCGTATGGGGACGCAGCCTTCTGGAGACGTACAGCAGGGAGGGAGAAGTTTTTCAGGGAGAGAAAGAGGTCTGGAAGAGGCTGGAACCTATGTATGATCATTATCTGGAAAATGGAAGCACCTTTGCCTTCCAGTATGAGACGGAAGGGAGAACGCAGCTTGGAAAACCTTCTATGAAGCAGACGTTCCCAGCCAGAGGCCTGACGGCGGTGTTTATTTTTGTGATGGGCCTGACGGCGGCAGTGACGGTCTGCGAGGATGAAAAGAGAGGTCTGTTTTCCACCCTGTCAGGCCTTGGACGTGAGGCGGCCGTTTTCTCCTGTCTGGCGGCCCCTGTGTTTCTGTCCTGCGTCAGCGGATTCGCAGCGCTTGCAGCCGCCGGGGAGCTGTCCTCGTCTTCCTGGATACTGGAGGGGATCCGGCTGATTGTTTATGGAGGAATGTGCACGCTGTTTTCCTGGGGACTTTGCAGGATTGTGAAAAATCCGCTGGCGGTTGCCTGCCTGATTCCGTTTTTTGCGTCGGCAAGCCTGATTCTCTGCCCTGTATTTATCGAACTGTCCATGTTTCTTCCCTGGGCGTCAGCTGCGGCTAAATTCTTTCTGCCCTACTATTATCTCGTATAAATCCATTGAAATTTTAATGGATCCTTACTATAATAGGAAGAAGCGAGTGCGCGGTTTGGAAAGGGAGTAGAGTATGGAGGAGATGAATTTTGACGAGCTTCATGCTTTGGCTGACGAGAAGCAGTATAGAAGCCTGAAGGAAAAACTGATAGAGATGAACGAGGTAGACATCGCCTCGTTTATGGAGGAGCTGGATTCGGAGAAAACGGTGGTAGTGTTTCGGACGCTTCCCAAGGAAATCGCGTCGGATGTGTTCGCCTGCCTTCCGGTGGAGAAGCAGCAGCACATCATTACCAGCATTACGGATAATGAGCTTCAGTATATTATGGACGATCTGTTCGTGGACGACGCGGTGGACATGCTGGAAGAGCTTCCGGCGACCATTGTAAAGAGAGTGCTGAAAAATTCCAGCCCTGATACGAGAAAGCTGATTAACCAGTTCCTGAAGTATCCGGACAACAGCGCGGGAAGCGTGATGACAGCTGAGTACGTGGGGCTGAAGAAGGCCATGACAGTGGAGGAGGCGTTTGCATACATCCGGAAGTACGGAGTAGATAAGGAGACTATCTATACCTGTTATGTGATGGATGCGGGACGCCACCTGGAGGGCGTGGTGACGGTGAAGGATCTTTTAATGAGCCCGTATGCCACCACCATCGAGGAGATTATGGACAGCCATGTGCTGAAGGCCCACACGACGGACGACCAGGAGGCGGTGGCGGATCTGTTTAATGAGTATGATCTTCTGAGCCTTCCTGTTGTGGACGGAGAAAACCGTCTGGTGGGTATTATCACAGTTGACGATGTGATGGACGTTATGGAACAGGAGGCCACAGAGGACTTTGAGAAGATGGCCGCCATGAATCCCAGCGAGAAGCCATATCTGAAAACAGGCGTGTTCCAGCTGGCCAAGAACCGAATTGTCTGGCTGTTGATTCTTATGTTCAGCAGCATGGTGACAGGAGAAATTCTGACTACTTATGAGGAAGCTTTCTCAGCGGTTCCTCTTCTGGTTACCTTTATTCCCATGCTGATGAATACAGGCGGTAATTCCGGAAGCCAGGCCAGTACCATGATTATCCGAGGCATGGCGGTGGGCGAGATCAGCCCCTCCGACCTGGCGAAGGTAGTGTGGAAGGAGCTCCGGGTGGGCATTCTGGTGGGAATCTGTCTGGCCATTGCCAACTTTGTGCGTCTGACCTTATCCTATCCGGGACAGGAGATGATCTGTCTCACTGTTGTCCTGAGTATTTTCTGCATTGTCATTATTGCCAAGACGATTGGCTGCACGCTGCCGATTATTGCCAAGGTTCTGCACATGGATCCGGCGCTGATGGCGTCTCCTATGATCTCTACGATTCTGGACGCCTGCAGTCTTGTAATTTATTTTAATTTTGCCTGCCGTCTTCTCGACATGGCAGCCTAGACTTGTAATTTTTCAGATTAAGCGATATAATGAATTATCTTTAACACAGGCCCGGCAGCCGGCCGGGCCTTATTCTAACAGTGAGGAGTGTGGAGTCATGGAAAAGATCAGAACAAGATATGCCCCAAGCCCGACAGGAAAGATGCACGTAGGAAATCTGAGAACTGCGCTGTATGCCTACCTGATTACCAAGCATGAGGGCGGAGATTATATTTTACGAATTGAGGATACGGATCAGGAGCGCTACGTGGAAGGCGCCACTGAGATTATTTATAATACGTTAAAGGATACAGGCCTGATCCACGATGAAGGCCCCGATGTGGGAGGACCGGTAGGCCCTTACATCCAGAGCGAACGCCAGAAGTCCGGCATTTATATGAAATATGCCAAGGAGCTCATTGACAAGGGAGAGGCTTATTACTGCTTCTGCGATCAGGAGCGCTTAAACAGCCTGAAGAAGACAGTAAACGGCGAGGAGATTATGGCCTATGACAAGCACTGCCTGCACCTGTCCAAGGAGGAGGTAGAGGCGAACCTGGCGGCAGGAAAGCCTTTCGTTATCCGCCAGAACAATCCGACAGAGGGAACGACCACGTTCCACGACGAGATTTACGGAGACATCAGCGTGGACAACTCTGAGCTGGACGACATGGTTCTGATTAAATCCGACGGCTTCCCAACCTACAATTTCGCCAATGTGGTGGACGATCATCTGCAGAAGATTACTCACGTGGTAAGAGGAAACGAGTATCTGTCTTCCTCCCCCAAGTACAACCGCCTCTACGAGGCCTTTGGCTGGGAGGTTCCGGTTTATGTACACTGCCCCACCATTACCAACGAGGAGCACAAGAAGCTGAGCAAGAGAAGCGGCCATTCCTCTTACCAGGATCTGATTGATCAGGGCTTCCTCTCCGAGGCAGTGGTCAACTTTGTCGCTCTTTTAGGATGGTCTCCGGAAGAAAACCAGGAGCTTTTTCCCCTGGACGAGCTGATTAAGGAGTTCGACTACCGCCATATCAGCAAATCCCCGGCAGTTTTCGATATGGTGAAGCTGCGCTGGATGAACGGCGAGTACATGAAATCCATGGATTTCGATAAATTTTATGAGATGGCTGAGCCGTATATCAGAGAGGTGATCAAGAAGAATCTGGATCTGAGAAAGATTGCGGCCATGGTGAAGACGAGAATCGAGGTATTCCCGGATATTGCAGGCCATATTGATTTCTTCGAGGAGCTTCCGGAATACGATCCGCAGATGTATGTTCACAAGAAGATGAAATCCACAGAGGAGACGTCTCTGAAGGTGTTAAAGGACGTGCTTCCGATTCTGGAGGCGCAGGAGGACTTCTCCAACGACGCCCTCTACGAGAGGCTGTCCGCCTACATTTCTGAGACAGGCGTGAAGACAGGATTTGTGATGTGGCCGATCCGCACCGCTGTGTCAGGAAAGCAGATGACTCCGGCCGGAGCCACAGAGATTATGGAGGTTCTGGGAAAAGAGGAATCTTTAGAGCGAATTAGAAAGGGAATTGAGCTTCTGGAGAAGTAGAAGCTGCTGCCAGGAGGATGTCCTGCGGAAAATCCGCGGCATCCTCCCTTTTATCTCAGTGGGAAACGATGTATAAATGCCCTTGGGCGGGGCGCGTCTTGGGAGGAATTAGAGCATGCCATTTAACGAAGCGCAGTCTGCGGCAGTCAGCCACAAGGACGGTCCTATGATGGTTCTGGCAGGACCGGGATCCGGGAAAACTACTGTGGTTACCCACCGGGTTCAGAGTCTCATTGAGAAGCATGGGGTGAACCCCTCCTCCATTTTGGTGATTACCTTTACGCGGGCGGCGGCCAGGGAGATGAAGGAACGGTTTGAGCGGCTGATGGAAGGAAGGCCTATGCGAGGACAGGTAAGCTTCGGAACCTTTCACTCCGTCTTTTTCAGGATCCTGAAGCTGGCCTATCAGTACGATGCGTCGGATATCATAAGAGAGGATCAGAAGCTCAGGCTGATTCGGGAGCTGACGGCGAAGGAGCAGCTGGAGCCGGAGGATGAAAACGAACTGATTTCCTCCCTGATCAGCGAGATCAGCGCGGTGAAGGGGGAGCAGATTGACCTGGAGCATTACTATGCGAAAAGCTGCTCCGGGGATTCCTTCCGGAGGATCTACAGAGGGTATGAGGAACAGCTGCAGCGGGCCCATAAAATTGATTTTGACGATATGCTGGTTATGTGCTGGGATTTGTTTCGCAAACGTCCCGATATTCTGTCCGCCTGGCAGAAAAAGTACGAATATATTCTGGTGGACGAGTTCCAGGATATCAACAGGCTTCAGTACCAGATTGTGCGGATGTTAGCCGCCCCTTCGGACAACCTGTTTATCGTGGGGGACGACGACCAGTCTATTTACCGGTTCCGGGGAGCGAAGCCGGAGATCATGCTGGGCTTTGAGAGAGATTATCCCAAGGCGGCAAGAGTGCTTCTGGATGTGAACTACCGCTCTACCAGGGAGATTGTGGAGGCGTCTCTGCGGCTGATTGAGCACAACGAAAAGCGGTTTAAGAAGTCTTTAAAAACAGCAGGCAGCAGGGGAAGAGGCGTGATCACGAGAATCTGGGAGGACGAGGAGGAGGAAAACAGCCGCATTGCGGAGGAAATCAGGATGTATGCAGAGGCAGGGTGCAGCTACAGCGATATCGCAGTCCTGTACAGGACAAACTCCGGGCCTAAGCGGCTGATTGAGAAGCTGATGGAGTACAACCTCCCTTTTCGGGCCAGAGATCAGGTTCCCAATCTCTATGAACACTGGATTTCCCAGAATATTCTGTCCTATATCCGGGTAGCCCTGGGAAACAGAGACAGGGCAGAGGTGCTCCAGATGATCAACCGGCCGGCCAGGTATGTGGGCCGTGACGCGCTGAGAGATCCCCAGGTGTCTTTTGAACAGCTGAAGGCCTATTATAAAGATAAGGACTGGATGGTGGAGCGCATTGAGAACCTGGAGTTCGATCTGACGGCAGTCAGCCGCATGTCCCCCCTGGCGGCAGTGAATTATATCCGGAAATCCATCGGCTACGATGCCTGGCTTTATGAGTATGCCGCGGCCCACCATGTGAAAGCGGAGGAGCTTTTGGAGACAGCGGAGCAGCTCAGGGAGAGCGCGGCCAGATATAAGACCTTCGACGCCTGGTTTGAACATATCCGGGCCTACGGCGAAGAGCTGAAAAGGCAGGCCAGGGAGCGGGAGGAGCAGGCGGATGCGGTGATGCTCTCCACCATGCACAGTTCCAAAGGGCTGGAATACCGGGTGGTGTACATTCTGGACGCCAACGAAGGCGTCACACCTCACAATAAGGCGGTGCTGGACGCTGACATCGAGGAGGAGAGACGCCTGTTCTATGTGGCCATGACAAGGGCCAAGCAGCGTCTTCACGTGTACGGCGTAAAAAACAGATATCACAAGCCGGCGGAGGTTTCCAGATTTGTGGAGGAGTATCTGGAGGAGCAGGACGGAAAGGAATGGTAGGAAATATGAACTGTGTCCATCTTTACTGCGGAGACGGAAAAGGAAAGACTACGGCGGCTGTCGGCCTAGCCGTGAGAATGCAGGGCTGCGGTTATCCTGTGGTGATTGCCCGGTTTCTGAAGACAGACGATTCAGGGGAGGTAAGAGCCCTTAAGAACCTTCCGGGAATTACGGTGATTCCCTGTAAAAAGACCTTTGGCTTTACCTGGCAGATGACGCGGGAGGAAAAGAAAGAGGCCGCTCTTTACTACAGCGGGCTGTTTGAAACGGCCGTCAGCCTGGCGCGGGAGGCCTGCGCCAAAGCCGGACAGGCTCTTCTTATTTTAGACGAGATAGCCGCGGCTGTGGGAAACGGGTTTGTGGAGGAAGAGCAGGTGCTGGATTTCCTGGAAAAAAGGCCGCAGAATCTGGAGACAGTTCTGACGGGACGGAATCCGTCTGCCAGGATGGCGGAAGCCGCAGACTATGTGTCGGAGATTCTGTGCAGAAAGCATCCGTTTGAGCAGGGAACAGGAGCCAGACGAGGAATAGAGTTCTGACGCGGGAAAGGATAGAAAAACATGAACAGAAGACAAAGGCCGCAGATGCGCCTGATTACCTACGAGATGGGAGAGGAATACATTACCCGGATGGACGAGGAGTATCCAGGCTACCGGGACGAGCGTGAGAAGCTGTATACTTTTGTCAAAATTTTTACAGGAGTGAGAGTGATATACAGCCTGTTTTACATAGGTCTGTGCGCGCTGTGCGGTCTGGATGTGACAGAAGGCCTGGTAAATCTTTTAAGTACGGCCGTGTTTTATTTCTGGTATACCCTTCTTTTGCAGTCCGGATGGGGAGTAGCCGCTTTAATGCTGGCGGCCAGGGCAATCGGCCTTGGAATCGGGGGAGCGGGACTTTTGAGCAACGCTCCGTGGCTGGTAGCGGCGGCGCCCGGAGCGGTGGCGGCGGCTGTGATATTTACCATGATCGCAGGAATGGCCATGCAGTTTTTCGAGGCAGTATTCTGCATTTATGTTCTGTTTAACAGACAGGCGTCTATGACGGTGAAGCTGAACCGGGCTATGAGCGTCTACTTCTCGAAAAAAGCCGTTTCCAGGACGACTCTGGAGCAGATGGCCGGCTACAGAAACGAGGCCGCTGAGGAGGAGCAGGAAGAGCGCGGAGAGGAAAATCAGGCGGATGACGAAAATGAGAAATTTACTTGATTTTTCCGGTTGTCTCTGATAGCATTAGTGTACACCGATAAAATATGGAAAGGTAAGGAACGCTATGGCTGAGAACAAGAACGTAAACCCGGATGCAGAAAATGAGGAGGAGATGACAGTCACCCTCACTCTGGACGATGGAAGAGAGCTGGAGTGCGTAGTCCTCACAATCTTCCCTGCGGGAGATAAGGAGTATATTGCCCTTCTTCCGATGGACGACGAGGACAGCGAGGAGGGCGAGGTTTATCTGTACCGCTACACAGAGGACGAGAATGGAGCTCCGAATCTGGAGAACATCGAGGACGATGACGAGTACGAGATCGTGGCTGACGCTTTCGACGAGCTGTTAGACGAGCAGGAGTACGACGAGCTGGTAAGCGAGGACGAGTTAGACGACTAAAGCTTCTTCGCGGCACAGAGGCGGCAGCGAAGAGCTGCGGCTTAGAAAGTCAGAATAGAAAGCAAAAGGAAATCCCCGGCGCTGCATGTCTGTGACAGGACGGCAGCGCCGGGGATTTTGAGATCCTTATTTATAAATTATACGTTGAAGCGGAAGAGAACCACATCCCCGTCCTTTACCACGTATTCCTTGCCCTCCATGCGGACCAGGCCTTTTTCCTTGGCGGCTGTGTAGGTTCCGCAGTCTAAGAGATCCTGATAATTGACAACCTCGGCCTTGATAAAGCCTCTCTCAAAGTCAGAGTGGATTTTTCCTGCTGCCTGAGGAGCCTTGGTGCCTACCTTGATGGTCCATGCCCTTGTCTCGGTCTCTCCAGCTGTCAGGTAGCTGATAAGGCCTAACAGGCGGTAGCTGGCTGCGATCAGCTTGTCGAGTCCTGATTCAGTCAATCCCAGATCCTCTAAGAACATCTTCTTCTCGTCGTCGTCCAGCTCTGCGATCTCCTGCTCAATCTGAGCGCAGATGACGAATACCTCGCTGCCGTTCTCAGCGGCGAAATTTCTCACTGCCTGCACGTACTCGTTGGACGCTCCGTCGTCAGATAAATCATCCTCTGCTACATTGGCTGCGAAGATAACAGGCTTCCAGGTGAGAAGGTTTAAAGTGGCGATAAATGCCAGCTCGTCCTCATCCTCTGTCTCGTAGCTTCTGGCTAACTTGCCTTCCTCCAGATGGGCGTACATGGCTTTTAAGATCTCAAGCTCTTTTGTAAGAGCCTTATTTCCCATAGCGCTCTTAGTGGTCTTGGCAATGCGGCGCTCCAGAATCTCCATGTCGGAGAAGATAAGCTCCAGGTCAATGGTCTCAATGTCGCGGAGAGGATTTACGCTTCCGTCTACATGAACGACATTGGGATCCTCAAAGCAGCGGACTACATGGACAATGGCGTCCACCTCGCGGATATTGGACAGGAACTGGTTTCCAAGGCCCTCTCCCTTGGACGCGCCCTTTACCAGTCCGGCGATGTCTACGAATTCGATGACAGCCGGCGTAATCTTGGCAGAGTTGTAGAGCGCAGCCAGCTTCTGAAGTCTCTCGTCCGGTACGGGAACTACGCCCACGTTGGGATCGATGGTACAGAAGGGGTAGTTGGCGGACTCTGCTCCGGCCTTGGTCAGAGAGTTAAACAGGGTACTTTTTCCTACATTGGGTAAACCCACAATTCCTAATTTCATAGTATTTATCCTTCCTTCAGCTTAACGTCAGCACACAGGAGGCGTTCTGCCTTTCCTGCGAAGATGCTGTGTGATGCCATGTAATAAGGATATCATAGAATAAAGGGAAAGAAAAGAGAAAATGTTTGCTTTTCTTTTCCCAATATATTAAGATAAGAGATCGAGGTATTGTAGACTGCCGCGGTCGATTTAATGATTTAAAGCGGAGTAGCAAAGGAGGAAATTTTAGATGAGTCACAAAAACGGAAGCTTCAGCAGCTCGCTGGGCTTTGTACTGGCCTGCGTTGGCTCGGCGGTGGGCCTGGGAAATATCTGGATGTTCCCATACCGTCTTGGGCAATACGGAGGTGCGGCATTTTTGGTGCCATACATTTTTTTTATTGTGCTGTTTGGCCTGACAGGGCTGTCAGCCGAGTTTGCCATTGGAAGAAGAGCCAGAACAGGAACGCTTGGCTCCTACGAGCTGTGCTGGGGAGGGGACGATAAGGACGCTCCGGCCTGGAAAAAAGGAATTGGGCGGATCATTGGCTGGATTCCGTTAATCGGATCGTTAGGAATCGCCATCGGCTATTCCATTATCATCGGCTGGGTGCTCCGCTCTCTGGGAGGTTCTCTGACGGGAACGATTCTGAGTACCGATTCAGCAGAATATTTTTCCCAGGCCACAGGAAGCTTTGGAAGCCTTCCATGGCATCTGGCAGTTGTGCTGATTACAGTGGCGATCCTGCTGACCGGTTCAGTGGCTCAGATTGAGAAGGCCAACCGGATTATGATGCCGGTATTCTTCATCCTGTTTGCCGCTCTGGCGGTGAGAGTCGGCTTTCTGGATGGAGCGGAGGGCGGCTACAGCTTTCTGTTTGTCCCCAAATGGGAGCAGTTAAAAAATGTGGATACCTGGGTAATGGCTATGGGACAGGCCTTTTTCTCTCTTTCCATCACAGGATCCGGCATGATTGTCTATGGCTCCTATTTAAATAAGAACGCCGATATTATCGGCGCTTCCATGCGGACGGCAGTGTTCGACACCATCGCGGCTCTTCTTTCCGCTCTGGCTATTATGCCTGCAGTGTTCGCCTTCGGCATCGAGCCTGGTTCCGGTCCGGCCTTAATGTTTATCACGATTCCAAAGATTTTTTCCCAGATGCCCATGGGACAGGTTTTTTCAGTGATTTTCTTCCTGTCTGTCGTGTTCGCTGGAATTACGTCCCTGATTAACATGTTCGAGGCGGTGATTGAGAGCTGGCAGCACCGGTTCCAGATTCCGCGCCGTCTGGCTGTGGCTCTGTGCGGAGCCATCTGTCTGGGCGTAGGCATTTTCCTGGAGCCGGAACCGTTTGTGGGAAAATGGATGGACTTTATCACCATTATCGTGGTGCCCTTTGGAGCGGTTCTGGGAGCCGTTTCCGTCTACTATGTATTCGGATATAAGAAAATCAAGGAGGAGCTGTCTGAGGGAAGAAAGGCTGCGGTTCCGGCCTGGTTCGGCGCTCTGGCTAAGTATCTTTACGTCCCGCTCACCATCGCAGTGTTCATTCTGGGAATTGCCTACAAGGGAATTGGCTAAAAGATGGAATTTCGTGTCGAAAAAGAGAGCAGAATGTCGAGAGAATGTGTTTGATTTTTGTTGAAACGTGACTTAAAATAAAAGTTACATCGAAAGGAGAGCTTATATGACAGAAGGCGCAGATGTAAGCTTTGTGCATCTTGGTATAACCATTGAGCATCTGAGGAACAGTATCTCCATAGGAGGCTTTGAGATTGCTTTCTATGGGATTATCATTGGAATCGGAATGCTGGCCGGACTCTATATGGCGCAGAAAGACGCCCGCAGAAGAGGGCAGGATCCGGAGCTTTATCTGGATTTTGCGCTGTATGCGATTATTTTTTCCATCATAGGAGCCAGACTTTACTATGTCATTTTTGACTGGGAGCTTTATAAGGACAACCCTATTGAGATTTTCAACCTGCGGGGCGGCGGGCTGGCCATCTACGGCGGAATCATCGGCGCAGTCCTGACTCTGATGGTGTTTACAAAAGTCCGGAAGGTTTCGTTTTTCTCGATGGCAGACACCGGGTGCATCGGACTGATTACAGGCCAGATTATCGGACGCTGGGGAAACTTCTTTAACTGCGAGGCGTTTGGAGGCTATACGGACAGCCTGCTGGCCATGAGACTTAAGATGTCCCTGGTGAATCCTTCCATGATTTCCCAGGAGCTGTTAGACCACAGAATTGTGGAAAACGGAGTGGAGTATATTCAGGTTCATCCGACGTTTCTCTATGAATCAGTCTGGAACCTGGGAGTGCTCGCCTTTCTTCTGTGGTACCGCAAAAGAAAAAAATTTGATGGAGAAATCCTGTGGATGTATCTTTTGGGATATGGACTTGGCCGCGCGTGGATCGAAGGACTGAGAACGGATCAGCTTTTATTTTTCGGCACAGGAATTCCGGTATCCCAGGCTCTGTCCATGGTTTTAGTGGCTGCAGCATCAGCCGTCATCATCTGGAAACGATCAAAGTTAAAAACAGGGATCAAAGGAGAATAGCGATGGCAAATGCGAAAGAAGAGTTAGTGGAGCAAATTGAGAAAATTCGCAAAAAGATGGATCAGTGCATTGAACAGCGGGAGGAATACAGAAAGATTTACCGCTACAGCGTAGAGCTGGATCAGCTGCTGAATCAGTATATTGTAGCAGGATATTAACGCGCAGGCGCTGCCGATATGGCGGCGCCTGTTTTTTGTTTGTACAGAAAACGCCTCAGGGCAGTTTTGCAGGTTTTAATTTACATAATTTTTTTGAAAAATGCCTTGCTATTTTTCTGCGTATGTACTAGTATTATAACATAAAGTGGTAGAAAGTGGCGGAAAGTGGGGCTGTGTGGAGTTCCGCAGAAGCCAGGCGGCGTCAGCCTGCAGGTGGTTCTATGTTTAAGGGAGAGTACAGCCATACAATTGATGGGAAGGGGCGTCTGATTGTGCCCTCGAAGTTCAGAGAACAGCTGGGAGATGAGTTTGTCGTGACAAAGGGACTCGATGGCTGTTTATTTGTGTATGGCAATGCCGAGTGGGCTGCCTTTGAGGAGAAGCTGAGAGCCCTGCCGCTGACGAACCAGAATGCCAGAAAATTTACACGTTTCTTCCTGGCGGGCGCTTCGGACTGCGAGGTGGACAGGCAGGGGAGAGTTCTGATACCGGCCGTTTTGAGAAATTTCGCCCATCTTGAGAGGGAAGTAGTGCTGGCGGGAGTGGGAAGCAGAATTGAGATATGGAACCGGCAGCTCTGGGAAGAGAAGAATGTCTATGATGACATGGAAGATATTGCCGAGAATATGGAGGGACTTGGGATATGACATTTTCACACACATCGGTCCTCCTGTACGAGACGGTGGACAGCCTGAATATCAGGCCTGACGGCATTTATGTGGACGGCACTCTCGGAGGAGGAGGCCATGCCTCTCTGGTGCTGAACCGGCTGGGAGAACAGGGGAGGCTGATTGGCCTTGACCAGGACGCGGATGCCATTGCGGCAGCCGGGGAGAGACTGAAAGAATACGGAGACCGGGTTACTGTGATCCGGACGAATTACGAGAATATAAAGGACGCTTTAGCGTCCCAGGGGATATCGGGAGCAGATGGAATCTACCTGGATCTGGGAGTTTCCTCCTATCAGCTTGACACGGCTGACAGAGGCTTTACCTACCGGGAGGACGACGCGCCTCTCGATATGCGGATGGATCAGAGAAATACTCAGACTGCGAAGGATATTGTGAACGGCTACAGCGAGATGGAGCTGTACCGCATCATCAGAGATTACGGTGAAGACCGCTTTGCCAAGAATATTGCAAAGCATATTGTGAAAGCCAGACAGAAAAAAGAGATCGAGACGGCCGGCGAGCTGACGGAGATCATTAAGGCGGCGATTCCCGCCAAGGTGAGAGCCACCGGAGGCCATCCGTCCAAGCGGACGTTTCAGGCCATCCGGATTGAACTGAACCGCGAGCTTCAGGTGCTGGAGCAGTCCATCGATACGATGATCGATCTGCTGAATCCAGGCGGCCGCCTGTCGATTATCACGTTCCATTCTCTGGAGGATCGAATTGTAAAGAACAAGTTCAGGGAAAATGAAAATCCCTGCATCTGTCCACCGGAGTTTCCGGTGTGCATGTGCGGCAGAAAGAGCAAAGGGCGGGTAGTGACGAGAAAGCCTGTGCTGCCCTCGGAGGAGGAGCTGGCCGCTAATAAGAGATCAAAGAGCGCCAAGCTGAGAGTATTTGAAAAGGCAGGAGCATAGCGGCGCAGACAGCGCTGCAGGAGATGCCCTGCAAAAAGAGGAGGAGGACCTATGGCTGCAAAAAGGCATCGAGTATATGATACATATACGGATGGGAATACAGTTAGAAAAGTAAAGCAGGCCGGGAAGGGCCGGTCTGGCAGCCGCGAGGCAGCGCAGAGGAAGAAGCAGGCTGAGGATCATCTCAGGCGCAGCCATATTGTAAGGAGAAACAGGGAGAAGGCCCTGCAGATGGACGCGCCCTACGTGATGGCGCTGACTCTGGCAGCGATAATTACCCTCGCTATCTGTATGCAGTATCTGGCTCTCCGATCTTCCATTACCTCCCGTCTGGGAAATATTGAGAAGCTGGAACGTGAGGTGGAGGCGCTGCGGGCCGAGAATGATGCGCTGGAGACGAGCATCAATACCTACGTGGATCTGGATTACATTTACGACGTTGCTACAAAGGAACTGGGGATGGTTTATGCGAATAAGGATCAGATTCTTTTGTATGATAAAACAGAAAGCGAGTATGTAAGACAGTATGAAGATGTCCCAGAGCACTAATAATAAGCAGCCATTCAGAAAATACATGCAGGAAAAGCTGGCCATTACCGTCTTGGTGATGATGCTGGCTTTAATTGCTCTTACCGTGATTCTCTATACCATGGTGCAGAACAAGAACGAGGACTATACGCAGGTGGTTTTATCCCACCAGGATTACGACAGCAGGACGATTCCCTACCGGAGGGGAGACATTGTGGATCGGAACGGATCCTACCTGGCCACCAGCGAGAAGGTGTACACTCTGATTCTCGATCCGAAGCAGATGTACGAGGATGAGAAAAAGGAGTGCGTGGAGCCTACCATTGCGCTGCTCACAGAGCTGTTCGGCTTTGACGCGGAGGATCTGCGGAGCACGATCACGGGAAAGAAGGACAGCTCCTATATCCGGTATAAAAAACAGATGACCTTTGAGGAAAAGGAACAATTTGAGACCGAGTCCAAGGCCAGAAACGAGGCCTTCACGAAGAACAGCGAGCAGAAAAAAATTCTGGGCGTCTGGTTTGAGGACGAGTACAGGAGAGTGTATCCCAACGGATCCACTGCCTGCAATGTCATCGGTTTCGCCCAGAAGGACGGAAGCGCCGGTTCCGGAGGAATCGAGCAGTATTATAACAGCTCCCTGGTGGGAAATAACGGCAGAGAGTACGGCTACCTGACATCGGATTCCAACCTGGAGCGCGTGATTAAACCGGCCCAGAATGGAAATACGGTTGTTTCCACAATTGATCTGAATATTCAGAAAATATGTGAAAAATACATTGACGAGTGGCAGGCTGGCATCGGAAGCAACGTGGCGGCGGCTATTGTCATGGATCCGAAGACAGGAGAGATCCTGGCCATGGATACCAGCACCCGGTACGATCTGAACAACCCGTACGATCTGAGCGGCTACTACAGCCAGGAAGAGATTAACGCCATGGACGATAAGGCCAAATCGGAGGCATGGTACAAGATGTGGCGTAATTTCTGCGTCAACGATACGTACGAGCCAGGTTCTCCCCAGAAGGCCTTTACGGTAGCAGGAGCCATGGAGGAGAATATTATCAACGGCAGCGAGACGTTCCAGTGCAACGGTTTTCTGTCTATCGGAGGCCACGATATCCACTGCGTTTCCAGAATCGTGGGCCACGGTCCTACTACCGTGATGCAGGGACTGATGAAGTCCTGCAACGTAGTTATGATGAATATTTCCAGGATGGAGGGCGTGGATATTTTCGCCAAGTACCAGAGCATTTTCGGCTTTGGACAGAAGACAGGCATCGACCTGCCGGGAGAGGCAGACGCGGCCAGCCTGATCTACACGGCGGAAAATATGAAATCCGCGGATCTGGCCACCAACTCCTTCGGCCAGAACTATAACTGCACCATGATTCAGATGGCGGCGGCCTACGCTTCCATGATCAACGGAGGCTCTTACTACCAGCCTCATGTGGTAAAACAGATTTTAAATGAGCAGGGCTCTGTGGTGGATAAAAAAGAGCCGCTTCTGGTGCGGGAGACTATTTCCAAGGAGACTTCCGACTACATCAACGAGGCTCTTTACCAGACGGTATCAGGAGAGGGCGGAACAGCGGGAGCTGCCGCCGTAGAGGGCTACGAGATTGCGGGAAAGACGGGAACAGCCGAGAAATATCCGCGTTCAGCCAACAACTACCTGGTATCCTTTATCGGATACGCTCCGGCCCACGATCCCCAGGTGCTGTGCTATGTGGTGATTGATACGCCGCATCTGGAGGGAAAGGAGCAGGCCCACTCCACTTTTGCCAGCGAGATTTTCAGCAAGATTATGGCGGAGGTCCTTCCTTATATGAACGTATTCCCGGATGGGGAGACAGCGCCGGCGGATCAGGAGATGGCAGATCTTCCGGAGGGAATCACCAGCCAGAACAACGGGGAGACGGAGGCGCCCTCTGAAGCTCCGACCAATGAAAACGGCGAGACCTATCCTGTATACGATGAAGAATTTATCGAGGAGGGAGTCCAGTATCCGGAGCTGATGCCGGGGGATCCGTCTGCAGAGTCTGCTCCCCCAGAAGGGCAGACAGCAGCGCCGTCCCAGGGAAGCACAGAGGCGCCGTCCCAGGCTCCTGCGGCAGAAAGCTCTGCCAGCGGGAATGGCGGCGGAGCAGAAAAGCCTTCAGAGGCGAAAGCGGATACGAATACATAAAATGTGTTTTCGGCAATATACTGTATCAATCGGGACAGCGTTCTACGCAGGAGAGACACAGTATGGAGCAGAGAAGGACACGGCACAGAGAAAGAATAGCTCTCCTGTGCGGGCTTTTATGCCTTGGGATGGCAGGCCTGACAGGAAGGCTATTTTTTCTTATGACCTGCAGAGCAGACGAATACAGCTCCATGGCGACGGAGCTCCACCAGAGAGAGCGGACGCTGAAGGCGGCCAGAGGCAGGATTTTAGACAGAAACGGGACGGTGATTGCCGATAACAGGACGGTATGCACCGTATCGGTGGTCCACAACCAGATCGAGGAACCGGAGAAAGTCTCGGAGGTTCTCAGCAGAGAGCTTTCTCTTCCGGCTGAGGAAGTAAAAAAGAAGGTAGAAAAGTATACGTCCAGAGAGATTATCAGGACGAATGTAGACAAGGAGACAGGAGATCGAATCCGCGATATGGGACTGGCCGGAGTGAAGGTGGACGAGGACTATAAACGGTACTATCCCTTTGACGAGATGGCTTCCCGCGTTCTCGGCTTCACAGGAGGCGACAATCAGGGCATCGTCGGCCTGGAAGTAGAATATGAGGAGTGGCTGAAAGGACAGAACGGAACGATTTTGACTCTGGCTGACGCGGCGGGGGTGGAGATTGAGAACGCGGCGGAGGACAGGATTGAGCCGGTGGCCGGAAATGATCTGACTATCAGCCTGGATGTGAATCTGCAGCAGTACGCCCAGCAGGCGGCTCTCCAGGTGATGGAGAAGAAATCGGCCAATCAGGTTTCTGTGATTATTATGAATCCACAGAACGGGGAGATCCTGTCTATGGTCACTGTGCCGGAATTTAATTTAAACGATCCCTTCACTCTGCCGGCAGGCGCGCCGCCTGCGGATCCGGATAAAAAACAGGAGCTGTTAAACCAGATGTGGAGAAATCCCTGCATCAACGATACCTACGAGCCAGGTTCGACCTTTAAGATTGTAACAGCCGCCGCAGGGCTGGAGGAGGGAGTCGTTACGCTCAAGGACACCTTTTCCTGTCCGGGCTTCCGGATTGTGGAGGATCGGAGAATCCGGTGCCACAAGGCGGGAGGACACGGAGGGGAGACCTTCCTTCAGGGGATGATGAATTCCTGCAATCCTGTGCTTATTGACGTGGGACAGCGTCTGGGAACGGACCGCTATTACAAATATTTTGAACAGTTCGGCCTCATGGGAAAAACAGGGGTGGATCTGCCGGGAGAAGCGGCCACTATCATGCACAGGAAGGAGAACATGGGAGCAGTGGAGCTGGCAACGGTGTCCTTTGGACAGTCCTTCCAGATTACGCCTCTCCAGCTGATTGCCACAGCCTCCTCCATCATCAATGGGGGAAACCGGGTGACGCCCCATTTCGCCGTAAAGGTGGAAAATCCATCCACAGGCTTTGTCCATGAATTTGAGAGTAAGGAAAAGGGAAGAATTCTCTCAGAGGAGACAAGCGGAACCATGCGCTATATTCTGGAACAGGTAGTGGCGGAGGGAAGCGGAAAAAACGCCAGAGTTCCAGGCTACCGGATCGGAGGAAAGACCGCTACCTCGGAAAAGCTGCCCAGAAGCAGAAAAAAATATATTTCCTCCTTTCTGGGCTTCGCGCCGGCTGACAATCCCCAGGTCATCGCCCTGATCACCATCGACGAGCCGGAGGGAATTTATTACGGAGGCACCATTGCGGCCCCTGTCATCGGCGGGATTTTCGACAATATTCTGCCCTATCTGGGGATTGAACGGGACCAAAGTAACAGTTGATTATTCAGGGAAAAAGACGTATACTAATCAGGAGTCTAGGACAGCTCAACAAAAGACTACATAAGAATCTGAGGTGTGACATGGTAAATGAGACAATTCTTGCGGTTATCACGGCATTTATTATCAGCGCAGTTATGTGCCCGATTGTAATTCCCTTTCTGCACAAGCTCAAATTCGGGCAGCAGGTGAGGGAGGACGGCCCCCAGGCCCACTTAAAAAAGCAGGGCACGCCCACTATGGGTGGGATTGTAATTTTAGGTTCCGTCGTGATTACCTCGTTACTCTATATAAAGGACTATCCGAAAATTATTCCCATTCTGTTTATGACAGTGGGATTCGGAGTGATCGGCTTTCTGGACGATTACATTAAGATTGTGATGAAGCGGTCCGAGGGATTGAACCCCAAGCAGAAGCTGCTTGGCCAGATTATCATTACGGGAATTTTTGCCTACTATCTGATCAGCAGCAGCGAGGTGGGAACTTCCATGCTGATTCCCTTTACAGGAGGCTTTGACGACGGATTTTTCCTGGCTCTTCCGCTGTGGCTGTTTGTTCCGGCGCTGTTTTTCATTGTTCTTGGAACGGACAACGGAGTGAATTTTACAGACGGACTGGACGGACTGTGCACCAGCGTCACCATTCTGGTGGCTACCTTCTTCACAATTGTGGCCATTGGAGAGAATACAGGAATCAGCCCGATTACAGGAGCCGTAGTGGGAAGTCTTCTGGGCTTTCTGCTGTTTAATGTGTATCCGGCCAAGGTGTTTATGGGAGATACAGGTTCTCTGGCTCTGGGCGGCTTTGTGTCGGCCAGCGCCTTTATGATGCAGATGCCCATTTTCATTGCTCTGGTGGGCCTGATTTATCTGGTAGAGGTGCTGTCTGTGATCATGCAGGTGACCTACTTTAAGAGCACAGGTGGAAAGCGCATCTTCAAGATGGCGCCTATCCACCATCACTTTGAGCTGTGCGGATGGTCTGAAACAAGAGTAGTCGCAGTATTTTCTATTATAACAGCAATCCTTTGTCTGATTGCATACTTAGGATTATAGGAGGAAATGGACAATGAGTCAGAAAGTATTGGTAGCAGGAAGCGGAATCAGCGGCATTGCAGCGGCAAAGCTCCTTCTGGGCATGGGAGGAGAGGTTGTCCTCTACGACGGCAATGAGAAGCTGAACGAGGCGGATTTGAGACAGAAATTTGACGAGGGGGCAAAGGTGAGCTTTGTCCTTGGAAAATTAGACCGCACAGATCTTTTAGGCGTGGAGCTCTCCATTATCAGCCCGGGCATTTCCCTGGAAGCTCCTTTCGTGTCCGTTCTTCAGCAGGCGGGAATCCCCATCTGGAGCGAGATCCAGCTGGCCTACCACTGCGCTAAGGGAAAGCTGGCGGCAATTACGGGAACAAACGGAAAAACCACTACCACGGCTCTGACAGGGGAGATTATGAAGGCTTTTTACGACAGCGTGTTTGTAGTGGGAAATATCGGAGATCCCTACACAGCCCACGCCCTGGAGACGACAGATGAGTCTGTAACGGTAGCGGAGGTTTCCAGCTTCCAGCTGGAGACGATTATGGATTTCAGGCCCAATGTCAGCGCGATCCTCAATATCACTCCGGATCACCTGGACCGCCATAAGACGATGGAGCGGTACATCGAGATCAAAGAAGGCATCACAAAGAACCAGAAGGAGGAGGACGTCTGCGTATTAAACCACGACGATCCAGTGCTGCGGGAGTTCGGAGAGACCTTGAAGTGCAGAGTGGTTTACTTCTCCAGCCGGGAGAAACTGGAGAAGGGCCTTTACCTGGACGGCGATATGATCGTATATAAGAACGATGACAAAACCGTGATAGAGATTGTGAATATCCACGATCTGAAGCTGTTAGGCCGCCATAACCATGAAAACGTCATGGCCGCTGTGGCTGTCAGCATGAACATGGGCGTGCCCATGGAGATCATCCGCCGGGTGGTGAAGCGCTTCGAGGCGGTTGAACACAGAATTGAGTTTGTCACAGAGCGCTTTGGAGTAAAATATTACAACGATTCCAAGGGAACGAACCCGGATGCGGCCATGCAGGCGATCAAGGCCATGCCGGGGCCCACGCTTCTCATCGCCGGAGGCTATGACAAGCACTCAGAGTATGACGAGTGGATTGAGAGCTTCGGCGGCAAGGTGCGCTACCTGGTGCTGATCGGACAGACGAGGGATAAGATTGCCGAGTGCGCGAAAAAGCATGGCTTTACCGACATCATGTATGCGGAGGATTTAAAGGAAGCGGTGCAGGTGTGCGCCTCCTACGCCAACGCCGGGGACAACGTGCTTCTTTCACCGGCCTGCGCAAGCTGGGGCATGTTTAATAATTATGAGGAGAGAGGCCGCATGTTCAAGGAATATGTGAGAAATCTCTAGGAATGAAGCAGATAGACGCAGACACAGGTAAGGAGTGGTAAGATGGCTGACGCGCCGAAAAAAAAGAAGAAGAAAAAGCCCCATCGGTTCTACGATTACAGTCTTCTTCTGTCCGTCGTGTTTCTGACGATATTCGGGCTTATTATGATTTACAGCGCCAGCTCCTACCGGGCGCAGCTGATGCTGGGGGATGCTGCGTATTTTGTGAAGCGCCAGGGCATGATTGCAGCGGGCAGCGCGGTAGTGATGCTGTTTATCTCAAAAATGGATTATCACTGGTTTGCCAAGTTTACCTGGCTGGGCTACTTCACGTCCCTGGCCTGTATGATTGCCACCATGCTCTTTGGCGTGGAATCCCACGGAAAGAAGAGATGGCTTCAGATTGGCCCGATTCAGTTTCAGCCCACAGAGCTGGTAAAGATTTCGCTTATTCTGTTTCTGGCAGTTGTGATTTCCAGAATGGGGCTTAAGATCAATGAATTTCGGAATGTGCGGGCCATCATCATCTGGTGCGGCGTCCCGGCTCTGCTGATTACAGAGAATAACCTAAGCTCCGGAATCATCACCTGCGGCATTGTATTTGTAGTGCTGTTTGTGGCGTGCAAGATCAAGTGGCCCTTCTTTGCCTGCGCGGGAGCTGGCATAGGCCTGATTGCCGTGTCGCCCTACATAGGAAAGGCCCTGGTGGCAGTCAGGCTGTTAAAGCCTTATCAGCTGGACCGTATCACCGCGTGGGTGGATCCGACGGCTACGGACACAGGATATCAGACGCTCCAGGGTCTGTACGCCATCGGCTCCGGCGGCTTTTTCGGAAGAGGACTGGGACAGAGCCTTCAGAAGCTTGGCTTTGTGCCGGAGCCCCAGAACGATATGATTTTTTCCATCATTTGTGAAGAGCTGGGCCTGTTTGGAGCGACGCTTCTGATTCTTATGTTCATGTTTATGATCTACCGGTTTATGGTAATCGCCAGCAACGCGCCGGATCTCATGGGTTCTCTGCTTGTGGTGGGCGTGATGGCCCATATCGGCATTCAGGTCATTCTGAATATCGCCGTTGTAACGAATACGATTCCAAACACAGGAGTTACGCTTCCCTTTATCAGCTACGGAGGAACCTCGGTTCTGTTCCTGATGCTGGAGATGGGAATGGTGCTGAGCGTCTCCAACCAGATTAAACTGGAGGGGTAGATGCCGGAGAGGGAGGATTTTCTTCAGAAATAAAGCGGAAAATCCTCCCTTTCTTCTTATCGGTTTTTACCAGACGGTTTCAGGCGTCCAGCTGTCACAAAAACAGGAAGCCGGGCATAGGATAATATAAGGAAACAGAAGGGAACTGCTGCCTTGGCTGAAATCGAGATTGTTGGAGGAGGGCCTCTGAGAGGAGAACTGTCCGTTCAGGGGTCTAAAAACGCTGTGCTTCCCATGATGGCCGCCGCTGTTTTAAATCAGGGAGTCACAGTGATTGAACACGTTCCTGGTATCAGGGACGTCCGCTGTATGATGGAAATACTCTCTTCCCTGGGATGCAGCTGTACTCTGGATAAAAGCGGGCGGCTGACGATTGACGCAGAGCGCCTTTCCGGAAGCTGCGTCAGGAAAGAGGACATGGAAAAAATGCGCTCATCGGTGATTCTTCTGGGGCCGCTGCTGGCCAGGCAGGGAAAGGCCTGCATTTACTATCCAGGCGGCTGCATGATTGGAAAACGGCCCATTGATCTCCACCTGAAGGCGCTGAAGCAGTTTGGGGCGGAGATTGAGGAGGAGAAGGAAACCGGGAAAGTGACGGCTTCCCTGAAGAGAAGGGGAGGAATGCTGTCAGGAGCAGAAGTACAGCTTCCCTATCCGAGCGTGGGCGCTACGGAAAATGCCATTTTTGCCGCTGTGGCCGCTGAGGGAGAAAGCTTTTTATCCGGCTGTGCGCGGGAACCGGAGATAGCGGCTCTCTGCCATATGTTAAACAGGATGGGGGCCAGGATTCTGGGCGTCGGAACTTCTCATCTCCGGATTACAGGAGGGCTTCCTCTTCATGGCTGTACAGTGCGGGCAGACGGAGACAGGATTGTGGCGGGAACCTATCTGATTGCAGCGGCTGCAGCGGGAGGAGAGATTGAGATTTCCGGAATCCGCTCAGAGGAGCTTGCAAGCCTGACGGCTCTCCTGGAGGAGGGAGGAGCCGTGGTCTACCGGGAGCGGGACAGAATCTACCTGCGGAGCCAAAGGCCTTTTGGGCGGATCTGCGCCAAGACAGGCCCGTATCCTGATTTTCCTACGGATCTTCAGTCTCCGCTGCTGGCTCTTATGAGCGTTTCAGGCGGGGGAATGGTGGAGGAAACGGTTTTTGAAAGCCGTTTTAAGACGGCTCTGGAGCTGAACAAGATGGGGGCGGCTGCAGAGATATCGGGAAAACTGGCAAAGGTGGCAGAGGGAAGACGCCTCCATGGCTGCCGTGTCAGAGCCTGTGATCTGAGAGGCGGGGCTGCCCCTGTGGCGGCGGGCCTGGCGGCAGAGGGGACCACGTTCGTAGAGCAGGCAGAATACATTTTCAGGGGATACGAGGATATCTGCCGCGATTTAAGCAGTCTGGGAGGAAGGCTCTGGTATCGGGAATCAGTGGCATGAAACAGTTCCGGCAGGAGGTACAGATATGAGGACATATATCAGACACAGAAGAAAAACAGGCCTGATTGCAGCTTTGGCCGTGCTGGCGGTCATAGCTGTTACCGTGGTATCTCTGCGGATTACGGAGGTGAAGGTAAGCGGCAATACAAGATATACGGCTGAGGAGATTGAACAGACCATATTTGACTCCCCAATCAGCCGAAACGCCGCTTACTGTTATTTCCAGTATCAGTTCAGGCCTCATAAGAAGCTTCCGTTTGTGGAAGACTACAGGATAGTATTCAGAGGTCCCAATGAAGTGGAGATTATTGTATATGAAAAAAGCATGGTAGGCTATGTGTCCTACATGAACAGCAACCTGTACTTTGATAAAGACGGAATTATTGTGGAGAGCACAAGCGAAATTCTGCCTGGAATACCGAAGATAGAGGGGCTGAAGTTTGGCCATGTAGTGCTTCACGAGCCCCTTCCTGTAGAGAATAAGGATATTTTCGAGGATATTTTGAACCTGACCCAGATTCTCTCTCTCTATGAGATCCACGCCGACGGGATCCGGTACCAGAGCGGAGGACAGGCTGTGGTCACAGTGGGGAATCTGAGAGTTGAGCTGGGAGATAAAAAGGATATGAACGGCAAGATAGCGGAGCTGAGCGACATTATCCAGGAGTATTCCGATTTGGACGGAACGCTGTACCTGGACACATACGACGAGACAAACTCCAATCCCATGTACCGGTTTCAGAAAAATGAGCCGTAGCATTGCGGCCCGTTCCCATAGCTGAACTGGTGTGAAAATCATAAATTCGGCAAAATAACAGTTGATATTTTTCCTAAAATAAAATATAGTATTAGATAGACTGAAATCAGAAGGCGCAAATGCAGGCAAAAAACAGCAGATATGTGAGTGAAGGAGGAAGTTTTCTTGTTAGAGATTAAGATAAATGAAGCAGAGAATGCCGCCAGAATTATAGTAGTAGGCGTGGGCGGAGCCGGAAATAACGCGGTAAACCGCATGATCGAGGAGAACATTGCAGGCGTTGAGTTTATCGGTATCAATACAGATAAGCAGGCTCTCCAGTTCTGCAAGGCTACCACAGCCATGCAGATCGGCGAGAAGCTGACCAAGGGACTGGGCGCAGGCGCAAGACCGGAGATCGGCGAGAAGGCAGCTGAGGAGAACCAGGAGGAGTTAGCCCAGGCGTTAAAGGGAGCGGATATGGTGTTCGTTACCTGCGGTATGGGCGGCGGAACCGGAACAGGAGCAGCTCCTGTTGTGGCTAAAATTGCTAAGGATATGGGAATCCTGACAGTCGGCGTTGTAACGAAGCCGTTCCGTTTTGAGGCCAAGACACGTATGAATAACGCCATCCAGGGCATTGAGAAGTTAAAGAGCTGCGTGGACACTCTGATCGTAATCCCCAACGACAAGCTTCTGGAGATCGTGGACAGAAGAACCACTATGCCGGACGCATTAAAGAAGGCAGACGAAGTGCTTCAGCAGGCAGTTCAGGGAATCACAGATTTAATTAATATTCCTGGCCTGATCAATCTGGACTTTGCAGACGTTCAGACGGTTATGACTGACAAGGGAATCGCTCACATTGGAATCGGACATGCCAAGGGAGACGACAAGGCCATCGAGGCTGTTAAGCAGGCCGTATCCAGCCCGCTTCTGGAGACCACCATTGAGAATGCGTCCCATGTAATTATCAATATTTCCGGAGATATCAGCCTGATCGAGGCTAACGAGGCAGCTTCCTACGTTCAGGAGCTGGCAGGCGACGATGCGAACATTATCTTCGGCGCTATGTACGACGAGAACGCTCAGGACGAGGCTTCCATCACAGTCATTGCCACAGGCCTGGACGAGGAGACAGCGACTCCGGTTGCCAAGGCCATGACTAATTTCGGAAGCAATCCGTTCCAGAAGAAGCAGACTTCCGTGGCAGCAGCAGGCAGAGAGGCAGCTACGGCAGCTCAGCCGTCTCAGGCAGGATTCCGCCAGCCGTCTCCGTCTTACAAGCCGTCCCCTTCTTTAACACAGCCGGGACAGCAGGAGCCAGCTCCGGCGCCTTCACCAGCGCCGTCCTACAGACCGATGGGACAGACACAGATAAATATTCCTGATTTCTTAAAGCATAAGAGATAAAAAAGCATAAGCAGCATTTCAAAGTGAAATGAAAGAAAGCAGAACGTTTTCCATAAGCTCACAGGAGCCGGGAAACGTCCTGCTTTTTTTGATGCAATAGGAACATTACGAAGTAATTTCCTATTGCATCAAAAACGCTCCGCGAGGATCGCCATGCGGCGGAAAGGAATTTTGTCGCAGAAGCGACCCGCCGCAGGCGGAGAAGCTCGCGGGCGAGCTTCTTTCTTACATGCTCTTTTCTGCCTTTTTCCTGCTTCTTTTCGCAGATTTTGCCGGGACAAGCGGAAAAAGGAGGAGTCTTCTCGAACTTTGACGATGAAAAAACAGGATTTTCCCCCGCCGTTTGACAAATTCTGAGGGAGCTGTCCCTTATAATAGACTCTGTCAGACAGGGGGGTGGCAGAGCTGGAGACAGAAATCAGACTGTACCTGGATGTGGTATTGATCCAAAACGGTTTGTTAGACAGTTTTCTTCTGGTAATGACGGGAAAGCTGATGGGACTTAACATACGGGCCGGAAGAATTGCCGCTGGAGCAGCCGCAGGCGCGCTGTGGGCCTGCGTCAGTCCGTTTGTTGTCCCGGAACAGGGATTTCAGCTGATGCTTGCCTTCGGCCCGGTCAGCGTTCTCATGGTGTATCTGGCTTACCGGGAAAGACGGCCAAAGAGCCTGCTTCATCAGGCGGGAGGTCTTTATCTGACGTCGGCTCTGATGTCAGGAGGTCTGTCGCTTTTAAAACGGGCTGTCTATGGTATTGTATCAGATGGACAGAAGGGGATGGCTCAGAGCTGCCTTCCCTTTTTAGCGCTCCTGTCCGGAGCAGGATTTGTGTGCTTTTCTGCCTGTTTTCTGTGGGAGGCAGCAGGAAGGGAGAAACGGCTCAGAAGCTGCAGGGCGGAAACCGTTCTCGTCTGCAAAGGGAGACAGATACAGGTAAAGGCATTTTTAGACACAGGCAACCAGCTGTACGATCCGATTTTCCGCCGCCCGGTCAGCGTAATATGGGAGGGAGCCCTGAACGGACTGTTTGATGGGACAGAAGGGACGTCTCTGATCCCCTACAGAAGCGTGGGGAGGGAGAATGGAATGCTGCCTGCGGCGGCGGCGGACGGAATCCGAATAGAACTAAACGGCCAGAAGAGATATTTCAAACGGCCTCTGATTGCCGTCTCCAAAACGCCCCTTTCGCCAGACGGAAGCTATGGACTTTTGCTGCACACAGAGGTCTGGGAGCAGGCAGTTTCGCTTTCTCCAGAGCTTTGCAGAAAAAAACAGGCGAGCAGAAATAAAACAGGAGGAGAGAATCATGATCATGAAAGCCGCGGCGCCCAGCCGGTTTCGAATGAAAACCCTGCCTACTTTCCGGGCGCTGTTAATGCCGGGAGAAGGGGAAATCCACTACATTGGAGGAACGGACATTCTGCCGGCTCCCCTGGACAGCAGGGAAGAAGCCAGAGTGCTGGGAGAGCTGGGAACGGAGAGGGATCGGGAGGCCAAATCCAGCCTGATTGAGCACAATCTGAGGCTGGTTGTGTACATAGCAAAAAAATTTGACAATACCAGCGTGGGAGTGGAGGATCTGATTTCCATTGGAACCATAGGGCTGATTAAGGCGATCAACACCTTCAACACAGGGAAAAATATCAAGCTGGCTACCTACGCGTCCCGGTGCATTGAAAATGAAATTTTAATGTATCTGAGGAGAAATAACAAGACAAAGCTGGAGGTTTCCATCGACGAGCCCTTAAACGTAGACTGGGATGGAAACGAGCTGCTGCTTTCCGACATTCTGGGGACAGACGAGGATGTGATTTACCGTGATTTGGAGGATGAGATAGAGAGAAATCTCTTAAAGACGGCCATCAGCCATCTGACTCCCAGGGAGAGAACCATCGTGGAGCTGCGCTTCGGACTCAACAACGCAGACGGAGACGAGATGACGCAGAAGGAAGTGGCAGATCTGCTGGGAATTTCCCAGTCTTATATCTCCAGACTGGAGAAAAAGATCATGAAGCGGCTGAAAAAAGAGATTGTAAAATATGAATAACCAGAAGAAAGAGACGCGTTCCGCTGATTTTTGGCAGAAAACGTCTCTTTTCATGTTTGAATGTCCTCCTGAAAGACAGAATCCCCTGTGCGCTCTCAGGAAATACCGGATCAGCTGAGGTAGGCACGCATGGCCTTTAAGGCATTTTTTTCCAGGCGGCTGACCTGGGCCTGGCTGATATGGATTTCCTCCGCCACCTCTGTCTGGGTTTTCCCCTCAAAAAAACGCAGATCGATGATGTGGCGCTCCCGCTCAGGAAGGCGGTTCATGGCCTCGTTCAGAGAAATATCCTCAACCCAGTTTTCCTCCGAGCTTTTCTTGTCGCTGAGCTGATCCATGACATAGAGAGGATCGCCTCCGTCTGTGTAGACTGGTTCATAGAGGCTGACCGGACTCTGAATAGCATCCAGGGCATAGGTTACCTGTTCCTTGCTGACGCCGATTTCTTCTGCGATCTCACAGAGAGTCGGTTCCTTCAGATTTTTCTTTGTCAGGCTTTCCCTGGCGTAGATGGCTTTGTAGGCAGTGTCCCGGAGAGAACGGCTGACGCGGATGGAATTATTGTCCCGAAGATACCGCTTCACCTCCCCTAAAATCATGGGAACCGCGTAGGTGGAGAAGCGGACGTTCTGGGTAATGTCGAAATTATCAATGGCTTTAATCAGGCCGATGCAGCCAATCTGAAACAGATCGTCCACATTTTCACTGCTGCCTGAAAAACGCTGGATGACGCTGAGAACCAGGCGGAGATTTCCCTTAATATACTGTTCTCTGGCTTCCTTGTCTCCCTTCAGGATTCGGGCGAACAGCTCCTCCTTTTCTTCGTTGGTGAGCAGGGGCAGCTTCGATGTATTTACGCCGCAGATTTCAACTTTATTCAGTGCCATAAAGAGAGCCTCCTTCTTTGTTTGTCCATGATCAGGCTTTCCGTTTTTCAGGGACAATATACCGGGAGCAGGGAAATTTAAAAAATTTTGCCCCTTGACAGACGGGGAGTGGAGAATATGCAGTCCCGCGGTTTGCTGCGAAAGCCTCCCATTACCGCCGGGCCTGTATATTCTTCCAGTATGGCCCTTCCTGCTCCCGCCGCGGCCCGGGCTTGTATCAGACGCAAAGATGTACTATAATAAGGCGCAAAGATACAGAGGGAGGACGCAGATTGTGAGAATTGAAACCATTCAGATTCAGATAGAGAAAAACGGCGCGTTTAAGAAAACGGATCATACAGCGGAGCTGACAGCCTATCTCCAGGATTCCGGGGAGGAGTGCAGGATTCAGAAACGGCCGGCAGTGGTGATCTGCCCGGGAGGCGGCTATGAATTCTGCTCGTTCAGGGAGGGAGAGCCGGTAGCGTTAGAGCTGCTGTCCAAGGGGTATCAGACCTTTGTGCTCCGCTACAGCACTGCGCCGGACAGCTTTCCCACAGCTTTGCTTGAGCTGGCGGGAGCAGTGGCCATGGTGCGCCTGAGGGCCGCAGAGTGGAATATTATCCCGGAACAGGTAGCTGTCATGGGATTTTCCGCAGGAGGCCATCTGGCGGCCAGCCTGGGAGTGTTCTGGAACCAGGAATTTCTGTCCGCCCTGGTAAAGCGGCAGGTGCAGTTTCCGGCAGGAGACAATTTCAGAAGAGACGAGACGATTTTTTCAGAGAGCAGTCTGGCCGACATTTCGCTCCTGATCCGTCCGGATCGGCTGCTCCTTGGATATCCTGTGATTACCTCCGGAGAATACGCCCACAGAGGCTCCTTTGACGCGCTGTTGGGAGAGCTTGAGGGGGAGGAGAGAGAGGAGTTTCTTAATCTGCTGTCCCTGGAAAAGCAGGTGGGAAGCCACGTTCCCCCAGTCTTTCTGTGGCATACCTTCACAGATACCTCCGTTCCGGCAGAAAATTCGCTGCTCTTTTTGTCGGCCCTTAAAAAGGCAGGAGTCAGCGCGGAGGCCCACCTGTTTCCAGAGGGACGCCACGGCCTGGCTCTGGCCGACGAGAGAACGGACAAGGAAACCTCCGACGGAAGAGGGAGCTATGTGGAAGAATGCTGCAAACCCTGGGTAGAGCTGGCGGAAGCCTTTCTGGAACGCTGGAGACGGCCTTGACTTTCCATATATTTCATAATAGAATAAAACGGACACCTGAAAAGAAGTGTCTGTTTTTTCCTGAAAATGTAAATGAATCACGACAGAATATGGAGGAAGACCATTTTGGCAAATACAGAAAATACAACAGAACAGATCAAAAAGAGACGTACCTTTGCGATTATTTCCCACCCGGATGCGGGAAAGACTACTCTGACAGAGAAGTTTCTGCTCTACGGAGGAGCCATTAACCTGGCCGGTACGGTAAAGGGCAGAAAGGCTACCAAGCACGCTGTTTCCGACTGGATGGAGATCGAGAAGGAGAGAGGAATTTCCGTTACCTCCTCTGTGCTCCAGTTTAACTACGAGGGCTACTGCATCAACATTCTGGACACGCCGGGACACCAGGACTTCTCAGAGGATACCTACCGTACTCTGATGGCGGCCGATTCCGCCGTTATGGTCATCGACGCTTCCAAAGGTGTGGAGGCCCAGACCATCAAGCTGTTTAAAGTATGTCTCCTGAGGAACATTCCGATTTTTACCTTTATCAACAAGATGGACCGGGAGGCCAGAGATCCCTTTGAGCTGATGGATGAGATTGAGAGCGTTCTGGGCATTAAGACGTGCCCGATTAACTGGCCCATTGGCTGCGGCAAGAATTTCAAGGGCGTTTACGACAGAAATACGAAGAAAATCACTACCTTTACAGCCGCTATGGGCGGTCAGAAGGAGGTGGCTTCCAGAGAATTTGATCTGGAGTCAGACGACGTGGATTCTGTCGTAGGAGCCGATTATCACAGCCAGCTGTTAGACGACATCGAGCTGCTTGACGGTGCCAGCGAGGAGTTTGATATGGAGAAGGTCAGCACAGGAAAGCTGTCTCCTGCCTTCTTCGGATCGGCTCTGACTAACTTCGGCGTGGAGACCTTTTTGGAGCACTTCCTGAAAATGACGACGCCGCCTCTTCCAAGAAAGACTACGGAAGGCCAGGTAGATCCGTTTAACAATAAGTTCAGCGCCTTTGTATTCAAGATTCAGGCCAACATGAATAAAGCCCACAGAGACAGAATTGCCTTTATGCGTATCTGCTCCGGTAAATTTGAGGCAGGCATGGAGGTAAATCATGTGCAGGGCGGCAGAAAAATCCGCCTGTCCCAGCCCCAGCAGCTGATGGCCCAGGACAGAAAGATTGTGGAGGAGGCATACGCCGGAGACATTATCGGAGTCTTCGATCCGGGCATTTTCTCCATTGGAGACACTCTCTGCGCGCCGGGAGACAAGGTGCAGTTCGAGGGAATTCCTACCTTCGCGCCGGAGCATTTCGCCAGAGTGCGCCAGATGGACACCATGAAGAGAAAACAGTTTATCAAGGGAATCAACCAGATTGCCCAGGAGGGCGCAATCCAGATTTTCCAGGAGTTCAATACTGGAATGGAGGAGATCATCGTAGGCGTGGTAGGCGAGCTTCAGTTTGAGGTTCTGACCTACCGTCTGGAAAATGAGTACAACGTGGATGTCAAGCTGGAGAAGCTTCCATACGAGTACATCCGCTGGATTGAAAATAAGGAGAAGATCGATCCGGCTAAGATTCAGGGAACCTCTGATATGAAGAGAATTAAGGACTTAAAGGGAAATCCTCTGCTCTTATTCGTCAACAGCTGGAGCGTCGGAATGGTTCTCGACAGAAATCCAGGTCTTGTGTTAAGCGAGTTTGGACGGGATTAAGATAAAAACATCAGGAGGTAGAAGCATGAGCAAAATTGATGTGGTGAGAAAAGCGATGGTGGAGGCCATGAAGGCCAAGGACAAGGCGAGAAAGGATTCTCTTTCCATGCTGCTGTCCGCGCTGAAGAACGCGGAGATTGACAAGAGGGAGCCTCTGACAGAGGAGGAGGAGAACGCCATTGTCAAGAAGGAGATCAAGCAGACGAAAGAGACGATGGAAACCGCTCCTGCAGACAGAGAGGATATTAAGAGCGAGGCGGCTGCCAGACTGGCCGTATACGAGGAGTTTGCTCCGGCTGATCTGACAGAGGATCAGATCCGTCAGGTGATCGCCGAAGTGCTGGCCGAGCTTGGCATCGAGGAGCCGAAGAAGTCCGACAAGGGCGCCATTATGAAGATTCTGATGCCGAAGGTGAAGGGAAAGGCAGACGGCAAGGCAGTCAACGAGATTTTAGCAGGAATGCTGAAATAGAGACTCTGGAAAAGAAAGATAGAGGAAACAGCTGAGGGAAGGTTTCCGGAAAGGGTAGGATCGGATGTACAGAGAAGAGATCGAGAAATATATTGACAGTCACAGGGGAGAAATGCTGGAGGACATTAAGACGCTGTGCCGCATTAACAGCGAGAAAATGCCTTATCAGGAGGGCATGCCCTATGGAGAGGGAGCCTGCCGCGCTCTGGAGACAGCCCTGTCCATGGCAGAGGGCTACGGTTTCTCCATTTCAAACTATGACAATTATGTGGGAACGGTTGATTTCGGCGGAACGGAGAGCCAGTTAGATATTCTGGCCCATCTGGACGTGGTTCCGGCGGGAGAGGGATGGACAGTGACAAAGCCCTTTGAACCGGTGGAGCAGGACGGAAAACTCTACGGACGCGGAACAGCAGACGACAAGGGACCGGCCGTGGCGGCTCTCTACGCCATGCGGGCGGTAAAGGAATTAAATATCCCGTTAAAAAAGCGGGTGCGCCTGATCCTGGGAACGGACGAGGAATGCGGAAGCAGCGATATCGCCCATTACTATGCAGTGGAGAAGGAAGCTCCCATGACCTTTTCTCCAGACGGAGCGTTTCCGGTGGTAAATATTGAGAAAGGCCATTTAAACTGCGAATTTGAGGCTGAGTTTGAGCCGTCCGAGGCGCTTCCAAGAGTGAAATCTGTCACAGCCGGCACAAAGGTCAACGTGGTTCCAGGAAAGGCCTACGCTGTCTTTGAAGGGCTGGACGACGATATGGTGCGCGAGGCAGGAAACCAGGTGGAGAAGGAGACGGGAGTTTCCTTTGAGCTGGTAGGAAAGGACGGATGCCTGGAGATTACGGCCTGCGGAGCCGGAGCCCACGCTTCCACTCCCCAGGAGGGAAAGAACGCGGCTACCGCGCTTTTGCTTCTCATTACGAGACTTCCGTTTGCAGCCTGCAGACAGATGGAGGTAATCCGTTCTCTGACAGAGCTGATTCCCCATGGAGACACAGAGGGAAAAGCTCTGGGAGTAGCCATGGCAGACGAGCTTTCAGGCGCTCTTACTCTGGCCTTTGATATTCTGGAGATCACAGACAGCCGGATGCACGGAATTTTCGACAGCCGGACGCCTATCTGCGGCAATGAAGACAATGTCTTAAAGCCGGTGGCAGAAAAGATGGCAGAGCGCGGCATTACGGTGCTTACAAAGGAAATGCTGCCGCCTCACCACGTAGACGGCAATTCCCCGTTTGTAAAGACGCTTCTTGGCGCCTATGAGGAGTACACGGGACGCAAAGGAGAGTGCGTTTCCATGGGAGGCGGAACATACGTCCACGACTTAAAGAACGGCGTGGCTTTCGGAGCGACTCTTCCGGAGACAGACAACCGGATGCACGGCGCAGACGAGTTTGCCGTGATTGACGAGCTGCTTTTAAGCGCTAAGATTTTCGCCCAGGTGATTGCGGATCTCTGCTGTTAAGAAAGTGGATTCTAAGTCCAATACAGAAAAAATTCATAAAAAATTTGGATTTAGAACAGAACCTTAATAAAAGTTCAATTGATCTGACCTGCTTCCTGTGATAGAATGCTGTCACGGAAGAAGAAAAGTTCAATTGAACTTTTTTATTTTGCACGGAAGAGATTTCTTCCGGGAGAGGAGCATCATTTATGAGAAAAAAATCATTGGCCGCATGGGCGGCAGCGGTTCTGGCAGTGGGAGCCCTGACAGGGTGCAGCAGCCAGAGTACAGGAGATAAAGCAGAAGAGACAACAAAGGCGGAAGCTTCCCAGGAGGCTGCGGAGGAGAGCACGCAGGCAGAGCAGACAGCGTTTATGGAAGACGCAGATCTTGTGATTGCAGGCGGCGATCCGGCCGGCATGGCGGCGGCGATTCAGGCAGTGGCAGAAGGAACCGATCCGGCCAAAATTTTAGTGCTGGGCAGCAGTGAAAAAACTCTGTCAGGAAGCTGCATGAACGCTTCCGATACAGAGGAGCAGTCTGACGCCGGAATTGAAGATACGGTGGACAGCTACATCGCAGATACCCTGGCAGCCGGAGGCGGAAAGGGCAATGAAGAGATGGCAGAGCATCTGGGCGAGGAGAGCCGGGCGGCTCTTGACTGGGTGCGTGATCTGGGCGTGGAGCTTTCCGGCGTGACTCAGAAGGAAGGATCCAGCGCAGCCAGAAGCTATGAGGCGGCTGGAGGAGAGGAGCTGGGAAGCCAGATTCAGACGAAGCTTCAGGAGAAATTTGACAGCCTGAACGTTACCGTGGCAGAGGACGCAGAGCTTTCTAAGGTGCTCTACGGCGCCGACGGGGAGGTCACAGGCGTTCAGGTAAAAGACGCCGGCAAAGAGCAGGAGCTTACCTGCCGCTCCCTTATCGTGACAGACAGCGCTTACCTGGAGCTTCTGGGAGAACTGGGCGTTTCCTATGTGACGGACGAGAGCGGAAAGAACACAGGCCTGAACGTGGACAGCTGCGCCAACGCAGTTACGCCTGACGACGGCGAGATTCCCGGACTCTATGCAGCCGGAGACGCCATAGAAACCGCTCTCCACGGCGATAAGGCCCTGGAAGGGAACGAGCTGACAGGCGTGGTTGTATTCGGAACGACAGCTGGAACAGAGGCTTCCATTTACGCTCAGGACAACGCGCCCCAGCAGTAGGAAATTAGAGCAGAGAAAACGCCCTGCCCGCCGGATTTTATCCGGGGGCAGGGCAATTTAGCGTCCAGCCGTCATATACTGGAACCAAGAGGTCTGTCAGGAGTTTATCTATGCGTCTTTCAGAAATGAAGCAAAAGGAAGTGATCAACATTAAGGACTGCAGCCGTCTGGGCTTTGTGGGGGACGTGGATATTGATATCTGCACAGGAAGAGTGACGGCCCTCATCATTCCGGGACCTGGATGTCTGTGGGGATTTCTGGGAAGGGAGAGCGAGTATGTGATTCCATGGCGGGACGTGAAGCAGATCGGGGACGATATCATTCTGGTGGAGCTGTGCAAAAAGGAGCAAAAAGGCTGAAAACAGCTTGCATATCTTCCGGCAGTACGTTAAAATAAGGACAATATATCACACAGGAGGAAAAGAATGTGAAATGCCCATTTTGTAATGCTTCTGATACAAAGGTGATTGACTCCAGACCGGCAGACGACAACAGCTCTATCCGCCGCCGCCGTCAGTGTGAGACATGCGGGAAACGGTTTACCACTTACGAGAAGCTGGAGACGATGCCGCTGATGGTGATCAAGAAGGACAACTCCAGAGAGCTTTACGATCGGTCTAAGATTGAGGCCGGTATCCTTCATTCCTGCCATAAGCGTCCGGTTTCACCGCAGCAGATCAGCGAGACCATTGACGAGATCGAAAACCAGATTTTTAACAAGGAGGAGAGAGAAATCGAGACTTCTGCCATCGGCGAGCTGGTGATGGATAAGTTAAAGGATCTGGATGAGGTGGCCTATGTGCGCTTTGCCTCTGTGTACAGAGAGTTTAAGGACGTGGGAACCTTCATGGAAGAGATCGGAAAGCTGTTGAAGAAGGACTAGTATGTTCAGAGCATTTTATCCGAAGGAATACAGAGACTCCGCCTATGACATTCCCTATGAGGATTTTTACAGACAGGGAATCCGCGGAGTGATTTTTGATATTGACAATACGCTGGTTCCCCACGGCGCGCCGGCGGATGATCGGGCGCTGCAGCTCTTTGCACGTCTGAGGAAGATGGGGATGAAGACCTGTCTTTTGTCTAACAATAAGGAGCCGAGGGTGGCCTCCTTTGCCGCCCAGGTGGATTCTCCCTATATCTATAAAGGCGGCAAGCCGGCGAGGGGCGGCTATGAGAAGGCTATGGCTCTGATGGGGACGGACAGACAGACAAGCCTGTTTGTGGGAGATCAGCTGTTTACAGACGTGTACGGCGCAAACAGGGCGAGAATTTACGGGATTCTCACAAAGCCTATCCACCCAAAAGAGGAAATACAGATTGTTTTAAAACGCCGTCTGGAAGCGGTGGTGCTGTACTTTTACAGAAGAGACTGCAGAAAGAGAGAGCGGGAAGCAGGGAAAGAGTAAAGAAAGATGACAGAGAGAGAAGAGATGAGGAAACAGCCGAAAGATTTGGAACGGATGATCCAGGCAGCGGAGTCTGTCAGAGGAACGGCCAGAGTCTGCGGGATTTTGGCGAATCCGGTGGAGCACTCCATGTCTCCCATGCTTCAGAATCTTTATGCGGAGAGCACAGGGACAGATTTGGTCTATGTTCCCTTTAAGGTCAAAGAGGAGGAGCTGCAGGCGGCAGTTTCGGGAGCCTTTGCCCTGAACATCCTGGGTATGAATGTGACGGTGCCCCACAAGCAGGAGGTGATGAAATACCTGGACGACGTCGACGAGGAGGCCAGGGAGGTCGGCGCTGTGAACACGCTGGTCCGGACGGAGCGGGGATACAAAGGATATAATACAGACGTTGAGGGCCTCAGAAGAGCTGTGGAGGAAGCCGGCTTTGCCGTAAATGGCAGGGACTGTCTTCTGATCGGAGCGGGAGGAGCCGCCAGGGCGGCAGTCTGTATGATGGTCAGGGGCAAGGCGGGAAGTATTACTGTGCTGAACAGAAGCCTGGAAAAGGCAGAGGAGCTGGCAGAGTACGGAAACAGAATGGCAGGCAGAGATTTAATGAAAGCCCTCCCCCTTTCCCAGTGGAAGGAACTTCCTGGAAAACGGTATCTGGCCATTCAGTGCACCAGCGTGGGGATGCATCCGGCGGTGGACGCGGCTCCTATAGAGGACAGAGAGTTTTATCAGCTGATAGAGGAGGCTCTGGATGTGATTTACACTCCTGCGGAGACGAAGTTTATGCACCTGGTACGGGAAGCAGGAGGCAGAGCGGTCAATGGACTGAAGATGCTGGTATATCAGGGAGCGGCCTCCTATGAGCTGTGGAATCCTGGCACAAAGATAGAGAAGGAAACCCTGGCCCTGGCAGAAGCCCTGATTCAGAAAAGGCTTCGGCCGGAACAGAAACATCTGGTTCTCATCGGCTTTATGGGAGCGGGAAAGACAAGCGTGGGAAAGGAGCTGGCAGAGTTTCTGGGCTGCGCTCTCTGCGATACGGATCAGGAGACAGAGCGCCAGGCAGGGATGGCGGTTTCAGAGATTTTCCGTCTCCAGGGAGAGGAGAGCTTCCGGAAAATGGAGACAGATACGCTGAGAAAGCTTCTGAAACAGACGGACAGGGACGGCGGCTTTACCGTGATTTCAGCAGGGGGAGGCCTGGTTCTCAGAGAGGAGAACCAGAGGCTTTTAAAGGAAAACGCAGTGTGCGTCTATCTGAAAGCTTCTCCTGGGCAGATTTTGCACCGTCTTCAGGGAGATACCAGCAGGCCTCTTCTGCAGGGAGGAAATGTGAGAGAGAAGGTGGAAGGCCTGATGGCTGCCAGAGGGCCGGTCTACGAAAAAGCAGCAGATATCACGGTGAATACAGACGGCAGAACGCCAGGCGAAATCGCGCGGGAGATTGCGGCTTTTGCAAAAAGTAGTTGAAAAACGGCATATTATAGTATAGAATAAAAAAGATAAAGAGAGATCATTCAAGGAGGAATATCATTTATGGTATCAGCGGGCGATTTTAGAAACGGTATTACAGTGGAAATCGAAGGAAACGTATTCCAGATCGTCGAGTTCCAGCATGTAAAGCCAGGAAAGGGCGCTGCGTTCGTAAGAACCAAGCTTAAAAATATCAAGAACGGCGGTGTTGTGGAGAAGACTTTCAGACCGACAGAGAAGTTCCCGGCAGCCAGAATCGACAGAGTAGATATGCAGTATCTGTACTCTGACGGAGATCTGTTCCACTTCATGAACGTGGAGAACTTTGAGCAGGTAGCTCTTACAGCTGAGCAGATCGGCGACGCTCTGAAGTTCGTGAAGGAGAACGATATGGTTAAGATCTGTTCCCACAACGGCGAGGTATTCTCCGTAGAGGCTCCTCTGTTTGCAGAGCTTGAGATCACAGAGACAGAGCCAGGCCTTAAGGGAGATACAGCTACAGGCGCTACAAAACCAGCTACTGTAGAGACAGGCGCAATCATCTACGTTCCGTTATTCGTAGAGATCGGCGACAAGGTTAAGATCGATACACGTACAGGAGAGTATCTGTCCAGAGTTTAATGCAGATTCAGCAGATTTCTGCAGCGGACGGCTTGACTGAATAAAAGAATCAGGAACTGTTGTAAAATATCTTTCCCAGGGCTATTTTACAGCAGTTTCTTTGTTTCCCGGAAGAATCCGGTATCAGAAGGCCAGGATACCTTTTCCTTCCATCATCAGATAGAAACATACAGATGAAAAGACGCCTGCACGGAAAAGGGGGCGATGGGGTTGTACGAGGAAATGAGAGAGAAGAACAGGCGCCAGCGTTCCGGGGAGGCCCTGGAAGAGGGGAGAGGCCGTCGGAGAAGGGAGCCGGAAGCATACGAAAGAAGAAAATTAAAAGAGGGACGGCGGCTTCGCCGCAGGAGAAGCAGAAGGACGTTTCTGGCTGCGGCAGCGCTGATTCTGTTTCTGTCCGGAGGAGCGGCGGGATGGTTTCTGAGAGGAAGCCTCATCAGAGAACCGGTGAATCCCTCGTCTGTGGAGACGCCTGAGTGGGTGACGCAGGATCTGCTCACGCTGAACGATTATTCCAGACCAGGCACAAAGCTTTCTGAGATCAACGGGATAGTAGTCCACTATGTGGGAAATCCCGGAACGACAGCCCGGCAGAACAGGAATTATTTTGAGGGGCTCAAGGATCAGACAGGCTCTAACCGGATTTCGGTGAGCAGCAATTTTATTATCGGTATGGACGGGGAGATTATCCAGTGCGTGCCCATCGACGAGATGGCCTACGCGTCCAACACAAGAAATTCTGACACGGTTTCCATCGAGTGCTGCCACCCGGGAAAGGACGGCAGGTTTACGGAGGAGACCTACGCCTCCCTGGTGCGCCTGACGGCGTGGCTGTGCCGGGAGCTGGATTTAAAGCCCAAAGATGTGATCCGCCATTATGATATTACGGAGAAGGCCTGCCCCAAATACTTTGTGGATCATCCCGATGAATGGAAGGAGTTCCTGAAGGATGTGAAGGAAGCCATGAAGGAATAAATGTCCCGCAGCTTTATAGTCTTGAACTTAGCGCAAAAATATTTTATAGTATATAGGAACATAGGATGCCGGGGATCGAGGCATCAGAAACACTGACAAGAAGGAGACGAGATCATGCAGAAGATGATTGATTTAATTGTAGCGGAGCTGACGCCTGCTTTTACTGCCTGCGGATACGATGAGAAATATGTGAAGGTCACAGTTTCCAACCGTCCGGATCTGTGCGAGTATCAGTGCAACGGAGCCATGGCCGCTGCTAAGGCATATAAGAAGAAGCCGATTGATATTGCAGGCGAGGTGGTGGAGAAGGCGAAGGAGAGCGCTATGTTCTCCGAGATTAACGCCGTTATGCCGGGCTTTATCAATCTCAGGATTGCGCCGGAGTACCTGGCTGGGTATATGAACCGCATGGCGGAGGATCCCAAGTATGGTCTGGAGGAGACGAAGGAGCCGGAGACCATTATCGTGGACTACGGCGGCGCCAACGTGGCGAAGCCTCTTCACGTGGGACATCTGCGCTCTGCCGTCATTGGAGAGAGCATTAAGCGCATCAGCCGCTATATGGGACATAAGGTAATCGGGGACGTGCATCTGGGCGACTGGGGCCTTCAGATGGGACTGATTATCGAGGAGCTTCACGACAGACAGCCAAATCTTCCCTACTTTGACGAGAACTTTACGGGAGAATATCCCAAGGAGCCGCCGTTTACTATTTCCGAGCTGGAGGAGATCTACCCGGCTGCCAGCGCCAAGTCCAAACAGGATGAGGCGTTCAAGGAGAGAGCCCAGGAGGCTACCTTTAAGCTTCAGAGCGGCTACGGTCCCTACCGCGCTATCTGGGAGCACATTATGAACGTATCCTTAAAGGATTTAAAGAGAAATTACGGCAATCTCAACGTATCCTTCGATCTGTGGAAGGGAGAGAGCGACGCGCAGCCTTATATTCCGCAGCTGATCGACGACCTGATTGAGAAGGGATTAGCTTACGAGAGCCAGGGAGCCCTGGTGGTGGACATTGCTGAGGAGACAGATACCAAGGAGCTTCCTCCCTGTATCGTCAGAAAGTCTGACGGAGCTGCTCTTTACGCGACCTCTGATCTGGCCACCATTGTCCAGAGAGAGCAGGATTACCATCCAGACCGCTATATCTACGTGGTGGACAAGCGCCAGGAGCTTCACTTTACCCAGGTGTTCCGCGTGGCTAAGAAGGCCGGCATTGTAAGTGACAAGACCAAGATGGTATTCCTGGGATTTGGCACTATGAACAGCAAGGACGGAGGCCCCTTTAAGACGAGAGACGGCGGCGTTATGCGTCTGGAGCGCCTGATTGCAGATATTAATGAGGAAGTTTACAAGAAGGTCCAGGAGAAGCAGAGAGTATCCGAGGAGGAGATGAGAAAGACAGCCGAGATGATCGGTCTCGCTGCATTAAAGTACGGCGATCTCTCTAACCAGGCTACCAAGGACTATGTATTTGACGTGGACCGCTTCATTTCCTTCGAGGGAAATACAGGTCCACACATCCAGTACATGGTAGTCCGCATCAAGTCGATTCTTGAGAAGTACAGAGAACTGATGGGCGGAAGCTATACCCTGGTTCCTGTACGCCCGGCTTCCTCTGAGACGGAGAAGGCTCTTCAGCTGGAGTTATGCCGTTTCGGAGAGGTAGTTGAGACTGCCTTTGCGGAGACTGCGCCTCACCGTATCTGCCAGTATATGTACGATTTATCAGACGCGTTCAATAACTTCTATCTGGTTAACAAGATTATCGGCGAGGAGGATCGCGAGAAGCAGGCAGGCTTTATCAGCCTGATCAGCCTCACGAAGGACGTGCTGAACGCCTGCATGGATCTGCTGGGCATTGAAGCTCCGGAACACATGTAAGAGCCATTAAAATAGGATGAATCAAATGATGCGAAGCTGCTAAGATACAGGGAACTGTGTCCGGCAGCTTCGCCGCATATGCGGGAAGACAGGGGAAAAGGAGCGTCATGGCGGTAAAAGATATTTCTGTGGATACTTTCTGGAAGGGGGAAGTCCGCGTCTCTGGCCAGGGGGAGGATCAGGGAGCGGTTTATCAGACAAAGATTTATGTCAAGGGCAGCCAGATCATAGACTATTCCTGCTCCTGCTGCAGGGAAAATTCTTTTCGGGGAATCTGCAGCCACGGGCAGGAGCTATACCAGGTTTATAAAGATTCGGAAAGCCCTGAGGCGGCGCGGCCTGTGTTTACCTCCTCGTCGGCGCGGCTGATGATCAGAGAGTACACAAACCGCCAGGTAGCTCAGATTGTGGCGGAGGAGGAAAAAGGAGAGGTAGAATTCATCCCGCGCCTTCTGTTCAGCAGGAGAGAGATCCTTATGGAAGCGGGACTCAAAAAGAGAAGAGAGTATCAATTAAAGGACCTGGCTTCGTTCGCCCTGGCAATGAGAGAGGGCCGGTATGTGGAGTATGGCAGAGGTCTGGCCTTTAACCACGATTTTCAGGCATTTACAGAGGAGAGCAGAAAGACAGCCAGGCTTACGGCAGAGCTGGCCTTTTCATATCTGGAGCATTACAGACAGATACGAAGGGGAGGAATGCCTGCAGAGCCTGCGCTGCGGGCGCTCCGTCTGAGCCGGGGAGACTTAGACCGGTTCTTTGGTCTGAATACAGGCCGGGCGATCCGGTGCGAGGACGCCAGGGGGCAGCAAAGAGAACTCACAGTGGTAAGAGAGGATCCTGATTTTGCCGTATTGGTAAAACGGGCTGGAAAAAGTGGAATTTCCGTTACGGTCCCCTCAGGGATGGCAGCCTTTGAGGGAGAAAAAAGACTGTATGTGGCGGACGAACATCACATTTTTTGCTGCAGCACAGAATATGGAAACGTGATGGGGATTTTTCTGACCGGGATACTGGGAGGGCAGGAGGAGCCGGGAAAACTTCTCATACATGAGAGGGACGTGCCTTTGTTTTACGAGCGGGTACTGAGCAGAATGGAGCCTCTTGGCATCCTGTCCCAGGAAGGGGTGGAGCTGGAGAACTGGAGACCAGAGCCATTAGAGGCTGTGTTTGATTTTGACTGCGACGAAAAAGGCCGTCTCTGCCTGATTCCCCGCCTTTCCTACGGAGATTACAGCTTTCACCCGCTGGATGATGGGGACGTGCCCAAAAGCATCTGCCGGGACGTGCCGGGAGAGTTTCGGATCAGCCGGCTGATTACCAGGTATTTTGCTGCCAGGGAGGAGGGCGCGGGCCGTCTCTTTCTGCCGGAGGGGGAGGAGGCGGTTTACCGTCTGTTAGACGAGGGGATGGAGGAATTCCGTTCTCTTGGGGAAATACGGCTGTCGGGGAGCGTAAAGGCCCTTACGATCCGCCGGCCGCCGGAGATTTCCATGGGAGTTTCTGCCTCGGACGGATGGCTGACCCTCACCGTGGATACGGGAGATCTGACAGGAGGAGAGCTTTTAAAGGTTCTGGACGCCTATACGCAGAAGAAAAAGTATTATCGGCTGAAAAATGGGGAATTCTTAAAACTGTCGGACGACGGCTTTATGACCATTGAGACAATACGGGAGGGCCTGTCCCTGGGAAAGGCGGAGCTTGCAAAAAAGACCATCCTTCTTCCGAGCTTCCGCGCCCTGTATCTGGATCAGGCCCTCAGGGAGGACGGGCATATTTCCCTCAAAAGAGACAGCGGCTATAAAGCGCTGATCCGCGGAATGAAATCAGTGGAGGACAGCGATTACGACGTGCCGTCATCCTTTATGGGAGAGCTGAAGGCTTATCAGAAGACAGGGTACCGGTGGCTCAGGACGCTGGATCATTGGGGCTTTGGAGGGATTCTGGCCGACGATATGGGACTGGGGAAAACGATTCAGGTGATTGCCCTTCTGCTGTCCGCAGCACAGGAGGGGACGTCCCTCATTGTATGCCCGGCTTCCCTGATTTACAACTGGGAGCATGAGCTGTACCGCTTCGCTCCTTCCTTAAAGACCGCCACGGCAGCGGGAACCATGAGCGAGCGCCGGGAGCTGTTGGCGCGGATGGAAGAGTACCAGGTAGTGATCACCTCCTATGAGCTTCTGAAACGGGATCAGGAGTGGTACGAAAAACAGCAGTTCCGCTTCCAGATCATTGACGAGGCCCAGTGCATTAAAAATGCCGCCACAAAAAGCGCCAAGGCGGTGAAGGCTGTCAGGGCCAGAACAAGGTTTGCCCTGACGGGAACGCCGGTGGAAAACCATCTGGGAGAGCTTTGGAGTATTTTCGACTATCTGATGCCGGGATTTCTCTTTTCCTACCAGAAGTTCAGGAGGCTCTATGAGATACCCATTGTGAAGGAGGGAAACGAGACGGCGGCTTCGAATCTGCGCCGCCTGATCGGCCCCTTTGTGCTGAGGAGACTGAAAAAGGACGTCATGAAAGAACTTCCGGAAAAAGTGGAGAAGATCGTTTACTCCGCTTTCTCCGGGGAACAGAAGAAGCTCTATGGAGCCAGCGTACTCCGCCTGAAGGAGGAAGTGGAGAGCGGGGAGGAGAAGTTTAAGATTTTGTCAGGCCTTACAAGGCTCAGGCAGATCTGCTGCGATCCGTCTCTGTGCTATGAGAATTACAGAGGAGGCTCTGCAAAGCTGGATACCTGTATGGATGTGATTGCGGGGGCTGTTCCCGCCGGACACAGAATTCTTCTGTTTTCCCAGTTTTCCTCCATGTTTCCCCTGATGGAGAAGCGGCTTTCTGAAAGCGGGATTGACAGCTTCACTCTGACAGGATCCACGCCGAAGGAGGAGAGAAACCGCCTGGCCGCCAGATTTAACGCAGGGGAAGCCCAAGTGTTTTTGATTTCTCTGAAGGCGGGAGGAACGGGGCTTAATCTGACGGGAGCTGACTTTGTCATTCTCTACGATCCCTGGTGGAACGCGGCGGCGGAAAATCAGGCCTCGGATCGGGCCCACCGGATTGGACAGAGGCGCCAGGTGACAGTCGTCCGCCTGATTTCAAAGGGAACGGTGGAGGAAAATATCCTGCGCCTGCAGGAGTCAAAGAGAGAGCTGGCAGACCGGATTGTGACAACAGGAACAGTATCTCTGGCAGGACTGAACCGGGAAGAGATTCTCAGGCTTCTGGAATAGATGCCTGCTGGCAGAAGGAGCCGGAAGCTCTGATAACTGTTTTAAAACAATAATAGTAATTTTTATTAAAATTGTGCTGGACAAATGCTCCTTTCTGTGCTATACTAAATCCATCGACAGATAACAAGAAACAAAATTAGATTTCACAATTCAGGAGGAATTTGCCATGAAGAAATATATTTGCGACGTTTGCGGCTACATCTACGATCCAGCTGAGGGAGATCCGGATAACGGAGTGGCAGCAGGAACTTCTTTTGAGGATATCCCGGAAGATTGGTTATGTCCTCTGTGCGGAGTAGGAAAGGATCAGTTCTCCGTACAGGAATAAGATGATACTATCATTTTACAGCATAAGCGCGCCCCCTCTGCGTCTTTGACAGCAGCAGGGGGTTTTATCGTCTGTCTGGAGCAGAAACAGGAGGACAACAGGAAGTAACGAAAAACAACAGGATGCGTCAAGACTGCGCCGGGGGCTGAAAAAAAGGCAGGAAAAAAGGATTGAAATTTTAAGAAAATCTGCTACAATGTAGGAGACAATTGAATAATGAGAGAATATTACGGATAAGTGAGAGGAAAAAATGATGAAAAAGAAGAAAATTCTTTTAGGTTTAACAGCGCTTTTCGTATCTGCTGCACTCTGCGCATGCAGTGGCGGCAAGAATGGAGAAGGCACCTCGGCAGCGGCAGGTGACAGTACGTCCGCCGCAGAAACAGAAGGTAATACTCTTTCAGAAGGAACACCCAGACCAGGCGGAAGCGTCGTAGTAGGCATGACGCAGGACCTGGCTAGTCTTGACCCCCACGCTACGACGGACGCAGGAACTAGAGATGTGGTTTTTAATTTGTATGAGGGGCTTGTAAAGCCCGCTCCAGATGGCAGTCTGATACCGGCGGTGGCCAGTGATTATCAGATTTCAGAGGATGCGAAGATCTATACCTTCACTCTGAGAGATGGAATTACCTTCCACGACGGCGCTCCAGTGACTGCTGAGGACGTCAAATATTCCATTGATCGATGTGCGGAGGCCAATCAGGGCTCCGCTTTTTCTATGCTTTCAGAGGTGACGGTGAAGGATGAGAAAACCGTTGAGGTGACGCTGACGGACAGCTATTCAGAGTTTCTGTCCGATCTGTCCCAGGCCTATATCATCCCGGCTTCCAATGCGGATCCGGCTGGGACGCCCATTGGCACAGGCCCCTTCCGGTTCGTCTCCTACACGCCGGGACAGTCAGTTGTGATGGAAAAATACGACGGCTACTGGCAGGAGAATCTTCCATACCTTGATCAGGTGACCTTTAAGATCACAGCTGACGTGGATACGGCTTTTATGGAGCTTCAGGCGGGAACCATCGACATTTTAAAATACCTGAACAACACCCAGGTGCAGACCTTAGGCGATCAGTTTAAGATTGAAGAGGGCAGCATGAATCTGGTGCAGGGAATGTTTTTGAACAGCAGCTACGAGCCGCTGTCCAAGGCAGAGGTGCGCCAGGCTCTCTGCTATGCGGTGAACAGAGACGAAATCAATCAGTTTATGTTCGGCGGAAAGAGCCGCATTATAGGAACCCACATGATTCCAAACATGTCTGTCTACTATGAGCCGGAGACAGAAAAGGTGTATTCCTATGATCCCCAGAAGGCCAAACAGCTTCTGGCAGATGCAGGTTATGCGGACGGCTTTGATCTGGAGATCACAGTGCCAAGCGCCTACTCTCAGCATGTGGACACCGCTCAGATTATAGTGGAGGAGTTAAAGCAGGTGGGAATCAACGCTTCCATTAACCAGGTAGAGTGGAGCACCTGGCTCAGCGACGTGTACAAGGGAGGAAAGTTTGAGGCCACAATCGTAGGCTTTGACGGAACTTTAGCGCCCAACGACTGGCTCAGGAAATACGTGACGGGAGACAGCAAGAATTTCATGCACTATTCCAATGCGGAATACGACGAGACCTTCCAGAAGGCCTATACGGCAGTGGACGAGGCTGAGAAGGCTGCGTTCTACAAGGAAGCTCAGATGATTCTGGCAGAGGATGCGGCTTCCGTCTACATTCAGGATCCGGCGAATTTTGTGGCGGTAAACAAGGAGTTTGCCGGATATACCTTCTATCCGACCGCAGGAGACGATATGTCGGTAGTATACCAGACAAATTAGGGCTCTGAGTTCAGAATTAAATAAAAAATAATAAAAGGCAGTGAATCGCCGGAGGATATCAATGAAATATTTTATCAAGAAATTAGTTACTCTCATTATCACATTGTTGCTGATATCCCTTCTCACGTTCACTGCTTTTTCTGTTATTCCCGGAGACGCGGCTCTGGCCCGCCTGGGGGATGATGCGACAGAAGAGCAGATAAAAGCGTTTCGAGAAGAGATGGGGCTTAATGATCCCCTGCCCGTCAGGTATGTGGACTGGCTGTCCGGGGCGGTGAGAGGAGATTTTGGGGCATCCTATTATTATGACAATATGACGGTGGGAGAACTTCTGTCAGATCGGCTTCCAGTTACTGTGATGCTGGCGGTGATATCCCTCCTTATGATTTTGATATGTTCCGTTCCCCTGGGGCTTTTGTGTGCCAGAGGAGCCGGAGGAGTGTTGGACCATGCAGTCAATCAGATTCTTCAGACCGTGATGGCGGTTCCCTCTTTTTTCCTGGGGATTCTCTTGACATACGCCTTTGGCCTGGTGCTGCACTGGTTTCAGCCGGGACAGTTTGTAGAGCCGTCAGAGAGCTTCTTTGGGGCGGCGTCCTACCTGGTATTTCCGGCCCTGGCCGTGGCTCTTCCGAAAATTGCCATGGTGGTGAAGTTTTTGAGAAATGCCGTGTTGTCAGAGCTGTCTAAGGACTATGTGAGGACAGCGAAGAGCAGGGGAAACAGCAGCAGAAGGATTCTCTACGTCCACGTGCTGAAAAACGCCATGATTCCAGTTATTACCTTCACAGCCATGGTGGTGGCGGAGATTCTGGCCGGAAGCATTATTGTGGAGCAGGTGTTCAGCGTGCCCGGAGTGGGGAGACTTCTGATCAGTTCTATTTTTAACCGGGATTATCCGGTGGTGCAGGCCATTGTCATGTATATTACTCTGGTGGTGGTAGCGGTGAATTTCCTGGTAGACTTTATGTATCAGCTGTTAGATCCGAGAGTCAGGACATCATAAGCGGAGGAAAAAGACGTGAAAAAGAAACGAAACTGGAATTTAATCATAGGACTGGCGATTACCCTGTTTTTTCTGGCAGGGGCAGTCATCGGACAGTTCTGGACTCCGTATCCGCCCACGCAGATGGATTCCCTCCATGTAAATCTGGCTCCGTGTCTGGCTCACCCCATGGGGACAGACAACTTTGGAAGAGATATTTTCAGCCGCGTGATGAACGGCAGCGGAAATACCTTTTTTGTGGCAGTCTGTACGGTCCTCATCGGAGGCGTGATCGGCACGGCGGCAGGGGCTCTGACCGGGTACTACGGAGGAGTCCTGGACAATGTTCTGATGCGGGTGGGAGATATGATTATGAGCTTTCCAAGCGTTCTGCTGGCTCTGATTTTTATCAGCCTTCTGGGACCTGGAAAATATAATATTATCCTGGCTCTGGGAATTATTTTTATCCCGGTATTTGCCAGAATGGTGCGAAGCGAGGTGATACGCTGCCGGGAGTTAGACTTTGTGAAGAGCGCGAAGGTAATGGGAGTGGGGAATTTAAGAATTATTTTTATCCATATTCTCCCAAACGCCTCCGTCAGCATTCTGACGACAGCTGCCATTGCTTTTAACAACGCGGTGCTGTCTGAAGCCGGGATGAGCTACCTGGGACTGGGAGTCCAGCCGCCGGAGCCAAGTCTTGGGCGGATGCTCTCCGAGGCCCAGTCCTTTCTGTTCGGCGCTCCCTGGTATGCGATTTTTCCGGGAATTGTGATTATCCTCATTATTTTGGGATTTTCCATGATTGGAGAGGGACTTCGGGAGCTTCAGAAGTAGACAAGGCACAGACAAAACAGACGGAAAAGGTTTCAAGGAATGATGAGAGGCGATATGGGACAGGATACAGAGAAGAGAAGGAAGCAGGAAAAGATTCTGGCCAGCGTAAAGGATTTATCCATCGAATTTACGGACAGAGGCATTTATGAGGAGGTTGTAAAAAAGATCAGCTTTCCTATCTATGAAGGAGAAATCCTGGGAGTGGTGGGAGAGAGCGGATCTGGAAAATCCATGAGCGCCCTTTCGATTATGGGACTGCTCCCGGACAGCGCTCAGGTGAAGAGCGGAAGCATTGAATTCTGCAAAAAGGATGGAAATATTGTGGATCTTCTGCAGCTTTCCGGGCAGGAGCGGGAAAAGATCCAGGGAGAGGAGATTGCCATGGTGTTCCAGGAACCCATGACATCCTTAAACCCTGTTATGAAGATTGGAAAGCAGGTGGGAGAAAATCTGGCGCTCCACACGGATCTTTCTAAAGAGGAGATCCATGAGAAATGTGTAAAAGCGCTGCAGGCAGTGGGACTTTCGGAGGCGGAGGCTCTGCTGGATCGGTATCCCCACGAGCTGTCCGGCGGCATGCGCCAGAGGGTGATGATTGCCCAGGCCATGATTGCTTCCCCCAGGCTGTTAATTGCAGACGAGCCTACCACGGCTTTAGACGTGATTGTGCAGGCCCAGATTCTCCGCCTTCTGAAAAAAATCCACCAGGAGAACCAGACCTCAATTTTATTTATTTCCCATGATTTAAACGTGATTCGGGAAATCTGTGACCGGGTGCTGGTGGTCTATCAGGGCGTGATTGTGGAGCAGGGCGATGCGGAGCAGGTATTGAGCAGCCCGCGCCATGAATATACAAAGCGTCTGGTGGCGTCCATCCCGGAGAAAACGGGCAGGGCGGACAGCCAGAAAGAGATTTTGAAAATTTCCCATCTGGACGTATTTTACAGGGAAGGAGGCGGCTTTTTTAAGAAGGCCTCCAGAAAAAAGGCGCTCAGCGATGTGAGCCTGTCTGTGAGAGAGGGGGAAATCCTGGGAATCGTGGGGGAGAGCGGCTGCGGAAAGTCCACCCTGTCCAAGACTATTGCAGGGCTTAACAGAGATTATTCCGGAACCATTGAGACCGACGGGGATCTGCGCCCCCAGATGGTGTTTCAGGATCCTTTCGGATCCTTAAACCCGGCCAAGAAAATTGGATGGATTTTAGAGGAGCCTCTCCGGGTGAGGGGCGTCTCGGACCGGGCTGAGAGAAAGCGGATGGCAGAGGAAATGCTGGTCAAAATCGGTCTGGACGAGAGCTTTTACAGCCGCCGTCCCAGAGAGCTGTCAGGCGGGCAGCGCCAGAGAATCAGCATTGGAACGGCTCTTCTTGCGGACTCCAGGCTGCTGGTGGCCGACGAGCCGGTTTCCGCTCTGGACGTGACGGTGCAGTCTCAGATTTTAAAGCTTCTTCTGGATATGCACGAGGAGAGAAAAAATACGCTTCTGTTTGTGAGCCATGATTTGAATGTAGTGCGCTACGTCTGCCACCGGGTGGCGGTGCTGTATCTGGGAGAGGTAGTGGAGTCGGGGGCGGTAGAGGAGATTTACCACAATCCCTGCCACCCCTATACAAGGCTTCTGCTGGCCTCCTCCCTGGGGGAAAACAGTGAGAAAGAAAAGGCTGAAAGAAACGATCCTGGTGAACTGGTCTCTGACATTGGAGAGAACTTTGGGCGGGAGAGCGCAGGCTGTCCCTTCTACCCCAGATGTCCAAAGCGCAGCGGACGCTGCGCCCTGTCAAGACCGGAAACGATGAGCCTGGAAAACGGCCACAAGGTCAAGTGCTTCGGCTGTCAGGCTCCGTCTGCAGAGGGCAGACAGAAAGACTAACTATTAAAAGTCAAGTCTAAAACGAAGTTTTTTGAATGAATTGCAGAAATGCACTTCAGATATAGTTGTACTTTGAAAACTGCATGACAAACAGAGTGTCATTGCTGGCACTCTAAAAGGAGATATTTACAGAAAAAAAGTTAAGCTGTTGGCAGATATGCTTTTCTGGATTTCTCCATTGCAAAAATCAATCGCACAAGCTTCTTAGCGGCATGGGATATGGCAACATTATAATGCTTGCCTTCCGAGCGTTTCTTTGCAAGATATTCACCAAAGGATTTATCCCAGTGACAGACGTATTTTGTGGCGTTGTAAAGGGCATACCGGAGGTATCTGGAACCTCGTTTCTCCATATGGGAATAACAGTTATCTAACTGCCCTGATTGATAAGTAGAGGGAGACATTCCTGCGTATGCGAGGATCTTATCTGCAGAATCAAAACGGCAGAAATCTCCAATCTCAGCAATAATCATGGCACCCATCCGGTAACTGATGCCAGGAATGGTAAGAATCGGTGACTGGATTTCTTCATCCATGATCTGTTTGATGGCGGCTTCGATTTCATCAATTTCAGAAGTCAATTCTTGAATGAGTTTAATGGTGTGTTTCAGTTCCAAGGATTTTGTAGGCATATTCGAACCGATTGAGTTTCTGGCAGCTTCACGAAACATGACAGCAGTGTCTTTTCCGTATCTGTTCTTTGGACTTTGGGAGAGCAGATTGATAAGCCGAGTAAGATGTGCAGATGCAACAGCGTGAGCAGATGGAAATTCAGATAACAAAGCGTAAACAGATGCCATATGAAGGGTTGGAACAAGCTTTTCTAATTCTGGGAAAAGGATACAGATAAGCCGTGAGACAGATGTTTTGAGTTTTGCACGTTCCTTTACTTTATCAAAACGATAACGAGTGAGTGACTTTAATTCCTCATTGTGGTAAGATGTGTCTGAGTAGGACTTTAAGTTCACATCAGACATAATCATAGACGCAATCGTGCGGGCATCTACTTTATCCGTTTTCGTCTTTCTAAGGCTAAGACTTTTTCTGTAAAGATTAGTATGTAACGGGTTGATAACGTAGGTTGGCAGACCTTTATCTAAGAGATATCCAAGCAGATTGTAACTATAGTGTCCAGTGGCTTCAAGTCCTACTTTTACTTTGGTTAAATCATCTGATACGGATTGTATTTTCTGAAATAAGGTTTCAAACCCATCCCGGTTGTTAGAGATGGTAAAGGATTTAAATAATACCTCACCGTCTGAGTTAGTAATAAAGCAATCGTGTTTGTCTTTGGCAATATCAATTCCAACGTAAATCATAAAAATCTCCTTTGAGTAAATATTTTGATACTGTTTATAGAACCACTGGTACTCCTTGCGATTGTAACCTCGTTCTAAATAAACCGTCATGCGGTATCTAACTGATTAACAAATATACAAAGGGACTGTGGTTGTAGCCTTTCTGAAACCATCAAGTGGTAGGAGAATCAAAACAATCCACAGTATCTCCAATAGTATAGCCTACAGACCTTGGAGAGGGTCTATAAACACTACTACTTTATAATACGAGGAGAAGCTATATGAACGTAAAAGGAAAGGTTGTCATTGTCACAGCGTCTACAAGGGGAATCGGCTGGGCCTGCGTTCAGGCCTTTGTGAGAGAGGGAGCCATAGTCTATCTGGCTGCCAGAAACGAGGAGGCGGCTAAAAAGAGAATCGAGGAGCTTTCAGGAGAGCCGGGCCAGGCCAAATGGGTTTACTGCGACGCGTCAGTGAAGGAGTCCTACACATCTATGGCAGAGACTGTGGAACAGGCGGAGGGACGGATTGACGTTCTGGTAAACAACTTTGGAACCTCAGATCCGAGAACGGATCTGGATATTGCCAGAACCAGGTACGAGGATTTTCTGGATACTCTGGACAAGAATCTGTCCAGCGTATTCCTCTCCACTCAGGCTGTGCTTCCTGCTATGAGAAAACAGGGAGGAGGAAGCATTGTCAATATCAGCTCCATCGGCGGGCAGATTCCGGATATTGCCAGAATCGGCTATGCAGTCAGCAAGGACGCCATCATCTATCTGTCCAAAAATATCGCCCTTCAGGAGGGAAGAAACGGAATCCGCGTCAACGTAGTGTGTCCGGGACAGACGGCTACAGACGCGGTAAAGAACAATATGTCGGATTCCTTCCAGGAGCTGTTTCTGCGCCACACGCCTATCAGGAGAATGGGAACGCCGGAGGAGATTGCGGCGGCAGTGCTGTATTTTGGAAGCGAGGAGGCAGCCTACACGACAGGGCAGGTGATCGCCGTGTCTGGCGGCTTCGGACTGGGCACGCCGGTATACGCAGAGCTGTCTCAGCTTTCGGCAGAGGACAGGCATTAAAATAAGAAGCAAAAGATTTTTTTCCTGCCGAAATTACAGCCATATAATTTCCTCAATTTCAAATATTAAGCTGAAATTATCGGAAATTTAAAAAAATGCGAAAGAAGTAATAGAAAAAACAGGGCGTATATAGTATAATTACAAATAGAAGTTCCATAGACAGGGCCTGAAGGGAAAGGGAGGAGGACATGTTTATGAAGGAAAAAATAGCAGTTCTCAAAAGAATGCTGGATGAGAGTAATTATACAGTAGCGCTCTGCGGATCTGGTATGCTGACAGACGGAGGCGTCAGGGGAATTAAGAATCCAGACCGGGCCTATGCCATTGAGAGAGCCTACGGCGCTTCCCCGGAGTACATTTTTACAAGCGCCTATTACAATACAAGGCCGGAGCAGTTCTTTCACTTTTATAAGGAGGAGGTGCTCAGATATATTCCGGATCCTGGTCTGGGGAGCTATGCCATGGCCAGGATGGAGCAGGCCGGAAAGCTTCAGTGCGTCATTACGGCGAACGTATTTAACCAGGCTATCCGCGGCGGCTGCGAGCACGTGATTAATCTGCATGGAACGGTGTACGAGAATCAGTGTCCCAGATGCGGGGAGCTGTATACGGTGGAAGACATTCTGGAGATGAAGGGGATTCCGTGCTGCCGGGTCTGCAACGCGACGATCCGTCCCAAGGTGTCGCTGTTCGGCGAGATGGTGGACAGCCGCATTATGACCAGAACCACAGAGGAGATTGAGAAGGCGGAGGTGCTGCTTTTAGTGGGAACTACGCTGCGCTCAGAGACATTTTCCAATTATCTCAAATATTTTCACGGAAAATATCTGGCGGTGCTCCACAGAACGCCCCACTACTCGGATGAGAAGGCAGATTTGACGCTCATCGGCGAGCCGGGGCAGATTCTTTCACAGCTGGGCTACTAATGATGAAAAAGGAAGGGAGTGAGAAACGCTGGTTTTTCACGCCCTTCCTTTTTCTGTCAGCTTAAAGATACTGTTTCATATCTTCAATATTTTTTTCCTCAGATTTCAGCTGACGCTGCGCCAGGCTGACTACAGACGGGTTAGAGCCGCGGTAGGCGTTCAGCTGTTTTTTTAATTCCGTAGCGCCCATGGTGTTTCCCTGGATGACCATTTCCGCCAGCTTGGAGGTAGTGGGGTTTACCAGGCTTTTCATGGTGGAGGACACCCGGGCCATTGCCTTGGCGACAGGGCTTGCGTCCTCTGCGGCAGCCCCGTGGGCTCTGAGCATTCTGCCGCTTTCCTCGTAGGCCAGTTCGTACTCGTCCAGCTGCGAATTCAGCGCGTGGAGAAACTGAACGTCATTGGAGAGCTGAATCACATGGCGGACGCTGTCGCGCCCCATATCTGCATTTTGATGAATCTGATTTAAAAGTTCAATATCCTGTGTCATAAGAGAGACTCCTTTCCCTGTGGATTATATTTATAAGTATGGACAAAAGGAAGAAAAATAGACAGAAATGGATTGTCTTTTTAAGGCGTTCATGGTATTATCAGGGAACGCGGCGCAAAGAGAACGAAAGCGCCGCAGGATAGAGATGAAAAGGCTTTCAAAGGCATTGAAATCATAAAAAGTAAAAATAAAAAGCAAAACAGGAGGCAGTTAATTCATGAAAAAAAGATATCGGATCGCTTTAGCAGCGTGTATGACAGCGGCGGCTCTCACCGCCTGCCAAGGAAAGGCAGCAGAGCCGGATGCTTCAGCCGCTGTTTCTGAGAAGACAGGTACAGGAGCTTCTGAAACGAAAGAAAAAAAACAGGGTGAGAAGGAGAGCAGCGGAGTGTTCGAGTCCTTTACAGCCCAGGATTTAGACGGAAACCAGGTAGACGAGACCATATTTGAGGACGCAGAGCTTACCATGATTAACGTGTGGGGAACCTTCTGCACTCCCTGCCTGGAGGAGATGCCGGATCTGGCTGAGCTGAACCGGGAGTACCAGGAGAAGGGCGTCCAGATCATTGGAATCTGTTCTGATACCATTAACGCGGATAAGGAGCTGGACGAGGCTCAGCTTGAGAAAGCCAGAGAGCTGGCAGAGCAGACAGGGGCGGATTATCCCCATATCGCCATGTCTGGAACGCTGGTGGACACGCTTCTTCCGCAGGTGATGGCAGTGCCTATGACAATTTTTGTGGACAGCGAGGGAACCCAGGTGGGAACCGCCTACATGGGAGCCAGAGACAAGGAAGGCTGGGCTGGGATCCTGGACGAAGTTCTCTCCTCTGTCCAGTAAGCTGGAAGGAAAGAGGGACGAAACGATGAAGTGTAAGACAGACAGAAAAAAGGCCTTTGGCCCTGTGCAGGGCGGCCTGCTTTTAACGGCAGCTGTTCTTCTGGCAGCCGGAGTTTACAGGGGAGAGGCGGCGACAGTGTTTATAAAGGCGGCGAATATCTGTTTGGAGTGTATTGGAATTGGGTAACAGGGGGAGTAAGGGAGGAAGGCTTGGCAGGACGCGCCGCCTGCGTCTGTTGTGCCAGGCCGCCTGGTCTGCCCTTACAAACGGATATGCCGCCGGATTTCTGGAGAAGAAGATTTATACGGGAAAACTAAAGAGCCTCTGCGTGCCGGGACTGAACTGCTATTCCTGCCCCGGCGCTCTGGCAGGATGCCCCATCGGCTCTCTACAGGCAGTGCTTTCCAGCAGCAGCTTTACGGTTTCCTGCTATGTTCTGGGCTTTCTTATGATGTTTGGGACGCTGCTGGGACGGTTCATCTGCGGCTGGCTCTGTCCCTTCGGCCTGGTTCAGGATCTGCTCCATAAAATTCCCTTTCCGGGAAAGAAAAAGAACCTGCCGGGACACAGGTTCTTAATCTACATGAAATATGTGATTCTCGTGCTTTTTGTTATTCTTCTGCCGTCTCTCGCGGTGGGAGTGACAGGAAACGGAAATCCCTGGTTCTGCAAGTATATCTGCCCCAGCGGGACGCTGATGGCAGGACTGCCTCTGGGACTTGGAAATCCAATGCTGCGCACCGCCCTTGGAAAGCTGTTCAGCTGGAAGGTGTTTCTGCTGGTCCTGACAGTTGTCCTGTCCGTGAAATACTACAGGCCCTTCTGCAAATATGTGTGCCCTCTGGGAGCCATTTACGGACTCTTTAATCCAATTTCTCTCTACCGGTTCCGGATAGAAGAAAAAACCTGTATCCAGTGCGGTGCCTGCCAGAAGGTCTGCAAAATGGACATCAGGGTGTGGAAGACGCCCAACAGCCCGGAGTGTATCCGCTGCGGAGACTGCAAATCCGTATGCCCCACCGGCTCCATCCGATCCACTATGGAACGGATGAGGGCAGAGGGGAGCGGAAAGGCAGAAGCTTACGAAAAGCAGCTAGAAACGGAACAGGTTTAAGCCCACTTCTTCGCTGAAGGCCCGGTCTACGGTTCCGTCGATGACAGTGATAATCATTTCGCAGGTGGCGCTGACAAGGGCGCGGTTTAAATGGCCGCCGAATACGTGTCCCTTGTCGTCGCCTGCGCTCATATGCAGGTGGCAGTAAAACTCCCCGTCCATAGTATTGATGGTTCCTGTGAGGGACACGATTTCAAAGCTGCCGGCAAAATCGTTGGCCATATATTTTTTCTCATCTGTTTTAAACACGCCCACAGTAAACTGATTCACAGCGCCCAGAGCCTGAATGGAGGCCAGCTTAATCTCTTCTTTTAAGGCGATAGCCTTTACCTGCTCCAGAATTTCCTCGCCTTTGTCAATTCTCGCTGCAATTGTGTTTCCAAATCGTCTGTAATCCATGATAAAAATCCTCCATCTGATTGATTATAAGTCAAAAGAGCGCGGAATTAGTTTCCGCACTCAATACTTATCTCATTAAATTTGCCTAAAATATCGTCTACCCGTACGGACTCCTTCTCCTCATAGGCCTTATCCATAACGGCCTGGCCCTGGTGCATCATGAGAAGCCGGTTTCCATATTCTACGGCGTACCGCAGATTGTGGGTAACCATAAGAGCGGTGAGCTTCTTTTCCCTGATAATCCGGTCGGTCAGCTCCATGATAACCTCTGCAGTCTTTGGATCCAGGGCCGCTGTGTGTTCGTCCAGAATTAAAAATTCAATGGGCGTCATGGTGGACATGAGAAGGGCCATAGCCTGGCGCTGTCCGCCGGAGAGAACCCCTGCCTTCACGTCCAGCTTATCCTCCAGGCCCAGGCCCAGAAGACGGAGGTTTTCCCGGTAGAAATCAATTCTCTTTTTATTGGTGCCGCGGCGGAGATTAAAAGGCTTTCCTTTAGTATCTGCCAGAGACATATTTTCCAGAATTGTCATGTTGGGGCAGGTTCCCATAGAAGGGTTCTGGTAAACGCGGCCAATGACTCTCTGCCGTCTGTACTCCGGCATTTTCGAAATATCCGTTCCATGGATGAGAATGCTTCCGGAATCTACGGGAATACTTCCGCAGATAATATTTAGCAGAGAAGTTTTTCCGGAACCGTTGCTTCCCACCACGGAGACGAACTGCCCCTGCTCCACAGTCAGGCTGAAATCCTCAAACAGGCACATTTCATTGACTGTCCCCTGATTATAATATTTTCGGATGTGCTTTACCTCCAGCATCAGTCCACCTTCTTTCTGAATGAACGGCCGCTTAACACCAGAATAATCAGGAACATGGCGGCGGTTACGAATTTATTGTTGGAAGTATTGATTCCAAAATTCTGGGCAATGCTCATGGCCATAGAGGTGCAGGCCTTGTAGAGGACAGAACCCAGGATAACGGCAGTCGTAGTTTTTAAGAAGCCAAGCTTGGCAAACAGCTTGGTTCCGATAATCACGCTTGCAAGCCCTGTAACAATGGTTCCCGTGCCGACTCCGATATCGAAGAAGCCCTGCTGCTGGCAGAATACGCAGCCGGAGAGGGTGGCCAGACCGTTGGCCAGAGCCAGACCGATGATTTTAACGGTTCCCTTATCCTTCGCCAGGGCCGTTACCAGCGTTTCGTTGTCTCCGGCAGCCCGAAGAAGAAGGCCGGACCTGGTTTTTAAGTACAGATCCATGACAATCTTTACAAAGACAACCAGGATCAGGAGAATGGCCGCTACAGTCAGCTCATAGCTCCGGCTGGAGAGAGACGCTGTCATCTCGTTTTCAAAGATTGTCTCCTGGCTGTAAATCGGAAGGTTCGCCTTATTTCCCGCAATCATCAGGTTAATGGAATAGAGTCCTGTCATCACGATGATGCCGGAGAGGAGATCCCTGATTTTCAGCTTCACATGGATGAGGCCTGTGGCCGTGCCGGCCAGAGCTCCGGCCGCGAAGGAGAGAGGCAGAGTAAGGGGAGCCGGAACTCCGGCCACAATAGCTGCCGCCGTCACCGCCGCGCCGAAGGGGAAGGTGCTGTCTACAGACAGATCCGGAAAGTCCAGAATACTGTAGGTAATGTATACGCCCAGAGCCATGAGAGAATAAATCAGGCCCTGAGTCAGGATGGAAAGAAGAATGCTCATGTCTGTTACCTCATTTCCTGCCGCGCCCGGTTATTCGGAAATCTCTTCAAACAGCTCTGCTGCCGAGGAGGTGAGAGATTCCGGAAGTTCAATGCCAAGGTTCTCTGCCGCCTCTGTATTTCCGTAGAAGGCTGCGCCCTCAATCAGTTCGTAAGGCATTTCGGAAGCCTCTTTTTCTCCCTTTAAAACCTGGGCTGCCATGCGTCCCGTCTGCTCGCCCAGAGCGATGTAGTCCAGTCCCATAGCTGCCAGGCAGCCTCTCTTTACCTGCTCAATCTCACTTCCGAATACCGGAATGCCGTTTTTAGAGGCAGCCTCCAGGACAACCGGGAGAGAGCTTACCACGTTGTTGTCAGTCAGGTTGCTGATGCAGTCTACCTTGGCCGCCAGCTGCTCTGCCGCCAGCGGGATATCGGCGGAGGTGGAAATGCCGCTCTCCACAATTTCCAGTCCGAATTCCGGAGCCGCCTTCTTGTATTCCTCGATAGCTGCCTGGGAATTGACCTCGTTGGTGCTGTAGAGGATTCCCACCGTTTTGGCTTCCGGGAGAATCTCACGGATCATGGAAAGCTGTTCGGAAACAGGAAGCTTATCGCTGGTTCCCGTAATATTTCCTACTGGCATCTGATCCTCTGTGGCCAGCTCGGCCAGCACCGGATCTGTGACAGCTGTGTAGATAACCGGGATATCGCTTCTTTTCGTAACGCTGTAGGCGCTCTGGGCGATAGGCGTCGCGATGGCACAGACCATATCTACGTTGTTGGAGACAAAGTTTGTGATAATCTGCCCGGAGAGGGAGCCGTCGCCGTTGGCGTTTTCATAGATTACTTCCAGATTTTCACCCTCCACAAAGCCTTCCTCAGCCAGTCCCTTTAAGAATCCTTCCCGGCAGTTATCCAGGGAGCCGTGTACCGCGTACTGAGCAACTCCGATGGTATACTCGCCCTCTGCAGCCTCGCTGTTCTGGGCTTCGCCGCTCCTGGAGCTTTCTGCTGCAGAGCTTCCTGCCTCTGAGGAAGCGTTTCCTGTCTCTCTGGCGCTCTCGGAAGAGGAGCATCCTGTCAGGGCAGATACTGCCATAACTGCGGTTACTAAAGCTGCGATTGTTTTCTTTCTCATAATACATTCCTCCAATGAAATAGATTTTTATGCCGTACTTGGAAGGAGTGAGAGCTGGGAAGCGTGTTCTGCCGGATAAAACAAAAAAATCCCAGACACAGTTTCCTGTATCTGGGACGAATTAACAAATCCGCGGTACCACCCATAATTGACGTAAAGTCCACTCTTTCATATACTAACATATATGCCGCGAAGATAACGGATGCGGTTTCCGTCGCTCCCTACCTCCAAGTACCGGTATCGGGAACGCCCTCGAAAGTCCATTCAGCCAGCTGCTTCATACTGCGCTTCCACCTGTGCGCGGCTCTCTGTGATGTATCAATCCGGCCTACTTCTCTTTCTCAACGGTTTGTGTTTTTGGTTGTCATCATCCTAATACTTTTGTAAGCGTTTGTCAATAGAAAAATGAAAAAAATTACAAAAGAAATGGGAGAAGTCGCAAAATGGGAAGATATGCCCGAAGGGAAAATGTTCTTGTTCCACTTAAAGTCACCAAAAATTTTCCCTCGGCCATAAGAGGTGTTTTTGTTAAAAACAGGAAAAAATAGAAAAATCTATCAGCTAAGCGCCGGGCTGATAGATTTTTTCTATGTTTAGAAGAATGTTTCAAGAAAAAAATTGTCAATCAGAGACTTCTGCAGCTTCTGGAATTTCAAAGGGAGCGGTTTCATCCCAGAGCGTTACGGTGATGATATCTGTTCCGCCTGATTCGCCTGGCTGAGCAGGCGCGGGGAAGGTGTACTGCAGCTGCAGTACCTCATGGGACGTTTTGTCTACCCAGACGCTGACGCGGATGGTTCCCAGCCCGCCGGGATCAGCGGAGGGTTCGATATAGGCTTCTCCATTTAGCCGCGCTTTTTCCTTGAGGTACTGCTCAGCGGAGCAGGTTCCGTCAAAACGGACCGCCTGCCGCTCATGAAGCGTTTCTGTTCCAGCCTGTTTCCAGTCTTTTACTATCTGCAGATCGACGCCGCTGATCGAGAAGGAGGAGGTCATCAAATAATCCTTTACCGTAAAGTTTTCCAGCTTCTCCCTGCTCCAGGTATCGTCTTTTTCATAGCGATAGAAAAACCAGCTCTCATTGTCTTTGGCGTAATACTGGGGAGGGGAGGTCTCTCCTGTGTCCGGGTCGAAGAAACAGGTTTCTATGGCCTCGGAAGGCAGGGCGCGATAGGTATTTCGGATGGTGTTCTCCTCTATTTCGCCATTCTGATGCTCGTAGTAGTAAGTTTTTAAAAATGAAAAAGATTCCTGCGAACTTAAATCAGAGCAGATCTCCCCGCTGGAGAAGGAGACGGAGCTGGCGCGGAAGGATACGGCCAGAAACGCCGCCGCCAGCAGGGCGAGGCTTAATAAAACGAGGCCGATTTTTTTGTTTTTATGCAGCGGCATAAAGATTCCTCCTTTTTTCTACGCCTGCAGCCGTTTTAAATCCTCATAAAAGGAAGGGTAGGAGATATTGACGCAGTCTGCGTCCAGGATTTCTGTCTCTCCGGAGGAAGCCAGGGCTGTGACGGCGAAGGTCATGGCGATCCGGTGATCCTTGCGGCTGTCTATGACAGCGCCGTGAAGCGGTTTTCCGCCGTGGATGATCATGCCGTCCTCCGTCTCCTCCACATCGGCTCCCATAGCCTTTAGGCTGTCTGTCATCACGGCAATCCGGTTGGATTCCTTTACCTTCAGCTCCGCCGCGTCTCTGATCACAGTTTCCCCGTCTGCAAAGCAGGCCATGGCGGCGATCATGGGCAGCTCGTCGATGAGCGTCGGGATCACAGCTCCCTCGATAACCGTTCCATGGAGGGCAGAATGGCGCACCAGCAGGTCGGCAGTAGGCTCGCCGCTTTCGCTGGACGGGTTTAAAAGAGTAATGTCAGCGCCCATCTGGCGGCAGACAGTGAGAATACCGTCTCTGGTAGGGTTGACGCCCACATTTTTAATCAGAAGCTCAGATCCAGGCAGAATCAGGGCGGCGGCGATGAAGAAGGCGGCGGAGGAGATATCCCCAGGCACGGTAATGCGCTGGCCGAAGAGTTCCTCTGCCGGCTTTAGAATGGCAGTGGTTCCCTCTGTTCTTACATCTGCGCCGAAGTGGGAGAGCATCAGCTCGCTGTGGTTTCTGGAAAGGTAAGGCTCTGTCACTCTGGTTTCTCCGTCTGCGTAAAGTCCGGCCAGAAGAATCGAAGATTTTACCTGGGCGGAGGCCACAGGAGACTGATAGGAAATTCCGTGGAGCTTCCGGCCTTCGATCCGGAGAGGGGCGCAGCCATTGCCGCCCATGCTTTGAATGGAAGCTCCCATCTGGCTGAGAGGGGTGATGATGCGGTTCATGGGCCGTTTTTGAATGGATTCGTCTCCTGTCAGGGTGACGGAGAAGGGCTGGGCGGAGAGAAGGCCAGAGAGCAGTCTGGTGGTAGTTCCGCTGTTGCCGCAGTCCAGCACGCCGTCCGGCTGTTTCAGCCCCCGCATCCCGTTTCCATGTACCAGAACACGGTTCCCCAGGTTTTCAATAGAAACGCCCATGTGCTGAAAGCAGGCGATTGTAGACAGGCAGTCGGCCCCCTGAAGGAAGCCGTCGATTTCCGTCAGGCCTCTGGAAATGGCTCCGAACATGACGCTTCGGTGGGAAATGGACTTGTCTCCGGGGACGGTCAGCTCTCCCCGAAGACCTCCTTTATTCGTAGAAAAAATCATAAAAAATCCTCCTGCAGCTTAGAAATTAAAGAGTGTGTAATTATATTTTTTTAACCGTTCCCAGGCGGCGTTTCGGGACTTCTCGTCATAGAAGTTGATGGACAGAGCGCCCTCGCCGTTTTCACGGTTGTGATTGATTCCGATATTTTTAATGCTGATCCCCTTTCCGGCTAAAATAGCGGAGATGATGGAGATGGCGCCAGGTTCATCGCATACGTCCACAGAAAAGGAGTAGTCCGGGGCGATAGGGCCGGAAACCCGTGTTTCAAAGGAATTTCTGTAGTCTCTGGAGCTTTCAAACAGCTCTCTGACAGAGTCGCTGTCCCGGCTGTCCAGAACGGTTAAAATGCGGTTCAGAGATTCAATATAATCTCTTAAAAGGGAGGCAATATTCGTCTCGTTTGTCATGCAGATCTGTTCCCACATAACGGGGGAGGCGGAGGCGATCCGGGTGATATCCTTAAAGCCGCCGGCTGCCAGCCGCTTCATCAGCCCCTGTGATCCGTCCTTGTCCCGCACCAGGTTTACCAGGCTGGAGGCGATAATATGGGGCAGATGGCTGACAGCAGCCACGATCCTGTCGTGTTCCCTGTAGTCCAAAACAAGCGGGATAGCGCCGATGAGGGAGGCTGTCTGTGTCATCATGGCCACGGAGGATTCAGGCGTTTTATCTGTGGGAGTCAGAATGTAGTAGGCATTTTCCAGCAGGTGATCCGTGGAATTTTCATAGCCTGTCTTTTCTGAACCAGCCATAGGATGTCCGCCGATAAAAGACTCCTCCATGGCGAGGGACTGAACGGCCTCGTGGATCTGCGTCTTTGTGCTTCCCACATCCGTGATGACGGCGCCTGGCTTCAGATAGGGCCGGATCTGCTCTAAATAAGAGGCGTTATATTCAACCGGCGTGCAGAGAAAAATAATGTCGCACTGTCTGAGCGGCTCTCCCACGCCTTCTAAAATAATGTCTACGGCTCCGTCCTCCTGAGCCTTCAGAAGACGGTCACGGGAGCGCATATAGGCCATAACGGTAGTGGACGGAGCCTGTTTTTTCAGGGCCCTGGCGATGGAACCGCCAATCAGTCCCAGACCGATAAAGCCTGCGGTGAGATGTTGTGTCTGCATAGTGTGTCCTCCCTGTTTATGTAAGTATAGCACAGCAAATAGGATGCTGTTTTCAGACAATATCAAGTGTATCATATCGGACGTCCTTGTCAACCGTTTCTCGAATCCTGCCGCCTATTTCTCTGAAAAACACAGAGACGATCCGGCGGGAAACAGAAAACAGGAGCGGTTATGAACAGCGAAACAGAACATATCGGCAGAATGGCGAAAAGATATAGTGAAAAAGAAGGAAAAACGGAGGGATGAACAGAAAGATTGGAGAAACTTGAAAGAAATGTTGTGTAAAATGCATATTTAACTTGAAATTTTCTCTATTTTCTTGTAAAATATCATCATAGACTAAAATTTATCTACGGGAGGAATTTTATATGAATGTGTACGGGACAAAACAAATTCGCAACGTGGTTCTTCTTGGACATGGCGGAGCAGGCAAGACGACGGCAGCAGAAGCCATGGCGCTTGTGACAGGCGTTACCAAGCGGATGGGAAAGATTGCAGACGGAAGCACCATCAGCGATTATGATAAAGAAGAAGTAAAGCGTCAGTTCTCCATTTCCACCAGTCTGGTTCCGTTAGAGTATAACGGAGAGAACGGTCCGATTAAAATTAACCTCTTGGATACTCCTGGATACTTCGACTTCGTAGGCGAGGTGGAGGAGGCTATGAGCGTGGCAGACGCCGCGATCATCGTAGTGAACTGCAAGGCCGGCATCGAAGTAGGAACGGAGAAGGCATGGGAGCTGTGCGAGGAGTACCGGCTGCCCAGACTGATTTTCGTAACCAATATGGACGACGATCAGGCCAGCTTCCGCGAACTGATCTTAAAGCTGGAGAAGCGCTTTGGAAGAAAGATCGCTCCGTTCCAGGTGCCGATCCGCGAGAATGAGAAATTCGTGGGCTTCGTAAACGTAGTGAAGATGGGCGGACGCCGTTTCACAAATCTGAGCGATTACGAGGAGTGCGAGATTCCGGAGTACACGAAGAAGAACCTGAACATCGTCAGAGACGCTCTGATCGAGGCGGTGGCAGAGACCAGCGAGGAGTACATGGAGCGTTATTTCTCAGGCGAGGAATTCACTCAGGAGGAGATTTCCGCAGCCCTCAGAGAGCATGTGACAGAGGGAAATATCGTTCCCGTATTGATGGGTTCAGGAGTGAACGCCCAGGGCTTCTCCCACCTGCTCCAGGCCATCGACAAATACTTCCCGTCCCCGGATAAATTTGAGTGCGTAGGCGTAGACGTTTCCACAGGAGAGCGTTTTACCGCTAAATATAACGACGACGTTTCCCTGTCAGCCAGAGTCTTTAAGACAGTGGTGGATCCGTTTATTGGAAAATATTCTCTGATGAAGATTTGCACCGGAACCCTGAAACCGGATTCTGTGATTTACAATGTAAACAAGGACGCAGAGGAGAAGGTGCAGAAGATTTACGTGCTGAGAGGCAAGGAAGCCATCGAGGTTCCGGAGCTGAAAGCAGGCGACATCGGCGCGGTAGCCAAGCTGACCGTAACACAGACTGGCGATACCATGGCAGTCCGTACAGCTCCGATTGTTTACCACAAACCGAAGATTTCCACTCCGTACACTTACATGGCATATGCGGCGAAGACAAAGGGAGACGAGGACAAGATTTCTACAGCTCTTTCCAAGCTGATGGAGGAGGATCTGACTCTGCGTACCGTCAGCGACGTAGAGAACCGCCAGTCTTTAATTTACGGAATCGGCGATCAGCAGCTGGAGGTAGTAGTCAGCAAGCTTCTGGCACGTTATAAAGTAGATATGGTGCTCAGCAAACCGAAATTCGCGTTCCGCGAGACACTGAGAAAGAAAGTGGAGGTTCAGGGCAAATATAAGAAGCAGTCCGGCGGACACGGACAGTACGGCGATGTTAAGATGGAATTCGAACCTTCCGGCGATCTGGAGAAGCCCTATGTATTTGAGGAGAGAGTCTTTGGCGGAGCTGTTCCGAGAAACTACTTCCCGGCTGTAGAGAAGGGAATTCAGGAATGCGTTCTCAAGGGACCGCTGGCCGGTTATCCGGTTGTGGGCTTGAAGGCAACTCTGGTAGACGGATCCTATCATCCGGTTGACTCCTCTGAGCTGGCCTTTAAGATGGCGGCTACCATGGCCTTTAAGAAGGGCTTCATGGATGCAAATCCTGTTCTCTTAGAGCCGATTGCCTCCCTGAAGGTGACAGTTCCGGATAAATTTACTGGAGACGTTATGGGAGACTTAAACAGAAGAAGAGGACGCGTCCTGGGCATGAATTCTGATCACCATGGCAAACAGGTGATTGAAGCAGATGTTCCGATGTCCGAGCTTTACGGATATAACACAGATCTTCGTTCCATGACAGGCGGAATCGGCGTATATTCCTATGAGTTCAGCCGCTATGAGCAGGCTCCTGGCGACGTTCAGAAGAGAGAAGTGGAGGCCAGAGCTGCGGAGGCTGAAAAGGATTGATCTTTTCTATTAACTTATGGTAAAATTGAATCAATGAAATAACCGTCAGGGACTGCCTTTCACAGTTTGAGAGGCAGTCCCTGCTTGCGGATATTCAAACACGCTTGAAAAGGGTCAGCCCGTATATTGTCTCTTATACGCTGACATTGGCGCTGAAATGGAACATAAGCAGGCTTTTTTCTGAGAAAAGCCGGGGATAAGAGGAAGACATCATAGGATTTAAGAAAGAGACAGGTACACAAGAAAGGAAATTAGAGTGAGGACAGAACTATTTATTAAGGCAGAGCAGACACAGATACTATCACAGAAGATGATCCTGTCAAATGAAATTCTTCAGATGGGGGTACAGGAGCTTTGTGAAAAATTAGGGGAAATTTTTCTGGAAAATCCTGTGGTAGATTTGAATCAGCCGTCGCCGGAGGAAGAGCGGATGGCCAAATATCAGTGGCTGGAATCACTGAACAGCAAAAACAGGGATACCTATATGCATGAATCCAGAGACGAGGAAGAGGGGAATGACGACTGGAAATTCAAGCAGAACGACGAGGAGTCCCTGCAGGATTATTTATGGTCCCAGGTGAGCTTAAAGGAGCTGTCGGGAAAGGATGAGGAGATTGTTTCGTATCTGATGGAGAGTCTGGATGATAAGGGGTACCTGGACGAGCCGTCGGAATCTGTGGCCGAGCGGTTTGGGGAGCCGGTGGAGCGGATTGAAAAGGTTGTAGCCGGACTTCAGGCATTGGAACCGGCGGGCGTATTTGCCAGGAATCTGGGAGAGTGCCTTCTCCTTCAGCTGCAGAGAAACAAGGCGGATACGCCGGAAGCAGAGGAGATTGTAAAAGAGCATCTGGAGCTTCTGGCGGGAAATAAGATTCCTGCCATTGCCAAGAAGGTGCACCTTTCTGTGGAGGAGACAGCGGAGATCTGCCAGAAGATCCGGAACCTGAATCCAAGACCAGGCAGCCGTTTTTCTTCCAGGGAGCAGCTGTCCTATCTGATTCCTGACGTGACGGTAGTAAAATTTGCCGACCGGTTTGAAATTCTCTTAAATGAGAGTACCTACCCGACTATTGAGATCAATGATTACTACAGAAAGATGTCCGTACAGTCTGACTCCGCTCAGGTTCACGACTATCTGAGGGAAAAGCTCAGACAGGCCGAGTGGATCCGCACCTGCATGGAGCAGAGAGGACGCACGATCATGAACGTGACCAAGACGATTCTGGCTATGCAGAGCGAATTCTTCGAGAAAGGTCCGGCCTATTTAAAGCCGTTAAAGCAGAGCGAGGTGGCGGAGACTATCGGCATCCACGAGTCCACAGTCAGCCGCGCCGTGCGCCAGAAGTATCTCCAGTGTTCCTGGGGAATCTACCCCATGAACTACTTTTTCTCCAGAGGCATTTCAGAGGAAAAGGGAAGAAGCGGAAAATCGGTTTCTGTTCAGGGAGTGAAGAGTGCCCTGACAGAGATCATAAAGGAAGAAAATAAGAAGAAGCCGTTCAGCGACCGGCTGCTGGCGGAAAAGCTGGAGGAGAAGGGATTTACCATCTCCAGAAGAACCGTGGCCAAGTACAGAGAAGAGCTTGGGATACCGGACGCTGGGGGAAGAAAGGTGTTTTTGTAGGGCATAAAGCCGTCGCGCCATAGATGGATGAACGTCTATGGTGCGGCGGCTTTTCTGGTATTGGAATGTATGTTAGAGGAGTTCACCGTTTGCAGTGAATGAAGGCGCTGCCGTATATCTGGACCAGCCACTGAAAAGGTTGTAAACCGGTACTCAGGTTTTTCTGAGTGGATTGACGTCTGCAAAGAGTGGGGGTAGAGAAAAAGACGATCAGGGTGATTTGAACTGTTAATTATGAATCACCAATGTTCAGCTAATAGATGTTAATATTTTATTAGAACAGAATAGGTAATAAAAATAATAAATAGGACTATTATTTCCATTAGCTTATGATAAAACATACAGGAAATAATAGCCCTTTAATATCGATAAAAACAAAAGAAATAAAATTAAAAATCCACCATTGGGCTCAAAATGAGCGGTTTGAATAAATTTTTATTTGAACTTATGATGTAAATTTAGTATGGACTAAATCTATTCACATTATACATAAAAACAATAAAAATGTCAAATATAAATGACATTTTTTGAGGAATTTGATAAAATAATACAAAGGAGGAGGAACGAAAGAATGAAAACAGATTATTTTATGGGATTAGATATGGACTGGTTCTCTTGGATGGGCGGTTACAGATTCATCTTATCATCTGTGCCGAGCACATGGGAAAGATCTGTGGGGAGTACGATTATTTGAAACTGCTCAAACTGCAGAAGAGAGAAGAGTGTTTCGATGTAATCGCAGGAGACTGGATCGCAGAAAACGTAGAATTCAGTTGCTTCAGGATATTTTTGCTCCAGAAATTTATAAAATAGATCCGGGATTTTTTCTGCGGTTAAAAGAGAGCCGATATTTACCGGAAGATAAGAAAAATCTTGAGGGAAAGACCCCGGAACTGCCATATGCATTGTTTGTGGATAAAAAATATACAGATAAAGATTTTCACAAAGAGTATCCGACGATTTATCATTTGCGTTTACGTTTGATGCAAGATAGAACCCCGGCAGATGTGAGGTTGGTATATTTGGCGCTCCATCATTTGATAAAACATCGAGGACATTTTTTGTTTGCCGGGATTGAAGCGGATAAAGTGACAGATTTCTCTGCGGCATTTTCGGAATTTTTGAGAATCGTACAGGAACAGGAGTTAGATATTTCTTTTACTCCAGATGAAGAATCGAGCCAAATAATAAAGGAAACTTTGCAGAATACGAATTTCACAAGAAGCAAAAAGTCAACCGAATTAATTAAAGGCTTAAAGGCGTCTACAGGCTGTGAGAAAGCGTTGTTGAAATTGATTTCCGGCTGCAAGGTAAAATTAAGCGCTGTTTTTGATGATCCGGGATGTGATGCTTATGAAAAACCGCAGGTTTGTTTTGCAGAAAGCAGCTACGAGGACTATGCAGCGATATTGGAAGATGAATTGGAAGATCGGTTCATTGTAATCGCTGCAGCAAAGGCTTTGTATGATTGGTCTGTTCTGGTCAATATTTTAGGTGAGGCCAGCACGGTATCAGAAGCAAAAGTAGGCATATATGAAAAACATAGAAGGGATTTAAAGTATCTGAAGCACCTTGTGAAAACGAATTTAACGAGAGAAGATTATCAGGACCTTTTTGTAAAAGCAGGTGCAAAGAAAAACAATTATTGTGCTTATATTGGAATGACCAAAAAGAATAATAAAAAGGTAGTGTTGGAGGAAAAGCGTTGTACAAAAGAAGATTTTTATGCGTATTTGAAGAAAGAAATCTATAGCAAAGTGCAGGAGAATCCAGAAGCAGAATATTTGTTGGAAGAATTAGAAAAAGGAACTTTTCTTCCAAGGCAGGTGAGCAAGGACAATGGGGTAATTCCATATCAGCTTCAATTTCTGGAACTGCAAAAAATTCTAAAGAATGCCGTGGAGTATTTGCCGTTTTTAAAAGAAGAGTCTGAAAAGATCCAACAGATTATGACATTTCGGATTCCCTATTATGTCGGTCCTTTGAATGGTAAAAAAGAAGGTCAGAACACGTTTGCCTGGGCTGTAAGAAAAAATAATGAGCCAGTCTATCCATGGAATTTTGAAGAAGTGATAGATACAGAAGCAAGTGCAGAACAGTTTATACGGCGGATGACCAATAAATGCACTTACCTGCCAGGGGAAGATGTTCTTCCTAAGGAATCCCTGCTTTACAGCAAATTTATGGTATTGAATGAATTAAACAATCTTCGGATCAATGGAACAAAAATTTCTGTGGAGTTAAAACAGGAACTATATGAGAAGCTGTTTCAGCGTTACCGAAAGGTAAGTGCTAAAAAATTAAGAGATTATCTGGTTCGGAATGGAATCACAGAAAAAGATGCAGAAATATCCGGAATTGATGGGGATTTTAAGGGAACACTTCGAGCTTATCATGATTTTAAAGAAAAATTAACAGGTGTTGAACTGACAGAAGCGGAAAAGGAAACTATTATTTTAAATATTACATTATTTGGAGAAGATAAAGTTTTATTAAAAAAGAGGATGCAACGATTGCTTCCGAACCTGACAGAAGGTCAGAAGAAAGCGATTGTTACATTAAACTATAGTGGGTGGGGACGTCTTTCGCGTGAATTTTTAGAAGAGGTTCAGGCACCGAATCCTGAAAGTGGAGAAATTCTTAGTATTATCCGGGCACTCTGGGAAACGAATGCAAACTTAATGCAGCTGCTAAGCAATCAATATGGATATCAGGAAATATTAGAACAGATGAGAGCCGATTGGACGGGACATAAACTGGATTATCAAACAGTAGAGGAATTGTATGTATCGCCAGCGGTAAAACGACAGATATGGCAGACATTACAGGTGGTAAAAGAATTAAAGAAGGTCATGGGCGGAGAGCCCAAGAGGGTATTTTTGGAAGTGGCCAGAGAAAAAATGGAGAGCGGCCGTACTGTTTCCAGAAAAAAGCATTTAAAAGACTTATATTTAAGCTGTAAATCGGAGGAGCGTAACTGGCTGGCAGAATTAGATAGGCATGAGGAACATAGCTATCGGAGTGATCGGCTATTTCTTTATTATACACAAAAAGGCCGCTGTATGTATTGTGGAAAGCCGATTGATCTTGGGCATTTGTGGGATGTAAATATGTATGATATTGATCATATTTATCCACAATCGAAAGTGATGGATGACAGTATTCGCAATCGCGTGCTGACTTGCCGTACTTGTAATGCTGAAAAAACCGATCATTATCCATTAAAGGCAGAAATTCGACAGAAAATGAGACCATTTTGGGACAGCCTAAAGGCGGGAAACTTTATCGAGGAAGAAAAATGGAAACGGCTCATTCGTTCAGAAGAATTCACATCAACAGAACTGGCCGGATTTATTGAACGCCAGCTGGTAGAAACAAGGCAGAGTACAAAAGCAGTTGCAGATATTTTAAAGCAGGCAATGCCAGAAACGGAAATTGTATATGTAAAGGCGAAAAACGTATCTGCGTTTCGACAGGATTTTAATTTTGTAAAGAACAGAGATGTGAATGATTTTCACCATGCAAAAGACGCATATTTGAATATAGTGGTAGGAAATACCTATTTTGTAAAATTTACCAAAAATGCCTCTTGGTTTATAGAGCGGAATCCTGGAAGAAGTTACAATCTCAAACGTATGTTTACGTCGGATTATGATGTGATGAGTAATGGAGAAATTGCCTGGAAAGCTGGAAATTCAGGAACTATTACAACAGTTCGCAAAATGATGAAAAAGAACAGTGTACTGTTTACCCGAAGAAGTTTTGAAGTCAGTGGTGGTTTATTTGACCAGCAGCTGATGAAGAAAGGAAAAGGCCAGGTATATGTGAAATCCGGCGATGAACGGCTGAGATCCATAGAGAAGTATGGTGGCTATAATAAAGCAACAGGTGCATATTTCATGTTAGTGGAATCTGAAGGCAAAAAAGGCGTAAAAAAGAGAACCATAGAATTTGTACCACTGTATCGAAAAGCCGAGCTGGAAGCCAGCGAGGAAAAAATGCTGGAATATTTAAGAACTGAAATTGGCCTAAAAGAACCACATGTTTTGCTCCATAAAATAAAAACAGATACTTTGTTTCAGGCTGATGGATTTAAAATGCACTTGTCGGGACGAACGGGGAAACAGCTAGTTTTCAAAGGGGCTAATCAGTTTCTGGTTGCGGAAGACTACGAAAGATTATTAAAGAAGGTTGGTAAAGTAACCGAACGGCTTAAAACGAATAAGAATTATAAAATCAATGATTATGATGGAATTACAGAAGAGGGACTGAAAGCTCTTTATAGTGAATTTTTGAGTAAATTACAAAAAGCACCCTATGGAAATCGGTTGGGAACGCAGGCAGAGACATTGGAAAATGGGAAAGAAAAGTTTGATAAGCTGTCTTTGGAAAATAAATGTCAGGTTCTCAGTGAGATTCTTCATTTATTTCAGTGTAACAGTTCTGCAGCAGATTTATCTAAACTGGGGGGGCCGGGACATGGTGGAATTTTAGTGTTATCGAATGAAATTACAAAATGCAATAAAATTTCTATTATTCATCAATCCCCTGCAGGAATTTACGAGCAGGAGATTGATCTGAAAACCTTATGAGCTGGCGGACGGTGGTGATTTCAAACCGGGCAAAACTAGATCTTCAGATGGGATACATGGTTGTCCGGGGAGAAGAAACCGTGAAAATTCATTTGGGAGAAATTGGGACACTGATGGTGGAGAATACAGCCGTTTCGTTAACGGTCAGTTTACTTGCAGAGCTTACAAAGCGTAAAGTAAAAGTGATTTTTTGTGACGAGAAACGGAATCCATCATCAGAGCTAATCAGTTTGTATGGCAGTCATGATACTAGCAACAAGGTAAGAAAACAAATTGCGTGGAAAGAGCAGACGAAGGAGGCGGTATGGACAGAAATTGTAACTGAAAAAATCAGGAAACAAGAGAAGCTTCTGGAAATTTTAGAGAAAGGAGAGGAAGCGGATCTATTAACGTCATATTTACAGGAAATGCAGTGGAATGATGCCACGAATCGGGAAGGACATGCAGCAAAGGTTTACTTTAATGCATTATTTGGTATGGATTTTACAAGAACAGCAGATACATCAACCAATGCAGCTTTAAATTATGGATATTCGATTATATTGTCTGCTTTTAATCGAGAAGTGACTTCTGGAGGATATATGACTCAGTTAGGATTATTCCATGATAATATGTTTAATGCATTCAATTTTTCCTCTGATTTGATGGAACCTTTTCGTATATTAGTTGATCAGATGGTTGTTAAGATGAACCTGAGCAAATTTGAACATGAGGAAAAGATGCAGCTAGTAAATTTATTGAACCAGGAAGTGGAGATTGATGGAAAGGTGCAGTATGTCGTAAATGCGATCAAGGTTTATTGTAAAAGTGTTTTTGATGCATTGAATGAAGATGACAGTTCTTTGATCCGTTTTTATAAACTTGAGCTATAGGTTTATGAGGGTGCTGGTTATGTTTGATCTTCCAGTAGGGACATCAGAACAGAGGCGGGAATATGCAAAATTTCGAAAATTTTTAATAAAAAATGGTTTTTTGATGATGCAGGAATCGATTTATTGTAAACTGGCGCTGAATGGAACAGCTACTGCTGCGATCATTGCTCAGGTGAAGAAAAATAAGCCGGCAGAGGGATTGGTGCAGCTTTTGTCTGTGACGGAAAAACAGTATGCCAAAATGGAATTCATCATTGGTGAGTCCAGCCATAATGTATTGGATAGTGATGAAAGACTGGTGATTTTATGAAGCTGGTACATCCAGAATGGAAAATGCAGATCGATTGTAAGGAAAACCAGGCGGTTCTTTGGATCATGGAATCACCGAGGATCTTTCGGACGTATTTGGAAGCATTTTTGTGTCAGATGCAGACGAGAGAAGGCAGATTTGTTCTGTCGGAGGATGACAAAGAGCTGGAGCTTTACAAAGCAGCAGAGTTAATTTTGAATCCATTTGAGATAGATGTTAACGATAAAAAGATTTTAAATAAAATTTATTCAGAACTAAAAGAATTTGCATTTGGAGAAAGCTATTACTTAAAGACAAGAGAAATGTTTGGTTTGCTTACATCGTATTTTATGGAATTGGAGAAGGAGATGTGTATTCCTTTGACATGTGCTGAGCCCGATTTGGTACAGGTTTTAAAAGCTCTGGATGTAAAGACAGAAGAATCCGAGTGTGATATGGTAGAGATGATTGGACAATATCTTCATCTAGCGGCGAAATTGATGAATAAAAAGGTGATAGTCTTTGTTAATCTGTCGGCATATTTAGAAAGCTGGGAAATCGAAAAACTATTAAAAGAGGCATTTTACTTAAAATTATATGTAATATTGATGGAACGGCAGGAAATTGATCTTGCAATCAGTAAAAAATGTTATATAATTGATAGAGACTATTGTGAAATTTATTAGTTCACAATGCTTGAGTACCAGAACGTTAGGCCTGATGGGGCTTATCTTCTTGAATTTGAGGTTTGAGAATGATGTAAATTAGTATGGTACTCAAGCTATAAAGTGATTGAAAGAAATCACAATATGTTTGAGAATGATGTAAATTAGTATGGTACTCAAGCGGTAATCTTTCGCCCAGTGATAAAAAGTGTGTTTGAGAATGATGTAAATTAGTATGGTACTCAAGCAAAAGGAAACACTTGCACTATCACAACAATGTTTGAGAATGATGTAAATTAGTATGGTACTCAAGCCAACCTTTTCTTTTTCCTGAAGCGCTTCTGTTTGAGAATGATGTAAATTAGTATGGTACTCAAGCGCAGAATCAAGTTATTACAAGTAACACAAAGTTTGAGAATGATGTAAATTAGTATGGTACTCAAGCCTCTGAGCGATAACGTCTGTACATTTCATAGTTTGAGAATGATGTAAATTAGTATGGTACTCAAGCCTTTCATCTCATGCGTCTCGTCCACGATTGGTTTGAGAATGATGTAAATAAAGATTCTTTCTAGAGCTATGGTCGTTTTAAAAAATTTTTTTAGAGAGCTAGAGGAAAATGTGAAAAATATTATTGATATAGAAAATACTTTTGAAAATGTGTTTAGGTATATCTATCTATATAATGTCATGTCTTTTTTCATTTGAAACTACTAGTTATTTATACAGGTAATAAATTCTATAACCCCACCATTTTACTTACGGAATTTAGAATAAACTTTATCATTGATGTCCTAAAATTGCCTTGATAACTTTAATGCGGTATTTCGATACTTTGAAGATAAGCATAAATTTATAATTTTAAAATGATTTAAAAGAAATTAAAATGTGTAAGAATATCGTAAAGACATTCTGAACATTGATATGGTATAATAACTCCAAAATACAGCTGTGCTGCGCACATCTGCCGCCGTCTCTGGCAGCTAAAACATTTTGTCGTTACCATATCAGGTGAAAACAAATGTCTGCTTCGCAGCCGCTTGTTTTCCTGCTGATATGGTATGATGAACACTTGACGAGGTTTTTCACGAGTCTAGTGAGAATACATACCTGTCCCACTTAGCGAGGTCTTTTCGAGCTTAGTGGGCATAGTACAATAACCCCACAACACGAAGCGCCACATCTCCCAAAGAAAGGGGGCATCAGATGAAAGAACGAAAATTAAAGCCCGGAAAAGAAACGATTTTGATTTGTCTTGGGACGGCGAACCTGGTTTTAGTGGCAGGCGGGCTTTTTTTTTTTGCCGGGGAGAACAGGAGCCTTCTTCGCCAGGTGCAGGAACTGCAGGTAAAAGTCAGCCAGATGGAGGGCAGTGTAACTGATACGGTTCGTGGGATTTCCTCAGAAATTCAGAGAGGACAGGAACGGGCCGACAGCTTTGTGGATCAGTTTCAGGTGACAGTCACCTCGAAGGATAGTCTGAGAGCAGAAGTTCATGTGACGGCAGATTTGAAGGAATACCGGGAAGGGGAGGAAGTTTATTTCATATGGGAGGGGGCGGAAGAAACCGTCAGTCTTCCGGCAGTCCGGACGGAAGGCACGCAGTTTCAGGCAGAGACGGAGGTATCGGCCCTGACAGAGTCGGGAATCCTTAAAATTTATAAAAAGAGCGGGGAAGAAATAAAGGGAGAGATCTTAGAACACGTGTCGGTGAAGGATGCCTGTTTTCTTCAGATGGATTGTTCCGGATTCCTGGGCTGGAGCAGCGGGACAGGAAAGACAGAAGTGGAGCTTTCTCCGGACGTCTCACTGTTTACAGTCAGTGTGCCAGAAGACGTTTATTTAACCAGGGCGGAGGTTCAGATTTATATTGGAAATGAGATGATACAGGCGCAGAATCTTCTGGAAACAGAGAAGACAAGCGGAGCAGAGGGAGATACTGCCTGGATGGAAGGCACGGATAGTATCTATACGGCTTCCTGGAACATGAAGCTGAGTCCGGAGACAGGGGACCGGATCGATCTTCGCATTGTCGCTGAGGACTCCAATGGAACCGTCTATTCGGCTGTTGCGGCCCGAGGGATTGTGCAGGAGGAAAACGGCCTTCTTTCTATCACAGAGGAGCCTTCTGACCAGACACTTCACATCGAGCCGGAAGGTGAGAAGGCATGGCAGAGGCAGTGAGATTTGATATGCAAGCTCCATAAGGCGGCTGTGGAAATGCAGCGGAAATTGCCTGGAAAATCGCCTGGAAATCGCCTGGCAGAACCTTGACAGCCGTCTGCAAGTATGTTAAATTAAGAACCATCAGTAAATGCTGGGAAGAGGAATAGTAGAGTGTAGGAACCATCAGAGAGCTGCCGTGTGGTGCGAGGCAGTTGGGGAGCGCGTTTGAACTCGCCTTGGAGCAGCCTGCTGAAGGGAAGGCCGACAGATTTGATTTCTATGTGAATATAATCGGAGCCCTCCTGAGTAGGCAGAGCCGGAAGCCGCCCGTTATGCGGTGAGGAGAAAATGCCGTTTGAGTCTGCGCCTGGCCGTATGATTCAGGACAGCAGTCAGGCAGTTTCCCCCATAAGAGCATGCCCACGGCATGAAATAGAGTGGTACCGCGCGAGAGGATAAGCCTTGCGTCTCTATGCAGAATCAGCAGAGAGAGGCAGGGCATTTTTTATTTCAGAGAAATTCTGGAAAGCAGAATGCTTCCTTATGCAGCAACTCGTTTCTCCAGATTCTGCGTATATAACAAAAGGAGGAAATGAAAATGGCACAGTACAACCATACCGCCATTGAGAAAAAGTGGCGGGAAAACTGGGAAAAGAACCCGATCAATGTCAATGATGGAAAAAAAGAAAAATATTACTGTCTGGATATGTTCCCATATCCGTCTGGAAGCGGTCTTCACGTAGGCCACTGGAGAGGCTACGTAATTTCTGACGTTTGGAGCCGCTACCAGCTTCTCAGAGGAAAATATGTCATTCATCCCATGGGCTGGGATGCGTTCGGACTTCCGGCAGAGAACTATGCAATCAAGATGGGCGTTCATCCGGCTAAATCTACAGCTGAGAACATCAAGAACATTAAGCGCCAGATCGGCGAGATTGCCGCAATTTATGACTGGGATATGGAGGTCAATACAACAGATCCGAACTTCTACAAGTGGACGCAGTGGATTTTCGTGCAGATGTTCAAGAAGGGCCTTGCCTATGAGAAGGAGTTCCCCATTAACTGGTGTCCGTCCTGTAAGACAGGCCTTGCCAACGAGGAGGTTGTCAACGGCTGCTGCGAGCGCTGCGGAACTGCCGTTACGAAGAAGAACCTCCGCCAGTGGATGCTTAAGATTACCGCTTATGCAGAGCGCCTGTTAAATGATCTGGACAAGTTAGACTGGCCAGAGAAGGTTAAAAAAATGCAGAGCGAGTGGATTGGAAAATCCTACGGCGCAGAGGTAGATTTCCCGGTAGAGGGCAGAGAGGACAAGATCACTGTCTACACCACCAGACCGGATACTCTTCACGGCGCTACCTTTATGGTACTGGCTCCGGAGCACGCTCTGGCTAAGAGCCTGGCTACCGATGAGACGAGAGAAGCAGTAGAGAAGTACATTTTCGACGCTTCCATGAAGTCCAATGTAGATCGTCTTCAGGATAAGGAAAAGACGGGAGTATTTACCGGTTCCTACGCAGTGAACCCGTTAAATGGAGCAAAGGTTCCGATCTGGCTGTCCGACTATGTACTGGCAGATTACGGTACAGGCGCTATTATGTGTGTTCCGGCTCACGATGACCGCGACTTTGAGTTTGCCACCAAGTTCGGCATTCCGATTATCCAGGTTATCGCCAAGGACGGAAAAGAGATTGAGAACATGACAGAGGCCTACACAGAGGCAAGCGGAACCATGATCAATTCCGGCGAGTGGAACGGAATGGAGTCTTCTGTCCTGAAGAAGGAAGCTCCTGAGATGATTGAAAAAATGGGTATTGGCCGCAAGACTGTCAACTACAAGCTGCGCGACTGGGTATTCTCCCGCCAGAGATACTGGGGCGAGCCGATTCCGATTATCCACTGTCCGAAGTGCGGAAACGTGCCGGTTCCTGAGGATCAGCTTCCGCTGACGCTGCCGGAGGTAGACAGCTACCAGCCAACTGGTACAGGTGAGTCTCCGCTGGCTGTCATCGACGAGTGGGTGAACACAACCTGCCCATGCTGCGGCGCTCCGGCTAAGAGAGAGACCAACACCATGCCTCAGTGGGCTGGTTCTTCCTGGTATTTCCTCCGCTACGTGGACAGCAAGAACAACGAAGCTCTTGTTTCCAAGGAGAAAGCAGACAAATACCTTCCGGTTGATATGTACATCGGCGGTGTAGAGCACGCGGTGCTTCACCTTCTGTACTCCCGCTTCTATACCAAGTTCCTCCACGATATCGGCGTGGTTGACTTTGACGAGCCGTTCAAGAAGCTGTTCAACCAGGGAATGATTACCGGAAAGAACGGAATCAAGATGAGCAAGTCCAAGGGCAATGTAGTTTCTCCGGATGATCTGGTGCGCGATTACGGCTGCGACTCCTTGAGACTTTACGAGCTTTTCGTAGGCCCGCCGGAGTTAGACGCTGAGTGGGACGACAGAGGAATCGAGGGCGTTTCCAGATTCCTGAACCGTTTCTACAACCTGGTTATGACAAGCAAGGATAAAGATATCAAAGAGACGAAGGAAATGGTGAAGCTGCGCCACAAGCTGGTTTACGACATCGAGCAGAGATTTGAGCAGTTCAGCTTAAATACTGTTATTTCCGGATTCATGGAGTACAATAACAAGTTCATTGAGCTGGCAAAGAAGGAAGGCGGAATCGATAAGGAGACCTTAAAGACCTTCGTCACCCTGCTGGCGCCGTTTGCCCCGCATCTGGGCGAGGAGCTCTGGAGAGAGCTGGGCGGCACAGACAGCGTATTCCACAGCACATGGCCAGAGTGCGATACAGAGGCCATGAAGGATGACGAGATTGAGATTGCCGTGCAGATCAACGGAAAGACGAGAGGCGTGGTAGCTCTTCCGGCCGACGTGGATAAAGAAACCGCTCTGGCAGCAGGAAAAGAAGCAGTAAAAGACAAACTGACAGGAAATATCGTAAAAGAAATCTATGTTCCTGGAAAAATTATAAACATTGTGCAGAAATAGGAATCAAAAGAGCCTTTTCCCTTATAAATCAAAGGGTTTAGGCTCTTTTTTATCTTCTGTGATACTAAAATGATACTATTTTATATTTTTTTGATTTTTGACACGATATCATTCTGAGTCGAAGGGAATAAATGAGAATAAGTTTTAAGTGTTATGGCTGGCGATTCATGCCCTAATCGTTCTGCAACTAATAAGGGATTAGCTCCAAGGTTGATAAGCATAGAAGCATGAGAATGCCTCAGGTCATGAACACGAATTTGCTTTATCCCTGCTTTTTTGGCCCTGTCTCTCAGGACAGAGCGGACGTATTGAGGGCGTTTGTTAAATATACGGTCATCGGGAGCTGGTTCATACAGGTGTCCTACATAGTCCAATAGTTCAGCTGTCAAAAAATCCGGCATTAGAATAGTTCGTTCACTTCCGGCTGTTTTTGGTGGATTTATTAAATCTTTTCCAACTATTCGGTAATATGTTTTATTAATCGAAACAATATGCTGCTCAAAATCAATATCGTTCAATGTAAGGGCAAGAGCCTCTCCAACTCGCATACCGGTGTAATAAAGCAGCTCAAAAAGTGTGAAGTATTCTAAATTATCTTTGCATGCCTCAGAAAACTGCTTGTATTCTTCAGGAGTCCAGAAATTTATTTTTTGGCTTTTAAGCGATCCGATGGACTTTGTGCATGGATTTTTGGGTAACCCCATATATTCTACTGCATACGAAAAGATAGCTTTTAAATACACATTAATCATATGGGCATAAGAATTACTTAAATTTTTCTTTAGCAGTTCAGTCTGCCAGGCTGCTATATCAGAAGGGCCAATATCTGAAATAATTCGGTCTTTAAAAAAAGGCAGTACATGCTTGTCAAGCATACCAAACCTGACAGAAGAGGAGCTTTCTCTGATTCTGGGAGTAATGTAAGCCTTGTATTTTTGGTACAGAGCCTCAAAAGTGATATCTGGATTTTTGGAAAATTGTTCCAAGAATTTACGTTCCCAGTCTTTTGCATCTCTTTGAAGCTTGAATCCTCTTTTTAATTTCTGTTTTTTCTGGCCTTGCCAATTAACGTAATAGAATTTGCAGTACCAGGTGTTTGTCTTCTCATCTTTATAGATGGGCATTCTCTTCCTCCATTTCTGGCCGGGGGCGGTGGCTAAAAAACGAAGGTTGACGAATTTTTATGGATGACATATAATATACTTAACAGGAGAGCCGGAAGGGAAACACCACTTCCCCGCCCCGGCGAAAAATAGTTAGTTATAGAAAATAGCCGTCTACTTTTCCAGAGTCAGGACGGCTATTTTTTACGGGTATATGTCAGTATTGCAACTATAAGCAACGCAACGGAAACTATTAGTTGTAATTCCTCGTATGTACTCATTGGCACCACCTCCGAACAGGCTCGGAACGGGTGCAGCTCGTCCCCCGGCTCCCCGGGTAAGTATATTATATGTCATAGTACAGGCTCAAGATTGAGCTGGTTAATCCTCAGAGTTATTGTCATTTCTGTATTCAGGGATTTTACTCAATAGTTTTATTTGTTTGTATGCTTCGTCCAATCCATTTGCATTTAAAATATGTAATTCCATAGTTATTTTTACTATTTTTGTTGACTCAAGCTGAGAATTAAGCTTTTCTTGATTTATTTCACTGGCTTCAAGTTCAGTTAAATATTTTATGGTAACATCTAATGCTGCAGCAAGTTTAGAAATATAAGATACGGGGGCACGCCCATTTTCTAAAATATCATCAATCTCGCATATTGGTAAGTCAGATAAATTTGCAAGCTCAGAGGAGGATATATTTTTCAGTTCCATAATCTTTTTTAAATTATCTGCTATAAAAACAGTACGTTCATTTTCCCACCCCATTAGATAAGCAGGTGAAACATCAAATAATGATGCTATTTTTTCTATCATTTCTTTATTAGGCTCTCTATTTCCATTTTCCCAATTATAAATAGCATTCTGTGAAACATTTAGTAGCCCAGCTAGTTCTTTTTGAGTTAACAATCTTCCTAATCGTAAACTTTTTAATCGTTGTTGCAAAGTCATCATAGTATACCTCCATTTTAAAATATAGCAAAATGGTGTAAAAAAAGCAATATGCTATTGACAAAAAATTAATATGGTGTTAAGTTTATAATACAAACACCATATTGGTGTAAAAAGGAGGGCGATAAGATGACAATTGACAACAAGAAGTTTGATGTTGCGCTTGCAGAAAGCGGATTGACTATGGCGGAACTTGCAGAACGTGCAGGATTAAGTCGCCAGAGGATTAATATAATCCTTAACAGCAAAAAAGCAACACCGCAGGCAGTTGGCAAGGTAGCTAGAGGCTTAGGCGTAAGAGTAACAGAAATCATTGATTAAAGCACCGGGGGCGGTGGCTAAGAATCGAAAGGAGATGTTGTGCTTGAGGAAGCAGTATTTAACAGCCCAGGAGGTGGCAGAGGTAGTCGGCGTGTCTACCGGCAAGGCTTATAGCATGATTCGGGAAATGAACGCGGAACTTAAGGCGGAAGGCTACCTGACTGTATCGGGCAAAGTTCCAACTGCGTTTTTTCAGAAAAAATTTTACGGTTTTGAGGCAGAAAGTTAAAAAAGAAGGGAGAAAAGAAAATGGATATGGATATTAAGAAGGAGTTAATGGTGCAGGACATAATGGAACGGTGTGATGTTGACCATGATACGGCGGAAACGCTGTTTGACTGCGAGGTTGAGGCTTATGCCGAAAAAAATAAAATTGAAGATATGGAGGCCGCAGAAGCTTTGTATCTTCTGGATGATTCCAGAGAGGAAAAGGCCGAGAAGCCAAGAAGAGTCTATAACAATGTTGACCGCTGCGAGCTGGAGATGCTGCAGGGAGCGTTCATCACAGCAGTAGATACTGTAGAAAAAGATGATAGGGTATTTCTGGATGCTGTTAAAGTAGAGAATGGCAAGCTGATTCACTTGGGATTCGTTCTGGACGATGAAGGTGTCTTTCTTAATTTCGAGGAGTAGGTAGGTGGAGCTATGAAGATGTACAGAGTTCGCGATATTGTGGAGATTCTGACGGAATGCCAAGAAATAGGCAGTGATGGGTATTGTGGGTTTGGAATCAGTGAAAACGGCAATTTAGTCATCACGCTCAAAGACCATGAGCCGGGTTGGATGACTTCAGAGGGATGCGGAGAAGCTGTCCAGGAAGTGGAGATTCTGGAAGACGAAGGAGAATACTAAGAAGAGGCGATATACATGGGGAATATATCTGAATTATATGATAATTTAGAGAAAGTGACGAAAGATTTAAAAGAACAGAGGATATTGCTCCAATCAGAACTTTCAAAGGTTGATAAAGAGATATCCGATATTCGGCACTATATTGAATTCTATCCTTTAAATGCTTGTCAGGGCTATAAGGTTGCTAAAATGATGAAAGACTGCCTGATAAGGCGCAGGGCCATAAAGAATGAAATGGAAGTCATTGACAGAATCGCAGTAATGAACGTCTCTTTTATCGGAAGCGGTAGGGGAAGAATCAAATTAACTCAGGAGAGAGATAAGCACTATAGGCCGAGAGTTCTGAAGGAACTTTTTGAAGATTTTTAAATACGACCAAGAAAGGAACAATTGATATGCAAAAGAGTGTTTTGATCCCGGTAGAACAGTATGAATTAATGCTCAAAACGTATGATGAGTTATCTAAGGAGCTGGAAGCCACGAAAAAAGCCCTTAAGGAAGCGGCAACTTCTTCAAGGGCAGAGTAACCCGGACACACGCATAAAAGCCGGATATACCTTGATTATATGGCTTATCCGGCGAAAAATCAAGGAGGAATAAGAAATGCACGATGAGACAAGGAGCCTGGCGAGTGAGATCATAAGTGAGATTGAAGATGAAAAGTGGGAAATAATTAGGAGACTGGAATGCCTGAAACCAGATCTTGATAAAGCTCTTTTCGTTTTAGAGTCAGCACAAGAGACTTTAGAGTATATGAAGGAGCCGGAATCTTTAAATGATGCGTTTGTGCAGTTCGCCAATTCTAAAAACGCGCTCACAAATACCAGCATTGTGTTTGATTATTTGATAAAGATTCAGGACGATATTAGGGACGTTATAGACACGCATTTTAAAAAATTACGGGAACAGCCAAAAAATAACCAGGCAAATCAGAGAAAGAGGATCTCTGAAATGCTGGATCAAATCACAGATGAGGAAGCACTGAACATCATTCGGGATTTTGTAAGAGTTCCTTACTTTAGAGAAAATGGGGAGAAAGCAAATGGACTACAGGAATCTGAGCCGCCGAAACCAGTGCAGTTTGTGGTAAAGATTAAAGAAAGTTAGAGACTCACATCGTAACGAACATGCCCAGATAACATGAAAGATGTTCGATTTTACTTAAAAAGTGAGTTCCTAGGGGACGGTAAAGTGTGGTAAGATCATAGTATGAAAAAAGGGCATCTGGGAACAGGTGTCCTTTTTTGTACTCGGAAAGGGGAATAGATATGGAAGACATGAATTTGAATCAGGTGATCGCATTGACTGAATCTCAGGCAAGAGCCAGATATAATGTTGGGAAAAAAAGGTTGGTCGAGTTGGCAACGAAGGCTGGGGCCCTGGTTAAGCTTGGGAGCCGGAAGAACCTCTATCTGAGGGAGCGGCTTGATGGTTATCTGATAAGGCAAGGGATGAAATAGGCAGGTAGGATGAGAGAAGATTTTAGAGAAGTAAGAGAAGAATTAAAAGAGATCGGAATAAGAAGAATAGTTGAAGAACATTACATGACGCCGCAAAGACACGGCACTATTTACTTTGTCAAGAGTCCGGCATCTCCGGATAAGACAGCCAGCCTTGCGATTTTTCCAGAAACCAATCGTTTCTGCGACTTCGCAAATGGTAATAAAGGCGGAGACGTCATCTCGCTGTACGCATATGTTAAGGGCTGTAGTCAGTGGGAAGCCCTGAAAGCCTTAACGCAGTACTATGGCTTATCTGACGGCCGTCAGAACAGAAGAGATGTCAGGAGAAGGATAGAGAAGGAAGAGGCAGAGGAACGGAAGAGAGCAGCCAGAAAGAAGGCTTTCTACGCTGCCTTATTTGGCGAAATTGGCCAGTTAAAGGACAAGCTGAGGAAGTATAATCTGGTGCTGGAAAAGGGCGAGATAGAGCCGTTCAGTGACGTGTGGGCATATATCCAGAGCGAAATCCAGAGGGTGGAGTATAGGCTTGATATCCTGACTGCAGCAGACACCCGTACATATCGCAGGATGAAGCCCAGTCAGGGGCATGGACTGCCTTCTGACCGGCCGGAGTGGCTCTTGGACTGCTTGCTTATATTGGAAGAATCCGGGGCATTCGAAGCCACGGAAGCAGAAATAAGAGAACTTACAGCGCAAAGGGCCTTTGAGTCGAGTCGGACTCCAGGACGAGATCGGAGGTGTGCGTGCGAATGGTGACAACTGAAAATGGCGTAATAAAGCCAAAAGATGAAATACAGGAACTTTCTTTTGTGAGAGCTGATGAACTGGATTCTATGCAGCTAGAAAAGCCTTTTTTTCTCGTCAAAAAGATTCTTCCGGTTGGGTTGTGTATTGTTGCAAGTCCTCCTAAATATGGAAAAAGCTGGCTTGTGTTAGATATGTGTATATCAGTAGCCACAGGTACAAAATTTCTGGGATTTGAAACAAATAAGGCAGGCGTTCTTTATCTGGCACTTGAAGATAGCAATAACCGATTACAGGAGCGTATGAAAAAGGTTCTGAATGGACGGACGGCTCCTAGCGGTTTTGCTATGAGTATACATGCCGCTGATCTGGGGCATGGACTTATTGAGCAACTTACGAAATTTTTAGAGAAAAATCCAGAAACAAGATTGATTGTAATTGATACATTTGCAAAAGTTCGAGCAGATATGCGAAGAGGAGAAAGTGCCTATACTGCTGATTATCGAGAAGCCGGACAGCTTAAAGCGTTTGCAGATGTTAATAAGATTTGTGTTGTGCTGGTTCATCATACAAAGAAAATGCGTGATATTTCCGATGTATTCGCCAATATTAATGGAACACAAGGCTTGACTGGGGCGGCTGATACAATGATTGTTATGAATAAAGAAAGCCGGGAAGATGAAAATACAAAACTTTCTATTACTGGGCGAGATGTTGAAATGTTGGACTTTCAAATGAATTTTAATAAAGACTGCTGCAGATGGCATATTCTGGGAACTGCAGATGAAATGGAAGAACGAAAGGCATTGGAGGAATATAACAGTAATCCTTTAGTACAGACTATCCGAAAGATATTAATACAGAATAAAGACGGTTGGACAGGTGGAGCAACAGAGATTATAAATGCTAGCCGAATGTTAAAGACGCCAATATATGAGAAAGCCCAAAAAGTAGGGAAGAATATATTGAAATATCAGGATTTGCTTTTCCAACAAGATAATATCATGTATGAGCCAATTAACAATGGCAGTGGAGCAAAGAAACACAGATTTTATTATGGCTATAATCCGTTTACAGATGAAAGCCGTTGAAGCCGTTGATAACCGTTGACAAGCGTTGAATATCCGAAATTTTCTCTTACCTATAAAATAACCGTTGATAGTATTGATAACCGTTGATGCTATCAACGATAATCAACGGAATCAATGGTACATATATACCAACAATATGTGATAGACAAAGATTCTCTCTAAGGGAGGTTTTTCGTGAGGGAGTAAGCGCAGCCCGCATAAAATAAGGGTTTTTACCTTATTCCCTCAAGTTTCTGTACACTCTATGAAGGTGGAGGAGTAAGTAAGAAGTGAGGAAGTAAGAAATACGCATAAAAACAGGGCAATGTGCATTTTGTGCATTCTATTTGTAATTTGCCTATAAGGAGTGAACTGTAAAAAATAACATAGAAAATGCACATTTTGCACAAATGCTGTAAAATCAAGGGTTTGCGGGCTTACCTGGCCCGGTAAATGAAAGGAAGATGTAGCATGGATTTTAAGAAACAATATTTCAGCCAGTGGGGAGAAGCCTGGAACTTCCACAAAAAGTGGTGTAATAATTCCGGCTCTGAACAGGAATGGGATGCAATCGTTCAGGAAGCAAGAGAGCTTATGAATCAATCAAAGTTTTTAAAGTCCCTGACTCTGGCGGTCATCAATGAGCTTGAAAAAAATGATAAGGAAAGAAGGTGCTTAAATGGATGAACTTCCGAGATGGAATAAGCTTATTAATGAATTGAAGGACAGGCCAGATAAGGAAGGGGATGGGGGCAACCTTCGCGAGCAACTTAACATTATAAAACGGAATGGAAAAAATAAGGGTTTTTCACAGAAAGAGAGGTTAAAAGATGGCAAGGCCTAATAATTTCCCGACCGGACAACTGAATGAAGTTCCGGCCGAATTCATGAAAAGCACAGTCGTCTCATTGCGGCAGCTGTATGACAAAGGTAAGCCAGAGACGGATAAAGAGGTAGAAGAGCGCATTGACGAATATTTCCAGTTTTGCGAAGATTCGTCAATTCGCCCAGGGATTGAGTCTTTATCGGTGGCTCTGTCAGTCACCAGAACAACGCTCTGGAACTGGGAGCAGGGAATCGGATGCTCTACCAGAAGACAAGAGCTGATCTCGAAAGCAAAAGCTTTTATCACGGCCTTTTTAGAGCAGTTAATGCTTTCTAATAAGATTTACCCAGGTTCGGGATGCTTTTTCTTCAAAAATTGGGCTGGCTATCGTGATGCGGTAAGCTTGGAAGCTCAGGAGCGCACCACAATGGTTCCTCATCAGAGCCGGGAGGAAATAGCTTCTCGTCACGCTGCCTACATAGATGCGCCAGAGCCTGAGAAGCCAGATTTGGATTTCTGATAAAGCTTCTGTCCTTATCTGGCGGAAGTGTCTTTTTGAGATAAGTTCGTATAATACATAAAATACGAACTAATTTTTCTAGTGTTTACAAGGGTTTGAGAAAATCAATGCACAAAATACGAACTTTATTATTGTAAAATACGAACTTTTGTGATAGAATTGGTATCAAGACGGGAGGTTGATACCATGAATAAAAAGACATTAGCACTGACAGAAGAGCAATATAAGGAAATCATAGACACGATTAGAACAGGCTTCTTGAGCTCGAGGCCGAATCAGAGAATCGCGACCGCTTTAGTACTGGAGGCTAATCTGGGACTGAGGATCAGCGACATACTGCAGCTTAGGTTGAAGGACATTGTAAAGGACGGCGAGAGGTATAGGCTGGACATAGTGGAACAAAAGACAGGAAAGTCACGGACTTTCACAGTTCCAGTGGAAATATATCAGTATATCCAGCAATACTGTATAGATGCTGAAATCAAAAGCAATGAGGCAATATTCCCGATATCAGAGCGAGCTGTGCAGAAGCATCTGAAGGCTGTATGTGACTATCTGGGATATGAGGGGATATCAACCCATAGCTTCCGGAAGTTCTTCGCCACCAACATTTATCGGGACAGTAACTACAATATCGCGTTGGTACAGACTCTACTGCAGCACAGTTCAGCAGCCATTACTCAGAGGTATCTGGGAATCGGCTCCGCAGAGCTTGAGCAAGCTATACAGAAGAACATTAATCTACTTTAACGAAAGAAAGACATGTGCTTTAAGAAGGACTATCTATTGCGGATCAGTCCTTTTTTTGCCCCCCTAGGTAGGGGTCTTGTGGGTAGTTATATGCTGCCGGGGTAACGCCCGTAAGCGACCGGGGAGAATAAAAGGCCCTCAAAAATTCCGAAATTTATAAAAAAGGCACTTTAACAAGTGTGCCTATAAGTACGGAGGTGACTATAGATGAAAGAAGTGCGGGAATCTCCCAAGACTCTTGAAGAGTTTGAGGAGCTGTCATGGCCAGAGAAGCATCAATTGAAGGAGGATGACCCAGGAGCTTATTGGTCGTTTATCTGGCAAATTAAGAATGAAGAAAGTGAGGACGATTAACATGGGTTGGAAGTATGGACGGGATGAAGGCTTGTTATCAGACGGGGCCGTAGGTGAAGCTATTGACACGTTTTTGAGGTTTAATTCCCTTATGGCTTTGGCAAGTGAAGATTGTGGCAGTAAGGAAGATATGGCTTGTGCAGCGGCTTTTCTTGAAATGTGCAAGCAGAAAATCAATGTTGAACTGGATAGGACAATTCAAGCGATGAAAGAGAGGGCGAAATAATTATGTTATCAGATTTTGAGCTTCAGCGACTTAGAGCGGAGAAGAAAAGACAGGAGCAGGCGAAATCCCCAGCGGTTGAGGTGGCTATGCGTTTATCTGGCGGGAAGCCTACAGAGAAACAATTAAGGAAATCACTTTCCCCGTTTATTGATGGCACAGAGCCGCCAGAGATTGTGACAGCAACTAACGCTGATCCGGTTCGGGAAACACTAAAAGCCGGCGGATATATTATGGAGGATTAAAAAAATGACGGGATTCGGACAAATTAAGGCAGTAGTAACAGAGTATCAGGAAAAGGCGGATAGACATTTTCGGGACTATTCAAAGAGAATAGAGCGTGCCCGGCAGAGATACAGCGATGAAGCATTCCGGGAGGAAAGCCGTAAGATTTGGATCGATGTAGGAAGTAAAGTTGATGTCGCGCGGGGAATCGCAAAGAATGAAATTGATTTAATCGTTGAGGATATCGAAAAAGACTTTCGGAAGTGGTTGGTTAAACCACTTGACGGAAATCTGATCCAGACACTGAATTGCATCAGGAATTTTGAAATTCATTTGGGCATTGAGGAGCTGAGGGTTCTGGAAGAAGAAACGAAAAACAGCTTTTTCGGATCCCGTATCTTCTCGGAAATCGCGAAAGAAAATGGCTACTATGTCAAGACTCCAGACTCCAAGACTTTCATGAGTGCATTGAAGCGCGTTCATGATAATGCAGTAACCGCTGTAACCGCTTATGCTGGCCACTATCCGGATTTAATTGGAAAAGATCTTTTAGAGGAAGATAAGCCTGTGTATGCCCTGGTAATGGCTTCAAACTTTTTGACAAAAAATGATTCGATCAAAGAAGCTGAGGAGCTTTGGGGAATCTCCGATATTCCACGGGAATTCAAGTTGTCAAAAGAAGAAGAAAAAAGAATTTACGATCTAATCGGCAATATCGAAAACGAAACGGAAAAACAGGAAAGAATTAAGCAGCTTTCAAGCGTGGAGCCGGATTTCATGGACAAGCTGGCTTTGATGGATGGAGAATATAAGGAAGCAGTTGAGGGCTACCTCGACACTGGCCGACTTGACTATGTGTATGAGGACAGTTCAGAGCAGAACATAAAAGGATACGGGAGATAAAGAAAAAATGAATTTAGGGTGGATTCCTACCTCCACCCTTTTTCCCCAAATTAAAGGAAAAAACATGGAAAGGAAACAATAAATAATGGAGAATCAGAGATATAAAGTCATCGGAATCAGCAGCTATGAGGGAGCAAGCAGAACCGGGCAGAGATATACGCTTTACACATTAGAGCTTGATGTTGACGGGCAGAAAACAAAAGTAAAAACTTTTGAGAAAAATGCACAGATTGGAGACTTTGTCTCAGTTGGCGTAGGACTTAGAAGAACTCTATATGGCAATGAGCTGACAGCAGTCATCACTGGAGTTCATCCAGCTTCAGAAAAATAAAAACCGCCAACCACTATAAGAAGTTGACGGCTAGAGCTAGAAAGGTTTGAATGAAAGTAGATTGTTCTCAATTTCTTTATTCATATCCTAATTATATCATATTTGACTGACAATAGGCAATAATTGGTTTTTTATTATAAAAACAAAAAATAAAAAAGGAGAACTGTAATGCTTTTATTCAAGTTAATTCACATACTTACTTCCTTATTTGTGTTATTTGCTGCGGGTGCTTTCGCTTATCAGGCGGCACATAATTCTGAGGAAGTTTCTGATAGGAATGGAAATGCTCTTTGTAGCGTCATGATGTTATTGGCGCTTTTTTTCATGTGGAGGTAGCGGGATGAATGCGTTTCAATTGAAAAAATTTAGAAATCAATATCATAAGCAGTCAGAGCATATTTTCAGCTTTGATTTCCGAAAAACCCCGCCAGAGCTTAGACGAATGGTTTCAGACGTTGAATTTCAGGTGTTTTTAAATCTTCCTTACAGTCGGACGGACGAGGGGCAGATATTAGTCAACGAATCTGCGCCGGAGTGGAATCTCCTGAAGGATTTTCTGGTAGCTTTGGATCGTTTGCCGGATTCACTGCTTTTAGATCTCTATAAGGTAGAGACGAAAAGAGGGACCGGCGGGCTTGATGACATGGAAGATTGTCCAGATGATGAAAAGGCGAGAAGAATCATCTTTGAGCTGCTTCCGGAAGTCATCTGGGCGCATAGAGTAAAAGGTTAATTGATTGCTTGGCCTCGCGACTAGAGCGGGGCCATTATCCTCAAAAAGTTAGGAGGTAGAAAATGGCAGATAATACAATCGACTCTTTGGTGTTAGAAATCAGTGCCAATTCAAAGGGGGCAGAGGCTTCCTTAAACAAATTAACAGATTCGCTTGCTAAATTACAGCGGCGGCTGGGCGGATTCAAGGGATTCGACAATGTGTGTGCCGGAATGGAGAGGCTTGGCAAGGCTTCGAGAACACTGAATCCGGAAAAACTGAATGGATATTCTTCCGCCCTTGGGAGCTTTGCCGAGGCTGCATCCAAGCTGTCCGAGATGAAGCCAACGGACGTAAACCGGGCTGTCAAATCACTGGAGAAGCTTGGACACATCAACCTGGACGGAATAGCGCGCCAGATAAACGCGCTGAAGGGTGTAGACACAGCTGCCCTAAATCATTTAGGAACCGCTTTTCAAGGCTTTACAGCTTCCCTGGCTGGCTCTGAAAAGGTAACTGCAGGAACGTCTAAACTATTCACTTCTCTGTCCCAGATGAGCGCATCAGCCGACAATATGGCCGTTGTTCAGAGCAGTTTACCGGGGCTATCGGTGGAAATACGAAAATTCATCGACACAATGGCTGCAGCTCCTGCCGTATCAGCTGCAGCTGTTTCACTTGTTACAGCTCTGTCTGGCATGGCTTCAGCCGGAAACAAAATCCAGCAGACAGTATCGTCTCTTCCTGGCCTGACTGCCGGGATCCAATCATTCATTCAATCGCTTTCAAGTGCGCCGAAGTTAAATAATAACGTGGTAAGGGTTGTAGAATCCTTGGCAAAAATAGCTCCGGCAGGTGCGAAAGCTGGTTCTGCAGCCCGAAATCTCCAGAAAAATATCCAGTCTTTATCTGGAAGCATGGCAGGATTGGAGAAAAACTCCAGAAGGGGCTTATTGGGAATTAAGAACTTCGGGGGTCAGATCCTTTCTCTGGCTGGGCTTGCCGGCGGAATTTATGGACTTATTACAGGAATTAAGAACGCTATCAATTATTCTTCGGACCTGGCAGAAGCCCAGAACGTAGTAGAACAGGGGTTTGGAAGTCTTTCCTATATGGCGGATGACTTTGCCTCTAATTCGGTTCAGGCGTTTGGAATGTCAGCTCTGTCAGCTAAAAAGATGTCTGGCCAATTTGCGGCAATGGGGCGTTCTCTGGGAGTAGTTCCGGAGCGGGCGGCTGAGATGTCCTTAAGCTTGACTGGATTAGCTGGTGATTTAGCTTCTTTCTGGAACGTGAGCCATGATGTGGCGCAAACAGCCCTTGAGTCTGTGTTTACCGGCGAAACGGAGAGCCTGAAAAAGTTCGCGGTCGTGATGACTCAGGCGAACTTACAGCAGTTTGCCTATTCAAAGGGAATTAATAAGAGTGTGTCCGCCATGACTCAGGCGGAACAGGCACAGCTTCGATATGCCTATGTTATGGAAGCTACTGCGGCCGCGCATGGTGATTTCAGCCGTACTTCGAACGAATGGGCGGGGCAGACAAGGATTCTTGCGGGTCAATTTCAGAATCTGGCTGGAATTATTGGCGGAGGGCTTAAGGCGGCATTCCTTCCAGTTATCACAGTGATTAACGCTTTAATGGCGAAAATCATTAGCCTGGCCAACCTGATTTCTTCTTTCATTGGGAAGCTGTTCGGGGTTAAGCCACAGGCTGCCAGTGCAGGAGCCGGACTGTCTGAAATGGCAGAATCTGCTGGAAGCCTAGGGAATAACATAGATGCTGCAGCCGGAGGAATCGGAGAAATAGGAGATGCGGCGAAGAAATCCCAGAAAAGTCTGAACGGTTTCATTGCTGGCTGGCATGAAGTCAATAATATGACATCGAATGAAGGCGCGGGCGGATCCGGCGGAGGCGGAGGGGCTGGTTCGCTTCCTGATATGGCTTTGCCGGAGAAGTACGAGCTGGACATCACGGCAGAAGACGAGGCCTCCCCTGTAATAGAAGACATCCGCAAGCGTCTGTTAGAGCTTTCGTCTCTTTTCTCGAAAGGTTTCCGGGTGGGACTGGGTGATATGTCCGTGTTTGATTCAATCCGCCAGAATATTCAAAGTATCAGGGCAAGCTTTGAGGAAATCTTTAGCGATGGAAGAGTAGCAACTGCGTTCAACCATATGCTGGATGCTTTGGCTTATAATGCCGGAGCAAAAGTTGGTAGCTTTGTATCGGTAGGTTCTACCATTGTCGACAATATCACAGGAGGAATTTCCTTATATCTGGGAAAATCGAAAGAAAATATCCAGAGCTGGCTCATTTCCATGTTTGATATCACGGCACAGTCTGATACGATCTTGACGAATTTCCAGATGGCTCTAGCAGACATCTTCACTGTGTTTCGTTCCGAACCGGCAAAGCAGATCACGGCAGACATTATTCAGGTGTTCGCTGACGGATTCATGGGTGCCACAGAACTGGCTGGAAGGCTGGGAACAAGCATCCTGGATATGATTCTTACACCAATCACGGAAAATTCTTCGGGATTTAAAGAGGCTTTATCTAACACTCTGGGACCGATATCAGAGGTTCTGACAGCTCTGGCGAATTCTTTTAGCCAAACGTGGAGCGAAATCAATCAGATGTATAAGAAGCATATAGCTCCTATGTTTTCCTCGATTCGTGATGGCTTGTCCGAAGTGATAGAGACACTGCTAAGCGGATATAATACATATTTTGCGCCTGTGCTGGATTCTCTGGCGGGAAAGTTCTCGGAAGTCTGGGGGGACCATATTCAGCCGCTGCTCAGTAGCTTTATTGATTTATTTGGCGAAGTAGCGACTTTCATAGAGAACGTCTGGAAAAGCGTCTTTCAGCCTCTTCTTAACTGGGTTGTGGATAAGATTTTCCCTGTGATTTCTCCGGTGCTGGAAGGAATAGGAACGCTTGTGCTGACTGTGTTTGCCGGAATCGCTGACACTCTGAATGGTTTTATTACTGTCGCTACAGGCGTGATAGGATTCGTCAACGGAGTGTTCTCCGGAGACTGGTCAAAAGCCTGGGAAGGTGTGAAGACTGTATTCAAGGGAGTCTGGGATGCGATGCCGGACTTTATTAAGGGGCCAATTAAGCTGATTATCGGCTTCGTCAATTCGATGATTGGAGCAATCGAAAATGGAATTAACTTCGTTGTGAGGGGAATGAATAATCTCCAGTTTGATGTTCCGGACTGGGTTCCAGGCATTGGTGGAGAAACCTTCGGCTTTGATTTAAATGAGATAAGCCTTCCACGAATCCCCCAGCTTGCAAGAGGCGGAGTATTGGAAAAGGGACAGGTTGGGCTTTTAGAGGGCAATGGAGCGGAGGCAGTAGTTCCGCTGGAGAAAAACACCAAGTGGATCTCCAGAGTGGTAGCTACCATGTCGGACGAGTTCGGAAAGTACCGGCTGAACACTTTTGTCCCCAAACAGAGCCTGTCTTCAAACTCCTACAGCTATGAAAAGCTGAAATCCGCCATGCAGATAGAGAGGGATTCTCGAATGGCACAGCAGCAGTATGAAGTTAAAAGGCAGAATCAGCTGCTTGAAAAACTGATAAGTGTGGTAGAACAGAAAGAACTTCATATTGGAGACGATGATATTTTCAATGCCACCCGCCGGGGGCAGAATCGGTTTGCCAAAAGGACATTCAAGACTGGCTGGGCTGGAATTGATTAAGTGACATTTGACAAACCTGTCAAAGGTGTGCTATCATCTATCCACAACTTAATGATAGCAAAAGCGCATTGGAGCTAGGAAGCCCTGGAAAACACAGCTAGTCGGTTGGATTATTGAATCCGTAAAGTAGGCCGACCCGGGAGCTTTACTAGCTCCTTTTTGCATTTTTTAGGGAATATTCCTTCGGGATTTCCGAATAGATGTGCGACTCATAGCCGGGTATGCTCCGGCAGCACTTCAAATCATCGGGCGGCCAGCGAAATGCGAAACCGCCCAGTAAAAGTGAAAGGAGTGCGGAACATGCACGAAGTATCGAACATTTTTACAAAAGAGAAAACCATTTCTTCATTGGAAGTAGCTGAGATGATGGAAACTGAGCACAAAGAAATTTTGAAGAAATTGGAAGGAAGTACAAAACCAGATGGAACAATAAAACAAATTGGAATTATTCCAACATTAACTAAGGGGAATTTTCCTCTCAGTGATTATTTCATTCTTTCCTCTTACAAAGATTCCAGTGGGAAGGAAAATAAATGCTATAATATCACAAAGCTAGGCTGTGACTTTCTTGCTAACAAATTTACTGGAGAAAAGGGAATTTTATTCACGGCAAAGTATGTAAAACGTTTCCACGATATGGAAGAACAGTTAAAGCCAAAGTCCTCCGCAGAAATGCTCTTAATATATGCCCAGCAATTCTATGAGCAGGAGCAGAGATTGCAGAGCGTAGAACATAATATAAAGCAGATAGAAGCTAAGATTACGACCCACGATGAAAATTACTATACGATTGCCGGATATGCCAGCCTGAGAGGAATCCGGGTAGATGTAAACCGGGCGAATATGTATGGGCGCAAGGCCAGTAAATTGTCCAAAGAATATGGATATGATGTGACTAAAACACAGGATCCGCGGTTTGGGACCGTAAATATGTATCATGCGGATATTTTGAAGGATATTTTTGGCTGATTGCGGAGGGACTGTGGTATGAGTGATTTAATGATTTTTGAGGGACACAAAGTAGAAGTATTTGATTTAAATGGAGAAGTTTTATTCAATCCGTATCATGTAGGAGAGTGTTTAGAACTTGGCAGTGAAGCAGTAAGAAAAGCTATATCAAGAATGAATGAAAAGCAGGTTGTTAAGGTCAAAAATTCGGATGTGACTAGTAGTAACATCCGAAAACTGAACAACGCCGGAGAGAATTTCCTCACTGAGAGCGGTGTGTATAAGCTAGTCTTTAAAAGCCGTAAGCCTAATGCAGAAACCTTTACCGATTGGGTAACAGATGAAGTCCTGCCACAGCTTCGTAAAACCGGAGGCTATATCAACAATACAGACTTATTTATAAATACATATTTTGACGATATTCCAGAAGAACAAAAGAATTTGGTTCGTACTTGTCTCATAAGCATTGAGGAAAAGCAGAAAAAAATAAATAATTTGCAGAAAGAAAATGATTTACTTTCTCAAAAAGTATTGCAGTGGGCAGATAGACCTTTAATAAATTCCTTGGTAAGAGTTTATGCTCATTCTCTTGATGGCAATTTTGAAAAAGCATGGACAGATTTCAAGAAAGAGCTTCTGTATCAGCACAGTATCAATTTAAATTCTAGGATTACAGCATATTTAAACCAGGCTGGAAGGAAAGCCAAACCGAAAACACTTGATATGCTAGATGATTCTGAATTACAACAGGCTTTGAGCACAGCAGTGGCATTATGCCGAAATAACAAGGTGGATATTTCGGAAATTATAGAGAAGAGAGCAATTTAGGGGGCGGTTTATCCGCCTCTTTTTTGTGTTTTCGAGCCCCTCATCACTGGCTTTTTATCGCAAACTGTGATATGGTAGAGGAAAATAAGGGGGGACATATTTATGGTATTGATAGGAACTCTGGAATTACTCTGTCTTCTTGCTTTTCCAGCTGGAGCAATTTGGCTCATTGTTAATTTATTTAGGAAAAAAAGTAAGAAAAAACCTGTTTTTACGATGATTTTAAGCTTTATTGGATTGATGATTCTAGTTGCAATTTCCAGTACCTTTTATTCGGATGAAATGGAACAATCTCGAATTGAACGAGAATCAAGAGAAGCTGAAGACACATCTAAAAAAATAAAAGAATTAGAGGAGAAAAATAAGCAGCTAGAGAAAGAAAAGAAAAAATTAGAGAAAGAGAATGAGAAATTAAACAAAGTATCTGAAAATGAGAAAGATTCAGATCTTGCCGCAATGGAAGAATATGAAGAAGCATCTTCTGAAAGCGCTGAAGAACCAGTTACAACTCAAGCAGAAGAAACGCTTTCGCCAGAGAATGCTTTATTGGGCAAGTTGAAAAAAGAATTAGGAGATAATGTCGGACAACAGGCTTATGATATTTTAGTGAATCAGATAGGCTTTACCAATCTTGAATATGTTAAACATACGGATGGGACAGGAAATTATGTAATGACTTCTTCTGAAGGCGATTTCATTTTGACTGCATTTTCAGATGATAAAGTTTATCGCATTTTTCAGCCCAATGGTGGAGCTGTATTCTATGAAGAGGATACTTTGAAAATGACAGTTGAAGAGCTAAAAAAGAAGACAATTAATCATAATGACATGACACCATACTATATGATGGCAAAAGAAATTGTTGAAAGTGGACTGAAAAGCCCTCGATCAGCAAAATTTCCATCAATAGTGACAAGACCAGAAGAAATAGCAATGTCTAAAAATGGAGATATAATAGCTGTTCAAAGCTATGTAGATGCAGAAAATTCTTTTGGGGCAATGATAAGAAGCAAGTGGACAGTACAATTTGAAGTGATTGATATAAGCACTTACTCATATACTCCGTTATATGTGAATGTGGACGGAGAAGTGTTATATGGCGAATGGATTGATATGGAGTAAGTTTTTATGGAAGCATGTTTTGATACTAAAATGATACTAAAAATTAGGTCAAATAAAAAATACCGAAGAATAACACGTAAAAATGGGCAATGATAGCAATGGTTTTATTGAAAATAATGGGTAAAATTTGAAACGTCATTGTCTGCAAATAATAATCAAAAGAGCCTTTTCCCTTATAAATCAAAGGGTTTAGGCTCTTTTTAAATTTTTGTTTTTCTGGCTGGGAACAGTGGATGAAAACCGAAGGTTGACGAATCTTTTTTAATGACATATAATATACTTAACAGGAGAGCCGGAAGGGAACTGCTACTTCCCCGCCCCGGCGATTAAGTTTTAAACTATTGAAAAATAGCTCGTCGACTTTTGCAGGGTCAGGACGGGCTATTTTTTATGAGTATAATTTAGAATTGCAACAATGAGTAAGGCAACGCTTACAATCAGATTTAATTCCTCATATGTATTCATTGGCACCACCTCCGAACAGGCTCGGAACGGGTGCAACTCGTCCCCCGGTTCCCCGGGTAAGTATATTATCTTATCATGGTGCACATGAAGCAGACGATGATTGCTCGGTCCCCGTTGTAACTGTTGGCGCTCACATCATTCTATACTGTTTATTTAATTTTATCATTAAATTTAGAACCACGTCAATTAAAAAAGAGAACCCAAATGTCTTAAAAAAATGTCTGAAATTTCCTTGTACAATGACGCTGGAATAGATTTTTGAATTGAGCGCAGAACCAAGGCGGAAGGCTGGGAAAATCGTAAGAAAATCGACGCGGTTTTGTGATTGGAAACCGCCTCTGTTTCCTATATAATATTAGTAGACGCTTTAACGGAACGCTGATTGTGGAGAGAGGAGGACAGATGAAGCAGGAATGTACAGCGAGACTTCCCGTTTCGGAGGAGCAGATTCTGGATATCGAGATCTGGCTGGAGCAGATGGCTTTACAGGGATGGTTTTTCACAGAACCTGTTGGAAAATGGTGGTACTTTTCCAAAGGAGAACCGGCCCGTGTCAGATACAGGCTGGACATGATAACAGAGAAGGACGGCTGCCTGGACGAGAAGAAAAGGGAGTGCTGTGAGGCGGAGGGATGGCATTTTACAGCCAGCTACAAAAATCTTTACCATATTTTCAGGGCGGAGGATCCCAGTGTTCCGGAGCTTCATATCAATCCGCAATCTGCTGCCCTTGTTTTAAAGCAATACGAAAAAACAGCAAGAGATTCTTTCATAGGAAAGTTCACCACTCTGCTTCTTTGCGCATGGCTGCTTTTTAAAGAAAAGGGAATATGGCTTTCTTATCCAGCTTTGACTCTGGCGGACGGTTCAGGCCTTGTGTTTCTGGCGGCAGCGGCAATCGTATCAGCGGCAGCAGTCCGCCAGCTTGCCATACATAGGCGGATTCGTGAAATATGCGGCAGAATGAGGTCAGGAGAGGCGTTTATTCCCACAGAAGATCAGGTAAAAAATAACAGATACAGAAGATGGAACATCTATCTGAACTTTATTTTGATCGTACTGTTTGCTGTCACGTTACTTCAGTCCTGCCAAAACGGCGGCCCAGTCCAACAGCAGCTGAACGATGGAGAAGTATTTCCTGCGTTGGAACTTATAGAGGACGGAACGGTGCAGGACAGTCCGGAAAACGAAGGAGAGATGTTCTACCGTTCTAATCTTGTGCTGCGTCAGGGATATCATATGGCACAGACTGCGCCTGTGGAGACGGCGGAGCATGAGATGAAACTGTCTTCAATCACAGCGGATTTCTATGATGCCAGATGGAGCTTCTTTTCAGAATGGCTGTTTTCAGAGTGCAGAAGGCAGGCGGAGAAGGAAGAGAACGCTGTGTACGAATCTTTGAGTGCGGAGGGCTTTGATACACTCTTGTATGGGAAAACAGAGAAGGGGCAAAACGTTCTGGCAAAGAGAGGGACGAAGATTCTCAAACTGTCTTACGAGGGAGATACGGATCTGTCGAAGAAATGGGATCTTCTGAGGGATATTATGGACGGAAAGCTGGAAGAGTCCTTTGCCCCATCCGCTGATTGAAAAGGAAAAACTTTCATGTTAAAATATGAAAATAGAAAAACAGTCCGCAGATCTGAAATCACAGACGCGGTAAACGATAAAAGCATAAAAACAGAAGGAACAATAGAAAATCATTACAGAAAAGTTACCTGAGAAAGGAATGATCAGAAAGAATGGAAGAGACTTGCAGCAGCTGTTGCACAGGACTGATTCAAGAGGGGCCGGAGTTCAATCTCCATTTTGCCGATTATGGCTGGTGCGCTTACGACAGTATCAGCGAGGAACTGGTCCACCGGGCGAATCTGGTATACGAGGAACAGGGGATCGAGGCGGCGGAGCGGATTTTGATTGAGTATTATCAGAATGAAGCGCCGGGACAGATTGACCACATTTTAGGCGCGGCTCCTTCCTTTTCCATGCGGGAAGGGATGATCCGCCAGTGCTTTGAGGATCACAGAGAAGGAAGATACTACGCCAGCGTTCCCCTGTCTCTCATCATCATCGACGGGGCAGTCAATGACTACACCAAGAAAAAGGGATTTTTCACTGCGGCCACTACAGTGGATCCCTGGGACTGCCTGGTGGGATGCACCGAGGGGCTGACAAAAATCAAGCTGAATTTTAACCAGAACCGTTTAAAGACAAACAGCGATCCCATTTACATTCCCTACAGGAACGGAATTCTTCATGGGCGCGATATCAACTACGGAAACGAGTATGTTTCCTGCAAGTGCATTGCTCTGATGTTCGCCATCGCCGACTGGATGATACGAAGAACCGCCAGAGAGGAAGGACTCCTGCCGGAGTTAGAGCTTTAAGCCATGAAAAATCGGGACAGAGGGCAGAAAGGACGTTAAATGAGAAGAAAAAGTGACAAATTATTTTTGACAGCGATGGCGGCGGCCGTCATGACGCTGAGTTCCCTGGGAGGAACGGCTGCTTCTTTCGCTCAGGCAGCCCAGGGCCAGGCAGGCCAGCCGGAGAAAATGGCTGCTGGACCAGCTCTGGAAAGTATGGAGAACAGCAAGGCAAAGACAGAAGCAGTGGGAGAGACAGCAGAAGGGAGAGCCTCCCAGACTTCCTATGAAGAATATCTGCCGGCACAGTTTGACATCAATACGCTGAAGGCAGCAGAGGAAACGGATCACCTGATTCTCGCGGTGGGAGACGGAGCGGATCAGAGCAGTCTGACTTTATGGTATTATGAAAGAGGGACAGACGGCCGCCTTTCAGAGGTGTTCGGAACAAGGGGAACCTGCGGCCGGGCCGGAATTACGGCAGATAAGGTGGAAGGGGATAAGAAGACTCCTGCAGGACTTTACTCCTTTTTGATGGCTTTTGGACTGAAGGACGATCCGGGCAGCCAGATTTCCTACCGCAAGGTGCAGGATGGGGACTGTTTTGTAGACGATGTGGGAAGCAGATACTACAATCAGTATGTAAAAGGCGGGGAGGCACAGGTGGACTGGCGTTCTGCGGAAGTGCTGAAAAATCAGGGCTCCTGCTACAATTATGCTCTGGTACTGGATTACAATAAGGACTGTGTTCCGGGAAGAGGATCCGCCATTTTCCTTCACTGCCCCAAGGTGGTCAACGACACCTACACAGCCGGATGTATTGGAATTCCGGAGGAGCGGATGAAGACAATTCTCACCCGCGCCAAAGCAGACGCTAAAATTCTGATTGTGCCGGACAAGGACGGGCTTTCAGAGTATATAAAATAGGAAAAAACAGAAACCTTCCGCCAGTTCTAAGCAGAACAGAACCGGCGGAAGGTTTCTTCCATTTTGACGGCCAGAGATTCAGGAGAAATTCCTCTTAGAGAAGCGATGGTATCAATGCTGTGATTTAATACAGCTTTGATGTCATTCCAGGGAGGAAGCGGCCTTTTGCAGAAGGAGGCCTGTTCATAGGCCCACTTCACGGCAGAACAGCCGTCCGTTTCCACTAAGAGTCTGTTTTCCGGCGCCAGGACGGCAGCCTTCTGGACCGCAGGCTGATAGAAAACGTCAGGGCCTATGGTGAAATAGCAGTCCAGATCCAGAAAATCGGAAAGCCCTTCCCCGCCGGAATACCAGTGAACCAGGTAGGTGTTTGGATATGCCCTGATCAGGCGGGCAATCTGTTTTTCCTGCCCCTTGGTGTGCAGGATCACCGGTTTTTTCATGGCAGAGGCAAGCTCCAGCTGAGCGCAGAAAGCCTTTTCCTGAACGGAGAGAGGGACGCTGCACCAGACGCTGTCCAGTCCGATTTCACCGATGACAGAGGCCTTTAAAAGCCACGGCTCCATGGCCAGGAAGGATATCTGATCCGCCTTCCAGGGGTGGAGTCCAAAGGCTGGACGGATGACAGAGGAGAGGGAGGGATCGGCTGCCAGCTCTTCCAGCTGCTTTGCTTCCTCCGGATCGGTGGCGCAGATGAGGGAGAGAATGTTCTGTTTTTTTCTGAGTGTCAGTTCTTCGGTAGTCCCGATGTGGGCGTGGGCATCGTAAAGCGCAGTCAATGGATTTCCTCCCTGTGGTTTTCTACAATTTTTTCATAGATGGTCTGGCGCAGAGCTCCCTGGCTGTAGAGCCAGGAGCGGGTTCTGTTTTTTTCTGAGATGGCAGTTTCCCAGGTGATCCGGGCCGGGGAACCGTTTAAAATCAGGATTCGATCGGACAGGTAGATGGCCTCGTCCATGTCGTGGGTGACTAACAGCACCGTACGGTTCAGCCGCTCTCTCATGGACAGAAGCCAGTCCTGCATTTCCCCCCTGGTAATCACATCCAGAGCGCCGAAGGGCTCGTCCAGAAGAAGAATATCGGCATGGCACAGAGCTGTCCTGAGAAAAGCGGCCCGCTGTCTCATGCCGCCGGACAGAGCGTCAGGGTACTTGTATTCGTAGCCTGACAGGCCGAAGGCGGGAAAATGCTTCAGAGCCTCCTCCCGCGCTTCTTTCAGGGAGCCGTGGATCCGGCCGTAGAGACAGACATTGTCCAGAATATTTTTCCAGGGAAAGAGGAGATCATTCTGGGGCATGTAGGCAAAATGTTCAGCCGGATGGGAGATTTCTCTTCCGTTTGCCAGAAGAGAGCCGGATTCCTTTTTAAGGACTCCGGTTAAGAGCTTTAAAATCGTAGATTTTCCGCAGCCGGAGGGCCCCAGGATGCTGACAAACTCTCCTTCCCTGACGGAGAGGGAAAGCTGGTCCAGCACTGGCTTGTCCTCATAGGAAAAGCTTAAATCAGAGATTTCTAATTTCATGGCGTTCCCTTTCCAGGCTATTTGCCTGCGCCAGGCAGAAATTCATTGGTATAGCAGTCAGAGGCCGGGATAGTCCTGTCAATGACTCCGTATTCTGCCATAAAATCGGTGTAGTTATCCCAGGTTTCATCGGTCATCATTCCCCACACGTCTGTGTCCTCCATATATTTGCCTGCCAGGAACTCCTGAGATTTTGTGAGCATTTCCAGGGAGTAGTCAGGCGCGTACTTGTGGAGGATTTCAGCGCTCTCCTCTGAATGGCTGATAGCGTACTGATAGCCTTTTTCCGTGGCCTTTAAGAATTTTTTTACCATTTCCGGGCGCTGCTCTAAGGTGTCGTTTCCGGCAATGATGACAGGCGTGTAGTAGTCCAGACGGTCGTCCAGCTCTCTCACAGGCATGTAGTTGATGGGGAAGTGGTTCATCTCGCAGGTAATATTGTCCCAGCCCTCGAAAAACCACATGATGTCAGCCTGATTTTCCAGGGCCGCGAAGCCGGATCCGTCGGAAACCACCATATTTAATTTAGAAAAGTCTGCGCCTGCCTGGGTCATCACTGCTTCCAGCACAGCTGCCTCGCCTGGGCCGCCCCAGCCTGCGTAGGTTTTACCCTCGAAATCTTTGGGAGAGGTAATATTTTTATCAGCTGCGGTAACAAAGCCGGAGGTGTTGTGCTGAATCAGGGCTGCCACAGCTTTGATGGGAAGGGGCTCCTCGGAAGTCAGGGCAATGGTGACGTCCTCCTGATAACTGATCCCAAAGTCGCCTTTTCCTACGGCTACGAGAGTAGCGGTAGCTCCTTCGGTAGGCTCCACAATCTTGACGTTCAGGCCTTCCTCTTCATAGTAGCCCAGATCCAGGGCCGCGTACATGCCGGTGTGGTTCGTATTTGCCACATAGTCCAGGATGACAGTTACGTCCTCCAGATTTTCTTTGGAGGAAGCGGCCTGGGACGACTCCGTCAGGGAAACGTCTGCGCCGGCTTTTTCTGTCTCCGCCTGGGAAACAGCCGCGCCGGACTGGGAAGTTTTGGAACCGGAGCAGGCGGTGAGAGAGAGGACGGCGATAGCCGCCAGACAGAGAGCTTTTAAATGTTTCTTTTTCATGGTAAATCTCCTTATTAAAATATTTTATATCGTTTCTGGTTTATGAGGCAGAGCTGCGGCTTCCGGCCTGTGCCTGACGGCGGCCGGAGGGGGATACGATCCGGTTTGCCAGCCACAGGGCCAGATTCATGCACAGGCTTAAAAAGATAATGACCAGGACGCAGGCAAACACCTTGTCCAGCATGTATCCGTTTTTAACGCGCAGCAGGTAGTAGCCCAGCCCTTTTTGAGCGCCAATCCATTCGCCCACCACAGCGCCGCTGACACTGTAGGTAGCGGCTACTTTCAGGCCGGAAATCAGGGAGGGCACAGCCGCCGGGATTTTTACCAGGCGGTAGGCAGTCCACCTGCTGGCGCCGAAAGAGCGGGCTAGATGAAGATATTCCGGCTCCAGCTGAGCCATGCCGTCTGTGAAACTGACCGCAATGGGAAAAAAACACATAAGCACTACAGTCAGAATCTTCGGAGCCAGGCCAAAGCCCAGATAAATGATCAGGATGGGAGCCAGGACAATCATGGGGACAGTCTGGGTAACCACCAGAATCGGGTAGACTACCTGCCTGAGGGGGGCGAAGGCGTCCATAAGGATTCCCAGAACAACTGCCAGAACCAGAGAAATGCCCATGCCCAGAAGAGCCTCAGCTACGGTGATCACGCTGTGGCTGAAAAGCGTAAGCCGATCAGAGATAAGGGCGTTTAAAACTTCCGTAGGGGAGGGGAGGACGTAAAGGGGAATCTGGAACAGGCGCACAGCCGCTTCCCAGAAAATGAGAACTGCGGCCAGAGCAAGAACAGGCGCGGCGCGTTTGGCATATGACATATAGAAGAAGCTCCTTTCCAGCTGTCTGTTACCTTCTGATGAGAAAGGCAGACGGACAGTCTTGACACAGGAGCCGCAAAAAGAAACCCTGCCGGGTAATGGCAGGGTGAAAATACAGTGTTATTTCCCTACGTTGGCATTATCCAAGTCAGGTTCTAGGTCGAAATTCGCAATTTCCTCTCAGCCTGTTTACAAGCTCCCTGTTGTATATAAATATGTAACAGGATTGATTTTAACACAGGAAGGAATATTTGTAAAGAAAATTGGAGATGCCATTCATTATCAGGGGCAGCGTATGTTTTGGTAAGCGCGGGGAGGTGCTGTGAGAGAAAAAGAAGGAAAAGTCAGAAAACACTTGATTTTTATTCGGAAATAAAATATAATAATAACAGTTACTAAGATTGGTTCGTAAGGAGGAAATAAAATGAGTCTGAAATTTTATGTTTGTCAGCATTGCGGAAATATTGTTACTTTTGTAAAGGACGCAGGGGTTCCTGTGATGTGCTGCGGCGAGAAGATGAGCGAGCTCATCCCGGGAACCAGCGACGGCGCTCATGAGAAGCACGTTCCTGTCGTAGAGGCAGAGGGAAAGAAGATTACGGTGAAGGTAGGAGAGGCAGAGCATCCGATGTTAGAGGCTCACTGGATCCAGTGGATTGCCCTGGAGACTAAGAAGGGCAGCCAGATCAAGTATCTGAACCCAGGCGAGAAGCCGGAGGCTCAGTTTATTCTCAGCGAGGACGACGAGGCAGTGGCAGCTTACGAATACTGCAACCTTCACGGACTCTGGAAGAAGGAGATCTAAAATAAAAACGGCGTTCAGCGGTTTTCTTTGACAAAAGAGGGAGGAAGCGTTTTCCACTGCCTTTGGCGGAGCAGGAAAATGCTTCCTCCCTTTCTGCGTTTATTTTTTCTTCCCTCCCAGTTTTTTAGAGAGAGTTCTGAGCATTTCTACCCGCTTTTTCTCAGCGGGACTCATTTTTGCCGTCATAATGGATACCAGAAGATCTGTTTCCGAGTCTGTAAACTGAAACTGGCCGGAACCGGCGGCCATGCTCATAAATAGGGGCATCAGCTTGTCTTTAGGAGTCTGTTCTACCGTTTCCGCCAGCTTTGTCAAATAGTTTAACTTTTCCTGATTCATGGTTTTTAATCTTGGATCCTGTTTCCAGGCTGCGTTCATATCGATCCATCCTTTCCTTTTATATGCCCTGCATGGTCTGCATGAGAAGCTGGGCCGTTTCCAGCTTTGACTGCTGCTCTGGGGGCAGCATGTTTTTCAGATGCTCAATGGAAAAATGCGGTCCGCCTCTGAGGGGACGGCTGGAGGAGCCGCGCCCGTCTTCCTCATCCCCGCATACGCTGCTTTTTTCGGCTTCTGCCGCGCCTGCGGGACCGTCCTCCGCAGATGCTCGGTAGGACTGGTAAATCCGGGAGCCTTGGAGAAAATTTACAATCAGATCAATAAATTCCTGCTCCTCGGACGTTCCGTAGGGCTTCATGGCGTTTAACATATCGAGCGGTGAATCGGAGGCGTTTTCCTCCAGAGAGCAGATACCTACCATGCCGTCCTCCTTCTGCTCAAAAAGCTTCATGGTGCGGTTCAGCTCACTGAGCTTTACGATCATGGAAAAAAAGCGCTGCTCCGGCACATGTATGTAGGGAAGGGCGGCTTTGATCATCTGCAGGTGGGGGGAGGCGGTCAGATAATCTAAATCCGTCATTTTTAAATCAGATTCCGTTTTCATGGAAATAACCTCTTTTTGGGAATTCTTTTTTAACCCAATATATGCAAAGCTGCCTGAAAACATGATACAGGGAAGAAAGCTGCCTCGTCCGCAGCGCGAAGACGTCACAGCCTGTTTTGGAAAAGCATATAATAAAGCAGATGGGAGGTAAAAACAGTGGGAATCCGTTTAATTATAGAAGGAAACACAGCGTATGAAATTGACGAAGACTGTCTGGCAGCCAGACAGGAAATCTGGGACAGCGATTCTGAGGAAAAGCCCCGGGAAAATCAGGAGGAACGCCGCCGCGCAAAAAATTAGATCAAACCGCTCCCCTATTTTTCTGATTGTCCTGACAGAGGATTTATGATAAAATTTAAGAAAGAGTTAAGAGTAGAAGAAGAATTTCAACTGACTGAAAAATAAGAAACAGACGCGGCGCAGAAGCCCGGAGGCCGGACAAGGCTCCGGGCTTCTGTCCGGATGATAAAAGGAGGGGATCCTGTGATTCATTACAACCACTTTATTATGGCAGAGAGTCTGGACGAGGCCTATGAGCTGAACCGGAAAAAGTCGGCTGTGATCTGCGGCGGCTTCTGCTGGCTGAGACTTCAGAACCGCACAGTTCAGACGATGATTGATTTAAGCGGTCTGGGGCTTGACCAGATTGAGGAGACGGAGGAAGGATTCGAGATAGGATCCATGGTCTCCCTGAGAAAGCTGGAAACTCACAAGAGCTTTCAGGCATGGACAAGGGGGGCGGGAGCTGACAGCCTGCGGCACATCGTGGGAACACAGTTTAGAAACTGCGCTACCGTAGGGGGCAGCATCTACGGCCGCTTTGGTTTTTCAGACGTGCTGACGCTGTTTCTGGCTCTGGACGCCCAGGTAAAGCTGTTTAAGGGAGGCGTGCTTCCTCTCAGAGAGTTTTTAGACCGGGAGGAGGACGGAGATATTCTGCTTTCTGTTCTGGTGAAAAAGGGACAGGCTTTTGCCGCCTATGAGAGTATGAGGAACGAGGCGGTGGACTTCCCGGTGCTGACGGCGGCAGTCTGTCTGAGAGACGGCCAGTTTACCGTTTCCGTGGGGGCCAGACCAGGAAAGGCAAGAGCATATTCAGTTCCTGAGACGGAACTTTCAGGGGAAGCGGATCAGAGGGACGAGGCAGTGAAGGCGCTGACAGAGAAATTTACATATGGAACGAATATGAGAGCTTCCGCCGAGTACAGAAAATATCTGGCAGGCGTTCTGGTTTCCAGATGCCTGAACCGGATCGAAGCAGACAGGAAGGAGGAAACGTCATGGAATTAAAATGCATCATTAACGGATGTCCGGTGGCAGCCGACGTGGCGGCGGATCTGTCTCTTCTTCAGTTTCTCAGAGCGCAGGGATACAAAAGCGTCAAATGCGGCTGCGAGACGACAAACTGCGGCCTCTGTACAGTCTGGCTGGACAGCACTCCGGTGCTTTCCTGCGCTGTGCCGGCCATGCGGACTCAGGGACGCCAGGTGACGACGCTGGAGGGGCTTAAAGAAGAGGCGGAAGAATTCGGCCGCTTTCTGGGAGAGCAGGGAGCCGAACAGTGCGGTTTCTGCTCGCCGGGATTTATCATGAACGTGCTGGCTATGGAGAGAGAATTTGATACGATTCCTTCTTCTGATGAAATACGGGAATATCTGTCCGGAAATCTCTGCCGCTGCACTGGCTATGCGGGCCAGATGCGGGCGATCAGAAACTGGCTGGAATACAGAAAAACAAAGAAAGGGGGAGATGCTTCATGCAGAAAACAGTAGATCTGGAACAGGAAAACAGACTGCCTGATTTTGGAAAAACTGTGCGGGAGGACAAGGAGGAGCGTTTGAGAAAACAGGGCTTTGTCACCCGTCCGACTATGAAAAAGGACGCCATGGCTCTTATGACGGGACGTCCGGTTTACACAGACGATATGGCTCCCTCTGACTGCCTGATCGTGAAGGCGCTGAGAAGCCCTCACGCTCACGCGCTGGTAAAGGAAATCCACACAGAGCAGGCTAAGAAGGTGCCTGGCGTGGTTTGCGTGCTGACCTGGAAGGATTCTCCTCAGCTTCGCTTTACCCAGGCGGGACAGACCTATCCGGAGCCAAGCCCCTATGACCGGTATATTATTGACAGAAGAGTCCGGTTTGCAGGAGACGTGGCCGCCATTGTGGCAGCTGAAACGGAAGCGGCGGCAGATAAGGCCCTGAAGCTGATTCAGGTGGAGTACGAGGTTCTGACGCCTGTGCTGGATTTTCGGACAGCGAAGGACAATCCCGTGCTGGTTCACCCGGAGGAGGACTGGAAGGCTCTCTGTCCGGTAGGAGCGGACAATAAGAGAAATCTCTGTGCCAGCGGCAGCGAGGAGGAAGGGGACGTGGAGGGAACCTTTGCGCGCTGCGATCTGGTGATAGAGCGTACCTACCACACAAAGGCCAATAATCAGACAATGATGGAGACCTTTAGAAGCTATACGTTCCTGGACGCGTTCGGACGTCTGAACGTGGTTTCCTCCACCCAGATTCCGTTCCATATCAGAAGGATTTTAGCCAACGCCCTGGGTATTGAAAAATCCAGAGTCCGGGTGGTGAAGCCTCGGATCGGCGGCGGTTTCGGAGCCAAGCAGACAGGAGTTTCAGAGATTTATCCGGCTCTCGTCACCATGAAAACAGGCCGTCCGGCCAGGATGGTGTATTCCAGATATGAGTCCATGATAGCAGCGTCTCCCCGCCACGAGATGGAAATCCGTGTGAAGATGGGATTGTCCAAAGAGGGAATGGTCCGGGCCGTGGACGTTTACACCCTGTCCAACACAGGCGCTTACGGAGAACACGGCCCTACAACTGTGGGATTGTCAGGACATAAGTCCATTCCCATCTATACGCCGGAGGCGTTCCGCTTTGCCTATGATGTAGTTTACACGAATCATCAGTCCTCCGGAGCCTATCGGGGATACGGGGCGACTCAGGGACTTTTTGCAGTGGAATCTGCCTTAAACGAGGCGGCCGATCTGCTGGGAATCGATCCCCTCGCTATCCGCAGGATGAATTTCCTGAAGGAGGGCCAGATTATGCCGGCCTATTACCATGAACTTCTGGAAAGCTGTCACGTGGAGGAGTGCATGGATCGGGCCGCCAGGATGATGAACTGGGAAGAAAAGTTCCCCAGGCGCGACATGGGCAATGGCAAGGTCCGCGGAGTGGGAGTGGGCATTTCCATGCAGGGCTCCGGCATCTCCGGCGTGGACGTGGGAACTGTGTCCATCCGTCTGGCAGACAGCGGCCACTACAATATGATGATCGGCGCGACAGATATGGGAACGGGCTGCGATACGATTTTAGCCCAGATTGCGGCGGACTGCCTGGAGTGCGATGTGGATCAGATTGTGGTTTCCGGTGTGGATACAGATAATTCTCCCTATGATTCCGGATCCTATGCTTCCAGCACCACCTACATAACAGGTATGGCGGCTGTGCAGGCCTGCGGACAGCTGAGAGAGAAGATTGTGAAGAAGGGATCAGACATGCTCGGCGCCGATCCGGAACAGACGGACTTTGACGGCGCGGTTGTCTATGTGCTGGGGGAGGAGGAAAGAAAAGTTTCCCTGGCGGACATTTCCACCAGAAGTATGTGCGGAAACAATATGGCTCTGGAAGCCTCGGCATCCCACTCTTCCCCTAAATCTCCGCCGCCGTTTATGTGCGGAATGGCAGAGGTGGAGGTAGATCTGGCTACCGGGCAGATCGAGGTAGTGAACTATAAGGCGGCTGTGGACTGCGGAACAGTTGTCAATCCGCCTCTTGCCAGAGTCCAGGCGGAGGGCGGCATTGTCCAGGGAATCGGAATGACGCTCTACGAGGATATCAATTATACAGAGAAGGGCCGTCTGAAGGAGAATTCCTTTATGCAGTACAAGATTCCGTCCAGGCTGGAAATTCCGGATCTGCAGGTGGAGTTTGAATCCAGCTACGAGCCTACAGGGCCGTTTGGCGCCAAATCCATCGGCGAGGTGGTAATCAACACGCCTGCGCCTGCCATTGCCCAGGCGGTTTATCACGCTACAGGCCTCTGGTTCAGGGAACTTCCCATTACCCCGGAGAAGATTATCAGAGGACTGGGAAAACTGAAATGATCTTTTGTATTCTTCTGGCTTCCGGGCTGTCCAGGAGGTTTCAGGGAGAAAATAAGCTGTTTTACCAGGTGGAGGGTCTGCCGATGTACCGGCGGGCCCTGTCCTGTGCCTGCCGTGTGAGAGAAGAGCTGAAGGCAGAGCGGGGATGGGAAGTGCAGATTGTTCTGGTGACCGCTTATGAGGAGATCGCCGCAGAAGCAGGGAAGGCCTCCGCTCTCGCTGTCAGAAACAGAGAGCCGGAGGCAGGGATTTCCCGCTCTGTCCGCCTGGGCGTTCAGGCGGCGGATCCCAGACTGGACGACTGGCTGATGTTTTCTGTCTGCGATCAGCCGTGGCTGAGAGCAGAGGAGGTAAAGGCTATGATTACCCGGACGATCCGGTCAGGAAAGGGGATCGGAGCTCTGTCCTTTCAGGGAGAGCCGGGCAATCCCGTCCTGTTTCGGGGGGATTACCGCGGGGAACTGTGCGCTCTCCTGGGGGATCGTGGCGGCAAGTCAGTGCTCAGAAACCATCTGGAGGACGTGGTTCTGACAGAGGTTTCCAATGCAAAGGCTCTTTCAGATGTGGACGAGAGGCCTCTGGACGGCGGCCTGTAACCGCCGGTCCGAACCGCTTTGCCCCGTTTTCCTGACAGCCGCCTTGGCGCTAAATTTCCTTCATGGCCAGAACGCTGTTCTGATACTCGCCTGTAAAGGTAACTTCGCGTCCAAACCAGGTGGGAGGCACAAACCGGTCTGCCTCCTCTTTTGAGGAGAATTCCACCTCTGCCAGAACCAGCCCCTGATAAGCTCCTTCAAATACGTCCAGCTCAATGGTAAGCGGAGAGGCTGGAATGCCTGCGTCCTTTGCGGGAATGAGATACCGTTTCTTAGTGAGAACCAGGCCGTCGGCCTTTGCCAGCAGATGGGCGTAGGACTGGGCGTTTAAGGGGAGATTGTACTCTTCTCTGGCCATTTTCCCGCGGGATTTGTAGGTGAGATAGAAGGAATCGTCCTGCCTGCGGATCCGCACCACCGGATCCACAGACAGATAGGCCTGCTCGATCTGCAGAAACGGATAGGAAAGACAGTTTTCCGGCATTTCTGCAGCTTCAATGAGATACTTTCGTTCGATTTCCATATAGTTGCGCTCCTTGATTCATGATTTAACAGAGGTTATTATACCACATTCAGCCCCCAGTTTATCACGGTCAGTAGATATTCTGAAAAAAGAATGGTATAATATGAACACTTGGCGAGGTTTTTCACGAGTCTAGTGAGAATATATACCTGTCCCACTTAGCGAGGTCTTTTCGAGCTTAGTGGACATGGTATAATAACTCCAAAATGCAGCTGTGCTTCGCACATCTGCCGCTGCCTCTGGCAGCTGAGACATTTTGTCGTTACCATATCAGGTGAAAACAAATGTCTGCTTTGCAGCCGCTTGTTTTCCTGCTGATATGGTATAATATCGTCAGACGAAACGATATATTGTGCAGGAAACAGAGGAGGAAAACACATGTGGTCAATCAGCGAGGTGAAGAAGAGAGGCTGGAGGCAGATTGGTATGTACTACTGGCCGGCGTTTCTTCTGCTTATTTTATTCGGCATAGCCGCCCGTTTTGAGAATTCCATGAACATTCACATGGAACGGGCAGTTTACTGGATCGTTCAGGAGGGCCTGGTTCACGGGCTGCTTCATGGCGGATTGCTGCATGGCTTTGAGCTGCCGGACTTCGGATATATGGCGGAGAGCTTTTTTTACGGAGTGCTGGCTTTATCGGGGCTTGTGGGGATCGGCATTAAAATATTCATCGTCAATCCCATGGAGGTGGGATGTAAACGCTTTTTCATGGAAAGCAGGGAGCTTGACCGCTCGGCGGGAATCGACAGGCTTCTTTTTGCATTTATATCTGGAAGCTATCTGAATGTAGTAAAAATTATGTTTTTAAGGGATTTGTTTATTGCGCTGTGGACGCTGCTTTTCGTCGTTCCGGGAATTGTGAAGAGCTATGAGTATGCGATGATTCCGTATATTTTATCGGAGAATCCAGAAGCGGATCAGAGAGAGGTTTTTGCCGCCACGAAGGAAATGATGCAGGGAAATAAGTTCCAGCTGTTTGTATTTTTCTTTTCCTTTATTGGATGGCTTTTCCTGGGAATTCTGTTCTTTGGAATCGGCATGCTGTTTATCAATCCCTATATCCGGGCGGCAGAAGCGGAGGTTTACAGTGAACTCAGAAGACATACAGGTATGTACCTGAACGGATTTTATGAAAAACAGGAGGAAATGTAATGGCAGAGGTTTATGCGTTTTTAGCGGATGGTCTTGAGGAGGTAGAGTGCCTGGCGGCAGTGGACGTGCTGATCCGGGGCGGTGTTTCGGTAAAACTGATTTCTATTTCAGACAGGAGAGAGGTAACAGGTTCCCATGGCTTTCGGATTACAGCCGACGCGGTTCTTGACGAGGTAGATTTAGACGGGGCCGACGCGTACTTTCTCCCGGGCGGCATGCCGGGAACCACTCAGCTGCGAAACTGTGAAAAGCTGTGTGGCGCTCTTGTGAAGGCGGCGGGAGAGGGAAAACGCCTGGCTGCCATCTGCGCGGCTCCCAGCGTGTTTGGAGAGCTGGGCCTTTTAAATGGAAAGAAGGCCACCTGCTATCCAGGCTTTGAGGAACACTTAAAGGGCGCGGTTTACACCTCCCAGGGCGTTGTGACAGACGGGGCGGTGACCACGGCCAGAGGGCTGGGCTATGCGCTGGATCTGGGAATCGAGTTTTTAAGCCTTCTCACCTCCAGAGAGAATGGCCAGGCGGTGAAAGACGCCATCCAGTACGACCAGCATTAAAGCCGGAGAAATTCAGAAAAAACAAGGAAAAATATAAGAAAATCTCGTGAAAAGCCATATTTTCTACTGGCGTTTACGTAATACATATGATATAATGCTATCTTGAAGTGTAACGCCCAGATGATACGGCGGTTCACATATATTAAAGGAGGAACCCTTACAATGAGTTTACAGGTAGAAAAATTAGAGAAAAACATGGCAAAACTTACAATCGAGGTGTCCGCTGAAGAGTTCGAGAAGGCGATGAAGGCAGCTTACAATCACAATAAAGGAAGATTCAACATTCCTGGTTTCAGACGCGGCAAGGCTCCGCAGGCCATGATTGAGAAAATGTACGGCGCAGGCATCTTCTACGAGGATGCTGCAAACGCAGTGATCGATATGTCCTACCCGAGAGAGTTAGAGGCATGCGAGGAGGAGATCGTTTCCTCTCCTGAGATCGAGGTTGTTCAGATTGAGAAGGGCAAGCCGTTCATCTATACAGCTACTGTTGCAGTAAAGCCTGAGGTAACATTAGGCGAGTACAAGGGAGTAGAGGTTGAGAAGACAGACGCTGCCGTGACAGACGAGGATGTGGAGAACGAGTTAAAGAATGTTCAGGACAGAAACTCCAGACTGGTTGCCGTAACAGACAGACCGGTTGCTGATGGAGATCAGACTATCATTGACTTCAAGGGCTATGTAGACGGCAAGCCGTTTGCAGGCGGAGAGAGCCAGGATTACCCGCTTACTATCGGATCCCACTCCTTCATCGACACTTTTGAGGAGCAGATGATCGGCATGAACATCGGCGAGACAAAGGAGCTTGAGGTTACTTTCCCGGAGGAGTACCACGCAAAGGAGCTGGCTGGAAAGCCTGCCAAGTTCGAGGTTAAGGTAAAAGAGATCAAAGTAAAAGAGCTTCCTGAGTTAAACGATGAGTTTGCAGGAGAGGTTTCCGATTTCGAGACTCTGGCTGAGTACAAAGAGGACTTAAAGAAGACTCTTACAGAGAGAAAAGAGAAGACAGCTGCCGCTGAGAACGAGAACAAGGTAATCGACAAGGTTACAGACAACGCTCAGATGGATATTCCGGAGGCTATGATTAAGACACGCCTTCGCGGCATGTTCGATGACTATGCAAGAAGACTTCAGAGCCAGGGACTTGACATTAACCAGTACATGCAGTTCACAGGCATGACAAGAGAGAATATCATGGATCAGATGAAGCCGCAGGCTGTAAGACAGATCAAGACAGGCCTTGTTCTGGAGAAGGTGGCTGAGGTTGAGAACATCCAGGTAGAGGAAGCAGCTGTCGATGAGGAGATCGCAAAGATGGCTGAGGCTTACAAGATGGAGGCTGACAAGTTAAAGGGCCTTCTCGGTGAGCGCGAGCTGGAGCAGATGAAGAAGGATCTGGCTGTTAAGAAGGCAGTAGAGCTTCTTGTGGCAGAGGCTAAGTTAGTTTAATCTGCAAAAGCTGAGAAACGAAATCAAGACAAACACAGGGCAGAGGGAGGCCGGATTTTTTCGGCATCCCTGTGCTTTTTGTCATAACGACGAGGAAGATTTGCATAGAGAATCTTGCTCTGTCAGACGAGAATAGGAGGCATTGTATGAGTTTAGTACCTTATGTCATTGAGTCCACCAGCCGGGGAGAGCGTTCCTATGACATTTTCTCCAGGCTCTTAAAGGAGCGCATCGTGTTCCTGGGCGAGGAGGTAACGGATGTGTCCGCCAGTCTGATTGTAGCGCAGCTCCTGTTTCTGGAGTCTGAGGATCCGAACAAGGATATCCATCTCTACATCAACAGCCCGGGCGGTTCCGTAACAGCAGGAATGGCGATTTACGATACGATGAACTACATTAAATGTGATGTTTCCACTATCTGTGTCGGAATGGCGGCCAGCATGGGAGCCTTTCTGTTAGCGGGAGGCGCCAAGGGCAAGAGACTGGCTCTTCCAAACGCGGAGGTTATGATTCATCAGCCTTCCGGCGGCGCCAGAGGCCAGGCGACAGAGATTCAGATCGTTGCTGAGAATATTCTCAGGACGAAGAAGAAGTTAAACGAGATTCTGGCAGCCAATACAGGCCAGCCGTACGAGGTGATTGAGAGAGATACGGACCGCGACAACTATATGACAGCAGAAGAGGCGCTGAAGTATGGTCTCATTGACCGTGTCATCACAGGCCGCTGATTATGAAGAGAGAGAGTAGAGGTGGGCGAATGCCAGGCAGACAAGACGACAATATCAGATGTTCCTTCTGCGGGAAAACGCAGGATCAGGTACGAAAGATGATCGCCGGTTCCAACGGCGTATATATCTGTGACGACTGTATTGAGCTGTGCGCGGAGATTCTGGAGGAGGAGCTGGGCGACGCAGAGAATACGAAGGGCATTGATTTCAGCGGCATCAATCTGCTGAAGCCGAAGGAGATTAAGGAGTTTCTCGACGAGTACGTGGTAGGACAGGAGGCAGCCAAGAAGGTGCTCTCCGTGGCTGTCTATAACCATTATAAGAGAATTACCTCCCAGGGCGCTCAGGAGGTGGATCTTCAGAAGAGCAATATTCTGATGCTGGGCCCGACCGGATCCGGTAAGACCTATCTGGCCAACACGCTGGCTAAAATCCTGAACGTGCCGTTCGCAGTCGCCGACGCCACGACACTGACAGAGGCCGGATATGTGGGCGAGGATGTGGAGAACATTCTGCTTAAGATTATCCAGGCAGCTGATTACGATATCAGCAAGGCTGAGTACGGAATTATCTATATTGACGAGATTGACAAGATCACAAAGAAGTCAGAGAACGTATCCATCACAAGAGACGTTTCCGGCGAGGGCGTTCAGCAGGCCCTCTTAAAGATTCTGGAGGGAACCGTTGCCAGCGTTCCGCCCCAGGGAGGCAGAAAGCATCCGCAGCAGGAGCTTCTTCAGATCGATACTACCAACATTCTCTTTATCTGCGGAGGAGCCTTCGACGGATTGGAGAAGATTGTAGAGAATCGTCTGGGAGCCGGATCCATCGGCTTTGAGGTGGAGATTGCCGACAGGCAGAGCTCTGACATTGACGAGCTGTTAGCCCAGGTGATGCCGGAGGATCTGACGAAATTCGGCCTGATTCCTGAGTTTATCGGACGTGTTCCGGTGACGGTGCCGTTAAAGTCTCTGAACGAGGACGCATTGGTGGAGATTCTGTCCAGGCCAAAGAATGCCATTGTAAAGCAGTACCAGGCGCTTCTCGATCTGGACGGCGTGAAGCTGGAGTTTACAGACGACGCCCTGTACGCGATTGCCCATATGGCGGTAGAGAGAAAGACAGGAGCCAGAGGACTGCGCGCTATCATGGAATCGGTTATGATGGATATCATGTATGAGATTCCGTCGGACAGCAGCATCGGCATCTGCACGATCACCAAAGACGTGGTGGAGGGCAAATGCGGGCCGGAGATTGTATACAGAGAAAATACAGTACCCCGTAAGTCATTTACCGGGCGCTTAAAGAAGGATAAGACAGGCGAGATTGCCTAACCGGCAGGAATCGCAGTGTTGTTAAAAAGGGGATCTGTAAAAGCTACAGATCCCCTTTTGCAAAGAAAAGAGATTTACAAAATCAGGAGAAGTAAATGGAACGTACACAACTGACTATACCTGTGGTAGCTCTCCGCGGACTGACGGTGCTGCCGCAGATGATCATTAGTTTTGACATAAGCAGGAAAAAATCCATTGCAGCAGTGGAGAAAGCTATGGTGGGGGATCAGAAGATCCTTCTGGTAACCCAGAAGCGGACGGAGGAGATGAATCCGCAGGCTGAGGATCTGTATCAGATGGGAACCATTGCCATGGTAAAGCAGCTGGTGAAGCTGCCGGGCGGAGTGATCCGCGTCATGGCCGAGGGAGAGGAGAGAGCAGAGCTTTTATCTCTGAATGCCGACGGCTCCTACCTGGAAGGCGAGGCGGAGATCCGAGCGACGGAGGAAGAAAATCTGGGGCAGGTTGAGAAAGAGGCCATGATCCGGATTGTGAAGGAGAAGCTGGAGGAATACGGCCGGGTGGATCAGACGGCAGCCAGGGAGATTCTGCCGAATCTGCTGGCGATTACAGAGCTTCCTGAGCTGTTAAACCAGACTGCCGTTCAGTTCCCGTGGGAATATACGGTAAAGCAGCAGGTTCTGGACCAGGTATATCTGACCGGGCAGTATGAGCAGATTGTGAGTATTCTGCTGACAGAGATCGAAGTATTTCAGGTCAAAAAGGAATTTCAGTCCAAGGTAAAGGCTGCCATTGACAAAAATCAGAAGGATTACATTCTACGAGAGCAGATGCGGATTATCAGGGAGGAGCTGGGGGAGGATAACCCCATGTCCGACGCTGATGAGCTGAAGGAAAAGCTGGCTTCCCTCAAGGCGGGAAAAGAGGTAAAGGACAGAATTGCCAAGGAGATCGAGCGGTTTAAGGGGATGCCGGGCGGAAGCCAGGATGCCAACGTGCTCAGAACCTACCTGGAAACTGTGCTGGAGCTTCCCTGGGATAAGGTGACCCGGGATAATAACGACCTGCGCCATGCGGAGGAGATTCTGAACGAGGATCACTATGGCCTCGAGAAGGTAAAGGAGCGGGTGTTAGAGTACCTGGCAGTCAGAATTCTGACGAAAAAGGGAACCAGCCCCATTATCTGCCTGGTGGGCCCTCCTGGTACGGGAAAGACGTCCATCGCCAGAACGGTAGCCAGAGCGCTGGGAAAAAAATACGTGCGCATCAGCCTGGGAGGCGTTCACGACGAGGCAGAGATCAGAGGCCATAGAAAGACCTATGTGGGAGCCATGCCAGGCCGCATTGTGGAGGGCTTGAAACAGGCGGGAGTGAAAAATCCCCTGATGTTGTTAGACGAGATTGACAAGGTCAGCAGCGACTACAAGGGAGACACCTCCTCCGCTCTTCTGGAGGTTCTGGACAGCGAACAGAACGTGAAATTCCGGGATCACTATGTGGAGATTCCGGTGGATCTGTCGGAGGCTCTTTTTATTGCCACTGCCAACACGACCCAGACGATTCCAGGGCCGCTGTTAGACCGTATGGAGGTAATTGAAGTCAGCAGTTACACGGAGAATGAGAAATTCCACATTGGAAAGAATTACCTCATTCCCAAACAGATGGAGCGCCACGGCCTGATGAAAAAGGATTTGTCTGTTTCGGGAGCAGTCCTGGAAAAGATAATCCACAATTACACCAGGGAGGCCGGCGTCAGAAACCTGGAGAGGCGGATTGGAGATATCTGCCGGAAGGCGGCCAGAGAGATTCTGGAAGAACAGATGAGAGAGAAGAGCCGGCAGAAAACAAAGTCTCTCAAGGCAGCGGAGATTAAGACAGAGAAGGCTGATAAGAAAGCTGGAAAAGAAAAAGCTGGACATGAGAAGACAATCCGGGTTACGGAGAAAAATCTGGAAAAATACCTGGGACGGGAGAAAATCCAGTTCGAGGACGCATGTGAGACGGATCAGGTGGGAATTGTCCGGGGACTGGCCTGGACCAGCGTAGGCGGCGATACTCTGGAGATCGAGGTAAACGTCATGCCTGGAAAGGGAGTCCTCCAGCTGACAGGACAGATGGGAGATGTGATGAAGGAGTCGGCCCAGACGGCTTTAAGCTATGTCCGCTCTGCGGCAGATCAATATGGCGTGAAAAACAGCTATTTTGAGAAGCATGATATCCACATTCATATCCCGGAGGGGGCTGTGCCAAAGGATGGACCTTCCGCCGGAATCACCATGGCAGCTGCCATGATGTCAGCTGTGACAAACCGTCTGGTTTCAGCTAAGACGGCCATGACAGGAGAGGTGACGCTGCGGGGACGGGTTCTTCCCATCGGAGGCCTGAAGGAGAAGCTTTTGGCAGCCAGAATGGCTCACATAGAGAAGGTTTTAGTGCCGGCGAAAAACAGGCCGGACGTGGAGGAGTTGTCCAGAGAAATCACAAAGGGCATGGAAATTGTCTTTGTGACGTCCATGGAGGAGGTCTTAAGGGAAGCTCTGCTTGGAACCGCTGAGAAAAAATAAGACAGGAAAAATGGATGCTCTTCTCAGAGTAAGAGAGAAAAGGAAACGAAAATGATTATAAAAAAAGTAGATTTGGAGACTGTCTGCGGCATCACCAGCAAGCTTCCGGCCAATACGCAGCCGGAGTTTGCCTTTGCCGGGAAGTCCAACGTAGGGAAATCGTCCCTGATTAACGCGCTGATGAACCGGAAGGCCTATGCCAGAACGTCGGCTCAGCCGGGAAAAACCCAGACGATCAATTTTTACCACATTAACGACGCCTTCTACTATGTGGACCTGCCGGGCTACGGCTATGCCAGGGCCAACCAGGAGGTAAAGGCCAAATGGGGAAAGATGATTGAGAACTATCTTCACAAGTCTCCGATGTTAAAATGCGTATTTCTGCTGATTGATATCCGCCATGATCCGTCGGAGAACGACCGCCTCATGTATCAGTGGATTTTAGACCAGGGCTACCGCCCGGTGATCATTGCCACCAAGGCGGATAAATTAAAGAGAAGCCAGATAGCCAAACATGTGAAAATGGTGCGGGAGGGACTGTCCATGCAGCCGGAGGACGTTCTGATTCCGTTTTCTGCCGAGACGAAGCAGGGAAGGGAAGAGATCTGGGACTATATTGAGAAAACTGCTGCGGAGGAAGAGCAGTAGTGTTTCATTTGCTGCTTGGAATCATCTATCTGGCCTTTATTAGCCTCGGCCTTCCCGATTCTCTCCTGGGATCGGCCTGGCCCGTCATGTACCGGGAATTTTCAGTTCCCGTGTCCTATGCGGGTGTTATTTCCATGATTATCTCGGCGGGCACCATTTTTTCCAGTCTGCAGAGCGACCGTCTGACCAGGCGGTTCGGCACAGGAAGAGTGACTGCTGCCAGCGTATGCATGACAGCTGTGTCCCTGCTGGGATTTTCCACCAGCGGCTCCTATCTGGAGCTGTGCCTGTGGGCGGTTCCCTACGGCCTCGGCGCCGGGAGCGTGGACGCTTCCCTGAATAATTATGTGGCGCTTCACTATACGGGAAGCCATATGAGCTGGCTGCACTGCATGTGGGGCGTAGGAGCCTCCCTGGGACCGTATATTATGGGGGCTGCGCTGGAAGGCGGCCATGGATGGAATATGGGATACCGCTGTATTGCCGTGCTCCAGTTTGTTCTTCCCGTTGTTCTTGCAGCCAGTCTTCCTCTGTGGAAAAAGAGGCAGACATCCGGAGAGAAAGCGGCCTGCCTGTCCACAGAGGCAGGCCGCAGGCCCCTGTCCATTGGCGGGATTGTCAGGCTCCCAGGTGCAAAAGAGATTCTGGCGGCCTTTTTCTGCTACAGCGCTCTGGAGCAGACGGCGGGACTTTGGGCTGGCAGCTATCTGGTGCTGTGCAGGGGAATTTCAGCAGAGGCGGCGGCCGGTTTTGTCAGCCTGTTTTTCCTTGGAATTACGGCGGGAAGAGCGATCAGCGGCTTTCTGACTATGAAGCTGGGGGATACCCGGATGATACGCCTTGGCGAAGCTGTGATTTTTCTGGGAATTCTCTGCCTTTTCCTGCCCTTTGGGAGCAGAGCCGCGTCAGCGGGCCTGATTCTCACCGGACTGGGATGCGCTCCTATCTATCCGTCTATCATTCATTCTACGCCGGAGCATTTCGGAGCAGACAAATCCCAGGCAGTCATCGGCGTGCAGATGGCCTTCGCCTATGTGGGAAGCCTCAGCATGCCGCCTCTGTTCGGCGTGATTGCCAGCCATGTAAGCGCGGCTTTATTTCCCGTTTTTCTGATTGTCATCCTGGCACTGATGGCTGTTCTGCATGAAAAGATGCTGGCATCGGTGCGCGAAGGGAAACATAAAAAATAGCGTCAGTGTACACTGACGCTGGCTTCAAAAAAAGAACAGCTGTCCAGGCTGCCTTAAAAAGCGGCCGGAATGGCTGTTCTTTTCTTTTGGTGAGAGACGCGCGCTATGGACGGCGCGCATTTTTTTCCTGCAGGGCCTTTATTTTCGCATATTCCTCCGCTGCCCGGTTCAGGATGGCGAAAACAGCTGCCGGAAGGAAGAGGAAGATGAAACACTTCCGCTTAAATATCTGATACCGCCTTCTGGCCTGGCTGAAATCGCCCCGGATGAGATCGCGGAGGCGTACAGGCTCCGGTTTTGTCCGTGTTCGAAACATGGGATTCCTCCTGTACCGGTCCCCTGTTAAGGCTTGACCGGCTTGTCGCTCATCAGAGATTTCATAATAAAGGAGTAAATCTCCTGGCTTTTGCCTTTCCAGTGATTGCACATGCTCTCCGCCTGTTCCTTGTCAGGCACGGAGACGTCAAGGCTGATCAGGACGTTTTTCCCCTCCCGCACCTCACAGTGAACGGTGTAATCCTGATTGGTGGATTTATAGAAATCAGAGATAAAACCGGCCTCGTCCCGCATCCGGAATTTGTTCTCCTTCAGGTACTCGTTCATGTCCTCCACAATAGCGGGGGAAATGGTTTTTCCAAAGAAATCCAGCGTATCCTCCCCCTCCGGGGTAATCTCGTAGCGGGTGCTGTTGTGAACCGTCTCCTGGCGGATGAGTCCTGCGTCCAGCAGGTCGTTTAAGGCCTGCTGAAGCGTAAAGTAGCTTGTATAGTCCCGATCCAGGAAGAAGCTGGAAAGCTGGGCGTTTGTCAGAGGAAAATTTACCTGTTTCAGCATGTACAGATTCATCAGCTTGTATAATGTCATTGGTTCAGCTAACATAGCAAAACTCCTTTAAAGAAAAACTGATTGGGGCAGGCTAACGGATATGCTCCTTTACAGCCTGGCTGACCGCGTCGGCCACTCTCGGATCAAAGGCAGCCGGAAGAATATTGACGTCGCTTAATTCCTCCTCAGATACCAGGGAAGCGATGGCCTCGGCCGCCGCTAATTTCATCTCCTCTGTGATGGCGCAGGCCCGTCCCTCTAAAGCGCCCCGGAAAATGCCAGGGAAGATCAGGACGTTATTAACCTGGTTGGGGAAGTCAGAACGTCCGGTTCCAACGACTCTGGCTCCTGCCTCTCTGGCTAGATCCGGCATGATCTCAGGAACCGGATTGGCCATGGCGAAGAGAATCGCGTCATGGTTCATGGAAGCGACCATCTCAGGCGTCACGATGCCTGGAGCGGAGACTCCCACAAAGATATCCGCGCTCTTTAAGGCGTCTGCCAGGCTTCCGGTCCGCTTTCCGAGATTGGTCACTTTGGCCATCTTTTCCTGCATCCAGTTGAGACCCTCCATGCCCTCGCAGATCATGCCCGCCTTGTCGCAGAGGGTGATATTCTGAAAACCGTATGTAAGGAGTAGCTTTGTGATGGCGATTCCCGCGCTGCCCGCGCCGTTTACAACGACCTGGGCTGTCTCCTTCTTCTTTCCCGTTACCTTTAAGGCGTTGATAATGCCGGCCAGCACTACGATTGCAGTGCCGTGCTGATCATCGTGGAAAACAGGGATGGAGAGGCGCTCTTTTAAGCGCTCCTCAATTTCAAAGCACCGGGGAGCGGAGATATCCTCCAGGTTGATGCCGCCGAAAGCAGGAGCAATGCGGACAACGGTCTCAATAATTTCCTCTGTGTCCTGGGTGTCCAGGCAGATGGGGAAGGCGTTGATCCCGCCGAACTCCTTGAAGAGGACGGCTTTGCCTTCCATAACCGGCATGGCTGCCAGCGGTCCGATATTTCCCAGGCCCAGAACGGCGCTTCCGTCGGATACCACGGCTACGGTGTTGGATTTGATCGTGTATGTGTAGGCTGCCTCCGGATTCTCGGCGATCACCTTGCATGGCTCCGCCACGCCGGGCGTGTAGGCCAGAGCTAAATCCTCGCGGCTTTTAACGGCTGCCTTGGAGACGGTCTCAATTTTTCCATTCCACTCCTCATGGAGTTTCAGAGCTTTTTCACTGTTTGTCATAATGCGATCCCTTTCTTTTCTGAGATTTTATTCCTGATAATATCTATCATATCAAGTTTATTTTCTGAAATCAAGCCTTTGCCAAAAAGTCGATTTTATGTAGTGTAATTGAAAGGAAAGTATGCTAAAATAGAAAACAGATTTTGGAAGCAATACGAATACTGCAGGTGAGAATGCTATGAGAGAACGAATCAACCGGCTGGCCATAGGCATTGTGGATACATCAAAACCAAAGGTGATCTGGACGCCGGATGCGATAGAAGAGACAATCAGAACAAATACAACGGTAAGAAGAGAACTGTTTATCGGAACCGAGGGCGGAGGAAGCGTCAAGGGACTGGCGTATTCCACCAGCGACAGAGTCCGGATCTTTGCGGATCACGCGTCCTTTGGCGGAGTGAGGAACCGGATCGCTTATGAGGTGGACACTTCCTTTATGGAGGCTGGTGATGAGATTGACGGAATGTTCAATCTGGTCACCAGCTGCGGAGAGATAGAAATTCCCTATGTGTTTTATGTGGATCTGGCTGCGTCGGGAAGCGTGCTGAGCAGCCTTAAGACGCCGGAGGATTTTGCCAGACTGGCGGGGAGAGACGGAGATACGGCTCTCAGGCTGCTAGATTATCCTGATTTTGCAGAAGCGCCCTTTATGCAGGATCCCCATGTGCGGGCGGTATACGAGGGGCTGAAGGGACACGGCAGCAGGCAGTGCTTTCTGGAAGAATTTCTGAATGGGCTCGGAGTAAAGGAGCCCTTCTGTATTTTTTTCGATGAAGAGCAGAAAACCTACGAGAATCCGTCCGGCCATATTCAGGACTCCATTGAGATTAAGAGCAGAGGGTGGGGATATATCTGCCTGGAAGCAGAGGCAGACGGAGATTTTATCCACCTGTTAAAGCGCACCGTGACTCAGGAAGACTTTAAAAACGGAGTATGCTCTCTTCCGTTTCAGATTTTGTCAGAAAACCTTCACGGGGGAAGGAATTACGGCGCTGTCTTTGTGACGGCCGCCGGGGAGACGCACAAGATTTCCATTTCCGTGACAGTGGGAGGCGAGAAGGCCCAGAAAAGCATTTCCTTCCGGGAGGATCTGAGAAATTATATGGAGCTGCGGCTGCAGTACGAGGCTCTCGCAGAGCCGTCTTACGAGTCTGGCGGCGAGGGAGAAGAGGAACAGGAGGAGAACCAGACCAGGCAGACAGGCAGGAAGAAGAAAAAGCCTGAGGTTAAGGACGAGAGAACGCTTAGCCAGAGGCGTCTGGCTTCTTCTATGGGACGTCTGCTGTCCCAGATGAAAATTTCCTATGAAGACAGCGCGGTCCGCCTGCTGGAGGCGGAGCACCTTTTGGCTGTGGGGCGCAGAGACCGGGCTCAGGCTATCCTGGATTCTGTCAGGGAACAGATCCTCGCGGAGCGTGACAGCAGAGTTATGAACTATCTGCTGTTCCAGTATATCCAGGTTTCCCTGTCAGGCGACGAGGCGCAGAGAGACGCTCTCCTGAGGCTGCTGCGCCGCCATCTGGCGGCAGAACCGGGAAACTTCTATTTATATATGATGATTCTCCGTCTGGATCCGGAGCTGGCCGCCAGCCCGGCCGCCGTCTATGCAGATCTGCGCAGACAATTCAGAGAGGGAGCCGCCAGCCCGTTCCTGTTTCTGGAAGCCTGCAGAATTCTGGCGAAGGAACCGGAGTTTCTGAGGAATATGGAGCCCTTTGAGTCCCATGTGATCTATTTTGGAGCCAGAAGAGGACTGCTGTCTGAGGAAACGGCTCTGGCCGCGGCAGATGTGATTGACAGGAAAAAGGAATTTTGGCCCTTTGGGCTTAAAATACTGACAGCTCTTTATGCCCAGTTCGAGAATACGGAGATCCTTTCCGCTGTCTGTGCCATGCTGATCCGCGGGGGATGCCGGGAAAACAAGTATTTTCCATGGTACGAAAAGGGCGTAGAGGCAAAGCTGGCTCTGACAAAGCTCTACGAGTACTATCTGTACTGCCTTCCGGAAAATTACGAAAAGCCTCTTTCCAGGGAAATGCTTCTCTATTTTTCTTATGGAAATGAACTGAATGAGAAGGGAAAGGCCAGACTGTACCGGAATGTGCTGGAATTTTACCGGGATGACGAGTCGATGTTCCGGTTTTATGAGAGGGAAATTGAAAAATTCGCTCTTTCCCAGCTGTTTGCGGGAAAGATCAGCAGAGATCTGGCGGTGATTTACAAAACGGTGATTTACCCGGATGTGGTGGACCGGCAGCTGGCCAGGGTGCTTCCGTCTGTGCTGAAATCCAACTGCATTACGGTGAAGGACAGCCGTATCCGGTATGTCATAGTGCGCCATGAGGAGCTGACGACAGAGGATGCCTATCCTTTGACAGAGCAGACCGCCTATGTGCCTCTTTTTTCCAGCCGCGATATCCTGATGTTCCAGGACGAGGCTGGGAACCGGTTTATGAGCACGCCTTACGAGACGTCTGCGGCCATGGAAGGAGAAGAACTGGCTAAGCGGTGCTTTCAGGTGTATCCGGAGCATCCGAGCCTGCTGTTAAATGCCTGCCAGAGGGCTCTTGACCGGGAGGAGAAGGAGAGAGCGGGAGCGGTTGGATCCATGACGGAAAACGAGGAGGAAATCCTTGTGAAAGCGCTTTCAGAGCCGTCGCTTTACCCGATTTACAGGAAAAAGATTATGTCTGCCCTGATCCGGCGCTATGTGGACAGTCTGGCCCTGGGCGGACAGGGAGACAGAGAGAGGGCGGCTGCCTTCCTGCTGGCTGCTGACAAGGATTCCATAAGCCCTGATGAGAGAGCGCAGATTATGAAAGCGCTGATTGCCCAGGGCTGCTATTCAGAGGCATACGATATGCTGTGCCGATATGGAAGCGAACGGCTGGAGACGGCTGAACTGAAAAAGCTGGTTGTAAAAATGCTGTTAGAGAGCCTGATGCGGGAGGATGAGCGCCTGTTAAATCTTTCTTTCCAGATTTTCCAGGAGGGCAGAGCGGACGGCGCTATTCTCAGCTATCTGTGCGAATACTTTAACGGAACGGTGGATCAGATGTTCTGCATTCTGCTGGCGGCTGTCAGAGATCAGGCGGATACCGCAGATATGGAAGAGCGGCTGCTCTGCCAGATGCTGTTTACCGGCTGCACAGAAAAGATAGACCGGGTGTTTGACCTGTACGCATCCAGGAAAAAGACCAGGGAAATGATTGTAAAGGCCTATTTTACCGTAAAGTGCATCGAGTATTTTATGGAGGAAAAACCGGCTCAGGACAAAGTGTTCGCCTACCTGGAGGGAGCGGTCTACAACAGCTCCGACCGGGACCGGATCCCGGATATTTACCTGCTGGCCCTGACCAAGTATTACGCTTCTCTGCCGTCTCTCACGAAGGAGCAGGAGGAGCTGTGCAGAGCGGTTACAGAGGTGCTGTTGGAGGCTGGCATGGAATTTGCCTATTTTAAAGAATTATCCAGGTTTGCGGCTGTGCCGGAACGGCTTCTCGACAAAGAGATGATCGAATTCCACGGGGAAAAGGATTCAGATCCTGTGCTGATGGTGCGCGTGCTTCCAGAGGAGCAGGAGTTTGTCTGCGAGGAGATGAAGGAAGTTTACAAGGGCATTTTCGTGCGGGAAAAGGTGGTTTTTGAGGGGGAGGTCCTGGAGTACCAGATTTACAGGAAACGGGGGGATCAGGCCCCTGCCGTTTCCGGAAGCCTGGAGCGCAGAGAGCCGCCGGTAAAGCGGGAGGGAACGCGCTTTGCGCTTCTCAACCAGATGGGACTGAGCTTTGACATGAAAAATGAAAATACCCTGAGAAGCCAGATGGAGGAGTACCTGACGGCTGACGCTGTTTCCCAGGCGCTGTTCGGACTTCTCTAACCTAACAGAGAGGCAGAAGCAGACGGGGAAGGGCAGACAGGGAAAATGGACAGGATCAAGTAATAGAAGAAAGGGGCTTGCTGAGAGATGGACGGACTTGTACTGGGAGTTGACCTGTGCGATACCTATACGTCCATAACGGCGCTGGAGCCGGAACGGACATGGACGATCAAGACAGCGATCTGCAAAAACAGACAATCAGAGGAGTGGTATGTGGGGGAGGAAGCCTCCGCCCGCGCCATGGCAGGCGATCCGCACTGGGACAGTCTTCTCTCCAGAATACAGCGGGACGAGAAGGAGCCGGAGAGGGAAAACGGTTATACAGGACTGGATTTGCTGAAGCGTTTTTTAAAGGAGGCGCTGGAGCTTCCGAAAAAGGAAGCTGAGAAGGAGGAGATAAGCCGTCTGGTCATTGCCCTGAGAAAGCCGGAGATAAGGCTGATGGACAGCCTTCTTTACTGCGCCGATTACCTGGGAATTGACAGAAGCCGCGTTCACATCGTGAGCCATACGGAGAGCTTTGTCTACTATGTGATGAGCCAGAAGAGGGATGTGTGGAGCAATCAGGTGGGGATGTTCGAGCTGTCCGAGGGCTGCGCCAGGTACTATGAGCTGAAGACTCAGAGGGGATCCAGAGGAATGATTGTCACTGCCGACCGGGAGGATCTTCAGGAAGAAATTACCCTAGAGTATTTAAAGAGACCGGAGGGAGCCGCCTCAGAGGATCAGTTTCTGGCGGCCTGCGCAGACAGAATTTTAGATAAGCGTCTGTTTTCCGCGGTTATTCTTACAGGAGACGGCTTTGCCACCACAGACTGGGCCCACAGCTTTATGAAGAAAATCTGCAGCAAGAGGAGAGTGTTTGCAGAGTACGGCCTGTTTTCAAAGGGAGCTGCCTACCGGGGCGCAGATTATGAGAGAGAACGCACCGATTATCCGTTTACCTGTATCTGTGAGGGAAGGCTTCAGTATACCATTTCCCTGCGGGTTTTGAACCGGGGGAAGGATACCAGCCTGGTTCTGGCGGCAGCAGGAGACAACTGGTATGAGGCCAGAAGCACGGTGGATCTGATTGCGGATGGAGAAGACCATCTGGAGTTTGTGATTTCCTCCCTGGATCAGAGGAAAAGGAGAGTGGTGCCTGTGGCGCTTCAGGATTTCCCCATCCGTGAAAACAAGACGAACCGGATTCAGGTGACCATCGGTTTTTCAGATGAGAGCACCATGATTATTATGGTAAGGGATAAAGGCTTTGGCGAGCTGTTTCCAGCTTCAAAGGCCATGGTGAGACAAGAGGTGGTACTATGAGTTTCATACTGTGCAGACAGGAGGAGGTAACGCATCCTCTCTATATTGAGGCCCTGGGCGTCCATATCTGGTCTTCCCAGGAGCTCTGCTATGTGATTTATAATTACCCTCTGCTGGCCATGGATCATTTTCTGGATGAGCGGCTGACAGAGTTTATTGAGAAAGAGCTGAGAATGACTGTTCTGGCGGCAAGGCTGGAAAACGGGCTGAGAACCGGCGCGGACGAGGACGAGCTGATCTTTATGTTCCTGGAAGAATGCCATTTTTACAGTCCGAAAGATATTACGGCTTTCCGGCAGAAGATTAGCTCCTATCGGAATATGGGATCGCTGGAGTTTGCCAAGGCTACGGCAGACTACTATTACACGCTGCGCCAGTACGGCACAGCGCTTCGGGGATATGAAAAGCTGCTGGACAGCCAGCATAACAAAGCGGCGGATGACGAATTTCTGGGAAAGGTCTGGAACAATATGGCTGCCTGCTATGCAGGCCTGTTCTGGTTCGACAAGGCCATGCAGGCCTATGAGATGTCCTGGAGCTACCGAAAGGATCCGGACACAATAAAGCGGATGTACCATCTGACACTTTTAAATCCAAAGCTGTCTGTCAAGGCCAGATTCGGCGCCGGACTGCTGGACAGTCGGAAAGAGCAGTGGAAGGAAGAATTTGACGAGGCGGTAAGCCGGGCCAGACATTCTGAGAGCGTGAGACAGACGGAGGAACTGTTCAACCAGGAAAAGACTGCCCGCAGGCAGGCAGAGGGAGAGCTTCTGTCCAGGTGGAAGGCAGGCTACAGAGCCATGATATAGCGTCAGAGCGGAACATAACAGGAAGATAAAAAGAGAGGCGGAAGGCTTCGCTTCGGCATAAAACTGCCGGAATGAAACCTTCCGCCTCTCTTTCTGTATTTAATGGATTCAGCAGGAAAAATTCCGTCAGGCGTTTCTCCTACTTTGACATCAGATGACCGATGTTTTTAATGAGAACGGAAATGGTTCCGTCTGGATTTGTGATAAATTCCACCCGGTCTGGATTCTGGTACTCCTCCATAGGGATAGTGATCTCGATTCCCGTATCGGTCGTCAGACGCTGGCTCTGGAATTTTTTTACCGTCTGCTCATTTTTGGGCTGGACTGTCTCGTAGGACAGATTGTATTTCTCCATTTTCTCATCAAAGGCAGTCTGCATTTCCGGGCTGTCTGGAAAAACCTTTTCACGGAGAGATTCCACCTTGATGGCGCCCTCCTCTTCCAGCTCCCTGTAAATGACATTTTTAATTTCCATTTTGCGTTCTGCGTCGTCATCCCCGTAATACTTCCGGTTGACCTGCTCCACCGCTCTTGTCACAATATCCAGCTTTGATTTCTGAGACAGAGGAGCGTGGCATTCCAGATACAGCTCGGAAAAATACAGGCGTTTTTCGCCGTTTACCTCGTACTTTTTCTCCGTCACCAGAAGCTCTCCCGTTCCCAGATTCACGACAAAGGCCTCGGAGAGCTTCTGCCCCTGGCCTGGAAGCAGAGCCTTCTGCAGAATAATGCTGTTGGCATTTTTGCCTTCCTGCTCCTTGGTCAGATGGGTGTAGGAAGTCTTGTAATTCATTTTCAGAAGGGCCAGATAATCGCTTCCTCCGGAGGAGAAGACCACCACCGCAACGTCGGCCGGAGGAATATCAATATTAGCGTTCATAATGTCGTAGAGCAGCTGGGCCAGCTGCTTGCTGGTCTCCACAAAGGTTTCCGGGGTACACTGCTCCAGAAGCTGCTTGACAGGAGAATCGTTTCCAAAGCGGCAGAGCTTGACGTCGTCGCTCTCCGTCAATTTTTCAATGTGGGCCTTCAGAAACTCGGACAGATCGCCGGACAGGTCGATGGGGCAGTCGGAGAGAACCGGCACGCCCACAGACGAGTCCAGGATATGTACAATTCCTGTTTTCATAATAATATCGTCAGATTTCATGGGAAAGCTTCCTCCTACTGTCCGTCTGCCGGCTGTCCGGCCTCAGAATCAGCCGGAGAGACTTCTTCTGAAGTCTCAGGCTGGATGGAATCTGCTTCGGGAGCTTCCGTCTGGCTGGAAATGTCCCCACTGTCAGGAAGGGCAAGCTCGTGAACCTCTGTTACCCGCCGGACAGCGCCGTCCTCCGCATAGGAGAAGGATAATTCTGCGCCTGGCTGCATGAAAGGAAGCTTCTCGTGAATGTCTACAGAGGCGGTGTATACCTGGGAATCTCCCTCAAGAGTAAAGTAATAGCAGGTATTGCCGGACACAACCGCGCTGGCAAGGGAAGCGACGGTTCCGGAGATTTCCGTGCTGTCCACAGGCTCCTGTACCTCCACATCTTCCAGGTTCAGCGCTTTTCTGTAATTGCTCTTGGCCTCGTCAATAGTCTGTCCGGTTCCTACGATCTGGTACTGCTCCACGTCTACAAAGGCGTACATTTTCACAAGTCCCGCATTGTCCTTTAGAGAGAGGAAATACGTCGGACGGTTGGAAATATTTAAGAGCAGAGGGAAGGTAGCAGAGTAGTTTAAGTGCTGCACCTGTCCCTGGGCAGAAGCCATGGCAGAGGTCTCCGTCGCGCCTGGAACCGTGTAGAATTTCGTTTCCTTCGTCCGGCAGTTGACAAGAACAAAGCCGATATTGGACTCGTCGGCTGTCACAGAGCTCATGCCCGTGTACAGATAGACGTCGTCGTTGATGGCCATATAGTTGTAGCCGTAGGTAGTACGGCGCACGTCCTTCTGGCCGAAGACAGAGTTAATATATCCGTGCTGGAATCTTCCATTGTCGTCCAGCTGGCCGATGAGAAGCTCCGCGTAGTAGAGCTGATCCACCCACTGGGGAACGTCCTCCTTGGCGTACCATTCACTTTCGCCGGTAACGGCATTGACTAACACGGCGCCGTCGATGTCTTTTCCGTCCCACCAGCCAATCCGGTAGGAGATAGTGGGAGCAATCCAGTAAGGCGTTCCGTTGTCGTCGATCTCAAAAGATACAGTTTCAAACATCTTCGTCGGATATTTAAAACGGATATAGCGGTAAATGTTGCGGAAGAAATATTCACTGGGGGAGTATCTCATTCCATTTTCCAGCCATACCAGGTTAGTTTCCTGAGTTACCATGTCCACAGTTAAGTAGGCGGGAAGGCCTTCCTTGTGGTTAAAGAGCCACTTGCTCGGATCCGCATAGCGGAGCGGCGTCACGCGGTAGGGAGAACCCTTGTAGTTGATCTGAGTGTAGTCGTCCTGAATCTCAAACTGGGAAACCAGCTCTGTCATCTCTCCCAGCTTACGGCTGCCGAGACGGGAGGCGGTATCCTTGTCAACTACAGGAATCTGGGACATGTTAAGCTCAGCTACGTCCTGGGCAAAATCGCCATCCTCAATGGTAATCAGATCCCGGTAACGGGTGGCGTTGAAAAACTGGAGTCCCAGAAGAGAAGCGACAGTCATGAGAATAATGATCAGGCCGATAGCGATAAAGCCGTATTTTAAAGGCCTTCCAAGGCTGACGCCGCTTCTTTTTCCGCTGTTTCTGCGGAAAACAAACTGTCCCGTTTCCTCATCCTTCACCATCTGGACGCCCCGCCCGGAACCCAGAGTTTGAAGAAAATCCTTGGTATAGGACAGGAAATTCACAACAAGGAAAATGAGAATACAGAGAATCAGAAAGACAAGGAAATTCTTATCTCTCAGATTAACGGCCGGAAGCATGGAATAGAACAGCAGAAACATTAACGCTGCCGACACCAGAATCCGGATCACCATAGATGAAATATTTTTGGCTTTCATAGAGTCCTCCTTTGAAGTATGTAGAAACTATTTTATCATTTATAGGGAGAAAATCAAGGATATCAGGGGATTTAGAGAAATTTCATAGATACCGGAATATCAGGAAAATCCTAAGAAAATCTTTCCCATTTCTTTCCTAATGATCCTTTTCACAGATATTGACCGTATTTTCAAATAGTGTTATAATCGACAGGAATATAAAGGAATCTTATGAAAACCTGAAAATATCCTATTTCTACCTATTATATATGGCTGTATATAGGAGAAAACAGGTTTTGAATTCTGAGATTTCAGATGGAGAAAATCGCAGAACCTTCGTAAAGCTAATGGGGCATATGTAAGGCAGAAGCGAGGTTATAAACGAGAGAAGCATTCGGGATAAAATTATTTTTTATTGCGGATATGGCGAAGCTATACCTAAAAACAGGAGAGCAGATATGTGGTATGTGATTCAGACAATCACCGGGAAGGAAGAGGAGCTGGCCAGGGCTGCGGGCGCCTATCTCTCCCCAGAGCTGTGTGAAGACTGCTTTACTGTAAAAAGGAAGCTGATCAAACGCCTGGGAGGGGAATGGGTGGCCGTGATGGAAAAGCTTTTTCCTTCCTATTTATTTTTAGAGACAAAAAATCCGGAACAGCTCTTTTATGAGCTGAAGAAGATACCGGAGTATACAAGGCTGCTGGGCGACAACGACGGAAGCTTTATTCCGCTGGAAGCAGAGGAAAAAGACTTTTTAATGAAAATCTGCCGCAGAGAGGGCAGAGATATGGTCGCAGACCTGACAGACCTGTATTTAGATCAGAACGGGGAGATCCAGAGAGCAGAAGGACCTCTCCAATTTTTTTTAGACAAAATTGTAAAATTGAACCTGAGAAAGCGGTTTGCAGTGACAGAGCTTACCATAGCGGGCAGGAAACAGACCGCTGTGTTCGGAGTCAGGTTGAGGAGAGAGGAGCTTCAGGGATGAGGCTCTTTTTTGTGTGGAGAAAAGAATATGAGGTGTTGGAATGGAAAATAAAGCAAATGAGGAGTTTCAGCCTTTTAAAAGTAAAATATGGCTTAGCTCTCCTACCATGCATGGAGAAGAACTTTCCTATATGAGGGAAGCTTTTGAAACAAACTGGATGAGCACAGTAGGGAAAAATATAAATGAGGCAGAACGAATGGCCTGTGAAAAAGTTGGATGCGGCTATGCAGTTGGGCTTTCAGCGGGAACAGCAGCACTACATATGGCAGTTAGGCTGGCAGGGATTCGTGTTTATGGGATGCCAGCACCGGGACATGGAGTTTTGGAAGGAAAAAAAGTGTTCTGCTCTGATGTGACATTTGCAGCTACAGTAAATCCAGTGGTATACGAAGGAGGAATCCCAGTATTCATTGATACAGAATATGATACCTGGAACATGGATCCGAAAGCGCTTGAGAAGGCGTTTGAATTGTATCCTGAGGTTAGAGTGGTGGTCGTGGCTCATTTATACGGAACCCCTGGAAAAATCGATGCGATTAAAGAAATTTGTAAACGATATAACGCAGTGCTGGTGGAGGATGCGGCAGAGTCACTGGGAGCTTCCTACAAGGGGATGCAGACAGGTACATTTGGAGACTACAGCATCATTTCTTTTAATGGAAACAAGATTATTACAGGTTCATCTGGCGGAATGCTTCTGACTGATGAGAAGGAAGCAGCAGAGAAAGTGCGGAAGTGGTCTACTCAGTCCCGTGAGAACGCTCCTTGGTATCAGCATGAGGAAGTGGGTTACAACTATCGTATGAGTAATGTAATCGCTGGAGTCGTGCGCGGGCAGTTCCCCCATCTGGAAGAGCACATCGCTCAAAAGAAGGCCATCTATGAGCGCTACAAGGAGGGCTTTGCAGACCTTCCGGTGGAGATGAACCCCTTTGACAAGGAAAATAGTGAGCCCAACTACTGGCTCAGTTGCCTGTTGATCAAGCCGGAGGCTATGTGCCTCCAGGTGAGAGGCGAGCAGGAGGCTTTATACATAAAAGAGGCAGGAAAAAGCTGCCCTGCGGAGATTTTGGGAACCCTGGCTGAATACAATGCGGAAGGACGCCCCATCTGGAAACCCATGCATATGCAGCCTGTATACCGGATGAACGGGTTTGTGACAAGAGAAGGGGAAGGACGGGCAAAAACAAACGCATATATTGCAGAAGGAGCTGCAGGAAAGGACGGAAAGCCATTAGACGTGGGGATGGATATTTTCCAGAGAGGTTTATGCCTGCCCAGCGACAATAAAATGGCAGAGGAAGAGCAAATGCAGATCATTAGGATAGTCAGGAGCTGTTTTAAATCATGAGAAAGCAAGGATTTTACGAAAGATATATCAAACGGCCTCAGGATGTTTTGTGCGCATTGCTGGCGCTGTTTTTTTTATCCCCTGTACTTTTGGTTACGGCAGTGCTGGTGCGAATCAAGCTGGGAAGTCCGGTGATTTTCAAACAGAAACGGCCTGGAAAAGATGAGAAGATATTTACTCTTTATAAGTTTCGAACTATGACAGACAAAAAAGATAAAGACGGGAATTTGCTGCCAGATGAAGTACGGCTGACCAGCTTTGGAAAGAAATTAAGAGCTACCAGCCTAGATGAACTGCCGGAACTTTTCAATATTCTGAAAGGGGACATGGCGGTGGTAGGGCCGAGACCGTTGTTGGTGAGAGACATGGTATTTATGACTACAAAACAGAGAAAGCGCCATAGTGTCAGGCCTGGGCTGACAGGACTTGCTCAGGTGAATGGTCGGAATGCCATTGATTGGGAAAAGAAGTTAGCTTATGATCAGGAGTATATAAAAAAAATCACGTTTCTTGAAGATGTGAAGATTATTTGGAAAACGATACAAAAAGCATTGCTAAGTCAGGAGGGGATCACGGAAGAAGGAATGGTGACAGCAGAAGATTATGGAGATTATTTGTTGAGGTTAGAGAAGATAGGTAGACAAGAATATGAGTATAAACAAAGGAGAGCTCAAAAGTACCAGCAAGGAGAATAACGTGAAAAAAAATGATTTAGTATCTATCATAATGCCTTCTTATAATACAGGAAAATATATTGAAAAAACAATTGATAGTGTACTAGAACAGACATATAGAAATTGGGAACTATTAATCATTGATGATTCTTCGAATGATAATACAGATGAAGTAATAAACCCGTATTTATCGGATAAGCGGATACAATATATAAAAAACACTAAAAATAGTGGAGCGGCATTTTCAAGAAATTACGCATTGAGAAAAGCTAGGGGAAGGTGGATTGCATTTCTTGATAGCGACGATCTATGGATGCCAGAAAAATTAGAAAAACAAATTGCTTTTATGAAAGAAAGACAATGTCGGTTTTCTTATACAAAATATGAAGAGATAGATGAACAATCCATAGGTTTAAATACGATTGTAAGTGGACCAAAAAAAATAACGAAAGAAAAAATGCGGGCATATTGTTGGTAGATGTCTCAGTAATGTTGATGCAGAAGAAATTGGAATTATACAAATTGAAAATTAAAAAACATAAACTATGCTATGTGGCTGAAAATTATACAATATTCGGACTGCTATTTGCTAAATTTGAACTTGGCAAAATATCGTAGAAGAAGCGGATCTATATCAAGCGTAGATATAAAAGTTACAATTACTATTTATGGAAACAGGAGGCATATTCCTGTTTCCTGGCATTTATTAGAACTATAGAAAATACAATATTTGGTATTTTAAAAAAAATAATATACGTAAAAAAGAAGGTCAATATATGAAAATAGCAGTAGCAGGAACAGGGTATGTAGGATTATCAATAGCGATTTTATTATCTCAAAATCATGAGGTTATAGCAGTAGATGTTGTTCCTGAAAAAGTAGAGATGATCAACAGCAGGAAATCACCTATTCAGGATGAGTATATCGAAAAATATTTGAAAGAGAAGGAATTATATTTAACAGCAACTTTGGATGCAAAAAAGGCATACGGAGTTGCTGATTTTGTTATTATAGCGACACCAACCAATTATGATCCAGAAAAAAACTATTTTGATACATCTGCAGTAGAGACAGTGATAGCACAGGTACTGGAATACAATCCACAGGCTATGATGGTAATTAAATCAACTATTCCGGTAGGGTATACAGAATCCATCCGTAAGAGATTTGATACAGAACATATTTTATTCAGCCCAGAATTTTTAAGGGAAAGCAAGGCGCTTTATGATAATTTGTATCCTTCTAGAATCATTGTTGGAACGGATTTAAACAACGAAGAACTGCGAAAGGCAGCAAAAACATTTGCTGAACTTTTGCAGGAGGGAGCAGAGAAGAGACAGATTGATACGCTATTTATGGGATTTACAGAGGCAGAGGCTGTTAAGCTGTTTGCGAACACCTATCTGGCACTTCGTGTGTCTTACTTTAATGAATTAGACACTTATGCGGAATTAAAAGGATTAGATACGAAAGCAATTATTGACGGTGTGTGTTTAGATCCTCGAATTGGGAACCATTATAATAATCCTAGTTTTGGGTATGGTGGTTACTGTCTGCCGAAAGATACAAAGCAGCTTTTGGCTAATTATGAAGATGTACCAGAAAATTTGATTGAGGCAATTGTAGAGAGCAATCGAACTAGAAAGGATTTTATTGCGAATCAGATTCTGAAAAAGGCGGGTTATTATAGAATTGATAAGAATATCCAAAGATCGCAGAAACAACTAGTAATCGGTGTATATCGTTTGACGATGAAATCTAATTCCGATAATTTCCGTCAGAGTTCAATCCAAGGTGTAATGAAGCGGATCAAGGCAGAGGGAGTCTCTGTTGTGATTTACGAACCTACGTTGGAGGACAAACGTCTGTTTTGTGGAAACCAGGTGGTCAATGATTTGGGACAGTTTAAAGAACAGGCAGATGCAATCATAGCGAATAGATATGACTGCTGTTTAGATGATGTAAAAGAAAAGGTATATACAAGAGATTTGTTTCTGAGAGATTAAAAAGATAGGAAATAGAGATGGGATACATAATCAAACGATTGAAAAATTCATATGATACAGGTGGAGTTCGAGAAATTAGCCGGAAATTACTGTTCAAAGGGATTTATAAATATCATGATCGGAAAATTTATAAAGAAGTGCTAAATGCAAAAATGGAATATGGACTATGCAGAAAATCAGAGAGAGACTATCAAGTAGTTGTTTCTCTTACGACTTTTCCAAAAAGATTTCTACATATAGAGCTATGCCTAAAAAGTTTGATACTGCAAAGTGAGAAACCGGATCGTATTATTGTTTATTTAGGAAGTGATGCGAATGATGTTGAATTACCTAAAAGCATGAAACAGTTTGAACAGTACGGAGTAGAGTTTCAACATGATAAAAAAAGAAATTTAAGATCGCATAAAAAATACTTTTATGCAATGCAGGAATTTCCAGATGCAGTAGTTGTAACAGCTGATGATGATGTTGTGTATCCAGTAGACTGGCTTAAATCACTTTTGGATTCTTATAAAGAATATCCTGATGCAGTCAGCGCAAGACGAGTACATCTAATGAGAAAAACAGAACAGAATATATTGGTGAATTATAATCAGTGGTTTGATCAGTATAGAAAGATGCGGGAACCTAGTCATGCGCTACTAGCAACGGGAAATTCAGGTGTATTATATCCACCACATTGTTTAGATCAGAGGGCTTTTGATGAAGAAGAAATAGTTCGCTTGTGCTTTGAAGCTGATGATATATGGCTGAAATGTATGGCTATTCTTCATGGGACTAAAGTGGTATGGGTGGTAAATAACGAGGTGAATTTGCCAGAAGTTGGAGGCTTTGGGAAGGCCGAAATGTTGTCGAATATAAATGTGTTTGAAGGTAAAAATGATTTATATTTAAGACAGGTTATGGAAAAGTATCATATAACCGTAGATATGTTTTTTGAACAGTAGTAATCGATAGATAAGATAGAAAAAGAAAGTTATAGAAGCTATTTAGGAGAAGATTATGATTGTAGAACTGTTCGGTTGCCCCGGTTCAGGAAAAACTTATGTATTAGAAAGAATGGATAATAAACATAAAAATACAACACAGGATAGTAAAGTAAGAAGCTGGTTGAAAAGGATATGTAAATCACTTATTCTATTTTCTCCGTGTGCATTTGAAGTAAGGAAATGCATTTTGTCAAAAATAGATCCATTAAAATATCAAAGTAACTTTCAAACATCTAGTATTAAGAAAATAGTATCTAATATTTCTATGCTGGCCAGTGTATATAAATATACAAAAAAAGAATGGTATATTGATGAAGGGATCATTCATAGAATTATAAATCTGTGTGTTAGTTATGGGATACCAAAGGAAATAATGTACGAAATTATTGTTTCTTTAAAAGATATTATGAAAGAAGTAACACCGTATTTTCTTGATACGTCAGTTGATATTTGTTATGAGTCCATTTTAGCCAGAGGCAGACATGAAGCAAGCATCGACTTTGTGCGAGGAGAAGAGTTAAGATTGCTTTTAAGAAAATACTATGAATATTGTAGTTATATTGCTGCTCAAATGGGATATAAAAGAATTAGCAGAGAGCAATGGAAAGAGGAAATACTATGATTTGTTTTGTAATACTGCATTATCAAGCAGAGCAAGAAACAGTTAATTGTATTAATAATATAAAGGAGAAAGTACAGTCTGCAAAAAAAATTGTAGTTGTAGATAATGCATCGCCAAATGGTTCAGGAGAATATTTACAGAAAAGATATGATTCTGATAGTGAAGTAGAAATAGTACTTTTAGATAAAAATCTTGGATTTGCTAAAGGGAATAATTGGGGATTTCGAGTTGCTAAAAAATATGCACCTGATTTTGTTGTTGTGATGAATAATGATGTATTATTAGAACAAGAAGATATCGTTTTCAGGATAGCGGCGTATGAAAGGAATAGATTTGATGTTCTGGACCGAATTTTTTCAACAAAAGCTAATATTCATCAGAATCCACAGCGCATTAAAATTATACTTTACATGAATTAGTACAAACAAAAAGAAAACTACACTTAAAATATATAATTTCTACTAAAATAAAATACTTATTATACAAAAAGGAAACAGATAAAGAAAGCAGAATATTGATTATACAAAAGAAGTATATGATGTTCCTCTCCATGGAGCGTGTTATATATTTTCGAAAGACTTTATAAAAACACATAATAATTGTTTCTATAATAAAACATTTATGTACTATGAGTCATATATTTTACATTATTTAGGAAAAAGAGAAGGCTTAAGTTTTGTATATTGTCCGGATATAAAGGTATTACATCATGAGATATTGCGACCAATCAAACATATTCTAAAATTTATAATAAAGTAATTTTTGTAAATAAATGTTTAGAGGAGTCCTGCCAATGCTTTATTGATGTAATGAATGATCCTAACATAAAAATTGGATAAATACTATTGGAGGAAGCATGAATCCCATATATTTACTACTATTTGGAGAAATAATTTTATTTTGTTTTGCTTATGTGCTGACAAATTTTGATTTGTTGGCTCCAAGTGTTTTTATGTGTATTATGTTTGTTATCAGTACGTTATTTGCGGTATTGAATGTAGAAAATTGGGATTATGGTTTGGGGTATAGCTTAGAAGCTACATTGTTAATTCTTGGCGGATTATTTACATTTACTGTATCAGAAACTATGTTCCGTTGCCTGTTGAAAAATTCGAAAATTTCTCGAATTGATGCGTTAGAACAAAAAAAAGTGGCAGAAGAAAAAATAGAAATAGTAAATGTTAATATAATGATAGTGTTTCTGATTTTCATCACAGATCTGTTAATTTGTTATTTATACTATAACGAGATAAAAAGAATAGTCGGATTTGGCGGAACTGAAATGTTTGCTGAATATAGAAGAATGGGAATTTCGCGTATGGCCGGCGAGGAGCGAGAAAGTATTAATGGTATCATTAACCAGCTGACAAATTTTCCAGTAGCAGCTGGTTATGTTTCTGGCTATATATTTATTAAAAATTTTTTTGCAAAAGATCGTTTTATACTACGTCAATTTTTTTTGGTATCTATAATTGCTTTGGGAATTGTTCCCGGATTAATGACAGCAGGTAGAACACAAATTTTGATGTATTTTGCAGCATTTTTAATTTACTATTATATTATTTGGAATCAAAAATATTCTTGGAAGAAAAATTTATCTTTGAAATTTATAGAAATAGGAATTGCGTCTATTTTTGTTGGAATACCGGCCTTTTATTATTCCTTAAAATTAATAGGAAGAGTTACAAGACTTCCGCTGTTTGACTATGCTTCTGATTATTTAGGAAGTTCCATACTACTATTTGGGAAATATGTTGAAGATCCTATACCTTGCACTATATGGGGGGAAGAATCTTTATATTCTGTGAGAAAGATAATTCATGCACTAGGACTTGGGCCAATATCTACATCATATAATTTAGAGTTTCGTTCTACAGGTGTAGCAAATTCTAATATATATACTTTTTTTAGGCGTCCGCTTCATGATTTGGATAATTGGTATGCTGATATTTACTGCGCTTGTGGCAATTTTTTTTGCATGGATGTATTGGGGTAAAATAAAAGGAAACAAGAAACGCAGTTGCGTTAATTATTGGAGCCTAACATATGGGTATTTCTTTTATTGGATATTTTGTTCTTCTATGGTTCAATATAGTCAAACATTTATTTCAATAGGGGCTATGGTAAAGATCACAATGATATTATGCGGATTTTGGCTGGCATCGAATTATGCTTTGAGACAAAAGACAATGATTCGAGTGATAAAAAAACGGATTCGATTTGGTGGAAAAATTAGATGGCAAAAAGCATAACAAATAAAAAAATTGCACAAAATACATTGATTTCAGTTGGAGCACAGGCTATGTCTTTGTCCATAAGCCTATTGATCAATTTGTGTGTTCCTAAATTTATAGATGAATATCAATATGCATATTGGCAGACATATTTATTATATGTTGGATATGTTGGACTTTTGCATTTAGGGCTTTTAGATGGAATTGTTTTAAGATATGCAAAATATGATTATGAGGAACTAGACAAAAAGAAAATGAATTTTTTCTTTTATACACTAGTATTTTTTTTAATGATATTTTCTTTATGTGGAGTAGGGTTAGGAATCATATTTGGGGAGGGAATCGGGACACTTCAGGTATGTTTGCTGTCAATTAGTATTATTACTAAAAACCTATTGACCTTTTCATCCTATTCTTTTCAAATTACAAATCGGATTAAGCAATATGCCAGGGCAATCATCTTGCAGAGATTTTTTTATGGCATATTTATTGTTGGCCTTCTGGCATTAGGAGTTAATTCTTTTTACTATTTTTGTATTGCAGATATATTAACGGATGTAGTGGGATTTATTTATAGTATACATTATAATAAGGAAATATATCGTCCTCAAAAACTCATTTGAGGATAAAATGAGAGAACTTAGAGATACATTACACGCAGGAATTACACTTTTAATTGCAAATTTTTCCAGCAATTTTATTGTAGGGAGCAGCAAAATAGCTATTCAGACTTTTTGGCCTCCATTAGTGTTTGGGAAAGTAGCGTTTGGTTTTAGTATTACTAATATATTTTTGAATTTTGTAACAGCAATCAGCGTGGTATTGTTTCCATCGTTAAAACGTATAGATGAACAAGAATTGCCGAAAGTATATACAACTATCCGTTCAATTATGATGCCACTATTATTACTATTAATGCTGTGCTATTTTCCAGGAGGAGTTTTGCTAAAAACTTGGCTTCCGAAATATAAAGACAGTCTTACTTTTGCAGGTATTTTATTACCATCCATTATTTATACTACTAACGTGAATC
>JAGTTS010000005.1:0-60000 GCA_018223375.1 Clostridiaceae bacterium Marseille-Q3526
GTTTTATTCATTGTCATACCTTGCTTTTGGATTGATAAATGCACATACAATATCTGTTATTATATTTACTACTATAAAAATAACGGCAATAAATAATAGCATTACTTGGATTATGGGGTAATCTCGGTTTAAAATAGCTGTAATAGTTAAATTTCCAATTCCAGGAATATTAAAAATTTGTTCGATAACCACAGCACCTGCAAGTAGAGCAGCAAAACTAAAACCGATTACTACTGTAATGGATGGCAAAGCATTTTTAAATGCGTAGTAATTTAAAACTTTATGTTCACTAATTCCATTAGCCCTTGCAGTTCTTAAATAATCGTATTCCATAATTTCTAGCATAGAAGCTTTTGTCATTCGCCCGATTTGTCCACTATGCATGATTCCTAATACTAAGCCAGGTAACATAAGATCTTTTAGTGCTATTAAAAATCCAGAGTCAGCCACTGCATGATACCCTGCAACAGGAAAGATTTGGAACTTTACACCAAAAATTTGAATCATTACTATTGCTATCCAAAAGGCGGGCAACGAAATTGATAGCAAAGATAATATCGATAACATTTTTTCGGAAAATTTTCCATATGTTTTTGCTGAAATAATTCCAAGAGGTATTCCCAATAACATACTTATACTGATTCCAATAATTGCTAATAAAAATGTAGGTTCAATTCTATTTTTTACAATTTCTATTACAGGTTCATTCCACAGTATTGATTTTCCAAAATCCATATGGATTATTGCTTTGACCCATATTTGGAATTGTTCCAAAATGGGTTTATCAAGATTTAGTTCGTTTCTCATTCGGATTATTTGTTCTTCTGGTGCTTTATCACCCAACATTGTCACTATAGGATCTCCCGGCATCCAGTGAACAATGAAAAAAGATATTATTATAATTGCTAGTATCAGTGGAATTGAATGTAGTTTTTAAGAGTATATTTAAGCATTTTTTTATTCCTTTAAGTATAATTTTTAATTTAAATATAGAATTTGTCCTATATATTGTCAAAGTGGCATTTTCTATAGCTCTATATTAGTTATTTATATTATCTATAAATAGTTTTATTTACCAAAAAATGGACAGATTTGCTAGAAACTTGAGATTTTTTAATAGAGAAATAGTTCAGTGTTCAGCCAGGGAGGAAACTCTTGCGCCCTCGCAAAATATATGCTATACTTTCCCTCGTTGCAAAGCCCATAAAAACAAGGTCTTACAGGGCTTTCCGCCGATTTCCGGCGTAAAATGAATCGAGTGTTCGCGACCTTCCACTCGTAAAACAAAACTAAAGGAGAAAACTGAATATGAACGAGAGAAACAAGAAATCTGTGTACCTGCTGACCTACGGCGCGGCCATAGCGGCCATTTATATTGCGCTGACCATGATGTTTATGCCGATCAGCTTCGGACCGGTCCAGTTCAGGATTTCGGAGGCGCTGTGCGTGCTTCCGTACTTCACTCCGGCGGCGGTTCCGGGACTGTTTATCGGCTGCCTGCTGTCCAATCTGCTGGCAGGGGCTATGACTATGGACGTGATTTTTGGAAGCATTGCCACTCTGATCGGAGCGGTCGGCTCCTACGCCCTCAGAGGAAACCGTTTTCTGGTGCTGCTTCCTCCGATTATCTCCAACGCAGTGATCGTTCCATGGATTCTGCGGTATGCTTACGGATCCACGGATTTGATTCCTGTGGCTATGGTGACAGTGGGAATCGGAGAGATTCTGGCTGTGGGAGTGCTGGGAAGCGTTTTAATCCGCGCTCTGGAGCGTTATAAGCATATGATTTTCAGGGGAGTGAGCGCAGCGTAGAGGCGTTTCACCGGCTGGACGGAGAAGAACTCAGATAGAATTCAGAGGAAGAAGCATTCCGGCCGCCTGGCAGGACAAAGAGATTAGAACGATACGAAAAGCTGTAAAGGCCGGACTGGCTTTTACAGCTTTTCCTGTATCAGTTGACATTTCCCTGCAAAAGCAGTTAAATGAAAGAAACATTGCAATAATTTTAATGAAAAAGGTGGAATGATCTATGTATCAAATTGATTTTAATAAACCGCAGCACATTTATTTTATGGGAATCGGAGGCATCAGCATGAGCGGTCTGGCTGAGATTCTCATGGATGAGGGATTTACGATCTCCGGCTCTGATTCCAAGGAAAGCGAGCTGACAGAGCATTTAAGAAGCAGAGGCGCCTTTGTGTCTATCGGACAGAGGGCGGAAAATATCGCGGCCGCTGACGAGGCAGGCGGCGCGGTGGACGCGGTAGTTTACACGGCGGCTATCCACCCTGACAACCCGGAATTCCAGGCAGCTCAGCAGGCGGGCATTCCCATGATGTCCAGAGCGGTTCTCCTGGGAGAGATGATGCGTAATTATAAGGAAGCGATCGCCGTATCCGGAACCCACGGAAAGACGACCACTACCTCCATGCTGTCTGAGATTTTCCTGGCAGCCAAGGCGGATCCCACGATCTCTGTCGGCGGCATTCTTCCGTCTATCGGCGGCAATATCCGGGTGGGCGGACCGGAATTTTTCATCACAGAGGCCTGCGAGTACACCAACAGCTTTCTGGAGTTTTTCCCCACTATGGCTCTGATTTTAAATATTGAGGAGGATCATCTGGACTTTTTCAAGGATCTGGCCGATATCCGCCGTTCCTTCGCCCTTTTTGCAGAGAAGGTTCCGGCTCAGGGAAGCGTCATTATTAACGCAGAGATTGAAAACTGGCAGGAGATTGTGAAAAATGTCAGCGGAACGGTCATTACGGTGGGAAGAGATCAGGCGTGCAGCTACAGCGCCGGTTCCATTACCTACGACGAGCTTGCAAGGCCGTCCTTTGAGCTGTATGAAAACGGCGTAAGAAGAGATATCATAAGCCTTGGCGTAGGGGGAGAGCATAATGTATACAACGCTCTCGCGGCGATTGCGGCCGCCCTCACAGCCGGCGTTTCCATGGAGGCGGTAAAGAGAGGCCTTTTGAATTTTACAGGAACCAAGCGCCGCTTTGAAAAGAAGGGCGAGTTCAACGGAGTGACGGTTATCGACGACTATGCTCATCATCCTCAGGAGATTCAGGCTACCTTAAAGACGGCTGGCAATTATCCACACAACCAGGTGTGGTGCGTGTTCCAGCCCCACACCTACACCAGGACAAAAGCCTTTTTAGATGAGTTCGCAGAGGCCCTTTCTATGGCTGACCGGGTGCTCCTGGCGGATATTTACGCGGCCAGAGAGACGGATACGCTGGGAATCAGCTCCAGAGATATTGCGGAAAGAATTGAGAAGCTTGGAACAAAAGTCTGGTATTTTCCGACATTTTCTGAAATTGAAGAATTTCTTAAAACCAACTGCCAGCCAGGGGATTTGTTGATAACTATGGGGGCCGGAGACATTGTAACTGTGGGCGAGGAGCTGCTTTCCAAATAGTTATCCACATTATCCACATAGTTTTCAACATTTTATACAGCGGTCTGGTGTGGATTTCTTGATTGACATAACAAAAGTTTCTATTGTATGAAAAACATTGAAAATTCAAGGTTTTCGACAGGAAGGGACAAAAACGGCGGGGAAAGGACAAGGGATTGTCCACATTATCCACAATATTCACACGGGATTCTGGGGATAAAAGGTGGACGCCGGAAGGAATGATTTTACAGTAAAACAGCGGGAGGAAAAGAGATGGGAAACTTCATAAGGAATCGTCTGGCCCATGGGGTGACTGTCGTCTCCAATGAATTTATAGACAATTATATGGCCAGGGCCAACGGGGAATATGTGAAGGTTTATCTTTATATTTTGAGAAACGGCGGCAGAGCGGACAGCGTGGCCGACATTGCCGACGCCCTGAACCATACGGAGGCGGACGTGCGCCGCGCCCTGGTCTACTGGGAGCAGGAGGGGGTTCTGGAGCTGGGCGACAACAGGCAGACTGGCCTGGCCGCAGCGGATGCGGCGCCGGACAGAAAAATGGCGGACAGAAAGCCGGCAGAGAGTAAAACGGCAGAGAGCAAGACGGAGGAAAAAGCGTCTGCGGAAGGAGCAGAGAGCCGCCTGTCCCAGCCTTCTCTGGAGCCGGGCAGAAAGAAATCTTCGGGGGCAGTTCTGAACGGCCTGTCGAGAAACGAGGAATTTTCCCAGCTGCTCTACATTGCCCAGAAATATTTAAACAGGACGTTTACGCCCACGGACTGCGACGTGTTCGCCTACCTGTACGGGCAGCTTCACATGCCGGCGGAGCTTTTGGAGTATCTGGTGGAGTCCTGCGCCCAGAACGGCCACACCAGCATCCGCTATATTGAGAAGGTGGGGCTGAGCTGGCACGAGAGAGGATTTAAGACGGCTGAGGAGGCGAAAACCCAGTCTATGGGCTATAAGAAGGACATTTTCGCCGTGATGAGGGCCTTCGGGCTGTCGGGGAGAAATCCGGCGGACAGCGAGATTGACCTGATGGACAAATGGTTCGGAGCCTTCGGCTTTACCAGGGAGATTGTGGTGGAGGCCTGCAGCCGCACCATGGCGGCCATCCACAAGCCCAGCTTCCAGTATGCGGACACGATTCTGACTGACTGGAGCCGGGCCGGGGTGCGGACCATGAAGGACGTGGAACACGTGACCAGGCTCAGACGGGAGAAAAAGGCCAGGGAAGGGAAATCCGGCAGCCAGCCGGAAAAGAGGCGGACGAACAACCGCTTTCATAACCTGGAGGAGCACGGCTATAATTACGACGAGATGATCTGGAGCATGATCAATTCCGAAGACGGAGGAAGCGGCCCAGGCCAGCCAGAGAGCACAGGAGGAAAACATGGCGCTGAGTAATTCCCAGTATGATTCTATTATGCGTATTTACAACCAGGCCCAGCTTCGCCAGAAGCACGAGCTGGATAAGAGGCGGGAGGAGATCTATGAGAAAATTCCTGCCGTGAAAGAGCTGAACGAGGAGATTGCCTCCTCAGCCGTAAAAAGCGCCAGACAGCTTTTGGCCGGAGATGACAGGGCGGCGAAAGGGCTGAAGGCAAAGATTGCCGATCTGTGCGAGGAGCGCCAGGTGCTTCTGGCCGCCTACGGCTATCCGGCAGACTACCTGGAGCTTCATTACGACTGTCCCCTCTGCCGCGATACGGGATATGCGGACGGGCGCAAGTGCAGCTGCTTTAAAAAGAGGGAGATTGCCCTTCTGTACGATCAGTCCAACATCAGGGAAATTTTAAAAAGAGAGAATTTCAGCACCTTTTCCTATGAGTATTTCGACGATACGAAGCCGGATCCCAGAAGCAAAAAGACGGCCAGAGAATATATGAAGCAGGTGGCGGCTCTCTGCAAGTCCTACGTGGAGCGGTTTGGGGAAACCAAGGACAATCTGCTCTTTACGGGAAAGACGGGCCTTGGGAAGACCTTTTTAAGCAACTGCATCGCCAAAGAGCTTCTGGATCAGGGATATTCGGTGGTCTATCTGCCTGCAGTTAAGATGTACGAGATTTTTTCAAAGGAACGGTTTGACTATGACGCTACGGAGGAGGATCGGGATCGTTCCAGCTATCTTCTGGACTGCGATCTGCTGATTATCGACGACCTGGGCACAGAGCTTGTGAATACGTTTACCACCTCTCAGCTGTTCTACTGCGTCAACGAGAGGCTGAACCGGAAGAAGGGAACCATCATTTCCACCAATCTTCCGGTCAACGAGATGAGAGATGAATTTACAGACCGCGTCATGTCCAGGATTATCAGCCAGTATACGGTGATTCCCCTTTACGGAGAGGACATCCGGATCCGGAAAAAGCTCCTTGGGCGGGGTTGACGCAGAGCAGGTTAAATGATATAAAGAAGAAGTATTTAACTGACACGTGGGAGGAGAAACATGCTGTACGAAGAGAAGATTATTGATACCATTCCTGTCGGGCCTCTGGGCCTGATTCCCCTGAAGAGCTGCAGAGCCATGGGAGAAAAGGTTGACAAATATCTGACAGACTGGCGCAGAGAGCGGGAGAGCGAGCACAAGTCTACGATTGCCTTTGCCGGTTACCAGAGAGATTCCTATATTATTTCCGCCAGCACGCCGAGATTTGGATCCGGAGAGGGAAAGGGCGCTTTAAACGAGTCTGTCCGCGGAGATGATATCTATATTTTAGTGGATGTATGCAATCACAATCTGACTTATTCCCTGAACGGAATGGTCAATCACATGTCCCCGGACGACCATTTCCAGGATTTAAAGAGAGTGATCGCCGCCGTAGGAGGAAAAGCCAGAAGAATTAACGTCATTATGCCGTTCCTCTACGAGAGCCGCCAGCACAAGCGCACAGGCCGCGAGTCCTTAGACTGCGCTCTGGCTCTGAAAGAGATTGTGGACATGGGCGTAGAAAACATCATTACCTTTGACGCTCACGATCCAAGAGTCCAGAACGCGATTCCGTTAAAGGGCTTTGAGACGGTTCAGCCGATTTATCAGTTTATCAAGCACCTGTTAAAGCACGAGAAGGAGCTTCAGATTGACAACGACCACATGATGGTGATCAGCCCGGACGAGGGCGGAATGCGCCGCGCCGTGTACTTTGCCAACGTGCTGGGACTTGATATGGGCATGTTCTACAAGCGCCGCGATTATACGAAGATTGTCAATGGCAGAAACCCAATTGTAGCCCATGAGTTCCTGGGCAGCAGCGTGGAAGGCAAGGACGTCATCATTGTGGACGATATGATCTCCTCCGGAGAGAGCATGCTTGACGTGGCCAAGGAGTTAAAGAGGAGAAAGGCCAGAAAGGTCTTTGTCTGCGCTACCTTCGGCCTGTTTACAAACGGACTTCAGAAGTTTGACGAGTATTATGAGAACGGAGTCATTGACCGCGTGCTGACTACAAACCTGATTTACCAGTCGGCGGATTTGCTCTCCAGACCGTACTATATCGACGTAGACATGAGCAAGTACATTGCCCTGATTATCGACAACTTAAACCACGACGCTTCCTTAAGCGAGCTGTTAAACCCAACGGGAAGGATCAACCGCCTGGTGGAGAAGTATAAGGCGGGAATCAGGGACTAGGGCAGGTAGACCGGAAGGGAAAACTGCCGGGAGAAGGAAATGGAACAGAAGATGATGAAGGCCCTTGTATTTCAGGGGATTGGAAAGCTGGGGCTGGAGGAGCGTCCGGTTCCAGTCATCAAGGAGCCCACAGACGCCATTGTCCGGGTGACCCGCTCCACCATCTGCACCAGCGACCTGCACATCAGAAACGGGGCGGTTCCAAGAGCCAGAGAAGGCGTGATTCTGGGCCATGAGTTTGCAGGGGAGGTAGTGGAGATCGGTTCTCAGGTGAAGACCTTAAAGCCGGGAGACAGGGCTGCCGCCAACTGCGAGACTATCTGCGGAGACTGCTGGTACTGCAGAAGGGGATTTGTCAACAACTGCGAGCAGGGCGGATGGATGTTAGGCTGCGTCATAGACGGCTGCCAGGCGGAGTATGTGAGAGTGCCCCTGGCGGACACCAGCCTCTACAGGATTCCAGACGGCCTGACAGAGGAGCAGGCGCTCTTTACGGGGGATATTTTATCCAGCGGCTACTGGGGAGCTAAGCTGTGCGAGATAAAGACGGGGGATACGGTGGCTGTAATCGGGGCTGGCCCGGTGGGCATGTGCGCGGCCCAGTCGGCGCTCTATCTGGGAGCCGGCCAGGTGATTCTCATTGATCCCAATGAAGAACGTCTGAAAACAGCCAGGGAAAACCGTCTGGCAGGCGAATATCTGAGCGTGACGGGCCAAGAGGCTGCAGAGGCTGTCAAAGGCCTCACAGAGGGCAGAGGAGCGGACGCTGTGATAGAAGCGGCGGGAACGGAGGCTTCCTTTATTCTGGCCTGGGAGGCAGCCCGTCCTAACGGGATCGTGGCTCTGGTGGCCATGTATGAGAAGGATCCGGTGCTTCCCCTGACCAGGATGTACGGGAAAAACCTGATTTTCAAGACAGGCGGCGTGGACGCTGCGGACTGCAGAGAGCTTTTGGAACTGTTAAGGGAAGGAAAGCTCACCACAGATTTTCTGATCACTCACAGAGGGCCGCTGTCTCAGATTTTAGAGGGATACGATACCTTTGAACACAAGAAGGACGGATGTATTAAGTGGGTAGTGACGGCGGAATAGACGCTTTCATAGAAAGGGACCGGTGAAAAATAGAGGAGTAATCCCTGTTTTTCACCGGTCCCTTTCCTGCTTTGTCAGACCTTTTCTGTCAAATTTTCACCACATGGTGCTTAATTTCTTCCTCTTTCAGGATATCCAGCTCTCTTCTGTGGCAGGTGAAGATAATAATCTGCCCTTTGTATGCCTCGGACAGCCAGCGCAGAGCCTGCCGCAGTCGGTCGTCATCATAGAGCACGAAGCTGTCATCGAAGATCAGGGGCATGGAATCGGTTCCATTTTGAATAAACCGTGCCGCCGCCAGGCGGAGAGCCAGGTAAATCTGATCTGCCGTGCCGCTGCTGACCTGCTCCAGAGGAATCAGTTTTCTTCTGGTGTTTAAGAATGCTCCCAGATTTTCGTCAATGCTCATGCTGGTGTAGAGACCGCCGGTAATGCCGCTTATCAGCTCGGAAGCAGTTTTATTCAGGTAGAGGCCAAAAGAATCACGGATGGACATGGAAAGTTCCTTCATGGTTTCCTGAGCCAGCTCAATGGATGCGATTTCCTCCCGTATCCTGTCATTTTCTGCGATAATCTGGCGCAGGGCGGAGGCCTGATCTTTAAGCTCTGCCAGATGTTCCAGCTTCTTTTCCAGCTCCCACTGAACCCGCTGCTGCTGTTCGATGATTTCAGAGCATTGATTCTGACGCCCCTGCAGCTGTTCTACATCGTCCATCTGCCGCCGTACAGTTTCCTCGGAGCGGACAATCATGGAGCAGAGGTCTATAAAGTCGTCCATTCTGTTTCTGAGGGCATCCATGGCCTTCTCAGAGATAGTGCCGTCTCCCAGGTGGCGTCTGAAAATCTCGGACAGATTAGAAGCGCACAGAGCGGCAGTTTTTTTCTCCTGACGCAGCTTTAAGCGGAACAGAGCCCCAGCAAAGAAGGATACAGCCGACGCTCCGGCAGCTGCAGCACCGGAGAGAAGAGGATCAATGGTTTCCGGCATCCAGGGCAGGAAGGAATTGCCTGGCATCAGTCCCCAGCAGAAGAAGTAGCCGGCTCCCAGAAGCAGCAGAAGTCCCAGAAGGCCGAAAAATACAGAAAGTCCCCGGCGTGATTTCTTTGAGGCGGCCTGTCCTGCTTCCAGGTACTGGCGGTAAATATCCTCGGCGTGATTTAAGTAAGCAGAAACAGACTGGGCGTCTGTAAATTCGAACTCTGCCAGTGCCTGACGGCCCTTTTCGATCCGGCAAAGCAGTTCCTCCCTCTCCTCCTGCTTCTTTTCGATAGCAGATTTTAAATCCGTCCGTTCTTTTGCATAGGAGCGCAGCTGATTTTCATATTCAGGAGAGGAAATTTCCCGCTCTAAATTTTTAATTTCTCCCAGAAGAGAGGTGTAGGTTTTGGCTGCCTCCGGCGTCAGCTGGTTTTCAAACTGCCGCTTCTGGTTTTTCAGATAGGCAGTGGCCTTTGTAATGTTTAAAGCCATATTTCCAGAGGTGTTCATATTGGCAATGTAGTTCTTAAGCTCAGAGATCATGCCACCCTCAGTGGCGCTTTTCAGCTGTCCGATGCTGATGGTATTGTTGTAGGCAGTTTCGCTGAGTCCGCAGAGGATCTCATCTAACAGAGCCTTTGTAGGCTCTGCTTCCCGGCCTGTAGTTTCATTGACAATGATAAATTCCTTCTTATTTTTCTGGAAACTCCGCTCGAACCGGTAAATAGTGCCGCCGGATTCCAGACGCAGCTGTCCCTCATAGGTGGAGCTGTTTTCCCAGGGCTCATATTTGCTGTAAAGATCGTTTTTTGCCGCCCGCCCCCTCTGCCGCTCAATGCCGAACAGCATACCGCGGATAAAGGTGTGAATGGTGGACTTCCCGGCTTCGTTTTTTCCGTAAACCAGATTCAGCCCGTCTTCAAAGGAGACAAAAGTGTCGTGGAATTTTCCAAAGCCTTTAATATAAAGATCCAGAAAACGCATGGTTTAACTCCTTTCATCCGTGGTGAGCAGCAGGGCGTGGATGCCATAATAGAGAGCCTTTTTTTCTACAGGGCTCATATCCGGCTTCTGAAGCGCTCTGATATAGAAACCGATCATATCGCTTGAGTGTTCCTCAAACAGGGCGCTGAAATCGTACTGAGGCTCTGATTCATCTAAGATATCAGCAATTCTGTACCGCATCATCAAAGATTCTAAATCAAAGGAAATATCAGGATCCCTCATGCCTTTTAAGCGAAAACGGAAAATATTTTCAGACCCGCGTTTTTCGATTTCCTGGGACATTCGCAGGAACAGCTCTGTGTTGGTGGTGTTGGGCGTCACATTGACCATGAGCGGAATGTACTGAAGCTTTGCCATGGGAATAAACTCCAGGTTGGTAATCCGAAGGCTGGTTTCACTGATTTCCCCATAGATAATGCCGTGGCGTCCCGTCTCCGTCTTGTCCAGGGGCTCCGGAGAGCCGCACCAGGCCATTCTCAGGCTCTGGGAGATCTCAGGCTTGTGGATATGCCCCAGGGCAGCGTAGGAAAAGCCTGATTTAAGAAGCCCTTCCTTATCAATAGGCACGTGTTTCGCGTCGCCTCCGTGGCCTAAAAGGATGTGGATGAGCCCGTCGTCGGGAGCCGAGATATCATTTAACCTGGCTTCTGATATCTCAGAGGTCCAGTAGGAAAAGCCCGTCACCTCTGTGTGCAGTTCCTCGAAGTAGGCGGAAGAAAATTCCTCGTCCGACAGGAAAGTGACGTTGGGCGCCCAGTTAAAGCTCAGGACAGCGGAGCTTTTCCGCACCCGGTCGTGGTTTCCGGCGATCATCACGATCCGCACGTCCGGAATGGTGGAAAACAGGTAGTTGACCTCCTTTAAATCCTTTAAAAGCGGCTGCCGGTGGAACAGATCCCCGGCGATAAAGAGAAAGTCCACGGAAAGCTCACCGGCCTTCCCGATAATGGCGGCGAAGGTTTCGCGGATATCTCTGGCCCGCTCTCTGCTCCAGGGCTTATCGCTGTCAGGGGCCATGCCCCAGTGGACGTCTCCGGTATGAATAAATTTCAAGGCCTTATTCCCCCTCTCTAAGACAGCTTCTGAAATAGGATCCGGTAGAAGAGCAGGATCCTTTCATTCAGAAGAAAAGGGCGCCTCAGGGAAGGCGTGCCGCCGTCTTTGAGATGCCCTCATCGTGTTGTGTTATGTCAACTGAATCGTTTTAATTCCTGTGGCTGCTTCTTATAATTCGCAGTTGTTTACAGTTCTTGGGAATGGAATCACGTCGCGGATATTGCCCATGCCTGTCAGGTACATTACGCAGCGCTCAAAGCCCAGACCGAAGCCGGAATGACGCACAGAGCCGTACTTTCTCAGATCCAGGTAGAAGCCGTAGTCCTCTTTCTTAAGTCCCAGCTCCTCCATGCGGCCAACCAGTTTGTCGTAGTCGTCCTCTCTCTGGCTTCCGCCAATGATCTCGCCGATTCCAGGAACCAGGCAGTCCATGGCAGCCACTGTCTTGCCATCCTCGTTCATCTTCATGTAGAAGGCTTTGATCTCCTTCGGATAGTCGGTAACGAAAACAGGACGCTTGAAGATCTTTTCAGTCAGATAGCGCTCGTGCTCTGTCTGCAGATCGCAGCCCCAGAACACCTTGTAGTCGAACTCGTCGTTGTGCTCCTCTAAGAGCTTCACGGCCTCTGTGTAGGTTACATGGCCGAATTCAGAGTTTAATACGTGATTCAGACGATCTAACAGTCCCTTGTCAATGAACTGGTTGAAGAAGTTCATCTCCTCCGGCGCGTGCTCCAGCACGTAGCGGATCACATATTTTAACATACTCTCAGCCAGAGCCATGTTGTCGTTTAAGTCTGCGAAGGCCATCTCCGGCTCGATCATCCAGAACTCAGCCGCATGGCGTGTAGTGTTGGAGTTCTCGGCGCGGAAGGTCGGTCCGAAGGTGTAGATGTTGCGGAAGGCCATAGCGTAGGTCTCGCCGTTTAACTGGCCGCTTACAGTCAGGTTCGTAGGCTTGCCGAAGAAGTCCTGGGAGAAATCCACCTTGCCGTCTTCTGTCTTCGGAACATTGTTTAAATCCATGGTAGTTACCTGGAACATCTCTCCGGCTCCCTCGCAGTCGCTTCCTGTGATCAGCGGAGTGTGAACGTAAACGAAATCTCTCTCCTGGAAATACTGATGGATCGCGTAGGCAATCAGGGAGCGCACGCGGAAGACAGCCTGGAAGGTGTTCGTTCTGGGACGCAGATGGGAAATGGTTCTCAGATACTCAAGGCTGTGGCGCTTCTTCTGAAGCGGATAGTCAGGAGAGGACGCGCCCTCTACGATAACCTCGTCCGCCTGAATCTCGAAGGGCTGCTTGGCCTCGGGAGTAGCTACCAGAGTTCCCTTTACCAGGATGGCGGCGCCTACGTTTAACCTGCTGATCTCGTTAAAGTTCTCCATATTGTCATGGTAAACCACCTGAAGCGTGTCAAAGTAGCTTCCGTCGCTTACTACAATAAATCCAAAAGTCTTAGAATCGCGGATGCTTCTCACCCATCCGCCAATCTGGATTTCCTTTCCAAGGAATTTGTCTCTGTCCCTGTAAATCTCTCTTACGGTAATCAAATCCATAATCGTGCTCCTTTTTGTTTGATAAACGGCCCGGGCGCAGATAGGAGGCCCGAGCCGTCAAATGGTTTCGAAATGAAACAGGTACTTTGTTTGACTATTTTCAAACAAATTTCTGATGTTGCCATTATACTGTATTTTTCCTGCATATTCAAGGGGAAGAGCAGTATTTTTACGCATGGGAGGGAAGGCGGAAACGCTGAAAAACACAAGATGCAGTTGAATTTGGTGTTTTCTGGCGATATGACATACAAAATGTCGGAAAATGTACAAAAAACAGATAAAATCATTCGGTAATTTGTGTACTTTTTATAAAAAGTATGATATAATAAGCGTTACAACATTAAAGCACACAAGCAAATATACATCAAGGGGTGATATCGTGATCAAAAAAGAAATGATAGCTATGCTTTTAGCAGGAGGACAGGGCAGCCGTCTCGGCGTGCTGACACAGAAAGTGGCGAAGCCGGCAGTTTCTTTTGGCGGGAAGTACAGAATTATCGACTTTCCTCTGAGCAACTGCATTAATTCAGGCGTAGATACAGTGGGAGTTCTGACCCAGTATCAGCCGCTACGCTTAAACGCGCATATCGGAATTGGAATTCCGTGGGATCTTGATCGCAACGTGGGAGGCGTTACCGTCCTTCCGCCGTACGAGAGAAGTAAGGGAAGCGACTGGTACACAGGTACGGCCAACGCTATTTACCAGAACCTGGAGTACATGGAGAACTATAATCCGGACTATGTCTTGATTCTTTCCGGCGATCACATTTATAAGATGGACTACGAGGTAATGCTGGAATATCACAAGGCAAACAATGCAGATATCACAATCGCAGCCATGCCTGTACCGATTGAAGAAGCAAGCCGTTTTGGAATCCTGATCACAGATGAGAAAAACCGTATTACAGAATTTGAAGAAAAACCTGCGAACCCGAGAAGCAACCTGGCTTCCATGGGTATCTACATATTCAGCTGGCCGGTGCTGCGGGACGCATTAATCAAGCTCTCTGAGGAGCCGGGCTGCGACTTCGGAAAACACGTCATCCCTTACTGCTTTTCCGGCGGAAAGAGAGTTTTCGCCTACGAGTATAACGGATACTGGAAGGATGTGGGAACTCTGGGCTCCTACTGGGAGGCAAACATGGAGCTGATCGACATCATCCCGGAATTCAACCTGTATGAGGAGTACTGGAAGATCTATACGAAGAGCGACATTATTCCGCCTCAGTATACGGCGCCTGATTCGAAGATCGAGAGAAGTATTATCGGAGAGGGCTCAGAGATTTACGGCCAGGTTATCAATTCTGTCATCGGAGCCGGAGTGACCGTCGGAAAGGGCGCGGTGGTGAAGGATTCCATTGTAATGAAGGGAACCTCCATCGGCGACGGCACGGTGGTGGACAAGGCCATTATCGCCGAGGATGTGGCCATTGGAGCCAATGCGGAGATCGGTGTGGGCGAGTACGCGCCCAGCAAATATGATCCAAAGGTTTACCAGTTCGATCTGGTTACCATTGGAGAGCGTTCTGTGATTCCGGACGGAGTGAAGGTGGGAAGAAATACCGCTGTTTCCGGAGTGACAGAGAGTGCGGATTACCACGACGGAGCGCTTGAAAGCGGAGACTATATTATAAAGGCAGGTGGAGTACAATGAGAGCGATCGGTATTGTTTTAGCAGGCGGAAACAGCAAGAGAATGAGAGAGTTATCCAACAAGAGGGCAATCGCCGCTATGCCGGTGGCAGGAAGCTTCCGGAGCGTTGACTTTGTACTCAGCAACATGAGCAATTCCCACATTCAGAGCGTGGCAGTGCTGACTCAGTACAACTCCCGCTCCTTAAACGAGCATTTAAGCTCCTCCAAATGGTGGGATTTCGGAAGAAAACAGGGAGGCATGTACGTCTTCACTCCTACCATCACGGCAGAGCACAGCGACTGGTACAGAGGAACGGCGGACGCTCTCTATCAGAACCTGGATTTCTTAAAGAAGAGCCATGAGCCTTATGTAGTCATCGCAGGCGGAGACTGCATCTACAAGCTGGATTACCACAAGGTGCTGGAGTATCACATTGAGAAGAAGGCCGATATCACCGTTGTGTGCAAGGATATGGAGCCGGAGGCGGACGTAACCCGCTTCGGACTGGTTAAGACCAACGCCGAGGGCCGCATTACCGACTTCGAGGAGAAGCCGATGTTAGCTACCTCCAACACGATTTCCTGCGGTATCTACGTGATCCGCCGCCGCCAGCTCATTGAGCTTTTAGAGCGCTGTGCTTCCGAGGACAGATATGACTTTGTAACGGATATTCTGGTGCGTTATAAAAACCTGAAGCGCATTTACGCATACAAGCTGGATTCCTACTGGAGCAACATCGCCTCCGTAGATTCCTACTATAAGACCAATATGGACTTTTTAAAGCCTGAGGTAAGACACTACTTCTTCCGCGAATATCCGGAGATTTACTCCAAGGTGGACGACCTGCCGCCGGCCAAGTACAATCCTGGAGCTGAGGTGAAGAACAGTCTTGTTTCCAGCGGCTGTATTTTAAACGGAAGCGTGGAGAATTCCGTTCTCTTTAAAAAGGTTTACATCGGCAACAACTGCGTGATTAAAAATTCTATTATCTTGAACGACGTTTACATTGGCGACAATACAGTGATTGAAAACTGCATTGTGGAGAGCCGGGACACCATCCGGGCCAACACGACGCACATCGGAGCGCCGGATAACGTGAAGATCGTTATCGAGAAAAACGAGCGTTTCACTTTATAGGGACGGCACAAGGGGAAAGAGCGGTCCAGAACCGGGCAGTACGGAAGAGGGGTTATGTTATGCAGATTACAGACGTGAGAGTCAGACGGATTGAGAGAGAAGGAAGAATGAAGGCCATTGTGTCGATTACCCTGGACAATGAATTTGTAGTCCATGATATTAAGGTGATCGACGGAGAGAAGGGTCTTTTTATCGCCATGCCGAGCCGCAGGTCTACGGACGGCGAATACAGGGATATTGCCCATCCGATTAATTCTGAGACCAGGGATATGATTCAGAGCATTGTTCTGGAGAAATACCAGGCCACGGCCAGCGGGCTGGACGAGGACGGAGCTGCAGGGCAGGCTTAGAGTGAAATCGGAATTCTGCTCAGAGGATCAGGGCGCGTTTCGCTTCCTGCCGTATCTGGGCAGAAGGCCATAATAGAGAAGAACCGGCGTTTTTAAAGCGTCTCTGAGACTGTTTCCAGGGCGCTTGACAGAACGTCGGTTTTTGCGCGTCAGACTGGCTTTGCCCCCGCCAGCTTTAAAAATTCCGCCATCTCTCCGGTGATCCATTTATCCTTGTGGTATACGATCTGACGCCAGACCTGCATATGAAAATCCTCTGCGTCCAGAGCGGCCAGACGCCCCTTTTCAATATCGCGGCGGACAGAAAAGAAGGGAAGCAGGGAGACGCCTGCATTTTCCCGCAGCATATGGACGATGAAGTCCGTATTTCCAATTTCCAGAAAGGGACGGATCTGCTTTCCATAGGCAGCCAGATACTGATCTAAAATATGACGGTAGCTGGCTGCTTTTTCTGTGAGCAGAAAGGGGTGGGAAATGATTTCGTCCAGCTTAAGGCCGGATCGGCCTGCCAGCGGGTGGAGAGACGAAGCTGCGAATACAATGTCCTCCGGTTCTTCCAGTACCTTAATCCACCGCGGATCAGAAATTCTCTTGTCAAGAAAGTATACAATATCCAGAGAATTGTCGTTGAGCCTGTCTAACAGCACTCTGGGGGAGTCGATCACGACGCTGACATTCACTTTGGGAAAACGCCGGTGGTATTCGGAGAGAATGGGCGGAAGCAGGGAGGAGCAGAGGGATTCGATGGTTCCCAGAGCCAGGCTGCCCGTCAATTCCCTGCTGTCAGAGAGGGAGCATTTGATCTCCTCCATATTTTTCATCAGAGTGACAGCGTACTGGTAGAACTGTTCGCCGCGGCTGGTCAGACTGATCTGCTTGCCGATTCGGTCAAAAAGGCGGACGCCCAGCTCCTCCTCCAGGTTTTTGATTTGGATAGTCACGGTCCCCTGAGAATAATTCAGTTTTTTGGCTGCCTTTGAGAAGCTTTTCAGCTGCGCCGCCTGCAGAAAGGTGGCAATCTCCCGAAATTCCATATGCGCTCCTGTTTGATTTAAAAATATTAAACGATTTCTTTAAAACCTTAAATTTTACATTCTAATAGCTCTATACTATAATAGTTTTAAGAAGAGATCAAGAAGAGGGGAAGCGGAAAGTTTTTACGCGTTATTAAAAGAGCAGGAAAAGTTTTCCATGCTCCACCAAAAGCTTAGTCGCAGGAAAACTTTTCTGCTCTTTTAGGGGCGTGAAAATTGGCCGCAGATGATTAAAAATTTAAGGCAGAAAAAGGAAAGAGGGAAGGAAGTATGGAACGGACAGACAGCAGATATCAGGCTTACATGAATATTTTGAAGGAGGAGCTGATTCCGGCTATGGGATGTACGGAGCCCATTGCCTTGGCTTATGGGGCGGCTGTGGCCAGACAGGAGCTGGGCGCGCTTCCCGACCGGGTGGTGGTAGGCGTCAGCGGAAGTATTCTTAAAAATGTCAAATCCGTGATTGTCCCCAACACAGGCCATATGAAGGGGATCGCGGCGGCGGCGGCAGCAGGAATTGTGGCTGGAGACGCAAAGAAGGAGCTGGAAGTGATTTCCCAGGTATCTGAGGAGCAGATCAAGGAGATCAGGGAGTTTCTGGATCGGACGGATATTCGGGTAGAGCACATTGACAACGGCCTCATGTTTGAGATTCTGATTACCATGTATAAAGGAGAGGACTGGTCCAGAGTACGGATCGCCAATTACCATACAAATGTGGTTCTGATTGAGAAAAATGGCGTGGTAAAAAAAGAAGTAAAGGTAGAGGGAGAGTCGGAGAAGGGGCTGACAGACCGCTCCTGCCTTTCTATGGAGGGAATCTGGGATTTTATTAATACGGCAGATTTAGATGATTTAAAGCAGGTTTTAAAGCGTCAGGCCAGCTATAACATGGCGATTGCCAAAGAGGGAATGACGCATTCCTACGGCGCCAATGTGGGAAAAAGCCTGGCTTCCTGCGTGGAAAACCGGGAGGCTGATTCTGATACAGATATCTCGATTCTGGCCAGGGCGATGGCAGCCGCCGGATCCGACGCCAGAATGGACGGCTGCGAGCTGCCGGTTGTGATTAACTCTGGAAGCGGAAACCAGGGAATCACCGTTTCCGTGCCGGTTCTGGTGTATGCGGACCGCCTGCATGCCGGGGAGGAGAAGACCTACCGGGCCTTAGCACTGTCCAATTTAACGGCAATTTACCAGAAAACGCCCATCGGCCGTCTGTCTGCTTTCTGCGGAGCTGTCAGTGCGGGGGCTGGGGCAGGAGCGGGAATTGCCTACTTAAAGGGCGGAGATTTCGAGGCCGTATGCCGGACTGTCAGCAACACTCTGGCCGTCACTCCAGGTATGATCTGCGACGGAGCCAAGCCGTCCTGCGCGGGAAAGATCGCCATGGCTGTGGAGGCGGGAATCATGGGCTGCCGCATGAACGCAGAGGGAGAGAAGTTCCTCTGCGGCGACGGAATCGTCGGGGAGGACGCGGACGAGACCATCAGCAACACGGGAAGAGTGGCCAGAGAGGGAATGCGGGCCACCAACGATACCATTATAAAAATTATGATCGGGGATTAGCGGCGGAAAAAGTTTCCTTATTTTTTTCGATTTTCCGCTCTTGACAGGCGCCGTCCTGTCCGCTATAATAACCGGCATACAGAAAATGAAGAAAAGGCAGGTGTGTTGATGTCGGCAGGTTCTGAAAAGACCGAGAACAACTAATTTCATAGAGAAGGGAGATATACGCTCTATACGGGGATGTGCTTTGGCATATTCTTTGTTTCGCGTACCCCTTTTCCGGTAATTGCTACCGGTTGTTTCTGCCTGCAGACGGCTGTATACACTGAAATAGATGAATCTTATCGAAACGAATCAGGAGATTTGGGAGATGGGAGGCTCAGGACGTATCGCTCAGTTTGGCGATGCGTCCTTTTTGCTTCCAGGGAAATTTTTCTATGAGTCAAACATGCGGAATGCGCGTATTTGCGCGCTCTGTGCTTTGTCCTCCCCAGACCGTTTGAGATCCCGCGCTGGAAAACGGCGTGCTTTCTATGTGGAGAATGAAGAGATAAGAAAAGGAAAACGCAGGTTTTGTCTGAGTCAGGCAGAAGCTGCGTTTTCGCGTCTTTGGGAGAAGATAAGGAGATAATCATTTAAAGAAAATTTATTCAGAAGAAAACGATTCGGAAAAATAAAGCGGAAAGCAGAAAAAGGAGTATTTTAAATGGCAGATACAGAAGCATTATTAGAATTTAATAAAATAAAAGAAATATGGAAGGAACTGGCTCTGACTGAATGGGCGAGGAAACAGATTGACGAGGCTGTCCCTCTGATGGAGGAGACGAAGGTGCGGGCCAGACTGCGGGAAACTACGGAAGCTAAGAAAATGATGGAAGTTTACGGCCAGCCGCCTCTCGTATCCCTGGAGGGCGTGAAGGAGTGGATGAAAACAGCAAAGATCGGCGGATGCCTGACGCCGGAACAGCTGGCGGCCGTGTCCAGAATGAAGCAGTATTTAAACAGGGGAAAGGCCGCAGGCATTTCCATGGCCTGGTACGAGGAAAATCTGGACAGCTGCGAGGAATTGAGAAGGTCTATCCATGAACAGATCCGAAACAGCAGGGTGGACGATAACGCATCAAAATTTCTGAAATCCTGCCGTATGGATATGGAGCGGGAGGAGCGGGCCATGAGAGAAAAGGCCGATGCGGCGATCCGGGGCAACAAGGCCTATATGGCCGACAGCTTCAGCACCATGAGAAACGGCCGTATGTGCATCCCGGTAAAGGCAGAGTTTAAAAACAGGATTAAGGGTACAGTCATCGGACAGTCCGCCACAGGAAGTACTGTCTTTCTGGAGCCGGCCTCAGCGGCCCGCCACGCAGAAGCGCTGGAGCTGTTAAAAATTCAGGAGGAAAACGAGGTGCTCCGCATTCTCTATGTTCTGACAGGCCTTGTATACGACTGCCAGGAAATCATGGAGCAGAACGTCCGCACTATGGAAAAGCTGGATTTCATGTTTTCAAGGGGAAAACTGAGCTTTCGGTACGACGGAACAGAGCCGTCCATCAATCTGGAGAGGAAAATTGTTCTGAAGGACGGACGTCACCCGCTGATGGAGAAAGAAGTCAGTGTTCCATTGCAGTTTTCTGTGGGAGAAGGAGTAAATGGCATTGTTATCACAGGGCCGAATACAGGGGGAAAAACGGTAGCCATCAAAACAGTGGCTTTAAACTGTATGATGGCCCAGTCTGGCCTTCACACGGCCTGCAGAGAGGCGGATATCTGCATGAACTCCAATTTCCTCTGCGACATTGGAGACGGGCAGAGTCTGTCAGAGAATCTGTCCACCTTTTCCGCCCACATTGCTAATGTGCTGGATATCCTGAAGAAAGCGGGAAAAGACAGTCTGGTAATAATGGACGAGCTGGGATCCGGCACAGATCCGGCGGAAGGCATGGGCATCGCCGTGGCGATTTTAGAGGAGCTGAAAAAGAGCGGCGCGCTGTTTCTGGTAACGACCCATTATCCGGAGGTGAAGCAGTACGCTGACAGGACTCCGGGTATTTTAAATGCTAGAATGACTTTTGATAAGGAAAGCTTAAAGCCAACCTATCAGCTGGTCATCGGAGAGGCAGGAGAAAGCTGTGCCTTCTATATTGCGGGGAAAATGGGAATGCCGGAGGAAATGCTTAAAAACGCGGCCAGGGCGGCCTATGGCTCAGAAGAACTTCCGGAAGCGTTAAAGAGCCAGATTTCAGAAAACAGCCTGGTAAGGGAGAAGACGGGCGGTATCCGGAAGGCGAAAAAGACAGCCGGGGCAGGGGTGAAAGCACCGAAGTACCAGTTGGGAGACAGCGTAATGGTGCTGCCGGATAAAAAAATCGGAATCGTCTGCCAGCCGGAGAATGAGAAAGGCGTCCTGCGGGTTCAGCTGCCCGGAAAAAAGATTTATATTAACCACAAGCGGGTGAAGCTCCATGTGCCCGCCGACCGGCTCTACCCGGAAGGTTATGACTTTTCCATTATTTTCGATACGGTGGAGAACCGGAAACTGCGCCATCAGGTGGAGCGGGGGAAGATGATAGAGAGGGAGATTGTGGAGGAGACGGTAGGGAAATAAATAGTAAAAAATAGTCATAAAATATAGGCTATATTAGATAAAATCTACAGTTCTTGTAACTAGCTGCGTTTTTCGGCTCGGTTCGTGCATCTATTATCCGCCATTCGCGAAAACTCGCCTTACGGTTCAAACACTTCGCTCGGCGGCGGAAATTAGCATGAACCTCCCAGCGAAAGCCTCACTATTATTACCAGAACTGTAGATTTCTTGCTTTAAATGACAGATAGGTGAAGAAGCAGAGATTATTGATTTATTAACTATTTGTTGTGGGAGGAAATGACGAAAAATAGGAGTTATATGGTATAATAACGTCAGATATTATACCGCGCCGGTTTGAGCGAGCGCAACGAAGCAGGTACAAATTCAAACCGTGTGCATCTGCCGGAGGCTCATATCTGCAGAGCAGATATGGTATAATGTAACTATCAGTTAAAACCGGAGAATGATACAAACAGTATTCCACAATATGTATGACTTTGAAGGAGGATGGATATGGCAGGTAAAAAAAACAGCGGAAAAAAAGAAGAGATAATAGAAGTGAATCTGGCAACAATAGACAGGAAGAGAATGGAATACCGATGGGGGATGGAGAGCTTTTTTAGAAGCCATAAAATAGAAGCAGAGAACTATAAAGAAGCCCTGGGAAGATATGGGGAGTCCTGCCTCGTATTCATGTCAGAGAAGGACATTAAAAAAATAGAAAAGGAGAAAAATATAAATGTAAAAAGAATACCGTATATTAATCTTCATAAAATCAGGAGAGAAAAGCCGCTTGGAAGATGGATGGTCAATAAATTTTTCAAAAACTGCGAAATCAGAGAAAATAGGTATAAAAAAGAGCTTGAAGCTTATAATGAGGCTTGCAGACTGCATATGAAACCGGAAGAGATTGCAGTGATTGCGGAGAAACTGCAGTGTAGAACATCAGAATTTGCATTTTCTGAAGAGATAGTGGATTTGTCTGAAATAAGGAGAAGGCTGGAGGAGACAGCACTAAAAGAAATTTTTATTGAATGTGGGATAGATATCAATAAATATGACGATAAGTTTTTTGATAAAGTAAATAGCTTGAGATTGCAAATGACGCTGAAGGACGTAAAAAAAATTGCAGAAATATTGCAGTGTGAAGCGACAAAACTTCTAAACTCTGATAATCAAGTTAATTTGTCTGAGATAAAAAGAAGGATTAAGGATAAAAAATTAAAAGAATTTTTTGATGAATGTAAGATAGATATCAATAAATATGAGGACAATATTTATGAGCAAGCCAGAAAATTGCAGATGAATGATGATGACAGAAGCGTGATTGCAAAAAAATTGGAGTGTGAAGAAAAAGATATTTTAGACACTGATAATAAGGTGAATTTGTCTAAAATAAAGAGAATGATTAAACCAAAAAATTAAAAGATTTTTTGCAGAATGCGAAATTGATATCAATAAATATGAAGATGATATTTATAAACAGGCCACAAATTGCAGATGGATGACAAAGACAGAGAAGTAATTATAGGGAAATTTCGGAATCCAGTAATAAAAAAATTTTTAAATTTAGAAGAATCCAAATTTAAAGTAAAGTTATCAAAGCTAAGAAATCAGCCTGAAGTAAAAACACTAAAAGAATTTTTGAATGAAAAAAAGGTTGATATTGGTAAATATAGAGATATTCTTTCTGCGAATACTATACTGATGGATGTAAAAGATACGGAAAAAGTTATAGAGGAACTGCAGTGTAAAGTAGAAGAAATTTAGAGTTGAGTCATCAGAACTTATAGTGAAATATCAAAATTAAAACAACAGATAGAAGAAAAGGAGTTAATAAAAAAGAGGCATTAGAAGATTTTTATTCTGTTTTTAGAGCTCTGAAGAAGAGTGACAGTGATTTTAGAGTGTGAAAAGAGATTTTTTATTGCAAAAGTTTTTTGAAAATATACTATTAAGATGGATAGATATGAGGAGGAAATTTATAATCAGATTTATATGTTGAATATAAGTCTTGAAGATGCAGAAAAGTTGCAGTATAAGTTTTCAAATATAGATGTCTCAGAAGTTGTAGATTTATTTGAATTAAAACAAAGAATAGAAGAGAATGCAATAAAGAGCTTTTTTGCAGAACATAAAATAAAGGGATATGATCAGGCGATACAGACCTATGAAAAGAGCGGATTTATTAAGGCAAAAAGAGCAGATATAGACAAAATAGAACAGAATAAAAAACTTCAGGAAAAAAGCTTTGTAAAAAATGCTGTAGATTTATATGCTATCCAGAGTCAGTTGAAGGAGCAAGAGAGTATAGGACAACTCTTCGAGAATTGCGGAATTGGGATACAAAATTATAAAGAAGAATTGGATTTGACAATGAAAGAAGATGATATAGAGAAGCTGGCCAAAAGCCTTCAGTGTAAAAGAGAAGAGATAGAAATAGAACAGAAACAAGTAAATCTGTTACAAATCGAAGAAAAAATAGAAAAAATAGCAAGGGAAAAGTGGAGTACATTAGAAGGATTTTTCAAAAGTATCGGAGTGAATGGGGATTATTGGGAAAAAATTGATCAATATGAAAACCAAGATTTTATAGAATGCAAGTTAAGCTGGATTGATAAAATTAGCGATAACATAATTTATTATAGCTCAGGTAAATGTAAAGGCGACTGGAGGGATTTATTATGTAAAGATGAAATGAATTATATTCAAGAATGCATAAATAAATCGAAATATTATAATAAAAGTTCAAAAGAAAATAATCTGAAAAATCTGGCGAAAAATTTTGGCTGTACATTAGAAGAACTTCCAGAAAAACTCGGAAAAGAGAAATATAAAGTAAAAGCTGTTGAGTTGGAAAGAAAACAGAAATACATACATGTAGAATGGCAAGAGGGAAGCATATATAAGACATTATCAAAGTTATTGAAAGATGAATTAGAAGATACAAAACTTTTACAGTCTCAAAGCCGCACATTTAACAATCATAGGATAATACCTATAAAAAAAGAAGACTGTAAAAAAATTGTAGATGCCTTAACATGTAATATAAATGATATAAGTGATGAAATGGTTGACTGGGATTTTAAAAATAATCCAGAATTAAGGGAAAATAGTGTATTAAGTGTTACAAATAGAAGTCATATAGATTTTTCCGGAATATGTAGAAAAAGAAGAGAGGCTGAAGAGAAACAAAGGACTACCTGTAAAATACAACGTTCTATATTAGCGCAGATAGCAAACTCCAAGGGGTATGAAACAGAGGATTTAGAAGCACGGGATATAGATGTAGTGAAGGATAATATAAAAGAAGAGCTGTCCAAATATTCAACGCAAATGAAAAGAAAAATTTTACAGGAATTACTGGAAGAGGCATCTAACAGAATAGAATACATCAAGACAGAGACTGGATATGATTGCGTTATATATTTTAAAGGGGAAAAATATGATATTACAGATATTCCAGAATTGCCGGAAGGCGAAGATATTGTGCAACATTTGACGAATGCAATTGAAAGTGATTTGGCTGAAAGAATGAATGAGATTCCTGGGGATGTCTACGAAGAATTCCATAAACTACCTATGGAAAAAATAGAAGTGAGTGAGAAGCAGCTGTCCCCCCAAGAATGCCAGATTGTCTTGGAAAAAATTATTCTACTATTGGAGCGCATGGACGATGACTGCAAAACTGAGGAGGAACAGCGGAAGGTAGCTTACAACGAAATGCCACCGTTTACACAGGAGATGTGTGATTACTACGAAGTTCCAAATCCGTTTAATATCGAAGAATAACCTAAATAAGAGAAGGCTGGACTGACAACAGTTCAGTCTTTTTTATATTGTCAAGTTATTTCCTTGGAAGGCAGCCATCCAATTCATCTTCTTTCTGGATGAGGCAGCTTTCGTTATAATTATGATAAAAATACACATCAGCTGCCGGTACATAACCGCAGCAAAAGGAGGACAAATGGAGAAAACTGTAACCCCCTATATGCTTCCGACCACAGAGGAATATCTCTGCGTCTTAGAGCATCTGTCTCAAGAGATGGCCGCGGGGGAATTTCCAGGAATCTGCCAGATCAGCAGTCTCTTCCTCTTCGCATATTTGAGAAAGCAGGGTATAGAGGGCAGGATTATTTGCGGAGATTATGAAGAGAAGGGAGAGCTATCGCCCCATTTCTGGGTAGAAACGGAAAAGGAGATTGTCGACGGCACGACAGTGCAATTTAAAATGGGAACTATTGATAAGTGCCCGCTTTTTCTTCTGAAAAGAAACGTTTCTTTGGGGACAATACCAATGAGGTATTCCAATACGGACAGGCATTATGTAAACAAAATGGAAGCGTATATTCCTTCAAAAATGAGTGATTTTTTGGAAAAGAATAGTGAGTATATGGAGCGCGATTTGAAAAGCTCGGCAGAGTTTTTTATTGCCAGCCAGTACAGGGAAATCCAGCATGATCTTTTGCGTATGGCCTGGTCCAGCCTTTATAAAAAGAATAAAATTTACCTGGGATGGACGTTAAATGATTTTTTGAACCGGAGTTTGGAGTACCAAAAACGCCATGGAATCAATCCAATCGATTATGTTGAACGCTATTAATTCAGAAGAAAGAGGGAAATAGAATGCTAAAAATCAGACTGCGCCCCAATAAGCTTCTTCTGGCAAAGCAGCAGATCCAGATATATGGAGAAGAAAAAGCCAGAGAAGAAGTAAAGGCATGGATTTTAAAAAATCTGGTAAAAGAAGAAAAAATTGTTTTTTCGAAAAACGCCTGTAAAATGCAGGATACGATGGTTGATGCGGTAATGGTTTACAGTCTGCATGAGCCGGAAATCAGTATTGAGAATCTGACGGTTCCTGAGCTTACCAGCCAGGGGATTGTATACGGAGTTGAAACTCCAGTAAAGGACGTTTTATCAGATAAGGATGTTCTGATAGAGGCGAGAGCTGTGAAAAATGAAAAAGGATGTTTTGTATGCATTGTCAGATATCCGGAATTTGAGGGCTGCTGGATTTTGGAGGAAAGCAGGGAACCGGCGCTTTCTTTGGAAGGAGAGCGTCCAAATGCTCTGCTGGATTCGGGGAATAAATAAGTTTAAAATAGAGGCGTAACATAACCGCGAGAGATAACCGCGATGATAGGAGGAAGAAAATGTTTGATAACGATTATGACTACCCGGATTGGGACGAAGAGTGCGAAGAGGATGACCGCGATCCTGCGGATGAGTATTGGGATTCAGCGGATGATCTTGACGATGAAGAACTGGAGTTTGACTGGATTGGGTATGAATATCTTGGAAATGACGAAACCTACATGGGCAATAAGGGCTATGTGATAGGGGCAGAGGATCTTTCAGGTGAGGAAGGAAATGGCTCTTATTGGTCGGTGAAAACTCCTTTGACAGAGCGGCAGTGCTCTGCTGCAGGCATCACGTATCCGTTTTCGTTTGAGGTAAGGATTCCAGAAGAAGAGAAAGATCCGCTCTACGTAATGGAGTTCTGGCTGTATGAAACCTGCCCTGAGGCAAGTGAGTGGCTCAGCGGTCTTCATTGGATGTCAGAAGGCCATTATAAGTCTCCAGAAATGTACATCCGCATCGAAAAGCTGAGGAAAGCGATGGAGAGAGATAAGCGGGATGCACATGAAATTACCTTGGCTACAGAATATGGCTGGGCCGAGCCATATAAGGCTCTGCTGAAGAAGGAACTCCAGCGCTATGGAATATAGGAAAAATGACACGAGGGGACATGGTTTATCCTGTCCCCGCCTCATTGCCGGTTTCATCGGCGTAGGTAAAACCAGTTACTGTAACATCCACAGCGAAAGGGCCATAGACTTTGGCGTGCTTCCCTTTAAATATCCTGCCCATATTTCTGAGATCAGAGAGGCGGTCTCAGGCGGAGACAGGCAATGCAGCAGGAACGTAGAAGCGCTGAAGGGAAATCTGGATTGGGAAATGGGCCTGGCCTGGCACGAAACCTACTACGACGCGCTGCTTCAGACCTACCGGGAGTATCCGGGAGAGATTATAGTGATTCCCACGGACGGGGCGATACTGCGATGGCTGGACAGGGACGGCATCCCGTTTACTTTGCTATATCCCTGCGTCGAAGCGCGCCTGGAGTACAGAAAACGCCTTCAGAAAAGGGGAAACTCGACATTTCTTTTAGAGGTATTTACGGATGAAGACTCCTGGGCAGACTGGATGGAACAGCTGAGGAGACCATACACCCACGCAGAGCGGATAGAGCTGAAGGAAGGGCAGTATCTTTCTGATGTAGTTAATGCTCTTTCTGTTTCCTCAGCGTCTGCAGAAGCAGGAAAAACCATAGAAAATCCATGGGACTACATTTTAGACCGGTATTTCCCGGAATAAAAGACAGAAGAAAGAGAGGAGGGCAGCCTGTATGAGGCCGTATTGGGATGAAGAGAATACCTTCGGATACCTGAGATTCGATCTGGCAGAATACAGAAGTATTGCGGCGTATAAAACCTACCCTAAATATTTTCAGACTTGGGAGTATGCCCAATGGGTATATTTTCACAGAAAAATTCAGTATATCAAGTATGATCCCGGAGCGGAAAGCTATGGCATGACTCACTATTTGCAGCTTCCCTTGTCTCTTGCTGATTTGTTTAAAAATTGTCTGGAGGTTCCCTTCGGATTGGATATTTCCATTCCAGAAGGGACAACAGAGTGGGAAAACCTGGCGAGAGAGATTCTTTCAGAAGAACTTCAGGAATCTAACGGCTGGAGGTTTTCTGGAGATTTGAGAGAACTCGTAGATACGGGACTGAAAAGGTGGGAGATTCAGCCTTATGGAAAGATTCCCAGCCCCTATCCGGAAAAAATGGCGTTTGCTGCTGTTCAGGCATCGCATTTATTAGAGGCCATGGAGGCAGACGGCTGTTGCGAAGAGGATATTTTAAAGATATGGAGCTGGAATGACAGGGATTTTTTCCGGAAAATGTGCGGGAAGTATAAGATAAGGAGGTAATAGTATGCTGTATCTTGATTTTAAAGAGCCGAAGAAAATATTGTGGAACGTAAAGGGGCGGTATGAAATTTTTTATGAGTCTTCCTGGTTTGACGATCCGGTCGTTGTAAGAATAGCAGAGCAGGTAGATCAGGTGAAACATTTATATGGAGACAGGTTCCGGAGCGATTATTCAGGAGATTTCAGCGGTCTGACTCTGTCTGGAGGAGCACAGATCTTAATCCTCTGCTATCTTAACCTGTTTGAGGATTACTGCCTGCCTTTGTCATGGGTAGCTGACAACTGCCTTGAAGTGCTGGGTTCGCTGCCCATATCCCATCCAGTCCATTTCTTCGCTAATACAGTACCGCTGCTGGATGATTACAAGTGTCAGTTTATATCATCAGAAACAGGGAAGCTAATCACGGGGCATGATGAGTACATACCGGAGTATTACGAATATGCGAGAACGAAAAATGTCAGCAGCAGCTGAACGGATGAGGGAGTTATTGGAAGACATCCGGGATCATAAAGAATACAGTATTTTGTATATGATGGTGGTAAGCTGTATTTCCGCTGAAAATAACAAGACAAACGAGCAGATTGCAATAAATGAGAGAAACTTAAACGCCATAATCGACGCCATAGACGTTATGGACTCAGTTCCGGAAGAATTTGCGAAATGCAGAAGGATCATTGCCGGCTATTTGAAGTCAGACAATAGAAGGCGTCTGTGATATTTGGGAAGGAGGAGCCAGACATGAGCAGATATAAAGAAAATCGACAGAAAGGCCCGCTGCCTTCATATACTCCATCTGATCCGGAAAAATCCTGTCTTCCTAAAAGGGGCGATTATGTGGGAGCGGTATCCTGGCTTCAGGCTGTCCGAGACAGAATCGGGGAACCGTTTGTTTTTGCGCTGGACGAGGCCCTTATGTGCCAGGGCAGCTTTGGGGGAAGGAATGATGAGTTTGTGGTCTGGGGGTATGGAAATGCCTCTGCCGCCCGTTTTAACGGCGTGGTTTTGCTTGGAGAACAGATAGAACGAACTGACATAGAGGAGAGAAACGGGCTTTTCTATACGAATTTTAACAGGACGCTTTCAGACGCCCTCGCCTGCGAAGAAATTTTGGATATGCAGGGGATCACAGAGGCTCTCAGCCGGTATTATGACAGCCATGGAGAGAGCTTTGAAGGGATTTCTGTAGCTGCAGAATACAGGGAAAGATTTGAGAAGCTGGCGGCGGAAGCAGCCGGATATTATGAGGGCTGAGAGATGATAGAAAGTAACATTACGGCAGAGGAGAAGCTGATGTACCAGGTGATGGGGGCTTTATATGACAGCGGCGTTCCCGTTACCTTTAAGGGAGCGATGGTTTTGAGAGCTTTCCTGTTAGAGGCGGGATATCCGGAGGAGACGCGCCACACGACAGACATTGACGGGAACTGGAATTCGGAAACAGCGCCGTCTGGTGAGGAGATGACAGAAGCGATTCAGAACGCTTTTGAGAAAAAGGGCATTTCTTTTACAGCACGGCTGTACAGAATGTATGGAGAGAAGCGTTCCGCAGGATTTGATCTGGCAGACAAGACGACAGGGGAAACCATTTTTACCATGGATCTGGATGTGAACAGGGCTGTCCTTCATACGAAGCTTTATGAGACAGGCAGTTTTTCATTTTGCGGCTCATCTCCCGCCCAGATGGTGGCGGATAAGCTTATGTCCGTCTCTACCGATAGAGTGTTCCGAAGGATCAAGGACGTGGCAGATCTGTACTATCTGTCGCAGGTATTCGATTTCAACCGGGATCAGGTTCTGCAGCTGTTAGAGGACAGTGGAAGAACTCTTGATACTTTTTACGGATTTCTGTACCGGACAGAAGAACTGAGACATGCCTATGAGAAATTCCGTTTTTCCGGATCCGCCAGAAAACCGTCTTTCGATGAAGTACACCGCAGGGTGAGAGAATACATCGGGGAGGTTCTTGGGGAATAAGGCGACAGGGGAGAGATACAGAAAACGAGACAACGGCCCTTTTGCGATTTTTGATTTATCATAAAAAGACTGTTGTCTCGTTTTTAATTATCATTAGAGCAATTCATTGAGTGCAGGATTGCGGAGCATGTTGTTGAAAGCCAGGATCCGCTGCTGATCCAGGATCCACTGCTTTTGTATCAGAGACCAGGCTTTCTGGCCTTCGCAGGAAATTTCTTCCTCAAAACGGCAGTTGTCGAGGCATTCCTGCAGAATTTCCGCGATATTCTCGTCTAGGTCTCCGCCGTCGATAGTATTCTGGATCTGCTCACGCAAGTAATCGTGCACGGATTCAGGAGTCTCTTCTCCTGCTGGTACAGAGAGCTCGTAACCATCAAATGCGAAGCTTGACGGGAAGCGCACCAGATATTCATCCCCATCTTTGGTGAAAAAAATAATATACTCCATAGCTGTCCCTCCTGATTGGATGTTTTTTGTATTTTTATTATATCCCGCCAGGAGGAGAAATTCTATTTAATGATTTGGACGCTGGGCGTCCAAATGGGTAAGAGCAGAGTGATTTGAACGTTATCCCTCCATCTGCCGTCCCAGGAATCCGGCGGCTGTGGAGGCCAGCTTCAGCTCTGTTTCAGAGAATTTTACTCTTGGTTCTCTGCTTAACAGGATGACGGAGCCGATGGCATCTCCTTCGCAGATAATCGGGACAACGACCTGAGCGGTAGCTCCCTCCGGCTCATCTGGGGTGATGGGGATAAAGCCTCTGTCGTCCTTCCCGGCTGTCACAATCTGGCGCTCTCCGATCAGGACTTCCAGCTGGCGGCTGATGGATTTTTGCAGATAGTCCTTTCTGGGTCCGCCTGATACGGCGATGACCTGATCTCTGTCTGTGATGCAGACCATCAGGCCGGTGCTCTGGGCCATGGCCTCCGCGTACTGGGAGGAGAAGGCGGTCAGTTCCATCATGGGAGAGTATTTTTTTAGTATAATTTCCCCCTCCCGATCCGTGAAGATCTCTAACGGCGTTCCTTCGTGAAGGCGAAGAGTCCGCCGTATTTCTTTGGGAATGACTACCCGCCCTAAATCATCGATTCTTCTTACAATTCCAGTCGCTTTCATATAAAAATTCCTCCGTTTTACAAACTTCTTCGTGAACTGCTTATTTCTGTCAGTACATGTAGTATCTGTAAAAGCGAAGGATTTTATGCATTTATCCGCGGGAATACATCAACTGATTCATCAACTAAAAGCTAATACACCAACTAATACATCAACTAAAAAGCTAATAGATTAATTTTTTAATTGATATATAAATTGTCTTCCCTGCCGTACCTTTTGTATCAGCTGGGCGTCCATCAGCCTTCCTAATGCTACTGACGCTCCTGCCGTTGTTGTAATCCTAGTAATGCCAAGTATCTGGTGAGTAGTAATAAACCCATTTGCTTTTATATATTCATAAATAATTTTATCCGTCTCATTTTTGAATACTATTATGTTAGATGAGATATCTGAAAATTGAAGTTGTTCTGGTTCTGCTTCATAATCTGTATTGATCGTGTAACTTGTCCATCGCCCCTTTTTATTTACGATTAACATATTTTTATCTACCAAATTTGATAAAATATGTCCGATCTCAACACTGTGAAGATTCAATATAGATTGCATCCGGGTATTAGTTACGCCGTCTTCGAGATAAGCTGTTCCTAATATAATCTGAGCATCTTTGTCAAGGTGTTTATATGCAACACCAAACAACTGACATAAATATTCTGTACATTCTGGTGGCATCAAAGAAATCATCCAAAGTTTCAGTTCTACCTGGTGCAATTCTTCATTTTGACTTAAATCCGGCTTACGCCATTGCTCCGCTCCCCATGCGTTTAGTATCGTAGGAAATCCTGACCCTATATTATCTCCCAGACCGATCATGCGGAACATGGTTTGAATTCTTGGATTTCTGGCAACCGAGTGTCCGCCTTCGTAAATCATTTGAACAGGAAGTTTTAAATTTCCTGGATTAGAAAACACAAATCCTCTGTCTGTTTTTATAATCTTCAATACACCTGTAATTAAATAATCACTATGTATTATCATATTTATAACAGCCTCACGAATCGCTTTGTGAATCGGTGTATCATCAATCCGGATCATACCATCCAGTTTAAATGGACGTTTGATACCAGCTGACAATCTAGGAATTGTCTGACGCACAAAATTGTATAGATTATTTTCCCACATTCCATCATATGTTAATCGATCACTCCACCGACTTCCAGAGACAAGATTGCTCTCATCAATATAATCCATACGAATATTATCAAATCGCTCTCGAATAGACAGACCTTTCCCGAACATCAATAGGCCAGCTGTTGTCAGCCATCTTTTTTCTGTTGTTCTGTCAACTGCATATCCTGCCATATTTTTTAAAAATGTTTCATCATCATTCCCATTCCAGATGTGTTCCGGATTACGATGTTCAAATTCAATACGATAGGAACGCAGAGAGTTTAAATCAATATCATCCATTGTGTATCCTATCAGTAAACTGCCATCATTGCCAGACTCATTGGCATCCCGCAGCATAGCTTTTACCTCTTCCTCCGTACAATGATAATCTCCTTCGTGATTACGCTTAAAACTTCCTTTCATAGGATTTCCGTTGATATAAACAGGTTTCAGCCGATAATCTGCTTGAGGAACTTGAATCCATATGATAGTTGCTCCTTCAATTTCACACGTTCCAACATTCGCATCGACTAGAATATTAGCACTTACTTTTTCTCCATTTATTGTATTCCAAAAATCTTTCAGTCTTTGCTCTGGATTATGTATAGAGACAAAAGAAAAACGTTTATCCGTATCTATTTCTTTCATATGCTCTTCAACTCCAAACAAAATCACGCCGCCATCTGTATTTGCAAATGAAGAATACGTTTCCCATATTGATTTTGGCAGATTTGATTCCGCTTTTTTACATTCCAGATTAATATGCTCACCATATTTTAATAATTCTAATATTTCTGCGCTATTCATCAATTCTCACCTCTCTTCGCTTTTCTTTGGCTCTTAGTATTATAGATGATATCAATGCCTCCCGCAATACATCTTTCACCTCAAAAATTTTAGTTGAAATCTAAAACCTGCAGCTTTCATATAAAAAATTCCTCCATGCGATACATTTTCATTTTTTGGAAATAGTATCTGCAGATGGAGGAAATTTTACACGTTGTATTAAAATGATTCGGGCATAAAAATATCTTTTGTATACAGAACTTTCTGGCTCAGGAGGCCGTGAAGCTGCCGGTTAATCATCTGTTCCAGCCATTTGACCCGTTCAGGAGAAAAACGTTCGTCTCCACGGAAGGTAAATTCAAAACCAGTTAAAGCAGCCAGATCTGCCCGGATATCAGGCGTCATTGCTTTCTGCCCGACGCGGAGGAAATCATCTCCGATGCGGGGGCCGTAGTCTGACAGCTTTCGGCCAATGACAGAGAATTCTTCCTGCTCCACATAGGGCAGACAGGCCAGATTCAGGTCGAAGACAGGGGCCATACCCAGGATTTTCTGGGAAGCATTGTCCACTAATACGCCGTAATTGCCCATATGGCGATCCAGCTGAAACGTCAGCGCGTCCAGAACCAGCATACGCCGGAACTCGTCTTCCGATCCTATATTGTGATAAAAACGGATTAGCTCTTCCACGGAAGCTCCGTCCGGATAGAATCGAAACATGGGCGCATATCCATACTGTTCGCTGGTGAACAGGCGGCATTTAGACGCTGTTTTGCCGTACAATTCGGCCAGCTCATAGGAAACGGCATTCCGGCAGATTTTTTGCGCCAGTTCGGCGGCCAGAACCTCAGAGTAAGGTTCCAGCCCTACGTTCCGCGCGCCGGATTCGCCCTGTTTGTATAAGAAAATTTCCCCGCCTTCTCTTTTCCAGCATTTCCGGAAGCTGCCCTCTGTGCTTAGATCTGGAAAGCAGTCTTTCGAATCGGAAATAATCACAGCCTCTTCAAAATCCCCGGTTCCCTCAAACGCCAGTTTCGAGACCGGCTCGCTGAAGGAATTCCGATAAGGGGAGACATCGTCCCAGCCGAGTAATTCCGTTCCGTTTGATACCCAGAAGGTATCGTTTAGGCTGGCGGCATGGGTGAGAGACAGGAATTCGTTCTCATTATTGCAGCCGCATTTTTCCAGGAGAGAGTACAGATATCCGTTGTGGCTTGCGCTGTTTCTGCGTTTCAGCCAGTTTTCCAGTGTCTGAAAACCGATGGGCATTTTTTCTTTTTTGTTACCAAGCAGGAGATAGGAAGAATCCTTTTTTTCAAAAACCGCAATTATTTCATCCCGGTTCATTAAAAACAGCATATGTTCCCTTCCTTTCAGGCAATTCTGCAGATGTTCTGATATACCATGTGAAACTGATCGCTGACTGCCTTATCCTGATGATAGTGGCCGAAATACCACCGTTTAAAGCGAAGCTTTTCAGAAATCACCTGAAAATAGTCCGTCAGCTTATCTGGCTGGTAAAGCCCCAGGGAAAAATAGGCCTGAATACTGCTGGGGCAGCAGTGGGTAATGACAAAGTCTGTCTCCCAGTTATGCTGCTCAAGGCAGGAAATTCCATTTTTCATCTCTTCTTCCGAGGGCATTTCCTGTTCCCACCAGTCGTAGTGGGCGATGCGGTACAGCTGTTTCCCCTGCCGTTCCAGCTCCAGAACTTCTTTTATCAGTTTTTCTGTATCGTCTGACTGCAGCAGCCCGTCGCTGATATCGGTGCTCCTGGCTCCGCCAAAGGTGAAAATCCGCTTTCCGTCAATGCAGAACATCTCTCCCCTCAGCAGATGGGTGATATTGGAGCGGATGTTCTGCACCCGTCCTCCTGCCCACGTACTGTAAAAACCAGCGTATTTTTTCTCGAGAACATCAAAGTTTTCATGGTTGCCTGAGACGAAAGCCAGACGGCAGTCCAGCGATTCACTCAGATAATCCAGCCGACGTGCTTCTTCCATAGAACCGTCCCAGACGCACCCGAAATCGCCTGCTACGATGACCGTATCGTGGGCGTCCAGACAGTGTTCCTGTGCGTACTCTATGATTCTCTGGCAGTTTCCGTGTGTGTCTCCTGTTACATAAACTCCCATTGCTAATTGTCCTCTCCCACATAAATCCACTGCTCAATATAATTTCTGTCATCCTTAAATACAGGGATTTCTTCATCTATGAACCAGACGGTTTTTTCTGCCTCCTGCTGTGTTTTGACGCAGCAGCTTCCATATTTTTTATGTACAGGAAGATCCTCCCAGATTATCCCGTCCTCTGCAAGCATTTCCTGAATATTTCTGCAGGATTTTTTATGAAGCTGTTTGGCCGAAAAATGCGCCTGCCCTACCATCAGGATGGAATTTCTGCGGGCGTCCAGCTGCCGCCAGTACAGCAGGTTGGCTGCCTCCTCCTTCGGAATGTTAAAGCATCTGGCGTCAAATAAGGCGCCTTTTTCCAGGGCACGCAGAAGCGTTCTGCGGTATGCTTCCTCTTCAGGCAGAAGCTTCCCTGACTCCTGTCCGCTGAGAGAATCAGTTTCTGCTTCATATTCCCGGACTCTTCTGGAGAAATTCTGGCAGAAAGCCAGAGTAGCCATACTGGCGGAAATGCTGCACATTTTCTGTACCTCATAATCGAACCAGGCGTCGGAATTCAGCTTTTTATAATCCACCAGAAGGAGGCTGATTTCGTCGGACTGAGTGTAGCCGAACACGGCTCCCTGGATATGTTCGCATAAATATTTCATGGTATCCTGCATGGTGTGGATCAGGATATCGTCAAAGGGCCGTTTCAGGCCGCGGGTGAAGGTGTGAAACGCTTTTCCGTCCAGTCTGATGCAGACAGGAGTCCTCCGTACCAGGCGGATTTTAGGGATTTCTTCATAATGGTGTTTCATTCTGGTTCCAATTTCGTCATTGATCACTGGCTGTTCCTCCTCTGTTATGGCAGCGCCGGGGGTATCGGCGCTGTTTTATACATCCAGTATAAAAGACTGGAGAGGCAGATTCAATGAGTTGATTTGGAAGGTAACCGTCCAAATCAATTGGTGGAAAAAAGCAGGAATCCTTTATATAATAAACGCCATAAGACACGATTCTTTGAACGATTCAGATATCAGAAGGAGGGAGACAGATGGGAGAGAAAATTACGATCAGCGAAGCATTGGACAGAAGAGATTTGCTCCGCAAAAAATTGTTTCAGAAAATAGAGGCAGCTCATCTGATTGACTGCAAGAAAAGCAATGAAGAAAATACATTTCTGTACCGGAAGACGCCGGAAGCTTTCTCAGAGGAGGTAAAAAGCACATGGCAGTCCATCTGGGATCAGATCCATTACTATGATCGGCTGGAAGCGGCGATTGTCCAGTCTAATTCAGAAACTGTGATTGAAACCTCTTTTGGAAAGCTCACAGTGACGGCCGCCATTGCCATGCGAAACAGGCTGCGCCAGAGCCGCCATCCTTTGTTCGGCCGGACAGGCAGGTTCGGCCTGCCTCAGAATGAAGATGACGACCAGATTTACAGTGATTTTGAGCGCAGATTAACAGAAATTATGGAGAACCAGTATGAAACCATATTGAAGGAAGTCCGCGACAGAAACGCCGATTTGGAGAAAAATGCGTCTGAAATGCGGAAGGAGATTCTGGGAAAAGAGACCCGCGGAAAAGACGACAGCACCGCCTTAAAGGTGGTGGATACCTATGTAAAGGAAAATACTACAGAGCTGCAGGATCCCCTGGAGATTCACAGAAAGCTTCAGGAAATCAGGCAGAACCGGGAAGCCATGATGGCAGAGCTTAATACAAAGCTGAAGATTTCCAACGCAACCACTATGATTGAGCTGTAACATAATGGCCTGCAATGCGAAAACCTCGTACTCAGCCCCCTGCGCGGCAGGGAAACGGGGCAGGCAGCCCTTTCTGCCTGATCACTCTATACTAGCCCAATGGAAGAGCAAGAAGCTTTTAACTTCTAGGTTGGAGGGTTCGAATCCCCCCGTGTAGAACAAGGAACGATATGGTATGAAAACGAGAGTAAAAAAACGAGTCCGTTTATTTGAACATGCAGTAACGAATACTTACGATTGAGAAACTGTGATTTTGGACGCAGGCATCTGAGAGATGCTGAAATCCGCGGATAAGGTTATAAGCGCTGGCTGATTGACTTGAGGGGTTCCTCGCGGCTGCATTGCAGGCTTTTAACAGAATTGAGAGGGAAGACATATGGAAAAAGATTTTGTAGATTCCTGGGAACGGCATAAGGGAGAGCTTAAAGCATATCTTGAAACCTGCCGCCAGAAAGAGCTGGGAAGCTATCAGGCCCTGGTTAAACTGCTGTTTCGAGTGGTGATCAATCCGGACCTGAAGCATGCGCCCTATGATACGGAGAAGATGGTTGTCATAGACGATGGAGACTATCAGGGAGCAGAGCTCTATATTCTGCACCGTTCAACGTATCAGCCCTATGTGGAAGATTATATATATACCTACGTGTACTACGGAAGCTGCAGCTTCTGCGATATTCTTCAGGGCATCCGAAGCCAGGGAGAATTATGGCCGGAACTGAATGAAGACAAAGCGCCGTCTCCGCATCAGGTAACCGCCTACATGCAGCTTCTGCTCCATCTGCTTCAGAGGATTAAACGGTTCCAGGGGAATGATATGGAAGATTTTCCACTTTTAAATATGTGAAAAGGGAATGAAACGTTCCTGTAACGACAGAACACACAGCTGGTTACAAGAACATTTCATTCCCTTTTTAATTTCTTGCCCCTTTCCGCCTGGACTCTCCTTTCCGGATCCTCTATAATAGAATCATTGCCAGAATGGCCGGAAGGAGGAAGATAGATGAAAGGGAAGGAAGCGGACGCCAAAAAATCGTTGAAACAGTTCTTTACAGCAGAACGACCGGATGCCTATACGCTGGAGGACTTGAGAAACATCCTCCGCATTCTCCGCTCAGACGAGGGCTGTCCCTGGGACAGGAAGCAGACCTTTGAAACCATGGTTTCCTGCGTTCTGGAGGAAGCCGAGGAGGTGGCGGAGGCCGTCAGAAATCAGGACACAGAGAATCTCTGCGAGGAGCTGGGCGATCTGCTGTTCCAGGTGGTGTTCTACTGCCAGATGGCAGAGGAGCAGGGGCTTTTTGCCTTCGAGGACGCGGTGGACGGAATCAGCCGGAAAATGGTCCGCAGGCATCCGAAAATCTTCGGCGGAGACCTTCCGGAAACAGACGGAAACGAGGGAGATTTATGGGAGCGGATAAAACGGGCGGAAAAGGCAAAAAACCATAAAACAACTTGACAAAGCAGGTATAAATGTATATAAATGTAAGGTAAGTAATTAGCGGTTTTTGAAGGAGTAATATTGCTGTTTTGGCCGTTCAGGCTTCATGGCAAGTAGAAGCTCAGTATAAGAAGATGCAGGAGGAATAAATCAATGAACAAGACAGAGTTAATTGCAGCTGTAGCCGAGAAGGCAGAGATTTCCAAGAAGGACGCTGAGAAGGCAATCAAGGCTTTCACAGAGGCTGTTTCTGAGGAGTTAGTAAAAGGCGGCAAGATCCAGTTAGTTGGTTTTGGTACATTTGAAGTTTCTGAGAGAGCGGCAAGAGAGGGAAGAAACCCGAAGACAGGCGAGACTATGCCTATCGCAGCTTCCAAGACACCAAAGTTTAAGGCTGGAAAAGCATTAAAGGATATGGTAAACGCATAATCACATGAGATTAGATAAATTTTTAAAGGTTTCGCGTCTGATTAAGCGCAGAACAGTGGCCAACGAGGCGTGCGACGCAGGCCGCGTTCTGGTAGGCGGAAAGCCGGTGAAGGCGTCCTATGCTGTGAAGACAGGCGATATCATCGAGATTCAGTTCGGCGTCAAATCTGTAAAGGTTGAGGTGCTGGACGTGGCAGAGACGGTGCGCAAGGACGACGCGAAGGAACTTTACCGCTATTTATAGCATAAAGAGACAAACCTCCTAATATATTTAACAGTAGTTAAATATGTCAGGAGGTTTTTTAAATGGAAGAAAAAATCAGCCGCCGCCCCCACCATCTGGATTTGATGAACCGGGGGACGGGGAGCGTCACAGGGATTCAGGACGTTGTGGCTTTTGATGAAAACCAGATTGTGCTGGATACGGATATGGGACTTCTGACAGTCAAGGGGAAAGGTCTTCATGTGAGCCGCCTGACGCTGGAAAAGGGCGAGGTTGACATAGAGGGAACGGTGGACAGCCTGGTTTACTCCTCCAACGAGACCTACAGGAAGCAGGGAGAATCGCTCTTTGCCCGTCTGTTTAAGTAGGCGGCCTATTATGGATACAATATACACAGAATGGTCCTGTATGGCGGCCGCTCTGACGGCGGGAATGACTTTGATGCTGGTTTACGACGGGCTCCGTCTGTTCCGCCTGTTTGTCAGCCACGCTCCCATTTGGACAGGCCTGGAGGATTTGCTTTACTGGATTGGAGCCGGGCTGTCCGTTTTTTTCCTGCTCCGCAGCAGGAACGAGGGGGAAATGCGGGTTTATATGATTGCTTCTGTGCTGATTGGAATGGTTTTTTATGATAAAACGGCCAGCCATCTTCTGTTCACCCTATTGAAAAAGTTAAAAAAATATTTTAAAATGAAAAGGAAGTAAACAGTAAAAGGGGAGATGGCCATATGCGCAGGCAGGATAGAACGGCAGGAAAAAAGAAGAAAGAAAAAGCGGCCAACCGTCTGGCGCTTATGGGAATCACTCTGGTAGTGCTGAGCCTGGCGGTTACGGTTCATCTGAGCGGCATTTCCATGGAGGAGAAGGATCTCCAGTACCGTCTGAAGGAGGAGCAGCTGGAGAAGCAGAAAAGCGAGGAGGAGCAGCGGGCCCAGGAACTGGAAGAGTACCGGATCTACGTTCAGACAAAAGAATACATTGAGAAAGTTGCCAAGGAAAAGCTGGGACTGGTAAACAAGGACGAAATTCTCCTGAAACCGGAAAAGTAGAGGGGAATTCTGTCGGAAAGTTTTTCAGAAACCGCCCCTGATTTGACAAATATTTCCCTCCGGCCTGTATATAATGAAGCTTACGCAGGTCAGGAGGGATTTTTATGATTGGAAAGAAATTACATAGAGATATGGCAGAGGTCAACGTCTACACAGCCAGGCGGCTGCGGGAAATGGCCTGCTCTCTGAGCGGGCTGGCCAGGGCCTTTACGGAGGAAGCGGGATCCGACAAAAGGCTGAGCTTCGACGAGGGGCTGGCGGCCATGCAGACGGCGGCTTCTATGGTGTGCGGAGGCTGCAGCCGCTGCAACCTGTATGAAACGGGAAAAAAGGAAGGCAGCTATTACCTGTATTATCTGCTTCGCGCCTTTGAGCAGAAGGGAAAGGTGGACAAAGAGGACATGCCCCGCCTGTTTCATGAATCCTGCCGCAGGCAGGAGGAGTATCTGAGCCAGCTGAACCGGAATCTGGGACGGGCCACCATGAATCTCACCTGGAAAAACAGGTTTCTGGAGAGCCGAGACGCAGTGATTGTGCAGTTTCGGGAAATGGCGTCTATTTTAGAGGAATTTTCCGGCCAGATGGAACGGGCCCTGGATGTGACGGAAACGTATGAGGATTCCGTCAGATATCTCTTCCGCCGCCGCCATATGAAGGTGGAAAATATGCTGATGCTGGAGTACGAAAACGATCAGAAGGAGGCCTATCTCACCATGCGGACCATAGGCGGGAAATGTGTTACCTCCAGGGATGCCTCGGATATCCTGTCCAGGGCGGCGGGAGGACGCCGGTGGAGCGTTTCCAGGGATACGAAGAGCATTGTCACCAGGCGGACAGACACCTTCCGGTTTGTGGAGGAGGGGAAATACCAGATGATCCACGGTGTGGCAAGAGCCGTGCGGGGCGGAGAGGTGACTTCCGGGGACAGCTTCACCTTCAGCGAGGGACTTCCCCGCCAGATGATTATGAGCCTGTCCGACGGCATGGGCAGCGGGGCGGCGGCTCTGGCTGACAGCGCCAGAGTGGTGGAGCTGACAGAACAGCTTCTGGAGACGGGATTTTCCGCCAGGGCGGCGCTAAAGCTGGTGAATACGGTTCTTCTGCTGGCTGGCATGGAACAGAATCCGGCTACCCTTGATCTGTGCTGTGTCGACCTATGTACAGGCGTACTGGAGAGCATGAAGCTGGGGGCGGTGGGAACCTTTCTCATGGGGCGGGAAGGGGTGGAGATGATTGAGCCGGGCAGCGTGCCGATGGGAGTGATGAATCCTGTGGAGCCGGCCCTTGTCTCCAGAAAGCTGTGGGACAATGATAGGGTCATCATGGTCAGCGACGGCGTTTTGGAGGCGCTTCCCGGGGAGGAGAAGGAGGAAACCTTCCGCCAGTATTTAGAGGAGCTGGAACCGGGAAATCCCCAGGATATGGCAGACGAGATTTTAAGCTTCGCCATGTCCTTTTCCGAACAGCCTGCAGACGATATGACGGTGCTGGTGGGCGGAATTTTTGAAAAATAGAACCTGCGGGGAAACAATACAAAGGAGGAACAGGGCGATGAGTCTCAAAGAGAAGGTACTGTCCTATATCAGGACTCACAACATGCTGGCGCCGGGGCAGCGGGTAGTAGCCGGACTGTCAGGCGGAGCCGATTCCGTGTGCCTTTTGAGCCTGCTTGCGGATCTTCGGGAGGAATACAGTCTGGAGCTGCGGGCCGTCCATGTCCATCACGGTCTCAGAGGCGAAGAGGCAGACAGGGACGCGGCGTTTTCAAGGGAGCTGTGCCGCAGCCTTGGCGTCCCTTTTTCACTGGCGTTTGTGAATGTGAAGGAGGAGGCGGGAAAAAGGCGGATATCCGAGGAGGAGGCCGGCCGGATTCTTCGGTACCAGGTATTTGAACGGGAGGCCGGGCGGTGGGAACAGGAGCTTAGGAGGGAGAAAACAGCGGAACCGGACGGCAGCCAGCCAGAATCGGTTAAGATTGCCGTGGCCCATCACGGGGACGACAGCGCGGAGACGATCCTCTATCAGCTCTTTCGCGGCAGCGGCCTGAAAGGCCTGTCTGGAATCCCTCCGGCGCGGGGAAATATTATCCGTCCCCTGCTCTGCGCAGAGCGCAGAGAAATCATAGCTTATCTGGAGGAGAAAGGACTTCCCTTTGTGACGGATTCCACCAATCTGGAAAACGATTATGCCAGAAATAAAATCAGAAATCAGATTCTTCCCATGGCAGTTCAGGAGATCAACCAGGGGGCGGCGGATCACATCAGAAGGGCAGGAGAACTGATCGGGGAGGCGGATCGTTTCTTTGAGGAGAGAGCGGAACGTATGCTGGAGACGCTCCTGGAAACAGAGGCTTTGGAAACAGGAGAAACGAAAGAGCAGGGCTCAGAGAGCGCGGCCCTTTCTGTCTCCGGCCTTCTGGAACTCTCCCACATTGAGGCGTCCTACGCGGTGCGGGCAGTATTTAAGAGGAAAAAATGGCCTCTCAGAGATGTCACATCCGGGCATATTGAATCGGTCCTGGCCCTTTTGAGGGGAAGAACCGGGGCGGGAAGCGATCTGCCTGGCGGTCTTCGGGCAGAGCGCAGCTATGACAGGCTGATTCTCACGAAGCTTCAACCGGGGCAGACAGAAAAAAGAGACGAATCTGGTCTTCCCTCCCTTTTTATGGAAGTGGCGGACAGGGAAAACCAGGGGGAAATTCCCAAAAACCTGTATACGAAATGGTTTGACTATGATAAAATAAAAGATACGTTATCTGTCAGATACCGCCTTCCCGGCGATTACATTACCCTGAAGGGGGGCGGCAGAAAAAGCCTGAAATCCCTGTTTATTGACGAGAAAATCCCCAGAGAAGAGAGGAGCCATATTCCGCTTTTGGCCGAGGGAAGCCATGTGTTATGGGTAATAGGCGGGCGCATCAGCGAGTATTACAAGGTAACGGAGGAGACAGAGAGAATTTTAAAAGTACAAGTAGATGGAGGTATCAACTGTGGCTGACAATATCCGTGTTTTATTAACAGAGGAAGAAGTAAATAAAAGGATCAGCGAGGTAGCTGCTCAGATTAACAAAGATTACGAGGGACGTCCTGTCCATCTGATCTGCATTTTAAAGGGAGGCGTGTTCTTTACCTGCGAGCTGGCAAAGCGTCTTGACCTGTCCGTTTCCCTGGATTTCATGTCCGTGTCCAGCTACGGATCCGGCACAGAGTCCAGCGGTATTGTGAAGATTGTCAAGGATCTGGACGAGCCGTTAGAGGGAAAGGATGTTATCATTGTGGAGGATATCATTGACTCCGGCCGTACCCTGGCCTACCTGATCGAGGTATTAAAGCAGCGCAACCCGAAGAGCATCGAGCTGTGCACCCTGTTGGACAAGCCGGAGCGCAGGGTGAAGAAGCAGGTTCAGGTGAAATACACCTGCTTTACGATTCCGGACGAGTTCGTAGTGGGCTACGGACTGGACTATGATCAGAAGTATAGAAATCTGCCGTATATCGGTGTGGTGGAAGTATAAGGAGGAAAACCGTTGAAACAGCGACAGCCAATGGGAGGAGGTTTTTTCCTCCTGGTACTGGCCCTGACCATGCTTGTTGTGATGTGGATGAGATCGCCGAATAACCCGCTGACCGCGCCTGCCATGACGGAGCAGGACGTCTATGTGGCCCTGGAAAATGGAACCATTACCAAGGCACGGATCCGCCCTGACGCAGAGAACAGCACGGGAAAGCTTCAGCTCTGGCTGAAATCGGGAGATATGGAGGAGGTCCACGTCCTGAACGTTTCAGACTTTGCAGAGGAGTTCAGGGACGATGGCATTCCCTACGAGGTAGAGGAAATACCCAAGGAGAATTATGCTCTGACGATTATGCTTCCGATTCTTCTGTCGGCGGGACTTCTGGCAGCGTTTTTCATGTTTATGAATCTGAGGAACGCCGGAGGAGGCAATGCCAAGATGATGAATTTCGGCAGAAGCCGAGCCAGGATGAGCCGAGACAGCAAGGTGACGTTCGCTAACGTAGCAGGCCTGAGCGAGGAGAAGGAGGAGCTGGAGGAGATCGTAGATTTCCTGAAGGATCCTCAGAAATATACGGGAGTGGGAGCCAGAATTCCCAAGGGAGTGATTCTGGTGGGACCTCCGGGAACCGGAAAAACCCTGCTTGCCAAGGCGGTGGCCGGGGAGGCGAAGGTGCCTTTCTTCTCCATTTCCGGATCGGACTTCGTGGAGATGTATGTGGGCGTCGGCGCGTCCCGTGTCCGCGACATGTTTGAGGAGGCCAAGAAAAACGCCCCCTGCATCGTGTTTATTGACGAGATCGACGCGGTAGCCCGCCAGAGAGGAACTGGTATGGGCGGCGGCCACGACGAGAGGGAGCAGACCTTAAATCAGCTCCTGGTGGAGATGGACGGCTTTGGAGTCAACGAGGGAATTATCGTGATGGCGGCTACCAACCGGGTGGACATTCTGGATCCGGCTATTTTAAGGCCGGGACGATTTGACCGCAAGGTGGTAGTGGGAAGACCGGACGTGAAGGGCCGGGAGGAGATTCTGGCGGTTCATACCAGGATGAAACCCCTGGGAGAGGACGTGGATCTTCACCGGGTGGCGCAGACGACCTCCGGCTTCACCGGGGCGGATCTGGAAAACCTGATGAACGAGGCAGCCATCCACGCTGCCAGAGAAGGCAGGAAGTATCTGATGCAGAGCGACATTGACCGGGCCTTTATTAAGGTGGGAATCGGCACGGAGAAAAAGAGCCGCGTCATGTCTGAGAAGGACAGGAAAATTACGGCGTTCCACGAGACGGGGCATGCGATTTTATTCCATGTGCTTCCTGACGTGGGCCCGGTGCACACGGTTTCCATCATTCCGACGGGAACGGGGGCAGGCGGCTATACTATGCCGCTTCCGGAAAGCGACGAGCAGTATATTACCAAGGGACGAATGCTGCAGCAGATCATGGTTTCTCTGGGCGGACGAATTGCAGAGGAGCTGGCCTTTGACGATATCACGGCAGGCGCGTCCCAGGATATCAGGCAGGCCACGGCCATTGCCAGAGCTATGGTGACCGAGTACGGCATGTCCGAGCGGATCGGCATGATTGACTATGGAAGCAATGAGAACGAGGTCTTTATCGGAAGAGATCTGGCCCACGCCAGAACCTACGGCGAGGATGTGGCGGCGGCCATTGACCAGGAGATCAAGCGGATCATTGACGAGTGCTATCAGAAGGCGAAGGAGATTATCTTAAGCCATAAAGAGGTGCTCAGCCAGTGCAGCCAGCTGCTTTTAGAAAGAGAAAAGATAGGGCAGGCAGAATTTGAGGAGCTGTTTAACCGGATAGAGAATGGAACAGACGGCCAGACAGAGAATTAAAAGGACGCGCAGCCCACGAGGTATAAAATGCCTGAAAAGCCCGGACGGCGAAAGCCAGGTCCGGGCTTTTGTGCGAAATGGAGGGGGCGCGCAGCAGGGGAAAAGAGGGGTGTCCGCGTTATGCACAAAAAAATATTTGAAATTGATTCATGTTTGTGCACACTTATTTTTCGCCCTATGCTATTATAATAGACGTAACCCCCCCAATACATTATATAGTTTTTGCTACACCCCATAAAAACGAAATACCTTCTCCTAAAAAGGCCAGCTTACCCCGCTGGCCTTTTTACTTTTCCGGAAACATGGCTGAAAAGACGGGAGATATTCTGTTCTTCTTGTGCAATATCTGAAAATCAGATAGAATAAAAGAAGAAGGCGAGGGAGTGATAAGTGTGATTGACAGAGAAGCGCTGTTTTGCGATGAAACAAAGGATTACAGGAATCCCTATGAGCCTGACGCCGGGGATACAGTCTGTCTGAGACTGCGGACGGCCAGGGACAATGCGGATTCTGTTTTTTATATAGAACCGGAGACGAAAATCCGAAGGAGAATGAAGCGGATCTGCACAGAGGGCTGCTTTGACTACTACGAAATCTGCGTGGAGATCGACGAGGAACCGGTTTCCTACTATTTTGAGATACGCCTGGGCAGTGAAATCTGCTTTTACAACCGTCTGGGAGCGGAGAATCAGGCGGAGGCCACCTATGCGTTCCGGATTATTCCGGGGTTCCATGTGCCGGAGTGGGTGCAGGGAGCCGTCATGTACCAGATTTATGTGGATCGTTTCCGCAACGGAGATCCCACCAATGATGTGGAGACCAACGAATATATTTATATAGGAAGCCCGGTGCAGCGGGTGGAAGACTGGGACGAGCTTCCCGGGACGCTGGATGTGGGGCGCTTTTACGGGGGCGATTTACAGGGAGTCTGGGATAAGCTTGACTACCTGAAGGGCCTGGGGGTGGAGTGTATTTATCTGAATCCCGTCTTTGTGTCGCCCTCCAACCACAAGTATGACTGCCAGGATTATGAACACATTGATCCCCACTATGGAGTGATCGAGGAGGATATGGATCTTCTGGTGGCTTCCGACGCCATGGACAACGATATGGCGGGAAAATATGCGGCCAGGACGGCGGACGAGGCCAATTTAAAGGCCAGCGATGAGTTTTTCGCAGCGTTTATCACGGCGGCCCACCAGAAAGGAATCCGGGTTATAATCGATGGAGTGTTCAACCACTGCGGCTCTTTTAACAAGTGGATGGACGCGGAGCTGATTTATCAGCATGAGGGCAATTATGAGCCGGGGGCCTATGTGTCGGCTGACAGCCCCTACCGCAGCTATTTTAAGTTTAACAATCAGGACGGCTGGCCCTTTAACGACAGCTACGACGGCTGGTGGGGCTTTTCCACGCTTCCGAAGCTGAACTATGAGGAGTCGGAGGAGCTGTGCCAGGCGGTGATGCGGGTGGCTGAGAAATGGGTCTCTCCGCCTTTTGGAGCGGATGGGTGGCGTCTCGACGTGGCGGCTGACCTGGGGCGCAGCAGCGAGTTCAACCACCGGTTCTGGCAGCGGTTCCGGGATGCGGTAAAAAAGGCCAACCCTCAGGCGGTGATTTTAGCAGAGCACTACGGAGATCCGTCTCCCTGGCTGGACGGAAGCCAGTGGGATACGGTTATGAACTACGATGCGTTTATGGAGCCGGTTTCCTGGTTCCTGACAGGGATGGAAAAGCACAGCGACGAGTTTAACGAGAAGCTTCTGGGAAATGGAACGACCTTTTTTGACATCATGCGCTACCACATGTGCCGGATGCAGCCCCAGTCTGTTTACAGCGCTATGAACGAGCTTTCCAACCATGACCATTCCCGGTTTATGACCAGGACGAACCGCAGGACAGGGCGGCTGGATTCGGCTGGATCTGAGGCGGCTTCGGAGGGAATCAGCTATGGCACGTTCAGACAGGGCGTTGTGATGCTGATGACCTGGCCGGGGGCGCCCACGCTGTACTATGGGGACGAGACAGGACTCTGTGGCTGGACGGATCCGGACTGCAGGAGAACCTACCCCTGGGGCCGGGAGGATCAGGAGCTGATAGAATTTCACCGGTATATGACCAGGATTCACAGACGCCACCCTGCCTTTTGCACAGGTTCTGTAAAACGCCTTCTGGCTGAACAGGATTTGATTGCCTATGCCCGTGTGTCGGAGGGCTGGACCGCCGGAAAAGCAGAGCTGGAAAACGGCGAGATGAAGCGGCAGAGAGAGAGCCGCGGAGTGACGATTGTCAACACCTCGGAAGAAGAGCGGGCCGTGAGAATTCCCGTGTGGCTGGCAGGCATTACAGACAGCATGGAGCTTCGCCGCTGTATGCTCACCTACGAGGAGGGATACAATGCCGGACAGGTGCTTTACCCTGTGAAAGACGGAGTGCTGGAGATTACTCTTCCGCCCAGAGGGGCGGCTGTTCTGACAGCAGAGAGGAAAATACAGCCGGATTTTCGCTTGAAATAGAAATTTCATGCAATTCTGTAAAAATTATTTTTTGAAATATGCTTGATTTTTTCGTCAAAATATGATATTATCTAACACGGTTACAAACCGTATGGATGGGTTCCCGAGTGGCCAAAGGGGGCAGACTGTAAATCTGTTGCGACACGCTTCGGTGGTTCGAATCCACCTCCATCCATTGCAGTGTGAGAGCGCTGCTTCTCAGAGTGGAAATCACTCATAAGAGATGCCGCAGTGGCGGAACTGGCAGACGCACAGGACTTAAAATCCTGCGAGGGTTAAACTTCGTACCGGTTCGATTCCGGTCTGCGGCATTACAGAGAGTCTTGAGAAATCAAGGCTCTTTTTTCGTTTCCGGAAGAGCTTCTGGGGAGCATTCATGTCGAAACCAGTCCCTTTTGGCGCGCTGCTGTCTTTTTCCTCAGGTTTTTCTGCGTTCTTGAATATCCCTTTTTAAAAACAGTCATAGATTCCAAACTTCATTGCATACAATAAATAGCAAAGGAGTGATAGCATGTCTAATTATCAGCGGTTAATATCATATATCTATACATATGAGAGCGGACTGAAAGGCAAAAATGTGGGGTTTGCCAAGCTGGAGACAAGAAACAGCCAGTGCCGTCTGACTGTAAATGTAAAAAAGGTTGTTCCGGTGGGAAGCCCCTTGGGGGTGTATCTGCTGTCGAGAGATGGGGAGCAGAGAATCGGAACGCTGTTTTCCAGAAACGGGGCGGGAGAATTCCGCGCGCTTTTAAACGCGGATCGGGTAGAGGGAAGCGGCAGGCCCCTGCAGGAGTTTTTTGGCCTTTCCATTCATGAGGCGGAGAATGCAGGCCATTCCTACACAACCATTTGGGAGGATGCGGCGATGAACGCTGCTGAGGCGGTGAAGAAAGAGGAGAAAAACGCTGACAGAAGCCAGGAAAAGCTTCAAAGCCGGCAGGAAGAGGAGCGGGCGGACCAGGCAGAAGAAATAGAACCGGAAAGCGAAGCGGAGGAAGCGCTGGAAAAGCAAGAGAAAGAGGCCGGGCGTCCAGAGAAGGAAGAACAGAAGCCAGAAGCGGAGAAGCCGGAGGAAGAAGAGGAAGAAATAAAGCCGGTAGAGGAAAAAGTAGAGGGGGAAGAGGAGAAAAGAGAAGCGGAAGAGGAGAAAACAGCAGCAAAAGAGGAGAAAACAACAGCGGAAGAGGTCCAGTCCAGGGCAGAACAGGAGAAGGAAGAGGAAGAAACAAAACGGGAGACAGAGGAGAAAAACAAGCGGGCAAAGGGGGAGGAGCCAGAAGAAGAGACAAAAAGAGTCAATGTGGAAGCGGCACAGACAGCGCCGGAAAGAGCGGGAAAAACAGACGAAGCAGGGGAGCAGGAGAAAAACAGTATACGGGAGAGGCTGCTTTGCCAGAATACTCTGCCGCCCATCCGGACAGTTTCTTCCCATGCGCTGTCTGGAACAGGAGCCGGAATAGAGGCTATGACGGAAGGCAAAACAGACGCTATGACGGAAGCCAGAACGGAAGCCAGGACAGACCGGCGAAGCGCCCGCCCGCGTTCGCGCCGCAGACTGGACGGGGGAATGAGCGCCAGAGAGTGGGCGGAAAACCTGGCGGCTCCAAGAGGCCTTAACCGGGACTGCAAAACGGAAGCTACCATAAAAGCGGACGACAGAGCGTTTATTCCTCTTCACGAGCTGGACGACGGATGCAGCCACCAGAGAATGTGGGCCAGACTGAGACGGAAGTACCCTAAAATACTGGCTTTTGACTATGAACCTGGCTGTGAAATTTTGACGATCAAACCCCAGGATATCGGTCTTCTTCCCAGAGAGGCCTGGATTTTTGGGAATAACAGTTTTCTGCTCCACGGGTACTACAGCTATCGGTATTTGATTTTAGCGAGATTGGAAAATCCTGGCGGGGAGCCCAGATATCTCCTGGGAGTCCCGGGGCATTATTCTTCCAATGAAAAATATATGGCGTCCATGTTTGGATTTTCTGATTTTATTATGTCAAAAAAACAGCCGTCAGGGGACGACTGTTTTGGATACTGGTATACAGACGTGCGGGTAGGAAATTAGAAAAGGCATGGCTTTCTAATCGACTCCGCGCAGTTTGGCGGTTTTGGCGCAGGGACGGACAATATCCAGATAGTGCAGAAGCTCTTCCTTGGAGCAGGCTGAAAAACCGGGAGTGAGAACGTTTTCAGAATCCTGGTAAGACTGAAGAAAATAGGAGCTGCAGCCGTTGATCCACTGAGCGATATCAATAAAATCCTCTTCGGAGTGGAGCTCTCTGACAACCGTCGTGCGGAATTCGAAGGGAACAGCCCCTGAAAGCAGAAAGGCAATGCTTTCTTCGATAGGAGCAAGGCTGATTCCCGGTACGCCGCAGGCCCGGCCATAGTTTGCCCGGCCCGCTTTGATATCCATAGCGGCATAATCGATCAGGCTCTGTTCGCATAGGCGTTTCAGAACCTCTGGCCGGAAGCCGTTGGTATCCAGCTTAACAGCCAGTCCCAGCGAACGTATCTTTCTGATAAAATCCTCCAATTCTGGATGCAGGGTCGGTTCCCCTCCTGTAATACAGACTCCTTCCAAAACATTGGAACGTTTTTTCAGAAAGGCCAGTACGTCCGGCACGGAGAAGGGATGCTCTGCGCAGCCGTCCAGCAGATCGCTGTTGTGGCAGAAGGGACACCGGAAGTTGCAGCCGCCCAGAAAAATAGTGGAGGCCACGCGGCCTGGATAGTCGAGAAGAGTTGTTTTTTGTAAACCGCATATATTCATGGTAAAACCTCCAATGGATCATGTTGTGGAACTGGTATATATTCTCACTAGACTCGTGAAAAACCTCGCCAAGTGTTCATATTATACCACATTCAATAAGCTCGAAAAGACCTCGCTAAGTGTCTGGATATGACTCGTACTAACCTCATACTTCGCCTGCGGCTCGTATTCGTTAAGTACTCCTATTATACCATATCATCAGACGGCCGGCCAAGTGGATCCGGGATTCATCCTTTTCATCCCTTTCTTTTTGTTTTATTTCTCAGCTATTGCCAGGGAGAGGCCCTGTGGTCTATACTTAATGGAAAATAGGGAAAATGAAAACAGGAGAATGGAATGAAAAAACTGACAGAAGAGGAGCGCTGTATGCGGGAAGCTGTCCGGCAGGCCAAGAAAGCCTGGAAGCTGGGAGAGGTTCCGATTGGGTGCGTGATTGTATATGAAGGAAAAATCATAGGAAGAGGCTATAACCGGAGAACCACAGACGGAAATGTGCTGGCTCATGCGGAAATTATTGCGATACGAAAAGCGTGCCGCGCTATGGGCGACTGGCGTCTGGAGGGATGCACCATGTATGTGACCCTGGAACCCTGCCCTATGTGCGCGGGAGCGATTGTCCAGGCCAGGATACCGAAGGTTGTGATAGGGTGTATGAATCCCAAGGCCGGCTGCGCCGGATCAGTGCTAGATCTGCTTCATGAAGACGGCTTTAACCATCAGGTGGAGACAGAGGTGGGAATGCTGGGGGAGGAGTGTTCCCAGATGCTGAAGGACTTCTTCCGGGAGCTGCGGGAGAAGAAAAAAGAACGAAAAAAAGAGCAGCAGAACGAGCAAGAGCAGGAGTAATAAAGCGAGAATCAAAAAAGCGAAAAGCAGAAAAGCGTATGTAAAAACAGAAAACGCCGTTTCCAGCTGGTTGTTTACCGTGTGGGAAAACGGCGCTTTTTTGTCTGTTAATCTGTTAAGATGAGGGGCCTCATTTATTTTTGAAAGCCGCCTGAGATCCTGCTGCGTTTACAGCTGATCCGGTTGGTTTAGCCAGTAATTTTTTCAAAATCAGAGGCCGGATGCTTGCAGATGGGACAGATAAAGTCATCTGGAAGAACGTCGCCTTTGTATTCGTAGCCGCAGATGCGGCAGCGCCAGATGGTAACGCCCTTCTCGCTTTCTGTCTTTGGCAGCGGTTTTGGCTTAATGTGGTTCTGGTAATAGGTGTAGGTTGTGGACGGAATGTCGCTTAAAACATCCATGTCAGTTACTCCTGCGATGAACAGGGTGTGGGTTCCCAGATCCAGAGTAGTTTCGACCTGTGCGGAAATAAAACCGTTGGTACCTTCTGTCACATAATAAATTCCGTTTTCACCTCGGACAGCGTGTTCATAGCCGTCGAATTTATTGACGTCACGGCCGGACTGGAAGCCGAACCGCTTAAAAATAGAAAAATCAGCCTCTTCGCTTAAAATAGAAACATTAAATTTTCCGGAAGCAAGAATCATATCATGGGTGAAATTGCTCTTATTTACCGCAATGCTGATTCGGTTTGGGACAGCTGTTACCTGTCCGGCAGTGTTGATGATACAGCCGTTATCTTTGCCGTCCAGGCTGGCAGTCAGAACAAACAGGCCATAGGTCAGATTGAACATGGTTTTGTCATTCATATGCGTGCTCCTTTCGAGTGGGGAAACTGAATGTTTTTCTGAAAAGTATCTGTATTTTTTATTATATTATGAATTTGGATGGGAGTAAATGGACAGTTTGCAGATTATGTTCGGTTCCTTCTGGCGGTCTTGACAAAACCTCCCCTGCCGTGTATACTGAATTAGCTGATAAAATATAATTATGTCATAAAGATTCCGCACAGCCGGGGAGTTAGCGGTGCCCTGTACCTGCAATCCGCTATAGCAGGGGTGATATTCTGCCCAGGGTGCTTGTTTGCAGAGCTGCCCCTTGTAAGTGGCGTTGAAGTTTGGGTCTTGCGCAATGGGAATCCATGAACCGTGTCAGGGCAGGAATGCAGCAGCACTAAGTGGAAGCTCTCGTGTGCCGCGAGGGAGCCTGGGCCGAGTTAACTGCAAGGGTAACGTCTGTGAAGAGCATTCAAAGCAGAATGTGCGGATTAAAATAATAAAGAATTACTGATCTCTCCGGGATAATGCCGGGGAGATTTTTGCATTGTGGGGGTATATATGCCCTTGCACAAAACTGCTTTAAAAAGGAAAGGATATATTTTCCAGTGACTTAAATTGGAACATGGAAAATATATCCTTTTCCTTTTAAAACCGCATAATTCCTAAGCTTTCCGTAAAGATTTTTTCCTTGCCCGCAGGAAAAGATTGTATTATAATTACAAAATGGGTATAGTGTAACCTGAAATACCTATATACAGACAAGCAGAAAGGGTGTGACATGATGAAACGAATTGGTATGCTTACCAGCGGCGGCGACTGCCAGAGTTTAAATGCCACCATGCGGGGCGTAGCGAAAGCGCTTTATAAAAAATACAATGACGAAGTGGAAATTGTAGGCTTTGAAGACGGATATAAGGGTCTGATGTACGCGGATTACCATATTATGAAGCCGTCTGATTTTTCCGGTATTTTGACACTGGGAGGAACCATTCTCGGAACTTCCAGACAGCCGTTTAAGCTGATGAGAACACCGGATGAGAACGGACTTGATAAAGTGGCGTCCATGAAGCACACCTATTATAAATTAAAGCTGGAATGTCTTGTGGTTCTCGGAGGAAACGGAAGCCAGAAGACGGCCAACCTGCTCAGGGAGGAGGGGCTGAATGTGATCCATCTTCCTAAGACCATTGATAATGACCTCTGGGGAACGGACATGACTTTTGGCTTTGACAGCGCAGTTACTGTGGCGACCAATGCCATTGACTGCATTCACACCACAGCGGCCTCCCATGGACGCGTCTTCATTGTGGAGATTATGGGACATAAAGTGGGGTGGCTGACTCTGTACGCGGGAATTGCCGGCGGCGCGGATATTATTCTGCTTCCGGAGATTCCTTACGATATTGATGTGGTGGTAGATGCCATCAAAAAGAGAACAAAAGCAGGAAAGAATTTTACCATACTGGCTGTGGCTGAGGGAGCTATCTCAAAAGAGGATGCGGCCCTGACTAAGAAGGAGCTGAAGGAAAAGAAGAAGTCCAGCCCCGTCTATCCGTCTGTGGCCTATGAGCTGGGGGCTAAGATTACAGAGCGGACAGGCCAGGAGGTCCGTGTGACCGTTCCGGGCCATATGCAGAGAGGCGGAGAGCCGACTCCCTGCGACCGCGTACTGTCCACCCGCCTGGGAGCTTCGGCGGCAGGCCTGATTATGCGGGGCGAGTACGGTTATATGGTATCTATTAAGAATAACGAGATCGTCAATGTGCCTCTGTCTGAGGCGGCAGGCAAGCTGAAGATGGTGGATCCGTCCTGCGATATGATCCGGGACGCTAAGGCTATCGGAATCAGCTTTGGCGACGAATAGAGCGAGGAGTTAAGAGGCTATGTCGTATACAGCCCTTTACCGAAAGTGGCGTCCTGCCTCCTTTGAGGACGTAAAGGGGCAGGATCACATCGTAAAAACATTAAAAAATCAGGTGGAGTCAGGCCGGATTGGCCACGCCTACCTGTTCTGCGGCACCAGGGGAACCGGAAAGACCAGTATCGCGAAGATTTTTGCCAGAGCGGTCAACTGCGAACATCCGAAGGACGGAAGCCCGTGCAATGAATGCGAAACCTGTAAGCGGATTAAAGAGGGCGCTTCCCTGAACGTGGTGGAGATTGATGCGGCTTCCAATAACGGTGTGGAAAACATCCGGGAAATCAGGGAGCAGGTGCAGTATCCGCCTACAGAGGGGAAATACAGAGTTTATATTATCGACGAGGTTCACATGCTTTCCATCGGCGCCTTTAACGCGCTGCTAAAGACCCTGGAGGAGCCGCCGTCCTATGTAATCTTTATTCTGGCCACCACAGAGGTTCACAAGATTCCCATTACCATTCTGTCCAGATGCCAGAGATATGACTTTAAGAGGATTTCCCTGGATACCATTGCAGGCCGCTTAAAGGAACTGACAGAGGCGGAGCATATCGAGGCGGAGGAACGGGCTCTGCGCTATGTGGCCAAGGCGGCGGACGGTTCCATGCGAGATGCCTTAAGCCTGCTGGACCAGTGTGCGGCCTTTCATTTTGGGGAGTCTCTCACCTACGACAATGTGCTGGAAGTGCTGGGAGCTGTGGACAACAATGTATTTTCCCAGCTGTTTCGCGCGGCTGTGGAGGGAAGGGCGAAGGACTGCATCAGCGCGATTGAGGAGATTGTGATTCAGGGCAGGGAGCTTTCGCAGTTTGTCACAGATTTTATCTGGTATCTGAGAAATCTTCTGATTGTCCAGTCTGCCGACGACGCGGAGAATATCCTGGATACGTCCATGGAAAATCTGCGCCAGTTAAAGGAAGAAGCGGCCCTCACAGATGGAAATACGCTGATGCGCTATATCCGCATTTTCTCAGAGCTGTCCGGGCAGATGCGCTATGCCAGCCAGAAGAGAGTGCTTTTGGAGATAGCGTTTATCAAGCTGACAAAGCCTTCCATGGAGCAGAATCTGGATTCTGTGCTCCAGAGGATTTCTGAGCTGGAAGCCAGGATAGCCCAGATTCCGTCTCCGGCCGAGCTGGCTGCCCTGGCAGCGGCCGGACAGGCGTCTGCGGCGCAGGGAACAGCAGGCGGAGTTTCGATTTCTGAGGCGGCCAGTGAACATACGGCGGAACCGGAGACAGTGGTGCTTCCGAAGGCCCAGTATGAGGATCTGATGGCAGTTAAGGGCGACTGGGGAAAGCTTTCCAGGAAGCTGGGCGGCGCCATGCGGGTGGCCCTTCAGGGAACCTCGCTAAAGCCGGCGGGGGAAGGATGCCTGTCCATTGAGTTTACAGACGTCAATAACTATAGTATTATGAATCAGGAGAACCGCCTGGCAGAGCTTAAGGAGCTGGTGGAGGCTGATTACCACAGGACGATTGAATTTAAAGCCCATCTTCGGGAAACCTCGGTTCCCGTATCAACGGTTTATGTAAGCGACGAGGATTTGAAGGTAATTCACGACGTGATAGAGATCGAGGACTGACAGACACAGTGACACAGTCACATAATTTCATTTATTTATTTTTAGGAGGATAAACACCATGGCAAAACGTGGCGGTTTCCCGGGAGGAATGCCTGGGAATATGACAAATCTGATGAAGCAGGCGCAGAGAATGCAGCGCCAGATGGAGGAGACGACAAAGGAGCTGGAAGAGAAGGAGTACACAGCTTCCTCAGGCGGCGGAGCCGTGACAGTGACTGTTTCCGGAAAGAAGGAGGTTGTCTCCGTAAAGCTTTCTGAGGAGGTTGTGGACCCGGATGATATTGAGATGCTGGAGGATCTGATTGTGGCTGCCACAAACGAGGCGTTCCGCCAGATGGAGGATGCCAGCGCTCAGGCCATGGCGAAGCTTACAGGCGGCCTTGGCGGCCTGGGAGGCGGCTTAGGCGGAGGCTTCCCGTTCTAACATGGATTACTACAGCAGTCAGATAACAAAATTAATAGAGGAGCTGTCGAAGCTTCCCGGCATTGGAAATAAATCCGCCCAGAGACTGGCGTTTCATATCATCAATATGCCGGAGGAGCAGGTAGAGCGTCTTTCGTCGGCCATTACAAGCGCCAAGAAAAACGTGCGCTACTGCCGGGAATGCTTTACTCTGACGGACAAGGAACTCTGTCCTATCTGCGAAAGCCAGAAGAGAGATCACAGTGTCATTATGGTGGTGGAAAACACGAGAGATTTGGCCGCTTACGAGAAAACGGGAAAATACGACGGGGTTTACCACGTCCTTCATGGCGCTATTTCCCCTATGCTCGGTATTGGCCCGTCTGATATCCGTCTGAAGGAGCTTATGGCCAGACTTCAGAGGGAAGAGGTTGATGAGGTGATTATTGCCACCAATTCCAGCCTGGAAGGGGAAACTACTGCCATGTACATAAGCAAGCTGATTAAACCGACAGGCATTAAAGTGACGAGAATTGCCAGCGGAGTTCCGGTAGGCGGAGATCTGGAATATATTGACGAGGTGACACTGCTTCGGGCGCTGGAAGGCAGAACGGAGCTGTAACAGGAAACGGTAGATAGAAAATCTTCATATAGAAAGGCCTGTCTGTCAGGCGTTAGGAGATGCAAAAGAGATGGATAAGTACGAGTTTAACATAAAGGTTGAACAGATTAAAAAGCTGGTAAATAAAGGCGATTACGAGACAGCTATGAAAATCGCCGATGGAATCGACTGGAGACGTGTCCGCAGCACCAGTCTGTTAGCGTCTATTTCCCAGGTGTATGAGAGAAATGAGGAGTATCAGGAGGCGAAGGATATCCTTCTTTTGGCCTTTGAGCGCGCTCCTATTGGAAAGGGGCTTCTGTTTAAGCTGACGGATCTGGCTCTGAGAGAGGGCAATGTGTCTGAGGCCGAGGCATACTACAGAGAATTCTGCGAGCTGTGCGGGGAGGATCCCAGACAGAATCTGCTTCGTTATCTGATTCTTGAGGCAAAACAGGCTCCGTTAGAGCAGCTGATTGTCTCTCTGGAGCGCTACTGCCAGGACGAGCTGGATGAAAAATGGCTGTATAAGCTGGCTGAGCTGTACCAGAAGGCCGGACGGGAGGAAGACTGCGTCCGCATCTGCGATAAGCTGATGCTGCTCTTCGGCCTCGGAAAGTACGTAGATAAGGCCATGGCTCTGAAACAGAAATACGCGCCTTTAACCAAATATCAGATGGATCTGGTGGAAAACAGAGAAAAGTATGAGGAAAAGCTGAGAGCTGTGGAGGAGGAATACAGTTCCGGCCGGCGTCACAGAGAGGACGAGGAAATAGAAGCGGACGAGGATTTTGACGAGCCTGACGACGATTCAGAGGCCGAGGAGGCGCGCAGAATGGCTGTCGGCGCTTCGCTCAGGGAGGAGCAGGCAGAGAAAGAGCTGGCCCGGGAGATCTCCAGAATTCCTCAGGAAGAGTACCATGCAGACGATGAGGAGGATTCTCTGGGAGAGACGAGAGTGCTCACTGACATCAGAAGAGTGGGAAGAGAGCCGGAAGAGGGCAAGGCGGAGGCTTTGAAGCAGACAGCGGCTGCTTCCGACAGCAGAACTGCAGGAAGCGCACAGGCAGGGGCAGAGGAGGACAGAACTTCTGAGTCAGAGACTGCCCGCCGGGAGGAAGCGATTGCCAGAGCTTATGAGGAAGAGGAGGAGACGGTGATTGAAGACTGGGATTTAGAGCCAGTGGAAAATGACAGCAATCACCTGATGATCGAGGCCGAGGATCCGGAGAGCGGTCTTTCCCTGGCCCTTGAATCCTTAAAGAAAATTCACAGAGAACTGGGAACCAAGAATCCTGTGGCCAAAATCAGCGCCCAGAATTTAAACAGAAGAGGTATCTTTTCTGTGGCAGACCGCCTCAGCGGAAGAGATTTGATTGTAGAGCGCGCGGCAGATCTGGATGAATTCTCCGTCCGTGATTTAAGCGAGCTGATGGAAGCAGATAAGAGCGGCATGATTGTGGTTCTCATCGACACTCCGTCCAGAATGGAGCGCCTGCACAATGAAAATCCTGATCTGGCGGACAAGTTCCAGTACATTGGCTGCAGAGCGCAGGAGAAGGCAGAGGATCCGGAGGAACAGGAGATTAAGAGAAGACAGGCGGCTGCAGCGGCAGAGGCTGCCCGCCGTCAGGCAGAATATGAGGCGGAGCAGGAGAGAAAGCGCCTGGAGGAGGCTGCGGCAGCAGAGGAAAACAGACGCAGGGAAGAGGCAGAAGCTGCCCGCCGCCGTGAGGAGGAGCGCAGATTGGAGGCGGCTCGTCTTCAGGCAGAACGGGAAGCTGAGGCGGAGCGTCAGCGCCGTATAGAAGAGGAAGAGCGCGCGAAAGAGCAGGAGTTCCAGGACGATTACAAAGAGCCTGCAGAAGAGGATTGTGACGCCCGGGACTTTTATGAAGATGACTTCCAGGATGACGGTGCCCGCAGCAGAGAGCGCGGGGAACATGACTCCTATCAGGAGGACGAGTACCAGGATGAGGAGACGTATGAGGACTCCTGGGACAATGAGGAACAGGACTCTGACGGCTATTCTGAGGAAGGCGACGACGGAGAAATGGATGTGGAGGAGTTTGCGCAGTATGCCTGCAAATATGCATCGGAGATTGACTGCAGTATTTCAGGAAAGAGCATGCTTGCCCTCTACGAGCGCGCTGAGATGATGGAGGAGGACGGCGTTCCTCTGACAAGAGAAAGCGCGGAGGATCTCATCGAGGAAGCCGCTGACCGGGCTGAGAAACCGTCCTTCGGAGGATTCTTCTCATCTAAATACGATAAAGATGGTCTTCTGATTCTGAAGGAAAAGCATTTCTTTGATTAAAAATAGAACACAGCGCCAGAGCGTTTAAACGCTTATGTCGATTCAGGCCAGCCGTCCGAAGGGATGCCGCTGGCCTGAATTTATCGTCGGCATCTTCTGGTGCAGTTTACATAATTATGAAAAGCAGAATGAGAAAAATTTGGAGGAAGGAACGTGGATATCAAGTTAATTGCCCTGGATCTGGACGGAACGCTTTTGACAGAGGACAAACAGCTTTCTGAGAGAAACAGAAAAGCGCTGGAGGTCTGCATTGAAAAGGGGGTTTATATTGTGCCGTGTACAGGCAGGACCTTTGAGGGAATCCCGGCTGCAGTCAGACAGGTAAAGGGGATACAGTATGCAATCCTGACGAATGGGGCGCAGATTCAGAATGCGGCGACAGGAGAGGTGATTGAACGCAGAGCGTTAGACTGGCAGAAAGCAGTGCAGATTATTGATAAAATAAGCGGCTGTACGCTGATGTACGACGCTTACGCAGACGGGAGAGGAAAGGCTGACAGGCGTTTCTTAGATACGCTTGAATACTATGAAATCCGTCCGGAGATTTGCGAATTAATCCGCAGAACCAGAGATCCCCTCCCTTCTCTGAGAGATTATCTGAATGAAACCCATCCGGCTCTCGATAAAATGAATATTTATTTTAAAGGGTACGACAGAGAGACAAAACGCCAGGTGAGAGAGGCGCTTTCAGAGCTGGAAGGAATTGCCGTTACCTCATCCATGCCCAACAATCTGGAGATCAACGGAGAGGGGGCTTCCAAGGGAAATGCGATTTTGCTTCTGGCCCGTTATCTGGGACTTTTCCCCAGCCAGACCATGGCCTTCGGGGATGGGGAAAATGATCTCAGCATGATGGAGCTTGCCGGAATAGGAGTGGCGATGGACAATGGAAA
>JAGTTS010000005.1:65000-269982 GCA_018223375.1 Clostridiaceae bacterium Marseille-Q3526
TACCGATAAGGAGCTGTGGACTGTATAGAAGAGAGAATGCCGGAATGAGTAGCGAGATGGAGGTGGGAATCCTCCAGGCCGAATATCTAAGGTTTCCAGAGTAAAGCTGATCTGCTCTGGGTAAGTCGGGGCCTAAGGCGAGGTCGAAAGACGTAGTCGATGGATAACAGGTTGAAATTCCTGTACCGCATATCATCAGAACTGTGGGGACACAGAACCGAAGGGAAACCCGGGAATGAAAAGACCGGGGCAAGCAGAGGACTGGTTAAGCTGGCAAATCCGCTTAGCAACAGGAGACTGTGACGCGTACCGAACAGAAGTAGGGAAGTTTCCGTAGGGGCTGTCAAGAAAAGCCGCTATTGTGTGATATGTGCCCGTACCGTAAACCGACACAGGTGGATGAGGAGAGAATCCTAAGGCCGGCGGGAGAAGCATTGTTAAGGAACTCGGCAAAATGACCCTGTAACTTCGGGAGAAAGGGTGCCTGGGAAACCAGGCCGCAGAGAATAGGCTCAAGCAACTGTTTAGCAAAAACACAGGTCTATGCAAAACCGAAAGGTGAGGTATATGGGCTGACGCCTGCCCGGTGCTGGAAGGTTACGAGGAGAGGTTAGAGCAATCGAAGCTTTGAATCTAAGCCCCAGTAAACGGCGGCCGTAACTATAACGGTCCTAAGGTAGCGAAATTCCTTGTCGGGTAAGTTCCGACCCGCACGAAAGGCGTAATGATTTGAGCGCTGTCTCGACAATGCACCCGGTGAAATTGAAATACCAGTGAAGATGCTGGTTACCTGCGCCAGGACGGAAAGACCCCATGGAGCTTTACTCTAGCTTGATACTGGGATTCGGTACTGCATGTACAGGATAGGTGGGAGACGAAGAATAGAGGACGCCAGTCTTCTAGGAGTCGCTGTTGGGATACCACCCTTGTGGTACTGGGTTTCTAACCAGCCACCGTGACCCGGTGGTGGGACAATGTCAGGTGGGGAGTTTGACTGGGGCGGTCGCCTCCGAAAGGGTATCGGAGGCGCTCAAAGGTTCCCTCAGAATGGTTGGAAACCATTCAAAGAGTGCAAAGGCAGAAGGGAGCTTGACTGCGAGAGTGACGGCTCGAGCAGGTACGAAAGTAGGACTTAGTGATCCGGTGGTATGAAAGTGGGATTGCCATCGCTCAACGGATAAAAGCTACCCTGGGGATAACAGGCTTATCACTCCCAAGAGTTCACATCGACGGAGTGGTTTGGCACCTCGATGTCGGCTCATCGCATCCTGGGGCTGAAGTAGGTCCCAAGGGTTGGGCTGTTCGCCCATTAAAGCGGTACGCGAGCTGGGTTCAGAACGTCGTGAGACAGTTCGGTCCCTATCCGGCGCGGGCGTAGGATATTTGAGAGGAGCTGTCCTTAGTACGAGAGGACCGGGATGGACTGACCTCTGGTGTATCTGTTAGGTTATCAAGCCTATGGCAGAGTAGCCAAGTCGGGACGGGATAAACGCTGAAGGCATCTAAGCGTGAAGCCCCCCTCAAGATGAGATATCCCATACGCAAGTAGTAAGACCCCTTGAAGACGACGAGGTAGATAGGGCAGAGGTGGAAGTGCAGTAATGTACGGAGCTGACTGTTACTAATCGGTCGAGGGCTTAACCAAGAGGTTGGGTAGAGAAGAAGGATGGAGAGATAGAAAGTAGAATTCAATGTGTGGTTTTGAGGGTATGTAGAAGTACCCAGATACCGGAGAGAGAAGTAAGAATCCGGGGGAAGATAATCCTCCTTAGCTCAGTCGGTAGAGCATGCGGCTGTTAACCGCAGTGTCGTTGGTTCGAGTCCAACAGGGGGAGTTTTAAACACCTCAACAAAGAACTTGATTGACAATTGCTCGAAATTGTGGTAAGATAGCAGAGCGAAGCAGTTAAGCTGTGGAGCTTTAATCAGTAAGGCCCCATGGTCAAGCGGTTAAGACATCGCCCTTTCACGGCGGTAACACGAGTTCGAATCTCGTTGGGGTCATTTAATTTAATACGGCGACATAGCCAAGTGGTAAGGCGTGGGTCTGCAACACCCTGATCACCAGTTCAAATCTGGTTGTCGCCTCTAACTTAGAACCTCAGAAACCTTGATTTTACAAGGCTTCTGGGGTTTTTGCTTTTCTAAAATTCTTGGTGCAAATTGGTGCAAGGTATTTTTGTAGGCTAGATCAACCTAAAACGCTATTCATTTTTAATAAAGTTTCTTCTTCCGGTGTTACTGAACGAAGGTAGTGCGTTGTCATGGCCAGAGTAGTATGTCCTAACATTTTTTGAAGCTCTGGCGCACCGACACCATTTTTATACATAATGGAGGCAGTTGAGAAGCGGACTTTGTGTGATGAACGGTATTCGATTCCCAATTCCTTACAGCATTTTTTCAACCGTCGATTAAAAGTCACAGTGGCTAATGGTACGCCGTCATGCACAAATAGGAATTCGCTGTTTGGGTTTATTTCTCTGATTCGTTCCAAAAGTTGTTTGGCGGTAGCTGTCAGAGGAATAAACCGTCGCCCTTCTTCCTGATGTCCTTTAATATCCTCTATAATTTCATTATCATCATTGATAAAACGCTGGATATAGATATAATCGCCTTTTATGTCAGACCATTTTAACCCTTTTAGTTCCCCAATGCGTAAAATCATATGAAAGTCAAATTTCAAGGCTAGGGAATACAGATCATCGTTCGGAAGATGTGCTATGATCTTCAAGCGTTCTTCTTCTGTAAATGGAAGTATATTATTATTCTCTGCTTTATAACGGAACTGTTTATAGTTAATATCACGCAGATAATTATGCTCAATGATTTCTAATTCAATAGCATAATAGATAATTCCATTTAAGACACTTTTCATGTCATTAAAGCGTTTCCTTGTAACTTCTCCGCCCTTGGTAACCTCACGAAAGAATTTGATAAAATCCTTTGGCTTTAGTAATCGTATTGGAACCTTGGATATGGGGGTATCTTTTAAGTATGCATTCCAAAGATAGCTATTTTCTTTGATTGTTTTAGGGGATACACTGGCTTGTTCCTCACGCCACTTTAACCATTGAGGGTATAAGGTCTCTAAGGTTGAATTACTTTCTCCAAAATAAAAATCATAGAGTTTAGTATACAAATCAGCTTCGCTTTTTCCGCTTACTTGCTTTTCTTCGCCGTTTTCGCTTACTCTGGTAATGAAACGACCATCTTTCCTTTCGTAAATTTTTCCAGTGTGTACTGAATCGACTTTCTTTTTCTTTATCATAAACAGCTGTTCTGGAAACTCTGATGAGGAAAGCATACCACAATTTACTATTTCTTGGAAGAGATAAAAATCAAGATTATCCATTGTCAAATATCCTTATGGCAACGGAGTGCAACCATTATATTATTTTTGGGATTTATAAATAGATTTGTTTTTAATTTTAGAATTGAATTGATATTTTTATGTGTTTAGTATGATTGTTTATTTATTGGTTTTTGGGGTATGTTTGTTTTGGCTGTTTTGGTTTTTGGTGTTTTGTTTGGTTGAACCATTGCGTTGAAAACTGGGGTTAATAAGTTGCTTGTAAATCTGGCTTATGTAGGTGTTGTTAAAATCTCGTTCGGAATCAGAGATCTTAATAGCAGATTCATGTACCTTTTGATAATTCGCATTGGACAGTGCGTCTAATGCGTCTCCATAACTCATTTTTTCTATGACAGGTTTCTGGATTCCACGGCTATATCGGTAGATATTTAAGCCTACAGGGAGAAGCTTCAGCCGGGCTCCTTTAATGATATGTTTATTGTTACCTTGTTCTGTTAGGACTTCACGGAGTTCTCCTTGTAATAGATCAGAGGTTAATGGAATGCCGCTTTCAATGTCCAGATCAGAAAGATAGGCGGTCAGATAAGCTCCTATATTGTCTATATTTCCATTTAGAGATTTTATGCTTACGAATCCATGGCTCCATAGTTTTGATAGTTTTTCATTTTCAATAAATGGAGGAATATGGGGAAAAATGGCTATCATGTGTAGATGAAAGGCTCCTCGTCCTTGAGCTTCTACACAAACGATATATTCATAAGATAGCTCATATTCTTTCTTTACATACCGCCGTAATCGCTTATTGAAATCACGGAAATCGGTATATAATTTTTCTGTATCTCTCATATTTTCACGGTAAGTCAAAGTGATAAAACGCACTTGTTGAATATTAGAGGGCGTTACATTTGTGTTGATTAGGTCTCGCAGATTCCGCATGGTTTTTTCAAGGCTCCGTATGTTTCCTGTACGATCATGAGCATGGTAAACAATTTTTCTGACTTCGCCGGTAGAGACAACCATATATTCATGTGCTGATATTGGTTTGATGGTTGCACCAGAATTTTGTCTGTCTAATATGGTGATCTGTTTAATATTCCCCATGGATTTTAGAGAAACAGGTCTCCGATCATCAATATATTTTGGTACATCTATTTTTGTTTTTTTAATCATGGCATAATATGACCTGTTAATCAAGTTAAAGGAGCACCCTGCAAGCAGGGCACTCCCGGAGGCCTTTAGGCTATTGCTCCGCATCGCCTGACGGCCTCCTGTTTACAGCTTCGCATATAACTTCATGTAGTTTATTCGTATTTCTGGGAAGAACAGAGCGTATTTTTTTGATTCCGTTATCGGTAATCATATAACCAATGCCCGTTTTACAAGGGGTTATAAATTCTCGATATTCGTTTGCGATCATTGCCACAGCTTCCTTATTATTAGCAATATTCCCCATTAAGAAACGGATATTATAGTTATCTCTGGCTCCATTCTCAAAGAAAAACGCATCTGCACGCTGGAGAGCCGTTATCACAGAAATATTTAGGGCTCTTGAAAGATTTAGAATTCTAGCCATTTTATTTTTCAACAAGTCTCCTTCTTTTTTAGGCAGAGATAAGATCAGACTGCTAAGTTCGTCCACAAATAGAATGATTGGTTGTTTGAAAACATCTGGATTATGGAGACGATTTTCAAATAACTCAAAAAATTCTTCCAGACCTTCAGGAGCCTTGTCAACAGGGTAGTAATTACTACATTTCTCACAAAAGCGAAAGTCAATTCCTTTTGGATCAATCAAATATATAACAGGTTCTTTTAGGTGCAAAGATAATTTCCCCAGCAGGGAAGTGGCAAAAACGGTCTTGCCACTTCCACTTGGGCCTACGATCAAGCACCGCTGTCCCATGGTAAAAAATTCATCTAAGGTAATCCATCGTTCGATTCCCACGGAACAGAGGTTCTCATCGAGACAAACTTTTAGGTGCTTCATCGAAAGTCGGGATCGTCATATTGATCAGTAAAGCGAGAATGTTTCATCATAATGGCCTGGCGTTTGTTGTCAATATAACGAGACACATTCTCATTGTCGCAGACAAGCAGAACGATATGCCAAGCACCTCCCGCAAAACTGCATTCATCGATAAAAATTTTGGGGTAAAGCCGACCATTGAATTCAACGGTTGGTCTACCTAAGGACAGTTCTCCACTCGCTAGCTGTTCTTCGATATGGATAGTGAGATATTCGTGGAAGTCCGCCATTGATAATGGTTCGCCATCTGCCATGATCTTAAACCGATAGACACAAATTTTTTTTCCAGGATCAAACCCCGATGGGATCAAATCTTTCAGATCAGAATAGCGGAGCGGCGCAATCACATTGAACTGTTGCGAGTATTCCGTAAAAATCTGAAAAAGAGCTTTTGTCAAAAGTCGCTCAAAGAAAAGCATATTGTCATTGACTGGGAGACTTTTTCCTTCGGGTTTATTCTCTTTCTTTTTCAGAAATGGAGGGATGATCATACAGGCGGCAATTCCGATTATAACGAGAATTTCTTGATGAATCGTTATATAGCGGATCAAGGCACCCATACCCCAGATGGCTCCTCCCACAAAGGGGAGGAGGATCAGGCAGAAGCGGAGTAAGCCAGGTATATCTTCGTCCTCAATATATTTCAAAAATTTTTTCCATATATTATGCATCTACTATCACCAGCCTTTCTGCGGAGCAGGAGATTTGGGCGGAGCTTTTAGTAAAATAAATAGTGCCGATAAATCCTTCAGCCTCCACCAAAATAACTGTATCAGAACTGGCGATTTCTTCATTGGAGATGATGGGGGTAAGTTGGGGAACCTTAACGGAGATTTTATCATAGCCAGGAAGGCGTACAAGGGTATAGTTAAGTCCCAACTGCTTCTCCGTTCGCTGCCCATCCTTATATTCATGCCAAGGCCGGCTCTCTACGAGGATAGCTCCACGGGGAAAAAACTGATTAAATGTCAGCTTGAAATCCATACTTTATTCCTCTTTTCCTCCTTTCGTATTTTTTAAGTATTTGGGAACTAAAAAGCTCCCCGATCCCATCGAGAAGCAAGCAATAAAAAAACGCTGTACTCGAAGGAATCCAGAAATTTTTTACGAGCCTAATTGAAATAGGATCGGCATAAAAACACGATTTATTGTGTTTTTGAAATTTCGTTGTCTATCTTTTCGATAAACTTTCCTGCGAGCCGCGCGGGCACGTGAGCGTATTCAGAAAATTATGGAATTAAAACTATATCATCAAGAAAACCTCCAAATATTGATGAGATTAGCATAACATATTATTGGAAAAATGGCAATAAAAAACAAATAATTTAACAAAAGGTTTATAAAGTATATTTTTAATATATTATTTCACTTAATTTTCGAAAAATTTCTCTATGGGGACTTGTAGAATCTGGGATAGGCCATAAAGTTCAATATCCGTTACTGTACGAGAACCATCTTCAATACGAGAGATAGAACCTCTACATATATATACAGCCAATGTCTCTAGCTTCGCAGATAATTGTTGTTGACTCATTTTTCGTTCTTTTCTATACTGTTTGATTTTTTCTCCTGTAAGATTGTTTTTTGTACCATCAATGATTCTTGGCATATTTCACCTTCCATTCACAATAGTGTCTTGTAATAAGACAATTACTATGGTATAGTGAATGTGATAAAAAGTTGTCCTGTAATAGGACAAATAAAAAATTTAGGAGGGTTTTGTGATGTTAAAAAAAGTTTTACTTGCAACAATGTTAATTTCTTGCTCTATGACATTTTCAGCAATGGCAGGAACTTGGCAGACAGGAACCGGAGCAGATCAAGGAAAGTGGTGGTATGATAATGGTAACGGTTCCTATGCGAATAACGGTTGGCAGTGGATTGATGGTAATGGAGATGGAACTGCGGAGTGCTACTATTTTGACAATGCAGGATGGCTGTTAATGAATACTGCCACACCGGATGGCTATACAGTAAACGCAGATGGGGCATGGGTAGAGAATGGAACCATACAGACAAAAGAAGTAGTTTCTAATGGCTTGCAGTCTGCGTCAGGAAGTAATAACAGCGCAATTTTATCGGATGGATATTATCAATATTATACAACGGATATATTTGACGAAGATACTCAAACCGTGATTTCACATGGCAGTGTTTTTGATGGAACAACGGAGTCTTATGACAATATATTGTTAAAGGATCGTTCTCCTTATGGATTACGGGCAGCCAACTTTGCCTCATACATTAGGATCGGTCATAGCGCTGACGATTCCTTTACAATGTATTTTGAGGAAGATCCTAAGTATGCGGCATATTTCAATGAAGAAATAGCAGAAAAGTATGACTACAAGAAAGATGGAGACAAATGGCGCCCTGTTGGTGGAGAAGTGGAGCCAGATTTTTATTGGATTGTAGAGAATGCCGAAACATTTAAGTGGTATGATACCTATAAGCCGGTTGATCCTGAAACGGGGGAATGGACGGGAAATGTTTATACGGAAATTATTACCTATAAAAAAATTCAGTAAATAGTAATCAAGAGGTTGATGAATAAGAGCGTCTATCAACCTCTTTTCATTATTATGGGGCGTTCTCAATCAATACAAAAACCTGTCAAGAACAGGCTTTCGTTTGTCATGCAAATTCTTGACAGGTTTTCTGGTTGTCGTGGAAGTGAATATTTGAAGTGTTAAAATTGGTGCAGATTTGGTGCAAATGAAATCAGAGTTTCCAGAAGCCTCCTTTCTACAAGATTTTTTGAGAGTGTTTTTAGTTCAAATCTGGTTGTCGCCTCTAAAGAGTCCTTGATTTTCAAGGACTTTTTTTATTTCTCAATGTATGCTAGCTTTTGACAGTGATTTTTCCGCAGGGAGGAAATTCTTATGGGCAGCGGACGTACTCAGAGGCAGCGATCTGAGCTTAGGACAGCGGCCAGATGCGCCTTTCCGCATACGCTTCCTATTTTAGCAGGCTTTTTATTTTTGGGAATGACGTATGGAATTTATATGAACGTGTCGGGATTCAGCTTTTGGTATCCTATGTTTATGAGTATGACCATTTTCGCCGGATCGGTGGAATTTGTGGCAGTTAATCTGCTTTTGGGGGCGTTTGATCCTCTTCAGGCTCTGCTGATGACGCTGATGTTAAACGCCCGCCATTTATTTTACGGCATCTCAATGCTGGATAAGTACCGAGGAACTGGATTTAAAAAGGTGTTTCTGATTTTCGGCATGTGCGACGAGAGTTTTTCTATCAACTATACAGCGGATATTCCAAAGGATGTGGACAGGGGATGGTTTATGTTTTTTGTCACTCTGTTCAATTATCTGTACTGGGTAGTGGGAGCGTCTCTTGGCGGAATGTTCGGTTCTCTGATTCATTTTAATACAGAGGGTTTGGATTTTGTTATGACAGCGATGTTTGCCGTAATTTTTATTGAGCAGTGGATAAAGGAAAAGAGACATGCAGGAGCTCTCATGGGACTGGGAGCGCCTCTTGTGTGCCTGTCTGTATTTGGATCCGATCGTTTTATGATTCCAGCTATGGCGGCGATTCTGGCTCTTTTAACGCTGTTTAAAAGTCAGATAGAACAGGAAGAATAGAAATAGAAGAACAAAAATAGAAGAATAAAAAGAGGAGGGAACAGATGACTCTGACGGAGCAGATTATTACAATCGGAATGGTGGTGTTGGGAACGATAATTACACGTTTTCTGCCGTTTCTTTTGTTCCCAGCAGGGAAACCTGTGCCTAGGTATGTCCAGTATCTGGGAAAGGCTTTGCCGTCTGCCGTATTCGGGCTGCTGGTTATCTACTGCCTGAAGAACGTAGATCTGATGCAGGGCAGTCACGGAATCCCAGAGCTTTTGTCTCTGGCTGCTGTGGCTGCTCTGCATTTGTGGAAACGGCAGATGCTTCTCTCGATTGCAGGAGGCACAGTTTTCTATATGGCGCTGGTTCAGCAGATATTTTAATGTCTGCCGGATGGCAGACTGCGATGCAGATTTACAGACTCTTGTGGAGCAGTTCCAGCACAACGGATAAATCCTGTACGTCCATTTGGCCTGGAGCGGAAGCCTTTCCGGCAGATCCAAAGGTCATGGCGGATCCGAACACCTCGCCGCAGAGGCGGCTGATCACTCCGGCGCCGGACATGGACATGGTGATAATGGGGCAGTCCAGAATGGAAGAGGCCGTTTCTGTGGCTTTCAGAAGAACCAGGACGTCTTTCCGGCTCTGAGGCATCACTGCGACTTTCGGCAGGTCTGCGCCGATTTTTCTCATAGCGCAGAGGCGGTCGATTAAAACCTCCTCGTCAGGCGTTTGATTGAAATCGTGGCTGGAGACGACGACCTTAACACCGCGTTTATGGAGTTCTTCAATAAAAGCTTCCGCTGCGTCTCCGGCAGTGAAAAGCTCTACGTCTGCTAGATCTGCCAGTCCCTCGCCGGAAGCGGCCAGATTGAGGGCTTTGTAGCTCTGGAAATCAATGTCTCTTTCGCCGCCTTCTGCGGCGGTGCGGAAGGTGAAAAGCAGAGGCATATTGCCTAGAACGGCCCGCAGCTGTCTTAAAATATCTGTGACAGCAGTCAGGTTTGGCGTTCCATTTTCATTCAGGATATCGGAACACCAGTCGGCTCTCCATTCTGCCACATGAGCGGGCGTTTCCTTTAGAGCGGCGGCGGCAGCCAGAATTTCGGCTCGATTGACGCCCACAATGGGAACGCAGATTTTAGGGCTTCCTTCCCCAAAAACAACAGTTCTGATTTTCAATGGATTCATATTGGACACCTCGTTTTCAGATTTCTCTTTTTTACTTTTAACTTTTAATGTTTATCTACACGGTCTGTTCGGTCATATCGTCTAACAGCCGCCTGCACAAACCGTCCCAGGAGAGGTTCTGCAGACTGGCATCCAGGTTTTCCGGCAGAGAGAAAGTGGCCTGGGCCGCCTGGGCCACGGCTGCCGCCAGTTCTGCCTCAAAGGCCGGGAGAGAGGCGGCGTCCGGTTCGTCTTCATTTTCCATGACAGGCGGTTTTACGAAGAGAATACCGTGGCCCGACACGTTTTCATCCATCCAGGGGCGGATGCCGGGGAGATCGGTGCATATAGGTCTGAGACCGCAGGCCAGGGCTTCGATAAGAACCAGGGGAAGGCCTTCATAAAAGGAGGGAAGGATAAACAGATCCGACTGGTTCATCTGCCTGGCCAGTTCTGTCTGGGACAGTCTTCCAGGAAAATCTACCGGACAGGGACAGCCACGGCTCTGGTCTGCCAGCTGTCTGATTTCCTGAAATTCCTGCTCATTTCCCCAGCCGCCTGCCAGGGTAAGAGTCAGCCGCTTTGCCAGATCAGGAGGCAGAAGACGGAGAGACCGGAGCAGGCTTTTTACGCCCTTTTTTTCGGAAAGCTTTCCGGCAAATATCAGGCGGATAGGGCCTGAATCAGAGGAAAGCACAGGGCTGTTTTTTGGAAGCTCTTCCTTTTTTGGGGCTTTTTCAGCCGTCTTTTTAAAGATTTGGCTGTTGTAGCCAGTTCCAAGAATTTTAACCTTTTCAGGGCTGCACTGGAACAGACGCAGAATCTCCTGTTTCTGTTCTTGGTGGAGACACCAGATGGTGTCCAGGTTTCGGATCTGCTCTCTGATGTAATCGCGTGCCAGGGGATTTTTCTTAAACTGGCGCAGATCGGAGCCGTGGCAGATACCGGCCACTTTGGGGCGGAAATCAGAAGATTCATTAGAACTGGAAGCAAGCGTCGTTTCCCTGGCCAGGGCAGTCAGCAGGTACAGGTGATGGCAGAGAATCAAATCTGGCTGGAATTCTGCCAGGGCGCGGTTCAGAGAGGCCCTGAAGGCAGTGAAAAACTGCTCTGTCATTTCAGGGGTCAGATCCTGGTACCGCGTGCTTTTGTAGGGCATTTCATCGGACATTCCGCAGATGGGAAAGGGAAGCTGCTCTGACTGGTAATAAACGGGATAAAAAGAAACGCTGTCTGGGAAGCATACAGAATCATCCCGGCAGATGCCGGCCAGAACGGCCTGACGGCAGCCTTTGCGGTGAAAAGCCTGAACCAGCTCGGTCAGATATACGCCGCTGCCAGTGCTGTGGGGCTTCTGGGCAGTGATGCTCAATATTTTTAAAGGGCCTGAAACAGGCGGAAGTTCTTGACTCATAATAATACTCCTGTAAAATGAAAAATAATTCTAAGGCTATCATACAGGAAAAACGAAAGGTCTGCCACAAGAAAAAAATTTTATTGACATTTCTTTAACAGATGTTATACAATAAGAGATGAACAAGAAGAACTTCTGAATACAGAGTTAAAAGGGAGTAGTTATCTTCGTACAGTCAACAATTCCCGGCTGTCCGGCCGGTGGCTGTATGATTTCTGTATACGGCTTTACTTTTTTACAGGAAGACAAGACTTTTAGCATATGAAACATATGCTGAGAGTCTTTTTCTTTTTCAAAGGACGTGCGCGGAATTCTTTAAATTCCTTTTTTGGGGAATACTAGAGAATAACTGTTTCTCATCCGGCCAAAAGGCTGGGGAGGGCCGGAGTTTTGTATGAGGCGTGTTGTTCCTTGTACACTGACGCTAAACAGAAGTTCAAATACAGAGAGAAAGGATGGAAGGACGTATGAGTGAAAACAGGAAAGAATACCTTCTGAACTATGAAGAGGTGATGAAGGGCCTGGATGTAACAGAAAGCGGACTTACGCGTGAGGAAGCAGACAAGCGGCTTTCGGAGCACGGTCCTAACAAGCTGAAGGAAGGCAAAAAAGAAAGTCTTCTGCACAAGTTTTTGTCAGAGCTGATGGATCCGATGATTCTGGTGCTGATAGCTGCGGCTGTTGTGTCTGGAATCACGGCGATTCACCAGGGAGAGAGCTTTGCAGATACCATTATCATCATGCTGGTAGTCGTGATCAACGCGGTTCTGGGCGTGTACCAGGAATCCAAGGCTGAGGCGGCCATTGAGGCGCTGCAGCAGATAGCGGCGGCTACATCCAAGGTGATCCGGGGCGGTCATCAGATGACAGTAAAATCAGAGGAACTGGTTCCAGGCGATATTGTAATTCTGGAAGCCGGAGATTCTGTTCCGGCAGATGCGAGAATTATTGAATGTGCTTCTATGAAGGTGGAGGAGGCCGCTCTGACTGGAGAGTCTGTGGCAGTGGAGAAGACGGAGTCCCCGGTTTCTGCCGCTGAAAACGGAGACGTGCCGTTAGGCGACCGGAAAAACATGGTGTACATGGGATCCATTGTAGTCTACGGACGAGGCAAGGCAGTTGTCTGCGCTACAGGAATGGATACGGAAATGGGCAAGATTGCCGACGCGATAGCAAACGCCAAGGAGGAGGAGACGCCTCTTCAGATTAAGTTAAACCAGCTTTCCAAGATTCTGACCATCATGGTATTGGGCATCTGTGTTCTGGTATTTGGTGTAAATATTGCCAGAAGCATCATGAGCGGAGCTGGCGCAGACAGCGGCCTGGTGCTCAACACATTTATGATAGCAGTATCCCTGGCTGTAGCGGCAATTCCGGAGGGACTGGCTGCCGTAGTGACGATTCTGTTATCCATCGGCGTTACAAAAATGTCGAAAAATCATGCGATTATCAGAAAACTGACGGCAGTGGAGACGCTGGGCTGTACTCAGATTATCTGTTCTGATAAGACAGGAACGCTCACACAGAATAAGATGACCGTGGTGGAACATTCCTCATCAGATGAAGCTTTCCTGATCAAGGCAATGGCTCTCTGCTGCGACGCGGAGCTGGAAAACGGAGAGGCTGTGGGAGAGCCGACAGAGTGCGCCCTTGTAAACGACGCCTTAAAGGCGGGAATGCCGAAGGATCAGCTCAAGAAAGCGTATGAAAGAACAGGGGAAGCGCCTTTTGACTCCATGAGAAAGATGATGTCCACTATCCACACAAATCCGGACGGCGGTCTGATTCAGTTTACAAAAGGAGCGCCGGACGAGGTATTAAAGCTCTGTACCAGGGCCTATGTGGACGGACGGGAAGTGCCTATGACTGAGGATGTGAAAAAACACATCCTGGAGGAAAATAAGAAGCTGGCAGATCAGGCCCTGCGCGTGCTCTGCGCCGCTTATAAGACTTATGACACCATGCCGGAAGATACGGCTCCGGCGGCGATTGAGAAGAATTTAATCTATCTGGGATTGTCTGGAATGATTGATCCAATCCGCCCGGAGGTAAAGGCTGCTATTGCCGAGTGCCGCAGCGCTGGAATCAGACCGATTATGATTACGGGCGACCACAGAGATACGGCGGTAGCGATTGCGAAGCAGCTGGGAATCCTAGATGAGGGCCAGAAGGCCATTACAGGCGCTGAATTAAACGGAATTTCAGATGAGGAGCTGGCTCAGACCATTCAGAACTATTCGGTTTACGCCAGAGTCCAGCCGGAGCACAAGGTGCGGATTGTAAAGGCCTGGAAGAAGCTGGGCAAGATTACGGCCATGACAGGAGACGGCGTCAACGACGCTCCGTCTATCAAATCTGCAGATATCGGCGTTGGCATGGGAATTACGGGAACTGACGTTACGAAAAATGTGGCCGACATGGTTCTGGCTGACGACAATTTTGCCACAATCGTATCGGCTGTGGCAGAAGGAAGAAGGATTTACGACAATATCCGTAAGGCGATTCAGTTCCTGCTTTCCGCAAACCTGGCGGAGGTAATTTCCGTATTTGCGGCGACGCTGATGGGCTTTACTATTTTAAAACCAGTTCATCTGCTCTGGATCAACCTGATTACAGACTGCTTCCCGGCGATTTCCCTGGGAATGGAGGAAGCGGAGAAGGATACCATGCAGAGACCTCCAAGAGATTCCAGGGATGGTATTTTTGCAAATGGAATGGGATTTGACATTGTATTCCAGGGAGTTGTCATTACGATTCTCACAATGGCAGCTTACTTCTTAGGACATTACATGGAGGCAGGCGTGTGGGAGATTACAGAGTCTCCTGACGGCATGACGATGGCGTTCCTGACGCTTTCTATGGTGGAGATTTTCCACTCCTTCAACATGCGTTCCAGAAGACATTCTATCTTTGCACTTCCAAGGCAGAACAAATATCTGGTATGGTCCTTTATCGCCTCCCTGGTATGCACCACGGTGGTGATTTACGTGCCTGCTCTCAGGGAAGCCTTTGAGTTTGAGCATATTTCTCTGATGGAGTACGGCGCTGCGCTGTTCCTGTCCGTCATGATCATCCCGATTATGGAGATTGAGAAGGCCATCGAGAGGGCGATTGAGAAGAAACACGGCGTTTGCCTGAATTAGTGGAGGGGAAAAATTTTACAGAGTCCTGTGTGGCAGATTCTTAAGGGAATCTGCTGTGCAGGGCTTTTTGTGTTTTAACAGAAGGCCAAGAATTTTAACAGATATACTGGTTGCCGTGTGTTTTTAAAAATGATATCATAGATGTCAAAATGCTGCGAAGCACAAGAGAAAGCAGAAAGAAAACGAGGAACATATGCCATGGAAAAGGAGAAGATAGAAAAACAGAGTGCAGAGAGTTCTGCCGGCCTGCACCAGAATCTGGGCCTGCCCACAGCAATTTCCACAGTAGTGGGCTGCGTGATTGGTTCCGGCATCTTTTTTAAGCCTCAGGCGATCTATACGGTGACCGGAGGAGCGCCAGGGCTTGGAATGCTGGCCTGGGTGATTACAGGGCTGGTGAGCATAGCGGCGGCTCTTACCTTTGCGGAGATTGCCGTTTTATTTCCGGAGACAGGAGGAATTCCAACTTATCTAAGCCGTGTCTACGGGCCTAAGGCAGGCTTTCTGGCAGGCTGGGTGCAGGTTGTTTTGTTTTATCCGGCCATGGTTTCGGCCCTGGCCGTGGCCTGCGCTCAGCAGGCGGCGCTGTTTATCGGGGACGGTTTTGTGGTTCCCTGCGCGGTAGGCGTAATTCTTTTGATTGTCTTTTTGAATACGTTAGGTTCCAGGGTGGGCGGAGGCGTTCAGGTGGTATTTACCATCTGTAAGATGATTCCTCTGATCCTTCTCATGGTATTTGGTTTTCTGTGGGGGAAGGGACATTATCCGGCCTTTTCCCCTTTGCTGGGAGAGGGAGTGAACCCGGTGAGCGCCGTGGGACAGCTGATGGTGGCAGTGCTGTTTGCCTTTGAGGGATGGACCGCTGTGGGAGCTATTTCCGGGGAAATGAAAAATACAAAGAGAGATTTGCCAAGAGCGATTATCGGCGGCGTTTCCATTATCACAGCCGTTTATTTTGTGATGAATCTGGCATATCTGCAGGTGCTTCCGGCGGAGGAGATGGCGAAGCTTCCGGCTCCGGCCTCCGCGGTGGCTGTCGCTCTGTTTGGGGAGGCCGGCGGAAAGCTGGTATCCGCAGGCATTGTGATATCCGTGTTCGGCGCGTGCAACGGGTTTGTATTTTCCGGTTCCAGGGTGGCCTATTTTATGGCTTCTCAGGGACTGTTTCCAGGCAGCAGGAGTCTTTCAAGGCTCAATAAAAACCGCGTTCCGGGAAACTGCATTCTGCTGATAGGAGCGCTAGGAAGCCTTCTCTCCATGACCGGGCAGTTTAATCTTTTAACGGATCTGGCGGTATTTTCCAGCTGGACCTTCTATACGCTTACCTTCATGGCGGTGATACGCTATCGCAATATGAGGCCGGATGTGAAGAGAAGCTACCGGGTTCCAGGCTATCCGCTGACGCCGGCCATCGCCATTGGAAGCGGCGTATTTGTGATTGTCAATCAGCTGTGTCTGGCGGGGATCCGGGCGTCCCTTATGTCTCTGGGCAGTATCGCCGTCATGGCGGCCGGTTTGGCAGTGTATGAGGGAATGAGAAAGAGGGAAAGAAAAGCTGGAATATAATGCCAGATAGCTCAGCTGGCAGAGCAGGCATGTCAATACAGCACATAAGCATGCATAAACATAACATACAGAAAAAAGCGGGGCTGTGCCGATGGGTGCACAGTCCCGCTTTTTTGAGACTTTTTATGCTATTTGGCTACTTCTTTGTAGGAGGCGTGCTGTTCCAGAGCTTCCGACATTCTGGCCATCTGGGACAGATCTCCGATGAGAATGACGCCGCACAGACGGTTGTTCAGGAAGTAGAATTTTCTGTACTGCTCCTTGCCCATATCTTTAAATTCTACGGTCTTATAGAGGAGATTCGGATTCTTTCCATTGTCTCCGGCAGCGTAGAGGGAGGTGTTCATGCCGTTAAAGGTAAGAGCGGAGGAAACCGGGCGGTATTCCAGATCGTCGCCTGCCGCGTTGGCTCCAGCGACGCGGCCCTGCTCGGAGGCCTCCGGCCAGATGGCGAAGTTAGCCCCCTTGTATTCAGCGCAGTCTCCGCAGGCGTAGATGTGTTTCATTCCCGTCTCCATCCGGCTGTTTACAACTACTGCCTTCTCTGTTTTAAGGCCCATTTCCTGAGCCAGGCCTGTGTTGGCGCGGACACCGGCAGATACGATGACAAGATCGGCCGGGAACGTCTCTCCTGATGAAAGAGAAACGCCGCTTACAGCGCCTGACTCGTCTCCGTCGATAGAAGAGATGGAGACACCGGTATGGATGGCAATGCCGTTTTTCCGGCTGATTTCCTCCAGAATCGATCCTGCCGTGGCGTCCAGCTGGCGTCCCATCAGCATGGGGGCAGCTTCCAGAACCGTGACGGAAAGTCCTGCCTTTTTAAGCTCCCAGGCCGCCTCCAGGCCCAGCACGCCGCCGCCGATGACAACGGCATTTTTAGAGCGTTTTAACAGTCCGGATATCTTTTCTACATCGCTGATGCGGCGGACGGCGATGACCTGCTCTCTGCCGCTTCCAGGAATCGGCGGAATGAAGCATTCGCTGCCCAGGGCGTAAATCAGGCGGGTGAAGTGGATCTGGCTTCCGTCGTCCAGGATCACCTCAGATTTTTCTGTATTGACAGAGACCACGGTTCTGCCAAGTATCTGGCAGATATCGTTTTCCTCATACCAGCTCTCAGGCTCCACGGCAATCTGCTCTGCAGTCAGGGAAGCCAGCATGGTTTTCGTCAGCATAGGACGATTGTAGGAGGCGCAGGACTCGTTGGAGATCATGACAACGGTTCCCGTCTTATCCCGTTCCCGGATGGCCTTGGCCGCGTTCAGGCCGGCGATACCGTTTCCAAGGATAACGTAGTATTCCTTCGTGTTGTTGGAGAAGGAATTCTCCTCTATGTCAGCCGGAACGAAGTTCTCCTTGCCGACGCCGCATACAGGGCAGATCTCCAGGGAAGAATCAAAGATTTCGCCGCAGACGAGACATTTCACCAGAGTTCTGGCGCCTGTTTTTTTCGGCTTGCAGGCTTCGATATTCAGTACGCGGCAGCCAAACTGGTAGCCATACTCGTAGGCGCCCACCAGATCGGAACGGCTTGGCTTAAAGCGTACCCGGAATCCCTCGTCCACCTTCATGCGGAGCTGTTTTAAGCGCTCTAAAATGTGGGGAACTCCCTCGCCGCTCCAGCCGTAGCTTCCGAAGGCTCCGGCAAATTTGCCGCCGTGGGTTCCTGCAAACATAGAGAGAGTCAGCTCCCAGATAGGAGCCAGAGCCTCGCCGAGAATGGTAGGCGTACCGAACAGGATACCGTCGGCAAAGAGAAGCTCCTGTTCCACAGCGGCCTTGTCCGCCTCCACCATATCGTAGGAGCGCACGTCAATATCGCCGCTGTCCTTCACTCCCTCTGCAATTTTCTCCGCCAGCTCTTTCGTATAGCCGTAGGCGCTTACATAGGGGATGATAACCGTTTTTTTAGGATTGGGATTGATCACAGTGGACCATTCCTCGTATTTCTGCATGATCGTTTTAATGGAGTCTGTCGTGTCGAGAACCGGGCCATGTCCGGTGCAGATCATGGAAATATCCATGGTTTTCACCCGGTTTAAGGCCTTCAGCATAAAGGGCTTAAACGGTCCAATAATGCAGTCGTAATAATATTTGGCAGCCTTCAGGTAGTCCGCCTGGCTGGGAACCGTGCTGGCCAGCACGCCGGCATGGGCGTAGTGGGATCCGAAGGAATCGCAGGTTACTAAGATCTGCTCCTCCTCAATAAAGGTATACATGGTATCCGGCCAGTGGAGATTCGGAACGATCAAAAACTGCAGAGTTTTATTTCCAATCTCCATTCGCTGGTGATCCTTGACAGGAATGCTGACAAAATCGCGGTTTACAATTTCCTTTAAAAAGCCGATGGCGCAGCCGGTAGCCAGAATTTTCATCTGCGGGCTTAAATCCAGCAGCTTTTCAACGCTTCCCGCATGATCCGGCTCCGTATGGCTGACTACCAGATAGTCGATGCTGTGAACGTCCACGATTTCCTTCAGCTTTTCAACGTAGTCCTCAAAAAACTTCGCCTTGGCAGTCTCGAACAGGATCGTCTTGTCGCCGGCTTTCAGAACGTAGGAGTTGTAGGTGGTTCCAAACTCTGTGTACATGATGATGTCAAAGACGCGGAGATTCTCGTCTGTGACGCCGGTCCAGTAGAAATCGTCTCTCAGTTTTACCATATGCATAAGTGATTCTCCTTTTCTCGCAGTCAAGAACCGCGTAGAGCGTTCTTGAACCATATAGTTAAAAAAATATCAATCTATAATAAAAATGATTACTGATATTATTATACTCTAAAACCGACGCATGGTAAAGAGCTTTTTTATATTGTGGTAAGAAAACCGCCAAATATGCAAAAAGTTCTTTGGAAGAGGGAAGATTCCTGTTTTCTGTATCCAGACAGATCGTGTATAATGGACTTATATAGGCCTGGTCTGCTGTGGCCATGGCTTGAAGAAAGAGAGGATACGGGGATGAGAAGAGACAAAATAACGGCGGCAGCTTTTGCGGCAGCGGCGGTTCTGATGTTCAGCGGCTGCTCGGGCAGGCAGGAAGAGACGGCGGTGGAGACAGCAGAGGAAACTGCGGCAGAAACAGAGGCTGTGGAGAGTTCAGGGGAGGCGGAGGCTGAGAGCGCCAAGGAGAGCGGGCCTGAGGAACTTGTTATTTATGACGATACGGAGCAGGCGGATGACGGTCTGACCTTTGACGATCTGAAAAATATTCAGTTTGTATTTTCCAGCGGAGCCGGGGGATGGTCTACGCTTTTAGATATCCGGCCGGACGGAAGCTTTGAGGGAGAATACTTTGATTCTGATATGGGCAGCACGGGAGAGGGATATCCCAACGGAACGGTTTATCTCTGCGATTTTAAAGGGCGGTTTACTGAGCCTGAAAAGATAGACGAACACACCTATGCCGTAAAAATTGCTTCCATGGAATATAAGCAGGAGGCGGGGACCAGAGAAATAAAAGACAGTATTTTGTACGAGTATACGGACGTTTACGGCCTGGACGGGGCGGACAGGATTCTCATTCATCTGCCTGGAACGCCTCTGGAATCTCTGTCAGAGGAGCTCAGAAGCTGGATTGGATATTATGACTTGTCGGCAGCGGAGGAAACAGAATTATCCTTCTATGTGCTGGACAATGAAAAGGAGCAGTTAGGATTCAGAGGCTGGGACAGCTTTCAGGGCGTCAGAGACTTTATTGAAAATACAGAAAAGTGGACGTCAAAGCTGGAGGAGGAGCTGGAGACAGACAGTTCCCTGACGCAGACAGATCTAAACAGCAAGAGCCAGGAGATCTATGAATTGTGGGATTCTGCCCTGAATCAGCTGTGGGATGTTTTGGAGAAGTCGAAAACCAGCCAGGAAATGGAAAAACTGCTCAGCGAACAGAGACAGTGGATTAAGCAGAAGGAAGCGGCGGCGGAAGACGCCGGAGCGGCCTATGAGGGAAGAACCCTGCAGTCTATGGCAGTCAGCCAGAAGGCGGCGGAGCTTACGAAGGAACGAGTATATGAGCTTTTGGAATATCTGGATTAGCTGACAGCAGGAAACAGAAAGAGGCAGAGGAGAGGGACAAAAGGAAAAGCGAAGGGAGAAGGACGGAATGGAAGCGAGAAAGCTGATAGAAATTCTGAAAACGGCAGAGAGGCTGAAGGATACTGCGCGCCATTGCTATACGTCTAAGGGGCGCCGGGAGAGCGTGGCGGAACACAGCTGGATGATGACTCTGATGGCCTTTTTCATGCGGGATGAATTTCCAGACGCAGATATGGACAAGGTGGCGGCTATGTGCGTGATTCATGATCTGGGAGAAGCCTTTACCGGAGATATACCGGCTTTCGAAAAGACGGAGGCAGATGAGGAGAGGGAGGAGAGACTTCTTATGGAATGGGTTTCTTCCCTGCCTGATCCATACGCAGAAAAAATGAAGTCTCTTTATGAGGAGATGGCGGATCGCAGCACGCTGGAAGCTAAGATTTATAAGGCCATTGACAGTCTGGAGGCTGTGCTGCAGCACAATCTGTCTGATTTAAGTACCTGGCTTCCCATGGAATATGAGCTGAATCAGACCTATGGGGAGGACAAGACAGCTTTTTCCGAATATATGCGGGAGCTCCGCAGGGAGGCCAGAGAGGATACGGTGAGGAAAATACGGGAGGGAAAATAGATGGATACCTTAAAGCAGGACGAGCTGTTCTTTTTTGAACAGCACAGAGAGGCATACTCCTTGTATGAAGCGCTTGAAGAGGAACTGATTCGGCGTTTTCCGGAGACGAGGATACGGGTACAGAAGACTCAGATTACGTTTTCCAACCGCCATGTCTACGCCTGCGTCTCATTTATGCGGGTAAAAAAGAAGGCGGAGCTGCCGGAGCCGTATTTGGTGCTGACTTTGGGACTTTCCTATCCTCTGGAATCCGACCGCGCCGCAGTGCGGACAGAGCCGTATCCCGGCCGCTGGACGACGCATTTTGTTCTGAGCAGCCAGTCAGAGCTTGACGAGGAGCTGTTTGGCTGGGTGCGAGAGGCCGTGGGACTTTGCGGCGGAAAAATGAGAAGAACAGACGAAAACACTGGGAGAAAGCGCATGAAAATAGAACATATCGCCATGTATGTCAATGATTTAGAGCAGGCGAGACAATTTTTTGAAAAATATTTCGGGGGACATTCCAACGATCTGTACTGCAACAAAAAGACGGATTTCCGCTCTTATTTTATCAGCTTCGAGGACGGAGCCAGACTGGAGATCATGACGAAGCCGGGACTTGAGGACGAAGAAAAGAAGCTGGCCAGAACCGGGTATATCCACCTGGCGTTCAGCGTGGGAAGCAGAGAGGCAGTGGATCAGCTGACAGAGAGGCTGAGAGGGGACGGCTGCCAGGTTCTAAGCGGCCCCAGAACCACAGGAGACGGATATTATGAAAGCTGCGTTGTGGGGATTGAGGGCTGCCAGATCGAGATTACGGTGTAAAAAAATTTAAAAAAATTAGCACTCACCTCTTGACAGTGCTAATAATATGTGTTATATTACAGCTAGAACAAATGAAGGGGAACAAAAAGGAAGCCTGAAAGAAGGTTTCACTTCCCAAGTTCAGATAACAGAAAAACAAGTAACAGCCTGCAGACAGCAGGCGATGATATTACAGTCCCAGCCATGAAACGGAACCGTAACATCTGAAAGGATAGGAGGTATGTTTTATGTTAATGCCAAGCATTTTTGGAGAGAATTTATTTGACGATTGGATGGATTTCCCATTTGACAGGAATTTCTTCGAGGGGCGCGATCCGCTGTATGGAAAACACGCAAAGAACATTATGAAGACCGACGTCAGAGAGACGGACGATACCTACGAGCTGGATATTGACCTTCCGGGATTCAAGAAAGAGGAAGTCACGGCAGAGCTTAAGAACGGCTACATGACCATCAGCGCAGCCAAGGGCCTTGACAAGGACGAGAAGGACAAGGAAGGCAGATATATCAGAAAGGAGCGCTACAGCGGCTCCTGCAGCAGAAGCTTCTATGTAGGTGAGCAGATAAGCGAGGAGGATATTAAAGCCAGATTTGAGGACGGCATCTTAAAGATTTCCTTCCCGAAGAGAGATCAGAAGAAGATGGAAGAGAACCGCTATATTGCTATTGAAGGATAATTGCCATCAGCGGATGAATAAGAAATAAGAAAATCTATAGACCTGGCGGACAGCCGTGGAACTTTTTTGTGAAAGTTTTACTGCTGCTGCCAGGCCTATAGATTTTTTTGCATTATTCTACTATTTTTTCTGGCTTGCCGGGATAGGTATTTTCCTGTCCTTCCGCTTCCATAAAAGAGAGAAATTATGGTATAATAGGAATACTTAGCGAGGTCTTTTCGAGCTTAGTGAATGTGGTATAATAACTCCAAACTATATCCAAACCAGGAAGGGAATTAATCTATGAATCTGGAATTTAAACCAATCAGCGCTAAAGATATTGACAGGCTGACGCCTTTTTATATGATGCGCCGCAATAAAACCTGTGACAGCGTATTTCTGGAGAGCTTTCTCTGGAGAGAGTATTATAATGTACGGTATGCCATATGGGAGGACAGAGCCCTTCTCTGGCTGATGGAATATAAGGGACGGGTGTTTTCTGCCATGCCCCTGTGCCGTGAAGAGGATCTGAAGGAAGCGTTTCATGCATTAGAACAGTATTTTAATGAAGAGCTGGGGTATCCTCTGGTAATCAACCTGGCGGATGAGGAGGCTGTGAAGTGCCTGAATCTGCCTCCGGAGCATTATCTGGTAAAGGAAGAGGAGGGGGCCGCAGATTATATTTATTCCGCCGAGGCTCTGAAAACTCTTTCCGGAAAGAAGCTTCACAAAAAGAAAAACCATTTGAACGCTTTTAAGAGAAATTATGAGGGACGATATGAATACAGGACGCTGACCTGCGACTACATTCAGGACGTCTGGAAGTTTTTGGACCGCTGGAGAGAGAAAAAGGGAGAGGACGTGGAGGAGCACCTGGATTTTGAGGTCAGGGGCATTCACGAAATCCTCAGAAACTGCTGTTCCTTAAATATCCGCATGGGCGGTATCTACGTGGACGGGGAGCTGGAAGCGTTCTCTATCGGAAGCTATAATCCGCTGGAGCGGATGGCTGTCATCCACATTGAGAAGGCCAATCCGGAGATGCGGGGACTGTATCAGCTGATCAACCAGCAGTTCCTTTTAGAGGAATTTCCTGGAATCGAGCTGGTTAACCGGGAGGACGATCTGGGCCTGGAAGGCCTCAGAAAGGCGAAAATGTCCTACTGCCCCATTGATTTTGCTAAGAAATACCTGGTGCAGCAGATTTCCTTCGGCCAGGGAACCGGCCAGGAGAATGGCTTTGACTGGGCAGAAAAAATAGGGGTTCTGGCCGATACGGAGGAAGAGCTGACAGCGGCGCAGCTGGGAGGAATATCTGCAGACGGAAGCGCAAAAGCCGTGTGGCAGGATGGACTCCGCTATGCAGACGAGGAGGAAAAGCAGCGCTGCCGGGAGCTGTGGCACGAGGCGTTTCCCGATGATTCTGTCGCCTTTGCCGATTATTACTATGGGGAAAAGGTGAAGGACAACAGGATTTTAGTCAAGGCGGAAGGCGGAAAACTGGTATCCATGGCCCAGCTGAATCCCTACTCCTTTGTCTGCCGGGGCAGAGAATGGCCCGTCGATTATATTGTAGGGGTAGCTACCGCCGAAGACAGCCGCCACCGGGGCCACATGCGCTCCATTCTCAAAAAAATGCTGGAGGACATGAATCGGGCCCATGTGCCGTTTACCTTCCTGATGCCGGCAGACGAGGCTATTTACCGGCCGTTCCAGTTCGCTTTTATCTACCGCCAGCCCAGGTTTCAGCTGACAGAAAAGGCCCGGGAGACTTTAAGCTGCAGGCCATGCAGCAGCCGGGAGGACGCGGTTCTGGCGGCATCTTTTATGGAACAGTGGCTGAAGGAGCGGTTTGAGGCCTGGTGCCGCAGGGACGAGGCCTATGCAGCCCGTCTGATGCGGGAATTGGCCAGCGAGGACGGTATTCTGGAGTTTTTAATGGAAGAGGAAAACGGAGAGGAGAAGCTGGCAGGCCTCCATGGCGAGTGGGGGCTTGAGAAGAGAGAACAGCGTCTTCTCTACGCAGAGGACCGTCTGGTTACCCGGGAAAAAGAGAAGGAAAAGCCTGCAATTATGGCCAGAGTGACGGATGTGGAGGCCTTTTTCCAGATGGTTTCCGGAGGAGATTCTGCCGCTGTGAGCGCAGAGCAGTCAGACGGGACCGCGAAAAAAACGGAATCAGAGCCGGACGGATATCTGGAGATTGCAGATCCATTCCTGCCCGCCTGCGCCGGACGATATGAGATTGTTACAGACAAGGCCGGAGGGGCCAGAGCGGTAAAGACAGACGAAGCGGGGGAGAAGCAGAGCAAGGAGACTCTGGCGCTCTCGATTGACGGTCTGGCCCAGTGGCTGTTCGGCTTCAGGCCTTTAAGCGAGATTGTGGCCGGGGAGGGAAGCGTGGACGGAACCGCTCTTCCGGCTTGGACAAAAGACGTGCGTCCGATAGACGGCGTATTCTTAGACGAGGTCGTGTAAATGAGGGAGAGGAGAATGGATGATGGGAGAAAACTGCGCTGAGGAAAAGAAAAAGAGAGAGCTTTTAAAGAAGTGGATTCAGGAAAGCCGGAACGTGGTATTTTTCGGAGGAGCGGGAGTCTCCACAGAGAGCGGAATTCCCGATTTCAGAAGCGTGGACGGTCTTTACAATCAGGAGTATGATTATCCGCCGGAGACAATTTTGAGCCATACCTTCTATTTAAGGAAGACAGAGGAATTTTACCGTTTCTACAGAAATAAAATGCTGTTTCCGGAGGTGAAGCCCAACCGCGCCCACCTGGCCCTGGCCAGGCTGGAGCAGGAGGGAAAGGTGAGAGCTGTCATTACCCAGAACATTGACGGTCTCCACCAGGCCGCAGGGAGCCGGGAGGTGCTGGAGCTTCATGGATCCGTACACCGCAATTACTGCGAAAGATGCGGCCAGTTTTATTCCATGGAGCACATCCTCTCCTGCGAAGGAGTTCCCAAATGCAGCTGCGGCGGAGTGATCAAGCCTGATGTGGTGCTTTACGAGGAGGGACTGGACGACAGCGTGCTCTCCCGCTCGATTGAACATATCAGGAACGCCGACGTGCTGATTATCGGCGGAACCTCTCTGACCGTCTATCCGGCAGCCGGGCTGATTGACTATTACAGGGGAACGAAACTGGTATTAATCAATAAGTCGGCCACTTCCAGAGACAGCCAGGCAGATCTGGTCATCTGCGGCAGCGTGGGAGAGGCGTTAGCGGAGGCAGCCGGACTGTAGATAATCAGATAAGAGACGTTTTATCAGTTGAAAACAGGGAGACACAGACATGACATATGAAGTGGGAGACATTGTAAAATTGAAAAAGCCCCACCCCTGCGGCAGCAGAGAGTGGGAAATTCTCCGGGTAGGCGCCGATTTCAGGCTGAAGTGCACCGGCTGCGGCCACCAGGTGATGATGGCCCGCCCGCTGGTGGAGAAGAGCACAAGAGGACTCCGCTCGGCAGACGGGGAAAAGAAGGCGTAACAGAAAGAAAAACACGGAGAAAAAGCAAAAAAGAGCTTGATTTAATCAGGTTTCTCTGGTAAGATAAATATTCGTGATATATTATTGAAATTCCTTACTCTCTGTTAAAAGTCAGGGAGTCAGAGACCACAAGGAGGTTTAGCAGCATGAACAAGTATGAGTTAGCAGTTGTTCTTAGCGTGAAGCTGGAAGACGAAGAGAGAGCAGCAGCCATCGAGAAAGTAAAAGGTTACATCACACGTTTCGGCGGTACTGTAACAAATGTGGACGAGTGGGGTAAGAAGAGATTAGCTTACGAGATCCAGAAGATGAAAGAGGGCTTCTACTACTTTATCCAGTTTGAGTCTGATTCCACATGCCCGAACGAGGTAGAGGCACATGTACGTATCATGGAGCCGGTAATCAGATACTTATGCGTAAGACAGGATGCATAAATAAAGAAAGAGTGATCGTATGAATAAAGTAATTCTGATGGGTAGACTTACCAGAGATCCGGAGGTTCGGTATTCTCAGGGAGAGCGGGCTATGGCAATCGCCAGATATACGTTGGCAGTTGACAGAAGAGGCCGCAGAAGCCAGGATGACGGAGCGCAGACAGCAGACTTCATCCAGTGCGTTGCATTTGACAGGGCAGGAGAGTTTGCAGAGAAGTATTTCCACCAGGGAACCAAGGTTCTCGTGACGGGAAGAATCCAGACAGGCAGCTACACAAACAGAGACGGTCAGAAAGTTTATACAACAGATGTAATCGTTGAGGATCAGGAGTTCGCTGAGAGCAAGAACGCTTCCCAGGGAGCAGGACATGACGGCGGCTACCAGGCAGCGCAGCGTCCGGCGCCTGCAAGCGCAATCGGCGACGGCTTTATGAATATCCCCGACGGAGTAGAAGATGAAGGACTTCCGTTCAACTAGAGACGTGAAGGCCCGCCAGGGCGCCAGTTGAACGAAGGATTGCAGCATCGGCAGTTTTGAAGGAGGGAACACCAATGGCATTCAATAAAGGTGATAAGGCAGACGCTTCCAAGGTAAGAAGAGGCGGTATGCGCAGAAGAAAAAAAGTTTGCGTTTTCTGTGGAGAGAAGAACGGAACAATCGATTACAAGGATACAAACAAGTTAAAGAGATACGTATCTGAGAGAGGTAAAATTCTTCCTAGAAGAATCACAGGAAACTGTGCAAAGCACCAGAGAGCTCTTACAGTAGCTATCAAGAGAGCACGTCACATCGCTCTGATGCCTTATACATGCGAGTAAGATTCGGAATCAGTAAGGTGAAAGCCCCGTACCGTTATGGTGCGGGGTTTTTTGAGTCTTGCCATTTCAGTTTTTCTATTATAAAATGAAATTACTAGATGCTGGAATGCTTGGAAAATACAGGAAAATCAAATCGTTTGAGGGGGATGGTGAATGTTAAACCAGGACGCGATGACGCCTCTTTATGTTCAGCTTATGGAAGAAGTGGAAAAGAGTATAAGGAGCGGTGAATACAAGCCAGGTGACAGACTGATGACAGAGGCAGAGATGGCGAAAAAATATGGAGTCAGTCTGATTACTGTCCGGAAAGCGATTGGTTCTCTGACTGAGAAAGGGCTTGTGGTGCGAAAGCAGGGAAAGGGAACCTTTGTGGTCCGCCCAAAGCTGTTTCGAAATATGAAGAAGCTTCAGAGCTTTACAGAAATGTGTACTCAGATGGGAGTGAAGCCGGGAGCCAGGATGCTGGAAAACCGCCTGATTCCTGCTGACAGAAAAACAGCAGAGAGTCTTGGAGTGGAGGCTGGAAGCAGCGTAATCTATATCAGCCGTCTGCGCTATGCGGATCAGGAACCAGTACAGATAGAGAAGAGCTATTTTCCTCTCAAGTACGCGTTTTTGCTGGAGGCTAAATTTGACGATAATTCGCTGTTTGACTATCTTCGGGAAAAAACAGGCATGAAGGTGACCGGTTCGGAAAAGATCATCGAGCTGTGCCGCGCTACGCCAGAGGAGGCGGCTCTTTTGGCTGTGAAAAAGGGAGATTACCTTTTATTTGTCAGAAGCACGGCCTACGACCGGGACGGGGAGCCGGTTTACGCGGGCGTTCAGGTGATTAACGGAGACCGGTTTGCGCTGCGGGTCTATGAATCGGACGGAGAATAAATCAACAGAGAGAAGGAGATGTGATCCAAGGCTTTCGCACAGCGAAGGAGGGAGAGCAGGTCTCCTTTTTTTCGGCTTGAAAATAAGTTGACAAAGAGGGAGAAGTTGATTAAGATAAAATTATAAACATTATATAATATTATATAATCTATTTTGGCGAAACAGGGAAGGAGACAGTGGGATGAAGGTAATCGGTATTGGAGACAATGTATGCGACAAATATATTCACTTGAAGACTATGTTTCCAGGCGGGCAGGCTTTGAATTTTTCCGTGTATGCAAAGCAGCTGGGGGCAGACGCATCCTACATGGGGGTATTTGGAACGGATCAGGAGGCGGCCCATGTGGTTTGGACGCTGGATGAATTGGGGATTGAACACGGGAGGTGCCGCCAGTATGAGGGAGAGAATGGATGCGCCAGAGTGACTCTTGAGGACGGAGACCGCGTCTTTCTGGGGAGCAACAAGGGCGGGATTGCGAAGGAACGTCCGCTGCAGCTGGACGAGGAGGATTTAAAGTACATTTCAGGCTTTTCCCATGTCCACACCAGCAATAACAGCCATTTCGACAGCCAGCTGGCTCTGGTGAAGTCGACAGGAGTCTCTCTTTCCTATGATTTTTCCGGACAGTGGAAGGAGGAAGAGAAGGTTGCCGCTGTGGCGCCTTATGCGGATTATGTGTTCCTTTCCTGCGGTTCCGTCTCGGAGGAGGAGGCCAGGGATGTCTGCCGGAGGATGAAAAAAGCGGGATGCAGAAAAATCATAGCTACCAGGGGAAGCCATGGGGCCGTTTATTATGACGGAGAGCAGTTTTTAGTTCAGCCGCCGAAGCTTGTAAAGGCGGTGGATACGCTGGGAGCCGGAGATTCCTTCGCTGCGGCTTTTCTCCTGTCTGTGCTGAAGGGAGAGACGGCAGACAGGGCGCTTCCCGCGGGGGCGGAGTTTGCTGCGAAGACCTGTCTGGTACAGGGGGCCTTTGGATTTGGGAAGCAGTTTGAGTAGAATTTCATTGAATCCCTTCCGGTTTTTGCGTATAATATTTATATACTGAACATGGATAAATATTAACCAGGGGAAGGAGTAAAACCATGAAAAAAAGCTACGAAATGGACATGTGCAGCGGGCATATACTGAAGAAAATCCTGATTTTTTCCATTCCGCTGATGCTGTCCGGCGTGCTGCAGCTTTTGTTTAACGCAGCGGATGTCATTGTGGTAGGGCGGTTTGCAGGAAGTTCGTCTCTGGCGGCTGTTGGTTCAACGACGTCTCTGATTAATCTTTTGATCAATATTTTTATCGGTCTTTCTGTGGGCGCCAACGTGGTGGTGGCCAGAGCCTATGGCGGAAAGAGAGACCGCGATGTGAGCGAGTCAGTGCACACCGCCATTGCCCTCAGCCTGGTCAGCGGAGTCCTTCTGATCGTGATGGGACTGGCCTTTTCCAGGATTCTGCTGGAAATGATGGGTACGCCGGACGACGTGCTGGACAAGGCGGCCCTCTATATGAGGATTTATTTTGCGGGAATGCCGGTGGTGATGCTTTATAACTTCGGAAGCGCCATTCTGCGGGCGGTGGGAGACACCAGACGTCCCCTCTACTATCTGAGCGTGGCGGGCGTGGTAAACGTAGCCTTAAATCTGTTTTTCGTGATTTGTCTCCACATGGACGTGGCGGGAGTCGCCCTGGCCACTGTTATTTCCCAGGCCATTTCTGCCTTCCTGGTGCTGCGCGCCTTAGGAAAGAGCGAGGGAGGCCTGAAGCTGGAGCTGAAAAAGCTGAAGATTCATAAAAATAAAATGTTCCAGATCTTTAAAATCGGCCTCCCGGCAGGAATGCAGGGCGCAATCTTCTCTATTTCCAACGTCCTGATTCAGTCGTCGGTCAACTCCTTCGGATCCGTGGCTATGGCCGGAAACGCGGCCTCCGCCAACATAGAGGGCTTCGTATACAACGCCATGAACGCTGTGTACCAGACGAATTTAAGCTTTACCAGCCAGAATATGGGCGGAAAGAAATATACCAGAATTACAAAAATCATGTTTACCTGCCTGGGGACGGTGACCGCGGTGGGAATGCTGTTAGGATTTGGCGCTTACGCGTTTGGAGAGGATCTGCTTCGAATTTATTCGACGGATCCGGAGGTAATCCGGTTTGGAATGCTTCGTATGAGCATAATCGCCACCACTTATTTCACCTGCGGATGGATGGATACCATGGTGGGAAGCCTCAGAGGAATCGGTTATTCGGTGCTTCCGATGATTGTCTCTCTGACAGGAGCCTGCGGTCTCAGAATTCTGTGGATCTTCACGATTTTCTCCCAGCAGAGAACCCTGACCTCCCTGTACGTTTCCTACCCGGTGAGCTGGATCATCACAGCCAGCGCTCATCTGATCTGCTATTTTATCATCACGAGAAAAATGCCGAAAAAGGACGGCATCCCGGACGCATAGAAGGAAAGCAGAGACGGCTGCGGAATTGCGGCGATACGTTAAAGTGTCGCAAAATATAGAATTAGTAAATCAATTAATTGAAAATTAATGGCTGATATGGTAAAATACAGGTAGAAATAGCCGCGAGAGGAGGCCTGTACTATGAGTAAAAAGATTATTACAATCAGCCGTGAATATGGAAGCGGAGGACGTCAGATTGGCCAGCTGGTCTCAAAGAAGCTTGGGATGGACTTCTATGATAAGGAATTGATTGACCTGGCGGCTAAGGAGATCGGTTTTTCACCGGAGCTGATCGCAGATAAGGAACAGAGGGTGACGAACAGTCTGCTCTACAATTTCGCTATGGGAAGCTTATACGGCATCGCCTATCCCAGGACGCCCAAGCCTGAGGAGCTGCCTCTTACGGAACAGATTTTTATTGCCCAGAAGAAAATTATTCAGGATGCGGCCAGAAGAAGCAGCTGCGTGTTTGTGGGACGCTGCGCGGATTACATTTTGAAGGACAGGGACGACGTTCTGAAGGTATTTATTTACTGTGATAAAGAGATACGCAGACAGAGAGCTTTGGCTGAGTACGGCGAGATCGAGGACTATATCGACGAGTTCATGCATCAAACGGATAAAAAGCGCCGGATTCATTACGAGACCTTCACCAACCAGAAGTGGGGCCGCCGGGAGAACTACGATATTATGTTAAACAGCGGCCAGCTGGGAATTGAGACCTGCGTACAGATACTCTGCGATGCGGTAAAGTAGGAAAACAGAGCAGCAAAATAAAGAAAAATAAAAGCAGCAGAATAAAAGCAGCAGAATAAAAGCAGCAGAATAAAGCAGCAGAAACGGCAGGATATCAGAAACCAGTTCAGCGCAGGAAAGCGCATAACAGACAAGATTTGACATGCAGAGAGGGCGCGGCATTTTGGCCGCGCCCTCTTTTGGATCTTTATTCATCAAAAATAGAGACAATTTCTCCGTCCAGGATCCGGTTCATATTTTTGACAGCGCAGAAATTTCCGCACATGGAGCAGGTATCTTCTTTTTCCGGTTTGGAGGAAGCGCGGTAGCGTCTGGCTTTCTCCGGATCTATAGAGAGGCGGAACATTTCTTCCCAGTCCAGCTTTTTGCGGGCCTCGCTCATGCTTCGATCCCAGTCTGAGGCGCCGGGAATTCCTTTCGCAATGTCGGCGGCGTGGGCTGCGATTCGCGACGCGATAATTCCCTCTTTTACGTCGTCCCGATCCGGCAGTCTTAAATGCTCGGCCGGAGTGACATAGCAGAGGAAGGAAGCGCCGGCGGCTGCGGCGACTGCTCCTCCGATGGCCGCAGTAATGTGATCGTATCCGGGGGCCACATCTGTGACAAGAGGCCCTAATACATAGAAGGGAGCGCCCTTGCAGAGCGTCTGCTGGATTTTCATATTGGCTGCAATCTGGTCTAAAGGCATGTGGCCTGGCCCCTCAATTATAACCTGCACGTCTTTCTCCCAGGCGCGTCTAGTCAGCTCCGCCAGCGTGACAAGCTCTTCTATCTGGGAAATGTCCGAGGCGTCTTCCAGGCAGCCGGGACGGCAGGCGTCTCCAAGACTTAAAGTCACATCGTATTCCCGGCAGATATCGAGAATTTCGTCAAACCGCGCGTAAAATGGATTTTCCTCTCCTGTCATTTCCATCCAGGCGAAAATAATGGAACCTCCTCTGGAGACAATATTGGTGAGGCGTTTCGCCTGCTTGAACCGGCTGGCCGTATTTTTATTGATGCCTACGTGGATGGTGAGGAAGTCGACGCCGTCCATGGCGTGCATCCGGACAATGTCAATCCACTCGTCAGCGGTGATTTGCCCAAGGGGCTTGTGGTAATAGACTACCGCGTCGTAGATGGGAACTGTGCCGATGATGGCAGGACACTCGGCCGTCAGCTTTCTGCGGAATTTCCGGGTGTCTCCGAAGGAGCTTAAATCCATGATGGATTCCGCGCCCATGGCCACGGCGTCGCTGACCTTCTGAAGTTCCATATCCAGATCCACGCAGTCTCGGGATGTTCCCAGATTGACGTTGATTTTCGTTCTCAGCATAGAGCCGATGCCGTTAGGATGAAGGCAGGTGTGGAGGCGGTTGGCGGGAATGGCAATTTTTCCCTCCGCTACAAGGCCCATGAGACGCTTGGTATCAAAGCGCTCCTGTCTGGCTACGGCTTCCATTTCTTTTGTGAGAATGCCTTTTCTGGCGGCGTCCATCTGTGTGGAGTAGGTTCGGGAAGAGGGGCCTGGGGCCGGATGTGCTGTCTGGTTCATAAATATGCTCCTTTCATAATGAGAGGAGAACGGAGGCGGAAAAAAAGATCTGAAACCATGCGGATCCAGATCTGAGAATGCGGCTGACGGCTTTATGATGGCCGTGTCTGTATAGTCCCTACGTTGGCATTACCCAAATCAGGTGATAAAGGTCGAAGTTTGGTTACTTCCTCTCAGCCCGCCTACGAGCTCCCTTGGTTTAGGGAAAGTATACCATCAGAAGAAGGGGATGTCAAATTGTTTTGCGTTTGTCCTGCGTGCCTAGACGAACCGCCCCCTTTATGCTATAATTTGTATCTATAGATATACAAAAGGATAAACGCTCTGCGGGATTTCCGGGGAGCGTTCTCGAAAATGAAACAGGAGAGAGAGATGAAAGAGGATATCAGAATACAGGGGCAGCTTCGGGCATATCTGCAGTGGCCGCTTTTTATGGCAGTGATTCTGATGGCCGCCAATGTGGTGGTGGGTCTGATGGATTTAAAGGCCGGCATTGTCATGACTGGTTTTACACTGTTTTATGCGGCGGTATGCGGATGGCTTTATCTGTATAAGAGGAAGCGGCTTCTAGGGGGGCTTCTGGAATTTTCTGCTCAGTATGCCGAGCTTCAGGAGCATATTGCGGCGGATATGGCTTTCCCCTATGCGATTGCAGATGAAAGCGGTCTTCTGCTGTGGATGAACGACGGGTTTGCCGATATTGTGAGGGATGACCGGAAGAATAAGACGCTGTTCGGGCTGTTTCCGGAGCTGACCAGGGAGATTTTAAATGGAATCGACGGGGAGGGAAGTCTTCACATTACCTATGGAGACAGCTTTTACCGGATGGAGCTCCGCCACATCTGCGCAGGCGAGAACGGGGAACTGAACCTGGACGCGCCGGACGGAGACGAGGATGAGACGCTGTGGGCAGTTTATCTGTTTGACGAGACGGAGCTTCTGGCTTTAAAGCAGGAGATTGCAGATCAGAACCTGGTGGCCGGACTGATTTATCTGGACAATTACGACGAGGCCCTGGAGAGCGTGGAGGAGGTGCGCCGCTCGCTTCTGGTGGCTCTCATTGACCGAAAGATCAACAAGTATATTTCTAATTTAGACGGTATTGTGAAGAAACTGGAAAAAGACAAATATTTCTTTGTCATTAAGCAGAAGTATACGAAAGAGCTTGAGAAGGAGCGGTTCGCCCTTCTGGAGGAGGTTAAAACGGTCAACATCGGCAACGAGATGGCTGTGACGCTGAGTATCGGTATGGGTATGAACGGAGAGACCTATATCAGAAACTACGAGTACGCCAGAACAGCCATTGACATGGCTCTGGGCCGCGGCGGCGACCAGGCGGTGGTGAAGGACGGAGCCAAGATCACCTACTACGGCGGCAAGTCCCAGCAGCTGGAGAAGACCACCAGGGTAAAGGCCAGGGTAAAGGCCCACGCCATGAGAGAGCTGATGGAGACGAAGGATAAGCTGCTCATTATGGGACACCGGATCGGAGATCCGGATTCCTTTGGAGCCACCATTGGAATCTACAGGATTGCGGCGGCGTTTAACAAAAAGGCACACATTGTCATTAACAGCGTCAATTCTTCCGTGCGCCCTATGATGGAGCGGTTTCAGAATAATCCGGACTATCCGGAGGACCTGTTCCTGACAGGAGACGAGGCGGCAGCCCGGGCAGACGCCAATACCATGCTGGTGGTGGTGGATGTGAACCGGCCCAGCATTACGGAGGCGCCGGAGCTGTTAAAGATGGTTAAGACCATTATGGTATTAGACCACCACAGACAGAGCAGCGAGATTATTGAGAACGCGGTGCTCTCCTATGTGGAGCCCTACGCTTCCTCCACCTGCGAGATGGTTTCTGAGATTCTCCAGTACGTAGGAGACGGCATTAAGATGCGCTCTGTGGAGGCGGACGCCATGTATGCGGGAATTGTCATTGACACGAATAATTTCATGAATCAGGCGGGAGTGCGGACCTTTGAGGCTGCGGCCTTCCTGAGGAGAAACGGAGCCGATGTGGTGCGGGTCAGAAAGCTGTTCCGCGACCGGGTGGAGGACTACCGGGCCAGGGCGGAGGCAGTCAGAAGAGCGGAGATTTTCGAGAAGGAATTTGCCATTTCCGAGTGTCCGTCCGAGGGACTGGAGAGCCCGACTGTCATAGGCGCTCAGGCGGCCAACGAGCTGCTTAATATCATTGGAATCAAGGCGTCCTTTGTCATGACGCAGGTAAAGGATACCATCTTCTTCAGCGCCCGTTCTATTGACGAGGTGAACGTGCAGGTGATGATGGAGAAGCTGGGCGGCGGCGGCCACAGAACCATTGCCGGAGCCCAGTTAAAGGACGCTACCATGGAGGAGGCCAGAGAAAAACTGAAGGCCATGCTCAGGCAGATGATCGAGAAAGGAGAAATATAAAATGGAAGTTGTATTATTGGAGGATGTAAAGTCCCTGGGAAAGAAGGGACAGATTGTAAAGGTAAACGACGGATACGCCAGAAACTTTATTTTAAAGAAAAATCTGGGCGTGGAGGCTACGGCCCAGAACTTGAACGACTTAAAGCTTCAGAAGGCCAACGAGCAGAAGATTGCGGCGGAGCACCTGGCAGCGGCCAAGGATCTGGCCAAGTTTTTAGAGGATAAGTCCATTACCTTATCTATCCGCGCCGGAGAGGGCGGAAGAGCGTTCGGATCCGTATCCGGCAAAGAGATTGCCAAGGCTGTGTCCGAGCAGCTGAAGATAGACATTGACAAGAAGAAGCTGGTGCTTCCGGAGCCTCTTAAAACCTTCGGAACCCACGAAGTGCCGGTTAAGCTTCACAAGGATGTAACGGGAACTCTTCGTGTCAAGGTAACGGAGGCATAAGCATGGATGAAGCGCTGATTAAGCGCGTGCTTCCTCACAGTGTGGAGGCGGAGCAGTCCGTCATCGGCGCAATGCTGATGGACCGCGAAGCTATTATTTCGGCGTCTGAGATTGTCACAGGCGCCGATTTTTACCAGCACCAGTACGGCGTGATGTTCGAGGCGATGGTGGAGTTGTTTAACGAGGGAAAGCCGGTGGATCTGGTGACGCTCCAGAACCGCCTGAAGGAGAAGGACGTTCCCCCGGAGGTCAGCAGTTTGGAGTTTGTCCGGGATATTATGACAACTGTGCCCACCTCCGCCAACGTGAAGTCCTACGCAGGTATTGTGCGTGAGAAGGCAGTGCTTAGAAGACTGATTAAGATTAACGAGGAGATCGCCAACACCTGCTATGCGGGGAAGGATAAGCTGGACGATATTCTGGCTCACACGGAGAAGTCTGTGTTCGACCTGCTTCAGAGCAAGGGAAGCGGCGATTTCGTGCCGATCCGCCAGGTGGCGTTGAACGTGCTGGACAAGATTGAGACGGCGTCTAAGAATCAGGGAAACGTGACGGGAATTCCCAGCGGCTTCCACGATCTGGATTTTCGCACCTCGGGCTTTCAGCCCTCGGATTTTGTGCTGATTGCGGCCCGTCCGTCCATGGGAAAGACTGCCTTTGTGCTGAATGTGGTGGATCACATTGCAGTAAGGAAAAATATGCCCTGCATGGTGTTCAGCCTGGAGATGTCCAAGGAACAGCTGGTCAACCGTATGCTTTCCATGGAGTCCAGAGTGGATTCCCAGAAGCTGAGGACAGGAACTCTGTCAGATTCTGATTGGGACGCTGTGGTGGAGGGAATTGGAACCATTGGAAATTCCAAGCTGATTATCGACGACACGCCGGGTATCTCCATTATGGAGCTGCGTTCCAAGTGCAGGAAGGTGAAGCTGGAATACGGGCTCAGCATTGTCATTATCGACTACCTCCAGCTGATGAGCGGAAGCGGAAAGGGCGGAGAGAACAGACAGCAGGAGATTTCCGAGATTTCCCGTTCCTTAAAGGCCCTGGCCAGGGAGCTGAATGCGCCGGTTATCGCCCTGTCACAGCTGTCCCGCGCCTGTGAGACCAGGCCGGATCACCGGCCCATGCTGTCGGATCTGAGGGAGTCGGGAGCCATCGAGCAGGATGCCGATATGGTTATGTTCCTCTATAGAGACGATTACTATCACAAGGATACGGAGAATCCTAACATCGCCGAGGTTATTATTGCCAAGCAGCGAAACGGCCCCATCGGAACCGTCAACCTGCTCTGGAGACCGGAGCTTACGAAATTTGAGAATCTGGCCAAGTAGGGAGAAAAATACACAGATAGGAGCGGTTCTTTCCGCTAGAAAAAGGGAAGCAGGGAAAGTTTTGGGTGACTTTGAATTGGAACCAGGAAACTTTCCCCGTTTCTCTTTTTTATTGCCTTCAGAAGCTGTCTCAGCCCAGCTTCTTTTTTTGACATAATTGCGCTGGGGTTCGCATATAGTATTAACAGGCTACGAAATATTGTGAACCAAAGGAGAGGATTGAATTATGGCTGAGGTACATTATCTGATATCAGACGCTTCCAAAAAAGTGGATGTGGAGGCGCACGTTCTGAGATATTGGGAGGAGGAGCTGGAGCTTAGGATACCCAGAAACGAGATGGGGCATCGTTATTATACAGAGTTTCACATTCGTTTGTTCAGGCAGGTAAAGATGCTGAAGGATAAGGGGTATCAGCTGAAAGCGATTAAAACTGCGCTTGCCAAGTCTCTGGAATCAGACGGGAAGGTGATTATCCCCAACGAGGTGCTGGAGGAGGACGTGCTGGCGGCTCTGAAGGACGCGGATCCTGCAGGAAGCGGGAGCGGGGAGGCTTCGGAGGCTCAGACGGTTCCCGGTACGGCTGTTTCCTGCGCTGAGGAGCCGCGGCAGGGCAGTTCAGTGGAGGAATTGGTAGAGAGCGGGCAGCTGGAACAGGTGCAGAGACTCCTGAATCATGTAATTGGGCGTGCTATGGAAGAAAACTGCGAAAAGCTGAGCCAGGATATCGCTTATATGGTTCATGAGAAACTTCTCAAGGAAATGGATTACCTGATGCGGGTAGCTGATGAGAAGGAGGACGAGCGGTTCAGGCAGCTGGATGAGATGATACGAGCGTGCCAGAAGGACAACCAGTGCAGGATGGAGGCCGCAGCCACGAAAATTCCTTTTCTCCGGTTTAAAAAGAGAAAGTTCGGGCGGAACGGAAATAAGCTTTAAGAGTTGACAGCAGAGAGGAAGCGCCGCAGTCCCATCGGTTTTGATGGGACTGCGGCGCTTTCTCGAACTATTTTACCGGGCAGAAGACAGATATTCTGCGGCCGTCAAGGCCATAGCCCTGGTACAGAGCTTAATATACTGCTCATCCACCTGGAAATTGGGGTTATGCATGGGAGCGTCTCCCCCTGTTCCTACAAAAATCATGCAGGAAGGCGCTTCCTGAGCGAAAAATCCAAAATCTTCAGCTCCCAGCATAGGATCCAGATCCGTGATCAACCAATTTTCGGGACGCCCATCTTTTATATTCGAATACAGACACTCTGCATTGCCGCGGAAGGTCTGCTCCACAAATTTTGTAAAGTCAACGTCATTGTAGACAGCCGGATAACCAGCGCGAAAGGCAATTTCGCAGGTTCCGCCCATAGATTCGGATATCCCTTTTGCCAGAGTCTCGATCTGGAGCCTCATGGCCTGTCTGGATTCCTTTGATACATTTCTCAGCATTACCCTTAAAACGGCCTGATCCGCGATGATATTAGGAGCAGAACCGCCCTGAATAGTGCCCACGTTCAGCGTGGACTGGGCCATAGGAGAGAGATTGCGTGAAGAAATTCCGTGCAGGGCCATGATCAACGCTGATGCAATGTAAATAGCGTCCACGCCTTCTTCCGGTGTGGAGGAATGAGCCGCGCGTCCTCTGATCGTTAAGGTATAGCTGTCAGAGTAGGAAGAAAGGTATTTCTGCTTCAGGAAAATACGTCCCGGAACTCCATTTTTTACATGGAGAGCAAAGCAGGCATCCGGTTTTTCCTGCATAAGGCCGGCTTTGATCATTTCCCGGCCCCCTCCTCCGTTTTCTTCTGCCGGCTGAAAGACCAGCTTTATTTTTCCATTCCAGCGTTCCCTGGTGCGGAATAAGATTTCTCCAACGGTTATCAGATTGGCTGTGTGGACATCGTGGCCGCAGGCGTGCATGACTCCGCTTGTCTGGGATTCAAAGTCAAGTCCTGTGGATTCCTGAATGGGAAGAGCATCCATATCTGCTCTCAGCATTAGAAACTTTCCAGGCTTTCCGCTGTCGATGGTGGCGATAATACCTGGCTTCTGCGGACTTTCCTCATAAGGGATTCCAATCCGCTCCAGCTCCCGCATAACGACCCTGCTGGTCTTATATTCATGGAAGGATAATTCGGGACACTGATGAATTTCCCGGCGCAGCTGAATCGTCTGCTTTTCCAGCTCGTCTGACAGCTGTATCAGCTCTTCCTGTAATGTCTTATCCGATATCATGATTTATTCCTCCTCTTTTAGAATCCAATGGCTGTTCCAATAAAAATGGAAATGACCATAATTACAAACAGAATCGCATAGCAGGGAACTAAAAATTTAATCCACCGCTTAAAGTCTACTCCGGCCATGGCAAGGCAGGCCATGAGATTTACATTAGTCGGAAGGAACAGATTGGTAAATCCATCGCCATATTGAAGCGTGAGGACAGCCATCTGGCGGGTTACGCCTACCACGTCGGCCAGGGGAGCCATGATTGGCATAGCGACTACCGTCTGGCCAGAGCCGGAACCGATGAAAACATTGATAAAGGCATTTGCAATAAACATGCCCACTGCGGCCATCGCGCTGCTTAAATGGCTTAAAGGAATGGAAATGTAGTAAACGATGGAATCAAGTATGCCGGCCTGGTTTAAAATAATGCTCATAATAGAAGCCAGCACCATAAATACCATAACTCCGCACATGGACTGAGTTCCTTTGACGAAGTTGCTCATGATATCATCCAGTTTATATCCGGCCAGAATACCTTCCACAAAAGCGACTGGCAGCATAATGGAACCCAGCTGAGTCATTCCGAGACCAAGGGTAGGACCGCCGGCTGCGAAGAAAATAAATGCGCCAAAAAAGACAACCAGGATGGCTGCTTCCCGTCCGGAAAGAGGCTGATAGGTACGTTCATAGTCTTCCGGCTCCAGGGCTTTTTCTCCGCCAAAATCTCTTTCATAGACAGCCTTGTTTTTCTGGCAGCGTTTTGCCCACCATATCAGATAGGCAGAAACCACAGAGACGTTCAGAATGGTGACAATCGTTCTCAGCCCTGCTCCGGAATATGGAACCAGCCCTGCGATCTCCTGTCCCATCACTCCGGTTAAAGGATTGATAGGTGAAGACATAAAACCTGTAAAAGAACCCAGAATTACCAGGCCGACGGCGAAGGTGCGGTCTGCCCGAAGCTGCTTGGCAATTAGAAGCCCTAAAGGCACAAATAAAATGACAGTAGAAATCATAGATCCTACGCACCCCAATAGAGCGGTTGCAAATACATAAATAGGGATAATTGCCAAAGCCTTATCCTTGAGCCTGTGGATTAAGTTTCCCAGAGCCCGGTCCAGAACGCCGGTGGAGTTGACGATACCCATCATGCCGCCCATAATAATCAGAGTGACGAACAGCTGGCCAAAGGAGGAGTACACCGTGTCTCCCACCGCCAGAATTACGTCAATAGGATTCAAATAGGTTTTGTCGACTACGGCATAGGTGCCTGGAACCGCCATTTTTCCATCCCGCTGATAGGCTCCGGACGGAATGATAAATGACAGAATATATACTGCCAGGTTAACAATGAGAATGATTTTCCACATGCTCATAGATTCTTTCTTCTTTTTTTCTGCTTGCATAGGAGATTTGCCCTCTCTTTCCTCTCTTGTTTCGTTTACACAGATGCTCTCTGAACCAGATTTTTAAACAGCCGTTTCATGGCGCCGCTTTCAGGAACCATTTCCTCAGGATGCCACTGAACGCCAATCAGCCGTCCGTCAAGGCTTTCCACTGCTTCCACGATTCCATCTTCTGTGTGTGCAGAGAGACGAAGGCCTTTTCCAAGAGTCCGGACGCTCTGATGGTGCATGCTGTTGGTAGCAATCTGCCCTGTTTCGAGAATCTGGAAAAGACGGCTGTCTTTGTCAATCTGTACCTGATGAACCCCATAAGTGCGCCGCCCTGACTGGCAGTGCAGGAAGGTTTCTTCCTCTCTCTGGGAATAGATATCCTGATAGAGAGAGCCTCCCGTAGCCACAACCATCATCTGCATCCCCTTACAGATTCCCAGGGCAGGCTTTCGCTGCTCCAGCGCGTAAAGAAGGCTGTGAAAGAGAAATTTGTCTACTTCCGGACGGATTTCTCCCAGATTTTTATGAGGATTTTCACCGTAATAGCCGGGATCGATATCTTCCCCTCCGGGAAAGAGCAATCCGTCGCACAGATCAATCAGCTTTTTTGTCTTTTCCAGATCATTGCTGACAGGTATGATAAATGGAACCGCTCCGGCATCTTCCACAGCGCTTATGTAGGCGGCGTTTATATATTGCCTGGTTACGTCTCCAAATCCTCCTTTATTACAGCTCATTGTGTCTGCAAATACTCCAATAATTGGATTTCCCATGATATCCCTCCAGTCTGTAAGGGAGAGCCTCTCCCTTAGTAAATATTATTTTGGAAAATATGAAAGCAAAGAACGTGCCAAAACAAAAAAATTAAGAGGATAGCGGAATAAAAAAGAAAAAACAGAACTAATAAAAAGAAAATAATTCCAAAAAACAGATAAAATATAAAAAACAGCTCAAATTAGCAGATCATTTTTTCCTGTACGAAATTTCACATCCATGTTCATCTGCTGTCCTGTGGTAAATGGGATGAATTATTCAAAAACCAAAAAAAACAGGATGAAATTTCAATTAAATTGGACGAAACATGAAATGCAGAAAGGAGGCCGTCTCCAGCGTCCGCTTTTTTGGCAGAGTCTGGAACCGCCCTCCCTTCCTGGAATCGTCGTTTGCAGTTTTGACCTTTCTGGATTATCGCAGCAGACGTCTTCCCTGCTCCGTAATGCGGGTGCCGTTCCTGCCGGTATGCTTGACTGCCAGCCCTTTTTCTTCAAGCTCGTCTAAAAGCCTGCGAAGGCGGTATTCGCTGACAGGCGCCCCCAGAAGTTCTGAGAGGGACTGGCGCAGGAAGCTTCTTCCTGTGGGAGAACCGGCGTCCTGGGCGTTTCGGATCAGGATGAGAAGCTGTTTCTCCTCCTCTGACAGAAGACTGCTCTCCAGACGCATCAGATAATCGGGAAGGCAGTTTTCACGGTTCTTCATCAGCTCGAAGTATTCGGTGGCATTGCGAAGCTCCCTGACGTTTCCGGGCCAGTCGTGGGCAAGGAGAATACGCCGGACGCGCTCCGGAACGTCGCAGGGCGCTGACAAAAAGCTGGAAAACAGAAGAAGGATGTCCTCCTTTCTCTCACGCAGGGGCGGCACAGAAACAGGCAGAACACTTAGACGGTAGTAGAGATCGCTGCGGAACTGTCCACGTTTCATCTCCTGGCGCAGATCCCGGTTAGTGGCGGCGATAATGCGGACGTCTATATTGATCACCCGGTCGCTTCCGATCCTCATAATCTGTTTTTCCTGAATCACGCGCAGCAGCCGGGACTGGAGTCCTACAGGCATATCCCCGATTTCGTCGAGAAAGAGAGTTCCCTTATCTGCCTGCTCAAACAATCCCGGTTTTCCGTCCCGGCTGGCCCCGGTGAAGGCCCCGCGCACATAGCCGAACAACTCGCTTTCCAGAAGGTTTTCAGGGACAGCCGCACAGTTGACCGCCACGAAGGGCTGCAGGCTGCGATCTGACAGGCGGTGGATGGACTGGGCAATCAGTTCCTTGCCGGTTCCGCTCTCCCCCTCCAGCAGAATGGTTTTGTTTCCAGGTGAAAAGATACGCACGCTCTCCAGGCAGCGCCTCATGGAATCTGACTGGTACAGAATATCCTGTATCTGATATCTGGCAGTGAAGCCCTGGGTTTTCGCCTGGCGGCTGATTTTTTCTTCCAGAGATTTGACATAGGTAATATCCCGGAAAAAATAGAGATCCTGATAGGCAGAGCTGTCGTAGTTTAGCCTGCTTTTGCGGACTGTCATTTCGCAGACACCGAACCTGGCCGGTTCAAAATCAAAGGAGTCTCTGGAGAAAAAATCGAAAAGAGACTCGTCAAAAAGGGAGAAAAGCCGCGTCACACCCTCGCGGACCGGCTTTTTGACCATTTCGCGGAACCGTTGATTGCACAAAACGATAGTGCCGTCGGGAATCGTCAGAAGGATGCCCAGATCTACTGATTCCAGCACGTGCTTCATCTGAATATTTTTCATGATCGTTTCTTTATAATACTGGTTCAGTCCCCGGTTGGAATTTACGATTCCGTCGGAATAGGCCAGCAGCCGCTTTGAGATTTCCTCGCCGCCCAGCTGGAGACGGCAGATAATGTCCATGAAGGTGGCCAGATCGACGCAGCGGTCCCCGATATCAATGATCCGCTTAATAAAGGAAGGAACGCGTTCAGCTTCCCCGGGAGTGACGGCGATAGTGATATCGTCTCCGCCGTCTGTCCCGTTCCACGGCTTTAAAATCAGGTTATCCACATTTAAGTCATAGAGCAGATTGACGGTCTGTAGCGTATTTTCATAATTGTCATTGACCACAAGGACAGGAGTTCCCTGAGGAATTTCAAAGAGCTTTACTAGATTTTTCTCCCTGATTGTCCGCCTGATTACAACAATATTTTCCAGGTGAAGGAGCTTTTCCTTGATCCGCTCGATCCGATCTCCCAAAGTGAACAGGAGAAGATCTCCGTCGACTGTTTCCATCTTCGCAATCTCCTCAAAGGTCAGCGTCTCAAGCTCCGCCTTGCCCCGGAAGACGCAGAGCAGATCCTCCCTGATTTTTTCTGCAATCCGCTTCCGATCTGTAATAATTACAATCCGTTTCAATTTAATCCCTCCGTAAAACCCCGCCGCCGCGTATGCGCATGATTCTGAACCAGCTATTATCACACATTTTACCGCAAAGAGCCTGAAAATAAAAGACAATTTTGCGGGGGGAATCTTCCGCTGCTCCTGGATAATGTACTTTCAAAAGAAACAAAAATGTCACAAATATTTGACAAAAATATTAAAACAATAAAAACAAAACGAAAATAATAAATTAAAAAATTAATATTATAGACAGATGTGTTAAGAAGCTGTATAATATTTGGAAATATGTGAGATGAACTGCTTCTTTTAATGAATGAAGAAAAGGCTGCCGCACTATACTAATATGAGGCGCAGACAAGTGAAAAAGCTTGAGACAGGCATTTTGCATAGGGCGGCAGACAAAGAGCAGGACAGGAGCCGCCGGGCGGGAGTTTGAGCTGGAACAGCTGGAAATCAGAGGCAGAAGGTGGTGAGCGAATGGTAAAGGAAACGATTCTGGCGGTGCAGGAAGCGGAAGCGCAGGCGTCTGGCCTGGTAAGCGAAGCCAGACAGAAGGGAAAGGAACTGGCAGAGCAGACACGAAGGGAAGCGCAGAGCAGAAGCGAGGCCGCCGAACGGGAAATCCGGGAAAGTCTGGAGGCGGTAAGAAACGCCGCTAAGCTTGAGGAAGAAGAGATTCTTTCAGAGGCCGGGAGAGAAGCAGAGGCAGAGATTTCCCTGATGCGAAAGCGCGCGGAGGAGAAATCAGAGGAAGCAGTACGTTTGATTACAGACATCCTGCTTAAGACGTGACAGACACCGCAGAAAATCCAGACAGGAGGGATGTGGATATGGCAGTTCTGCAGATGAAGAAAATTACCATCTGCGCTCTTTTAACGGATCGGAAACAGGTGCTGGATTTCCTTCAGGGAGCCGGAGTTGTGGAGATTTCACGGCTGGAGGAACCGGAGGGAAGCGATTTCCAGAGACCGGATACGTCTGCCAGGCGGCAGAGCTGCGAGAGGGACGCATGGACGGCGGAACAGGCCCTGGAGGTTCTTGACCAGTATGCTCCGGAAAAGACCTCTCTTCTTTCAGGGCTTGCGGGAAAGCCCCTGGCTTCCGGAGAAGAATTTGCAGCTGTTCAGGAAAACTGCCGGCTGATCATGGAGGACGTGAAGCAGATTTTAGAGTACAGCAGAAGGATAGGGGAGAGCAGGGCGGCGGCTGCCAAGCTGGAAGCTCAGATAGAGTCTCTGTCCCCGTGGCTGGCTCTCGACGTGTCCATGCAGTGTTCCGGAACGGAGAGGACGGTTCTTTTTATTGGAGCGGCAGGAGCGCAGACGACGATTGACTCTCTCTATCAGGCGGTGGCTGAGAGAGCGCCCTCGGCAGACGTTTCGATTCAGCTGATCGGAAAGGATAAGGACCAGGTGTGCGCCGCAGTTCTCTGCCTGAAGGAGGACGGGGCGCAGGTGGAGGAGGCTCTCCGGGCGTCAGGCTTTGCAAAGCCTTCCCAGAGCTTTGACCAGGTTCCGGCAGTGAAGAAGCAGGAGCTGGAGGAAGAGATCCGGCAGATTCGTGATGAAATCAGGGCTGTGGAGGAAAAGCTCAGAGCCTACGGCACGTCCCGGGAGAATATCAGGCTGCTGTCGGATTACTGCCGGATGCGGGCGGAGAAGTACCAGGCGCTGGGCAATATGCTTCAGTCGGGGAAAACGCTCCTTCTTACAGGCTTTGTGCCTGAGCAGGAGGAAGAGAAGCTTTTGTCCCGTTTAAACGAGAGATTTGATCTCTATGTACAGACAGAGGAAGTGCCGGAAGCAGAGGAAGCGCCGGTGCTTTTAAAGAACAGTACCTTTGCAGAGTCGGCGGAGGGAGTGACGGCTTCCTTCGGGCTTCCGGCCAGAGGAGAGATGGATCCCACTTCGGTGATGTCGCTCTGCTACGTGTTTTTCTTCGGGCTGATGCTGTCGGACGCAGCCTACGGCCTGATTGTATTTCTGGCCTGCTTCATTCTTCTGAAGAAGTTTCCAAGGATGGGAAGCGGCCTGAAAAAGTCGATCCGCCTGTTTATGTACTGCGGCGTCTCCACATTATTCTGGGGCGTCATGTTCGGCGGATATTTCGGAGATGCGGTGAATGTGATTTCCAGGACGTTTTTCGGACGGGAAATAAGCATACCGGCCGTATGGTTTACTCCCCTTGACGATCCCATGAAGATGCTTGTGATGTCCATGCTGTTCGGCGTGATCCACCTGTTTCTGGGACTGGGACTGAAGGGATATATGCTGTTAAAGGATAAACGGATTCTGGATTTCTTCTGTGACGTGGTTCTTTGGTACTGTCTCTTAACGGGCCTTATTTTAATTCTTCTCCCGTCGGAGCTGTTTGCATCCATGTCTCAGATGACTATTGTATTCCCGGAACCGGTCAATCTGCTGGCGAAGGTATTAGCCATAGGAGGAGCGGCCGGAATTCTTCTCATGTCAGGCAGAAGCAGCAAAAATCCGGCTCTCAGGCTGGCGTTAGGAGCATATGATCTCTACAATATTACAAGCTGGCTTTCCGATGTGCTCTCCTATTCCAGGCTTCTGGCCCTGGGACTGGCCACAGGCGTGATCGCTTCGGTTATCAACCAGATGGGAAGCATGGCGGGAAACGGCATCCTGGGCGCAGTAGTGTTTATCCTGGTATTTCTGGTGGGACATGGGTTTAATCTGGCGATCAATCTGCTGGGAGCTTACGTTCACACCTGCCGTCTTCAGTATGTAGAGTTTTTCGGAAAGTTTTATGAGGGCGGCGGACGGATGTTTGAGCCGTTTCGCAGAAATACAAAATATGCGGATATTAAGGAGGACTAAGTTATGAGTGAGATGGGTATTGTATTTGCATTGTTGGGCGCGGCAGTGGCAGTAGGGCTTGCAGGCATCGGTTCCGCTATCGGAGTAGGCATGGCGGGGCAGGCGGCGGCAGGCGTTGTGACAGAGGATCCGGGAAAATTTGCCAAGGGTCTGGTTTTACAGCTGCTTCCCGGTACCCAGGGGATTTACGGACTGTTAGTAGGCTTTCTGGTACTCTCCGGAACAGGGCTGTTAGGCGGAGGCGCCGATATGAACATGTCCTTGGCCACAGGCCTTCTCTACTTCTTAGCCTGCCTTCCCATTGGAATCGTAGGCCTGGTATCTGCGATTCATCAGGGACGCACAGCGGTCGCTTCTATCGGAATCGTGGCTAAGAAGCCGGAGCAGTTCGGTAAGGCCATGCTGTTCCCGGCCATGGTAGAGACTTACGCCATTCTGGCTCTGTTAGTATCCATCCTGGCAGTCAGCGCGCTTTAATTTCGGCAGTCAGAATTTTCTGACAGAGAACAGGGCGCAGGAGACAGGAATACAGAGCATGGAAGGAGAGACGGATATGACGGGACTGGAAAAGATTACAGACCGGATTCTGGCGGAAGCCAGGGCGCAGGCCGGCGAAATCCGGGAGAAGGCAGAGGAGGAGGCCGGCGCAGTCCTGCGGGAAACGGAGAAAAGACTTTCAAGATTCCGGGAGGAGGCGAAGGAGAGGGAAGCGCTTGTGAAAAAGGAGCTGGAGACAAGGGCCAGATCCTCCGCCTCTCTGAAAAAGCGCCAGCTGATTCTGGCCGCCAAGCAGGATATGATCCGGGAGCAGATTGAGAAGGCTCACCAGACTCTTTTAGCGATGGAGCCGGAGGAATATTTTTCTCTGATAGAGCAGATGGTCCGCCGGTTCGCGCTTCCCAAAGAGGGAGAAATCTGCTTCTCGCAGAGAGATTTGAAACGGCTTCCCGAACAGTTTGGGAAACGCCTGGAACAGGCTGCCGCAGAGCGTGGAGGGAGCCTGAAAATAGGCGTGGAGCCAGCTTCCCTGGACGGAGGATTTCTCCTGGATTATGACGGAATCGAGGAAAACTGTTCCTTCCAGGCGCTTCTGGCGGCGAAACGGGACGAATGCTCCGATCAGATTCAGAAGCTCTTGTTTGAGAAAGAATAGGAGGGAGGAGCATGGCGGATAAGAATTATACGTATGCAGTCGCCCGGATCCGGGCTATGGAAACGGCGCTGTTTTCCTCCTCTGTGATAGAACAGCTGATGGCAGTGAAAACGTGGTCCGGCTGCCTTGATTTTCTCAGGGAGAAGGGCTGGGGAAGCGGAAATCTGAACGAGGGAGCGGAGGAGATGCTGGAAGCCGAGGAGGCGAAGGCGCAGAAGACAGTCAGGGATCTCCTGGGAGGAGACGACAGGATTCTGTCAGTGTTCAGTTATCAGAAGCTGTACCATAATCTGAAAGCCGCCATTAAAAAGACAGCATCGCCTGATTTTCCCGGAGAGCTGTACTACGACGGCTGCGGCGTGGACGGAGCAGAGATGGAGCGGATTGTGGCGGAAAAGGATTTCAAGGCTCTCCCAGAGCACATGCAGAGCATTGCAAAGGAAGCCTACGAGACCTTCCGCCACACCGGAGACGGCCAGCTCTGTGACGCCATGGTGGACCGGGCGGCGTTAGAGGCCGTTTACAGCGAGGGAAAGAGAAGCGGCGAGCCGGTGCTGATGGCTTACGCGGAGTCAGTGACAGCGGTGGCGGATATTAAGATAGCCGTCCGCTCCCAGAAGACGGGAAAGAGCCTGGAGTTTATGCGGCAGAGCATGGCGCCCTGCGAAAGCCTGAATACAGAGCGGCTTTCTATGGCGGCTCTCTCAGGAATTTCTGCTATCTGCGAATATCTGGAGGGAACCTCCTATAAAGAGGGCGCGGAGGCGCTTAAGGAATCGCCCTCAGCCTTCGAGAGGTGGTGCGACAACCAGCTGATAGAGAGCATTAAGCCGCAGAAATATAATCCGTTTTCAGCGGGGCCGCTGGCGGCCTACCTGTTAGCCAGGGAAAATGAGATTAAGACAGTTCGGATCATTCTGACCGGGAAGCTTAACAATCTTCCGGAGGAAGCGATCCGGGAAAGGATCAGGGAAATGTATGTATAAGATGGCAGTCGTGGGAGATTATGACAGCATTTACGGCTTCGCCGCCCTGGGACTTGACACGTTTCCCGCAGACGGGCCGGAGAAGCTGGAGCAGGTGTTTCACAATCTGGTTTCCGGCGGGTATGCGGTGATTTACATGACAGAAGCGGCGGCCGCCCAAATCAGCCGCACAGTGGAGCGGTACAGAGAAAGCCTGCTTCCGGCGGTCATTCTCATTCCGGGAGTGTCCGGAAACACAGGCAAGGGGATTGAGGGAGTGAAAAAGTCGGTGGAGCAGGCGGTTGGATCAGACATTCTGTTCGGAGGAGTCTAGCAGAGTGAAAAGGGCGGCCTTTGGCCGCCAGTTGACAGAAAGGTGGGTGAAGCCTTCCAATGAGCAAAGGTGTGATTAAAAAGGTAGCAGGACCGCTGGTAATTGCAGAGGGAATGCGGGACGCCAATATGTACGACGTGGTCCGTGTCAGCAGCCAGCGTCTGATAGGCGAGATTATAGAGATTCACGGGGATCAGGCATATATCCAGGTTTACGAGGAGACCTCGGGACTGGGACCGGGAGAGCCGGTGGAGTCCATGGACATGCCGCTGTCGGCAGAGCTGGGACCAGGACTGATTACCAGTATTTATGACGGAATCCAGCGTCCGTTGGACGACATTATGAAGGCCACAGGAAGCAATAACCTAAAGCGCGGCGTGGAGGTTCCTTCCCTGAAGAGGAACCTGAAGTGGAATTTCGTTCCTACAGTGAAAGCCGGGGATACGGTGGAAGCCGGGGACATTATCGGAACGGTCCAGGAGACCATTGTGGTAGTTCATAAGATCATGGTTCCAAACGGAGTGCGGGGAACGGTGAAGGAGATCCGGGCCGGAGAGTTTACAGTGGAGGAGACTGTGGCGGTGATCGCCACAAAGACAGGTGACAGAGAGCTGACGCTCATGCAGCGCTGGCCAGTCAGACAGGGACGCCCCTACAAGAAAAAGCTGCCTCCTGAGATGCCTCTTGTGACGGGCCAGAGAGTTATCGACGCCTTCTTCCCCATCGCCAAGGGCGGCGTGGCTGCGGTGCCAGGCCCCTTTGGAAGCGGAAAGACAGTCATCCAGCACCAGCTGGCCAAGTGGGCGGAGGCTGACATTGTGGTTTACATCGGCTGCGGCGAGCGTGGCAACGAGATGACGGACGTACTGAACGAGTTCCCGGAGTTAAAGGATCCGAAGACAGGCCACTCCCTGATGCAGAGGACGGTGCTGATTGCCAACACCTCTGATATGCCGGTAGCGGCCAGAGAGGCATCTATCTATACGGGAATTACCATTGCAGAATACTTCAGAGACATGGGCTACTCCGTGGCGCTGATGGCCGATTCCACCTCCCGGTGGGCGGAGGCCCTCCGAGAGATGTCCGGCCGTCTGGAGGAGATGCCCGGCGAGGAAGGCTATCCCGCTTACCTGGGAAGCCGTCTGGCCCAGTTCTACGAGAGAGCCGGCCATGTGGTGTGCAATGGTTCAGAAGGCAGGGAGGGCGCTCTTTCAGCCATCGGAGCCGTATCGCCGCCAGGAGGAGATATCTCGGAGCCTGTGTCCCAGGCCACCCTCCGCATTGTCAAGGTCTTCTGGGGACTGGATTCCTCCCTGGCCTATAAGAGACATTTCCCGGCCATCAACTGGCTGACCAGCTATTCCCTCTATGTGGACAATATGGGAAAATGGTTTAACGAAAAGGTGTCTCCGGAGTGGATGACCTGCCGTCAGGGCATGATGAGCCTTCTCCAGGAGGAGGCGGAGCTGGAGGAGATCGTAAAGATGGTAGGTATGGACGCTCTGTCGCCCACAGACCGCCTGAAGATGGAGGCGGCCCGTTCCATCCGCGAGGACTTCCTGCACCAGAACTCCTTCCACGACGTGGATACCTACACTTCCCTGAGAAAGCAGTTCCTGATGATGAAGCTGGTTCTGGCCTTCTACGAGAAATCCGAGAAGGCGCTGAAGGACGGCGCAGGCGTCCAGGGCCTGATTAAGATGCCAGTCCGCGAAAAAATCGGACGTTTTAAATATGTGCTGGATGAAAATATTGAGACAGAATATGAAGCAGTGACAAAGGAGCTGGAAGCTGAGATTGCCGACGTGCTCAGAAGGGAGGACTTCTAAATGCCGAAAGAATACAGAACCATACAGGAAGTAGCCGGCCCTCTGATGCTGGTGAGAGGCGTTGAGAACGTCACCTACGACGAGCTGGGAGAGATTGAGCTGGCAAACGGCGAGACAAGGCGCTGCAAGGTGTTGGAGATCGACGGAGGCAACGCCCTGGTACAGCTGTTTGAAAACTCTACGGGAATCAACCTGTCTAACAGCAAGGTGCGTTTCCTGGGGAGAACCATGGAGCTGGGCGTATCGGAGGATATGCTGGGACGCGTGTTCGACGGTCTGGGCCGCCCCATTGACGGAGGACCGGAGATTCTGCCGGAGGAGAGAAGGGACATCAACGGACTTCCCATGAACCCGGCGGCCAGAAGCTATCCTCAGGAGTTTATCCAGACGGGAGTGTCTGCTATAGACGGACTGAACACGCTGGTAAGAGGCCAGAAGCTGCCGATTTTCTCGGCCTCCGGCCTTCCCCACGCCAATCTGGCGGCTCAGATTGCCAGACAGGCTAAGGTGCGGGGAACCGATGAGCCCTTCGCCGTTGTGTTTGCAGCTATGGGCATCACCTTTGAGGAAGCCCACTTCTTTGAGGAGAGCTTTAAGGAGACGGGAGCTATCGACAGGACGGTGCTTTTCATTAATCTGGCCAACGATCCGGCGGTGGAGCGTATCGCCACCCCGAAGATGGCCCTGACGGCTGCAGAGTATCTGGCTTTTGAGAAAAATATGCACGTTCTCGTTATCCTGACGGATATCACGAACTATGCGGACGCCCTGAGAGAGATCTCGGCGGCCAGAAAAGAGGTTCCGGGACGCCGCGGTTATCCTGGCTATATGTACACGGATCTGGCCTCTATCTATGAGAGAGCTGGAAGACAGAACGGAAAGACAGGTTCCATTACCATGATTCCGATTCTGACCATGCCGGAGGATGACAAGACCCATCCCATCCCGGATCTGACAGGCTACATTACAGAGGGACAGATTATTTTAAGCCGCGAGCTGTATAGAAAGGGCGTTATGCCGCCGATTGACGTGCTTCCGTCCCTGTCGCGTCTGAAGGATAAGGGAATCGGAGAGGGCAAGACGAGAGCCGATCACTCCAATACCATGAACCAGCTGTTCGCCGCCTACGCCAGAGGCAAGGAAGCCAAGGAGCTGATGGTGATTCTGGGAGAGGCGGCTCTGTCGGATGTGGACCTGATCTACGCGAAATTTGCCGACGCCTTTGAGAAGGAATACGTTTCCCAGGGCTACGAGACGGACAGAAGCATTGAGGAGACGCTTAAAATCGGCTGGAAGCTTCTGTCTATTCTGCCCAGAAGCGAGTTAAAGAGAATTGACGATAAATTCCTGGATCTGTACTACGGAAAGGAATAGGGGAGGTGTGATGCATGGCTCAGGCTCAGGTAAACCCCACCAGAATGGAGCTTACAAGGCTTAAGAAAAAGCTGGCTACCGCTGTCAGGGGACATAAGCTTCTAAAGGACAAACGCGATGAGCTGATGCGCCAGTTCCTCGATCTGGTGAAGGAAAATATGGCCCTCAGAAAAGAGGTGGAGGCGGGGATTAAAAGCGCCAACGTAAACTTTGTCATCGCCAAGGCGGGGATGAGCGGCCAGGCTCTGAACGCCGCCCTTATCGCCCCCAAGCAGGAGGTATATCTGGAAGCGGAAAAGAAAAACGTGATGAGCGTGGACATTCCTGTGTTCAGGTATAAGACCAGAACGGCGGATGAGAACGATATTTACCCGTATGGATTCGCCTTCACCTCCAGCGACCTGGACGGAGCTGTGAAGTCCCTTCAGGACGTGCTTCCCCAGATGATGAAGCTGGCGGAGACCGAGAAATCCTGCCAGCTGATGGCTTCGGAGATAGAGAAGACCAGGCGCAGGGTAAACGCTCTGGAACACGTGATTATTCCGGAAACACAGAAGAATATCAAGTATATTACCATGAAGCTGGATGAAAATGAGAGAAGTACGCAGATTCGTCTGATGAAGGTAAAGGATATGATGCTGGAAGAAGCCCACCATTATACGGAAAAAGCATAGACATAGAGAAAAGGGAGAAAACTTTCTGCGCTCCAATTTGAAGTCGCTGGAAAGTTTCTCCCGTTTCTTGATGCAGGGGGCAGAACAAAAACCGCTTTATGGCTCGTAGATTCCGTCGATGATCTCGAACTCTTTTGCTTCCAGAGCCTTATCAACCCAGGCTCTGTTGGCTGTGCCGTTTGTAGCTGCTACGAGCTTGCTCTCGTCGGCTGCCTGGAACTTCTTGGCGTCCTCTAAAATCTGCGGAGCGTCCTTTCTCGGGATTACGATTACGCCGTCCGGATCTGCTAAAATGATGTCGCCAGGATTTACGCTTACCTCGCCGCAGGCAATCGGAACGTTAACCTCGCCCGGTCCCTCCTTGTATGGGCCGCCTGGAGTAGTGCCTGTCGCATATACAGGGAAATCCCATTTGCCGATCTCGTCGATATCGCGGATTGGTCCGTCTAAAACGATGCCGGCTACCTTTTTTGTATGGCGCAGATATGCCATCATGATCTCGCCCATCAGAGCGCGTGTGTTGTCGCCCTCGTTGGAAACTACTAATACGTCGCCTTCCTGAGCGATATTGAGAGCTGCGTGAAGAGCCAGATTGTCGCCGCCTCTTGCTTTTACAGTCAGGGCCGGGCCTACCATCATCTGATCCTTAGGGCTGCTCACCAGCTTGATTCTCGGATTCATAGCTGCGTTTCTTCCCATAACGTCGCCTGTGTTAGATGCCGGGATCGTCTTGAACTGCATCATAACCTCCGGATCCGGCATGTGTCTTTTCAGGTAAATTCTCTTTCCTACTGCCATAACAATATACCTTCCTTTCGTAGATTCATATCTTTGGAGATTCATTTTTCATTGTCTTCATTGTAGTCCAGAAAAAGCACAAAAGCAAACAACACTTTTTTATCATATTAACAAAATATTGTTGTCAGCTTATTTACACAGAGCCGCGGTTCTCTTATAATAATCATAAGAAACGACAGGAACCAACAAAAAATGCAGAAGAATAGATAGCGTCAGTATACACTGACACGAAGAATCCTGAAAAACGATGCCAACGGAGGAATCCATATGAATTTGCAGAGTCTTTACTATTTTGTAGAATTGGCCAAGGAGCTTCATGTGACTCATACGGCGCAGAAGCTCTACATATCCCAGCAGAATTTAAGCCAGCACATCCAGAAGCTGGAACAGTATTACGGCGTCACCCTGTTTAACAGGAAGCCGAAAATGACTCTCACCTACGCCGGAGAGCAGCTGTTAGCCGTAGCGACGAAAATCCTGGCGGAAGAAAACGAGCTGATTAACCGCCTTTCCAATATTTCCACAAACAGAAAAGGCCATTTGAAGGTGGGAATTCCCGGCTACCGGGGCCAGATCTGCCTTCCGGAGATCCTGCCTCCCTTCTATGAGAAATGGCCCAACGTCTCCATTGACCTGGTAAGCGAATCGTCCGGTATTATGGAGAAAAAATTATTTGACGGAGAGCTGGATCTCTTTATCGGAATTATGTATCAGGACAAGCCGAAGCTTAAAATAGAGTCGATTTTAAACGATCAGATCTATCTGGTCTGCTCTGACAGGCTTCTCCAGCAGTACTTTTTTGATTCCTGGGAGAAGGTAAAAAGGGAATCGCTTTCCGGCGTCGATTTGAAGGAATTTGCCAAGGTTCCGTTCCTCATGCCGAAAGCGCCTATGAAGCTTCGCCGCATTGTGGATCAGTGCTTTCAGGAGGCGGGAGTCGTTCCTGAAATTAAATTTGAAACCCAGGTGATCGAGCTGTACATGTCTCTGTACGCCTATGATTACGGGGCTTTTTTCTGTACCCAGATGCGTATGCCCACGCTTTTAGCCATGCACCCGGACGCCAACGCATTTCCCCTGTTCATGAACGGCGAGCCGGTTCAGCACCGCCTGGTAGCCGCGTACCATGAAGAGCGTTTTCTGCCGGATTATGCCCTGGATTTTATTAGTTTAACAAAGCAGGTATTGGAAAAAATTGCAGAGACCCGACCGCAGAATCAGCATTATCCAGTTCTATAACAAGAAAAAATTGTCGAAATTAAAAAAATAGATTGTTTGCCTTGTGATTAGACATATATTACAATACAGTCATAACAAATCAGGTTAATTTGATCAAAATAACGATTTATTATCAAATGTAAAGGGGAAAGCGTTATGACAGTTGCATCTTTTTGTGATGACATGTTAATCCTGGCAGTGTTTATGCTGGTCGGCTTTTTTGTCCGCGAGATTGCAAAGCCACTCCAGAAGTTATTCCTGTCATCATCCTTAATCGGCGGCCACGGTACGGCGGCAGCGGCAGCAGCCACCTTTGACAAGCTGGGCGTTCTGGGAAATATGTCCGTAGGCATGGTTCTTTCCACTCTGGGCCTTGTGGTAGCCATGGCGGTAGGTATGATCATGGTCAACTACGGAATCAGAAAGGGCTGGGGAACCTATGTGAAGGAGCCTCAGAAGCAGCCGGATTATTTCTACGGCGGCGTACTTCCAAAAGAGAAGAGAGCTGCTTCCGGCCACACGGTAACGACCAGTATCAGCATCAACCATCTGGCTCTCCAGGTGTCCTGGCTGTTATTAGCTCTGTTTATTGGCCGTCAGCTGTTCGGCTTCCTGGGTTCCTTCTCTGAGTTTTTCGCAGGAATGCCAAGCGTGCTTCATGGTATCTTCGGAGGCGCGATTCTGTGGTATATCTTAAAGCTTACAAAGTTAGACAAGTTCGTGGACTTAAAGACGATCAAGATGGCCGGCGGATTCTGCCTGGAGATCACGGTGTTCACCGCAATGGCAACCCTGGATCTGGAGTTTATCTCCACCTACATTGTACCTGTTTTAATTTACACTGCAATTTTAAGTATTTTAACAATTCCGATTATTTTCGGTCTTGCCCGCCGCTTCTGCAGAGACGAGTGGTTTGAGAAGGCCTGCATGGCGTTCGGAGCAGCGACTGGAAATACCTCTACAGGACTTGCCCTTGTAAGAGCCGTGGATCCGGAGTCTCAGTGCAGCGCCGAAGATACACACGGAGTATATTCCGCTCTTATGTCCTGGAAGGACGTGTTCGTAGGACTGGCTCCTATGTGGCTGATGAGCGGTATCGGCTTAACCTTCGGCGTGGGCGTGGCCATTATGGTCGGATTCGCAGCAGCCGGATTTATCTTCTTTGGAAGAAAGAGAGCAAACGCATAATAAACTGAAAAAAAGCAGACAGTACCCTGTTTATTTGGCGCAAAAAGCATTGTGCCCGATTGACAGGGTACTTTTGCAATGAAAAAGAAATGCGGTCAAGAGCCAGACTTCTCAGCAGACAGAGCGGCCCGGCCTACCTTCTGAACCACTCCTTCATCACCTGTATCACCTGAACCAGCTCCTCCTCTGCGATTACATAGGGGACCATGGCGTACAGGTAATTCAGAAACGGGCGGCTGAATACGCCCCGTTCTCTGGCGAACTTCTGATATCCCTCCAGAATGGATGCGTCCTTCACCTCGATGCAGACGCAGCCTCCCATGATTCTGATTTCTCTGATTCTGTCGTCAGAGAAGCCATCCAGCTCTCTCCTCGTGATGGCCTCAATGCGGCGGATTTTGGCCATGTAGTCCTGGGTTTCAAACAGCTCGATGGATTTGAGGGCTGCGCTGCAGGCCAGGGCGTTTCCCATAAAGGTGGGGCCGTGCATGAGAGCGTGTTCCGGCTGGTCGTCAAAAAAGCCGCGGAATACCTTCTCATTGGCGACCGTGGCGGCATGGCCGATATAGCCGCCTGTCAGCGCTTTTCCGAGAACCAGGATATCCGGCAGAACCAGATCGGATACAAAGCGGTTTCCCGTCCGCCCAAATCCGGTGGCAACCTCGTCGAAAATCAGAAGAACGCCGTACTGATCGCACAGCTGTCTGGCGCGTTTTAAAAAGGACAGGCTGTACATGCGCATTCCGCCCGCTCCCTGGAGAAGAGGTTCCACAATCAGACAGTTCAGACGGCTGTGATACTGCTCAAAGGCCTGTTCCAGGGCAGGAATCTCGGTGGGAATGTGGATCACGTGGCGGCTGGGGCCGTAGGCCTTCAGGACAAAGTGGTAATCCTCGTCGTCTCCGGTTTCCATGGTTTTAAAGGTATCGCCGTGGTAGGCGTGTTCGAGAGCCAGAGTCAGAGTCCGCTCCGTTTCGCCCCGGTTCATGTAATACTGCAGAGCCATTTTCAGGGCGACCTCCACAGCCACGCTTCCTGAATCAGAGAAGAAGGAGTAATTCAGATCTCCGGGAAGAAACTCTTCCAGCCTGCCGGCCAGCCGCTGGACCGGTTCATGAGTCAGCCCGCCTAACATCACATGGGAAAATCGGCTGACCTGGTCGATCATGGCCTGGTTCAGCTCCGGGTGATTGTAGCCGTGGATTACGCTCCACCAGGAGGATACGGAGTCAATCATTTTCCCCTTTTCGGTATACAAATAGACTCCTTTGGCTCCGGTAATGGAAATCGGCGGGGCCATGGTTTTCATCTGCTCATAGGGATACCAAATCATTTTATTTCCTCCTCATACAGCGCTTTCAGATCGCCGGCAGAGATGCGCAGGTCCTTGTCTCCATCCTGGACGCAGGCTGCGACCTTTACGCCTGTCACATACTCGCACATCTTTTTATTGTCCTCATGCAGGACGTTTCCCGGCTGGTAATGGTTTAAGATCACTCCCTTCAGAGGGAGCTTCTGCTGTTTCAGAAAGAAGGCGGTCAGCCCGGCCTGATTGATCGTCCCCAGGCCTGCGTCCGCCACCAGAAGACATCCGGAACCGCAGGAGCGGATCACGTCAGTAAGCCACAGCTCCTGTCCGTCAAAACGCAGAGGACAGAGGACGCCGCCGGAACCTTCCAGAGTAAGGTATTCACAGCAATTTCTGAGAGAACGGAAACCGCTCATCACAGTGTCAAGATCCACCGGATGGCCCTCCAGGCGGGCGGCCAGATGCGGGGAAACGGCTGCTTCATAGACAAAGGGACACATTTCCTGCAGCGGCTGGGCAATGCCGGAATGCTCTTTTACCCACAGGGCGTCGCCGGGAATCAGGACGCCGTCCCCGCCGCGTTCGTTTCCGCTCATGGCTGCTTTGTAGTAGGCGGCAGAAGCGCCGCTCTCCCGCAGTTTTTTCAGAATCAGGCCGGAAACGTAGGTTTTTCCCACATCTGTTCCCGTGCCGATGATAAACAGAGATTTATTCATAATCAGACCTCCTCGTATTTAAATCATTCCGCTTTTTACCAACGGAATCAGCCGTTTTCCTAAATAGGCTCCCGCTATGCAAAGGAGAATATCTCCTGGAACCGCTAACAGAAAGCAGTAGAGAAACAAAGGCCAAAGCCCGATGGGCGTTCCCAGATAAAACCGGCTGATCAGCCAGTACCAGGCCATGCCCAGGGAATATACAATCCCCAGCCCGGCAAAGTCAGCGGCCAGAAGCCGCCGGATTCCCGGATATTTTTCCGCTTCAGCCAGGAAACCTGTAACATACGCGCCTGCGGCGAAGCCGGCCAGGTAGCCGAAGCTGGGCTGGACAAGGTAGCCGATCCCTCCGCCCTGGGCGAAAATGGGAAGTCCCATCAGCCCCAGAAGGATGTAGATCAGAACGGCCAGACAGCCTTTTTTCGGCCCCAGCAGGAGTCCTGCCATCATGGTAAATAGATATTGAAGCGTAAATGGAATGACTGGAATGGGAATTTTAATAAAAGCGCCTGCGGCAATTAAAGCTACAAACATGGCGCAGAGAATCATATCTTTCGTCTTTTCTCGTCTCAAAATCGGTCCTCCTGACTTGGTGATTCTGCATGCCGGAATCTGAAACTGCATATAGAAAGCGTCCGCGTATCAGAGACAATATGCTGTGAGCGCAGACGCTGAGCTCATTCAAGATAATACCATATCGGTGTAAAATGTCAACTAAAAAAATGAAATAGTTTACAATTCGAGGAGGAGGAGAAGGAGCGGAGAGAAAGATAGAAATTTCTTACATTTTTCTGCCATATTTACATTTTATATACGTTTTCTTACTCCTTTATGAAGTCTATTGATTATTATTTGAAAATTACCTATAATCTGCTCATAGCAAAGCAAAAACGAAATGTACGGAAATGTATTAAGAAGGAGGGCTTCTATATGAGGAAACGTAATATCACAGGTTTATTGTTTGCAGCAGCGCTTGTAATGGCGGGAAGCCAGATGGGTGTCCTGGAGTCTCAGGCGAGACCTCACCACGGAGACGACTGGGAGGATCGATGGGAAGACCGCTGGGACGATGATCGCTGGGACGACGATGATGACGATGATGACGACGATCACCACTGGGGTGGAGGAAACCATCATCACGGAGGAAACGGCGGAAATGATGACGGCGAGCACCGTCCAGCTGTCGGAGGTTTTGTCAATGTCGTGTACTTCTGCGAGGAAGATAATACCGTGTGGGCCAACGGAGAAATCTGGGCAGCAGGTCTTGTAAATGGAAAAGGCAACGTAAATTCCAGCGAGCTGACCAACGTGCCGGAAGGTTACAAGCTGAAGGAAGTGGGAGATTTTTACTACGACGGAGGCGCAGAGCTGAGAATCCAGGTAGTTCCGGAGGAGACAAGAGGCGGCTATGTCAACGTAGTTTATTACTGCGAGGCTACCAACCACGTGTGGGCCAACGGAGAAATCTGGGCAGCAGGTCTTGTAAATGGAAAAGGCAACGTAAATTCCAGCGAGCTGACCAACGTGCCGGAAGGTTACAAGCTGAAGGAAGTGGGAGATTTTTACTACGACGGAGGCGCAGAGCTGAGAATCCAGGTAGTTCCGGAGGAGACAAGAGGCGGCTATGTCAACATAGTTTATTACTGCGAGGCTGCCAACCACGTGTGGGCCAACGGAGAAATCTGGGCAGCAGGCCTTGCAGACGGAAAAGGCAACGTAAACTCCAGCGAGCTGACCAACGTGCCGGAGGGCTACAAGCTGAAGGAAGTGGGAGACTTCTACTATGACGGAGGCGCGGAGCTGAGAATTCCTGTTATTCAGTGGTACCGCTAAAACAGCAAAAAGCAGAGGCTTCAAAAAGGAAAACAGCCACAACCAGTTTTAATTCGTAATAGAAAGCAGAGAGAACCGCAGGGCAGCAGCTGTCTTGCGGTTTTTAGAGGCTTTTTTCAGAAGAAATAGGAAAAATGGGAAAAAATCCAGGACAAACGCATGAGTAAATAAATTGTGAACAAATCCCCTTTTTCTGGTATGATAAAAAGAAAAAGGGGGTTTTGCTATGGATGAATTGTTAGAATGGATGGACTATATTGAAGATAAGCGTCAGCAGACGAAAGTACGGCATAAGCTGAAGGACATAATCGTGATTGTTTTGTTTGCTACGCTTGCAAATGTGGATGACTGGGTGGAAATGGAATACTTTGCCCATTATCATGAAGCATATTTGAAAAAATATATTGAATTGAAAAACGGAATTCCGTCTCATGATACACTTTGCCGTGTATTTGGAATGCTGTCACCAGAAATCTTGCAGCAGCTTTATGGTAAATGGCAGGAATTATTGAATCAAAACGAAGGGGAAGTATTGCGTAAGCTGATCTGCATTGATGGAAAAACGATGCGTTCCAATAAAAGAAAAGAAGGAAAACCGAACCATATCATAACGGCCTGGAGTAAGGAAGATGGCTTCAGCCTTGGTCAGAAGGTGGTAAATACCAAGAGTAATGAGATTACAGCAATACCGGAATTGCTGGAGAAAATCCGGATCAAAGGCCAGGTTGTGACGATCGATGCCATGGGAACGCAGACAGCCATAGCCGAGAAGATCCGTTTAAAACGAGGAGACTATGTACTGGCGTTAAAGGAAAACCAGAGGACGCTGCATGAGGATGTGAGTTTGTACCTGAACGATGCCGAGATAAAAGAAGAACTGCGTAAGAAGGGAAAATATAAAAAAACAATTGAAAAAGCCCACAGTCAATTAGAAATCCGAGAATATTACCAGACGAAAGAAATTGGCTGGCTGCCTCAGAAGAAGGACTGGAAAGGGCTAAAAAGTATTGGGATGGAAGAAAAGACGATTCGAAAAGACGGTCAGGAGAAAAAAGAGTTCCGTTATTATATCAGCAGCCTAAATGAAGACATTGAGCTGTTTAGCCGTGCAGTGAGAGGCCATTGGAGTGTAGAAAGTATGCATTGGCAGTTGGATGTAACATTTAAGGAAGATGCCAATACAACGCTGGATAAGCAGGCAGCCGAAAATTTGAACATCATAAGGAAATGGTGTTTAAGTATACTGAAAATGGTAGAGATTTTCCGTCCCAATCTGTCCATGAAAAAGAAACGATTTGTAATCAGTATGAACCCAGCAGAGTTTTTGGAACAGGTATTAAATTTTTAAAAACAAGATATTTTGAAAAAGAGGAAGGAAAACAATTCATGCGTATGTCGTGGGAAAAAATCGGAAATGAATTGACTGATTACAATGAATATATTATAATAATTAACAAATCAAATAAGTGATAAAATGAAAGTAATGGAAAAGCTGCTTCATTTTGTGTGAAATAGCACACCGCTAGTTCGGAGCAAATGAAACCCAGCCAAGAACAGGTACCTGTTTTTGGGCTGGGTATTTTTTTATTTCATAGGAAAAAAGCGTCCTATGAAATAAAAAAAGCTCCGCAGGAATCGCACTGCGGCGGTGCGGTATTATGCTGCTGAGCAGCCCGCCGCAGGCGGAGAATTCTGCAGAGCAGAATTCGTTCTTGTTTCACAGGAAAAAAGCGTCCTATGAAATAAAAAATGCTCCGCAGGAATCTTTCTTGTATTTCAGGATAAGGCTCTGCCGCATAAAAATACCTTATCATGTGCGCCGGCAGCTTTTGCTTTCAGGGGAAAGGAGAGAACGAATGAAAATCACACAGATCAGGACAGGACTTTTGTCAGTGCCTCTCAGAACGCCGTTTAAGACGGCGCTCAGAACAGTGACGCATGTAAACGATGTGATTGTGGAGATCCACACGAACACAGGCTGCGTGGGATACGGCGAAGCGCCCTCCACCGGGGTGATAACAGGAGACACCAGAGGTTCTGTGCGGGGAGCCATTGAGGAACACATCAGGCCGGCTCTTCTGGGCAGAGAGGTGGACGAATTTGAAGACTTGATGAGACGCCTTAATTCCTGCATTGTGGGGAACAAGAGCGCCAAGGCGGCTGTGGACATGGCGCTGTGGGACTTGTACGGACAGCTGCACCATATCCCGGTTTACAAGCTTCTGGGGGGAAGCAGGAGGCAGATCTGCACAGACTTGACGATCAGCGTCAACGATCCGGAGCAGATGGCAGAGGACGCCAGGCAGGCGGTAAAGAGGGGGTATGACTGCCTGAAAATCAAGGTGGGCGTGAATCCTGCGCTGGATGTGGAACGTCTTACGGCAGTCCGCCAGGCGGCAGGAGCGGACGTTTCCATCCGAATCGACGCGAACCAGGCATGGACGCCGAAACAGGCAGTCAGTATTTTGAACCAAATGCAGGAAAAGGGGCTGGGAATCGAATTTGCAGAGCAGCCGGTGAAGGCCGCGGATCTCGAAGGCCTGAAATACGTAACGGATCACGCGGATATTCCGATTTTGGCAGACGAGAGCGTATTTTCACCTCAGGACGCGGTAAAAATCATGCAGATGCGGGCGGCGGATCTGGTAAACATTAAACTGATGAAGTGCGGAGGGATTTACAACGCCTTAAAGATCGCGGCGGCGGCCGAAATCTACGGGGTAGAGTGCATGATTGGCTGTATGCTGGAGGCGAAGGTCAGCGTCAACGCGGCGGTTCATCTGGCCTGTGCCAGACAGATTATCACGAAGATTGATTTAGACGGGCCGGGGCTTTGCAGCGAGGATCCGGTAGAGGGAGGCGCAGAGTTCCGGGAGAAGACCATTACAGTAAACGACAGTCCGGGACTGGGAATTGTGCGCGTCAGCGGAATTGTTTATGATGAAGAGGACAGATAAGGGGGAAACGATATGGAATCTACAATGATATTTGGAATTTCACCGATTTTTGCTTTGCTTCCGTTAATTATCTATATTATTTTAGCGTTTAAGGATATTAATCCTGTTTTAAATGTAGTGATCTGCGTGGTGCTGAGCGCGATTATGACGAAACAGCCGTTTTCCAGCATGGGAGAGGTGCTGGGATCCGCTCTGGGATCTTTCCTGGGAATCATCGGATTTATTATCATGCTTGGTTCAGCCCTCGGCGCCGTGTTAAAGGAGACGGGAGCCGCGGAGTTTTTAATTATGACTCTGATGAGAAAAATCGGAATCAACTCTGAAAAAAAGGCAATTCTGGCGTCCATGGTTACTTCTATCGTGATTGTGGCTCTGTTAGGCTCTCTGGCAGGCGCCAACGCCATTATTGCGCCCATGATTATTCCGCTGGTAGCTATCATAGGGATTACCCCTTCCACCATGGCGGCCGTGCTGATGGGAGCCGGAATTACAGGCCTTTTCATCGGGCCGTACTCTCCGCAGGTGGTGACGATTATGTCCCTGACAGGAATGACCTATTCCCAGTACATTATCCAGACCGGACTTCCCGTAGCGGCTCTCTGCTGGGTGACTACCTTTATCTGCGCTTCCAGAATTCAGAAAAAGACAAAGGGCGTTTACCAGTATGAGCTGGAGGAGACGGTGGAGAAGGACTATGTGCCAAGCGCAGGAGCGAAGCGGGCGACAGCGGCGTTTGCCATCTGCATGGCGGCTATGATCGGATACGGCATTTATCTGCAGTCCGGTTCCACCTATGCCATTCTGGTTATCTCCGTCACAGCCATTGTGACAGGCCTGGCGGGAGGCATTCACCCTGACCGCCTGTTTGAGGTCATGATTGAAGGCGCCAGCAAAATGATGTGGCTGTTTATTATGTTTGTGCTGTTTACACCGTTTATCACATTCGTCTCAGAGGCAGGCGCATTCGACGCTTTGGTAAAGATTATCGAGCCTCTGCTTCACTCCAACAGCAAGGTGATCGTAGCTCTTGTAACGGCTCTTACCGGTATTTTCGGAGTCGGCGGCGCGGCTGCGGCCCAGTCGGTCGTTATGGACAGCATGTTCAAGGAGCTGGTAACAGCAATTGGAATGTCTACCGGACTCTGGGCTACGATTTTATTAGTAGGTTCTCAGATCACCTCCTTTGCCTATCCGGAGGCAGACATGATGGGACAGATGGGACTGGCCCGTTCCAAGGATTTAAAAAATATGGTGAAATTCGGCATTACCATTACGGCTGTAACTGTGATTTACGTAGGAATCAGGGCAATGTTCGGCTGATGAGTGTCAGAAGCAGAAAAGGGGATCAGAGATGGCAGATATGACAAAAATAGCAGAAATGAAGCAGGATATTTGCGCCTTTCTTCAGGGAAAACAGGGAAAGGTCTGCGTCAGCTTTTATGATTTGAACGCCGGGGAGGGCTTTTCCATCCGCGGCACAGAGCGGGTCCCGTCGGCCAGCACCATTAAGCTGGTCATTCTGGCGGAGGCCATGCGCAGAGTGAGAGAGGGGGAACTGTCTCTGGAGCAGACGATCACTGTGACGGAGGAGATGAGGACAGGGGGAGACGGAATTTTGAAGGAGCTTCTGCCTGGACATACCTTTACTCTCAGGGAGATTTTGACTCTTATGATCATTGTCAGCGACAACGAGGCCACGAATATTTTAATACGGATGCTGGGAATGGACAGTGTGAACCGCATGGCGTCAGAGCTTGGGCTGAAAGAGGCCTGTCTGGGCCGCCTGATGATGGATTCCGAGGCGAAAAAGCAGGGAAGGGACAATTACATCTGCGCGGACGACATGACAGAGATTTTCAGGCAGATTTACGCGGGACAGTGCGTGGGGGAGGAGGAGAGCCGCCTGATGATGGATATTCTCAAGAGGCAGCAGCAGGGAGGACGCCTTCAGCTGTATCTGCCCGAGGAGATAGAGACTGCCCATAAGTGCGGAGATCTGGACGCCCTGGAAAACGACGGAGGAATCATATTCCTGCCGGGACGCCCGTACATTCTCACCGTTCTGACCAGTGAAATGGAGAGCAATAAGGAGGGACGGGAAGTGATAGGACACATTTCCCGGATAGTCTTCGACGCCCTGTCCTAGTCTGGCCTTGTCTTAGTCCCAGGACAAACGCATGAGTAAATAAATTGTGAACAAATCCCCTTTTTCTGGTATGATAAAAAGAAAAAGGGGGTTTTGCTATGGATGAATTGTTAGAATGGATGGACTATATTGAAGATAAGCGTCAGCAGACGAAAGTACGGCATAAGCTGAAGGACATAATCGTGATTGTTTTGTTTGCTACGCTTGCAAATGTGGATGACTGGGTGGAAATGGAATACTTTGCCCATTATCATGAAGCATATTTGAAAAAATATATTGAATTGAAAAACGGAATTCCGTCTCATGATACACTTTGCCGTGTATTTGGAATGCTGTCACCAGAAATCTTGCAGCAGCTTTATGGTAAATGGCAGGAATTATTGAATCAAAACGAAGGGGAAGTATTGCGTAAACTGATCTGCATTGATGGAAAAACGATGCGTTCCAATAAAAGAAAAGAAGGAAAACCGAACCATATCATAACGGCCTGGAGTAAGGAAGATGGCTTCAGCCTTGGTCAGAAGGTGGTAAATACCAAGAGTAATGAGATTACAGCAATACCGGAATTGCTGGAGAAAATCCGGATCAAAGGCCAGGTTGTGACGATCGATGCCATGGGAACGCAGACAGCCATAGCCGAGAAGATCCGTTTAAAACGAGGAGACTATGTACTGGCGTTAAAGGAAAACCAGAGGACGCTGCATGAGGATGTGAGTTTGTACCTGAACGATGCCGAGATAAAAGAAGAACTGCGTAAGAAGGGAAAATATAAAAAAACAATTGAAAAAGCCCACAGTCAATTAGAAATCCGAGAATATTACCAGACGAAAGAAATTGGCTGGCTGCCTCAGAAGAAGGACTGGAAAGGGCTAAAAAGTATTGGGATGGAAGAAAAGACGATTCGAAAAGACGGTCAGGAGAAAAAAGAGTTCCGTTATTATATCAGCAGCCTAAATGAAGACATTGAGCTGTTTAGCCGTGCAGTGAGAGGCCATTGGAGTGTAGAAAGTATGCATTGGCAGTTGGATGTAACATTTAAGGAAGATGCTAATACAACGCTGGATAAGCAGGCAGCGGAAAATTTGAACATCATAAGGAAATGGTGTTTAAGTATACTGAAAATGGTAGAGATTTTCCGTCCCAATCTGTCCATGAAAAAGAAACGATTTGTAATCAGTATGAACCCAGCAGAGTTTTTGGAACAGGTATTAAATTTTTAAAAACAAGATATTTTGAAAAAGAGGAAGGAAAACAATTCATGCGTATGTCGTGTCTTAGTCCGGCCTTTCCTTGACAGCAAAAGGAAGACTGACTTATAATAGCTCTGTCTGGATGCCCTGAGAGGGAAGTATATCTCAGGGCGTCTTTTTGGAAAGAGCTGGAGAAGGGAACTATAAGGTGAGGGAAATGAAGGACGAGACAGTGTATGTGACAGGGGAGTCGAGAACCAGCGTGGAAAACGCCATCACAAAGACGTACGGAGCTTTTTATGTGGCCTTTGAAATCAACGGACGGACCGGGGAGATTGTGGAGGCGGACTGTTCCGGAACCCTGGAGCTGACCAGAAGCTTCGTAAGGCGCATGTTTGTGGGGAAGAGAATATTGGAGGACGATCAGAAAATCGAGGAGGAAATCAGGAGAAGATACTTCGGATCCTCAGTGAAGGCCCTGCTGGTAGCCTACCGCGACGCGAGAAAACGTTTTGGCCAGATCCAGGAAAGAGGACAGATTTGACAGACCTCCCGGAACATGGTATGATGTAGTAGAAAAATCTGTTTCAGGGCGAGGCGAAATTCCTCACTGGCGGTGATAAGCGTATGCTGCGAGTCCGCGAGCTCTGCGCGTCAGGGCAGAATGGGTGGGAACCCCATACCAACGGTATAGTCCGGATGAAAGAAACAAAAATACAGATCTGTATTTTTTTAGTCTTGAAATTTATTTTCAAGACTTTTTTTACTTTTATGAGCTGAGAGCAGAACAGAAAACACAGCTTCATAAGGTAAAATGCTCCGCAGAATCAGATTCTTCATGTTTAATACACAATTACGTTCAGTAGGAGGAATGTGAAGATGAGCAAGACAGCAGCTAGTTACCCGCAGACAGGAAGAGCACAGACTCTGCGTCTGGTGAAGATGAGTTCCATGGTAGCCATTTCGATTGTACTGGTGTACCTGATCCACTTCCCGATTTTTCCGGCAGTGGCGTTTCTGGAGTACGATCCGGCGGATATTTCGATTTTGATCGGAACCTTTGCCTTCGGACCGGCGGCAGGCGTTCTGCTGACTCTGGTCACGTCGGTGATTCAGGGAGTGACCGTCAGCGCAGGCAGCGGACTGTACGGAATTATTATGCACCTTCTGGCAACCGGAACACTGGTGGTGATTTCAGGAAGCGTGTACCACATCAGAAAGACCAGGACTTCGGCGGTAATAGGTCTCGTTCTCGGAATGATGGGCATGGCGGCCGTGATGCTTGGAGCCAACCTGATTATCACGCCGCTGTTTATGGGCGTGTCCAGAGAGATGGTCTGGGATCTGATGCCCTTTATCGTGGGCTTTAACCTGATAAAGGCCGGAATCAACGGAGCCGTGACCTTTCTTCTGTATAAGAGGATTTCGGGATTTTTGAAGAAATAAAGAGGAGATAAATAGGAAGAGGGAATGTTTTTACGCTCCACTGGAAGTCGCTGAAAACATTCCCTCTTCCTTTGCGTATGGGAAGGTCGTTGGAAAATTTCTTCTTCTGCTCTTTTTCTATCAAGTCTGATTCGTTCCGGGGAATCCGGATCCTTCTCCATAGTATTTTTTTAAAAATGAAATATAGGTCTGGGCGGCTTTCGGAAGCTCCCGCTCTTTTTGATAAATACAGAACAGCGTATGATTCATATAGGGGTTGTCCTGCGCCCAGGAATTAGCTGGAAACGGAATGGAGGCCAGCCGGTAATTTTTTTCCTGTTCCAATATGGGGAGGATTCCAATTCCCAGATAATCTGTCATCAGCAGAATATTGTGGAGAGCCGCCCGGGTCTGCACATAGATGATCTGCCGTATTTTGTTCCAGTTAATGAGCTTTAGAAAGGAATCGTTATAAATGCTTTCCAGAGCGCGCATTTTTTCGCCTGGATTTCTGGGATAGAGCACGAAATTGTAGCTGTAAATATCCTCCATGGTAAGCTCGTCTTTCCGGGCCAGAATGGGATGTCCCTCCCTGGCGATCAGCCACGGGCTGGAGGTAAACAGAGGAACGGCTGTCAGCCGCTTCACATGGATCAGATCAGAGAATTCCTGAATGTTGCCATGATTCAGAATAACAGTTCCAATATCGCAGCGGCTGTTGTACACGTCGTCTAAAACCTCCTGATTCGACGTCTCCCGATAGGAAAAACGAAGCGGCAAATCGGAAGGGAGCGAGTTGACCATCCGGATCAGAGCGTCAATAAAATGGGAGTTGGTGCTGGAAGAAATACGCAGCCGGTAGTCCTCCTTCAGCTCCTGGAAGACAGACTCAAAATTTTTTGCATTGTCCAGCAGATCTCTTGCCATATCAAGAAAAAGACGCCCGCTGTCTGTGGGCGTAATTCCATTTTTGCTGCGGGCGAAAATCGTAATGCCGTATTCCTCCTCCAGCTCCCGTATGATTTTGCTCAGGTAGGGCTGGGAGACGTAGAGAGCCTGGGCCGCCCTGGAAATGGAACCGAAATTTGCTATTTCTACTGCGTAGCGCAGATGCTGAAGATTCATGTGGATCCTCCTATCTATAACCAATTGGATATAACGTAATAGACATGATGAATTGGTCAAATGTTTCATAAAAAGTTATAATCAGTATAAACGTAAGGTTATAGAAAGTCAAATAAAACACAAAGTAAATGTGAGAAGGAGGAGCGATTTGAGCTCAGCAAAATTTGTCAAAGAAGTATTGGAAAAAAAGAAAACAGAGGTGGAACGCTTAAGCGACCAGATTTTTGACCTGGCAGAGACGGGATTTCACGAGTTTCAGACGGTCAGGCTCTATGAGGAGGCGCTGAGAAAAGAGGGTTTTGAGGTGGAATGCGGCCTGGCTGGAATGCCGACGGCATTTCGCGCTTCCTATGGTTCGGGAAAGCCGGCGGTAGGATTTCTGGCAGAGTACGACGCGCTTCCGGAGCTTTCCCAGATGGGAGGCTGCACTGTGCGAAAACCGGCGGAGGGAGAAAATCCGGACGGACATGGCTGCGGCCATAACCTTTTAGGCGCGGGAGCCTTCGGAGCGGCTCTGGCTGTGAAGGAATGGCTGAAGGATCATCCGGAAGCGGGACGGGTCGTTCTGTTTGGATGTCCCAGCGAGGAAAAGGGAAACGGAAAGACGATTATGGCCAGAGAGGGTGTATTCGACGGCCTGGACGCAGCCTTTACCTGGCATCCGGATACAGTCAATACAGTCGTGTCCTATTCTACCCTGGCTAACGTAAGCGTATTTTTCTATTTCAAGGGCGTTACGTCCCATGCGGCGGCTGCCCCTGAGATGGGAAGATCTGCGCTGGATGCGGCGGAGCTTATGAGCGTGGGAGTCAATTATCTGCGGGAGCACATCCCGTCCAGCGCCAGAGTCCACTATGCTTACCGGGATGTGGGAGGAATCGCGCCCAACGTGGTACAGGGCCACAGCTGCGTACATTATTACATCCGGGCGCCTAAGGCATGGCAGGTGCAGGAGATTTACAAGAGAGTCACAGAGGTGGCTGAGGGAGCGGCTAAGATGACGGGAACAGAGGTGTCCTGGGAGCTGTATGCAGGCCTGTCTGACTTTATGCCGAATCATGCGCTGTCAGAGGTGCTTCAAAGCTCTCTGGAGGAAGTGGGAGCGCCTGTTTTTGACGAGGAGGATTTCGCCCTTGCCAGACGCTTCTTCTATGAGACGGCCTCGAAGGAGGAGCTGGAAGGGAAAAAAGAGGCGCTGAAGAAACGGTATGGAGCGGAAGCGCTGGAGAAGCTTTTAGAAAAGCCGCTGGATACGGGTGTAATGCCTCTGATCTGGAGCGGACAGGTTCTGTCAGGTTCGACAGATGTGGGGGACGCCAGCTACGTAGTGCCGACGGCTATGATGAGCACGGCTACAGCCACTCTTGGAACAGCGCCGCATACGTGGCAGATGACGGCTCACGGAAATACGGAAATCGCCCATAAGGCTACGATGACGGCGGCAGAGGCTATGGGACTGGCAGGAATCCGAGTGCTGGAACATCCTGATATAGCAGAGGCGGCTCTAAAGGAGCTTCACGAGGAGACGAACGGAGTCTACGTCTGCCCAATTCCAGGGGAGATCGGCCCAAGACTGGAGGACTAGCCCAGACAGAGCAAAAGATCTTTGGCGGGAAATCAGACTAACTATCAAAACCATGAAAACAGAAGGGGGAACGAACGGAGATGACACATTTAGAAATGGCAAACAGCACGGGAATGGCGGTACTCTGCGCCATTACCATTTTAATCGTACTGCTTCAGCCTGCTTTATTTATGTATGTGGCATTTAAAAGGGGAAAGGCTCTCAACATGAGCCAGGAGGAGATGAAGAAGGCTGCCAGGAGCAGCGCGGTATTTTCAATTATTCCATCTCTTCCTATTATTGTCAGCTATCTGCTTTTAGTTCCGGCGCTGGGACGGTATTTTCCATGGCTGCGCCTGAGCGTAGTCGGCTCTGCCGCCTATGAGACAATGGTAGCGAATATGGCTGCGGAGGCCTTCGGACTGGAGTCCATCACTGCGGCCAATATTCCGTTGGACGTATTTGTGAGTATTTTATTTGTCGTAACAGTCGGAATTTTAGGAGGAAACATTTTTAACGTATTTTTCCTGAAAATATATGATAAAAAGGTAGAAGCATTAAAAAGCACCCACGCCGTCCTGGTTCCTGTTATTACAGGAGCAATGTTCTTAGGTCTTTACGGAACTCTGGCAGCACCGCATTTGACGAATTTTTCCAATATCCCGGCCCTGTCTGCAATCCTGGCGGCTGGAATCGCTGCCCTGATTCTGAACAAATGCGCAAAAAACCACAAGAAACTGAGAGAGTTCTCATTTCCAATCAGCATGATTATAGGAATGCTGGCATCCTGTATTGTAAACGCGGCGCTTTAGGAGGAGAAGAACATGAAAGAAAGAAGCTTTTACGACAATATACATACGCTTGGAAGAGTGACGGTGGTGCTGGCCCTCCTGTGCTTCATGGCAGTACCCTTTGGACTTTCCATTATTAACGGAGTGCCCCTTGATCTGGCAAACGCCATCAAGAGCGGAATGCCTGTTCTGATTACCTTTGGAATCGCCGGAATCTGTGAAAACCTGTCCTTTATGCCGATTATCGGAAGCGGCGCCCTCTATATGGCCTGTGTGACGGGAAATGTGAGCAATATGAAGGTTCCGGCAGCAGCCAACGCCATGGATCTGGCAGGCTGCACTCCGGGAAGCCAGGAAGGAGACGTAATCTCCATCATCGCTGTAGCGGCCTCCACCTTTGTAACGACCATCATCGTGCTTCTGGGAATGCTGTTTTTAGCGCCGCTATTTGAGCCGGTTTACAATAATCCGTTTCTTCAGCCGGCCTTCCAAAACATGATTCCCGCCCTGTTCGGAGCGCTTTTGTTTCCGCAGATCGCGAAAGCGCCGAAGCAGGCGATTGTGCCGATCCTGATTCCGGTAGCGTTGATTCTCCTGGTGGGAAGACAGTTTTTCTCTGATAATCAGAGCTACATCATGGTGGGAATAATTGTTTTATCAGCGCTCTATTCCTACGGGCTTTTTAAGAAGAAGCTGATTTAGAACAGCCGATCCTGGGCGAAACAGAAGGAAAAGGGGAAGAGACAATGGTTCTTCTTCCTCTTTTTGGTGATAAAGTCACAGACAGTTTCCCACTTCTTCTGTATAATAAAATCAATCTTAAGAAAAGCTAATTCATAAGTCCTGGAAAACATGAAACGAGAGTGTGGCAAGGCAGAAAGGAATAAATATGGAGAAGATTTTAACAGCAGAAAACTTTGAGACAGAGCTGGCGGGAGCAGGAGGAGCTATGCTGGTTGATTTCTGGGCGCCCTGGTGCGCGCCGTGCAGAATGCAGCTTCCGATTGTGAAGCAGATGGCGGAGGACGGCTGCCGGGTGGGAACGGTGAACGTCAGCGAGCAGATGGATCTGGCAGGACGCCTGGGCGTTATGAATATTCCGACGCTGGTTGTATTTAAGGATGGAAAGGAATATCAGAGATTTGTAGGGCTTCAGTCCCGGGAGACTCTGGAAAGTGCAGTAAAACAGGCGGATGAAGCCTGAGATAAAACAGAAAATTGTTTCAATCAGACTGTAATACAAAGATTCAGCAGGAGACAAGAGCCGGGAGGTTAAGGCTCTTATTTCCTGCTGAACTGCTGTTTGAATTAAATATGAACGGATTATGAGGGGCTATTCCTCTACCCGGTCCAGGGATTTCCAGCCGAACCGGAAAATGGAGATAATCATAGAAAGCTCTGTGACGACCTCGTCCAGGATACCGGCCAGGGAGCCGGACATGGCGTTGTAGACAATCCAGAGAGGCGAGTTGATAAACATGCCGGCCAGCCGGATTTTCCGGGGATTATGGGAATATCCTGCAATTGTCGAGGCAATATTGGCCGCGACAGGGAGGATGGAGATCCAGCCGGACCAGGTGAGAACCAGGGTTATAATCTGAAGAAAGCAGATGACGGCGCACATGCCCCAGCTTTTGGCAGATTTCCATTTCCCGCCCAGGCAGAAGGAGCGGAAGGTATTAATAATATAGCTGATTCCGCCTGTCATCGCCCCCAGGAGAATCAGATGGATCGTATAGATGAAGTAGGATAAAAACTGGATTCGAAACAGATTCCGGTTGCTCTTGCACTGGTAGGAAAAAAAGAACAGCAGAGTTCCGGCAAATCCGATACACTGTATTACAAAATATTTCGCAGTCATACAGCCGGTTCCTTTCTTTGTAATTTGAGGAAAAATCCTGCTTCTGGAAAATTCCGGAGAAGGAGGCAGATCCTGAATTCAGTATACCAGTTATGGCCCCGGCATACAAGCCCGCAGACCGGTTTCGCAGGAAATAAGGGTGGAAATGAACGGCGCAATGTGCTAAACTGTCTATATTATAAAGAACTGTTGACGGACAAAAGAAAACAGGAAGTATATAGGAGAGGGATTATGAAACAGACATCACTGGTAATTATGGCGGCTGGAATCGGAAGCCGTTTCGGCGGCGGCATTAAGCAGCTGGAACCGGTTGGACCAGGCGGCGAGATTATTATGGATTACTCGATCCACGACGCTTTGGAAGCCGGCTTCAACGACATTATCTTTATTATCAGAAAGGATCTGGAAAAGGATTTTAAGGAGATTATCGGAAAACGGATCGAAAAGATTGCTCCAGTGTCCTATGCCTTTCAGGAGCTTTCCGACCTGCCGGAGGGGTATTCTGTTCCAGAGGGAAGAAAGAAGCCCTGGGGAACCGGCCAGGCCGTTTTAAGCGCCAAAGGTTTGATCAAACATCCGTTTCTGGTGATCAATGCAGACGATTATTATGGAAAAGAAGCATTCCGGACGATTCATGATTATCTGGTAGACGTTATGGATACAGAACGGGAAGGGGAGCCCTACGACATCTGCATGGCGGGATTTATCCTGGCCAATACGCTGAGCGAAAACGGGGGCGTCACCCGCGGCGTCTGCCAGGTAGGCCAGGATGGAATTTTAAAGAGCGTGACAGAGACGTATCAGATTGAGAAAAAGGGCGAAGAACTGTCCGCCTTTGACAAGGAGGGAAATCCTGTGTCCGTGTCAGGAGAACAGCACGTTTCCATGAATATGTGGGGCCTGACTCCGTCCTTTGTGAAGGCCCTTGAGGCCGGTTTTCCGGAGTTTTTAAAGGGGCCCGGGGCGCAGGATTTGAAGGCAGAATACCTGCTTCCCACCATCATTGACCAGATGATCCGCCGGGGACAGGCGAAGGTGGCGGTTCTGGAGACGAAGGATAAATGGTTCGGCGTTACCTATAAGGAGGACAAGGAGGCGGTAAGCCAGGCAATCCGCGAGCTTTGCCGCCAGGGCGTCTATGAAGACTGCCTCTTTCAGGCTGGCAGATAGGAAACAGCAGGCAGGATCCTGCATATGATATGGTATAACCTTAAAAAGGAGCCATATTGTATGCAGGATTTTTTAGATACCGATTCGCCGTCTGCCGGTCCGCCGAAGACAGGCCTTTCGGAGACAATCAGGGACTTTGAGTATTTTTCCATGCTTTGCCCCGGAAAACTCCGGGGAATTCAGGCGGAGGTAAAGGCGGTCTGCGACCGGCTGGATTATCAGGGAAGCCCTATTTACGACGAATATCCGGATCGCGTGGCTATGGAACAGCTGAGCCGCGGGATTGCCCGCCGGGTATCAGAGCAGTTATCAGAAGAAGAGAATACAGCGCTTTATACGGCAGAGGTCCGCTCATACAGCGGAACCGTTATTACAGGCAATCCGGCGCCGAGGGTACGCGCCATGGAAACGGCCGTTCCGGGGGAAGCTATGGAAACGGGGGAGGAAGGGGATACGGAATCCTTACATATGGAAGATGTAAATGGCAGAGGAGGGCCGAAAGGCCCAGGGCCAGCCAGGCGGCCGTGGGGGCCGCCGCCACCGCCGAACCATCCATGGGGGCCACCGCCGCCACCGCCGAACCATCCATGGGGCCCTCCGCTGCCGCCACCGAATCATCCAGGCGGGCACGGGAATCCGGATTGGGGAGACATCGCGGCGCTTCTCCTGTTTTCAGAGATTCAGCGCAGAAGATGCCAAAGCAGAGGATGCCGTTAAATCGATTCGTTCTTGTTAGAATTTACGAGGATATGGTATAATTATAGACGCTAACCAGATGATTTTAGTATTTGAGGAACAACAGCATGAAAAAAATCAGTAAGAAAGTATGGATGATTATGATGGCTGTCATAGCGGCTGCGGCTTTGTCTGCGGCCGCTGTAACGGCTTTTAAGGATAAAAAACAGGAGAACGCGGCCTACACGCCGATTGAAGACGGAAACATCCCGGTTGCCTATATGGAAATGGGAGGAAGACAGATGAACCGCCTCCACGGCTTTCTGGGGGATCGGAGGGAGTGGGCGGACCGCGGAAATCTTACAGTGCTTCCAAAGGATCGGAAGCTGACGGTAGATTTTTACAACCTGGACAGCCGCATTACGGGAATCCAGTACGAAATCCGCAGCATGGAGGATGAAAGCCTGATTGAGCGGACGGTAGTCAAGGACTGGCATCAGGACGAGGGAGCGGCGGAGGCGGTAACGATTCTGCCGATTCAGAACCTGATCGACAAGGAGGAGGAGTATATTCTGACCCTTGCCATTGCCACAGAAAATCAGCCGGAGATCTACTACTATACCAGGATTGTCTGGACGGACGACGCCTATTTGGAACCGATGATTCAGATGGCGGAAACATTTTCAGACAATACCTTCCACTATGAAAAGGCTTCTGACCTGACTACCTATCTGGAGACAGATCCGGCGGCTGACAACAGCTCTCTGGGCCGCGTAACTCTTAAAAACAGCTTCGATCAGATGACCTGGGGAAACCTTTCGCTGGAGAAAACAGGGGATATGGAAATGGAGCTGAAGGAGCTTCAGGGCAATATGGCCACTCTCTGCCTGAGCTATGTGGCCGCCACTGCCGGAGAGCAGGGAGAGGATTCCGGGGAAACGCAGGAGGAGCAAGACAGAGAGTATTACGATATCACGGAGAGCTTTACCATGAAATGGAGTTCTCAGAGAATCTACATGATGGATTACGAGAGAACCATGAACCAGATTTTTGACGGAGGCTCCGAACGGTATTCCGGGAAACGGATTATGCTTGGGATTTCCGACAGCCATGGCCTGCAGGAGCTGCGATCTCCAAACGGAGAGTACCAGGCTTTTGTGGTTAACAGAGAGCTTTGGATGTACAGCCGCGCAGACAGCCAGAGTACGAGGGTATTCAGCTTCCGCCAGAGCGAGACGGATGAGATGGCGAATCTGCAGGATTACGGGATTAAGCTTCTGTCTGCAGGAGACGACGGAACGGTTGATTTCCTTGTAAGCGGCTATATGAGCCGCGGAAGCCACGAAGGAGGAGTAGGCGTTTCTCTGTGGCGCTACGAGAAGGGAACCAATACTTTGACAGAACGTCTTTACCTGCCGGCCAATGAGAGCAGCGAGGAGCTTTTGATGGGAATGGATACTCTGAGCTGTCTGAGCAGCAGCGGAACCTTGTACCTTCTTATGGGAAATACCGTTTATTCCGTGGATACGGCGTCCCGCCAAGCCCAGGTTCTGGCAGAGGGGATGACGGAAGAGAACTTCGCCGTAAGCCCGGGCCAGGAACGAATTGCATGGCAGGACGGAGAGGATCTGTACGACAGCCGTTCCGTCCATATTATGGATCTGGAAACGGGAAAGAGCGCCCAGATCAAAGCGCCGGAGGGAAGCAGCATCCGCCTGCTGGGATTTGTGGGAGGCGATCTGGTTTACGGTCTGGCAGAGGAAAACTCCAGCGTCAAGGTCAATGGCCGTACCGTCCAGGCGCCTATGTATGCCCTGGAAATTGTGGGAAAGGACATGAATCTTCAGACAAGATATGAGAAAGAGGGCGTTTACATTACAGATGTGGAAATTGAAGGCAGCCGCGTTCATCTTCAGAGAATGACGAGGGTTGGGGACAGCTACATGACGGCCGGGGCGGACACCCTTGTCTGCAACGAGGAGGTAGAGGAGGATTCCATGGAAGGAATCGGTTATCTGGCCTCTGAGGAGCAGGGACGCGTATATTTCGTGCAGACGGCAGAGTCCGTTTCCGGCGGCGTTGATTTGAACGTGCCGTCCAAGGCGGTGGCAGAGGAAAATAATACAGTCGTGCTGGGACAGCCAGAGCCTTCCGGCAGGCGTCAGTATTACGCTTACAGCGGCGGCAGGCTGAGAGGCGTATTTGAAAGCTTTCCGGACGCTGTGACGGCGGCGTACGATGGAATGGGAATTGTGACAGACGAGGATGGAAGCGTATTCTGGTCCAGAGTGGACCGGGCCGATATGATTACCATCCGGAATCCGGAGAGCCTGGTTCCTGATTTGGAACGGTACCTGAAGGGATTTGAGGAGGGCGATGAGGAGACCTCAGACGGCGGCGCGATCATCGACGCAGGAGGCCTTTCTCTGAATCAGATTCTTTACTTCATAAGCCGCGGCTATCCGGTGGCCGCCTACACGGGAGACGGCTCTTACGCCGTTATCTATGGATACGACGCCTACAATATTTCCTGCCTCTGGTATCCGGGAACCGAACAGGCCTACACAGACAAGATGGGCCTGAACGATGCGGCGTCCTGGTTCGAGGCCAACGGAGGAAACGGATTTGTGGCGTTCCTGTTTGAAGATTAGAGGTATTCATCTTTACAAATTCTGCTGATATGTTATAATCAGTTCATAAAAAGTTAATGTTCCCACAGGAACAGAGACAAAAAATCCATAAAAATGTAAGAGTTGGGACAGTCAGAGGGCATGGCGGGCGTCGTCCGCCAGAGCCCTTCTCGCCAAGCATAGATAGAGGTGCAAGATGGAACAGTATATTATGAAAGGCGGCAATCCCCTGGTCGGTGAAGTCACCATCAGCGGAGCTAAGAATGCCGCCCTGGGAATATTAGCTGCATCAATTATGACAGACGAAGAAGTTTTGATAGAGAATCTGCCGGACGTGCGGGATATCAACGTGCTGCTGGAGGCCATTGAGGAGATTGGGGCCAAAGTGGACCGCATTGACCGCCATACGGCCAGGATCAACGCCAAGCACATTAAGGAAGTAAGCGTGGACGACGAGTATATCCGCAAAATCCGCGCTTCCTACTATTTTATCGGCGCTCTTCTTGGAAAGTATAAGAGCGCGGAGGTTCCCCTTCCAGGCGGCTGCAACATTGGAAGCCGTCCGATCGATCAGCATATCAAGGGCTTTCGGGCTCTGGGAGCTGAGGTAGAGGTTAAGAGAGGAGCCGTGGTGGCCCACGCCATTGATCTGGTGGGAAGCCATATTTACCTGGATGTAGTCAGCGTAGGAGCCACGATCAACGTGATGATGGCGGCTACTCTGGCAGAGGGAGAGACGATCATTGAGAATGCTGCCAAGGAGCCCCATGTAGTAGACGTGGCCAACTTCCTGAACAGCATGGGAGCCAATGTCAAGGGCGCGGGAACCGATATTATCCGCATTAAGGGAGTCCGAAAGCTCCACGGAACCGAGTATTCTATTATCCCGGATCAGATTGAGGCGGGAACCTTTATGTGCGCCGCCGCCATTACCAGAGGCGATATTATGGTGCAGAATGTGATCCCCAAGCATCTGGAAGCCATTACCGCGAAGCTGATTGAGATGGGCTGCGAGGTGACGGAGTTTGACGAGGCGGTCCGCGTGGTGGGTAAACCGCGTCAGAAGCATATGGACATTAAGACGCTCCCATATCCGGGATTTCCGACAGACATGCAGCCGCAGATTACGGTGACTCTGGCTCTGGCTGAGGGAACCAGCGTGGTGACGGAGAGCATTTTTGAGAACCGCTTTAAATACGTAGACGAGCTGTCACGCATGGGCTGCAGCATTAAGGTGGAAGGAAACGTAGCGATTATTGATGGCGTGAAGGGCTTCACGGGGGCTACAGTCAACGCCCCGGATCTGAGAGCAGGCGCAGCCCTTGTAATCGCAGGCCTGGCCGCCGAGGGCTATACAGTCGTTGACGAGATTGGATACATACAGAGAGGCTATGAGAACTTCGAGGAGAAGTTAAGAGGCCTGGGCGCTGTGATTGAGAAGGTGGATTCCGAGAAGGAAGCTCAGAAGTTCAGACTGAAGGTGGGCTGATATTTCTCTTGACAGGAGAGGGAGAATAGGATATCATATCAATCGCAAGCAAAGAATGCAGAACTGTTTAGATACCAGATACAAGTAAATAATGTGCGTAATATCCCTTATTCAGAGTGATGGAGATACAAAGGATCTGAGAAGTCACGGCAACCCCAGAAGAATGGAAGGTGCCAGCCTGAGCGAGGAACCGCAGACGCGCGGCAAATCGAGCAATAAGAGGAATTGATAGAAAAGAAATCAAGTCCGTATTGCTGCGGACTTTTTTTATTTCATAGGAAAAAGCGTCCTATGAAATAAAAAATGCTCCACAGGAATCTTTCTTGTGACAAAAACCATGTTTTATCGTAAAAAAGTCTTAAAGATGCGCACATACAGAAGAAGCCATTGATTTATTACAAAAAGGAGGAACAACGTGGAGAAGTTACTTTTTACATCCGAGTCTGTTACTGAAGGCCATCCGGACAAAATGTGCGATCAGATTTCTGACGCAATTCTGGACGCTCTTATGGAAAAGGATCCTATGAGCCGTGTTGCCTGTGAAACGGCAGTTACTACAGGACTTGTCCTGGTTATGGGAGAAATCACAACGAACGCTTATGTAGACATTCAGAAAATTGTCCGCGAGACAGTCCGTGAGATTGGATACGACCGCGCGAAATACGGTTTTGACTGCGATACCTGCGGCGTGCTGACTGCGATCGACGAGCAGTCTGCCGACATCGCCCTGGGTGTTGACAAGGCGTTAGAGGCAAAAGAGAACAAGATGTCCGACGAGGAGATCGACGCTATCGGAGCAGGAGATCAGGGTATGATGTTCGGCTTTGCGGCTAACGAGACAGAGGAGTATATGCCTTATCCGATTTCCCTGGCTCACAAGCTGGCCAGAAGACTGACTGAGGTGAGAAAGAACGGAACTCTTCCCTACCTTCGCCCAGACGGAAAGACACAGGTAACGGTAGAGTACGACGAGAACGGAAAGCCGTTCCGCTTAGATGCGGTAGTTCTCTCCACTCAGCACGATGAGAAGGTGCCCCAGGAGCAGATTCACAAGGATATCAAGCGCTATGTGTTTGATCCGATTCTCCCGGCCCATATGATCGATACGAACACAAAGTTCTTCATTAACCCGACAGGACGCTTCGTAATCGGCGGACCACACGGAGACAGCGGTCTGACAGGAAGAAAGATCATTGTAGACACCTACGGCGGATATGCCCGTCACGGCGGCGGCGCTTTCTCCGGAAAGGACTGCACCAAGGTAGACCGTTCCGCAGCCTATGCAGCCCGCTATGTGGCTAAGAACATCGTGGCTGCAGGCCTGGCTGACAAGTGCGAGATCCAGCTCTCCTATGCCATCGGAGTAGCTCATCCGACTTCTATCATGGTAGATACCTTCGGCACAGGAAAGCTTTCCGACGAGAAGCTGGTAGAGCTCGTGAGAGAAAACTTTGACCTCCGTCCGGCAGGCATCATCAAGATGCTGGACCTCCGCCGTCCGATTTATAAGCAGACGGCTGCTTACGGCCACTTCGGAAGAAACGACCTGGATCTTCCGTGGGAGAAGTTAGACCGTGTGGATACGCTGAAGGCATATTTAAAATAAATAGATTCCGTTTCCAGACAGAAGGGGCATTTTCCGGCATAGCCAAGTATATGCGGGCGGATGCCCCTTTTTTTCACGCTGTTGCGGAGCGAATGTTTGAATAATTCTTACTATTCTGAATAATAGTTTTTAATATAAAATCAAGGCATATATTTTCAAAAAAGTTTGAAAAAATCTTGTGTTTCCCTGGCGAAAGGTATATGATTTTGGTATAGGAACGGGTGGAAGGCAGTACAGATACAGGAGCGCCGGCAGGAGGTAGCGGGGGGCTGTCTGCCGTCTGCCTCCGGATAAAATGGGGGTATCAGGTGTGGAACAGAACGTGTGTAAAAATCCGTCCCCAGGGGAGCCGGTGACGTCTGAAGCCGAATCCGGCCAGAAGGAATCAGCCGGCGCGTATATTGTGGCGCGGGCGCTGTGCTATATTAAGGGAAATTACAGAAAACATCTGACTCTGGCAGGGGTAGCGGAGCAGATTTTTGTAAGCCGGTGGCATTTGAGCAAGCTTTTGAACCGCCATACGGGAAAAAACTTTTCAGAGCTTTTGAACCAGGTAAGGATCGACGAAGCCCTCCGGCTGCTGAAGGATCCGACCAGGCGCGTGGGGGATATTGCCGTGGAGGTGGGATTTTCCGATAGAGCGCATTTCTGCCATGTATTTAAGCGCCAGGTGGGCATATCGGCAGGGGAGTACAGAATCCGTCTGGGGCAGGAGACAGCCGGCGGAAAAGGCTGAGGAGAAGGAAAGAAATTTTAGATAACTTTTAGAAACGGGCTTCTGAAAATATGGTATACTTTAAGTAAAATGAGAGTATGCAGCGACAGTTAAAAAATATGAGAAAACCATGCAGGCTGGCGCAGGTTTTCTCATATTTTTGTCAAAGGAGAATAGTTATGAAGATCAAGACCCGTCTGGCTATCGCTTTTATTACAATTACTGTGGTTCCGATTTTTCTGATTTACGGCGCGATCACGGCTCTGAGCAATTATCAGATCCGCTCCTTTCAGAAAACCTACGGGCTCAGCGAGCAGGTAGATCTCCTCTCGGGAAATTCCATGCAGGTGTTTAACCGCCTGACGATCAATTCACAGAAGAAGATACGCGACATAGCCATGAATGAGCCGGATCGGCTGGAGGATCCGGAGTATCTGGCCAAGGTGAACGAGGCGCTGCGGGAGGAGTATTCCTTTCTGCTTGTGAGAAAGGGGCCGGACATCATTTTCTCCGGGGATCCGGAGGGAGAGAAGCTGTCCTCCCAGCTTCCCCCTTATGGGGAGGACAATTCCGACGTGCTGTCAGGCGGCTTTTACGTGGACGGGGAGGAGCAGCATCTGTTAAAGCAGATTGATTTTCAGTATGACGACAGAAGCCGGGGCAGCGCCTTCATTGTGACGAATGTAGGGGAATACGTGCCGGAGATTAAATCCATGCTGAACGAGATGCTGATTGTGGGAATCGCTATTATCTGCCTGACGGGCGGTATGCTGGTCATGTGGGTATACCGGTCGATTCTGCGGCCGCTTCACGAGCTTCAGGAGGCGACGAAGAAGATCCGGGACGGAAATTTGGATTTTACCCTGGACGCGGAGAACGACGACGAGATAGGGATGCTCTGCCAGGATTTTGAGGAGATGCGCCTCAGGCTGAAGGAGTCGGCGGAGGAGAAGATCCAGTATGACAAGGAGAGCAAGGAGCTGATCAGCAATATTTCTCATGATCTGAAGACTCCGATCACAGCCATCAAGGGCTATGTGGAGGGGATTCAGGACGGAGTGGCCTCCTCGCCGGAGAAGTTAGACAAGTATATCAGAACCATTTACAATAAGGCCAACGACATGGACAGGCTCATCGACGAGCTGACCTTTTATTCGAAGATTGATACCAACAGGATTCCATACACCTTTTCCAAAATCAACGTAGCCGAGTATTTCTGGGACTGTGTGGAGGAAGTAGGCCTGGATATGGAGACCAGAGGAATTGAGCTGGGATATTTTAACTATGTGGACGAGGACGTTCTGGTTATTGCGGACGCGGAACAGATGAAGCGCGTCATCAATAACATTATCGGAAATTCTCTGAAGTATCTGGATAAAAAGAAGGGCATTATCAACCTTCGGATTACAGATGACGGAGATTTTATCCAGGTCGTCATCGAGGACAACGGAAAAGGAATTGCGGCCAAGGATCTGCCCTACATTTTCGACCGGTTCTACCGGACGGATTCCTCGCGGAATTCTTCCAAGGGAGGAAGCGGCATCGGGCTTTCCATTGTGAAGAAGATTATCGAGGATCATGGCGGCAGAATCTGGGCTTCCAGCAAGGAAGGAATCGGCACGGAGATCCATTTTGTGCTTAGAAAATACCAGGAGGTAATTCAGGAATGAGCAGAATTTTAATTGTTGAGGACGAAGAGGCTATCGCAGAGCTGGAGAAGGATTATCTGGAGCTTTCCGGCTTTGGGGTGGAGATTGAAAATAACGGTGAGACAGGACTTAAGAGAGCGCTGGAGGAGGAGTTTGACCTTCTGATTCTGGATCTGATGCTGCCTGGGGTGGATGGATTCGAGATCTGCCGGAAGGTCAGAGAGGTGAAGAATACGCCGATTATTATGGTTTCCGCCAAGAAGGACGACATTGACAAGATCAGAGGACTGGGCCTGGGAGCCGACGATTATATCACCAAGCCTTTCAGCCCCAGCGAGATGGTGGCCAGAGTGAAGGCCCACATGGCCCGCTATGAGAGACTGATCGGAAGCGGAATGCCGGAGAATGAGATTATCGAGATCCGGGGTCTGAAGATCGATAAGACGGCCAGAAGAGTGTATGTGAACGGGGAGGAGAAGAACTTTACCACCAAGGAGTTTGATCTGCTGGCTTTTCTGGCCCAGAATCCTAACCACGTATTTACCAAGGAGGAGCTGTTCAGCCGCATCTGGGATATGGAATCACTGGGCGATATCGCTACGGTGACAGTCCATATTAAGAAAATCAGAGAGAAGATTGAGTTTAACACGGCGAAGCCCCAGTACATTGAGACGATCTGGGGTGTGGGATACCGGTTTAAGGTGTAATTTCATGCCTGATTCCTGCGGAAGCAGAAAAATAGGAGCATAAGAGGAACGCTATGATCTGGGAAACGATACGAGAAGGGGGAAGCAACGAAGGGGCAGAAGGAAGAGCGAAAGACGGCATACCGGGCCTTGCGAAAGGAGAAGCAGGGAGAGGACGCAGCAGAAGAAGGGAACAGGGGGAGGAGCGCTCCTGCCTGGAATCGGCGGCCTGCATTTTGATTCTGCTTATTTTTACAGGCATTCTGCTCCTGCTTCTGTATCTCAGCATAACGGGGAGCGCAGCTGTATACGGGGGAGCTGAACAGGTGTGGTTTTACAAGGATTCTCCGCTGTATCATCTGCTTGTGTTTATGCTCGTTACGGCTCTGGGAGTGATGATTCTCAAGGTCAGAAATGCAGAAGGAAGAGAAGAAAAAAGCCGGGAGGAGCAGGAGGAGCGCAGAAAGCGCTTTGTCCGGCTTCTTCTCATTCTGTCAGGGTTTTACGTGATCTGGATCATGGGGACCATGTTTCGCCCGGCGTCGGATCAGAGGCTGGTGATTGACTGTGGAAAAGCTCTGGCTGCAGGCGATTTATTACCGTGGAACCAGGTAGGCTTCCGCTACCATTATGATGAGTTTGAGGGGTATGCCTACACCTATCCCCACCAGAACGGGCAGATATTATTTGCGGCTTTTCTGTCTCTGCTTGCGGGAGAGCAGGCAGCTTTTTTGTGGCAGCTGCTCAACGTGGCCTGCCTGGCAGCCGGTATTTTGTATACAGGAAAAATGGCAGAAGAGGTTCTGGAGATGAAAAACGGGTTTTACGGCCTGGCACTTCTGATGATGGCATTTCTTCCATTTTCCTTTTACGTCACCTTCGCCTATGGGACGCTGCCTGGGTTTGCCTGTTCCGCTGCGGCTGTATGGTACGAGAGAAGATTTTTGGAGGAGCGGAGAAAGCGGGATCTGATTCTTTCGTCTGTCCTGATCTCTGCGGCTATTCTGTTCAAATCCAACTATATGATTGTGCTGACGGCTATGGTTCTTTTTTTTATAGCGGAAGCGGTGTTCCGAAAAAAGCTGTTTCCGCTTCTGGGCGCCGCCGCTGTGCTGTCCGCGTACCTGCTCAGCCACAGCCTAGTGCTGGGGGGGCTTTCCCTGGCGGCGGGTCATTCGGTGGAGGGCGGCCCTCCCATGCTCACCTGGGCGGAGATGGGGCTTCAGGAGGGCAGCAGAGCCCCGGGCTGGTTTAATAATTATAACGTGCATATTTACCTGGATAACCGGGAGGATCGGGAGCTGACGGCCGCGGCGGTGGAGCGCGATCTGGGCCGCACAATCCAGTATTTTATGGAGCACCCTGATTATGCGGCTGATTTTTTCAACAGAAAGCTGCGCTCCATATGGACGGAGCCTACCTTTCAGAGTCTTTGGATTCAGGAGGTGAAGGGCTTTGGATGGCTGTTTCCCTCCTTTACCCGATCGCTGTTTAAGGAAGGTGGTACGGCCAATGAGATTTACTGGCAGCTGTGCAATGCGGTTCAGACGCTGGTCTACGCAGGCGCGCTGCTGTTTGCAGTATTCCGGTTTCGAAGGGTGAAATTCCAGGGCTTATTTTTCGCCGTTATTTTCATCGGAGGATTTCTGTTCCACCTGTTCTGGGAGGCCAAGGGACAGTATACGGTTTCTTATTTTACGCTGTTGATTCCCTATGCGGTTCTGGGAATGCAGGATTGGATTCATTGGGTATCAAAGGGGAGGTTTGTATGAACGAGACACTAAAGGGAAGACGGCTTCTGATTGTAGGCCTGACTCTGTTTTCTATGTTTTTTGGAGCGGGAAATCTGATTTTTCCGCCGTTTTTAGCGGCTCAGGCCGGGACGGCTGCCTGGCCGGCCATGGCGGGCTTTCTGATGAGCGCGGTTGGTCTTCCGGTGCTGGGAGTGATAGCCGTTTCGCGGGCAGGAGGGCTTGACTGCCTGGCGGGAAAGGTACATCCTGCGTTTTCTATGGTTTTTACCATCCTGATCTATCTGTCTATCGGACCATGCCTGGCCATCCCCAGGACAGCCAGCACCTCTTTTGAGATGACAGTGCTTCCGTTTTTGAACGATGGAGCGCAGACAGCTTTCTGGCAGCTGATCTACTCGGCTGTATTTTTCCTGCTGGCGGCAGTGACGGCATTTCATCCGGAAAAGCTGACGCAGCGTCTGGGGAAAATTTTGTGTCCGGCGCTTTTAGGCCTGATTTTTATTATGTTTGCGGGCAGCATAGCCGCCGAACCGAAGGCGCTTCCCATGCCGGCGGAAGCCTACAGCGGCCTGGCTCCGGTGAAGGGCTTCCTGGAGGGATATCAGACGATGGATACCATAGCCGCTCTGAATTTTGGAATCATTATTGCGATCAATATCAGGGCGGTGGGAGTAGAGGACAAGGATGCGGTGGTAACGTCCACAGTACGGAGCGGATTGATAGCAGGCGCGCTTCTGGCGTCTGTGTACTGCGCCCTGACTTATGTGGGAATCAAGGCCGGCCCGGAGGCCCAGACCCTGGACAATGGAGCCAGGGTTCTGACCTTTGTGGCGGAGCGGATTTTCGGTTCAGCCGGAACGGTGGTGCTGGGCCTGATTTTCTTTATTGCCTGCTTTAATACCTGCGTCGGCCTTTTAAGCTGCTGCAGCAAATTTTTCTGCCAGCTGATTCCGCGGATCAGCTACAGGAAATGGGTGGTTCTGTTTGCGGCTGTCAGCATGGCGGTGTCCAATGCAGGACTGACAAAGATCCTGGCCTTTTCCGTGCCAGTTTTAAACGGCATTTATCCGGTGGCCATCGCTCTGATTTTCCTGTCCTTTGCAGGAAAGGGAGGCAGGGCCATGTACCGTCTGACAGTGCTCCTTACAGGAGCGGTCAGCATTGTCTATGCCTTGGAGGGAGCCGGAATCAGCGTTCCTGTTCTTTCCCAGCTGTTTGCGCTGCTTCCCGGATATGGGCTGGGGCTGGGCTGGCTTCTTCCTGGGCTCATAGGCGCGCTGGCGGGAAAGGGTCTGGACGCGGCGGCTGGAGAGAGGAAGTAATTCCTGATTAGAAGAAACTGCAGGCTGGGCAGCAGCAGCAAGGCTTTCGCAAAACCTGCAGTTTTTGCTGTGCAGATTTTGGCGGCGCATTGACAGGAGGAGAAAATTCTGCTATAGTAAGCTGGGCATACAGTGGGAAGGTTCAAGAACTGAAACGGTCTTGGATCTTTTTTTGCTTTATGGAAGATCATATATCTGCCGTAAGGCGGCCTAAGGCATGTCCGGAGAATGGGAAAGATTTGGAAGTTTTAGAAAGGAATAGAATGGAGACAATCAGATTTGACGAATTAAACTTGGACGCGAAAATTCTGCGTGCAGTGACAGATATGGGATTTGAGGCGGCGTCGCCGATTCAGGCTAAGGCGATTCCCCTGGAGATAGAGGGAAAGGACATTATCGGACAGGCGCAGACAGGAACGGGAAAGACGGCGGCCTTCGGCATTCCGCTTCTTCAGAAGATTGATCCGAAGAACAAGAAGCTTCAGGCAGTTGTGCTCTGCCCGACGAGAGAGCTGGCCATCCAGGTAGCGGACGAAATCCGCAGTCTGGCCAAGTACATGCACGGCATCAAGGTACTGCCGATCTACGGCGGACAGGAGATTGTGAAGCAGATCCGTTCCTTAAAGGACGGCGTCCAGGTGATTATCGGAACTCCGGGCCGCGTGATGGATCACATGAGAAGAAAGACCATTAAGTTCGGCCAGGTTCACACAGTGGTTCTGGACGAGGCGGACGAGATGTTAAACATGGGCTTTCTGGAGGACATGGAGACGATTTTAAGCGAGCTTCCGGAGGAGCGCCAGACTGTGATGTTCTCCGCTACCATGCCGGCAGCCATTGCGGAGATCGCGAAGAAATTCCAGAAGGAGCCGGAGATTGTCAAGGTAGTGAAGAAAGACCTGACAGTTCCCAAGGTGACTCAGTATTACTATGAGGTAAAGCCGAAGAACAAGATTGAGGTGATGTGCCGTCTGCTCGACATGTACGCTCCAAAGCTGTCCGTAGTATTCTGCAACACAAAACGCCAGGTAGACGAGCTGGTGCTGGCGCTTCAGGGCCGCGGCTATTTTGCGGAGGGACTTCACGGAGATTTGAAGCAGGTGCAGAGAGACCGGGTTATGAACGGCTTCAGAAAGGGCAGAACGGATATCTTAGTGGCGACGGACGTGGCTGCCAGAGGAATCGATGTGGATGATGTGGAAGCCGTATTTAACTACGATATTCCCCAGGATGAGGAGTATTATGTACACCGAATCGGCCGTACCGGCCGCGCAGGAAGAGAGGGAAAGGCCTTCAGCCTCGTTGTGGGAAAAGAGGTTTATAAGCTCCGCGATATTCAGCGCTACTGCAAGACAAAGATTGTGCCGCAGCCGATTCCGTCCATTGACGACGTAACGGAGATCAAGGCAGATAAGATTCTCTGCCAGGCAGAGGAGCTTCTGCAGGACAGCGATATGAACCGCCTGATTGATATTATTGAGAAGAAGGTTCTGGAGGAGGACTACACCACCCTTGACCTGGCGGCAGGACTTCTGCGCATGATTATGGGCGAGGACAATGAGGACATTATCGAGGATTCCAGGCCTCTGCGCTCCTTAGATGATCTGGGAGATTACAGGGACAGAAATTCCGGCAGAGGAAGAGGCGGACGCTCCGGCGGCAGAGGAGGCCGATCCGGAGGAGACGATATGGCCAGACTTTTCATCAATATTGGAAAGAACCAGAACGTGAAGCCGGGCGACATCCTGGGCGCCATTGCAGGCGAGTCCGGAATGCCGGGAAAAATGGTGGGAAGCATCGACATGTACGACAAGTACACCTTTGTAGAGGTTCCCAGAGAGCAGGCAGACGTGGTGCTCCAGGCCATGAAGGACGTAAGGATCAAGGGTAAGAATATCCATATGGAGAAGGCCAACCGGAAATAAATCTAAAATTCAGGTAAATTTAAAAAATTCAAACAATAAAGGAGAAAGAGACATTTCCCGTTTTCATTCAGTATAGAAGAAATCAGGAAAAGGATCTTTCTCCTTTTCAGATCAAGATAAAGCATGGATGATAAACTCAGCAATCATAAGGAAAACTCCCGTTCCAAATAAAACTTTCAAGGGCATTGCTCTGAAATCAACATGGTTGTGTAAAAGCTTGTCAGTGAACATCAGAATTAAAACAGCCGATAACAGAATTACTCCAGACAATACTCTGATATCCGGCTGGACAGACAGAACCCCCAGCGTATCCAATAACCGCATTCCGCTGTAAACATTAAAAAGCAAAAGACATAGATACCATTTTAACGTGTTAATATAATTCATAAGTCATGTACCCTGGAGTCCATCCTAAAACACCATCATTTGTAGGGCCATAAGTGTAATCTACAGTGATTTTAACACCGTTAATATTTTTATTATTTGCCAGGTCGGCTGCAATAGCAGATGCAAGATTTAATACAACGGCAACAGGAAGATTAAATTTTTTTGCTATGGTAGCTGCAATTTGTGCGGCACTATTACCACCTGCGATTAATGTATTGATTCCTATAGTATAGGTTTGCTTATAAACATCGCCTACTTCAGGATTAGTAGGAAATGCTTTTGGTGATATAGTATTTAAAGTATTTAAACGCTCCTGCTCAATTTTTAATAAAATATTTTGTTCATCCTCTGTATATCCATACATATCCATTAACATTTTTAGATTCTCTTCATGCTGTTTTGTGTAAGTAGTGGCTGTAGCACATTCAGAGGTAAGAAAGTCTAACTTAATATTTTGAGGAGTTTCTGCAGCGAAAGCAATGTTACTCGTTAATAAGCTAATAAGACATATAAGAGCAAGATAAATTTTTCCTTTTTTCATAGATTTCCTCCGAAATAAAAAATTAGTTTATAGTTAATAGATAATATCTCCAAAGGAATTCCTCCTCTCAATAATATAATAACCAATATACTATTTTTGATAATGATATTACAAAAAAATATATATGTCAATAAAATAAATAGATAATATGGATTTGATAATAAAATAAACATACAAATATATAAAAATATGATGAAATATCTTGCTTCAAACCACGCCTTAGCTGGAAAAAAGAGATATTTTTCGGTGACTTCAAGTGGAACAAGAAAAATATCTCTTTTTTCCGATATCCAAATCTTTAGAAAATCTTTCATTTTTTCTGTCTTCCCTGTTTAGATTTTTGCCCTATACTGGCCCTATCAAAACAGAAGAGGGGGAGACGGATATGAATGGATGGGATCTGGCAGAGGTTCTGTTTCCTGTTTTAGGCATGGTGGCGGCAGTGAACCTGCTGATTCAGTTTTTTCAGATTGCTTGGGAAGAATTCCGAAGATGTAGTATAATCAGAGCAGAACGGAACAAGACTCGAAAAGAGCAGAAAAAATCAGAAATTTATGGAGATGACAGGCAGCTATGGAAATTCAGACAGGAGCGGACGCAGGAACTATTTTAATTGTGGAGGATGATAAGGAAATCCGCCAGGGAATCGAGATATTTTTGAAAGGCCAGGGATACCGGGTATTTCAGGCGGCAGACGGCATAGAGGGACTTAAAATCATTGAGGAGCAGGATATTTCCCTGGCTATTGTGGATGTGATGATGCCGCGGATGGACGGGATTACTATGGTGATTAAGCTGAGGGAAAAATACGATTTCCCGGTGATTTTTCTTTCCGCCAAATCGGAGGAGGTGGACAAGATTATGGGGCTTAACATGGGGGCGGACGACTATGTGACAAAGCCGTTTACGCCTATGGAGCTTTTAGCCAGAGTGGGTTCTCAGCTTCGCCGGTATCAGCGCTTTCTGCGCCTTCTTGAGGAACGGCAGTCTGGAACAGCCAGGGCGCAGGAGGAGCGGGTATACCGGATTGGAGGACTGGAGCTTCATGAGGACACAGTGGAGGTATTTGTGGACGGAGCTCCTGTGAAGGCCACTCCCATGGAATTTAAAATCCTCCTTCTTCTGATGAAGCATCCGGGCCGGGTGTTCTCGGCGGACGAGATCTACGAGCGGGTGTGGAACGAGCGGGCGGTCAATACAGACACAGTGATGGTACATGTGAGAAACATACGGGAAAAGATTGAAATCAATCCCAGAAATCCAAAATATTTAAAGGTGGTGTGGGGAGTTGGCTATAAAATTGAGAAACAGCAGTAGAGAGAAAAAAGAGATGGGATCCTGGACGGGAATCCTTCTGGCGTTTTTGATTACGGCTTTCATCGCCGCAGGCGTGATGGCGTTTTATCCCTGGCTTTCCTCGGAGATGGCAGAGGGAAAGCGGGTTTTTACGGCAAAAGAGTGGGAACAGCTCACAGGCTCTTCCGGCAGTGAGGCGGAGTATGATTATGAAACAGAGTCCTATGATTCTGTCGTGATCAGCGACTATGATTACTATGAAAATAACGGCGGATACGTCTCCTATGGCGCTCATGTAAGCCACAGAGGCGACGAGGTGTGGGTGCTTCCGGGATATGGAAGAGTTCAGGCGGCCTTGGGACTTATTACCCTGTGCGCAGCGGCTCTTGTCACCGTGTCGGCGGCAGTGTTCGCGGCAGTGAAGCCTCTCAAAATGACGGAATCTGTCCTGTTCAAGGCTCCCTTTGAAATCATGCTTTTCGCAGGATTCATGATTCTGGGGGCGTCCATCGGTTCCGGCATGGGGCCGGGCATGGCATGCGCGTCCTTAAGCGGCGAGACGATGGCGGTTTTGACAACAGAGTATTACCACCTGGATGCAGAGACGGCGCAGGTTATTATGATGGCTCTCAATTACGGTGCATGGCTTTTTATGGGGCTGGCGCTCTTCTGGATGATGGAAACGGCCATGTCCTTCTTTACCGTGGGGCCAGTCAGATGGTTTAAGGAGAGGACGCTTACAGGAAAGCTTGGAAGGGCGCTTAAAAAGGCGGCGTCCAGGACCTGCCGGGAGCTGGAGCAGATTGACTTCAATGAGAAATCGACCAGAAGTATTTTAAAGATTGTAGGAATTAACTTTATTTTGCTGACCGTGCTGTGCAGCCTGTGGTTTTACGGGATTTTCGGCCTCCTGGTTTACTCGGCGGTGCTTTATGTGATTTTACAGAAGGCCTATGGCCGGGTGCGGGAAAAGTACCAGAATCTTTTAAAGGTGACAAATGAGCTGGCGGAAGGCAACCTGGATGTGGAGATTACAGAGGATCTGGGAGTGTTTGAACCGTTTCGAAGGGAGATAGGAAAGATTCAGTCCGGCTTTAAGAAGGCCGTGGACGCCGAGGTGAAGAGCCAGCGGATGAAAACGGAACTGATTACCAATGTTTCCCATGATTTGAAGACGCCTCTCACAGCGATCATTACTTATGTTAACCTTTTAAAGGAACCTGGTATTACAAACCAGGAGAGGGAGGAGTACGTTCAGGTGCTGGAACGCAAATCCCTGCGCCTGAAGGCTCTGATTGAGGATCTGTTCGAGGTCAGCAAGGCCAACAGCCAGACCATGAAGCTGAATCTGATGGAAGTGGACGTGGTAAGCCTGATGAAGCAGGTGAAGCTGGAGCTTTCAGAGCAGCTTTCAGACAGCGGGGTTGATTTTCGTTTTCAGCTTCCGGAGAAAAGGGTGGCGCTGACTCTTGACAGCGAAAAAACCTATCGGATTTTTGAAAATCTGCTGGTCAACATAGCCAAATACGGAATGCCGGGAACCAGGGCTTATGTGGAGATTGAGGAGACAGGAATGCCGGAGGCAGACGAGGGCGGCGCAGCTTCGGAGGCCGGGGAGAACAGGGAAAACCGCGGAGAAGTGAGAATCTCCATGAAAAATATCTCGGCCTCTGAGCTTCCAAAAGACGCCGGGGAGCTGACAGGACGTTTTGTGCGGGGTGATCAGTCCAGAAATACGGAAGGATCCGGCCTGGGCCTGGCGATTGTGAAGAGCTTTGTGGAGCTTCAGAAGGGAAGCTTCCAGGTGGAAACGGAGGCAGACTTGTTCAAGGCAGTGATTGTGTGGAAGAAATAAATTGTAGGGAGGAGAGGACTCTGATATAATATTCCCCAGAAGGAGCTCTGCCTGCCAAAGAAGGCGGACAGAGGCGTCCGGCCTGAAACGGGGTGGGTTTCAGAAGGGCAGGAAAGGTAAGGGAAATGGATTGGAATATGAAGTGACGCTTCTGGGGATACCGGGTGTTTGCAGGGATCGGGAGCCGGTTCGGTTTCCTTACAGGAAGGCAGAGGGGATTTTTTATTATCTGTGCGTGGAAAAGCACACGAACCGGGACGAACTGGTCTCCCTGTTCTGGGGATCCGGGGACGAGGCCTCCGGCCGGAAAAACCTGAGGCAGGCTCTGTTTCAGCTCAGAAAGCTTTTGGGGGAGGAAGTGATTGTCCTCCAGGGCAGAAATGATTTAAAGCTCAATCAGCGGGTGGAGATTAAGACAGACTGGGATATGCCGGAACGTGATTTTTCCCTTTGCCAGGAGAGATTCCTGGATTTTTTTTATCTGAAGGACTGCCCGGAGTTTGAGGATTGGGTGGAAGAAAAAAGAAATCAGCAGACAGCCAGAATCCTGCGGGAGCTGAAGGCGCAGCTGGAGGAACCGTCCGCAGTCAGAAATCCGGAGCGGATCCGCCTCCTAATCGACACATGGAAGCATTGGAGCCCGTGGGATGAGGAGATGGTTCTGACCGGCATGAGGCTTTACGGGCAGGCGGAAAAATACGACTGGGGAGTGAAGCTGTATCAGGAGTATGCCCGCCGCCTGAAGGAGGATCTGGATGAGGAACCGTCCCACCAGGCAGAGGTTCTGTTTCAGACGCTGCTCCACAGAAAAGAGGTGTCTTCTCTGAGAAGCCAAACGTCAAAGGAGGCGTTTTTCGGCCGCCTGGCGGAGATACAGGCTGTTGACGAGCAGATTTTCCTGTTTCTCAGCAATGAGGACGCCAGGTCTGTGATCATAGAAGGCGAGGTGGGCGTGGGAAAGACAGCCCTGATGAGGCAGATTTTCGGGATGGATCACAGGGGAGAGGCCCTGGAAATTTACGCCAACTGCTACGGCGCGGAATCGGACGTTCCGTTGCGGGCATTCAGAGACTGTTTTCAATGTCTGGAGCGTCTGCATGGGGAACGCAGGATTTCCCTGTCAGGAAAGGAGGAGCGGCTGATCCGCAGAATGACCTCGGGAGAGGGGCGAACGGCGCTTTACCACTACGAGAGAAGCTCCGAACGGCAGCAGGCGGAGGCAGTCTGCGCGCGCCTGGAGGCAGAAGCGTTAAAAAGGAAAGAAAAGGCTTAAAAAGGCATAGAACGATATAGAAAAATACTATCAATCACGGAGAAATCAGACTGAAAAAATTCTTAATTTTAGAAGAGTATCAGTCTGATTTTTTGTCTATATACGGAAAATATTTTATTTTTCTTGAAATTAAAGGGAGAGTTGACGGTTTTTTAACGGCGGATCCGTATGATAGAAAACAGAAGAGAAAGAGAACGGCGCTAGAAATGATAAGAGATAAAAGGAGGAGACAGAATGAGCCCAGAGGAAACAAGGATGATGGAAGCCATTGACAGAAGCAGAGAGAAGCTTCACAAAATAGCCAGACGGATCTGGGAATTTAAGGAGGTAGGCTGGGAAGAGTTCAATTCCTCTCTGCTTCTGATGAACGAGCTGGAACGGGAAGGATTTGAGGTAGAGAGAGGGCTGACGGGAAGGCATCCGAAATTTGACCAGGAGATCGATATGCCGACAGCCTTTAAGGCGGTGTTTCACGGAAAAGAGGACGGACCTGTGGTGGGCGTCCTGCTGGAGTACGACGCTCTCCCAAACGGCCACGCCTGCGGCCACAACCTGATCTCCTCCGCCGGCTTTGCGGCGGCCCTGGAGCTTAAGGAGGCGTTCCAGGAGAAGGGAACCGTGATTGTCTATGGCACCCCTGCAGAGGAGCTGGAAGGATCGAAACACTATATTTTAGAGGGCGGCTGCATGGACGAGGTGGATTTAATGCTGGCCAGCCACTATGGATCGGACTGGGGCTCTGAGGTGACAGGCAAGGCCATTGTGTGGCCGACCCACGACAACTGGGTGACCTTTAAGGGAGGGCCTCCCATGCCTCCTCCTCGCCGGAAAAGGGCAGAAGCGCCCTGGACGCAGTGATTTTAACCACCATGGGACTGGAATTTTTAAGAGAGCACATGCCGGAAACCAACCGGATTCACTACATTATTTCAAAGGGAGGCACAGCGGCCAACTCGGTTCCCGACCTGGCTACCCTGAATGTGGAGCTGCGCACCAACGATTCGGCAGAGCTGAATTCCCTTATGAAGCGGGTGGACAATGTGATAAAGGGCACGGCGCTGATGACAGACACGACGCCTGTGTACCGCTGGGACGCTCCCTGGTACTGCGCGACGCCGGTTCCCACCCTGTACCGCAGAGCGGCCCTGTATGCCGCGGATCTGGGAATCGACAGCTCCCGCTTTACCTTCGGAAACCTGCCCAAAGCCTCCTCGGATCTGGGCTGTGTGGCCTACAGAATTCCAACGGTGGAGATTACCTTCCCCATTGTGCCGGACGGAGAGCCTGTACCGGTAGGCCATGCCGACGAGACGGCCTGTATTACGGGAAACGAGTATCCGATTGACCAGAGTATTCTGGCCGGAAAGCTGATGGCTCTGACGGGACTTCGGATTGGGGGAAATAAAGAGGAGCTGGATCTGATTCAGTCAGAATTTGCCAGCCATTTTAAAGAGTAGGGGAGGCCCTGAACAGGGGGAAAGGAGAGTCAGACTATGTCAAAGCAGTTAACATCCACAAAGGATCTGAAGCGTGTTCTGGGATCTGATGGCAATCGGAGTCGGATCCATTATCGGCTCTGGAATTATGTCTCTGACAGGAATCGGAATTGAGAGAACAGGACGTTCCATTTTTATTGCGTTTATGATAGGAGGATTTATTGCACTGCTGTCCCGAACGCCGCAGATTTTCCTGAATTCTGTGGCCAGATACAGAGGCGGAGACTATTCTATGGTGGGAACCTTTTTAGGCCCCAGGTGGACAGGAACCTATTCTATGATTTCCCTTCTCACCAGCGTGACGCTGGCTATGTACGCCCTGTCATTTGCCGACTACGCCATGCCGTTTCTGCCGTGGCTGACAAGAAAGGCCATTGCTCTCAGCGTGCTGACGATTCTCTTTGTAACCAACGTGTTTGGCGTCAACGCTTTTGCCAAGATTCAGGGAGCGGCGGTAATCCTGCTGGTAATCGCGCTGACGGTATTTACAGGTGTAGGTCTCGCCAACCTAGATCCGAATTATTTTGATCCTGCTACTTTTATGCCCAACGGACTTTCCGGACTGTGGAGCGCGGCGGTGCTTATGAGCTATACCTGCGACGGCGCCCAGTACGTGACTCAGATGAGCGCGGAGGCAAAGAATCCTACCAGGGATATTCCACGGGTTATGCTGTTTTCCACGCTGGGAATCGCAGCCTTTTACGGCCTGATGGGCGTAGTGGCAGCGGGCGTGCTTCCCGTAGACCAGGTTGCCGGCCAGCCTTTAAACGTGGTAGCTGAGGCCGTGCTTTCCAAGCCGTTATACTACCTGTTCATGATCGGAGGCGCATGGATGGCCCTGCTCACCACGCTGAACAGCTCCATCGCTTCCTGTACGAAACCATTAATGCAGGCCTGCAACGACGGCTGGTATCCGTCCTCTCTGGCAAGACTTCATCCCAAGTTCAGAACACCCATTATTCTGCTGGAAATTTACTATGTGATTGGATTTGTGCCGATTATGTTTAACTTCGATATCGGCATTATCAGCGATATTACAATTACCGTAGGCTCTATCACAAAAGCCATGATCATTTTAAGCCTGCTTCGGATGCCCAAGGTGCTGCCGGGCGCGTGGAAGCAGTCCAATTTCCATGTGAAGGACAGCATGCTGATGGCAATCGGAGTGCTGGATCTGATTGTAGTTGTAATTTCAGGAGTTACCTCCTCCTTAGAGCTTCCGGTTAAGCTGCTGGCGGCGAATCTGGCTGTCGTAGTATTTGCCTTTGTATTTGGAAGCGTCCGTTTCAGAAGCGGAAAAGTGAAGGTGGAAAAGAGCTACGAGCTTCCGGAGGAAGAGGCGTAAGATAGGCAGGATATACGCGCGGGGAAAATTTTTCTTGTTCCAATTAAAGTCACCGAAAAATTTTCCCCGCGCGATATGCAGAAGAGGCTATGGAAGAAGAAAAGAAATTTTCCCTGTTTCAATTAAAGTCACTGGAAAATTTCTTTTCTCCCTGCGGGGAGAGGATATCTGGCGGAACGAGTCGGGCTGAGCAGCAGATGATATCAGGAAAGCTCAAAACGGTTCATGGCGTCAGTGTACACTGACACTAAAGATTTCCTTTTTCGAGAAAAATGTTGACAGACAGAAGAGGGAAAGTTTTACAGCGACTTACAGTGGAGCGCGTAAAACTTTCCCTTCTTCGTTTTCAGCCCTTTTCCCTCCTTCTCTAAAAGCTGCTGGCTTTCGGAAGGCTGAAAATAAACTCGGTTCCCACGCCTTCTGTGCTTACCACGTCGATATTTTCATCGTGGGCCTGGATGATTTCTTTCACAATGGCAAGTCCCAGGCCGGTTCCCTTCTTATCCTTCCCGCGGGAGGGATCGCTTTTATAGAACCGTTCCCAGATTTTTTTAATGCTGTCTTTTGGGATGCCTGCTCCGGTATCCTTCACAGAGACAAAAATTTTCTCATGCTTTTCTGACGCCTGCAGGTAGATCACAGAGTTTTCGTAGCTGAATTTGATGGCATTGTCAATCAGGTTGTAGAGAACCTGCTGAATTTTCCCAAGATCCGCGTACACCATCTGGATGGAATCGTTGAACGTCAGATCAAAGGTAATGCCTCTGGCGCTGCAGGCCCCCTCGAAGGCCGCCGCCGTATCCTTGATCACCCGGTTGATGTCAAAGTTCGTCCTGGTGAGGAAGCCCTTGCTGTCTAAGGAGTTTAAGGTCAGCATTCCCTGAGTCAGCTTGTTGAGCCGCTCCGTCTCGGCAATGACGATATTCAAGTATTTTTCATAGAGCTCCGGCGGGATCGTGCCGTCGATAATGGCTTCCAGATATCCCTTGATGGAGGTGAGGGGAGAGCGGAAGTCATGGGACACGTTGGCAATAAATTTGTGCTGGTATTCCTCCATTTTGTTGAGCTCCATGGCCATGTAGTTCAGAGTGTTGGCCAGATATCCCATCTCGTCCTGGGTGTGAAGGCTGATGCTGTAGGACAGGTTGCCTGCCGCGTACTCCGTGGCCGCGTAAGTGATCTTTTTCAGCGGAACGTACACGGTTTTCGTAAAAAACAGCAGGATAATCAGGGACAGCCCGAACAGGATGGCCGCCGTGATATACATAATATTTAAAATGCTGTTCTGCTCCTCTGTGATCAGCTTCATGGGAAGGTGGATCACAATGTAGCCATAGGTATTGAAATTTCCCGTAATGGGGGCTGAGACGGACAGCACGTCAGAGGAAAACTGCCCGTAATAGGTTCCGATGGAATAGGGTTTGCTGCCTCCTGCCGTGGGATCGAAGCTGTCGATGGTTTTTCCGGTCAGGCGGTTCTGGCTGTCTACCGTCACCTGGCCGTCGTGGTTGACAACCCAGATAGAAGACTGGAGGTAGGAAGCCATGGCGTCAATCTGCGGCTTTACCATGTCGGGATCCAGCCGTTTTCCCTGGTAAATATCGCTGCAGTTTTCAGCAATCAGATTGGCCTCGTCATAGAGGGCTTCCGCCCTATGCTCCACCAGATAATCGTAGGTCATATCGGAGGAGAGAGTGGCGATGGCGGCGAAGCCCAGAAGCCCGAACAGGAGATAGCCCAGAATGAATTTGTAGTAGAGAGAGTGGATCATGGCGTTACCTCTTCACCTCAAACTTGTAGCCGATGCCCCAGACGGTAGTCAGAGCCCACTTTTCATGATCCTTGATTTTTTCGCGGAGACGTTTAATGTGAACGTCCACCGTTCTGGTGTCTCCAATGTACTCATATCCCCAGATATGGTCCAGCAGCTGCTCCCTGGTAAATACCTGGTTGGGAGAGGAGGCCAGAAAATACAACAGCTCCAGCTCCTTGGGCGGCATCTCAATGGAATGGCCGTTGTAGATGACAGAGTAATTGGTCAGGTTCACAATTAAATCCGGAAATTCCACATACTGTCCCTTTTGGTCGGAACCAGCCGGTTCCGGCGTCTGGGGAGCGGCCTGGTAGCGGCGGAGCACCGCCTTGACTCTGGCCACCAGCTCCTTGGAGTCAAAGGGCTTAATCATGTAATCGTCAGCTCCCAGCTCCAGCCCCAGCACCTTGTCGAAAATCTCTCCCTTGGCGGAGAGCATGATAATCGGAACCTGGGAGGAAGTCCTGAGCTCCCGGCAGACTTGGTAGCCGTCGATGCCAGGAAGCATCAGATCCAAGAGCACCAGATTCGGTTTAAAGACAGGGAAAACGGCCAGAGCCTCTTCCCCGTCCCCCACGATTTTCGTTTCGTAGCATTCTTTTGTCAGATACAGAGAGATAAGCTCTGCAATGTTTTCATCGTCGTCCACAATCAGTATTTTCTGTTTTTCAGCCATGACGCTGCTACTCCTTTCCCCCTGACGCGGGACTGCGCCCTGCTGCGAAGGCAGTACAGTTCCCTGCGCTGCGCGTCTGTCTGCGCGCATTGACTTATTTATTTAAATGTAACGATAGTAACGCCGGTATCTCCTTCGCCGAATTCGCCTAAATGGAATTCCTTCACGTAGTTTAAGCGTTTCAGGTGCTTGTGCACGCCGGCCCTGAGAGCGCCTGTGCCGCGCCCGTGGACTACGCGGACCTGGGGCAGGTGGGCCAGATAGGCGTCGTCCAGATATTTGTCCAGCTCCGGAACCGCCTCGTCCACTGTCAGACCGATGAGATTGATCTCAGGAGATACAGAGAAGGACTTGGACATCTTGATTCCGCTCTGAGAGGATTTGCCCTTGCCGAAAGCCCCCGGCGTCTTGGCGCTGTTTCTTCCTGCGCCGCGGCCGCCTGCGCTTCCCGCGCTGTTATCCAGGCCTGGGCCGGAGATAGAGGACTCGTTTAAGAGGGCCAGATCCTTTATGTTAACCAGAGACCGGAGAATGCCCATCTGCACGTACAGATCGCCCCTGGCGTTAGGCAGGGAGCTGACGGTTCCCTTTAAATTCATGGAAATGACCTTTACGCCGTCGCCGATTTTCAGGGACTTGGGGGAAATGGTCTTCTGCGGGGTCTGAGGCTTTTTGGAGGCCAGCTTTTTGTCCACATCCTTGATCTTGTTTCTCAGGCGGCTTCTCTGTTCCTCCAGCTCCTTTCCCACGCCGGACTGGCTGGCCAGCTTGTTGATATTCCGGATTGTAGAGTCGGCGGTGTCCTTGGCGTCCTGGAGAATCTGCTGGGCCTCGGTTCTGGCCTTTTCTAAAAGGCGTTCCTTCTGATCTTGGAACCGCTCTTCCTTCTGCTCCAGCCGCTTTTTCAGATCCGCAATCTCCGCCTTGTAGGCGTTTAACTCTTCCCGCTCCTTCTCGATGGTTACCCGGCTTTCCTCCAGATTGGCCAGCAGGTCCTCAAAGGCCGCGTCCTCCTTCTCGATGTGGCGTTTGGCGTCCTCGATAATGTAGTCGGGAAGTCCCAATTTTTTGGAAATGGCAAAGGCGTTGCTCTTACCGGGGATTCCGATGAGAAGCCGGTAGGTGGGGCGCAGCGTCTCCACGCTGAACTCGCAGCAGGCGTTCTCCACGCCAGGCTCTGTCAGGGCAAATACCTTCAGCTCGCTGTAGTGGGTGGTGGCCATGGTGCGGCACTCCATGTGGTGGAGGAAGGACAGAACAGCCACTGCCAGAGCGGCTCCCTCCGTCGGATCTGTTCCGGCTCCCAGCTCGTCAAACAGGCACAGGGAGCGGGAATCTGCCTGCCCCAGAATGGACACAATGTTCGTCATGTGGGCAGAGAAGGTACTGAGACTCTGCTCAATGCTCTGCTCGTCTCCAATGTCGGCAAATACATTGTCAAAGACAGCCAGCTCAGAGCCGTCAAAGGCCGGAATGTGGAGGCCCGCCTGTCCCATGAGAGTAAACAGGCCCACAGTTTTTAAGGATACCGTCTTGCCGCCTGTGTTGGGGCCTGTGACAATGAGAAGGTCAAAGCTGTCTCCCAGGTGGATGTTGATGGGAACCACCTTCTTCGGATCCAGCAGCGGGTGGCGGCCGTCCTTGATATTAATGTAGCGTTTATTGTTAAATTTCGGTTCTGTACAGTTGTAGTGGCGGGACAGAGCCGCCTTGGCAAAGATGAAATCCAGCTTTGCAAGGATGGCCAGATTTTCAGTCAGCGTGTCCGTGTATGGAACCAGCTGGGAGCTTAAAGCCATGAGCACAAATTCAATTTCCCGCTTCTCCTGGATTTCCAGCTCCCGCATTTCATTGTTCAGACGGATGACCGCCATGGGTTCGATAAATACAGTGGAGCCGGTGGCAGACTGGTCGTGGACCATGCCGGGAACCTGGCTTTTGTGCTCTGCCTTGACAGGCAGACAGTAGCGGCCGTCCCGCATGGTAATGACCGCGTCCTGGAGATAGGTGCGGCTGGAGTTTAAAACAGAGTTCAGCTGGGTGTGGATGCGGTCGTTAATGATTTTCATCTGGCGGCGGACCTGTCTGAGCCCAGGGCTGGCGTCGTCGCTGACCTCGTCTTCCGAGAGAATGCACCGCTTAATTTCCGTATTGACGGGAGTCAGCGGCTCCAGCAGACGGAACATTTCGTCTAAGGAGTCGTCCGGAAGTTCAGATTCCTCCCTGCGGCCGTAGGATTTCGCCCTGGCGGACACGGTGAGCACGGAACTGACGGCCAGAAGTTCTGTAATATTTAAAGAGCTTCCAATCTCCAGACGCTTTAAGGAGTCAGTAATATCCTTTACGCCTCCGAAGGAAATGCTGCCCTTCTGGCGCACCCGCGTCACCGCGTCGGAGGTCTCCTGCTGGTTCTGCAGAATTTCCTGATAGTCGCAGGAGGGCAGAAGCTCCCGGCAGAGCCGTTTTCCCGGCTCCGTGGAGGCATATTCCGTCAGAGTGTCAATGATTTTATAGTATTCCAATGTTTTTAATGCTTTTTGATTCATAATAATCTCCATTCCGCCGCCAAGTCGGCGGCACAAATAGGAATGAAAGTCTTTTTAATCCCCCACGTTACTGATAAAATAATTGTTAAAGAAGTTATACTACAAAGCACGGTGAGGTGAGTCGTAAAGACTTTCTTCTGTTTTAGACAGCATAATAATCAGTGTGAGTTCCATCTTTCAAGCACAAATACGTGGCTCTTTTAGACCGTACAGTAAGAATTGTTTTAACTTCTCTGTTAAATGTGTGGTGGAACAGTCAATGGCTTCTTTATCTCACTTTGAAAGGAGTGTTGACCATGAAAGTTGTTTATCAAACTTGCTGTGGCATCGATGTTCACAAATCTTTTCTTGTTGCCACTATCATTAAAACCACTTCCGGGAGTAGACCCTTCTTACCAAAAGAAACGTTTCTCCACCTTCAACAATTCTATCCTGCAATTTAAAAATTGGCTAATTGAAAATCAATGCCGTGATGTCTGTATGGAATCTACCGGTAAATACTGGGTTCCTGTATTCAACCTTTTAGAGGACGAAATGAACGTCACCATTGCCAATCCCAAATGGGTAAAAGCAGTCAAAGGCAATAAGGATGATACGAAAGATTCCAAGTGGATTGGGGATTTGTTTCGATTAGGTCTGGTTCAAGGCAGCTATATCCCTTGTAAACCGATCCGTATCCTGCGTGAATTTACAAGATATCGTTACAAGCTGACTTCTTGTCGTACCAGCGAAAAGAATAGATATCAGAATGCGCTTACTGTCTGTAATGTCGCATTAGATTCGGTTGTTTCCGATATCTTTGGGAAATCAGCTACATCTGTTATTGACTGCCTGATCGAACAATCCGGCAATTCCATCAACCACGAAGAAATAGCTTCCAGACTCCTCCGTTCTCTAAAGAAGAAGTCTGACAGTGTCATTGAATCCATCGAAGGGTATCAGATGACTGATCCCCCAAAATACCGTATGCGTCTCGTCCGCGCACATCTGGATTATATCACATCTACCATCAATGATATAGACACTATGCTTGATTCTTTGATTGCCCCTTATGAAAATGCTGTCCAGTTACTGTGTGCCATTCCGGGTGTTGACCGCAACAGTGCAATTACGGTTATCTCCGAGATTGGTACCGATATGACTCCGTTTTCTAATTCCAAGCGCCTCTGTTGTTGGGCAGGACTGACTCCCGGCAGCAATGAATCTGCTGGTAAGAAGAAATCTGTCAGGATAACACGTGCCGGTGTCTACCTCAAACCTGCATTGGTGCAAGTCGCTCATGCAGCCGTGAAATCCGATAAGTCTCCTTACTATAAGCAGAAATATGAACGTATTATGAAGCGCCGCGGTAAAAAACGAGCCATTATTGCTATCGATCGGATGATTCTCACTGCTATCTATCAGATGTTGTCTACTGGTGAAGCGTGGAATCCGACCGATTTATATAAAACTGATATGCCTGAACCTTTGAAAGAAAAACAGAAGGAAAAGGCTATCAAACAAGCCAAGAAACTGCTCATCAGAGAAGGGATTCTTTCCGAATTGTAATTAGCTTCTTAGCTCCTCAAAATAATAATTTTTCAAAGGCTGCCATAAGACAGCTTATTTAAAGTACGCCATTTGTTGGCTGTCCTCTACTTTCTTTCACAGTAGTCACCTTATAAAAAATTAATGGGGGCAGCCGCTTGTTTTCCTGCTGATTAAAAAGACTCGTAAACGGGCACTTCGTGCTTATTGTCTGCTGCGCAGACAGTTTACTCGTTATCCCATCAGGTGAAAACAAATGCCTGCTTCGCAGCCGCTTGTTTTCCTGCTGATGGGATATATTATATCATAAAGCAATGAGACAAGTGAACAGTTATGTCTATTTGGCGGCTGCCGAAAATACCGGCTGTTTTGCAGTTAGTATAATTTCAGCCATTTTACCACACAAATACTAGAGATGCCAGCATAGTTTTTTAAGAAGGCCGTTAATGCTGAATGGAATGCTTCTATAATAAATGCGAAATGATTCGACAGGGAATATTAATAAGAAGGTCAGGCTGTTTAGACAAAATCTACAAGCTTTGCCAGGCTTTATCAAAAAAACTGCCATTCATATATTTGCTGTTCATGCCTCTCAGGAATATATTGACTTTCCCGGAGCGGCTATAGTAAATTATTATACAGGGAATGGAGAAGGACGGATGTTTTTGTACGAAATATCAGTTCTTATGTTCCACTGACAACTATTGGAAACGGAGAGTCACATATGATTACTGTCAGCATTATCAGCCCAAAGGTATCTCTTCAGGCCATTAACCGTGTCATTGAGCAGAATGATTTCGGCTGTATTTTTCATAAATATGTTTATCACACTCTGGAGGAAATCCAGGATATCTATTATAAATGTAAGGATCACTGCGATATTATCTTCTGCAGCGGTGAGTTTGGCTACTATCAGCTTATGAATATCCCTAATATCGAAAAGCCCTGCGCTTTTGTATCCTATGAGACAAAACATTTTCTGGCAATTGCCCTGGACTTTGTCCAGACTCACCCGGATATCCCGCTCAATCGGATTTACTGTGACTTTTTGATACCCAGCAATAATTATTTGGATCTGCACCGTTACCTCCGCCCTGAGTTGATGCCCCACTGCTGCACAGATCCAGTTCTTAGCTATGAAACATTATTCCACACAGCTAGGGAATTGTGGAATGAGAAGAAAATAGACATTGCTTTTGTGCGCTCAACGAATAGCCTGAAACGGTATGAGGACGAGAATATCCCATATCTTTATATTTTCCCAGATGATAATACGATTGCCGATTCTATTCGAAGTGCAGTATCTACGGCAAAGCTTCTCCTTAGTTCTGTAGTACATAAAGCGAGTATTCTCATCCGGCTTGTCTGTCCTGATAATCTTTTGGGTACGGAGCTGGAATATCAGAATATTACGTTTTTAAAGGCTCTGGTAGATTTTAGAAAGGAATATGGAGCCAGCTTTTCTGTTCAGACTTTTATCACTTATTTTCAAATTACCTGGGAGCTTGAGGACAGCAGCCATCTTCCTGCGCTTTTGCGCTCCCTGATCCTGTATTTGGACACCCACAGTGAAATCCCTTTTCGTTTGGGCGCAGGCCTTGCCACCTCTCTTTCCAATAGTCTGGAGCAGGCAGAGCAAGCCTTGAACGAGTCAGTCCACTATGGAAAAAATGACGGCTTTCTGATCAATGAACAGCTTCGCCTGATGGGACCTCTGTCCGTTCAGGATCCTCTCCATGTTTCGTATGACAATGAAAAAATTATGAAATTTTCCAAAGATAACGGGATCAACGAGGGCAATCTACAGAAGATTATCGGCCTTTTCCTGAAAAATCCCAGGCAGGTGCTTACCTCTTCTCTCCTGGCAGAGTGGCTCAACATCACTCCGAGAAGCTGCAACCGCATTATCCAGAAGCTCTGCCTAACTGGTCTTTTGACGCAGATACACACAGAGGGCTCTATGGAAAAAGGCCGCCCCGTTAAAACATACTGTTTTAACGAGACTGCCTGTTTTTCAACTTTTTTCTAATAACATAACCTGCTGTTTTTCCCACAGTCCCAGTGCAAGTCCTGCAAGCAGGGCGGATCCCCTCCAAAGAACTCCTTCATCGGGGCTATAGTGGCTGCTATGCAGCGGCCATACGATATCCCCTGGCGGCGTTGTGCCAATCCAGGCAAAAACCCCTGGCTTTTCGTCCAGATAAAAGGAAAAATCCTCAGAGGTCATGGCCGGTTCTACAGATACAGCTGTGCCGTTTCCCAGAATTTTGTCGGCTGACTCCCTGACATAGTCTGCCATTTTCGTGTCGTTTACCACTGCCATATAGCCTCTTTCATAGTGGAGTTCTCCTGTACAGCCTGAAGCGGTACAGACTCCGGACAATATCTCATCCAGTCTGCGTTCTGCCAGATCCCGGACAGCTGGATCGAACGTACGGCAGGTTCCTTCCAGCACACACTCTCCCGCTATAATATTATAACGGGTTCCAGCATTCAGTCTTCCGATGGTTATAACGACGGACTTCATGGGATCTGCATTTCTGCTGACGATAGTCTGGGCTGCCATCACAAACTGGGCTCCTGCCACCAGAGCATCGATTCCTTCGTCAGGTCTTGCGGCATGGCTGGGCTTTCCCTTAATGGTGACTGTGAAGTGATCAGAGGCAGCCATCAGCGGGCCAGCCTTTATTCCCACTTTCCCGAGTGGAAGATCTGGCCAGACATGTATTCCAAATACAGCGTCAACTCCTTTCAGGGCACCTGCTTCAATCATTTTTCTAGATCCGCCCTGCGGAGACAGTTCTTCTGATGGCTGAAAAATCAGCCGCACCTTTCCTTTAAGCTCATCTTTTCTTTGAGCCAGAAGACGGGCTGCCCCCAGAACCATGGTAATATGATTATCGTGCCCACAGGCATGCATGACTCCGCAGTTTTCTGAGCAGAAAGAAAGACCTGTTTCTTCCTCAATCTGCAGCGCATCCATATCTGCCCTGAGAGCTATTGCAGGGCCCGGCAGAGCTCCTGAAAGTTCGGCGATTACCCCATGTCCTCCTACGCCTTCGCGGATCTCAAATCCGCCGATTTCGGAAAGCTCTCTCACAATTCTGGCAGCTGTCTTTTTCTCATTTCCTGATATTTCTGGATGTCTGTGAAACTCTCTTCGAAGCTGTCTTAAATGTTCCTCTATGGACTTTGCCGATTCAGCAATTGTCATTTTTCATCACCTCCTGTTTTTGTCTATTTTTTATCCTTCTTGTCCGCTGGCATATGAGTGCTTTTTCCTTTTTCCGTTTGCGTTAGGCAGGATTTCTGTTGGGATGGGGCACTCGTATGGTTTTCCCTCGGTATCGTTCTCAAATACTTCTCGGGCCTGTTTTACAATTTCTGGTTTTTCAAACAGACGACGGCAAGCTTCAGAAAGTACCTGGGCTGCATAGAACATTCCCTTTACTGCAGTCTTTTCCTTTCCCTGAGCTGTCATCTGCCAGGAGTGGGCTGGCGTTCCAGGCACAAAGCATGCTCCCACAAACTGGGCTGTGGGTGTTGCATGGCTGCAGTCTCCCACATCGGAAGAGCCCGGAAGGAACAGATCCTGGTGCTGATGTTCCACTACAAAATTGGCCATAGGAAGCTCGCGGTAGAGGGAAGCCAGTCTTCTCTTTTCTGCTCCATGAACCATCATCAGGGACATATCACTGGCTATATCAGCGTCAGTGATCGTTTTCTTCATTTGTTCTGCATAGGCCAGTTCCTCTTCCGTGTAGGATGGAAGAGGAATCGTTTTCATGCAGTCATAAAGAAGCTGTTCCAGGATGCTGTTGGAAAGAATATTGGAACAGGCTTTGTCAAATACTGCTTCTACATTTGTTTCTGTCATCAGAGCAGCGCCTCTGGCAATATTTTTTACCCTTTCATACAATCGTTTCACTTTATTGTTATCGGTGGAACGGATCAAATAAAGAACCTCCGCATGATTCTGTACCACATTGGGAGAACTGCCGCCTGTATCAGTAATAGCATAGTGAATCCGGTCAGTGGGCTCCATGTGTTCTCTCATGTAGTTTACGCCTACATCCATCAGCTCTACGGCATCCAGGGCGCTTCGGCCTAGATGAGGAGATCCTGCCGCGTGGGAGGAAACGCCGTGAAAACGAAAATAGGCCTGGCAGTTTGCCTGCAGAGAACCTGTCAAAACAGCGTTTCCTCCAGCTGGATGCCAGGTGAGCGCTGCGTCCAGATCATCAAACACGCCAGCCCTGGCAAGGTAAGCTTTTCCTGAACCTCCTTCTTCCGCCGGGCATCCAATCAGCACAACAGTACCTTCTCTGCCGGTTTGAATCAGATAATCTTTTGCCATCAGAGCAGCTCCGGCTGCAGCTGTTCCCAGAAGACAGTGACCGCAGCCATGGCCGTTTTCTGTGCCTTTTCTGGGAATTGGTTCCAGCTGTCCTGCCTTCTGGCTGAGGCCGGACAGAGCGTCGTATTCTGCCAAAAGCCCTATTACAGGACGCCCTTTTCCAGCTGTGGCTCTGAATGCCGTATCCATTCCGGCCAGCCCTCTTTCTACCGAGAATCCATGTGCTTTCATCATGTCGATGAGGGCTTCAGACGACTGATATTCTTCAAATTTCAGTTCCGCGTAATCCCATATTTTGGCATTTAGTTTTTCGAAAAGTTCCTCATAATTCTGCATTTCTTTTACCTCACTTACCTGCCTTTGCAGGAAGCTTCGTCCAGAAAGGACGAAACTTTCTTGTCAGATTTGAAATTATCGAAGTGTTTTCTGATCGTCTCAGTTATTTTAATTTCCCTTAAATTGGCTTCCGAAAGAAATACGGCTGCTCACTATTGCAAATAGTACGGCTGCAAGACCTAGTCCTGTGGCTGCCAAAGTGGTCACGCCTGCTCCAGAGCTCATAGGAAGGACAATAAAAAGATTCAGCATAGCAAAATAAATAATGCTAGTGATAGTGTAGGATAGAGAATAATTGGCCAAAGCGGGGCTTTCCAGATCTGGATCACAGATTCTAAGAAGCAGAACGCCTGTTAAGAATACGCCAGTGCTCATGCCATAAGTTCCGATCATCTGCTCAAACCAGAAGCCCTTTAAGAGCCGCTTGCAGAGAATAAAGAGAACACCAGTCGTTATTACATAACCGATTGCCACCATCACAAGAATCGGGACAATATATGCCGCTACTGCTTTAATCGGGAGACTTGCAATTGCTGCAATTACGGCAAACTCTGTGAAGGAACTGGAAACCTTGCTTTTAATTTTGTCATCTACCAGATAGTCCAGCTTAAGTTTGCACATGATTCCCCAGATGGCGAACATCACGATCATACCGTAGGCCCAGACAGAAATACTCTTCAGAACGGGAATCTGAAATTTTTCAGCTCCCATTAAAAGAAGGTATGCCAGGCCGCAGGCAACAAAAATCAGAGCGGCGTGGAAGGCGAGAGTGTCGATAGAGGAAGACAGGGTAGTTTCACGGCCTACGGAATTTTGTTTTTTGATATCTTTTTCAAATCCAACCCGCAGAGGTTCCGGAATATCAGCCGGTTTCTTTAACATTGCCGTCTGTCCGTGTCGGGCTGCCCAGTTAATCATCATAATTCCAATCAGGATGCCTCCTACGATTCCAAAGGTAGCCGTTGTGGTTGCCACACCCTGAGAGGTCTCCCAGTAGGGAAGATTCAGCGCTGAGAGCATATTTCCCAGAGTACCGGCTGTACCATGTCCGCCAACAAAACCGATTGACAGCTCGATTCCAAATACGTCATAGAGATTTTCTCCTGAAAACAGCACATGGGTTCCGTACCCGACGGCAAACTGGAACATAGCTGCCGCTAGTCCAATTCCGATAAGAGGAAATACGTTTTTTAGAAAGTCTGGATTTATACCATCAGATTTTCCACCTCCAAATTTCAATCCCAGCGGAACGGCTGCTACAACCGGAACGATCAGAATTCCGGGAAGCAGAGAATATGTATCGAACCAGGTCGATGGAACAGGAAGGACATTCGCACACTGGGGCCCTAAAATCAAAAGCAGGAATCCCCCAATTACAGAAGCAGGAATAAATGTTTTCTGAAAAATCTTAAATTTTGCTCTCAGAAATACACCTATCAGCAGAAATATGCCCAGAAGTCCCAGGCTTTGCAGCAGATCTGTAAGCATCGCATTAGTCATAGCTTTGTTCTCCTTTCAATTTTGTTGGACGTCCATTTTAGGACATAAAATTTTTATGTCCTATTTATAAAAAATTTATAACACTTATAAAATTTGTTGTCAAGATATGTTGCCTATTTTTCTATATTTTTTCGGAGATTCAAAGAATAAATACTGGAAAAGAACAGATGGATCATATAATATCTGTATTTTCTGATAAAATATATGCTTTTATATGTACTTGCCCCTGGCAGTGCAATATGCTTTTAGAGCAATTCAAAAAATGTATAAGAAATCGTAATGATTTCTTCATTGTGGCGGGAATGGGGGATTGTTATAATGTAGATACAGAGAATGGGGCAAAGGCTGGGAGCGGGGGAGGGATGGTATGAAAAAATTGTATGACGCATTAAAGTATGTTATCTATGGAAGCTTATACGTCATTGCATTGAAAACAGGATTTGATTTTTACAGCTATAAAAGGTATCCGGACATATATGCTGCCTATTCGGCTCCCTGGTATACAGAAGCTTTATTGTATGGGATCTTGTCTTTCGCAGTGATAATGGCCTGTGTCATAGTAAGAATAATCATTTTCAGGAAGCTGGCGAAGGATACAGAGCAGGTGACACAGTGAAAAAGAAACAGCTGATTTTATGTATTGCCGCGATATTGACAGCCGCAGTTTTTCTTCATATTGGTATTCAAAGGAACTATACTTTTACTCTGACGGGCAGTGATGGAGGGATTAAATCAGAACAGATACAGCCCCTGTTTGGAACGGTGAAGGTGAGCGGAGACTGTGATACGAGTGTGCTCTTTACTGATGTTGAAACTGGGGAAAGATATGAGATAGGGTATATTACGCCTGGCGCGCCGGAAAAGATTCGACTGGAAAAAGGAAGATGGTACACGGCAGCGGGAGCAGGAAATCTTACAATCGGCCCGGTTCGTGTAAGGATTGAATAGAGTGGGGGAAAGGGGGAAGAAGATGGCATTTGCAGCGGTTTATATTATCACGATTCTAGTTGTGACAGCGCTTTTTGCGGCGGCGGTTTACTTTGGGGTGAAAAGCGGAAGGCTCCAGTATTTTTTTGAGAAACATTCTCAGCTGCCAGGAATTTTGCTTATGGGTTATATCATCTTTGCAGGCTGCTTTGTATTTCCTATCAGGAGCGAACCGTTTCCTCTGGATTTTAGCGGAGTGTATCTGCTGGTGTCAAGCTACGGCGTGATTGCCCTGGCGTCAGCTGGAATTTTCGGGCCTGGCAGGGGAAGAAAGGTTTACATAACGACGTTTCTCCTCACTGCCATAGGAATGGGCTGCCGATATCTTCTGGAGTTTGGAGAGGTGTCTAATACCTATAATTTCACGCTTTTTAACATTGTCAGTTATCTGGCGTTGATTCCGGCCGGAACAGCGGCCGCTTACTGTTGGATAGTGAGAAAGATGAGGCGGTGATATGAATAGGAAATCTTTTTGGCACAGTATCAGCGGCTCTGTGCTGATACTGATATGGACTGTTTATTATTATGGGATGCGCCGTACAGGCGGCGTGGCAGATAAGACAGACGCGGTTATCTGCGGTATAGCAGGTTTTCTGTGCGCGGTTGTCATAGCAAAGAAGACGATAGAATTTTTAAAAACACATAAGGGGAATAAATCATGGAAAAACTGATCATTTTAGCAGGTTCGGCAGTGATAAACGTCCTTTTCAGCAAGGGGATTGCGTTAGGTTTAGTTCTTATTCTGTTCTGGATCAAAGGCAGGCAGCTGAAATTTAATTCAGAAGAATGGGACAATTATTTTCTGGAGCTGTCCCAGGAAAAAGTAATAAAAATTGCCCTGGGCATAGCCGGAAGCGCCATTGCGGCTTCCGCTTTGATAAGCTATGCGATTCTGGGCAGGGCAGAATTTCATCATCCATTCCTGATTGCAGCGGCGCTTTTTTGCTGCAGCGTGCTTTGGTTTTGTCATAAATGGAGAGGGGAGAAGGGAAAGGCTTATCTCCTGAGAAGATTTGCTGAAATTCCTCCCGTCATTCTGGAAAAAAGAGAGCGGGAGAAAAAATAACACAAATACAGGGAAAATGTATGTTTTCCAGTTAGACACATAGCGAAGGATTTGGGAGGGTATGCAATTGGAAGAAATAAGAAAGCTTTTAGAAGCGCCGGATGATACAAAAGATGAATTTTGGGACAGCGGCGAGCTGATCTGGATTGACTGGCGGGACTTCGACGATTCCATTATCAACTATTTCAATAAAAAACTGCCGGACGAGGATAAAATTCAGTTTGAATGCGTGGAATCAGAGAAAGAGCGGGGGATAGATATTTTTCTGAAAAAGGACGGCGTCAGCAGATCAGTTCCTTATGGAGACGACTGCACAGACAGGGATACGACACTGAAGAGCATTCAGGAATACGTCTCTCCCAAGTATCAGATCCGCTGGTATATGGAGTCCCTCGGAAGCGATACTCTGGCCTTCTGTATTGGGCTGACTTCCCAGTGGGAGCAGCTGGAACAGGAATTCGGGGCAGAAAACGTCGCCTTCTATTTTTCCCCAGTCCAGGCAGACAGCGCCATGTTTGAAATGGATATGGATGAGGTGTTTGAACAGCTGGAACAGAGAGGGGAAGCGTAAATTTGCTTTTTTAAAGAAGTTTCTGATGGAAAATATGAGCAGAGATGATATGGAGAAATGGGCCGCTGCAGAGGTTCGTTCTGCTGTCTCCCTGGCGAAACAATGATGGTCAGATAAGGAAGATTGCTATATAATGTCGATATGGGAAACCACAGAGCCGGGCGGCCACTCTCTTATTTTCGGAGGGTATAAAAGCCCTCCAGACGGAAGAAAGGAGGGCGATACAATGGTTACATATTCTGAATTATTTCAGTTTTGTTTATTCATTGTTTCCCTTATTAGTCTGTTATATCAGATTTTTAAGGATAGAAAATAGCCGCCAACTATTCGCACTAGCTGACGGCTGATATCGTAAAGATGTAAAGTTATAAGTTATTGAGGGCAGGCCGCCTCTGTGGCTTCCCTTTTCTATGTTTAATATAACATATCCGGCCGAAGGATACAAGAGGGAAAGTTTTACTGCCGCTATTTAAAACTCTCAATAGTAAACCGCAGTTTCATTGCCTGGAACAGTGTGCGTCTTGTTCTGTTAAAACAGCTTCGGCTGCAGAGATTAGGAAAAAGATGGCGGTAATTCTTTTTTACAAAAGAAAATCAATGAGTTTGCCGCCCGGCGATTTTCCCACAATATTCTTGCAATCGTCTTAGAAGAAACGTATAATACATATATGTGTTCCTGAAATTAAGAAGCATGAAGGGAAAAGAATGATGTCAGATACCGAAGGACCTGATAAAAAGGAACCCCGCAGGCGTGAATTTATGCGGGAAAAGATCGTGAAGCCTCCTCTGACCAGGAGGCAGATTGCGGCGCGGGCGGCTGTATTTCTTCTGGCTGCGGCTGCGTTCGGGGCTGTGTCGGCTCTGAGCTTTACGGCAGTCAGATCGTGGTCAAAGGACAGATGGGAGGATAGTTCCCGTGGCGAGAGCACCGCTATAGAATTTAACAGAGATGATCCGGAGGCGCAGCCGGAGGAGAGCGGATCTGTGCAGGAGTCCGGCGGGCTGGAGGAGACGGTTCCGGTGGACGAGGCGGTGAAAGCCTATATGGAAACCTATGAGTTTACCTCGGAGGATTTAAAATCCATGTACGACAGCGTGCGGGCGGTGGAGCAGCAGGCAGATCGAGGTATTGTCACCGTACATTCCGGGATGCAGCAGACGGATCTGTTTGGAAATCCCATTGAGACCAGCGGCTACTGCGCGGGAGCCGTGATTGCCAGGACAAGCAGTTCTTATATTATTCTGACCAGATCTTCGGCTGTGTCCCAGGCGGATTCTATTTGTGTGGAATTTTTTGACGGAACGGAGGCGCCAGCCTCGGTTCTCCAGAATGACAGCGTGACTGGCATGGCTGTGGTGCTGGCGGACGCCGCTGCGGTGGATTCGGAGCTTCGGGGAGAGATACAGGTCATTCCTCTGGGGAATTCCTATTCTGTGAAGGCAGGAGATATGGTAATCGGCGTGGGCGCGCCGGCAGGCATGGTCCACTCTTCCGTATACGGAGCCATTACCTATGTGGCCAGAAACGTGCCGGTGACAGACGGAGTGTCCAGGATCCTGTTTACAGATTTGACCAGCAATGGAGACGCAGGCACGTTTATTCTGAATTTAAACGGCGAGATGATCGGCTGGACAGACAACAGCCTGAAGGGGGAAAATTCCATTGTCTCCGAGTCGGTGATGAGCATTTCCGATTACAAGGGAATCCTGGAAAAGATGACAAACGGAGCGGAGACCGCCTATTTCGGCATTAAGGGACAGGAGGTCAGCGAGACCATGCAGGCGGAGGGAATCCCCAAGGGCGTTTATATTACAGACGCTGTTTCAGGGGGACCTGCCTATGAAGCGGGACTGCAGAACGGCGATATTATCGTGCAGTTCGACGGCCGCGATGTGGCTACTCTGAAGGAGCTGAGCACACAGATTGCCAGCTTTCAGCTGGGAAATGCGGCGGCGGTTACTGTGATGCGGAAAGGCCGCGACGGTTACACGTCTCTGGAGTATCAGGTGACGGTGAGAGGGCGGTAGGCTGAAACCGGCAGGATTGAAACATAAATGAGACAACTTTGAGAAGTGAGAGGATAAAACATGAAATATATTGGACAGTTCCACGACGGCATGCACATTTCCGATGTGTATCTCTGCAAGAAGAAGCAGATTGCCCTGACAAAGAATGGAAAAGAATACGGGGCGCTGACGCTGCAGGACAAGACGGGAACCGTGGATGCGAAAATCTGGGATCTGGGCTCTCCGGGAGTCGGAAACTTCGAGACGCTGGACTATGTGTATATTGACGGAGATATCACAGTGTTCCAGGGGGCCAATCAGGTCAATGTGCGCCGGATCCGCAGAGCCGACGAGGGGGAGTATACGGAGAGCGATTATCTGCCGGTCAGCTCCAGGGATGTGAAGGCCATGTACCAGGAACTCAGGGCGTTAATTGAGTCCATGAAGAATCCTTATCTGAAAAAGCTGGCTTCCAGCTACTATGTGGAGGATTCTGATTTTGTCCGCCGCTTCTGCTTCCACTCGGCGGCCAAGAGCGTTCACCACGGCTTTGTGGGGGGACTTTTGGAGCATACGCTGAGCGTGATGAAGCTGTGCGACTATTTTGCGGCTGTGTATCCCCGCCTGAACCGGGATCTGCTTCTCACCGGGGCGCTGTTCCACGATATCGGCAAGACGAGAGAGCTTTCCGCTTTCCCAGAAAACGACTACACCGACGACGGACAGCTTCTGGGCCACATTATCATCGGCACAGAGATGGTATCGGAGCGGATCAGGGAGATTCCGGGATTTCCGGAAAAGCTGGCCGCAGAGCTGAAGCACTGCATTCTGGCTCACCACGGAGAGCTGGAGTACGGATCCCCGAAGAAGCCGGCTCTGTTTGAGGCTGTGGCATTAAGCCTGGCAGACAATGCGGACGCCAAGCTGGAGACCATGAACGAGATTATAGCCGGAGCCGGGGACAATAACGGCTGGCTGGGCTACAACCGCCTGCTGGAATCCAATGTGAGAAAGACCACAGAATTCTAGGAAATAAGGAAGAACAGAAAAACAGAACAAAACAGAAAAATTAAATAAAATAAAAAAATAAAGCAATAAAACAAATCAACGAAATCAGACAGGAGAGACGAGTTATGAAAATCGCGATTGGAAACGACCACTCTGCAGTGGAGCTTAAGAACATTATCAAGGAGTTTGTAGAGTCCAAGGGCTACGAGGTAATCAATATGGGAACCGATTCCACAGAGAGCTGCGACTACCCGGTTTACGGCGAGAAGGTAGGCCGCGCCGTAGCGTCCGGCGAGGCGGATCTGGGAATCACTATCTGCGGAACAGGAGTGGGAATCTCCCTGGCCGCAAACAAGGTAAAGGGAATCCGCGCCTGCGTCTGCAGCGATCCCTACACAGCGAAGCTGTCCAGAATGCACAACAACACGAACGTCCTGGCCTTCGGAGCCCGCGTGGTAGGCAGCGAGCTGGCCAAGATGATTACGGAGGAGTGGCTGGACGCCGAGTTTGAGGGCGGCCGCCATCAGAGACGCGTGGACATGATTATGGAGATTGAGAAATAAGCCGTTTCGTCCTTCCATAGAGGTAACGGCTCAAAAATACTGTGGAGAAGGTGAAGAAGATCTCCAGGGCGCTGCTGACAATTCCCACCAGAATCAGCAGAACGGCAGACACGAGGAGAATGCCTGCCAGACACCACAGCGTAACCAGTCCGGCTGTCCTGTCCTCCTTTCGCAGCCGCCAGGCGGCGAGAAACAGATAGAGGCACAGGCACAGGGCGGCGGCCATGGCGAACACGATGTGGAGGAAAGCTTTAAAAGGCAGTTCTTCCGGCAGATAGGGCGTGGTGACGGCGCAGAACAGCAGAAAAAGCGCCGTGTGGACCAGATACCGGACGCCTCTGGAAAGCTTTAGGTGGGCGGATACCCTGGACAGAACCCAGAAGAAGTACCATCCGGTCATCATTCCCCACAGGCAGAAGCCCCGCTTTCTCCCCAGCATATTTCCGATGACGGAAAAGTTCAGGGAGAACAGGTTGAAATTCCTGATAAACAGGAGGGTGTATCCGGGAATAATAAAAAAAGCGGCTAAATTTAAAATCAATCGTTATGACCTCCTAAAAAAGAAAAGAATTTAATAAAACCAATAAAAAAGAAGCTTTTTAGTATGTTTGCCAATCTAAAAAGCTTCTTTTTGTCTCAAATTTCCGCCTGAAACCAAGCGCCCCCCTGAAAAATAACTAAATCTCTGCTGTGACGAAGATGTCGTAAACAGCTTTGACCGCCGTCTCGAAGTCCTCGTTTCTCACGCCGACGATGATGTTTAACTCGCTGGATCCCTGGTCGATCATCTTGACGTTGACTCTGGCGTGAGCCAGGGCTGAGAAGATTCTTCCGGCTGTGCCGCGGGCAGATTTCATGCCCCGTCCTACGACAGCGATGAGAGCCAGGTCGGAATCCAGCTCAATGTGATCCGGCTCCACCGCCCTGTGAATGCCTGCGATGACGGACTGCTCATGCTCCTCGAACAGGCTCTGCTGTACGAAAATGCTCATGGTGTCGATGCCGGACGGCATGTGCTCGAAGGAAATGCCGTATTTTTCAAATACGTCCAGCACCTTTCTTCCGAAGCCGATCTCTGCGTTCATCATGGCCTTTTCAATGTTGACGGCGCAGAAGCCCTTTCTTCCCGCAATTCCTGTGATCGTGTAGTGAGGGCGCTTTAAGGTGCTCTCCACAATCATGGTTCCAGGATCAGAGGGACGGTTTGTGTTTCTGATATTGATCGGGATGCCCTCTTTTCTGACTGGGAAAATGGCCTCCTCGTGAAGCACGCTGGCCCCCATGTAGGACAGCTCCCGAAGCTCTCTGTATGTAATGGTCTCAATGGGTTCCGGATTGTCCACAATTCTGGGATCCGCTACCAGGAAACCGGACACGTCGGTCCAGTTCTCGTACAGATCTGCGTGAACGGCTCTGGCTACCAGAGAACCGGTGATATCGGAACCGCCTCTGGAGAAGGTTTTCACGGAGCCGTCCGGCATGGAGCCGTAGAAGCCGGGAATAACGGCCTTTGAAACCTTGGAAAGGCGGGCTGCAAGCTCCTGGTTTGTCTTCTCAGACAGGAAGGAACCGTCTGCGTCGAAGCAGATCACGTCGGCTGCGTCGATAAATTCATATCCCAGATAGGCAGCCATAATAATGCCATTTAAGTATTCGCCTCTGGAGGCCGCGTAGTCGCGTCCCTTTTTGGCCAGGAAGTTCTCCTCAATGGTCTTAAATTCAAAATCCAGATTTACGTTTAAGTCAAGGCCGGTGATAATCTGCTCGTAGCGGGCTGTGATGGCGTCGAAAATCTTTTTGTAGCTGCGGCCTTCGGACGCTGCGCTGTAGCAGGCGTAGAGAAGGTCCGTCACCTTTTCGTCATTAGTTGTTCTCTTTCCGGGAGCGGAGGGAATCACGTAGCGGCGTGATTTGTCCGCCATGATAATGTCCTTTACTTTTTTAAACTGCTTTGCGCTGGCGAGAGAGCTTCCGCCGAATTTTACTACCTTGTTCATTTTATCTTTCTCCTCCTGCCGGCCGATGGTTCCTGCCGGCTCGTAACATCATAAAAATAGTTCGCAGTTCTCCGGACAGTTAGTGGAGAAAATGCGGGTTTGGAAAGTATTCCAGATAAACTTTTGCAATCAAATCCTCTTCTGGGACGTACTTGTTTTTCCAGAACCGGGCGTCGTTGGAATTATTCCTGTTGTCTCCCAGCATGAAGTAATGTCCCTCCGGCACGTTGTAGTGGAGATGATCTTTTCCGTACATGTCCATCTCCTCGTGGAGATAGGGCTCGTCCAAAGGCGTGTCGGATCCGTTGATATAGATTTTTCCGTCTACGATATCCACCGTCTCTCCGGGGAGACCGATGATACGCTTGACATAGTAGGTGGTGATTCCCTCCTCCTTGTCGTCGGGGTAGCGGAAAATGGCGATATCGCCCCGCTCAGGCTCGCTGAATTTATAGGTAAGTCTGGAGCCCAGTACCCGGCTGTGGGACATGATGGTATTTTCCATGGATCCGGTAGGCACGGTGCTGTTGGCTATAATATAGGTAGTCAGCACGTATGCGATCACAGCGGCCGCAGCCAGAATCTGAATCCAGCTTAAAATTTCCTTCTTCCAGCTGAACGGTTCCTTCTCCTCATCCCGCTTCCTGCTCTTCGGAGCTTCCTCGCGGCGGACGCTTCCCAGGTGTTTTTCTTTATTTTCCATTTTTCTGTGTTCCTCATCTAATTAAATGCAGATTAACAGATTACAGATCAATAGTTTATCCGAGTTTTTGCGATTTAGCAAGTAGTATGCCTGAAAAATATTTTTAGGCGGTCTTGATTGTATTATTCAGGCTGAAATGATAGAATAGGAACTACCACAGAAGGAAACGCAAGGGGGCGTATTTATGGACAAACTATTATATGATCTGATGGACTGGGCGGGGATTGAGGAGCTGGTGTATTCTGAGTCTCCGGATCCCCACAGGATCCTGGGGGCGCATCTCACGGAGAATGGGATGTTAGTGCAGGCGTTTATTCCCACGGCGAGGAATATTACGGTGAGGCTTTCCGGAACGGGAAAGACGTATCCCATGGAGATGGCAGACGAGGCGGGCTTTTTTGCGGCTCTGATTCCGAGGAAGACTTTGACGGATTACACGCTGCAGGTGTTCTATGACAATGGAACGCTGGGGGAAATTCACGATCCGTATTCGTTTGCGCCCCAGTTTACGGAAAGCGATTTGAAGAAATTTGCCGCCGGCATTCATTACTCGGTCTACAGTAAGATGGGAGCCCATCCCATGACCATTAAGGGCGTGGACGGCGTATACTTTGCCGTGTGGGCGCCGTGCGCCATGCGTGTCAGCGTGGTAGGCGATTTTAATTTCTGGGACGGACGCCGCCACCAGATGAGGAGGCTGGGAGATTCCGGCGTATTCGAGCTGTTTATCCCAGGGCTTTCCAAGGGGGCGGTTTATAAATATGAAATCAAGTTCAGAAACGGAGATCCGGCGTTAAAGGCAGATCCGTATGCCAATTATGCGGAGCTTCGGCCGAATACGGCTTCGATTGTATGGGATCTGAATGGCTATGAGTGGACGGACGCGAAATGGATGAAGGAGCGGGCGGTCTCAGACAGCAAGAAAAGGCCCATGTCGATCTACGAGGTGCATTTAGGATCCTGGAAGCGGAAGGAATTTTCCCTGGACGAGGCCGGGGAGGCGGTTCCGGGCTCTGAGTTTTACAATTACAGGGAGCTGGCTCCTGAGCTGGCCGCCTATGTGAAGGAGATGGGTTACACTCACATAGAGCTGCTGCCGGTGATGGAGCACCCGTTAGACGCTTCCTGGGGCTACCAGGTGACGGGCTACTATGCGCCTACCAGCCGCTACGGCACGCCGGATGATTTCATGTATTTTATGGATTACATGCACAGCCAGGGCATCGGCGTGATTTTAGACTGGGTTCCGGCTCATTTTCCGAGGGATTCCTGGGGCATGGCCCAGTTTGACGGAACCTGCGTCTACGAGCACAAGGATCCGAGACAGGGAGCCCATCCGCACTGGGGAACGCTGATCTACAATTACGGACGGCCTCAGGTATCGAATTTCCTGATTGCCAACGCCATGTTCTGGGCGGACAAGTACCACGCCGACGGCATCCGCTTCGACGCGGTGGCCTCCATGCTGTACCTGGATTACGGCAAGAATCCGGGGGAGTGGGTTGCCAATATGTACGGCGGCCACGAAAACCTGGAGGCGGTGGAGTTCTTAAAGCACCTGAATTCCGTATTTAAGGGCAGAAAGGACGGCGCGGTCCTGATTGCCGAGGAGTCCACAGCCTGGCCCAAGGTGACGGGAAACGTAAAGGAGGACGGCCTGGGCTTTGATTATAAGTGGAACATGGGCTGGATGAACGACTTCCTGGGATATATGAAGTGCGATCCCTACTTCCGCTGCCACCACTACGGCGAGCTGACGTTCAGCATGATTTACGCCTACAGCGAGGACTTTATTCTAGTGTTCTCCCACGACGAGGTGGTTCACGGCAAGGGATCCATGGTCAACAAGATGCCGGGAGAGACCTTCGAGGCCAAGTTTGCCAACCTTCGGGCGGCCTACGGCTTTATGACGGGACACCCGGGCAAGAAGCTTCTGTTTATGGGACAGGAGTTCGGCCAGATGGACGAGTGGAATGAAAATAAGAGTCTGGAGTGGGAGCTTTTAGAGTACCCGATCCACAAAAATATGCAGTCCTATGTGAAGGCCTTAAACTTCCTCTACAGAGAGTATCCGGCTCTTTACGAGGAGGATTACATGCCGGACGGCTTCGAGTGGATTAACTGCATGGACTCTGCCAATAACATTGCGGCGTTCCTGAGAAAGACGGACAAGCCGGAGGAGACGCTGCTCTTTGTCTGCAACTTCGCTCCGGTGGAGCATGAGAAATATAAGGTGGGAGTTCCGTTCCCCGGAAAGTATAAGGAGATTTTCAACAGCGAGTCCAAGAGCTTCGGCGGCTGCGGCATTGTGAACCCGCGGGTGAAGAGCTCCAAGGCGGAAGAGTGCGACGGAAGAGAGGAGTCCATTACCGTTCATATTGCCCCGCTTGGAATCAGCGTATTCTCCTGCACTCCGGTGAAGCGGGTGAAAAAGGCGGCCAGGACAGCCGGGAAGACGGCAAAAAGCAAGGCCGCGGGAACAGGCAGAGCTTCGGCAGCAGGCAGATCCTCAGGGGCCGCAGGAGGCAGAAGGACGACCTCTGCACAGGAGAAGGCCCCGGAGAGCAATGTGATCGCCTTTAAGGCGGATAAGAGCCTTTACGGGACTCTGGCTGATTTGAGAGAGGATGATGAGGCCAAGGAAGCGCTGAAGCAGGCCATGGACGGACAGAAGAAGGAGAGGGATGAGTCCCAGAGGAAAACGGCGCAGGAGAGCCGGGAGAAGGAAAACAAAAATCCTGTAGTCACAGTGATCAAGGGAGCTCAGAAAGCCCTCCAGACAGGCAGGAGAAGTAAATAAATGATTTTTTTATCGACACCAACACAGGAAACAGATGCGATCAGCGCATTGGGAGAGGATTTAAAGGAGCTTCAGGAGTTTGGAAAGCCGGATGTGCTGATGGACGCCCTGAAGGGCTGGGTGCCGGATCTCATCCGGTTTGGCTTGAACCTTCTTGTTATTTTAGTCATCTTTATTGTGGGACGGAAAATAATCCGTCTGCTCTTAAAGATGGCCCGCCATTCCTTCGAGCGGGCGGGGATGGAGATCGGAGTGACGAAATTTATCGGCTCTCTGCTGAAATTTTCCCTGAACGCGCTGCTGATTTTTATTATCGCAGGCCAGCTGGGAATAGATTCCGCCTCCATTGTGGCGATTTTAGGATCCGCCGGCCTGGCCATCGGCCTGGCTCTCCAGGAGAGCCTTAAAAACTTCGCGGGAGGCATTTTGATTCTCGTGATGAAGCCCTTTAAGGTAGGCGATTATATTGTGATGCCAAATGCCGAGGGAACGGTATCTGTCATCGGTCTGGTGTACACCATTCTGGTGACTATTGACAATAAGACGATTTCCATTCCAAACGGTACGCTGTCCAATTCTATTGTCACCAATGTGACGGCCATGGAGAAACGGCGTCTCGATCTGACGGTGGGCATCGGCTACCAGTCTGATTTGAGGAAGGCCAAGGAGATCATGGATCGGATTTACAGGCAGCATCCGTCTGTTCTGCAGGAGGAGCCGATTGTCACCTATGTAGATTCCCTGGGAGACGACAGCGTGGTGCTGGGAGCCAGGGGATGGACGAAGTCAGAGGACTACTGGGCCGCCAGATGGGATATTACAGAGAAGATCAAGCTGGCCTTTGACGAGGAAGGCATTGAGATTCCGTACAGGCAGATGGACGTTCACATTACAGGTTCAGTTCAGGATGGAGAGTAAGGGTATGATTCGTAAGGCGGCAGTATTTGCGGCAAACGCCCACAAAGGGGCGGTGAGGAAGGGCGGAAATATTCCCTACATCACCCATCCCCTTGACACGGCCCTGATCGTGTCCTCCCTCACAGAGGACGAGGAGCTGATTGCAGCCGCGATTCTTCACGATACCATAGAAGACGCGGGGGTTACGTTCAGGGAAATTGAGGGAGAGTTCGGCCGCCGGGTGGCCGAACTGGTGGCAGGCGAGACAGAGGACAAGTCCAGATCCTGGAGGGAGAGAAAGCAGGCGACCATTGACCGCCTGAAAGGAGCCGGACGGGATGAGAAGATTCTGGCTCTGGGAGACAAGCTCAGCAATCTGCGGAACACGGCCAGAGATTATCTGCTGGACGGAGACGCAGTATTTGAGCGGTTTAACATGAAAGAAAAGCGCTGGCAGGGGTGGTATTATACCTCCATGGCAGAGGCCTTTAAAGAACTGGAGAGCTTTCCAGAATACCGGGAGTACGTCAGGCTGTGCCAGATGGTATTTGGAGAGTAGACAGGAAATGATGAAAAGAGGAATCGTTTTCGCCGGATTTAAGCGGAGTAAGAAAACGGTTCCTCTTTTTGATATTCGAGGCACAGGAAAGGGGGCCTGTTCTGCCAAAAACAAAGCGTTGACACCATATATGACACCATATATAATAAAAGAAAGAAGAATAGGAATGTCTCAATGGGATAAATTGATAATGCGTATCAATAGACTATCAAAAGATCTTCGGTTTGATGAACTGCGAAAGGTACTGGAAAGCTATGGATATGAAATGAATGCGCCGAGAGGGGGAAGCAGCCATTATACATTTAGAAAACAGGGCTGCGCGCCAATCACGATACCTAAGCATGAACCAATTAAAAAAGTATATGTGGAAATGGTAAGGCAGGTTGTAGAAAGCGAGGCAAAAAATGAGTAAAACTCTGAAAGAATACTTGGCAATGGCCTATCGAATGGAGATTGTAGAAGATAAGGAGGAGGGCGGATTTGTGGTTTCTTACCCTGATCTGCCAGGCTGCATTACCTGTGGAGAGACAGTAGAAAGTGCAGTAGCAAATGCGCTGGATGCAAAAAAAGCGTGGCTTGAGGCGGCGTTAGAGGCTGGAGTGGCAATCCAGGAGCCAGACAGCCTGGAGGACTATTCTGGGCAGTTTAAGCTAAGGATTCCGAGGAGTCTTCACAGATTGCTGGCAGAACATTCTCAGAGAGAAGGAATCAGCATGAACCAATACTGCGTATATCTTCTTTCCAGAAATGATGCGATATTTTCAAGGCAGGGATAGCGGTACTGCAGGCATGAAACTTCGGCAGACCTCATTGACAGAACCTGCGGAATACTTATATAATGTAGCAATATCACAGTGTATTGTTTCAGCGTTGTTTTAAAAGGAGAAGGCTATGATTTTAAAGGATATTTGGCTTGATGTAAAAGCTGTAAAGGAACGGGATCCGGCGGCCAGAAGCGCTCTGGAGGTGCTTCTGCTCTATCAGGGGGTCCACGCGTTGATTTGGCACAGAATCGCCCACTGGTTTTATCAGAAACGGATGTTTTTTATTGCCCGCCTGATTTCCCAGATTGCCAGATTTTTTACTCTGATTGAAATTCATCCGGGAGCCCAGCTGGGCCATGGAATTTTAATCGACCACGGCGCAGGCGTTGTGATCGGAGAGACTGCGGTAGTGGGAGACAACTGCACCATTTACCAGGGCGTGACGTTAGGAGGCGTGGGCACGAAAAAGGGAAAACGCCACCCAACTCTGGGAAACAACGTGACGGTGGGGTCAGGAGCTAAGATTCTCGGATCCTTCCAGGTAGGAGACAACTGCTCCATCGCCGCCAACGCGGTGCTTTTACAGCCGCTGGAGGAGAACATCACGGCAGTGGGCATTCCGGCCCGCCCGGTTAAGAAGGACGGCGTGAAGATCCAGAAGAAAGAAAAAGTGGTTCTGGGAGAGCACGACAGAAAGCTGGTAGAGCAGATTGAGGCTTTAAAGGGCGAGATCAAGCAGCTGAAGCGGGAGCTGCGCCGGATGGAGCGGGAGCTGGACGAAAAAGACAAAGGCGAGAAAAAGGATGGTAAAATTGCAGGATAACGAGACAGTAAGAGACAACCAGAAAAAGCCGGCAGACCGGTGCAGAGACATTGAGAAAAGCGTGATTAAGCAGTTCCGCAAGGAAATCTGGCGGCCCTTTGTGAAGGCTCTGAACGAGTACGACATGATTCAGGAGGGCGACAACATTGCAGTCTGCATTTCCGGGGGCAAGGATTCCATGCTGTTAGCCAAGTGCATGCAGGAGATTCTGCGCCACGGAAAGATGGAGTTCGGACTTCATTTTCTGGTGATGGATCCGGGCTATAATCCGGAAAACAGGAAGATGATTGAGGAAAACGCAAAGATTATGGGAATTCCCATTACTGTGTTTGAATCGGATATCTTCAACGTGGTAGTGGACGTGGATCAGTCGCCCTGCTACCTGTGCGCCAGAATGCGCCGGGGCCATCTCTATGCCAACGCAAAGCGGCTGGGATGCAATAAGATTGCCCTGGGCCACCATTTTGACGATGTCATCGAGACGATTCTCATGAGCATGCTCTACGGGGCCCAGGTAAATACCATGATGCCGAAGCTCCACAGCACCAATTTTGAGGGCATGGAGCTGATCCGTCCTCTGTATCTGGTGAAGGAGGCGGATATCGAGGCGTGGCGTGATTTCAACAATCTTCGGTTTCTCCAGTGCGCCTGCCGGTTTACGGAGGCCATTTCCAGGGAAGAGGAGGCCCACATGTCGAAGCGCCAGGAGATGAAGGAGCTGATTGCGAAATTCAGGACCATCAATCCTCACATCGAGACGAATATTTTCAAGAGCGTGGAAAACGTCAATCTGGACGCCTGCATCGGATATGTGAAGGGAAAAGAACGCCATCATTTTCTGGAAGAGTATTAACGCCAGTGCACGGGGGAGTGAAAGGGGGGGCGGGATGAAGCAGTGGAGCATGATTCTGATGATTGCCGGGCTTATCTGCATAGCAGAGGGGTTAGTCCGCCTGAAAAAGCCGGATCTCAGATTTTTTCAGATCAGGCAGACCGAGGAGCTGGAGCCGGAACAGCGCAGAGAGTATATCAGAAAAGGCGCTGTATCCAGCATCTGTCTGGGAGCGGTCTGCCTGCTGGGGGCCGGTCTGTATGGAAGAATTGGAGATATGAAGGTTTTGATTCTGCTCTTGGGGGGAATCCTTCTTTTTCTGATTTACTCACTCTGGCTGAATAAAAAGTATCTGGGGAATTTTACTCTGCTGTCAGGAGCAGGAAAGAAGGAGAGAATGCTCTATATCCTTGTAGTTGTGGTTCTCTACGCAGTGATATACTGGGGATTTTATCAGTATGCAGGCCTTCTGAACCACAGCCTGGCCATGTTTCTGATTACGGCGGGGATTCTCCTTGCCGCTCAGATGATTTTATTCAGAAAGAAAAAATAGGCGGCCGCGCCCGCTGCCGCCAAAATACAGAACGCGCCGAAAAGGCGGGATATGCCCATGTGAGCAGGGCATATCCCGCCTTTTCCATGCATAGACTTTCACAAAGCGCCGGCGGAAGGGGAGATAGGTTCTGCCGGCGGCCCGGCAAAGAAGAACGGGCGGAGTCTGTATCAAATGGAAAGGCGTGGTGGCAAAATGATGGAGCTGATGAAAAATAACATTCACATGAACCGGCAGAAGGGAACCGCAGTGTCCCAGATTACCCTTGACGACGATTTTATTGTCCCTGATACGATGGACGACGTATCTGCCGTACTGCTGGGAAACGGAGATATTCAGATTGAGTCCTCCAGAGCCCAGGGAGACCGGGTGCTGATCCGGGGAAAGCTTTCTTTTGCGGTTTTATACAGGAGGGAATCGGGCGGCCTCCAGTCTCTGAAGGGGGAAATTCCTTTTGAGGAGACGGTGAACGTGCCGGAGCTGGAGGAGAAGGACAGCTTTCAGGTCTCCTGGAACCTGGAGGATTTGAACACGGGAATGATCAATTCCAGGAAGCTGAATATCAAGGCGGTGGTGATGCTGGAGGTGCGGGTGGAGAGCCTGTACGACGCGGAGGCGGCTGTGGACGTGAAGACAGACGACGGCAGGGTGGAAATCCAGCGAAGGGACATTGACGTGGCCGCCATTGCCGTCAGGAGAAAGGATACCTACCGGATTCGGGAGGAGCTGTCCCTGTCAGCCAACAAGCCGAATATGGAGACGATTCTGTGGAGAGAAATGAAGCTGCGCGGCGTTTCCTGCAGCCCGGTTCAGGGGGCGGTTCATCTGGAGGGAGAGCTTTTAATCTTCGTCATCTACAGCGGGGAGGGGGAGCATACGCCGGTTCAGTGGGTGGAGGAAAGCATCCCGTTTTCCGGAGAGGTAGAGCTTTCTGAGGCAGAGGAGAGCATGATCCCGTTTGTGCCGGTGCGCCTGCTTCATCAGGAGATTGAAATGAAGCCGGACAGCGACGGGGAGATGCGGGTGCTTCTGGCAGACGCGGTTCTTGAACTGGATATGAAGCTCTACGAGGAGCAGCATGTGGAGCTTTTAAGCGATATGTATTCCACGGGATGCGAGCTGGTTCTGGACACAGGAACAGCCTGTTTTGACCGGCTTTTGACAAAGAATATCTGCAAATGCAAGACAGCTGAAAAGCTTAATCTGCGCCAGCCGGAGCGGATTCTTCAGATCTGCCACAGCACAGGAGAGGTAAAGCTGGATGCGGCGGAGCCGAAGGAGGACGGACTTCATCTGGAAGGAGTTCTGGAGGTGGGCCTTCTCTACCTGACGGACGACGACGCGGCTCCTGTAGGCTACGCGGAGGAGATGGTTCCCTTCCGCTGCACGGCGGAGGCAAGCGGAATGGACGAAAACAGCGTCTATCAGTTGAATATGGGGCTGGAACAGCTGACGGCGGTGATGCTGGGGTCGGAGAGCGTGGAGGTGAAGGCTGTGATCACAGCGGATCTTCTGGCTCTTCAGCCGGTGTGCGAGCAGGTGATTACGGGGGCCAGGACAGAGCCTCTGGATCTGAAGAAGCTTCAGGAAATGCCCGGTATTGTGGGCTACATTGTGCAGCCTGGGGATTCTTTGTGGAAAATTGCAAAAAAATTTCACACTACTGTGGATCATGTGATGGAGGCCAACGGCCTGGAGCGGGGGGAGGCCCGTCCAGGGGAGCGGCTGGTACTGGTGAAGGAGATTTCCCAGTGAGAAGACGGCGCCAGGCAGGATAGGCAGAGATTTTCACACTGGGCGGCGCCAGAAATCATTTGAAAGCGGACGGTGAAAGCCGTATAATAAAGGGAACAAAAGAGGGGAAGGAGGGGCTGCCGTGAGGTTTACGCGCATTCGGATTAAGAACTTTAAATCCATCCGGGACATGGAGCTGTCGGACATTGACAGCGCCCTGATCCTGGTGGGGAAGAACAATACAGGCAAGACTTCTGTGCTGGACGCCGTCCGTCTGATGACAGGGGGACGGGAGGTTCTGGACGGAGATTTTGACGAGAGCGGACAGAATATCGAGATTGAGACGGAGCTTAAAATTGAGGAGGAGGACCTGCTTTTGTTTCACAGCCAGGCTGTGGTCAGCGCCTACCGCCGGTTTGAGATCTGGAAACGTGATTTTGAGAAGAAGCTGCCCTCCTTCCAGAATGGAATTCTCTCCTTTACCTTTCTCGTAAACCGGGAGGGAAGAAAGAGGTTTTTTGACGGCTTCAGGAAGCACAATCCCTACATAGCCCAGGTGATTCCAAAGCTCCACTACATTGATACGGAGCGGGAGCTGAACGCTTTTCAGAGCGATCTGTTCCTTCTGGGGGACAGCCGTCTGATGAATCAGATGAGAAACGGGGCCTGCCTGTTTGATTCCGGGCGGGCCTGCTCCCATTGCTTTCAGTGTATCGGCCTGATTAACCAAAAAAAGCCGGAGGAGTTAAACGCCCTGGAGGCCCAGAAGCTGTTTGAGTACAAGCTCTATCAGTTGAATCTGGGCAGGGTGGCAGAGCGGATCAATGAAAATTTCGAGAAAAACGGCGGTTTCGATGAAATCCGCTACCGGCTTCAGGGAAATCTCACCGAGCTGTTTTCTGTCCAGGCGGAGCTTTACAGCAAGGAGAGAGGAACGGTCAGCCCTGTCTCCCAGATGAGCCGCGGCATGCGGTGCATCTATATGCTGTCTCTTCTGGAAACCTACGTGGAGGAGGAGAGCCAGCTGCCCAGCATTATTGTGGTGGAATACCCGGAATTATTCCTGCACCCCAGACTCCAGAAGACGGCCAGCGAGATTTTGTACCGCCTGTCTAAGAAGAATCAGGTGATTTTCAGCACGCATTCGCCCCAGCTGCTTTTAAATTTCACCTCCAGGCAGATCCGCCAGGTGGTGCTTGATGAGGAATTCTCTTCTGTCGTCCGCAGCCAGGTGGACATTGGAGAAATTTTAGACGATCTGGGCTACGGGGCCGGGGACGCCATGAACGTGGACTTCGTGTTTATAGTGGAGGGCAGGCAGGACAAGAGCCGCCTTCCCCTGCTGCTTAAAAAATATTATTCCGAAGTGTATAAAGAGGACGGAAGCCTGTCCAGAGTCTCCATTATTACCACCAACAGCTGCACCAATATCAAGACCTACGCCAACTTAAAGTACATGAACCAGGTGCATTTTAAGGATCAGTTTCTCATGATCCGGGACGGAGACGGAAAGGACAGGGGAGAGCTGAAAAGGCAGCTGTGCCGGTACTATGAGGAGCAGGGAAAGCGCGATGTGGATCACCTGCCCAGGGTGACGGAGAAAAACGTGCTGATCCTGAGGTATTATTCCTTTGAAAATTATTTCCTGAATCCTGAAATTATGACAAAGCTGTCCGTTGTTCCGTCAGAGGAGGTGTTCTATGATATTTTGTATGAAAAGTGGAGAGAATATCTGTGCCGCCTGACGTCGGGGAAGAAGTTTAAGGCGGCCCTGGGACGGGATTTAAAATCTCCGGAGGATCTGAAAGAACATATGGCTCTGTTCAAGATTCATCTGCGGGGCCATAACCTGTTCGACATCTTTTACGGCAGGTACAAAAAGCAGGAGACGGAGCTTTTAAGCCGGTATATCGACCTGGCTCCCAGGGAGGATTTCGCGGATATTCTGGACTCCATTGACCAGTTCCTGTATTTTGACAGCAGAAAAAAGAAGAATTAAAAAAATCTGGGGATGAAAGTTGCATTTCGGGAGAAAATTCATATAATAGAGTATGACTGGAAGGGCAGCGCTTTTCCGGGAGGCCGGAAGGCACGTCCGCATCTGGCCGATGCTTTAAATAGATACGGGGTTTCAGGCTCTGTCTGTTTTAAGGCTCCGGGCGGCAGCAGCATGACTGCGCAGGGTGCAGCTGCCGTTTACATAGCCCGGACAGGAGGTGCGAGGCAGATGAATTACACATATCTTCTGCGCTGCTGCGACGGCACGCTCTACTGCGGGTGGACAAACTGTCTGGAGAAGAGAGTTGCCGCCCACAACAGCGGGAAGGGTGCGAAGTACACGAGAGCCAGGAGGCCGGTGGCCCTGGCTTATTTTGAGGAATATTCTACCAGAGGCGAGGCCATGAGGCGGGAGGCAGCCATCAAGAGGCTGTCCAGAGCCCAGAAGGAGGCCCTGGTGGAGGAATTTAACTGCAAAAGAGGGAGAAGAGAAGCTGTGGCTATGAAGCTGATTGTATCGCCTGCCAAGCGGATGCAGGTGAAATGCGACGATATGCCCTGGAGGGCCGCGCCGGTATTCCAGAAGGAGGCCGGAGAGCTTTTGCGGACTCTTCAGGGCTTTTCTGAGGCAGAATTAAAGGCGCTTTTTAAGGCCAACGACGCCATTACCCATGAAAATTATCTCAGGTATCAGACGATGCGGCTGGATCAGGGGCTGACGCCTGCGGTTCTGGCCTATGTGGGGATTCAGTACCAATATATGGCTCCCCAGATTTTTACGAAGGAACAGTGGGAGTACGTCTGCAGCCATCTGCGGATTTTAAGCGGCTTTTACGGTGTCCTGCGGGCTGACGACGGGGTGGTTCCCTACCGCCTGGAGATGCAGGCCAGGCTGAAAATAGGTTTACATAAGGACTTGTACGGCTGGTGGGGAGATAAGATTTACAGAGAGCTTTCAGAGGGAAGGCCGGCGGTGATTTTAAATCTGGCCTCTAAGGAGTACAGCCGCGCGGTGGAGCCTTATCTGGCTTCCGGGGACAGATTTGTCACCTGCGTGTTCGGAACCCTGTCGGAGGGAAAGGTCAAGGTGAAGGCCACGGAGGCCAAGATGGCCAGGGGCGAGATGGTGCGCTTTTTAGCGGAGCGGGGAGCAGAGACGCCGGAGGAGGCGAAGGCGTTTGACAGGATGGGATTTTCCTTCTGTCCGGAGCGGTCCTCAGACTGCGAATATGTATTTCTTAAGGAGGCTGAAACGAAATGATTACGCTGCTGGAACGTATTTTTATCAAGCAGGGAAAGGATGAGAGGAGGGCTTACGGAATCCTCTGCGGAACCCTGGGAATTGCCCTGAACCTGCTTTTATTTGCCGGGAAATATCTGGCTGGATTTTTGAGTGGCTCCATCGCCGTTATGGCCGACGCCTTTAACAACCTGTCGGACGCCGGATCTTCTGTGATTACGCTGCTGGGTTTTCAGTTCGCAGGCCAGGCGGCGGACGAGGAACACCCATTTGGACACGGCAGAATCGAGTATCTGTCAGGGCTGGCCGTATCCATCGCCATTATCGTCATGGGCGTGGAGCTGGGGCGGTCTTCCATTGAGAAAATCATCCATCCGGAGGCAGTGGACACAGGAGTCCTCTCCATGGCGATTCTGCTGGCGTCTGTGGCAGTCAAGCTGTATATGAGCTTCTACAATCGGAGAATCGGGGCGAAAATCGATTCGGCTGCCATGAAGGCCACGGCGATGGACAGTTTAAGCGACGCTCTGGCCACTTCCATGGTTCTGATCTCCATGCTGATCATGAAGTTTACAGGGGTGAACGTGGACGGCTGGTGCGGAGTCCTGGTGGCCGTCTTTATCCTGAAAGCCGGTTACGAGGCGGCCAAGGAGACGTTAAATCCGCTTCTGGGACAGGCGCCGGAGCCGGAGTTTATTGAGGAAATCCAGAACATTGTCCTCTCCAGGCCGGAGATTATCGGAATCCACGACCTGGTTGTCCACGACTATGGCCCTGGCCACAGGATGGTTTCCCTTCACGGGGAGGTGGACGGCAGCCAGGATATTTTCGAGCTGCACGACGCCATCGACGGGGTGGAGATGGAGCTGCAGGAGCGTCTGGGCTGCCAGGCGGTGATACATATGGATCCGGTAAACTTAAAGGATCCGGAGATGAAGGAGAAAAAGGCCATGGTTGAACAGATCGTGAAGGCGGTGGACAGCCGGCTGACGATTCACGATTTCCGTCTGGTTCACGGAGGCGGAGTGACAAAGCTTCTGTTCGATGTGGTGATGCCCTTTGAAATGAAAATGGGCGAGGAGGAGCTTAAAAAGCAGGTACAGGATCAGGTGTGCGAAACCATGCCGTGCTGCTGCGCGATTATCCAGATTGATCACTCCTATGTATAGGCGCTGCGGTTAGAGAAAAGGGAAAGGAAACAAAAGAATTTTATGAGAAAAAGAAAAGCGGCGGCATTCGCCATTGCGGCAGGATTGTGCCTTACTGTATCAGGCTGCCAGAAGACAGCTCAGACAGGGCAGGAGGCTCAAACCTCAGAGGCACAGACAAAACCGTCTGAGAGCCAGAACGCAGGCAGAGAGACAGAGGAAAGCAAAGAAGAAGCGCCGGAGACAGGGGAGAGCCTGGAGGAAACCACAGAGGAGGAAACCCAGGCAGAGACAGGCGAGGAGCCGCTCTATGAGATTGTGCTGGCCACGGATATCCACTATCTGGCCGAGGATCTGGCGGGCAGCCGGTGCCAGAGCTTCATCAACTATGTGTACGGAGGAGACGGACGCGTCCTTCTCTACAGCTGGGAGATTCTGGATGCTTTTATTGAGGATATGAAGGAGAAGGATCCGGATCTTCTTCTGCTCAGCGGCGATCTGACGCTGAACGGGGAGAAAGCCAGCCACGAGGAGCTTGCCGCCCTTTTAGAGGAGCTGGACGAGGAGGGGATCACGACGTTAGTGATTCCGGGAAACCACGATATTAACAATCCCAATGCCAAGAAGTTTTCCGGCACGAATTCCTATCCGGTGGACAGCATAACGGCGGAGGAATTCGAGGATATTTACGCGGAATTCGGCTATGTGGCCGCCGACAGCCGGGATCCCAATTCCCTCAGCTACCTGTACAAGGTGGACAGCAGCCTGTGGCTTCTCATGCTGGACTCCTGCCAGTACGATCCGGTGAATCAGGTAGGCGGAATGATCCAGAGCGGAACCTATAAGTGGATGGAGCCGATTCTCTACGAGGCCTGGGAAAACGACACGGAGGTGATCACAGTCAGCCACCACAATCTGCTGGAACAGAGCGGAGTCAGCGACGCCTTCTATGATGACTGCACCATCGAACACAGCGAGGAGCTTCTGCAGATGCTTTCCGACAACGAGGTCAGACTTCATCTGAGCGGCCACCTTCATCTGCAGCACTACATGGAGGAGGACGATGTGGCCGAGGTGGTGACAGGCTCTCTGGTGATGGCTCCCTGCCGCTACGGAGTGGTGGATCTCTATGAGGACGGATCGATTACCTACCACACAGAGACGGTCAATGTGGAAAAATGGGCGAGAGAGAATTCCTACAAGAACCCGGATCTGGCTGATTTCTTCCATTACAGCGAAAATTTCCTGCACCAGATTTCCTACGAACACGCGGTCAGCGATTTAGAGCGGCAGAACAGGAAGGGAACGCTTCACCTGTCCGGCGACGAGATCGAGACCATGTCCCAGTTCTACGCCAAGCTCTGCGTTTACTATTACGGCGGAAAGATGTATGAGATTGCAGACGAGGTCAAGGATGATTCTGCGGCCAGGCTGTGGGATAAATACCAGTACGCCAGCGAACTCAGCGATTTCCTCAGGAGGATTCTGGAGGACGAGGCCAAGGACTTTGGAAAGCTGTATCTGGACTAGATCCGTGTCAGGCGAACTCTGCGGAAAATAGAAACAGGAGCGGGATTTATGATGAGAGAAAAATCACAGCTGACTACGCTGTGCTATATTGAGCAGGATGAGAAATACCTGATGCTTCACCGGGTAAAAAAGGAAAAGGACGTCAATAAGGATAAATGGATCGGCATTGGAGGCCATTTCGAGGAGGGGGAAAGCCCGGAGGAATGTCTTCTGCGGGAGGCGGAGGAGGAAACAGGGCTTACCCTTACCTCCTGGCGTTTCCGAGGTCTGGTCACCTTTCTGGCGGAGGGATGGCCCACAGAATATATGTGTCTGTTTACTGCGGACGGCTTTGAGGGAACGATAAAGGAGTGCAGCGAGGGAACCCTGGAGTGGGTAGACAAAACGCGTCTGGACCAGTTAAATCTCTGGGAGGGGGATAAAATCTTTTTCCGCCTTCTGGAGGAGAACCGCCCCTTCTTTTCCCTGAAGCTGGAATACAGCGGCGACCGGCTGATCCGGTGGAGTCTGGACGGAGAGGAAGGAAAGGCATGACGGGAACGATTGTAAATGTAGGCGCAATCGTAGCAGCCAGCCTGATCGGAAGCAGGGTGAAAAAGGGCATAAAGGAGGAGTACCAGGGAGCCATGTTCAACGCCATGGGCCTGGCGGCCCTCATGCTGGGCGTTCATTCTGCGGCAGGAGGCATGTCGGACAGCCGTTACCCGGTGCTCTTTATTGCCAGTCTGGCCCTGGGCAGCCTGGCGGGCACGCTTCTTGACCTGGACGGCCGGTTTCAGAGGATGATGGCCAGCTTCCACGCTTCCCAGCTGGGGGAGGGACTTTCCACGGCGATTCTGCTGTGCTGCGTGGGAACCATGTCCATCCTGGGGCCCATAGAGAGCGCCATATATGGAAACAACACGTATCTCTATACCAACGCCACTCTGGATTTTGTGACGTTTATCGCCCTGTCCTCCACCTACGGAATCGGGATTGCCCTGGCGGCGGCCGTTTTATTCTGCTGGCAGGGATCGATTTATCTGGGAGCCAGCGCGCTGTCAGGATTTCTGTCAGAGCCTCTGATGGCGGAGATTTCGATTGTGGGAGGCGTGCTGATTGCCGCCTCCGGCCTGTCTATTTTAAAAATCAAGGACTGCAAAACCATGAATATGCTTCCGTCCCTGCTGGTTCCTCCGGTCTGGTTTCTGATCGTAAAAGCCCTGGGACTGGGCTGATAAAATGGCCGGGACCGGCGTTTAACAGAAAGGATACGTGAAATGGGACTTGAACTGCTCTATGAGAAGAAAGAAGACTCTGTAAAAATTCTCCGCTGCTTTGGGGAGACGGACGAGATCTGGCTGCCGGATCAGATCGAAGGACTTCCGGTGGCTGAGCTGGGGGATTATATCTTTTCGGAAGGAATGCGGACTGAGCCCAAAGGGCTTCTGTGGCGTGAGAACGGGGAAGCCGGGGAGATATCCGCTCCTCCGGTCTGCGGCCCGTCTCTTCGGTCGGTCCGCCTGCCTGATTTTTTGAAGCGGCTGGGCCGGTACGCCTTTTATAACTGCGACGGCCTGAAACGCCTCGCCTTTCCCTCCGCTATCCGGGATATCGGAGCTGGGGCCTTCAACGGCTGCAGAAAGATTGAGGAGCTGACGGTGGAGGCGGATCCCAGAGAAAAATCGTGCCTGAAGGAAATTTTATCAGAGTTAAATGAGACGGTAGCAGTTCACTACCGGGAGAGGGGAGAGACGGGGGAGAAAACGCTTCTGGCAGAGCTTCTCTTTCCGGCCTTCTATGAGGAGGCGGTGGAAAATACGCCGGCCCGGATTACGGAAACCCATGTCCACGGCTGCGGCCACAGATACCGCTACTGCTTTGAGAACACGCAGCTTTTATTCCGGGAATACGACAGCCTCTTTCCCTATATGAAAGCCCAGGAAAATGTGCCAGAGGCCGTAAAACTGGCGGCGGACAGGCTGCGTTTTCCTCTGAGGCTGTCCAGGGAGGCAGAATCGGCCTATAAGTTCTATCTGCTTGACCACCTGAATGAGACAGGGGAGTATATTGCGTCCCTGTCCGACGCTGCGGAGTGGGACTGGCTTGTAAATCAGTGTTTTGGGATAAAAAGGGTTGAGCACGCCGCTGCGGTTTGGTTGGGGAATGAGGGTTTGGCAGGGCGTGCTCACGAGGAATATTCAAATATAAAGGAACCGGTTTTGGGGAAAACCGGCTTTGATAAGCTGGTTGAAACTGCCGGCCGCCTGAATCAGACGGAAGCAGTGGGCATCCTGATGGAAGCAGGCCGCAGGGCCTTTCCGCCAAAACGCCGTACGTTTGAACTGTGATAATTCATAAAACAACTTTTATGCTATGCCTTGATTATATAACAGGGTTCGTATATAATCCAATTCATATAGAAAGATAATAACTATTAATTTTTAATTATAGGAAAGATATAGGAGAGAACATGTTTGACGGAAAAGAATATGTGTACGCGGTCTACGAGGAAAAGAGTTTTTCCAAGGCCGCTCAGAAGCTCTACATCACCCAGCCGGCCCTGAGCACGGCCATCAAAAAGGTGGAAAAAAAGATAGGAAGCCCTATTTTTGACAGGAGTACCTCCCCCATCGGACTGACGCCCAGCGGCGAGGTCTACATTGACGCCATCGAGAAGCTGTTCGCTCTGGAACAGAACACCATTAACCAGCTGAACAACTTAAACGGCCTGTTAGCCGGAAAGCTGACCATCGGAGGCACGGTTTTTCTGACCTCCTATATCCTTCCCAGCCTTCTGGCGGAATTTTCCCGCAGATATCCCCAGATTAAGATCGAGCTGGTGGAGGGAACTACGTCCCAGCTGACGGACAAGCTGTTTTCCGAGGAGATTGACCTTCTCATCGACAATTCGGAGATGGACGACAAGAATTACGATAAATACTATTACAGTACAGAGCGGATTGTGCTGGCAGTTCCCTCCGGGTTTGAGATCAACCAGGAACTGAATCAGTACAGACTGAGCCGGGAATCTATCGAGAGCGGAGCCTACCAGTCCAGAGAATTTCCGGAGCTGCCGCTGCCTCTCCTAAAGAAAACTCCCTTTATTTTCCTGAAGGAGGAGAACAGCATTTATAAGAGGGGAGTAAAAATGTGCAGCCGCCAGAATTATACCCCCAATATTATCCTGAAGCCGGATCAGGTGATCACGGCCTTCAACATGGCCAGCAAGGGCATGGGAGCTACCTTTATTCCGGACGCCCTGGTCAGCAGCGTGCCCTTTGACGTGCCTCTGTGCTACTACAAGATGGACGACGGCCTGGCCATCCGGAACGTGTATTTTTATAAAAAGAGAAATAAATATATGACAAAAGCCATGGAGGAGTTTCTGAAGGTGTCCCTGGGAAAGAATGGGGCCATGCCGGTTCCTGTGCCTGCCGCGGAGCGTCCGTCGGGAAAAGATCATGCGGGAAGGACAAAGGAGGCATAGGCCATGGAAAAATCCCCCATCTTTCTGGAGCAGGAGAAGGCTCAGGAGCTCTGTGATATCTGCGGGGAAATTTTAAGGAATGCGCGAAACGAGCTGTATCTGAATCTGAGATTTATGGATACGGCTCTAAGCGCACTTTTATTTTCGCCGGATACGCAGAGAAGAGGCGTGGCGACAGACGGATTCTGCCTCCGCTTTCAGCCGGAGGACCTGGTTTTACTGTACCGCAGAGGCAGAGTTTATGTAAACCGAATTTATCTTCATATGGTGCTTCACTGCATCTTTCTGCACATGGACACCAGACGGGGCAGGGAGAAAAATCTCTGGGATCTGTCCTGCGATATAGCGGCGGAGGCGCTGATTGACGGCTTTCTTATAAAAGCCCTCAGGCTCCCCCCCTCTCCGGCCCGCAGAGAAATGTATGAACGGCTGAAAAAACAGACAGCGGTGATGAACGCCCAGTCGATTTACGACGCGCTGGAGAAGGAAGCGTTCAGCGAGGGCAGGCTTAAGCGGATTGCCGCAGAGTTCTATGCGGACAGCCACGATCTGTGGGAGGACGACAGGAAGCCTAACCGCTCCAGAGAGAGGCAGAACCGCTGGGAGGAAATCAGACAGACCATGGAAACGGAGATGGAGACCTTCTCCAAAATGCCTTCCGGCGAGGCGGGAGATTTGAGAACCCAGATTCATATCGAAAACAGGGAAAAGACAGATTACCGGGAATTTCTCAGGCAGTTTTCCGTCATGCGGGAAACCATGCAGGTGGATATGGACGCATTTGACTATATCTACTATGACTACGGCCTCAGGACCTACGGAAATATGCCTCTCATTGAGCCGCTGGAGACGAAGGAGATTAAGAAAATCCAGGAGTTTGTCATTGTCATCGACACCTCCATGTCCTGCTCCGGAGATCTGGTAAAGAAGTTTCTTTCACAGACGTACCAGGTGCTCTCAGAGTCTGAGAGCTTTTTCACTCAGGTGAACGTCCGCATTCTGCAGTGTGATGAAAAGGTGCAGAGCGACAGAAAAATTGAAAACCAAAAGGATTTGGCCCGGTACATGGATCAGATGGAGATCCTGGGACAGGGAGGAACCGATTTCAGACCGGCCTTTGAGTATGTAAACCAGCTGATTCTGGAAGGGGAATTCACGAATTTAAAGGGCCTGATCTATTTTACGGACGGCTATGGGCCGTTTCCGGTGAAAATGCTGCCTTATGAGACGGCTTTTGTCTTTATGAGAGAAGATTACAGCGACGCGGATGTGCCGCCCTGGGCGATTAAGCTGATTTTAGGGCCGGAAGAACTGGAAGGAGAATCATAATGAATATTAAACGCGCAAAGCAGGAGATAAAGGACTGCATTGAGGCCTATCTGTTGAAAGATGAGAGAGGGGAGTATGTGATTCCACCGGTTCGCCAGAGGCCGCTGTTTCTGATAGGGCCGCCAGGCATTGGAAAGACACAGATTATGGAGCAGGTGGCCAGAGAGTGCAGAGTCGGCCTGGTATCCTATACCATCACCCACCACACAAGGCAGAGCGCCATCGGCCTTCCCGTCATCGAGAAGAAGAACTATGGAGGCCGGGAATATCAGGCCACAGAGTACACCATGAGCGAGATTGTGGCTTCTGTTTACGATAAAATCCAGGAGACAGGAATCCCCGAGGGAATTCTGTTTATCGACGAGATCAACTGTGTGTCCGAGACGCTGGCTCCGGCCATGCTCCAGTTTTTACAGTGCAAAACCTTCGGAAACCACCAGATTCCAGAGGGATTTATTATTGTGGCCGCAGGAAATCCTCCGGAGTACAATAAATCGGTGCGGGAGTTTGACATCGCTACGCTGGACCGAATCCGCCGCATCCAGGTGGAGGCCGATTTTGAGGTGTGGAAGGAGTACGCGGTGAACGCGGCTGTGCATCCGGCCGTTATCTCCTACCTGGAAGCCAGAAAGGAACATTTTTACCGCATTGAATCCACAGTATCGGGAAAACAGTTTGCCACGCCCAGAGGCTGGGAGGATTTAGCGCGCCTGATCGAGGTCTATGAAAAGCTGGGAAAGACGGTTGACAGGGAGGTAACGGCGCAGTATATTGAAAATCCCAGGATTGCCAAGGATTTTGCCGCTTATCTGGAGCTCTACTATAAATATCAGTCTGAGTATCAGATCGGGGCGATTCTGTCGGGAACGGTGTCTGAAGCTGTGATCAGCCGGGCTTCCAGAGCCGCCTTCGACGAGCGGTTCAGCGTGGTGAATCTGATTCTTTCCCACTTGAATGGAGAATTCAGGGAAGCCGGAAAGCGGGAGGAGATGATTTCTCTTCTGTTTGGCAGGCTGAAGGAAATAAGAGACGAAAGAGATCTGTCCCTTCTGGAACGCCTGGCCAGGGAGCTGGACGAGGAGGCCGAAAAGCAGCGGAAGGCCGGACTGATTGACCGGGAACAGGAATATTTGATGCGTTCAGCGGCGGAGCGCCTGGAGAAGTACGCGGGTATTCTCAAAAAGGAAGGCGGGACAGAGTTTGAACCGGGATTTGAACGGGTCCGGGAGCTGTTTCTAAAGGATCGGGAAGCGTATGAGAGCTTCTGCGACGAAACTCTTCAGAAGCTGGAGAGAGGCTTTGACTTTTTGGAGGCGGCGTTTGGAGACAGCCAGGAGATGGTTCTGTTTGTCACCGGGCTGACAGCCAGCCGAAGCGGCGTCGGATTCCTGCGGGAGCATGAGTGCGAACGGTACTATGAATATAACAGACGTCTTCTGTTTGAGGATCAGGAGAGCGGTATTTTAGAGCGCCTGAACCGGCTGGAGGAAAGAGGATAGCAGAGTGGGAGAAAGAAAGAGAATCATAGAAGAGGCGGAAGCATGAAGCCGGAGAAGGACAGACAGCAGGCAGTGAAGCTTCTGCTTTATCTGGCGGAGATTGCTGTTTTGACGGCCGCAGTATTTCTGGTGGTCCGTTTCCTGCCGGGAGGGGACAGGCCGTGGAACCGCCCGCCTGAGAGCGGGACGCTGGCCGAGACTCTGCCGGAGCTTTCAAAGCCGCAGGAGGAGAGCGGGGAGGCGGATGCTTCAAGGCCTGAAAAGGAGACGGAAAGCGGAGCGGAGAAGGAGGAAAATAGGGAGGCGGACAGCGTTCCGGCCTTCAGCCAGAACGGATCCGGGCAGAAGGAAGGGGAAGAACCGGAGGAACCGCCCTATGAGCCGCCTTATTTTATCATTGCGTCGGATCTCCACTATCAGTCGCCTCTGATGACCGATTTCGGGGAGGCGTTCCAGAATTTTGTGAGAAACGATGACGGAAAGGTGGTGGAATATGTGGATTCCATCACAGACGCATTTCTGGCGGAAGCGGCGGAAAAACAGCCGGACGCGCTGATACTGAGCGGCGATTTGACACAGAACGGGGAGAAAGTCAACCATGAAGAGCTGGCGAAGAAGCTGCGCCTTCTGGAGAGCCAGGGAGTTCCCGTGGTCGTCATTCCAGGAAATCACGATATTAACCACCCGTCGGCGGCCTCCTTTGAAGGAACAGAAAAAAAGAAGGCCGACAATATTAACGCTGAAGAATTTTATTCCATTTACCGGGAATTCGGCTATGACGAAGCCATGGATCGGGACGAAAAATCCCTGAGCTACATTTATCAGGCAGATGAGAGGTACTGGCTGATGATGCTTGACTCCTGCCAGTACGATCCGGAGAACAAAATTGGAGGAAGAATCCGGAAGGAGACGCTTCTGTGGATGGAGAAGTGGCTTGAAAGGGCCAGAGAGGAGCAGGTCATGGTGATTCCTGTTGCCCACCACAATCTTTTGAAGGAGAGCACTCTGTACCCGGAGGACTGTACCCTGGAAAATGCAGTCCAGGTGATCGATCTGCTGGAGCAGTACGGCCTCCCCGTTTACATAAGCGGACATCTCCATCTCCAGAGGGTGAAAAAACATGGGAACGGCGGCCCCTCCCAGGCAGAGGAATCTTATGGAATCTATGAGATTGTGTCGGATTCCATGGTGATTCCGCCCTGCCAGTACGGGGAGCTTCGGTGGCAGGAGGACGGAAGCGTTCAGTATGAGACCTGTCCGGTGGATGTGGCCGGATGGGCGGCGTCCCAGGGAATAACAGACGAAAATCTGCTGAATTTCCCTCAGTACAGCGGCGATTTCCTCATAGAAACGGTTCAGAACCAGGTTTACGGCGCGTTAAGCGCCATTCCGGACGACAGGAAATTCCACATGGCCAAGCTGTACGGCCAGATCAACAGCGCTTACTGCGCGGGAACTGCTGTGAACCGCAGAGATGTAAAAGAAAATCAGATGTATTTTTACTGGAACCGGTATCTGGGAACCTCAGAATGGTATGAAAACCTTCAGGCCATGATAAAGGATACGGGAAAGGATCACAATTCCCTGATTCTTCAGGCAGGGGAGGATTTTCCAGACCGGTATAAACAGGAAGAGATAGAAACAGCCGAAAAACCGGCTGATCATACAGAAAAAGGAGAAGAATTGCGATGAGATATGAAGGAATTGTTTACCGTCCGCCCAGCGAGGCAAGAAGCTTAATTGTACAGGTCACAATCGGCTGCGCCCACAATACCTGCACCTTCTGCAACATGTACAAGGCCAAGGATTTCCGTGTCAGAAGCATGGAGGAGATCATGGAGGATCTGAGGGAAGCCCACAACAGCTACGGAGCCTATGTCCAGAAGGTATTTCTGGCAGACGGAGACGCCCTGGTGCTTCAGACAGAGAAGCTTCTGGAAATTTTAAAGGCGGTGAGGGAGCTGTTCCCCAACTGCACCCGCGTGGCGTCCTACGGAACGGCCCAGGATATTTTGAGAAAGAGCGAGGAGGAGCTTAAAAGCCTTCAGAAGGCGGGACTTGGAATCGTCTATGTGGGCGCAGAGTCGGGGGATGATGAAATTCTTGCGTCTATCTGCAAGGGCGTGACGGCAGAGGAGTTAAAGGCGGCAGGACAGAAGTTAAAGCGCTGCGGCATCCAGACGTCGGTGACTCTGATTTCCGGGCTTGGCGGACGGAGCAAGGTGGAGGAGCACGCCAGATCCTGCGCGGAGCTTATATCGGCCATGAATCCGGAGTACGCGTCCTTTTTGACGCTTCGCCTTTATGAGGGAACTCCCATGTACGACGACGTGGTGACAGGACGGTTCGAGAGGATAACCGCAGACGAGATTGTGGATGAAATGAAAATTTTCCTGGAACATGTGGATTCTCCTGGAACGGTGTTCCGCACAAACCACGCTTCCAACTACGTGGTTCTGGCAGGAAACCTGAATGAGGACATTCCGTCTATGCTGGCCCAGCTGGACGAGGCGAAAAAGACGCACCATTACAGAAGATTCCGGGAAACGGGAGACTTATAGAAATAATAGATTCGCGAGAAACAAGAAAAGAGAACGATAGAAGCATCAACGGCGCTGCAGGACGGCTTGGAAGACACAAAAGGCTGGATTGCAGCGCCCTTTTGATGTAGGGCAGGATATGCGGTAACAGATGCAGGGGAGGGGAATTCCTGCCCGTGTATGAAATTTCAAGAAATACAGAGGAAAGAACAAAAGGATCATGATAATTCTTACTTCAATGCTCAAAGAACCAGGCGAACTGTCAAAATTTCAGGCCTTGTACGCGCTTTACAGCGGTTCCATGTATGCGGCGGCCTATAAGATATTGAATCAGGCGGAGGATGCGGAAGACGCAGTTCAGCTGTCCCTGATTAAGGTAATCAGAAATCTTGACCGGGTGACAGCGGAGGAGATGAGCGACATCAGAACGAAAAATTTTCTGATGACCATTACCAGGAACACAGCGATTGATATGTACAGAAAGAGACAGAAGCAGCCGATTTCCAGCGAGGAAATCGAAATGGAGATTGCGCCGTTTGCGCCCAGCACAGAGGAGATTTTCTTTGACCGGGTATCTGTGACGGATCTGGCGGCCGCCATCAGCCAGCTGGATCAGAAGTATAAAGATGTGCTGAGACTTTATTATATTAATGAACTGTCGTCGAAGGAGATAGGAGAGCTTTTAAATCTCAGCCAGTTTACCGTCAATTCGCGGCTTCAAAGGGCCAGAGGGAAGCTTGGAAAGATTATAAAGGAGAGGGAGGAAGGCGTGTGAAGACAAGAGAAAAACGAGATAAGATGCTCCTGACGCTGGCCCTTTTAGAGCAGCTGGAACAGGACGAGGAGCTGAAGGAATTTGAAAGCTGTGAACGCCGGGAGAATAGGAAAGGAAATAAAGGCGCGCAGAGCGGCACAGCTCATGTGTTTTCCAGACAGCATGAGGAGAGGATGGAACAGCTCTTTAAAATGGCCGCCCTGCAGGAAAAGAAGAAAAAACGCCGCCGCCGGATGAGGAAGGCGGCCGCAGGCCTGGCAGCCTGCCTCGCTGTCAGCGTGTATATGGGCTTTACCTCCTCGGCCTTCCGCACTCCTGTGCTGAACTTTTTCACGGAGGTGCGGGAGACCTACAGCGAGCTTCTGGTAGAGAAAGACGACAGGAAGGGCGTGACAGAACACTTTCAGGAGTATGAGCCGGAGTATACGGTGAAGGGGTTTTATGTCTCTTTAGTAAAAGAGAAGGAGGGAGAATTTGTTATATCATATGTGGCAGAAGAGGGACAGTGGTACGATTTTTACTACTACAAGGAGCCGTACAATTCTCAGGTGGATACGGAAGATCTGGTAGAGACAGAGGTGGAGATCAATGGGAGACAGGGGATGCTGTATCAGAAGGAAGATTACAGCCAGACGGTGGTTCGAAGCACAGCCGGCCAGTTCGGAGTGGTGGGAAATATTTCCGCTCTGGAGGAGGAAAAAGTGCTGGAAAGCGTGAAGATTCAAGCGATCGAATTAAAAAATAAAAATTTTTATTAAAAGCTGCACTATAGGGGAGATTTCCATCGTGTTATATATAAAAAGAAAGATGGAGGTATTACCATGAAACACAAAAAAACAGCAGCACAGTTACTTTTAGTGATCGCAGCCATTCTGAGTATGACGATGACTGCCTTTGCAGGACCGCAGAAGCGGGTGGATCCCAGATGGTCCTATTTCACAACCGTTGTAGGCGATTTGGATATCAGCAGCAGCGGAAAAGCGACTGCTATGGCTACCGTTTCTGCTAACAGAAATAAGGTAGACTCAGTGAAGGTTACATGCAACCTTCAGAGACTGGAGGGAAGCACCTGGAAGACAATCAAATCCTGGTCGGAGGAGTCAGAAGCAGGAGCACCACATATTGTGATGATGGAGAAAACCTACTATGTAGTAGAAGGCTACAGCTACAGAATCCAGGTACATTCTAAGGCCTACATGGACGGCGCTCTGAAGGAGAGCATTACCAGCACCTTCGACTACGGCTACTTCCACTAGACCTTTTCAGTCTGCTGAGAGGCAGATATTCTGTAAAAGAGACAGGAAATCCAAGAAAAATGAAAATGAACGCCAGCCCCCCGCCGCATGTGAACTGCGGCGGGGGGCTGGCGTTTCAAGGTTTTCTTACCGTACCTTCCCCCTCTGCACCCTCTCATAGTAAAAAATATACTGCTGCATGACGCCTGCATAGCCCTGATACATGCCGAAATAATCATGGATGATTTCACTGTAAAGGCGGCTTTTGGGAAGGGCGTCGTATTTTTTCTTCTTTTTTCTGTAGTATTCCTGCATTAAAATCTGTTCGATCCAGGTATCTACCGGGAAGGCCTCAATGTGGTGGAGGCCGAACAGGCAGATACAGTTGGCCACCTTTTCCCCGATGCCATAGAAACTCTTGAGATATGCCATGGCCTCCTCATAGCCCATGGTTTTGAGGGCGTCCAGGTTCAGCCTTCCCCCCGCCGCATCCTGACAGAGGCGGACAATGTATTTAGCCCGGTAGCCAAGCTTTAAGGCGCGAAGCGTTTCCTCGGAGACTTCGGCCAGCTGGCTGGGGGTGGGGAAGCTGTGCCATGTGATTTCTTTTTCCTGACTGCCACGCAGGACGGCACTCCTGTGCTCTGTGCCGAACTGGCGGCTCAGCGCCTCCACAGCTTCCCTGATTTTGGGAATGGTTTTCTGCTGTGAGATAACGAAGGTCAGAATCATTTCCCAGGGATCCTGATTTAAAATCCGAATGCCGCTTCCGGCCTGGGCGGCATGCTGCAGGTAGGAATCACGTTTCCTGACAGAGTTTATGTAGGCTTCGTAATCCTGATCCAGATCAAAATACCGTTCCCAGAAGGAAAGCTCCTCCTTTTTGCAGTAAAAGGCAAAGGTTTTTGCCTCGAAGCGCGTCTCATCTGTCTGCTTCCAGTCACACTCCAGCTGCGCGATTTCCAGATAGTGCTCCTGGCTGATCACAGAGAAGCGTCCCGGCATATCGGAGAGTTCCGTCATTCGGAAGCACTGGCCGGAGTCTGCGATCTGGCGCAGATCCATGCAGGTAAATGATTTTAAGATTGGTTTTATCATAGGCAGATTTCCTCGTTTATCGCAGTAATTATAAAGATGCGGACAGTCTCTCCTGGCTGCCCGGAAAAAGAAAGCCGCCTTGCCCGGGCAAGACGGCTTTGAGCATTTGTCTTACAGTTACTATACAAGACAAATGAAACAATGTCAATTTTCATAGGAGAACATACTTTTTATAACTTTTTATCCTAATTATGGTTCCTCCTTAGTGCAGATTTATTTTATGAAACAGCATCAACTTCCGCTATTCTGAGACAGAGTGGTCAATGATGCCGAACAGCAGAATATTCAGCGCCTTCCGGCACTGATTTTCGTGAAGCTCAAATTCCGATCCCTGCAGATCAGCGGCAGAATACCGGGCGTTGATGAAATCCTGAAACTGGCGGAATATTTCAATAATTTCTTCTTTCGTATGATCCTTCCGCAGCGGAAGCTGGGCCAGGATCTGCTCTAAAATCCCGATATTTAAGGCGTCAAACTCCCTTCTGCAGTTCTGGATCTCCGCGCTCAGGTGCTCCGGCGGCGAAACGATGGCTTCGCAGAAGAGTCTCTGGTATATGGGATGGGAGGCAAAAAAGGCCATTCTGCATGTAAAATACTGCTCCAGGCGTTCCCTGGCCGTTCCCTCCCCCTGCTGCATTCTCTCCGAGATATATGCGGTGAGGAGAGAAAAGCACTCCTTCACGCAGGCTAAAAACAGCTCGTCCTTTGTCTTAAAATAGTGGTAGATAATGCCCTTGGAAATCCCCTGGGCGGAGCAGATATTATTGACGGAGCTGGCCCCGTAGCTCTGCCCGGAAAACTCTGCCAGGGCGCTGTCCATAATGCGTCGTCTCATCTGCTGATTTTTTTCTTCTCGTTTCATATATTACCTCAGCGGTTCTTCTTATTTGCTTCTGCGGCCGTCAGCCCTGCTTTCAGGCGAAGCTGCGGCCTTTCAGCCACGATCATAGCATATTTAGACTATTCGGTCAATATTGCCAAAGCAGTTGCGAAAACGCCGGCGATTTTGTATACTGAGTTCAGAAAAGAGGAACAGCCTATGATTTTTATTGGAGGAATCAGCTCCGCCGTGAAGCAGCTGGAATATTTGAAAACTGTGATCTGCAGCGTCTGCGGCGGCTATGGAAGATACCAGGTCTTCATGACCTACACGTATTTCAGTTTCTTTTTCATCCCGCTGTTTAAATGGAACAGGAAATTTTATGTAAAAATGACCTGCTGCGGCTCTGTGTATGAGCTGAACCGCGAGACAGGGATGAAAATTTTGAGGGGACAGGCCGCAGATATCGGAGAGAGCGCTCTGTCTCTCGTGCAGAGAGGAGCGGGAAATCTGGCCGGGGAGGGAAGCTGCCCGGACTGCGGCTGCAGGCTCTCAGAGGATTTTTCCTACTGCCCCCAGTGCGGAAGAAAACTATAAAATATTTTTTATTTATAGATGCAAAATTTCAGAAAAGAGGTAAAACATATGTTAGAAGCAGGAATCAAGGGAAGAGAAGAAGTAATGGTAACAGAGGCAAATTCAGCAGCCGCAATGGGAAGCGGCCTGCTTCCTGTATTTGCCACTCCGGCTATGGTGGCTCTGATGGAGCAGACCTCCTGGAAGAGCGTGGCTCCGTACCTGAACGAGGGCGAGGGAACTGTAGGAACCAGCTTAAATATCTCCCACAGCGCGGCGACTCCACTGGGCATGAAGGTGTGGTGCGAGAGCGAGCTGACAGAGGTGGACAGAAGACGCCTGGTGTTCCACGTAACCTGTTATGATGAAGCCGGAGTGATCGGTGAGGGAACCCACGAGCGGTTTATCATTGGAAACGAGAAGTTTTTAGCCAAGGCAGAGCAGAAAAAGAACGCTTCTAAAGGAGAATAATCAGGCTGCGGGAAACAATTCAGATAAAGGCAGAGAAAAGATATGAAGGTTACTTATATTCACCACAGCGCGGTTTCCGTGGAGACGGAACACAGCATTCTGCTGTTTGACTATTTTAAGGGAGAGCTGCCGGACTTTGATCCGAGAAAGCCGCTGTTCGTATTTGCCAGCCATTTTCACGAGGATCACTACAGTCCTGTGATTTTTGAGCGGTTCCGGGAGAGAGAAGGCGTTTCCTACATTCTGTCAGACGACATTAAGGGGAGAAGGATCCCCAAGGAGGCTCTGCCCCTGATTCATTTCGTGAAGCCGGGACAGACGCTGGAGCTTGGAGAAGTGAAAATCCAGACCTACAAGTCTACGGACGAGGGCTGCGCCTTCTGGGTCAGCCTGGAAGGCCTGGAACTCTACCACGCGGGAGATTTGAACAACTGGTGGTGGGAGGGCGAGGACAAGGCCTGGAACCACAATATGGCCGCCAATTACAGGCGGGAGGTGGAAAAAATCGCCGCAGACCACCCGGAGGGAGCGGACGCGGCTTTTATCCCCCTGGATCCCAGACAGGAACAGTGGTTTTATCTGGGAATGGACGACTTCCTTAAAAAGGTGGAGGCGAAGGCAGTATTCCCCATCCATTTCTGGGGAGACTTCGGCGTTTCCGGCCGGATGAAAGCCCTTCCCTGCAGCGGCCCCTACAGAGACCGCATTATGGAAATTCAAAGAGAAGGAGAGGAGTTTGAGCTATGACATTTACATTTGCCCACAACAATTTCAACGTAATCGATCTGGAGAAATCCTTAAAGTTCTATGAGGAAGCTCTGGGACTGAAGGAGGTGCGCAGAAAAGAGGCCGCAGACGGCAGCTTTATCCTGGTTTATCTGGGAGACGGCGAGACTCCCCATCAGCTGGAGCTGACATGGTTAAGAGACTGGGAGAAGGACAGCTACAATCTGGGCGACAACGAGTTCCATCTGGCTTTCGAGGTGGACGACATGGAGGCGGCTCACAAGAAGCATGAGGAGATGGGCTGCATCTGCTATGAGAATCCTTCCATGGGCATCTACTTTATCGCAGATCCGGACAATTACTGGCTGGAAGTCGTTCCTAAAAAGATGAAATAATACAGGTGGAAAAAGCGATGATTATAAAAAACGGCCGGGTGATCGATCCGAAAAGCGGATTTGACGGCATTGCAGATATTATTATAAAAGACGGGAAAATTAAAAAAATTTTAAAAAAAGCGGAAGCCTCAGAAGTCCAGGAAGCGCTTCCTGAGACAGGCGAAGAGGTGATCGACGCGTCGGGGCTTATCGTGGCGCCGGGGCTGATTGACGTCCACGTGCATTTCAGGGATCCGGGCCTTACCTATAAGGAGGACATCGAGACGGGGGCCGCCGCGGCCAAGGCAGGCGGTTTTACCACAGTTGTAATGATGGGAAACACAAAGCCGGTGATCGACAATGAGGAAACGCTCCGCTACGTGCTGGAAAAGGGAGAGCAGACAGGAATTCACGTGCTGTCCGCCGCCAACATCACAAAGGGCATGAAGGGAAAAGAGCTGACAGATATGGAAGCTCTGCGGGCCCAGGGCGCCGCAGGCTTTACAGACGACGGCGTTCCGATTATGGATGTGAAGCTTTTGATGAAAGCGATGGAGACGGCGAAAAAGCTGGACGTGCCCCTGAGCTTTCACGAGGAGGACCCGGGCTTTATTATCAACAACGGCATTAACCGGGGAGCTGTTTCAGAGGCCCTTGGAATCGGCGGATCCCCCAGAGTGGCGGAGGATTCTCTGGTGGCAAGGGACTGCATGATCGCTCTGTACACAGGAGCCTGCGTCAATGTTCAGCACATCAGCTCTAAAAATGCGGTGGCGGCGGTGGCTCTGGCAAAGAAGCTGGGCGCCGATGTGTGGGCGGAGGTGACGCCTCACCACCTGACTCTGGACGAGACGGCTGTGCTGGAGTTCGGCTCTCTGGCCAAGATGAACCCGCCTCTCAGGACGAAGGAGGACAGGGAGGCACTGATTGTGGCCTTAAAGGACGGAACCATTGACATGATTGCCACCGATCATGCGCCTCACAGCAAGGAGGAGAAGGAGAAGCCTCTGACAGAAGCGCCCAGCGGCATTATCGGCCTGGAGACCTCTCTGCCTCTGTGCGTGACGGAGCTGGTGAAAAAAGGACATCTTTCCTATGTGGAGCTGTTTGAAAAAATGTGCCTGAATCCGGCCAGACTGTACCGCCTGGACAGCGGCTATCTGGCAGAGGGAGGCCCGGCGGATCTGGTGATTTTTGACGACCAGGAGGAGTTTGCGGCAGGCCCCTTTGCATCGAAGTCTTCCAACTCTCCGTTTACAGGGAGAAAGATGTTTGGCAGGGTAAAGACGACGATCTGCAGCGGAAAGGCGGTTTACCAGGGGTGATGAGAGAAAACGGAAATCTCCGCTATACCACGCTCTTATTTGACGTGGACAATACCCTTTTAAATTTTGACGCTTCGGAGGAGGAGGCTTTTAAGAGCCTGCTTCTCCATTTCGGCATGGAGCCGAAGGACAGCCTGCTTCAGGAGTACCATCAGATTAACAGAAGCTGCTGGGAGCTGTTTGAGGAAGGAAAAATGGAAAAGGAAGAGGTGCTGCTGCGCCGCTTTGAAAATTTCTTTTCCCGCCATAACTGCCAGGCGGACGGGAAAGAGGCGGAGGCCTTTTACAGGGAACGGCTGGGAGACAGCGCCATTCTCATTCCGGGGGCCCTGGAACTCTGCCGGGATTTAAGCCGGAAGTATGATCTGTACGTGGTCACCAACGGAGTGGCGGACACGCAGTACAGGCGTCTGAAAAGCAGCGGCCTGGATCCGTATTTTAAGGGGATTTTCGTCTCTGAGGAGGCGAAAAGCCCGAAGCCACAGAAAGAATTTTTCGAGTACTGCTTTGAACAGATGCGGCTTCTCGGCGTGGAACGTCCCAAGGAGAGAAGACGGGAAATGCTTTTAATAGGCGATTCTCTTACCTCAGATATGCGGGGAGGGGAGAACGCAGGCGTCGACACCTGCTGGTACAATCCGAAGAAGCTTTCCAACGATAAAGACGTTTCCGTGACTATGGAGGTTTCCTCCTATGAGGAGATAAGGGAGATTCTTCTCTTCTGAAGCGTAGACTATAGAGGAAATGAACCGCCTGAATCGAAAACGCAGCCGGTCAGTCAGGCGGTTCACTTCCACCTGCTTTAATCTGCGTTTCCTTTTCTTCAAAGAATAGACAGAACAGGAGGCATTGCGATGGCAAAGACCATGTTGAAGAGAGGCGCAGGTATTTTAATGCCTGTTTCCAGCCTTCCGTCGCCCTACGGCATCGGAACCTTTGGAGCCTGCGCCTATGAATTTGCAGATAAGCTTGTAAAGGCCAGACAGAGCTACTGGCAGGTGCTTCCCCTGGGGCCTACCAGCTATGGGGACAGCCCCTACCAGTCCTTTTCCGCCTTTGCGGGCAATCCGTATTTTATTGATTTAGACGTTCTGAAGGAGGAGGGACTTCTGACAAAGGAGGAGATCGAGTCCTGTTACTGGTGCGACAGGGAGGACGAGGTCAAGTATGACGCAGTCTGCTATTACCGGTTCCCGCTCCTTAAAAAAGCTTTCGAGCGGAGCCGCTTCAGGGAGACAAAGGAGTACGAGACGTTCTGCCAGGAGAACAGCGGCTGGCTGGAGGACTACGCCCTGTACATGGCGCTGAAGGGCCATTTTAACCAGGAGGAATGGCTGAACTGGGAGGAGCCTATCCGCCGCAGAGAGCCGGAAGCCGTAGCGGCATACAAAGCAGAGCTTTCAGAGGAGATGGACTACTGGAAATTCCTGCAGTTTAAGTTTTACGGGCAGTGGGATAAGCTGAGGGCCTATGTAAATGAAAAGGGCATTCAGATTATCGGAGATATCCCCATTTACGTGGCCTTAGACAGCGCGGATGTGTGGGTGCACCCGGAGCTGTTCCAGCTGGATCCGGAGACCTTAAAGCCGTTAAAGGTGGCGGGAGTGCCGCCGGACGCGTTTTCAGAGACAGGGCAGCTGTGGGGAAATCCCCTCTATGACTGGAACTCTCTGGAGAAGACGGATTTCGCCTGGTGGAGAGACAGGATGAAGGCTGCGGCCAGGCTGTACGATGTGGTGAGAATCGATCATTTCATCGGAGTGGTGCAGTATTATTCCATTCCCTATGGCGCTGAGGACGGAAGGACGGGAGAGTGGAGAAAGGGGCCTGGAGAGAAGCTTACGAAGGCTGTCAATGAGGCGGCCGGTAAGACGAAAATCATTGCCGAGGATCTGGGCGTTTTCTGTCCGGAGGTAAAGGAGCTTCTGCAGAAGACCGGTTACCCGGGCATGAAGATCATTGAGTTTGCCTTCAGCGGAGACCGGTTTAACGAGCACCTGCCCCACTGCTACGAGCCTAATTCCGTGGTTTACGGGGGAACCCATGACAACGAGACGCTGATCGGGTATTTTAAGCCGGAGAAGCGGCAGTGGTGGGAGCTTCAGTACATTGCGGACTATCTGGGCGCGGCCCACAGGGAAGAGGTTCCGGACCGCGTGTTCCGGGCTGCCTACGGATCTGTGGCCAGCGTGGCCATTTTCCAGATGCAGGACGTATTAAAGCTGGACAACGACGCCAGGATGAATACGCCGGGAACCGTAGGGGGAAACTGGAAATGGAGGATGAAGCCGGGGGCCTTTGGAGACAGTGAAACAGGCTATCTGGCCTTTTTAGTGGACACCTTCGGACGGTTTTAGAGTGAGTTTAGAGGAAAAGGAGGCAATCATATGAAAAAGACGGGAAAAATGGCAGCGGCTGTTCTTCTGACAGCATCGGTAGCAGCCCTGGCGTCAGGATGTGGGCAGAAGGAGGCGCAGGAAACTTCTGCGCCGGAGAGCACAGTCAGCCAGACAGAGGAGAGCGCTTCACAGGCAGAGGAGACAGAAAGCCCGGAAGAGGAGAATCAGAGCGGGGCAGTTTCCGTGATGACAGGAACGGTATTGGACGCCGCCATGAACTCCATAGTGATTCAGAATGAAGAGTATCCCCAGGGACTGATTTTCTCCAAGGAAAATTCTGCATCCAGCTTTTCCGAGGGCTTAACCTTAGATATGAATGTTACCCTGTTTTACACCGGGGAGACGGACGGAGAGGACACGACGAAGACAGAGGTGATTCTGGTGAGAGAGAGCCGTGACAGCGACAGCACTCTCACAGCCGGAAGCGTCTCAGGAACCGTATCTGAGGTAACTTCAGAGGCGGTTGTCATCGAGACAGAGGACGGAGAGAAGATATCTGTGGCCAGAGGCCATGAGCTGTCAGAGACAGAGAAGGAGCCGGAAGCCGGAGATCAGCTGACCGTTTACTACTCCTGCCCAGGCGGCGACGAGAGCGTGAAAGAGGCGGAGCTGATCCGCTGATTGAGAGCGGAAGCCGGAACACGAAATCCCACAAAATGATTGACATTTTTAAGAACTGTTGATATATTGAAACAGTATGGATTTGCGGATTCATAAAAACAGACAGATGGGAGATGAAAGGATGAAGATGTATTTCTGCAGATAATTCAATTGAATGAAGGCATAGAAGGCAGACGGCAGCGTCCGCTTTTTGGCAGAGCAGAAATACGGAATTCTTTTCGTCGATTCAATATCATATGAAGCTGGTAAACCGCTGTTTCCGGCGCCTGTTTTGAGATTGCAGGCGGGGCTGAAGCCGGAAAACAAAAGCCGAAGGGCTGATGCAGGCGGCATAGACCTCAGATATCAGTATTCATGGAAGGGATGCAGAAGATTTTCTGCATCCTTTTTTTGTTTCACAGGAAGATGACGCCTGGTGAAATAAAAACGCTCTGCCGGCCTGAACACTGAGAGGAGGAATGAGCGATGGCGCAGATACAGGCAAAAAATTTATCCTTCCGCTATGACGGCGGGGAGGACGTGTTTACAGATATGTCGTTTTCCATAGATACGGACTGGAAGCTGGGGCTTGTAGGGAGAAACGGAAAAGGAAAGACAACGCTTTTAAGGCTTTTTATGGGGGAATACGAATACGAGGGCAGGATTTTGTCCTCCGAGCCCTTTGAATATTTTCCATATCATGTTCCGGATCCTGATAAAAATACCATAGACGTTCTGGATGAGGTCTGTCCGGACGGGGAATTCTGGATGCTTCTGCGGGAGATGAATCTGCTGGAGCTTCGGGAGGAGACGCTGTTTCGCCCCTTTTCGTCCCTGAGCAGAGGAGAACAGACGAAGGCTCTTTTAGCGGCTCTTTTCTGCCGCGAGGGAAGATTTCTTTTGATTGACGAGCCCACCAACCACCTGGACGCAGAGGGCAGGCGGCTTGTCAGCCGGTATTTAAACAGGAAGAAGGGATTCATTCTGGTATCCCACGACAGAAGCTTTTTAGACGGGTGCATTGACCATGTGATGGCTCTGAACCGGGAGAGCGTTGAGATTGTGCAGGGGAATTTTTCTGCCTGGCGTGAGAACAGGGACCGCCGGGACGCCTTTGAGCGGCAGGAGAACGAGAAGCTGAAAAAGGAGATCGGGAGTCTCCAGGCTTCCGCCGCTGCCGCCTGCGCCTGGGCAGACCGATCGGAGGGAATGAAAATCGGAACCGGATCCTTTGTGGGAGGAAAATTCATTGGAACCAGAAGCTATCTGGGTGAAAAATCCAGAAAAATGCAGCAGAGGAGGAAGAATCTGGAACAGCGCCAGGAGCGGGCGATCCAGGAAAAGGAGAAGCTTTTAAGGGATGTGGAGGAGGAACAGCCCTTAAAGATACTGCCTCTGACTCACTGGAAAAAGGAACTGATCCGCGTACGGGATCTGAGGCTTTCTTACCAGCCGGGAGAGGAGGCAGGATCTGGCCTTTCGGCCCAGAAGAAGGGACAGGGGCTCAGCTTTGTCCTGGAACAGGGACAGCGCATTGCATTGACAGGAGGAAACGGGAACGGAAAATCTTCCGTCATCCGGGAAATCCTGAAAACTGCCGCTCAGGAGACGCAGGAGGCTTTTAAGGAGGCACAGGCAGACGGTCCGGAGAGAGGCGCATGTGGTCTGATCCGGTTAAGCGGGGAGCTCTCTCTGCCGTCAGACCTTAAAATCTCCTATGTGCCCCAGGACGCTTCCTTTCTGAAAGGAGATCTGACGGCCTTTGCCAGAGAGCAGGAGGTGGATCGTTCCCTGTTTTTGACTGTTCTCAGAAAGCTGGACATTCCCAGAGAGCTGTTTCATAAGCCTATGGAGCAGTACAGCGAGGGGCAGAAAAAGAAGGTTCTCCTGGCGAAAAGCCTCTGCCAGCAGGCCCATGTCTACGTGTGGGACGAACCTCTCAACTACATCGACGTGTTTTCACGGCTGCAGATTGAGGAGGTGATCCGCAGCAATCGTCTGACCATGCTTCTGGTGGAGCACGACCAGGCCTTTTTAAAGGCCGTGGAGGCGGAGGAGGTACCGGCGGGGATCGTTCTGTAACCGCTCAGAGGATAAAGATTGTTAAGGAAATATCAAAAATATACAACTGTCTTGTCATATGTAAAGTCTGGTAGTATAATAGCCACAATTGCGCTTAAGACAGATGAACAGCAAAGAGAAGGAGATAGATATGACAAGAACTATTGCAGAGGAGATTAAACGGCTGAAGGAGGAGAAGAACGCGGTGATCCTGGCCCACTACTATGTGCGCCCGGAGGTGCAGGAGATTGCCGACTACATCGGCGATTCCTTTTACCTGAGCAAGCTGGCGGTCGGACTTGAGGCACAGACGATTGTGATGTGCGGAGTTTCTTTTATGGGAGAGAGCGTAAAGATTCTGAACCCGGAGAAAACAGTGCTTCTTCCGGACGCGTCCGCAGACTGCGCCATGGCCCACATGGCTTCCGTGGAGACTATTGAACAGATGCGGAAAACCTGGGACGACCTGGCCGTTGTCTGCTACATCAACTCTACAGCTGAGTTAAAGCGTCATTCAGACGTGTGCGTGACCTCCGCCAACGCGGTGAAAATCGTAAAAGCTCTGCCTAACAAAAATATTTTCTTTATCCCGGACAGAAACCTGGCCCGCTTCGTGGCAGAACAGGCGCCGGAGAAGCATTTCGTATTTAACGAGGGCTTCTGCCCGGTTCACGAGGAGTTAAAGCTCAAGGAGCTTCAGGCTCTGAAGGAACAGCACCCGGAGGCAGAGGTGCTGACTCATCCGGAGTGCGGCGAGGCTGTCTGCAGAGAGTCTGACTACATTGGAAGCACCTCCGGCATCATTGCCCACGCGGAGGCAAGCGGCGCGAAGGAGTTTATCATCTGTACGGAAAACGGCGTCCGCTTTGAGTTAGGAAAGCGCTGTCCTGGAAAGAAGTTCTACTTTACAGCTACAGAGCCTGTCTGCGGCGATATGAAGCTGATTACTCTGGAAAAGATTCTCCGCGTACTGGAGACAGGGGAAAATGAGGTTCTGGCAGATCCGTCCATGGTGGAGGAGGCAGGAAAGCCTTTAGAGGAAATGCTCCGTCTGGCCAAATAGGAAAAGGGCGGACAGGAACCGGCAGATTTTGCCGGCGGGATAGATTTGAGAAGGGCCCCCGGAGGGCTTAGGAGGAGATATGAAGACAGAGACAGACATAGTGATTGTAGGAACCGGAGTATCCGGCCTGTTTGCGGCGCTGAACCTGCCGAGGGACCGGCGCATTACCATGATTACGAAATCCGATGCGGAGAGCAGCGATTCATTTCTGGCACAGGGAGGAATCTGTGTTCTGAGAGACGACGAGGATTACGACAGCTACTTTGAGGACACCATGAGAGCGGGCCATTATGAGAACCGGAAGGAGTCGGTGGACATTATGATCCGCAGCTCCAGGGAGATTATAGAGGATCTCATCGGCTTTGGCGTGGAGTTTGAGAAGCAGGACGGAGAGCTGGCCTACACCAGAGAGGGCGCCCACTCCAGGCCCAGGATTCTCTACCACGAGGACATTACGGGAAAGGAGATTACCTCCAAGCTTCTGGCGGCAGTGAGAAAGTGTCCCAATGTGGAGATCCGGGAGTTTACCGAGATGACGGATATCATTGAGGAAAACGGCAGATGCGCAGGCATTACAGCCAGATGCGGGGACGAGCTTCTGGAGATCCGGGCAGAGTTTACGGTATTTGCCAGCGGAGGAATCGGCGGACGGTATAAGCATTCCACCAATTACCCCCACCTGACGGGAGACGCCCTGACAGTGGCCGAAAAGCACGGCATCCGCTTAGAGCACCTGGATTATGTTCAGATCCATCCGACGACTCTCTACTCCGAAAAGCCGGGCCGGAGATTCCTGATTTCGGAGTCAGTAAGAGGAGAGGGAGCGCTTCTTTATAATAAGAAAGGAGAGCGGTTTGTGGACGAGCTTCTCCCCAGAGACGTGGTGACAAACGCTATCAGAAAGCAGATGGAGGCAGACGGCACAGATCATGTATGGCTGTCTTTAGAGCCGATTCCAAAGGAAACGATTTTAAGCCATTTCCCCAATATCTGTCAGCGGTGCCTGGAGGAGGGCTACGATGTGACGAAGGAGTGGATTCCGGTGGTTCCGGCCCAGCACTACTTTATGGGAGGAATCTGGGTGGATTCTGAGAGCCGGACCACCATGGACCGCCTCTACGCAGTGGGGGAGACCAGCTGCAACGGCGTCCACGGAGCCAACCGTCTGGCCAGCAATTCCCTGCTGGAGAGCCTTGTGTTCGCCAAGAGAGCCGCAGGCGACATGAAACGGAAGCTGGGAGAGCAGTAAACGAGGAACATGATAGGAATAGTTGCAGATAGAAGGAGAACAGGGGTATGTTTAATTCAATTACAATGAAGCTTCAGGCGGATCATCTGATTATGGAGGCCCTGAAGGAGGATATATCGAGCGAGGACGTGAGCACCAATTCCGTGATGAAGCAGGCAGTGAAGGGAACGGTAGATCTGCTGTGCAAGGAAGACGGAATCATTGCAGGCCTGGATGTGTTTAAGCGGGTATTTGAGCTTCTGGACCCGGCCACAGAGTGCGAATTTTTCTGTGCAGACGGAGACGAGGTAAAGGCCGGACAGCTGATGGGAAAGCTGACAGGAGACATCCGGGTTCTCCTTTCTGGCGAGAGGGTGGCGTTAAATTATCTGCAGAGAATGAGCGGAATCGCCACCTACACCCACTCTGTGGCAGAGCTTTTAAAGGGAAGCAAGGTAAAGCTGTTAGACACCAGAAAGACGACGCCGAACATGCGTATTTTTGAGAAATACGCGGTTCGGGCAGGAGGCGGCCACAATCACCGCTACAACCTGTCCGACGGCGTTATGTTAAAGGACAATCACATCGGAGCGGCAGGCGGAGTGGCCAACGCAGTCCGCATGGCCAAAGAGTACGCTCCTTTTGTGCGCCGGATTGAGGTGGAGGTGGAAAACCTCGACATGGTGAAGGAGGCAGTGGAGGCGGGAGCCGACATTATTATGCTGGACAACATGTCTCCGGAGGATATGAAGAAGGCGGTTCAGCTGATTGACGGAAGGGCGGAGACAGAGTGCTCCGGAAACGTGACAAAGGAAAATATCGCCCGCTATATCGACTGCGGCGTGGACTATATTTCCAGCGGCGCCCTCACCCACTCCGCTCCGATTCTCGACATCTCCTTAAAGCATCTGCATCCGGTAGAGCAGCCCACAGAATAGGAAAACGGCGGGAAAACAGCTCCGGGAATGGAAGCAGGAGGTGCAGTCGGTGACTGGAACAGATAGAAGAAACGAGATTGTAAAAATCATTCAGAAGAGCCCTTCTCCGGTGCCGGCCCGGAGTCTGGCGGCGTCCTGCCAGGTCAGCCGCCAGGTGATTGTCCAGGATATCGCCCTTCTTCGGGCCGCAGGCTACGACATTATTTCTACCAACAGAGGCTACATTCTGAACAGCTTAGGCCAGGTAGAGCGGGTATTCAAGGTGCGCCACACGAACGAGCAGATGGAGGAGGAGCTGAACGCCATCGTGGATATGGGCGGCTGCGTGAAGGACGTGGCAGTGAATCACAGGATTTACGGCCGCATGGAGGCGGAGTTAAATATCAGTTCGAGGCGGAAGATCGCCCTCTTTCTGGAGGACATTAAACATGGAAGCTCCAGCCCTCTGAGCAGTATCACGTCAGGCTACCACTACCACACAGTCAGCGCGGACAGCCGGGAGACTCTGGACGCCATCGAGGAAATGCTCCGCCAGAGAGGGTTTCTGGTGGAGGAACGCGGGGAAGCGAATAGGGAAGGGGCAGACTGACGGCAGGCAGATAAGCAGAACAGAGTTCGCCAAGGCGGACTCTGTTCTGCGTTTTCAGCTTAGCCAGGGCGGCCGCTATCCAATGTTTCCGGGGAACCGGCAGATTTTATTTTTTTGACAAACAGATTGACATTTTTCTATATGTCAATTATAATAGAATCAACACATAGAAAAACATCTATTTGAATGGAGAGCGGAGGAATGCGGTTTGATTGACTATGAGGAATATGCAAAGATGTTTAAGGCGCTGTCAGATCCTAAACGGCTGAAAATCGTAGATATGCTGTCAAACGGAGAGCTGTGTGCCTGCAAAATTCTGGAGGAATTTCATATTACGCAGCCGACTCTGTCCCATGATATGAAGCTTTTGTGCAGCGCAGGCCTTGTCATTCCCAGAAAAGAGGGAAAATGGACGCACTATTCCCTGAACGCGGACAGGATGAACCAGGTGTACCGGGCAGTGGGGAAGCTGATGCTTCCGGATGAATTTGCAGGGCTGACAGACTGCGGCTGCCGGGACGGACGGGAAAAGAAGCGGGCAGAAGAAGCATAGGGAATAATGCGCAGAGGAAACAAGACAGAAGGAAAAGACACAGGCGATAGAATGGAAGGGAGAGGGAAAATGGAAAAGGAACAAACAAAGCTGTATGTGCTGACAGGATTTTTAGGCTCAGGAAAAACAACGGCGCTTTTAAGGCTGCTCGATCAGCTGAAGGATCACAGAATCGGCATAATCCAAAATGAGTTTGGCAAGCTGGGAGTGGACGGAGAGATTCTGCGCAGAGGCGATATTGAGATGACGGAAATCAACAGGGGATCGATTTTCTGCTCCTGTTTAAAACTGAATTTCGTTCAGGCTCTGGCTGAGATGGCAGCAAAAAACTTTGAATACCTGTTTGTGGAAAGTTCCGGCTGGGGCGATCCGTCTAATATGATGGAGATTCTGGAGGCGGCGAAGGTCGTCTCTGGCTATGAGTATGATTTAAGAGGCGTGATCTGCTTTGTGGACGCCGTCAACTTCTTAGAGCAGGTGAAGGACGAGGAGTCGGCGCATCGTCAGCTGAAGCACTGCAGTCTGGCAGTGATGACGAAGACGGATCTGGCAGATCCGAAGCAGACGGAGCAGGTCCGGGAAAAGATCAGGGAAATTAATCCTGACTGCAGGATTTTGACCAGCGTAAAAGGGGAGCTTGGAAAATCGCTGCTGGAGCAGGAGCTGAAGGCGGGCCTTTGGGCTGAGCCGGAGGAGACGACCAATTCGATAGAGACAAAGCCGAAATCCATTTTCATGGAGTATGAGGGGGAAGTGGAAAAAGACCGCATGAACCAGTTCCTCAAGGAGATTTCTTCTGACGTACACCGGGTGAAGGGCTTTTGCAGGCTGAAGGAAACGGGATGGACTCAAATCGATGTAGTAGGCTCTCTGATTGACTATAAAAAGGCCGAGGAAGAAAAGGAAACGCTGTCTCAGCTGGTGTTTATCTCAAAAATCGGTCCTGCCGTGATTAAGAAAATTTTTGCTGCCTGGGAGGCCCGGGTGGGAACGGAAATGAAGCTGAGAAATTAAAGGAACAAACGGCGTGAACGAAAAAAAGCGGAAGGGAAAAGAAGGAGGGGATTCAGAATGAACATCAAGGTAATCGGCGCGGGCTGCGAGACCTGCGGACGACTGTACGACTGCGTAGAGGAAGCGGTAAAGGAGACGGGAATCGACGCGGATCTTGAAAAGGTGGAGGATTTAATTGAAATTGTGAAGCTGGGAGTGATGACGGCGCCTTCCCTGATGGTGGACGGAAAGCTGGTTCTGTCGGGGAGAACGGCGAAGAAGGACGAGATTATCAGGATATTAAAGTCTTTATAAACGGGAGGAAAGCAAAGGTATGGCAGCGGCAGCTGGAAAGTGGATTCAAGATCAGCTTCTGGGAATGCAGTGGCTGAAGGAGGCGGTGGGAAAGGCGCTGGGCTTTCTGGGGGTGGATTTGGAGTCCCGCCTGGGGGGAAGCATCCAGTTCTTCCTCTACGATGTAATCAAGATTACAGTGCTTTTGTGTGTGATGATTTTTATAATTTCTTATATTCAGAGCTATTTTCCGCCTGAGCGAAGCAGGAGGATATTAGGGCGGTTTCATGGAATCGGGGCCAATCTGGCGGCGGCTCTGTTAGGGACGGTGACGCCGTTTTGTTCCTGCTCGTCGATTCCGCTGTTTATGGGATTTACAAGCGCGGGGCTGCCGCTGGGAGTGACCTTCTCCTTTTTAATCTCTTCTCCTATGGTAGATTTGGGAAGTCTGGCCCTCCTCACTGGTGTGTTTGGAGTGAAAATTGCAGTCTTTTACGTACTGTTAGGGCTGGCCATAGCGACGGCAGGCGGAACGCTGATTGAGAAGCTTCATATGGAAGCGTATGTGGAGGACTTTATCAGAAATGCGGGAACCGTTGAGCTGGCTGTGCCAAAGCTTACGGTAAAGGATCGCCTGATTTATGCCAGAACTCAGGCGGGAGAAACTCTTAAAAAGGTATTTCCCTATATCTTGGCAGGGGTGGCTGCGGGCGCTGTCATTCACAACTGGATTCCTGAAGTCTGGATTCAGAAGCTGCTGGGAAAAGAAAATCCGTTTGGAGTAGTTCTGGCTGTGATGGCAGGCGCTCCCATGTACGCCGATATTTTCGGAACGATTCCCATAGCGGAGAGCCTGCTGGCAAAGGGAGCGCAGCTGGGAACCGTGCTGAGCTTTATGATGGCCGTCACGACGCTGAGCCTTCCGTCTATGATTATGCTTGGCAAGGCGGTGAAGAAAAAACTTTTGTGGCTGTTTGCCCTCGTATGTATGGCGGGGATCCTGACGGTAGGCATTATTTTTAATCTGGCTCATGGATGGTTTATGTAAACTTACAGAGACTGAAAAACGCCTGGGAGACTTTTTATTTTGTCTCCCAGGCGCTTTTCAGTCTCTCTGCTTATTTGTTTAAGTATTCTTTATTTACAGTATGGATTGGAAGGTTTCCGGCAGCCATTGTCTTAATGTCCTCTGCCAGCATAGGCATAATCACGTCTCCGATATCGGCTGTACCGCCTCCGATATGAGGAGTTACAACGATATTCGGGTTTGTGAGGAGCGGATGTCCGGCAGGAAGAGGCTCCTCCTCCACCACGTCCAGACCGGCTCCTAAGAGCTTTCCGGAGGCTACGGCCTCAGCCAGCGCTTTGTCGTCTACCAGACCGCCCCGGGAGGTATTGATAAGGATTGCATGATCCTTCATGGAAGCAATCTCCGCTGCTCCGATCATATGGCGGTTTTCCTCTGTCAGCGGCACGTGCAGCGTGATCAGATCGGAGGAAGCAAGCAGCTCCTTCAGCGGAAGGTAGGAGAGGTGATACTCCTCCTCCATCTCCGGAGAGAGGCGGAAGGGATCGTAGTAGTTTGTCACTGCGCCGAAGGCCTGGGCCTTTCTCGCTACCTGACGGCCGATATTTCCGGCTCCGATAACGCCAAGAGTTTTGCCGTTCAGGCAGAAGGAACCGTTTAAAAATGTATTTTTGCTCCACTCTCCCTTGGCGAGGCTCTCTGTGTGGCACAGAAGCTTGCGTCCTACGGCTAACATCAGGAGAACGGCCAGCTCGGAAACGGCTCCGGCGTTGGCTCCCGGAGTGTTTGTGACGCATACGCCGTGCTCTCCGGCTGCCTGGATGTCCACAGAATCGAAGCCTGCGCCCCAGCGGAGAATCATTTTCAGATTCGGATTGCGCTCAATGACTGGACGCGGCGCCTTAAAAATACGGAGAATCATAAATTCAGCGTCTGTCATGGCGTCGTAGGCCTCCGGCGTATCCACCGCTTTCAGCTCGAACTCCTCTTCCGGCAGCATAGCCCGAAGCTTTTCAAAGGTATGAGCGGGATAGGTTCCCGCAAGAATTACTTTTTTCATGATAATTTCCCTCCGAATGATTTCTGCTCTGATTATTCGCTCAGAAGACGGTCTGCTGTTTCCTCAATCAGCTGTGCAGAAGGATTTTTCTGGTTGACGGCAGATACCTCTGTGATCAGGCGGAACAGGTTGACCTTCTTTTCAGCCGCTGTCTGACGGAACAGCTTTAAGAAGCTGGAGTGGCATCCGGAGAAGCCCAGAGTCAGGTCGGTCGGTGTGATAGGATTGTGGTAGTTGTGAGTTTCCATAGCCGGCTGCAGACAGTTCTCAATGAAGTCCAGCATACCGAAGAGATCTACGTCCATCATCTGTCCGTGGCGCTGCATCATAGCTACGCATACCTCTGTAGGCAGGTTTCCGGCGCTTCTGGCCATTCCCATCAGACCGCAGTCTAAGATTTTTGCTCCGTTCTGGGCTGCTGCCAGAGCGTTGGCTGCGGAGAGTCCCAGGTTGTTGTGGCAGTGGAAGGCAACCGGGATGGACAGAGCGTCTGCCAGCGCCTCTGTGTAGGCGGCCGCCTGATCAGGAAGCATGGTTCCGGCGGAGTCCATAATGGTGTACTCGTCAAGGCCTGCCGCTTCCAGTTTCTTAGCCTCCTCGGCTAATTCTGCCGGAGTCAGAAGATAAGCCTTCATGGCAGAATAGAATGCCTTCAGATTTCTCTTTTTCATGTCAGCGATAGCTGTCAGGGCAATGTCTCCGTCTCCAGCGTCGGCTCCTACGCGGAGGAAGGACAGACCGTGCTCAGCAGCCAGATCCACATTTTTCTCGCGGTAGCGCTTTGCGTTTAAGAACATACCCAGCTCAGAACCGCGGTTCATGTACTTCTTGGCGATTTCCAGGTATTCCATATCTGTTAAGGCGTCTGTAAATCCGGCTACTTCATAAGCTCCGATACCGCCGGAATTTCCAAGCTCAATAATCGGCACATGGCAGGCGGTCAGTCCGTCTAATACCATATCTGTAATATCGGCTGGAAATCCCTTGCCCACTACGTTTCCGCCGTCTCTTAAGGTGCAGTCCATTAATGTAAGCTGATCCATTTGATTTCTCCTTTTTTCTTTTCTTTTAACTGAATTTATGATAACATTCCAATATAACAATGTCTAACACTATATTTTAATAAAAAAAACAATGAATACATTGTGGAAGGAGGAACAAATGAATCTGAAAAGTATTGAATATTTTCTGGCGGCGGCAGAGGAGATGAATATCACAAGAGCGGCGGAACGGCTGTTTATCAGCCAGCAGGCGCTGAGCAGCCACCTGAAGCGGTTAGAGGAGGAGTACGGGGTTCCCCTGTTTGAGCGGCGTCCTTCCCTGCGCCTGACCATGTTCGGAGAGCAGATGGCGTTTTACGGAAGGCAGATCATCCAGGCGGAGGCCAATATGAGGGGAGCCTTTTCCGATATCAGCAAGAATCACAGAGGAACTCTGAGGCTGGGGATTTCCAGGCTGAGGGGAAAAACCTTTTTTCCGGTGATCTGGGATTTTTACCACGCCTCCCATCCCAATATTTCCATCGAGCTGATCCATGGAAACAGCAATACCTTTGAAGATCTGCTTCAGTCTGGAAAAATTGATTTATATATCGGCGTGGACGTGGTGGAGAATGCAAACAGAAAAATCTATGAGCTGACGAAAGAAAAGGTGCAGTGCTGCTTTTCAGAGGAGCTTTTGAAAACCTATTATCCGGAGGAGTGGGAGCAGATCCTGGGTGACTTTAAGCAGGGGGCAGATTTGAAACGGCTGCTCCGCCTGCCCTTCATCACTGTGCGCCAGGGAAACAGGCTGAGAAAGGGAATCGACGCGTTCTTTTCCTCCTGCCGCCTCCCGCAGTATATTTTTGAGTGCGACGAGCAGGAACTGATTTACGATATGGCCAGAAAGGGGAGTGGAGCGGGCCTTCTGTCTCCGGTGGTCTGCTGGAAGAATTACCACGCCCAAAGAAAAACAGGGAAACCGTTTCATGTTTTTCCGGTTATCAATGAAATTCCGGAAAATACGGTTTCCCTGGTGTATCGGAAGGATTATCCACTTCCTGAGTATGCAAGAGATTTTATCCGGGATGCAGGCATGGTGTTCCAGAATTACTCCCGATCCATTCACCGGCATTTTGGATAATGAAAATTTAGTCGCCGGAGGTCCAGCGGAATACGTAGCTCATGATAAAGGATACGATGGCTGTCAGGGAGCACATGATGCAGACAGGCGCTTCCAGGTGGCTTTCCGCCCAGATGGTGAGACTGCCGTTTCCGGTGATAACCGCCGCCATCTCAACTGCCACATAGCCGAAGGCCAGCAGAAGAGCAAGGGCAGCGCAGGCGATAAACAGGTAATTTAACAGCTTTTTCATGGCTTAACCTCCTATAATCGGCAGGAATCCCATGGCGATGAGAGCGCCTACCAGAACAATCGGAATGACATAGTGGAAAATCAGAGCCTTAAACATAACGCTGACGTCCTCCACGCCGGCAATACTGCTGGACACGAAGATAGGGGAGGACATTGGCGGGGAAGCTCCCTCTGTGGAGGCAAAAATCAGGAAGCTGACGATTGCGGTGACAGGAGAAACTCCCACAGCGACCATGGCGGAGTAGGCCACAGGTCCCAGGCTGACTGTAGTGGAGGTAGCGTTCAACGGACCTGCTACCAGGGCGATGACGAAGCCGATGATCAGGATCATGAGAAACTTCGGCATATCCATAGCGGACAGAAGGGCTGTTAAATCGTCTCCGAAGCCAGTGGCAGTTAAAGCGTTGCTTCCGGCCATGGCAAAGAGGGAAACGGCTCCGCAGGAGCAGCAGGTCTTTGCAGTGGAGGAGAGAAGCTTTCCCCAGCCGGAGGCAGTTTTCGGAAGCAGCTTTCTTCCCTCTATGATGCAGATGAACATGATGAGCACCGGCACCCAGATAATGATGTTCATAGCGTCGACGCCGTCCTCGCCGAAGGCGGGAAGAGTCTTTAAAAAGTTTCCGACCGGTCCTGTGATTACTACCAGAGGAACGATAATTCCTAAGAACATGGTCAGAGAGGTTCCGCCCTCCTTCAGGGCAGAGGAAAGGGACACGATGCGGTCCTTCGGAACTGCAGGAATGTTGTATTTGCCCACATAGTATCTGGTGAGGAGCAGACGGTAAGCAAGACTCCAGAGACCGCCGCACATCAGCGCGATGTAGAGATCGCCGGCAGCCACAGATCCAGCCACAACGGGAAGTCCCAGCATCAGGAACATGGAAGAAGACGGCGGAATGCAGATGCCCAGGCCGGCGTTTCCTGTATTCATGGTCGCGGCCACTTCCTTAGGCCAGCCGGATTCCGTCATCCACGGGATTGTGATAGAACCAACAGTAGCGGCGTTGGCGCTGCTGGCGCCGGATACCATGCCGAACATGGCGCTGGCACAGGCTGACACGTAGGCAGGACCTCCGCGGAACCGTCCCAGGATAGAGTTTAAAATGCTGACAAGACGGGTGATAATACCAGTCTGAGTCATAATAGAAGCCATTACAGTGAACAGAATGATGGCGGCCATAACGTCCTGCGTCAGCGCTTTTGTCAGGCTGCTGGCAAAAGTCTGAGGAAGCACGTCGACTCCGTTAAAGGCGCATACGATTACGAGACCTAAAAGCATTGCCTCGGCGATGCTGCGCTTTAACATCAGATACCAGATCATAACGAAAATAATATAAACAAGGAATGCAACAATTCCCACTAAATATCCCCTCCTTTTTCTTTCGTTTTTCAGCACTGCAGTACGCTTAAACGTAAAATTGATGAAGCCAGAATACCATGGTTTTATAACAATGTCCAACAGTAAAAAAGGGGAAATGTACAAGAAACATATTGTAGAATAGACAAAAGAAAGGAATTTTACCGAACTCTACCTATATTAATGCAGCAGCTGTGACATAATATCAATAGATAGATAATCTCCAATAAAGACCGCCCTGTTTTGGAGAGCAAAATTTTAAATAAAATTAGCACTTGACTCTTGACACTGCTAACGATAAGTGTTATATTACAGCTAGAACAAAAAAGAATTCTTACTTAATCATTGTTCGGAAGGAGGACAACGATTTATGAACATTAATAAATTCACTCAGAAGTCTCTGGAAGCAGTCCAGAGGACGGAGAAGCTGGCATATGAATACGGAAATCAGCAGATTGACCAGGAGCACCTGCTGTACAGCCTGCTGACGATTGATGACAGTCTGATTCTCAAGCTGCTCACCAAGATGGGAGTGCAGGAAAATCAGTTTCTGAACGAGGTGCAGGGGGCCATTGAAAAGCTTCCGAAGGTGTCCGGCGGCCAGGTATATTTCAGCCAGGACGCCAACAAGGTTCTGGTGAGCGCGGAGGATGAGGCGAAATCTATGGGAGACGAGTACGTTTCTGTGGAGCACCTGTTCTTATCTATGGTGAAGCAGCCGAACCGTGCGGTGAAGGAGCTGTTTAAGCTTTACAATATTACAAGAGAGGGATTTCTCCAGGCTCTCTCCACCGTGCGGGGAAATCAGAGAGTGGTCAGCGACAATCCGGAGGCCACCTATGACACCCTGTCCAAGTATGGCTACGATCTGGTAGAGCGGGCCAGAGAACAGAAGCTGGATCCTGTGATTGGCAGGGACGGAGAAATCAGAAATGTGGTTCGGATTCTGTCCAGAAAGACGAAAAATAATCCGGTTCTCATCGGCGAGCCTGGTGTCGGAAAGACGGCGGTCGTAGAGGGACTGGCCCAGAGGATTGTCCGGGGCGACGTGCCGGAGGGGCTGAAGGATAAGAAGCTGTTCGCCCTGGATATGGGCGCTCTGGTGGCCGGAGCCAAGTACAGAGGCGAGTTTGAGGAGCGTTTAAAGGCAGTGCTTGAGGAAGTGAAGAAGAGCGAGGGACAGATTATCCTGTTTATCGACGAGCTTCACACCATTGTGGGAGCCGGAAAGACGGAAGGATCCATGGACGCCGGAAATATGTTAAAGCCTATGCTGGCCAGAGGAGAGCTTCACTGTATCGGCGCGACCACGCTGGATGAGTACAGAAAATATATAGAAAAGGATCCGGCTCTGGAGAGAAGATTCCAGCCGGTTCATGTAGACGAGCCGACGGTGGAGGATACCATCTCTATTTTAAGAGGTTTAAAGGATCGCTATGAGGTGTACCACGGAGTGAAGATCACAGACTCCGCTCTGGTTTCGGCGGCTGTGTTGTCCGACCGGTATATTTCCGACCGTTTTCTGCCGGATAAGGCTATCGACCTGGTGGACGAAGCCTGCGCCATGATTAAGACGGAGCTGGATTCCTTGCCCACAGAGCTGGATGAGAAGGCAAGGCGTATTATGCAGCTGGAGATCGAGGAGGCGGCCCTTAAGAAGGAAACGGATCGCCTGAGCCAGGATCGTCTGGCAGATCTTCAGAAGGAGCTGGCGGAGCTGAGAGACGAATTTGCCGCACAGAAGGCCCAGTGGGAAAATGAGAAGGCTTCTGTGGATAAGCTGTCAAAGCTGAGGGAAGAGATTGAGCATTTAAACGGCGAGATCCAGGCCGCCCAGCAGCGATATGACCTGAACAAGGCCGCAGAGCTTCAGTACGGAAAGCTGCCGGAGTTGAAAAAACAGCTGGCTGAGGAGGAAGAGAGAGTTAAAAATAAGGATCTGAGTCTGGTCCACGAGAGCGTGACAGAGGAGGAGATTGCCAGAATTATCTCCAAATGGACGGGCATCCCGGTCGCCAAGCTGACGGAGAGCGAGAGGAGCAAAACCCTTCACATGGACGACATTCTCCACCGGAGAGTCATCGGACAGGACGAGGCAGTGACCAAAGTGACGGAGGCCATTATCCGATCCAAGGCAGGCATCAAGGATCCTTCCAAACCGATAGGTTCTTTCCTGTTCCTGGGGCCTACCGGAGTAGGAAAGACGGAGCTTGCCAAGGCGCTGGCAGAGAGCCTGTTCGATGATGAAAACAGTATGGTGCGTATCGATATGAGCGAATATATGGAAAAGCATTCTGTATCAAGACTCATCGGAGCGCCGCCAGGATATGTAGGCTACGACGAGGGCGGCCAGCTGACAGAGGCAGTCAGAAGAAAGCCTTATTCGGTTGTCCTCTTTGATGAGGTGGAGAAGGCCCACCCGGATGTATTCAACGTACTGCTCCAGGTGCTGGACGACGGCCGGATCACAGATTCCACAGGAAAAACCGTGGATTTCAAGAACACGATCCTGATTATGACCTCCAATATTGGTTCCCAGTACCTGTTAGAGGGCATCGATGAGGATGGAAATATCACGGAGGCAGCTGACAATATGGCCATGAACGACCTGCGGGCGCATTTCAGGCCGGAGTTCTTAAACCGTCTGGACGAGATTATCATGTTCAAGCCGCTGACAAAGGGCAATATCGGAGGCATTATCGGCCTTCTGGTGGAGGATGTGAATAAGCGTCTGGCCGACAGAGAGCTGTCCATCGCTCTCACTGACAGCGCAAAGCAGTTCATTGTAGAGAACGGCTACGACCCGGTTTACGGCGCAAGGCCGCTGAAGCGGTATCTGCAGAAGCACGTGGAGACGCTGGCAGCCAGACTGATTCTGGCCGACGGCGTGCGTGCCGGGGACGTGATCCAGATTGACGAGCAGAACGGAAAACTGACAGCCTCTGCAGTGCACACGGAGGAATAAGAGAAAAAGAGAGGAGACGTTTTCAGAGCGCAGATAAAGGCGCTGGAAAATGTTTTCTCTTTTTTGCGGTGCTGTTAAGATTGCCGTCATGATAAACGCAGGAATATACTCCCTTTTCTTAAGTTATTGCAAAACAGACAAAAACAGCAGGATTTGCGACTAGCTGCGTTTTCTGCTCGGTTCGTGCATCCGTTATCCGCCATTCGCAAAAACTCGCCTTACGGCTCAGACATTTTGCTCGATGGCGGAAATTAGCACGAACCTCTCTGCGAAAGCCTCGCTGTTATCGCCCAACCTGCTGTTTTTGCCTAAGTTAAGATCACATTGCTGAAATATGAAAATTTGATTATACTGGAAGGAGAAGGTCTGGCTAAGCAGTATGAGGAGGCGAAGCATATGTGCAATGCATTAAGAGAACTGTTTGCAGAGGAGATAGAGGAGGGAAGGCAGAGGGGCAAAGCAGAGGGAAAGATAGAAGGAAAGATAGAGGGAAAAATAGAGGGAAAATGTGAAGGAGAACGCAAGGATGAGAAAAATTATTTTATTTGGAACAGCCTCCTGACCGGACTGTCCGCCGGTGAAAGAGGTTCTTTCCCAGAGTAACGTGCAGTATCTCTACGTGGATATCTGCGAGAGCATAGGCAGGCTGAAGAGCTTTCTGAGGGTCCGCGATACCTCGGAGGCCCATAGGGAGGCCAGAGAGAAGCATCAGGCCGGAATTCCCTGCCTGGCAGTAGATGACCAGGTGATCTTAGTGAAAAATGCAGAGCATATGCGAGAGCTGATAGAAGAGTACCAGCTGGCCGCAGAAAACGCGTAATGAAATAAAGCGGAAATATCAATAGAGAGAACGGAAAATAGAACATTTCTGCGGAAGGGGGAACAGAATGATTTTTGCTTCTCCTTCTTCTTAAGACATTTTACAGACATATCCACTTCTTTAATCTGATTTTACAAAATTTTTCAAAACCATGATAGTTCCCAGTTTTGCGTCCAGTTATAACAGCGTCAGTGTACAGGAGGCGTTTGAGAAAACGCCGTGAAAGGAGAATGCTGTTATGCTGGAGCTGAAACATATAAAAAAATCTTATGACGGAGTTACGATTCTGAGCGATATCAATTTGGAGATTCAGGATGGTGAGATTGTGTCCATTCTGGGGCCGTCCGGATGCGGAAAGACCACTTTGTTAAATCTGATCCTGGGACTGACGGATGCGGACGAGGGGCAGATTCTGTTTGACGGACAGGAGATGACGAGACTTCTCATGGAGAAAAGAGAATTTAATATCGTATTTCAGGATTACGCCCTGTTTCCTAACCTGAACGTATATCAGAATATTACCTACGGCCTGAAAAACCGTCCGGGAATTTCCACGAAGCAGGAGGTGGAGGAGCTGATTGATCTGCTGGGACTGCGGGAACACCTGGCAAAGAAGATTGAGCAGCTGTCAGGCGGTCAGAAGCAGAGAGCGGCTCTTGCCAGAACGATGGTAATGAAGCCCAAGATTCTTCTGCTGGACGAGCCGCTGAGCGCTCTGGACGGAGTGATCAAGGAGTCCATCAAAGAAAAAATCCGCCAGATCGCCAGAGACTACCATCTGACGACGATTATTGTTACCCACGATCCGGAGGAAGCGCTGACGCTGTCAGACAAAGTGCTGATTGTCAATCAGGGCGGCATTTCCCAGTATGGAACGCCGGAGGAGATTGTGTTCCAGCCGGATAATCAGTTTGTGAAGGATTTTATTTTAAACCAGCTGGAAATTAAGAGAAAAAATATTTTCCGCCTCTTCAACAGAACGGTGGACAGTCTGGATCGCAGCTTTCAGGAAGCGGGCGCAGGGGCTGAAGTCTGCGTAAGGGAACAGGCGGTGTAGAAAGACTGGCAGAAAAGAATACGAGATAAAAACCATTTACTGCGCCGTGGTGGCGGTCTTCGCCTTTTTTCTGGCCGTTCCGGTGCTGAGGCTTTTAGCGGAATCCTTTGCGTCAGAAGCGGGAGCGGGAATCGCAAATTATATCAGCGTGCTGACCGGGAAGGGATTTCTGACGGCGCTGGGACACAGCGCGGCGGTGTCCATTGCCAGCGCGGTGACAGCTACCGCCATCGCCTTTTTTCTGGCCTATACCATTCAATACACTAACGTGCCCCCAGTCTTTAAGAGCCTGATCCGCACTCTGGCGACGCTGCCCATGCTGCTTCCGACGATTACATACGGCTTTGCCATTATCTATTCCTTCGGAAAACAGGGGCTTCTCACCAGACTGTTTGGGCGCCAGATATTTGAAATTTACGGCTTTGGAGGACTGCTGTTCGGATATGTGATTTACACTCTTCCGGTGTCGTTCCTGCTGATTCTCAATACCATGCGCTACATTGACAAGAAATTTTCCGTGGTGTCGAGGGTGATGGGTGATAAGCCTTTAAAAACCTTTCTGCAGACCGTGGCAAGGCCTCTGCTGGGAACGCTGGCAGCTTCCATGGTACAGTGCTTTTTCCTGTGCTTTACGGATTATGGAATTCCGGCGTCTGTGGGAGGCAGGTACGATGTGGTGGCCACGGTTCTCTACAATGAAATGCTGGGAAGCGTGCCGGATTTTAACAGAGGAGCCGTGGTGGCCATGATGATGCTGATACCGTCAGCAGTCAGCATCGCCCTGCTGCGCTGGCTGGAAAAGTACAACATCAGGTACTCGAAGATTTCCACCGTGGAAATCAGAAAAAACAGGCTTCGGGACGGAGTTTTCTTTGCAGGATCCTCGGTGTTCCTGCTGGGGCTTCTCTCTGTCTTCGCCGTGATTTTCGTGGTTCCCCTGGTCAGCGAATGGCCTTATCAGACTTCCTTCACCCTGGAGCACGTAATCTCCACGCTGACGGACAGAAGCCTGACGGATGTGTATCAAAATTCACTTTTTGTGGCTGTCTGCACTGCGGCGGGCGGACTTCTGGTCACCTGCGGATCGGCTCTTGCCACAGCCAGAAGCGGCCTGAACAGCAGGCTGAAAGCGGTGATTGACGGCGTTGCGCTGGTGACGAACACTATTCCCGGAATGGTGGTTGGTATTGCGTTTCTGTTTATTTTTACAGGCACGCCCCTTCAGAATACGCTGATTTTAATTATTATCTGCAATATCGTACACTTTTTTTCGACGCCGTATCTGATGATGAAAAATTCGCTGTCAAAGCTTAACAGCTCCTGGGAGGCCACGGCGTCTCTCATGGGAGACAGCTGGTTTAAAACCATTGTGCGGATTATCACTCCAAACATGGCTTCTACGCTTCTGGAGGTATTCGGATACTACTTTGTAAACGCTATGGTAACCGTCAGCGCGGTTATCTTCATCGCAGGAGCGAGAACCATGGTCATTACCACAAAAATCAAGGAGCTGCAGTATTATACGAAGTTTAACGAGGTATTTGTGCTGTCCCTTCTGATTCTGTTCACCAACCTGGCGGTGAAAGGGCTTCTGGCGGCGCTGAAAAAGAGAATGAAATAAACAGGAAAATTCAAAAAAATCAAATTAATAAAAATAAAAAGATAAAAGGGAGAATCTGTATGCGGTTCAGAAAAAAGGAGACAAAAACAAAAAGAAGGACAGGACAGACTGCAGTTCTGGCGGCAGCGGCAGCTTTATCAGGCATGACCCTCACCGGATGTTCCCAGCCGGGAGGCCAGAAGGACGAAGAGGTAGTCATTTACTCCAACGCAGACGACGAGGCGGTGGAGGCCATGAAAAAGACTCTGGATCAGAATGGGTATGAGGGAAAATATATCTTCCAGACCTTTGGCACCTCCGAGCTGGGCGGCAAGGTGATGGCGGAGGGGACGGACATGGAAGCAGATCTGATTACCCTCAGCACCTTCTACATTGACAGCGCCCAGGAAACACAGCAGATGTTTCAGAAGCTGAATTTTGATTTTGAGCTGTTAAATCAGGAGGAGCAGAAGGATTACTGCGCTCCCATCACCTCCCAAGAGGGAACCATGATCGTCAACACGGAGATGATAAAGGAAAATCATCTGGATATGCCGGAAAGCCTCAAAGATTTGACAAAACCGGAATATAAAGATTTGATCTCCGTCACAGACGTAAAGAGTTCTTCTACCGCGTGGCTTCTGATTCAGGCCTTAGTGGACGCTTACGGCGAGGACGGAGCCAAAGAGACTCTCACAGGCATATATGAAAACGCAGGGCCCCACATCGAGACCTCAGGCTCCGCTCCCCTGAAAAAGGTAAGAGCAGGCGAGGTGGCGGTGGGCTTTGGACTCCGCCAGCAGGCTGTAGCCGACAAGGCCAAGGGACTTCCCATCGACTTCGTGGATCCGACAGAGGGCAACTTCTCCCTGACAGAGTCTGTGGCAGTTGTGGATAAGGGAGAAAAGACCAATCCACTGGCCCAGGAAATGGCGGAGTGCATTATCACAAAGGGACGTTCGGAGCTTCAGAGCTATTATCCAAACGCCGTCTATGCCGGGGAGACGACCAATCCGGAGAACAGCTCCGCTTACCCGAAGACCTTCCCGGAGCCGCTGACAGCAGAGCTGTTAAAGAAGCACGAGGAGCTTTCCGAGAGCTGCAAGTAAAACAGGGGGCAGACCGCAGAGGCGGCCTGCCCTTATTCTGATCAGCCGCTTTCCAGCCATAACCCTATCTTATAAAAGCCATGTGAAATAGATCTCTCCGGTAATAGGTCTTAGCCTTGAAGTCTGAAAGGCGGATATGATATAATAACTCCAAAATACAGCTGTGCTTCGCACATCTGCCGCTGCCTTTGGCAGCTAAAACATTTTGTCGTTACCATATTTTTAGAAAGAAAAGGAATGATGGACATGGGGTTAGACCTGAAAAGATAACGATTTTCATAGTGAAAAATTACGGCGTGGTTTATCGACTCCAAGGCTTGAGTGAGAACCAGATGAAATAACCGGAAATGCTTGAGAATTGGAGGAAAATGATATGCTGAATTATAAGAAATACAAGAGAGTTCCTGTGGTGGATTTCCCGGAGAGACAGTGGCCGGGCCGCCAGATTGAGAAGGCGCCGATCTGGTGCAGCGTGGATCTGAGAGACGGAAACCAGGCTTTGATCGAGCCCATGGTAGTGGAAGAGAAGATGGAGATGTTCCGCCTTCTGGTGAAGATGGGCTTTAAGGAGATTGAGATTGGCTTTCCGGCTGCTTCCCAGATTGAGTTCGACTTTTTAAGACAGCTGGTAGAGCGCAGGATGATTCCTGACGATGTGACAGTCCAGGTGCTGACACAGTGCAGAGAACACCTGATCCGCCGCACCTTCGAGGCGATTCAGGGCGTGAAGAAGGCCATTGTCCACATCTATAACTCTACCTCCACGCTGCAGAGAGACGTGGTGTTCCACAAGGAACGGGAGGAGATCAAGGAGATTGCCGTGGAGGGCGTGAGGCTGGTGAAGAAATATATGCAGGCCCATGACGGGGAGGTGATCCTGGAGTATTCTCCGGAGAGCTTTACCGGCACAGAGCTGGATTTTGCCCTTGATATCTGCACCGCCGTCCAGGAGGAATGGCAGCCCACCCCTGAGAAGAAGATGATTATCAATCTTCCGGCCACAGTGGAGATGACGACGCCCAATGTCTATGCAGATCAGATTGAGTGGATGAACCATCACTTCAAGGACAGGGACAGCATTATTTTAAGCATCCATCCCCACAATGACAGAGGAACCGGGATCGCGGCCACAGAGCTGGCTCTTTTAGCAGGCGCTGAGAGAGTGGAGGGAACGCTTCTTGGAAACGGCGAGCGGACGGGAAATGTGGATATCTTAAACATTGCCTACAACATGTTCTCCCAGGGAATTAATCCGGAGCTGGAGATTGAAAATATCAGAGAGATTGTGGACGTCTGCGAGCGGTGTACCAAGATGCCGGTGGATCCCCGCCATCCATACGCTGGAAAGCTGGTATTTACAGCATTTTCCGGTTCTCACCAGGACGCTATCAGCAAGGGAATGCAGGCCCTTTCAAAGAGAACGGACGGCATCTGGGAGGTTCCCTATCTGCCTATCGACCCAAGCGATATCGGCAGGGAATACGAGCCGGTGGTCCGCATCAACAGCCAGTCCGGCAAGGGCGGCGTGGCCTTTGTCATGGATACCTTCTACGGCTTCAAGCTTCCAAAGGGAATGCACAAGGAATTTGCGGACATCATTCAGAAAATTGCGGAGGCCCAGGGAGAGGTGGATCCGGAGCAGATCTTTGCAGAGTTCCAGAAGAATTACATCGAGCGAAAGGAGCCGGTTCACTTCAGAAAATGCCAGATTACGGACAGAGAGATGGACGAGGGCGAGTTCGCTACAGTGGCAGATGTGATTTATACAGAACATGGACAGGAGAAGAGGTTTGAAGGGGTTGGAAACGGACCGATCGACGCCATTCAGAGAGGCTTGGAGGACACTCTGGGCGTGGAGATCCGCGTTCTGGATTACACAGAGCATGCGCTGCGTTCCGGTTCCGGAGCTCAGGCAGCTTCCTACATTCACCTGTTAGATGTAAAGAGCGGCCGCACTACCTACGGCGTGGGAATCAGCTCCAATATTACGAGAGCTTCTATCCGCGGTATTTTCAGCGCGGTGAACCGTCTGTTCTACACAGAAAATTAAGGGACAGGAAGAACCGGCCGGTTCAGACTTCCCAGCCGGCAGCATAAAAAATAGAATTGAGAAGAGAGGATGCGTTCCAGAAACTGTTTGATTCTGGCCGCGTCCTTTTTTGGCTTTTCAGGGAGAAGATTTTTGATTCTTTTGTGTTTCTGCTGAAAATTTTCATGGAGAAATTGCCTTCAGGATGATAGAATGGAGAGGTGAAGAAAGGCAGGAAATAAGTATGGATGTAAATAAAGAACTGCAGTTATATAAGAAGACAGTCCGCTTTTTTTCAGAGAGCGCTAATGATTACCTGTATGTGCTGGATTTAGTGAACAGAAGAATTCATATTGCAGATAAAATATGCGGGAAATATCCCCTTCCGCTTCCAGGAGAGGAGGGAATTCCCTTAGAGTGCTGGGAAGGCATTGTACACCACAGAGACCGCAGACAGCTTCAGAAGGAGATTGAGGAAATCGCCCAAGGGCGAAAGGACAGACACGCCATGAATTACAGGCTGACAGACAGAGACGGACACCGCGTATGGCTCAATGCCAAAAGCGAGGTTCAGAAGGACGACAGGGGGAATGCGGTTTTTTTGGCGGGAAGCATTTCTGAGCTGGCAGTGGGCCAGAAGACAGACAGCCTGACGGGGCTTTGGAATTACGATAAGTTTCTGGAAGATATGGCAGAATGCCTCAGACAGAGCGGCGGCTACCTGATGGTACTGGGAATCGATAATTTTAAGAGCATTAACGTAAAGAATGGAAGGACATTCGGAAACTATATTTTAAAGACCATGACAGAGACACTGGAAAATCTTTCGGAAACGCCCCTTCAGCTGTACCGTCTGGCCGGAGACTGCTTTGCCGTGAATTTTCCGGGAAAATACAGGGAGGACGTTCTGGACTTCTATGATTTGGTAAAGAGAGAAATGGAAAAATACTGTACCATATCCGCCGGAGTGGCGATCTACAGCTGCGGAGACGAGATGGACGGGGGACAGGTTTACCAGTATGCGGAGAACGCTCTGGACCGTGCTAAAAGAGAGGGAAAAAATACATTGGTATTTTTTTCATCGGACGACTATCAGAAAAATCTGGAGAAAATTGCGCTGCAGGATGAGATGAGGGCCTCTGTCCGCAATGGCTGCAACGGTTTTTACCTCTGCTATCAGCCGCAGATCGACAGCCGCGATTACAGGCTTTACGGGGCCGAGGCCCTGCTCCGCTATGAATCCCCGTCCAGGGGAATGGTGGGGCCCGGGGAGTTTATCCCTCTGCTGGAGCAGAGCGGCATGATCTGTGAGGTCGGCATGTGGGTCCTTCAGACGGCGGTCAGCCAGTGCAGAGAGTGGAGAAAGAAGCTTCCGGATTTTCATATCAGCGTGAATATCTCCTATGTCCAGCTGCGCCAGAAGGGAATTGAGGAAGCGGTTCTGGCTCTTCTGCAGCAGATGGATCTTCCCGGGGAGGCTCTGACTCTGGAAGTGACGGAGAGTATGCAGCTTCAGGATTATTCTTATTTTAATAAGATTTTTTATGAGTGGAAGCGGTATGGAATCCAGATTTCCATTGATGATTTCGGGACAGGATATTCCAGCTTAAGCTATCTAAAGAGTATTGAGGTGGATGAGACGAAGATTGATCGCTGCTTTGTCAGTCGTATTCAGCATAATGCCTATAATTACCGGCTGCTCAGCAACATGATCGAGCTGGCTCACAGCGCCAGAATTAAGGTGTGCTGCGAGGGCGTGGAGACGGAGGAGGAGCTTCTGGCGCTAAAGGAGCTGAAGCCGGACGTGCTTCAGGGCTTTCTCTTTGCAAAGCCCTATAAAAAAGAGGAATTTGAGCGAATTTATATCTGCGAGGAGACGAAAGAGTATCAGAAGCGGGAGAAGCGGGAGGCGAAGCTGCGCCGCCTTGATTCCGATACAGAGGACAGGATGCTGGAAAACCTCCGCCAGGAGGAGATTGGAACCATCGCGGAGGGCATGGACGAGATCATTTACGTCAGCGATGTGGAAACGTACGAGCTGTACTATATGAACGCCCAGGGCCGTAAAATCACAGGCATTTACGATTATAAGGGAAGAAAATGCTACGAGGTTCTCCAGGGCAAGGAAAACCCCTGCGAGTTCTGCACCAACGGAAAGCTCTGCAAAAGCAAATTTCACGTGTGGGAGAGAAACAATGCGTTTCTCGGATCCCGGTATATTTTAAAGGACAGGCTGATTTCCTGGCAGGGCAGGAAGGCCCGGCTGGAGATGGCCATCAATATGGAAGAGTGGGAGACCCTCGACCATCAGAGACAGGCCTACCTGATGGAAAAGGGAGAGTTTGGCCGGAGCGGTTACTGCCGGAGCTGTCTGTTCGACTCCCAGTACGCGGAAATTTTAGATAATACCAATCTGGGGCTCTGGGAGATCCGTCTGGATCCGGAGACCGAGAAAGGCGAGATGTACGCAGATCCGGTCATGCGCAGGATTATGGGCATTACAGAAGATATTACGCCGGAGGAGTGCTACACCCACTGGTACAGCCGGATCAACGCAGGCTACTATCACTACATTAATATGGCGGTAGAAAACTGTATCAGCACAGGAAAGATTATCCAGGTAGAGTATACCTGGAACCACCCGGCGAAAGGGGAGGTGACAGTCCGCTGTATGACGGTCCGGGCTGCGGACAAGGAGGGAAAGATCTGCCTGGAGGGCTATCACAGGATCATCAGCGAGCTGGAGCGGCCCGACTTTCTGCCTGACGGCGTGAAGAGCGAGATGTTCGAGTACAATGAAAAGAAGAGAACTATTTATTTTCACACGGACAGGACCATGCTGGCCGGCAGCCAGGTGCGGGAGGAGGATTTCCCGGAGAGCTGGATCCGGACGCAGATGGTGCATCCTCATTTTGCCGGAGAGTTCCGGGAGCTGTTCCGGGATGTCCATAAAAAGGAGGATCCGGACAGCAGAGAGATGCTGTTTCGGGTAAAGGACGGAGAATATAAGTGGTTTAAGGTAAAAACAAGACATTTAAGCAGTAAGGCGGAGGATTTGTATACCATAGCGGTTCTGATGGATCTGGCGGACGAGGAGAGAGCCATGGAGCTGGAGTACATGAGAAAAACGGACTTCTATGAGGCTCTGCTCTCCGAGACGGTAGCTTACGCGGAGGTGGATGTGGAGAGCGAAAAGGTCATGCAGTCAGGCGGGCTTTGGGAGCATTACAAGGCGGAAAACCAGGAGCAGGGCTACACCTTTGACGAGATTATCAGGCGGCAGATCGATCGCGTCGTCTGCCAGGAGGACCGGGATTCATATCAAAACAGCATTAATCTTCATTACATAAAAGAGATGTATAAAAATGGAATCGCGACGCAGGAAATGTCCTTCAGACGTATGGTAAACGGCCAGCAGTGCTGGATGAAGCTGGTATTTCACGTATTCCAGGACCGCTATACGGAAAACATGTACGCTCTTATGTACATGAAGAATATTGACGCGGAAAAGAGAAGAGAGATGGCTCAGGAGAGGGCGGACAGACGGGATCCTCTGACTAACGTATACAACCGCAAGATTTTTGAGAGCGAGGTGCGGGAGTTCATGACCTCTGAGAAGGACAGAAAAGGAACTCTGATTATCCTGGATTTAGATGATTTTAAGAAAGTGAACGATCAGTTCGGACACCTGACGGGAGACGAACTGCTGAAATCCCTGGCAGAAATTTTGAGAAGCACCTTCAGAAGCCACGATTTGATTGGAAGGCTGGGAGGAGACGAATTTCTGGTATTTGTCAAGGACGTGACAGATAAGGAGATTCTGGATCGGAGAATGACGCAGCTGTTCGAGCGTCTGCGGAGCGCCAATTCAGCACCCTTGTCCTGCAGCGCAGGCATCAGCCTGATAGAGGGAAAAGATTTCGATTATAAAGAAGAGCTGAGGAAGGCAGATAAGGCCCTGTACGAGAGCAAGAAGAAGGGGAAGAATCAGTACAGCCATTATGAGTAATGCACGAGGGAAAAATTTTCTTGTTCCATTTAAAGTCACCGAAAAAGTATGCACGAGGGAAAAATTTTCTTGTTCCACTTAAAGTCACCGAAAATTTTTCCTCGTGCATAATCTACAGAACAGGAGAATCTCTTATTCCCGCCTGCTATGAGTGCTGCCATGCAGGAGAGAAAAGTTTTCCAGCGACTAAGCTTTTGGTGGAGCAGGGAAAACTTTTCTCTTCTGCATCTTCCAAGTTCGTGGGCTATTCCTCCTGCCTTTACTTTCCGGATCAAGTATAGTAAAATAGAACAATCGTGAAAATCGTGAAAAGAGAAGGAGCTGGGTAAAATGAAACAATATGATTATCTTCTGGTGGGGAGCGGTCTGTACTGCGCGGTATTCGCCTTTATGGCCAGAAAGCAGGGGAAGACCTGCCTGGTTCTGGAAAAGAGGGATCACATCGGAGGAAATATTTACTGCGAGGAGACGGAAGGGATCCGGGTACACCGCTACGGCGCCCACATTTTCCATACTTCTGACCGGGAGGTATGGGACTTTGTCAACCAGTTTACAGAGTTTAACCGGTATACCAACAGCCCGGTAGCCAATTATAAGGGGCAGATATACAACATGCCTTTCAACATGAATACCTTCAGCAGGATGTGGAATATCTCCACTCCTGAGGAGGCCAGGGAAATTATTGAGCGGCAGAGGTCTGTGATTCAGGGCGAGCCGAAGAACCTGGAGGAGCAGGCCATCAGCTTGGTGGGCACGGATATCTACGAGAAGCTGGTGAAGGGCTATACGGAAAAGCAGTGGGGAAGAGACTGCAGAGATCTTCCGGGCTTTATTATCCGCCGCCTTCCAGTGCGCTATACCTACGACAATAATTACTTTAACGATCCGTATCAGGGCATACCTGTGGACGGCTACAACGCTCTGATTGAACGGCTGTTTGAGGGCTGCGAGATCCGCACTGGCGTAGACTATCTGGAACACAGGCAGGAGTATGAGAACGCGGCTGAACGAATTGTGTACGCGGGAACCATTGACGGCTATTTTGGATATCAGTTCGGAAATCTGGAGTACAGAAGCCTGCGCTTTGAGACGGAGACTCTGAATACAGACAATTACCAGGGAGTGGCCGTGGTAAACTATACAGACAGGGAGACTCCGTTCACAAGGATTATCGAGCATAAGCATTTTGAATTCGGAACTCAGGAAAAGACGGTTATCACAAGGGAGTATCCCGTTAACTGGAAGCCTGGCATGGAGCCCTACTATCCGGTGAACGACGAGAAAAACCAGGCCCTCTACGAGAAGTACAGAGCGCTGGCCGAGAAGGAGGAGCGGGTGATTTTCGGAGGCCGTCTGGCAGAGTACCGCTACTACGATATGGACAAGGTGATCCGCTCCGCTCTGGATCGGGCCAAGGAGGAACTATAGTATGGAACATCCGGAATTTTATGAGCCGGAGACGCTTAAGCGTCTGCAGGGAGAGATTTTATCGATCCTGGACGATTTTATGGCAGTCTGTGATAAATACCATCTGGAATACTTCGGAATTGCCGGCACAGGCATCGGAGCTGTCCGCCATAAGGGCTTTATCCCCTGGGACGATGACATTGATATCGCCATGCCGCGGCATGATTTCGACAAATTTATCAAGATTATCCAGAAGACCATGGGGGACAAATATCTGGTTTTAAACGGAAAGAATTACCCTGGCTATCCCTTGATGACCACCAGGCTGGTGAAGAGAGGGACTGTGTTTGCGGAGAAGGTGATGAAGGACGTGGACTGTCCATTCGGCATCTTTCTGGACTTATATGTGCTGGACAACGTGTCGGACAACCCGGTTCTGTACCAGATCCAGTCCTGGGAGGCATGGTTTTACAGTAAGCTTCTGATTTTAAGAAGTATCCCGGAACCGACTCTGGCGCAGAAGGGGATGAAGGCGAAGCTCATCTGGTCTGTCTGCAGGATGGTTCACAAGGGACTTTTGCTGCTTTCCATCAAGCCGGAGGGCATCCGCTTCCGGTGCGAGCAGGCCTGCCGCCGCTATCGAAAGCAGCAGACCAGGCGCATGGCCTTCCTGCCCGATACCAGTCCCTACTGGAACGTGGTGGACAGGGAGAAGTGCTATCCCCTGCAGAAGCTGGAATTCGAGGGCAGGATGCTGAACTTCCCGGCCAATCTGGACGAGATGCTCCGAAGCATGTACGGCGATTACATGGTTCTGCCGCCTGTGGAAAAGCGGAAAACCCATTATCCTTACAGGCTTCAGTTTTCTGAGGAGACCAGCGAATGAAATTACTGAGACGCCTTCTCATCGGATCGAATGAGAATATCGAGCAGAGAAACATGATCTGGAATATGATCGGAAGCTTTCTCTACGCTTTCGCCTCCATGATGCTGACCATTGCAGTGATTCAGGTGGTGGGGGAGGATCAGGGAGGCGATTTTACCTTCGCCTTTACGACCTTTGGCCAGCATATGTTTATGGTGGCCTATTTCGGCATCCGCCCCTTTCACATCACAGATACCAGGCAGAGGTATACCTTTGGAGAGTACCTGAGGCTGAGATTTATCACCTGCGGGGCGGCTCTGGCCTTCGGCCTTCTGTATGTGGCTGCCCATGGGGGAACCTATACCAGGGAGAAAGCCCTCGTCGTATTTCTCATGGTAGGCTATAAGGTGATCGACGGCTTTGCCGACGCCTATGAGGCGGAATTCCAGAGAGACGGGCGCCTGTATCTGACGGGAAAATCCAACACATTCCGGACGCTTCTTTCCGTGATTTGCTTCATGGGAAGTCTGATGGCCACAGAAAATCTGGTATTTTCCTGCCTGGTGGCAGTCGCAGCTCAGGTACTGGGCGTGCTTTTGTTTAACGTCTCTGTGATCGGCTGCATTTCCGGCGTGGACTGGAGAGTGAGGAAACAGAAAACCTGGTGGCTGTTCCGGGACAATTTTCTTCTGTTTCTCTCGGTTATTATTGACTTTTATGTATTTTCCGCGTCCAAGTACGCGGTGGACGCCAATATGGCCAGCCGCGATATGTCGGTATTCGGTGCTATTTTCATGCCCACCAGCTTTATTAACCTGGTGGCTGGATTTGTCATCCGCCCGTATCTTACGAAGCTGTCGGCTTCCTGGGAGAAACGGGAGTTTTCCGGCTATCTGGTAGTTGTGAAGCAGCTGGCGGCCATTATCGCCGGCCTCACCGTGTTCGCCGTGGGATCCGCCTGGTTTTTAGGCATCCCGGTGCTGAGCCTTCTCTACCCCAAGCTGGGATACGCACTGAAGGACTGCCGGACGGCGCTGCTTCTCATTATTCTGGGAGGCGCGGGGAACGCTTATGTAAACTTATTTTACTATTCGCTTGTGATTATGCAGAAACAGCCTTTTATCTTTATCGGCTATACGGTGGTAGGCGTACTGGCCGTCTGCCTGTCCTCCCCCTTTGTGCGGGCGGCTGGCATTCTGGGAGGCGCTCTGTCCTACTTTATTTTGATGGCGGCGCTGGCGGCCTGCTTTGGCCTGACGGTGGTGTTCTTCTACCGGAGAGAGAAAAAGGCGCGTAACATGCCAGGAGAACAGGAGGGATCAAGATGATCAATTTTGCAGTTGGACCGGTGATGATGGACGAGGAGATACGAAGCCTGGGGGCCCAGGAGATTCCGTACTTCCGCACTCCGGAATTTTCCGCCCTGATGAAGGAAAACGAGACTCTGATGAAGCGGTTTGTGAGAGCGGGAGACGGGGCGCGGGTGCTGTTTCTCACCGGATCCGGAACTGCGGCCATGGAGGCGGCGGTTCTCAATCTGTTTACTGAGAAGGACCGGGTGCTGGTGGTGAACGGGGGAAGCTTTGGGGCCAGATTTGAAAAGCTGTGCCAGGTGCTTCAGATTCCCCACGAGACCATTTATCTGGAGCCTGGCAAGGCTTTGAAGAAAGAGCATCTGGACGCTTACGAGGGGAAGAACTTTACCGGTTTCCTGGTCAATGTCCATGAAACCTCCACCGGCGTGTACTACGACATGGATTTGATCTCCGATTTCTGCAGGAGAAACGGCCTGGTGCTTCTGGTGGACGCCATCAGCTCTTTTCTGGCCGACGATTTCTTTATGGAAAAATGGGGCGTGGATCTGGTTCTCACCGGTTCTCAGAAGGCCTTAGCCCTGCCGCCGGGACTGTCTGTCCTGGTGCTGGGGGAGAGAGCGGTTGAGCGGGTGAAAGAACACACGGTCCGGTCCATCTATTTTGACCTGAAGGACTACTTAAAGGACGGCGAGAGGGGACAGACGCCCTACACTCCGGCAGTCAGCGTGCTGATCCAGCTGAACAGGAGGCTCAGGCGCATTGAGGAGCAGGGGCTTTCGGCGGAGCTTGAGAGAATCCGCCGCCAGGCGGAGGATTTCAGAGAGAAAATCAAATCTCTGCCCTTTGAGATTGTGTCGGAATCTCTGTCCTTCGGGGAGACTCCGCTTCATCCTACTGGTCAGGGAGCTGACAAAACGCCGGTTTCCGCCTACCGGATCTTTGAGATTTTAAAGGATGAGTACGATATTTTTGTCTGCCCCAACGGCGGGGCGCTGGCAGACCGGATTTTCAGGGTCGGCCATATGGGACATTTGACGGAGGCTGACAATGACAGCCTGATAAGCGCATTGAAAGACATGCAGAACAGGGGGCTTCTGTGAGAGCATTAATCTTAGCTGCGGGGAGGGGAACCAGGATTTCCCGCTACCTGTCGGGAAAACCAAAGTGTACGGTGGATATTGGAAACGGCCTCTGCCTGATCCGGTATACGGTGGAGCTGTTAAAGAGCAGGGGGATTTCAGAGATCGGCATTGTGCTGGGCTACCGGGCCCAGGTGATACGGGACGTGCTGAAGGACTGCTCAGTGAAGTTTTATGTCAACCCGTTTTATGACGTGACAAACAGTATTGCCTCCGCCTGGTTTGCCGGTTCCTTTGTGGAGGAGGCGGCGCAGGCCGGGGAGGATCTGATGATCATGAACGGCGACGTGTACATGGAGGAGGCTCTGTTAGACCAGATTCTGGCTGAAAAGAAGAGTCCGGTCATGTTTGCCGACGAGACCAGGAAGGAGACGGCGGACTACAAGTTTTTCTACGAAAACGGCGTCCTGAAAAAATACGGAAAAGAACTGTCAGGGGACGATATTACAGGAGAATACATTGGAATCGGACGGTTTTCCGCCTCTTTCCTGCCCTGCTTTACAGAGCGGATGAACCAGATGATCGGAGAGCAGCAGCATTCCGTCTGGTGGGAGAACGTGCTGTATGAGATGACGCGGGAGAGAGACGTGTACGTGCAGGATGTGGGAGGACGCTTCTGGGCCGAGGTGGACTACATCGAGGACTACGAGCGGATTTTAGAGCACAGGAATATCGAGCGGATTATCCCGGCACAGCTGGAGATTCTGCGGCCGGGAAACCAGGAGAGATCTGAAAATGAATTCTAAAACAGAGCTTAAAACAGAACCTGAGGCAGAGGTTAAGGCAGATTCAGGCACTGATTCGAAAGCAGGATTTAAAACAGCTTCCGGGGCAGGAGGGCGCAGAAGACGGCTTTTAAAGGCAGGAGCCTGGACCGTGTTTGTATTCTTCTTCGGGCTTTTGCTGGAGCTGTTCTGCAACCTTTCTCTTTTTCAGAATGAAAAGGAAGGAAATTTCCCGATTCCTCTGTCAGAGGTGGAGTACGAGGGCTTTCGGCTGGATCAGGGGGAGCGCCTCCTCCTGACGGAAGATGCCGGAACGATACGGATTCCCGTGGGGGCGTATGTGGGAGAGGTGGCCTGTTCCTACGATTACGACGGTCTTCTGAACATGACGGTCAGGGCCTATGTGGAAAATGAGTACGGGGAGGTTCGGGAGAGGGACGCTGAAATTTTTCTCGACAAAAATCCCAAGACGATACAGACGGCCTGGATTCCTGTGGGGAAGGAGACAGACTGCGTTGAGCTTTCCGTCAGCCGGGGAGACCTCTATGAGCCGGGACTTTCCTATATTGACTTTGCCTCCATGCCCTTATCTTTCACAGGCTTTGAGGCGGTGACAGAGGCGGCGGTCAATCCCTTCCGCCTGTGTTTCTTCTGGTGCGCTGCAGGAACAGTTATCTTTCTGATTGTCTGCAGAAGCTGGATTGGACGCCATGCGGAGGCAGGTTTTCTGGTCCTCGCGCTCACAGGAGGCCTCCTGCTCTCCCTCTCCCTGCCGGCCAACAAGGTGGGCTTTGACGAGGAAATCCACTTTGAGCAGAGCTGCTGGATCGCCCATTACAGAGATCCGGTGCAGCTATCTCCTTCTGTGTTTCAGGAGTTTTCTGCCGGGATCGACACCTGGCCGCTGAACCAGCCGGGAGGGCTCAGAGAGCAGAGAGAACTGAACCGCTATCTGGATCAGACGGGAGACTACAGAAACGGTTCCATCTGCTGGAGCGCAGACCTGAATAAGACCACGTTTACCGGCTATCTGGGCCAGGCAGCCCTTTTAAAGGCCGGAGAAATATTCCGCCTGCCGTTTTCCATGCTCTTTAAGCTGGGACGGCTGGGAAATCTTCTGATCTACGCCCTGGCGATGGCTCTGGCTATCCGGAAAACGCCGGTGGGAAAGGGAATGCTGGCCTTTATCGGCCTGATGCCGGCGCCCATGATGCTGGCGGGCGTCTACTCCTACGATCCGACAGTGACAGCCTTTACGGCTCTGTCCTGCGCCTATATTCTGGAGGCGGTTCTGAACCCGGAGAGACGGCTGTCCTGGCGGGAGTTTGCCATTATCATAGGCGCGTTTTTCTGGGGATGCCGGATCAAGGCCGTCTATGCGCCGCTGATCTTAATGGGCTTTTTAATTCCTGCGGATCGGTTTGAGACGAAGAAAAAGAAGAACTGGATGCGGGCCGGCTTTGCGGCCATGTTTCTGCTTATGATGGCCTCCTTTGTGCTGCCGGTTCTCATCTCTCCCAGCGAGACGGCAGATCTGCGGGGAGGAGCCACCAGCGAGGCGGGTCAGATGGCCTACGTGCTGGGACAGCCGCTGGCCTACGCGGCGGTGCTGTTTAAAAATATTTTCTCCAGTTTTCCGTCCTATGTGCTGGGCGAGAGAGCCCTTGGAACGCTGGGCCATCTGGGTGTGGTTTCCTTCCCATGGCTGCTGTACGCGGCCAGCGCGGCGGTTATCCTCACAGATACCAGGAGTTCCTGTGGAAAAACCCTGACAAAAATCCAGAGACTGTGGATTTTTCTCCTGTCCGGAGCCTGCGCCGTGCTGGTGTGGACATCCATGTACATTGCCTTTACCCCGCCTGGGAATACTTATATTGAAGGCGTTCAGGGAAGGTATTACCTGCCGTTTCTGTTTTTGGTGTGGCTGGCGGTAAGCCCCTCCTGCGTGCAGGTAAAGCTGAAAAATTCTGTGTATTATCCGCTGGTGCTGGCCCTGGCGGGAACTGTGTTCTACGCCGTTTACGCGGCGGATGTGCTGTCGGCGCTGTGTCTGTAGGGAGGAAATGAGATGATAGAAAAGAAGGAAAAAAAACTGCACACGTTCGCCATCTGCGCCTACGGCGATTCTCCCTATCTGGAGGAATGCATGGCCTCTCTGGCCTGCCAGAGGCAGAAATCGGAGATCATCTGCTGCACCTCCACGCCCAGTCCCTATATTGAAGGGCTGGCGGAAAAATACAGGATTCCCCTCTATGTGAGGGAGGGGGAAAGCGGGATCAGGGAGGACTGGCTGTTTGCCTACAGGAAGGCTTCCGGAGATCTGGTGACTATCGCCCACCAGGACGACAGGTATGAAAAGCGGTATGCAGAGACGCTGTTCTCCATGTATGAGAAATACCCGGATATGACGGTATTCTGCAGCGACTACGCCACCCTTCGGATGGAGCGGGAGACGGAGGCGCCGAAGCTTCAGCTGGTAAACGCTGTCTGGCTGGTGAAAAAGCTGCTGCGCCTGCCCCTGCGGTTTAAGGGGCTTTCTGACAGGAAGGCAGTCAAGCGGGCGGCGCTTTTATTCGGCAACTCCGTCTGCTGTCCGTCCTGCACGTACAATAAAAAGCTGATAGGAGATCAGCTGTTTGAGTCGGACTTTGAGTTTGCCCTGGACTGGGACAATCTCTACCAGCTGGCCTGCCGCCCCGGCCGGTTTGTCTGCTCCGAGAGGCCTCTGATTTTTTACCGGGTGCATCCGGGGGCTACCACGAAGCAGTGCATTGAGGACAACCGGAGAAAAAACGACGAGACCGCCATGTTTAGGAAAATGTGGCCGGAATCAATGGTAAAGCTTTTCATGCATTTTTACAAAAAGGCCTACAGGGCCTACGAGAAATAGAGTTCAAACAGAGAAGTTGAATGGAGAACACAGCCATGGAACAGGGAACGATAAAAACAGTGGACGCTGTGATTCCGGTGTACCGCCCGGGAAAAAGCTTTGAGGAGCTTTTAAAACGTCTGAGCCAGCAGGAATACCCCCTGCGCCGGGTGATTATCATGAACACAGAAGAGCAGTATTGGAACACAGAATATGAGACCGCCTTTTTGGCAGCAGGAGAGGGAAAGGGACCAAAGCTTCAGGTACACCACCTTTCAAAAGCGGAATTTGACCACGGGGCCACCAGAGACCGGGGCATCCGCCTGTCAGACGCCGACGTCTGCATCTGCATGACCCACGACGCAGTCCCGGGGGACGCCAGACTGGTGGGAAACCTGGTAAAGGCTCTGGAGGCGGGGGAGGACATAGCGGCGGCTTACGCCAGGCAGCTTCCATTTGAGGATTGTTCTGTGATTGAAACCTACACCCGCTCCTTCAACTATCCGGAAACCAGCCGCATAAAATCTATGGCAGACCTGAAGGAACTGGGAATCAAGACGTATTTCTGTTCCAATGTCTGCGCCGCTTACCGGACGGATATTTACAGAAAGCTGGGCGGCTTCATAAAGAAGACCATTTTCAACGAGGACATGATCTACGCGGCGGGAGCCATGAAGCAGGGGTACCGGATCGCCTACGCGGCAGACGCCGTGGTGTTCCACTCCCACAATTATACGGCTTTAGAGCAGCTTCGGCGGAATTTTGACCTGGCGGTGTCCCAGGCAGACCACCCGGAGGTCTTTGCAGGCATTTCCTCTGAGGGAGAGGGCATCCGCCTGGTAAAAAGGACGGCGGCGTTTCTGCTCAGAAAGGGAAAATGGTATCTGATTCCGCAGCTGGCCGTACACAGCGGTTTTAAATACATGGGGTATTTTCTGGGAAAACGGTACCGCAGGCTTCCGAAGAAGGTGGTTATGGGGCTTACCATGAACAAAGCCTACTGGGATAAGCCGGGAATATAGAAATAACGGGATATACAAGCGACGGAGGACAATATGTCGGATTTACTGATTGTGATACCAGCCTACAACGAGGAGAGCAATATTGAGAAGGTGGTGGACCGCCTGATAAAAGGCTTTCCCCAGTACGACTACCTTGTGATCAACGACGGTTCCAGGGACAGGACAGGGGAAATCTGCCGGGCCCGTGGGTATGAATTTTTAGATCTGCCAGTCAACCTGGGGCTGGCGGGAGGCTTTCAGGCAGGGCTTAAATACGCGGCGAAGAAGGGCTACCGCTACGCGGTCCAGCTGGACGGAGACGGGCAGCACCGCCCGGAGTACCTGGAGGCCATGATGAAAAAGATGGAGGAGGGGTACGACATTGTCATCGGATCCCGGTTTGTAGGGGCAAAAAAGCCGCTTTCCATGCGCATGATAGGAAGCCGTCTGATTGAGTGGGCCATCCGCCTGACAACGGGGGTAACCATCAAGGATCCCACCTCCGGCCTCCGCATGTTTAACCAGAATATGATACGCGAATTTGCCGGGGGATTAAACTACGGCCCGGAACCGGACACAGTGTCCTACCTGATTAAGGCGGGGGCCAGAGTGGCGGAAATTCCTGTGATTATGGACGAGAGAGTGCAGGGAGCCAGCTACCTGACGCCGGTTAAGTCTGTTTTCTATATGGCGAAAATCCTGCTGTCGATTCTGCTGATTCAGAGCTTTCGGAAGCGGGAAGGGTAAGGAGGCGAGAAGACTGTGACATTGCTTTTGAGAATTGTTTTAATTGTAGCTTCTGTTCTGACAACCGTATTAATTCTTCGGAAAATCAGGCAGTCCAAGCTGCAGATAGAGGATTCCCTGTTCTGGATTGGTTTTTCCTTTATGCTGATCCTGTTCAGCGTATTTCCCATTGTGCCCACTGTGCTGGCGGAGCTGGCGGGGACCTATTCCACCTCCAATTTTATTTTCCTGTTCGTCATTTTCCTGCTGATTGTCAAGCTGTTCCACATGACTATCAAGCAGTCCCAGATGGAGACGCGGCTCAGAGAGCTGGTTCAGAAAATGGCCATCGACGAGAAGGAGGAGAGGGATCGGGCGAAAGAGAAAGAGGATTAGGCGGTCCGCTGAAAGGGGATATGCCGGGAAAAAACGTTTGGAAGAGGAAAAAAGTTTTCCAAGCTCTACTAAAAGCTTAGCCGCTGGAAAACTTTTTTTTTCTGCAATAAGTAACTGTGCGCCCGCCTCGTTCCCGCTGCCCCGCTCTTGCCAGAACGGGCGGATAGTGGTATAGTAGGGAAAGCCTGAAAACAGACGATGAAGAAGTGAAACTTGTAATAAAGAAAACAGAAGAAAGGCAGGAATAAAAAGATGGGAAAGATTAAAGTGACTCCGTGCGATATCAAGGGGCTTTATGTGATTGAACCCACTGTATTTAAGGATGAGAGAGGCTATTTTGTAGAGACCTACAATCAGAATGACTTTAAGGAAGCTGGCCTTGACATGGTATTTGTCCAGGACAATCAGTCCATGTCTGTGAAGGGCGTGCTGAGGGGACTCCACTACCAGAAGCAGTATCCGCAGGGAAAGCTGGTCCGCGCCATCCGCGGTACGGTGTTCGACGTGGCTGTGGACCTGCGGGCTGATTCCGAGACCTACGGCAAGTGGTTCGGCGTGGTTCTGTCTGCTGAGAATAAGAAGCAGTTCTATATTCCGGAAGGATTTGCCCATGGATTCCTGGTACTGTCCGACGAGGCGGAGTTTGCCTACAAATGCACCGATTTTTACCATCCTGGCGATGAGGGCGGACTGGCCTGGGACGATCCGGAGATTGGCGTAGAGTGGCCGATTGAAGAGGGAATGGAGCTGATTATTTCTGAGAAAGATCAGAAATGGGGCGGTTTTAAGGATACTTTCCGTTTTTAATATTGAATGTTTTGATATTGAAAACGGATTCGGAGGTAATGAATGAAGTATTATACTTCCCTGTTCAAAGGGATCATAGAAAAGAGAAAGCTGATCTGGGATTTGTCCAAGGCTGATTTTAAGAAGCGGTTTGTAGGCTCCTATTTCGGAGTGATCTGGATGTTTATCCAGCCCCTTGTGACGATTCTGATCTATGCCTTTCTGTTTGGAGAGTATGGCTTTAAGAGTCCTCCGCCTGTTCCGGGAGCATCCTATGTCATCTGGATGGTGCCTGGAATTGTGCCCTGGTTCTATTTCAGCGAGGCTTTAAATACAGGGACAAACTGTCTGCAGGAATATCATTACCTGGTAAAGAAGGTAGTTTTTCAGGTGGAAATGCTCCCTATTATTAAAATGATTTCCTGTTTCATGGTACATGTCTGTTTCTTAGTTATCATGGCAGGACTTTATCTGGTTGGGGGACATTTTCCGATTATCACCTGGATTCAGGTGCTTTATTACTCGTTTGCGGCGTCCATGCTGGCGCTGGCAGTGACCTATCTGACAAGTTCTATCCAGGTGTTCTTTAAGGATATGGCGCAGATTGTGGGAATCTGTCTTCAGTTTGGCATGTGGCTGACGCCTATTATGTACCATGAATCCATGTTTACCAATGCTCATCCATGGCTGCTGCCTCTGTTTAAACTGAATCCGTTCTACTATATTTCCACTGGATTCAGAGACAGTATGCTGGAGGGACACTGGTTCTTTGAGCGTCCGACACTGACTCTCTATTTCTGGGGAGTGACGTTTATTTTAATGTTTCTGGGACTTAAGGTATTCAGAAAACTGAGACCGCATTTTTCAGATGTAATGTAAAGCAAGCAAAACGGCCGGATGCCGCACTTTTTGAGGGCGGCATCCGGCCGTTTTTTGGCTGAAATCAGCCTCCGAAACCCATCAGTCCAGGGGCAAACGACATGAAAAGCGGGTTGAAAATATCTACACACAGAACTGAAAAGGCTGGATAAAGAATCCAGGCAATATGGGAGTATCCATATTTTTCCATAACAGCTCTCTCGTTGGCAACAGCGTTGGATCCAGAACCCATTCCCATGCCAATTAATCCGGCGCACATACATGCTGCATTGTAATCGCTTTTGTACATACGGAAACCAATAAAGTAAGTAAAAAGCAGGGTGGCTATGGATACAATAACAAGGGTTGCCAGCATGGGACCAGCAGAACCTGCGATTTTGGTTAAATCCATAGTCATAATTGTAATGGCAAGGAAAATATCAAGGGAAACGTGTTCGATTGTTTCTACCTCCTGTGGGCGAATCTCTACATGAAGGGCTTCCAGAACATTCCGGGCAATTGCCCCTGCAAAAAGGCATCCAATAAAATAAGGCATTTCAATGTAAGGAATCTGGCTTAACAGTAAGTAAATTGGAATACCGCAGGCCGCAATGATAGTAATCATGCAGACAGAGGAAAGAAGAGTTTTGGCGTTCAGAGGAAAAACAGATTCAGAGTCCTCTTCGAATGCGGATTCATTTGGATCCGATTTTAGATTGTGGCGTTTGATTAAGAGAACAGCCAGAGGGCCTCCTGTTAAACTTCCGATGATCATACCGAGCGTGGCTGCAGCAACACCGATTTCTGTAGCGCCTACTGCTCCCATGGATTCATAAACAGGTCCAAAAGCGGATGTGGTTCCAACGCCGCCTGCCAGGGCGCCTGTTCCAATTTGAATTCCCATTAAAGGGTGCATTCCCAGAGCAGATGCTACGGCAATTCCCAGAATTCCCTGTAAGAGTACGAGTAAAAGGACAGACAGAGCAATGCCTGCACAGAACTTTTTACCGCGGTCCAGCAGGGTACGGCTGAAGCCGAAACCAACACAGGAAAAGAACAGTTTCATCAGATGGCTGCTGAGTGTGGAGGTCCACTAAACAGAAAAAATCCCTCTGCTTTTAAAAAACCTCAGGATAAAAGCGACAATAAAACCGCCGATAACAGGAGCGGGAAGACTCCAGTCCTGAAATGCCTTAACACGGCGCACAATGCCTTTTCCCAGATAAACCATTACACAGCCAAATCCAGTGGTTGCAAGTAGATCCAAAGTCAGTGTAGAAGTAGCTGGATCAAAATTCATAGTAATCACTCCTTTGTTATTTGATACACACATCAACTTCAAAAACGGTATTTTTCCTTTTTTGTTTCTGAAGAAAATATGATATCATATTTATACATTAAATAGATTGTCAGAACAATAGAAATAAAAAAAGATTAACGAAAATAAAACAAAAGTAAAAAATACATTAAAAAACAAGGGAAAGGAAATAGATTGACGAAAAAATCTGTTTCTTTTATAATGAATAGGAAGATTTCCAGGATTTTGTTTCATTTTACAGACTCTGCACAAGCAGGGAACAGCAGACCAATCTGCGGGAAGAAGACAGAGGACGGAAAGCTGACTAATAAAAAGAAGCTATATACAGCAATGCCAGGAAGGCATTTTTCTTTGTGTACAGAGAAAAGCCTTTCTGGCATTTTTTCAAGAGAGCCGATAGCCGGCGGAAAAGAGGGAAAATGAAATTAAAAACATGGGGACTGTACCTGATAATGACGGCCTTTTTGATTGGAGGATGCAGCCATAAGCAAGGGGGACAGGAGATAGAACACGCAGGAAACCACGCAGCAGAGCTGGAGGGAAATCAGGAAATTGAAAAGACTTCTGCCGTAGTGGTGATGACTACAGAATCAGAGCCGGAATCGGGATTTGATCCGGCTTACGGATGGGGAGCCGGGGAGCACGTTCACGAGCCGCTGATTCAGAGTACCCTCACAGTTACAAAGGAGGATCTGACCATCGGCTATGATCTGGCCACAGAGATGGACGTTTCGGAGGACGGTCTGACCTGGACGGTGGATATCAGAACGGATGTAGTATTCACAGACGGGGAGCCGCTGACAGCAGAGGACGTAGCCTTTACCTACAATACACTGAAAGAGACCAGCTCTGTCAATGACTTTACCATGCTGGACAGGGCGGAGGCAGAGGATGAGGATACGGTTGTCTTTCATATGAAGCATCCCTATTCCATCTGGCCCTACACCATGGCTTCCACAGGCATTGTTCCGGAGCACGCCTACGGTCCGGACTACGGAATGCATCCCATTGGATCAGGCCGCTATGTCATGAAGCAGTGGGACAAGGGGCAGCAGGTGATTTTTGAGGCGAATCCTGATTACTACGGGGAGGCTCCGAAGCTAAAAAAGCTGACGGTACTCTTTATGGAGGAGGACGCGGCCTTTGCAGCTGTTTTGGCGGGACAGGCAGACGTGGCTTACACGGCGGCCTCCTACGGGGAGCAGGAGGTTTCAGGGTACCGCCTGATGGCATGCGAGAGCGTGGACAACCGAGGCTTCAACCTGCCTGCCGTGCCGGCCTACACAGACGAAAACGGTGTGAAGCGGGGCAATGATTTTACAAGCGACGTGCGGGTGAGACAGGCCATTAACCTGGGCATTGACCGCCAGGCTATGATTGACCATGTGTTAAACGGCTTCGGAAGCCCGGCTTACAGCGTGTGCGACAAGCTGCCCTGGTACAATTCGGAGGCGGAGACGGATTTTGACCCGGAGCAGGCGGCCAGGCTTCTGGACGAGGCGGGATGGACAGAGGGGGCAGACGGAATCAGAGAAAAGGATGGAACCAGGGCGGAGCTTGAAATTTTATATCCGGCAGACGATTCCGTCCGCCAGGCCCTTGCCATGGATACCTCCAACCAGCTGGCCAGTCTGAGAATCCAGGCTTCTGTCAGGGGCGTGGGCTGGGATACGGCCTACACAGACGCGCTCAGCCAGCCGCTGATGTGGGGCTGGGGAGCCCACACGCCGATGGAGCTCTACAACATTTACCACACAGACGAGGCTCTGGGAACGGCCCAGTATTCCCCATACTCTAACGAGACGGTGGACGCCTACATGGAGCAGGCCCTGGAAAGCTCAGACCTGGAGGAGTCCTATGAGCTGTGGAAAAAGGCCCAGTGGGATGGCGGGACGGGAGCTTCCGGAATCGGGGACGCGCCCTGGATCTGGCTGGTAAACGTGGATCACCTTTATTGGGTGAAAGACGGGCTCAACACGGGAGAGCAGAAAATTCAGCCCCACGGCCACGGCTGGTCTGTTGTAAACAACGCGGATCAGTGGTTCTGGGAATAGAGAAAGAAGGAGAAATACGCCATGAAACAGACAGCCGGATGGATGCTCAGAAAATGCGTCCGGATGCTTGTCCTCCTGCTTCTCGTCAGCGCCGCCTCTTTTTTCCTGGTTTCCCTCTCTCCGGTGGATCCGCTTCAGAGCAATGTGGGGCAGGCGGCTCTGGGGGCCATGAGCCAGGAGCAGGTGGAGGAACTGAAGGAATACTGGGGTGTGGGAACACCGGCCTTGGAACGGTTTATCTCCTGGCTGTCCGGCGTCCTGTCAGGAGATCTGGGAACCTCCCTTCTCTACCGAAGACCGGTTGCCCAGGTAGTGGGAGAGCGTTTTTTAAGCTCTCTGTGGCTGATGGCTTCCGCCTGGGTTCTGTCGGGAGTCTTTGGTCTTATACTCGGAATTCTGGCCGGCGCCTTTAAGGGGAAATGGCCGGATCGGCTGATTACAGGATACTGTATGGTGACGGCCAGCACGCCTTCCTTTTGGATCGGCCTGGTGCTGCTTTTGATTTTTTCCGTCCATCTGGGGCTGTTTCCCATCGGCCTGGGCGTTCCCATTGGAATGGAGGCAGGACAGGTGACCATTGCCGACCGGATTTCCCACGCCTTTCTCCCGGTTCTGACCCTGAGCCTGACGGGAATTTCCAGCATTGCCCTGCACACCAGGGCAAAAATGGCGGACATTATGGAAAGCCCCTATGTGCTCTATGCCAGGGCCAGAGGAGAGAGCGAGATGCAGATCGTGGTAAGACACGGTCTCAGAAATGTGCTTCTGCCGGCCATTACCCTGCAGTTTGCCTCCATCAGCGAGATTTTCGGAGGTTCTGTGCTGGTGGAGCAGGTGTTTTCCTATCCGGGGCTGGGCCAGGCCGCCGTGACGGCTGGCCTTGGAAGCGACGTGCCTCTGCTTCTGGGAATTACCCTGAACAGCGCTGTTTTCGTGTTTGCAGGAAATCTGACGGCGGATCTTTTATACCGGGCGGTGGATCCGAGAATGGGCGGTTTCCGGGCTGAAAATCGAAGGCGGAGCAAAGACAGAGGGAGCGCGGACAGAGAGCACGAAGGGCGGAAGAGGGCAGAGACAAACAGAAAGAGAGAAAATGGAAAGCTGATAGAAGCTTTCAAACGCATAAAAGATAAGAGGAGCCGGAACAGAAGCCGAAAAAGCGGGACATATAGAAAACGGCCTGTGAAACGTCCGGGCAGGACAGCCAGCCCTCTGTGGAATATTGTGATTTCAGCCTCTGTGCTGCTTTTTATTACAGCGGCAGGGGCGGCGCTTTCAGAGCAGGCGGGAGCGGCTGATTTCGCCAGGAAAAACCTGCCTCCCCAGGCCGGATTTCTGTTCGGAACAGACTGGCTGGGCAGGGATATGTTCGCCAGAACGCTGGCCGGCCTGTCTTTAAGCATCCGGCTGGGGCTTGTAACGGCCTTTTTAAGCGCGCTGGCGGCCCTTGTTCTGGGAACGGCGTCAGCCATGGGAAAATGGGCGGACCGGGCGGTTTCCGGGCTGATTGATCTGATTATGGGAATTCCCCATATGCTTTTGCTGATTCTCATTTCCTATGCCTGCGGAAAAGGCTTTACAGGAGCTGCGGCGGGCATTGCCCTGACCCACTGGCCGTCTTTGGCCAGGGTGATACGGGCGGAGGCCCTGCAGATACGGGAAAGCCAGTATGTGAAGATTTCAGCCAGGCTGGGAATGTCAAGGCTTCAGATTATAAGAAAGCACATAGCGCCCCAGCTGCTCTCCCAGTTTATGACAGGACTGATCCTGACCTTTCCCCACGCCGTCCTCCACGAGGCCAGCATTACCTTCCTGGGATTTGGACTGCCCCCGGAGGAGCCGTCGGTGGGAATGATTTTATCGGAGAGCATGAGATATCTGATCACTGGAAAATGGTGGCTGGCCCTCCTTCCGGGCCTGGCCCTGACAGGAACGGTTCTGCTGTTTGAGAGCATGGGAAGGCAGTGGGGCAGGAAACGCCGGATCTGGCGGTAAATTGTTTTACAAATGAGATAAGAGCAAAATATGGGACTGGCGAAAGGAGACAAAAGAGAGATGAATGAAAAGCGTAAGCCGCTGCTGGCGGTGAAGAACCTTTCCGTTTCCTTTCAGGAGGAAAGAGGCTTTAAAAAGAGACGGATTCAGCCGATTCGTGATTTGGGCCTGGAGATCTGTGCAGGGGAGATTACGGCTCTGGCAGGGGCCAGCGGCTCGGGAAAAAGCCTGCTTGCCCAGGCGGTGATGGGGATTCTGCCGGAACAGGCCGCAGCGGAGGGAACCATAGAATTTCAGGGACAGGAGCTGACGAAGGAGTATCTGAGAGCGCTCCGGGGCAGAGAGATCGCCCTGATTCCCCAGGGAGTAAACGGCCTGGATCCTCTGATGCGGGCGGGAAACCAGATCAGAAAAGGAAGAAAGGATCTGGCTTCCTTTAAGCGGATGGAGGAACTGTTAGACCGGTACGGCCTTCCCGGGGAGACGGCGGATAAATATCCCTTTGAGCTGTCAGGCGGAATGGCCAGGCGCGTGCTGACGGCGGGGGCCATGATGGAAGGCCCCAGACTGGTCATAGCCGACGAGCCTACGCCGGGGCTTGACGCTGAGGCTGCCCTTCAGGTCATGGGACATTTCCGGGAAATGGCAGATCAGGGGGTGGGCGTGTTTGTGATCACCCACGATCTGGAGCTGGCTCTGCAGACCGCCGACCGGATTTTGATTTTTTACGAGGGAACTGTGGCGGAGGAACTTCAGATGGCGAAGGACGAGGCGGGAAGACCCCTTGGAACGCTTGCCGCGCCTCCATCCCACCCTTATGCCAGACGTCTGTTTGACGCTGTGCCGGGGCAGGGGAAACCGTGGAGGGAGGAAATTGGGAGGAAGACGAATGAAGCTTAAAGCAGAGGGAATTTCGTTTTGCTACGAAAAGGGGGACAGACAGATTTTAACGGACTGCTCCATTGAGGTGGACAGCGGGGAACGGATCGGCCTTATGGCCAGAAGCGGATCGGGGAAAACGACCCTCTGCAAAATTCTGGCCGGCTATGAGAAGCCGGAAGCGGGAAGCGTAACGCTGGACGGCGCGCCCCTTAGCTCCTTTCGCGGAAGATGTCCGGTGCAGATGGTGTTCCAGCACCCGGAACAGTCGGTAAATCCCAGGTGGAGGATGAAAGAGGTTCTCCGGGAAGGCGGCGTTTCGCCGGGAGAGATGACAGAGCGGCTGGGAATCAGGGAGGAATGGCTGACGCGTTATCCGGACGAGCTGTCAGGAGGAGAACTCCAGCGGTTCTGCATTGCCAGAGCTCTGGGAGAGGAAACCAGGTTTCTCCTGGCCGACGAGATAACGGCCATGCTTGATCTGGCTTCCCAGAAAGAAATCTGGCTGTTTTTGCTGGAAGAGCTGGAGCGCAGGAATATCGGTCTCATTGCTGTCAGTCATTCAGAAAAACTGCTTGAGGAAGTGTGCCATCGGGTGATAGGATGGTAGACAGAGCGGAAAGCAGACAGACGGATGGAGGAAAAAAATATGGATATCAAAGAAATGCTTCATCAGGTGAGGGACGGCGCCCTGTCGGTGGAGGAGGCGGAAAAACAGCTTAAAAATCTGCCCTATGAGGATCTGGGCTACGCGAAGCTGGATTTGCACAGGAAGCTGCGTTCCGGTTTTCCGGAGACGGTGTTCTGCCAGGGAAAGCCGGACGAGTTCCTGGCGGAGATATTTAAGAAGCTGTACCAGGAAAACGGAGAGGTATTTGGGACGCGGGCATCGAAGGAACAGTACGAGCTGGTGAAGAAGGCGGTTCCCCAGATTGAGTACGATCCCATATCGCGGATTCTTTCCGCCAGCAGGCCGGAGAGCAGGAGACAGCAGACAGGGTGCGTAGCTGTCTGCACAGGAGGAACAGCAGATATTCCGGTGGCGGAGGAGGCTGCCAGGACAGCGGAATTTTTCGGCTGCCGCGCAGAACGGATTTACGATGTGGGGGTGGCTGGAATCCACCGCCTGCTGGCCCAGAGAGAGCGGCTTGCAAAGGCTAACTGCATCATTGCCGTGGCGGGAATGGAAGGAGCTTTGGGAACGGTGATTGCCGGGCTGGTGGAGAATCCTGTGATTGCCGTTCCCACCTCGGTGGGCTACGGAGCCAGCTTCCACGGCCTGTCCGCCCTGCTGACCATGATCAACTCCTGCGCCAACGGGATTGCGGCGGTCAACATTGACAACGGCTACGGAGCCGGATATCTGGCCGCCCAGATTAACCGCCTGGCGGAGAGAAAGGCGGAGTAGGGAAAGTGGGCGGAGAAGCCAGACAGAGAAAACCATAGAAGGACAAGAGAAATCAGAGAGGAACAGACCATGGAGAAGGAAAAGATTTTATATTTAGAGTGTTATTCAGGAATCAGCGGAGATATGACAGTGGGCGCGCTTTTAGACCTGGGCGCCAGCCGGGAGCGTCTTATGGAGGAGCTTGAGAAGCTGGGAATCGGCGGATATCACCTGCACTTTGGCCGGACGCAGAAATGCGGCATTGACGCCTATGATTTCGATGTGCATCTGGAAGAGGAGGAGCATGATCATGGCCACGATCATGACCATAATCATCATCATCACGATCACGAAGAACATGATCACGGCCACAGCCATGCTCATGACCATCACGAGGACCATGATCACGATCACCACCATCATGGAGATCACGGCCACCACCATCACGAAGATCACAGCCATACCCATGATCATGGCCACGGACACGATCACCACCACTCTCATGTGCATAGAAATGTCCATGATATTTACCAGATCATTGACCGTCTGGAGGATGAAGAGGCGCGCCGTCTGGCGAAGGAGATGTTCCGCCTGGTGGCGGAGGCAGAGTCCAGAGCCCACGGGCTTCCGGTGGAACAGGTGCATTTCCATGAAGTAGGAGCGGTGGATTCCATCGTGGACATTGTCGGCACAGCCGTGTGCATCCGCGATCTGGGAATCAGCCGCGTGGCGGTTTCTCCTCTGTCTGAGGGACGCGGGTATGTGAAATGCCAGCACGGCGTGATGCCAGTGCCTGTTCCGGCTACAGCCGGGATTGCTGCGGCCTGCGGCCTGACTCTGCGTCTGACGGATAATGAGGGGGAGATGGTGACGCCGACAGGGGCAGCCATCGCCGGATGTCTGAGGACAGAACAGGAGCTGCCGGAGCGCTATATCATCGAAAAAATCGGAGTGGGAGCCGGCACAAAGGACTTTAAAAACGCCAATATTCTCCGGGCCATGATTCTTGTGCCAGAGGAAGAGGAGCAGACGGAGAAAGAGCAGAAGCAGTCTGGGAAGGCAGAACCGGGATTTTCAGGAACTCAGGAGCCGGATTCCATGTATGTGATTGAGACCAATATCGACGACTGCAGCGGAGAGGTCCTTGGATTTCTGATGGAATGTCTGCTGGAGGAGGGAGCCGCCGATGTGTGGTACACGCCGGCAGTGATGAAAAAGAGCCGTCCGGCCTACGTCCTCCACACTCTCTGCCGCAGGGCGCAGATTGAGGACATGGAAGGGCTGATCTTCTCCCACACAACTACCATCGGAATCCGCCGCTATCCGGTTGAGAGGACGGTTTTGAACCGCCGTGTGGAGGAGATGGACCTGCCCCTTGGAAAACTGGCGGTCAAGGTGTGCTCTTTCCGGGGAGAGGAGCGTTTCTATCCGGAATATGAAAGCATTGCCCGCATCAGCAGAGAGACAGGGATGGGATTTGCAGAGGTTTATCATCTGGCCAGATCCCAGGCGGAAGAGGCCGCTGGAAAGCATGAACACAGAAACTAGACGGCAGGAGAGACACATGGATTTTACTGCGAATCAGAACAAGAAACAGCAGCTGCAGGAGAAGGAAAAACAGCTGGCGGCTGTGATGGACGAGTATGGAAAGGAACCGGTCTGTCTGGCTTTTTCCGGAGGCGTGGACAGCAGTCTGCTCTTAAAGCTGGCCTGCGCCGCCGCCAGGCGGCACGGGACGAAGGTATGGGCCGTTACCTTTGACACTATGCTGCATCCTGTCTGCGACCTGGAAAACGCCAGAAAGGTGGCTAAGGAGATGGACGCCGACCACGTTGTCCTCTCAGTCGACGAGCTGGAGCAGGAGGAACTGAGAAATAATCCGGTCAACCGCTGTTACCTCTGCAAACGCCGTCTTTTTCTCCGGCTTCAGGAATTTGCCGGAGAAAAAGGATGCTCCCTGCTCTTAGACGGCACGAACGCAGACGATTTGGAGGAGTACCGGCCCGGCCTGGCGGCCCTCAGAGAGCTGGGGGTGAAAAGTCCCCTGGCATCCTGCGGCCTTACCAAGAAAGAAGTGAAGGCCCTGGCAGGGAAATACGGCATTTCCGCCGCTTCCCGCCCCTCCGCCCCCTGCATGGCCACCAGGCTTCCCTATGGAGCCAGGCTGGACTACGATCTGCTGAAGCGGATTGAGGAGGGCGAGGAGTTTTTAAAGAGAGAGCTGTTTTCAGAGGAAAAGCCTGGCAACGTCCGCCTGCGGGTCCACGGGGACACGGCCAGGCTGGAGACAGACGCCGGGCAGTTCGCCGCCGTGCTGGAGAAGAGAGAGAGGATAGCAAAGCGGCTGAAAGAGCTGGGATTTACCTATATTACCCTGGATCTGGAGGGATTCCGGTCGGGAAGCATGGATGTGAAGGTGAGGGCTTCTACGCCACAAACGCATACATGACCACATAGTGGCACAGACTTCCGCCCATGACAAACAGGTGGAAAATTTCATGGGAGCCGAAATTTTTGTGTCTGGAGTTAAAAATGGGCAGCTTTAAGGCGTAAATCACGCCTCCGACGGTGTAAATAATGCCTCCGGCTAAAAGCCAGCTGAAGGCCGCCGGAGGAAGCGCGCTGATAATTTCCCGGAAAGCGGTTACGCACACCCAGCCCATACTGATGTAGATCAGGGAAGAAAACCACTTGGGACAGCTGATCCAGAAGGCGTTAATGAGGATTCCGGCTGCCGCGATGGCCCACACCAGGGCCAGCAAAAGAAAACCGGACCGGTTCCCCAGCACAATCAGGCAGATGGGAGTGTAGGTTCCGGCAATCAGAATGAAAATCATCATGTGGTCAAGCTTGCGCAGAAGCCGGTTTACCTTTTCTGAGATATCCAGAGTGTGGTAGACGGTGCTGGCCGCATACAGAAGAATCATGCTGACAATGAAGACGGCCAGGGCAGCGATCTGAAGACGGCTGGCGTCCGGCTCCGCGGCCGCCTTCATCAGCAGAGGAGCGGCTGCTGCCGCCGATCCCACGAAGGCAATAAAATGAGTCAGAGCGCTTCCAGGATCCTTTATGTGCAGGTCTGCAATACATTTCATAGAAAAACCTCCTTAAAATTCGACAAGGTTATCAATAATTCTACATGTAGTTTTTGAAACTACGTAATATATTTTCTTATACTATACTCTTTTTTCTCCATAAATGCAAGAAGAAACAGGGAAAGTTTTCATAGCTGAACAGCGGCAGATATAGTAAAATAAAGATAGATGAAATCCAGACAAAGGCAGGAGACGGCAGTATGATTAAGATATTATATGAAGACGACGCGGTTTTAGTCGCTGTAAAGCCGGCGGGACTGGAGTCCCAGGCCAGCAGGAAGCTGGAGCCGGATATGGTCAGCGAAATTAAAAATTATCTGCTTCGCAGCAGGAGGAGGAAAGAGAGGCAGGAAGGGAGAGGTTTATCCACAACAATGTCCACAAATTCATCCACACAGGCCCAGGAGCCCTATGTGGGAGTTATCCACAGACTGGATAAACCGGTGTCAGGCGTGATGGTTTACGCGAAAACGAAGGAGGCGGCAGCCTTTTTAAGTAAAGAGGTTCAGGCCCACAGAGTGACAAAAATTTATCATGCAGTGATATGTGGAAAACCTGTGGATAATGTGGGTAACTTTGTGGACAAATTGTCGATGAACCGGGAAAACAACTATTCCAGAATAGTGGATAACTCGGATCCAGAAGGAAAGACAGCGGAACTGTCCTACCGCGTCATAGGAGAAAATAAGGAGAAGGGGCTGACGCTTGTGGAAATTCATCTGAAAACAGGACGCCACCACCAGATTCGGGTACAGTTTACAGGCCACGGCCTGCCTCTGTGGGGAGATGCAAAATACAATCCGGCCGTTTCCATGGAAGGGGGAAAAGGCCCTCTGGCCCTGGCGGCGGTCAGCCTGTCCTTTACCCACCCTGTGACGAAGGAGCCGGTGACCTTTTCCATGAAGCCCCAGGGCGGAGCCTTCCGCCTGTTTCCGGCGGCTTCCTGTCAGCCGGGAGAAAGTTCAGCTGTTTCACAGTAGAGGGCTGAAACGCCCCGGCGGCACGGAACCAGAGGAAAAAAACAGGCCCGCCTTCCTCTTGAAAGGAAGACAGGCCCGCATCTTTTGTAAGCTTCTCTTTTGTAAGCCTTTCATTAGTGCTTTGAGGAACTTACCATGGGTGGTTCATTTATGATTTGTACTTCTTTTGTACAGGAACTAGTATAAGCAGTCTGAAGGAGAATATGCAAAAAGGCGCAGGGAAGAAACTGAGATTTGAGAAAAACAGCCGGCGCATGGAGAGGAAATGATTCTGCCATACTATTATTTATGGAAGCGGACAGCTGAAAAAATAATAGAAAGCAGGTGAAATGGTGCCGGAATTGTCAAAAAAGCAGCGAAAAGCCCTGGTCATCCTTTCCGTGACAGGCGGAGTTTATATCAGCTTTAAATATTTTCTTCCCCTGATTCTTCCCTTTGCCGCCGCCTATCTGGCGGCCCTTGTGCTGCGTCCCGGCGCAGCGTGGATTGAGAAACGTCTTCAGATTAACATCAGGGGAAGGCGGTATTCCGTGCCTATCGGCGTCATCGGAGGAGCGGAGCTTCTCCTTTTGGCAGCGGCGGCAGGGCTTCTCCTGTTCTGCGGCAGCCGCCGTCTTATGGAAGAGGCCAACGAGATGATTCACGCGGCGCCCGGGTGGATGATGCGGCTGGATCAATGGCTGACTTCCCTGTGCCGTACAGCGGAGGTTTTCTGCCGCCTCAGGGAGGGCGCGCTGGTGCAGGCTGCCAGAGAAATGATTACCGCCATGACACGGACTCTCAGACAGGCGGCCATGTCCAGCCTGGCTGTCAATTCTGTGGCAGCGCTTTCTTTCTGCGCCAGGGCCTTTGTGATGGCAGCCGTATTCTTTATGGCGGCTGTTCTGTCTCTTCAGGAGATGGACGAGATGAAAAGGCGGAGAAGGCAGTCCATGTTCAGCCGTGAATTTGCCCTGTTTGGAAGAAGGCTGATTATGACAGGGAGCGCATGGCTGAGAACGCAGCTTGTGATTATGCTTGTCACAGCCTGTCTCTGCGCTCTGGGACTTTTGCTGATTAGAAATCCCTACAGCATTCTGCTGGGCGCAGTCATCGGCGTTCTGGACGCTCTGCCGCTGTTCGGGGCCGGGGTCGTTCTGATTCCGTGGAGCGTTGTGGCCATGGCGCAGGGCCATTTTTATCAGGGGGGAGTCCTGGCGCTTCTGTTTTTAATCTGCTGCCTGACAAGAGAATTTCTGGAGGCCAGGCTGATGGGAGGGAAAATGGGCCTCTCTCCCCTGGAGACATTGACGGCGATTTATGTGGGAATGAAACTGTTTGGAATTCTTGGGATGCTCTTAGGCCCCATCGGCCTTCTTATCATCGAGGATCTGGTGGAGGAGTACGGAGAAAAGCGGGCGGACGCCCAAAAGGAGGGTGAAGATTGAAAATGAGAAGTAGAGGGTATCCATTCCCTTAATCGCATCACAAACAAGCCATCTTTCGGTGGCTGCTTTAAAAATTGAATATTGTGTATGTTAAGGTTATGCAGTTGCTGACTTGATCT
>JAGTTS010000006.1:0-120000 GCA_018223375.1 Clostridiaceae bacterium Marseille-Q3526
TCTCATAATGAATGCACTCTCCTTTTTTTCTTTTTGAAGTCAATATTTTTCGAAATTCCTAACTGCATTACGTGGCTATTATACTTCGGATAAGGGAAATTATCAATAGTTTTTTAACAAAAAAATAAAAAACTTTTAAATCTTCCTTTTTCTGTTATTTTATGTACTTTACTCCCTATCAGAAGTTCCTCACCTCCGATACACCTATATCATAATATACCTGCACCCAAAATACAATAACATTTCTCTGTTCATTTTCTTACAGAATCATTACAGTAATAGAAAATTAAGGCAAAATTGTACTTATATCAATACAATCTTAAGATTTCCCCTGTACTTTCTCGAATTTCATGGTATAATGTTCATATTCTTTGATATGATATTGTTTTTTGAACATTAAAATTTATCTTTAGAAAGAGGTTAAATATGGATCGATACGGCTTAATATGCCGGAGTATTTGGGAAACTCCCGGCATTACGCAGAGGGAACTGGCCCGGCTCCTGGACGTTTCTCTTGGAACGGCAAACCGCCTGGTCAATGAGGCCATTGGGCAGGGATTGATTAAAAATGATATAAATTCGAATAATTATTCACTGACAGAACAGGGAACAGAGTACCTCCGACCTTATAAAGTAGACGGAGCCCTGATTATGGCCGCCGGCTTCGGCTCCCGTTTTGTTCCCCTTACCTTCGAAACGCCAAAAGGTCTTCTGGAGGTCTTTGGGGAACGCATGATTGAGCGGCAGATTAAGCAGCTCCACGCTGTCGGCATTACAGATATTACGATTGTAGTAGGATATCTGAAGGAAAAGTTCGATTATCTGATCGATAAGTACCAGGTTAAACTCCTCTACAATCCGGAATATGCTTCCAAAAATAATCTGGCCACCATTTATCATGCCAGGGAAATTCTGCGCGGAAAAAATATGTACATTCTCTCTTCTGACAACTGGATGAGAAACAATATGTACCACGCTTATGAGTGCGGCGCCTGGTACGCTACCTCCTACATGGAGGGAGACACCTCCGAGTGGTGCGTGAAAACCAATAAAAAAGGCCGGATCACTTCTGTCTCCATCGGAGGCCAGAACTGCCATGTTTTATATGGCCCGGCCTTCTTCTCCAAAGAGTTTTCAGAGCAGTTTCTTCCTATTATAAATGAGTACTATCACAGGCCTGGCACAGAACAGTTCTACTGGGAAAACGCAGCGGTTGATCATCTGGCTGATCTGGAGCTGTACGCCAACCCGCAGCCGGAGCATCAGATCTATGAATTTGAAAATCTGGAGGAGCTGCGCCTCTTTGATCCGAAATACCAGAATCACTCTGACAATGAAGCCATGATTCTTGTTTCCAGAGTGTTTCATGTTCCGGAAGGTGACATTACAAATATCCGATGTCTGAAAGCCGGTATGACAAACAAATCTTTTCTGTTTGAGCTGAAGGGCAGCCACTACATCTGCCGGATTCCAGGGCCGGGAACTGAGCTTCTTATTAACCGGAAGCAGGAGGAGGCTGTGTATCAGGCTGTCAATCCGCTCCATATGACGGAGGATATCATTTATTTTGACGGGGAAACCGGCTATAAAATTGCCCGCTACTATGAGGGAGCCCGCAACGCGGATCCCCACAGCGAGAAAGACATGAAGCTGTTTATGCAGGAGATCAAGCGTCTGCACCAGTCCGGGCTTGCGGTAGCGCATACCTTTTCCCTGGGGGAACGGATTGATTTCTATGAGAATCTCTGCCGCCGCAGGCAGGAAATGCTGTTCGAGGACTATGCAGAAGTCCGCCGGAATATGAACCGCCTTTTAAGCCTTCTGGATCAGATGGACCGCCCCTCCTGCCTGGCTCACGTTGACTGTGTCCCTGACAACTTCCTGATTCTGCCGGACGGAACAGGCAAGATCATTGACTGGGAATACGCCGGAATGCAGGATCCGCTGATCGATGTGGCCATGTGCGCCATCTATTCTTATTATAATGAGGAAGAGACGGATCGCCTGATTGAACTCTATTTAGACAGGGAGCCGGAACGCGAGGAGCGCTTTGTGGTGTATGCCTGCGCCGCTCTGGGAGGATTCCTGTGGTGTCTCTGGGCTGTTTTCAAAAGCTCCCTGGGGGAGGAATTTGGAGAATATACCCTGATTATGTATCGGTACGCAAAACGCTATTACAAAAAGCTGAAGCTTCTGGGCGAAATTCCAGAATAATCCCCGGCTGCGGTATACCTCTTTTCTCTCATTTGTGGTATAATAGGTACACTTGACGAGGTTTTTCACGAGTCTGGTGAGAATACATACCTGTCCCACTCAGCAAGGTTTTTCGAGCTTAGCGGGCATGGTATACTATCGTCAGAAACCTTTTCTCCGATACAAAAGTTTACTGTACGCATCAGGAGGCATTTTCATGATACAAAAGAAGCGTTTGCAAATTTGCGGGCTGGCCTGTCTTCTCGGCGCTCTCACCTTTTCTCCGGCTATGAATACCTTTGCCGGATGGAAAAATACGAATGGTACCTACTATCACTACGATGACAGCACCGGCAATATGACAATCGGATGGTTTCAGGAGCCATCCAATTCTAAATGGTATTATTTAAAAAGCGACGGTTCCATGGCAGTCGGCTGGATTCAGATTGACGGAAACTGGTATTACTTTGATCCGGACGGAAAGATGGCCACCGGATGGCGTCTTCTGGACGGCCGCTATTACTACATGGATCAGCAGGGACGAATGAAAACCGGGTGGCAGCAGATTGACGGGAAGTGGTATTTCTTCAGCCCGGAGGGAAAAATGCGCGTCGGATGGCAGCAGATCGACAATAACTGGTACTATCTGGGGGAAAACGGCCAGATGACAACCGGATGGCAGAAAGTCAAGGATTTATGGTATTATCTGGATACAAACGGAACTATGATGACCGGATGGCAGAAAATCAACGGAGAATCCTACTATTTCCATACAGATGGACGGATGCTCACCGGCTGGCTCAACGACAGCGTCGGAAACCGTTACTATATGAGTCCCGTATCCGGCCGCATGATACGCGGATGGCGGGAAATTGATCAGCATTGGTATTATTTTAACAGCAGCGGACATATGGTGAAGGGCTGGCTGACGGAAAACGGATCCTATTATTACCTGGATCCATCCAACGGCATGATGGCCTCCGACTGCTCTAAGACCATTAATAATGTTACATACACCTTCGCCAAAAATGGCGCCTGCCAGACCAATACGAATCTGATCAGCGGAGCTGTTCAGGCGGATCACCTGGCAAATAACAGTACTGCTGGTTCCGGAAGCGCCCCAGGCGCTTCCTCGCCTGGCGGCGGATCATCGGGACCTGGCGGCTCAAATTCCGGAAGTTCTGTCCCAGGAAGCTCCAATCCTGGCACAAGTCAGGTTCCCGGCAGCTCAGGCACTCCCGGCTCTTCCACCGCTCCAGGAAGCTCCAACACCGGAAGTTCCAACCCAGGAAACTCCACCCCCGGAAGCTCCAATCCTGGAACGCCCAATTCAGGCGGAACTCAGGCTCCCGGCAGTAATCTGGGTTCCTCCAATAACGGTTACGACATTCCAGAGGGCCTGACAAGCGGCCCAGGACGATAAAAAGCGCCCCCGCAGAACCATACCATGTGTATTACACTTATGGGTATGCCCTGGGGGCGCTTTTTGATTATTTCTTCTGATTATGGATTACACTTCAAAAATCAAATCTCCGTAGCTTGGCAGAGGCCACAGCTCCTTATCTACTATCATCTCCAGACGATCAGCCGGGCGGCGCAGGTTTTCCATGGCCGTAGTCACTAAATCGTGGTATGCGTAGGCTCTCTCTTTATTATTCACAACTGCCGCCGCTTTTCCTATGGCGTCTGTCAAGGCCGCAAGAGCTGTCTTCATGTCAGCCAGCAAATCAGACGTTTCCAGCAAAAGCTCTTTCTGTGTGCTGCAGTCTGCCTCCGGGCATGCGCTCTGAACCGCTCCCAGAGAAGCCGCCAGATTCGTAGTATACCGAATCACAGCCGGAATAATCTGTTTTCCCACCATGTCAATCATGGTTTTAGCCTCAATGTTGATAGTCTTTGCATAGGACTCGTACTCAATCTCAGCTCTGGACTCCAGCTCTGCCTTCGTGTAAACGCCAAAGCTTTCAAATAAACAGATTGCCTTATCTGTGATCAGAGAATCCACCGAGTCAATTCCGATTTTTAAGTTCGGAAGTCCTCGTCTCTCGGCCTCCTCCACCCACTCCTGAGAATATCCGTTTCCGCTGAAAATGATTCTCCTGTGCTCAGACAGCAGGGTCTTGATCATATCGTGGACCGCTGTATCGAAATCCTCCGCCTGCTCCAGCTGATCTGCCGCTTCTTTAAACGCTTCTGCCACAATCGTATTGAGCACTACGTTAGGAGAGGAGACAGAATCCGAGGATCCAACCATTCGGAATTCAAATTTATTTCCTGTAAATGCAAACGGTGAAGTTCTGTTTCGGTCAGTAGCATCCTTCACAAAGTCAGGAAGCGTAGCAACTCCTGTTCTAAGTAAATCGCCATGCTTTGTGTGGGTTGCCAGGCCTGTGCTGCAGAGCTGATCCACCACATCCTCCAGCTGCTCGCCCAGGAAAATAGAGATAATCGCAGGCGGAGCCTCCGCTGCGCCTAAACGGTGATCATTTCCCGGAACGGCTGTAGATTCCCGCAGAAGATCCGCGTGCACGTCCACTGCCTTGATAATACATGCCAGAACGAGCAGGAACTGGATATTATCATGAGGCGTATCTCCTGGATTTAACAGATTAATGCCGTCATCGGTAGAAATCGACCAGTTATTATGCTTTCCGGAACCATTGACTCCGGCAAAGGGCTTCTCGTGAAGCAGGCAGGTCAGACCATGGTGGCCTGCGATGCGCTTGAGGGCCTCCATCATCATCTGATTGTGGTCAACTGCGACGTTCACCTGAGTATAAATCGGAGCCAGTTCATGCTGGGCAGGGGCCGCCTCGTTGTGCTGAGTCTTCGCCGTAACGCCCAGACGCCACATTTCCTCGTTGACTTCCTTCATAAACGCGCCGACTCTGGGGCGGATGCTTCCAAAATAGTGATCGTCCATCTCCTGTCCCTTGGGAGGCATAGCCCCAAACAGGGTTCTTCCCGCATAGATCAGATCTTTTCTCTGGAGATATTTTTCCTTATCTACCAGGAAATACTCCTGCTCCGGGCCTACATAGGGAATCACACGCTTGGATGTGGTATTTCCAAACAGGCGGATAATTCTGAGAGCCTGCTCGTTAATCGCCTGCATGGAACGGAGAAGAGGCGTTTTCTTATCCAGAGCCTCTCCCCTGTAAGAACAGAAGGCGGTGGGAATGTAAAGCGTCACGCCCCAGGTATCTTCCCGCAAAAATGCCGGAGAAGTGCAGTCCCAGGTTGTATATCCCCTGGCCTCGAAAGTGGAGCGCAGTCCTCCTGACGGGAAGGATGAAGCGTCCGGCTCTCCCTTTATCAGCTCTTTTCCAGAAAATTCCATGATCACGCGGCCGTCGCTTCCCGGCACGGAAATAAAGGAATCGTGCTTTTCAGCCGTGATGCCTGTGAGAGGCTGAAACCAGTGTGAAAAATGGGTCGCTCCTCTCTCAATAGCCCAGTCCTTCATGGCGTGGGCTACCACATCGGCGATGGACGGATCCAGCTCTGTTCCATCTTCAATGGTCTTTTTTAATTTCTTATAGACGCTCTTCGGAAGGCGTTCTCTCATCACCGAATCATTAAATACATTTTTTCCGAACATTTCGGACACATTTGTGACGTCGCTCATCGTATATTCCTCCAAGTTATCGTTCAGACCAGTCTGCCTGCCGTATAAAAGAACAAAATAAGCCTGCCTGAAGCTGACTTCTGACTGCGTGCCAGAAATCTGCCCAGACCGGCTTATCTATGTTTTAAACTTTGTTTATGCTTTTCCTACGGAACCGAATAATTCCATTTTTTCTTTTACAGTTGCCTTGATAGCCTCTGTTCCAGGAGCCAGAAGCTTACGCGGGTCGAAGCCCTTTCCTTCCAGATCCTTGCCAGCCTCAATGTACTTGCGTGTCGCCTCTGCAAAGGATAACTGGCACTCTGTATTTACATTGATCTTCGCAACGCCTAAAGAAATCGCTTTCTGAATCATCTCAGCCGGGATTCCTGTACCGCCGTGAAGAACAAGCGGCATATCGCCTACCTTCTCCTTGATGGACTCAAGTACGTCGAATCTTAAGCCTGGCCAGTTAGCCGGATATTTTCCATGGATATTTCCAATTCCTGCTGCCAGCATATCGATTCCAAGGTCAGCTACTGCCTTGCACTCGTTCGGATCTGCGCACTCGCCCAGGCCCACTACGCCGTCTTCCTCGCCGCCGATGGAACCAACCTCTGCCTCAAGAGAAATGCCCTTCTCTCCGCAGAGCTTTACTAACTCTGTTGTCTTCTCTACGTTCTCTGCAATCGGATAGTGAGAGCCGTCAAACATAATGGAAGAGAATCCTGCCTCAATGCACTTTAAGGAGCCCTCGTAGGAGCCGTGATCCAGATGCAGCGCTACAGGGACTGTAATGTTTAACTCCTCTACCATAGCCTTAACCATAGCGGAAACTGTCTTGAAACCTGTCATATACTTTCCTGCGCCCTCAGATACTCCAAGGATAACCGGGGACTTTAACTCCTCTGCTGTAAGCAGAATGGCCTTCGTCCACTCCAGGTTGTTAATGTTAAACTGTCCAACTGCATACTTGCCTTCTCTGGCCTTGTTAAGCATTTCTTTCGCTGATACTAACATATCATTGAACCTCCTTCGCATTTCTCTACTTGCCTGCGCCTATTATATACCATTTTTCTCTATTTGAAAAGCCTGTTCCTTATTTTAAAATCTCTCTGACCATATTCTCCATGTCCTCAGGGCTGCACTGGCGTCTGTGGAGGATGGCTGCATCGCGGATTTCCTTCACCGCCATGGGCTGCGGCACACCGGACAGCTGTTCCATCTTATCGATCAGCTCAAACTCATCTTCTGGAAGTTTCTCCTCCGAATGATCCAGGCTGCAGACTGCCTCCATCACGCTTCTGGAAAATTTGTAGGGGCTGGCAGTAGAGGCAATTACTGTCTTCGTCTGATCCCCGCTGCTCTGTCTGTAACCTCTGTACACAGCCGACGCCACTCCTGTGTGGGTATCGATCAGATATCCCGTATCTTTGAATACACGTCTGATCTCCTCTGCATTCTCCTTCTGATCTGCAAATCCTCCCACAAAGTCCTTCATATTTTCTTTCATGGAAGGCGTAACCTCGTACACGCCCTTCTCAGAAAGATCTGACATCAGCCGTGAAGTCTCATCTGCGCTGCAGCCGGACGCCAGATAAAGAAGCCTCTCCAGATTGCTGGAAATGAGAATATCCATAGACGGGGAGGTGGTAAGAATAAACTCTCTGCGTCTGTCGTAAATTCCTGTCTGGAAAAAGTCAAACAATACCTTATTGTCATTGGAAGCGCAGATCAGCCTGTGAACCGGAACTCCCAGGCGCTTGGCAAAATAAGCAGCCAGAATATTTCCAAAGTTTCCAGTAGGAACCGTGATATTAATGGCTTCTCCCTCTTCAATCTCTCCGTAAGCCAGAAGCTTCGCATATGCGTAAACATAATAAACAATCTGCGGCACCAGACGGCCGATATTAATAGAGTTGGCGGACGAAAGTCTGTAACCGGAAGCGGAAAGCTCTGCGGCAAATTCCCGATCTCCGAAAATCTTTTTCACACCGCTCTGGGCGTCGTCAAAATTTCCGGTAATCGCTGCAACCGCAGTGTTGCTTCCCTTCTGGGTCACCATCTGAAGTTCCTGTACCCGGCTCACGCCTCCCTTAGGATAGAAAACAATGATTTTTGTCCCCTCCACATCTGCGAAGCCGGCCATAGCGGCCTTTCCCGTATCGCCTGAAGTAGCCGTAAGGATTACGATGGTATCCTTTACCTGATTTTTTCTGGCCGCTGTCGTCATAAGATGAGGCAGAATGGAAAGGGCCATATCCTTAAATGCAATCGTACTTCCGTGGAACAGCTCCAGATAATAAGCTCCGTCAGCCTTCACAAGGGGAGCAATCTCCTCTGTGTCAAATTTGGAATCATAGGCTCTGGAAATACAGGATTTCAATTCCTCTTCTGTAAAATCTGTCAAAAACAGCTTCATAACCTCATAAGCTGTCTCCTGATAGCTCATGGACGCAAACGCTCTTAACGGCCGGTCTAATGACGGAATCTTATCCGGCATAAACAGTCCTCCATCGTCTGCCAGACCTTTTAAAATTGCCTGGGAAGCCGTCACATGGGATTCTTTTCCTCTGGTGCTGCTGTAGTAGATCTCCATTCCTCTCATCCTCTTTTCTTTATTAATGCAATGCTTGAGGCATCTGCCCTTCCGCTGGAGCCGCCTGCTCCATAGACGCCGGCACATCCCTTATATTTTTCAAAATTCTATCATATTTCTTTTAAATATGCAATGTCATTGCATTTTTTCTCCTCCTGGTGCAAAATAAAGGCTGAACGTTTCCTATCGGTCGGTGAATGCGCGCATCCCTGACTGCAAACTTATCTGTATAAGGAGAACATTTATGGAATATATCAATACCTGTAAAGCCGCCTTTCTTGAGAGGCCCAACCGTTTTATCGCTTCGGCCCGTCTCTCAGATTCCGGCGTTTCCGTTGTCTGCCACGTTAAAAATACTGGGAGATGCAGGGAACTCCTGCTTCCAGGCTCCCAGCTGGTTCTCGAGCATCACCCCGGCGCTCTGAAAAAAGGGCGAAAGACCGAGTATTCTCTCATCTGTGTCTATAAAGAGCGTGCCGGTTTCTCCGGCCAGACGCTTCTTATTAATATGGACTCCCAGGCCCCCAACCAGGCTGCCTATGAATGGCTGGCAAGCGGCGGCTTCGGCTCTGTCTGTCATCTTCAGCGTGAGGTTAAATTCGGAAATTCCCGCTTTGATCTCTCCTTTCAGAAGGACGGAACGCTCTATTTTATGGAGGTAAAGGGTGTGACGCTGGAGCAAAACGGAACTGCCAGTTTCCCTGACGCTCCCACGGAACGCGGCCTGAAACATCTCCTGGAGCTTCAGGAGGCTGCCCGGGAAGGATACGGCGCGGCTGTCCTCTTTGTCATACAGATGAAAGATATCCGCTCCTTCACTCCCAACCGTCATACGCACCCTGCCTTTGCAGACGCCTTAAAGGAAGTTTCCAAACATGGTGTGCAGATTCTGGCAAAGGACTGTATCGTCACAGAACATTCCATGACCATTGATCAGGACGTTCCAGTCATACTCTAATCCATCCACTCTTTCCACAGCTGTTTAAGCGCTGTAGTTTAAACAGCTTTACTCCTAAAAATCGCAGGTAAAACGGGCACACTGTCTCCTCCGCTTTCATATAAAATAGTAACGCCTATTTTTATGATGTGATGATATGTTAAATCCTCTTAGTCTGCTGACGCCCGGTCAGTCGGCAGTGATACATTGGCTTCCTGAACAGCCTGCTATCGTTTCACGGCTTCTGGATCTTGGTTTTGTCCCTGGAGCCGCCGTCACCTGCACTTTAAGAAGGGGGAACGGCAGTATCTCCGCCTTCCTAGTAAGGAATGCTGTCATTGCTCTGCGAAAGGAAGACGCACAGCTGATTCTGGCTGAGCCGCTCCCTTCCTGCTGTGCAGAACGTCTTCCTGAAGTTCAGCAAAACAGCAGAGAATATGACGCTTTCAAAGGAGGTGACTCTCTTTGAAACAGATAACGGCTGTGCTTGCAGGCAATCCAAACGTAGGAAAGAGCACTGTTTTTAACGGATTAACCGGTCTGTCCCAGCATACAGGAAACTGGTCTGGGAAGACGGTCTCCTGCGCAGAGGGAAATTTTTCTTTTGGCGAAACTGTCTGCACAATTACCGATCTTCCTGGCATTTACTCGCTGAGAACTCACTCTGAGGAAGAAGAAATCGCCCGTTCCTGCATTTGTTCCAGCCATCCGGACGTCCTCATTGTGGTCGGTGACGCCACCTGTCTGGAGCGGGGACTTCATCTTTTAAAGCAGATCTCTCAGCTGCCTGATACGGAGGATACTGCTATCATGCTCTGCGTCAATCTCTGCGATGAAGCAGAAAAACATGGCATTCTCATTGACTTTTCCAAGCTGGAGGAGCTTTTAGGCATTCCTGTGTTCCGCTGCGTTGCCAGGGACAAGAAAAGAATCGAAGCCTTGAAAGAAACGATTGTCCTGACCTCCGCCAGAGTTATCTCCCAGCCCGAAAAGGACTTCAGCCCGGAGGAAACCGTCAGCAAAACAGTGCGGTATACAAAAAAGAATTACAGAAAACGCCAGGATCAGGCGGATCGTTTCCTTACCGGACGTTTCACAGGAAGTCTTGTGATGATTCTGCTCCTTCTTCTGATCTTCTGGATCACGATTACAGGGGCTAATTATCCGTCTTCCTTTCTGTGGGAGCAGTTTTTCCGTTTAGAAACCTGGATGGCCGGCGCATTTCAGACGGCAGGCTGCCCGCAGTGGCTGACAGAATCCCTTGTATTCGGAGTTTACCGTTCTGTTGCCTGGATCGTATCCGTTATGCTGCCTCCTATGGCTATTTTCTTCCCCTTATTTACCCTTCTGGAGGATTTGGGATATCTTCCAAGAGCTGCCTTCAATATGGACTGCGCCTTTAAAAAATGCCATGCCTGCGGAAAGCAGTGCCTAACCATGTGCGTAGTCTCCGCTTCTGCCTGAATCTTCCCTGCTTCTGCCTGGACCTTCAATCCCCTTGATTTATAAAAGCATACGCTCTTCCATCCATTCTCTAACGCACTCTTTTCCATTTTCCAAAGAAATTTCTTTTAAAATGGGACAGGCATTTTCTGGCCCCGTCATGGCCGTAGAGGGCCGCCTGACGGTAGTAATCTACCGCCTGTTCCAAATCCTGGGGAATCTGCTCTCCCCTCTCATACAGCTTTCCCAGTTCGTAATAGGCGTCTTTATTTTTCTCCTTGTTTGCCGCTTCCAGGTAAAGCTCTGCCGCTTTTCTCTCATCTTTTTCACAGCCGTACCCGTTCTGATATAGGAATGCCAGCGGAAGCGCATCCTGCAGAAGCCCCTTTTCTCTGCGCTCCTGCAAAAAGAGAAACGCTCTGTCATAGTCCTGCACCACTGTTTCACCTTCAAAATACAGCCGGCCCAGTCTTTCTTTACACATTTCGCTTCCCTGGGCCGCGCCTCGCTCATAGTACTCCACAGCCCTGTTCCAGTCTGTTTCCGGCATGCCCTCTGTCTGGCCCTCGTACATCTGTCCCAGCAGCAGACAGGCTTCCTTCTGATCTGCCCAGTGATTGTCCTCTGACGCGTACTCAGTTAAAAGGCTCTCTGCCTTCTGAAGATCCCTATGTTCTCCAGGCGCCAGACAAAATCTGGCCAGAGCAAGTCCCGCCTCCTTTTTTCCGCAGCCATAGGCCCTGCTGTACCAGTAATACGCCTTCTCGTCATCTCTGAATGTCTCTTCTGAATAAAGCTCTCCCAGTCTGAGAAGCGCTTCCCGGTTCTCGTGTCTGGCCGCTTCCTCAAAGCAGGCTGCTGCCTGGGGAAAATCCTGTTCAATTCCCAGTCCGTTCATGTACAGCTCTCCCAGATAAAAGGGAGACGTCTCGTCGCCCTGGCACGACGCCGCATAAAAGTAGGCAAACGCTGCCTCAAATTCCTGGCGCTCCAGCGTATACAGCCCCATATGCAGCAGTCCCCAGGCGTCTCCTGACGCCGCTGCCTTTTCAGCCCAGTAAAGCCCCCTCTTTTCATTCTTTAATGTATACGTTCCTGAGAAGCAGAAGCTTCCAGCCTTTCGCATTGCCTTTACAATGCCGCCCTCTCCGGCCTCCTCATACCACTTAAAACAGTGTCCTGCCCATCTTTCACTTTTAGGAAGAATCTCATAGACATCTTCATAGAAAAAGGCTTCCGCTATCTGATAGGCGGAAAACGCGTCTCCCCTTTTCGCAGCCTCTGCCACAAGCTCAAAACTTTCGTTCAGAGAATACCTGGACGCCCGTTTCATTCTGTCATCATACTGACCAGCGCGCGCTGCTCCCAGCACACAGCGGATGCTTCCTGCCTGTGCCCCTGCCAAATAGTATTCATATGCCTTTTTATCATTAAAGCCTACGGAACCGTCGCCCCAGCTGCAGCAGTGTCCCAGAAAAAACAGTGCCTCTGCATCTCCCTTTTCTGCGGCTTCCTTCAAATACTCCAGTCCCTGCGGAAAAAGAGCTTCGTTGCACTGCTTCCAAATCAGCTCTACGCCCTTTTCACACAGCTCTGACATCAATTCTGCCATATGCATTCCTCATTTTCGTAACATTTCTATGGCTATCATACTATTTTTGAGGATCCTGTACAACTGTTTTTCAAGTTTTTTTATATCCATCATCCGCTCTCTGCTCTCCGCATATATATAGAAGAAATCAAATCACAGGGTGACGTATATGAACGGTACAATGCCATACAGAGGCGCAATTTACCTGCGGCTGTCTAAGGATGATGAATCCAGAAGAGAGAGTTCCAGCATCAGCAGCCAAAGGCGCCTTCTGATGAGCTACGCAAAAGAACACGATTTTTCAATTGTCAAAGAATATTCTGACGACGGCTGGTCTGGAACTACCTTTGACCGTCCTGCCTTCCAGGAGATGATACAGGATGTCAAAAAAGGCAGCATTAATCTCATTTTAACAAAGGATCTGTCGCGTCTGGGAAGAAATTATATCGTTTCAGGCCAGTATACTGAATTTTTCTTTCCTTCTATGAACGTCCGCTTTATTGCAGTCAACGACGGATACGATTCTGCGGTCTCTGATTCTGACATGATCCCGTTTAAAAATATTATGAATGAAATGTATGCCAGAGATATCTCGAAAAAAATCCGTTCTTCTCTGCGTATCCGCATGAAAGATGGAAGCTATATTGGAAACTTCCCTCCATATGGATATGAAAAGTATCCAGGACCGCCTATCCGTTTAGTCCCTGATCCGAAAGCTTCTCCTATTGTAAAGCAGATTTTCGCGCTGGGCGCAGAAGGCAGAACTCCCGCGCAAATTGCCCGGCTGTTAAACGCTTCCCACATCCTGTCTCCCTCCTGCTACCGGATCAGCAAATATCCGCAATTACGCGAAAGCAGCTATCCCTCCTGCGGAAAGTGGACTGCCAATACGATCCTGAAAATGCTCCATAATCCGGTGTATTTAGGCCGGATGGTACAGGGGAAAAGCCGAAAGCTTTCTTTTAAAAGCCGCCTTACCATCAAAAATCCGAAAGAACTGTGGATTGACGGAGGTATAACCCACGAAGCCATTGTGACGGAAGAGCTCTTTCAGGCATGCCAGGCTGCCATTGAAAAGAGGAAATGCAGAGCAGGGCAGTGACCACTCATGGCTATGGGCTTTGGATGCAACGCAGTGGGCGTCACCGGCTGCAGAATTATCGATTCCCCACGGGAACGCCTGATCGCCATACTTACAAACTCTCTCGTCCCCTGCAATGGCCGCTTCCCTACGTTGATCACGCTTTCCCTGTTTTTTATGGGGTGCTTTCAGGCCTCAAAGAGCGGCATTTTCTCAATTCCGCCGTCTCTTGCCACAGCCCTTCTCTTAACAGGCCTGATTCTGCTGGGAATAGGAGCCACGCTGCTCTCTTCGCTGATTCTTTCAAAAACGCTGCTTTGCGGAATGCCCTCCTCCTTTACCCTGGAGCTTCCGCCATACCGCAGGCCTCAGCTCAGCAAAATTATCGTGCGCTCTGTGCTGGACCGCACCCTGTTCGTTCTGGGCCGCGCGCTCCTTGTAGCGGCTCCGGCAGGCCTGATCATATGGCTGTCAGCCAATATCCAGTGGAACGGCGTAAGCCTCCTGGCCCACCTGTCAGGCTTCTTAGATCCCTTCGGGCGGCTGCTTGGTATGGATGGAATCATCCTGACTGGTTTTATCCTGGGATTTCCGGCCAATGAAATCGTTATCCCGATTATTCTGATGGCCTACCTGCAGACCGGCCAGCTGGTGGAAATGTCAGATCAGGCTCAGCTTTTTTCTCTGCTGTCCGCCCATGGATGGACGGCGAAAACAGCTGTCTGTATGGCTGTCTTTTCCCTGTTTCACTGGCCCTGCTCCACCACCTGCCTGACCATCCGTAAAGAAACTGGAAGCTGGTTCTGGACGCTGACAGCCTTCCTGCTCCCCACTTTTATAGGCATAAGCCTGTGCTTTGCAATGAATCTCCTTCTTTCATAAAACTGACTGCCACTCCTTCTCACCGCAGACACTTCGCTGACTGTCTGCTGTCAGTCTGGCCGCATTCTTTCAAAAATATCAGAAATGAGACTGCGGCCAGACAGAGCCCCCATGGACTGCCCGCATGGTTCCTGTCTTCACGCTTTATCCGTCTTTCCTCCCCCATTTCTCCCATACAGCCCGTCCGGTTCTCGCCAGCAGACGAAGCAGGAACAAAAGCAGAAGAAATAAGCCCAGACGAACCGTAATTACTGTAAGGCGTTTTATGACGCGTCCCGCTTCCTCCATCCATGAAAGCTCTGCCGTTTCATTCTGCCCGTCTTCTCTTTTTTTCTGATCCGGCCCGGAAGCTGGCTGCTTCTGCCCTTCCCCGTCTTTCAGGCGGTACACTGCCTTCGTCCTCCAGACCTTTTTCGGAGACAGAACCACCTCTCCTCCGTAAACTGCCTGGCAGTCTCTCACCAGCCGTTCTCCTCTGGCACACGCGTCCCGGCACAGTGCTCCTCCTTCGTCCTGATAGGCTTCTCCCGCCCATGCGTAGTCAGTGATTCGATAATGTGCCTCAGGAAGCCCCAGCATCTCCAGCAATTCGCTCTCGTATCCCTGAAGTTCCGGGCGGTCTGAATCTGGATCTGACGAAATCTCAATCCCTCCCAGCTCGTAAGTATCTGCCTGACAGGAGTGAAACGTGAGCGTAAAGGAAAAGTCATCCTCCCACCGCTGGTTCCCGTACTCGCTTCGCACCAGAGGCACTGTAAAAAGGCCGTTTTCTCCTTCCATGGAAATCTCTGCTGTCTCCGGAATTTCCGCATTCATTCCCACCTTCTCATAAACGACCGACGACTCCCCATACTGCATCCGTCCAGGCAGCTCCTCCTCTGAAAGCTCCCATGACGCCAGATAATAAGGGGTGTTCTCCCGCATAAACACAGCAGGCGGATCCGCAAGCTGTGCCGGATCATGCTCCGGCTCTGAATATTTCAGAATCTCCCTTGGCGGCTGCAGCTCGTCTGCCTGCGACAAAAAGGCCGCTGATACAGCCCACACGCAGACAGCAAATACAGTCTGAAACACTCTGTATAAAACATATCCTGCTGTTGTTTTAGATCCCATAATTTTCTCCCTTCGTAGGAATACCAGTTACGGCCGCCGCTTATCTGCAGACCAGCTTTTGAGGAGGAACACTGGCAGGCCTTTGCTGCGCTCTGTTGTCTTCTGTGCTTCCCGCCCAAAAGGCGAAGGCCTGATCATTCGTTCACTTGAAATTTCGCATGATACCTGCTATGGAAAGCGCCTGACTGATGCCAGCGCCTGCCGAACATTAGAATTGTCCTCTGGAACACTGCGGACAGATGTGGAAGATGGCGCCAATATACAAGGAACTGCAGGCCCTTTGTACTCTGACGTTAGGTTCAGTGTAGCAAATCGTTTTGAAAAATCAACTGTTTTTTTCCATATATTCATTGTCATATTTCACAAATCTTAGTTTCATTTTTTGTGCATTATTTTATTTTCACGCATGGCAGTGTCAATTTACAAGGGACAGCTCATTGTATCTCCCTATTCCTGCCGGCTCTGGACAGAGGACAGAAAAACAGCCTTCCACAATCAATGATCCTGGAAGGCTGTATGTCACTGAAATACAACTGGCTCCTCAATAAACTTTGTTTTAATAACAATGAAGGGATAAGATGGAGAAGCTGCCTGCTGGCCTCCCTGTTCCGGTCCCTGAAGCTCCGTCTTTATTACCATTGAATTCTCTGTCAGGTAAAACTCCGGAACGGAAATGCTGAATCCCCCTGTCTGCTGTTCTCCATATCCTACGGCTATGTAAAGATCCTCTCCGCTGGTGTAGGTCAGACGAAATTCTTCTGTTTTTTTCTGTTCAATCATGTCCATGAGTTCCCTGGGAATCTCATTCTGCCCCACCACGGTAAATTCCAGATCTTTTACTTTCTCTTCCGCCCCTTTGTCAGAGCAGCCGCCCAGCAGACAGACGCAGGACAGCAGAAGCCCCGCCGCCCAGACAGCCAGTTTTTTCATGTTCCCCATATGCTTCACAAACGCTCCCGGTTCTATTTGCTATTATTTTATTAGGAAGCTGTCTGTTTTATTCCTCTGCTGGTTACAGAAATTTTTTATCGGCGCTGCAGGCCTGAAGCTGATGCTGGTACTTTTCTTTTGTAGCCAGTCCTCCGCGGATGTGGCGTTCTGCCTTGTTAATGTTCAGGACAACTCTCGCCTGGGCCGCTAAGGATGGGTTGATATCTTCCAGGCGGTCAGTGACATCCTTATGCACCGTACTCTTGCTGATTCCAAACTTCTTCGCCGTCTGACGCACCGTAGCGTTATGGTCTATGATGTAATTGGCGATTTCCACTGCCCGTTCCTCAATATATTCTTTCATGGGATTACCCCTGAAAATGTTTTTTACAATTTATGTTTCCATATGAAAAAATATGCCGGTTTCCCTCAGCTTCTCCTCTGGACAAACTTGTTTTTTATGGTAAACTTAATATGGTTTTGCCGCCAGTTCAGACTGGCCAAAACCGCAGGAAACACACGAAGAAATCCGCCGAAACATCATCCAGAACGGCGGAAAAGGGGGACGTATGAAACGTGAAATGAACGCTGACGTGTCGAATATTTACCAGCTGGAGGGGCAGGTCCCTGTTATGAAGGCGATCCCGTTCGGTCTTCAGCACATTCTGGCCATGTTTGTATCGAACTTAACACCGATTACCATTATTGCGGCAGCCGGAGGACTGGCTCAGGCGGAAATTGCAGTTCTTCTGCAGAACGCCATGTTTGTGGCGGGCATCGCCACCTTAATTCAGCTCTATCCCATCTGGAAAATCGGCTCCGGCCCTCCGATTGTAATGGGAGTCAGCTTTACCTTTGTAACGGTGCTCAGCACTGTGGCGGCCAATTACGGCTATCCGTCCGTCATCGGAGCCGTCCTGGTGGGCGGTATTCTGGAGGGGACTCTGGGACTTCTGGCCAAATACTGGAAAAAAATAATCGCTCCCATTGTATCGGCCTCTGTGGTGACGTCCATCGGGTATTCTCTCTTCACCGTAGGCGCCAGATCCTTTGGCGGCGGCTATGCGGAAGATTTCGGCTCTGCTGAAAACCTTCTGCTGGGTACCATTACCCTTCTGGTCTGCCTGATCTGGAACATTAAGGCCAAAGGGTACCGCAGGCAGCTCTCCGTACTGGCCGGCCTGATTGCAGGCTATGCTGCCGCCATTTTTATGGGAAAGGTGGATTTCTCCGTTATTTTTTCAAGCGGATTGATTTCTCTGCCAAAATTCTTTCCCTACATGCCGGAATTTCATCCCGGAGCGATTTTCTCTGTGGCGATTATTTTCTTTGTATCGGCTGCCGAGACCATTGGAGACACCACGGCTATGGCTTCCAGCGGCTTAAACCGCGCCATTACAGAGAGGGAAATTACAGGTTCTCTGGCCTGCGACGGATATGCGTCGGCCTTTTCCTCCTTCTTAGGATGTCCGCCTGTCACCTCCTTTTCTCAAAATGTGGGGCTGATTGCCATGACGAAGGTGGTAAACCGGTTCACCATTATGACAGGGGCCGCCTGTATGCTTCTGGCCGGACTGCTTCCTCCTGTTGGAAACTTTTTTGCTTCTCTCCCTGAATCGGTTCTGGGCGGATGCACCATTATGATGTTCGGCACCATCCTCACCTCAGGCATTGAGATGCTGTCAAAGGCCGGCTTTACTCAGAGAAATATCACCATCGCGGCGCTGTCTCTCTCAATCGGAATCGGCTTTACCACTGCCAGCGAAACAGAGATCTGGCACATTTTCCCGGACATCGTCCAGTCCGTTTTCTCCGCTAATGTGGTGGCGGTAGTATTTGTCGTATCCATCCTTCTGAATCTGATTCTGCCGGAGGATATGGAAATGAAACATTCTGCCATGTAAATCTGGCCAGAGGGCCACAGAGGGCCGCTGGGGAAGACTGAATCCAGTCTTTTCCGGCGGCTTCGTTTATTTTTGATACTATTTTTATTTTCCTCTCCTCTTTCTTTTTATATTGTGTTTTATTTTGAAACAATATCTGCCGCGTTTTTCTTCCTTTTCTCCCTTCAATTATTATTTAGTTCAAAAACGAAACAATTTTATTGTTTTTTTCGATGCCAAATCCGTTTAAATACGGCATAATATATAATATCAATACAAGAAAAGAGGAAGAATTATGATCCTTCTTTTAATTATCGCGGACGACTTCACCGGAGCGCTGGACACTGGCGTTCAGTTCGCCGCCCACGGCGTTTCAACCCGGGTGATTGTAGATCCTGAGGTGGACTTTTCCGCTTACCATGACAGCGTTTTAGTGATAGACACAGAAACCCGCCACCTCGCGGCCGGGGAAGCCTTCGATATCGTTGCCCGGCTCACCAGAAAAGCCAGGGAGGCAGGAATCCGCTATATTTACAAAAAGACAGATTCCGCTCTCAGAGGAAACATAGGAGCCGAGCTTGCAGCGGTTCTCACTGCCAGCGGCTGTAAAAGCCTTCCGTTCCTTCCGGCGTTTCCCCAGACTGGACGAGTCACCAGAGAGGGTGTTCACTATGTGGACGGCGTTCCCGTGACAGAAAGCCCCTTTGGGATCGACCCGTTTGAACCGGTGGTTCATTCCGTTGTCACAGAATTAATTGGCGAGCAGTGCCAGCTTCCGGCATTCAGCTTTCCGGCTCTGTCCGAAGCTTCACAAGCGCCCAGTCAGGAAGGAATTCTGGTGTTCGACGCGTCCACGCCTTCCGATCTTCTGGAAACAGGAAAAAAGCTGGCTGAGGCAGACATGCTCTCCATCATGGCCGGCTGCGCCGGCTTCGGAGCCGTTCTGCCTGAACTGCTGGACATTGCCCCAGACAGGCTGGCCGCTCTCCCAAAGCTGGATCCGAGACTTCTGGTTGTCTGCGGAAGCGTCAATTCCATCACCCTGGCGCAGCTGGATCGGGCAGAAAAAGCTGGATTTTCCAGGCTCCGCCTGAGCCCGGAACAGAAGCTGGAACCGGGATACTGGCAGACAGAGCGGGGAAAAGAGGCGCTTCAGGGCATCGAGGACATGCTGGCCTCCCACTCTCACTGCATTATCGAGAGCAACGATTTGGGCGGAAACCAGCCCACCGCCGACTATGCCGCAGCCCTTGGCATTGACCGGGAAACTCTGCGAGTCCGGATCTCCGGCTGTCTCGGCTACCTGGTGGGAGAAATCTTTACAAGCCCCTCTCTGGGAACTCTGCTTCTCACCGGCGGCGACACGCTGCTTCAGTGTATGAACTGCGTCGGAGTAAACGAACTGGAACCCCTGTGTGAGCTGGATCGCGGCGTCGTACTGGCCCGCTTCACCTACAACGGCTGCACCCGCCATGTGATCACAAAATCCGGCGGTTTCGGCCAGGAAACTCTGCTGACCAATCTGGCAGAACAGATTGCTGATTAATCTTTACATTTTATTTTAAATATTACATATTGGAGGAAAACATTATGACATATCCGAAACTTCCCGGACTGACCTGGGATGGAACCATTTACGAAAACGAAGAGATGGGAACCTGTGAAGCCCTGCTTCCCACAGGCGGTTATCCCACCGCTCACGCTCCCGCCATGGCGGAACTTCCAAACGGCGATCTGCTGTGCTGCTGGTTTGCCGGAACCTACGAGGGAAGCGCTGATATCCATGTCATCTGCTCCCTCCTTCCGAAGGACGCTCCCGCATGGCTTCCGCCGGTAGAGGTTTCCGGAGATCCAGAGCGCAGCGAGCAGAATCCTTCCTTATTTTATGGACCTGACAATGCCGTATGGGCCATGTACACCGCCCAGTTAGACCGCCAGGAGGGCAAGGACAATATGCAGTTTACCTCTGTGGTCCGCTGCCAGAAGAGCACAGACGGCGGAAAGACATGGGGACCTTACGAGACCATCTTCCCGGAGGAGGGCACCTTCTGCCGCCAGCCGATCCAGGTACTTTCAAACGGACGCTGGATCTTCTCCAACTGGATCTGCACCGACTCTGCAGACGGCCTTTCCGGCGACCCGACTGCCTTCCGCATTTCCGATGACCAGGGAAAGACCTGGAAAAAGGTGATGATGCCTGAGAGCAACGGCCACGTTCACGCCAATGTGGTAGAATTAGAACCGGGACATCTGGCCGCATTTATGAGAAACCGCGAGGCATACCGCATTCACAGAAGCGAGTCCTTTGACTGGGGCGAGACATGGACCAAGCCGGAGCCGACTCCCCTTCCAAACAACAACTCCAGCATCAGCGCCGTTAAGCTTCAGAGCGGACGCATCGCCATTGCCTACAACCCGACCTGCACTCCGGATCCGCAGCCGGGAAAGGCCGCATGGCCGGGACTTCGCTGCCCGGTGGCAGTGGCTCTCTCCGAGGACGGCGGTTTAACCTTCCCAATCATCCGCTGGATGGAGAGAGGCGAGGGCTTCATCGGAGACGAAAATAAGACAAACAACAAGCAGTACGAATATCCGTACCTGATGCAGACGCGCGACGGCATGCTTCACCTGGCCTACGCCGCCCGCACCCGTCAGGGCGTAAAATACGTCCGCTTCAGCGAGCAGGACGTGCTGGGCGAGAAGAGAGAGCGCGTAGGACTTTACAACCCCACCGCCGCTCAGAGCCGTTAATCTTTATACACGAAACCATTCAAGGAGGTTTTTAAATATGCTTACTACTTACAACCTGAAAATGCCTCACGCCGTTTACGGCGGTGAGAACGCTATGGACAACATTACTTCTATTTTAAAATCCAACGGCGTAAAGCGCGTAGCTATGTTTACTGATAAGGGAATCGAGGAGGCCGGTCTTTTCGCCCTTCCCGAGGAAGCTGTCAAAGCGGCAGGCGCAGAATATTATGTGCTGGACGATCTTCCAGCTGAGCCAAGCTACATGGCTGTTCAGAAGCTGGTGGACGAATTCAAGGCCAGCAAAGCTGACATGATTGTGGCCTGCGGCGGCGGAAGCGTTATGGACGCAGCTAAATTAGCCAGCATTCTGGTTACAGACGAGTACGGCGTCAAGGAGCTCTTAGACGATCCGGGCCGCGCTAAAAAGTGCGTTCCGATTATCCTGATTCCTACCACTGCCGGAACCGGCGCAGAGGTAACTCCCAACGCCATCGTAGCCGTTCCTGAGAAAGAATTAAAGGTGGGCATTGTCAATGAAAACATGATTGCCGACTACGTGATTCTGGATGCCCGCATGATTAAAAACCTTCCGCGCAAGATCGCGGCAGCTACCGGAGTAGACGCCCTGGCTCACTGCATCGAGTGCTTCACCAGCAACAAAGCCAATCCGTTCAGCGACCTTTACGCTTTAGAAGGCCTTGACCTGATTCTCAACAACATCGAGAAGGCCTGCGACGATCCGGAGGCCATGACAGAGAAGAACCGTATGCAGATCGCAGCCTACTACGGCGGTCTGGCTATCACAGCCAGCGGAACCACAGCAGTTCACGCCCTCAGCTACCCCTTAGGCGGCAAGTACCACATTGCCCACGGCGTTTCCAACGCGATCCTCTTAGCTCCGGTTATGCGTTTCAATGAGCCGGCCTGCCAGGAGCGCTTCGCTATTGCCTACGACCGCTGCTGCCATGACGAGGTAAAGACCTGCAGGACAAACGCCGAGAAGTCCGCATGGATCATCAGCCGTCTGGAGGAGATTGTAAAGCACCTGGACATTCCTACCAGCTTAAAGGAGTTCGGCGTTCCTGAGGAGGATCTGGACGGCCTGGTAGAAGCCGGAATGCAGGTACAGCGTCTCCTTGTAAATAACCCGCGCCAGGTAACGCCTGAGGATGCGAGAAAGCTCTATCTGGAGATTTTATAGGGCGCTGTTTCGAAACCAAAAATCATTTTATAATTTACATAACACAGGAGGAATTCACTATGAAACCAGTTGAAATCAAAGGTATTATCCCGCCAATTCTCACACCTATGAACGACGACGAGAGCATCAACGTAGCAGAGCTCCGCAACCAGGTAGACCGTATGATCGAGGGCGGCGTTCATGCTCTCTTCCCATTCGGAACAAACGGCGAGGGCTACATCCTGAACGCTAAGGAAAAACAGCTTGTATTAGAGACTGTTATTGAGCAGTGTAACGGACGTGTTCCGGTATACGCAGGAACCGGCTGCATCTCCACCAAGGAAACCATCGAGCAGAGCAAGATGGCTCAGGCTGCAGGCGCAGACGTACTCTCCATCATCACACCAAGCTTCGCTGCTGCCAGCCAGGACGAGCTCTACGCTCACTACAAGGCCGTTGCAGAGGCAGTTGACATGCCTATCGTTCTCTACAACATCCCTGCACGTACAGGAAACGCTCTGGCTCCGGCTACTGTAGCCCGCCTGGCTCAGATCGAGAATATCGTAGGCGCTAAGGATTCCAGCGGAAACTTCACAAATATTTTAGGATACATTGACGCAGGCGCCAAGAAGACAAACGGCAAGTTCTGCACACTGTCCGGAAACGACCAGTTAATCATCTGGACTCTTCTGGCAGGCGGTACAGGCGGAATCGCAGGCTGCGCAAACGTATATCCGCACACCATGGCTTCCATCTACAACCTGTTCATGGAGGGCAAGATCGAGGAGGCCAAGGCTGCCAATGCAAGCATTCAGAGCTTCCGCGCATGCTTCAAGTACGGCAACCCGAACACTATCGTTAAGACTGCCACTCGTCTCTTAGGCTACAACGTAGGACCGTGCCGCGCTCCGTTCAACCAGGTTCCGGAAGAGGGTATCCAGGCATTAAAGAAGGTTCTGGCTGAAAACGAAGCTAAAGGTATGCGCTAATTAAGGGGGGTACGACTATGAACGCAAAGCCGATTGTCGGTATTACTATGGGTGATCCTGCCGGAAACGGCCCTGAGATCACCGTCAAGGCTCTGGCTCACGCCGAGATCTATGACAGCTGCTGCCCCATCATTGTGGGCGATGCAAAGATCATCGAACAGGCGGCCCGTTTCGTAGGCCGTCCCGATATTACAATTCACCGCTGCGAGAAGGTAAGCGACGCCAAATTCCAGCAGGGCGTCATCGACGTGCTGCACCTGGAACTGATTCCCGATGTGGAGAAATTCCCCATTGGACAGGTCAGCATTGAAGGCGGAAACGCCGCGTTCCAGTGCGTAAAAAAGGTGATTGAGCTGGCTTTAGCTGGAGAGGTAGACGCCACCTGCACCAACGCTCTGAACAAGGAAGCCATGAACAAGGCTCTGGAGTTCTATCACGGAGAGAATTCCGACGGCTACACTCATTTTGACGGCCACACAGAAATTTACGCCACTTACACAAATACAAAAAAATATACCATGATGTTAGCCCACCACGACCTGAGAGTGGTTCACGTTTCCACCCACGTCTCCCTCAGGGAGGCCTGCGACCGGGTAAAGAAGGCCCGCGTTCTGGAGGTAATCGAAATCGCCCACAAGGCGTGCAAAGATATGGGAATCGAGAACCCGAAGGTAGCCGTAGCCGGTCTGAATCCCCACTGCGGTGAGAACGGCCTCTTCGGCACAGAGGAGATCGAGGAGATTAAGCCTGCCATCGAGGCGGCAAAGGCAGAAGGCATCAACGCCATTGGCCCCATTCCGCCAGACAGCGTCTTCTCCGAGGCTCTGGGCGGCTGGTACGACATCGTGGTGTGCATGTACCACGATCAAGGACATATCCCGCTGAAGACAGTGGGCTTTGTCTATGACAGGGAGCTGCAGGCCTGGAAGGCCGTAGAGGGTGTCAACGTAACGCTGGGCCTTCCGATCATCCGCACCAGCGTGGATCACGGCACAGGCTTCGCCCTGGCCGGAAAAGGCACCAGCAACGAGTTAAGCCTTGTCAATGCCATCGACTATGCAGTCCGCATGGCAAAGGGAAGAAACTAACCGCATAATCACTTGCCTAAGGAGGGCGGAGCGCAGGCTCCGCTCTCTTTTTTATCATTTCTGCTAATTTTTCGTATTATTTCATGTACTGACTCCTGCCGCCAATACAATACTGCAATACAAATAATTGTTCAGAACCGATCAGCCACATTTTAACGCGGTTTCCGGCATTCTGCCTTTCTCTACGCCAATCTGATCAATCAACAATTCAATATCTCTTCACCTAAGCATTCCATTTACAATAATTTTATCAAAAATATCCAGAGCAAGAAATGCTCCTCCTTGCTAATACAAGTATTGCACAGAAAAAATACTTATACTATAATTGGCTTATATCAAAACGCAGGAATACAGCAATGCCAGAATATGTTTTTGCTCAAAAAGCCAATTAAAAGCGATAGAAGCATAATTAATACTTTTAAAATAGCAAACAGGAGATATTATGCCAAATTACAAATCAACAGATGCCCTTATGCGGCATCTCCGGAATGATGGAATTGCCATTTCAGGCAGTTCGCAAAAGCAACAATTGATTAATACTGGATATTTTCATGGATATAAGGGATACCGTTTTTTTATTTCATCCAATCGTAGAATTCCGTTTACTTCATATAACGAAATTAACGCTACGATTCAATATGATACAAAATTAAAATCATTATTATACGGTAAAATGATGTTGATTGAAACAGCTCTTAAAAATATTGCCCTTAATACTATTATGGCAGAAATTGACTCCAACAGCATTTATGACATGTATGACAAAGCTGTCAGCAGCTATAAAAATGCTCCCCCAGGAACTACTGAAGACATTAGGAAAAAATTTCAAAACAATAAATTGAATTTGCAAGGTTCCATTCAAAATTCTATTGCCGCAGCATACCGAAAAGAGAATCCGAAAATTACGCATTTTTATAATACTGCAAATTATAATGAAGTTCCCATTTGGGCAATCTTTGAAATTTTAACAATGGGAGATTTTGGATATCTTCTTTCCTGCTTAACCCAAGATATCAGAAGAAAAATTTCCAAAAATATTGGTTTGAATCTATCTAGTGACACTAATTGTACATTAGTTTATAAATATGTATACGCATTAAAAGATTTAAGAAATGCCATTGCACATAATGACGTTGCTTATGATACACGTTTTAGAAAAATAGATCCCTCAAAACCTATGAAACAATGCTTAATGATAGAAATGAGACTTCCATACATAAATTTCAAGACTATCGGTGACTATATCATTCTTATATGTTATTTTTTAAAACTGTTAAAAATATCCAAAACCGAAATCAAATCATTCATAAGAGAATTTGAAAAAATAACCAAAGAATACAAAGAGCAGGTTAGTTCTGACGTAGCCGCAATCACGATTCATCCAGATTTGTTTCCACGGATGACAATTTTAAAAAATACACTTTGATCTCTTGCATATTTTTTGCCGTTTTAGTATACTATTAATAGCAATTGGGGTATGTGTTTGCGGACACATACTTGGAGGAGCCGGAGAAACCTGGCTCCTCTTTTAATATATCATGCCGTCTTTTTATTTTAATATTTTGAAATCCCTTTTAAATTTACATCGATGCATACACAACGGCTTAGCAGACATTTCCCCCCTTCACTATATGTTCTAAAATGAAACCCATTCTTTCCTATCTGCCTTTATTGTTCCATTTATAAACAGTTTTTCATTTTCTATTTATATTTTTTTAATATTTGTTCATAAATGAAACATAATCAGAGGTTGATTTTATTGTCTTCTCTCTCAGCATCTTATATAATTAATGCAAATGAAAGCCATACCAGATTGTGCAGATTGCAGAACTGACTGCACAGGGTATGAGGCTACTATAAGATATGAGGAGGAAAAACATATGACCACCCAAATGATTATTGCTTTAGCAATCACAGCGCTCATGGTCGTTCTGATCATGATGGACAAGCTGCCATTTGGCGCGCCGCCTCTGTTAGCCTGTCTTCTGCTCGTTATTTTCGGAATAGCAGATATCAAGGCAGCCTTTGGCGGATTCTCTAACGCAACCATCGTTATGCTTGCCGAGTTCATGGCAATCATCGCAGCTCTTCAGAAAACAAGCTTTATCGCTAATTTCAAGAAGACCATGTTTAAGATCGCCAACCAGGGCGGAATCAAGGCTTACATGCTGATGATTCTCATCGTTATGTTAGGCTGCAGCCTGTTCGGAACCGGTTCCACCGCTTACTACGTTATGGTTATCGGCTTCCTGTCCACACTGCCCTACACAAAGAAGCTTCCGCCGTCCAAGGTTGTTATGACAGCAGGCTTCGCTGCGAACCATCCGTTAATTCCGTTCAACACAGCGCTGCAGTACGGTATCGTAATCGCAGTATTAAACAGCGCCGGCGTTGCAGCGAACATCCCGGTTTCCAAGTTTGCCATTGTAAACCTGTTCCTGTCCTTAGGCTTCCTGCTTAACTGTGTGATTCAGTATAAGTTTCTGCCGGATCATCCGATTGCAGCTTCCACTGACGCAGCAGTGACAGAGGACGCAGCTCCTTCCCTTCCAAAGTGGAAAGAGCAGGTTACATACTTCGTATTCATCCTGGCTGTAGTCGGTATGCTTCTTCAGAGCAAAATCGGCGACGCAGGCTACGCTATCGCAGGTATCTCCGTTGGCGTAATCCTCGTGACAGGCGTTCTGGATTTCAAGGAAATCCGCGATTCTATCAGCGCTCCTATCATCCTGATGTCCGCCGGTGTTATCGGTGTGGCTGACGCTCTTGGAAGCACAGGACTGACAGACCTGGTAGGTTCCACTGTAGCTAATATGCTGGGAACAAACGTAAACCCATTCGTTATGATTTTCGTTTTCTGTATCCTCACAAGTGTGCTTGCTACACTGACAGGATCTACAATCGGAACTGTTTACGTATTCGCTCCTCTTGCCATCGCTACCTGCACAAGCCTTGGACTTGATCCGACTGCAGCAGCATGTGCAATCGTAATCTCCGGATGGTGCGGACACTTCCTTCCTATCGACGGTATGCCGGCCATGGTTATGGGCGTCGGAAACTACAGCAGTAAGGAATTCTGTAAGTTCACCATTCCGCAGTACTTCATCCGTCTGCTGGCATTAACAGCAGGAGCCCTGTTAGTATTCCCGATGTAATCGTTTCGGGCCTGTAAAAGAAAGAGGTACAGTTATGAAGAATAAATTTGAATTAGAGCACGTTGGCATCAATACTCCGAATCCAGAGGAGGCTGAGAAGTTAGCCCAGCTGTTAAGCCTGGTATTCAACCTGGAACCTCGCCACGGACAGAAATCCGAGTTCGCTGGGCCATACTTTGAGTGCATGAAGGCTCCATTCCTGGGAACGAACGGCCACATTGCCATGCGCACTCCTGATTTAACAGCTGCCGCTGAGGAGCTGAAGGAAAAAGGCTTTGACCTCAACATGGACACAGCCGCTTACACAGAAGACGGAAAATTAAAGAACGTCTATCTGGCAGGAGAATTCGGCGGCTTCGCTATCCACATTATGCAGAAATAATTCTTTTATTTGTTAATGAACCTTTCCAAGAAAAACAGAACCCGGTCTCTGGCATCTTCCAGAAACCGGGTTCTGTTTTTCTTTGTCTGCTTTTTCTTCTCTTTTACGCCTGCTCTTCGATTGGAAGCTCTGCCGTAAAGACGCTTCCCTCCCCGTACACGCTCTCCGCCCGGATACTTCCCCCGTGGACTCTGGCAATCCACGCTGCCATGGAAAGTCCTAATCCTGTTCCCTCGGAGCTTCGGGAACGATCGGCCCGGTAAAACCGGTTAAATATCTGTCCCAGGTCTTCCCTCCTGATTCCAATTCCCGTATCACGCACCGTCAAAACAGCGTATTTTCCTCTTTTTCTCAGGGAAACCTCCGCGCTGCCGCCCGGGCGGTTGTAGCGGATGGCGTTGGACACCAGATTATTGACCATGCGGATGAGAAGCGTCTCGTCTCCCGTTATCTGAAGCTCCTCCGTGTTCCAGGTCAGCTCCACCTGGCGCTCTGCGGCCATGGCCTCAAGCTCCTCGCAGACGGTCTCGCATAGTACGTTCAGTTCTACAGGTTCCCTCTCCGGCACAAATTTTCCATTTTCCGCCCGGCTCAGAAGAAGGAGCTGGGATACGATGGAGTTCATCCTCTCAGACTGCTTTAAAACGGCTTCAAACGCTTCTCTCTTTTCCTCTTCCCCCGCCTGCCCGGAAAGGGCGAACTCGCACTGAGAACGGATCACTGCAATCGGCGTGCGAAGTTCATGGGACACGTCGGAAGAGAACTGCCTCTCCGCCTCGAAAGAGGCCTGAAGACGGGCCAGCATCTCGTTCATGGTATCTCCCAGCTGGTTCAGCTCATCTCCCCGTCCGTCTGTCTCGATTCTCTGGCTCAAATCGCTGCCGGTTCCAATGGCTCTGGCCGTCTCTGCCATCTGCGTTACCGGCCGGAACGCCCGCCTGGTAATCCGGAAGCCGCCGAGAGCCGCCAGAACCGCCAGAAGAGGCAGCGCAGATCCGAAAAGAATCGGCAGATTACCCAGGGCCTGCCCGTACTCTGTCATGGAAATCATGCCTCTCACCCAGAATCCGGCGTCTTCCCCTTCCGAATACACATCGTAGATCATCCACCGCTCCCTGCCGCTGGAGGCCGTCTTAATGGTCTGATCCTCCAGCAGAGAATCCACCTGAATCCCCCTTGTCACCTTAGGAGCCAGAAGGCGCCCCTGTGTGTCATAGAGAAAGACAGAAACTCCGTTCTTGTAGAAATCCAGTTCCTCCGCGTCCAGCTCTCCGTATCTGAAACGGACCTGTGAAACCGCGTCTGTCACCGTATCCACCAGCCGCTCCCGCATCTGCCTGCCTGACATACGCTGGGAAGAGGAGACAAGGTATACTGCCGTAATTCCAAATACGAGAATCATGAAGAAGGTATACCAGAGCGTGACTCTGGCCTTGATGGAAAGTCCTTTATGCCTTTTCTTCATGGACTATTCCTCCCGCAGCGTGTACCCGGCTCCCCGGATGGTGTGGATGAGTTTTTTCTCAAAGGGATCATCCAGCTTTTTCCTGAGATACCGGATATAGACATCCACAATATTGCTGCCGCCCTCAAACCCGTAATCCCAGACCTGATTTTCCAGCTGTGTCCTGGACAGCACAGCTCCCTTGTGGCGGATTAGGGACTCTAACAGCGCGAATTCCTTCGAGGAAAGATTAATCTCCTTCCCTCCGCGAATCACTCTTCTGGTGGAAAATTCCACTGTCAGATCTCCCACAGAGACAGCGTCTGTCTTTTCCGGCGAACGCCTCCTCAAAAGCGCCCGGATCCGGGCTGCCAGCTCCTCAAATTCAAACGGCTTGGTCAGGTAATCGTCCGCCCCTGCGTCCAGGCCGCCCACCCGGTCCCCTACCGAATCTCTGGCTGTCAGAAGCAGAACCGGAATCTGGCTTCCCCGGCTTCTCAAAGTCCTAAGCACGGTGAGACCGTCCATGTTCGGCATCATAATGTCAAGAATCGCCACATCATACTCTGTATGCTCCAGGTAATAGAGAGCCTCCTCCCCGTCCGGGCATCCGTCCGCTCCAAATCCAGCCGCCCTGAGCCGTTTTATCGTAATTTCCCGAAGATCCGGCTCGTCCTCCGCCAATAGAATTCTCATATGGTCCCTCCTCGTCTTTTCCTTGCATTTTTTCTTCTATTTATGTATCATTTCTAATGTATTTTTAATTTTACCCCTGTAAACTATGGTTATCAACAAAAAAGAGGAAAAACGGTGCAGAAAGAAAGCTTTCCCTGCTCCACCAAAAGCCACCGGAAATTTTTCTTCCGCTTATTTTCTTATTTAAAAGGAGGATTTTGTATGAAACGAAATGACAATCCATATGATAAAATGCTCAACACCGCCGGCAGGGCCGCTAAAGCTGCGGCTTCGGGCCTTCTCCTGGCTCTTCTTCTGGCTGGCTGCTCTCAGAAAAACCCTGTCAAAACCCAGCCTATTTCCTCTATGGAAAGCAGCTCAGAGGCGCTGGGAGAAACTTCTCAGACAGCTGCGGCTTCCGAGATCTCTCCGTCCGCCTCTGGCACGGCGGGAAGCATAGAAACGGACGCTGAAAGCTACTACCGCGCGAAGGCCGAGCAGGACGCCATCCACATTGATATTGCGAAGCTGGAAGCGGACTTCCGGGTGGGGAAACTGTCAAAAGAAGACTTTGCCGCTCAAAAATCCCAGCTGGAAGCGGAGAAAGACGCCCTGGATCGAGAGGAGGATCGTCTGGAAGACAGCCTGGATCTGGCCTACAGCCAGAGCAGTCCCTCTCTCCCGTCAGGGAGTCTGGAAGAACTGCGCTCTATGGCGTCTGAGCTGGAGCAAAAGGAACATCAGCTGGAAGCCCAGGAGGACGCTCTGGAGCAGAGCTACTGGTCTGGAGACGTGACGAGAGACGAGTTCATCGCTCAGCAGATTGAGCTCATCCGAACCGAAGAAACCATGGATCGGGAGGCAGATCTGCTGGAGGACACCCTGGAAGCTATGGGGTTTGACGATTAAGACGTTTCTTCTCTGCCGCCAGCGCCCGCATTTCCCGGGCGTTCTGGCGCACCGCCTCCGTAATTTCCGCACCGCCCAGAAGCCTTGCCAGTTCGTCTGTCATCTGTTCCTCTGACAGCCGCTTAATCTGTGTCACAGTTCTGTTTTCCTTCGCAGTCTTTCGTATCTCATAGTGGCTGTCGGCCATAGCCGCAATCTGGGGCAGGTGGGTGATGCAGATGACCTGGTGGCTTCCTGCGATGAGGCTCAGCTTCTCAGACACCATCTGCGCCGTCCGGCCGCTGATTCCCGTATCAATCTCGTCGAATATCAGCGTGGGAATATCGTCCGTCTCCGCCAGAACAGCCTTGATGGCCAGCATGATCCTGGACAGCTCGCCTCCGGAGGCCACAGCTCCCAGAGGACGCGGCGGCTCGCCCGGGTTCGTGGAAATCAAAAATTCCGCCTCGTCAAATCCGCCAGCCGTATAGTGGGAAAGACGGCGGAATTCCATGGTAAACTCCACGTTCAGGAAATTTAAGTCAGAAAGCCCCTCTCTCATCCTCTCTGTCAGCGTCTGCGCCGTCTCCCGGCGGATTTTTGACAGTTCCCCGCAGAGAGTCTCCAAGCGCTCTTCCAGCTGGGCAAAGCGGCGTTCTGTCTCCTCTCTTCTCAGGTCAAAGTGTTCCAGCTCCTCCAGCTTTTCTCTCTTCTTATCCAGACTGTCCAGCACCTTCTCTATGGTGTCGCCGTATTTATTTTCCAGTCCCCGGATCAGGTCAAGGCGCTCCTCCGTCTCCCGGAAGGCTGCCTCGTCGAAGGTCATCTCCTCCATGTAGGAAGAAATTTCCCGGTTTAAATCGCTCATCAGCGCGTCCACATCGTAGAGCTGATCCCGGATGCCGGAAATTCCCTCATCGTACTCAGCTGCCTTCTCCACAGCCAGAAGCGCTCTCGCCACGGCGTCCCCGTTGACCGCCTGATAGGCCTCGGACAGGCTTTCCACAATCCTTCTGCTGTTGGAAAAACGGCGGTACGCGCTCTCCAGCTCCTCCTCCTCGCCAGGCTTTAAACCGGCGTTCTCAATCTCCTCGATCTCAAAACGCAGAAAATCCGTCTCCCTCAGAAGCTGCTCCCTGCCGCTCTGGTAATACTCCAGCTTCTTTTTCACAGCCGCGTACTCCTGGTAGGCTTCTGCTGTCTGTTCTTTTAATTTGGCAATTCTGGATTTTCCATACTCGTCGAGAATTTCGAGATGCTTGGCGTGATAGAGAAGGGACTGATGTTCATGCTGTCCGTGAATATCAATGAGAATGCCCGTGATTTCCCGAAGCCTGGCGGCTGTCACCGTCTCGTCGTTGATGCGGCTGATGCTTCTGGAAGGCATGATTTTCTTTGATATGATAAGATTTCCGTCTGCGTCCGGGCAGACCTCTCTGGCGGCCAGTTCCCGCCGTTTTTTTTCATCTGTGACGGAAAACACCAGTTCTACATAGGCATAATCGCAGCCCTGGCGGATCATGTCCTTCGACGTTTTTCCGCCCAGCGCTGCGTTGACAGAACCGATGATAACCGACTTTCCTGCTCCTGTCTCTCCTGTCAGGATATTGAGCCCCTCCTCAAATTCCACCTCAGCGGAATCGATCAGAGCCAGATTTCTGACGCTCAGATGAAACAGCATGGTATCACCTCTTTCTATTATGACAGTCCGTGTTCCGGACCTTTTTAATGATTGACTATCTTCTTTAATTTATCCATCAGAAGGATGGTGTCGTCCACCGTTCTGACAGCACACATAATGGTGTCGTCTCCTGCGATGCAGCCCACCACCTCGCTGAAATGGATGGCGTCCAGAGCGGCCGCTACCGCCATGGCCATGCCCGCCACGGTCTTAATGACCAGAATATTCTGGGCCATGTCCATGGAGAGAAAGCCGTCCCTCAGAATGCGGATATACTTGTCGTTAAAGGCCGTCTGCTGCGGATGGAACACCGCGTACTTCTGCCGTCCGTGCTCTCCCTGGATCTTGGAGAGCTTCAGCTCCCTGATATCCCTGGACACCGTGGCCTGCGTCACGTTGTAGCCCTCCTTATTCAGGTACTCTGCCAGCTCCTCCTGAGTCTCAATGTTGTATTTTCCAATCAGCTCCACAATTTTGCTGTGACGTTCCAGTTTCATGTGTTATCTCCCCTTCTTTTCATCTGCCTTAAATCTGCTTCATCCGATCTCTCAGATTTTCTAAAAACGATACCTTTTTCAGGCGGATCAGCGTAGTCACGGTCTCCGACCGTTCAATCCGCACCAGGTCTCCATTTTTTAAATTCACCTGGGTATCTCCGTCAAAACTCAAAAACTTTCCCGTCTCCCCCCGGCCTGTAATTTCCAGCTCGATCACCCGGTCCGGCGCCAGCACCACGCTTCTGGAATTCAGGGTGTGCGGGCAGATAGGCGTCAGCAGGATCATCTCTGAATCCGGCACCGCGATAGGGCCGCCTGCCGACAGGTTGTAGGCCGTAGAGCCTGTGGGCGTGGCCGCAATGATTCCATCCGCCGAATAATCGTTTAAAAACTCTCCGTCAATGGAAAGGTTGAACCGGAGCATGTTAAGCCCCATTCTGGAGAGGACAATATCGTTCAGGGCAATGTCCTCAGCTATCACCCTCCCGTCTGAAATCACAGTTCCTTTTAACATAATTCTCTGCTCCAGACCGTAATGGTCTGCAATCAGCTCGTCCAAGGCGGGAAGAATATCCTCCTCCCGTCCTATCTGGGCCAGATAGCCGAGCGTTCCCATATTGACTCCCAGCAGCGGAATATTGCTTCCCGCCAGGTCTCTGGCAGCCTGGATCAGAGTTCCGTCTCCCCCCAGCACAATCGCGCACTCAATCCAGCCTGGAACCGCCTCCCTGTCCGTATACCGGAACTGCGGTCTGCGGGACCTGCAGGCGTCTGTATCGCTGGCGTCCCACACCACGCACTCACAGCCCCTGCCCTCCAAGTAGTCCCGGATCAGTTCTGCCCCATATTCTGCCTTTTTCTTTGAGTGGTTGACAATCATATAAAAATATTTCATCTCACCTGCTCCGCCTTCCCCGCCTCTTCCTTTCCGGGCCTTTTGGCCTCTGCGTTTCTGCTATTTATCCAGCTCTCTGTGAGCCGCCTCCACCACGTCCTTCGGGCTGACGGAAAGCTCCTCCTCCCCGCCGCTGCCGTTATTCTGCAGATGGAGGAGATATTCAATATTTCCCTCCGGCCCCTTAATCGGAGAATATTCCAGGTTCAAAATCTGGAAACCGATGGCCTTTGCAAAGGAAATCACCATCTCAATCACCTCTAAATGAGTACTCTTCTCCCGGACTACGCCCTTTTTTCCTACCTTTTCACGGCCAGCCTCAAACTGCGGCTTAATCAGGCACACAATCTGGCCGTCCTCTGTGAGAAGCTCCTTCACAGGCCCCAGCACCTTGGTCAGAGAGATAAAGGACACGTCAATGGAGGAAAACTCCACCGGATCTCCGATATCGTCAGGCGTCACATAGCGGATATTCGTCTTCTCCATGCAGACTACCCGGGGATCATTTCTCAGCTTCCAGGCCAGCTGTCCATGGCCCACGTCCACGGAATACACCTTCACCGCCCCGTTCTGGAGCATACAGTCCGTAAAGCCCCCTGTGGAAGCCCCTACATCCATGCAGACCTTTCCGTTCAGCTCCACGCCGAAATGAGTCATAGCTTTCTCTAATTTCAGGCCGCCCCGGCTCACGTATTTTAAAACGGCTCCTCTGACCTCCACTCTGGCCTTCTCGTCAAAGGTGGTGCCGGCCTTGTCCTCCTTCTGGCCGTCCACATAGACGATTCCGGACATAATAATGGCCTTTGCCTTTTCTCTCGACTCTGCCAGCCCATGTTTCACCAGCAGAACGTCCAGACGTTCCTTCATCTGCGTCCTCCTTATAAAAAATGCTCTTTTATCTTCTTTAAAATGGAATCGCTGTCAATGCCCAGATCACTTCTGAGAAGCGACACGTTTCCGTGCTCCACATAAGCGTCCGGAAGAGCGATATTCAACACCTTAAGCTCCGGATAGTGCTTCGCGGCATAATCGGTAATCCGCTCTCCGTATCCGCCCCGCAGCACGTTTTCCTCCAGCGTCACTATCACCCTGTGATTCTTAGCCAGCCGGTCCACTATATCCGTATCCACAGGCTTAATAAACCGCCCGTTGACCAGGGTGCAGGACACTCCCATATTTTTCAGCTTCAGGCGCACGTGCTCTGCCGTGCTGACCATGCTTCCCACTGCCAGAAGAGCGATTTCAGACTCTTCAAACAGCATCTCGCTCTTCCCGTACTCAATGGGAGCCAGCGCCTCTTTCAGTCCCCGGTAGGCCTGTCCTCTGGGATAGCGGATCGCCATAGGGCCGTCGTAGTTCACGCCGAACTGAATCATTTCCCGAAGCTCCCACAGATTTTTCGGAGCCATCACGCTCATATTGGGGATGGATGACAGAAAGCTCAGGTCAAAAATGCCCTGGTGCGTCTCCCCGTCGCTTCCCACCAGACCGGCCCGGTCCACACAGAACAGCACCGGCAGGTTCTGAATACAGACGTCGTGAAGAATCTGGTCGTAGGCTCTCTGAAGAAAGGACGAATACACCGCCACCACCGGCCTGAGCCCCGCCGCCGCCATTCCGGCAGCTGAGGTCACCGCGTGCTCCTCCGCAATTCCCACGTCAAAGAACCGCTCCGGATAGAGCTTCTCAAACCTGGAAAGTCCTGTTCCTCCCGGCATGGCCGCCGTGACGGCAGCCACCCGCTTGTCCTTCTCCGCAATCTGGCAGATGGTCTTTGAAAATACGTCTGTGTAGCTGGGATAAATCTTCGCCGCCAGGGGCTTTCCCGTCTCCATGTCAAAGGGCTCCACCCCGTGGAAGGCCGACGGGTTCTTCTCCGCCGGCTCGTACCCCTTGCCCTTTTTCGTCAGCACATGGATAAGAACCGCGTGATCCATCTTTTTCGCTTCTTTGAAAATACGAACCAGCTGTCTGACATTGTGTCCGTCTACCGGGCCGATGTAGGTCACTCCCATGTTTTCAAACCACATGCCTGGGATCAGCAGCTGCTTGATGCCGTTTTTCGTCCTGGTCAGCGTCTGAACCATGCTGTTTCCCACTCTGGGGATACTTCGAAGAGCCGCCACCACAGACTTTTTCAGCTCATTGTACCCCTCGTCTGCCCTCAGATTGCTCAGATAGCTGGAAATGCCTCCCACATTCTTGGAGATGGACATGTTGTTGTCATTGAGCACAATAATAAAGTTCTTCTTAATCTGGGCCGCGTTGTTCAGAGCCTCATAGGCCATGCCGCCGGTCAGGGCGCCGTCTCCGATGACGGAAATCACCGAGTAATCGTCGCCCCTCACGTCCCTTCCCAGAGCCATGCCCAGTCCCGCTGAAATAGACGTGGAACTGTGGCCTGTGTCAAAGGCGTCGAAGGGGCTCTCCTTCCGCTTGGGAAATCCACTGAGCCCTCCGTACTGGCGCAGGCCGTCGAAATTTTCCTTCCGTCCGCTTAAAATCTTATGGGTGTAGGACTGATGTCCCACGTCCCAGATAATCTTATCCTTGGGCAGGTCAAAGGCGAGAAACAGAGCCATTGTCAGCTCCACCACGCCGAGATTGGACGCCAAATGTCCTCCTGTGCGGCTGATCTTCTCAATCAGAAAGCTGCGGATTTCCTCCGCCAGAACCGCAAGCTCCCCGTCCTTCAGCTTTTTAATGTCGTCCGGCCCATTGATTCTTTCCAAAATCACGGCTTCACCTTCTCTCCCATTATTTTTCCCTGTGTATCAGGAGGCGAATCAGCGCTTCCAGGAACTCGTTCCGGCCGGGAAGGCCAGCCAGAAGCTTTAACGCGTCGTCTGACAGCCTCTCCACCTCCGCTTTCGCCTTCTCCATTCCCTCCAGCGTCACATAAGTGGTTTTATTGTTCTTCTCATCGCTTCCTACCGGCTTTCCCAAAACCTCCTGGCTGCTGGTCACATCCAGAATATCGTCCTGAATCTGGAAGGCCAGTCCCACGTTCGCGGCGATTCTCTCCACCGTTTGAAGCTCCTCTTTGGACGCTCCGGCTAGTACCGCTCCAATCATCATGGAGGCCTCTAACAGGGCGCCTGTCTTCAGCTGGTAGATAAAATCCAGCTGTTCCCTGGAAACCGGCTGATTAGTCAGCTCCACATCCACCGTCTGGCCTCCAATCATGCCGTAAATTCCTGTTTTTTCGGCCAGAATGCCAATGCACCGTCCCACCCGGTCTGCATGGGCCGTCATGGCAAAGGCGCGGCTGGCCGTCTCAATGGCATAGATTAAAAGAGCGTCCCCGGACAGCACCGCCATATCGTAGCCATACGCTACCCAGGTCGTCTTTCTGCCTCTCCGGTACTCGTCGTTGTCCATACAGGGAAGATCGTCGTGAATCAGGGAGGAAGTGTGAATCATCTCAATGGCCGCCATAAAGGGCTCTATTTCCTTCCCTGTTCCGCCAAACAGCCGGTAAACCTCCCGCATCAGCAGAGGGCGCAGCCGCTTCCCGCCAGCCTTCACACTGTAATTCATCGCCTCGAAAATCGTCTTCTGGTGTCCCTCTTCCTTCGGGAGAAAGGAGTACACCACGTCCTCCGTCTCCTTTGTATACTGTAAAAGCTGTTCTCTAAGCTCCATAGTCTCCTCCCATCTCGTCGATCACCAGAATCTGCTTTTCCACCCGGTCAATCTTTCCTGAGCAGGCCTTTACCAGCCGCATTCCCTCTTCATAGTACCGAAACGAATCCTCCAGAGAGCTGCTGCCGTCCTCCAGGCCTCCTATCACCTGGTTCAGCCGCTCAAACAGCTCCTCAATGGAGCAGGCCTCTAATTCCTCCTGGTTCGGTTCTGGCAGACGTCCCTTCTCTTCCATGACTTTTTCCTCTCTTCTCTATTCTCCATGGCAGTCCCGGCGGCTGTAGGGAAACACAGCTTCCACTCTGGCGTCAATCCGCCCGTCCGCCGTCCTGACCTCAATCTTCTCTCCAGGCATTACCTTATTTACAGAATCTACCCTCTTTCCAGTCTCATCCGTCACAAAGCCAAAGCCCTGGCTCAGCTTTTTCAGCGGAGAGCATCCTTCCAGCCTTCCGCTTAAAAGGGCAAGGCGCTGCCTGTATTCCGACAGCCTCTTTTCCATCAGCCGTTTCAGATCGTCCTGAGCAGAAATGAGCCGCTGCCGCTTTTCATTGACCTGCCGTTTGGGATCGTGGAGGCGCAGACGCAGCCGGTACTGCTCCAGACGGCCGGACGCCTCCTCTGTTTTCCGGAACAGCCCCCGCCTGAGAAGCTCCCCGGCTCCTGAGAGCTGTTCCTTAAACTGGCGGTAGTCGAACACAGCCAGCTCTGCCGCCGCTGACGGCGTGGGGGCCCGCAGATCCGCCACATAATCGGCAATCGTCACATCCGTCTCATGTCCCACCGCGGAAATCACCGGGGTATTGCATGAAAAAATAGCTCTGGCCACAATCTCCTCGTTAAAGGCCCACAAATCCTCAATGGAGCCGCCGCCTCTTCCCGCGATGATTACGTCCACTCCCAGCTGATCCAGCCGTTCGATTCCCATGGCAATACTCTCCGCCGCCCCGTCTCCCTGGACCTTGGCCGGGTATAAAATCAGCTGGACATAGGGGTTCCTTCTGTGAGAAATATTCATAATATCACGGATGGCGGCTCCTGTGCTGGCAGTCACCACCCCCACCGTCCTGGCGAACATGGGGATGGGACGCTTATATTCTCTGGCAAACATGCCCATCTCTTCCAGCTGGTTCCTGAGAGCCTCGAACCGCTTAAACAGATCCCCCGCCCCGGAAAGCTCAATCTGCTGGGCATAGAGCTGATATCTTCCGTCTCTTTCATAGACCTCCACGCTGCCCTTCACCACCACCTGCTGCCCGTCCTGCATCTGAAAAGGAAGCCCCTTTCTTCTGCTCGCAAACATGACGGCCTGGATCGCAGCCAGCCCGTCTTTCAAGGTAAAATAAATATGGCCGGAGGTGTGGTACTTGCAGTTGGATACCTCCCCCTTGATTGAAATGCGGTTCAGGGCAAAATCCTGGGAAAACATATTTTTAATATAGGCGTTTACCTGGGACACTGAGTAAATGCTTGCCATGGAACGCCTCCATCTACACTAATTTTGCCAGAATTCCATTTACGAAAGCCGGAGACTCGTCTCCGCCAAATTTTTTCGCCAGCTCCACCGCCTCGTTAATGGCAACCTTGTCCGGAACCTCCTCGTCAAAGCGGATCTCAAACAGCGCCAGGCGCAGAATCGTAAGCTCCACCTTTCCCATGCGGCGGGTGCTCCAGCCCTTGGCAGTCTCGTCAATAGCAGCGTCCAGCTCCGGACGCTTCTCCAGCACCTTCTCCACCTTAGTCTTCACATAGCCGCTGTCGTAAACGTCCAGCTCCGGGCAGTGAATCAGTTCATAAACGCCCTCCGGTGTGTAATCATCCTCTCTGGGCTCTGTAAAATACTGCTCTATCTGCTCCCTGGTCTCTCCCTCGGAATAAAAATCAGCGCAGAACAGCAGTTTAAAGCAGTGTTCACGCAATTCTCTTCTGGTCATAAAACGTATCCTCCTGATTTCTTCTGTCTTGGTCAGCCATTCACAATCGACTATTACTCTAATTTATCATTATAACTGAATCGGAGGGATTCTACAATAGTTACGCAAAACTTTTGCAGAGCGCAAAACTTTTTACTGTAAAACTTTTTCCTCCTCTAACCGTTTACAGCTTTCTCCTTTCACGGTATACTAACGGTATACTATAAGATAGAAGTTTTACGACAGAATTTTGGAGGAATAACAAGAATGAAAGCAAAACGGATCATAAAATCAGGACTGGCCCTGCTTCTTTCCATGCAGCTGGCCCTGATGTCCTGCATCACTGCTCTGGCCGCTCCGGAGTGGCCAAGCGGTACCGGCGTTCTGGCTGATATTGGAATTGCAGTGGACGCAGATTCCGGCGCTGTGCTCTTTGGACAGGGAATTCACGAGCTGACGCCGCCGGCCAGTATTACAAAGCTTCTCACCGCTCTGGTGGTAGTGGAGAACAGCAGCATGGACGACATGGTTACCTTCTCCTACGACGCGGTCAACAATGTGGAGTCTGGAAGCGGCAATAAGAAAAACATTGCCGAGGGAGACAAGCTTTCCGTCAAGGACTGCCTTTACCTGCTCCTTCTCCAGTCCAGCAACCAGGCTGCCAACGCTCTGGCGGAGCATGTGGCTGGAAGCCGTGACGCCTTCGCAGACATGATGAACGAAAAGGTAAAGGAGCTTGGCTGCACCGACGGCACTCATTTTGCCAACCCGTCAGGATTAAACGACGATACCCAGGTAGTATCTGCCTACGATATGGCTATTATCGCCCAGGCTGCCTTTAACAATTCAGACGTATTGGAAATTTCCAGTACCAAGTCCTATAAGCTGGCTCCCACTCAGAATAACCCAAGCGGAGCCACCTGCGCCAACGAGCACCGCCTGATTATCACAGACGACGAGACAAGCGAGCTCTACTGCCCGGAAGCGAAGGCAGGAAAAACAGGATACACCTCCCTGGCCGGCAATACCCTCGTCACCTACGGAGAGAAAGACGGCAGACGGGTAATTTCCGTCGTTTTAAAAGGACAGCCCTCTCCCAACTATTTCCTGGATGGAAAAACGCTGCTGCAGTTTGGTTTTGAGAATTTCCAGAACGTATCCATCCCGGACAATGAGACGAAATATGTGACTGGCGAAGAAACGGTTTCCATTAACGGAGCTGACTTTCAGCCAGATGAACTGGAACTGGAATCTGGCGCTGTAATCACCCTTCCAAAGGACGCCGCCTTCTCAGACGCTTCCATGGAACTGGTGACAGAACTGCCCGAGCAGCATCCAGAGCGGGCCATCGCTCTTTTACAGTACACCTACAATGACCGGAAAATTGGACAGGCCTACCTTCTGGCCAAGGAAGGCTCTCTCCCTGCATCCAGTGAAGAGACTGACGGCGCCGCGCCGGAGGAAAAGCCTGGCGGCAAAACCGACGCCTCCGATCAGAAGGACGGCAAAGAAGGCGGCATCGCCCTTCCTCCCCTCTCCCTTCCGGTTATAGGTATCTGCCTTCTGGTCTTCGCAGTACTTCTCCTGAGCGCCTATACGCTCTATACGAAAAAGAAAGAGGCGGAGGAGTTACGGCGGCGGCACGAACGGCGTATGCAGAGACTTAAAGAGGAAAATTATACGGAAGAGGAATTCTACGAGCTTCTCGGCAGGGAAAAAGAACGCCTGGCCGGAAAGCGCAGCCAGAAACGCTCCTCTGGCAGCCGCCCGAAAAAGGCGGAAAAAAAAGCCCGCAGCCCGAAACAGATGAGAACAGAGGACGAATCCCCGGATGAGAGCCTGGAGAACCTGGACGACCTGTTCTTTGAAGAGCCTGATTCTTCAGAAGAGAAAGAGAACAAACAGAATAACTTTGAGATTTAAAATTTTATATAAAGAGGACATATTTCTACGCTTCAACGAAAGCCGCAGAATCCATGTCCTCTTTTTTTGTATGCGTCCCTGTAAATATCTGACACTACAGTATTTCTTTGAAAAACCGCTGCAAAATCGAAAAAAGACAGGAAAATTTGAAGTTGTAAGGAAATCTTTATAGTATCCCGTCAGTAATTCTTTTATAATGATAATAGGTTAGCTCATTCTGAAGGCGGGCAATGGAAACTGATGACCTATGGATATTAAAGAACCTACAGATAAGAAGCTGATGGGGAGGATACATAGATGGGTACAGTAGTTCTTTATAATATTATTTCTCTTATTGTCATCTTTGTTTTAGTTTTTGCCCTAAAAATTGTCAATAAGAGTGATTTAAGAAGAAATCAACAACTTATTATTAAAGTCATTGCGGCTATCTTAATTGTTTGTGTGATAACATTTATACTTTTTATTGATGCAATAGCAGTTGGCATTATAGGACTGGTTCCAAATTAACAATTTCAACTTATCAGAATGCTAAACGCAGTAAAAAAACAGAACATATTAAGAGGTGTTTGAATATGCCAGCATATTTTTCTTTGACATTTGAACTGAAAAAAACTCATGATGCCATCGGCGCTTTTTGCCGGGCTTTAATTCATTCTGGACTTACATTTAAGAGCGGATATTGGGGATTTGAAAACGATTCTTTTGAAGATATGATTCAATGGAATCAAAAGAAATTAGATGAAAACTTTGAACTTGGAGAGAAGGAACACCACTCACATGATTATAAACAATTTGTGTTTGATTATTTCGAATTTTCAGAGGTCAGATTATTTATTATGAATAACCAAAAAGAATCTACCTTTACGTTTGAATTAATTGTACCAGAAGACGATTTAGGAGAATATGAGGAGAAGGAAAATGGGAAATATTCTGTACAGAGAAACACAAAACGCATGGAGCAGTTGAAATCTCTGGCAAAAAATGTATGGATTCATTCTTCTGTTTTGGCGATACAGACAAGCTGGGAGTGTTCTTCTTGTCCTCCAGCGGCAGAAAAAATTGCAGCTGGCATGAAACCACAGGCGGAACCATTTTGTATTCTTAATTCTTCTTCTCTAAAAAATGAAACGGATTTTGTTTTTGAAAGTCTTGAACGAAACGGTGTATTAATCGAAAATATAACACAATGGAACTATTAAATAAGGGCAGACAATACATTCTGCTGTCTGCTCCGTTCTCGCTTAGGCAAGAAAAAATAAAAAAATCGGAAGTTGACCGAGCAAAGCGAGGGATGCTTCTTGTCCGTAAGAGCAAGAAGATGGGAGTGGAAAAGAACAAGGAAATTAGAAGTTGTGATTAAGTCTGGAGGTGCAGTATGGCAAATAGAAAGGTAAAATACATAGGAGTATTTGTTATATTGCTGTCGCTTTTAGCGATTGGTTGTCAGAGCGCAGACAAGAGGAGTAATAAAGCAAATGAATTATGCGGTTTTTTAAAAAGCATAGATGAAACAAGTATTACGATTGATGAGGTTGAATATATAACACCCAAGAATAGTCAAAGAATGAAAGAATTAAATCTTACAGAGGAGGATTTATTGAGCGGATATTATATTTATAATCTAGAAGAAAAAACAAAAGAATATTTGCTGACTTCTGATACCGTATATAACTTCATTGACTGGGGAAGAAATTTTACCGATTCAGATGATCCAGAAAAGGTTAACATTTCAACAACTGATATTAACGATTTTATTCAATACATAAATACCTACACAAATTCCCAACCAAATATGCCTTTTTTCTTTGAGATAGATGGGGAAAATGTGGTAAGCATTACGGAAAAACCAATGGCATAGGCAATTTCCGGAAGTTATACTGTCCCAGATGGATAGGAAAAATCTGAGAAGCATTCTACTGATTCGCAGATTTTCTACATAGAGGTGGTGAATATACGATATGGTTCAGATAAACTTAGGGATATTCAGGGCTGCAAAACAATGTCAAGAACAAGAAATATTTCAGTAAGTAAGATTGAAAGAAAGGAATGGATAAACAATGGACTTTGAAGGATTTGAATTATTATTTTGTGTGGCAGCTTTTGGCTGGATTGTTTATATGGCTTTTAAACAAAAAATGCATAAGATGGATCCTGAAGCATTTAAATTTCTTGCATTGATATTCGGTGGGTTTTTATTAGCTTTTATATGTTTTCTTATCCCAGGCGGAGCTAAATATACATTTGTATTAATAGGCGTTACAATAGGAGGAATGATTACGATGATTTTTTATCATAATATTAAATCTGTTGCTATTTGTAATGAAGAAATTATGGGGGTCTATCAAGGCTATAATTCGTATCCAAGTAAAACATTATCAAGCTATGCTCCTATTTTTAAATACAAGTACAACGGAAAAATATATGTCCGTCAGTGTTCTAACACATATAGCTTTAAGAAATTAGATAAGGACATGGTTAAGGGAAATGAATATCGTATATATATAAACCCTAAAAACCCATCATCTTTCGTACTTAACAAAAAAGTCGATATCAAAAATGTAATGTGTATGATGTTTGGAGTAATGTGTATTTTTGTCGGTTTATCTGCGTTATTCGTTTAAATATATTTTTATAATGGGATGATATTTATTATATTCCTTTCTATCAAATAATGAAGGGGCTGGCCTGGATTGTCCCATATTATATTCAGGTTTAGAAAGGAGGCAGAATGATGGAAAAAATCAAACGTTTAAACTGGTACCAAAAAAGTGTTCTAGTCGTTATGATTGCTATGGCGCTGGTATTTGCAGTAATTTATTCCATGACAATTTCAAAAGTTGGATTTGAATATAAAGATGCAATTTTTGTCCCAAGTCAGGAAAATGGCAGTACCGTGTACTCCGGCAGACTCCGAGGGCAGAAAGCATATTTTTCAGTGTCGCAGGATAAGACAGTTGTATTTCACTATGGCAATAAAATCTACGGCCCATATACAGTAAAAGAAGATAATACTGCTATTCCAGAGGAAGAAAAAACGCTGGAAGGTATCGTTGGTGTGGAACTTAGGCAGGGCCGTCTGACTGGGAAATTGCAGGAAGATATACCGCCTGGACTCTTATAACAATTGCAGCGTTTGTAATCTTTCTAATAGGATTACAGTAAAATAAATTTACTTTTGATGAAAAAAAGGAACTGTTTCCTGCCATTTCCTGCGAACCCGCCTATGAAAAAAGGAACTGTTTTCAGCGACTTCCAGTGGAGCACGAAAACAGTTCCTTTTTTCCTAACACATCTTATTTATTCATCTTTCCCATCAGCATAACAACCAGGGTAATCAGAATGATTACTACGAAGATTCCGCCCATTCCCTGCGCCATAATCTGAAGAGCGATTAAAAAGTTTTCCATCATAATCTTTTCCCTCCTACAGGAACTGTGTCACCAGCTTGATAACAAGACCGCCTGCGATTACAGAGGCAATCTGGCCGGATACGTTAGCGCCTACTGCGTGCATCAGGATGATGTTACCTTTCTCTTCCTCCTGAGCCATCTTCTGGATTACGCGGGCAGACATTGGGAATGCGGAGATTCCAGCGCCGCCGATCATCGGGTTAATCTTCTCCTTGCGGAACAGGTTGATGATCTTGGCAAATACAACGCCGCCGATGGTATCGAATACGAACGCTACCAGACCGATGCACATGATGAGGATAGTGTCGAAGCGTACGAACGCGTCGGCTCTCATACTGAAGGAAATAGTGATTCCCAGCAGCAGTGTAATCAGGTTTGCAAGCTCGTTCTGAGCTGTATCGGACATGGACTGAAGCACACCACACTCGCGGATCAGGTTACCGAACATCAGGAAGCCTACCAGGGCAACGGATGCCGGGGAAATAAGTCCTACGATAATCGTAACGATAATCGGGAAGGCAATCTTTGTTGTCTTGGAAACTGCCTTCGGGCTGTATGTCATATGAATGCAGCGCTCTTTCTTTGTGGTAACAAGCTTGATTGCAAACGGCTGAATAATCGGAACGAGAGCCATATAGGAGTAAGCGGCTACCGCAATCGCTCCCACATAGTCGGAGTGAAGCACCTGGGATACCAGGATAGAGGTCGGGCCGTCGGCTGCTCCGATGATACCGATGGACGCTGCGTCCTTTAAATCAAAGCCTAATAAAACTGCTACCATGATAGCGAAGAAGATACCGAACTGAGCGGCTGCTCCGAACAGGAACATAACTGGCTGGGACAGCAGCGGGCCGAAGTCGATCATTGCTCCGATACCGATGAATAACAGAATCGGAAGGGCCTCGGAAGCCTCGATTGTTGTCTCAAATAACCACTGAATAATTCCTGGCGTCTCTCCTACGCCTTCCATCACCTGGTTGATAACGCCGGATAACGGCAGGTTTACTAAGATTGCTCCAAAGCCCATCGGCAGGAGCAGAGATGGCTCATAGCCCTTCTTAATTGCGAGCCAGATGAGCAGAACTCCTACTACATACATGACCAGCTGCTGCGGCGTGATGGCCAGAATGCCTTCCAGTAAAAAGTCCATTTCTTTCCCTCCTAATTTCTTTTTTTCTTCCCTTTTTCTCATTTCAGGGGGTTCGCTATCCACGCGGTCTTACTTCATGCCCGGAAGCTTCCTTCCTGTCAGGCGCTTTCCCACGAAACAAAAAAAGACTTTCAGCATATGAAACCATATGCTAAAAGTCTTGTTCTTCTGTCTTATAAACAAAAGACATGCAACCACAGGCTCTCCGCCCGGCGTATGTTGACTGCATGTTAATAACTACTCCCTTTTAACGCTAAAGATACTACCACATTTTTCATAGTTCGTCAAGAAATACAGCTTAATTGTTCACTTCTTAACGAACTTTTATCAGAGCCTTTTACCAGAGCGGCAGACTGCTTCCTAGCTGTCCTCCCTCATATTGACTCCGGCGATCTTGATGTTGACCTCCAGAACCGTCAGCCCTGTCATCGTCTCAATGGCGGTCCGCACTCTCTCCTGAACCTTCTCGCTGACAGCCGGAAGGCTGTAGCCATATTTCATATTCAGTGATAAGTCTACGGAAACGTGCTCCTCGCTCACTTCTACCTTAACACCCTTGCTGAGATTCTTCATTCCCAGCTTTCCTACCAGCTCGTTGGTGATATTTCCGGCCATGGAGTCCACGCCTTCCACCTCTGTGGCAGCCAGGCCGGCAATCATAGCCACCACCTCGTCTGCGATCTTCACCTCGCCCAGCTTACCGTCTCTCTCTAATACATGTATGTTTTTCTCCGCAGCTTCCTTCGGCATCCCCGCTACCTCCTGTCTTTTCTGTGATAGTTTCATTATAGCAGATAGGCGGGCGTTTGCAAGATCTAACCGCAATTACTCCTGAAGCTTCATCAGCGTAATGACAATGTTTTCCGCCGTCACCTCAGCCTTTCTTTTGACAATATCCTCTATCTGGGCCCGCTCCGGATCCGTCAGGGAGGAGGCGTTGATCACCACGTCCACCTTGCCGTCTGTAATGCTGACCACCGGATCGGCGAAGCCCTTGGCCATGAGAAGTGTCTCCGCCGCATTCTCCTTCTCCGCTACTGCCGTCATGTCAATCATGTCCTGGACCGCCGTCTCCTTGGCCTGCGGATCGGCGTTCTCGTTGTTAATGATCTCCATCAAGGTTTCCTTATTTTTCGCCCTGACCTGCTCCCGGCTCAGCTGCACGTTAGCTATGTAGTCTGTGACGCTGGTTCCCCCAGTTAACACTGCCTCACCCGGGTTATCGATAGAGGAATCTGCCTGTTCTGATCCAGCCTCCTCTCCCGGTTCCTGATCCAGGCTGGCAATCTCCTTGTACTCCTCTGCCTCTGCGCTGCCTGCGCTCACGCTGCTTTCTCCTTCCTTCCCCTGCTGCGCCTCCGCCTGCTGTGCATTAGCCTGCTGCGTTCCGGGCTGTTTCGTTTCAGCCTCCGCCGGGCCGGATACCTCCTCTCCGGCTCCCTCTGCCTCAGGATTTAAGTTTCCCACCGCCTGATTTTCAGCTAAGATATCCTCGTCCGAAATTTCCATAACTCCCGCCTCATACACGGCCCCGGAAAGCTCCTCTTTTCCGGAATAATTCAAATATCCGGCAGCTGCTATCATAATGGCCAGCGTCGTAATAATAATCTGGTTTCGTCTGAAAATTCGCTTCACTTTCATATTCACCGCTCCTTTAATCCACCCTTTTTAATACTTTTATTTTATGTGCCGGTATATTAAATAATGCTTGCATTGCCTCAGAAATTTCTGTTTTCACGGAAGCGTTTCCTCCCCCCTGGGCGCTTATGACGACGCCCTCCACAGCGGGACGAAGCTCTTTTTCCACAATCGGCGCTTTTTCTGAACCGTTTTCCACAAATACAACGCTTTTTTCCGCCTCCTCATCCACCGTTTTTCTGGTTCCCCCGGCGCTGTCTGCCTCCTCGGAGGAAGCGCGGCGCCGTTTCTGATCCTCATGGATAATTTTTTCGCCGGACGATTTCAGGACAATCATCACGTCTGCCTCCCCCACCCCCTCTGTCATCCTGAGAAGTTCCTTCACACGTTCTTCCAGCTGTTGTTCATAGGCGGACAGTTCAGACGCCTCCGCGTCCTCCGCTTCCCTCTGCCCGGGCGTTTGAAAGGCCTCCTGAACGTCCTTTTCTTCTGCTTCTCTGCCTCCTCCATGATCCTTTTCTCCGGTTCCGCCCGTCTCTCCCCAGGCCGCGCCAGACACAGGCAGATCCCCTTTCCCGGAGGCGGATTTCCCAGCCCCGGATGCGCTGAACAGAAGCAGAAGAAGTCCTGCGGCAAAAAGAACGATCCACTGATCCCGTTTCTTTTTCTCAGTCCCTGATTTGAATTTTAATATGACGCTCTTCCAGTCCATAAAAATCTGCCAGCTCCTTTCTAATCGCCGCCTCTGCGTCCGGATCTCCGGTATCTGCCCCGCCGCTGTTTTCCGTCCCCTTCTGCCCCTCTTCCCCTTTCTCCTCTGATTCTTCCTTATTCCCCAAATGAACCTGGATATGATTTTTTTCAATGGATACCTGGCGTATTTCCTGTTCTTTCTCTGATTGTTTTGTTTGCTTCAATTGCTGCGTTTTTTCTAACTGTTTTAATTGATTATTGATTTCATCTGATTCTGGCATTTCCCCGGCAGAATATTCCCATGCCTCCACATCTTCCACCGATACCTCCATTTCCTCTATCATTCCAAATGAATCGCTGCCCTGCTCTCTGTCCACAGACACTTTCACCTGCGCCCCGCCGTATCCGCTCTTTTCCAGTCTCTCCTCGGCCTGGGCGGAAACCGTTTTCTCATACTCGTCCGCGATTGTCTCGAATCTCTGTCTCTCTATTTCCTCCAGCTGCCCCTGCAGCTCTCCCGCTTCTTTTTGAAAGGAAATCTCCTCAAAGCGTCTGGCCAGCTGCTCGTCTAACCTCAGGCTTCCTGTCAGAGGACGAATGACCAAAAGGATCAGAACCATTCCCATAAACAGGCGGACGTATCTGGCGTACGCCTTGCCCGGCAGGAGATTTGTCATGAAATTCATAAAAATCATATAGAAAATTATCGTTTGAATCCAGCTGTAAAACTGCTCCATTGCCGGTTCCGTCCTTTCTCTATGCCGCATAGTATGATGCGTTGGATGCCATGCAGATCACACCGATGGATACAACCAGAAGAAGGAAGGAAGTAAACACCAGTTTCAGCAGAATCTGATGGCCTTTCCCCACATCGGCCATACAGGCTGTCAGCCGCTTATCGCAGATTGGCTCTGCTGCTGCGGCCATCAAATGATACATGAGCATTAAAACAAAAAGCTTTATCATCGGCACCGCTGTGACAGCTAAAAGCGCCAGCGCCGCCCCGGCTCCCACTGTATTTTTAATTAAAATTCCAGAGCCTAACACCATCTGCGAAACTGTGAAGGCTCCCTGCCCAAGTCCTGGAATCATGGAAACCATCCGTTTCAGAGAAGCGTTTTTCACCGCGTCGGCATAGGGAAGCACCATTCCCTGCAGAAGATGAAAGCCCAGCACAGCTCCTGTCAGAGTTTTCATACTCCATTCTACCGCTGTCCGTATCCCCTCTGTCATCCTGGAAAATACTCCCTCTTTTGTGAGATGTCCTGCCAGGACCAGCAGAATATAAACTCTGAACACTGGAAAAATCAGGTGCGAGAGCAGCCACTGGGCTGCAGTGATGGAAAAAAGCATCCAGCCGCAGCTGGCTCCGGCGCTCAGGCTTCCTCCTGTAAACGCCACTGTCATAAAGTAACCAGGCGTCAGGGCTTTCATTAATTCAAAGGCCTGGCTGACCGCCTGATCCGCCACAGCGATGCTCTCATAAAAGCTGGATGCCAGCAGAGAAAATAAAAGCAGAAAGGTAACGTAAAAGGCCGTTTCCGAAATCTGTCCGCCGGAAAAAATATCAGAAAAACAGGTAAATACGGCCCCTGTTAATGCAATGAGAAGAATCTTCGCCATCTGTCCGGCCCCGGCGGACAGCTCTGAAAACAGACTGTCCCAGATACCGTGAAACGCCATGGAACACGCCTCTTTCATATCCCCCCTGAAAACGGCCTTTAAAAGCTCTTCAAACGAAAAACGTCCTTCTCCCTGTTTACGGCTGCCAAGCAGCTCTTCCACAGAAGAAAAGTCCAGCTCCATGCCTTCCAGGGCAGACAGCTCCTCCTCCCCGCCGTTTTCTTCCTGACGCGTTTTCTCCTCCCATTCTCCCGCTCCCCCTCTCTCCTCCCCCACAGCCCTCCAGGGACATGAGAAAAAAAGCGCGGCAGCAAGGCCTAAGCACAGCGCTATCCTGGACATAACCGCCCCTCCCATTTCTCTCTCTTCCTATTTTAAAAAGGATTCCAGCGTCTCGAACAGGGCCAGCACAATCGGGGCGCTCACAGCCAGAATAGACAGCTTTCCAAACATTTCTATCTGAGTTCCCATCGAGGAATATCCGGCGTCCCTGCACAGCCCGGAAGCCAGCTCCGCAATATACGTAATACCCGCCATCTTCAGCAGGGCCGTCAGATAGGCCTGATTCATCTGAATACAGCTTTGGATCTGCCTGACTGCCTCCAAAATAATTCTCAGCTTCCCCGCGCTGTAGAAAAAAATCAAAACCCCAGCCGCCAGGATCACATAAATACCAAACTCCGTTCCCCTGCTTTTAAACTGAACCGCCGTCAGCACTGCAATAATCCCTACAGCGGCAGCCGTCTCCATTCCCACCTTTTTTCGCCTCCCTCCTGATGCTTGTACAGTATATTCCCGGGAGGGGAGTATTAGCACTGGGGATTGAAAAAGGCGCCGCAAAGTCCTTATCTGACTTTACAGCGCCTTATAGCCCATTATTTATTCCGTTTATTTATTCAGTTTTCTTTCTGCTTCTCAGGCTGACCGTTCGGCTTTTTACACCTCAATCTCCCTGCCCAGAGCAGCCTCCACCGCACGGATCAGGCTTCCGTCCTCAATAATCTTCTCGCAGTAGTTGATATCGTCGTAGAGCTCTCTGTCGTCCTCCAGGGCAGCCACTGCCTTTCTCACCAGATCGTAGGCTGCCTGGGTTCCCTTTCCAAGGCCCTTATTTCCTCTCATGTCAATGCCCTGGCAGGCTACCATCAGCTCCATGGCAAGGACTCTTCTCACGTTGCGTCCAATCTCTCCTGCTTTTCTGGCCGCAATGGTTCCCATGCTGACGTGGTCTTCCTGGCCTGCGGAGGAAGGAATGCTGTCCACGCTGGCCGGGTGGGCCAGAACCTTGTTCTCAGATACGAGAGCTGCGGCAGAATACTGAACAATCATAAAGCCGGAGCACACGCCTCCGTTTGGCGTTAAGAAGGCCGGAAGGCCGCTGTAAGCCGGATTTACCAGGCGCTCGATACGGCGCTCGGAAACGTTGGCCAGCTCAGACTCTGCGATGCCCAGGAAGTCAAAGCTTAAAGCCATCGGCTGTCCGTGGAAGTTTCCTCCGGAGATTCCCGCGTGGTCGTCCTTGAAAATAATCGGGTTATCTGTCACGGAATTGATCTCAATATCCACCTTATCCTTCACATACTGCACAGCGTCCTTGCTGGCTCCGTGAATCTGCGGGCAGCAACGCAGAGAGTAGGCGTCCTGCACTCGGATCTGTCCCTGTCTCGTGGTATTTTTGCTTCCCTCCAGCAGAGCGAGGAGATTTCTGGCCGTAGCCATCTGGCCGCTGTGGGGGCGTACCTTATGGACTCTCGGATCCAGGGCGTCCACCACACCGTTCTGGGCCTCGAAGCTTAAAGCGGCGGCTATATCGGCTGTTTTAATCAGATCCAGGGCGTCATAAAGCGCTAAAGAGCCTGCGCTTGTCATGGCCTGCGTTCCGTTGTTCAGCGCCAAGCCTTCCTTGGCTGAAAGCTCGATCACTGGAATTCCGGCCCGATCCATGGCCTCTTTTCCAGGAAGCACCTCTCCCTGATACTCGGCCAGTCCCAGTCCGATCATCGGCAGAACCATGTGGGAAAGAGGAGCCAGATCGCCGGAAGCGCCCAGAGAACCCTTTTCCGGGATAATCGGAGTCACTCCCTTGTTCAGCATATACACCATGGTCTGAAGCGTTTCCATGCGGATTCCGGAAAATCCCTTGGAAAGGTTATTGATGCGCAGCAGCATAATGCCTCTGGCAATGTCTCTGGAGAATGGATCTCCGGCTCCTACCGCGTGGGTGATAATCAGGTTTTTCTGCAGCTCTTTGCACTGGTCCTGGGAAATCACCACGTCGCTGAATTTGCCAAATCCAGTAGTAATGCCGTAAACTACCTTCTCCTCTGCAATTAAATCGTCCACCACCTGTCTGGACGCCTGTACCTTTTCCCTGGCCTCCTGGGAAATCTCCACCTGCGCGTTCCCGCGGCATACGCTGACAATCTCATCCAGCGTCAAATCTTCTCCTGTAATCAGCACCTTATTCATAAAACAACCCTCTCTCTTTTATGTATTTCTGTTTGTTATCTCTATTATACAGAGTTCAGCGTCAAAAAACCGTCTATGAAAAGCCGTCTGCGCCAAATCTCTTCTGCAGCTGCGCTCCTCTTTTCCTTAGCTTCTGCCGCGCTGTCTCCAAAAGCTTCTGCGTCTGGGGATTTCTGATTTTTTCTGAAAGCTCCATTCCCTCATAAAAACGACGTTCTGCCTCCTCTAAATTCATTTCTGAAAGGCTTATAAGGCACAGCAGGGCCTCCGTCCGCTCCAGGCCCCAGACACAGCCGTTTTCCTTCAGGCGTTTTTCCGCCTGCTCCAGATACTCCCGGCCCTTCTCTGTGTTTCCGGCCATGAAGAGAGCCTGTCCGGCCCTGGCATAGAACTGTCCCAGGCCATTAATTCTGGGATTTTTCTCCACCAGAGCTATTGCCTGCTCATAGAAGGACACTGCCTCCAAAAAGCGGCCCTGTCTGTCCATGCTGTCTCCAATATAGCTCAGACAGGCGGCCCGGCCAGGTTCGCAGCCGGATCCGAGACCTTTAAAAATATCAGCGGCCGCCCACAGCGTCCTCTCTACCTGGGAATCCGTCTGGCTGTGGAGCAGATACCAGCCCTTCAGGCGGAGAAACGTGCCGTATTCCTCCCAGTCTTTCACATCGTCATCCTGCAACGCGCCGTCTCCCCTGCTCTCCTTCAAACGCTCCCTTAAAGTCTCCTCCAAGGTCTGTCCGGAAGAATGTTCCAGCTCCCATTCCAGAGATAAAAACGCTTCCCGTAATGGGCTGTTTTCTTTCACCTTCTCTATGCCCATCTCCACATAGGTTTTCACCCGTTCCAGATCTTCTACCTGAATTCCATAGAAGATCTGCTGCCTGAAGCAGGACAGCAGCATCCTGGTATCTGAAAGCTCCTTTGCCAGACGGATTCCCTCCTCAATGTGGAAAAGCCCCTGTCTGTATTCTCCCTGGGCAATGTGATAGCGTCCCAGGATGTAGTTCATCTCCAGCTTCATCCGCCGGATCTTCTCCGAGCTTCCCTGGAGATCCATAATCTCCCCAGCAAGCCTTATCATCTCATCTGCCTGCGGCATCACTCCCACGCCCTCAGACAGATCCGCCACCTGCCAGTGAAGCACCGGGAAATTTTCATTGATCAGGGTATAATATTCCTTCATCCACTCGATTTTGTACCAGCAGGCCCTGATCAAGTCGTGGCAGCCCTCGTAATGGTAAATTACCTGGGGAAACAGCGTGGTCTCCCTGCTCTGAAGAGCCTTCTCCTCATAATGTCTGGCCAGAATCTGATGGTACAGCTGCGTCTTTCCCCTGCTCTGCTGCTCGCAGACGTATTCCTGAAACGCCCGGTGGACAAACTCATACTGGACATTCCACCCAGTCAGCACCTCACGAATCAGAAAGCGTTCCTGGAGGGATTCCAGCAGACGCAAAAGAGACAGGCGGTCTGTATCGGGCAGAAGCAGTTCCAGATCCTCCACCTGGATTTTCCCGGGAAAAACCGCCATAGCCCCCAGCGTCTCTCTCTCTTGTCTGGACAGGCCGGAAAGCCTGGCCTGAATCACATAGTTTGTCTTCTTTGATTTTTCCAGAGTATATCCTTTTTCCCGGATCAGAGTCAGAAGCTCCCGCAGGAAAAACGCGTTCCCGTCTGTGGCCCGGTAGATCTCCGCCTTCTTCTCCTCCTCCGACGCCAGATCCGGAAGGGTTTTCCGGATCAGCTCGTCTGTCTCCTCCCTGGTAAACGGTTCCAGGCGCAGGATTGCCACCTGATCCTTCAAGAGCAGCGGCTCTAAGGATTCCAGAGTCCTTCCCTCTCCCTCTCTGCTCATGCTGCACAGGAGGAGAAGCCGTTCCCTTCCAAGGCGCAGAAGAACTCGGTTTAAAAGCTGTCCGCTCATGGAATCCATCCACTGGATGTCGTCGAACACCAGGAGGATCCGCCGCCTCTTGGACAAAGCCTGAAGCAGATCCAGGGCCATCTTCTCTACCATGGGGTAGGTCATCCTGGAAGCCTTTCCCTCTTCTGCCTTTGCGCCGTTTAAGAACTGTTCCAGAATCTCACCTGCTCCGCCCGCCTGGTTTTCCCGCTCCGAAAGCTGGTAAAGCTCCTGAAAAATATCGTTCCACGGGCTTAAGTAGAACTCCTCCCCCTGCTTATAGCAGGCGGTTTTTAACACAGTAAATCCGTCTCCTGACGCCAGACGGATTCCCTGCTCTAAGAAAGCCGTTTTTCCGGAACCGCTCTCCCCGCAGACTGCCAGGACGCTTTCCGCTCCTTCCCGTCCGCTCAGAAAACCGCTGAGCTGATAAAGCTCTCTTTTTCTGCCCACAAAGGAAAGCGTAAGCCCGGCTTCTCCTGCCTGCACCGTTTCCTTCATGTTATAAATGCGCTGAAACAACTCTTTCAGCCCCTTGGACGGCTCCTCTGAAAGATCTCTGGACAGCCGCCGTTTCAAATCGTTGTACAGGCGGATAGCCATCGTGTAACTGCCATTTTCCGCATACAGACTCATCGTCTCGAAATACAGCTCCTCATTGTACGGATCCTCCGCCAGAAGGAAATTGCTGTATTTTTGAAGGCTGGCGTCGTCTTTCTCTACAGCCGCCTTCTCCATCCGGCGTCTGGCCTCCTCTGCCCGGCGTTTGCGGATGCGGGTTCTGATCTCTTCCGCCCATTCCTCAAATTCATAACAATTTTTGATATAAAAATGATCTAAAAATTCCCCTTCGTTCTCCGGCTCTTCCTGCTTTTCCCAGTCCGTTCTGAGAGGCGCCTGCGGATTCAGCTCAATTTCCGTATGGCCGCCTGTCAAAAGCAGATCCTTTCCCAGCAGCCGCTTGACCTGGTACACGGCGTCCCGCAGCTTTTTCTTCCCTGAAGTCTCGTCCTCATCTCCCCAGAGAAGACAGATCACCTGGTCCCGGCTGACTTTCTTCCTCACGCACAGGTAGTAGAAAAATGCCTCCGCTTTCTTATAAGGAAAGCGGATTTTTTCATCTCCCAGCCGTATTTCCGGAATCCCAAACAGCTGTACTGCAATTTCTTCCATTTTCCTCTCCTAGTTGCCGCAGAGCAGACGTCCAGCCCCCCGGAACATCTGCCTGCTTCAGTCTTCCTTAAGTATACCTTACTTGGGATCATTGGTCAATAAAAGGAACCCCCGGCGTTTTTGACGTTTTTTAGACTGTGGGCGTCTATAATAAAGCTATCAATGATTTTAAAAGGAAGGTGCGATATATGAACAACAAAGAGATCGGTGCAGCCATGACAATCAAACTGGATCCTGTCCTTCCAGAATATTCTGTATTCAAGGAGGGTATCCGCCGGGCTCCCATGAGAGAGCTGACCTTAAATGAACGTGAAATCAAGCTGGCAGTCAAAAATGCCCTCCGCTATGTGCCGGAGGAGCTTCACAAAGATCTGGCCCCGGAATTTATGGAGGAGCTTTTGACAAGGGGACGCATCTACGGCTACCGCTTTATGCCCAAGGAGAGAATTTACGGAAAGCCCATTGACGAGTATAAGGGAAACTGCGTCCAAGGAAAAGCGTTCCAGGTTATGATCGACAACAACTTAAATCATGACGTGGCTCTCTACCCCTACGAGCTGGTTACCTACGGCGAGACGGGACAGGTGTGCCAGAACTGGATGCAGTATCAGTTAATTAAGAAGTATCTGGAAATTCTGACAGACGAGCAGACTCTGGTGGTCATGTCCGGCCATCCGCTGGGCCTGTTCAAATCCCACAAGTCCAGCCCCAGAGTCGTAATCACAAACGGCCTTATGGTCGGAGAGGGAGACAATCCAGAGGCCTGGGCTAAGGCCACCGCCATGGGCTGTTCCTCCTACGGCCAGATGACTGCCGGAGGATGGATGTACATCGGGCCTCAGGGCATTGTCCACGGCACCTTCAACACGATTTTAAACGCAGGCCGGAAATTCCTGGGCGTTCCCCACGACGGAGACCTGGCCGGCCATCTGTTCGTCACCAGCGGTCTGGGCGGCATGAGCGGCGCTCAGCCTAAGGCCATTGAGATCGCCGGAGGCGTGGGCATTATCGCTGAGGTGGATTACTCCCGCATTGAGACAAGACACAGTCAGGGCTGGGTCAGCCTGATCACGGAGAGCGCCGAGGAGGCCTTCCGTCTGGCAGCTGATTATATGAAACGAAAAGAGACTATTTCCATCGCATACCACGGAAATATCGTAGATCTCCTGCAGTATGCGGTGGATCACGAAATTAAAATCGAGCTGCTCTCCGATCAGACCAGCTGCCATGTTCCTTACGACGGCGGCTACTGCCCGCAGGGCCTCACCTTTGAAGAGAGAACTGAGATGCTGGCCCACGACAAGGAGCGCTTCGCAGAGCTTGTCAACGCGTCTCTGATTAAGCATTTCCACCTGATTAAAGAACTGGTAAAGAGAGGCGCTTACTTCTTCGACTATGGCAACTCCTTTATGAAGGCAGTCTTTGATGCCGGGGCAAAGGATATCGCCAAAAACGGAACCGACACCAGCGAAGGCTTCATTTTCCCGTCCTATGTGGAGGATATTATGGGGCCTGAGCTCTTCGACTACGGCTACGGCCCCTTCCGCTGGTGCTGTCTGTCAGGAAAGCACGAGGATCTGGTAAAGACCGACCACGCGGCTATGGAAATCATCAATCCGAACCGCAGGCCGCAGGATAAGGATAACTGGATCTGGATCCGGGACGCAGAGAAGAATCAGCTGGTAGTGGGAACCCAGTGCCGTATTCTCTACCAGGACGCCTTCGGAAGAAGGGACATTGCCCTGAAGTTCAACGAGATGGTGCGAAACGGCGAAATCGGGCCGGTTATGCTGGGCCGCGACCACCACGACACCGGCGGCACAGATTCTCCTTACCGTGAGACCTCCAATATCTATGACGGATCCAACATGACGGCCGACATGGCGGTGCAGTGCTATGCCGGAAACGCAGCCAGGGGCATGAGCTTAATCGCCCTCCACAACGGCGGCGGCACTGGCATTGGAAAGGCCATCAACGGCGGCTTCGGCCTTGTGCTGGACGGCACAGCTGAGACGGACGCCATCATCCGGGAGGCCATCCCGTGGGATACCATGATAGGCGTCTCCAGAAGAAACTGGGCCAGAAACGAGCACTCCATCGAGACGGTAGCTGAATATAACCAGATGAGAAAAGGCAGCGACGTCATTACCATGCCTTATATCGCAGACGACGAGCTGATTGAGAAGGCTTACCAGAACGCGGTGAACAGGCAGTAAACTTGGCAGAAGGGATTTTATCTATGAAAAAATTATACATCCGCCACGCCTCCGAGCTGGTTACCTGCCGGGGCAAGGCTCCCAGGCGCGGCAGGGAGATGGCCGATATCGGCCTGATTGAGGACGGCGCAGTGCTTCTTTCCGACGGCCGCATCGAGGCGGTGGGGACGACGAAAGAGCTGGATCAGCGGCTGGGCCTTGATCCAAAGCAGGCAGACGCTCTGCATCACGAGACGGCTTCTATATCCTCCCAGGCGGCTGAACCGGCCGACACAGAGCTAAACGGCCAGCCCGCCACTATTTTAAACGCATGGGAAAAAACGGTCCTTCCCGGCTTTGTTGACTCCCACACCCACTTTATCTTCGGCGGCTTCCGGGCAGACGAGTTCTCCTGGCGGCTGAAGGGAGACAGCTACATGTCTATCATGGAACGAGGAGGCGGCATCAACGCCACCATCCGCCCTACGAAAGAAGCTTCTGAGGAAGATCTCATTGCCGCCGGTATGGATCGTCTCAACCGGATGGCAGAATTCGGCGTCACTACCGTAGAGGGAAAAAGCGGCTACGGCATGGACTGCGAGACAGAATTAAAACAGCTCCGCGTCATGAAAGAGCTGGACAGACGCCATCCCTTAGACGTGGTTTCCACCTTCCTGGGCCCCCACAGCGTGCTCCCGGAATATAAGGGCAGAGAGCGGGAATTTTTAGACTATATGCTGACTCAGGTGATGCCTCTGGCGAAGAAAGAAAACCTGGCAGAATTTGCCGATATCTTCTGTGAGAAAAATGTCTTCTCCATTGAGGATTCTGAATACTACTTAAACCAGGCAAAGAAACTGGGCTTCAGGCTGAAAATCCACGCAGATGAAATGTACCCCTTAGGCGGAGGAGAGCTGGCGGCCAGGGCGGGAGCCGTCTCTGCGGATCACCTGCTGAAGGCCTCCGACGAGGGCATCCGCCAGATGGCTGAAGCAGGCGTCATCAGCACGCTTCTGCCTGCCACCGCCTTCTGTTTAAAGGAAGAGTACGCTCCTGCCAGAAAAATGATCGACAGCGGCTGCGCCGTGGCTCTGGCCTCTGACTTAAATCCCGGCAGCTGCTTTACGAATTCCATCCCTCTCCTGATTGCCCTGGGCTGTATCTACATGAACATGTCCATCGAGGAGGTAATCACCGCCCTGACTATCAACGGAGCGGCTGCCGTAGGACGCGCCGACACCATCGGAAGCATCGAGGAGGGCAAGCAGGCCGATATCCTGATTATGAAATACCCTTCTATCGCCTACCTGCCCTACCACACGGCAGTCAATCAGGTGGAGACTGTAATTAAAAAGGGCGAAATCATCGTGTCTAAGAGGTGGTAACCAGATATCCGCCTTCAAAAGCATCAAAAAAGGGAGGGATCCCAGCGTCATCTTAATCCGATCACGCTGGGATCCCTCCCTTTCTATACGTTTCTTCTTCCAAAGCAGGTCTGATTAAATTAATCCGAACTTCTCCATGGCGAAGGCGATTCCATCCTCCTCCACTGTCTTCGTTATAAAGGACGCGTAGGGCTCCAGTTCTTTGTCGTGCCTGCCCATCAGCACAGCATTCCGGGCATACTGAAACATGGACAGATCGTTCATGCTGTCGCCGAATACCCAGGCGTCCTCCAGGGCAAGCCCATACCGGCCAAGGATTCTCTCAATGGCAGCCGCCTTTGAGTGCCCTCTGGGAACCACCTCCACAAAGGCGCTTCCCCGGTCAATCACCTCCAGATCCTCCCTGGTTTCTTCCTTAAACCGCTCCAGACAGCTGTTTTCATCTGTCACGAGACAAAATTTTGAGAAGCTGATATCCTCGTCGTCCCAGGTTTTCTCTGAGACAATCCCCAGAGCTGAGAAATCCTGTCTGCACTGCTCCACTGCCCTGGTCGGAGACGGGGCCTTCTGCATATAGCAGGCCTCCACGCCCTCTAACACTCCGTCCATGCCGCAGTCCCGTATCAGCTTTATCAGCTGATCCCCCCGTTCCGGGGAGATTCTCCAGTCGTAAAGCACTTCTCCCTCTGCCATGAGATAGGTGCCGCAGCCGCAGAGCCAGCCGTCTGCGTCAATCAGATGCCTGACCTCCTTCGTCTCGCACCAGGTTCTTCCGGTATTCACAAATACCAGGTGGCCCTTTTCTCTCGCCTGCAGGAGAGCCTTTCTGGCGCTCTCCGGTACTTTTCTGTCTCTTCCCTCGCTGAGCAGCGTTCCGTCAATATCAAAAAAAAGCGCTTTTCTGTTTCCCACTTTGTAATTCCTTTATGCCTTCCTCGCTGTATTTCCTGTCGTTAAGCCTGTTTCTCCTCGCCGCGGAATACGATCTCCCCCGTCGTCTCGTCCATGCTGTCCACAATGGCCAGAGACTCCAGGCGGATTCCCTTCTGGCGGATAATGTCTCCGCCGCACTGGAAGCCCTTCTCGATAACAATTCCTGCTCCCACCAGCTCGGCTCCCGAGTTCTGGATCAGTGTCGTCAGGCCGTCCAGGGCCTTTCCCTTAGCCAGGAAATCGTCGATGACAAGCACCTTGTCCCCTTTTCCCAGGAACTCCTTGGACACGATAATGTCATATACCGTTCCATGAGTAAAGGATTCTACCTTCGTGGTATATACGTCGCCCGCGATATTCTTCGTCTTGGTCTTCTTGGCAAATACCACCGGCACGTTGAAGTACTGGGCTACAATGCAGGCGATTCCAATGCCGGATGCCTCGATTGTCAGAATCTTATTGACCTCCACATCGGCAAAACGGCGCTTGAATTCCTTTCCAATCTCCTTAAACAGCTCGATATCCATCTGATGATTCAGGAAGCGGTCTACCTTCAGCACGTTTCCAGCTCTCACCACTCCGTCCCTGCGGATTCTGTCATATAACATCTGCATTTCCTAAAACCTCCATCCTTGGTAAGCTACTCGGCTACTGCCAGTCCGTCTACATTCGTAACGTCAGCGTTGTCCACAACCACCTGGATTGCCTTATCGTAGAGAATGGCATTGTCCACGTTCTCAGCTCCGGCCTTCTCGATCATGTCGTCCACGCTCTCGTAGGCGTCCTTATACTCCTCTGCCAGAGCTTCTCTGTCAGCGTCCTCGACGGTCAGCTTCTCCTTCTTTGCAATCTCCATCAGGGCCATCTGCTGCTTTACTGTCTGCTCGGACATCTTTCTCACCTCTGTGCGGAAACCATCCTCATCCATGCCCATCATAGCGGCGTAATCGGCCAGTCCCATGCCGTACATGCCTGCCATAGAGGTGTAGTACTGAATCTGCTGGTCGTACACCTCATTCACCTCGTCTGTGGCGCAGGCGATCTCAGAATTCTCCACCACAGCAGCCAGAAGCTCCGCGTCTCTCTGCTGTTCGCTCTGCATGGTTTTGGCATCTAACATCTGCTGCTTTAAATCTGCCTTGTAGGCGTCTACAGTTCCAAGCTCCGGGAAATTCTCAGCTACGAACTCGTCGGTCAGCTCCGGCACATGCTTTTCCGCTACCTCGTGGATCTTCACCTCAAATACCACGTCCTGTCCGGCCAGATCCTCGGCCTGGTAGTCCTCCGGGAAGGTAAGATTCAGGTCTCTCTCCTCTCCGGCCTTCACGCCGATGAGGCCTTCCTCAAAGCCGTCGATAAAGGTGTTGGATCCCAGCACCAGCGTATAGCCCTCAGCCGTGCCTCCCTCGAAGGCCTCTCCGTCCTTTAAGCCCTTGTAATCAATCTTGACTCTGTCTCCGTCCGCTGCCTCCCGATCCACTGCGTCCCAGGTGGCATAGCCTCCGAGAACCGTGTCAATCCTGCCCTGCAGCTCCTCGTCGGAAATAGTAGGATTTACCACTGTAACCGGAAGATTCTTATACTCTCCCAGGGTAATGCTTCCCTCGGCAATATACTCTTCGGAAGCCTCTTCGCCGCCTTCTGCCTTACTCTCCGCATCAGACGGAGTCGCCGTCTGCTCCTTCGCGCCGCAGCCTGTCATAAGCATCAGAGCCGCGAGTCCTGCCAGTCCTGCCTTTACAAATTTCCTCATTTACCTGTCCTCTTACTCTCTTTTTACTGTTTGAAAAGACGGACGTTCCGCCTTTTGTTTTGCCACTTTTCTTTAAAAACGTGTTTGGAAATAACCTGTATCTCCAAACACGTTCTGAAAAGTATAAAACACATAATATCACAAAATACTGCGATAAAAAAGAGTTTTTCCGATTTTTACTGTTTTTTAAGATTTATTTATAGAATGCCTTAAACGCCTTGTAGGTGTTGTAAATATCTAACTTGGACGCCAGCTCGAACGGCGCGTGCATAGCCAGAATCGGCACTCCCAGATCCACTACGTCCACATCCATCTTAGCCACATAGCAGGCAACGGTTCCGCCGCCTCCCACGTCTACGGCTCCCAGCTCTCCAATCTGCCAGTACACGCCTTCGCGGTCCATAATGTCGATGACCTTGGCCATGGTCTCCGCGCTGGCGTCGTTGCTGCCGGACTTTCCTCTGGCTCCCGTATACTTGGTGAGTACGCAGCCTTTATTTACATAGCAGGAGTTCTTCTCCTCGTAAACGCTGGCAAACGTCGGGTCGTAGGCGGCGTTTACATCGGAGGAAAGGCAGATGGAATTTCTCAGCACCGTCTTTACGTCCGCGCCTGCCGCGTCTGCCAGATACTCGATGTAATGAAGGCTGAAATCAGAATCCAGTCCTGTGTTTCCTACGGATCCGATCTCCTCCTTGTCAGCCAGCACAGTCACTGTGGTGTACTCCGGCTTCTCTGTGGCCATCTCGGCTGTCATGGCAGTGTAAGCGCACACCTTGTCGTCCTGTCCGTAAGCGCCTACCAGGCTTCTGTCCAGTCCCACATCTGTGGCCTTCACAGCCGGAACCATCTCGATCTCCGCTCTGGTGAAATCCTTCTCCGTCATGCCGTACTTCTCGTTTAACAGCTTGAGAACCAGAAGCTTCACCGGCTCCTTGATCTCCTCGCCTGCATACGGAATAGAGCCTACCAGCACGTTCAGCTCCTCGCCCTTGATTCCGTCCTTCAGCTTTCTCTCATTCTGCTCTGCAGCCAGATGAGGAAGCAGATCGGTCACGCAGAATACCGGATCGCCCTCGTCCTCGCCGATGCAGATGTCCACTGCCGTTCCGTCCTTTGTAATCACCACTCCGTGCATGGCTAACGGGATGGTCGCCCACTGGTACTTGCGGATTCCGCCGTAGTAGTGAGTCTTTAAGAAGGCCAGATCCGTCTTCTCATAAAGTGGATTGGGCTTTAAGTCAAGGCGCGGGGAGTCGATGTGGGCAATGTTTAATCGGATGCCCTCCTCTAATGGCCTGCAGCCGAAGGTAGTCATAATCAGGGCCTTTTTCCGGTTGATAAAGTAAACCTTATCGCCTGTCTCGTACTTCTTTCCGATTTCATATTCCTGGTAGCCGTTCTCGGACAGAATTCTCACTGCCTCAGCCACAAATTCTCTCTCTGTCTTGGCCTTATTTAAAAACGCCTTGTATCCCTCGCAGTACTCGGCTGCCTCCTTCGTCTGATCCGGCGCCTCCTTTGCAATGTGCGGGAATTCCCATGTCAGCTGCTTCTGCAGCTCCTTTACGCTCTCATCCATGTGTCATGCTCCTTTCCGTATCTCATCTGATTCTTTTCATTCTGAGATCGCTCTTATATCGCTTCTGTCTGTTCTGCGGCGGGCCTGAAACGCTTCGTCCCAGGCTTCATCCGTTCTTTTCCTACCGGCAGATTTCCTCGCTGTCAAGTACTAGAGTAAACGGGCCGTCGTTTAACAGCTCCACCTTCATGTCGGCGCCGAACTCGCCGTGCTCCACTCGGTTTACATAACCTTTGCATTTCTCTACCACATACTCGTAGAGCCGGTTGGCCATGCCGGGAGCTCCCGCCTTGACAAAGCTGGGCCTGTTGCCCTTTCTGCAGTCTGCGTACAGGGTAAACTGGCTGACTACCAGAAGCTCTCCTCCCACGTCTGCCAGGGAGAGATTGGTTTTCCCCTGGTCATCCTGGAAAATTCTGAGCTTGCACAGTTTGTCCACCATCTTGTCGGCAATGGCCTCTGTGTCTGTATCGCACACTCCCAGCAGGACCAGAAATCCCTGTCCTATCTTTCCAATTACCTGCCCATCCACTGTCACGCTGGCCTGGGTTACTCTCTGCAGTACAATTTTCATGTTCTTCTTCTCCGTTTTTTATGATCATTCCTGAGTCTCTCTGGAGCGCCTGAACTCCTCTTCCTCTTTCAGCCTCTGCTCGGCGCTGATCTTCATAATCGCCTCGTTGAGGGAAAACATCTTCGCATCCAGCAGATCCACCATGTCGGCACAGGCTTTCAGCTCCTTCTCCAGAAAATCAGGGGCGTTTCCTTCGAATTTATAGTAGATCTTGTGCTCCAGGCTGGCCCAGAAATCCATGGCCACCGTGCGGATCTGAATCTCCACCTTGGTGTCCACCGGCCCCTCGCTCAGGTAAATGGGGATCGTCACCACCATGTGGTAGCTCTTATACCCGTTGGGCTTGGGATTTTTAATGTAGTCCTTCACATACAGCACCGTCACGTCCGACTGCCTGGCAATCATGTCGGCAATCCTGTAGATGTCCGAAGTGAAGGAACAGATAATCCTGATTCCGGCAATATCGCTGAGGTGATCGATCATGTTGGGGATCGTCACCTCTCTGCCGTCGCTTTTCAGCTTTTTGACAATGCTTTCCGGCGTCTTCAGTCTGGATTTAATATGTTCAATCGGATTGTAGGAATAAATGTGAACAAATTCATTGTTCAGAATCTCGATCTTTGTATTGATCTCCTTCAGCGCGGAGTTATACAAAAACATCACGGCCTTCCACTGATCCATCTGGTTAAAGCTCTTTGGAATATTCACTATGAACGGCCTCCTTTCACTGAAGCTTTCGCGCTGGCTGAGCCAAATATCTAACTAAAATTTCAGTCCCTTTAACAGAGAACCAAGGCTGGTAGCGGCCTGGCCATTCTCGTGGTAGTCGAAAAACTCCTCCTGCTGAAGCTCCTCTTCCTCCTTCTCCTGTGCGTCGCGGATGCTGAGGCTCAGCTTGCCGTCCTTAATTCCCACAATCTTCACCTTAACAGTCTGACCTTCCTTTAAAACTGCGCCCGGGTGCTTCACTCTCTGGCTGCTGATGCGGGATACGTGAACCAGGCCTGACAGTCCGTTCTCCAGTCTCACAAAAGCGCCGTAGTCCTTGATGGTCTCCACAGTTCCTTCCATCACCGCGCCTACCTGGCACTGCTCCACTCTCTTTTTCTTCTCCTCCTGCTCCTTCTCTCTGGCCAGCTCACGTCCGGACAGAACCAGCTTCTTTCTCTCCTCTTCCACAGTGATCACCAGCACGTCAATGGTCTTTCCAACCCACTCCTCCAGGTTCTCCACATAGGAAGCGGCCAGCTTGGAAGCCGGGATAAAGCCTCTGATACCATCCACATAAGCGGTTACGCCGCCGTTTACCACCTCGGCGATCTCCACCTGAAGCGGAGTCTTCTCCTCCATCAGTTTGGCAAACTTTTCCCATACAGGAGTGTCCTCATTTTTCTTAAAGGATTCCTCGATCTCCTTCTCGTAATCGGCCATGGTCTCCATATTCTCCATATTTTCATTTAATCTTTCTTCTGACATACATCTTTCCTCCTGATTCTGAAATTCTATATCTATTTAACCATATCCTATCTGATATTTCTATAGTTTTCCTGTAAAAAATATGCATTTCTTTCCCAAAACACAACAAAACGGGCAGAGGAAACAGTTTCTGGCGGCTTTCAGTCGAAGCCGCGAAACCATTTCTCTCTGCCCTGTTTTAGATTTTCATATTCCTTTTACTGGATCCAGACTCCGTCTGCTCCTACCTGGTATCCGTCGGGAGTCGTTCTGTTTCTGTAGAGAGCTCCTCTTGTGCCGTCGGATACGGTGTTGAAGTAGTAGTATTTTCCGTCAATCAGCTGCCAGCCTGTCATCATCTTTCCTCTTGTACCGTCAGATACAGGATTCAGATAGAAGGTCTGTCCGTCAGCCTCAACCCATCCAGTCGCCATCTTTCCTTCTGCATTGAAGTAATACCACTCATAGGAATCTCCCCAGAGGGTGTAGATCCAGCAGGAAACTGCCTTCTCTCCGTTCTCCTTTGTGAAGGTCCAGCCGTCCTGAACGTTCGTCCATGTTCCGTTTGTCACATAGGCTCCTCCGTCTAACGGCTGCGGCTTGCTGTTTCCGTAGAGCGGACGGCTGGAGGAATGGCCGCTTCCGCCGGAACCGCCGGAATGGCTGCTTCCGCCGCCTATTCTCTTTAACGCCTTATAGGCCTTGTCCAGCTTCTCTGCCGCCTTATTGACCTGAGTCTGAGTCGCGTCCTCATCCTCCAGTACGGCGATGGCCTCGTCAAGAGCGTCCTCCAGCTTGCTCCAGCTGGAGCTTGTGTAATCGTCCTCATCGAGAGCGTCCATCTTTCTCTGGATCTCCTCAATCTTGGCCTCCAGACGGTTCTTATTTACCTCCGGCTTCTCCTCGCCTTCCTCATACACAGCGCGGATTCTCATGTCAGAAGTTACATAGTCAAAGTCCTTGTTCCAGCCTGCAAAGGTGTAGCCCTCGCGCTTCGGATCCTCCGGAGCCTCAGCTGCATTGCCATAGGCAACTCTCTGTTTGCTCAGAACTGTCTTGTCGTAGTCCTCGAAGATTACGTCGAAGCACTGTGTATACATGACTGCGTAAACGCCGTCCGGCGCTGCGTCAAAGATCAGGTTATTTCCCTCTACCTCGCAGCTTACCACTGATACGCTTGTGCCGTCCTCGCTGTACTCGTAGCGCATTACCTGGTAGTCTTCCATCCTTCTGTCGTCCTTCGGAAGCTCCGCTGTAATCTGAACCTCCGGAAGCTTTGGATCTACCAGCTGTGTTCTGGTTGGATTTCCAGCGCTGTTTGTCACTACCTTTTCAGCTGTTGTCCGAATCCAGAATGCAATCTTTGTCGTTCTGGCAGCTTCCTCGTCATCGTTAAGACCAGCCTCTTCTTTTACTGCCTTTAACGGAGAAAGTACCTCGTCCTTCAAAATGTCTCTCGGATTCAGTGTTTCCTCTGCGTCAGATGCGCTTGCCTTCACTGTCTCGCTCTTTTCTGCATTGGAGGCAGTTGCCTTGGAGGTTACGTTCTTATCGTCGTCATCCTCTTCCTCCTCTGCGTCAGACGGACTTGCCAGAAGCTCATAGCTCTTCAGGATATCCATCTTGCTCGGTTCCTTTTTAGAGCGCTCCAGGTTCATCTTAACCTCTGCGGATCCGCCCCTCTGAAGAATTACGTCGTCGCTGTCTGTCAGAGCTGCCTCAAGCAGCGCCTCCATGTCGCTTTCGTCGCCGAATGCGAACCAGTTTGACGGCTCTGCTGTCGTGTAAGCTTCCTCAGACGGTTTGTCTTCTCCCTCTTCTCTGTATACTGCGTGCAGACGGCTTCCGCTTTCAGGAATGATAAAGGAAACCTCTTCCTTCTCCATATCCTCTTTGCTTAACAGGTTGGCCGGAGCTGTTCTCCAGTGGTCAAACTCCATTCCATCCTTTACGTCTGCCTTCACTGTAACGATTCTTCCGCTCTCTGCCTCGATCTGAGTCTGGCCTTCCAGCTCCTGATCATCCAGCTTTGTGATGGTTCCGTCCAGAACCGTCACATTCTGGGTATTGCTGCCCACGATGCGGAACTCCAGGCGGATAACACCTGAGTAGTCCATGATTCCCTTTACAATCACAGTTCCGATTCCCGGCTTATCATTGTTCTCATAATTAACCGTGTAATCAATACCGTATCTCAGGTCTTTTCCGTCAATGGAAACAGATACTTCCGGCTTCACCGGAGTCTGATCCTCGTCCATGATAAAGGTATCCTCTGAAAGAGTCACATTGTCCTCTGTCAGTTTTGTTGTCTCTCTGGCTGTCCGGACTCTCACCTCGGCGGCGCTCATAAACATATTGGCAGTATTTCCATATGTCTCCACACCAGTCAGCTTGACAAATTTAGCCTTTACTGGCTCCTCAAAGGCCGCCAGCTTCCAGCCTCCTTCATTTTTCCAATTTCCTGTGGAAACTGTTTTCCAGTCTTTTCCGTCGGAGCTTACCTCCACTTTATATTTGTTAACGCGTCCATTAGGACCGTCATTTCTGGAATAGTAACGCAGCGCGTCAATGTTGGTCTCCTTATCGAGTTCCAGCTGAATCCAGCGTTTTTCGACAGGAGTTACATTATTCCAGTCTGTATGCCATACTGTGCCGTAGTTGTTGTCCAGGGCATTCTCTTTCTTATCAGTTCCATGCTCATTTCCAACGGTTACCTTCATATCCTCTACCGGATAATCCACAGAATCGTCGTCTGCGCTTCCTGTGGAATCCTGCTCCAGATGAATGATAAACTCATCCATCTTAGAGTGATCCTCTGACTCTAAGAGAATCTTTACCTGTCCGTCTGCAGCCGGAAGTACGGTGATAGCCGCATTCTCCTTGCTGACTGCCTCTAACTCCTCCACAACGCTCATCGGAGTGTTGTACTCGCCTGCCTTCAGAGCAGACTCCGGAGCTTCCACGCCGTTTAAAGTCAGGCTGCTGAGAGCCGTAGAGCTGTTGGCTGTGAAGCGTCCCTCAGAGCGGTAAAGCTCTACCTCTGTGATTCCTGTGGTCGGCATAGATGCGCCTGCAGCACCCGCGCTGCCTACTTTGTTATTGTGGATTTCCAGCTTCAGGTAGGTAGCTCCCATAGGGGCAAAGTCGTAGGTATAGCATTTTACCATGCTGGAGGTTTCCTTATCCGGAATTGTCTCCTCCACTCCCAGAGTGTGAAGCTCTGTCCACTGCTTCATATCGTTGGAAATGTAAATCTTGGTAATGCCAGGATCCGGGAATCGGAGTGAGCCGTTATCCCTTACAAAGTAAATCTTAATCTGTCCCAGTGTCTCCTGTGTGTCAAAGACAAACTGAAGCTCTGCCGGCGGATCATTCTGAGTCTTCTTCGTATAGTCCCAGTTGCTCCATCTGGACTTGTTAGGGCCGCTGGCAGCATCCACGCTCTTCGTGGAACCGTCGTTGATTGCACCCAGCGTATCAGATGCTTTTCCTACTATCTGGCTGACCTTGGCCTTGGTTCCCACATTGTCTGTGATAACCGCTTTTTCCTTCTGAACCCGCACGGAAGCTGTCACATCCATCGGCTCTCCGAAGACGGAAACGGTTCCATTCACCGTTACGATGCCCTCTTCCTTGTAGTCGTCAGCCGGACGCTCGTCCCACTCAACCGGAAGGGCGATATTTAAGATCTCTCCATCCTCAGATACCAGCTGTCTTGACTCCGGCAGAAGCGGAGCCTCGCCCAGATGCACGGTTGTGGAGTAGTTTAAGATCGCCGCAATCTGGCTGATCATATTGATGCTGACGGAAACCTTGGTTCCCTCCATATCGCCGCTTAACAGGAAGTTTCCTTCCTCGTCCAGCTTGTCCTGCGGAATGGTATCCCACACAACGGAAAGCTCTGCTGTCGTTCCGTCTGTGTATGTAACCGGCAGTGTCTCCGGAAGCACCGGCTCGTAGCCTACCTTTACATAGTAGTTCTTGGAAATCTCATAGCTTGCCACCATGTTGTCGGCGCCTGGATCGGTCTCTCCGCTCTCAACCGCCTCTGTGTCTACTGTGACCTCGCATCCTTTCAGTCCATCGGCCTCTGCCTTCAGTGTGAAGGAACCTTCCTCCTCTGTGGACTGTACAATCGCTACCAGCTGTCCGTTGAACGCTCTGCGGTTGTCTGCCTGATAGGAATCATGGTCTGTAGTCCAGCCGTTGTCAAGGCCTACCAGCTTTCCGTCGCCCTCCACGGTGAACTTCACACGGTTGTCTGCGTCCGGAACCATCGTTCCATTCTCGTCTGTAATCGTTACTGTAATGTAGCTGAGATCGTCTCCATCGGCGTCAATTCTGTCTCTGTCAGCCTCCGCCTCGATCTTGGCCGCCTTTCCGGCTGTCTTAACTACATTTCTTCCCACTGTATTGGAAATCTCACGGCCGGAAGCGTCCTTCGCTACTGCCCGCAGCGTTCCATCCTCATAAGGAACCTTCCAGGTGCGGTACAGGTTCTTATGGGCTGTGCTGTCCTTGTCGTCGCCCTCATACATCTGGTAAGTATAGAGGCCTTCGGCACCCTTCTCGCCCTCGCTTCGCTTCTCAGTCATGGTCTTGCTTCCCAGTGAAGTTTCCTGTCCTCCTGCCGGAGTGAAGAAAAGCTCTACAGTCGGAGCGTCTGAGTAGACCACTACCTTTACCTTGCCCTGAGAATCCTTCTCCACTACGTCGCCGTTCCATGCCGGAAGAATGTGAAGGGTATTCTCATCCTCATTCCATAAGCTCTGGTACAGATAGTAGCTGTCCTTCGGAAGCCCTGCTGTGTCAATGATTCCAAAGTAGGAGTTCTTCGGGGATGGCCATGTTCCCACTGCGCCGGATCCCACGCCGTTCCAGTTGGTCGGCTCTCCGATGTAGTCAAAGCCTGTCCAGACAAACTCTCCTGCCACGAAATCCTTTTGGATGGTAGTGTACCAGGCGTCGCTGGCCAGATGGCCCCAGCCAACTTTAGATTCGTCGTAGGCTGTCAGCTGTCTGTCGTAGAGGGACGGCTTGTACACGCCTCTGCTGTTAATAGAGGAGGCTGTCTCTGAACCGTAGATCTTCCACTTCGTATGCTTTGCATGGTAATCGGATAAGGCGTTGTTACCGTTTAAGGCCGTATAGTTAAAGCCTACCAGACCTCCCTCATCTGCCAGCTTCTCGCCGATCTGCTGGGACTGTGCCAGACCGCTCTTCAGCTTATTATCCCCAGTGGTTACAGGTCTTGTATCGTCTGTCTCCACCGCCCAGTCAATCAGCTTCTGAGCCTGATTCGGGTAATCGCCAACTCCAATACCAATTCCCTCCATGACCTCGTTGCCCAGGGACCAGGAGATCACGCTTGGAGCGTTCCAGTCTCTGCGGATGACAGACTTCATATCGAACTCAGCCCATGTCATGCCGCCCTCTTCCTGTCCGAGAATCAGGTTGCCGTCCTCGATATTCTTTCCATACCACTTGGCATAATCTTCATTATTTCCATTTTTAGAACCATGCCAGCCGTCGAACATCTCCTCAATGACAAGCATTCCCTTCTCATTGCAGATATCGATCAGATCCTGAGCCGCCGGGTTGTGCGTCACACGGATGGCATTACAGCCCATGTCCTTCAGAATCTCTACCTGACGCTCAATGGCTCTGTCCCAGGCCTCCGCGCCCAGAGAGCCCTGATCGTGGTGCATACAAACGCCCTTCAGCTTCATGTTCTCTCTGTTCAGGGAGAAACCGGTGCTGCTGTCAAAATCAAAGTAACGGAAACCGAAATCAGAGGTCGTTACATCTGTAGTCGTTCCTGTGCTGACGGTTGTCTCCATCACGTAAAGATACGGATCATCCAGAGTCCACATCTCCGGATTGGACGCAGTCATATCGCTCTCCACCGTCACGGTCGCTCCGCTGGCTACCTTAACCGGATCTGCCGTAATCTCGCCAATCGGAGTCTTGCTGTCGTCATCCTTCCGGTAAATCCTATGAGATACTGTGACTTCCGCCTCAGATCCGGACTCATTCTGAACGGCAGTCTCCACGTGGACGGAAGGATTGCTCTTGTTGGACTCCAGATCCGGAAGCTCCACTTTCGTTCCGTGCAGCGCCTCGTGTACCATAGGCGTGATGGTCAGCTTCACATCTCTGTAAATACCGCTTCCTGAATACCAGCGGCTGGACGGAGTCTTGTGATCTACCTTTACGGCGATTACATTGTCTCCGCCGTAGTTCAGATACGGCGTCAGGTCAAAGGAAAACGGCGAGTATCCATAAGGATGGGTTCCCACCTGATGTCCATTGATATACACAGTGGCGTTCATGTACACGCCGTCGAAATCCACGCGGACCTGCTTTGTGGCAGCTTCCTTCGGAACTGTGAAATTCTTTCTGTACCATCCGGTTCCTCCCGGAAGATAGCCGCTCTCCGCCTCCATATTTGGAGAGTAATCCTGCTCGATGCTGTAGTCATGAGGCAGGCTCACTGCCCTCCACTTGGAGTCGTCGAAATTGACCTCCTGTGCATTGCCGGCATTTCCCAGGAAAAACTTCCAGTTGCTGTTGAAGTCCTGAGACCGGACTGAGCCGTCATAGAAATTCACAAACACAGTCTCTGCGTCTGAAACCATCTGCGTGTCGTCTTCCGCTGAGGAAAAGAGCGTAACCAGCGGAGCGGCGTAGGCTGGGCCGGGAACAGACGATACCGCCATCACCAGGCTCAGCAGAGCCGGCACTACACGTTTCGTTTTTTTCTTCATAAAAACTTCCCCCTGATTTCACCGTTTTAAACGGTGCCTTTCGTTTACAGTTCCTTTGCTGCAGAAACAGCCGCTGGAACGGCTGAATTCTGTCTTTCTGATAAGCCAAAAACACCGTTTTTTCCTTCTCAAACTATCCTCAGCTTATCTAATATTCATAATTATAAAGACAATTCTGGCAAAAAAACATACAAATTTCAACTGAGTTAGGGTGAAATTTCAACGAAGTTTTCATCAGTTTTTTACATTTTTATTTGCGATATAACCTATTCTTTATAGCACTTCTCACATAAACCGCCTTGTTCCACTTAAAGTCACCGGAAACGATGTTTTATTCCCAGGGGGAGTTCGTGGAAAGTGACAAAATACTGCGTTTTATTCTTGGGAGATTCGCGAAAAGGGGAAATACACTACTTTTTATATCGTAAGGCGTCTGCGGCAGATTTGTGCTGTCCTCTCTTCTGCCGCAGGGATCTGAAAAGGCGGGACACGCCTTCGCGAATCCCGCCTTAATGCAATACTTTATTATCTTTGATTACAGGCCAAGTGCCTCTTTTACCTTAGCTGTGATATGGATACCGATATCCTTGGAAGCGTCTACAGACTGTGCTCCGATGTGCGGGGAAACGATGAAGTTATCGCACTCGAACAGCGGGCTTGCAAAGGTGTCGTTTCCTGTCAGGCCGCTGCCTGCCAGCTCGTTCTCCATAACGTCTGTTGCGTATCCGCCGATCTTGCCTGCCTTTAATGCCTCGTACATATCCTTCTCGTTTACGATTCCGCCGCGGCTCATGTTGAGAACAACTGCGTCATCCTTCATCTCAGCGATGGATTTAGCATTGAACAGATCCTTTGTCTCTGGTGTTAACGGCACGTGGATGGATACGAAATCAGCAGCCTTTAAGAGCTCGTCGATGCTCATGCCTGTTGCGTGCTCCTTCTCAAAGTCCTCGGCCTTTAAGAATGGATCGTAAGCAACAACTGTCATGCCAAAAGCGCGTCCCAGCTCGCCTACGCGGCGTCCGATACGGCCAAAGCCCATAACGCCCAGTGTCTTTCCGCGAAGCTCGCGGCCAACGAACTTGTACTTATCCCACTCGTGCTTAACCTTAACGTCTGTGTTAGCTGTCATGGTTCCACGGGAGATGTCAAGCATCTTGGAAATGGTAAGCTCTGCAACTGCATTTGCGTTTAAGCCAGGAGCGTTGAAAATCTGGATTCCCTTCTCCTTAGCGTAATCCATATCGATATGGTTTAAGCCAACGGAGCAAACGCCGATGATCTTTAAGTTCTTAGCTGCGTCGATGATATCCTTGTCAATCTTCGGATCCACGCGCATGATCAGAACGTCTACATCTCCGATCTCAGCGAGAACCTGATCCTTGGAGGACGGCAGATTGTCTGCTGTCTTTACCTCCATGTATTTTCCCAGTTCTTCTGCAATGCCTGCATATACCTTATCAATAATAAGACACTTCATAGTGAATTTTATCTCCTTTCGATTTCAGGCAGGCCTGACAGCCTGTCTGGTTTAAATAAGGGCCGCTGCCTTAAACGGCGCCTGATGCCAGGCATTACCCCGCTTAATGCAGCAGCCCCTCTTACTTAGATAACCGCTTTATGTAACGATTGTTGGTACTGATTACCAGCAGATACCCTGAGCCATCATAGCGTCAGCAACTTTCTGGAAACCAACGATGTTAGCACCAGCTACCAGGTTGTAGCCTAAGCCGTATTTCTCAGCTGCTGCTGCGGAACCATCATGGATACCAGTCATGATCTGATGAAGTTTTGTATCAACTTCCTCTGCTGTCCAGCTGTATCTCTCGCTGTTCTGGCTCATCTCAAGACCAGATACAAGAACACCACCTGCGTTTACAGCCTTGGACGGAGCTACTACCATGTTCTTCTGCTCCATTAAGAACTTAAGAGCTTCGTTGGTAGTTGGCATGTTAGCAACCTCGATATAGTACTTAAGGCCGTTAGCAACCATCTTCTTAGCCTCTTCCATACGAACATCGTTCTGAGTAGCAGCCGGCATAACGATGTCAGCCTTAACGCCGAACGGTTTCTCACCTGGGAAGAACTGTACGCCGAACTTGTCTGCGTAATCCTGAACTTTGTTACGTCCAGATGCTCTCATCTCCAGCATGTAGTTGATCTTCTCTTCAGTTACAACACCTTCCGGATCGTAGATGTATCCGTCCGGACCAGACAGGGTAACAGCCTTAGCACCCAGCTCAGCCAGTTTCTTGCAGATACCCCAAGCAACGTTACCGAAACCAGATACAACAACGCTCTTGCCTTCGATTGTATCGTTCTCATGTTTCATAACAGCCTCTGTATAGTATACAGCACCGTAACCAGTTGCTTCCGGACGTACCAGAGAACCACCGAAGGACATTCCCTTACCAGTGATAGTACCGTTCTCGAATGCACCACGGATCTTTCTGTACTGGCCATACAGGTAACCGATCTCACGAGCACCTACACCAAGGTCACCAGCCGGGATATCTACGTCCGGTCCGATGTGACGATATAACTCAGTCATGAAGGACTGGCAGAATCTCATAACCTCTGCATCGCTCTTGCCGTTCGGATCGAAGTCAGAACCACCCTTAGCACCGCCCATCGGCAGGGTTGTTAAGCTGTTTTTGAAAGTCTGCTCGAAGCCTAAGAATTTCATGATAGACAGGTTTACAGAAGGAGCGAAACGTAAGCCTCCTTTGTACGGTCCAATAGCGCCGTTGAACTGTACACGATAGCCACGGTTTACATGGACAGCGCCGTTGTCATCTACCCACGGTACACGGAACTCGATAGTTCTCTCCGGCTCAACCATTCTCTCAAGAAGAGCAACCTTCTCGTACTCCGGATGTGCATCTACAACCGGACCCAGAGTGGATAATACTTCCTCTGCTGTCTGAAGGAATTCGGCTTCATGTGCATTTTTCTCTTTGAGTTCTGCAAGAACTCTGTCAACATACTTGCTCATTGGATAATACCTCCTGCTTTTGCATTAATATTGTGAGTTTTCACTCAACAGTATAGTCTCTTTGCTTCATGTCTACATTGTAACAAAAAAGAAACAAAAAATCTACTGTTTTTGTGAAAATCTTACGTTCTGTTTTAATTATAACTCATTGTCTGTGCATAATCAAATTAATATCGCATTATAAATATTATTATATTTCATTTATATTACATAATAACAGGCGTCCTGAGCCTGAATCAGCGCCTGCCGGCTGTGAGAAAAGCGTCCTGCCGCGCTGCTTCCAAGCAGTAAACAGCCGGCCCATAGGACCGGCTGAGTGTTTGTATATGGATACTGAATTAGCCTAAGAAGTTGATGAATCCTGTCAGGATCGTAGCGTTTAAGAAATCGATGAACAGGGAACCTACTAACGGCACTACCATGAATGCAGTCGGAGCCGGTCCATACTGTCCTACTACTGCCTGCATGTTTGCCATGGCGTTTGGAGTAGCGCCCATACCGAAACCGCAGAAACCTGTTGTCATAACTGCTGCATCGTAGTTGCGTCCTAATACGTTGAATACAACAAAGTTAGCGTATAAGAACATGAGAACGGTCTGAGCCGCTAACATAACTACTAACGGAAGAGCCAGCTCTGCCAGCTGCCATAACTTCATGTCGATCATGGCAAGTCCCAGGAATACGGACAGACAGAAACCGCCTACTACGCCGATCTCCTCCATCGGAAGCTCCTTCTTGGCAACGTCAGCTACGTTGCGGATTACTGCTCCGACTAACATAGCGCCGATGTAGAATGGGAAAGTCATCAGCTTTCCAAGAAGCATGGAAACGATTGTACCAAAACCAATTGCAATAATCAGAGCCAGAACTGCATCCAGGAATCTCTTGGAATCGATCTTTCCTGCGTCCTCTGTCTCAAATCCGCCCTCTGCTGACATCTCTGTAGAATGTAATTTAAATTTCTTAATCTTACCTGTAGCGATAGGTCCGCCGATGGCGCAGCCTGCTACCAGTCCGAATGTTGCGGAAGCGATAGCTACTACGTTTGCGTTAGCTACGCCTAAATCCTCAAGAAGCGGTCCGAAGGAACCTGCTGTTCCGTGTCCGCCTACCATCGGGATGGAACCTGTAGCAAGACCCAGTCTCGGATCAAGGCCGAACGCTGTGGCAAGGCCTGCTCCCAGAATATTCTGAAGCACTACCATAGCTAAGGCAAGGCCAAGGAAAACAATAGTCTGAATACCGCCCTTCTTTAACATTCTGAAGGATGCTGTAAAACCAACGCTGCAGAAGAAACCTACCATGAAAACATTCTTTAATGTCATGTCCGCGCTGATCTCGATAATTCCGGCCGATCTTACAATACAGTGGACAATCGCATAAACAAAGCCGCCCACAACCGGCGCTGGGATACAGTAACGATCCAGAATCGGAATCTTCTTTACAAGGAAACGTCCCAGAAGAAGCACGAGAGCTGCGACCGCAGTTGCCTGATACATATCAAGTTCTAAAATGGGTGCCATATATATTACCTCCAATATTTTTATGGTGGTACTTTACCATATGGCTTACAAAATACTACAAAAAAAAACAGGAATTTGTTAAAAAAGCGAAAGGATTTTTTCAGAAAGTTTATGAAGTGTTTATTTTTTCCAGGCAGGAGCCCCGCTTTAGAAGCGGGATTCCCTGTCTGCCGCCAGCATCAGGCTGTCAATGAACTTTTTAATGCTGACCTTTCCTCCGTATTTGCGCTTTCCGCGGATGTGATCCATCTCCGCGCGGATCTCCTCGAAGGGGAACAGTGTGCCGGAATAGGCTGTAAACGTCTCGTTCATGAAGTCCTCGATGCCCATGTGGGCCAGATTCGCCATGCCTACGGCAATGGCGCGGCGCACTCTCTGCTCCATGTTCTTGGGCGCGGCGCTCAGAATCTCGCACAGCTGGCCGATGCTGACCTGGGAGATTGGCTTATGGTTGGCGTGGAGATACTGGCAGATTTTGATGATATCGTCGCAGCCCTTCTCTCCCGACATGCCGATCCGGTTTAAAATCACCTGCAGCTTCTTCACATACCCGTCGTTTTTCTTCTTCTCTTCCGGAACCTCCTCCTTCATTTCAGCCAGGAACATTTTCCTGATGTTGGAGAGGGTCCGCTCGTTCTGGATCTGGCGCTCCACGTTTTCGATGACAGATTTTACTTCTATAATATTGATCGGCTTGCTGATAAAGAAATCAATTCCGGCGCTGTAGGCCTTCCCTATCAGCTCCTTGGCCGACACCTGAGAAATCATAATAAACCGCGAACCGCAGCCGGCCTCCTTCAGCTCTCTCACCAGCTGAATGCCGTCCTTTTCCGGCATCAGGAAATCCACCAGAACCACGTCCGGATTCAGGCGCACAATCTCCTCCATGTCCGCCGGCTGCCCGCCGGAGGTGCCGCAGACAGTTCCCAGCCCGTTGGTTTCTATTATATCTTCCAGAATATTGATTACCGTTCTGTCGTCTTCTACAATATAAATCTCCATATTATGACTCCTCTAATCTCTCGGCAGGGATTTCCACCTGAAATCTGGTTCCCTTTCCAGGCTGTGAAACCACGTTGATTGTTCCCTTAAACTGCTCCTCCACCGTATTTCTGACTCCCCAGAGTCCTACGCCCCGGTAGATGTTTCCCGTCTTATAGTCAAACTTTGTCGAATATCCCATCTCGAAAATGTTGGGCAGATGGCGCTCCGAAATGCCTGGTCCATTGTCCTCCACCTGGAATATATAGACTCCGTTTTCCTTCTTTTCTAATATTCTCACCTGGCCCGGCTTTTTTCCGCTCTCAATGGCCTCAATCGCGTTATTGACCAGATTTTTTAACACTGCCATCAGAGTGTAGTGGCCGCGGGTGATAAAATTATCGTTACAGCTAAACACCAGCTTAATATCCAGCCCTTTGGCCGCAATCATGTGGTAGGTGGAGGACTGGAGAATCTGAAGAATATCGTGAAAGCTCATGCTCTCCTCCTCGTATTCGCTTCCAATCTCCTCCTCAATTCCCTGGATAATGCGGAAGTAATCTTTTTTTATCTCATGGACGTCCCTGGCTATGGCAAGGGACATCTGCTTCATCTCGTCTGGGAGCTTCTGCTCGCAGAGCTTTTCGTAGAGCTTGTAGGCGTTGGCCATAACCGACTCAATCTCCTCAGAGTTTTTCCTCATAAAGTAGATTTCATTTTTAAGGCCTGTTTTCATCAGAAACAGTCTCTGATAACGCCGTTCATGCTCATTCTTTTTCAGAAGGGCCCGGTACTGCCGTTCTCCCACCAGAAGCATGCAGGCAAACATGGTCCGGATCGCGGCAATCACTGCCAGATAAATAATAATATGCTCGTCGAGGGTTCGAAACTGCAGATACTCCTGCATCTCTGCCTCGATGAGATTCGCTCCGAAATCAGACAGGAAAATAGTCCACAAAAGCTTCTTTCTGGTCGTGGCCCGCCGGTTCCTGATGCAGAGCTTGAAAATCACTCCATAGCTTAAATAAAACAGCGCGCCGGGGAGCACATAGAGCGCCGTCTGCCACGTCATGCCGGCGCTTCCGGACTGAATGAGAAAACGCACGGTAAACACAATCACCGATGTGACAAAGCAGGTGGTCAAGGTGTGCAGCTCCAGCCCCACTGTCATCAGCAGGACAGGAAGCAGGATCACGGAGGTGGAAATTCGAAAATAATCAATAAACGCGTTCCAGTACAGCTGGGATGTGAGGGCAATCACTCCTCCGATGGCAAGGGTGCGCTTCCATTGTCTGATACTCATACTCTATATCCCCTGAATCCTACAGTTTCATGGCGAAACTGCCTTTCCGTTCTATTTAATAAAAAAATATCAGCCTTTAGTATACTTTCTTTTTGACGGTCTGTAAAGTTTTGTATTTCACAGATTGTTCTGTATGCGTTTTGCATACTGTCTCATCCGCTCCTCAATTCTCGGAAGCTTCATGGCTTCTCCCGGATGGTTGGCCGTCTCCAGCATGGCGAAATGCCCCGGCAGATAAAAGGTTTTATTCATATTTAACGCCGCTATCATCTGTTCCGCAATCAGATCGCTGCCTGAATAGCCTGATACCACAATTCCAAACAGCTTTTTATCATAGAAGCGGGTCGTCCGGAACAGAGCGGTCAGACGGTTGATGAAGGCCGTCAGGTTGGCGGACAGAGCGTCGTTGTAATTGGGAGCCAGAAGCAGGATACCGTCTGCCTTTTTCACGGCGGGATATACGTTTTCTACCATCACGCCTCCGTAAAAGCAGCTTCCCCTCTCTCCAAAGTGGAGGCACATCTTATAAGGACAGCCGGAGCAGTCTGCCAGCGTTCCGTTGCGCAGTCCGATCTCCGTGATGGAAATATCCGTCAGATACTGCTTTACTCCCTGCCAGACGGCGTAGGTATTGGAGCTTTTATGGCTGGAGGCGTGGAGTACCAGAAGTTCCCTTTTCCTCTCTTTATCCGGCTCCTGGCTCTTGGCCATCTCCTTCACCAGAAGTTTTATGCTCTCCACATAGGCGCCGTACAGATCCGTCCCCAGATTGGACGCCACGATTGCAAAGTTGGACAGGGTTTTCGTGCCCTCCACTAATGGACGGCCCACAAAGGCGCAGCCGGCGCGGTTGGCCGTAAATACCAGCTCTCTGGCCGCAGATTTGGTGTACAGATCGCTGTCCGCGTCCGCCGTCACTCCGCCGGTCCAGCCCTCCAGGCTCTTTGGATGGCTTCTCAGCCAGCCTAACAGCCTGGTATATTCAAGATTCACGCCGTATTCTCCCAGATCTATGGCAAACAGCGCCAGATGTTTTCCCGTCCACCCTTCCGGGGCCAGACGGCCGCTCTCGTCTGTCATGGCTTCCAGCTGGGAAACCTCCGTCACCTCCTGCAGACGCACGCCTGCAAGCCCCTCACGAAGTGCTTTCAGAAGGCGGGAATTTTCCCGTCCTCCAGGCTCTCTGGGGCGGATCAGCAGGATTTCCCCATCCGTTTTTTCTGTTCCTGTCTCGCGTTCTTCCTGTTCCATCTTATTTTCCCTCGATTTCTGCGTCCGGACGCCTAATTTACTGCTTTTAAATTCTCCTGCGCCGTCACGATCCTCTCATACAGAGCATCCGGCAGAGGAAGGATCTCCGTCTCCAGTCCGTGAACCGTGTAGCGGTTCTTCACTCCCATGAAAATTCCGCCTAAGAACACGGAGCCGCAGTGCCACTCTCCCCGGAGCGTGAGAATCAGGGAAATGGCGCCGGAGGAATAGGCCGGAGCGATAAAGGGCTTAAAACCAATGGCTCTCATATGGAGATTGGCCGTCACTGTCAGCTGAGTCAGCTCCTTTGACAGCTCGTCGTTGTAATGTTCAATGGAATCGGCCACCACCAGATCCTGGCCGTGGGGGCCGAAGCTGCGCCCCTCTGTCAGAAACTGCTTAAACCGCTCGTCTCTCTTTGCATAGTAGGCCGCTCTGGCGTTCATGACGCCCAGACCGTAGCCCTGAATCTGCTCCGGGCGCAGTCCCTTCTGGTCAAAAACGCCGTTCTCGTCTGTATTGCTGGCCAGATAAGCTGCCTTTGCCAGCGGATCCACCGGATCAGACACAACGGCGAACAGGCCCTTAAAGTTTTCCTCCCTGGCCTGGCGGGCGTACTGGGCCACGATCTTGGAATTATTCTCAAACTGATACATTCTCACATCCTTGACCTCAGAACCTACCGGCGGAATTCCCTTGGAGGCCACGAATACGAACACATCGCACTGGAACAGCTCCTCCGGCTTCACCACGTCTACCTCTGGAAGCGCGTCGTAGTCCCAGGGATAGGCGATCTGGTTTTCCTCAAATTCCCAGCGGGCCGTCACCTTGTCGGAGATATCGCAGATTCCGATGGAGCTTATCACATCTCCTCCTAACAGATGGAGGCCTGTCAAAAGAGTACTTCCCACATCTCCGATGGCCAGTACATGGACACGTTTCTTTTTCTTTTCCGGCTTCTCTTTGAGAATTTCCTGGAATCTGGGATGGTTTAAATTCACTGCGCGCATTTTTCCTTCTTTAATAAAGGAATCTACAATCTCGTCGCGCATTCCCTCCCCCAGGGCATTCTTATTCAGCCAGGAAACGTCCTCCCGATCCTGGTAGAGCAGGGCCGGATCCGTCACGCGGAAGGAAGCGCGGCAGTTTTTAGGAGAACGCTCAAACAGAAATACCAGTTCCTCCTCGCCGGACGCCTTTTCTCTGGCCTCTTTTTCATCTGTGCCGCGGCCGTAAAGCTCCTCTCTGGGAAAGTCCAGCTCCCCATTTAAGCTGCAGCAGAGTGTTCCGTTGATGCGGTAATAAAACATACTCATTGTCCTCCTCTTAGATAGTTTAGATAAATCTATTTGAAATCTTGCAGATTTACAGATTTTTCAGCTGGCTGATGCGGTGAAGCATTTCCAGATCGTTGTCCAGATAAACAGACGCCGCCAGGTTCGGATCGTAGTTTATGCAGTCTCCCTTATCCGGGCAGAGAGGCAGGATAACCGCCTCCGACAGTCTGGAAAGAGTCAGGTTTCTGCCAAACAAAGCCCGGTACTCAGACTCCAGGGCCAACAGAATATCCCTGGAATTTCTCACGCAGCAGGCCGACAGCTCGAACAGCGATTCCTCACTGCAGCCCTTTAATGGCGGAACCATGTAGGGCAGCACAATGTTCACAGATGGCATCAGGCCCGCCACCTTCATGGTATCGCGGCGCACGGTATCGCCTCCGATAAAGGGATAAAGCGTCGATTCCACAAACCAGAACTTCAGATTCGGAATGGAATAAATGCTGTCCGCCTCAAAGCCTCTGGTGGCCATGGCGTCTCTTCCGTAGCCGGAAATCATGCCTAAAAGCACCTTCTTCACCTCCACGCCCTCTTCCCTCAGATACGGCTCCAGGGCGTCAAATCTGCCGCCCTTGTGAAGCAGGTCATCCACCAGGATAACGGGACGTCCAAAGGATTTGATAGTCCTCACCTGGCTTCTGAGAGGCGAATAATAGGGGAAGGCCTCGATCCGGTAGCTGTCCAGATCCGGCTCGTACACCTTATCGGTGTGAATGGTCTTCGTCACTGTATTGGGAACAACCTTTCCTCTCAGGATCTTTCCAAAGGGAACGCACATGTCGTTTCCCAGCACTCTCGGCGTGGTCGGCTCCCCTGGAACCTGGTTAATCTGGGTAATCTTGTCCACCAGGCGGTGATAAATCACGCTGGCCGACAGAGACAGTACCAGCTGGCCCGGGTAGAGCCTTGTCATGGCGGCCTGCAGCTCCCTGTGGGCCTTATGGATGGCTCTCAAAATTCTGGGACTGCTGGAAAACGGCTCCTTTAACGTCGTCTCCAGGTTCTGCACCAGCACCAGAGGCGCGTGCATGTCCACCAGCCACAGACGTCTCTTTCCCTCAAAGTTTTCCGCCTCCGCAAATCCCTGGCGGATGACGGCTCCCTGGGACGCTTCTCCCGGCTCCTCCTCAGGCAGGAACATGGCGTAGCTGCAGTGCTGCTCCAGGGCCTTGGCCAGAGCCTCTGTCAGAAGCAGCTGTTCCGGATCGTAGATTGCGCTGTCCGGCTCCGCGTAGATTCCTGTAATCAGAAGAATGCTTCCCAGAGTATGACGGCGCACCATGTCGGCCATGGAAACGCTTCCCAGCACCTTAAACAGCTCCTCCGGCATCACAGAACGCATCTTCAGGAGACCGGTCAGCCGATTGTCCTCCACCGTATTTCTGAGAAGCAGGAAGGTTCCGTCAGACTCCTGAAGACGTTTCAGAAGTCCGCGGCCATCTGCCTCGTCACTGAAAATATACTCCAGCGCAGCCGCCTCGTCCTCCTCTGAAAGCTTTTCTTTCTCCTCAAAGCCGATAGCTCTGGCACGGAGAATCGGCTTGTACTCCGGCTCTCTCAGATACAGTCCGTTAAAATAAATATATTCCTGCACCACCGGGTCGATCAGATTGGAAATATCGCGGTTCAGATCGATATTCTCCCTGATTTTCGTGGAGCTGATGTCTTCCAGATACTCCGGCAGCTCCAGCTCGATAAGCTCCCCGGTAATCAGGCTCATCATCTCCCGGTTGTATTTATTGTCGCTTCTCCTGTCTCCCACCCGGCGGAAGGCGATGTGGTTCATGGAGTGAATGGAGTTCTTCTCCGGCGGCTTCCGGTAGGAGGAGGCGTTGGCAATGACGTCGCTTCCCACTACCACATAGACGGTCCGCCCTGCAAATACCTCCTTCAGCCGCTTCAAATCAGACGGATTGGCGATATTGACTGGAATATCGTCGGGGAACAGGTTCACATGGAACTCGTCCGCCACAGACATATTGACAATCTGGCGGCGGATCAGGTGGGGCTGCGTCTTCTTGGACCAGGAAAACTCGTCCACAGCCAGATAAACCTCGTAGCCCAAATCCCGGATCTCACGGACGATTCCCTTGTGGGAGAGGGTAAACGGGTCGAACGTACCTGGGAAGAACGCCACCTTCTTCCTCTCCTCAATCTCCATCTGGCCAATGGTTAATCGGTAAGCTGTAATAAAACGGCAGATATTGGAAAGAGCAGCCGCCCGGTAAAAGGCAGTCAGTTCTCCGCCCTTGTTTTCATTAATCAGGAAGAGCAGCTTTTTATGGGTGAGGGCGAAAATCTCCATCTTCTCGTGGTCATTGAGCCTTCTGGATCCGAACATATACTGGCCTGTTACCAGAAGCGCCTCCTGGCGCACCGTCTCTCTGTGGTTTGCCAGACCTCCCAGAACCATGCCTAAAAGCCGTCCCAGACGCTCTCTCGCCGTCTCCTCATCCTCTGCAAACCGCTCCTTATAGCGGGGATAATATTCTGTCAGCACTCCCACTGTGTCCAGAGCCACAGAAACCACCCGGTCGTTGGCATTGGCCATCAGGCCCCGCAGGTAGGTTAAAACCTCCTCCAGCTGTTCCGGAGGAAGCCACAGGGCCAGCTGTCCCAGGTACTCTGGAATATACTTGGAAAACTCGTACTCTCCTACCTCCAGTCCCTTTAACAGCTCCACTACAATCTCGTTTCTCTGGTCCGCTGTCAGGAGAGGAGCCAGCCTGAGCAGCGCCCGGCCTGCGTCATGGCGCACTACCACATACTCGCTGACCTTGATCAGGTTGGACAGATGGGCCGCAATGTGGAGGATATGCTCCTTCTTTCCGTGATCCACCTGATCCACTAAAAGCTTGATATTGACCGCCTTCAGCACCCACGGCGTGGCCATCTTCAGGTTATCCAGGAAAATATCAGAAACCACGTCCCTGCCGTAAAGCGCCTCCTCCTGGCGGGATACGTTCCGGCCCAGATTAGACAAGATTCTGTACTGGAGAAACGTGCGGCTGATATCGTCCTCTGCAATCGCTTCATGTTCCACAATCTCTGCAATCGTTTCACAGAACGGCTCGTCCCTCACCTCCGCCGTAATCAGCTTAAAGGCGCGCCAGGCGGCGATGATAAGGCCCTCGAAGCTGTTCTCCCTGGGCACAGCATAGTAGCAGGCAAATTCTGCCATCCGCTCCATGTTCTCTCTGCTGCACCGCTCAAAAGGCATATTGTGGAGAGCGTCCAGCAGCACGAAGGCCTCTCCGCTCTCCCGCTTCTCCGGAGCTTCATACCAGCGCAGAAACTCCTGCAGAAATCCCTCAATATCAGCGGACGCCGCGTGTTCCACCATGGAGGACAGCACCTGCTTTAAATTATACCCAATTCTGCGCTTGTGCTGCACCGTCAGCTTGTGATCCGGGCAGATAATCATGGACAGGAAGGTTTTCCACAGCTCCATAGCCTTCTGATCCGCGATATCCGGCATATCCGCTGGTCTCTCCTTCCGGTAGCCTGCGTTAAACTGGGCGATGACGTTTCCAATCAGGCGGGCAGCCTGAGTTCTGATGTCCCCCTCCTTGTGCATGAGAAGCTCATATAAAAAATAGAGAGTCTGCTCCTTCTGGATATCGTTGGTATAGGGGAAATACTCCTGGAAAATGTTCAGGTAGGCCCTGACGTTCTTCCAGTTTTTCTCACTTCTGGCCGCCTCCAGAAGATTTCCAAACTGGCGCTCCGCTCCCATCCGGTGCATCACGTCAATGTTGTGCTCCACTCCCATAAAAATCAGGGAATCCACGATCTGCTCTGTATTTCTCAGGGAAATGTCAGGCATAGGCGGCGTCTTCACCGGCTTTTTGTCAAGGTTTACGTCCACTCCCAGGGACCGCATGTACGTCTCGAAATCGTGGAGTCTGGCGTAGACAAACCGGTAGCGGTTCAGCTTGGCCTCGTCCACATTGTCAAGCTTCGACAAAATGATCTCGAAGGCCTCGTCCAGGCTGGAAATATAGGTGATCTCCCGGCCGTCCTCCCCCCTGCTCTGCTTCACCCGGAAGTCCGCGTAGATCAGGACAAGGGACTCTACCGACAGATTTTCCGGCTCCAGATCCCAGGTGGAATGATTGGCCGCAATGTGGCCTGTGTATTCCATGCGGTGTCTGTTGAACCACTGATTCGTATAATAATAATGAAGATACGGCACTCTCTCATTGGGCTTACACCCGAACTTGCCCAGGTCGTGGCCTGCTGCAGCTCCGCTGGTCAGAGTCAGGTCAATGGGCACGCCTGCCTCATAAAGGCCCCTGGCCACCGTCATGGCCACATAGTGAACCCCCGCGATGTGCTCCAGAGTCCTGAAAGGAGTCACTTCCGCGTTCAGACGCATCATCTCATAAATGTATTCTTTATAAAAAGCATTTTTAAATTTCTTGTATTCTGTGTAGGATTCGTAGGAAAGAGCCTCTTCCTCTGACAGGAATGCAAAATCCACCATAGGCTCAAATGGGAGAACCTCCCTTTCCTTATCAAAGATGAACTGGAGAACAGCCAGATAAAACAGTGCTCCGGCGGCGTAAGGCTCCGCCTGTCTGGAAAATTCTTCGTCTGGATACAGGATATGGCATACGTACTGGTAGGTGAATCTCATCCACCCGTCCCTGGGCTCCCGGCCAATCAGGCTCATCGGTTCCCTGCAGATCTCGTAAATCTCCCGGCACTGAATTCTTCTCTTAATAGGGAAAATACGTCCCAGCTGCCCCTCCCAGTACTCTCTGTTCATCAGCATCAGAACGCTCTCCCGGCTGAGATTCGACGCGGCCAGAAACTCTCTGGCGCACAGCTTTGCAGTCAGCTCCTCTATCATTTGGCGCACCTGTTTTTTACTCATCCTGTACCTCCCTTATTGTATATGGGTAATTATACCACTAACTATGACCTCTTCCAACAAAAAATCATGCAATATCACCATTTTCTCTCTAAAAAAAGGATTGACAAACAGGCAAATCTGGGGCAAAATAAAACAGTAACTATTATTACTATTTTTTGTCAACTGAATGCGTCAGATTGGCAGATGAGATGAAAAGGAGGAAATACCTATGAAAACCCTCAAGTACAGCCGTCAGAGGGAATCCATTAAGGCCTGCCTGATGGGCCGCAAGGATCATCCCACCGCCGACGCTTTATACACCAGCATACGCGAACAGTTTCCCAATATCAGTCTGGGAACCGTATATCGAAATTTAAACCTGCTTGTAGAGCTGGGGGAAATCCGCAAGCTTTCCTGCGGTGACGGAACAGATCATTTTGACTATGACACATCCCCCCACTACCACTATGTGTGTAAAAAGTGCGGAAAAATCGTGGACCTGGCCATGGAAACTGATACAGGCCTGGAAGCTGCGGCCAGGCAGTGCCAGAAGGGAACTGTTGAGGAACACACCGTTTTCTTTTATGGAACCTGCTGCGACTGCCTGCAGGAAGAATCCCATTAATTTACAAATTTATATTTATTTTATAAAATAAATATTGACAATCCCCACAAGTTGTGGTACATTAATATCAGTAATCATTACTGTTTTATTTCACGGCCAGGCTGCATAAGCCGGCATGGGGAGTGAAACAAAACAGTCTTGATTATGGATATGTATTTTAAAAATTTTTATATATGCAAAGGAGAGTATAAGCTATGAAGAAATTTGTTTGTACAGTATGTGGTTACGTTTACGAGGGTGAGGCAGCTCCGGAGAAATGTCCAGTATGTAACGCTCCAGCTTCCAAGTTCCAGGAGCAGGCAGCTGGTATGGCATGGGCTGCAGAGCACGTAGTAGGCGTTGCTCAGGGCGCAAGCGAGGATATCATGGAGGACTTAAGAGCTAACTACGAGGGCGAGTGCAAGGAGGTTGGTATGTACCTTGCTATGGCCAGAGTTGCTCACAGAGAGGGATATCCAGAGATCGGTTTATACTGGGAGAAGGCAGCTTACGAGGAGGCTGAGCACGCAGCTAAGTTTGCAGAGCTTCTCGGCGAGGTTCTCACAGATTCCACAAAGAAGAACCTTGAGATGAGAGTAGAGGCTGAGAACGGTGCTACAGCTGGTAAGTTCGACCTGGCTAAGAGAGCTAAGGCAGCTAACCTTGACGCTATCCATGACACAGTTCACGAGATGGCAAGAGATGAGGCTCGTCACGGCAAGGCATTCCAGGGTCTCTTAGAGAGATACTTTGGCTAAGCTACAAGCCATGCGTGGATAAAAGCAGGAAAGAACCCGGAGGGGAATGTTTACATTTCCAGCCGGGTTCTTTTTTGCTTTTAGACACATACGGCGCCAGCCGTCCAGCGAGATGAAGCCGCCAGGCGGAATCGAGCTGGCCGCGTGGCTTATTTTATGTATTTTAGCTACACACCACGCCAACCGTCCAGCGAGATGAAGCCGCCAGGCGGAATCGAGCTGGCAGCGTGGCTTATTTTATGTATTTTAGCTACACACCACGCCAACCGTCCAGCGAGATGAAGCCGCCAGGCGGAATCGAGCTGGCAGCATGGCTTATTTTATGTATTTTAACTGCACACCGTGCCAGCCGTCCAGCGAGAAGCTGCGAAGCAGATTCGAGGCGGCACATGGCGCAGCGTTCTCTTAACTAAAAAAAGAGGAATGACCGCGCCACTCCTCTTCTACTCTCTGCAATATTAACAGCTTTTAGGCTTCTTGATCTATTTTCCCTCTGCTTCTGATCCTCCGTCTTCTGCATCCTCATCAGCCACCGTATTCTTGGAAGCGTATACCTCGACTACCACAGTATCCAAATCGGTCTGCAGCTGCACATCTTTGTCAGAGGCAATCGCCAGATCCCGTACCCGGATTGTGTCTCCCACTCTCATGCCGCCTACATCCAGCTCAATTTTTTCTACCAGAGCTGACGGAAGCGCCCGGTAGGAAACCTCCTTCAACATCTGCTGAAGCACTCCGGTTGTCACTTTTTCATGATTGAGCAGATGAATTTCTGCCACAGAATGTACCTTCTCACCGCTTACAAGCGCCTGAAAATCTATCTCATCCACCTGTCCCTTTAAAGAATTGTAATCAATCTCCTTGATCAGAACGTCCATCTCGGTTCCGTCTACATTCAACAGAACCTGACTGCCTTTTCCGTTGGTCTTTAACAGGCGTTCCGCCTCATTTTTGGAAATTTTTACTGGTATGGAACCCTTAATTTCACGTCCAAATACATTTCCTGTTACAAATCCTTCCCGTCTAAGCCTTTTGGCCTTCACATCCATGCTTCTCTTCTCAGCTTTCAAAGTATTCATTTATCTTTTCCTCCATCAAACTGACTGCTTAGCGGCTTCTGGGCGAATCCAGTTCAGAGCGCGTGTCTCTGCACTTTCTCGTTCAGGTCGTATTAAGTTTTTATCTGTTACATTTGTATTATAACACCAAAATCAGATGATTCAAGACAATATTTCACCAAATCCCACTCCGTTATCTGATATTTTTTTGTTTGTTTTTATTTTTATCTAATAGTTCTATGTTTCGTTTCCATATTTCTCCCCTCGATTTGCTGATTTCTTTTCTGCTTTTAGTCACATACTAGAGTATATCTGAATCGCTGCATTCAGACAGACGGCTTATGATAAAAGACTTGTGATAAGGAGGAATCGAATGTGACTAGAAAAGAAAAGCTTCAGCGGCTGCTGACCGCTGTTTTCTGGGGAAGCCTTGTATTCACCCTGAGCTTTACCTGGTTTTACTTAAATGAAGCCATTCCAGATCGGCTCAATCTGGTCGTAGACGAGGCGGAAAGCTTTCATTTTCCTCTCCCTGTGAAGGTCACTCTGGAAAGTGAAAGCTCTGAGGTAGTGGTGGGAAATGATTCTAATATTCCTGCAGAACAGCTCCATCTTCAGATAAATCATCCTTTCTCCCTCTACTCTGCCAGCGAGGGAATCTACCGGCTGGATTTAAAGCTGTTCGGACTCATCCATTTTAAGGATATTGAAGTCAATGTTTCTGACACCAAATATGCCCTCCCCTGCGGCATGCCGGTGGGCATCTATATGAAATCAGACGGCCTTATGGTAATTGGAACAGGACCGGTAAAAACGAAAGACGGCTCCTCCTTTGATCCTGCCCAGGGACTTCTCCAGTCAGGGGATTATATTGAAGCCATAAACGGAGAACCAGCCAGAAAAAAAGAAGATATGATTGAGGCAGTCGCCAAGGCCCAGGATTCCCCCGTTCAGCTGACTGTGCGCCGCGGCGAAAAACAGATGGACGTGACTATGACGCCTCTGGAAACGGAAAACGGCGATTACAAGCTGGGAGTCTGGATCCGGGACGATACCCAGGGGATCGGTACCATGACCTATGTAACTGAATCGGGAGAATACGGGGCTCTCGGCCACGGAATCAGCGACAGCGACACAGGACTTCTGGTAGACACCTGCGGAGGAGAGCTGTACGACACAGAAATCATGGGAATTGAAAAAGGATCTATGGGAAAGCCAGGCGTGCTGTCCGGCGTCATCTACTATGGAAGCCAGTCAAAGCTCGGAACCATTGACGCCAACACAGAACAGGGCATTTTCGGCACAGCTGGAAATAAGATGTGGAAAGAAATCGGAACTATGTTCGGCACAGGGCCAGGGCGTGAGCCTGTCCCCATCGGCTACCGCCAGGACGTAAGGAAAGGAACTGCCTATATCCGAAGCTGTATTTCCGGAAAGCCGGAAGACTATGAAATCGAGATTCAGAAGGTGGATTACTCTACCTCCCACAAAAATAAAAGTCTGGTCATCAAAGTGACAGATCCCAGGCTGCTGGAACTGACTGGCGGCATCGTCCAGGGAATGAGCGGAAGCCCCATCATTCAGGATGGAAAGCTGGTCGGCGCCGTTACTCACGTGTTTATCCAGGATTCCACCCGCGGATATGGCATTTTTATCGAAAATATGCTGGAGCATTGAGTTCAGGCAGAAAGCGAAAATCAGGAAAAACCGTAAGCTTGCTCACAAGGTTTTCCTGATTTTTGATTTCTATTTGGCGAAATCCATATTTGATCAATAAGCGAAGCGGATTACGAATGCGGCATTGTGTTGTCTGCTTTTGTGCTTTTGTGCTTTATATCGTCTGTGAAAACAAAAATGCTTATGATATAATGAGGACAGAAAAATTGAAAGTTAATGAACTCAACACAGTGAAGACTCAGAAGGTTTTTATGAACTACGAATGCAAAATAACAGTATTGGAGACAAAGGTATTTCCGGAATTGCAGGAAAAGTATTTGGCTGATCCGAAATCAGGTCCGTGTCCTTGCTTCAAGGCGGGAGAGACATTCCTTCTGAAAAGAACGCCGGAGCAGGATGACTTTTACAATCTAATGAACGGCAAATTCTGTGGCGAGGCATGGGATGCCATCAGCCGATATGTCTATGCGGCGCTGCAGGGTGGTTCCATTATGCGTAAGTGGACAAATGACGACAGAATGATGATCGCCTGCTGCAATGACGGCACACGCCCTGTTATCTTCAAAATAGAGCGGATTGATATTCCGGAAAGCGAAGAAGAAAAGCAATGGTTGGAAAAGCAGAATTTTAAGAACACGGCAGATGATGCTTATACAGGCTGACAACCTCCAGTTTGTAGAACTATATTAAATTATCAAATTACATAGAAACAGCGATTATGCGATATAAAAAATTGTATTAAGTATTATAGCAGGCGTGTTTTATTTAGGCTTATTGAATGGTTGTGGCAGTTATTCGCATGATTTTAACTCTAGTAAAGAGGTACAGCGAAGAAAAAATTTCTTGCATTGACATTAACCCATAAGAAAAATATCAGTAAGTAGGATTAAAAGAAAGAGTATTGGAAAAACGGATATGGCAATCATGATTCATATACTAACGATATTGTTAGCAGCTGCAGCATTCTTAATTATTAAGAACAAACGCTATAAAGCTGTGCCGCTTGTTAGTTGGATTATTTTTATTTTTTTTATCGGATGTGGGATTACTTCGATAGTATCTCTCCTTGTTCCATACGGAGAGATATTTGTATTACCTTTAGGAGGTATTGTCTTGGGTCTGGTATTCATCTTAGCTGCTTTTAACGATTTCTATTCTTTAATAAGATGTAAAGATAGGATAGAAGGTATATATCGTGGCTATAACACCTATTATGGAGGAAATGGAATTTCTACCCAAGCACCTGTTTTTGAATATATGTATAATGGAACCATATATCAAGAACAGACAACACAAACTATCTCATATAAGCTTTTGACGCAAAATATGAGGAAGGGAGAAACTTATAATATCTATGTTGATCCGAAACATCCATCTGTGTTCATTCTTCAAAAAAAGATGAAAGCGGGTTCTATCATTGCAGTTATATTTGGAATTATGTTTTTTTCAAGCGGACTTACTACGCTGTGTGCAATCTTCCCTATATTTTGGAGTGTGATATCCCCCTCTCACCTGCGGTAAAATCTCACGTACTCCCCGTTAAAATTCCCCCACCAGGTCTCTGCCTGGACAGCCTCCTCTCCCTGTTTTCCGCCTTCCCTGGCAAAATACATGGTGGAAAACAGCATTCCCGTCTCATTCAGGACTGCCGCCGCCCTTGAAAGCGCGTCATCCATAGGAAAAATCACCTGATCTCCTCTCGGAAATCCCGCTTTTTTCTCCCACGCTCTCACAGCTTCCAGCTCCTCTTCATTTAAAACAGACTCTGCTTTCTCCCTCTCCTCTTCTTTTAAGGAAAACAGATAAAAATCAAGAAAGCTGTTATCCGCCCCATACTCTTCTCTCTGCTTACGGAAATGGAGAAGCGCCTGTGCGTGGTCCATTGCGGCAATTTCATACTCAAAGTTTTCAAGTCCTTCCCTGATTCCTTCAAAATAAAGAAATCCTCTGCGTCTAAGCTCCTCTCCTGTCATCGTCCTATTCCTCCCGTCGCTTTCTTCTCTTCTGTCTAAAGGGCAAACAGCTCCTTCATTGTCTCAAACAGCTCATAAATATACGGCACCATCCAGAACAGTACCAAAACCAGGCCTGCCAGGCTTGTCAGGAACGCCTGCTCCTCCCTGCCGCTGTGCTTTAACACCTGGCAGATGACGGATACCAGAATCCCCACCGCGGCAATTCGAAATATCAGACTGACTCCCATTCCATTTCCTCCCTGAACTCTGTTTCGCAGGCTGTCATTCTCCTGTCTGGATTAAATAAAAATTACTGCCAGAAACAGGCCTGTGAGAATCCCTGCACTGGTGTAGAGGCGGCCTTTCTGGGCAATTTCCTGGTTCAGCTCTTCCATCTCCCGCTCCAGTTCCTCCAGATACAGCGACAGCGTTCTCTCCTGCATTTCCCGATCCAGATATCCCAGATGTTCGCCGAAGGCCAGAAGCTGCTCCCCTTCTTCCTTTGTAAGAGGCGTCTGGGGTAAATATGACGTTACGGCTTCCTGCCAGATGGCAAAAAATTCCTTTCCCTGCTCTTTCAAAAGCTGCTCTGAAACGGTCTCAAACAGCAGGCCTTCCCTGCCGCCTGCCCGTCTTCCGGCCTTCTGAAATCCCTCATACAGCGGGGCGTTGGCATAGAGAATTTCTCCTCTCAGATGGATCACCATAACTCTGATTTTCTTCAGAAGCCCCCGCCTTTCTGAAAGTCTCGCCGCCATATATACTCCCAGCCTGCTGCAGGAAAGGACGACGAGAAAAGCTCCCAGGACCTTAAGAAACATAAAGTTCACATCCTTTATGGTCTAAAATTCTCTCTACCGTACCAGGTCCTTTTCTTCTGCTCAAAAATACAAATCTGCGGAAAATCTGCTGGCGAAACAGTTCCTGGAACATGGGCTTGGCGGCCAGCTCCTCCATGGAAGAGCCGTGGGCCGCGGCAATCAGGCTGCACCCGCAGCCTGCCGCATACTGAATGGCCTCCAAATCTCCTTTTCCCCCTATTTCGTCCGCCGCCACCACTCTGGGAGACATGGAGCGAATCAGCATCATCATGCCTTCTGCCTTTGGACAGCCGTCCAGCACGTCGCTGCGGATCCCCACATCGTTCTGAGGAACCCCCTGAAAGCAAGCCGCAATTTCCGATCTCTCATCCACAATTCCTACCGTTCTGCCCTCCATATATCCACAGCCGTCTGAAATATTTCTCACAATATCCCTCAAAAGCGTCGTTTTTCCACAGCATGGCGGAGATACCAGCAGAGTAGACAGCCATTCCCCCTGAGCCGGATCTGCCAGAAAATGCAGAATCCTATCTGAACATCCCTTTTTTTCGTGGGCAATGCGGATGTTCAGGCCGGCAATGGGCTTGATGGTGCGGATTTCCCTGCGTTCTGACACAGCTTTTCCAATCACTCCTATTCTGTGGCCTCCTGCCACAGTGAGAAAGCCTTGGCGGATCTGCTCCTCAAAGGCATACAGGGAATGGCGTGCCGCGCATTCAACCGTCTGTTCAATATCCTTCTGAGAAATCATGCAGACTGCAGAGAGGTTCTCCTTTAAACGGTCTGCGCTGGAAACGGAGAGCAGCCCTCCCTCTTTCCCCACTGCGTATTCCTGCCCCTTCACAGTAATAAACAGCGGTTTTTGGCTTCGCAGCCGCAGCTCCTGAACCTCTTCCCAGTCATCAGCCGTCTTCATAAGAATTTCTCTGACATGAAAAGGAAAGATCTGTAAAAGCTCTGCCTGTCCTGCCTTTTTTTCTGCCATCTCTCGCCGCCTCCCCTAAGAATCGGCCTCTCGCCGTCTGTCTTAGTCCATATATATGCCGGGACAGGCAGATTATGAGAAAATCGCATATTTTTTGGCATGTTCCCTTTTCAGTTCTGTTTTTTCTCAGGCCTTCACTGCCCAGCGCATTTTTGTAGATCTTGCCCTGCTGTTTCTGGCGCACTCCTCTGCGGACGGACGGATCACCTCCTCTGAAATTTCCCGGTAAACACCCTGCTTTTTCAGCTGCTTAAAGGAGCGTTTCACCATTCTGTCCTCGCCTGAGTGGAAGGTTAAAATAGCCGCCTTGCCGCCTTCCTTTAAAGCGCCCGGAAGCTTCTCCAGAAAAGCGTACAGCACCTCAAATTCGCTGTTTACATCAATGCGGAGAGCCTGAAACACCCTGGCGCAGGATTTCTTCACCGCTTCCTTCCGCTCCTTCTCCGGAATAAAGGACAGGGCCGCCTCAATGGCTTCCTTCAGCTGTGTTGTCGTTTCCACCGCCTGTCCTCTGCGGAAGCGGTTGAAAACCTCCTGGGAAATCTCCTCCGCGTAAGGTTCATCGGAATTTTCTATCATCATGCCGCAGAATTCCTCTCTGTCAATCTCCCGGAGCCGCTCTGCCGCCGTGGCCCCCTTCTCCGGATTCAGGCGCAGATCCAGAGGTCCCTCATATTTATAGGTAAATCCTCTCTCCGGGTTGTCAATCTGCATGGAAGACACGCCCAAATCTGCTAGAATAAAATCAAAGGGGCCCTTCTCCTCTGCCAGCTGATCAAGCTGTGCAAAATTCATCAGGCGTACCGTAAGGATATCCGGCCCATATCCTGCGTCCAGAAGGCGTTTTTTCGTCTTCTCAGACTCAATCGGATCCACGTCCAGCCCGTAGATATGCCCCTGTCCCTGCAGCTTTTCCAGCATTCTTCTGGTGTGCCCTCCATATCCCAGGGTAGCGTCCACTCCTGTCTGCCCTGGCTGGATATCAAAAAAGTCCAGGATCTCATTCACACAGATAGAAATATGCATGCCCGCCGGCGTTCCGCCCTTCTGAATCACCCGTTCTACCGTATCCTTGTATTTTTCAGGGTTTAACTCCTTATATTTCTCCTGATAGCTTCTGGGATGGGTGCCCTTGTAGCGCACTCTCCTCTTGTGGGGAGTCTGCATCCCTTCTCCCTCTCCTTTGCTCTGAACCTGCTTTTCCTCTCTCTGATCCATAGTGTCTGTTCTCCTTACATTCTGCTGTATTTTATGGTGTTCGTTAAGTTTCTGGTTTTTGTTTATTATAGCGTATATTGCAGGTTCTGTCATGCCGTTTAGAACGGAAAGAGGAGGCTGAAAGCCCTGACAGCTTCCCTTAAAATCCCTCAAAATATCGTTCCGGACAGAAGTTTCCCGTTTCAAACAGCTCGTCCACTGCCGCCAGATAGCTGTCCATGGTTCCTGCCTTCCGTATTTTTTTCGCCTGCTTCTCACAGCCAGGGAACAGAGTCATCTGATAGCTCCACAGTTCTTTCATCTTAAACAGCGCGTTCCGATCCCCTGACATGATCTCCCGGTATCCTTCCAGAATCTCGTCGTGGAAGCTTCGGAACTCCTCCTTTGTCATTCTGGCGTCCTGATCCGACAGGCTTCCCGCAAGCCCCGGGTTGGCAATCATGCCCCGCCCCAGCATCACGCTGGCAGTGCCGGGAAACTCCTTTGACAGTTTCTCCGCCGCCTGCGGGCTGAAAATATCCCCGTTGTAGCAGATCCAGTCTTCCGTCTTTCCCTGCTGCCCGGCCGCCTGCACAGCCAGAGAAAACGCCTCCCGGCTGGGGGTATTCTTATAGAAGTCCTTCTGCACTCTGGGGTGAATCACCAGCTCGCTCACAGGAAAACAAAGGTACAGGCTGAGAAGCTCCTCAAACTCCTCCGGCTTTTCCATTCCCAGCCGCGTCTTAATGGAAATCTTCATCCCCCGCCGTTCAGAGCAGCTGTAAATCTGATCTAAAAACTGAGACAGCGCCTCCCGCCTGTCAGCTGCCAGAAATCCGGATCCTCTTCCCTTGGACACCACAGTTCCGGAGGGGCAGCCCAGATTCAGGTTCACCTCCCTGTATCCTAAATCTTCCAGAATCTCCAGCGCCTTGCAGAAGGCGTCCCCGTTGTTGGCCAGAATCTGCGGAACCACATAAATCCCTTGATTATGCTCCGGCAAAATATCGTTTTTCTCTCTGGACGTCATGGCCTTCCTCATATGCGGCGAAAGAAAAGGAGTGAAATATTTCTTCACTCCCCCAAAATGCCTGCCGCAGGCATTTCTGTAAATATATCCCGTAATTCCCTCCATGGGGGCTAAATAGTAATTCATCTTTTTTCTGCTCCTTTCCGGCGCGCTGCGCCTCTTTCGTTTTTTCACAAATTAGGGAGAAGCTCTGCGGCTTCGGCGTCTCCTCCCGCAGCTGCAAAGCTTCTCCCTGTTCTTTTTATGCCATGTGTCCCCCGCTATTTGCTCGCGTACTCCGGCAGGTTCTCCTGAAGGAACTCATGGGCCACATCCTGAGGCTTTTGTCCCTCCTCGTCCACCAGGTAATTCAGTCCCGCCATAACGTCTGTGGACAGCACAGAAGCCAGCTGCTCTGTAATCTCCCTGATTTCCGGATATTTCTCCATGATTTCTCCCCGGAAAACAGGAACTGCATAGTAAGGCGGAAATACGCCCGCATCGTCCTCCAGCACTGCCAGATCGAATTTCTTCAACAGTCCGTCGGTGGAATACGCGTCGATTACCTGTCCTTCCCCGTTCATCAGAGCTGTGTAGCGGGCGGAGCCGTCCACGCCCTTCTTATCAAACTGGAAGCCGTACCTGTCCTCCACTCCCAGAAGGCCGTCCTCCCGGTTCATAAAGGCCAGCGTGGAGCAGATTATCACCGGCTGAGGCAGGGATTTCAGGTCGCTGATCGTCTTTAAACTGTACTGCTCTGCCAGCTCCTTTGTGGTAGAAAGGGTGTAGGTATTGTTCACATTCAGAGAATTTAATACCTCCAGGCCGTACTGCTCCTTCATGCCCTTTACAGAATCCTGGTAAACCTGCTCCACATCAGAGCTGGCCGGATTCTTCAGAATATTTACATAGAGCGTTCCCGTGTAGTCGACATAACCGTCGATCTCATTGCTCTGAATCGAAGACATGCAGACGGAACCGGCTCCCAGATCCGGAGTAGTCTCCACGTCCAGCCCCAGCTCTCTCTCTATGGATTCAGAAAGCATATAGGCAAAAATCTCGTTCTCCGTAAAGTCCATGCTGGCAATTCTGATATCAGCCGTCTTCTTCGTCTGGAACAGGCTGGTAAACAGAAGGGCAATCAGCAGAACTACTGCTGTGGCAATGACGAACATCTCTCTCTTTTTCCGTCTGCGCTTCTCATCCTTATTCTTGCCATCCAACAGGCTGACAGGAGTCACAATCGTCTCAATTGCCGCAAATACCCGGTCCACTAAGAGGGCCAGGATACAGGCCGGAATGGCGCCTGCCAGGATCATCACGTTGCTGACGGTTCTGATTCCGGAAAATACCAGATATCCCAGTCCGCCGCCGCCCACATAGGCTGCCAGAGTCATCAGTCCCACTGCGGAAACTGCGGAAATTCTCACACCGGTCATGATAACAGGTAGAGCCATGGGAAGTCTTACCTTAAATAAAATCTGGCTTTTCGTCAGTCCGATTCCTTCCGCCGCCTCCAGCATCTGCTCATTAATATTCATAAGCCCCGCGTAGGTATTCTTGATAATCGGAAGCAGAGAGTAAATCACTACCAGAAAGATAGCCGGCTTCATACCGATTCCAAACACGGGGATAGCCAGACCTAACAGCGCCATGCTTGGCACTGCCTGAACAATGTTGGCGAAGGCCAGCACCGGCTTGCTGGCCGGGCGGATATAGGAAATCAGAATGCCCAGAGGCACTCCGATCAGGATGGCGGCCAGAAGCGCCAGCACCGTCAGCTCAATGTGCTCGATCAGCAGAGAAAGAACTTCTTCCTTTGAGGAGACAAAATAGTTCAATAATTCCTTCATTCCTTCCATTACTCCCATTATGACTCCTCCTTTCCTGCATCTGCAATAAACTGACGGCTCAGCGTATTAATCAGCGTACTTCTCGTAATCAGTCCCTCAATGATTCCCTGGCTGTTGACAACCGGAAGGGTGGACAGATGGTGCTCGTCAAACAGAGTGAGCAGATCCACAATGGAACTGTCCGGCCCTACGGAGGTAAATTCCCGATACATAAAATCCTCTGCCGGCTTCTTGATATCGTGGACTCCGATCAGGGACTCGGCGAACAGAACGCCGAACAGCCTGCCCTTCTGGTCCGTCAGCATCAGAGTGTCGACCTTTTTTCGTCCCATGGTCTCGATACACTTGAAAATCGGCATCTTCGGGTGGCAGCACACCGGATCCGTAATCATAATGTCCCTGGTCTTTATGTACTCCGGTGAAGTCCAGATACGTTTCGGACCGATAAAGTTCCGAACGAAATCATTGGCCGGATTCTTGAGAATATTTTCCGGCGTATCAAACTGGGTAATCTTTCCTTCCTCCATAATGCAGATGCGGTCTGCCAGCTTGATGGCTTCGTCCATGTCATGGGTTACGAACACAATCGTCCGCTTCATAGCCGTCTGCATGTCGATGAGAGCCGTCTGAATCTGGGTTCTGGTAATGGGATCCAGGGCGGAAAACGGCTCATCCATCAAAATGATCTCCGGCTCCGCCATGAACGCCCTGACCACGCCCGCTCTCTGCTGCTGCCCGCCGGACATTTCTGACGGATACGCGTCCATAAACGTGGCCGGATCCAGATTTACCATGTTCATCAGGCGGATGGCGTTCTCCTCCATCCGATCTCTGTCCTTGGACTTCATCCTGGCGATAATCTCGATATTTTCCCTGATAGTCATGTGCGGAAACAGGCCGATCTGCTGGATCACATATCCCATCCGCCTGCGCAGCGCAATCGTATCCATATGGGCGATATCACGCCCGTTAATCTCCACTGTGCCCTCTGACGGAAGAATCAGTTTGTTGATCATCTTAAGCGTGGTTGTCTTTCCGCATCCGCTCTCTCCTAACAGAACCACAAATTCTCCGTCCGGAATCTGAAAACTGATGTCGTCGATTATTTTCTTGCCGTGAAACGTTTTGGAAACATGTTTGAATTCAATCATTGGATCACCCTCCTGCATGTTCGGTTCCCATGGACCGTCCGGTCCGCCTGAAGTGACACAATACAGAAAAGCAAAACCGCCTGTGAAAGCAGGCGGCGAAAGGTTTTTCTGAAATAGACATCTAAAATAGGCATCTAAACGCACTGAAATTACACGTACTGCCAATACGCAAATCCTTCCAATGTCTGCGAGATTAGCTGACGGATTCGGAAAAGAAGGTTTCCTATGGCAAAGCCTGCCAATTCACCCCAAAAGATTGGTTCTCCCGCTGCCGCGGCTGACGGCATTCGACGTTCTGCATTGATTGTATGCTATTATACAATAAATAATTCCTGAAAACAATAAAGTTTATCTTAATTTTTCTGTTAAGTTGTTAAATCCGTCTGATCCCAGCCGTCTCCCTCCGGCATCTCTCCCGATTTCTTTCCTGGTGTCTCTCCCGGCGCCGTCCTGCAGCCGGCTGCCCAGAACAGCCCGCGGCGTCTCTCTGCGGCTGCCTCTGAAAGCACCTTTTCCGGAAGCGGATAGCCGTTGGCCGCCGCGTCCCGGCAGGCCCAGTGAAGGCGGTAGTACAGATCCGCCGCGTCTAAAAGTTCCCGTTCCGGCCGGAGGCTGACGCTGCGCTCAAACTCCTCCAGCGAACAGAACTCCCTGATTTTTGCCGCGCATTCCTCCACACTGCAGATGTTCTCCGGCCAGTCCAGCCTTTCAAACAGGCCCAGCGCCCACTCCATCACATACAGGTTTTCATACTGCCATGAAAACTGAATCTGCGTCCTGGGATCCGGGCAGCTGTCCCTCAGATAAGCTTTCTCAGACGGCGAAAAAAATTCCTCCGCCCGGAATCGCCCTGCAATGTCCCGTACAAAGGCTCCTGCCTCAGGAGGCGTCATTCCCTCCCCCAGAAGACATTCGGAGTATAGGGATACGGTCAGCAGCGCGGCGGCTCTCCCGCAGATCTGATGTTTTGTTCTTCTGCCAGCCTCCCTCTCCGTCTCTATCACAGGCAGGGACAGAGGCGTATAAATCTGCCGGCGTCTCAGCTGCATCACGCTTTTTTTCCGCCTGGCCAGAGCCTCCTTCAGGCAGGCCTTTTCTTCCGTCCCCTCTTCCTGGCTTCTCTCCTCCAGCAGAGGAAGATAGTTCTTTACCTTGCTGTTTCCATTTTCATCCAGGATCATTCTGCCGTCCGGCCCTGCCAGGGCGCTTCCTCCTTTGGTCCGGACGCCTCGAAGCTCCTTCAGAATCTCGTTCATCCTGTTCTCAGCAAGAAGGATTTTCTCCCTGTCCGCTCTCTCACTTTTCCGGCTGAAAGAATAGTGAACCCGGACTACGCTCCCGCACTGTCCGATTGTGTACAGGAGATGGCGTTTTACGTTTCCATACACCGTTTCCAGATTCCGCAGATATCCCTGCACCCCGCTCAGCTCCTGCCTGGCATAGATCCGGGCCTCTCCCTCGTCCTCTATTCCGAACGCTGCAAAGGAAAACTCTACGCCCTGGCATTGAAAGCGGACGGCGCCGCCCTCTTTTTCCGACGGACTCTTTATCATCTCCGAGATCCGGTCTGCTATCTGTCTTCCCTGAGCCTCCCGGCAGAAGAAAAGCTCCCCCGCTTCATATCTGGGCGCATTCCTTTTTTTGATAAAAAATCTCATAGCTTCCTCCTGCGCGCCGTCCCAGGCGCTATTATTCTGTCAGCTCTCCCTCATTGGCTTCCTCTTCCTGGATCTCCTTCTCCGCCTGTCTGTCTCTGATGGCAATCTCAATCACAGACTGGGGCACGTTCACCGAGAGAGCGGCAAACTTTCCCTTTTCCTCCGCCGTCCGGCAGGCCTCCTCGTAGAAAAAGCGCACCAGCTCGCGGTTCAGTTTTCCGCCTCTCCAGTGAAATACGAAATAAGGCTGTTTTTTCCTGAGCGCCGTCTTCAGACGCCTGGCCACGTCCTCCTCCTTGGTCAGGGAAAGTCTCTGCTCTCTGTAATAAAAGCTGCCGCTGTCCGGACAGGCCGGAACGGGGTAGAGAAGCTTCTGGTGGTCTCTGAACAGTTCCCTGTCTCCCAGATTGAAATAGTCGAACCGGGCGGCCCCATATCTGCCCAGAGAGTTGTCAAAGGTAGCGTCCAGGTGGTACCAGGTTTTCCCAGGCTTCACCACATTCCAGGCGTGCCGGTACTTGACGCCCTGATCGGGAGCGGCCTCGCTGACAGCGATGATACACTCGATATTTAGACGGTCGCAGAGGATTTTCACGGTCTTTGCGATTCCCTCGCACACCCCCACCCCCTGCTGCAGAGGGCCTATAATCTCGTGGGAGTACTGTTTCTTTAATTTGTCGTAGGTGACGTTTTCACAGATAAAATCATGGATAAACTGCTCTGCCTCCTCCTTCGTCTTCCCCTGGGCCTGCCGCGTTAAGCGGTTGATTCTGCCCTCCAGTGCCTTCTGATGTTCCTTTATCTTCTTTTTTTCGAACATATAGGACGGCTTCATTCTCACATACTGAGAGTCCTCTGTAAACCGGTACTGAAAACTCTCCACATAAAAAATCTCCGGATGATCCAGCCGGAGCCTGAAGAAAACGTCGGACAGCTGGCGGTTGTCCAGTCTCCTTACGGAAATTTCCGAAGCGATTTCACAGAACCCGGCGAACATGCCGCGGTACGCCTCCTGTTCCTCCCGGCTCATCTGTCCATAGTAATATTCCTGCACCATGGGCGTTTCATTCCTCCTGTTCCTCTCCTGTCCGGCTTCCATTTTTACCTGCCATCGCTCTCTTCTTTTCTGCCTGGCGGCAGAATCTGATAAACGTCTGCTCTGCCGGATGGAGGCTGGGGTTCACAATGTCAAATTTCATCCTTCTCCATTGGTAAATACCGCACAAAAATATACACTCTCGTAATTATTTCATATCTTCTAAAAAATGTCAATTCCTGCCATGAGCCCGCTAAAAGAATCGCCGCGCTGCCGGAATTGAACCAGAAAGTCCTGCCTCTCCCACATAATTACGGGAAGGAATCCGGCCCCTGTTATTATTCTGAAAGCGCCTCAAAAAGCTTCCTGGCAAACAGCTTCTGGCCCTCTCCCTGAATCTGGGGATGGTTCAGCGCGTGCAAAAGAAAGGCTTCCATGTTCCGTCCTGCCTCCGCGGCGTCCGGCTGAAAGGAATTCAGGATATCGTTAGTCCCCAGCATCACTGCCAGAACGTCAAAGGGGGCGTCCTCCTCCAAAATTTTGTCAAACCGTTCCAGAAACCAGCCCGCAGGAATCTCCCGCCCGTTCATGCCCTCGTTTACAAGATCCCAGCCTATCAGCCCTGCAAATACCTCAGGCCACCGCTCCCTCTCTTCCAGCTGCCTTCCCAGCCTTGAACCGGCGTCATAGCCGAAGGTATTGGAATCTCCAAAACATAGCGTCAGTGTACAAGGGACAACACGCCCTTTGTACATTGACGCTGCCATTCGTTTTATCATTTGTGATACGGCGCCCCCTCAATAATCCGGAAGCTTCTGTAAATCTGCTCCAGCAGCACCACCCGCATCAGCTGATGTGGAAAGGTCATCTTAGAAAAGCTCAGAGCAAAATCGGCCCGATCCATCACCTTCTTAGACAGCCCCAGAGAGCCGCCGATAACAAGCTGGATATGGCTTTCTCCGCTAAGGCCCAGGGAGTTTATTTTCTCTGCCAGCGCCTCGGAATCCAGCATTTTCCCCTCAATTGCCAGGGCTATCACATAGGCGCTGTCCTTTACATGGCTTAAAATCCGCTCCCCCTCCTTGTCCTTAATCTGTCTTTCCACCGCCTCGCTGGCCCGATCCGGCGTCTTCTCATCCGCTACCTGGATGATCTCCAGCCTGCAGTACCTGGAAAGCCGTTTGGAATACTCTGCGATAGCCTCCTCAAAAAAACGCTCTTTAATTTTTCCTACCGCAATTACCGTAATTTTCACTGTTTTTCTCCTTCCTGTTCCTTTCCGCCGCCGGAAAGCTCTCCTCGTATCATGGCCTTTAACAGCTCCCTGGCCCTCGCATCCGCCTCAGGCCTTCTGTTTTTCACCTTTTTCACCGGCTTTCCGTCGTCTGTTCTCTGAATTCCGTAAATAATCCTCAGAAATTCTCCAACCTCCTCCCAGGCTTCCCGGCTCTCTGGAATCAGGTCCAGGCCCATCTGAAAGACGTGGAACATGCCGGCGTAAATGGAGGTGCGCACCTTCACGCCTGCCTTTTTCGCCTTCTCCGACACCTGCAGCGTATCGCTTAACAGCACCTCATACTCCCCCGCCTGCATCAGCATGGGGGGAAGATCTGAAAAATCTCCAAACAGAGGGGAAAGGTAAGGATTCTTCGGGTCCGCATCCCCGATGTAGCTGCACTGATACAGCATATTTTCCCTGGAATTTCCAAACAGCGGATCAATCTCATAGTTGCTCTCATAGGATTCCCCGCTGAGCGTCACGTCTGTCCAGGGAGACATGGTGATAATTCCCCCTGGAAGAGGAAGCTTCTGATCCTTTAAATACATAATAAGGGACAGGGCCAGCCCTCCTCCGGCAGAGTCCCCTGCGACCACGATCTTGTCCGGTTCGTAGCCCTTTTCCTCCAGAAGCCACCGGTAAGCGGCCGCAGCGTCCTCAAGAGCCGCAGGAAATGGATGTTCCGGCGCCACCCGGTAGTCCACGCTCAGCACGTCTGCCCCGTAGCTTAGCTTCGAATAGCGGACTGCAAAGCGGCGGTAAATATTTTTCATAGGGCCGATATAGCCGCCTCCGTGAAGCTGCAGGATCACCCGCCCGGTCACCGCGTCCTCAGGCGTCAGATATTCCATAGTACAGGCATCAAGCTCCACCAGTCTGTAAACGTATCCTGCCGGACATCTCCAGGCCGGCTCCACGGGGCGTTTTCTGAATTCGCCTGTCTGGATAGGTTTTTTTAACGCCGTCTCCATCACGTCGCTCATCATTTCCCTGGTCAGACGCCCAATAGCGCTGACTTTCTCCCGTTTTTCGGTTCTCTTTCTGTTTTCTCTTCTTTTGTTCCCTGCCAGGCGTTTCGGTTTTTCTCTCTTTTTCTGTCTGTTCTTCTGTCTTTTATTCTGTCTGCTGTTCATCGTTCTTTCCTCTTTAAATATGGAACCGCCGTCCCAGCTCCCGCTTTACGCTTCTGGATCCCACCGCCCCGGTAACAGCCAGAAGCAGAAACGCTGTTCCGGCTGTAAACAGTGACAGAAACGGCTTTGTCACCAGCCCGGCCCACCACAGCGCCAGCGGAATCATGGTAAACAGCGTAATCACAATCTGATACATAAAATGCACCTGCCAGTTCAGGCGGTTCAGGGCGATCAGTCCTCCCACCGCGACTACATTAAACAGCAGTACGCAGGGAATCGCATAGTTAAAAGCCCAGCCTCCATAGCCGCAGAACCAGTCAATCAGAACCAGGAGCACGCAGGCCCCCAGAGACTGGCGGACCAGCCGTCCGGCCAGGCTGGAATGCCGCAGAATGGAGAAGCGCACCGTCATGGCCGCGTAGGCAATGCCTGCAATTGAGAGCACAGACCACCATTTTCCCAGCCACCGGTAGGTAGCCGCGTTGACGATTCCCGTAATGACCGCAGCAGCAAGAAGCGCGCCGTAAAACCAGGGCGCTGCCTTCCTGATCCTGTTTTTCTCCTCCGTCATCTCCGGGTAGCTTCCCCTGTCAAACTCAGACGCAAACGCTCCGTTCTCCTCGCGCCCGGTCAGAATTCCTTCCTGTTCCAGCCATCCGTACACATAATCTGCAAAACGTCTGTCCGCCTTCACGCTGGCAATGGTCAGATCCACCGTATCTCCAAAGGCCATCACGCCGCATTTCAGCGGCTGGCGCGGCGAAACCCCGATCATGACATGAAAATCCTCTATTTTCTCCTGAAACGGCTCTTCCACAGCCACCGGACCTAAATTGGACAAAGTCAATGTGTAGCCCTTCGTATTTTTCGCAAACAGGATTCCTGTGATCAGGTGCTTGAGAGCCAGCGGCGTGATTCGCACATACCACTTTTTCTCCTGGGACACATTGCTGGCAATGGTCTCCTCCAGGCGTTCCCTGACAATCTTTTCATCCATCTGGCGGCTGACCTCCGAAAGCACCTCGTCAAAGGAAGCCGGCCTTCTGTGGGCAGGAAAAGAGATATTGGTCACAGCAAAAAAATTCGCCATCGTATCCGATTTGAAAAACGCCCTCAGATTAATAGGAAGATTCACTGCCACCGGCTCCTTTTTCGTCTCTCCGTCCAGGTATACCTGAATCAGAGACCACAGCAGAAGAGCAGCCAGGTACTTAGTCATGCTGACCTTTTTCTCACGGCACAGGGCCTTGAATTTCTTCAAATCCAGATAGCCGTGAAAAACAGCCGTCTCTCCAAAGGGCAGATTTTTTCCTTTCAGCTGAAAGGCCCTCTGCTTCTCATACCCTGTATTGGTTCCCTTTCTTCCCTGATCATAGTGAAACAGATAGCCGTCGTCGCTGTATCCCGCCTCCCTTTGAAACGTCTCCTGCCTGTCTTTTTCCTCCTGGCTTCCTGCTTTTTCTTTCTCCGGGCCAGCCGTTTCCCCAAGAATTAAATAATGTTCCACCAGGCGTTTCAGAAAATTCATGGCTCCCATGCCGTCTGTCAGCCCGTGAAACACTTCAAAATTGATTCTTTTTTTGAAAAAGCTGACGCGGAACAGATACATCTGACTACTGTGGGGCTCTATAAAACGGCAGGGATACGGCGTCTCTAGCTCCACCTCAGGCTCCCTGGTATTGGACTCAAAATAGTTCCAGAAAAAGCCCCTTCTCAGCTTCACCTGAAACACCTGAAAGTCGGGAAGCGTCTGCTTCAGCGCCTCCTGAAGCCTCGCCCCGTCCACCTCCTCGGCCAGCACTGCGCTGACCCGGAAGACATTGCTCAAATCCTCTCCTGTCACCATGGCAAACAGCTTTCCCGTGTTGTCAAGACGCCTCCAGCCGGCTCCCTGAACGCGTTTTCTATCCTTCCATCTCTTCATTTCAGCCTCTTTTTAGCGCTGGCCAAACTCCAGACGCATATCATACCACACTACGTTTCCGTGAACGGATCCGGAAACCCCATAATTTACATAGCCAAACTTTTCATAGTAGTGGATCAGCCGGTCCTTGCAGGTGAGAATCATACCCTTTCTTCCGGCCGCTCTGGCCCGCTCCATAAGCGCTCTCATTAAAAGCTCCGCCACTCCCTGATTACGTTCCCCGGGAATCACATCCAGCCCGAACACGCTCTGGTAGGCTCCGTTTTCCCTGTGAAACGCCTCATCCTCATACATTTCGTCGCAGATGGCTGTCTCGTCCGTCACGCATCCATTGATAAAGCCGATGATTCTGCCCGCCTTTTCTGCAATGAGAAAGCTCTCCGGAAACGTCTTAATCCGCCGCTCAAAGTCTGCTCTCCCAGCCGCCTCCGCTGCCGGAAAGCATTCTGCCTCCACCGCCGTTACCAAATCCAAATCCTCCGGTTTTACTGTTCTAATCTTAATATCCATCTTTTTGTGCGTCCCTCTTTTTCTTTGTCTTTCTCTCTTTTTCTATATTTTTCTCTCTTTTCCTATATGCCTTCTGCCATCTCTTTTCCAGCGCGCTTCCTCCTCATTTCTTCTAAAGCGCGCCAAAAGCCCGGCGTCGCCGGGCTTTCAGTCTCCTTTGGGCGGGCCGTTGTTCCTATGCCCTGAAATAATATCCTACGCCCCACTTCGTATGAACGTACTTGGGATCGCTGGGGCTTGGTTCAATCTTCTCCCTGAGACGTCTTACATGGACGTCCACCGTCCTCACGTCCCCGCCTGCTGCCGCTTTATTTCCCCAGACATAGCCCAGAAGCTCCTCGCGGCTGTAGACCTTGTTGGGATGGCACACGAACAACTCCAGCAGATCAAACTCCTTGGCTGTCAGGTTAATCTCTCTGTCAGCAATGAAAACCCTTCTGCTGTCTGTATCCAACTTCAAATCGCCGGCAGAAATCACACGGCTTCCCGGCTTCTCTTCCTTTTTCATGCGGCGGGTATTTCGCCTCATAATCGCCTTGATTCTGGCTTTCAGCTCCAAAATATTAAATGGCTTGGTCACATAGTCGTCTGCGCCGTACTCCAGTCCCAGAATCTTGTCCATGTCCCCGCCCTTGGCCGTCAGCATGATAATCGGCATTTCCGAAAATTCCCGGATGGCCTGGCAGACCTCGAAGCCGTCCCGCTTGGGAAGCATCACGTCAAGCAGCACCATATCGTATTCCTTCTCTCTGGCCATCTGAACCGCTTCTTCTCCGTCGTAAGCGCAGTCTACCTCCATTCCATCCTGCTCCAGGCTGAAACGGATTCCTTTTACAATCAATTTCTCATCATCTACTACTAAGACCTTTGCCATTCTCCCACCTCTTCATCACATTTTCACACTGTGATTCTATCTTTTATCTTTTGAAAGGCAGCTTCCTTGATCCCGGAAACCTTCATAATATCCTCTATTTTTTGAAAATCGCCGTATTCCTCCCGATAGCGGATAATATCCTCTGCCCGGGATTCTCCAATTCCTGGAAGAGTTGTCAGCTGCTCTCTGGAGGCTGTGTTAATATTCACCAGAGCCTCCCCCTCCCCGGATGTGCCAGGACTGTCCGGACCAGTTCCTGAGGGATTGATCACTCCGGTTCCTGACGCCTGTTCTTCCAGAATCCGTCTGGCAGTCTCCTGATCCGGCACCTGGATTTTCATGCCGTCTGTCAGCTCCTGGGCCATGTTCAGGCAGTCCGGCGCTCCCTGCTCTGTGCATCCTCCCGCCATGGCCACCGCCTCGTATACGCGACTTCCTTTTAAAAGCTGGTACACGCCCGGAGAAACGACCTGGCCGCAGACGTGGACATAGATAAATTCCTCCGGCTCCTGCGTCTGCTCTGCCGAAGGCACGCCTGAAGTCTCTGCTTCTGAGCGCTCTTCTGCCGTCAGATTTTTCTCTTTTTCCAGGGTTTCCTCCGCTTCCGGCGTCCCACTCACCCTTTCACGGCTTTCTTCCCCTATCACAATTCTGGTTCCCGTCTGGCTGCCCGGGCCTTCACCGTCCATCCGGCTGCAGCTGTAGCATAGCCCGGCTGCTATCATGCACGCAAGGGCAGCCACCGCCTTCGCCCATCCTGCTACCTTTTCTTTTTTCATATGTATCGGTACCTCCTGTCCTTCTGGCAGAAGATACTGTTATGCCTGTATTCCTATTCTACCTAAAACCCATGTTAAACACAAGCACTAAATCGTCAGCTTTCCCACCGGAAAATAATAATCCCGGCAACAGCCACCGCCGCTCCTATGGCTTTTCTCCACTGAAAACCGGCCTTTGCCACGCCGAACAGGCCCAGCACCTCAATCCCATAGGCCACCAGAATCTGGCTCACTACAATCAGAAGCGCGGCTCTGGCAGGCCCCAGGGCTCCCATGCTCTTAATCACCGTGTAGGTAATAAACGCTCCTATCACGCCGCCGGCCAGCATATATTTAGGCTCCACCTGAAGCAGTCCTCCGATTCGTTCCCTGCCAGAAAACAGCCAGAACACCGCGCAGGTCAAAAAGGCTGACGCCTGAACCCAGCCAGAGGCAACCCATGTGCCGGTCTGCTTCGTCACCTCCGTGTTAAAAACGCCCTGAATGCTCATCAGCGCCCCTGATACCAGGGCTGTAATCGTTCCCCACATAATAAAAAACCTCCATGGTTCAAGATACGCTTAGTATCTGTCCCCATGGAGATTTTATGCGGGCTTTTCCTATTTAATTGCAAAATCAATGGAAACAGAGGCCTCAATCTCAATCTCTCCGCCCATTACATTGGCGCCCATGCCTGCCGCCATATCTGCGCTGGCGGTCTCTAAAGCAATGGCCTTCGGCTCTGTGTATCTGGCCGACTGATCGGAACTGAGTTCGCTGATGGAAATCGTCTGACCAATGGAGCATCCGCCTGCCTCGGCCATAGAAGCCGCCTTCTTCTTTCCATTTTCAATCGCCAGTTTCAGCGCCTCCTCATACTTTTCGTCAAAGGAGCTGCACAGGTATGATACAGAATCAATCCGGTTGACTCCTGCGTCCACCACAGTGGAAAGCACGTCTCCTGCCTTTTCAATGGGAACATCCTTCACTGTAAGCCGCGTCTCCATCTCATATCCGGTAATCGTCTTTCCTGCTTCCCAGTCATAAATCGGATTCAGGCCAAAGCTGGCTGTCTGAATAGACGTCTCCGCAATTCCCTGGCTCTTCAGCGCCTCCACCGCTTTCTCAAGATCCGTGCTGTTCTGAGTCTGGCATGTTTTCGCATCTGTGGCCTGAGAATAAACCGTCATCTCAAACTCTGCTATATCCGGCTCCGCCGTCACCGTTTCCGATGCAGTTACGTTCACCACCTTCTGCTGAGCATCGCCTGCAGCTGCAGTCCCGGTTCCTGTCTGAGCCGCGCAGGCCGTTGTCATCAATGCCCCTGCCAGTACGGCTGATAAAACGAGTCCTCGTCTCTTCATACTGATCCCTCCTCCTGGTTTCTGTCCTTTGTCCTTTGTCTTCTGTTTTCTATCTTTTCTCGCTGTTCCTTCTTTTTCTTTATTATACAGGAAAATGAGACGCTTTGTTTTTCTTTTCTCTTAACGACTTATTTCAATTTTCTGAAGCTTTTTAAGCTTCCTTGTTCTGCAGCTGCGCTGCGTGAACCAGGCGCTTGGCCAGCACAGAGGTCGTCACAGAGCCTACGCCGCCTGGCACTGGCGTAGCCATGGACGCCGTCTCCTGGATATCCTTAAAATCTACGTCGCCGCAGAGCTTTCCGTTTTCGTCCACATTGATTCCCACATCAATGACAACTGCACCCGGCTTGACAAAACTTTTGTCCACCATGTTGGCGCACCCGGCGGCCACCACCAGAATATCGGCGCTTCTGCACAGCTGCGGCAGATCCACGGTCTTCGTATGGCAGACTGTCACGGTAGCGTTTTCCTGAAGAAACAGCATAGCCAGAGGTCTCCCCACCACCATGCTTCTGCCCACGATCACAGCCCTCTTTCCAGCCGGAGAAATTCCGTTGAAGCGCAGAATATCCATCACCGCCTCAGCCGTGCATGGGGCAAAGCCCGTGTTGTCCCCGCTGAAAACCTTGGCGATATTGACCGGGGAAATACCGTCCAAATCCTTTAGCGGATCAATCATCCTGTCAATGTCTTCCTGAACAATCTGTTCCGGCAGAGGGCGGAACACTAAAATTCCGTCAATCTTTGGATCACTGTTGATACGGCCAAACGCCGTCTTAAATTCCTGATCCGGTATGTTCTCCGGAAACGTGTATTTCACCGCCTCCAGCCCAAAAGCAGCCATCTTCTTGACTGCCCCCTTTTCATAGGAAATATCGTCCGGGCTCTCTCCCACACGGACAATCGCCAGCCTTGGAACACGTCCCAGGCCGTTTAAGCTCTCCTGAACCTGTGTCTTCAGTTTTTCAGAAACCTCTGCTCCTCTTAATGTAATCATTGTCTCTTCCTCATTTCTGCCTTTGTATTCTGTCTGATATCCTGTTTTGTATCCCGCCTTGCGCTGTCTTCCTTTCCACCTCTACAGGGCGGCTCCTGCCAGCAGCTCTAAAATATAAACTGCCGCAATGGCGGCTACGGCCACTACCACCAGGCTTTTCCCCTTATAGCCCAGTACAATGGCCACCGCTGTTCCTCCTGCCGCTGAAAACAGATGTCCTGTGCTGAAAAAGACGTCCGGAAACGTCAGGGCTCCCAGAACGGCATAAGGCGTATAGTCCAGAAAAGAGCGGATAAACCGCGACCGGATCTGTTTTCTGAACACCGTTACGGGCAGAACCCTGGGAATATAAGTAACCAGGGCCATCAGCGCCACGCAGATTAATACTCGTTTAAGCTCCATTGCCGTCTCCTCCTGTCTCCTGTGCTTTCTCTCTCATCTTTCCATCTGTCTCCTTTGCTGTCTCTTCTGCTGCCTCGTCCGCCGCATCCTCTATTTTTTCTATTTTTTCTGTCTCTCCGCTGTCATCGGTTCCCGGGAACAGCCATGCGCCCAGACCTGCGGCAGCCACCGTGGAAATAATCACGCGAAAGCCGTCCGACAGAAAAGAAAACACAGGAATGTAGTTCAGCCCGCACTGCACCGCCACCGCTATGCAGATAATGCAGAGCACATGGGCGGAGGCCTTGGCCGCCGGTATAATCAGTGCGATAAACATCGCGTAGAGAGCGATACCCATGGCATTCTGAAGCGCCTGGGGAAGCAGGGTGGAAATGCATCCTCCCATCAGAGTTCCCAGATTCCAGCCCGCTACCGGCATCAGAATCAGCCCCAGCATAAACGGCGCGGTCAGCGTTCCCGGCTTTAAAGAGCCCACCACAAAGGTTTCGTCTGTAATGCCGAAGGCCAGCGCCAGCCTGGCCAGAGTTCCCGTTTTTCTCTCCAGCTTCTGGGACAGAGAAAGGGACATCAGCATATACCGTATATTAATCACAAATGTAGTCAGCGCCACTTCCAGATACCCGGCTCCGGCAAAAATCAGATTTGTGCCGGCAAACTGGCCTGCGCTGGTCAGGTTCGTCAGGGAAATCACCACTGCCACCCAGATGGGAAGTCCCCCGGAAACAGCCAGAAATCCGAAGGTGAACGACACTGGAATGTAGCCGATCCCAATCGGCAGTCCGCTTTTTATACCTTTTTTAAATTCTCTTCTCCAGTCCATCTCTCATCTAACCATCCTTTTCCTCTCCGAAGCTTCCCTCCCCAGAGAAACGCTCCCGCTTCATCTTATTCAGCCATTCCACTCCCTGTTCAATTCCTTCCTCCGAAAAGTCAAACTGCTTTCTCGTTTTTTTCTCTTCTGAAGTAGCGTCGTAGCCGTAGGGCTCCGGCCATACAGTCACTGTAAGAACCGTTTTCTCTTCCCCGTCTGTTTTCTCCATCCTGTATCTCATGCCCCGGTCGCTTCCCGTAAAGTTTTCTTTCTTCAGAAAATTCACCGGCATTACATCTTTTCGCATAATCATGCTATTCTCCTCCTGATCCCCGCCAGAACCCGCAGCCTGACTCTGCCTGACATTATAACACAAATACTGCTGTTTGTGGATCCAGATTCCTCTCTTTTTCACCTGTACTCAAAAAAATACTTCTGTATATTATTCATTTTGTTTTTTATTTTATTCAAATATAGCTTGATTTTTTCTTGCATGTATTGTATATTTATATTCATATTTTTCATAAATATACAACCATCTGGTTCTTTCTGCAAAGCGGCTTTCTTTTCTGCCAAAAAAAAGACGCCTGTCAGAAAACGTTTATATGGAGGAGAAAAGCATTATGAAAGAAAAAGTGATTTTAGCGTATTCCGGGGGCCTTGACACCACTGCCATTATTCCGTGGCTGAAAGAGCATTTTGATTACGAGGTCATCTGCTGCTGCATCGACTGCGGTCAGGGAGAGGAGCTGGACGGTCTGGAGGAGAGAGCCAAGCTCTCCGGCGCGTCAAAGCTTTATATTGAAGATATTGTAGACGATTTCTGCGATCACTACATTGTTCCCTGCGTGCAGGCGGGAGCTGTCTATGAAAATAAATATCTGCTTGGAACTGCCATGGCCCGCCCCGGCATTGCCAAAAAGCTGGTAGAAATTGCCCGCAAGGAGGGCGCCAGCGCGATCTGCCACGGCGCTACAGGAAAAGGCAACGATCAGATCCGCTTTGAGCTTGGAATTAAGGCTCTGGCTCCAGATCTGAAAATCATCGCTCCCTGGCGTATGACCGACGTTTGGACCATGCAGTCCCGTCAGGAGGAAATCGACTACTGCAAAGCCCACGGCATCGATCTTCCGTTTTCCGCTGATTCCAGCTACAGCCGCGACAGAAATCTGTGGCATATCAGCCATGAGGGCCTGGAGCTTGAGGATCCGGCGGCTGAGCCGAATTACGATCACCTGTTAGTCCTGGGCGTCACTCCCCAGAAGGCGCCTGACGAAGCGGAAACCGTCACTATGACGTTTGAAAAAGGCGTTCCAGCCTCTGTCAACGGAACTCCCATGAAAGTGTCCGACATCATCCGCACATTAAACGAACTGGGCGGAAAGCATGGAATCGGAGTCGCCGATATCGTCGAAAATCGGGTAGTCGGCATGAAATCCCGCGGCGTTTATGAGACCCCAGGAGGAACCATCCTGATGGAAGCCCACGCTCAGTTAGAAGAGCTGGTTCTGGACCGTGCTACTATGGAAGTGAAAAAAGAGATGGGTAGCAAGCTGGCCCAGATTGTCTATGAAGGCAAATGGTTCACTCCTCTCCGCGAAGCCGTTCAGGCGTTTGTTGAAAAAACACAGGAATATGTAACAGGAGAAGTCTCCTTCAAGCTCTACAAGGGAAATATCATTAAAGCCGGCACAACTTCCCCCTACTCCCTGTACAGCGAGTCCTTAGCCTCCTTTACGACAGGAGAATTGTACGATCATCACGACGCCGACGGTTTCATCACTCTGTTTGGACTTCCGTTAAAAGTACGGGCCATGAAAATGGCAGAGGCAGAAAAAAACAAATAAACCACCGTTTCATAGAAAAAGGGAAGGCTGCGGACGGCCTTCCCTTTCTCTTTTCTGCGCTTCCTGCCAGGCTACGCAAAAGGAAATTTATAATTTCTGATTACAACCTGGAGATTTCTGTTTCCATTGTACTCATTGATCTCCGGATAATAAATAATATCCATGACAGTTCTGCCTGCCCGTTCTTCCTCAAAAGCGATTCCGTCTGTAAAAAGAATTCCATCCATAGGCATTCCGCTTCCTCCCTCCAGAACAAGCTTTACCACATTTTTATTCTTTCCAATCACACGGCAGCTTCTGATTCTCACCTGCTTCTGCGCAAACAGCGGTTTCTCATTTCCCTGTCCAAACGGCTCCAGAATCTTCAGTTCCTCCACCAGACGCTCGTTTATGTAATCAATGGGCATCGGCACGTCAATCCACAGCTTAGCCTTAAAGTCCTCCTCAGTCAGCCCTGACCTCTCATTCAGCTCTCTCCTGAACTCATCAATATTTTCTTCCAGAAGAGAAAGCCCTGCGGCCATAGGATGACCGCCAAATTTCAGCATCAGGTCCTTTACCTCAGACAGCTTTTGGAACATGTGATAGGACTCGATCGAACGGCCGGATCCCTTCACCGCCTCCTCGCTGCGCGTCAGCACAATGGCAGGCTTCTGGCAGTATTCCCTGAGCCGTCCTGCAATAATGCCCGCCAGCGATTCATGGCAGTCAGGAAGGAAAATGACCAGCACCTTATCGTTCCGGTACTGAGTGTCAGCCAGTACCTTCGCCTCTGCCGTCCAATGCTCTGTCATATCCTTTCTCATGTCGTTGAGATCCTTCAGCTCCTGCGCCAGCTCCTCTGCCGTCTCCTCATCCTTTGCCAGAAACATGGAAAGAGCCAGCTTTGCCGTCTGAAGCCTTCCCCCGGCATTCAGGCAGGGGCCGATAACAAATCCAATGTGGTAGGCCGTTATGCTGCTTAAATCCAGGTTCGTCTTCTCCGCCAGCTTCCTGAGCCCCAGATTTTTCGTGTGTCCCAGCTTTTTCAGTCCATATTTTACAATCATGCGGTTCTCATCCTGGAGCTTCATCACGTCTCCCACTGTGGCAATAGCCGCAAACTCCAAAAGTTCCAGCCACTCCTCCCTGGAGACTCCGGATTCCTCATAAAGAGCCTGAACCAGCTTATATGCCACCACAGCCCCGCAGATTTCCGGAAACGGATAGCTGCAGCTTCTCTGCTTTGGATCAATCACCGCATCTGCCGGCGGCAGGATTTCCCGTTCTCCATCTGCAGGAACCTCGTGATGATCCGTCACAATCACAGTCATCCCGAACTCTTTGGCCGTCTGAATCTGGGAAAATGCAGAGATCCCATTGTCGCAGGTTAAAATCGTATCGATTCCGTCTTCCGCAGCCGCCCGGATCATCGATTCATTGATTCCATAGCCATCCTTAATCCGGTCAGGAATTGCATAGTCCACATTTCCTCCCAGGCGTTTTAAAGCCTGGTAAAGAATATAGGTGGAGCAGACTCCGTCAATATCGTAGTCTCCTACAATCCTGATTTTCTGCCCCTCCTTCAGCTTCCGCTTTAAAATATCCACCGCTGGTCTCATATCCTTTAAAAGCCAGGGGGAGTACAGACTGTCCAGGTCTCCGTAAAGATACCTCTCAATGTTCTCCCTGCCCTCGATTCCTCTGTTTCGGATTACTCTGGCTGTCACCGGATCAATTCCAAACTGCCTTGCAATCCCATCAAAATCTGCTCTCTTCGTCTGAAGCATCCAGATCTGCTCTGCCATTGTATTTCTCCTTATCTTCCTAGCACATAGTTGAATCTTGCCTGTTCCACTGCTTTCCTATTTCCTAGAGCCTTCCTCCATTCTCCTTCAGCCACATCCTCCGCTCTCTGTAATCCGGCAGAATTTTCTCCACCTCCCGCCAGAAATTGGCCGAATGATTCATTTCGATTCGGTGAGCCAGCTCATGAACCACCACATAGTCGAGAATCTCATCCGGAACCAGGGACAGTTTCCAGTTAAAGTTCAAGTTTCCTTTTCCGCTGCAGCTTCCCCACCTGGTCCGCTGATCCCGAATCGAAACTCTCCCATAGGACACGCCCATCACGGAAGCAAACAAGGGCAGCCTCTCTTCCAGCTTCCTGTTCAGCCTTTGCTTTCCCGTCTGCTTCTCAGCCTCTGTGTAAGAACGCCGCCAAGAGGCATTCTGAAGCACTTTTTCCCTTGTTTTTAAAATCCACTCCCCATGCCTGCGGGCGAACTCTTCCGCCTGCGCTTCTGTAGCTGTTCTTGGAACGCGTACTGTAACCTGTCCGTCTTCCTCGATCTGAAGCGCCATTGTCTTTCTGGACGTTCTTACGATTCTGCACGGAATCTCTAATATGTCCGGTTCCAGGCTACCAGGCTGTCTTCTGAATGTATTCGTAATCTGCAAATACTGCATACATTCTGTCCTCTCTGAAATCAACTGTCTGTGCGGCACGTTCCATCACACTCTCCATCTCTTTTCCAAAGCTCTCCAGCGGAGAACCTGCCTCTGGCTGAATCATCTCCACACAGGTATTCTCCTCCATACCCAGTAGCTCGGCATACAGCTCATCCAAGCCCCCCTCAAAATCGTCCGGGAAATCCAGCTCTCTTTTCAGAAGCTCGCAGACCTCCTTCTGGCTCTCCATCTGCTTCATATCAATCGTCACCATTTTCATGAAATATTCCTCCTTCTGCACTGGCGCTGTCAAAAACAGCCATTTTACTGTTCTAAAACCTTAAAAGCTGTCTGATTCTTATACGAATTCCTATGCTGATTTCTATGCTGATTCCTATGCTAATTCTTACACTGATTCTTATACTTATACTAATTCTTATGCTGATTCTTATACCGAATCATGCGCATCGCAGAATGTATCCTCTGATGCAAACATTTTTTAACAGAAAAAAGGACACCTGCAATCAGATGTCCTTCGCTGTGTCCTGCCCAAGCAGGAATCTCTACCGTGCGTGAGAAGATTCGAACTCCCGACACCTTGGTCCGTAGCCAAGTGCTCTATCCAGCTGAGCTACACGCACATTTGTTAGTGATTTATTTCCCTAACAACGAATGTTATTTTACACCTATTCGTTCAAATTGTCAACAACTATTTTAAATTTTTTTGATTTTCTTTTTTTAAGTTTTTTCTCCCGCTTTTCCTTCTTCAATCTCTGTTTTTATCTCTGTTTTTTCATTTCATCCTGGTTCTGCTTTCCTTTTTTACCTCTGCCGTTCCTCTTTCCATCTATTATCCGCATCTTCCTGGTAGCTCTGCTGTATTCTGTATACTGTGTATTCCCTATCCTGTTCATACCCCAGGCTGCAGGCAAGATGGGCAGAAATCTCATTATCTGCATCCCAGCTGGGATAGCGTCCCTGTTCCAGGCAGCGAAGTATCAATGCGGCCCCGCATATTTTCCCCAGCCCCTGATTTCTGAAATCCTCTCTGGTATCAATCTGAATTTCTATTCCCCCAGAGTAAACAGCATAGGAAGATGCTCCAGCCACCAGTTCTCCCTTATATTTTAACGCTGTTCCTATCCCTCTTTTTCTGTAATCCTCATATCCGGAAAACTGGGAAATCCAGTCCCCGGCCCAGGAAGTCCGGGACACTTCATCAAACAGATCACGGCATTCTTCCATATTCGTCAAAGTGAAATCTGCGTCCAATCCATTTACAATCCTAAGCAGTTCCTTCTGAGAAAATCCTTCCTCTTTCCGCTTAAATGAATATCTCTTATAGGATATAACCTTTTCTCCATATACCTTTTCAATCAGCCCCTCCCATTCCAGAGTCTGCGGCACCAAAATTTTCAGCTGATTTTCATACTCACTCTTTTTGTGATACAGTAAGTCTTCATTTGCTTTGCCGCCAAAAAAACAGAAGTCTCCAATATCCAGTTTTGCCGACATCATCTCTTCTGTTGAGTAAACGTCTCCCATCTCGCCTTCCAGACACGATAAGACCATGGTGTTATGCCATCCTTTAAATAAAGAGGTAAGACGCGAATATTGTTCTCTGCTGCATTTTTGAATCATAATCTTTTCCCGCGCTTTTATTTATGTGAAAAACAGAAATAACAAAAAGAGCCTTGATCTCTCAAGACTCTTCCTATGCCGCAGACCGGAATCGAACCGGTACGAAGTTTAACCCTCGCAGGATTTTAAGTCCTGTGCGTCTGCCAGTTCCGCCACTGCGGCTTTTGTTATATCTGTTTTAGACAGATAAATGGGGCCTATAGGGCTCGAACCTATGACCCTCTGCTTGTAAGGCAGATGCTCTCCCAGCTGAGCTAAGACCCCAGATAAATATAAATGGCTTTCGCCAAACGACCCGGATGGGACTCGAACCCACGACCTCCGCCGTGACAGGGCGGCGCTCTAACCAACTGAGCCACCGGGCCAAAATTAAAACTTAATTTTGTATCAATTATTTTCTTTAGTCAGTGTTAGTGGACCTTCGGGGACTCGAACCCAGGACCGACCGGTTATGAGCCGGTTGCTCTAACCAACTGAGCTAAAGGTCCAGATAAATAAGCCGATGATCGGACTCGAACCGATAACCTGCTGATTACAAATCAGCTGCTCTGCCAATTGAGCCACATCGGCATATTAAATGACCCCAACGAGATTCGAACTCGTGTTACCGCCGTGAAAGGGCGATGTCTTAACCGCTTGACCATGGGGCCAAAACTCAACTCCACAGTTTCCACTGTTTCGCTCCTATCATCTCGTAAATCAGCTCGTGCAAGATCTACTTCGAATCATGTATAGGTATCAAAACTCCCCCTGTTGGACTCGAACCAACGACACTGCGGTTAACAGCCGCATGCTCTACCGACTGAGCTAAGGAGGATTATCTTCCCCCGGATTCTTACTTCTCTCTCCGGTATCTGGGTATTTCTACATACCCTCAAAACCACACATTGAATTCTACTTTCTATCTCTTCCATCCTCTTCTCTCTACCCAACCTCTTGGTTAAGCCCTCGACCGATTAGTAACAGTCAGCTCCGTACATTACTGCACTTCCACCTCTGCCCTATCTACCTCGTCGTCTTCAAGGGGTCTTACTACTTGCGTATGGGATATCTCATCTTGAGGGGGGCTTCACGCTTAGATGCCTTCAGCGTTTATCCCGTCCCGACTTGGCTACTCTGCCATAGGCTTGATAACCTAACAGATACACCAGAGGTCAGTCCATCCCGGTCCTCTCGTACTAAGGACAGCTCCTCTCAAATATCCTACGCCCGCGCCGGATAGGGACCGAACTGTCTCACGACGTTCTGAACCCAGCTCGCGTACCGCTTTAATGGGCGAACAGCCCAACCCTTGGGACCTACTTCAGCCCCAGGATGCGATGAGCCGACATCGAGGTGCCAAACCACTCCGTCGATGTGAACTCTTGGGAGTGATAAGCCTGTTATCCCCAGGGTAGCTTTTATCCGTTGAGCGATGGCAATCCCACTTTCATACCACCGGATCACTAAGTCCTACTTTCGTACCTGCTCGAGCCGTCACTCTCGCAGTCAAGCTCCCTTCTGCCTTTGCACTCTTTGAATGGTTTCCAACCATTCTGAGGGAACCTTTGAGCGCCTCCGATACCCTTTCGGAGGCGACCGCCCCAGTCAAACTCCCCACCTGACATTGTCCCACCACCGGGTCACGGTGGCTGGTTAGAAACCCAGTACCACAAGGGTGGTATCCCAACAGCGACTCCTAGAAGACTGGCGTCCTCTATTCTTCGTCTCCCACCTATCCTGTACATGCAGTACCGAATCCCAGTATCAAGCTAGAGTAAAGCTCCATGGGGTCTTTCCGTCCTGGCGCAGGTAACCAGCATCTTCACTGGTATTTCAATTTCACCGGGTGCATTGTCGAGACAGCGCTCAAATCATTACGCCTTTCGTGCGGGTCGGAACTTACCCGACAAGGAATTTCGCTACCTTAGGACCGTTATAGTTACGGCCGCCGTTTACTGGGGCTTAGATTC
>JAGTTS010000006.1:125000-130000 GCA_018223375.1 Clostridiaceae bacterium Marseille-Q3526
TTGCTCAGATAATTAGTTATGACCTCCTCAATTTTAAATTCATCCGCCCACACATAAATCGCCTTGCTGCTGTCAAACTCCACCTCAATTTCATTTTGCTCTAATAAAATTCCAGATGCAGAAATAACTCCTCCTATCAGTTCCGTTAAATTAAACCGTTCCATGGACAGCTGCTCATTCCCAAATTCCAAGGCAGTCAGAGTCAGGAGCTGCTTTACCATTTTATTCATTTTTCCAGCCTCATCCATAATGACATTACAGTAATAGTCCCGGCTCTCTTTCTCCTCCGCCATTCCTTCTGTCAATCCCTCCGCATATCCCTGAATCAGTGCAATGGGCGTTTTCAGCTCATGAGAGACATTGGCAATAAAATCCTTTCGCATCTCATCCACCTGAATTTTTTCCTGGATATCTTTCTGAAGCTCATTGTTTGCCATCTTCAGCTCTGCAATTGTATCTTTCAGTTTATTTGACAGTACGTTCATACTCTGGCCCAGACAGCTCAGCTCCTGTGTCGTATGAGGAGTATCTTCATATCTGGCTTCAAAATCTAAGTTCGACAATTGCTCCGAGAGAATCGAAAGCTTCTGGATTGGATCTGTCATCTTTTTTGTAATGAAATACAGCAGCACAGCGCTGACTGCAATCGCTGCCAGCCCTACATACATCAAAAAATGATTGGAAATTTCAACGCTTTCCTTAATGCTCTCCAGAGGAGTTGACATAATATAGATGGTTCCATTGTCTGAGAAAAAGCCCCAGCTCTCCAGAAATGAAGTCTTTGTGTTCGGATCAAAGCTTTTCTGAATCATATAATTGTCTGAACGAACTAATACTTCCTGGTTGTCGGTTCCCTGCCCCAAGATATACCGCTGAACCCGTTCCCTGAGAATCTCAATATCCCTGGCGGAAGACAGGAGCGTCTGGTTGCTGATGCTGTCATAGATTAAAATCATAATATTAGAGGTATCCCGAAGCTCCTGGACAACAGAGGCCAGCTCCTCTGCGTTATCATTAGCCGTATGGGCGTCTTTATTCAAAACAGCATCCACGCCTTCCAGCGCACTCTCTCCAGTCTGCATTTCCCGCTTTATGATTTGATCGATCTCCGTATAAGCCTGCTCCAGAACTTTAACTTTATAGTCCATGTAATAATCTTCCAGAGCCCAGTTATTGATACACCAGACAGCTATTATGACAAATGCCGTCATGCATACAAAAATTACTGTAAACTGCCTGCAAATGGATTGACGTTTCATGCATCCACCTCAAATTTATATCCCATTCCCCAGATCGTTTTGATGTATTCCCCTTTCTCTCCCAGCTTACTGCGCAGCTTTTTTACATGGGTATCAATCGTTCTTGCATCGCCAAAATAATCGTAATTCCACACATTGTTCAGAATTTTCTCTCTGGACAACGCAATGCCCTGGTTTTCCGCAAAATAAGTCATCAGTTCAAATTCTTTATAGCTTAAATCGACTGGTACGCCGTCAATCTCCACCAAGTGGGCAGATTTATCAATCCGGATTCCTCCGATTTCAATTACGTCCTTGCTTCCCTGACTGCTTCTTCGAAGAATCGCTTCCACTCTGGCTACAAGAATCTTGGGGCTAAACGGTTTTGAGATATACTCGTCGGCTCCCAGCTTAAATCCCTGAAGCTCGTCCTGTTCTTCTCCTCTGGCGGTCAGCATTAAAATCGGAATCTGAGAATACTGGCGGATTGTTTTTAGAACTTCCCATCCATCCATTTTCGGCATCATGACATCCAGCAAAATAAGCGCAATATCTTTTTCTTCAAAGAAAATATCTATCGCCTGTTCTCCATCCTCTGCTTCTATCACTTGAAAACCTTTGACAGTCAAAAAATCTTTCACCAGTTTTCTCATTCTGGGCTCATCGTCCACCACTAAAATTTTAAGCGCTTCCATATCCTTATGTGCCTCCGACGTTTTCTTTTATTTGAAATTATCTTACCAAATTATATGGCCTATTACTACCACTTCACAAATATTTCACTTTTTCACAAATGGGAGTATAAAAAATAAAAAGCAATAACAGAAATGATGCCTGAATGTAGCTGAAGACAGTTATGATATGACAAAATGATACACAAAAAAAGAAGCTTCCAAAACGGAAACTTCTAAAATAAACTAACTTATTTTAAGGATATACATACCCTCAAAACCACACATTGAACCTACTTTCTATCTCTTCCATCCTCTTCTCTCTACCCAACCTCTTGGTTAAGCCCTCGACCGATTAGTAACAGTCAGCTCCGTACATTACTGCACTTCCACCTCTGCCCTATCTACCTCGTCGTCTTCAAGGGGTCTTACTACTTGCGTATGGGATATCTCATCTTGAGGGGGGCTTCACGCTTAGATGCCTTCAGCGTTTATCCCGTCCCGACTTGGCTACTCTGCCATAGGCTTGATAACCTAACAGATACACCAGAGGTCAGTCCATCCCGGTCCTCTCGTACTAAGGACAGCTCCTCTCAAATATCCTACGCCCGCGCCGGATAGGGACCGAACTGTCTCACGACGTTCTGAACCCAGCTCGCGTACCGCTTTAATGGGCGAACAGCCCAACCCTTGGGACCTACTTCAGCCCCAGGATGCGATGAGCCGACATCGAGGTGCCAAACCACTCCGTCGATGTGAACTCTTGGGAGTGATAAGCCTGTTATCCCCAGGGTAGCTTTTATCCGTTGAGCGATGGCAATCCCACTTTCATACCACCGGATCACTAAGTCCTACTTTCGTACCTGCTCGAGCCGTCACTCTCGCAGTCAAGCTCCCTTCTGCCTTTGCACTCTTTGAATGGTTTCCAACCATTCTGAGGGAACCTTTGAGCGCCTCCGATACCCTTTCGGAGGCGACCGCCCCAGTCAAACTCCCCACCTGACATTGTCCCACCACCGGGTCACGGTGGCTGGTTAGAAACCCAGTACCACAAGGGTGGTATCCCAACAGCGACTCCTAGAAGACTGGCGTCCTCTATTCTTCGTCTCCCACCTATCCTGTACATGCAGTACCGAATCCCAGTATCAAGCTAGAGTAAAGCTCCATGGGGTCTTTCCGTCCTGGCGCAGGTAACCAGCATCTTCACTGGTATTTCAATTTCACCGGGTGCATTGTCGAGACAGCGCTCAAATCATTACGCCTTTCGTGCGGGTCGGAACTTACCCGACAAGGAATTTCGCTACCTTAGGACCGTTATAGTTACGGCCGCCGTTTACTGGGGCTTAGATTCAAAGCTTCGATTGCTCTAACCTCTCCTCGTAACCTTCCAGCACCGGGCAGGCGTCAGCCCATATACCTCACCTTTCGGTTTTGCATAGACCTGTGTTTTTGCTAAACAGTTGCTTGAGCCTATTCTCTGCGGCCTGGTTTCCCAGGCACCCTTTCTCCCGAAGTTACAGGGTCATTTTGCCGAGTTCCTTAACAATGCTTCTCCCGCCGGCCTTAGGATTCTCTCCTCATCCACCTGTGTCGGTTTACGGTACGGGCACATATCACACAATAGCGGCTTTTCTTGACAGCCCCTACGGAAACTTCCCTACTTCTGTTCGGTACGCGTCACAGTCTCCTGTTGCTAAGCGGATTTGCCAGCTTAACCAGTCCTCTGCTTGCCCCGGTCTTTTCATTCCCGGGTTTCCCTTCGGTTCTGTGTCCCCACAGTTCTGATGATATGCGGTACAGGAATTTCAACCTGTTATCCATCGACTACGTCTTTCGACCTCGCCTTAGGCCCCGACTTACCCAGAGCAGATCAGCTTTACTCTGGAAACCTTAGATATTCGGCCTGGAGGATTCCCACCTCCATCTCGCTACTCATTCCGGCATTCTCTCTTCTATACAGTCCACAGCTCCTTATCGGTACTGCTTCATCCCGTACAGAATGCTCCTCTACCAATGTATTACTACATTCCTAAGCTTCGGTGTTGTGTTTCAGCCCCGGACATTTTCGGCGCAGGACCTCTCGACTAGTGAGCTATTACGCACTCTTTGAATGTATGGCTGCTTCTAAGCCAACATCCTAGTTGTCTTTGAAATCCCACATCCTTTTCCACTTAACACATACTTTGGGACCTTAGCTGTAGGTCTGGGCTCTTTCCCTTTTGACTACCCAACTTATCTCGTGCAGTCTGACTCCCGTACATCATTTATGCGGCATTCGGAGTTTGATATTCTTCGGTAGACTTTGACGCCCCCTAGGAAATTCAGTGCTCTACCTCCGCTAAACTAATACGAGGCTAGCCCTAAAGCTATTTCGAGGAGAACCAGCTATCTCCGGGTTCGATTGGAATTTCTCCCCTATCCACACCTCATCGCCACCCTTTTCAACGGATGTGCGTTCGGTCCTCCATTCCCTTTTACGGGAACTTCAACCTGGACATGGATAGGTCACCCGGTTTCGGGTCTGCACATGCTGACTTAACGCCCTATTAAGACTCGCCTTCGCTTCGGCTCCGGAGCTTTACTCCTTAACCTTGCCAGCATCCGCAACTCGCCGGACCGTTCTACAAAAAGTACGCGGTTGCACCTTAACGTGCTTCCACAGCTTGTAAACACAGGGTTTCAGGTTCTCTTTCACTCCCCTCCCGGGGTTCTTTTCACCTTTCCTTCACAGTACTATGCGCTATCGGTCACTAAGGAGTATTTAGCCTTGGAGGGTGGTCCCTCCGACTTCCCACAAGGTTCCTCGTGTCTCGTGGTACTCTGGATCCTGCCGCTGCCTATTGCTTTCATGTACGGGGCTTTCACCCTCTCTGGCCGGTCTTTCCAGGACCGTTCCATTAACAAATCGGCTCACTTATGCAGTCCGTAACCCCTGAATGCACGCACTCAGGTTTGGGCTCTTCCCATTTCGCTCGCCGCTACTTTGGGAATCGATGTTTCTTTCTTTTCCTCCGCCTACTTAGATGTTTCAGTTCAGCGGGTTCCCTTCCATACGTTATGGATTGGCGTATGGATGACTGAGGTCTTCTCA
>JAGTTS010000006.1:132500-185780 GCA_018223375.1 Clostridiaceae bacterium Marseille-Q3526
ATTCTCAGCCATTTGGCTTCTTTGAATATCCAGCGCAGAAGGAGGGATTTGAACCCTCGCGCCGCTACTAACGACCTACTCCCTTTCCAGGGGAGCCCCTTCAGCCACTTGGGTACTTCTGCTGATTGACATTTTATATTTAATTATCTGTCAAGAGCGGAGAGAGTGGGATTCGAACCCACGCGCCCTTGCGGACAAACGGTTTTCAAGACCGCCTCGTTATGACCACTTCGATATCTCTCCAAACGTGCTCAGCTATTATATCACGCTGTTTTTCATTTGTCAAGAACTTTTTTATTTTTCTTTTTGAATTTTCTCTGTTTCTTCATTAAAGAAAAATCTTTCAAAGCCGTCACATTCAGGCTGTTTCTTTTGTTCTCAGCTGCCGTTCTCAGCGGCAACGAAAGGTATTCTATCACTGTTTTCGACAGAAGTCAACTGTTTTTTTCAAGTTTTTTATTTTTTTCCTGACAAATCTGCAGGAGAGAGAAATTCACGTCTTTCTCCCTCTGGCAGACCTGCCTTTTGGGCATATGAAAGCGCCAGAACGTGCAGGTACCTTCTCTGCTCTGACACTACGCCTTCTCTGAGCAGCCGCTCCGGGAAAATCCATAGCAGTCTCCCCGTTCCGCCACCATTTCATATCCTATCGCCTCTACCAGACGGCGCAGTTTTGCTTTCTCCTGCGCTGTACTGCATCCCATATATGGACCACTGCCGCCGGAACCAGGAAGAAGATCCATCATCAGCACGTTAGCTCCGCACAAAAGCCCTAGTCTGCGCCCATCGGGAAGGGATTTTTCCAGTATTTCAGAGACAGGGAGAAGTACACGGGGAAGAAGAAGGCGCGCGATCCCCATCAGATACAGCGTCATTTTTAAAGCATCCTCTCTCGCCTCGGCCGTCTGAACACTATCCCCGAAAAGAAATGGATTAATTTCTACTATTTCTGGCTGCAGGGCACAGAGAAACATGAGCTCCTCAGCCAGGCGCTCCGGAAAGCCGGCAAAGGAAGCCGCACTTATCTCTCCGCCCGTCTGCCAGCCAGTTTTCTTTAAAAAGTTTAAGTACCTTTTTCTCCCGCTTTTTTCCTGCTCCAAAGCTTTCCTGGAGCTGTCTCCTGCCCGGCCTGCAGCTTCAGACCGTTCCAAGCGGACAAGGTATCGATCTGCTCCCGCCTGCCTCCACATATGAACCGTTTCTTCCGGATAGATTCCTGCCGCCAGCGTTACTGCACAGTCAGGGCAGGCTGCCTTAATCTGTTTTATCAGATCTGCCAGAAGCCCGCCCTCCTGCTCCTTCTCCCGGCTCTTTTCCTGGCTCTTCTGAAGCACGAAGCTGCGAAGACCTGCCTGCTTTCCATCCCGGCAGGCTGAAGCCACGGCCTGTTTCATCAAATATTCCTCCTGCAAACCGCCGTTTTGTGAAAAGGAACCCAGCTCTGCCGCGCCCCGCAAAAATACTCTTTTCCCATAGAAATGTTCTCTGACGCGGCGGGCTGTACGAAATAAAAGACCAGCTGTTTTTCCTGTTCTCACGGAAAGCAGAAGGATCCATTCGTCTCTGCTCAAAATCTCTCCGCGGGCCAGCCTTGCAATGAGCCGGCAGCACTCTTCCTCCTGCTGCCGGCTGAACCCCTCAGAAAACATCTGTTCCGGATATTCTATTTTCTCCCCAGACCTGTAACACTCCTGCATTTCTCCCACTGGCACTGCCTCCCCCTTCAAGCTTTCCAGCTCCCTTTTCCAAAAGGTTAAATCATGCCGCGGCGTTTTAAAACAGCCGCAGCCACCTCCATATCCTCCGGCGTTGTCACCTTAATATTTTCATAGGAACCTTCTACCAGACGCACCGGAACTCCTGTCAACCTCTCCACAACCATGGCGTCGTCCGTGACCCCCTGCTGCAGAGACTCGTCCTCCATCATGGTCTCATAGGCCTGGCAGATCAAAGACCTTGAAAACGCCTGAGGCGTCTGCACCATCCATACCCTGGAGCGATCCGGAGTGGAAGCTGCAAAGCCGTTTTCATCTGCAATTTTTACCGTGTCCTTTGACGGCATACCGGCGGCGCAGGCTCCAAATTGCTCCGCCGCCTCAATGGTTCTGTCTATTATTTCTGAATCAACGAACGGACGGGCCCCGTCATGGATCAGCACAATAGCTGAAGAAGCCGGAACCTGCTTCAGTCCCTCGCAGACGGAATGGTAGCGTTCTGCACCTCCAGCCACCACTGCCTTCACTTTAGAAAAGCCGTACCGCTCCACTAGATCCTGTCTGCAGAACTCCATCTCCTGTTTTCCTGTAACCAGAATCACCTGATCCACCTGGCTTTTCTCAAATGCATTTAAGCTGTAAAAGAGAACCGGATAACCTCCCAAATCTAAAAACTGCTTCTGTATTCTGGTTCCCATCCGCTTTCCCTGCCCCGCTGCCAGAACGATGGCGCACGTTTGTCTCTTCATGACGTCACTCCCTTTCCAGACTTTCCAGAACCTCTACCTCTCCCCCAGCTTTAAGTTCGGAACCGCGTTTAAATCCCAGCCTGAGCGGGCGCCCTTCTGATATTCATAGTAAGCTGCCGCTCCTATCATAGCCGCATTGTCGGTGCAATAAATAGGAGACGGATGATAAAACCGGATTCCCTCCTTCTCGCAGGCGGCCTTCATGCCCTCGCGCAGAGCCGAATTGGAAGCCACGCCTCCGGCAATGGCCAGCTTGTCGTAGCCGTACTCCTTCGCAGCCATGATCGCTCTGGATACCAAAGACTCTACCACGGCGTTCTGGAAAGAAGCGGCCAGATCCGGCACGCAGATCTCCTCCCCCGTCATTTTGGCATGATTAATGTAATTCAGCACTGCTGATTTTAAGCCGCTGAAGCTGAAATCATAAGGATTGTCCCCTACTTTTGCCCGCGGGAATTCGATGGCATGAGGATTTCCCTCTCTGGCGGCCTTGTCCACCTTGGGACCGCCCGGGTATCCCAGTCCCACGGCTCTGGCCACCTTGTCAAAGGCCTCCCCCGCCGCGTCATCCCTGGTATGACCAATGATCTCAAACTCGCCATAGTCCTTCACAATGACCAGATGCGTATGTCCGCCTGAGACAATCAGGCAGACAAAGGGCGGTTCCAAATCTGGATTTTCAATAAAATTAGCCGACACATGGCCTTCAATATGATGTACGCCCACTAACGGCTTCTTGGCCGCGTAGGCCAGCGCCTTGGCTTCCGCCACTCCCACCAGAAGAGCTCCTACAAGCCCCGGTCCATATGTAACGGCTATGGCTGTAATCTCCTCCAGCGTCACATCCGCCTCCGCAAGAGCGCTCTCAATCACCTGGTTAATCTTCTCAATGTGCTTTCTCGACGCAATCTCAGGAACCACTCCGCCATAAAGGGTGTGGAGGGCAATCTGAGAAGAAATCACATTAGAAAGCACCTCTCTTCCATTTTTCACCACAGAGGCAGCCGTCTCGTCGCAGGAGCTCTCTATGGCCAGAATCAAAACGTCCTCGTTTGTCTCTTGTCTATTCATGTTTCACTCTCTCCTAACAGCTAATCTTCATCAAAGCCCAGTTCTGCGCTCCAGCCGTCTCTGGCCGTCTTGGCGCGGGCAAAGATTGCTCTGGCCTTATCAGCATACTCGTCCGGTCTCGTCAGGGAAGGGCTGTAATGAGTCAGCCACATTTCCTTCGGCTGCGCCTCCTTGGCCAGGCCGGCCGCCTCCTGAAAAGTCATATGCTTATACTCTCTGGCCTTGGCTTCCTTGCCGTCCTCCCCGTACATTCCCTCGCAGATAAACAGATCCGCTTTCCTTGCATACTCTGCAATTACCGGAACCGGCCTGGTATCTGTACAGTAGACCACCTTGATTCCTCTTCTGGCCGGCCCCAGAACCATATCAGGCGTCAGAAGACGCCCTTCCTCCTCAATGGTTTCTCCCTTCTGAAGACGGTTCCAGAATCTCTGGGGAATATCCTGCTCCCTGGCTCTATCCACATCAAACTTTCCTTTTCTGGGAATAGACACCGCATAGCCATAGCAGATCACATTGTGGTTGACGCGGTAAGCGTCTATGATGTAAGGACCTATCTGAAGCTGTTCTCTCTGCTCTGTCAGCTCAATAAACCGGAGTTCAAAGGGCAGTTCCGGCGCAATGGTCCTGAGAGCGCCTACTACACGTTCCAGCCCCTTAGGTCCTATCATGGTCACCGGCTCTGTCCGCTCTGCGTTTCCCATGGTAAGAAGAAGCCCCGGAAGACCGCTGATATGATCTGCATGGTAATGAGTAAAGCAGATAATATCAATGGGCTTGGGACTCCACCCCTTCTCCTTTAAGGCCACCTGGGTTCCCTCTCCGCAGTCGATCAGAAGATTGCTTCCGTCGCACCGGGTCATCAGGGATGTGAGCCACCGGTAGGGAAGAGGCATCATCCCCCCTGTACCTAACAGACAAACATCTAACATATAAAAAAATTCCTCTCTGTTTTCTTTTTCGGTTCTGCAGTTTTGACTTTACATGAAACGAAACGTTTCTATAAAGCGAAAAAGAACGAAGAACCCTGCCGCGCAGGATTCTTCGCCTGATTTTCAAAATCATGCCGCCTGGTTTTACCCCGCAGGCTCATCCGGCGCCGCCGGCTGGCATAACTACTGAAATTCCTTTCGAAGGACTTCCTTTGGCATCTCTATCTCGCCTGCAATCGTATGCTCCGTCAGTTCAGACAGCAGTTTGATTTTCTGGTTCAGAACAGGCCGCATACAGTTCGGCACATGCTCCTGGTGCGCTCTGTGGATTGCTACGCATTCCTTACAATTCCCATGATAGCGGCAGGCCTTTTTGCATGGACAATGATCCTTATCCTTGTACTCCTCTCTAAATTCAGAGGCAAACTCTTCCTGCAGCTTAAGGCCCTGCGCACGGTTTCCCTTGTGAAATTCCGCCATCGCCGCAAGCTCCTTTGGATTATGTTCAATCACCATCACAGTTCCTCCTATCCGGCAGTTCTTTTCTCTTACAGTTCCTTCTTATTTATCATATCACAAAGAAAAATTTTTTTCTATCCTGGAGCTTAGATTCTACAAAAGTTCCGTCCGCTCTTTTACCTGAACAGAAATTTTAAATTGATTGGTCAGCTCGTCATAACACGATTCGCAGAGATCAAAGCTGTGGACTTCTCCGTCTTTTTCCGAAAAATAATCCCAGGTAAGCTCAAAATGAGCGCTTCCCTCCCGCAAAATTCCATCCTTCACAATCAGGCGCTTTCCGCACCAGTTGCACCACACCGATTCCAGCTCTCCCTTGCCTTTGTATTTTCTCATGTTTCCTCACCTTTCTTCTATCGCCGAACGTTTCCCCGTTTCCTGTTAAGCGGACTTTTCATTTCGTCCAGATGGAACTCCTATGAAATGAAAAACGGGGCATCCGAAACGGATACCCCTAAATTATAATCGTTCTTATGCCTGTTTTTAAGTGGTAATTATTTCAAGAAAAATAGAGCCACATAATGAGAGCGTCCTCAGCCGGATTCTCATAATAATTCTTTCTGACCGCTTCCTCCCCGAAACCATAGGATTTATAAAGCTCAATAGCCGTCCGGTTGGATTTTCTCACCTCCAGGGTGAGGGCCTCTGCGCCCTTTTCTCTGGCAGTCTCCTCCAGCTGATCCATCAGTTTTCTGGATAATCCTCTGCCGCGGAGCTCTGGATGCACAGCAATCCGCATCAGCTCGCCCTCTCCGGCAATCACCCGCAGATTGCAGTAGCCGGCCAGCCCCCTGCCGCAATGGCCGCCTTCTTTTTCCTGTCCGCAGTCCCCGCCGGTTCTGTTATCTGCCGGTTCCAGAACCCAGAGAAAATCCAGCCGGCTCTCCAGACTCTCCTGCAGGATCGCCTCAGACCATGGCGCTGAAAAGCTTAACCGTTCCAGCTCTGCCGCAGCGGCCAGATCTCTCTCCTCCATAGGCCGCAGGGAAAATCCTGTCTCTGATCGATTCATGTTTCCGCTTCCCTCTTTCCTGTCTCCGTTTCCTGTTCTGTTCATATCCGCGCGATGTTTCTGCCTACGCCTGCTTTTCCACTACCTGAATTCCGGCAGCCAGCTTGTCCAGCTCTCCCTGGCGCTCCGCCAGTTCCCGTTCTCTCTCCGCCTGGGATTTTCTCAGGTAATCCGGCTTGTGCTCCATGGCAGTTTCCGTCTTTCCCTCCGCCAGGTAAACGCTGCCAAGGGCTGCCACAGAAGCGGCTCTCTGCCGGTTTACATGAGCTGGGGCAAACCTGTGGGGAACCTTTATCAGCTCTTCGATAACCGCCTGATAAGGAGGCACTCCGTCTCCCAGGAATATCACCCGCTCTCCCCGGCCGTTTAACTCCTCCACAAGCTCTTTAATATCCGCTGGCTGCTGCTCCTTCACGATCTCAAACTCTTCCCGGAAATGATACAGTCCCGTGTAAACCTGATTTCTTCTGGCGTCCATAATCGGGCAGATTAAAGCGTCCGTACCGTAGAGATTGTACGCCATAGCGTCCACGGTGGGAACGTGGATCAGGGGCTTTTTCATGGCGAGCCCCAGCCCCTTGGCCGTAGCAGATCCGATGCGCAGTCCTGTAAAAGAACCGGGGCCGCCGGATACGGCGATGGCGTCGATGGTATCCAGCTCTATCTCCAGCATCCGGATCACCTCGTCAATCATGGGAAGCAAGGTCTGGGAATGAGTTTTCTTTAAATTTACCGTATATTCTGCCGTCAAAATTCCATCTGTCACAATGGCCACGGAAGCCACCAGCGACGAGCTTTCAATTCCTAATACTCTCATTATCTCTCCTCCACCGTTATTTTCCGGTAATCAAAGCCCTTTTCCAGATCCTTCTCAATCCTGATTTCAATGGCTGTCTCCGGAATGATCTCCTCCACCAGGGAGGCCCACTCGATCAGGCACACACCTTCTCCGTAAAAGCAGTCCTCATATCCGATTTCATCCATCTCGCTGATATCTCCAATCCGGTAGACGTCGAAATGGTAGAGCGGAAGGCGCCCCTCCTCGTACTGCTGAATGATTGTGAAGGTGGGACTGTTCACATCACTCTGAATTCCCAGTCCCTTTGCAAAGCCCTGGGTGAATACCGTTTTTCCCACGCCGAGATCGCCGTCTAAGCAGTAAACCTGCCCCTTCCCTGCCTGCTCTCCCAGCCGTTTCCCCGCCTGAAAGGTCTCTTCGGGGCTGTATGTTTCAATGATTTTCATAATCCGGTTCCTTTCCTGTTTCTGCATTTAATCTTACTATCCTAGACGCCGGTATGTCAACCGGAACAGAAAGAAGGGCTGCGCCAGGCAGCCGATTTCTCAGCCCCAGATCGCAGCCCTCCTGCTGTATTATACATAATTTCCAGCCAGCGTCCCTTATATCTCCTCGTTCAGCTTCGCCAGCTTAGCGGCCTGATCAGCCGCAATCAGGCTGTCGATCAGCTCGTCTAAATCTCCGTCCATAACCGAGTCAATCTTGTAGAGCGTCAGCTTGATTCTGTGCTCTGTGACACGGCCCTGCGGGAAATTGTAGGTACGGATCTTCTCAGAACGGTCTCCCGTTCCAATCTGGCTTCTTCTGGCCTCAGACTCCTCGTTCTGGCGTCTCTCCAGCTCTAAATCGTACAGCTTGGAGCGCAGAAGGCGGAAGGCCTTCTCCTTATTCTGAAGCTGTGATTTCTCTGTCTGGCTGTAGATTACGATACCGGTAGGCATATGAGTCAGACGCACTGCAGAGTCAGTCGTGTTGACGCACTGTCCGCCGTTTCCTGACGCGCGCATAACGTCAATGCGGCAGTCGTTCATATCGATCTCAATATCCACGTCCTCTGCCTCCGGCATCACGGCTACAGTGGCTGTAGAGGTGTGGATACGGCCGCCGGACTCTGTCTCCGGCACACGCTGTACCCGGTGTACGCCGCTCTCGTACTTGAGCTTGGAGTAAGCGCCCTGGCCTGTTACCATGAACACTACCTCCTTGAAACCACCGATTCCATTCTCGTTCAGGCTGACAATCTCAGTCTTCCAGCGCTGGCGCTCTGCATAGCGCACATACATACGGTACAGCTCGGAGGCAAACAGAGCCGCCTCGTCTCCGCCTGCGCCTGCGCGGATTTCCACCATAACGTTCTTGTCATCGTTGGGATCCTTTGGAAGCAGGAGAATTTTCAGTTCCTGCTCCAGCTCTTCGATTCTCTTTTTCGCGTCAGCCAGCTCTTCCTTGGCTAACTCTCTCATCTCCTCGTCAGACTCTTCCTCCAGAAGGGCAACGCTGTCCTCCACGTCCTGATGAGCCTGCTTGTAATTCTTATATGCCTCTACAATCGGAGCCAGATCCGCCTGCTCCTTCATAAGTTTTCTAAATTTCTTCTGATCCTCAACCACATATGGGTTGTTGAGTTCTTCCATCAGTTCCTCGTATCGGATCAGCAAATCGTCTAAACGATCAAACATGGCAACCTCCTGTTTTACTATTCCTTCCTTAACGTCCGGCAGCTTCCGCTTTCACTACCCGGTCCAACCCCGGCGCATCTTTTATCACCTGTATATTCCTGTAACCATTCTCCTCAAGAAGCGCTGTCACAGCCGCCCCCTGGTCGTGTCCAATTTCAAAATAAACCCGTCCTCCCGGCTTCAGATGGCGTCCGCACTCTTCTGCCAGACGCCTGTAAAAATACAGGCCGTCCTCCCGGCCGTCAAGCGCCAGCCGGGGCTCGTGTTCCCGCACCTCTGGTTCCAGGCTGTCCACAACCGCCGACGGAATGTAGGGGGGATTCGACACAATCACATCATAGAGACGCCCGTCATCCGCTGAGAACAGATCGCTCTGAAACAGGGAAAAGCTCCGCTCCTCCACCTCCAGAGGACGTCCTGTCCCCGGTCTGTTTCCGAATATTCCGGCTCCATTTCGGCCCTTCTCCGCCTCCCCGGTCCAAACGGACAGTTCCATCCTCCAGGGCTGATCAGACACTTTTTTCGACTGGGAGCGGATAACATTCTTCTGTATCATAAAAAGATTTCTGGCGTTCTTCAGGGCAATTTTCAAAGCTCCTTCTGAGATGTCTGCCGCCGAAACGCTCCTATATCTTCCAAGCACCGCCAGACTCAGCCCGATACAGCCGCTCCCGGTGCACAGATCGAGAATTTCCACGTCGCGGTTCTGACAGTCTTTTAAAATCTCCTCCACCAGAGTCTCTGTATCCTGCCTGGGAATCAGCACCTGGTCATTGACCTGGAAGGAAAGCCCCATAAACTCCTGGCAGCCCAAAATCTGCTGAAGAGGAATTCTGAGAGCCCGTCTCCCAATGCGCTCTGCAAAAACTGGCCACCCTTTTTCAAAGGTTCCCGGATGCACAGTTCTGTTTCTGTCCATCAGGAAATGCACTCTGTCTACGGAAAAGCTGTCGGAAAGCAGGTACCAGGCGTCCAGCTCGGCCTCCGCCACTCCTGCCGCTGAAAGTCTTCCCGCCCCGGCGTCCAGCATCTCCTGCCAGGTTGGCAGTTCTTCAAAAGGCCCTTCAAAAAGGCATGCTGTCACTGTACGGTTCATGCGTCCCTCCTGAGAGCTTCCTCTTTCTCCTGGCTGTCTTCCGAATCTTCAAAAGCGCTCAGATCGGTATCCGGGAAATTCTCCCTCAGATACGCCTTCCAGTCAAACACAGCCTCCGTGGCGGCGATAGCCACCTCTATCATGGAATCGTCCGGTTCCTTAGTCGTAAGGCCCTGCATCCACATACCCGGACGGCTCACCAGATCCATAAATCTTGAATTGCTCCGGCCGGCCAGCTGCAGAATCTCGTAGGACACTCCGGCAATCACCGGAACCAGCACAATGCGGCTGGCAAAACGCATCCAGACATTGTCCACTCTGACTACCATGAAAAACAGAATGCTGATGACCATGACAATCAGGATAAAACTGGTTCCACAGCGCTTGTGCTCCTTGGAACTGTTTCTGACATTTTCCACAGTCAGCGGAAGGCCGTGCTCCACGCAGTTAATGCACTTGTGCTCCGCTCCGTGGTACATAAACGTCCGCCTGATATCCTCCATACGGGAAACAAGCTTAATATAGGCAATGAAAATAAGAATGCGGATTATGCCCTCCAGCACTGCCATCAGGCGTTCCGACTCAATCACGCTGGAAAACAGCCCTGCGATAAAAAGCGGAAGCAGCATGAAAATCCCGATAGCCATGACAAAAGACAGAACCATGACGAGAGCCATCAGGGCGCTCTCCAGCTTCTCCCCCAGCACCCGGTTCAGAAATTGCTCTATCTTTCCCGGCTCCGAATCCTCGTCGTCCTCAAAGAAGCTGGCGGAATAGGTCAGCGTCTTCATACCCACAATCATGGAATCCGCAAAGCGGAATACGCCTCTGACAAAGGGCAGGGAGAACAGCTTCACCTTTTGGGTAATGCTGATATACCGATCCCTTTTAACCTCTATTTCCTGGTCCGGTTTCCTGACTGCCACCGCATAATCGTTCCGGTTCATCATCATGATCCCCTCGATGACAGCCTGTCCTCCGATTCCTGAATATTTCATATGATTTCATTTCTCCTTATGAAAACCAAAAAGGCTGGGTTTCATGTCTCCATTAAAACCCAACCCTTATTTAGCCAAGCTATTAGTTTGCGCTGATGCCGTACTTGCGGTTGAACTTATCAATACGTCCGCGGGCAGCTGCAGCCTTCTGCTGTCCTGTGTAGAAAGAATGGCACTTGGAGCAAACCTCCACGTGGATGTCCTTCTTTGTAGAACCTGTTACGAACTCGTTGCCGCAGTTGCAGACAACCTTTGCCTGATAATAAGCTGGATGGATTCCTTCCTTCATGATTTTCACCTCTCAATTTTTCTTCTGTGGTTTCCGACCACACGTACAAATGTACCAAAATTTTCTGCCGCGCAGTGTGCGGCTCTCTGTCTGCCGTGCAGTAATTCTACGATACACAGCTTACACAGTATAGCACAGAAAGCCCTCTATTGCAAGGGATTTTTTCGTTTCCCCAAGAGAAAACGCCAGAAAAACACGGCGGTTCTAAATCCGCACTTTTTTCACCATATCCACAAATTCCCTGTTGTTCTTCGTTCTGGCAAACAGGTCTAAAATCCGCTCTACCGATTCCTCCGGCTTCGCCGTATTGGTGGCCTTGTGGATAATATCCACCGCCTCGGTCTCCAGAGGATTCAAAAGCAGATCGTCGCGTCTGGTTCCGGATTTTAAAATGTCGATAGCCGGGAAAATCCGCTTCTCGGACAGCTTTCTGTCCAGGACAATCTCCATATTTCCCGTTCCCTTAAACTCCTCATAGATCACGTCGTCCATACGGCTTCCCGTATCAATCAGGGCGGTAGCCAGAATGGTCAGGCTTCCTCCCTCCCTGATATTTCTGGCTGCGCCGAAGAAGCGCTTGGGCATATGAAGAGCAGCCGGATCCAGACCGCCCGACAGGGTGCGGCCGCTGGCGGGCACTACCAGGTTGTAGGCTCTGGCCAGACGGGTAATGCTGTCGAGGAGAATCATAACGTCGCGTCCATGCTCCACCAGGCGCTTCGCCCGCTCAATCACCATCTCGGACACCCTCTTGTGGCGGTCCGGCAGCTCGTCAAAGGTAGAGTAAATCACCTCCACATTCGGCCCCGTGATGGCCTCCTTGATATCGGTTACCTCCTCCGGACGCTCGTCAATTAACAGAATCATCAGATGCATATCCGGATGATTGACAGTTACCGCCTTGGCCACCTGCTTTAAAAGAGTAGTCTTTCCCGCTTTCGGCGGAGACACAATCATGCCTCTCTGTCCCTTGCCAATCGGCGACAGCAGATCCAGCACCCGCATGGCTGTGGAATTTCTCGTTCCCGGCATCTCCATATGAAGCCTCTCGTCCGGGAAAATCGGCGTCAGGCTTTCGAAATTAGGCCTGCGCTCTACCACGCTGGTGGGATATCCGTTGATTGTCTCAATATATAAAAGCGCCGCAAATTTCTCTGTAGCTGTCTTGATCCTCCTGCTTCCCTGGACAATATCGCCTGTCTTCAGGTTAAAGCGGCGGATCTGGGATGGGGCCACATAGACGTCGTTATCTCCGGGCAGGAAATTTTCGCAGCGGATAAAGCCAAATCCGTCGGACATAACCTCCAGAATTCCTTTTGCCTCGATTCCGCTGTCCAGTTCCTGCAGATCAGCCTTCACATCCTCCACTGTATTTTCCCTGTACTCGTGAATTCTGTTCTCTTGATATCCGCTCTCCTGGATTCTCCCCTGCTGATACCGGTTTTCCTGAACCCTGCTGTCCTGGTAACGGGCGTCCTGCATTCTGCCGTCCTGGTAGCGGCTCTCCTGGGCTCTTCCCTCATTTCTCACATCGCTTCTGTCTGCCCCCTGCTGGCAGCCGCCTTCCTGGCTTCCTGCATGAACGCCGGAGTTGTTCTGCGGATAACTGCGTCCGGAAGAATTCCTGTAATTGTTTCCTCTGTAATTCTGGCTGCCTCTATAATTAGAATTGTTTTCGTTTCTTCCATAGTTTCTCTGCTGGTAAGTCCTGGCCGGGCGCTCCTCCTGCTCCGGCGTTTTTTCCCTGGCAGGTTCTGCCGGACGTTCCCTGTAAGACTCGCCTTCTCCAGCTCTCTCCGGCATATGGACAGCCGCCTTATCAACTGCCTTATCAGGCGTTTTGTCGTCCGTTTTTTCGCACAAACGCTCAATCAACTCTGCTTTTTTCAGAGTTGTCACTCCTTTAATCCCCTGGGCCTTTGCAAGCTCTCTGAGCTGAACAAGAGGCAGAGTCTGAAGTTTCTCTCTCATATACCACTTCTCCTTATTCTGTTATTCACGCTGATGTTTGTCATTCTGTTATGGTTTCTTACTGATTCCTGCCACTCCGGCTGTATTTTTTGATCTTTGTACGCAAAAAACAGCGGCTGCATTGAATTTATACGATTACTTTCTTTCTGGGGATTGTATAGAATTAAGACGGGTTCCCAGCTTCAGCATACGGAAATCTGCCTCTGTCCCTTCCCGGCAGAGTCTTCCTTTTATGCTTTTGCACAAAATTATTATATACCATTCTATTTGGAATTGCAAAGATTTTATATTTTTTTCACATCTCGTCTGCGCAAATGTGGTATGATAGCAGAAGGGAAGCGCAGGAATCCCCTGTCCCCCGACAGAAAACAAACGACATTTCAGCGAAAGGAATGGTGACTATGGATTATTTGACAATGACCATTGGAAAACAGAAAAACATTGCCCTGATTGCCCACGATCAGAAAAAGCGCGAGCTGATCGACTGGTGCAATGCACATAAAGAAGTGTTGAAGCATCATTTTCTCTGCGGAACCGGGACCACGGCCCGCATGATCACAGAGGCCACGGGGCTTCCCGTGAAGGGCTACAACAGCGGTCCTCTGGGCGGCGATCAGCAGATCGGAGCCAAGGTAGTGGAGGGACGGGTGGATTTCATCGTCTTCTTTTCCGATCCCCTGACAGCCCAGCCCCACGATCCGGACGTGAAAGCTTTGCTCCGCATCGCTCAGGTATACGACATCCCCATCGCCAACAATAAGGCGACTGCCGATTTCCTCATTACCTCCAGCTATATGAATTCAGAGTACGAGCACCGGGTCATTAATTTCCAGGAAAACATCGCAAAGCGAGCGAAAAGCCTGTAAATTTCACAGGAGACCATTTTCTATGACGTCAAAAGAGCCCTCTCCCGAATTTCTTCAGGAGAGGGCTCCAATTTTTATATCTGCCGCAATTAATTTGTCAGCTTTGCTACGTTTAACTTCACACCTGGTCCCATAGTGGATGTCAGTGTTACGCTCTTGAAGTAAGCGCCCTTTAATGTAGCTGGCTTTGCCTTCAGAACTGCGTCGATAAGCGTCTGGAAGTTGTCCGCTAACTGCTCCTCTGTGAAAGAAGCTTTTCCTACTGGCACGTGGATAATGTTTGTTTTATCAAGTCTGTACTCAATCTTACCGGCCTTGATATCGTTGATAGCCTTTGTAACGTCCATAGTAACTGTTCCAGCCTTCGGGTTTGGCATTAAGCCCTTCGGTCCGAGTACACGTCCTAAACGTCCTACAACGCCCATCATGTCTGGTGTAGCTACAACTACGTCGAAATCAAGCCATCCCTCGTTCTGGATCTTCGGAATTAACTCCTCTGCTCCTACGAAATCAGCGCCTGCTGCCTGAGCCTCGTCAGCCTTCGGTCCCTTGGCAAATACAAGGATTCTGACAGTCTTACCTGTTCCGTGAGGAAGAACTACAGCGCCGCGGATCTGCTGATCAGCGTGACGTCCGTCACAACCGGTTCTGATATGAGCTTCAATTGTCTCGTCAAATTTAGCACCTGCTGCCTTCTTAACGATAGAGATGGCTTCGGATGCTTCGTAAAGATTTGTACGGTCTACTAACTTAGCAGCCTCTACGTATCTTTTTCCTCTTTTCATTATAAATAACCTCCTAGTGGTATTGTCGGGGATTGCCCTCCCACGTTTCTAATTCAACATCTCGTTCTGCAGACGGTAAGGAATCCTTACTCCTCTACTGTGATACCCATACTTCTTGCAGTTCCGGCGATCATGCTCATAGCTGCTTCTACGTTTGCTGCGTTTAAGTCTGGCATCTTGAGCTCAGCGATCTTTCTGACCTCATCCTTGGAGATGGTAGCTACCTTTGTCTTATTTGGTGTTGCAGAGCCGGATTTCAGCTTGCATGCCTTCTTTAATAAAACGGCAGCCGGCGGAGTCTTTGTAATAAAGCTGAAGCTTCTGTCAGCATATACAGTGATAACAACCGGGATAACCAGGTCGCCCTGATCTGCTGTTCTAGCGTTGAACTCTTTTGTAAACTGTACGATATTTACACCGTGCTGTCCAAGAGCCGGACCAACTGGCGGAGCTGGTGTTGCTTTACCAGCAGGAATCTGTAATTTAATATATCCTGTTACTTTCTTTGCCATGATAAGGCACCTCCTAATATTGTGGTAATGGCGGGATGAACCCTCCCACGAGCCTGCGAAACACAGGCCGCATCTTACATCTTCTTAACTTCTGTGAAGTCCAGTTCAACCGGTGTCTCACGGCCGAACATCTCCACGGTAATTTCAAGTGTCTGCTTGTTATCGTTGATGGACTTGATAACACCAACGGTATCCTTCCAGGCACCGGAGATAACGACAACCGCATCTCCAACCTCGTAATCAACGACTACTCCGGCTGGTTTGAAGCCGAGATTTGCCATCTCGTCCTCTGTTAAAGGAACCGGCTTGGATCCCGGGCCAACAAAACCTGTTACACCGCGGGTATTACGCACTACATACCATGTGTCATCGTTCATAACCATGTTAATAAGCACATATCCGGGGAACATCTTTTTGGCAACCTGCTTCTGGGCTCCATTCTTAATCTCGACTACATCCTGCATGGGAACGGATACTTCCAGGATCTGATCCTGAAGGCCTCTGTTCTCAATGGTCTTCTCAATGTCGACCTTTACTTTGTTTTCATAGCCTGAGTAAGTGTGAACTACATACCAATTCGCTTCTGACATAATCTCACCCTATCCCTTGTGTGTGTTAGATGATATAGTGCAGCAGGAACACAATCGCTGTGTCTAAGGCTGCAATGATCAGACCTAAAGCGACAGCTCCCGAGATAACGGCTGCCGTCTGCTTCTGAAGGGTTGCTTTGTCAGGCCAGATTATCTTCTTGTACTCAGCCTTGAGGCCTTTCCAAAAGCTCTTCTTGGGGGCCTTTGCGGTATTCCCTGTTTCACCCATTCTTTGTCCTCCAAAATGTTCAAGCGAACGCCTGATCCTTTATACTGGCACGAAGATTATTTTGTCTCCTTGTGCATAGTATGTCTCTTGCAGAATCTGCAGTACTTCTTAGTCTCCATTCTGTCCGGATGAGTCTTCTTATCCTTGGTCATGTTGTAGTTACGCTGTTTGCATTCTGTACATGCCAGTGTGATTCTTGTGCGCACGACTTCCACCTCCACTTAAATTCAAATTTTTTCAGGCTTCTCCTCATGCTTTTGAGCATAAAAAAAAGACCTAGCTCTTCCATTCGCCCGTCTACTATACCATAAAACTCTGGATTCGTCAATATTTTGTTTTGAAATTTGCAGGAAGGAAAAGCCTCTCTTCCATCTCTTCCGTTTATGTCCAGGGAAAAATTTTCGGTGACTTTCAGTGGAACAAGAAAATTTTTCCCCTGGACATACTTTCCCGGCCTCTATATCTGCGTTCTGACGCACACCGCTCCAAAAGGCATCAGGGCCAGCTTGGCCAGCTTGAACTGTTGGAGGCCAAAGGGAATGCCGATGACGGTCACGCAGAGCAGAAGGCCTATCAGAGCGTGCTCCAGAGCCAGAGGAAGCCCTGACAGCACCAGCCAGATTAAGTTTACCAGAAATGAAACTGCGCCTCCGCCGTATCTGACCTCTTTCCCAAAGGGGAAAAAGCTCAGGGAAGCCAGCTTAAAGCACTGAAGCCCCACCGGAATTCCTATGATTGTCACGCACCACAGGCACCCGGCCAGACACCAGCTGAGGCCGCTGATACAGCCGCCGAAGATAAACCACAAAATATTTCCCAGACATCCCATCGTTTCATTTCTCCCTTCTTCTCATCTGCTTTCACTCTGCTGCCGGCCGCTTTATGATTCCTGGTTCCATACAATGGTTTCCACTTTCCACGTTCCGCTCTCCGGATCCTCCCAAACCAGGCACAGGTCCTTCAGTTTCTCCCCGCGGCTGCAGAGAAATACCTCCGCACCGTCTGCCGTCACCGTCCGATCCCAGACATTTGTTATCTCCTGTTCCTTTTTCAGCCGATTCAAACGCTCTTCCCGATCCGCCTCTGCTGCCGGCTTTCTGTTCTCCTCTTCGTCTCTGATTTCACGAAGCATCTCGTAAAAGGCAAGTTTCTCTCCTGCATCCTCTTCTGACACATCCCGGGCAAACAGCTGTCCCGTTTCCATCACAATGTGATACTCTTTTTCTATATTCCCGTTCTCCATCTGGTATACAAAAACCGTTCCATTGTTTGCAAACACTTCCGTCGACTGTTCGTCCTTCATATAAGAATCCTCAACTGCCTTCATATCCGCCGCCGTCCCTGTGCGCCACACAGATTCTCCCTCCTGGCGGGCCAGCACAGCCGTACCCCAGAGGCCATGAATCACCGCTGCCGTCCGTTCCTCCGGATTCGTCAGCTGCTCTCCGTTTTCGTCGGTCAGCTGCAGATAGCTGTGTACGCTGTCCAGGTAAACGCGGCCTGTTTTGTCCGGGTCAATCAGAAGCTCCTGCGCCTGTCCGGAAAAAGACGGGCAGCCGGAAATCTCCTCTGCATCTGTCATTTTTCCCGCCACAAAAACGGAGGCAGGGCCGTCTGCTCCGCCGATAATACTGACGGCATGCATATCTTCCTCCTGTCCTTGCGCCGTCTCCTCTGTCCTCATCTGCGTCTCTGCCGCAGTCCTCGTTTCATCTGCCTGTTCTGCCTGACAGCCAGTGCAAAGAGCAGACGCAGCAAGCATTCCCACCATTCCCACCCAGACTTTCCGTTTCATCCTATCTCTCCTCTCGGTATTCTTCCGCTTATCATCTGCGAAACCCATATTTCCCACCGTTTAACAGTTATCCCATATTCCCGGGGCTGTACGCAGGAAGCCCCCCGCCCCCCCCGGCTCAATGGTTCTGATTGTAATGTAGCACACGGAAAGCAGAAACTGCAAGGATCAAATTTCTTACATTTTCCGATATTTCCAGAAAGAAAAAACCTCTGCCGGCTGTCCTGTATGCTCCGGCAAAGGTTCTCTTCCAAGATATCAGATTAAAAATTCGTAGTTGACTATGTCTAACAGCTGCCCGAACTTCTCGCCTGCCCGGTGCATGGTTCCGCAGTAGGAAAAGCCCATTTTTTCATGCAGACGGATGCTGGCTTCGTTATTTCCCGTGATAACGGATATGACAGTGTGAAGCTTCCCGCAGCTGCGGGCCATATCAAGGAGTTCCCTCATCAGCGCTTCCCCGATTCCCTGTCTTCTGAAATCCCGTGAAACATAGACGGAAAGCTCCGCAGTCCCTTTGTAAGCCTCGTAAGGGCGGTAGTCTGACAGGCAGGCGTAGCCCGCCACGCGGCCATCCTGCTCTGCTGCGATTAAAGGATGACGTTCTCCGCCGTGAGACCGAAACCACGCCAGACGTTCCTCATAGGATTGTTCTGTAATGGCGAAGGAGGCGGTGGAATTTCTCACCTCATAATTAAAAATTTCCATCATTTCCCTTACGTCCTCCTGGACAGCCGGGCGTATTTTCATATGGATCACTCCTCTTCCTGAATCTCAGCCGTCTCAGGTGCAGCCGGTTCCTCTGTCCCGGAACTCTCCTCCAGCTCCTGCTCTCCATCCGACGGAGCTAAGATATGGGCCATCTGGCCGATTTTTCCGAGGCCTTCCGTATTTTTATTTCTCACTACGTAGCCTTCCTCCCAGACGCGGCTGCTTCTCTCCCTCTCCGCCTCGTCCTCTTCGTTTTCCAGCTTATAGTTCTCCGGATGAGCCTTGGCGTCCTCCATCTTTTCCTGGAGAAATGTTTTAAACGCTTCCTGCTCTTCCTGGCCTGCAAATGCCTTCTTCGCCACAAACTGATATCCGCCGTCAGCTGTCTTTAGCAGAATCAGGCGTTCCAGCTCCAGAATCTCAGACAGAGCTGTGTACTGGTAATGCATCTGCTCTTCCGCCCGGTTGGAACCGTACAGGTCAAAGCCGTCCTCCCTGAGAACCAGGTTTACCGTAGGAAAGCCTGTTTTCTCCATCTTTTTCAGCCCGCTCTTCTTATAAATCATTCTCTCCTGATTCTGCGGAGAGGTAAAATAGAGCATGATAGCTCCCAGGCCCAGAAACATGATGGAGGAACCAACCGCCGCTGCCAGAGGCGCGCCGGAGGAAAGATTTCCTATCAGAGTCATTGCCAGAAGCGCCATCATGACGCCCACCGTAATATAACGCACTTTTTTCTGATCATGCTTTTTGATGTTCCACTGAATCCACTCTCTGTAATCATCTTTTTCAAGCTGATACGTATATTCCTTCATTTCTAGCTCCTTCCGGAGACCTTTTCCCCCATTGCGGCGGGAACTGTCTCCAAATTTTTGACTTATCTATCATCATATCGTATTTTTCTGTCTGTGTCCAATGCAAATGGCAGAAAATCACAGAGTGGGCGCAGGAATTTATACCCCATGTCCGATGCAGACGGCAAATACAAACACCTGCTTCACCCCCGTTTTAAGAAGGGCTCTGGAGCAGATCTCCGCCGTGCTCCCCGTAGTATAGATATCGTCCACCAGAAGGACCCGTTCCCATTTTCCCGCCTCCTGCTCCGCCTCGAATGCTCCCCTCAGATTTTTCAGGCGCTCTGCAGAGCCTAGGCTTTTCTGGGGATCTGTCTTTTTTACCCGGATCAGCAGCTCCTCCCATGGAATTCCAAGCTCAGCCGAAAGCTTCTCAGCCAGCACGGCCGCCTGATTGAACCCCCTCGTCTTCAGCCTGGAAGCGTGGACGGGAACTGGCACAATCACCTGGATTCCCGCCTGCCTGAACTGCTTTTCAAACCGCAGAGCCGCCGCCCTGGCGTAGAAATCCAGATACTCTCTCTTATTGTGATATTTGACGGCAGCCATGGACACGGCGGCCCTGCTGTCGTAATTGAGCAGGGCGAACCCCCTCGTAAAGCTCTTTTTCCGGCGGATGCAGTCCGCGCAGTATTCCTGATCTCTGCTTCCGATTTCCTTGCCGCACTTCATGCAGGCTGGGGACGATACAAATGATAACTGTTTGAGACATGCCGGGCAGATCAGACGCCCTTTCGGCATCGCCACGCCGCCGCACACCGGGCAGCGGCGCGGAAAGAGAAGATCCGCCGCTGTCCGGCGGGAATACTCAAGAAATGCTTTGATGTGATTTGAATGCTTGTCATTCATAGAAATGCAGATTCTCCTATATAAGACTTTCCTCTATCTCCTGAATTCTGTCCTTTAATCCACAATATCTCTTCTGCTGGGACGCGTTATCCACCATGGACTGAAATACCTGTGGAATTCCCACCAGGCAGACGCAGGACTTGGCTCTGGTCACGGCTGTGTAAATCAGATTCCTGGTCATCAGCATCCTGGGGCCTGGATAAATGGGCAGAACCACCGCCGGATACTCGCTTCCCTGGGATTTGTGGATGGTGATGGCGTAGGCCAGCTCCAGCTCCTCCAGCTGCTTAAAGCTGTATTCTGCCATTTTCCCCTCGTCGAACTCCACGGTCATGAGCTCGGAAAATGTATTAATCTCCCGGATAATGCCCACATCTCCGTTGAACACGCCGGAGCCTTTATCCACCGGCACGCCGTACCTGTTTCTAAGCTCCCACTCCATCTGATAATTGTTCTTAATCTGCATCACCTTGTCGCCGGTGCGGAAAATCGTCCCGCCGCTCTCCTTCTCCTTTTTCTCCGGAGACGGAGGGTTCAGATACTTCTGGAGAATCTCATTGAGCCGCTCTACTCCCAGAGCGCCCTTTCGCATAGGCGTCATAATCTGGATGTCAAAGGTGTCCGCGTGAACGTAGCCCGGCAGCTTTTCCCGGACCAGAGTAATAATAGAGCGGACAATGGCATTTGGATCCTCCTGGCGGATAAAGAGGAAATCCTGGCTCCTCTTGCCCAGAGGAATCTGTCCTCCCTCGTTAATCCTGTGGGCGTTCACCACGATATCGCTCTGGGCCGCCTGGCGGAAAATCCTGGTCAGCTTCACCACATGAAAGCACTGAGACTCTATCATGTCGCGGAGCACATTGCCCGGTCCCACGCTGGGCAGCTGATCCACGTCCCCCACCAGAATCAGGCGGGTTCCCACGCTCACCGCCCGCAGAAGGGAATGCATCAGATGTATGTCCACCATGGACATCTCGTCGATGATGATCACATCCGCGTCCAGCGGGTTTTCCTCATTCCGCTCAAACCGCATTCCTGCGTTGGCCATCTTGCTCCGCTCTCCCGCGTCGCCTGTCTTCTCCTCCACAGGGGCTCCGGAAAGCTCCAGAAGGCGGTGGATCGTCCTGGCTTCAAAGCCGGTGGCTTCCGTCATGCGCTTGGCCGCCCGGCCTGTGGGAGCCGCCAGCAGGATATCCAGGCCGCCCAGCTCAAAATAGCGGATAATGGTATTGATCGTCGTCGTCTTTCCCGTTCCGGGGCCGCCTGTGATAATGAGGAGGCCGCAGTTGACCGCTTCTATGACCGCCTGCACCTGAAGCTCGTCCAGCTCAATGTGCTCCTGCTCCTGAATCGTCTTCAGGCTCTTTCGGATGGACTCCTCCGGCTGATCCCCCGTGATATTCAGATCGTGAAGCATTTTCGCTGTGTTCAGCTCTGTGTAGTAATACTGGGAGGCGTAGACCAGCTGGCTGCCCTGATTCGTCTGTTCCTCCCAGGCTTCCCCGTCTCCATCCAGGCTTTCCGGAAGCTCTTCTGCCTCTTTGGCAGGTTCTTCGTGCGCAGCCTGTTCCCTGCCGGTTTCCTCCCTGGATCGTTTCACCACCAGACGCTTTTCCATCTGCATGTCCATGAGGCGGTTCTCAATTTCCTCCGGATCCACGCCCAAAAGCTCCGCGGCCTGGGCTGTCAAAATCTCCTTCGGAAGGTATGTATGGCCGTTTCCCGACGCCCTGAAAAGCGTATACAGAATTCCGCTCTTGATTCTGAAATCGGAGTCCGTCAGAATTCCGGCCCTGGCGGCAATCTCATCCGCCATCTTAAAGCCGACTCCCGGAATGTCGTCCGCCAGCTTGTAGGGATTCTGCTTAATAATCCCGTACATGGCCGGGCCGTATTCCCGGTAGATTTTCGCCGCCAGATTCATGGACACGCCGTAGTCCTGAAGGAACATCATGGCCTGGCGCATATCCCGCTTTTCCTCGATCTGCTCCCCGATGGACATGGCCATCTTTTCGCTGATCCCCTTGATCTCAGCCAGACGCTCCGGCTCCTCCTCCATGATTCGGAAGGTGTCTTTCTTAAATTTTTTAACTATCCTTGAAGCTAAAGCAGCCCCGATGCCTTTAATGGCACCGGAGCCTAAGTAGCGTTCCATGGATACAGTGTCCTCGGGAGGCTTAATCTCATAGCTCTCCACAGACAGCTGTTCCCCGTAAACGGGATGTTCCGTCATATGGCCGGACGCCTCCAGAAGCTCTCCCTCTCCAATGAAAGAAAAATTCCCAACCAGGATATATTCCTCCCCGTCGTCGGAGCCTGTGAGGCTAAGAACCGTATAACCGTTCTCCTCGTTCCGGTATTTAATTTTCTCAACAAAACCTTTCACTGAAGCCATATCTGCTCCTAGTCAAAATTTTTGGAACCCTCTCCGTGAAGGAACTCAATAAACTTTCCTGTTCCGATAGCCACCGCTGTCAGAGGATCCTCGGCAATCATGGTCGTAATTCCCGTCTTCTCCTCAATCAGGGCGTCCAGGCCGCTCAGCAGCGCTCCGCCTCCTGTCAGCACAATGCCCCGGTCGAAAATATCGGCGGCCAGCTCCGGCGGAGTCCGCTCCAGCACGTTGTGGACAGCGTCCACAATCTGCAGGGCCGGCTCTCTCAACGCCTCTAAGGTCTCGTCGGAAGTAACCACAATGGTCTTCGGAAGTCCTGTCACCAGGTTTCTTCCCCTGACCTCCATCGTCAGCATCTCCGGTCTCTGGTAAGCGGCGCCGATATTGATCTTAATCTCCTCGGCGGTTCTCTCACCGATTAACAGGTTGTGCTTCTTCCTCATGTAGCGCACCAGCGCCTCGTCAAAGTCGTCTCCGGCAATCTTAATGGAAGTGCTGACAACCGTGCCTCCCAGGGAAATCACCGCAATATCCGCCGTACCGCCTCCGATATCTACAATCATGTTTCCGCAGGCCTTGGAAATATCAATTCCGGCTCCGATAGCGGCCGCTACCGGCTCCTCGATAATGGTTACGTCTCTGGCTCCAGCCTGGTAGGTGGCGTCCTCTACTGCCTTTCTCTCCACCTCTGTGGCTCCGCTTGGGATACACACGCTGATTCTGGGCTTTCTCAAGGTTCTCTTTCCCACTGCCTTATTAATGAAATATTTCAACATCTTCTCTGTGACTGTATAGTCAGAGATTACGCCCTGGCGGAGAGGACGGACCGCTACGATATTGCCCGGCGTTCTTCCGATCATCAGACGGGCTTCCTCTCCGATGGCCTTGATCTCGTTCTTGTCACGATCGATCGCAACTACGGACGGCTCCTTCAGCACAACGCCCTTACCCTTGATGTACACAAGAATGCTGGCAGTACCCAAGTCGATTCCAATGTCAGTCGGCATCATCATCTTCGTTTTCCTCCTGTTTTTTTGCCATTTATCTATCTAAAAACGATATTCTGGTTTGTAAGCAAACTATATCACTTACTATTATATACAACTTCCCCCGCTTTTTAAAGGGTTTTTTCTTTTTTTATGATCTTTATTCTTTTTTTATGGAGCCGTCACACTTTCTTCACAATTATACTCTATACTGTAATCATGTTATCCGAAAGGATGACAGGCCTTTGTTTCAAGTATTGCTTGAAATAAAAAAAGCTTTTTCATACTCATACCGGACGGTGAAGAGCCGTCCGGCCCCCCTAAGCCAATTTCTTTTTTATATATACCTACCATTCCCAATTTAACAAACAAAACGCCCGCCGGTTTTTGAGCCGACGGGCGTTTTGTTTGTACATGAAGATTAAAATCTGCTCCTGGCACCTAGATAATGAGAAAAATACGCAAAATGATGTATTCTAATGGCAGGAGTCTATTTGCCTAACACATTGACATTGCATTGCATAATATATATAATATAAGTGCAATAGCAAGGAAAGGAGTTGACTAGTATGGCTGCCACAACTAATTTCACTGTCCGAATAGACAGCGATATAAAAAAACAGTGCGAAGCGGTGTATGGTGAATTAGGCATTAACCTTACCACTGCAATCAATGTGTTCCTTCGCCAGTCTCTTCGTGTTGGCGGTTTTCCTTTTGATGTCCGCATGGAACAGCCTAACAAGGAAACAATTGCAGCAATGTTGGAAGCAGAACGCCTTGCCCATGATCCGTCTGCGAAACGCTACTCAGATATAGACGAAGCACTGAGAGCTTTAAAAGAATGAACCACCACTTAGATATCGTTTGGACGACCCAGTTTAAAAAAGACTACAAGCTGGCCATAAAACGTCATCTGGACATTGGACTTCTTGACGAAATCATTCGCAAATTGGCAAGCGGCCAACCGCTTTCAGAGAAGAATAAAGACCATGCTTTAACTGGAAACTGGATTGGACACCGTGAGTGCCATATCCAGCCAGATTGGTTATTAATCTACCGAATTGAAAACGATTTGCTCGTATTGACATTATCTCGAACGGGAACACACAGCGATCTGTTCGCAAAGTAAGAACAAGTTATCTGATTTAAAACGCCCGCCGGTTTTTGAGCCGACGGGCGTTTTGTTTATATTTTTTTCTGTCCTCTACGGTGCGCCCGCCGTCTCCCCCGGCAGAGCTCCCGCCAAAATATCCTGGCTGACCTTGGTATAGAACATCTTTTTCACAGTCTCGAAGTCTCTGGTCTGCCCCATAATCCACATGAGTTTGACAGCCGCGGCCTCCACCGTCATGTCGTAGGCCTGCAGGACATTGTAGCTATTGACCGCCTTATAGCCCACCTCATAAACCTCGGCGTCGCTTCCCTCCAGCATGACCTGGGTGGCAATCACCACAATTTTCCCTTTTTTCGTCAGATTCTCCAGACCGCTGAGGAAATTCCTCTTATTATAGAAAGGAATGCCTCCCACGCCGTAGCTTTCGATGATAATAGCATCGTACCGCTCTCCGATGTACTGGAGAATCTCCGGCTCCATTCCCGGAATCAGCTTCAGCACAAACACGCTGGGCTTTAAATTTTCGTAAAACCGCACAGTTCCGTCTCTGCTCTCCCCGTCCACGTACTGGATAATCCTGTTCTCATCAATAAAGGCCGCTACCGGATAATTGATGCTCTCAAAGGCGCTGTAGCTTTTGGAGCGGATTTTCCTGGCTCTCGTCCCCAGAATCGCCTTCCCGTCAAAGACCAGGTAAACTCCCCTCACCCCGTCTCGGGATGCAAAGCGCAGACTGTCCATGAGATTTTTCCTGGCGTCTGTGATGGGAACGCTGATAGGCTTCTGGGAACCAGTGAGGATAATGGGCTTCTCCGAATTCTGAATCAGGTAGGAGAGGGCCGCCGCCGAGTAGGCCATGGTGTCGGTTCCGTGAGTAATGACAAAGCCGTCGAAGCGGCTGTACTCCTCTCTAATCTCCTGGCTGATGCGGATCCAGTGCTCCGGCTGAACGTTGGTGCTGTCCAGGCTGAACAGCTGCCTCACAGAAACCTCACAAAATTTCCCGGCTTCCGGAATATAGCTTAACAGCTCCTCCGCCGTGGAGGCGGGAGCCAGTCCGTTCTCCGTCTGGACAGAGGCGATGGTTCCCCCTGTGGCTATCAGCAAGATTCGTTTCATACGATATTTCCTTCCTCCTCATCCCAGTTGTACAGCGGCCCTATCTGCAGGGAGTATGCGCTGTCTTCACCGATATAAATATCTGCAAAAATGTAATAATTGTACTCTGGCTTCTCCACATATTCCAGAGAATCCAGGGCATCTGAAAGCTCGTTCTCTGAGAGGGTTCCCTCCTGTCCCGCCGCCAAATCGGCAAGCGCCGTCATCATCTGCACAGCCGCCTGGTTGGAGGCTTCATTGTGGGAGTTCACAGCGATAAAATGAACCTCCCCTGTAGCCGTATCGCTGCTGATTGTCACAGCCAGCTCCAGCTCCTTATTCTCATCCCACATGGCATAAGTCCGGTAGGTATCATAGAATTCCCTGATCTCCCCTCCCTCATCATACCGGTTGTTGTAGGAATCAAGGCTCATATGGGGTTCCAGGCCCAGGGCATAAGCCTCCTCCTTCACCAGATTTTCCACATCGATGAAACGGATCTCAAAATGAGTCTCTCCATTACATCTGACTCCAGCCGCCTTTACTTCCTCATCGTCCAGCTCCTCCCACTCAAGAGATCCTGTATCCTCCTCAATGGTGATCTCCCCGTCGTCCCAGACGTCCTCTTCCTGAATCTCAGCTTCCCAGTCCCAGACGTCGTTCTGCGGTTCTTCTTCCTGAACCAGACGGGATCCTCCGCCTCTGTCTGCCATGAAATCGACACTCCAGGAAATAAACTGTACTGCCACTCCCAAAATAATGAGAAACGCCGCCACGATCCCAGGCTTCATCTTGCTCCCTTTCCCGTCTGCCTTTTTAGCAGATTTCTCCTGAAGCGGCTCATTCCATACAGTCTCCTTTTTACCGGACGCTTTTTGGGGCGGCCTGGAGGTCTTCTGCTTCTGCGCCCCCCTGCCAGACTTCTGTTTCATATCCTGGTAAAAATCTGCGGTCTTTTCCCTGAAATCCTTCTCCGATACCTCCAGGGCTGTCTGGCTGCGGCCTCCGTTTCTCTCGTTTAACGCAGTCTGCTGCCCCGGCCTGGTCTCATTCAGGTAATAATCCACCTCCCTGATCAGCGGCTTAAATACCAGTTTTCTGCACAGTCTGCAGTACCCGGATCCTGTCAGCGGCCGTTCACATATGGGACAAATTTTTTTCTGCATAGGCGCCTCCCCTCTATTTTGCTGCCCTCCACAGTCAGGCTCTTAAGGCAGAGCCGTTTTATACTAAATTCTCAGGCTCCACTCCCGGCAGTCCCACACCTTCGTCACCACGTCGCTGTAAAACTCCGGCTCGTGGCAGATCAGAAGAATGCTTCCCCTGTACTCTTTCAGAGCCCGTTTCAGCTCGTCCTTGGCATCCACGTCCAGGTGGTTGGTCGGCTCATCCAGAAGCAGAAGATTCGTCTCCCTGTTAATCAGCTTGCACAGCCGCACCTTGGCCTGCTCTCCTCCGGACAGCACCCGAACCTGGCTTTCGATGTGCTTCGTAGTCAGTCCGCACTTGGCCAGGGCAGAGCGGACCTGGTACTGGGTATAGGATGGGAATTCCTTCCAGATCTCCTCGATACAGGTGGTGGTATTGCCGGGAGCCATCTCCTGCTCAAAGTATCCGATTTCCAGGTAATCTCCCAGCACCGCCTTGCCAGACAAGGCCGGAATCAGCCCCAGAATACTCTTTAAAAGAGTAGTTTTTCCAATTCCATTGGCTCCCACCAAAGCAATCTTCTCCCCCCGCTCCATGTAAAGGTTCAGGGGCTTGGACAGGGGCTCATTCTGGTCATAGCCGATAACCAGATCCTCTGTCTCGAAAATACACTTTCCAGCCGCTCTGGCCTCCAGGAAATGAAACTCCGGCTTCGGCTTCTCCTTAGCCAGCTCAATCACATCCATCTTGTCCAGCTTCTTCTGGCGGGACATGGCCATATTTCTGGTGGAAACTCTGGCCTTATTTCTGGCCACGAAATCCTGAAGCTCCGCAATCTCCTGCTGCTGTCTCTTGTAGGCCGCCTCCAGCTGGGCCTTCTTCACCTCGTAGACCTCCCGGAACTTGTCGTAATCTCCCACATACCGGTCAAGTCTCTGATTCTCCATGTGGTAGATAATGTTGATTACGCTGTTTAAGAAGGGAATATCATGGGAAATGAGGATAAACGCATTTTCATATTCCTGCAGATACCGCTTCAGCCATTCGATATGCTGCTCGTCCAGGTAATTGGTAGGCTCGTCCAAAAGCAAAATATCCGGCTTCTCCAGCAGAAGCTTTCCAAGAAGCACCTTGGTTCTCTGTCCGCCTGACAGCTCCGTCACGTCCTTCTCCATTCCAATGTCAGCCAGGCCCAGAGCACGTCCCACCTCGTCTACCTTGGCATCAATGGTATAGAAGTCGTGGGCCATTAACAGGTCCTGGATGGTTCCCAGTTCCTCCATCATGGCCTCCATCTCCCCTTCCGGCGCTTCCCCCAGACGGTCGCAGATGCCGTTCATCTGCTCTTCCAGCTCGAACAGGAAGGAAAAAGCGTTCTTTAAGACTTCCCGGACTGTCATCCCCTTCTCCAGCACAGCGTGCTGATCCAGATATCCTACGCGGACTCTCTTAGCCCACTCTACCCTGCCCTCGTCCGGCTGCAGTTTTCCTGTAATAATATTCATAAAGGTAGATTTTCCCTCTCCGTTGGCTCCGATGAGACCGATGTGCTCCCCCTTTAGCAGACGGAAGGACACATCGTGAAAAATCGCCCTGTCTCCAAATCCATGGCTTAAATGTTCTACGTTTAAAATACTCACGGTTGTACTCCTTTATCTTTCATGCTCAGCGTCCATATACAGCTTTATTTTACCTGAACCGCCCGTTTCTGTCTAGCCAAGACGCCCTTTAAAGTCCTCGTACCCGAACTCTTTTATCAAAATTTCTTCCCCGTCTCTGTTCTTCCATACAATGGAAGGCAGAAGCATGCCGTTGAAGGTATTAGTCTTTACCATGGTGTAGAGAGCCATGTCGCCGAACACTACCTGTTCTCCCTCTGCCAGCGGATGGTCAAAGGAATAATCTCCAATCACGTCTCCGGCCAGACAGGTGGGGCCGGCCAGGCGATAGGTGTACTCCTTCTCACCAGGCATTCCGGAGGAAAGCACCGGCGGACGGTAGGGCATTTCCAGCACGTCCGGCATGTGGCAGGCCGCGGAGGTATCTAAAATGGCGATATTCATGCCATTTTTCATGGTTTCCAGCACAGAGGACACGAGAAAGCCTGCGTTCAGAACCACCGCCTCCCCCGGCTCCAGGTAGACCTCCACATCGTATTGTTCCCGGAAATGACGGATAATCTTCTTTAACCGTTCCACATCGTAGTCTTCCCTGGTAATGTGGTGTCCGCCTCCGAAATTGACCCACTTCATCTGTCCCAGATACCTGCCGAACTTCTCCTCAAAGGCCTGGGCTGTTGTCTCCAGATCATCGGAATTCTGCTCGCAGAGCGTGTGAAAATGAAGGCCGTCCAGGAGAGGAAGAAGCTCCTCGTCAAACTGCTCCTTCACCGTTCCCAGACGGGATCCCGGAGCGCAAGGGTCGTAGATAGCGTGCCCCTCCTGGGTGGAACACTCCGGATTCACCCGCAGTCCCACAGATTTTCCCGCCTGCTTCGCCCTCCCTGCGTGCCGCCTCAGCTGCGCCGGGGAATTGAACACAAAATGATCTGCGTAAGATAAAAGCTCCTCAAACTCATCCTCCCGGTAGGCCGGGGAGAACACATGGGTCTCTCCTCCGAACTCCTCCTTTCCAAGCCTTGCCTCGCAGAGGCCGCTGGCGGTGGTTCCGGCCAGGTACCGGCGCATCAGCGGATAGGCGAAAAAGCCGGAAAACGCTTTCTGGGCCAGCAGGATCCTGCAGCCAGTCTCCTCCTGGATCTCCTTTAAAAGCTCCAGGTTTTTCACCAGTCTTTCCTCGTCAACCAGAAAATATGGGGTCTTAACAGCCGTCTCTCTCTTCATCTGTCTGTCTCCTTTATCTGTCTCCTCTATCACATAAAGCTGCGTCCTTTGCAGAAGGAAGCTCTGGCTCCTCTGAAAAAACGCAGCTTTTCTTCAGTCTCTATTTCAACTTCAACTGGCAGTCCTTATAAACAGATTAGTCTACAAGCACCGGATCGTGGGACTCTCTCCACGGAAGTCCCCACTTATTTAAGGCGTCCATAAATGGATCCGGATCGAACTCCTCCATGTTGTAAACGCCTGGCTTCTGCCATTTGCCTGTCATTACCATCATGGCGCCGATCATGGCCGGAACGCCTGTGGTGTAGGCAACTGCCTGAGATCCTACCTCCTTGTAGCACTCCTGGTGATCACAGATATTGTACAGGTAGTAGGTCTTGTCCTTTCCGTCCTTCTTTCCGCGGAAAATGCAGCCGATATTGGTCTTTCCCTTTGTTCTCGGGCCCAGGGAAGACGGATCCGGAAGAACTGCCTTTAAGAACTGGAGCGGAATAATCTCTTTACCTTCGTACATAACCGGCTCAATAGAGGTCATTCCCACGTTCTCCAGACATTTTAAGTGTGTCAGGTAGCTCTGGCCGAAGGTCATGAAGAAGCGGATTCTCTTGATTCCAGGGATATTTAAGGCCAGGCTCTCGATCTCCTCGTGGTGAAGCAGGTACATATCCTTCTCGCCTACCTCCTCGAAGTTGTACACGCGCTTGATCTCCATAGGCTCTGTCTCTACCCAGTGGCCGTCCTCCCAGTAGGAGCCCTTAGCGGACACCTCGCGGATATTGATCTCCGGGTTAAAGTTGGTGGCGAATGGGTATCCGTGGTCGCCGCCGTTGCAGTCTAAGATATCAATGTAATTGATCTCGTCAAACTCGTGCTTTAACGCGTAAGCGGAGAATACGCTTGTCACGCCTGGATCGAAGCCGCTTCCTAATAAAGCTGTGATTCCGGCCTGCTCAAACTTCTCTCTATAGGCCCACTGCCAGCTGTACTCAAACTTGGCCGTATCCTCCGGCTCGTAGTTGGCAGTGTCCACATAGTGAGTCTTTGTAGCCAGGCAGGCATCCATAATGGTCAGATCCTGGTATGGAAGAGCCAGGTTCAGTACTACGTCCGGCTTTACCTCGTTAATCAGGGCAATTAAGGCGTCCACGTCGTTGGCGTCCACCTGAGCCGTTGTGATCTTTGTGGAAGTAGTTCCCTGAAGCTTCTCTTTCAATGCATCGCACTTTGATTTTGTGCGGCTGGCAATACAGATCTCCTCAAATACTCCGCTGTTCTGGCAGCACTTGTGAACTGCTACGGAAGCGACTCCGCCGCATCCGATAATCAATGCTTTTCCCATGATCATTCTCTCCTTTTCCTGTTTGATTTTCTATTATCTCTTTATCTGTGTTTTTCCTGGTCCTGCCTCTGAAGGGCCAGGGCCATTTCCCTGACAATCTTGCAGGCGGCCGCTGTGGACGCGCCGCTTAAATCGTAGTGGGGGCTTAATTCATTCACATCGCAGCCTACAATATTGGCCCTGTCGCACACCAGTGTGACGGCCCGCCTCAGCTGGTCAAAGGTGACGCCGCCCGGCTCCGGAGTTCCCGTCCCCGGAAATACGGAAGGATCCATCACGTCCAGATCCACTGTAAAGTAAACAGGACGGCCCCTCAGCCGTTCTAACGTCTCCTCAAGCCCTGTGAAATCAAAGGGATTTAAGAACGTGTGCTCCTTTGCCCACTGAAATTCCCATCTCTCACCGGAGCGGATTCCAAACTGGAAAATGCTTCCGTCTCCCGTCAGATCCCAACAGCGCCGGATGACGCAGGCGTGGGACAGGGGCTCTCCCAGATAGTCCTCTCTGAGATCCGTATGGGCATCGAAATGGATAATCGCCGCATCCGGGTACTTTTTGTGTACCGCCCGAAAGCTCCCAAGTGTCACCAGATGCTCTCCTCCCAGCATAAAGGGGCGTTTGCCTGCCTCTAAAATAAACGCTGTCCGTTCCTCAATATCTGCCAGCGCCTGCTTCGGATCTCCGAACCGAAGCTCCAGATCTCCGCTGTCCATAATAAAGCTGTCCTCCAGATCTCGATCCTGGTAAGGGCTGTAGGTCTCAAGACCATAGGATTCCCGCCGGATGGCCTCGCTTCCGAACCTGGTTCCTGGACGGAACGAGGTGGTAGAATCGAAGGGCGCACCGAACAGAACCGTATCCGCCTCCTCAAACTCCGCGTCAAATCCCATATATACGGAAACATTCGGGGACAGCGTCCCTGCCTGTCTCTTTTCCTCTGACATACTGTATCTCCTCTCTTCTCCCTCTGTCTGCGCCGCATACCGCGGCCTCTTTTATCCCGGGCTGCGCTTCTGCCGCGGCCCGCCTCTGCTCTCTCAGATTTCTACTCTACCTCTTCTAACATCTGCTCTACATAGGCCGGCAGATAGAAGGCTCCCTTGTGAAGAGTGGTGGTATAGTAATTGCAGGAAAGGCCTTTCAGATTCCAGGCAGCCTCCCTCAGATCCTTCAGCGGATGGTATTTCTTGGAGGCGAAGCCGAACAGCCAGTGGCCGGACGGGTAGGTAGGAATGTGAGCCTGGTATACGCGGCTGATGGGGAAAGACTCCACAATCCGCTTGTGGGCTCTCTGGCAGGCCACCGCGTCGGCCGGATAGAAGGGGCTCTCGTGCTGGTTCACCATAATTCCGTCCTCGTGGAGAGCCTTAAAGCAGCTGCCGTAAAACTCCCTGGTGAACAGTCCCTCTCCCGGTCCGAAGGGATCGGTGGAATCCACGATAATTAAATCGTACTTGTCCTCACAGGAACGGACAAAACGGACGCCGTCCTCATAGTGGATGCTCAGCCTCGGATCGTCCAGGCGGCAGGAGGTCTTCGGCAGATATTTTTTGCACACCTCCACTACCAGCTCGTCGATCTCCACCAGATCAATGTGCTCAATCTCCGGGTATCTCGTCAGCTCCCGGATCACGCCTCCGTCCCCGGCTCCGATGACCAGCACGTTCTTCACTGCCGGGTGCACCGCCATGGGGACATGGGTGATCATCTCATGGTAGATAAACTCATCCTTTTCCGTCAGCATCATATATCCGTCCAGCGTCAGAAAACGCCCGAATTCCGGGGAATCGAACACATCAATGCGCTGAAACTCGCTTTTTCCGCTGTAAAGCTGGCGATCCACACGAATGGACAGCTTCACATTGGGAGTCTGTTCCTCTGAAAACCAGTATTCCATCCTGTTCTCCTCTCTTCTGCTTCTTTTCTTCTGCTTCTTTTATTTCCCTTAACTTTTTAATTGCTTCCCTTGATAACGTTCAGCCGCAGAATGTCCGCGTCCTCCGGTCCTGTCATGGTACAGCCCTTTTCCTTGGCAAAGGCAATGTATGCCAGAATTTCCTCTGTAATCCGCTCGCCAGGCGCCAGAATCGGAATGCCCGGCGGATAGCACATGACAAACTCGCTGCAGATGTATCCGGCTGTCTCCTCGATAGGCAGGGATATCTTGTCTGCGTAAAAAGCGTCCTGAGGCGACACGGCCACCTGGGGATCAATGTACTCCGGCACCGCCATACCTGTGCCGGTTGTGCCGAATCTGCGCCGGATCTCCGCCAGGGCGCTGACAAGGCGCTCAATATCCCGCTGTCTGTCGCCGATGGAAAGGTAGGCCAGGAGATTTCCCAGATCTCCAAATTCGATCTGAATATCGTATTCGTCGCGAAGGAGATCATAGACCTCGATGCCTGCCAGACCGATGTCCAGCGTATGGACAGAGAGCTTCGTCACATCGAAATCGTAAATGCTGTCCCCGTTGATCAGCTCCTTGGAAAAGGCGTAGTAGCCTCCAATGGCATTGATCTCTTTTCTGGCGTCGTCGGCCATCCGCACTACCCCTGCGAAGGCTTCCTTTCCCCTGAGAGCCAGGTTCCGTCTGGAAATGTCAAGGCTTGAGAGGAGCAGATAGGATCCGCTGGTGGTCTGTGTCAGGTTGATAATCTGGCGCACATGGCCCTCGTTCATGGCCGGCCCGATTAAGAGCAGTGAGCTCTGCGTCAGGCTGCCGCCGGATTTGTGCATGGAAACGGCGGCCATATCCGCTCCTGCCGCCATGGCGGACACCGGCAGATTTTCTCCGAAGTAGAAATGCGTTCCATGAGCCTCGTCTGCCAGGCACAGCATACCGTGGCTGTGGGCCAGCCGGACAATTTCCCGCAGATTGGAGCAGATGCCATAGTAGGTCGGGTTGTTCACCAGAACCGCCTTGGCGTCCGGATTCTCCTTAATCGCCTTCTCCACCTGCTCCACCTTCATGCCCAGCGGAATCCCCAGGCGCATATCGCACTCTGGGTTTACATAAACAGGAACCGCTCCGCACAAAATCAGCGCTCCCACCACGCTTCTGTGGACGTTTCTGGGCAGAATAATCTTATCTCCCCGCTTTACCACGGAAAGGATCATGCTCTGTACCGCAGAGGTAGTTCCTCCCACCATCAGAAACGCGTGGGCCGCTCCGAACGCCTCAGCCGCCAGCCGCTCCGCCTCTGCGATCACAGAGACTGGATGGCACAGGTTGTCAAGGGGCTTCATGGAATTAACGTCAATTCCCACGCACTTCTCCCCCAACAGGTTTACTAATTCTGGATTTCCCCTTCCCCGTTTGTGTCCCGGCACGTCAAAGGGGACAACTCTCATATGTTTAAAACGCTCCAGCGCCTCGAAAATCGGGGCGTTATCCTGAGTCAGCTCTCTCACCTTCCAGCTCTCCTCTCTTGATTTTTTCTGTATCCGTCCAGAGCCTAAAGCCCTGGATGGTAAATATTTCTTCCGCTGAAGATCTCAATCATCTCACGGCGCAGGCTGTGCATAATCTCCAGGCGCACGGTGGGCGGAAGCTCGTAAATATCTGTCTTAAACAGGTAATTCTGTAAATCCACCTCTTTGACCATCATCTTGGTGTGGAACAGATTCGCCTCGTATACGTTAATATCTACCGCATCGTAGCGGCGCATGATTTCCGGGTCAATGTAATCCTGAATAGAGGCCACATGGTGATCCATAAACAGCTTCCGCCCGTCCACATCCCTGGTAAAGCCTCTGACCCGGTAATCCATGGTAATAATATCGGAATCAAAGGAACGGATCAGGTAGTCTAACGTGGAGAGCGGCGTGATCTCGCCGCAGGTGGCCACATCAATGTCCACCCGGAAGGTGGCCAGACAGGTCTCTGGATGATACTCCGGATACGTATGCACCGTAACGTGGCTCTTATCCAGATGAGCCAGCTGCATATCTCCGGCCGGAACCATGGTTTTCTCTGCAATCAGGATCGTCACGGAGGCTCCCTGGGGCTCGTAATCCTGCTTGGCGATATTTAATACTCTGGCCCCGATCATGTCTGTCAGACTGGTAAGGATGTTCGTCAGACGCTCGGAATTGTACTGTTCATCAATGTAAGCGATATAGTCTTTCTGTTCTCTGGCTGTCTTCGCATAACAGACATCATAAATGTTAAAGCTCAGGGACTTCGTCAGGTTGTTAAACCCGTACAGTTTCATCTTTTCCCCCATGATTTTCTCCTTTGCCCAAATGTTCTAAATATGGTAAATAGGAATGTGTCTATGCAGAGCATTTTTTATTTCACAGGATGTTTCTTCCTGTGAAATAAAAAAAGGGACTGTGCGCCCGCTGCACACAATCCCTGCGTCTATTCCATCTCTGATATATTCTCTGCAGTCCAAAGACTCCCCTCCGGCAGCTTTTCCCCGCGCTCTCTTTCGATTCAGGTCTGCGCCTCTCTGCCGCGCCGCTTCCCGGCGGCTTTCCCGGTCTCTTCTGCAAAAATTGTATCGTACCCGGAGTCCCCTTCCCCGCTGGGATTCTCCGCGTCTTTCCATAGAATGTAAAGTCCAGAGTCTATATAGCAAATATCTCACTTTTACTACTCTTATTGACCGTTTCACAAGTGGTTGCACGCAGAACGCGTACTGGTTATAAAGTAACCAACTTATAAAATTTGAGCTTCTAACTCAATCAATAAGGCAACAAAATGTTACCAGACCGGCACTTGCCCCGGCTGTCCGTATGGCCTTGACTCCTGTCGGAGTGGGCAATAATATTTGCATGGAAGTTCTTCTTCTACTTTCATCCCATGACGGGTTAACTATATCGAATTTCAGGGCTGTTGTCAATCGTTTTTTCAGCCTTTTCTTCCCTATCCGTTAAACGCTATGGACAGAAGCTCCTCCCGGCTGTTTTTCTGCGGATCCTCCAGAACTTCTGCAAACAGCCTCGCCAGCGTTTCGCCTACCGTTTTCCCCGGTTTTACACCTGCTTCCATCAAATCGTTTCCTGTCACCTTCATATCTTTCATCCGCACGCAGTCTCCCCGCTCCCGGATCCGGCGGCACAGCTTTTCTGCCTGTTCTGCCTGCTCTCTCTTTTCCGGAAGCAGATTTCTCTCAAAGATTAAAAAGGCGTCGAACAGCCAGTCTTCCATCTGGCTCATTGTCCTTCTCACCGCCCCTTCCTCTGTCGGAAGAGGAAGTCCGGAAAAGGCGGCCAGCGTCTTCGCGCTGCGGATAGTATGATTGTCCAGCTTCAGCTCCCTGAGAATGGTCTCCGTCTTCTTTTCTCCCAGATGGGCCAGCAGCGCCCCGTATCTGAAATACTTCTCCGCCGGAAGCTCTGCGCTTCTTCTGAGGCGTTCCTCTAGACAGATTCCACGGCTTTTGGCCTCCGAAAAAATGTCCGGAAAGCTCTGCGTCATATAGGGACTCATCCCCGTCTCCTCCATGGCCAGCACGCCCTGAGGATTGCCGGAAAGAAGCGTCTTCGTAAGCTCCGTCTGAATCCGTTCCTTGCTCACATGGGACAGATTCGGCGCAATGGCAGAGAGCGCCCGCCAGGTTTCCTCCTCAATGGTAAAATTCAGCTGGGCGGCAAAGCGGACCGCTCTCATAATCCGCAGCGCGTCCTCAGTAAAACGCTCCATGGCGTTTCCCACACAGCGGATCCTCCCTGCCTTTAGATCTTCCAGTCCCCCGAAAATATCCACCAGCCCCGTCTCATGGCTGTAGGCCATGGCATTGATGGTAAAATCACGGCGGCGCAGATCCTCCCGCAGATCTGCCGTAAATTCCACCTCCTTCGGATGGCGTCCGTCCTCATACTCCCCGTCAATCCGGTAGGTGGTAATCTCATAGCCCACGTGATCCCGTATCACCGTAACCGTCCCGTGCTGAAGCCCGGTGTCCACCGTTTTTCCAAATACGGCCTTCACCTGCTCCGGCCGGGCCGAGGTGGTAATATCCCAGTCTCCGGGCTTTCTGTTTAAGATGGTATCCCGCACGCAGCCGCCCACGGCAAAGGCCTCGTAGCCTCTGTCCCGCAGCTTTTTCAAAATCCACTCCACTTGAGACGGCAGCTCGATCACAAAGTCTTCCTTATTATTGACAGGATAATCTCGGTTCATGTGTTCCTTCTCTTTCTAAACTCGTTTTTCCATAATATAGTTGGTGAGCAGCACGCCTTTTCGCTCCACCTGCTGCTCTCTCTGCACCTGATAGCCCCGGGCCTCAAAAAAAGGTCTGGCTGTAATAGAGGCGTGGGTGGTGATGCAGACGGAAGCGTCTGCCTTTGTCTGTCTCACCGCTCTGGCCGCCTCCTGCTCCAGCGCCTGGCAGAGAGCCGTCCCGACGCCCATTCCCTGAAAATCCCTGTGGACGTACAGCCGGTCCAGATATCCCGTTTCGTCTATGTCGCCAAAGCCTGCCAGAATCCCGTCTGCCTCCGCCGCCAGGCTGAAGTGGGCGCAGAGCGATTCGTTCCATTTGGCCGCATCCGGTTTTCCGTCCGCCCAGGCGTCCAGCTGCTCTTCTGTGTAATCCTTGGCATTGACCGTATGCACGGTGTCGTAAAACAGGCGGAGGACTTCGCTGCAGGCGGAAGGGCGGTATGCTCTAAGAACCACAGAAATCGGGCTGAGGAAAGGGGCTTTCCTATCTATTTCCTTCTGCATGTGCTTTTCATGTTTCATGTGATTGTTCCATCCCTCTGTTTCATTATCCTTATTCTGCTTCGCAGACGCCTGCTTTTCTCCCGCTGCTTCGCGGACGGCTGTCTTTTTTCAGCATATCGTGAACGCAGCCCGCTCAGTCATTTCGCCGTTCGCCAAACATGCAGGCACGTTTTTCTCACTTACGCTCATTATATCACAGACATGCGGCTGGAACCACCGAAAAATCGCAGAGCGGGCTTCTCTGAAAAACGCCGCAAAGCGGCAGATTCCCCTGCTGCCCTGCGGCGTTTCTTCTTTTTATTATGATTCTTATTGTTCTTCGTGTACAGGCTGCACTTCGCTGTCTGATTATATCAGATTAGTACGCCTTGCCCCAGTAAACCATCTTTGCAGCCGGCTTTCCGCAGCAGACACAGGTATCGGCTACCTTCTCCTGCTTAAACGGCATACATCTGGAGGTTACGCCTGCAATCTCCTTTAACTTGTCCTCGCACTCCTGGCAGCCGCACCACATTGCACGGATAAAGCCAGGCTTATTATCTGCCAGATCTTTCATCTCATCCAGGTTCACAGCCGTGTAGGTATGGGCGTCGCGGTGAGCTCTGGCGCGCTCAAACATGTCATGCTGAATCGTGTCGAGAAGCTCTGTTACCTTCTCCTTGATCTCGTCTAAGGATACCGTCATCTTCTCATGAGTATCGCGGCGGACTAATACGGCCTGGTTGTTCTCCAGATCCTTTGGTCCAATCTCCACGCGCACAGGAATTCCTCTCATCTCAGACTCGCTGAACTTCCAGCCCGGGCTCTTATCAGAGTCGTCTACCTTTACGCTGAAGCCGGAAAGCACGTCCTTTAACTGGTATGCCTTGTCCAGAACGCCCTCTGCCTGCTGGCGGATCGGAACAATCACTACCTGGGTCGGAGCAATTCTGGGAGGCAGCACGAGACCGTTGTCATCGCCGTGAACCATGATAATGGCTCCGATCAGACGGGTTGTCATACCCCAGGATGTCTGATGAACATATTTTAACTTGTTGTCCTTGTCGGAAAACTGGATTCCAAAGGCCTTGGCGAAGCCGTCGCCGAAGTTGTGGCTGGTTCCGGACTGGAGAGCCTTTCCGTCGTGCATCAGGGCCTCGATGGTGTAGGTAGCCTCAGCTCCTGCGAACTTCTCCTTGTCTGTCTTTCTTCCGCGGACAACCGGCATGGCCAGCACTTCCTCGCAGAAATCAGCGTAGAGATTCAGCATCTGCTCTGTTCTCTCCTCTGCCTCCTCCGCTGTGGCGTGAGCAGTGTGTCCCTCCTGCCATAAGAACTCTCTGGAGCGCAGGAACGGTCTGGTTGTCTTCTCCCAACGGACCACAGAGCACCACTGATTGTAGAGCTTCGGCAGATCTCTGTAGGACTGGATATCTTTTGCATAGAAATCGCAGAAAAGCGTCTCAGAGGTAGGACGCACGCACATTCTCTCCTGAAGGGGCTCCAGTCCTCCGTGAGTAACCCAGGCTACCTCCGGAGCAAAGCCCTCCACATGATCCTTCTCCTTCTGAAGCAGGCTCTCCGGGATAAACATAGGCATGTATACGTTCTGAACGCCTGTCTCCTTGAAACGTCTGTCTAACTCCCTCTGAATATTTTCCCAAATTGCGTATCCGGCCGGCTTGATAACCATGCAGCCCTTTACGCTGGAGTAATCGATTAACTCTGCCTTCTTTACCACGTCTGTGTACCACTGAGCGAAGTCCACATCCATGGAAGTAATGGCTTCTACTAATTTTTTGTCCTTTGCCATGGCAATTCTCCTTTTCCCTTTTAAAATATTGAATAAACTGCACGAAAGAATTCTGCTCTGCAGAATTCTCCGCCTGCGGCGGGCTGCTCAGCAGCATAATACCGCACCGCCGCAGCGCGGTTCCTGCACAGCATTTATCTCACAAGGCGCAATGTTCTGTGAAATAAAAAAACTGCCCAATCCCCACTGAACATAGGGACCGAACAGTCTGCACTATCGGCGGTACCACCCTGATTAACCGGACGTGCCGGTTCTCTCTCGCTCCGTTAACGCCGGAATACGTTGCACTTTCGCAGAGGAAACTTTACATCAATCATCTGCTTCATCTCCTGCTGCCTCATGCACAGCTCCGAGGAAGGTTCAATCCTGAGTGACACAGGGACGTCCCACCATCCGCCCCCTCTCTGGAAGTGTGTCAGAATCTACTGGGCCTCTTCACAGCCATTTATCTACTGCTGATTTTACGCTGTGGCCGATACTTTGTCAAGAGCCTAGTTCTTCTAGCTTCCGGTTTCCGGTTGATAAAAACGGAAATGTGTAGTATTATCTATACATCTTACAAAAAAACTCAATATTTTCCGAAATCTTGAGTTTCAATTCGTATTGGAGGAATCTCGCTATGGATTTGACTTGCTACAACTCCTACTATGAAGTGAATCTGTCCGTTCTGGAGGAAAACTTCAAAAAAATCTCCCGCTTTATCGCCCCGGCCCAGGTCATCCCGGTTCTGAAAGCGGACGCCTACGGCATGGGCGCTCTGGAAATCGCCAGAGTCCTGACAGAGCGCTGCGGCTGCAGAACTCTGGCCTGTTCCCAGACCTACGAGGGCCTGGTTCTGCGGGAAGGCGGCATTACCGACGCGGAAATTCTGATCATGGGACCTGTGCTCCATGATACCCTTCCCCACGCCGTCCGCTGGGATATGCAGATCCCGCTGTTCACCCCGGAGCGGGTGCGTTCCCTCTCCAGAGAGGCCGCCAGACAGGGCAAAACCGTGAAAGCCCAGATTAAAATCGAAACGGGGCTGAACCGGATCGGAGCCTGGCCTGGAAAGCAGCTTCAGGAGGTCATCGACGCCCTTCACCAGTGCCCCAACATTCAGGTAGTAGGCGCGTTCACCCATTTCGCCCAAGCGGAGACGCCGGAAGACGCCTTCACAAAAGAACAGTTCGCTGTGTTCAAAGAGGGCGTCGCCCAGCTTGAAGAAGCCGGATTTCATCTGTCCTATATCCACTGCTGCAATACGGGAGCTTCCGAGTGGTACCGGGAAGCGCTGGACTTTTCCACCCACATCCGGGCTGGCAGCCTGGTGTTAGGCTACAGCGATATCGCTGACGGCTCCAATCCCATGGGGCTTCAGGAAATGCTGTCCTGGCGGACGACTGCCAGCTTTATCCGCCACGTGGAGCCCGGTGAGACAGTCAGCTATGACCGGCTTTTCAAGGCAGAAAAGCCCACCGACATAGCGGTCGTATCCGTAGGCTTTGCCGACGGCATCCTGTGCGCCATGGCCCGCAGCCACGGCCCGGTTCTCGTCAACGACCAGCGCGCCCACTATGTTGACACCTGTATGGATCAGTGCTTTGTGGATGTGACGGGGCTTGACTGCAGGGTGGGGGATCCGGTGACGCTCTGGGGGTATTCTCCCAGCGGCAGGGCCTTTCTGTCGCCTCAGGAGCTGTCTAAATACGGCCAGGTGTATACCGCCTACACCTCTCAGAGACCGGATCGGATTGGACGAATCTACATTGGATAGGGAAAGCAGAGCTTGTCCATGCCTTCGTCCTTTGTCATAGCGGCCGTTGGTTCAGGCGGAAAAACCACGGCCTTAAAAGAGCTGGCCCGCCAGGCCGCTCTCCGAAACCAGAAGGGCTCTGTCCTCTTAACTGCGTCCACCCACATATACCCGGTTCTTCCCCCGGAAAGCCGGGTTTTTCTCAGGGATCCAGACGAAAAGACTCTGCGCCGTGAGCTGGCTGAGCCTGGAATTGTCTGTGCCGGACGGACTGCCCGGGATCAAAAAATCTCCGCCCTGGAACCAGAGCTGTTCTCTGCCGCCCTGCAGACCGCTTCGGTCATTCTCTGCGAGGCGGACGGATCCAGGCGTCTCCCTCTGAAGCTTCACAGCGAACGGGAGCCTGTCCTTCCTGCCCGGACAGACGTCTGTCTCATAACAGCCGGGCTTTCCGCGCTGGGAAAGGAGGCAGGTTCCTGTATCCACCGGTATGAGCTGAATCCTGTCTGGAAATCCCGCCCGGATACCAGAATCGGAGGGGAGGAGCTGGCCCTCTGCGTTCTCGACGCCGTATCCTCGGTCATGCTTCCCACAGAGCAGGACGGCAGACTCCGCGCTCCAAAAAAACGCGGAGTCGGCGTCCGCCTTTCTAAAGAGAGGATTCGGATTCTCCTTAACCAGGCCGACTGTCTGTTCTGCCCTGAAAGCAATGGCTCCTCTCTGGCGGCCCTCCGGAAAGAAGCCTCCGCTGCCGTCCGTATGTTAGAGGAACACGGTCTTTCCTGCCGGATGGGAAGCCTTTTAGAGGACAGTTCCTTTCTGTGGGACTGGATCGTCTCCTCTGGCCGCTAGAAGAGGCGGATCTGTCTGCTGGCGGCAAGTCCCAGCAATGCCTCCAGCACTCCTCCGGCCACGGCGTTCGCTTTATCGGATACTGTGCCGCAGAATGCCGCCTGCTCCGGGCGAGGGTCGATATCTGCGATTTTAAGCCCTTTTTTCACAGGAAAGCCTTCCTGGATCAGGCCTCTTAACACGCCGTCCAGGGAAGCCTTTACCGGAGTCCCCTCTATCATGGCAATGGTCTGTCCTTTCTTTACCATCGCCCCTATCTCTACCATGTTTCCGCTCTCATCTTTCACAAAGGAAAGGCGGCCTTCCGCGGGGGCATGAATCACCCGTTCAGCGCCAAATCCCTGGATCTTTCCCGGAATTCCTGTATTGGGAATGGCCTGCCCCTCCCAGATAACACGTCCCAGAAAATGTCCCCGCATGGTTTCCACCACCGCGTCCACATCCTGTCCGGCAGTAAAGCCGGGCCCCGCTCCAATGGTGATGGGAGCCATCGAACGGCTGGTCCCCAGATTGCGCTTTGCCAGAATTACGTCGATCACCGCGGCTGGGTGAAGCTCACGGACGCAGGCGGCAGTTTCGTCAATCAGAAGCGGAATCTGTCCCTGAGCCCAGATTTTCTCCGCCTGTTCCGGCGTTTGGGCCAGCCTGCAGCTTACGCCTTCCACCTGGGTTTCCCCCGTCCACACGGCCTCACAGAAGGAGGCGCGGCGGCGGATGGCCGACGGGTTTTTGCACTCCAAGGCAGCCACCCGAAAACCGCTGCGGTAAAGGCGGAGAATCACCCCCGTAGCCAGATCTCCGGCTCCTCTCACCAGAATCCAGGGGCCTGCCTCAAAAAATTTCGTGTTTTCTGTGTTTTTTATATATTCAGGGAAATACTTTCCTGCCAGAGTGTCCAGCCGGACCGCCGCCTCCCGCTCAAAGGCCCGGTAGCGTTTCAGGAGGCTTTCTGCCTCCCCGGTCAGATCCGCTCCCCCTCCGCCTTTTCCTCCGATTTTTTTGTTTAAAAGGGAAATTCCAAGCTCCCTTTCACAGTTCTTAATCATGGTCCATGCCTTACTGTAGCTCATATCCATATCAGCCGCGCTTTTTCTCAGAGAGCCAAGCCGGGCCACGCCCTCCAGCAGACTGGCGATTCCAGGCCCAAAGGCCTTCTGATCGCCCTTCAAGCGGATCGACGACTGAACGTTCAGCTGTTTTTTCACTGTTCTTTCCTCCTCCCTCTCTGGCTGCTTCTATTTTTTCCGTTTTCACTCAGGCCTTTCATCATTTCCTTTAACTCTTCTGCATATTTATGGGAAACCATCGTTGGGTTAGCGCGCAGGGCAGACTGCAGAAACTGTTTTCTCCTGTCCCTGATTGCCAAAAGAGCCTCTTCCCTCTCCTTCAGCCAGCTCTCCAGCTCCGCGCGTTTCTCTTCGATTCTGTCCCCGGCATCCATTTTTAACAAAGCAGTCTGAACTCTGAGCCCATCCAGCTCCTGGCGAATCTGATTCGCCCGTTCCAGAGAATGTCCAAAATCCAAAGCTTCCCTGATACTTGCAAAGGCGTCCTGAAGAAAAACTGCAGTAACCGGCAGTATCAAAAGTAAATCCAAAATAACCGGTATTCCGCAGACAAGCTTCTCAATGGGCCTGTGTATCAAATCTGTCATAAAAATTGTCAAAAAACCCCAGGCAACAGACGAACTAAGACAGATATAGCCGTGAAAATTAAATCTCTGGCTGCTGTAATCCCAGTAGCGTACCTTAAACAGCTGCTCCATGGCCCATCCTGCCCCATATTCTAACACCGTAGCTCCGGTAAAGCCAGACAGCCATGTCAAAAGCAGACTGTCCTGAAACGGTCTGGAAACAATCAGCATCATAAGCGCTCCGCTTCCATAAAGAGGGAGCAGGGGAATCCTTAAAAAGCCTCTGTTTACCAGCCTTCTCTGCTTTACTGAAACATACGACGATTCAAAAATCCAGCCTAAAAAACTATAAAAATAAAAAAAAGTAAGCCATTGATACCATGTATACAAATCCATCTGCCGCCTCCAATTCAGTCTCCCCATTCCATTCGTTTTATTTTTATGGCCAGTATATCACAGCGCGCTGCCTTTGACTATCTCAAGATCATCTGCCTGGCGTCAGACGAAGGAATGCCGAAGCTTTTCTTTCGCCGCTGCGAAACCGGCAGGGATTCGTTCATTTTCCAAAAAAATAACGACTGTCCGGCGCCGGCTTTCTATGCTATAATAGCGGCATATCTTTTATTTTCAGGAGGCTGCCATATGAAGCTTATGCGGACGGAGGACGCGGCAGGGCAGGTGCTCTGCCACGACATTACGCAGATTATCAAGGGCGTCACCAAGGACGCCGTATTCCGGAAGGGGCATATCATCCAGCCGGAGGATATTCCGGTGCTGTTAAGCGTCGGAAAGGAACACATCTACATCTGGGAAAACGACGAGACCATGCTTCACGAAAATGAGGCGGCCGGGATTCTCTGCCAGCTCTGCCAGGGACCTGGCATGAGGGCCTCTGAGCCTAAGGAGGGGAAAATTGAGCTGACTGCCAAGCACGACGGTCTCTTTCTGGCTGATGTGGAGCGGCTGCGCCGGATCAATTCTTTAGGCGAAATGATGATCGCCTCCAGACCTGGAGGCTTTCCGGTCAAAGCAGGCGATCGTCTCTGCGGCACACGGGTGATCCCCCTTGTCATAAAAAAAGAAGCGATGGAGCGGGCCAGACAGGCCGCAGGCCCAAAGCCCCTGTTCTCCCTGCTTCCCTTTAAGAAAAAAAGCTTCGGCGTGGTGACTACGGGAAGCGAAATCTTTCACGGACGGATTCAGGATACCTTTACGCCTGTAATCGAAGAAAAGCTGGCCGAGTACGGCTGCGCCATGGAGGCCCACGAAATCTGCGATGACAGGGAAGAGGAGATTATAAAAGCGATCCAAACGATGGCTGACAGGGGCATTGACATGATTTTCTGCACAGGAGGCATGAGCGTGGATCCGGACGACAGAACGCCTTCCGCCATCCGGAAATCCGGCGCGTCCATTGTAAGCTACGGCGCGCCCGTTCTCCCAGGCGCCATGTTCTTAGTCTCCTACCTGCCGGACGGACGGCCTGTCTGCGGCCTTCCGGGCTGCGTCATGTACGCCAGACGGACGATTTTTGACCTGGTTCTGCCCAGGCTTCTTGCAGACGTGCCGGTGACTTCCCAGTGGCTGGCCGGGCTGGGCCACGGAGGGCTCTGCCTGTCCTGCCCGGAATGCCATTTCCCTAACTGCGGCTTTGGAAAGGGCGTCTGATTTTCAGCCCCATGCCGGCGCTGCAGCTGTCAGTTTCAAAACCATAACACGATTCACAATCACAAGGAGATAAACCATGAATTTTACACACATTGATCACCAGGGCAACGCCGTGATGGTGGACGTCAGCCAGAAGGCCTTTACCGCGCGTACCGCCTCTGCCTGCGGCCGCATCCGCATGAGCCGGGAATGCTACCAGGCCGTGGAGTCCGGGACCGCCAAAAAGGGCGACGTGCTGGGCGCGGCGCAGATTGCCGGGATCATGGGCGCAAAGCAGACCGCCGATCTGATTCCCCTCTGCCACCGCCTGAACCTGTCAAAAGCCTCCGTCTCATTCCACCTGCTTCCAGAGCTTCCAGGTGTGGAAGCCGTCTGCACCGTCAAGTGTACCGGCCAGACGGGAGTGGAGATGGAAGCTCTGACTGGAGTGAATATCGCGCTTCTCACCATTTACGACATGTGCAAGGCCATAGATAAACGGATGGTCATGAAGGATATCCATCTGGTGGAAAAGCACGGCGGAAAAAGCGGAGATTTTTCCTTTGACGGCGAACGAAAAGACGGCGCGGCGGAGGCCTCCTATGTGTGATTCCATATGCGGTTCCCTCCGCGATTCCTATGGAAGAACCATCGACTATCTGCGGATTTCTATTACCGATCAGTGCAATTTAAGGTGCCGCTACTGCATGCCTGAGCAGGATGGCATTTCTTCCCCCTGCCGGCTGATGACCTTCGGCGAAATTCTGGCCGCAGCCAGAGCGGCCGCCCGGCTGGGAATACGGTCTGTTAAAATTACGGGCGGAGAACCTCTGTGCCGGCCAGGCTGTCCGGATCTGATTGGACGTCTTAAGGAAATTCCCGGTATCCGGCAGGTTACCATGACCACCAACGGACTGCTGGTTTCCAGGTATCTGGACGAACTGCTGAACGCGGGCCTGGACGGAATCAATATAAGCCTGGATACCCTTAACGAGGAGCAGTTTCGCCAGATTACAAGGCGGAATTTTCCTCTCAGCCAGGTATTGGAGGCTATAAAACGGTGTTCTGAAAAGCTTCCCACAAAAATCAACGCAGTTTTGCTCCCAGAGACAGAAGACCAGCTGATTCCTCTGGCCCGGCTGGCCTGCTTCCTGCCTGTAAGCGTGCGCTTTATCGAGCAGATGCCTCTGGGGGGAGAACGGCCGTCCAAAGCTTCCCGGGGCTGGGATTCTGTGCTGGCCCGCCTGAAAAAAGAGTGGCCGGATCTCTCCCCCGTACCGGAGCGCAGAGGAAACGGCCCCGCCGTCTACTACAGCGCCCCGGAATTTTCAGGAGCTGTGGGGCTGATCGAAGCAGTCAGCCATTCCTTCTGCTCCGGCTGCAACCGGATCCGGCTCACCTGCGAAGGCCAGCTGAAGCCCTGTCTCTGCTACGGAGACAGCCTGGATCTGACGCCAGCCCTGAAGTCCGGAAATGAGGAAGAGCTGCTGGCCCTGTTTCAGAAGGCTGTCAGAAATAAACCGAAGGCCCACTGCTTTCGGGAGGCCTCTGAGGTCAGCGAACGCCGATACATGAGCCAAATCGGCGGATAACACTACAAAATCTCTTGGAAAACGATTGGAGGAATATCTATGGGAACGGTACTGGCCGTGTGCAGAAGCTCCGTCCGGGGCATTCAGAAAACAAACGAACAGAGCGGATGGTTTGAAACAGAATGGGGGATCCGGGGCGATGCCCACGCGGGCCGGTGGCACCGTCAGGTGAGCCTTTTAAGCGCGGATCGGATCGCCCGTTTTAATGAAAAGGGAGCCGGAGTCGGCCCCGGCGATTTCGGTGAAAACCTGGTGGTGGAGGGCATTGATTTTTCCTCTCTGCCAGTGGGAACCTGCCTGCGCTGCGGGGACGTGCTGTTGGAAATCACGCAGATTGGAAAGGAATGCCACAGCCACTGCGCCATCTACCACAAAATGGGCGACTGCATTATGCCCAGAGAGGGAGTTTTCGCCCGGGTGCTGGAAGCAGGGCAGATCTCGATAGGCGACCAGATGTCCGTGGTTCCCAGAAAGGAGCCCCTTCCCTTCCAGGCTGCCGTCATTACCCTTTCGGATCGCTGTTCATCCGGAGAACGGGAGGACGAAAGCGGCCCGGCTATTGAAAAACGTCTCATAGAAGAAGGGTATCAGATCATCGAGCGGCTGGTTCTCCCGGACGACCGGGCGGCCCTGGAAAAAGAGCTGATCCGCCTCTGCGATCAGAGAACGCCCGATTTAATTCTGACCACCGGAGGAACCGGCTTTTCCTCGAGAGATATCACTCCCGAAGCCACTCTGGCGGTAGCGGAGCGGCCTGCCCCTGGAATCGCCGAGGCAATCCGGGCGGCCAGCATGGAAATCACCAGACGGGCCATGCTCAGCCGGGCAGTGTCCGTGATCCGGGGAAAAACCCTGATTGTCAACCTGCCGGGAAGTCCCAAAGCGTGCATGGAAAGCATGGACGTTTTTATGGATCAGCTGCCCCACGGCCTGTCCCTGCTGCGCGGCTCTGTCATGGACTGCGGGCGCAGGCAGGAAGCGCCGGACGCCGGCAGAGGCAGATCCGGCAGAATCTGATAACGCTTCACTAACATGCAGACGATAAACAACGAGGAATACCATGAAAATATCGAAAAAACGCCTTATGTTTCCCCTTCTTCTGGCAGCTGCGGCCGCAGTGTTCTCCGGCTGCTCTTCTCTCTTATCCGGCGATCCTGACGGATCGTCCTCTGAATCCTCCGAGCTGACAGTATTCGCCGCCGCCAGCCTGACGGAGGCGCTGGAGGAGATTGCGGAGGAATACCAGAAGGCAGAGCCTGACGTCTCGCTGATTTTTAATTTTGACTCGTCGGGAACTCTGAAAACTCAAATCCAGGAGGGAGCTGTCTGCGACCTGTTCCTCTCCGCCAGTCCAAAACAGATGGATCAGCTGGAAACAGAGTCCCATTCCCTCCTTCCGGAAAGCAGGATCGATCTGTTAGAAAACCAGGTGGTTCTGGTAACGCCGAAGGAAAATGAGAAGAATGTGGACAGCTTTGATTCTCTGGCAGAGCATCTGAAGGCAGGGGATATCCTTCTGGCCATGGGAAACAGCGACGTTCCGGCAGGCCAGTACGCTGAGAAACTTTTGTCCTGGTACGGGCTGGACATGAGAGAGCTGGAATCAAAGGGGCTCGTTACCTATGGAAGCAATGTGAAGGAGGTCGCCGCCCAAGTATCTGAGGGCAGCGCAGACGCGGGCATCATCTACAGCACCGACGCCTTCAGCGCAGGTCTCCCTGTACTGGACAGGGCCTCTGAGGAAATGTGCGGGAAGGTGGTCTATCCGGCCTCTGTGTTAAAGTCTTCCGGGTGCCAAAAGGAGGCCCAGGACTTTTTGGATTTCTTATCCGGCCCCAAAGCCCAGGCTGTTTTTGAGCGCATCGGCTTTTCTATGGCAGAATAGGAGGGCGGATATGGATTGGTACCCCTTGTGGAATTCTCTGCGGATTGCCGCCGTCAGCAGCGTCCTGGTCTTCTTTTCAGGAATTGGAGCCGCGTACTATGCCGCTAAGCTTCCCAGGCTTTTAAAGGGCTTTCTGGACGTTTTTCTCACCCTTCCCATGGTGCTTCCCCCCACAGTGGTGGGATATTTTCTCCTGCTTTTAGTGGGAAACAGACGTCCTCTGGGCATGGCTCTGGAGAATCTGGGACTGCAGCTTGTCATGGACTGGAAAGGCGGCATTCTGGCCGCTTTCGCAGTGTCCTTTCCTCTGATGTACCGCACGGCCAGAGGGGCCTTTGAAAGCTTCGACGAAACCCTGGCACAGGCGGGAAAAACTCTGGGACTGTCAAACGCCTTTATTTTCTGGCGCATACGGATGCCTGTTTGCAGGCAGGGAATTCTGGCCGGAGCCGTTTTAGCCTTCGCCAGGGCCCTGGGCGAATACGGAGCCACCAGCATGCTGATCGGCTACACTCCAGGAAGAACCGCCACCATCTCCACCACCGTCTATCAGATGTGGAGAACAGGAGACGACCGCCAGGCCTTTTTATGGGTTTTCGTCAACCTGGCTATCTCTGCAGCCGTGCTGCTGGCTGTAAACGGCCTGGAGCAGAAAGACAGACAGAAAAAGAAAGGAGCGCCTGTTGCTGAGTGTAACGATTGAAAAACGGCTGGGAAATTTTCTTCTGAAGACAGATTTTGAGACTGAGGAACCCATCACCGGGCTTCTGGGGGCCTCCGGCTGCGGAAAAAGCTTAACCTTAAAGTGCATTGCCGGGCTGGAGCAGCCAGACCGGGGCAGAATCCTTCTGGACGGCGTCGTCTTATTTGACTCTGACGCAGGCATATGCCTGCCTCCTCAAAAGCGCCAGGTGGGCTATCTGTTTCAAAGCTGCGCTCTCTTTCCCCACATGACTGTAAAGCAGAACATTCTGTGCGGAATGCAGAAGGAGAAGGACCGGAGCAGACGGCAGGAAAGCCTCTGCCGGCTCAGCCGCCTTCTCCGCCTGGAATCTGTGATGGATTTAAAGCCCGGCTCCCTTTCCGGAGGGCAGGCCCAGAGAACGGCTATCGCCAGGATTCTGGCCAGCCGCCCCAGGCTTCTCCTGCTGGACGAGCCCTTTGCGGCTCTGGATTCCTATCTGAGGGAACAGCTGCAGGCAGAATTAAAGGAGCTTCTCCTCTCCCTGGAGTGCCAGACCGTGCTGGTGACCCACAGCCGTGACGAAGCCTTTCTCCTCTGCTCCCGCCTGGCAGTCATGGACAGGGGAACCATTTCTGCCGCCGGTGGGGTAAAGGAGCTTTTTGACCGTCCAAAAACAGTGGCCGCCGCCAGGCTGACCGGGTGCAAAAATATCGCGGCCGCCAGAAAAACGGGAGATTTTACGGTGGAGGTGCCCGGCTGGGGCATCTGCCTTACTGCCTCCAGTCCCATCCCGGACGGACTCCGGGCAGTGGGCGTCCGGGCTCATTCCTTTAACCCGGGCATCGCCGCAAACCGCTTTCCCGCCGTTCTCTGCAGCCGGATGGAGGAACCCTTTGAGCAGCTGTTTCTCTTCCGGTTTCAGGGACAGAGTCCTGACAGCCCGCCTCTCTGGTGGAGACTTCCAAAAGAGCAGGCGCCTGACTTTTTTCCCGCCGCTCTGGGAGTTTCGCTGGAGCAGGTGCTGCTGCTGACATAAAATGCAATGAAACTATGCGGCCACGCCAGGGCTCACGGCAGGCTGCGTTTTCTTCTTTCTCACCAAGCTCAGGAGGTGCTTCTCTATGATAAAAGATATTATTTCTTCCGCTGCCGGCGGACGGCCCCTTGTTCTCGTATCTGTAGTTTCTTCTAAGGGATCCACTCCCCGCTCTGCCGGAGCCATGATGACTGTAGATGAATCTGGCCTTCTGGCCGGAACTATCGGCGGGGGAGCCTTAGAGGGCCGGTGCCTGGAGGAGGCCGTCTCCTTCCTGAAAAGACTGGGAAGCGGCGGCAAAAAGGCCCGTCCCTCCGGGTTCCTCCGCTCTTTTTCCCTGAATAACAGCCAGGCCGGGGATCTGGGCATGATCTGCGGAGGCTCCACAGACGTACTCTTCACCCCTGTCCTGCCAGAGGATCGCGGTGCCTTTCGGGAGGCTCTCTCCTGTATGGAAGCCGGGGAGGCCAGCTTTCTTCTGCTGCCTCTGGACGGCTCCGCTCCTGCATTTCAAAGGCAGCCAGGAGACGGCTCCCAGTCCTTGCGAAAACCGTGTCTCTGCACTGCGGACAGCCGCTCCTGTCTCTCCATCCCCCTGACCGCCTCCAGCCGGGTCTTCCTTCTGGGCGGCGGCCATGTGTCCCTGGAGCTGTCTCTGCTTCTGGATCGGCTGGAATTTCCCTATTTTGTCATTGACGACAGGGAGGAATTCGCCAGCCGGGAGCGGTTCCAGAAGGCAGCCAAAACCGCTGTGATTCCCCTTGAACCTGCTCTCCTCTCCGAGGCGCTGGCGAAAACTCTCGCTCCCCGGGAAACTGACGCCTTCTGTATTATGACGCGGGGACACTCTGGAGATGAGGCAGCCCTGCGCTTTGCCTTGTCCACGAAAGCCTCCTACATCGGGCTGATGGGCAGCCGGAAAAAGCGGGAGGCTATCTTTTCCAGGCTGGATCAGGACGGCTTCCCAGACGTCCGAAGCCGCGTCATCACCCCCATCGGCCTGGATATCAGGGCCCAGACACCCGCAGAAATCGCCATCTCCGTGGCCGCCCAGCTGATTGCCTGGAGAGCAGGTCTCAGCTGAATACCCTGAATTCCCCTTCGCCTTCCTTTAACGGCACGTCGGCCATGGTCATGGAGTCGATGACAATAAAGGTTCCCTCCTTCAGGCGGGCGACCAGCCTCTCAATTTTCTCCGGCTCTCCCTGCACCTCCATCTCCACCCGGCCGTCCCAGAGATTCTGCACCCAGCCGGTCAGGCCCATTGCCCTGGCCGCATACAGGGCGCGGTAACGAAAGCCCACTCCCTGTACCCAGCCGGAAAAGAAAATATGTTTTCTAACCATGTAGTATCCCTTCTTCCTGCAGCGTATCCACGCAGGATTTCATCATTTTCGCAGTCATTCCCCAGATCACCTGATCTTCGTACTGATAAAACAGCACCTCATACTGTCCCTCTCTCCATCGGTAATCTCTTCCCTGTGGAATCAGATCGTAGGGAAAGGGTTCCTCCGGCACGGTGAGGATTTTCGCCGTGCGGCGCAGAGGCGCGTGATCAAAGAACCACTGGAGCGGTATTTTTATGATTTCCTCTGTCTCCTCCTCAGAAAAGGTTCCCTGGTATCCCTTAAGCTCCGCCAGAAACGGGTAGACAGAAAAGCCGGCCGGAATCTCCAGATAATCGCAGGCCATGAGAAATTCCGCCTGATCCGGCTGGATCAGAAGCTCCTCCGACAGCTCCCTGAGAGCCGCCTCCCAGGGGCTCTCCCCTGGTTCCATGCTGCCTCCGGGAAAGCAGATTTCTCCCGGCTGAATCTTCAGGTTTCCCGCCCGCCTCTCAAACAGCACGGCGTACTGCCCCTGTTCCCGGATAATCGGAATCACAACTGCGCAGTCGCGCCGCGCGTTCCATCCGACAGGCCTTGGAATCCTGTTTTTCAGAGACTTCATCGGTTTCCGCCTTCCAGAAACCACTCTGCCGCCTGGTTAAATTCCAGGCTGTTTTCAGAAGCGATAAAGTGGGTTCCGTTTAACAGGCACAGACGGCTTCCAGGTATGAGACGGTGAATTTTCTTCGTGTGGCCTGTGCGGATCATATCCTTTGTTCCGGCAATCACCAGCACTGGCTTTCTCATGGTTTTCAGGTATACGGGCCTGATGTGCGGTTCCTTTATCATCAGCCCCATAAGTTCCTTTTTCTTTCTGGCCTTCTCTAAAAGATACCTGTCGTCTTCTGTTTTATGTTTCTTTCTCTCCCCCTTCGCGATTCGCAGACACGCCTTCCAATAGGCCAGATAAATATTCTTAAAGACGCCTGCCTTCATTCCCCACGGATTCAGATTGGCGCCGTTTAAGATCAGCCTGTCCACATACTGGGGGTGGAGAATCGTAAAAATCAGGGCGATATTTCCCCCGTCGCTGAAGCCCAGAAGAATGATCCGGCGCAGCCCCATCTCATCCAGAAAGCTCTTTAAATCTCTGGCGAACTGGCGCAGAGTGAAGAGAGCCGTTCCCCGCTCCGATTTTCCGTGCCCCCTGGTGTCCACGGCAATCACTCTGTATTTTTTTGAAAAATATTCTATCTGGTTTTTAAAATAGGAGCTGTCCTCCCCGTTTCCATGAAGGAGCACCATCGGCTGCCCCGTTCCCTTTTCTTCATAATGCAGTTTTATTTTCATCTTTATATCCATTCCTTTCGCTTCGCTCAGGCACAAAACGTTATGAAAATGTTTTCCTGAGCTTATTTTTTCTTTATAGTTCTTCTTATAGGGAACTCGGTATACTACAAATCACGGGGAGGTG
>JAGTTS010000007.1 GCA_018223375.1 Clostridiaceae bacterium Marseille-Q3526
TGTGTTATAGTAGACATAGCAGAGAACTCCTTTATGTGATTTTTGTTGTGGTGACTAAAATATAACACAAAGGCAGCGTCTCTGCTTTTTAAATATTCAGTTGTAACACATGTATTGTAATCCTACAGTATGTCGTGCTTAAGATAGGAAATTCTGATGACAGAGGGGAGAAATTCTGATATGATTAAAAAATACGTATTTTGCTGAAGACGGTTTTGACAGACGCAGGAGACGATTTGAAAGAACAGGATGTGAAATAAAATGAAACAGAGAGTATCAGCTGGCAGAAATATTGATCTGACAGAGGGACCGGTAGCGCGCTCCATGTGGACCTTCGCTCTGCCGCTCATTGCCGGAAATCTGCTCCAGCAGTTTTATAATGTGGCGGATACCCTGATTGTGGGCCGTTTTCTGGGGCCGGACGCTCTGGCGGCGGTGGGATCCTCCTACACGGTGATGACATTTCTTACCTCTGTGATTCTGGGACTCTGCATGGGAAGCGGAGTGCTGTTTTCCATGCTCTGCGGGGCGGGAGATACAGAGCGGATGAAGAACAGCTTTGTCCAGTCGTTTCTTTTCATTGGGCTGGTAACGGCTCTGGTGGAGGCGCTTTCTCTGATATTTCTGGATCCCATGATGGGAATTCTTAAGATTCCGTCAGATATTTTAGAAGAGACGGGAGAATATCTGCAGGTTATTTTTATGGGCCTTATGTTTACCTTTGTGTACAATTATTTTGCCGCGCTTTTAAGGGCTCTGGGAAATTCTGTGGTTCCCCTTTTATTTCTGGCAGTTTCAGCTCTGGGAAACATTGTCCTGGATCTGGTATTTATTCTGAAATTTCATATGGGAACAGCCGGAGCGGCCTGGGCTACGATTCTGGCCCAGTTTCTGTCTGCTCTGGGAATTGGCCTCTATGTATGTGTAAAAATGCCTCATCTGCTGCCGGGAAGGCGTCACTTTTACAGGGACAGGAATATTTTAAAGACGATTTCCAGGTATTCGATTTTAACCTGCGCCCAGCAGTCGGTCATGAATTTTGGAATTCTCATGGTGCAGGGGCTTGTAAACAGCTACGGAGTCACGGTTATGGCGGCTTTTGCGGCAGCAGTGAAGATTGATTCCTTCGCCTATATGCCGGTGCAGGATTTTGGAAACGCATTTTCTACCTTCATTGCCCAGAATCAGGGAGCTGGAAAAACGGAGCGGATCCGCCTGGGACTTAGAGCGGCCGTGCTGAGCTCCGGCCTGTTCTGCCTCGTTATCTCGGCGGTGATTGTGTGTTTTGCAGGGCCGCTCATGACTATTTTTATCAGTCCTGAGGAGACGGAAATTATCAGAATTGGCGTCCAGTACCTTCACATAGAGGGAGCCTGCTATGTAGGAATCGGCTGCCTGTTTCTGCTCTACGGACTCTACCGCGGCCTGGGCCGGGCAGGAGTGTCCGTGGTTCTCACAATTATTTCCCTGGGAACGAGAGTGGCTCTGGCTTATCTTTTGTCGCCTGTTCCGGCCATCGGGCTTCTGGGAATCTGGTGGGCTGTGCCTATCGGGTGGTTCCTGGCCGACGCCGCGGGATTCTGGTATTTCTGGAGAATGGGGAGGAGAAAAGAAGTTTAGAGGGGCGTCAGTGCGCAGGGGACGGAGTGTTTTGCAGCAGAAAGAAGTATTTTATTTGAATATATGATTGAAATTAATTGAAAAATCAATCGTAAATTTTTACGATTGATTTTTTGCGTATTTCTGCATATAATAGGCTCAATAAAAGTGGAAAGAGGGTGCGATTGATATGCGTGAAGCAAGGGTATTGGAATTCAAGGAAACAATTACGAATACTTTTTTAAAGACAGTCAGTGCCTTTTCGAATTATGGCGGAGGAACAATCCTTTTTGGAGTTGATGACGATGGAACAGTGAAAGGTCTGCCAGATGTAAAGCAGGCTTGCCTGGATATTGAAAATAAAATCAATGACAGCATCTCACCTCAGCCGAACTATACGCTTGAAATACAGAATCATGATCAGACGATAAAACTCACTGTAAAAAGCGGCCTTCAGAAACCTTATTTATATAAATCAAAAGCATATAAACGAAACGATACGGCGACGATAGAGGTAGATACCTTGGAATTTTCAAGGCTTATATTAGATGGGAAAAATATCAGATTTGAAGAACTGCCATGTAAAGACCAGGAACTGTCCTTCAAAGTTTTACGCCGTAAGCTGAAGGAAAGCATTCAGATTGAAACATTTAATCAGGATACATTGAAAACATTGAACCTCTATGACAATGTAAATGGCTTTAGCAATGCAGCGGGGCTGTTGGCAGACAAAAATCATTTTCCTGGAATTGATCTTGTGAAATTTGGTGAAAATATCAGCGTCATTTAAAGGAGAGCAACATTTGAGAATATCTCTGTGTTAGACGAATATGAAAAGACAACTGCTGTGTTTAGAGATTATTACCAATACGAGGTAATACAGGGGGCCGATAGGAAAAGGGTGGAGAAAATACCAGAAGCCGCTTTTAGGGAAGCAGTTGCCAATGCTCTGATTCATAGAGCATGGGATGTGGATTCTCAAATCAGAGTTTCAATGTTTGACGATAGAATTGAAATCGTATCTCCTGGCGGTCTGCCATCTGGAATAACAGCAGAAGAATATTTGTCAGGCAGACTTTCTGTTTTAAGAAACAGAAATCTTGCAAACGTGTTTTACAGATTGGGATTTGTGGAGATATTCGGAACAGGAATTACAAGGATAAAACAGCTGTACGAAGAAAGTTTAATAAAACCGGAGTTTGAAGTATCGGAAAATGCAATCAAAATTATGCTTCCAGTATTTGAAAGCAATGTTAATTTGACAGAAGACGAAAAAGTAATTTATACACTCCTAAGCAAGACTATGCTGAAGCCCATAAGCGAAATTGCGCCATATGCGTCTTTTGGTAAATCAAAGACTACAAAGTTACTGAAAGATATGGGAGAAAAAGGCGTGATTACAGTTGAAGGAAAAGGTAGAGGGACGAAGTATATCATTAACTGGAAATAAGTAAACTGAACTGTATGATTTATGAGTTTATGCTGTTTTGCCAGCATCCAAAGAGAGAGCGAGGAGGAGATTATCTATTTTAACGCAGTGGGAATGGGAATCGAGGATCTGGCGGTGGTGACCAGAGCCTACCGGGCCGCGAAGGAGCGGGGGCTGGGAGTGACCGTCAACTACTGGGCTGAGTAGAAAACGCAAAGAGCTGAGCAGAAAACGCAAAGAGAAGCTCTTGTCCCACACACCTTTTTATGTCATAATAGACGTATTGCAGAAAACATATGACAGAAAGGAAACAGGGATTGATGATGAAACAGGAAGCTTCTCTGGAGCAATGGAACTCTCTTTACCAGGCTGCCGCCGCTGTGACGAAGCTGGCCCCCTGGGAAGATTTTTGGAATACAGATTTAATTGTCATTCAGGAGAGCAGGAAACAGGAACCGCTGTTTATGAGCGTATCTGGCCGGGGAATTCACAATCGCGGCGTGACGATGTATATAGGAAACGACGGACTGGAGGATTTTGACCTGACAGAGAGCACCAGAGGGGAGGCTCTGGCCTCCTTTGCTCTCAGAGAACAGCGCTGTCTATCCTTTAAGCTCTGCGATCGGGAGGATGTGCCTCAGGAGCAGCGGGATATGATAAAGGAGCTGGGCCTGGCCTTCAGGGGACGGGGAAAATGGCCCTGCTTTCTCTCCTGGCGGAAGGCCTACGCGCCCTGGACGCTGGATGGAGAGGAAGTGCAGATTCTGACAGAGGCGTTCTGCCGTATGGAAGAAGCAGTGAAGGACGCCAGAGACGGCGCGGTTAAGGTGCGTTTTGAACGGGGAGAATTTCTCTGGAGAAGCCGGGATGAAGAGACTGGAGACTGGCGGACGGTATCCGCTCCCATTCCTTCCGGCAGAAGGAAATACCCCCTGGCCCGTCTTCGAAGCGTGGATCAGATCGAGGCGGTGAAATCCCGTCCCAGAAGCATAAACGAGCTGTCCATGGATTTGTTTTATATGAACGCGGAGGTAGTGGAAGAGGGCTATGACAGGCCCTTCTTCCCCAGAGCGTTCCTTGTAATGGAAAAGAGAACCAGGGCGGTTCTCAATATGCAGGTGCTGGAGCCGGAGGACAACGAGGTCAGCGCCATTCTTCATTTCCTGTTAAATTACATCATGAAGAGCGGAAGACCGAGGACTGTCTATGCGAGAAATCCCTGGATTTTTGCGGCGCTGACAGATACCTGTGAGAAGTGCGGGATTCCTCTTCTTTCCAGCGCTCTGGAGGAGATGGAGGAAATGGTGAATCAGCTGACAGACGCAGGCATGGAGGAATAGAAAAAGGGCGTTCCGGTTTGGTTTTGGGCGGAACGTCCTGCCGCTCCTGTCAGGAAGGATCCTGGCAGGAGAAGGTATATCCGATTCCCCACACCGTTTTAATGTAGCAGGGATTTTTCGCCTGATCCTCAATTTTATTTCTCAGATGGCTGATGTAAACCATGATCACGTTGTCGTCCACAGCAGAGTGATTCCAGACCAGCTCATAGAGCTGCTCCTTCGTGAATACCTGGCCGGGATGGGACAGGAACAGCCGCATCAGCACATGCTCTCTGGAGGAGAGAGGAATCGGAGTTCCATTTTTAAAAAGCTCCATGGTAATTGTATTATAGGAGAAGGGACCGGCAGTGATGATGCCGGTCTTTTCCTGTTTTCCGGTCTGATTGCGGCGGATCAGGGCTTTGATCTTTCCGCCCAGAATGACGGGATTAAAAGGCTTTGAAACGTAGTCGTCAGCTCCGATGTCCAGGCCGTAAAGAGTGTCGAAGTCATCGGTTCTTCCGCTTAAAACCATGATGGGAGTGGTATTTCCGGACTCCCGGAGCCGTTTGATAGCGTGAAAGCCGTCATCGTTTCCATTCATCATAATATCTAATAAAATCAGTGCAAAGGATTCCCGGGAAGCCAGATGGACGGCTTCCGTTCCGTCGCAGGCAGTGACAGCCTGAAAGCCGCTGCCTTCCACCACCCGGATTAACAGGCGGCGGACAGCGGGATCATCGTCTGCAATGAGTATCTTTTCTTCGGCCATAAAAGGTCTCCTCTCTGTTTCATTCTCTTTGTTTTGAACATCTGCGTTATATTCATGCTACCACAAATGATGGAAAAAAGCAAAAAACAGCTGTCGAAAATGTGCTAAGATCTTGTAAAAAAAGGAAAATCTTAAAGTTTTTTAAGACTTTTTCAGGAGATGTTAAGGACAGGGCTCTATACTGGGAATCAGAAATAAGTTCTGCCGGAGAAGGGAAAGGCCGGCAGAGGAGAGAGAGGGAAAAGTATGTATTTAGCGCTTCTGGGCTTTGCCATGATCGTAGTCTTCATGGGACTGATTATGGCGAAAAAACTGAGCCCCTTTACGTCACTGATTCTGATTCCGATTGTATTCGGACTTCTGGCAGGATACGGCTGGGATACCTTAGAGTATGCCATGACGGGAATTAAGGATGTGGCCAGTACCTTTGCCATGATGACTTTCGCCATTCTGTATTTCGGCGTAATGCTGACGGCGGGAATGTTCGACCCTATGGTGGACAAGGTTGTTTCCTGGTGTAAGGGAGACCCGTTAAAAGTTTTAGTGGGAACAGCCGTATTAGCTGCCTTTGTTTCTCTGGACGGAGACGGAACCACTACCGTTATGATCTGCTGTACAGCCATGATTCCGATTTATGAGCGGTTAAAGATTAAGAAAATCTATCTGGCAACCCTGATTATCCTTCAGAACTGTATTATGAACCTGATTCCATGGGGCGGCCCCACAGCCAGAGTCATGTCTGTCATGAATCTGGACGCAGGAGAGATTTTAGGACCGTTGGTGCCTGGAATGGCTTTATCTGCTGTTTATGTAATCGGCGTTTCCTACTACCTGGGATTAAAGGAGAGAAAGCGCCTGGGCATCAGCAGGGATGTGGAGAACCACGCGGTAAAGGTGGAGCTGTCTGAGGATGAGAAGGCATGGAAGAGACCGAAACTGATTCTGTTTAACCTGGCTCTGACAGCCGGCATTATTGCGGCTCTGATCATGGGACTTGCCTCCTCCGCCATTCTTTTCGGCGTGGGAACAGCCGTTGCTCTGTTAGTGAACTACCCGAACCAGAAGGTTCAGAGAAATGTTATCAGCTCTATTGCACCAGACATGATCAACGTAGTTATGATGGTTCTGGGAGCCGGCGTATTAATGGGAATCTTAAACGGACCGGAGGACGCGGGTATGTCAAACGCCATCGCAGAATTCCTGGTAGCCGTGATTCCGGAATCTCTGGCAAAATACTTTGCCATTGTCATCGCTGTGATCAGTGCGCCTGGCACCTATCTGTTAAATAACGACGCATTCTACTACGGAGTGCTTCCGCCGTTAGCGGCCACCGCCCAGGCATACGGATTCACAGACTTAAATATTGGATTTGCCGCCCTGATGGGACAGGCATTCCACTTCTTGAGTCCGCTTGTACCGTTTATCTACCTGTTAATGGACAAGACAGAGATCACGCTGGCACAGTACCAGGGCTACATTTTCAAATGGTGTATCGGAATTTTCGTTATTTTTATGGCCATGGGCCTTGTGACAGGATATCTGCCTATCCTCTAGGAAACTGGGGCTGGACTGCTGTAAAGGAAAAGCCTCAAACATGAAAAATGAATAAAAAACAGTTTCAGCCGGAGATTTGACAGGAAAATCTCCGGCTGTTACAATTTATGCAGAAGGGGGAGAGGAAAGATGGCTTTTTTCAGCCGCGTTTCTTTTAGGAGAAGAGACAGGGAGCTGGCGGCGGCAGCGGGAATCGTACTGGCGGCAGCCGCCCTTTTGCTGACGCTGGTGGGAAATATGATTTCCGACAACCAGAAAACCATGATTCAGATGCAGAGCGGACAGCTCCGCTCCATTTCGGAGAGCGTCGCCAAGCAGATCGAGGTATTTGCAGACGAGATGGCCTCGGATCTGGAGATGGAGACAAAGCTTAACCAGTTTATTGAGGCGGAACGCTCCCTGGAACAGGGACAGCAGGAACCCATGGCGCAGCTGCTGGAGGAATTTCTGGAGGGAAGGGAAGGCAGCGTGGAGGGCATGGCATGGGAAAGCGGCGGCCAGAGGATAGAATGCTGGGCAGAAGGGCAGGAACCTCTGACTCTTCAGACAGCCAGCTTTATGACAGAGGAGAACGCGGATCTGGCAGTCTCTATTCTGCAGGATGAAAACGGCTGGTGCTATCTGAAGCTTGCTAAGATGACTCAGGCGGGAAACCGCCTTTCCTGCCTTTTGAGTTTTAACGATATCTACGAGAAGACGGCTGCCCACATAAAAATGGGAAAAAACGGGTATGTGATGGTGAAATCCTCAGACGGACTGATTCTCATGCACCAGGTGGAGGAGCAGATTGGCCAGAAGGTTCTGTCAGGCAGAATGGAAATGTATCCGGATCTGGATTTTACAGATTTAACACGATTAATTGAGCATCAGAACCAGGGCAGGGGAGGCGTGGAAGTCTACCATTCCTACTGGTGGATTGAGGATCCTCCTAGACCGGTAAAAAAGGTTTCCGCCTATGAACCGGCCTGGATTGGAGACGACTTTCTCATTGTCAGCGCTGTCATCGACTATGCGGACATTACCCTGCCCATGCAGAAGTCCATCGTGAAGATTGTAGCCGCAGCGGTGCTTCTTGTGATCTTTTTCGGCCTGTTTCTGCTTTTGACTGGAAGGATGTTTCTTCACCAGAAAAAGGTGGAGAAAGAAAACGTCCGGCTGAAGGAGGTCAACGAGCGGCTGGAGGAGCTGAGAAAGAGGGAGGAAGCCATGGCCCACCAGCAGCGACTTCAGCTGATTGGAACCATGACAGGAGGAATTGCCCATGAGTTCAACAACCTGCTGACTCCGATTATGGGATACTCTGCCATGATGCTGTCGGAAATGGAGCCGCAGAATCCTTACTATGGGGATATTGAGGAAATCTTAAATTCTGCTGAGAAAGCCAAGGAGATTATCGGACAGATTTCAGCCTTCAGCGGGAAAAACGCTAAGAAGAGCTTTCAGGAGATTTTAATCAGCCAGACGGCGGCCAAGGCTATGCTGGTGGCAGAATCGGGAAAGCCGGAGCAGGTAAAGCTTTCCATGCAGCTGGTATTTGAGCCCTATTGGATGTGGGGAAATGAGACTCAGATCCACCAGATTGTATTAAATTTATGCACCAACGCCTTTCATGCCATGGGGAAATCCGGCGGCTGCCTGACTGTCAGCGGGGTGGTGAGACAGGGAAAGGATATGGCGGAAAACCGTTTCTTCTCCGACAAGCCGGAGCAGGAATTTTATGAGCTGACCTTTTCTGACACTGGCTGCGGCATGAGCGAGGAAGTGAAAAGCCAGATTTTCGATCCCTTCTATACCACCAGAAAAGCGGGGGAGGGAACTGGACTGGGGCTTTACCTGGTTCACAGGATGGTGGAGGAACACAGAGGAACCATCACTGTGGAGAGCGAACCGGGGCGGGGAACGGTGTTTCGGATTTATTTCCCTGTGTTCAGAAAAGATGAAAAAGGAGATTTTAATGGAACGTATTGTGATTCGAAATGAGAGACCGGATGACTATCAGATCGTGGAGGAGATCACGAGAGAAGCTTTTTATAATATCTATGTGCCTGGATGTGTGGAGCACTATCTGGTTCATGTGATGCGAAGCCACGAGGATTTTATACCAGAACTTGATTTTGTAATGGAACTGGACGGAGAGGTGATGGGAAGTATTATGTATACAAAGGCTTCCCTGACAGATGAAGACGGCGTGAAAAAGGAGATTCTGACCTTTGGCCCGGTATGCATTCTGCCGAAATACCAGAGAAGGGGATACGGGAAAATGCTGATAGAGCATTCCTTCCAGGCGGCTCTGAAGCTGGGATATGACGCGGTCGTTATATTCGGAAGTCCTGCCAACTATGTGGGCTGTGGTTTTAAAAGCTGCAGGAAGTTCCATGTGAGCGTGGAGGGCGGCCTGTATCCGGCAGCCATGATGGTCAAGGAACTGATTCCCGGAGCGCTGGGAGAGAAAAACTGGACGTATCGTGACAGCCCTGTCATGAGCATCAGTGAGGAGGAAGCCAGAGCGTATGACGATACGCTTGCGCCGAAGGAGAGGAAGCATCAGCCCAGCCAGGAGGAATTTTATATTATGAGCCATTCCTTTCTGCAGGATTAGGAAGGGCCTGTGAAAGCGGAAAAATCCAGTGTACAAATTTCCCGTCAAACGCTATAATAAAAGTAATTTTACCAGCGGATTCAGAGAGGGGGATACAGAATGAATCAAGTCATTACAATAAGCCGTGAATATGGAAGCGGAGGACGGGAGCTGGGCGTGAGACTGGCGAAGGCTCTGGGAATTCCATTTTATGACAAGGAGGTTATCTCCATGGCTGCCGACGATATGGAGATTGCGGAGGAGGCGTTCCGAAGATATGACGAGCAGATCGAGATTCCCGATTATTTAAACAGGGAGCGATCAAGGGTTCTCTCCAGCCTGTATGAGGTGCCGATTTCCGATCAGCTGTTCGTGGCGCAGTCTAATGTAATATGCCGTCTGGCCTCCCGGGGCCCCTGCGTGGTGGTCGGCCGCTGCGCGGATCGGATTCTGGAGAACAGCATCAATCTTTTTGTCCATGCAGGGATGGAACAGAGGGCAGAGCGTATCATGGCTGCGGAGGGCAGCTCTGACAGAAAGGAAACAGAGCGCCATATCCGCGAGATTGATGAGAAGAGAAGGGATTATTACCAATATTATACAGGCAGTTCCTGGGGAAGGGCTCAAAACTACCACCTGTGCCTGGATACAGGGCTGGCGGGGGTGGACGGCTGTCTGAAGGCGGCGTTAGCCTACCTGGAGGCAGTGCAGTAGGGCGGCAGAAGGCGTCCTTTCGCCTGTGCGCTGCCTGCTCAGAAGAAATTTGTCTGTACAAATTTATCTGTAAGGAATAAAGAATAAAGCGTTTTATAAAAACAGCCAGGGCCTGTCTGAGACTCTGGCTGCTTGAATATTGGATGAAAGATGTTATCGGATTTACCGCGGATCACAGCTTTTGCATCCCCGGTAGCCTGGATGCTCCTCCAGGCATTTGTCGTAGGATTCTCCGGACCATGTCTGTTTGTTCGCTTCACTCATATCTGTTACGCTTTTGCAGTCCGGCATATGAATCAGCTTAGAATTGGTATTTAAAATATAGGTGTGGGAACCGCTTTCGGCAGCTTCCTGATCCGGAGCGTTTTCCTCTGGAAGAGCAGGCTGACCGGAACCTGCAGGTCTGGCCGGCTTGTCGTCCGGATCGCCGGAGGAGTAGTCGTTACAGGGGTCTGCAGACCAGGTGAGAGACGTTCCGTCTGTGGAAACAGTGACCGTTCCCTGTTTGTCTGTGCGGAAAACGGGAATTTCCATAGACTGAAGCTTTTCCATGGTCTCCACGTGGGGATGTCCGTAAGAATTGCCGGCTCCGCAGCTGATTACCACGTATTCTGGAACCGCCTTCTGAAGGAAATCCCAGCTGCTGGAGCTGGCGCTTCCATGGTGGCCCGCCACATAGACGGTACTTTCCAGAGGAAGCCCGGACTTCACCATCTCGGCTTCGCTTTCCACCTCCGCGTCCCCTGTAATCAGGAAGCTCACATCCCCGGCTGTCAGGCGGATAGCGACTGAGTAGTCGTTGGCGTTCTGATAGCTTTTATCCTGGGGAGCCAGAACGGTGAAGGAGGCGTTTCCGAGCGTAAAGGAATCGCCGGGGGCCGGGTGGGAGAGGGGAATGCGATTCTTCTCTATGGCAGACTGGAAAGACTGGAACACCTTTGTGTCTGTCTCATAGTCCGGCGCCAGCACCTGGGATACCTGGAAGGTGTTCAGAGCGCCCACTACGCCGTTTAAGTGATCTGCATCGTAATGGGAGGCAATCACATAGTCCAGAGTCTCCACTCCCTGCTCTTTTAAATAGGAGACAACCAGGGAAGAAGTTTTCCTGTCTCCGCCGTCAAACAGAAGAAAATGGCCGTCTGATTCTATCAGAACAGAGAGGCCCTGGCCTACGTCGATAAAGTGTAACTGGGTGTCGGCGGAACCAGCGCCTGCATGAGCTCCGCTTTCCTGACTCTGGCTCTGGGAGGAAGAAGGCTGCTCAGAGGTTCCCTGTGGGGAAGTTTTTCCGCCTCCTGAGCAGCCGGTAAGGGTGAGGGCGGCTGTCAGGAGCACAGCCAGGGCCAGCCGGAGAGAAATATTCTTTAAAAAGGGTTGTTTTTTCTTAAATGGTCTCATAATCAGGTCTCCTTTTTATGTGCTAATCAGTTTTTTGTGAATCAGTTCCAGTGATAGTTACAATTACCCGGTTTGGGAGGCAGACAATGGACTGCCCTGTCTTGGAAATCGTTCCCTGCTTTATGCAGACCTTGTCCGGGCAGGACGCTTCCTCCATGTGAACCGCTCCGTCTTTGATCACCAGGCGATTTGTGCCGCCGCCGGGGCTTTCTATGATTTGTTCCCCGTCCTGATTCAAATCAAGAGTCATAAGCTCTGTCCCGTCCACGCTGACTGTGACAGCGGCAGGGGAGCTGGAAAAAAACAGTTTTCTTCCCGCAAAGAGCAGAGCTGCGGCTGCCAGGACAGCCAGAACCAGGAACAAATCGTGTTTTTTAGAGCGTTTCCCGTTTTTTTCTGTCTGTGCTTCAGATGAGTTAGGATTCATAGTCAGTCACCTCATTCAGGTTTTTCAGGGGCTTTCCGTCTTCATCATAGATGGAGAGTTCGGCCGCGCCTTCGGAAAAATGCAGCTCATAGTCCTCTGTAATGAAGATACCTGCTGCGTCCTCAGTGGAGTCTAAAAGCTCCATGCCCTTTTCCAGCCCCAGGGAAAAGCAGGTTGTGCTCAGGGCGTCCCCGTCCACAGATTCCGGGCAGATGATGACAACGGAAATCAGGCCGTTGTCATAGGGATATCCTGTCCTGGGGTCCAGAAGATGGTGGTAATTTTTTCCATCTGCGGTGAAACAGCGCTCGTAGACGCCGGAGGACACTACAGAGGCGTCGTCGATTTCCACAAAGCCGACGGTTTCATTGTGGCTGGCAAAGGGCTTCTGAATGCCGATCCGGAACGGCTCCCCGTCTGGCTGGGAGCCGATGCAGAGCACGTTTCCCCCCAGATTGATGATGGCGCTTTCCACTCCCTGGCTGACCAGGTATTCCTTCAGGCGGTCTGCGATAAAGCCCTTGGCGATGGATCCCAGATCCAGGGTGGTGTCCGGCGAGAGGAAGGTAAGCGTATTTCCCTCAAGCGCCAGATTTTCATAGCCCACCTTTGCCGCTGCCGTCTCAATGTCCTCCTTCGGCGGAATGACGTTCTGTCCGCTTGTGAAGTCCCAGAGAGAGCTTAAAGGCTCTACTGTCAGATCGTAGGCCCCGTCCGACAGGCGGCTGTAAAAGAGCCCCTCCTCGATCAGAGAGGCTGTGTCGCTGCTCAGGGAAAAGACGGTCTCTTCTGGAGACCTGTGGTTCAGCTGGTAAATCTCGCTTCCCTCAATGGTCTTGCTGAATCTGTTTTCATACTCGCGGCACAGATCCATGGCTCCGTCTAAGAGAGTCTCGTCGTCGGAATCATAGACGGATATGGTGACAAAGGTATTTAACAGGAAGTCAGAGCGGACCATGGGCTCTCTGGCCTGTTCTTTTTTGTCCAGAAAAAAACAGCCGGCTAAAAGCGCCAGCCCGGCCAGAAGCCCCAGGGCTCCTTTCGCTTGTTCTCTGTTCATTTTATTATTTCCTCTTGTACTTTGCGCTTCGGAAGATATAATAGAAAGAAGCGCAGAACGATAGTTTTCTGTCTAACATACTAGCAAAGGAGGCAGAACGTGTCAAGAAGAGAACAGAAAACAGGAAGGACGGCTCTGTGCGGAATGCTGATTGCCCTGGCCTTCCTGTTCAGCTATGTGGAGACCTTAATTCCCATCAGTCTCGGCATCCCGGGAGTGAAGCTGGGACTGGCCAATCTGGTGACAATTGTGGGCCTCTATCTGGTCAGTCTGCCCCAGCTGATTTTGATATCCCTGGTCCGCATTGTCCTGGCGGGACTGACCTTTGGCAATGGATTTTCCATGATCTACAGTCTGGCAGGCGGCGCTTTGAGCCTTCTTTTCATGCTGCTGGCCAGAAAAACGGGATGGTTCAGCCAGGCGGGAGTCAGCGTGGCCGGAGGCGTGGGGCACAACGTGGGACAGCTCGTCATCGCCGCCCTTGTGGTGGAAAATGGAGCGGTTTTTTATTACCTTCCCTTCCTTCTGGCAACGGGAAGCGCGGCCGGAGCCGTTATAGGAATGCTGGGCGGGATTGTGACAAAGCGGATCGGCCCGGCGGTGAGAAGACTTTCATAGAGGCAGAGCGCCGGGACACTAAAAACAGGGTTGGCAAACAATGGCAGATGAAGTAAAATGGAAGACGGATACGAAATATTACAACAAAAGGAGATGCGGGTATGATTTATGAAGCAGTACACAAACTGGTAACATACGGCCTTCGCACAGGTCTGATTGCAGAGTACGATAAAATTTACGCCACAAACCAGATTTTAGAGGTGATGGGACTGGACGAGTACGAGGAGCCGGAGAGAGAGCCGGAGCACATTGATCTGGAATCTGTGTTAAAGGAGCTTCTGGACTATGCCCACGAGACTGGCGTACTGGCTGAGGACAGCGTTGTCTACAGGGATCTGTTTGACACAAAGCTCATGAACTGCCTGATGCCCCGCCCAAGTGAGATTATCTCTAAGTTCTGGAATATTTACCGCGAGAAATCTCCCAAGGATGCGACGGACTACTACTACAAGCTGAGCCAGGATTCCGACTATATCCGCAGATACCGCATTGCCCGGGATATGAAGTGGACCACTGATACCAAGTACGGGGTGCTGGATATTACGGTCAACCTGTCCAAGCCGGAGAAGGATCCCAAGGCCATCGCTGCGGCGAAGCTGATGAAGCAGAGCGGATATCCCAAGTGCCAGCTGTGCATGGAGAACGAGGGATATGCGGGACGGGCCAACCATCCGGCCAGAAATAATCACAGAATTATTCCCATTACAGTCAACGACAGCGCCTGGGGCTTCCAGTATTCTCCCTATGTATACTATAACGAGCACTGCATCGTGTTCAACGGAAAGCACACGCCGATGAAGATTGACCGGGCGGCCTTTGTGAAGCTGTTTGATTTTGTAAAGCAGTTTCCGCACTATTTCCTGGGTTCCAACGCAGATCTTCCTATTGTAGGAGGTTCAATCCTCACCCACGATCATTTCCAGGGCGGAAACTATACCTTCGCCATGGCGAAGGCGCCGATTGAGAAATATTTTACAATTCCCGGCTTTGAGGACGTGGAGGCAGGCATTGTAAAGTGGCCCATGTCTGTGCTGAGAACGAGAGCCAAGGATCCGGACCGCCTGATTGAGCTGGGCGATCAGGTGCTGGGCTGCTGGAGAGGCTACACGGACGAGGCGGCCTTTATTTTCGCTGAGACAGACGGAGAACCGCACAACACCATCACGCCGATTGCCAGAAAGAACGGGGACATGTTCGAGCTGGATCTGGTGCTCAGAAACAATATTACCACAGAGGAGTTCCCTATGGGCGTTTATCATCCTCATCAGGAGCTTCACCACATTAAGAAGGAAAATATCGGCCTGATCGAGGTGATGGGCCTGGCCGTGCTTCCGTCCCGTCTGAAGGGAGAGCTGGCGAAGTTAGGAGAGTACATGGTATCCGGAAAGGATATCCGCTCTGACGCAGAGATTGAAAAGCACGCGGACTGGGTGGAGGAATTCCTTCCTAAGTATCCGTCCGTTACGGCTGAAAACGTAGATGAAATCCTCAAGCAGGAGGTGGGCCTGGTGTTCGAGAAGGTATTGGAGGACGCCGGCGTTTATAAATGTACGAAGGAGGGCAGAGAGGCCTTTGCACGGTTCCTTCATACAGTCGGATTTAAGGAGAGATAGGAGACAGAATGCTCATTAAAGAAGAATTTCTGAAGAAGTACAACATTGCGGAGAATGAATTCCGCTCTGCCAATATCAGTTTCAAGGAACTGGAAAAAATCTACAGCCATTACTGCTCGCTGGAGCCAGAGCTTCGCTCCATCAGCCGTGATTTTCTCGACCAGTACCTGTACGATACGGAGCGGGCGGGGATTCATTCCTACCGCTACCGGTTAAAGGATCCGGGCCATCTCATTGAGAAGATTATCAGAAAGAGAAATGAGAGCCTGGAGAGCTATTGGGAGATTAACAGCTCCAACTATTATAAGTACCTGACAGATCTCATAGGAATCCGGGTGTTTTTCCTGTACCGGGAGGACTGGAGAGGTTTCCACGAGTACATTACCAGCCAGTTCGAGAACAATCCTGAGATTTATGTGGAGGACAGGCTGAGAGATTTCGACGAGGATCCGAACCACTGGTACATTGCGGAGCGGCCGAAAAGCTACCGGAGAATCGGAGATTCTAAGATCTATGACAAAAATCTGATTGACATTAAGTCAGACGGAATTTACCGTTCCATCCACTACATTGTGAAGTACAAGGGATATTATGTGGAGCTGCAGGCCAGAACTCTCTTTGAGGAGGGCTGGAGCGAGGTGGATCACGATATTGTGTATCCGTACTTCCAGGACGATGTAATGTTAAAAGACTTTTCCGCCCTGTTAAACCGCCTGTCCGGCATGGCAGACGAGATGAGCTCCTACTTCAGGCGTCTGAAGGAAGCGAAGGAAAAGTATCAGATGGAAGAGGATCATACGCTGTAACATGAGATAAAGAAAAAAGAGGAAGCGCAATGTCTGCCGTTCCAGTGAAAGATGCTGGAACACATTGCCTTCCTCTTTTTATGCTGCAGAAACCGCACGCCGGCGGTACAGGCCGGATCTACAGATCCAGCTTCAGGTCGCCCTCCCTGATCCAGCCGATCCGGCGGAAGAACCAGCCGAAGAGAAGAGTCAGAACGGCGGGAAGCAGGAAGCAGACCATAAGAATGCCCATCCACATGGACGCGCCGCCCTCCGGCATGGCAGTGTAGACGCCGATGGGGCCTACCAGGCCGCAGGTGCCCATTCCGGATCCGGCGGCAATATTCTCCAGCTTAAACACCATAGTGGAGACAGGTCCCGTCACCATGGAAGCCAGAGTGGGAGCCAGCCAGATTTTCGGATTTTTGACAATGTTCGGCATCTGGAGCATGGAAGTGCCAAGTCCCTGGGCCAAGAGGCCTCCGAAACCGTTTTCGCGGTAGCTGAGTACGGCGAAACCGATCATCTGGGCGCAGCAGCCGGCAGTGGCGGCTCCTCCTGCCAGTCCATCCAGGCTCAGCATAATGCAGATCGCCGCGCTGCTGATGGGAAGAGTCAGGGCAATGCCGATGAGGGCAGATACCAGGATTCCCATGAAGAGGGGCTGCATGACAGTGGCAGTTTTTACCAGATCGCCGAAGCCAGTCATGAAGGCGGAGACGCCGGGGCCTACGAGCTGGGCAGTGAGGACGCCGGAGATAATGGTGACGCCCGGAGTGACGAGAATATCCACCCTGGTCTCCTTGGAAACCAGCTTTCCAAGCTCAGAGGCGATAATTGTGGCTGCCAGGGCTCCCACAGGGCCTCCCAGCTCGTTTCCCGCAATGCCGACTGTGGCCGCAGAGAAAATGACAAGCTGCGGAGATTTTAACGCGTAGGAAATCGACACGCCCAGGGCCGCTCCTGTGGCGCCTTTGGCGTAGACGGCGATGGTATTAAAGATTTCAATGCCTGTTTTCTCTCCCAGAGTTCCGAAAATCGTGCCGATGAGAAGGGAAGCGAAGAGGCCGAAGGCCATAGCGCCCAGGGCGTCGATCAGATAGGTCTGGACGGAGATATTGATCTGCTTTCGTCTCAGAAATCCGGTCAGAGTTTCGTGGTTCATTTGTGTTTGTTCCTCCCGTTTGAATAAAAATACATGGCCGTTGTCCAGCTGGAACGGAAATTCAGCCGCGCCAGCCGGAAACTGCCTGTTTTGGTCAAGAATCATTTTAGCACAAATGCAGAAAAATGAATAATGATTGTAGAAAAAATATCAAGCCTGTGGTATACTGGAGGGAAAATACTGAAAGCAGAGAAAAGAAACGCCTGCATTCAGACGGAGGTGTAAATAAATGAAAATTAAAGACATATTAGCCCAGGGAAAACCGACGCTTTCCTTTGAGGTGTTTCCGCCCAAGGTTCAGGACAATTATGATTCAGTAGAGACGGCCGCGTTAAAAATTGCCGGATTGAAGCCGTCCTTTATGAGCGTTACCTACGGAGCGGGAGGAGGAACCAGCAGATATACGGTGGACATTGCGTCCAGCATCAAGGCCCAGGGCGTCAACGCGCTGGCTCACCTGACCTGCGTTTCCTCCACCAGGAAGGAGGTTCAGAGCGTCCTCAGAGGCCTGAAAGAGCGTGGAATCGAGAACGTGCTGGCTCTGAGAGGAGACATTCCGGAGGGAGGTCCCCTGGCTCACGATTACCGTTACGCTTCTGAATTAATCCGGGATATCCGGGAGTTTGACGGGGATTTCTGTATTGGAGCCGCCTGCTATCCGGAGGGCCATGTGGAATCTGCCAACAAGACGGCTGACATTGAGCATCTGCGGGAAAAGGTGGAGGCAGGCTGCGAGTTTGTGACCACTCAGATGTTCTTTGACAACAATATTCTCTACAATTATCTGTACCGGATCAGAGAGAGGGGCATTACGGTGCCTGTTATCGCAGGAATCATGCCGGTGACCAATGCAAAGCAGATTAAGCGCATCTGTCAGATGTCGGGAACTTATCTTCCAGCCAGATTTAAAGCCATTGTAGACCGGTTCGGAGACAATCCGGCCGCCATGAAGCAGGCGGGAATCGCCTACGCCACAGAGCAGATCATCGACCTGATTGCCAACCATGTGAATGGCATTCACGTCTACTCCATGAATAAGCCGGATGTGGCGGAGCAGATTAAGACAAGCCTGTCAGAGATTCTGTAGGAGACGGTTTGGGAAAGGCTTTCAGGAAGCTGAAAGAGGTGAGGGGGAGCGGTTATGACAGAAATCAGGCCCTCAGAAGAGAGGGAGAGCCAGAGCTTGCAGGAAGGCGGTGGACTGGCTGAAAGGATTGCAGATAATACCAGCCGGAGAGAGGCGTTCCGTTATCTGGGGTACAGAGGAAATACGCCGGATGAGGCGGCCGGGGAGCTGATGGAAAGCTGTATCCGGGAGCTCTGCACGAAGCTTTCGCCCCGCTTTTTCGCCAGGGAATATCCTCTTTCACGCACAGAGGAGGGGGAACTTTGCTTTTCCTGTTTCCGTGTAAAAAGCAGGGATCTTGGAAGAAATCTGGAGGACTGCAGTTCTGTGATTTTATTTGGGGCGACGCTGGGAGCCGGAGCCGATTTTCTGCTTCGGCGGTACGGCGTTCTGGACATGGGGCGGGCCGTCGTCATGCAGGCCGCCTCAGCCGCTATGATAGAGTCCTACTGCAATCTGGAAAACCGCCGTCTGGAGGAGGAATACCGAAAACAGGGCATGGCTCTCTGCCCCAGATTCAGCCCGGGATACGGAGATTTCCCCCTGTCTTTTCAGGAGAAATTTGCCGCGGCTCTGGAGCTTGAGAAGACGGTGGGAATTACTCTGACAGAGGGCTTTCTGATGATGCCGTCCAAGTCTGTAACAGCGGTGATTGGCGTCAAAGAGGAGAGAGGAAAAAACGCCGGGGCGTCTGTCTGCAAGTGCCAGACCTGCAGTAAAACAGACTGCCTTTACCGGGAGACACAGGACGGCGGGGCAGAACAGCCGGCGTAAGGAAACGGCGCTTTTGCGAAAGCAGAGGAACGAGACTTAGAGAATGCGAGGAAATAGAGATGGACAGAGGGGAACAGGAGAGAAAGGCGGGATCCGCTCTTTTAGAAGAACTTAAAAACAGGATTCTGTTTTTTGACGGAGGCACGGGAAGTCTTCTGCAGGCAGCCGGCCTGGGAGCAGGCGAGCTGCCGGAGACATGGAATATCTCCCATCCGGAGACAGTAGTGAAAATCCACCGGGATTATCTGAACGCAGGCTGCGACATGGTAAAGACGAATACCTTTGGAGCCAACCGTCTGAAATTTAACGATCATACGGAATTTACGCTGAGGGAAGTGGTGGAAGCCGCTGTGGCAAACGCCAGGCAGGCGGCGAAGGAAGCAGGACACGGCTGGATCGCGCTGGATCTGGGGCCTACGGGTAGACTGTTAAAGCCTATGGGAGATCTGGAGTTTGAGACGGCTGTTTCCATGTACCGGGAGACGGCGCAGACAGGCGTTCAGGCGGGAGCAGATCTGATTCTCATTGAAACCATGAGCGACAGCTATGAGCTGAAGGCGGCGGTGCTGGGGGCCAAGGAGGCCCTGGAAAGCTTGGGACGCCTGGAGGGAGAGAACAGGATCCCTATTTTCGCCACCGTGATTTTTGACGGAAAAGGGAAGCTTTTAACAGGCGGAACGGCCCGCTCCGTCATTGCCCTGCTGGAGGGGCTGGGAGTGGACGCGCTGGGCGTCAACTGCGGCCTGGGACCGGTGGAGATGAAGGAAATTGTGAAAGAGTACGTCCAGTACGCCTCTCTTCCAATCATTGTGAATCCTAATGCAGGACTTCCCAGAAGCGAGGGCGGAAAAACGGTCTATGATATTGACGGGGAAGCGTTTGCCAAGGCCATGGAAGAGCTGGTGGATCTGGGCGTTTCCATAGCGGGCGGCTGCTGCGGAACTACGCCGGAACATATTCAGAAACTGACAGAGCGGTGCAGGGGAAAGAAGCAGAGGCTTCCGGAAAAAAAGACAGAAACAGTGATTTCCTCCTATGCCCAGGCGGTGGAGATTGGAGCGGATCCGGTGGTGATCGGAGAACGGATTAACCCTACGGGAAAGTCTAAATTTAAGGAGGCCCTGCGAACCCACAATATGGAGTACATTCTCAGGGAGGGAGTGATCCAGCAGGAGCACGGCGCCCAGGTTCTGGACGTCAACGTGGGCCTTCCGGAGATCGACGAGCCTGCTATGATGGAGGAGGCGGTGCGGGAGCTTCAGAGTATTATCGACCTGCCGCTGCAGATTGATACGGCCGATGGCAGGGCCCTGGAGCGGGCTCTCAGAGTCTACAATGGAAAACCTCTTGTGAACTCTGTAAACGGAAAGAAAGAGAGCATGGAGACAGTATTTCCGCTGGTGAAAAAGTACGGAGGCACAGTGGTAGCCCTGACTCTGGATGAAAGCGGAATTCCTGCCACAGCAGACGGACGCCTGGCGGTGGCAGAAAAGATTTACCGGAAAGCGGCAGAATACGGCATTCAGAAGAAGGACATTATCATCGATCCTCTCTGCATGACCATCAGCTCTGATTCCCAGGGAGCTCTGACTACTCTGGAGGCAGTGCACCGTGTGAAGGAGGATCTGGGAGGAAAGACCATTCTCGGCGTGTCAAATATCTCCTTCGGACTGCCCCAGAGAGAGATTATCAACTCCTCGTTTTTCACGCTGGCGCTGATGAACGGCCTGAACGCGGCGATTATCAATCCGAATTCAGAGGCTATGATGCGATCCCTGCACAGCTTCCGGGCGCTGGCTGCGCTTGACGATAACTGTAGGGATTATATTGAAATGTACGGCCAGTCTTCTTCCCAGGCAGCTCTGTCAGCGCCGTCCCAGGCAGCGAAACCATCGGGAGAAGCCGTGGATGTGAAAGAGCTTCTGAAAGAAAGCGTTGTCAGGGGCCTGAAAGAGCAGGCGGCAGAGCAGGCGGGACAGGCTTTAAGGGAGGCGGATCCCCTGGAGATTATCAATCTGTGCATGATTCCGGCCCTGGACTCTGTAGGAAAGGGATTTGAAAAGGGAACCATATTCCTTCCCCAGCTTTTAATGAGCGCAGAGGCGGCCAAGGCGGCCTTTGAGGTAATCAAAGAAGCCATGGAGGGAAGCGGACAGACTCAGGAGAAAAAGGGCGTGATTATCCTGGCCACTGTGAAAGGCGATATCCACGATATTGGAAAAAATATTGTGAAGGTGCTGCTTGAAAACTACAGCTACGAGGTGGTAGATCTGGGGCGGGACGTGCCTCCGGAGAAAATCGCAGAGGAGACGGTGAAACGCCGCGCGCCTCTGGTAGGACTCAGCGCTCTCATGACTACCACAGTTCCAAGCATGGAGGAAACCATCCGTCTTCTTAGAAAAGAAGCTCCTTGGACCAGGATTATGGTGGGGGGAGCCGTGCTCACCGAGGAGTATGCGAAATCCATTGGGGCAGACGTCTACTGCAGAGACGCAATGGCCTCCGTCACCTTTGCCCAGAAGGTAATCGGATAGAAAAAAGATAGATAAAACGCACAAAAATAAAAATCATCAATCAGAAATCATGTTGCACAATGCACAAAAAATAGAGGGCCTTGGGGCGGCTTTCTGACAGAAAGAGAAATAAAGTTTACTTGACAGAAAAGGGAAATTGTAATAGAATTTTCTATATCAAACGAGGAGTTAGAGACTCCGAGGAAACGAAACAGTAGAGGAGACGAGCTTATGTTATCTAAGAAATTAACAGTTGTGAATCCGTCCGGTCTGCACTTAAGACCAGCGGGAGTTTTATCCCAGGCAGCGATGAAATTCAAAAGTGACGTCATCATTGAGTGCGGCGAGAAGAGAATCGTGGCAAAGAGCGTGCTGAACGTCATGGCAGCAGGAATCAAGTGCGGAACAGAGATTAACCTGATCTGCGACGGCGAGGACGAGGAGGCAGCGATGGAAGCTCTCTCCGCAGCGATTGAGAGCGGACTCGGCGAGAAATAATTCCGTTTTATATGGGTGTGAAAGTGTGCGCGAAGAGGCGCACACTTTTGCTTTATAGAAGACGAAAAAGCCTGTGAGCTGTGATCATGAAAGGAGATTTGGCTATGAAATATGAGGTTTATGAACACAAGACACAGTACTATGAGACAGATCAGATGGGAATTATCCATCATTCCAACTACATCCGCTGGTTTGAGGAAGCCAGAGTCCACATGATGGAGCAGCTGGGGATGGGCTACGACGCCATGGAAGAGGCAGGCGTGATCAGCCCGGTGATTTCCATTCACTGCGAGTATAAGAGCATGACACGTTTCGGAGAGACAGTCAGGATTATCACAAATCTGAAAGAGTACAACGGCATCAGGATGACCATTGAGTACACGGTGTTAGACTGCGGGACAGGACAGGTGCGCTGTGTGGGAGAGAGCCGCCACTGCTTCCTGACCAGAGATGGAAAGCCGGTTTCCCTGAAACGCAATTACATTGAGATGGACAAGGCCTTCCGGGAATTCAAGAAAGAGACTGAGGAGAATGAAAATGCTTGATATGGAATTCAGAATTCTGTACTGGCTGCAAGAACTTCGCAGTCCGGCGCTGGATCAGGCGATGGAGGCGATCACGCATCTGGGAGACAAGGGCTGGTTTTTCATTCTCCTTGGAGCGGCGCTTTTTTTCATTCCCAGAACCCGCAGAGCAGGAACAGCAGTGCTTTTGTCCCTGCTTTGCGGGATGATTGTGGGAAATCTGTGCCTGAAAAATCTGGTTATGCGGCCCAGGCCATGCTGGATAGACGCGTCGGTGCCGTTGCTGATTCCGGTTCCTCACGATTATTCCTTTCCATCCGGCCATACCCTGGCCGCTTTCGAGACCGCTGTAAGCATTTTTCTGGTCAATCGGAAGTGGGGAACCGCTTTTCTGATTTTCGCCGCCCTTATCGGACTTTCCAGAATGTACCTGTTTGTACATTTTCCTACCGATGTGTTAAGCGGAGCAGCCCTGGGAATTTTTATTGCATGGTTTGTCAAGAAAGGGATTGAAAAGTATCGTCTGTGTGATATACTGAGAGTACAAAAAAACAAGAAAGCAGAGTAGGGGATCAGGCGTTAAGTGCCGGCTGGACAGGGAGTTGCCAGCCGGACGAAAAAGAGATTTTCAAAAACTTCTTTGCGGTCGGTTCCCCGCATCCCGCTGCATCCTCGGAATATACTGCTGTTTTTCCTGACTGGAGGACAGCGCGAAATTACCTCCCTGGTGCGGTTTGAGATTCTGCGAAAGGAGGTATTTTTTTATGAAGAAACTGGCGGAAGTGTACGCGCAGTCATGGAAAGAAGTCAGGCATGTCCGCTCTCTGACTACAGCTGCCATGTTCATGGCAGTATCGGTGGTTCTGGGATATTTTACCATCGAGGCAGGACCCTATCTGAAGATTGGCTTTGGAAGCGTGGCAAATGAATTTGTCTATTATCTGTTCGGGCCGGTTCTGGGTGTGGTTTACGGCTGTCTGCTGGATCTGGTCAAGTTTGTGGCCAAGCCTACGGGAGCCTTTTTCCCTGGTTTTACCATGGTCACGATGCTGGCGGCGCTGATTTACGGAACCTTTTTCTACCGCAGGACGCTCACCTTTTCCAGAGTGCTGGCGGTGACGCTCTGCGTGGATTTAATCTGCAACGTATTTTTAAATACCTGGTGCCTAAGCATCCTGTACGGAAAGGGCATTTCCGTGCTTATCGGACCGCGGTTTGTGAAAAATATAGTTATGTGGCCCGTCGATTCCTTTCTCTTCTATATTATAGCTAAAAAGCTGGAGGATGTCGGCCTGGTGCGGGCGATCCGGCGATTTGGCAGTCCGGGGAAAGCATAAAAAGGGTAATTAAAAGAGAGAAAAACTTTCTGCGCTCCACCTAAGCCGCTGGAAAGTTTTCTCTCTTTTTTGGCATACAGATGAAAGAAAGCGTTTCAAAGCTTTTTGCACTGGAAAAAGAACGGGACAAACGGCAGGCAGATATGGTATAATTAAAATGATTTTCTGCTTAAAATAAAACTGCAGGAGTGTTTGGAAATAAACAGATAAAGAGAGGAGAAATGACATGAGCGAATGCAATCATGACTGCGGCAGCTGCAGCGCCGACTGCGCCAGCAGACAGCCGGCTAGTTTTTTAGAGCCGTTAAACCCACAGAGCACAGTTAAGAAGGTAATCGGAGTAGTCAGCGGCAAGGGCGGAGTGGGAAAATCCCTGGTTACTTCCCTGATGGCATGTAAAATGCGGGCGAGAAACCACAGAGTGGGAATTTTAGACGCGGATATTACGGGGCCGTCTATTCCCAAGGCCTTTGGCGTCCACGAGACAGTGGGAGTGACAGAGGATGAACTGATGATTCCCTGCGAAAGCCAGACAGGAATTCAGATGCTTTCCTCCAACTTGATTTTGGAGCATGAGACGGATCCGGTTATCTGGAGAGGCCCCATTGTAGGCGGAGTGATTAAGCAGTTCTGGGGACAGGCGCTCTGGAAGGATATTGACTATATGTTTGTGGATATGCCTCCGGGAACCGGCGATGTACCCCTCACTGTCTTCCAGTCTCTTCCGTTAGACGGTATTATCATTGTTACCTCCCCGCAGGATCTGGTTTCCATGATCGTGGCGAAGGCAGTCAATATGGCGAAGAAGATGAACGTGCCGATTATCGGTCTGGTGGAAAATATGAGCTATCTGCTCTGCCCGGACTGCGGCCGCAAAATTTCTGTATTCGGAGAGAGCAAGGCAGACGAAGTGGCCAAAGAGTACGGCATTCCGATGTTAGCCAAGCTTCCGATTGATCCAAAGATTGCAGACAGCGTGGATCAGGGCGTGGTAGAGTACGTAGAGTCTCCATGGCTGGATGAGGCTGCAGACATCATTGAGAAGATGTAGAACGGATGAGAGCGAATCCTTCGCAGGATTCCATTTTCCATGAAGTAAAAAGGACATGTTCCGGAATGAAGATTCAAACGGGAACATGTCCTTTTTAATATCAGTTTCTGATATCAGCTGTGCTTTGTCAGAAAATTACTGCTCGGTTTCTTTCTGGAAGCGCTCCAGATAAGCGTCCTGAAGTTTTTTGAACAGCTCAGGAGCCTTTCCGCCTACCGGCTTTCCTTCCAGCTCGCAGGCTCTCACAATCAGCTTGGTGGAACTGGATACGATGATTTCGTCAGCCTCATAAAGCTCTTTCATGGTAAACGGAGTTTCGTCAACCGGAATGCCCAGACGCTTGCACTCCTGAATCAGGTGCATTCTGGAAATGCCTGGAAGGATGTAGTGATCCGTAGGATGGGTGATGAAAACGCCGTCCTTTAAAATAGAGACGTTGCTGTGGGCGCACTCGGTTACAATATCGCCCCGGTGGAAGATACACTCGTCGCAGCCGGCCTCCTCAGCCTTCTGTGCCGCCATAACGTTGGGGAGAAGGTTCAGTGTCTTAATGTTGCAGTGGAGGAAGCGGGTATCCTCGGTGGCAGTGAGCTTTAAGGCACGGTCAGGGTTGGAGTTCTTTCCTGGCTTCATGGTAATCCACAGATTCGGCTTTACAGAAGCGTCCGGGAAGATGTGGTTCCGGATCGCGGTTCCCCTGGTCAGCTGCCAGTACACGAGAACTTCAGAATCATCCATTTTTTCCAGCATGGAGTAAAGGATATCGGTCAGCTCCTGTCTGGTGTAGGGAACCGGGATTCTGATTAAACCGGCGCTGTTGTAGAAACGGTTTAAATGATCCTCCAGGGCAAAGATTTTTCCATTTCTGGCCAGAGTCGCCTCATACACGCCGTCTCCGAAATACCCGGCTCTGTCGTTCATGGGAATGGTCATTTCCTCAAGAGGGCCGAAAGTTCCGTTGTAATAACCTAAATTTTTCATAAATTGCCTCCTATCTGGTATTATCTAGGGATAGCATATCATTAAAGCATTCGTTTGTAAACACGAGCTTTTGGTTTCGGCATTATTTTCAGAAATTTTTTTGGATTTCTGATTTATCAGAAGGGTGCCTGGAAGTTTAGGTAAAATTAATGAAAGATTCATTGTTTCCCGTATGCTTTTCAGCTATAATAGTAGAAGAACAACAGAATGACGAACCAGAGGTGTGCGATATGAGTTTTAACCAGAATCCGAACAGCGAGCTGAACCAGTCCGTTGTGATCGGACCGAGAGAGGTAGAAGTGCCGGAGAGCCTGATCGGCGAGGCCATAGAGTTCAGGAATGAGATGATGAAGTATTCCTGCGCAATCAGGGAGCTTAAGACAAAGCTGGAGGTGCTGAACGACGAGCTTTCCGTGAGAAACCAGAGAAATCCCATTGAGATGATCCGATCCCGCGTAAAGAAGCCGCAGAGTATTTTTGAGAAGCTGAAGCGCAGAGGCCTTCCGGTGACAGTAGAGTCTATGAGAGAGAATCTGGACGATATTGCGGGAGTCCGCGTGATCTGTTCTTTTATCGACGATATTTACGACGTCAGCCGTATGCTGGCCAGACAGGATGATATCCGGGTCATTGCCATAAAGGATTACATAAGGAGTCCCAAGGTAAATGGCTACAGAAGCTACCACATGATTTTAGAGGTTCCAGTCTTCTTTTCCAACTGTAAGCAGTACATCCGGGCTGAGGTGCAGATCCGGACCATTGCCATGGATTTCTGGGCCAGCCTGGATCACCAGCTGAAGTACAAAAAGGAAATGACGGAGGAGGAAGCGGCCGAGATTGGAGAGGATCTGCGCCGGTGCGCGGAAGTCATTGCCGGAACCGACTGGAAGATGCTGGAAATCCGCCGGAAGATTGAAGATCGGGAGCAGATGAAGGAGTACGATATCAATAAAGGCCGGGAGAAGGTCGTGTAAGAGATTATAGGAGAAGCATATTTAAAAGCATATTAAAAAAAGAAACAAGTTTTCCATGTTCCATTTAAAACCACTGGAAAATTTGTTTCTTTCTTTTTATGCTTTTTGTCTGGGGCGAAAGGCGTTAACAGGGCGGAAACTGCCGTTTTTTTCCTTTGAATGCAGTGACTGCCATAAAAATATATCCAATCACAATATACAGGATCCCGTAAAACATAAAATCCTGACTCTTCATATCAAAGAAAATCCGGCTTCCCAAAATAAATAATCCTGTCAAAAGCAGAGGCTGAAACCAGGAGGAGGAAACATTTTTTCCGGCGAAAATGCCTGATGAGGCTGCAGCGGCAGGATTCACGATGAAAAACATAAGCAGCAAAGCCGCCATAGCGCTGTCAGCGGGAACGAAGGTTATCGCAAGCCATGGAAGCCCAAGCATGACTGCGGCTGATAGGAAAAAGCAGATACTATTTCGTTTTCGCGCAGGATCTCTGTATTGAACCATAACTCATTTTCCCGTCCTTTCTAGTATAGATAGTAGGATAAGCTCTCCTTAATATGGAATCCTGCCTTCCGGTACAGGGATACGGCGGGGGCGTTCAGTCCTGACACATGGAGCGTGAGCCTTCTGCAGTCTGAGCGGGGCAGTCCGTTTTTCAGGAGAGAGAGGGTGAGGGACAGGGCTTTTTTTCCCAGTCCGCGGCCCCTGAGTTCTTCTCTGATTTCAAAGCCGTAGAAGCAGGCGCTGTCTTCGAAAAAGGACAGGCAGCAGGTTCCGGCTTCCTCACCGCCCTGATAAAAGGAGAGAAGGAAGGTGCCGTTTTCTGTCTCGTTCCACTGGACTCTGAGGCAGCTGTCAGGTTCCCCGCAGAGCTTCCGTGCAGACGCAGTCTGAAAAGAAACAGGGGGAAGAGACGGGGCACATTCCAGCTCCAGTTCCATCCGATATTCGTCTCTGTCGCGGATCGCCTCCAGGGAAGCCAGGGCAGCTAAGGTTCCAGGTTCTGGATCGGTTACAGGAAAGTAGAGATCCACCTCCTCAATATCCTGGGATAATTCGTCAAAGAGTAAGGAGAAGTATCCTTTTCGCCGAAGATCAGGTTTGGTGAAGGCAGAGCACTCTGCATAGGGCGCGCCGGACTCTTCAAAAAAGCTTAAAGCCGCCGCGCAGGCCAAGACTCTGCCGGCAGCGTTATCATCCGTTTCTGTAAAAAGCAGATAAAACAGATCTCCGTCCTCAAAAGGGAAAAAGGGAGTCTGTCCCTTGAAATCTCTGCATTCATTTAAAAGTTCTTTTATCTCATCTGCCTGTCCGGCGGAAAGGAGGTTCGTTCGTATGATATCCATAAAAAACTCCTGAAATTTAACTTTTCTTATAAGTATAGTCCATAGAGCAGATGAATTTCAATCAAAATATAAGAATTTTTTCTATTGTGCGATGAAAATCACAGTGATAAAATAAAAGAGTTTACAAAAATAAGGAGGACTGAGGATGAAATTCATCAAGGGTATTACAATTATTTTCGGCATCACTATGATAGGGGAATTTCTCAATGTCCTGCTTCCGCTTCCAATCCCATCCGGGGTATATGGGCTGTTCCTGCTTCTGGGGGCTCTGTGTTTGAAGGCGGTGAAGCTGGAGGATGTGGAGGAGCCGGGCGGATTTTTTCTTGACACTATGCCGCTTATGTTTATTCCTGCAGGCGTAGGATTGATGAACAGCTGGGACGTAATGGAGAGTGTGCTGATTCCTCTGACGGTTATCACCGCCGCGTCTACAATTTTTGTCATGGCTGTGACAGGAAAGACGGCTCAGCACATTATCAGAAAAAATAGGCAGGAAGGACAGGAAGAATAAGATGGAATCAATAGCTGGAACATCTCTGTATTTTGGTATGCTGCTCAGTGTGGGAGCCTACCTGTTTGGGGTATGGCTGAAGAAAAAAACGGGACTTTCTATATTAAATCCCCTTTTGGTGGCGATCATTGCCGTTATTTTATTTTTAAAGGTATTTCATGTGAGTTATGAAGCCTATAATAAGGGAGGAGAGTATTTAAGCTATTTTCTGACGCCGGCAACAGTTTGTCTGGCGATTCCCCTCTATAAGCAGCTGGAGCTTTTGCTGAATAATAAACTGGCAGTGGGAGCGTCCATTTTGACTGGTGTTTTAGGAAGCGCAGGAAGTGTTCTTGTGATGGCTAAGGCTTTTGGCCTGAATCATCAGATCTACGTTACCCTGCTTCCCAAGTCTATTACCACAGCTATCGGCATGGGAGTCAGCGAAGAGGCGGGAGGCATTGTGACGCTGACTGTTGTGAGCATTATTGTGACAGGAATTATAGGAAATATTATAGCAGATCTGGTTTTCCAGCTGCTTAAAATAGAGGAACCCATGGCGAAGGGCCTGGCTCTTGGCACATCGGCTCACGCCATCGGAACAGCCAGAGCATTGGAGCTCGGAGAAGTGGAGGGCGCCATGTCAAGCCTTGCCATAGCGGTGGCCGGCGTACTGACTGTAATTGTGGTTCCGCTTATTTCAGGAATGATTTAAGGCCGCTGCAGACAGGCGTCTGAGAAGAGGCGGAAAGGGAAAAGGGAGAATGAATCTGTATGAGGCGATAGGCGTCCGCCATTCAGTGCGGAAATACTCTGATAAGGAAGTGACAGAAAAACTGCGGGAACAGATTCTGGCGTTTGCCAGGACGGCTTCCCCGCTAAACGACAGAATCCAGGTGGATTTTGAGATAATTGACAACCGTGACAAAAAAGCGCCGATGAAGGGCGTCTGGAAGGTAGAGGCCCCCTGGTATTTTGTCCTCTACTCGGAGCCTGAGGAGGGCTATGGGAGAAACGGGGGCTATCTTATGGAGCAGATTGTCCTTTACATGACTGTAAAGGGACTGGGAACCTGCTACCTGGGAGGCAGCACGGTTAAAAGAAAGCGAAGCGACGGAAAACGCCAGGTGATGGTTGTGGCCTTCGGCTATCCGGAGGGCAAGCTGTTCCGGGAGAGCTCTCTGGCAAAGCGCCTGCCCTTAAACGAGCTCTGCGTGTTTAAGGAGGAGGCAGGGGAGACCATGAAAACCGTATTAAAGGCGGCCAGACTGGCTCCGTCTGCATTTAACTCCCAGCCCTGGCGGTTCATTGTCTACACAGATCGGATCTATGTATTTGCCAAGAAGGACTCAGGCGTTCTGCAGGGCTTTCGCAGCCTGGTTCCCGCGGCGGGACTGATGCGGGACTTTTCAGTGGGCGTTATGCTGTCCCATATCATGCTGGCTGCGGAGGAGCTGTGGCTGGAGCTGGAGACGGCCACAGAGGAGCAGTTTGCGGCCAAATCCTATAAAAACGGCGTGTATGTGGCGACTCTCGCCATCCGCCAGTAGGGGCGTGAGAAGGCGCAAAGCCGCACTTGATCCCCTACTGTACTTATGATAAAATAATTTAGAATTAAACCAGAGCGTGTTTAAAAACAGGAGGATAAGATGGTAAGTAAATTAATCGAAAAAATTCAGAAGACAAAGGCTCCGATCTGTGTTGGCCTGGATCCGATGTTAAGTTATATTCCGGAGCATGTGACAAAGAAGGCGTTCGCTGAGTTTGGCGAGACCTTAGAGGGAGCTGCGGAGGCCATCTGGCAGTTTAATAAGGAAATCGTGGACGCAACCTGCGATCTGATTCCGTCTGTTAAGCCTCAGATTGCCATGTACGAGCAGTTCGGTCTTCCGGGACTGGCAGCCTACGATAAGACGGTGAAATACTGCCAGGAGAAGGGCCTGATCGTGATCGGAGACGTAAAGAGAGGCGACATCGGTTCTACTTCCGCCGCCTACGCCACAGGACACCTGGGAACGGTTCAGGTGGGAAGCCAGACCTTAAGCGGCTTCAATACCGAGTACATTACAGTTAACCCATATCTTGGAACAGACGGCGTGAAGCCTTTCGTGGACGTGTGCAATCAGTGCGACCGCGGTATTTTCGTGCTGGTGAAGACCTCCAATCCTTCCAGCGGCGAGTTCCAGGACCGCTTAATTGACGGCCGTCCGCTGTACGAGCTGGTAGCGGAGAAGGTAGTAGAGTGGGGCGACGCTTCCATGGACGGAGCTTACAGCAACGTGGGAGCCGTTGTGGGCGCTACCTACCCGGAGATGAGCAAGGTGCTCAGAAAGCTGATGCCGAGAACTTACTTCCTGGTTCCTGGCTACGGCGCTCAGGGCGGCACGGCAGAGGATTTAAAATACTGCTTCAACGAGGACGGACTGGGAGCAGTTGTCAATTCCTCCAGAGGCATTATCGCGGCATACAAGAAAGACGCGTATGCCAAGTTTGGACCGAAGCATTTCGGCGAGGCGTCCAGACAGGCTGTTATTGACATGATTGCAGATATTAACAGCGTACTGTAGGGATTTCTTTTAAAAGCTTAACCTGCAGACTTCAGAATACAGATACAGGAGAGAGAGATGGCACAGATTAAGGAGACGGCTGTTGTATACAGCCAGGAAATGCTGGCTCCGGATATTTACAGCATGTGGATTGCCACAAAGGCAGCTGCAGACGCGAAGCCGGGACAGTTTATTTCTGTTTACACAAAGGATGGATCCAGGCTTCTGCCAAGGCCTATCAGCATCTGTGAAATTGATAAGGAGGAGGGCCGCCTGCGCATTGTATACAGAATCGCGGGAGCGGGAACAGAAGAATTTTCCCATTACCAGTCCGGAGACTCCATCGAGATCATGGGACCGCTGGGAAATGGCTTCCCTCAGGAGGGGGAGAAGGTGTTCCTCATCGGAGGAGGAATCGGAATCCCGCCGATGTTAGAGCTTGCCAAGCAGTTAAACTGTGAGAAACAGATGGTTTTAGGATACAGAGACGCAAATCTTTTCTTAAAGAAGGAGTTTGAGGCTTACGGCCAGGTATATGTGGCCACAGAGGACGGAAGCGCAGGCACCAGGGGAAACGTGCTGGATGCGATTAGGGAGCACGGCCTGACTGCCGACGTGATGTACGCCTGCGGCCCTACGCCTATGCTGCGGGCTCTGAAGGAGTACGCGGCCCAGAACCATATCCGCTGCTACATCTCTCTGGAGGAGAAGATGGCCTGCGGAATCGGCGCCTGCCTGGCCTGCGTCTGCAAGTCCAAGGACGTGGATCACCACACGAATGTACATAATAAGAGGATCTGCAAGGACGGTCCCGTATTCCTGGCCGAGGAGGTGGAGCTGTAATGAATATGAAGGTCAATCTGGCAGGAGTGGAGCTGAAGAACCCGGTTATGACAGCGTCGGGAACCTTCGGCTCCGGAGCAGAGTACGGCGAGATGGTGGATTTAAACCGTCTGGGCGCAGTGGTGACAAAGGGCGTGGCAAACGTGCCGTGGCCGGGAAATCCCACTCCCCGCATCGCGGAGACCTACGGCGGCATGATCAACGCGGTGGGACTTCAGAATCCTGGCTTTGACGTGTTTGCCAAGAGGGATATTCCCTATTTAAAGCAGTTTGATACGAAGATTATTGTCAATGTCTGCGGAAAGACCACAGAGGATTACATCGACGTGGTGGAGAAGCTTTCCGATCAGCCGGTGGATATGCTGGAGATTAACATTTCCTGTCCTAACGTCAAGGAGGGCGGCATTGCCTTCGGCCAGGATCCCAAGGCAGTGGAGGCGATTACCAGAGAGGTGAAGCGCCACGCCAGACAGCCGGTGATCATGAAGCTGAGCCCCAATGTCACAGACATTACGGTGATGGCCAAGGCGGCCGAGGCGGGAGGAGCGGACGTGCTTTCCCTGATCAATACGATCACAGGCATGAAGATTGATATCCATAAGCGCGCCTTTGCCGTTGCCAACAAGACAGGAGGCCTGTCAGGTCCGGCCATTAAGCCGGTGGCTGTCCGCATGGTATATCAGGTGGCTAACGCAGTGAAGCTTCCGATTATCGGAATGGGCGGAATCATGTGCGCAGACGACGCCATTGAGTTTATGATGGCAGGAGCCACAGCCGTATCGGTGGGAACCGCCAATTTTCACAATCCTTACGCAACCCAGGAGATCGTGGAGGGCATGGAGGCCTACATGAAGAAGTATCAGGTGGAGGATATTAACAGCCTGATCGGCATTGTAAAATAGAACGCGTGAAAAACATAAAAGAAAACGAACAGGATAGAAGCCTGTAAATCTAGGAGGTTCCAGAGAGATGGAGAGCTATAAGCAGGAATTTATTGATTTTATGGTAGAGAGCCAGGTGCTGAAATTCGGCGAGTTTACGTTAAAGAGCGGCAGAAAGTCTCCGTTTTTCATGAACGCAGGCGGCTATGTGACAGGCTCTCAGCTGAAAAAGCTGGGAGAGTACTATGCAAGAGCCATCCACAGCGTGTACGGAGACGATTTCGACGTGCTGTTCGGACCGGCCTATAAGGGAATTCCTTTAAGCGTAGTGACAGCTATCGCCTACAGCGAATTATACGGAAAAGAGATCCGCTATTGCTCTGACCGCAAGGAGGAGAAGGATCACGGCGCAGACAAGGGAAGCTTCTTAGGCAGCAAGCTGCAGGACGGAGACCGCGTCGTTATGATTGAGGACGTGACTACTTCCGGAAAATCCATGGAGGAGACCGTTCCCAAGGTAAAAGGAGCGGCAGACGTGGAGATCGTAGGCCTGATGGTATCCTTAGACCGTATGGAGGTCGGCAAGGGCGGCGTAAAGTGCGCGCTTGAGGAGGTAAAGGATCTGTATGGCTTCCCCACAAACGCCATTGTTTCCATGAAGGACGTGGTAGAGCATCTGTACAACCGCGAGTGCCAGGGCAAAGTAGTCATTGACGATCAGATTAAGGCGGCAATTGACGCTTACTACGAGCAGTACGGAGCAAAATAGGCTGTCTGCAGCTGATAGTGAGGAGAATGTCTGATGGAAAGAGTCTATAAGACAATGCGCAATGCGGGCGCGTGCAGCATTGTGATCGGAAGCGTGATGATTGTGACAGGGCTTGCAGCCGGAGTGATGGCGATTGTAAGCGGAGCGGCTCTTCTGAGACGCAAATCAGAGATTACATTTTGATAAAAGGCTTTATGCTGAACCAGAAGAGTGTTGCAAGAAGGGAATATGCCTGCAACACTCTTTTTACCATGAAAGAGAAAATTCAGAATCCGGGGAAGGATTCTTTTTGCAGATAATAGAGAGAGGTTAGTTGGAGAACCTATGTGGAAGAGAGAGAAAACCCATCAGAAAATATGCTGGATCCTGTTTTTCAGCTATCTTCTGATGCTGACTTATTTTATGTTTTTTTCCGACGGCTTTGGCCGGTCGGAGTATACAGAGTACCATTACAATCTGACGCTGTTTAAAGAAATACGGCGGTTTTACACCTACAGAGAGCTGGTGGGAACCAAGGCGTTTCTTCTTAATATTGTGGGAAATGTGGTGTGCTTTATGCCCTTTGGCTTTATTCTTCCCATTATTACAAGGCTGGGAGAGAGATGGCTCAATACGCTGCTTTTAAGCTTTCTTCTGACTCTCTCCATTGAGACGATTCAGCTGGTGTTCCGGGTGGGAAGCTTCGACGTGGACGACATGTTTCTCAATACCGTAGGAGGGGCGGCCGGGTACGTATCTGTGACAATGCTCAAATGGATAAGGAGGGCTTTTCATGGCTCAAAAAACGAAAAAGATTTCATACATTAAAAAGCCTATGGCAAGGAATGGCTTTATCTGCCTGGGACTGGCGGCGGTGGCGCTGTTTCTGTGCCTGACCGGTCTTGGAATCAGCATCAGAAACCAGGGCAATACTCCGGTAGGCGGTACGGCAGTCTGCTTTTCCAGCTTTCTGTTCGCCGTGTTTGGCGTGATTTATGGCTGGGCTTCGTTCCAGGAGGAGGAAAAAAACTATATACTGGCTAAGATAGGGGTGCCTATCAGCGGCCTGATTGTCATTTTCTGGATTGTGCTTATTTTAATTGGATTGAAAGGGTGATAGGATGCGTTACGAAAAGGGAGTTTGCTACACAGAGAAATTCAGAGAGGAAAACGAGGCGGTGAAAGAACGCCATGAGCTGGCGGCGGCCAGAATCAGGGAGATTCCTCTGGAGAACACCACGGGAGAACGGTTTGGCAGATATTTTAAGAGGACAGCGGAGTTTATTCTGCTGTGCGAGGAGGTATTTCAGCGCCAGGCGTCGGGAGAGCTTTTAAAGGCAGAGCTTTCTGAGCTTCGCAGCCTGAACCGCAGGCTGTATGAGGATATTCTGCCGGGAAATTATGAGGAAAGCTTTGCCAACCCGGCCTATGCCTGCCGGGAGCTGACAGAGAAGTACGGAACGTATCTGTCCTTTCTTTACACAGAGATCCGCGGAATGATTGTCTACGCCTACGAGAGCAGACTGACGGATATGACGATCCTGGAGGAGGTCTTTATCGAGGTCTACAACCTGTTCGAGGGGGAGGAGCCGGAGGAGAAGGAATTAAAATCTGTTCTGTACTGGTTTGTCAGCGATTACTGCGACGTGACCTTAAGCTACCGGATCCGGGAATCCCTCGATCCGTCCCTGGACTTTGCGGGAACGATTATAAAGAACAGCGATCTGGGAGACGAGCGGTATCTCTACCAGTTCGGCGAGTACATTTCTGATACAGAGCGATCCATCTCCGCCTTCTTAAATGAGCTTCCCGAGGAGACGGTGAGAAAGATGGCCGATACCTTCACAGAGGGCTACAGAAAAGGCTTCGAGGCCATGGGAAGAAATCTTTCCAAAAAACAGACAGTGCAGCTGCGCTTTCCTCTGGGCTTCGAGCGTATGATGCGGTATGCGGCAGAGAACTTTGAGGCCATGGGGCTCTCCCCCATCTTTCTGCGGGCGGCAGTGGGAACCATGAACCGGACGGCGTCCCGAACCAACGGCTATTTCGGCTTTTCTCCCAACCGCCAGTACGAGTACGATCACAGATACGACAATGCGCTGTACATGGATAAGGCCTTTAAGGAGAGAAAGCTTTCTGTGCTCCGGGTAGCTTACGAGGAGTACAAGGCGCTGGCGGCTGTCTACGGCGGCCCGGCAGTACTGGAGACCTTCGGAGAGGAGGGCTTTCAGCCAGAGAATAAGAAAGAGGCCTTTACTCTCAGCGAAAAGCAGGAAAAGCTGGTTCACGCCTACGCAAACGAGTCCATGCAGATTTTAGACGGCTATATTCCGGGAGATGAGACCAGCTTTACGATCATCTCGTTCCCGATTCCCCAGATTGGAGATCAGTTCCGGGAGATTTTTGAGGAGACCATCCGCATCAATACTCTGGACTATGAGCTGTACAAGCGGGTTCAGCAGACGATTATCGACGTCCTGGATCAGGCGTCCTACGCCAGAGTGACGGGAAGAGGGGGAAATAAGACGGATCTGAAAATCAGCCTGATGGAGCTTAAGGATCCGGCGAAGCAGACCCGGTTTGAAAACTGCGTGGCGGACGTGAACATTCCGGTCGGAGAGGTATTCACATCTCCGGTACTTCAGGGTACAGAAGGAACGCTGTTTGTGGGAAACGTCTATATCGGCGATTTTCAGTTTAAGAACCTGTGTATCCGTTTTGAGAACGGAAAAACCGTGGACTACACCTGCGAAAACTTCGCAGATGAGGAAGAGTGCAGAAAGCTGGTGAAGCAGGTGATTTTAAAGAATCACGACAGTCTTCCTATGGGAGAATTTGCAGTGGGAACCAATACGACTGCCTACGCAGTGGGAGTCAAATATGGAATTTCCGACCGTTTTCCAATTCTCATAGCAGAGAAGACAGGCCCCCATTTCGCAGTGGGAGACACCTGCTACAGCTGGTCGGAGGACACGCCTGTCTACAATCCGGACGGAAAAGAGGCGGTGGCCAGAGACAATGAGATTTCTATTTTGAGGAAAGAGGATCTGTCCAAGGCTTACTTTGGATGCCATACGGACATTACGATTCCGTACTCTGAGCTGGATACCGTGGAGGCGGTAAACGCCGACGGAAGCGCTGTCTGCATTATAAAGGACGGAAGATTTGTTCTGCCTGGAACGGAGGAGCTGAACGTGCCGTTGGAGACTGTGGAGGGCTGTTAAACAGCTGCGGTCATATCTGCTTATAAGTATATTTCATAAACGGCCGTCTTGACGAGGGAAAATAAAACAGGTATTATTAATTAGTAAAACTAAGATAAAACTTGATAAATATTAGAATTACTAATGTTAAAATACAAGGAAAAGGAGAATTCACTATGGCAAAAGTAGGAATTGTAATGGGAAGCGACTCAGATATGCCGGTTATGGCACAGGCGGCAGATTTTCTGGAGAAAATGGGCATTGAGTTTGAGATGACAGTGATTTCCGCCCACAGAGAGCCTGATGTATTCTTCGAGTACGCGAAATCCGCAGAGGCCAGAGGCTACAAGGTGATTATCGCAGGAGCGGGAAAAGCGGCTCACCTGCCGGGCATGTGCGCGGCTCTGTTCCCCATGCCGGTCATCGGAGTGCCGATGAAGACTTCAGATCTTGGAGGAGTCGATTCCCTGTACTCCATCGTCCAGATGCCGTCCGGAATCCCGGTAGCCACGGTAGCGATCAACGGAGGAAAGAACGCAGGTATTCTGGCAGCCAAGATTCTGGCAGCTTCCGACGCAGAGCTTCTTGAGAAATTAAAGAAATACTCTGAGGAGATGAAAAACGAGGTTGTGGAGAAGGCTGAGAAGTTAGACAAAATCGGCTACAAGGAGTATGTGGCCCAGATGAAATAAACGTTTACGGCCTGTAGAACTGAAGAAACGCAAAAAGCAAAAAAGAGGAGAATCGTAATGGATTATAAGAACGCCGGAGTTGATATTGAAGCTGGATATAAGTCTGTAGAGCTGATGAAAAAATATGTTCAGGGAACCATGCGGCCAGAGGTAATGGGAGGCCTTGGCGGCTTTTCCGGAGCCTTTTCAGCAGCAACTTTCAAGGATATGGAGGATCCTGTACTCCTTTCCGGTACAGACGGCTGCGGAACCAAGGTAAAGCTGGCCATCATTATGGATAAGCACGATACCATTGGAATCGATGCAGTAGCCATGTGCGTCAACGACATTGCCTGCGCAGGCGGAGAGCCTTTATTTTTCCTGGACTACATTGCCTGCGGTAAGAATTATCCGGAGAAGATTGCGGAGATTGTAAAGGGCGTGGCAGAGGGCTGCTTACAGTCTGAGGCTGCTTTAATCGGCGGCGAGACAGCAGAGCACCCAGGACTGATGCCGGAGGAAGATTACGATCTGGCAGGCTTTGCAGTAGGTGTCTGCGACAGAAAGGATATGATCACAGGAGAACACTTAAAGGCTGGAGATGTGCTGATTGGCATGGCTTCCACCGGCGTTCACAGCAACGGCTTCTCCTTAGTCAGAAAGGTATTTGAGAAGGAGCTGACCCGTGAGGGCTTAAATACATATTACGATGAGCTTGGAAAGACTTTGGGCGAGGCACTTTTAATGCCTACCAGAATCTACGTGAAGGCATTAAAGAGCCTGAAGAAGGCAGGAGTGACTGTAAAAGCCTGCAGCCATATTACAGGCGGCGGCTTCCAGGAAAACGTACCCCGTATGTTAAAAGAGGGAACCCACGCAGTGATCAGGAAGGACAGCTACGAGGTTCCGGCTATCTTTAAGATGTTAGCCAAGAAGGGCGATATTGCCGAGGACATGATGTACAATACTTATAACATGGGAATCGGAATGATCGTGGCAGTAGATCCGGCAGATGCAGAGAAGGCCATGGAGGCAATCAAGGCAGCAGGAGATACGCCTTATGTGATTGGATCCATTGAGGACGGAGAAAAAGGAGTTACCTTATGCTAAGAGTCGGAGTTATGGTTTCCGGCGGCGGCACGAATCTGCAGGCGATTCTTGATTCCATTGACAACGGGACGATCCGAAACGCCAGGGTGGAGGCAGTTATCAGCAATAACAGAAACGCCTACGCCCTGGAGCGGGCCAGAAATCACGGAATCGAGGCGGTCTGCGTCTCTCCCCGGGATTATGAAAGCAGAGAACAGTTTAACGAGGCCCTTCTTGAGAAGGTCAATGAATACCAGCTGGATCTCATTGTGCTGGCGGGCTTTCTGGTAGCGATTCCGGCGGCCATGATTCAGAGATACAGAAACCGCATTATCAATATCCATCCGTCTCTGATTCCGTCCTTCTGCGGAGTCGGCTACTATGGGCTGAAGGTTCACGAAGCGGCTTTGAAGCGGGGCGTGAAGGTGACGGGAGCTACCGTGCATTTTGTAGACGAGGGGACAGATACAGGGCCGATTCTTCTGCAGAAGCCGGTGGAGGTCAAGGAAGGCGATACGCCGGAGATTCTCCAGCGCCGTGTCATGGAGGAGGCAGAGTGGATCCTGCTTCCAAAGGCCATCGACATGATAGCCAATGGGGAGATTGAGATAGGACGCTAAAACAGGAAGTATCAGGTCTGGAAGGGGAAGAAATATGAAGATTTTGATCGTGGGAAGCGGCGGAAGAGAGCACGCCATTGCGTGGAAAATTGCCCAGAGCCCAAAGGCAGAGAAGATTTACTGCGCTCCGGGAAATGCAGGAATTGCAGGAATCGCAGAGTGCGTTCCCATCGGGGCCATGGAGTTTGAGAAACTGGCAGATTTTGCCGTGGAACATCAGATTGACCTGACGGTGGTCGGCATGGACGATCCCCTGGTGGGCGGAATTGTGGACGTATTTGAGGAGAGAGGCCTCAGGATCTTTGGCCCCAGAAAGAATGCGGCCATCCTGGAAGGATCCAAGGCATTCTCCAAGGATTTAATGAAAAAATACGGCATTCCTACAGCTGCCTATGAAAATTTTGACGATCCGGAAAAGGCGCTGGAGTACATAAAGACGGCTCCGATGCCAATTGTTCTTAAGGCGGACGGCCTGGCTCTTGGAAAGGGAGTTCTCATCTGCAATACCAGAGAGGAAGCAGAGGAAGGCGTCAGGAGCATCATGCTGGATAAAAAGTTTGGCTCTGCCGGAAACCAGATGGTAGTGGAGGAGTTTATGACAGGACGTGAGGTGTCTGTGCTGTCTTTTGTAGACGGACATACCATCAAAATCATGACTTCTGCCCAGGATCACAAGAGAGCCCAGGACGGAGATCAGGGACTGAATACAGGAGGTATGGGAACCTTCTCACCAAGCCCCTTCTACACAGAAGAGGTGGATCGGTTCTGTAGAGAGCACATTTATCAGGCCACAGTAGACGCCATGAAGCAGGAAGGCAGAGAGTTTAAGGGAATCATCTTCTTCGGTCTGATGCTGACAGAAAACGGCCCGAAGGTGCTGGAATACAACGCCAGATTTGGCGATCCAGAGACTCAGGTGGTGCTTCCGAGAATGAAGAACGATATTGTGGAGGTCTTCGAGGCCTGCGTGGACGGCACGCTGGATCAGATGGATCTGGAGTTTGAGGACAACGCGGCAGTCTGCGTGGTGCTGGCTTCCGACGGCTATCCGGTGAAGTATGAGAAAGGGATGCCTATCCGGGGGCTGGAAAGCTTCCAGGACAAGGGCGGCTATTATGTGTTCCATGCAGGGACAGCCTTTGACAAGGACGGCAGAATCGTTACAAACGGCGGCCGCGTTCTGGGCGTAACCGCCACAGGCTCAGATTTGAAAGAGGCCAGAGCCAACGCCTACAAGGCGACAGAGTGGATTGATTTTGACAACAAATATATGAGACATGATATCGGAAAGGCCATTGACGAGGCGTAGGGGAAAGACCGCAGACAGTCGGAAAAATCTGACTGGCTGTGGTCTTTCTTACTGTGACACACTGAATGAGGGCATCATAAAATCGAATTGGATGATTGAGCGATGCTCTCGCCTTTAGAACTCAAATCTTCGGGTACTCTGGAATAACGAAAACTCAATTTACCTTAGAGGTAAAACTTTTCTTGATACAACGGGGCACATGTGCTATAATGGATTTACCTCAAAGGTAAATCAAAAAGAGAGGTGATGGTTTGGATATCACGTACAAAAACAGGAAAATCGAAAAGGTTTGTACGGATGCCAAAGCTGCGGAGAGAACTTACGGTCGGGAGATGGCTGATAAAATACATCAGCGAATTGATGAAATCGATGCGGCGGATACAGTTGAGATGATGATAAAGTTCCATATCGGACGATGTCATTCGCTTACGCAGAACAGGAAAGGACAATACGCGGTGGATTTAGTTCATACGTACAGATAGGTATTCGAGAAAAATGGAGATAAAATCCAAATTGCGAACATTTTGGAAATAGTCGATTATCATTAAAGGTCAAGATTACAAGTTAAGGAGGTAGCACTATGGTGAGAAGTCGCAGTTATATTGCAACGCCACCTGGGGCGACGATAAAAGAGCAGTTGAACGACAGAGGTATGAGCCAGAAGGAGTTTGCAGCCAGGATGGATATGTCAGAGAAGCATATCAGCAAGCTCATCAATGGTGATGTACAGCTTACACCTGAGACTGCAGTCAGATTAGAAATGGTTTTAGGGGTTCCGGCTAAGTTTTGGAATCATCTTGAGGCAACTTATAGAGAGAAGATTATAAAGGCTGAAGCAGAAAACGCCATGGATGCTGATGTTGAGATGGCGAAACAATTTCCCTATAGTGAGATGGCAAAATTTGGCTGGGTTCCAGAGACTAGAGAAGCGAAGGAGAAGGTGGTCAACCTTAGGAAGTACTTTGAGGTTGTTGAACTTTCGCTTCTTGGGAGTGAGCAGATTACGAGAATTGCGTGCAGACGTCTGGCAATTACAGAAAAAAGCGATTTGGCTTTGATGGCATGGGCACAGGAGGCAAAGATTCAGGCGCGTGATATCCAAACCGCTCCAATCAATATTAAGAGATTAATTTCAGCTATGTCAGAGATACGGAAGATGACAGTGCTTAAACCAAATGAGTTTTGCCCGAAGATAAAGGAATGTCTTGCAAACTGTGGGGTAGCATTGGTTTTCCTTCCGCACCTGAAAGGTTCATTCCTTCAGGGAGCTTCCTTTCTGGATGGAAATAAGATTGTGGTTGGGCTTACAGCAAGAGGAAAGGATGCAGATAAGTTTTGGTTCAGTTTGTTCCATGAACTCGCTCATATTGCTCTCGGTCACGTAGGGCAGTTGAATGGGACATCTGAAGATGATGAGAGGACAGCTAATAAATGGTCCGGTGATATGCTGATTGCGTCTAAAGATTTCGAAACTTTTAGAAGGAATAGGGACTATTCCGAGAGAAATGTACTTCGATTCGCAAAAGCGCAAGGAATCGCGCCCGGAATTGTGGTTGGAAGAATGCAATTAGAAGGAATGATTCAGTACAGCATGCTGAATCATTTGAAAGAGAAATATGAAATAATGATATAAAGATTATCACTTTTATAAAAATTGTCCGTTAAAATTAAAAACAGATTTAGGAGATGTATTATTTTCAATCCTCTGTAGCGTTAATTATGTTATAGAAATGGAAAAGATAAAATTTTTAAAAGTGTTGTTTCTTCAGCAAAAATACATTGTGCCAGCAGATACTTGAAAACGCAAGAAAAGGTTTCACAATAAAAACAGTCTATGATATAATTAAAAAATCAAAATACACAGATAAGAGAGGTTTTGCCCATGGAGCAGTCATGGAAACAGCCCCCAATTATTTACAATAGATATAAAATGTTAATAGTGTCTGTAGAAGAAACCATATCTAATCTTGGATGGGGATTTCCTCTTGCGGTCTTTTATGCCTTGTACCAAGCCGTCATTATTTAGAATGACGGTGCGGAACGAGGCTTTTTTATTATATGAAAGAAAAGAAGCGTGCTTTTAGATGTTTTTATATAAGGAGAGAGGCATGGCTCGTGAGAAGATAATGACTTTTTTACAAGAGCATTGGTACATTGTCTCGGTGCTCATCGGGGCCGTGCTTTTAATTGGAGCGATCCGCAACTGGAACTGGCTCTGCGATCCCACAGGTACGCAGGATGCTTACCGCCATGGCAGGGGATACCGGCGGGCGATATTCTTCCTGCTGGGCGCCCTATTGATTGTAGTGAGTATCTGGGGTTTTATGCTGAAATCAAGGGGGGGCTGGATAAGCGCGGGTATTTAAATGAACTTTGAGTGGCGGCCGACAGGAGGTGATTTGAATGCTCAAAGAACGCATCCCCATTTCTGATGATCCGGGAAGCAAGGTCAAGCAGCTGATGGAGTACGCCGGGTGGTACGAAGACCGCAGTGTGGACATCTCCATTGCGGAGCAGTATTACGCCGATCATGGCGTCCCGATGATGAAGGCCACCCGGCAGTTTTATCGCAAGTATTTCGGCCTGTGCTGTGAGTGGTACCTGGCGCAGAAAAAGCTGAAATGGGCGGCTGACTTTGAGTTTGCTTTGTTCCCTTACCTGGTCAATGGGATCAAAAACCATTTGGAAGAAGCCTGTTTCCGGGATATGTCCGACTGTGAACTGGCAGAGATTGAACAGGCTGCCGGTCAGAAATGCCAGCCCATCGGCCACATCGGCTATTACTACCCGGCAGAGGTTTGGATCTCGGAGTACGGAAAACTGTATGCGAAATATGAGTATCAGGACGAGATCGAGTGCTTTTCTGATGTGTTTGCCCTAATCGAACGGGAACTGCGGCAGTGCAGCCTTGATTCCGCTGCCATGAAAACTGTGGAGGCACTGGATGGAAAGCTGTGAGAACATATTAAGGAGGAACTGACATGAGTATAAAGGAAAAACTAGAGCTGCTGGCCAAAAACAGTATTGAACTGAAAATAGAAGGAAAAGAAACATATAAACTGGGAGCCACTCGATTTGGAGGGCAGCCCGATGTGCCGGCTGATTTTGTGTGGCCGACCTATGAGGGCGAGAGCTATGATCATGTGGTAAAGGATCGTCCACTCACTTTTCTGACTCAGTTTAACTGTGCGGAGCTGGCCAAGTTTGACAAGGAGCATCTTCTTCCTGACCATGGTCTGCTTTCCTTCTTCTATGAAACAGATACCCAGTGCTGGGGCTATGACCCTAAGGACAAGGGCTGCGCCCGCGTCTATTGGTTTGAGGACATTTCCGCGTTGTCCACGGCAGACTTTCCTGCGGATATGGAGGAGGACTTCAAATTTCCTATGGTCAAGATTAAGTTGGACTCAAAAATCACTTATCCTTCCTGGCAGGACTTCAGCGAAGTGTTTCCAGATGAGAAAGACTGCGATGCTTTTGACGAGGTGTGGGCTGAATGGATGGGAGATGATTCAAAAGAGATAGAAAACAATTCCCAGCTGCTGGGCTGGCCCGATGTGATCCAGAACAGCATGTTCGAAGAGTGTGATCTGGTATCCCAGGGCTATTGTCTGGGCAATCCAGAAAACTGGAATAGAATCCCAAAGGGTATCTGCCAAAAGGCGGAGGAAACGGCTCGAGACCGCTGGGTATTGTTATTCCAGATGGACACAGTGGAATGTGATGATTTTGAACTCATGTTCGGAGACTGTGGGTATATTTATTTCTATATTACCAAAGAAGACCTGTCAGCCCGCCGCTTTGATCGGATCTGGCTGATCCTTCAGTGCTATTAAAAGTATGAAACGGGACTTTACTGTTTGGCCCAGACGGCCAATGCAAATTGTTCGGTGTGAATATCTTTGACTATGATTGGAAAACCACCGGCAAGCGGGTAAAGGTCAAAGACCCTGTCTATCACCAGAACCACGTCTTCGAGGTCTGGCAGGTGGAGATTGACGGACAGATCCACCGGTTTGCCGCCGGAGAGTTCTCCAACTGCGTGTGGGGATTTTATTCAGAGAAAGACAGATGAGAGGATCGTGAGACTGCTGAAGAAAATGGAGGAGAAATGAGGATGAAACAGAAAGTAATTTACAACGGTCAAATTCTTACTCTGACTCGCTTTTGGGCAACGGGAGAGCCTTGCCTGTGGATCACCGATTCATATCAGATCGGGATGCCCAAAATGGAGTTTGTAGGCGGATACCCAAATGAATACTGCATTTTCCTGAAAAATCTGACGGAAACAGAGCTGTCACAGATCACATCTCTGGACGGTGCTCCACTGGATTTGAAAGAAGAACTGCAATAACACTTAACAGAAAAGGAGAACCCCTATGGCATTACAAGATAAGAAAATCATGCCTCCCCCTTGGCTGGCCCACCGGGAGATCGAGCGATACTCCATTGGCTGGCGCATGGGCTATGGAGAGGATTACATATATAGATTTGGCGATTGGCTGGACACTCTCTCACCGGAGGAACAGGCGGAATACCGCGTCCTCTTTCCCGAACCGATGACCTGGAAAGGCTGGTGGGATGACGAGGACAGAGTTGAAGTGTTGGAGCACGGCGATTTCTTTGTGGAGGTGTGGCAGCCGGAGGGCCAGCCAAGGTACACCCGGCAGTGGCTCCAGCAGGAGTTCTCTGCTGGGAGAACGCGGGAACTGTACATGTTCTGGGGCCATCAGCCTGCCGAGGACGGCCGGCTAACGAAAAGCTGCCTCAGCCAGTGGTGGATGGAGGACTTCTGGTCCATCGCCGACGCTTACCTCTGTATGGAGCAGTATATGATGGCAGGCAAAGCCCAGCTGTTTGGCGATAGTGAAATCCGGGAGCAGATTTTGAAATGCAACGTTCCTAAACAGATCAAGGCCCTGGGCCGCAAGGTGCGTAGCTTTGACCAGAAGGTATGGGACAAGTTCAAATACGCTATTGTGCTGGGTGGCAACTGGTGCAAATTCAGCCAGAACCGGGACCTGCGGGAGTTTCTCCTCTCCACTGGGGACAGCGCGCTGGTGGAGGCCAGCCCCTACGATAACATCTGGGGCATCAGCCTAGCGGCCAGTTCCCCGGAGGCCCAGAACCCCGTGCAGTGGCGTGGACAAAACCTGCTGGGCTTTGCATTGATGGAGGTACGGGACGAGCTTCGCCGAGTGACAGAGAATGAAATGCTTTGCGATTGGAGTACGGTATGGCAGAAATGAAACTTGACCAGGCGTTGAAGTAATGAAAGACCTTTGCCAATACGGAAACCAGCCGGAGGACGAATGGGAAATCTTGCCCTGGATACCTGCTCCGCGCCCGCCATTCAAAATCTGGGCGCATCCGGTCAAGCGGTATGAAACGGCAGATAGGGATCAACTTCCTGCACTGCTGACAGAGGCGGTTTACAGTGCAGAACGGGCTTCTCAGAATGACAAAGTGGAGAAATGGTGCAAAGAATCGTGAGGTAAGCGTATGGCAAAGAATATCAGGGAGTGCCTGCTGGAGCAGGCAGGAAAATTTCATCAGTGGCAGGAAATTACTTATCCCGGAAAAACCACCAAGGAGAACGGCAGTATGTGGGAAGTCGATTATCCATACTGGAATGACGCTTACAGTGCCTTTTGCCATGTGTTGACCCAGATGGATGCAGAAACGGCAGACAGCGTTCTGCTGGATGAGATGGTCTATCTGATTGCCAGGGACAACGAAGCAGAGGGATTTATACAGGAAACCACTTCCCAGACCAAATGGTTTGAGTGCCTCTGCCGCAGAGCCGCCGCCTCCAATGAGAGTGAGGCCAAGTGGCAGTTTGCCGCCTATCTGCCGGAATATCCCTGCAGTCAGGAAGCCAAAGATATGATTCTGGATTTCGCAAAGGACCCCAATGAATATGTGAGCCGTCGGGCGCTTTTGGCGATGCCCGCTCTGCGCCCTGACTGTGTGGAACAGTTCGCTCCGCTGTTTTGGGAGCGCAGCTGTTACTCTCCTGAACTTCAGGAATACCAGCGGATCGCCGTTCTGGTTTCACTGGATGCCATCCATTCCGACTTGCTTCCACAATATTTGGAACGGGCCAAGCAGGATGGCCGGAGCTATCTGCTGGAACACGCAGAAAGGATTGAAGGAGGACTTGCTATGAATGAAAAACTATTTCGCCCCCAATTTAATCAAATGGAAACCACCGAGAAGCAGGCGCTGATGAAAAGCCTGGCTGCTCGTTATGATATGACTTTTCTCGGTCTGCATACCTTTGACCGCTGGGGCCAGAGCTGTACTACTGGCATATTCAGGAAAGATGGCCGGGAGTTCGTCTTTGTCCCAGGCGATACCGTTACATTAGGCTGGGAGCAGTTTACTGTGGGGCTGAATCAGGAGAGCCGGGAGGAACTGGAGTACCTGTTCCAGGAATGGGAAATAGAGCAGAATCCGGCAGACTTCATCAGAGAGAGTATGGCTCCTGTCCGGCAAGTGGCCATCGGTCCCATGCTGGCAGGCCGGAAGCTGGAGAAAATCAACTGGGAGCCGGTCAAGAACGACGATCCCAGACTGACTGCCCATCCTGACTGGCTGAAGGAGTTCCGGGATTTTGCCTGGAGTGACAGCAGTAGTCTTACTTTGCATCAGTCGGCCCGCATAGAACGGATGGAAGATGGATTTCAGACCTGGATCTATAACCACACAAACTACGATGAGCTTCTTGTCGGGCTGCAAAAGCAAGGCTTCTCCCTGCCCACAGCAGATGAGTGGGCCTACCTGTGCGGCGGCGGGTGCCGGACCCTGTTCCCATGGGGAGATGGGTTAGACTACTCCATGCGTCTGCACTGGTTTGAGGACATGGATGAGGACGAAAACAGGCCTTACGACATGGAAGAACCCAACTTCTTTGGTCTGTCCATTTCCTACGATCCCTATATGAGGGAAGTGGTGCAGGCTGATGAACTTACCACCTGCGGCGGCGATGGCGGATGCAATATCTGCGGAGGATTGGGGCCGTTTCTCGGCTTTCTGCCATGTTCGCCCCACTGCAAACCGGAAGTGCAGGAAGATAATGCCTTGAATGGCGATTATGACTTTTACCGACCTGTCATCCGGGTGGAGAACCATGAGTGACGACAGAAGCTTGATACAAACGAAAGAAAGAGAGGTGACAGCATGGGAGTATGGGGAATAAAAGCATTGGAGAGTGACGAGGAGGAAACCGACTGTAAGGGTTCCTTTGCCGGGTCTGTGCTCCTCTCCAAAGCAGAGTGGGACAAGGAGCAGTTTATCCGGGATCTGCAGGAAGAATGGGGCATTGTGGATGATGGGCCGGAAGAGGGCAGCGAAGATGGTGAGAACAGTGATGACGCTGTGGTAATGCGGGGCGGCGGCATGATGCTGATCGTGACACTCTTCTACGGTCACATCCCGGACAATGAAGCAGAGATCAACGCCGAAAACAACTATATGTGGCCAGAAGCCGTAGAAGCGGCCAAAGCGCATAAGGCCCATATCATGGTAGCGGTACTTGGTGAGGAGGAAACACTGCTGGAACGGGGCAAGCTGTTTACGAAGGCAATGGCAGTGTGCTGTAAGCAGAAATATGTTACCGGAGTATTTACCAGCGGTGTGGTGTTTGAACCCCGCTTCTACGAGGGCTTCGCCAGTATGATGAAAGAGGACGAACTGCCCATTTTTAACTGGATCTGGTTCGGCCTGTACCGGAGCGAGGGCGGTTTGAACGGTTATACTTACGGCATGGATGTGTTCGGCAAGGAGGAAATGGAGGTGCTGAACACCGACGCCGGGCCGGAGGATCTGCGGGACTTTTTGGCAAGCCTTGCCTCCTATGTGCTGGCGTGTGATGTGACGCTGAAGGATGGAGAGACCATCGGCTTTTCGGCAGACGATAAGCATACCATTACCCGCAGCTCCGGTGTCTCTCTGCCAGAGGACCAGATGACTTTGAAAATCGGATGGGGACCGTTGGATAGCGAGCCAGATGGTGGCAGTGATGACGACTGTGTGGTGGAAATGGATGATGCCAGCTGGCACTTGGAAACCATTAAGGAAAAGGCTCTTCCGGTGGATGAAATCAATGCCTGCAGCCATATGGCCATTTACCTGCGCTGGTGCATGGAGCATGACCTGATGGGCGAGGAATTCCTCGCGGAGTACGGAGAGGCAGTAGAAAAGGTCAAGGCTGATCCTGCCAGCGTGGATCTGCGAGAATTTATCCGAGATGAACTGGACGGGCAGCTGGCCGGCCCAATGTTCAGCAAAATTGGCCGGGCATTTGCTTCCTACTACTATGGGGAGCCGGACAGTCCCTATTTCCCCAGTGACATTGACAACTACGCAATCAGCGTCATCGGGCAGGAACGCAATTACTCTGATGAGATTCAAGACGAAGCCTATCTGTTCATTCCCTTTGACGAGGATTATTATCAGGCTATGGCAAAGGTAATTGGAGAACGTTTTGAAAACTGGAAGGGACAGAACTTTGACGAGGATACCCTGGAGCCTTCCGAAACGGCCCAGGCTATTATGGAATATTTGGACTGCGAATGTACTTATTTTCCCGCTATGGCAGATGATGACCCTGTTATGGCAGCGTACAGCTATGCCAAGCGGGACAGTCTCCATGATGGCTTTGTTCCTGTCCTTATTCGAGCAGATGATGAAACGCTGCTGGAGTGCCTGGTAATGAACGCTGACCCGGAGCATGACTCAGATTACTATGAATTTGACCTCAAAACGGTAGAGGAGTATCGAAAGAAGATGCTCTCCGCTCCCGTCAAGGACGGAAAGGCGATTTTGGAAGAATTGATCGGCCAGCGCAAGGAAGAAGCAGAGGATGATGACATGAACTGGGAGGAAGTTCTTGGTACAATAGAGGGCGGCTATGATAACTGCCGTTTTTCCAGCTGCTGGGATCTGGATCGCCATATGACTTATCCTCTTATTCTGGCTAAAATTCCGGTAAAGAACCCTTGGGAGATCTTCGCCTGTCTGCCTTTTGGAAATTGGAATGAGTGTCCGGATACGCCGGAGCTGATGGCAGCGGCAAAATACTGGTTTGAGCAGTATGGCGCCATTCCTGCCGCCATGAGCCACGACGAGCTGGAGTTCCTACTCCCGGCCCCTGTTTCCAGGGAGAAGGCCATGGAAGCTGCCACAGAGCAGTACGGCTTCTGTCCGGATATCGTGGATCAGGAGCAGGATGACCCTACGGTGGGCAATCTGGCGGATGTCCTGCGGCAGTCCACGGTCTGGTACTTCTGGTGGGATTGATGGTAGGCATGACTGGGAACGAATACCTGAAGCGATATATTGAGCTGCAAAAGAAAGGCTGGAGCGGAGTGAGGACCAGCAAAACCAAAAGAAAAGCAAAATACGGTGGAATGTGGTATAATAGATACAATGACGAAACGGAGGTATTGATTGCAATGAGAAAAAATTTTGGAGCAAAACCATGGACTTATCCACAGCCGGTGCTGATGATCGCAACCTATGGGGAGGACGGTACGCCTGACGTGATGAACGCAGCCTGGGGCGGCATCAGCGACGATACGCAGATTTCTATCTGTGTCAGTGCGGATCACAAAACCACTAAGAATGTCCTGGCCAGAAAGGCATTTACCGTCAGCATGGCGGAGGCGCCTTATGTGAAGGAATGCGACTATGTGGGAATTGTGTCTGGAAACAAGGAACCGGACAAGTTTGCAAAGGCGGGATTTCATGCAGAACCGTCAGAGTTTGTAGACGCCCCGCTGATCAAAGAGCTCCGCATGGCCATTGAATGCAGACTGGTCAGCTACGATCCGGAAACCTGCCGTCTTGTTGGAGAAATTGTGAATGTCAGCGCAGACGAGGGCGTTCTTGGCGAGGACGGAACCATTGATCCAAATCTGCTGCAGCCCATTACCTTTGATCCAGTGCATAATGCATACAGGGTGATTGGAGAGAAGGTAGGAAATGCGTTTCGGGACGGACTGGAGCTGAGATAATAAACGGCTGCAAAACTGGCGTTTTCACCTGATCTGGCAACAGAACAATGCGTCAGCTGCCAAAGACAGCAGCAGATATGTACAGAACAGCAGTATTTTTACGCCTTGCGTCAAACTGTCTTTGCAGCAGCGCGGCGCAAGGTTTTTTACTTTATAGGAAACTTGCGTTTATGGGATTGGAAGCTGCTAAAGGAGCGTGATTAAGTGGACATAATCGATAAACTTTTATATAAGCATTTATAATCCAGATGAAGAAATGTGTATGTTGTTTGAGAAAATTGCAGCTTCAGAAGGATTGTTCTGGAGGAAATCAGAGTGAAAACCTGGAATTTTGGAGATGCCTATGAAGGAGTTTTTGAATCATATAAGAAGTGCAGAAAATCCGATATCTGGTAATAGAAAAATTATAAATACCATAGCTGTATTGTTCCTTGGAATAGCTTTAGGGACTTTTTCAAAGTTCTTAGATTTTCGTCAAGCGGAACTTCCAAGTGTGCTTATGGCAATAGATGGAGCATTAGATGTCCATAATTTCTTAGGGCGTTTTGCAATTTGGGTATTGCTTGCATTGTGTATTTCTATTTATAGTAATTCTGCAATAAGAGCAGGCATTAATGTTTTAGCGTTTTTCGCCGGTATGGTTGCAAGTTACTATTTGTATTCAAACTATGCCGCAGGTTTTTTCCCGAGAAGCTACGCTATGATTTGGTTTGGTTTTACCATTATTTCTCCATTCCTGGCATTTGTCTGCTGGTATGCGAAAGGGAAAAGCAAATCGGCATTTATGCTGTCAATATTGATTTTAGCAGTATTGTTTAACATGACGTTCGTATATGGATGGGGATATTTTGAAGCACTCTCTGTTTTAGAATTGGCGGTTTTTCTTATTGGACTTACCGTTTTGAGAAGGGACACACTGAGGTGTTCTGTGCTAATGGGAATCATGAGTATAGCTCTTGCATTTTTACTTAACATGGTTATTCCATTCCGTTTTGGATAAATAACTTTCATCTGTGCGCCTGGCTAAAGATGCATAGTCAGTCTATCAGGAATCTGAGCCAGGCGGAAAATTGATATTGAAAGATTTCACTGGCCGTCATCCTGCTAAATCTTTTTTAATATTGGAGCGGAATATGGAAGACTGGAACCAGCAGAATTAAGCGCATTGTCATATAAGCAAGAAACAATGGGACGAATAGGAGAGAACAATAAAAAACGGAAGTGACCGAGCAAAGAACAATAAAAATCTGAATTTTTAATTAGGAGATAAGTATGAAAAAAGAATTGAAACAAATCTTGTTTGTGTCTTTTTAATTATTGGATGTGTGCTTGGTTATTTTACAGCACTTAATCAAATGAACCAGCTTAGTGACCCAGAATACATTGCGCTTTGGACCAGTCAAAATATGTCTGTTCCTGAACCATTGGGATTTACAAGAAGTATTTTTTCTTTTGGATTGCTTTTTGCTGGAATACCCACAGGCCTGATGTTTTATAGCGGTATAGTTAAGAAATGGCTGACTCCTATCGCACCTAAAATCATAATTGGATTTGTTACTTTCCCGATTTATACACTTGTTGGAGTAATCGGTTCAATCCCTTTTATCATCTATAAAGGAATTTCTCTGTTTAGATACAACTCATATAATCAATAAAAATCAAGGGTTGTGGAAAAGCTCAGTTTTCTAAATTGACTCTTTGGGGAAGCGTGTTGGAAGGCCTGCAAAGCGGGAAGCATATTGGTTTTAAATAATGAGCAGAATACAATAACAGATGAAAGAAGGGAAGCTTGTGACTGCACAAATTGGCGATCAGTATTTTTGGAATAAAATCGATGAAACCAGAGGAAGAACTCTTCCTGTTCGTGGAGGAAAGTTTTAGCTTAGATTATAACACAAAAGCATGGTGGATAAAAGATTAGAATTATAATGGCAGGAGATTGAAACATGAAATCAGTTTTACTTATAGGACAATCAAACATGGCAGGGCGTGGGTATTTATACGAGGTTACGCCAATTTACAATGAAAACATTTTTATGCTCAGAAATGGCAGATGGCAGATGATGACTGAGCCAATCCACTTCGACAGATCAGTGGCCGGTGCTGGCCCGGCAGCATCGTTTGCTCAAGCATGGTGCAGTGCTAATAAAGATAAACAAATTGGACTTATTCCCTGCGCGGAAGGAGGTACTTGTATTGATGAATGGGATAGGAAAGGACCTCTGTTTCGCCATGCAGTCAGCGAGGCAAAGTTTGCTATGGAAACAAGCGAGCTGATTGCCATTTTATGGCATCAGGGGGAAAGCGACAGCTGCGGCGGAAGATATAAAAATTATTATCAGAAACTTAGTACCCTGGTTAATTCGTTCAGAAAAGAACTGGATGTTCCGGAAGTCCCGTTTATTGTCGGCGGTTTAGGAGATTATCTGGGCAAGTCAGGGTTTGGGAAAAGCAGCGTAGAGTATAATTTCATCAACCAAGAATTACATAAATATGCGGAAAACAATAGAAATTGTTATTTTGTGACTGGAAAAGAATTAAACCCGAATCCAGACGGAATCCACATCAATGCGGAGTCCCAAAGAAGATTTGGAATCAGATATTTCGAGGCATATCGCACCAAATCGAATGTGGACAGGCCACTAGATAATGAAACAGAGCTAGTAAAAGCATATTGTGAAAAAGAACAAACCATTGCCGAAAAAAGATACAGAGCGTTAGAGCAATTTACGTTAGGAAAAGGTTCCATGGAAGAAGTAATGAAATTTTTCTGATTACGCCTTGCAGGTGATGAAAACGGCAAGGAGGAGGATTATAGGGGGCTGGACTTGTCTGCGGAGTTTGAGATACTTTCTCATGATGTGATTGAATGCCATTCCGGCTTTTCGGAGAGCCGGGCAGCGCTGCTGTCGAAAAAGAAAGGACAGAACATGATGAAATTACAAAAATAGGAGATAACGATTATGAATGGAGTCGTAATACTCGTCGGCCTTCTGCTGACAGCTGCTATTTTAGCCTTGTTTCTGGAGAAAAACTGGTTTGGCCTTCTCCTGTGCGTTTTCGCCCTGTTTTTGATATTTGGCACAGGACGCCATACATAAAAGAGACCGCAGATTTTGGGAAATGGAAGCAGGGAAAGAAGACCGCTGTCTTTTGTCAGCCAAAGCCAAAAACAGGTGAATTAGACAAGAATCTATGATATAATAAAGGCAGTTGATACAAGCTGTAAACCACATGGTAAGAAAGGTCCGTCTATGGCTCAATGGTGGAGGCACCGCCAGTTTCGGTGTTTCGATATAAAAATAAATGATTTTGCGAGGAGACCGCATCTGCCATGGATGGGGTTTTCCTTTCACGGCTTTTCACGCCCTGCGCTAAGCTGCTGCGATGGCAGTACAGCGCGGGGTTTTTTATTTCATAGGAAAAAGCGTCCTATGAAATAAAAAATGCTCCGCAGGAATCGCACGGCGGCGGTGCGGTATTATGCTGCAGAGCAGAATTCTTTCTTATTTCCCGAATGGAGGTGTGGAGATGAAATACTATATGTATGCGGAGAATCAAACTGTGCAGATGCTGAGGGAGATTTTGGAGGAGGAGGCGCAGAGAAATCCTATGTGGACGCTTCAGGAACTGTTTGCCATGTGCAGAACTCTCTCTTTTCTCGATGACGTTCCGGAAAATGCAGATTATTTTGATGAGATCTATCTGATATTTGCAGAGCTTTTTACGGAATTTAACCGGTATGGCCAGTTTGACGGCGGATCCTGGGACCTGCAGAATGTACGGGCGTTTTCTGCTGACGAGGAGTCGGAAAAGGAGCTGATTTCTGCGTTGGATGCGCTTTATTCCGGAATGATTCAGGGACGGAAGAGAGTTTTAACCGCCAGGTGGGAGAAGGAAGGAACCTGGCAGGAATGGAGACAGCATATTGGGGAGCTGCGGACAGAGACGGCAGCTGTCTGGCCCACAGAAACGGGATCTGGCTGGACAGAGGAAACAAGGACGGAGGAACCTGGGAATACGAAAAAGAGCCGGGGAAACAGAAAGAAAAGAGCGGCAGTATCAGCCGTTGTTCTGGCTGTCCTGCTGTCGGCAGCCGGCTGGCTGGCTTATAAAAATATCAACGCGCTTTATCGTTTTCTTCCTGCCGTCCAAGGGGATGAATGTACCAGCCAGAACGGAGTTCTGATCCGTGAGAAGGATGGAAAGCCTTTTACCGGACGGATTCATTCTGAAAGTGGGAGTACGCTGTCCGTTTACACTTATAAGGACGGTCGGCTGGATGGTCTGGACGTCGTCTATTATAATGGCGCTGTAAAGGAAACTGGTTTCTGGAAAGAGGGGAAGCAGGACGGCCTCTTTACTCTCTACACCACAGAAGGAGTTCTGGTGGATTATGCAAACTTCAGGGATGGGGAACGCCACGGCCTGACGCGCCAGTATGATGCAAAAACAGGGAGAATGACCTGTGAGGGGAATTTTAAAAACGGCCAGATGGAAGGAACCTGGACGCAGTACGATCCATATACCGGCATGGCTGTGATAGAGCAGACCTACCGGGACGGTGCGCTTCACGGACCTGCAAAGCAGTATTATGAGGACGGCCAGCTTCATATTGATATGACTTATGAGAACGGAATTCCGCAAGGGCCTTATAAAGCCTATTACCCCGGAGGCCAGATCCAGGTGGAGGACAGTCTGGAAAACGGATCCTACAGCAGCCATGTTAAAATGTATGAGGAGGATGGAACGCCTATAGAGATAACATGGGGAACATCCGGCAGCGGGATTGGCGATACAAAGAAGGAGGAAGTTACGATTACAGAAGAATAACGTGACAGAGAGAATAGGAAAACAGGAAAAAACAGAGCGGAGGAGGAGACGATATGACTTTACTGGAACAGTGCCAAAGATGGAATAAAAACGACGAATTTCAGAAAATAATAGACGCCCTGGAAAAAATACCGGCTGAGGAGCGCACGCCGGAGGAGGATTCGGAGCTGGCCAGAGCTTACAACAATTTAGCGCAGCCTGGGGAAAAGGAATTGTTTCAGAAGGCCATTGCCCTGCTGGAACCTCATGAGGAATACTTTGCAGGCGATCACAGCTGGAATTTCCGGATGGGATATGCCTATTACTATCTGGATCAGGAGGGGCCTGCCCTGCGTTATTTTGAACAGGCGCTGGCAGCTCGTCCAGGGGATGAGGACACGGAGGAGCTTATTGAAGACTGCCGCAGCCGTCTGGTTCTGCCCCGGTTTGATAAAAATTTCAGGGAGAGGACAGAGGAGGCCTGGGCCGCCTTTGCAGAGATTGAGAAGGAGCTTCGCAGTATTATGGACTCTGATACAATGCGGGAGCGGGGAGAGGAGCTGATGGAGCAATGCAGCACCGCCCTGGAACTGGCCTTCCATTTTCCTGCCTTTGAGCTGGGCTTTAACGGGGGAAAATATGAGCTGATTCTCAGCGCGGAGGGCGTCCGATCCAGCCTGTTTCCTCTCGTTTATTTTAAACGCCATGCGCCGGAGCCAGTCCGGGAACACTGGAACATTTTGGTGGGGCGTCAGCCGTCAAAAGAGTTTATCCTCCGGACAGGAGAAACAGAGATTCAGGCGGAGGATGTGCAGACATGGGCCAGGCAGGAGGACGGCCGGATTTTTCTGACGCTCTGGTGCGAAAAGCTGATTCCGCTGATGAGAGAGGATGAGAGCAGGGCGTGGTGGATTTTGTACACGCTCGTTGACCAGACGCTGGGAGAAATATCTTCTGTCGCGCTGATTGGCCGTTTAGATATAACAGAGCAGCCGCCGGAGGAACCGTCCTTCCTGCTTTCTGAGCTTCCCCAGACGCTTTTGGATATGGAGTGCAGTCTGTGGGACGATGCAGAGAGCTACCTGGACAGCAGCTATGTGGGCTATGAAATGAAGCCGGTGGAGGATCCGGAGGCTGACTGGCGGTTTGACGTCTTCTCCGGTTCCGCCCGTCTGCCAGTTCTTATTAACGAATATATGAGCGGGGAGAGCGAAACGGCAGACGAGTATCACATGGATGGAATTGCAGCCGGATTTTTATATTTTCCGCTGGAAGGCTTTTCAGGGGAAAACAGGGCTGAACAGATTTTAAAATTTCGGGACGCGCTTCAGGAGGCGGTCAGAGGCCAGGCGGGGGACGACGCGGCTGATTTTCTGGGAGGAGCCACTGGCCTGTACTATGGATATCTGGACTTTATTGCCTGGGATCTCCCGGCTGTGCTGAATGCGGCCAGGGACTTTTTTGCCGGGACAGAGCTGCCCTGCGGCGGTTTCCATGTATTCCGCAGGGGGCTGGGAGCAGTGCGGCTGTGGGAACAGGAGAAAGAACCGCAGATCGATCCGGAGACCGGATCCCTGCTTATGGCAGAGGATATAGAAAACCTGGAAGCGTTTGACGACGGCATTTCCGGGTATTTTGGGAAAATGCTTCAGTATCTGGAGGATTTTGTGAAACGGGGCGTGGAGGCAGGAAAATTCACGGAGCGCCAGGCCCGCCAGGATCTGCAGATAGCCCTGTGGTATTCCTTTGCCTGCAGCAATCTGGATGAATACCGGTATTATTACAAGGCGGCCCAGTGGATGCCTGATTCTGAGAAAAATGCCAAAGGCTGCGCCACATGGTACTACCGGTATTCGGTGGCGCTGACGTACTGCGGACGCCTGGAGGAGGCTTTGGAGTATGCGGAGCAGGGAACAAAGGAAGAACCGGATTACCCGTGGATCTGGCTGCAGGCGGGAAAGCTCAGAGCCCATTTTGGGGACAGGGGAGGCGCGCTGGAGGCTGCAGCCCGCGGCCTTTTGCTGGAACCGGGCGACTATGAGTTTCTGACATTAAAGAAAGAGATTGAGGCCGGAGAGCCGCTGGAGCGGATGGAATACCACTGGATCAATCCAGGCGCAGATCAGGCGCTTCAGCAGGGAAGGGATGAGGACGCAGAAAATAAACGGAGATCCATTTCCTGTATTACTGTAAATCAGGAGGGACTGGAGCGTTTCTGGGAAATATTCGGCCCGAAGCCAAAGCAGTACGTTCCCAACGCGCCCTATACCCAATTTCCCTATACGGTGAAAGGCAGTACGATTGATCTGGTCTTCCAGATGAACGAGGCGGGTATGTCCAAGCTGAATGCAGACTGGCTGAGACAGGTAAAAAGCTGGCTTTCAGACGGGCGGTGGCTGGAGCGGAATCATCTGGACGGCAGAGCGGCAAAGCTCAATGCGGCGCTGGTGGGCCTGGACTGCCAGATTGGCCTTTTCTACCAGCTGTGCGGGGCGGAGGAGTATTTTCAGATTTTCCTGCGCCCGGATGGAACGGAGATAGAGGGTTCCTTCTGGTCGTCAGAGGAGGGAAGAGATACGGCGTTTTATACAGAGGAGGAGATGGATGTGGTAGAGCGCCATATTTCGGCCTGCTTCGGAACCATTGAAAACGTATTTCATGAGCTGGTATCCCCGGATATCCATGTGGACGTCTGTATGATTCCTCCGGAAGGGGAGCGGGATTATGTCACGCTGGTTACGATGGGCATGGGGGCCCGTCCAATGAACGTGCCCGGGGAATTGGCGGAGTATAAACTGGAACGTGCGGAGCTGGCCATCGCCTTGCCGCCTGACTGGAAGCTGGATCAGGAATCTATGAAGGACGAGAAATGGTACTGGCCAGTGCGTCTGCTGAAAACGCTGGCCCGCCTGCCGATTACATCGGATACCTGGCTGGGCTGGGGACATACGGTGGATAACAAAAAGCCCTTTGCAGAGAACACGAAGCTTTGCGCCGCCGTTTTGACAGAACCGAAGAATATAGAAGAAAACGGCTTCATCTGCCAGCTGCCCGGAGACAGACCGGTGAATTTTTACCAGGTCATTCCCCTTTACCGGGAAGAATTGGAATATAAGATAAAACAAAGCGCGCAGGAACTGTTGGAAATCATGGCGGAAGCTGGATTTGTGGCAGAGCCGGACAGACGGAACTATGCTGAAGAAAAATAAAGAGGGAGAGGATTGGAGCGCTTTACTAGATGTCGTGCCATCTATGTTTTATGTGTTAACAGGATATGTGATAATTATGCTTTTAGCAAATACCGCCGCTGTCGCTATGATGTGGAAGAGAAAATAAAAATCGATTCTGGACAACAGAAAGGAGTAGATGGTGGAGATAATAGATGATAATATAAACGCGGCAAATAAAAGTTTCCTTTATTTTCTTCATGAAGAGAATAAATTTGACAAAAAATCTTTCTGGGATCTGTGTAGTTATATTGAGACATTAGACAGTGTAACGGTTCCGGAACTAAGAAAATTATATTTTATTCAGAATCAACTGATACGGCACATGGTATATCATTTTGATGATAATGATATGAGTGAAATTTCTAATCTGCCATCAGATTATTGGAACTATGCTGAGCAGTTAGAAACTGCGATAAACGCTATAGAAAATATTACCATATGAAGAAAAGGGAATGCTTATAATATCCTTAGGCGATATTACAAAAGAGCAGGAAGACGCTTAATATTATGAATATGCCTTAGCGTCAGTGTACAAGAAACACCAGAGATAGGAGACGTTCAGATGGACATCAGGGAATTATGCTGTTTATTGAAATATGCAGAAACAACAGAGGAGATTGACGGGAAACGGGAGGGAATTCTGGGGCTGCTTCCGGCAGCAGAAATCATGATCGACTATGACCAGCAGAACTGGACGCATCAGTATGATCTCTGGCAGCACAGTCTGCACACCGTTCTCGGAGTGCCGCGGGGAATAGACGACGATATGCTGTATCTGGCGGCCCTGCTGCACGATGCGGGAAAGCCGCAGTGCCAGACTCAGGGGGAACGCGATGGAAAACCAAATATGCATTACTACGGACATCCTGAGAAAAGCCTCCAGCTTGTGAAAAGAGAGATTGTTCCGACGCTGGAATGGAATGGGGAGTTTTTGTCAGAAACAGAAAAAAAGCGGCTGTTTTATTACGTTGCATTTCATGACGATCATGTGAGCTTCAGGAAAAAGCATTTGAGGCGTCATTTAAAAATCGCTTCGTTTGAGGAATTTCAAAAGCTGATGCTTCTTCAGACCGCGGACGCAAAAGCCCACATTCAGGTTCCAGTCATAGAGGAGAGAGTGCAGATTTGCGAGGCTCTGGCAGGAGAATACGGGAGAGAGCTGTACCAGAGTATCATAGAAGAGAAAAAAGCGCAGGCGGGCAGAAGAATCTGACCGCCTGTACGTCCCGCAGAAACTCTCGTGGGCTATCTCCTGGCTGGCAGCTGAATTTCTGTCAGCCAGTCCTCCTCAGAGTCCTTATTCCAGATACCGTCGATATAACATTCTCTGGCCGGGCCGGTTATCTGATAACCATTTTCCTCGGCATACTGCATAATATAGGCGTAGGCTTCTCCGATTCTCTCATAGGGACCTTTGTGATAAATGCTGATGACGCGGGTTTCTGGAATTTCACGAAATTTTATTCTGCCGCTTTCCATTCCGCGGCTGGCGACCGCCTCGTTGTGCCGGATATGGATCTGTTTTTCCCTGTATTCTCCATCCAGATATTCGCAGAATTCATAAGCCGGTTCGGCGCACTTTATGCCGGGATTCAGCTGAAGGAATTCTTTTCCAAGAGAGGGGATCCACTGCATTGCGTCTTGGTGACGCTCCAGCGTCGTTTCTGAATAATAAACGACAGCGGCTGGAATCGTTTTTTCTGTGATCTGATACTTCATTTCTATATCCTCCAAAATATAATTGATAATAGAGAGGCGGGCGTCGATTTCCTTTCTCTGAGCGGTCAGAAGCTTTGCCTTATCAGACAAAATTTTTTTCCTGTCTGCTCCGGAACAGATCGTTTTAATTTCGTCGATAGACAAATCCAGCTGGCGGTAAGCTTTGATTTCAGCGGCGTCCTCCAGCTGCCTAGTTTCATAAAAACGGTACCCGGTCCACGGATCAATAAACGCCGGTTCCAGCAGGCCCTCCTTCTCATAAAAGCGCAGAGCTTTTACCGTAAGATGGGAAAGCTTTGAAAATTCGCCGATTTTCAGCATTTGATATCCTCCTCTCTGTGTAGTATCAGTCTAAATCCTCCTCTAAGAGCAGAGTCAAGTAAAAGTATAAAATATTTTTAACAGGATTCCAACTTTTTCCAGGACTTTTCCATCTAAAGAATATGACGGCTGTGAAAGAGCCGCAAAAAGATATTCTCATTTATGGAGGTTTAAGATTATGAAGAAAAGAAATATTGCAGCAGTGATTATGACCACTCTGGTTCTTGCCACAGGATGCGGGGCAAAGGAACCTGCCAAGACACCGGCGCCCTCTAAGGCTGAAACAGAGGCAGTTAAGAATGAAGAGACAGTTAAAAGCGAGGAGTCTGCGGACGTGCCTGCAGAGAAGGAAGACGCAGAGACTTCTTCTATCACAGGAACCATCGAGGATATCAAGGATTTCATGTTTACGATTGTAGACGGCGCGGATGCGTATTCGTTATCCTTTGATGAGAAACCCAAGGGTCTTTCTGAGGTGAAGGAAGGAGACAAGGTTACAGTAACCTACACAGGAGAGCTGAGCGTAGTGGATGCGTTTACAGGCACTGTCATTTCCGTTGAAAAAGCCGCAAAATAAATAGAAAGTACGGGAAAGAGGACGTTTTTCTGCAGCCTGCAGGGAAAGGTCCTTTTTTCATCAGCTTGTGATGGAATCATGCCGCGTTCTATGATAAGATGAACAGAAATAAGAAAATTTGCAGAGACAGTTTTGGCAGCAGGGAGGCGGACAATGGAGGAGAAAGATTTCAGGGCACTGTTAGATACAAAAGAATATGAATTTTTAAAAACAAATCCCAGGCTGGGGGACAGAATCATGCTGCTTGGTCTGGGTGGAAGCTATGCTTATGGGACAAACTGCGGAACCAGCGATATTGACTTTCGGGGGATCACTTTGAATCTTCCATCGGATCTGCTGGGTCTGACAGAGTTTGAGCAGTACGAGGATCTGCATACAGATACGGTCGTCTACTCTTTTAATAAGATTGTAAAGCTTCTCCTGGAATGCAATCCCAATACCATTGAGATTCTGGGGCTTGACGAGGAACAGTATCTGATTCTGCCGCCTCTGGGAAGAGAGCTTCTGGAGAACCGCGGCATGTTTTTATCGAAGCGGGCGGCCAAGTCCTTCGGCGGCTATGCCAGCGCCCAGCTGCGCCGTCTGCAGAATGCCCTTGCCAGGGATTCCATGCCTCAGAGAGAGCGGGAGCAGCACATATTGAATTCAGTGAACCATGCGCTGGAAGACTTTCAGAGAAGGTATGATCGGTTTGAACAGGGAAGTATTCGTCTCTACATCGGACCGTCAAAAAAGCCGGATTTGGAGACAGAAATTTTCGTGGACGCAGCGTACAGACATCTGCCTCTGCGGGAGTATGAGACCATGTGCTCGATCATGTATAAGGTGGTAAAGGATTACGACAAAATTGGAAAACGGAATAAAAAGAAGGACGACAATCATCTGAATAAGCACGCCATGCACCTGATCCGCCTCTTTATGATGGCCATTGATATTTTAGAGAGAGGCGAGATACGGACAAAGAGGGTTAAAGAGCAGGAGCTTCTTTTAAAAATCAGAAACGGCGGTTTTCAGAAGGAGGATAAAACCTTTGCCCCGGAGTTTTACGATCTCCTGGCAGATTATGAGAAGCGTCTGAATCAGGCCGCTAGGGACAGTGTTCTGCCGGACAGCCCGGATATGAAGCGGGTGGAAGAATTTGTGGAATATGTGAACCGGAAAGCGCTGGAGGTGTAGGATGGAGCGGGATATTCAAAAGGAAATCAGAGAAAAACTCAGGGAAATTGAGGAAAAAGAGCAGGTCTTTATTCTGCTGGCAGTGAAACAGGCCTTGGGCGAAGGGGAGCGCCGCCTGCAGAATGCGGCTGTCCGGCAGTTTATTAAAGAGGAGCTGCGCCGCCAGAAGCAGCTTGCGGATCAGATGAAGGACGACAGAAACAATAACTGGGAGGCGTTAAACCGTGTGTTTCTCGAACTTCTGAAAGAGGAGCAGAGGCAGGAGGGATAAAAGGATTTCTTAGGCAAAAACTGCAGGCGTTCATGCGTCTGCAGTGAGAAAATTCTGCCTGCTACTTGACATTACATAGTAGTAGGTATAATATAGTATTATAAAATCAACAGTACCAGAGAAAGGCAGAGTACACATATGAACGCACAGTTTAAAAAAGGTGTTCTGGAGCTGATTGTGCTGGAATCAGTCCGAGTCAGGGATCGGTACGGCTACGAGCTGGTGGAGGAGGTGTCGAAGGTGGTCGATGTAAATGAAGGCACGATTTATCCGCTTTTGAAGCGTCTGACAAACGAGCGGTATTTTGAGACGTATCTGCGGGAGTCCACAGAGGGGCCTCCGCGGAAATATTATCACCTGACGGCGGCGGGCGTTCTGTACCGCGACAGCCTGGAGGCAGAGTGGAATCAGCTGACAGAGAGAGTAGGACAGTTTTTAGAGGAGTGCAGACATGGATAAGAAGACATTTTTAGAAGAACTCAGGTCATCGCTTTCCGTCCTTCAGGAGACGGAGCTGAATGACATTATGGACGAGTACGAGCAGCATATTGATATGAAGGTGCAGAGCGGCCTGACAGAGGAGGAGGCGATTGCCGAGTTTGGAAATCGGAAGGAGCTGACAGCAGAAATTCTGGAGGCCTATCATGTGAGAGCTGATTACGAAGCTGGAGGGAACGGTCCGGTTTGAGATTACCTGCAATCCAGACCTGGCGGAGCCGTTTCTTCATTTTACGGAGTTTGAGGAGGAGATGCCGGCCGTTCAGGGAGTCCTGGATTTAAACTGGAGAAGCTATACCAGCTTTCCACTCTGGATGGAAGCCAAAGATCAGATGATTGAGGATTTGAAAAATAAGAGCTTCGCCAGCTACCGCCTGGAGGCCATTGAAAATATCTCCATAAAGGTAAATCCTGCATCCAGGGAATTTATTCTGTTTGAGGAGTAGAGACTGGAAAACGCCTTCGCTTTTCCAGTCGGCTGCGTTTTTCCAGCCGGCGCTCTTGACAAATCTCGACAAATATTGCAAACTACAATAAGTGGTTTTAAAAACCAGATAGCAGGTTGGAGGGATTTGAAGTGGTGGAGATAATAACGGACTCTTCTGTGCTGTACACAGAGGAGGATGCGAAGGCGGCAGGCTTTGAGGCGATTCCTATGTGCGTTCACATAGGAGACATGGAAGGCAGGGATCTGAAGATTGATATGGAGGAATTTTACCGGCGTATCGCAGAGGGGCAGGTTCCCCGTTCCTCCCAGCCGCCGATTGGAGATGTGGCGGAGGCCTATGAGCGCTATCCGGAGGCAGAGATCCTGAATATTGCCATTGCAGACGGCCTTTCAGGCACGTATCAGGGGGCCTGCGCAGCCAGGGAGCTGATGGATCATGGGGAGAGAATTACCGTCTTTAACAGCAGAACCCTGTGCGGCCCCCACCGGTATATGGTGGAGAAGGTTCAGCGGATGAAGGAGGAGGGAAGAAGCCTTTCAGAGATGCTGCGGTGGCTGGAATGGGCGGCGTCCCACACGGAATCCTTCCTGATTCCCCAGGATTTCTCGTTCCTGAGACGGGGCGGCAGACTGACTCCGGTGGCGGCGGCTCTGGGCTCTGTGCTGAAATTGAAGCCTGTGATGAAGCTGACGGAGGATGGAAAGAGGATTGACAAGTGCTTTGTAAAACGCACCCTGTCGGCGGCTGTAAAGGGAGTGATTGAGCATATGAAGCAGGCGGGAGTCTGCGAACGGCACATCGCCTATGTGGTTCACGCCGCGGCCCTCCAGGAGGCGGAAAAGGTCAGGGAAATGCTCAGCCAGGCCTTCGCCGGACTGGAAATTCACATAATGGATTTAAGCCCTGTATTCGTGACGCAGGGAGGGCCGGGATGTATCGCCATCCAGTATATTGAACGGTAAGCGCAAAGCGGCAGAACAGAAAAGAGGTGCTCTATGAAGCGGTTCAGCAAAAAGGAGATTTTTTCCATTCCCAATCTGATGGGCTATTTCCGCATTTTGATGATTCCTGTGTTCTGTTACCTGTACATAGGAAAACAAAGGTATCTGGCGGCCTCGGCGGCCGTTCTCCTGTCCAGTCCCACCGATTTGTTCGATGGAAAGATTGCCAGAAAATTTAACATGGTTACAGAGCTTGGAAAACTGCTGGATCCGGTGGCGGACAAGCTGACTCACGGGGCTTTAGCCCTGTGCCTGGCGCTCCGTTACCCTTTGATGTGGGCTCTGATTCTTCTGCTGATTGTGAAGGAGGGATACATGGCCGTCATGGGGGCCGTCCTTTTGAAAAAGGGGAAAAAGCTGAACGGCGCTATGTGGTTTGGAAAGGTGTGCACAGCCGTCCTCTTTGCAGGGCTGCTGGTTCTGTTTTTATTCCCTCATCTGCCTCTTTTCTGGGTAAACAGCCTGATCCTGGGGATGATGGCAGTGATGATTTTTACCCTTTTAAATTATATTCCCGTCTTCAGGCAGATGAGACGGGAGGCAGGAGGGCAGAGGGGAGAATAGCCGCTTTAAAGGGATGTCAGCGCCTGCAGCAGTTTATTCTTGAATTGTGTGATTTGGTATGATAAAATAAAGATAAAATTTGAATTTTGTTTTTATTTTCAAAAAAGGGGGACGACATGCCGAAGGCAGCTTATTCTGAGGAGGACAGAGAGCGCATCAGAACGGATCTTGTCAGAGCTGGGCTCGAACTGATGGCAAAACAGGGCATACAGCATACGACTGTGGAGCAGATATATAAAAAAGTTGGGATTTCGCGGACGTTCTTTTATTCTTTTTTCGCAGCAAAAGAAGATTTGATCGTTGAAGCGCTGTACCTTCAGCAGCCTAAAATCATTGAATATGTACAGAAGCTGATGGCTGATCCCACTTTGAGCTGGCGTGATGCCGTGAAGCAATTTCTCTGTTCCTGCTGCTATGGAGAAAAACATGGCATTGCTGTTTTAACAGTTGAAGAACAGCAGCTTCTGTTCAGACACCTGTCAAAGGAGAGCTGCCGAATATTCCGCCAAAAGCAGTTCCGCCTGTTTGGAGAAATTTTAGAAAACTTTGGGATAAAGGCAGACACGGAAAGGATTCATCTGTTTACGAATCTGAGTTTAACCGTAATGGTTGTGCGCAGAGCAATTCCCCATGTGCTGCCCCTGTTTGTTCCCGAAGCTGCCGACGCGACCGTTGATTTTCAAATAAACGCCATTGTCGACGCCCTGGAACAATTAAAAACAACGCCTATGCCTTAAACAGCAGGCATAGGGAATCCGTCCGAATGATATACTTTGGCCTTATATTCAGGCGGATTTTATTTTAGGAAAAATAAAAACAAATTCAAATATTTATACTTATTTTTCTGGGCAGGTACGAAAGAACAATAATTGGGAGGAAGAAATATGGGATTTTTTGGCAGATTGTTTAAGGGACCTCAGGTAGACATGGAAAAGAGCAGTGCAAACGCAAAGAAAATGCGCGTTCTGTTTAATCAGGCTGTAGAACAGGGGGATGATTACAGGCTGATTTTCGGCTATACGGAGGACGTGAGCCGGTTTAACTATGGATTTGTTCATGGAAGCAAAACAAAGATCGGCAATTTAATTGTCGGATGGAACGAAGCAAGCCAGACAATTGTGGTTATTCCCACAGTACCTGACCTTTCCGGCTGCGGGGATCCGGCGTATTACCGCCGCTCTGAAATTTTGAAGGCATACCGGAATAAATACCCCACCGATGCCTTCATTATTTATCCAGATAAAAAGGGATACATCGGTATCAATGCCTATGACTGGCTGGAAGATGAAAAACTGTATGTTTATGTGTCGCAGGAAGAAGAGCTGGCCGCTTTTACGGACTTCTTTATGAATCGCTTTGCCACAAAATAAGGGAAAAGACGCCTGCCAGAGAAATGAAACAGAACAAGACAATGCGGAGGCTTCACGGCCCCCGCATTATTTTTTTGCCTGCGGAGAATTCTGCAAAACAGGATTGAGGAAAGCCGGGATTCGTGGTAGGATACGAGAAGGACAAGATGGAAAAGACGATATACAAAAAAGACGCGGTGAGGAAGAAGCCGCAGGAGGAACGATCATGCTTGCAGATTACCATGTCCATTCTGATTTCAGCTGGGACTGCCAGACGCCTATGGAGGCGCAGGTGAGAGCGGCCATAGGGGCCGGGATGGAGGAACTGTGTTTTACAGACCATGTAGATTATGGGGTTCGGACGGAGGCGGGAACGTTTCCCTACAGAGACGTCAGGGAGGAGCTTGCCCGCCTTCAGAAACGATATGAGGGACAGATCCGCCTGAGATACGGGGCAGAGTTCGGCGTCCAGACTCATACGACTGCATCCTACCGGAAGGACGTCAGGGAGGAACCCTTCGATTTTATCATTTTATCCTGCCACCAGGTGGACAATCTGGAATTTGACAATCAGGCCTACCAGAAGAGAAAGAGCCAGAGAGAATACAATGAGGGCTATTACCGGGAAATTCTGGAAACGGTCCGGCAGTTTGATGGCTACAGCGTGCTGGGACATCTGGATATGATTCTGCGCTACGACAGGCAGGGCCACTGGCCCTTTCGGGAATCCAGGTCTTTGGTGGAGAAAATTTTAGAGCAGGTGATTCGGAACGGAAAGGGCATTGAGGTCAATACCTCGTGCTTCCGCTACCAGATAGGCGATCTGACGCCGTCAGAGGACATTTTGAGGCTGTACCGGGAAATGGGAGGGAAAATCCTCACGCTGGGATCCGACGCCCACAGGCCGGAGCAGCTGGGAGAGAAATTCGGGCAGGTGAAGCGAAGGCTTCGTGAGCTGGGCTTTGACAGCCTGTGTACCTTTCGCCGGATGGAGCCGGAATTTCATCGGATTTAGCGTTGCTTTTTAACCAGATAGAAAACAGAGGAGAAACTTATGATACAGGACATTTTACCGCATAAATATGACAATTCGTTTAAACAGCCGGCGCTTGCAAAGGACAGCTTTCTATTGTACATTCACCGGGGAACGATTCTTCTTCGAGGCAGAGATGAACAGGGGGAAGAGAATCAGGAACAAGGAAAAAAACAGGATTACAGGGAGAAAATCTACGCCTCCGCCCACACCCTTCCTGCGCCGGACGCTTTGGAGCTTCCTGCGGCGGCCCAGCTGGAAGAGACGGGACTGATCCCAGGGCTTTCTGCAAGGGCAGAATACTTATTTTCCATTGACGAGATCCCGTATTTTATGGTGAGAAGCGCAGAAGGGGATCCAGCGTTAAAACTGGCAGAAGAGGAGAACCAGGAAACTTTTCAGGAGGACGGCAGCGGGAAGTTTTCCTTCCAGGGGCCGGCTTATTTTCGGATTATGCAGCCGGAATACCAGGCCTTTGCGGCCATCACAGCAGTCCAGCTGTTCCGGTGGAAGGAAAGCCGGAAATTCTGCGGCTGCTGCGGAAGCAGGACAGAGGACAGCAGGACAGAGCGGGCGTTAGTATGCACAAAATGCGGCCACACAGAGTATCCGAAAATCTGCCCGGCTGTGATTGTGGCAGTGACGGATGGAGACAGGCTTTTAATGTCCCGGTATAAGGGAAGGGCTTACCGCGGATACGCCCTGATTGCCGGCTTTGTGGAGATTGGAGAGACCTTTGAGGAGACGGTGCGCCGGGAGGTCATGGAGGAAGTGGGCCTTAAGGTCAAAAACATCCGCTATTACAAGAGCCAGCCCTGGGCCTTCACGGATACGGAGATGATCGGCTTTTTTGCAGAGCTGGACGGAGACGACGCCATCCGCCTGCAGGAGGACGAGCTTTCTGAGGCCGGATGGTATCGCAGAGACGAGATTCCGGAGGACGTCTCCTCCATCAGCGTGGGAAGCGAGATGAAAATGGCCTTTAAGCATCAGAGAATTTAGCGGAACCATATCTTCAGGTAATAGGTCCTATTCCTTTTAATTAATTGACAAAAGACCGTTTGATTGCTATTATTGTTGATAAACCCGGCGAGGTTTGCCTATAGTTTGCGACAGCAGGCTGCAGGCAGGCAAGAGCCGTTTGAAGAGAAAAGGCAGGTAAGGGCATGAGCAGAATTGTATTATCTCTGCTGGTAGACAATACAGCAGGTGTACTGAGCCGTGTGGCCGGGCTGTTCAGCCGCCGCGGCTATAACATTGAAAGTCTCACTGTTGGAGAGACGGCAGATCCCAAGTATTCCAGAATGACAGTCGTTTCTCTGGGAGACCAGGAGATTCTGGAGCAGATTGAAAAGCAGCTCAGAAAGCTGGAGGACGTTCACGATATTAAGGAGCTTCGGTCTGGCCACTCCGTTTACCGGGAGCTGATTCTGGTGAAGGTGAGGGCCAACGCCAGCGAGCGTATGGCGATCAACGCTATCGCCGAGATTTTCCGCGCCTCTGTGGTGGATGTGGGAAAGGAATCCGTGACAGTGATGCTGACGGGAGATCAGTCGAAGCTGGACGCGATGATCAATCTGCTGGAGGACTATGAGATTTTAGAGCTGGCCAGAACAGGAGTGACGGGACTTTCAAGAGGCACGGAGGACGTGCGGTACCTTCCGTAGCGCCGTTTCACAGCGCCAGGCTGACGGAATACTGTATTTATTTCTTAATTTTCACCCTAAGGAGGAAGCGACAATGGCAAAGATTTATTACCAGGAAGACTGTAATTTATCATTATTAGAGGGCAAGACAATCGCCGTGATCGGCTACGGAAGCCAGGGACACGCCCACGCCCTGAATGCGAAGGAATCCGGCTGCCATGTAATTATCGGACTGTACGAGGGAAGCAGATCCTGGGCCAAGGCAGAGGCCGCAGGCTTTGAGGTTTACACAGCCGCTGAGGCTGCCAAGAAGGCCGATGTTATCATGGTTTTAATCAATGATGAGAAACAGGCAAAGATGTATAAGGAATCCATCGAACCGAATCTGGAGGAAGGCAATATGCTGATGTTCGCCCACGGCTTTGCCATCCATTTCGGACAGATTGTGCCTCCTAAGAACATCGACGTAGCCATGATCGCTCCGAAGGGACCGGGCCACACAGTAAGAAGCGAGTACCAGATTGGAAGAGGCGTTCCCTGCTTAATCGCAGTTGCCCAGGATTACACAGGCAAGGCTCACGACCTGGCCTTAGCCTACTCTCTGGCCATCGGCGGCGCGAGAGCAGGCGTGCTTCAGACCACCTTCCGCGAGGAGACAGAGACAGACCTTTTCGGCGAGCAGGCAGTTCTGTGCGGCGGCGTGACAGCCCTGATGAAGGCTGGATTCGAGACTCTGGTGGAGGCTGGCTACGAGCCGGAGAGCGCGTACTTCGAGTGCATCCACGAGATGAAGCTGATTGTAGACTTAATCTATGAGAGCGGCTTTGCAGGCATGAGATACTCTATCTCCAACACGGCTGAGTTCGGCGATTACATCACAGGACCGAAGATCGTGACAGAGGATACCAAGAAGGCCATGAAGCAGATTCTGTCTGATATCCAGGACGGAACCTTCGCTAAGAACTGGCTGTTAGAGAACCAGGTGGGATGCCCGCATTTCAACGCTATGAGAAAGAGAGAAGCAGCTCATCAGCTGGAGAAGACAGGACAGGAATTAAGAAAGCTTTACAGCTGGAACGACAGCAATAAGCTGATCGACAACTAGATTAGAATTTTTAGAATCAAATAAAAACGAGTGTGTGATAATGTGTTCAAAAGCGGAGGCCATTCTTCCAGAGATGGAAGGAGACCTCCGCTTTTGGATGGGCGCATTTTAATCAGGCCTGGGTTTAATTCTGCTCCGGCATACAGAATTTGACGAATTGGCTGGTCGTTTTCGTCACATAGGACGGATTGTAGGAAAAGCCGATGGTTCTCCTTCTGATGGGGGAAGCCAGAGGGATTTCGATGAGACTTCCCTCCTCCAGCTCTTTTCTCACGAAATCCTTGATCACGCAGCCGATTCCAAGGCCGATTTTGGCAAATTCAATGATCAGATCCATGGTGGTGGCCTCCAGAATATGGCGCGGCTCCACGTTATTCTCCGCGAACCAGGCGTCCACGTGGGCTCTCGACATATTATTTCGATCTAAGAGCATAACGGTTCCCTCGGAAAAAATATCCGTATCCCGCCCCTCACGCAGAAACAGGTTTTCCAGATAACTTTTCGTGCAGACAAATCCGTCGTTAATCTGCATCACCGGCAGAAACTTCAGATTCCGCCTGCTTTTCGGTTCCGCCACCAGGCCGATATCCAGCTGCTGCTGTTCCAGCATGGAAACGGTTTTGGCCGTGGACTGGCTCTCAATCGTAATCTTGATGTGGGGGTTCTGCTCGACAAAGCCCTTTAAATAAGGAAGCAGAACGTACTTGCAGAGGGTGTTGCTGACTCCTATTTTCAGCTGGCCGATGTTGAAATCCTTGATTCGGCGCAGCTCGTTTTCGCCGCGGTTTAATGTGTCGAAGGCGTTGCTCACATGGCTGAAAAGCACCTGGCCCTCCACAGTCAGCTGAACGCCTCTGGAGTTTCTGGTGAAAAGGGGAAGCCCCAGGCTCTCCTCCAGCTTGCTGATGGCCTTGCTGATGGCCGGCTGGCTGATAAACAGTTCCTTGGCGGCCTTTGAAATATTCCCCGTTTTGGCAACGGCATAGAAAATTCTGTACTGTGATAAATGCTGTTCCATACTCTTACCTCTTATCTGTTGTCTCTACTCTATAACTAAACCTTATAGTTCATATTCGCAATATATATTGGTATTATAACAGCCCATGTGGTATGATGTAAATACTAAATTTTCCGATAGATGGAAAAGCAACACAGCTCCAAGGAGGAACACAACCATGGGTATGACGATGACACAGAAAATTCTGGCCGCCCATGCCGGCCTCGAGTCGGTAAAGGCCGGACAGCTGATAGAAGCAGAGCTGGATTTAGTTCTGGGAAATGATATTACCTCTCCAGTGGCAATCGGAGAGATGAAGAAGATGAACACACAGACTGTGTTTGATAAGGATAAAATTGCCCTTGTGATGGATCACTTTATTCCAAATAAGGATATTAAATCAGCGGAAAACTGCAAGTGCTGCAGAGAGTTTGCCTGCCGCCATGAGATTTCCAATTACTTTGACGTGGGGGAGATGGGCATTGAGCACGCTCTTCTGCCGGAAAAAGGTCTGGTCGTGGCCGGAGACGCGGTAATAGGAGCGGATTCCCACACCTGCACCTACGGAGCCCTGGGAGCCTTCTCCACAGGAGTAGGAAGCACGGACATGGCCGCCGGCATGGTGACGGGAAAGGCCTGGTTTAAGGTTCCGTCTGCCATCCGGTTTGAACTGACAGGAAAGCCGGCCAAGTGGGTCAGCGGAAAGGATATTATTCTCCATATTATCGGAATGATCGGGGTGGACGGCGCCCTCTATAAATCCATGGAATTTACGGGAGACGGCATTAAACATCTGTCTATGGACGACCGCTTTACCATCTGCAATATGGCCATCGAGGCAGGAGGCAAAAACGGCATTTTCCCGGTGGACGAGGCTGCGAGGGAATATATGAGAGAGCACTCCAAGCGGGATTTCAAGGTCTATGAGGCGGACGAGGACGCAGAGTACGAGGAGACGTACCGCATCGACCTGTCTAAGCTCAAGCCCACAGTGGCCTTCCCACATCTTCCGGAAAACACCAGAACCATTGACGAGGCAGGAGACATCGCGATTGATCAGGTAGTCATCGGTTCCTGCACCAATGGAAGAACAGAGGATATGAGAACCGCCGCCAGCATTTTAAAGGGCAGAAAGGTGAAAAAGGGCGTCCGTTGCATCGTCATTCCGGCGACCCAGGCCATTTACCTTCAGTGCATCAGAGAAGGCTGGATGGAGACCTTTGTGGAGGCGGGAGCTGTAGTCAGCACGCCTACCTGCGGTCCCTGCCTGGGAGGCTACATGGGAATTCTGGCGGCTGGGGAGAAGTGCGTCTCCACCACCAACCGGAACTTTGTAGGCCGTATGGGACATGTAGATTCAGAGGTGTATCTGGCCAGCCCGGCGGTGGCCGCAGCCAGCGCAGTGGCAGGAAAGCTCTGCGGGCCGGAAGAGATCTGCAGCCAGGAAACGACGGGAGGAAACTAGGATGAAGGCAAAAGGACACGTATTTAAATATGGAGATAATGTAGATACAGACGTAATTATTCCGGCCAGATACTTAAACGCCACAGAAGGGGCAGAGCTGGCCAGACACTGTATGGAGGACATAGATAAGGAATTTGTGAATCAGGTGCAGCCGGGGGATATCATTGTGGCCAATAAAAATTTTGGCTGCGGATCCTCCAGAGAGCACGCGCCGTTAGCCATCAAATGCGCCGGGGTGAGCTGCGTGATTGCGGAGACCTTTGCCCGCATTTTCTATCGGAACGCCATTAATATCGGACTTCCCATTATCGAGTGCCCGGAGGCCGCGGCTTCCATCCAGGCGGGACACGAGGTGGAGATCGACTTTGACAGCGGAGTGATCACAGATCAGACCACAGGGGAACATTTTCAGGGGCAGGCATTCCCGCCCTTTATGCAGAAAATTATCGAGGCCGGAGGTCTGGTCAATTATATCAATCAGGGGAGCAAGGCATGACAAAGACAAACGTAATGCGGCTTTTAGACGCCGCCGGGATTGCATATGAGGCCGGAGAATACGAGGTGGACGAGTCGGATCTGTCGGGAAGCCATGCGGCCGACATGATGGGAGCTGACCACGATTCCATGTTTAAAACCCTGGTTTTGAAAGGCGAGAAAACAGGGTATCTAGTCTGCTGCATTCCTGTGGACGAGGAGCTGGATTTGAAGAAAACGGCTAAGGCCGCCGGAGATAAAAAGGTCGAAATGATTCATATGAAGGAGCTGCTGCCGCTGACCGGATACATCCGGGGCGGCTGTTCGCCTGTAGGGATGAAGAAGAAATTTCCTACTTATATAGAAGAAACAGCTGTATTATTTGATAAAATTGCAGTCAGCGCCGGCATGAGAGGTGTCCAGGTTATGGTAAATCCAGAGGAACTGGCGGCTTACATCGGAGCGTCCTTCGCTTCTCTGGTGAAGGATTAGCAGAAGAAAAAGAGAGAATATCGTGCTTCAGCCAGGCAAAAGAGTTGACATAAAATGAAAGGCCTGCTGAGGCGCGATTTTTTCTTATCGTAGAAATTAATAAAATTGTAATATTTGTAATACTTGACTAGCGGGAAACCCTATAAAAAATCAACAAAAAACAGAAAAAAATTTGTGATGAACTCACAAATATGTTAAGAAACATTTAAATGCTGGTGTCAGATGTCACAAAAATGTAAAACACTTATTGACATTTACTGTGCCGCTCCCATATAATTAGCCCCGTTACTGGAAACGGCCGGAACACGCCATAGAGCAGAGCTCCGGCAGAGAAGAGGAAAGAGGAGTGTGTATGCCAGACATTTACTCATTTCTTCAGACGGTGTATCAGTTTGTAAAGTCACTGGCTGTCAATATGACTAAGAAAATGTATCGGACTGCAGCTGTGTTTACCACAGGAGCCGCAGTAGTGACAGTGGTGATGTTTAACTCCGGAGATTTTTCAGGGGCTGGCAAGAATGCCGCCGTATCCCTATATGGAGACAGTGAGGAATCAGAGGATTTGACAGACGAGCTGCCGTCGGAGGAAACAGGAAATGCAATGGGAGTCCGCATGGAATTCCAGCTTGCCGCTTCAAACGAACAGGGCCAGCATCTTTTAGGAAGTCTGCTGGAAAAGAACATACAGGATGATATTGCCCAGAATGCCCTGGAAGTAGAAGCGATTGAAAAAGAGGTTCTGATGCAGGCGCAGCAGGCAAAGAAGGAAGCAGAGGAGAGAGAAAAACAAAGGAAGCGTGAGAACGCGGTTATCTCCTATACAGACGAGGATTACGAGGTGCTTCTTCGTATTGTGCAGGCAGAGGCAGGAATCTGTGACGACAAGGGAAAGATTCTTGTAGCCAATGTAATTATCAACCGGGTGAAGAGCAGCCGGTTCCCGGGAAACGTCAGGGATGTGGTTTATCAGAGATCCCAGTTTTCGCCGGTGTCCAACGGCACGATCAATACCTGCCGGGTAACGCAGCAGACGAGAGACTGCGTGGATCGGGCTCTGGCCGGAGAGGATTACTCAGACGGAGCGCTGTTTTTTATGAACAGAAGCCGTTCCGCATCGTCGAACGTAAGCTGGTTCGACGGCCATCTGACTTACATTACACAGCACGGAGGCCACGAGTTTTACAGATAAAAATTTTAAGAACATAACAAGAGCCCCTGACGGGAAAGGAGAGCGATGAACCGCTTCCTTTTCTGCCGGGGGCTTTTTTTCTTTTCTTTTTTACAGATGTGTCACAGTTTCAAAGAGCCCGGCCGCCCGGTCTATGGCGCTTCGGCTGCCTGCGGCTCCCAGAGAGCCCCTGTCAATGATATCCTGTATGACGTCTGAGGCCTGCTCCAGATCCTCCAGAGAGGCGCTTGGAATGTCGTCCAGCAGCTCCCTGAGGTACTCGGAACGGATTCCGGCGATTTGGCGGCGCATGGCGCGCATTCCGGCGTTTAAAGGGCCTGAGAGAGGCTGGGCCTGCGAGAAGGCGCTTAAAATGTAGCCGTTTAGCTCTTCCTGAGTCAGAGTAATCTCTTTTAAGGCAGTTCCGGCTGCCTGGAACAGGCGGACGGTTTCCTCAAGGCCCGGATCTGCCGTGCACCAGAGGGAAAAGTATCCGTTAGGCAGGGAGACGTCTATTCCGCAGTCATAGGCGCCTCCCCGGTAGCGGAGCGCCGGTTTTAGATATTTGTCGCTGAGGGCGGTTAAAAAGGGAAGATACCGCCCTTTAAAGTCCTTCCTTTTAGAAAAGTCTCCAATCAGGCGGATTTCCTGGGAGGAGGCGTCCAGAGACACGGCGGCGCGTATAATAGGAGAAGGCAGAAGCTCTCCTTTCTGGACGGGGCCGCAGCCATTGCCGGAATGGGCGCAGCCGGGAATGGAAGGCAGGAGCCCCAGAATCCGTCCCGCCGCGCTCTGAATGGAGGGAAGCTGCTCTTCTCTGGCAGCCGCCAGAAATACCATGCGGCTTCTGGTGAGAATCCGTGCGGCAGTTTCTGACAAACGCAGGGCAAGTTCCTCTTTAAAAGCAGGATCTTCCTTCAGCCGGCGGAGCGTATCCTGAAAGAAGAGATAGATGTCCTGATTATTTGCGGCGGCCCGGAAGCGGGCGTCCTTTCGAAGGGCGCTCTCAGCCAGCGCATAGGAGAGAGAGGCTGCGTTTTCTCCCTGGGACAAATCGTAGTCAGGAGTATATTTCTCCAGCGCCCGGATGATAGACCTGGTATCTGTATAATCAGCCCGTCCCATGATTTCCAGAAGAAAGGAGAGGCTTTTTTCGAAATCCTCAGGAAAACCGTACCAGAAGACAGAGAGAGCCGGATGGCTGTGCGTTTCAGCCTCTTCCTCCGGAAATACCTCGTCAAAGGTGCAGTCGTGGAGAAACTCCTGTTCCAGAAGCTTCTGCTTTTCTGAAGAACAGGAGGGCGTGTCAAGCTCCGTCAGAAGAAGCTGGTACAGCGCCAGAAAGGGAAGATCTTCTTTTGCCAGAAAGCCCAGATCAAAATAGAGCTGGAAACCTGCGCAGAGCGCTCCCGGAACAGGTGAAAAATACCCCTCGATTCCACTTAAATCCGCCTGAAAAAAGGCAGGAGCGGCAGCTGGAGCGGGAAGCTCGCCAGGATGAATTAAAAAATCCTGATTCGTAAGCTCCCGCTCATTCCAGAGAGCAAATTCTCTGGAACGCAGCAGAAGGGCGTCGGTTTCCCGGGGACTCATGGAAGCCTTTTGTCTGCTTAGGAAGTCTTTTTTCTCCTGCTCCAGCTTTTCGGCAAGGCCGGGCGACGGGACAGTGACAGTCAGCGCGCTGGCGGCCGGGGAAAGAGCCTCAGAGGCCATGGACCGAATCAGAGACTGTTCTCCGAGAGCGTCAGCGGAAAATTCTCTGAAAGCCTGTTCGTAGAGCGGAAAATAATCGGTTTTTCCCGTCAGGCTCCAGTAGCGTCCGATTTCCTCCGCGGCATGGCAGCCCAGATGCACGCCCTCTCTGGTCAGACTGTCGGTCATCCTGCTTTCCCTCACAGAAGCCAGGCAGAGCTCTCTTGAAAGCCCATGGATAGAAACCTCCTGAAGAGAGCTCCGGATCACAGAGAAAAAGGCCTCTTTCACGCCTGCGTCTCCGTTCAGGAGGCGGAATTTTAAGACAGGGTGGATGAGGAGCGTGTCCACGTAGACCTGGATCACATGATTCAGTCCCTGGGCTCTGGCCTCCTGGTGGAGAGGAGAGGCGCTGTTGTCCAGAAGCTGGGCGAACTGATCCCAGAAAAACAGTTCCAGGCCGGATGCAGCGGACAGATCCAGCGCAAAATCAATGACAGAGGCCTCGTCGGTCCGGCTCTCCAGATAGGCGGGGCTTTTCTCCTCAGAGCTTCGAAAGCCGGGAAGAACCGGTTCCTGGAAAAACGCTGGGGAGACGGGACTTTGCCGGGCCGGATAGTGTGACAGGTGTTCCTGGTGAAGGAAAGAGAGAACCGCTTCAAAATCCATCTTTCCGTATAGGAGGATCAGGCAGTTGGAATACTGATAATATTCTTTTAAAATATGCAGCGTCCGCTCTCTGGAAATCTCAGAGTAGTGGAAATGGGCCCGCCCCGGAAGGCGGGACGCAAGACTGTCAGGATAAAGGGTTCTGGCCGTATGGCTGTCGGCATTTTCTTCCAGATCCGTCAGATGGGCCCAGTCCTCCCCAAGCACCGTTCCTGACAGAGTCAGAGGGCCGTCCGCCTCCTTCAGCTCAAAGCGCAGAGCCTCCCTGTCAAAAAAGAAAGGCTCTGTCAGAGCGTCAGGCTCCTCCATACAGCACAGAGCCACATCCATCAGCTTGATCAGCTGCTTCTGGCTGACTGAGCAGAAGGGATAGCAGGTACAGCAGGTATCGGTCATTCCGTTCATAAAGGTGGAGTAGCTTTTGCTGTCCATATCGAAAAAGATATCGCGGCTTCTGTATTTGCGGCAGGAGGAGAGAACCAGGTGCTCCGCCATGTGGCAGGCGTCCGTCTCATCCAGCTGGGGCGTTCTGTAAATGATGGAAAATCCAAGCTCCGGATCTTCATTTTCAATGCAGAGAACCGTGGCTCTGCTGGCTTCGTGGAAAAGCTCGGTGGTGGAAGCAAAAAAACATTCTATCTTATTTTTTGAAAGAACTTTAAATCCGTGAAGGACCGTTCCAGGTCCCGGCAAATTTCTCATATATGAGGTGTCCTCCTGATTTCAGCGGCGTTTCATGGCAGAAATCCAGGAAAGCGCCGCTCTGTTGTCTCATAGTATAAGGTATTTTGAGGAAGAATGCACCAGCAAAATGAAAAAATCGTTAGTTTTGACTGCTTGTGCAGCCGGGCAATAAATGGTATGATAGGCAGAAAACGAGAGAATGATGAAAAAGAGACAGGAGGATACCGCGATGAATTACGAATATACAGAAGCAGAAAACAGAGAAATGGCCTGGTTCCGGGCCCTCCCCAAGGCAGAACTTCACTGCCATCTGGACGGCTCCCTGCCCAGACATACAGTGAGAAGACTGGGAAAAGAGGCGGGCCTTGCGCTTCCTGAAACAGAGGAGGCCCTGGCTGCCGCGCTGACTGTTTCGGCAGACTGCCGAAGCTTAAAGGAGTACTTAGACTGCTTTTCCCTGCCCATCTCCTGCCTTCAGACCTATGACGCTCTCTGCACAGCGGCCTACGATACGGCGAAGGCTGCCTTTGAGGAAGGAACCGTGTATCTGGAGCTGCGCTTTGCCCCGGCTTTTTCTGCCCACGACGGCTTTGCTCAGAAGGACGTGGTGGGAGCCGTAAGAGACGGCCTTAAAAAGGCGGAAGCAGATCTGGGAATGCGTACCGGAATCCTTCTGTGCGGGATGCGCCATTTTGATCTGGAGAAAAATCTGGAGATTCCGGCGCTGGCTGAGAAATTTATGGGAGACGGAGTCTGTGGAATCGACCTGGCAGGCGACGAGAAGGTCTATCCGCCGGAGCTCCACAGCAAGATGTTTTCCCTGGCCTCTGAAATGGAGATCCCATTCACAATCCACGCGGGAGAATGCCACAGCGCGGAGAACGTGCGCACCAGCGTGCTGATGGGCGCCCGCCGCATCGGCCACGGCATCGCTATGGCCGGAGTAAAGGAGATAGAGGAGCTGTGCAGGGAGAGGGGCGTTGCCGTAGAAATGTGCCCTACCAGCAATTTCCAGACGAAGGCAGTGGAGAAGAGAAGCGATTACCCGATCAGACGTTTCCTGGAACAGGGGCTGGCCGTTACGGTGAACACAGATAACCGGACTGTATCGGGAACCAGCATGACAGAGGAGCTGTTCCTGCTCCACAGCCAGTTTGGCGTGACAAAGGAGGAAGCGCTCCACATGACAGAGAACGCGGTGCTGGCGGCTTTTGCAGAGGAGGAGGTCAAGCGGGAGCTTCTGGAAAAGCTGGCGGACTTCCGGAAAAAATCAGGACAGCCGGATGGAAGATAGGCATAGAAAGACACAGAGAGGAGAATCAGGATGGCGTTTCACTTGATCGATATGGATACCTGGGAGCGGCGGGAACACTATTATTATTACAAAGATTTTCTGAAGGTCCGCTATAACCTGAATATTCAGGTGGACATTACAGAGCTTCTGGCGCAGGTAAAGGAGCAGAAGCTCAAATTTTATCCTGTGTTTATCTACATTATTATGAGAGCGGTCAATCAAAACAGAGAGATGAGAATGCAGACAGACAAAGAGGGGCGTCTGGGGTACTGGGACGAATGCCACCCGTCCTACACGATTTTTCACGAGGATGACAAAACCTTCTCTGATATCTGGACGGAATACAATGAGGATTTTACGGCCTTTTACGACGCGGTGATAAAAGATATGGAAACGTACCAGAATCAGAAGGGGATTAAGCCAAAGCCGGGAAAACCGGACAATTTCTGTCCGGTCTCCTGCGTGCCGTGGCTGAGCTTTACAGGATATGCCAGCGATACGTACTCAGATTCCCCCATGCTCTATCCTGTGGTACTGTTTGGACGTTACTATGAGAAGGAGGGAAGAACGTTTCTTCCTCTGGGAGCCGCGTTCCACCATGCGGCTGCAGACGGATACCACTCCTGCCGCTTTCTCAATGAGATTCAGGAGCTGGCTGAGACGTTTCGTCTTCCCCGCCGTTAAGCTCCTTTGACTTGCTGCGGATGAGAAGAATCCCGGCTGCGATTACGGCCACGGCTACTACGCTCTGAGGGATGGCGCTGGCCAAAGAGTACAGAATTTCTTCCGCCTGTTCCGGCAGAGCTATGATCGGCAGCAGGTGGGAGAACAGGAGCCGGTACAGATTGCTCCACAGAACGGAGATGCCAAAGCAGATCAGGCAGGCAGCCGTAAATTTGCGGTGAGTCTTAAAAAACAGGCTGTTTTTTCGGATATCTTCCATGTGAACCAGATAATCGTCCTCCAGGGCATAAAATTCGTCGTCAGGCAGGGCGTTAATGTTGTTTGCATGGAAAAAGCTGTAAAACCAGACGACAGGAGCCAGCAGGCTCAGTACGTTCAGCTGCAGGAAGCCGGACAGAGACAATAGAATCACAAAAGTCGCCATCAGGCTGACGCCTGTCTTGAAAAATCCCAGATACATCTCCCCGGCTCCTGGTATCAGAGACCAGAGAAACGTCATCAGTTTACCTTTCTTTCTTGTCATATTTAAACACCTCCAGGTTTAATAATCGGTTAATCTGTTCTGTTACATAGCTGGACGCTTCCCAGACGGCGCCTCCTGCGTTTTTGGGGGAGGGAGTCCCGGGACGCTGGAAACGGCCGTCCTCTTCCCGCTTCACATCCTCTTGCCGAATTTCTATGGGGCGTTCTGTTGCTCCGGGCAGGGCAGGGGCGAAGGAGAGCAGCGCCAGGGAACAGAGAACGGCGGTTCCCACTCTGAGACTGAAATAAAAAAGCTCCAGTTTTTTGGAAATTCGATTGCTTTTTGCAATGATCTGTACCTCGGGCCGGTTCAGCTTGGACAGAATCTCCGATTTCATTCTGGCGGGAGCTGTGAGAAGCTCCTGTTTTTCAGCCTGGAGAGCGATCTGCTCCCTGCAGAACTGGCAGGAGGACAGATGGGCGAGTTCTTCTCTGCTCAGGGAAGAAACAGGCCGCCCGGGATCTATATGGCCGCTTTCCCGCTCTTTTCTATTTGTCATGGGGCAGTCCCTCCTTTTCATAGAGATTTCGAAGCATTCCCTTGGCGCGGTAAATCTGCGTCTGAAGGGTTTTGATGGGCTTTCCGGTTTTTTTAACCAGCTCTCCGATTTCTATTTCATAGTAATAGTAGTCCAGAGCCACCTGGCGGTAAGGCTCCTTCAGAGAACAGCAGCAGCGGTAAAGCCGCTCTTTTACTTCCTGTTCCAGATAGTCCCGTTCTGGGGAATCTGACGAGGGAAGAGCGGTAAAATATTCGTCTTCTGTGGGAACAGTCCGCCTTCCCGCCCGTTTCAGCCAGTCGAGACATTTATTGGACGCGATTTTGCAGAGCCACGCCTTGGCGTGGGCGCCGTCGAACAGAGCCATGCTCTTGTAGGCGGAGAGGAACGTGTCCTGAGTCAGATCCTCTGCGTCAAAATAATTTTCTGTATATTTGTAGCAGATAGAGAAAATCAGATTCTGATACTGGTCAATATATTCTTCCAGCTGTTTTTCCGCATTGATAAAACCGCCTCCTTTCCCTTGGCTCCTGTATATGACTGGTAATGCCTTTCACAGATTAGAACGAAGCAGAGGGGGACATTACTTCAAAAATCATGGAGACATGCGAAACACATGGCGGCGTTCATGGCATTATTAAGGACTGTAGCACAGAATAGAGGAAAAGACAAGATTTCTCTTGCCCCGCAGACAAGGCAGGGAGTATAATTAAGAAAAAAGCGGCTCAGAGAGGGAGGAAAAATCATGGATCGCAGCGATAAGACGACAGCGTTGGAGATTTCCAGAGAACAGAAGGAGAAACTGATAGAACAGGCGTTTCAGGCGCTTCCCAGGGCCTATGCGCCTTACTCTCATTTTCATGTGGCGGCGGCTCTTTTGTGCCGGGACGGAGAGATTTATATGGGCTGCAATGTGGAGAACGCCTCCTATCCGGCCGGCATCTGCGCAGAGCGCAGCGCGTTTTCTGCGGCAGTCAGCAGCGGAAAGCGGCAGTTTGACGCCATCGCCATTGTAGGAGGAAAAGACGGAAAGGCGCAGGACTACTGCGCGCCCTGCGGGATCTGCCGCCAGGTTATGCGGGAATTTGTCCGTCCGGACGAGTTTTTGATTTTGTTAGCCAAGTCGCCTTCCGAATACAGGGAGTACACCTTAAGCCAGCTTCTGCCGGAGAGCTTCGGGCCGGAGAATCTGGAAATGGCCTAGCACAGATATTTTAGGCAGGCCGGGAACACGGCAGATCAGAAAAAATGGCAGGAAGACCAGAAAAAAATGGAACTTGAAAAACTGACGCAAGTGTTGTATAATGGCCTTACAACAAAAGAAAGTAATTCCTGGGATGTTCGATAACTCTTACTTTTTTTGAACCTACATTTGACATAACGGGATTCCAATATTTTTAAACGGATGTCAGGCCTCCTTGAGTGGAAGGCAGATGTTTAAGTGAGGTTGCCCACCTGGCGCGGCTAGGAGTCAATTTGGTAAGAGCCGGCATTTTGGGGTTACTAATGAAAAAAGCAGCGAGAAATCGCTGCTTTCTTTACTTTACGAAGGAGACCAGGTTTTCTGCGGGAAGAAAATTCGCGGGCGTTTCTTGCAAAAGAAAGTCAGGTCCGCTATACTGTACAGGAGAGAAACCGGAGATCCGCGTAATTGTTTGGAGGAATGACTAGACTATGAAAGACAACAACGCAAAACGGTATATTTACTGGGGGCTTACGGCTGTCTGCGTCATTGCTGTGTGTATTGTATTCTGGTACTGCATCAGAGAGTGGAAGAATGTAAGCGGCTTTTTAGGCAGGCTGCGTTCCATCGCGTCGCCGATTATCTACGGAGCCATACTGGCTTATCTGATCAGTCCGGTTTATAACAGAGTGTCCAGGGCAGGCCTTAAGATTCTGCCTGCGAAGATGAAAAGCGAAAAGCACAGACAGACCATCGCCAAGTCCATGGGAACGATCGCCAGCCTGTTTGTGATTCTGGCCGTCGTGTCAGGACTGATTCAGCTGATTATCCCACAGGTTCTGGACAGCTTAAGAGGAATTCAGGAGTCGTTTCCTATCTATCTTCAGAACCTGTACGCGTGGATTCAGAAGCTGTTAGCCGACAACCGGGAGATTGAAACCATCGTGATCCAGAATATTCAGACAGCGGTGGAGATGACGGAAGGATGGCTGCAGAACGCTTTTACGAGATTTGATATGAAGCGGCTTCTGGACTTTCTGACAGGCGTGTCGAGCAGTATCTTCGTTCTGATTAATTTTGTGAAAAACTGGCTGATCGGCCTGATTGTCATGGTCTATCTGCTGAATATTAAGGATCATCTGATCACCCAGGCGAAAAAAATTGTTTACGGATGCTTAAGCGTCCGCTGGGCGAACCATGTGATTGAGGAGATGCGGTTTGTCCACAGGATGTTCGGCGGCTTTATTATCGGAAAGATTCTGGACTCCCTGATTATCGGCGTGATCTGCTTTGTGGGAACGAGTCTGCTCCACATCCCTTACGCGCTGCTTGTCAGCGTAATTGTGGGAGTGACCAATGTGATTCCGTTCTTCGGACCATTTATCGGGGCCATCCCAAGCGGCATTTTAGTGCTTCTGGTAAGCCCGATCCAGTGTCTCGTTCTGCTGATATGGATCCTGGTTCTGCAGCAGTTTGACGGCAATATTCTGGGACCGAAAATTCTCGGAAACTCTACCGGCCTCGCAAGCTTCTGGGTGCTGTTCTCCATTCTGATCTTCGGAGGCCTGTTCGGATTTGTGGGAATGATTATCGCAGTTCCCGGCTTTGCCGTTATCTATGATCTGGTCAATAAGGCGGTCAACCACTCCCTGCGCATGAAGAGGCTGTCGCTGAAGACTGCGGACTATGAGGGACTTGATTACATTGACGAGGAGAAAAAGACCTATATTAAGTCGAAGGAATAGTACGGCTGTGCAGAAGGGTATGATGCAGCAAAGGATAGGAGAATCCATGAAGTCAAAGAAAATGCTTTACTGGACCGGCGCCATTGCCGCCGCCGTAGTCCTGTTGATCATATTGATTGTAACGCTCGATAAAAACGGCAACTATGTTTCCAGGGCGCTGGCCGGAAAAGCCATGGCTCTGGGCATGACAGATCGGGAGATCTGCGAGGAGTGGGGGGATGAGAACGAATCCTTCTTTCCAGCCTCGGCCAAGGGGCAGTGGTATGTGAAATATCTGGACTATCTGATTGGAAACGAATACATAGAGCTGCCAAAAGAGCTGAAAGAGGAAGATATGGAGGATTTTGCCGCTGGCGCGCTGACCTACGGGGAGGCGGCATTCGCGGCTGAAAAGGTAGAAAAGGGACTTTCCAAGGCATTAAACATTTCTAAAAAAAAGTACGGGGATCCCATGCCCAAGGAGGAGTGGTGGCTGTTTTACGAAACCTTCCTCAAGAAGGCAGATCAGGAAAGAAAGGTTCAGAGAAAGAATCTTGTGCTCTACGGAACCCCGGCCAACGTGGAGGGAGCGGGAACCTGGACCGCCTACACAAGCGAAGGGGCCCTGGAGTTCGAGGGCCTGTCCCTGGACTCCTATATTGACCGGGAGATTCAGGTATGGGTCCGGGGAACGGATATCATCCGTGTGGAAAAAGAGATTTCAGACAAAGTCGTTTATAAGAACGCCTGGCTGGTTCCGGCAGACGGAAAGATGGAGGTCTACATTGGAGACATTATGAGAAGCTTTCCGCTGGAATCGGCGGTGAAGGAGGAGACCGGCGGCGTTCTGGCCGACGTGTCCCTCACAGGGGGGAAGATTAAGAAGCTCTCTCTGAAAAAAGATATCATCCAGGGCAAGGTACTGGCCGTCAGAGACAATGCCATTGAGATTGAGAGCTATGGAAATGTGGCTGTCGCAGATGATTTCAAGGTGTACAAGACATATGGCACGGTGCGGGAGGCCAGGAAAAAGGATATTTTAGTAGGCTACGACATCCAGAATTTCGTAGTGGAAGATAAGAGAATCTGCGCCGCCCTTCTGGTGAAGAGCTTTGACGCCAGAAATATCCGGGTGCTTCTCATGGATACAGGCTTCAAATCTATTTTTCACGATACGGTGACGCTGAAATGCCAGGTGCCCATGAAGGTAACTCTGGACGACTATGAGTTTACCATGGAAGCGGGGGAGAAGTTTACGATTTTTGACGGAGACGAGCGCCTGAGGCGGGCAGACAGACGGTTTATTGTGGAGCCGGAGGATCCGACACAGTCGATCTATGTGACGACCCTGGAGAGGGGGCAGGGCACTCCGGCCTATCAGGGCAGTCTGGAGATCAGCCAGGAGAAGGAGGGACTTCTGCTTCTCAATGATCTGGATGTGGAGGATTACCTGACAAAGGTGGTGCCCAGCGAGATGCCGTCCTCCTATGAGATGGAGGCGCTGAAGGCGCAGGCAGTCTGCGCCAGAACCTATGCGTACCGTCAGATTAAGGCCAACGCTTACAGCCGGTACGGCGCTCATGTGGATGACAGCACCAATTATCAGGTGTACAACAATACGGTTTCCAGTGAGCGGACGGACGCGGCGGTGAAGGAAACCTGCGGCCAGATGGTGTTTTACGGGGATAAGGCAGCTGAGACCTACTATTTTTCCACCTCCTGCGGCCATACCACAGACGGAACGATATGGGGAGCGGATCAGAGCGCTGTTCCGTATCTGAAGGGAGTAGCCCTGACGGATGGCCGAACCGTTATGAAGGAATTGAAGGATAATGATTCCTTTGAGACATTTATCAAGGATAAGAAGGTGAAAACCTACGATTCTTCCTTCCCTATGTACCGGTGGGAGACCAAGTTTACAAACCGGGATTTGGAGAAAAAGGTGAGCGGCATTGGAGAGATTCAGGCGGTCTTCGTGACAGAGCGGGGAACCGGCGGAATCGCCAAAAAGCTTAAAATCTACGGAAGCGAGGGGGAGAAAATCGTCAGCGGCGAGAGCCAGATCAGAAGTATTCTGGGAGACGAATCCCTGGTATATCGGAAAAACGATGGGAAAACCCAGACTGGCTGGAGCAGTATGCCCAGCGCTTACATTGCCATAGACGAGACAGCCAGAGACGAGGAAAGCGGCCTTCGGACCTTCACCGTATGGGGCGGAGGCTACGGCCACGGCGTAGGCATGAGCCAGAACGGCGCCCAGCAGATGGCCAGAGAGGGAAACGATTACAAGGATATCCTGACCTTCTTCTATGAGGGGGCTGAGGTAAGAGAAGAAGAATAGTATAATTTAAGAAGAGGAAACATTTTCCTGCTCCGCTTTAAGCTGCAGAAAATGTCTCCTCTTTTTTCTTTTTCTTTTATTTTCTGTACAGGTAGACGGGAAGGCCGTCTTCCATGATACGGGCGGGCTCTCCTTTGATGAGCGGAAGAGCGTAGGTTAAGAATTCCGGGCTGATATTGGTGCCGTTATCTGTAATCCACTCTCTGGGGAAGGTCTTTTCCTGGTTGCAGACCTGATTGACGTCTACCAGAGAACAGGAAAGGCGGTATTCTGCGCCATCCTCTCTGACAAAAGCTACCATCATGCCGGTGGATCCGTTTAAGGCGGCCTGAACGCCTGCGGAGCCTGCCATGGCGGCTTCCTCGATATCTGCCGCCGAGACAGTCATGCCGGAACAGCGCTGGCATACGTTCAGTTCCACGGAACGCACCTTTACATGAAGCTGCTGGCGGACGAAATTCTCCAAAATTTTTCCGCAGCCAGTCAGCATTTTATGGCCGAAGGTATCGATCTGGGCTTCGTTGGAGTATTCGCAGATAAAGGTTCCGCTGGCGTCGGAGATTCCCTCGGACACACAGACAACTACGTTTGGATTTTTCTTAAAAGCGGCTTCCAGATCTGCGGCAAACTGCTCCAGGGAAAAATCGGATTCCGGCAGATAGATGAGAAGGGGATTGTCGTTCTCATGCTTTCTGGCCAGGACGCCTGCGGCGGTGAGCCATCCGGCGTGGCGGCCCATCAGCTCTATGATAGTGACGGATTTCTGCTGGTAGACAGACGCGTCCAGCGCGATTTCACGGACCATGGAAGCTGCATACTTGGCGGCGCTTCCAAAACCGGGCGTGTGATCCGTCATAATTAAATCGTTGTCAATGGTTTTCGGCACGCCGATGACGCGGATACCGCTTTTTACAGCCGCAGCGTAGCGGGACAGCTTGCTTACGGTATCCATGGAGTCGTTGCCGCCAATGTAGAAAAAGTATCCGATATTTAAGGCTTCAAATTTTCTGAACAGAGTCCGGTACACCTCTGAATTTAAGTCCTCCGGCAGCTTAAAACGGCAGGAACCCAGATAGGCGGCGGGAGTCAGCTTTAAAAGCTCCAGTTCCCGGCTTCCAAGAGTATGGGACAAATCCAGGTAATGATCGGCCAGGAATCCCTCGATTCCATTCACCATGCCGTAGACCGTATCGATCTCCTCATCATGCTTCAGACTTTCTGTGACGACTCCGTAAAGACTTGCGTTAATTACTGCAGTAGGACCTCCGGACTGGCCTACAAGTACGTTTTTCTTCATTGTAACAGCTCTCTCCTTTATGTTTTCTGGCAGATGCCCGTAAATGAATCCCGCGGACGGCAGCCGCACTTATTTTATAATAGGAAGCCGGATATTTCAACCGTTTCCCTGTATTTCAGGGGAGTTTAGGAGAAAAAGGGAAGAAATTCCGATTGGGAAATGAAAAATTTGTGTAAAACAAACAGGAAAAAATATCACAAACTTTTGACAAAAGCAGTATTTTAGATTTTACAAACCAAGAGCTATACTATAGCTGTTCCCGAGGGAACGAAAGAAAACAGAGAGCTGTTAAGATGCAGCCGAGCGAAAACGGAAAAAACGCACAGAGACCTGGACGGGTCCGCGAGAGAAGAGGAGAATAAAATTATGAAAAAAATGATTGCGCTTATGACAGCAGGAGCTATGGCAGTGAGCATGACAGCATGCGCAGGTTCCGACACAAAGGAGACGACAAAAACAGCCGGTACAGAGGCTGGCACAAATACAGAGGCAGACACAGAAGCCGCTGAGGCAGACGAGGATCTGACAGGAACCATTACAGCGGCAGGTTCCTCTGCATTAAAGCCATTAGTAGACGACGCGGCAGATATGTTCGCAGAGAAATATCCGAACATTGCCATCACCATCGACGCAGGCGGTTCCGGAGAGGGCTTAAAGCAGGTGTCCGAGGGAACGGTTAACATTGGAAATTCCGACGTTCCGGCGGAGGACAAGCTGGAGCCGGATCAGGCGGCAGAACTGGTAGATCACCAGGTATGCGTCGTTACCATGGCGCCAATCGTAAACAACGACGTCTACGAGGCAGGCGTGACAGACCTGACAAAGGAGCAGTTAATCAGCATTTTTACAGGGGAGACAAAGAACTGGAGCGAGGTCGGCGGACCAGACGAAGAGATTGTGCTTGTGACACGCCCCACATCCTCCGGTACGAGAGCAACTTTCCAGAAATACGCCCTGGACGGCCAGGAGGAGGCTTCCAACGCGGCTATGGAGACAGACGATTCCGGAGTTCTTCTCCAGAATGTAAAGGACACAGAGGGAGCAATCGGATACGTTGCCTTATCTTACCTGACAGGAGACGCGGGAGTGTCTACTCTGGCAATCGACGGAGTGGAGCCGACTCTGGAAAATACATACAGCGGAGATTATCCGGTATGGACCTATGAGCATATGTACACAAAGGGCGAGCCGGACGAGGTGACAAAGACGTTTATCGACTACATTATGTCTGACGAGTACGGCGAGCAGATGGAGACATTAGGCTACGGCGTATCCTCTAAAATGACAGTAACCGAGCACTAAGAGAGAAAGCGCCAGCTTTTGCAGCAGATAAGGATAAAGGGGGAGAGCCGGGGAGCGTCCTTTGGCTTCCCCCTTTTTGAGAGCTTCTGTTCTGGGACTGCTGAGCGGGCCAGGAGGATATATGGATAGGACAAAAGGAAAAAGCATGTTTGCCAAGGAATATTTCTGGCGGGATCTGATGACGGCCTGCGGTTTATTTGTGATTGTCCTCACAATCGGAATCGGAGGATTCCTGGTATACAAGGGTTCCGCTACGTTTTTAACCTACGGCCATTCCCTCTGGGAGTTCTTAGGCTCCGCAGAGTGGTCTCCGGCTGACAATTCAGAAGGCGGAGGAATGGTCGGAGCGCTGATTTTTGTGACAGGCTCTCTGTGTACCTGCGGCCTGGCCCTTTTAATCGCAGCTCCCTTTTCGCTGGGATCCGCCATTTTTATCACAGATATTTCGCCCAGGTTCGGAGAAAAATTTTACCGTCCGGTTGTGGAGATTTTTGCAGGGATCCCCTCGGTTGTATATGGATGGGTAGGTCTTACCGTGCTGGTTCCGGCCATTAAAACGGTGTTCGACCGGCAGGTGGGACACTCGATTCTGGCGGCGGGAATCGTGCTGGCGGTAATGATTTTCCCGACCATCACTACGGTAGCCGCAGACGCGCTGAAGGCGGTTCCTAAGGAGTGCCGCATGGCGGCCTACGGCCTGGGTTCTACCAGATGGCAGACGATTTATAAGATCGTGGTTCCGGCGGCGGCTCCAGGCATTATTTCAGGCATTATTCTGGGACTTGCCAGAGCGTTCGGAGAGGCCCTGGCGGTAGCCATGGTAATCGGACAGACCACGGCTCTTCCAACCAGTATTTTTTCAACTACAAAGACGCTCACCACAGAGATAGCGGCCCAGATGGGAAACGCGATGGAGGGAGGAGAGATGAAATCCGCCCTCTGGTCCATGGCTCTGCTTTTGTTTCTCATTTCTCTGCTGTTCATTTTCCTGATTCACCGTGTCTCTGCGGCGCGGACAGAGGATGACGGCAGAAAAACTGCCGGAAAGGGAGGAAAATAAGTATGGCGGAAAAGAGAATTGCCCGCGCCAGAAATATAGACGCTTTTATGACAGCGGTTTTTTATGCCATTGCCATTTTTTTCTTCACGCTGCTGGCAGCGTTTGCGGGAAAGGTGATTATTGGAGGACTGATGGGGGCCACGCCGGAGATGTTCCGGTTTGCCAGAAAGGGCAGCATTGGAAATCAGTTGTTTAACACGGTGTATCTTGTATTTATTTCCCTTGCCGTGTCTGTTCCCCTGGGAGTCTGCGCAGGCATTTACCTGGCCATGTACGCCAAGGAAGGACCTGTGACAAAGTTTTTGAGAATGTGTATCGAAACCCTGTCGTCCCTGCCGTCCATCGTGGTGGGACTGTTCGGATACCTGGTATTTCTTGTTTTTTTCGGAATGGGAAAGAGCCTGATGGCGGGAGCGCTGTCCGTGTCGATTCTGACGCTTCCTCTGATTACCACCACCACAGAGGACGCGCTGAAAGGACTTCCGGCGGGATATTACCACGCCAGCCTGGGACTGGGAGCCACCAGATGGCAGAGTATTTTTCATGTGCTTCTGCCGGCCTGTCTGCCGAGAATTATGACGGGCGTTATCCTGGCGGCTGGCAGAGGCTTCGGAGAGGCGGCGGCCCTTCTCTACACTACAGGATCTGGTACCTCATTAAAGTGGGGCAACTGGAATCTGTCTGCGCCCACCTGTCCCTTAAACCCCTTCCGCCCGGCGGAAACTCTGTCTATCCAGATCTGGAATCTCCAGGTAAACGGACAGGACAGGGCCCTGGCCAACTGCGCCTCCGCCGTGCTGATGCTGTTAGTGCTGGCGTTCAGCATTGGCGCTAACGTGTGGAGCAGCAGGCTGAAAAAGAAGCACGCGGGAGAGTAGGGCCTGCGCAGGAAATATCATTCATAAGCAGGAAACTAAACGCAGATCACAGTACATGGAAAGGAAAGAAGCATGGGAGAAGCGACGGTAAAATTTGATATCTCAGAGCTGAATCTCCACTACGGAGAGTTCCACGCCCTGAAAAATATAAATATGAAGATAGATGCAAACCAGATCACAGCCTTTATCGGGCCGTCCGGCTGCGGAAAATCTACTTTTTTAAAAACGCTCAACCGGATGAACGACATGGTGGAGAACGTAAAAATCGACGGAACGGTCCGCCTGGACGGAACCGATATTTTTAAGGAGATGGATGCCATCACGCTGCGCCACAGAGTGGGAATGGTATTCCAGCAGCCGAATCCGTTTCCGAAAAGCATTTACGACAACGTGGCCTACGGGCCGAGGATCTTCGGAATTAAGAAGAAGGATCAGCTGGATGAGATTGTGGAGCGGAGCCTCCGCCAGGCGGCTATCTGGGACGAATTAAAGGATCGCCTCCACAAGAGCGCCATGGGGCTGTCCGGGGGACAGCAGCAGAGGCTGTGCATTGCCAGAACTCTGGCCGTAGAGCCTGAGGTGATTCTGATGGACGAGCCCACCTCCGCCCTGGATCCGATTTCTACCTCCAAGATCGAGGATCTGGCCATGGAACTGAAAGAAAAGTACACGATTATTATTGTCACCCACAATATGCAGCAGGCTGCCAGAATCTCCGATCAGACCGCCTTCTTCCTGCTGGGAGAGTGCGTGGAATTCGGCGACACCGGGGAAATGTTCGCCATGCCGAAGGACAAGCGGACAGAAGATTACATTACAGGGAGGTTTGGTTGATGAGAACGAATTTCGACAGACAGTTAAACGATCTGGAAAAACAGCTGATCAAGATGGGCGGACTGTGCGAGGAGGCCATCTCCTTATCTGCCAGAGCGCTTGGCGGCGAGGGCAGCGCGGAGCTTGCGAAGCAGGTGCACCGGCTTGAGGACGAGATCAACAATATGGAGCGGGAAATAGAAAACAGCTGTATGACGCTGCTTCTGCGCCAGCAGCCCATTGCCCACGATCTGAGGAACGTATCGGCGGCTCTTCGGATGATCGCAGACCTGGAGCGGATTGGAGATCAGGCGGACGATATCGCAGAATTGGTGCCGAGGATTGCCAGAAGCGGACTTCAGAGCAAGGTTCATATTAACCAGATGGCCATGGCCGCCGTTTCCATGGTTATGAACAGTGTGGAGGCCTTCGTAAAAGAGGATCTGGCTCTGGCCAGAAAGGTGCAGGCAGATGACGATGAGGTAGACCGCCTGTTTGACTGCGTCAAAGAGGAGCTGATGAAGCTGATTGAGGAAAAGGGGATCGGAGCGGAGGAAGCTCTGGACTTTCTGATGGCCGCCAAATATCTGGAACGGATTGGCGATCACGCGGTCAATGTGGCGGAGTGGGTGGAGTATTCCATTACCGGAAACCATAAAACGGGGGAAACGCCTCAGATATAAATTGATTCAGCCAGCGGGCAGCGGTTCACATAAGGATCGCTGCCCGTTTTCTGCGTGAAATATTGACAAGAAAAAATTCGGCTCTGCAGAATTCTCCGCCTGCGGTGGGCTGCTCAGCAGCATAATACCGCACCGCCGCAGTGTGATTCCTGCGGAGCATTTTTTATTTCATAGGACGCGCTTTTTCCTATGAAATAAAAAAATACCCCGCCTGCTGCACAAGGCCAACAAGCGAGGTATTAAAAAGGGGAGGATAAGTATTCAAAACTTTCTCTTTTGTTGATATTACTATTATGGACAAAAAGAGAGAGGATATACAGGAAAGATAAATTTTTATGATCGTTCCAGATCTTCCCCTATTGTAAAACTGTATTGGCAAAGCGAAATTCATTGCAAAATGTCAGGACTTGTTATATACTGATAGGGAACTTTCCCGTATCCAGGGCGCTTGCAGCCAGGAGGCGGGAATGGTTGATTAGAAAAAGAATGGAGCGGTTATTATGACATTACTGGAGAACTGGAGAAACCTCGCATACGGCGACGGACTCGACGATAAAAAAAGAGAAGAACTGTGGTCCGGATACTTTGCGATTGAGAAGGGCATTTACGAGCAGATTCTTTCCAACCCTGCAGAAGTGGTAGAGGGAACCGTGAAGGAGCTGGCTGAGAAGTACGGCACAGAAGTTCTGATTATGACAGGTTTCTTAGACGGAATCAACGAGAGTTTAAAGGGCTATGAGAATCAGATCGAGACTATGGATGAGAACACGGTAGTAAAGATTGAGATCGACCCGGAGAAGCTCTACTGGAATATGGTTGAGGCTAAGGCAGAGTGGCTGTACAGCCTTCCGCAGTGGGATGCGATTCTGACTCCTGAGAAGAGAAAAGAGCTCTACAGAGACCAGAAGGCTTCCGGTACTGTACGCAACGAGCAGAAGGTTTACCCGAACGATCCATGTCCATGCGGCAGCGGAAAGAAGTACAAGAAGTGCTGCGGAAAGAATAAATAAAAGAATAAATAACAGTAAAAAGCACAGACGCTGTGATATCAGCTGCGCCTGTGCTTTTTCTTTTTTTTATGCTTTCTTCTGGAAAGAGGAGGCCGGTCTCCATCTGCAATCCCTGGATTCTGCGCTCTTAAACTCTCTTCCAGCTCTCTGGCGGCCTCATAGGAGGGACAGGAAAAGCGGAAGCGCTTTCCGTCGGAGGCCGCCGCGCAGAAGAGAACGGCGGAGCGGGATTTCCTGACAGCCGTCCAGATAATCTGATCGGTGGGGATCAGGCGCGTTCCGGCTCCGTCAAGAAACAGAAGCAGGGAGGAGGACAGAAGCAGTTTTCCGGCCCGCTTGACTTTGCTGGCAGAGGAGAGAGCGGTCTCCGTCTGCTGGAGAGCCTGACAGGCCTCCTCTCTGTCTGCCATGTATCGGAACGCTGGGGAAGCCAGCGGAAAGGCCAGACAGAACAGAGACCAGAACAGCTCGGCCAGCCCGCAGGCCAGACAGAGATTGGCTGCCATTCTTCCTATGAAATTCAGGTAGAAGGCTGAGGGAAGGGCAGAAACCGCATAGACAGAGGTTACCTCTTCAAGAGAGCTGACCTTCCATCCAAGAGCTGACGCCATCGTTTCCAGAAGAGCCTGATACTCAGAAGTTTTCAGCTCGATCAGCCGCCCGTGAATATCCAGGCTTTCAATGGAGGGAGTGGGAAGCTCCCCGTTTTTTGCGTCTAACAGGTAGAACTGGCAGAAGCCGTCCACCAGGGTGTAGTAGTAATGGCCGCTTACCGAACCATTGACATAATAGTCCAGTCCGGCGTACTGCAGATCCTCGGCCCTGACACGGACGCAGGGGAGAAGCTTATTGTAGAAATTTTCATAGCGGCTTTTGTAGTTTACAGGCCGCTGCCGGAAAATATTGTCCCTGGGAGTCAGGGAGAGAACAAACAGAGAGGCGGCTATGGCCAGAAGCGGCAGAATCAGTCTCCGGATCAGATCCCGCCGTATATCTGCAATAATAAAGCTGTTTTTCATAAATCAAATCTTCCAATCTTAACGTCCCTGTGAGAGACGCTGTTTCCTGCCGCCAGCAGACTTTTTGCACGCCAGCAGACAGCACCATAAGTATACGCAAAAAAACTCCAATAATCAATAACCGGTTGCTTTTCACATGAAATATTGTTATGATTTAATACGAAAAAGCTACAATGTTATGAGCAGGAGGAACACTTTGGAATCATATACCAGCTTTGCGGCAGTTTACGATATGTTTATGGACAATATTCCCTATGAGGAGTGGGCATCCTATGTGATTTCGCTTCTCAGGGAGGAGGGGATTGACGACGGCCTGGTTCTGGATCTGGGATGCGGAACCGGAAGCCTGACTGAGATTCTGGCCAGAGAGGGCTACGACATGACGGGAATCGATCTGTCGCCGGACATGCTCCAGATTGCCATGGAGAAACGGATGGAATCTGGCCGGGATATTCTTTACCTGAATCAGGATATGAGGGAGTTTGAGCTCTATGGGACCGTGAGAGCCATTGTCAGCATCTGCGACTCCATGAATTATCTGCTGGAGAAGGAGGATTTGGTGCAGACGCTTCGGCTGGCCAACAACTACCTGGATCCAGGCGGCGTTTTTATTTTCGACCTGAATACAGAGCACAAGTACAGAGATATTCTGGGACAGTGTACCATCGCCGAGGACAGGGAAGAGAGCAGTTTTATCTGGGATAATAATTTCGACGAGGAGACGGGGATCAATGAGTACAATCTGAGTCTTTTCATCCAGGAGGAGGAAGACCTCTATCGAAAATACCAGGAAACCCATTATCAGAAGGCCTACAGCCTGGACGAGGTGAGAGCCGCTGTGGAGGAGGCAGGGATGGAGCTTGCAGCCGTCTACGACGCCTTTACCAGAAACGCTCCGTCAGAGGACAGCGAGCGCGTCTATGTGATCGCCAGAGAGAAGGGCAAGCATCGAAAATAGGACAGCAGAAAGGAAGAGAAAGCAATGACAGATTATATGGTAAGAGCTACGGCGGCAGAGGGGCAGATCCGCGCCTTTGCAGCCACCTCCAGAGAGACGGTTGAGACAGCCAGGAAAAATCACAATACAAGCCCAGTAGCTACGGCGGCTCTGGGAAGACTTTTGACAGCCGGAGCGATGATGGGCAGCATGATGAAGGGGGAGAAGGACCTTTTAACTCTGCGGATTGAGGGAGACGGCCCTATCGGAGGTCTCACTGTGACGGCGGACGCCTCCGGAAACGTGAAGGGCTATGCGTTCCATCCGGAAGTAATGCTGCCTCCCAACGCCCAGGGAAAGCTGGACGTAGGCGGCGCCCTGGGAATCGGCGTGTTAAGCGTAATCCGCGATATCGGCCTGAAGGAGCCGTATGTGGGCCAGACCATTCTGGTCAGCGGAGAGATTGCGGAGGATCTGACCTACTACTACGCTACTTCGGAGCAGACGCCTTCCTCAGTTGCCCTGGGCGTACTGATGAATAAGGACAACACGGTACGCCAGGCAGGCGGATTTATCATCCAGCTGCTTCCGGGCGCTTCCGATGACATGATTGACAGGCTGGAGGAAAAGCTGAAGGAGATTAAGCCTGTCACAGCTCTGTTAGATGAGGGGAAAACTCCGGAACAGATTTTAGATCATATATTAGGAGAGTTTGGCCTGGAAATTCTTGATAAGACGCCAGTGAATTTCTACTGCAACTGCGATAAGAAGCGGGTGGAGAAGGCGCTTATCAGCATTGGAAAGAAAGAGCTTCAGGACATGATTGACGAGGGAAAAGAGATTGAGGTCAACTGCCATTTCTGCAACCGCAATTATGCCTTTTCCGTGGAGGAACTGAAAGAAATGTTAAATAAAGCGGCCCGTTAAGGCGCCGCAGCCATCGAAAAAAGGACTATCAGCGGAAACTGACAGTCCTTTTTTTAATCATCTACTTAATTCAAATATAGCTTATTCACAAAATATAGGTGTAAATATATAGATTGGAAACAGGTACACTGGAAAGAGGTATAATGATTAGAGCTTAGTTACATTAGTAGCCTGTGGTCCCTTGGCTCCGTTGACTACCTCGAACTCTACCTGAGCGCCCTCGTCAAGGGATTTGAAACCGTCCATGTTCAGACCGGAATAGTGAACGAAAACGTCGTTGCCTTCCTCGTCACAGATAAATCCGTAGCCCTTCTGGTTATTGAACCACTTTACTGTACCTTTGTGCATAATAAACCTCCAAGAAAATGAAAAATGTTAAGGCTTGACTATTAAAAGCCTGCCTCAAGAATATCATAGTTTGAAAGGGGTGTCAAATCATTTCGGAATCTGGCCAAAAAAAATCAAAACAAATCTCAGCTGGAATTGGCATTTGCGCCGGGAAGGCAAATGTGTTAGAATTATCTGTAGTTTTCCGGCCTGGAATCGTCCGGTGAAAGGACGTTCCGGCCAGAGGTTAAGGATGAAGAAGGAGGATGAGGGGAATGAGCCTGCACAATGCAGTCGGCCATTTTCGGACCATTACAAAACATAAAATGATGGTGATGGAAAACTGTTTCCAGGTAGGGCTTTACAGACAGGGGCTGCTTCACGATCTGTCGAAGTATTCCTGGGAGGAGTTTCGAACCGGAGTCAGGTACTATCAGGGGACGAGAAGTCCCAACGCGGCGGAAAAGGAGGTTCTGGGATATTCTGCCGCCTGGCTTCACCACAAGGGAAGAAATAAGCACCACTTTGAATACTGGATCGACTTTGCGCCTGATAAGGCCAGAGGACTGATAGGAAATAAGATGCCGCTCAAGTATGTGATTGAGATGGTGATGGATCGAATCGCCGCCTCCAAGGTCTACAAGGGAAAGGATTACACAGACGCTTCCCCCTGGGAATATTATGCCAGGGGAAAGGATTATCTGGTGATGCATCCGGAGACGCGGGCCCTTTTGGAACGGCTTCTCCTGATGTTAAAAAAGCAGGGAGAGCAGAAAACATTTGCCTATATCCGCCATCTGCTGCGGCAGGGCAGCTATTAAAACGAGCTTCAGGAGCTGGGGAGGCCGATCCAATCCAGAACATCCCTCAGATACTGGAGAGACAGCTTCGTATCCGGCTCTCTGCCGGAATCTGAGCGCCTGGAGGGGCACAGTCTGTCTAACAGCTCTGGACTGCAGGGCACATAGGTGAGACGGTCAGAGTAGTCCTTTTTGACATATTCTGAAAAGATGGGAGCGGGCTGAGGCAGGAATCTTCCCGCTGTTTTGGTATAGCAGGTTTTGGCTGTGGCCCTTTTTCTGGCGGACCGTTCCACATACTCTCCGACGCTTTTATGGACGGCGGTATCCTCATAGATTAAGTAGTAATAATCCTTATAATTTGGATAGAACCGTTTCATTTCTCCGCAGACCAGAGGAACGCTCAGGCACAGGCGGTTTCCCTCTGCTTCCAGGGAAAAGGGAGGGACTTCTGCCGCTATGGGAGAGGGGAGAACGACCGGGCTTTCATAGAGCAGACGGATCAGAGGCTCCTCTGTTCCGAAGGCGTCGGTGACAAACGCTTCCTTCCATCCGGCAGGCATAGCGGGCAGCCGGAAGAAATCGGGATAGGAGAGGATGGGCAGAACGGCTGGCATTCCTTTCAGATCCTCTTCGTTGTGGAGTGTCAGAAGATGGTACAGATTCTGATTTTGGGAAACCAGATAATTTTCATACACCGCAATGAGCTGCCCGCCGGAAAAACGATCTTCCCTGCTGATGCCCAGAAACCGTTCCACGGTTTTCTGCTTCAGATTCTCAAGGCCCAGAAGTTTTTTAAAGGGCTTTATTTTTTTGTAGATATCAAAGCTGGCCATATGGGAAAAGCCGCAGTCAAGGCCCAGGAAGGCGCACCGCTTTTGGAGGTAAGGAATGTCGAAGCTGTCCCCGTTAAAGTGAATCAGACGGGAGAAGTCCTTCGTATATTCAAAGAAGGCGAGGAGCAGCTGGCGTTCGCTGTCCTCTGTGTTGGCAAACCACTGAATCATCCGCCATTCATTCTTCCTGTAAAAGACGCATCCGATCAGATAGAGTCTTGAATGTTCTGCGGACAGTCCCGTTGTCTCGATGTCGAAAAAGAGAAGCTGATCCGGCGCGCCAATGCGGGAGAGTGGGTAAGATTCCGGCAGCTCCAGACGTTTTTCTATGGTAATCACAGCAGGTTCCTCCTTGTAGTATTTCTGTTATTATATGACAAAAAAGGGCGGGTTTACAAGGGAAATCTGAACGGGGAGAATGTTTGTTCGATTAATTTTCTTGCATTGGCACAGGCCGTATGGTATGATAGGCTGAGATAAAAGGAGAGAAAAAAGTGATTTCATATATTAAAGGAACTCTGGCAGAGAAGATGGAAGGAGCGGCGGTAGTGGAAGCCGGATCCATCGGATACAGAATTTTTATGCCTGCCTCCGCTCTGGAGCTTTTAGGGGCGGTGGGGGATGAAGTGGTGGTTTACACTTATTTTCAGGTGCGCGAGGACGCTATGAGCCTGTACGGCTTTCTGAGCCGCCAGGACAGAGAGATGTTTAAGCAGCTGATTGGCGTGAACGGTATCGGCCCTAAGGCGGCCCTGGGACTTTTAGGCACGTTGAGGCCTGACGATCTGCGGCTTGCCATTCTCACCGGGGACGCCAAGGCAATTTCCAGGGCACCTGGCATCGGTGCGAAGACGGCGCAGAGGATTATCCTGGATCTGAAGGACAAGGTGAGCGCACAGGAGATGCTGTCTTCCCTTGCCGTTCCGGCAGAGGCAGCCGCCGGGCGCGTTTCCCAGGAGGCGTCCGTCTTCAGCGCAGAGGCGGCCAGGGAGGCTGTGGACGCTCTGGTGGCCCTTGGATATTCTAATCTGGAAGCTTCCCGGGCAGTGAAGCAGGTGGAACTTACGGAGGACATGGATGCGGAGGCTGTTCTGAAGGCCTCCCTGAAATTTCTGGCGTTTATGTAGCCGGAAAATGCAGGGATACGCAGCGCGGATCAGCCGCTGCCAGGAAATCAGAACGTGAAATAAGTGGAGACGAAGGAAGCAGATATGAGCAGAAGGATTATAACAACCGATGTGATGGAAGAGGACAAGAAAATAGAGACCAGCCTGAGACCGCAGCTTCTGGGGGAGTACATAGGCCAGGAGCGGATCAAGGGCACGCTGAAAATCTTTATCGATGCCGCCAAATCCAGAAATGAGCCGTTAGATCACGTGCTGTTTTACGGGCCGCCGGGACTGGGAAAGACGACGCTCTGCGGCATTATTGCCAATGAGATGGGCGTCCATATGAAAGTGACCTCCGGTCCGGCCATTGAAAAGCCGGGAGAGATTGCCGCTATTTTAAACGGCCTGTCGGAGGGGGACGTGCTTTTTGTGGATGAGATCCACCGCCTGAACCGCCAAGTGGAGGAGGTGCTCTATCCGGCGATGGAGGACTATGCCATTGATATTATGCTGGGGAAGGATTCCAGCGCCCGCTCCATCCGTCTGGAGCTTCCGAAGTTTACGCTGGTAGGGGCTACCACCAGGGCGGGGCTTTTGACCGCTCCCCTGAGAGACAGGTTTGGAATCATCCAAAAGATGGATTTTTATACGCCTCAGGAACTGAAGGATATTGTCATGCGGTCCGCCCAGGTGATGCAGGTGGCCATTGAGGAGGAGGGAGCCTTCGAGATTGCCAGACGATCCAGGGGAACGCCAAGGCTTGCCAACCGCCTTTTAAAGCGGGTGCGGGATTTCGCCCAGGTGAAGTACGACGGGGTGATTACGAAAGCGGTGGCTGATTTTGCCCTGGATATCCTGGATGTGGATAAGCTGGGCCTGGACAATAACGACAGGGCCATTTTAAACGCTCTGATCCAAAAGTTTTCCGGCGGTCCGGTAGGCCTGGAGACGCTGGCGGCCTGCCTGGGAGAAGACGCGGGAACGCTGGAGGACGTCTATGAGCCCTATCTTCTGATGAACGGACTGATTAACAGGACTCCCAGAGGAAGAGTCGCCACAGAGGCAGCTTACCGCCATCTGGGCATTTCCATGAATCCTGCGGGAGACAGGCCTTAGAAAAACAGGGAATCCAAAGAAAATCATTGTTTTTATAGAAAATTCAGGTATAATGAAGATGACGTTCTATGTCTGAAAACGAGAAGGATAAGAAAACGAAAGCGGAGAAAACCATGGATTCCAAAAATTATACAGATGTTTTAATTAACGGAAAAATTTACACATTAGGCGGCGCGGAGGAGGAGAGCTACCTCCAGCAGGTGGCCAGCTATATCAATGAAAAGATGTCCGGGCTTCAGCGCCAGCCGGGTTTCCAGCGTCAGAGCGATGATTATAAGTCTGTGATGACATGTTTAAATCTGGCGGACGATTACTTCAAGGAGAGACAGTATGCGGCCCGGCTGGAAAATGAAAATCAGAACCTGGAGAAGGAAACCTACAGCCTGAAGCACGAGCTGGTGAGCACGCAGATGAAGCTGGAGGCTCTCCACAGGGAGACAGAGGAGCTGAGACGGCAGATGAAGGAGCTGATGCTTCGGATTCCAGAAAGAGAAGAGGCTCCGGCGGTGTCTGAGACGGCGCGGGAGGCAGAACTGGAGCAGAGCGGGGATCAGAATTCCTTAGAAGGATAGTGAAACAGCGGCGAAAGGCTGATGTGCGTGGCGCGCATCAGCCTTTTAAAAGTAAAATGAGAGGGATGGAAATGAACAGCCAGAACAGAAAACAGGAACAGGAGAAACGGTGGCAGGCCGCGGTGAAAAGAGGCGCGGAGATTCTGGCGCCAGCCGGATCCTTTGAGAGCATGAAGGCGGCTGTGGCGGCTGGAGCGGACGCCGTCTATATCGGCGGGAATAAATTCGGCGCCAGGGCCTATGCGGACAATCTGGACGAGGACAGGATGAAGGAGGCCATTGATTATGCCCACCTCCATGGCTGCCGAATTTATATGACAGTGAATACCCTGGTAAAGGAGCGGGAGATGAAGGAGCTTTACAGCTATCTGCTCCCTTACTACGAGCAGGGGCTGGACGCGGTGATTGTCCAGGATATGGGAGTATTCTCCTTTGTAAAACGGCATTTTCCGGATCTGGACGTTCACGCCAGCACCCAGATGACAGTGACGGGAGCGCCGGGAGCGGCCCTGATCGGCAGAATGGGAGCGTCCAGGATTGTGACGGCCAGAGAGCTTTCCCTGGAGGAGATAGAGGAGATATACAGGGAGACAGGGGCTGAGATTGAAAGCTTTGTCCATGGAGCGCTCTGCTACTGCTATTCCGGCCAGTGTCTGTTCAGCAGCCTCATCGGAGGCAGAAGCGGAAACAGGGGCCGGTGCGCCCAGACCTGCCGCCTGCCGTTTTCTGTCAGAAGAGGGAAGGAGCTTCTGAATGGAAAAAACGAAAAATATGTGCTGAGCCTCAAGGACCTGTGCAGTCTTGACATTCTGCCGGATATTCTGGAGGCTGGGGTATTTTCGCTGAAAATCGAGGGCAGAATGAAAAGTCCCCGCTACACGGCAGGCGTGGTGTCCATTTACAGAAAATATGTGGACCAGTACATGAAATATGGACGAAAGGGATATCAGGTGGATCCGGCAGATCGAAAGACACTGCTTGACCTGTTTGACCGGGGAGGCCAGACGGAGGGCTATTACAGGGAGCACAATGGCAGAGATATGGTGGTTCTGAAGGAAAAGCCGGCCTTTCGGGAGGAAAACCGGCCGCTGTACGATTATCTGGATAAAACCTATGTAAACGCATCTCTTCAGGAACCGGTTCTGGGATGGGCCAGAGCTGCGGAGGGAGAGGAACTGAGGCTGAAGCTCCAGACAGACAGTTTTGGAAGCACCATAGAGGCGGAGGTTTCCGGCGGTCCTGTCCAGACGGCAAAAAATCAGCCCATGGCGGCGGAGCGCATAGAAAAGCAGCTGAATAAGACGGGAAATACGCCGTTTTATTTTCAGTCCCTGCAGGTGGAGACAGAGGGAAACTGCTTCATTCCGGTGCAGGAGCTGAACGAACTGAGAAGAAATGCCTTTGAAAAGCTGGAAACGCAGCTTCTAAGCCAATTCAGAAGACAGGAACCGTCTGGACATGAGAACGGCGAAGGAGACGGGAAAAAGGCGCAGGAGGAAAAGCTTCAGAAGAGGGAAATTTCGGAGAACGGCACAGAAGGAGAGAAGAAGGGCAGAGAACAGGCGGTTCTTCACGTGTCGCTGGAGGAGCCGGAAGGACTTGAAACGGTTCTCTCGTTCCGGCAGGCGGCCGTTATTTCCATCGACGCGGCCGGATTTCCGGCTGAGAGCTGGAAGCAGACGGTTTTAAACTGCCATGAGAGGGGAAAGGAGTGCCTTCTTTTGCTGCCGCACATTTACAGGGCGGAGGCAAAGCGGTATTTTGACGCCCATCTGAGGGAGCTTTCCGAGGCCGGCTTTGACGGGGCTGTAATCCGGGCCTGGGAGGAAGCGGAACTGATTGCCAGATGGAGACGGGAAGGCGTGTTTTTCCCGAAAATCACAGTCTTTGATCATGGACTGTACAGCTTTAACAGCCTCTCGGAAGAGTGGATGGAGCAGATGCTTCCAGGAGAGACGATCCGGTTTACAGCGCCTCTTGAATTAAACAGCAGAGAGCTGGAGGAGAAGGAAATCCGCGGGGAAGAGCTGATGGTCTATGGAAATATTCCTATGATGGTGACGGCTCAGTGTCTGAAAAAGACGCTGGAAGGCTGTACGGGAAGGCCGGAGCTTCTGTGGATGAAGGATCGGAAGGGCAAGGAGTTCCCGGTGAAGAATCACTGCCGGTTCTGCTACAATACGATTTATAATTCCAGTCCTCTGTCTCTTCTGGCAGACAGAAGCCTCATTGAGAGACTGGGACCGTCTGTTCTCAGGCTTTCCTTTACCACTGAACAGCCAGAGCGGATCCGGGAGGTATTGAAGGCCTTTTCAGAGGAATTTATCTCCGGAACGGAGAAAGGCGGGGCGCCTGAACTGTCAGGCGAGTTTACAAGAGGCCATTTTAAGCGCGGAGCGGAGTAGGTGAGACATTATGGCGAATCTGATTACGAACGTATCCAAGTATCTGATGATACTTTTAATTGCGATTTACACCTATTACAATTTCCGGTTTTTCGGAATCAGGGACGAGTGGGGGAAACGGCGTCTGTGCCGTCTCCAGAACGTGGTGATGGTGTTAATCCACACTCTTGCGTACCTTATTATTTACCTGCGCACAGAGGATGAGAAGACGCTGATGTTTTTTGGAGCGCAGCTTTTGTTTTTCTTTCTGTATATGGGACTGTACCGGCTGTTTTACAGGAATCTGTCCAGACTTCTTTTAAACAATGCCTGTATGCTTCTGTCTACCAGCTTTATTATTCTGACCAGGATTTCCATGGACCGGGCGGTAAGGCAGTTTGCCATTGTGGCGGTGGCTGCCGCCGTTACCATGATCATCCCGTTTATTATGGACCGGGCGTGGCAGCTGTCCAAGATTCCGTGGGTTTACGGAAGCATCGGCCTGGCTCTGCTTTTAGTAGTGTGCGTCATGGGAAATACGGCTTTTGGAGCGCAGCTTTCTATCAATATCGGAGGCTTCTCCTTTCAGCCGTCAGAGTTTGTAAAGATCAGCTTTGTATTCTTTGTGGCCACTATGTTTTACCGCTCTGTCGATTTCAGGACGATAGCCATTACGACTGCTGTGGCCGCGGCCCATGTGCTGGTGCTGGTGATGTCCAAGGATCTGGGAAGCGCGCTGATTTTCTTTGTCACCTATCTGCTGATGCTGTTTGTGGCGACGGGAAGCTGGCTCTACCTGGGACTGGGAGCCGGCAGCGGAGCGGCGGCGGCTGTGATTGCCTACAGCCTGTTTTCCCATGTGCGTACCAGGGTGGAGGCATGGCTGGATCCCTGGAGCGATATTTCGGGAAAGGGATATCAGATCAGCCAGTCCCTGTTCGCCATTGGAACGGGAGGATGGTTTGGCATGGGGCTTTATCAGGGGATGCCGTCTAAAATTCCGGTGGTGGAAAAGGACTTTGTCTTTTCAGCCATTTCGGAAGAAATGGGAGGCATCTACTCCATCTGCCTGATTCTCATCTGCCTGGGCTGCTTTATGCAGTTTATGATGATTGCCGCCAAAATGCAGGCTGTCTTTTATAAGCTGATTGCCTTTGGTCTGGGAACCACGTACATTGTGCAGGTATTTCTGACCATTGGCGGAGTGACGAAATTTATTCCCTCCACAGGAGTGACGCTGCCGTTTGTCAGCTACGGCGGAAGCTCCATTCTCAGCACCTTTATTGTGTTTAACGTGGTTCAGGGACTGTATATTTTAAAACGCAATGAAGAGGAGGAAGATTATGATGAAGAAGAATGATCCGAGTCCTGAAAAACACGGGAAAGCTTCTGCTTTCCGTTCCAGAAAACGCTCTGAAGCCGCAAAGGAGCAGGAGCTTAGGGAGGCTGCCAGAGAGAAGGCAGATAAAAATATTCTGCGGATTACCTACGCCTTTGCGGCTTTGTTCATCGGCATGTGCCTTTATCTGGGCTGGTTTCTTCAGGTGGACAGTGAAACTGTCATCAACAGCTCCTACAATGCCAGGCTGGACCGCTTCTCTGACCGGATTGTAAGGGGAAAGATTCTGAGCGGAGACGGAAAGGTGCTGGCGGAGACCCAGGTGGCGGAGGAGGGAACAGAGAAGCGGTATTACCCATACAATTACCTCTACGTTCATTCGGTTGGCTATTCTGGAAAAAACGGAAAGACAGGCATCGAGTCTCTGGCAAACTTCTATCTGCTGTCCTCCCATGTCAATCTGGTGGAGAAGACGGTCAATGAACTGCAGGGAAAGAAAAATATCGGAGACAACGTGGTGACGACTCTGGATTCCGATCTGCAGCAGACAGCTTCCGACGCCATGGGAAACAGGAGAGGGGCTGTGATTGCCATGGAACCTGATACAGGAAAGATTCTGACCATGGTATCCCAGCCGAACTTCAATGCCAATACAGTGGACGAGCAGTGGGCGGAGCTGACTTCACCGGAGAACACCAAGGCGCAGCTGGTAAACCGCGCGACCCAGGGACTTTACTCCCCAGGCTCTACCTTTAAGATTGTGACGGCTCTGGAGTATCTTCATGAAAATCCGGATGGCATGAGCCAGTTTCATTTTGACTGCGACGGCCTGATGGAGCAGGGAGAGTATCAAATCCGCTGCTACCACGGGGAATCCCATGGCAGCCAGGATCTGCGGATGTCCTTTGCCAATTCCTGCAACGGAGCTTTTTCGACTATGGGTCTGGGGCTGAATCTGACGCAGTTTAACAGTCTTGCCAGCCAGCTTTTGTTTAACAGCAGTCTGCCCCTTTCTCTTCCCTACAAGGAAAGCTCTTTTGTCATGGGAGAGGGGGCTGACGAGTGGGAACGGCTTCAGACCTCCATCGGTCAGGGAAAGACGCAGATTACTCCTATGCACAACCTGATGATCACAGCGGCGATTGCCAACGGGGGCACTCTGATGAAGCCCTACCTGATTGATCATGTGGAAAACGCTGGGGGCCAGACGGTAAAGAAGTTTCTTCCGGAAGCTTACGGCACGCTGATGAGCTCTGAGGACGCCTCTATTCTCAGCGGCCTGATGACGGCAGTCGTTACAGACGGAACAGGATCCGCGCTTCGGGGCGCTCCCTATACGGCGGCGGGAAAGACGGGATCTGCTGAATTTGAGACAGGAAAAGAGACGCATGCCTGGTTTGTGGGCTACGCGCCTGTGGAGGACCCGAAAATCGCAGTCTGCGTGCTCCTGGAGGAGAGCGGGTCAGGCGGAAAGCAGGCGGGACCTGTGGCCAGAGCCGTTATGGACAAATATTTTGAGAAAAATCCTCTGCAGTAGCGGGGACGGATAGGAGAGACGGATGACACAGCTTCAGATGATACTGTTTTTATGCCCCATATTCTTTTTTACCAGTTTTGTAGACGCAGTTTCAGGCGGCGGAGGACTGGTGGCCCTGCCGGCCTACCTGTTTACAGGAATGCCGGTACACAGCGCCTATGCCTGCAATAAAGTGGGATGCGTGGTGGGAAGCTTTACTTCCTTTATCCGCTTTTGGAAAAATGGGCTGATCGATATGAAAACGGCTCTTTTTGTGGGAGCGGTCACCTTCGCGTGCTCCACCTGCGGAGCGCAGATTGTGCTGCACCTGCCGGATCGGCCTCTTAAGATTATGATTTTAGCCTCCATGCCGGCTGTGGCGGCCCTGATTTTCTTCCAGAAAAATTATCCTGAGGTAAACAGAACCTCAGAGATCACAGGCTGGAAGCGAGGAGGGCTCTGCCTGCTGTCAGGAGTTATGATGGGACTTTATGACGGAATTTTAGGGCCTGGCTCCGGAACCGTTGTGATGATTCTCTTTACCAAGCTGTTAAAATACAATTTAATTACTGCATCGGGAAATACGAAGGTCATTCTGCTGGCCTCCACTCTGGCCGCCTCGGTGTCCTATATCCTGGCGGGAAAGGTGATCTGGACCGTGGCAGTTCCTGTGTCTGTCTTCGGAATGCTGGGAGGATATGTGGGCGCCGGAATGGCCATCAAAAAAGGCACAAAATTTATCCGCCCCATGATGCTTGGCATCGCGGCCTTCCTGGTGATCAAAATGGCGGTGGATCTGGCTGCCGGAGGGCAGTAGGGATACCGCGGCCGGATTTTCCTCTCCGTCTTGCACATTGTCCCAAAAAGCAGTATACTAAACAGTAATAACAACGCCAGGAGGGATTGCGATGATTGAGGCAACGAGCTGCGGCGGTGTGGTTATTTTTCGAGGTAAAATTCTTGTTTTGTATAAGAATTATAAGAACAAGTATGAAGGATGGGTTTTGCCGAAGGGAACTGTAGAGCCTGGGGAAGAGTTCAAGGAAACTGCCCTCAGGGAGGTCAAGGAAGAGACAGGCGTCACTGCGTCGATTATCAAGTATATCGGCAAGAGCCAGTACACGTTCAACACTCCGCAGGATATGGTGGAGAAGGACGTCCACTGGTATCTGATGATGGCGGACAGCTATTACAGTAAACCACAGCGGGAAGAGTATTTTGTGGATTCAGGTTATTATAAGTTTTATGAGGCTTATCATCTGCTTAAGTTTTCCAATGAAAAGCAGATTCTGGAAAAGGCTTATAATGAATACCTGGATTTGAAGAGGAGTAATCTTTGGGGGTCAAAAAAGTACTTTTAAGAGCAACGGACAGAGGGCTGAAACACACGGGACAGACGTGTGCTTCAGCCTTTTCTGATCCAGCGGGAAATTTCGTTTTGATTGAAAAATCTGGCTAATTATATTAAAATGGCATATAATACCGCTTAAGTCCTCGGCGGGATCTGCTGAGGGCAGGAGGAGAGAAAAGGAGAATAGGATCATGAACCAGTCATTTGAAAAATTACAGAATCAGCTGGAAAAGGCTATGGCCCTTCAGACGGCTATGGTGCTGTTTGAGTGGGATAATGAGACTGCGGCGCCGAAGGAGGCAGCAGAGAGAACGGCGGCGGTCATCGGTTCTCTTTCCAGCCAGTATCTTGATATTATGACAGGAGAGAAGCTGAAAACTGCCTTGGAAGAGTGCCTTGGACAGATGTCCGAAATGACGGAAGTGGAGCAGGCCATCGTCAGAGAGACAGAGGAAGAGGTGGAAAAGCTGGAGCGCATTCCGGCCGACGAGTACCGCAGCTTTGCAGAGCTGACAGCCAGGGCAACCGGCATCTGGGCAGACGCCAGGGAGAAGAAGGATTTTTCCCTGTTCGCGCCGGTTTTAAAGGAAATTGTGGATTATCAGAAGCGGTTTGCTTCCTACCAGGCCAAAGAGGGACAGAAGCTTTACGACGTGATGCTGGACAATTATGAGAAGGATTTTGGCATGAAGGAGCTGGACGAGTTCTTCCGCGTTGTGAAAGAGGGAATCGTGCCGCTTTTAAAGGAGTCTGCAAAGCGCTCGGAGCAGATCGACGACAGCTTTTTAAGCGCCGGATATACAGAGGAGCAGCAGGAAAAGGCGGCTCGTTTCCTGGCGGAATATGTGGGCTTTGACTTTGACAGGGGAATTCTGGCTGTCAGCGCGCATCCGTTTACCACGAACCTGCACAATAAAGATGTGAGAATTACCACACACTACCTGGATCGGATTGACTCTTCCATCTATTCGGTGATTCACGAGTCGGGCCATGCGGTTTATGAGCTGGGAATCAGAGATGATTTGACCCAGACGCCGGCCGGGCAGGGGGCGTCCATGGGAATGCATGAATCCCAGTCCAGATTTTTCGAGAATATTATGGGACGGAACAGAAATTTCTGGGTTCCCATTTATGGAAACATGCAGGAGATATTCGGCAGTCCTTTAAAGGAAGTGAGCCTGGACGATTTTCTGGCGGCAGTGAACAAGACGATCCCGGGACTGATCCGGACGGAGGCGGACGAGCTTTCCTACTGCCTGCACGTGCTGGTGCGGTATGAGATAGAAAAGCTGATGATCGAGGAAAATGCTGAGATTGACAGTCTTCCAGAGCTGTGGAACGACAAGTATGAGGAGTATCTGGGAATCCGCCCGAAAGATGACGGAGAAGGCATTTTGCAGGATATCCACTGGTCTCAGGGTTCCTTCGGCTACTTCCCGTCCTACGCTCTGGGCAACGCCTTCGGCGCCCAGCTCTATCACAGAATGAAGCAGGAGATGGATTTTGACGGGCTTCTCAGAGAGGGAAGAGCAGACGTAATCAGAGAATATCTGCGGGAGCACATTCATCAGTACGGAAAGCTTAAGACCAGCCGCCAGCTGTTAAAGGACGCTACAGGAGAAGACTTTAACCCGGCCTATTATGTAGAATATTTAACAGAACGGTACGGAAAGTAGACGCGCTGGAGAAATTAAAAAAACCGGCATTTCTATGTCAGGAATGCCGGTTTTTTCGGAAATGCTCCATTTTCGACAGGTGGAAATTGATTTCCGCCCCCATGAAGAGAATACAGATGCAGAAGTACAGCCACAGCATCAGCACGGCTACGCTGGCAAGACTTCCGTACATGGTGGAGAATCTTGAAAAGTATTTAAAGTAAAGAGAGAAGGCGAAGGAGAACAGAATCCAGCATACCGTAGAGAACACAGCTCCCGGGAGCTGGCTTTTCAGCCTCATCTTCTCATAGGGGAGAAAGGTATAAAGGCCTGTGAAAAACACAGCCAGAATAATCAGAGACAGAATGGATCGCAGACTGATCAGGTAAGGAGACAGAAAGCGGAGAAAGGGCAGAAACCGGAGCGCCAGATTCTGGAGAACCGTTCCGAAGACCAGAAGAGCCAGAGACATGACGCAGACAGCCATGAATACGATGGTGTAGCCGGAGTTAATCAGACGGCTGGTTACATAGCCTCTCCGCTTCGGACAGCCGGTGATCCGGTTCAGCCCCCGCTCAATGCCCTGTATTCCCCTGGCGGCTGACCAGAGGGTGACGATGGAGGATACGGAGAGCAGGGCGGCGGAGGATTTGGAATAAATTTCGCCGATAATAGTGTACACCAGAGGCTGTACTTCTATGGGGAGCAGCCGGGACAGCAGGTAGAGCAGATCCGACTGCTGCACAGCGGGAACAAACTGAAGCACTGTGAGGAGGAGAATGATAAACGGCACGGAGGAGAGCACAATAAAAAAGGATGCCTGAGCGGCATACACCGTGATCTCATCCCTTACGAATTTATCATATATCTGTTTGCAGTGTACCAGAAAATAGATCATACATTTCTCCATTTGTTTCGATTCTATTAACATATTATCACGGGGGAGGAAAAATAACAACTTTTCTTGAAAATTAAGAGGATTACAATGAAAAAGCTACTGAACTATCTAAGCGCCTACAAAAAGGAAGCAGTGCTGGCGCCTCTTTTTAAAATGCTGGAGGCCAGCTTTGAGCTGCTGGTTCCTCTTGTCATGGCCCAAATCATCGACACGGGAATCAAAAACCAGGATTTGGCCTACATTTTAAAAATGGGAGCTGTTTTAGTGCTTCTGGGAGTGATAGGTCTTGCCTGCTCCCTGACTGCCCAGTATTTTGCGGCCAGGGCGGCAGTGGGATTCGGAGCGGGAGTGAGACGGGATCTGTTCCGCCATATTAACCGCCTGTCCTATTCGGAAATCGACGCCCAGGGAACGGCGACTCTGATTACCAGAATGACCAGCGATGTCAACCAGGTGCAGTCGGGAGTCAATCTGACACTCCGCCTGTTCCTGCGCTCTCCGTTTATCGTATTCGGGGCCATGATTATGGCCTTTACCATTGATGTGAAATCAGCGCTTATTTTCGTGGCGGCGATTCCCCTGCTCTCCTTGGTAGTGTTCGGCATTATGCTGATCAGCATGCCTCTCTACAAACGAGTGCAGAGACAGCTGGACCGGGTAATGCAGATTACCAGGGAAAACCTGACGGGAGCCAGGGTGATACGGGCCTTTAACAGAGAGCAGGACGAGATTGCCTCCTTTAAAGAGGAGGGAGGGCTCTTAATCCGCTTCCAGATTTTTGTGGGACGGATTTCCGCTCTTTTAAATCCAGTTACCTATGTGATTGTCAACCTGGCGATTGTGGCTCTGATTTACACGGGAGCGGGACAGGTGGACAGCGGACGGATCCCGCAGGGAGAGGTAGTGGCCCTTGTCAACTACATGTCCCAGATTCTGGTGGAGCTGATTAAGCTGGCCAATTTGATTATTTCTATCACCAAAGCGCTGGCCTGCGCGGGACGCATCAGCAGCGTGTTCGAGATGGAGAGCAGTATTGCGGATCCAGGAGAAGAAAAGGGCGGGCAGGTGAAGGAAGGTGAGAATCCCTCTGTTTCCGGAACGCCCAGGGTTTCCTTCCAGAACGTCAGCTTCTCCTACCAGGGATCCAAAGAAGAGTCTCTCTCTGACATCAGTTTTGATGCTGCGCCTGGAGAGATCATCGGCGTGATTGGAGGAACCGGATCTGGAAAATCCACTCTGGTGAACCTGATTCCGCGGTTTTACGATGTGACAAAGGGGCAGGTTCTGGTCAATGGAACCGATGTGAGAGCTCAGTCCCTCTCGAAACTGAGGGGACAGATAGGAGTGGTTCCCCAGAAGGCCGTTCTCTTTAAGGGAACCGTCCGCGACAACATACGCTGGGGAAAGGAGGACGCCTCTGACCGGGAGATAGAGGAAGCGCTGGAAACAGCACAGGCCCTGGAGGTGGTGAAATCCAGGGAAAACGGTCTGGACGCCATGATTTTCCAGGGAGGGAAAAACCTGTCCGGAGGACAGAGACAGAGACTTACCATTGCCAGAGCCCTGGTGAGGAAGCCGCAGATTTTAATTCTGGACGACAGCTCGTCGGCTCTTGATTTTGCCACAGACGCCAGACTGAGGAAGGCCCTGAGGGAGCGCACAGGGGGCGCTGCCGTTTTCCTGGTATCTCAGAGAGCCTCGGCTCTGCGCCACGCAGATCAGATTCTGGTGCTGGACGATGGAAGGCTGGCAGGAAAGGGAAAGCATGAGGAATTATTGGAGACCTGCCCTGTGTACAGGGAAATCTGCCTGTCCCAGATTTCTGGAGAGGAGGCGGAGCAGTGATGGCAAAACCAGAGATGAAAAAAGACAGGGAAGCGAAAGGGATTTTTAAGGATACAGCAAAGTCAGACACCATAAAAAGAGTGCTGAAGCATATCGGCGCTTACAGGTGGCTGGTGCTGCTTTCCCTGGTGCTGTCTGCAGTGACAGTGGCCCTGACTCTCTACATTCCCATTTTAATCGGGCAGGCGGTGGATCTGATTACAGGGGAAGGGCAGGTAGACTTTGACGGCCTGTTCCGGATCTTTGGAATCATGGCGGCGGTGATTCTGGTTACGGCGGCGGCCCAGTGGCTGATGAACGCCATCAACAATCACATCACCTACCGGGTGGCTATGGACGTCCGGGAGAAGGCCTTCTGCCATTTGGAGATCCTGCCTCTTAAATATATAGACGGCCATTCCTACGGCGACGTTTTAAGCCGCGTTATCACAGATGTGGATCAGTTTTCCGACGGCCTTTTGATGGGCTTTACCCAGCTGTTTTCCGGAATACTCACGATTTTCGGGACCCTGGTATTTATGTTTTCCGTTAATCCCTTTATCGCTCTGGTGGTGGTTCTGGTGACGCCTCTTTCCCTGCTGGCAGCAGGCTATATTGCCAAAAAGACCTTCTCCATGTTTCAGGAGCAGTCGGAGGCCAGAGGAGAGATGACTTCCTTAATTAATGAGATTGTGGAAAATGAGAAGGTGGTGCAGGCCTTCTCCTATGAGCAGAAGGCGGAGGAGCGGTTTGATAAGATTAACAGCCGCCTGGAAAGCTGCAGTCTCCGGGCTACCTTCTTTTCTTCTATTACAAATCCGGCTACCCGGTTTGTAAACGGCCTGGTGTACGCAAGCGTGGGAATCGCAGGGGCGGCTGCGGCTATCCATGGTCTTTTGAGCGTGGGACAGCTGACTTCTTTCTTAAACTATGCAAACCAGTATACAAAGCCGTTTAACGAGATTTCCGGGGTGGCCACGGAGCTTCAGAACGCCGTCGCCTCGGCTGCCAGAGTGTTTGCCCTCATTGACGAGGAACCGCAGACGCCGGAGGCAGAACAGGCGATAGAGCTTCAGGAGGCGGACGGAAGAGTGGAGCTGTCTCACGTAGCGTTTTCCTACCAGCCGGACACGTCTCTGATTGAAGACTTAAATCTCACGGTGGAACCGGGGAAAAAGATAGCCATTGCAGGCCCTACCGGATGCGGAAAAAGTACGGTGATCAATCTGCTGATGCGTTTTTATGATGCGGACAGCGGATGGATTCAGGTCAGCGGCTGCGACATCAGGCAGATGACCAGAAAAAGCCTGCGGGCTTCCTACGGAATGGTTCTCCAGGAGACGTGGCTGAAAGCGGCGTCTATCCGGGATAATATTGCCTATGGAAGGCCTGACGCCTCCATGGAGGAGATTGTGGAAGCGGCGAAAAAAGCCCATGCCCACAGCTTCATTACCAGAATGCCGGAGGGATACGACACGGTGATTTCTGAGGACGGAGGCAGTCTTTCCCAGGGACAGAAGCAGCTTTTGTGCATTGCCAGAGTGATGCTCTGCCAGCCTCCTATGCTGATTCTGGATGAGGCTACCTCGTCCATTGATACGAGAACCGAGCTGATGGTTCAGGAGGCCTTTGACCGGATGATGGAGGGGCGCACCAGTTTTATTGTGGCCCACCGCCTTTCTACCATACGAAAGGCAGACCAGATTCTGGTAATGAAGGAGGGAAAAATCATCGAGCAGGGAAATCATGAAGAGCTGCTGGCGAAAGGAGGATTTTATTGTGAACTGTACAACAGCCAGTTCGCCGTCTCATAAGGAAGCGGCCGTGATTAAAAGAGAAACGGATCGGCAGGAGACGCGGGGACAGGAAAAATTGAGAATCCTGGTAAGCGCCTGCCTGCTGGGAGAAAACTGCAAATACAGCGGAGGATCCAACCGGGACGAAACGGTGCTGATGTGGAAAACGAAGCTGGAACAGGAGAAAAAGGCAGAGTTTATCCCCATCTGCCCGGAAGTGGCAGGAGGCCTTTCCACTCCCAGAACGCCGGCAGAAATCAGAGGAGAGAGAGTCGTAACCCGCGACGGCAGGGATGTGACTGCAGAATATGAAGCCGGGGCCGAAGAGGCTCTCGCGCTGTCAGGGAAGCACGGCTGCAGATATGCAGTCCTGAAGGAGAGAAGCCCTTCCTGCGGAAGCGGAACCGTCTATGATGGAAGCTTTTCAGGGACTTTGACAGCCGGAGACGGAATCGCTGCCGCTCTTTTAAAGAAAAACGGCGTAATGGTAGTTGGAGAAAGCCAGGCGCAGAAGCTGTTTGAAATCTTGTAAATCAGCCAGGCAGACAGGTTCTGGATTATATTTTTAACAGAAAATTCCAATTTTTGGCAAAAATGCCGCTGTCCATGTAATTTTTTTGTTTCTTTACTAAAAGGATGATACGTCGTCCTAGTTGCTCACGAATATTGTATAAACTAAGGCCAGAATAAAAAAGGAGGCTGAATTTATGCAGATTTGTGAAGCAACTGTAAAGAGAATAGAGGAGCTTCGAAAGCGAGAACGGCTTACCCTGTACGCTCTGGCCTACAAAACGGGGATGCCGCCCTCCACTTTAAAATGTATTATGAACGGAAGAAGCAAAAATCCGGGGATTGTCAATATTAAAAAGATTGCCGAGGGCTTTAACATGACAATCCGGGAATTTTACAACAGCGAGATTTTTGACGATTTAGAGCAGGAGGACTAGGAAGAGAGAAGTTTTCCATGCTCTGATAAAAGAAGGCGGAGAAAGAAAAAATAGGAGAGGATTCTGAGTATGGAAAAGAAATCGAGAGATCAGTTCCGGACCAGGCTGGGATTTATCGTGGCCTGCATCGGTTCTGCTGTGGGGATGGGAAATATATGGATGTTTCCCTATCGGACGGGAGCGTTCGGAGGAGCGGCCTTCCTGATCCCCTACTTTATTTTTGTTATTCTGCTGGGATTTTCCGGCGTGCTGGGAGAGATGGCCTTTGGCCGCGTGATGCGTACCGGGCCGACAGGGGCCTTTGGAAAGGCCATGGAAATGAGAGGAAAGAAGGGAGGACGCCTGATCGGCCTGATCCCTGTCATCGGTTCCCTGGGAATTGCCATCGGTTATTCCGTAGTAGTGGGCTGGTTTTTAAAATATCTGTCTGCGGCAGTTTCCGGAACGCTGGGGCAGGTGGAGGATATGGGAGCTTATTTTGCCTCCCTGTCAGGCAGCTTTGGAAGCGTAGGCTGGCATATGCTGGGCCTGGCCCTGACCTTCCTTATCATGCTGTTCGGCGTATCCGGCGGAATCGAAAAGATGAATAAGATCATGATGCCTTTGTTTTTCGTGTTCTTTCTCATCCTTCTTTTCCGCGTGGCGTCTCTTCCCGGAGCAGTGGAAGGCTATAAATATCTGTTTATCCCCAGATGGGAGCTGCTTGGCAATGTAAAGACCTGGGTTTACGCCCTGGGACAGGCCTTTTTCTCCCTGTCTCTGGCCGGATCGGGCACCATTGTCTACGGCAGCTATTTAAGCGACGACGCGGATGTGGTGACCTGCGCCAGAAACGTCGCTTTTTTCGACACCTGCGCCGCGCTTCTGGCGGGAATGGTGGTGATTCCGGCTGTCTTTGCCTTTGGGCTGGACGTGACGGCGGGACCGCCTCTCATGTTTATCACCCTTCCGGCTGTCTTTAACCAGATGCCGGCCGGCTGGCTGTTCGCAGTCATTTTCTTTATCGCCGTGCTGTTTGCAGCGATTACCTCCCTGATGAATCTGTTCGAAACGCCGATCGAGGCCCTTCAGGAGCAGTTTCAGATGTCGAGAAAAGCGGCGGTGGCCTGCGTGGCGTTTATTGCGGCGGCAGTGGGCGTGTTTATTGAGAGCGCGGACGCAGTGAGCATGTGGATGGACGCAGTTTCGATTTACATGATCCCTCTGGGAGCCCTGTTGGCGGCAGTCATGTTTTTCTGGGTATGTCCGAAAGGCTTCGCCAGAGAGCAGGTGCAGAAGGGCAGAGAAAAAATGCTTGGTTCCTGGTTTGAACCGGTGACGCGGTATTTATTCGTAGGGCTGACTCTGGGCGTGTACGTGCTGGGCATTCTGTTTGGAGGAATCGGCTGATCTTTCAGAAAAGTCTTGAAAAGATAAAAAAGATGATGTATAATAATGCACATCTTACAGGGGAAGGGGAGTGAGCATTATCACTTCCTTTTTGTCATTTTAGTAAGGAAACTTTATTTTAGTTTACCGGAGAGGAGAAAGAGATGAGCATTAGAATTGGTATTCTCGGATATGGAAATTTAGGACGGGGCGTAGAGTGCGCGGTAAAGCAGAATCCTGACATGGAGCTGAAGGCAGTTTTTACGAGGCGCGACCCTGAGACAGTAAAAATTCTCACAGAGAACGCGAAGGTATACCGGGCAGAGGAGGCAGAACGCTTAAAAGACGAGATCGACGTGCTCATTCTCTGCGGAGGAAGCGCAACGGATCTGCCGGTGCAGACTCCTGCTTTTGCCAGATGGTTTAACGTAGTGGACAGTTTTGACACCCACGCCAATATTCCTCAGCACTTCGAGGCAGTGGATCAGGCGGCTTCTGAGAGCGGCCATGTGGGCATCATTTCCGTAGGCTGGGATCCGGGCATGTTTTCCTTAAACCGTCTGTACGCCACGGCAGTTCTTCCAGAGGGAAGCAATTACACCTTCTGGGGTAAGGGCGTAAGCCAGGGCCACTCAGATGCCATCCGCCGGATTGCAGGCGTAAAGGACGCCAGACAGTACACCATTCCCGTAGAGAGCGCCCTTGAGTCTGTGAGAAACGGGGAGAATCCTGAGCTGACCACCAGACAGAAACACACAAGAGAGTGTTTTGTAGTGGCAGAGGAGGGAGCCGATCTGGCTGCCATTGAGCAGGAAATCAAGACCATGAAGAATTATTTCGACGAGTACGACACGACGGTACACTTCATCAGCCAGGAGGAACTGGACAGAGACCACAAGGGACTTCCACACGGCGGATTCGTATTCAGAAGCGGCAGAACCGGCTGGGAAAAAGAGAACAGCCATGTGATTGAGTACAGCTTAAAGCTGGATTCCAATCCGGAATTTACTTCTTCTGTCATTGTGGCCTACGCAAGAGCTGCTTACAAGATGAGCAAAGAGGGACAGAAGGGCTGCAAAACAGTCTTTGACGTAGCTCCGTCCTATTTATCTCCAGAGAGCCCGGCTGACTTGAGAAAGAAATATCTGTAAGCGGCGGCTTCAGGGAGAGAATTTATGAAACGAAAGAAATGGAAGATACACGCAAAACAGACGGCGGCTCTCGCCATGGCCTTCACCCTGATGATTTCAGGCGCAGCTTCAGCGGCGCCCATTCCTCCGGATGGATCCGGGACAGGGCAGACCGCTCAGGGGGGAAACCAGACGTCTCAAGGCGGCGGACAGAATGGACAGCAGGCCACAGGACCGGCAGGGCCGGGAAACGGCGCTGGAAACTCAGGCTCTGCCTCCAGGCTGCCGTCTCTTTCGGGAACCGTGTCCACATCCCAGAGCAGCCAGACGTCCCAGAACAGCGCGCAGACAGGAAGCCAGGGAAGCAGCCAGGCGGCAGTTCCCCAGATCAAGGCGGAGGGCGCAGTTTTGTATGACGCCACCCGGGATCAGGCGCTTTACGAGAAAAATGCGGATACCCGCTATTATCCGGCCAGCATTACGAAGATTATGACAGCGCTTCTGGTGCTGGAACACTGCAATTTAAACGATACGGTGACGTTTTCCCAGACAGCGGTTACGAATCTGGAGTCAGGAGCCGTGACCCTGGGCGTTCAGGCAGGCGATCAGTTTACAGTGGAGCAGTGCCTGTACGGCCTTCTCTTAAAGTCAGCCAACGAGATTGCCAACGGTCTGGCAGAGCACGTGTCGGGAAGCATCAGCGGATTCGCCGATCTGATGAATCAGAAGGCGGCTTCTCTGGGCTGCACCAACACCCATTTTGTCAATCCAAACGGCCTGAACGATTCCAACCACTATACGACAGCCAGAGATATGGCTCTCATTGCAGACGCGGCCTTTTCCAATCCCACCCTCTGCAAAATAGCGTCCACAGTCAATTATGACTTTCCTGCCACGGCCAGCGTTCCGTCTGTGCGGAAGCTGACCATGGGGCACAAGATGGTCAATCCAGCGAACAGCGAGTATTACAGCGGTATTGTAGGCGGAAAGACAGGCTATACCTCTTTGGCGGGCAATACCCTTGTCACTTGCGCGGAGAGAAACGGCACAAGGCTGGTGGCCGTTATCTTAAAGAGCCGGCAGACGCACTATGCAGACACCAGAGCCCTGTTGGACTACGGCTTCTCACTGGTTCAGTCCGGCGGATCTGGATCGGGAACAGGCGGCCCCGGCGGCGGTCCGGGAAGCCAGCAGGGACCGGGAGGCGGCTCTGCATCCTCCAATCCCCACTGGGTGGAGGATTCCAGGGGATGGCGTTTTGTCAAGGCCGACGGCTCCTACGCTGCCAACGAATGCATGGAGATTAACGGGGAGATCTACTGCTTTAAGCCGGATTCCTATATCGTGAGCAATGACTGGTATCAGATAGGAGGAATCTGGTATTTCTTCCGTCCAAGCGGCGGCCTGGCGAAAAGCCGCTGGATCGAGACAGGCGGAAAGTGGTACTACGTAGACGGAAATGGATCCTTGTTCACAAACGGAACCACGCCAGACGGCTACCGGGTAGACGCAGACGGAGTGTGGATTCAGTAACTGCCCTTTGTCTATGTCCAGGAAAAAATTTTCAGTGACTTTAAATGGAACAAGAAAATTTTTTCCTGGACATCTTTTTCGGTGACTTTAAGTGGAACAGGAAAATTTTTCCACGGACATCTTTTTCGGTGACTTTGAGTGGAACAAGAAAATTTTTCCTTGTCCCCCGTCCTCTGCTTGACAATCTCCGTCAAACCTACTATATTATTTATAGCTGTCTGGAAGAGGTTATGTTCAGACAGACACAGCGCTGTCCACAGAGGCAGCAGAAATGAAACAGAAAAAGGCTGAGAAAAAGAGGAGTAGGCAGGAAGCCGCCCGCCAGAGAGAGCAGTCAGCTGGCTGAGAGACTGCTTGGGGAAAGGTCTGCTGAAGGTAGCTTTTGAGCCCGGCCCTTGAACCTGATTTTTGCGGTTGAGAAGATCAGACAGTAGAGGACTGCGGGGGTTCCCGTTACAGGACAGATGAGATTGCCGTTTTATACTTGTGCGGCAGAATAAAGGTGGTACCGCGGTGATTCGCCCTTTGCATATTGCTATGCAGAGGGCTTTTTTATTTCATAGGAAAAAATAGGAAAAAACATTCTATGGAATAAAAAATGCTCCGCAGGAATTCCGCTGCGGGAGATGTTTGGGAAAGGAGCCAGAATGTCCGTTCATTCAGGAAAAAAGAGCCAGGCCTCCAGCTGCGAGACCTGCAGCAATTACGTCTATGACGAAGACTATGGATACTATGTCTGCGAGGCCAGCCTTGACGAGGACGAGATGGCGGCCTTTCTGGGAGACCGGAAATTCCAGTGTCCCTACTACCACATAAACGACGAGTATCTGATTGTGCGTAAGCAGATGTAGAATCGAACACGCGCAGAAACAATAAGAAAAAGGAGATTACAGGATGAAAGAACTGGAGAAGAACTACAATCCGGCGGACATTGAAGCCCGCCTGTACCAGAAGTGGCTGGACAGCAAGTATTTCCACGCAGACGCAGAGCGCGGCAGAAGAGAGGGAAAGAAGCCGTTCACCATTGTAATGCCGCCGCCGAACATTACAGGACAGCTCCACATGGGCCACGCTCTGGACAATACCATGCAGGATATTTTAATCCGTTACAAGAGAATGCAGGGCTATGAGGCTCTCTGGCAGCCGGGAACCGACCATGCGGCCATTGCCACAGAGGTAAAGGTTATCGACAAGTTAAAGAGCCAGGGCATTGACAAGCACGACCTGGGCCGCGAGGGCTTCTTAGAGAAGGCCTGGGAGTGGAAGGAAGAGTACGGAAGCAGAATCGTAAATCAGCTGCACAAGCTGGGATCCTCTGCCGACTGGGACAGAGAGCGCTTCACCATGGACGAGGGCTGCTCCGACGCAGTGCTTGAGGTATTTACAAAGCTCTACGAGAAGGGATATATTTACAAGGGATCCCGCATTATCAATTGGTGTCCTGTATGCCAGACCTCTATTTCTGACGCTGAAGTAGAGCACGAGGAGCAGGACGGCTTCTTCTGGCACATCAATTATCCGATTGTTGGGGAAGAAGGACGCTTTGTAGAGATTGCCACCACCCGTCCTGAGACGCTTCTGGGAGATACGGCAGTGGCTGTAAATCCTGAGGACGAGAGATACAAGGATTTAGTGGGAAAAATGTTAAAGCTGCCTCTCACAGACAGGGAGATTCCTGTTGTGGCAGACGAGTATGTAGATAAAGAGTTTGGAACCGGCTGCGTAAAGATTACACCGGCCCACGATCCTAACGACTTCGAGGTAGGAAAGCGCCACAATCTGCCGGAGCTCTGCATTATGAATGACGACGCTACCATCAGCGCGCCGGGCAGGTATTTCGGCATGGACCGCTACGAGGCCAGAAAGGCTATGGTGGAGGATTTAAAGGAGCAGGGCCTTTTAGTTAAGGTAGTTCCCCACTCCCACAACGTAGGAACCCACGACCGCTGCGGTACAACCGTAGAGCCGATGGTAAAGCCACAGTGGTTTGTGAGAATGGACGAGATGGCGAAACCAGCAGTGGAGGCGATCAAGTCAGGAAGGCTGAAATTCGTTCCGGAGAGCTTTGGAAAGACATATCTTCACTGGCTGGAGGGCATCCGCGACTGGTGTATTTCCAGACAGCTGTGGTGGGGACACAGAATCCCGGCCTACTACTGCGATGAGTGCGGCGAGATGGTGGTTGCCAAGACCATGCCGGAGAAGTGCCCGAAGTGTGGCTGCGTCCACATGACCCAGGACGAGGATACTTTGGATACCTGGTTCTCCTCCGCCCTGTGGCCGTTCTCCACGCTGGGATGGCCGAAGAGCACGCCGGAGTACGAGTATTTCTACCCGACAGACGTGCTGGTAACAGGCTACGATATTATCTTCTTCTGGGTAATCAGAATGGTATTCTCCGGTCTGGAGCAGACTGGAAAGGAGCCGTTTAACACTGTTCTGATCCACGGCCTTGTCAGAGACTCCCAGGGACGCAAGATGAGCAAGTCCTTAGGAAACGGCATCGATCCGCTGGAGGTGATCGACAAGTACGGCGCAGACGCCCTGAGAATGACTCTGATGACAGGAAATGCTCCTGGAAACGATATGCGCTTCTATTGGGAGAGAGTGGAGGCCAGCAGAAACTTCGCAAACAAGGTATGGAACGCTTCCCGCTTTATTATGATGAATGTGGAGAAGGCGCCGGAAAGCCAGGCAGCTCTGTCTGATCTGACTATGGCGGATCGCTGGATCCTCTCCAAGGTAAACACTCTGGCCAAGGACGTGACAGAGAATATGGACAAGTACGAGCTGGGAATTGCTCTTCAGAAGGTTTACGACTTTATCTGGGAGGAGTTCTGCGACTGGTACATCGAGATGGTGAAGCCGCGTCTCTACAGCGACGAGGATACCACCAAGGCAGCCGCTATCTGGACCTTAAAGACAGTGCTCATCCAGTCCTTAAAGCTCCTGCATCCGTATATGCCGTTTATCACAGAGGAGATCTTCTGCAATCTCCAGGAGGAGGAACCGTCTATTATGATTTCCTCCTGGCCGGTTTATAAAGAGGAGTGGAATTTTGCTTCCGAGGAGAACGCAGTGGAGACTATCAAGGAGGCAGTGCGCGGAATCAGAAACGTCCGCACCTCCATGAACGTGCCGCCCAGCAAGAAGGCAAAGGTTTACGTAGTTTCCGAGGACGAGTCCCTGCTTGGCATTTTTGAACACAGCAAGGTATTTTTTGCTACCCTCGGATACGCCAGTGAGGTATGCCTCCAGAAGGACAAGACAGGAATTGCCGACGACGCCGTGTCTGCCGTAATCCCGAAGGCAGCTATCTACATGCCGTTTGCAGAGCTGGTAGACATTGACAAGGAAATCGAGAGACTGCAGAAGGAAGAAGAGCGCCTGACCAAGGAGCTGGCCCGCGTCAATGGCATGCTTGGAAATGAGAAGTTTGTAAGCCGCGCGCCTGAGGCTAAGATTGCTGAGGAGAAGGCAAAGCTTGAAAAGTATACTCAGATGATGGACCAGGTAAAAGAGCGCCTGGCTCAGCTTTCCAAGTAGAGAAGCAGAATAAAATACTAAAAATGCAAAATCGAGAAAAAATTAGAAAACTGGAAAAGAACAGAAAATTATAAAAACTGAAAAAATCAGATAGAAAAACCGGGCAGAGAGACTGGCTGATGTAACATGCCAGCTTCTCTGCCCGGTTTTTTACACTGCTTTTGCAGGAAATGATATTTTTACAAAAAATGCCGCCGCCTTACAGGCCTGCTTCCGGCTGAAACATGCGAAGCCCCTTGGAAATGATCTGCTCTACTAAAGAGGCCAGCTGCTCCGGCGTTTCCTTCAGGCCGGAGTCCAGCCAGTACTGTACCAGGCCGATGCAGCCGGTGACAGTGAAGGAGTAGTAGGCTTCAAAGGCAGAGTCGTCCAGAAGTGTGTTCTGGGAGCTGCGGGAGGTCTGCCGGCCGCCGCCTGCGCCGGGCCGGAACAGCTCCATCCAGTCCTTCAGGCACTTTTCCCGGACAATATCCTTCAGACGGTTGACAAAATTGATGTCTCCGTTCTGTCCAATCAGAATACTGACCATATCGCTGTTCTCCTTCACCAGATGGAAGACGCGGGTGAAGACGAGAGCCGGATTGGACAGCAGATCAGAAGCTTTGAAATGATTCAGCACATCCTCCAGCTCCTCTAACAGCTCATTTTCAATCTGTTCCATTAAATCGAAGATATCTCTGTAGTGCAGGTAGAAGGTTCCCCTGTTAATATCGGCCTTTTCCGAGATTTCCCGCACTGTAATATCCTGAATCCGCTTTGTCTTTAAAAGTTCAGTGAGACACTGGCGGATCACCCGCCGCGTTTTTCTGATTCTCCGATCGAGAGTTTCTCCCTTCATAATTAAAATCTCCTTTAAATCGATGCCTATTTCTGGAAATGATCACCAGATATATGCATTAATCAACATATATTTACAATTTGATTATTAATGTTCTCTGTGTGGAAAAATGATTATTGTCAATCATTTCGTTCCTGAGTATAATTTATTATAAATCATTAATCAACACATGTCAATTAATAGAATCTGTGTTTGTTAACAGGATATATGTTGAACACAGGACAAATATCACTATAGCTTGAAAGGAAGATGTATATGAAGCGAAATAAGAAACACATATCCAGTATCTGCCTGGCAGCGGCCCTGCTCTCTCTTTCTGTTCCAGGAACAGTCAGGGCGGAGGAGAGCGCTGGCTGGGTTTCTGACGAAGCGGGATGGAGGTACATAGAGGCAGACGGAACAGGCGCGGCCCCGGGCTGGAAGCTGATAGACGGATCCTGGTACTGGTTTGAGGACAGCGGACGGATGCGGACGGGATGGCTCCTTCAGGGCGATACCTGGTATTACCTGGACGATTCCGGCACCATGGCGTCAGGATGGCGGACCATCGGCGGAAAAAGCTACTATTTTACAGAGAGCGGAGCCATGAAAACAGGCCACGTGGAGCAGAATGGGACCGTTTATTCCTTCCACAGCGACGGAAGCGTGGACACGGCTAAAAAAGAAAAAAATACAGGCGGCGGAGCCTTTGAGATCGGTTTTTATGACGAGGCCTGCCAGAATCTGGCGTCCAACTTAAACGAGCTGAAGCTGGACAGTTTTGACGGCGATGAGGACGAAGATTATTATGAGGACGACAAAAAGGATTACGACAGGGACGCCAGCTATGAGATCAGCGGAAAGCTGACAGAGATTGCGGCCCACCGCCTTGCCATGGCCAGAGAAAAAGGGTATGGAAACGGAAAGATCCCGGAGGAAGGCGATCTGACGGATTACTTAAACAGCATCCAGTATAACGGCGGCCGCCGCCATATGGAGGTGTACATCAAGAATGTGGACGGAGCCGGCGAGGCGGAGGAGAAGCTTCTGGATATCCAGGAGGACGCGAAGAAGCGGCAGGACAGACCGGACTACTACGGCGGGATGGGAATTGCCCACACAGAGGTAAACGGAAGCGATTACTACATGGTGATCTTTATGAAATAGACTGGCAGGGCAGGGAATTCTGATGACGATGCGAACATTAATACGGACATTAAAAATAAAAGGAATGCAGCTTTCGGGAGCGCCTGCAGGAGAAAAGCCGAAGTTCAGTCTTCCTGATTTTATCCTGGAAAAGAGCAGAGCCATTGAAAAGCTGTTTCTCGTTCTGGTGATTCTGTCGGTGATTGCGGCTCCCTTTGTGGAGGTCAATTACGACCTGACGGAGTACCTGCCGGACACAGTGCAGTCGAAGCAGGGGCTGGATCTGATGGAGGAGAAATTCGGCTATCCAGGAACCGCCAGGGTGATGATTGAGGATGTGACTCTCTATCAGGCAAAGCTTTACAAGGATAAGCTGGAAGCTGTGGACGGAGTGGATCAGATTTTGTGGCTGGATATGGGGACAGACGTCTACTCGTCTTCCAGCTTTATCGACAGCAGCGATATTGCAGATTATTATAAAGACGGGTCGGCGGTCATGGACGTGACCTTTGTGGAGGGAGATACCAGCAAGAAAACCTCTGAGGCCATTGACGCGATGATGGAGATTCTGGGGGATAAGGGATACTTTACAGGTCCGGCTGTGCAGAACAAGTCTCTGGAAGAAAATGTCAGCAGGGAAATGAACATGATTCTGGCTCTGGGCGTCCTGATGATTTTTCTGATTCTCTGTATTACCACCAATTCCTGGTTTGAGCCGGTGCTCTATCTGACCATCATGGGAGTGGCGATCCTTATTAATAAGGGCACCAATATTTTTTTGGGCCGGATTTCCTTCCTGACGGACAGCGTGTCGGCTGTACTGCAGCTGGCAGTTTCCATGGATTACTCCATTTTCCTGATTCACGCCTACACCAGGGAAAAACAGAAGGGAATTGAGCAGAGGCAGGCACTCAGAAACGCTATCGACGAGGCGCTCCGCTCCATTTTCGCCAGCAGCCTGACGACCATCGTGGGCTTTATCGTGCTGGCTTTTATGAAGTTCAGCATTGGGTTTGATATGGGAATCGTGCTGGCCAAGGGAATTGTAGTCAGCCTGGTTACTGTCGTTTTGTTTATGCCTGCCATGATTCTTCGGACCATGTCCTTGATCGAGCGGACGGCCCACCGGCCGTTTCTGCCTGATTTCGAGGGGCTGAGCCGGAAAATCTATAAAATACGCTGGGCAGTTCTGATTTTTGTGGCAGTGATTATCATTCCCGCCTACACGGCTCAGGGCATGAATTCTTTCCTCTTTGGAAACGAGTCGGTGGGCGACAGCGAGGGAACGAAGGTCTATGAGGACGAACAGGTGATCAATGAGAAGTTCGGTAGAAGCAATCTGATGATTGCCCTGGTTCCCAACACCTCCATGGTGACGGAGAAGGCGTTTTCTGACGAGGTGGAAAGCCTCCCCTATACGAAGTCCGTGACTTCTATGGCAGGGACGCTTCCGGCAGGCATTCCGGAGAGCTTTCTGCCCAGGTCGGTGACAGAGCTGCTTCACAAGGAGGATTATGCCAGAATCCTGATTTATGTAAAATCCAAGGGGGAGAGTCCCCTGGCCTACCAGTGCTCTGACGAGATTCAGGCGATTATGAAACGGTATTATCCGGAGCACTCCTATCTGGTGGGAACCACGCCCTCCACTCAGGACATAGAGACTACGATCACAAAAGATTATGCCAGGGTGAATGCCATGTCCCTGATCGGCGTGTTCCTGGTAGTCATGTTCAGCTTTAAGTCTCTGATCATACCGCTTATCATTATGATTCCCATCGAGGTGGCGGTTTTTATCAATATGGCCGTGCCTTACATTGTGGGGGATACTCTGATTTTTATGGGCTACATTATCGTAAGCTCCATCCAGCTGGGGGCTACCGTCGACTATGCGATTTTGACTACCAGCAATTACCTGGAGTGCCGCAGGGAGGCCGGGAAAGAGCAGGCGGTGATTATGGCGTTAAAGAGAACTATACCGGCGGTGCTGACCTCCGGATCCATCCTGACTGTGGCAGGCTATATGGTTTATAAGATTTCCAGCGTGGCGGCCATCGGAGATCTGGGACATCTGATCGGCAGGGGAGCCTGGATGAGCATGGTTCTGGTGCTTACGCTGATGCCGGCTTTTCTGGCTCTGTTTGATCACATCCTGATGGATAATGAGTTTCAGCGGCTCAAGAAAGCCCTGAGCAGGAGGAGCAGAAAAAAGAAGGTACAGGAAAAGGAGGATTCTGGCTATGAAACATAGAATGAGAATCAGAATCTCAGAAAAAAGAATGGGGAAACGGCTTCTGGCCTCCGTCATGGCCGCGGTAACGGCGTCCACAGCCATTGCCGTGCCGGCGTCTGCAGCGCCTCCCAGAGTCCAGGTGGACGAGACCATGTATGTCAATCTCGATTATTATGGATCCGAGACGGAGATCAACGTGGTGAAGGGCTGCAGCACCAACGGCGTGACGGAGTATACAGATTACGGCATTTATGAGAAGGTAGAAAATATGACGGACAGCACAGAGCCGTCTGTGGGGAATGGAAGCGTTACCTGGAAGTTCCCTGACAAGAATCAGAGATTTTATTATCAGTGTACCCTTCCGAAGGAAGAGATGGAGCTTCCCTGGACCTTCGACATTTCTTATAAGCTCAATGGCGTGGAGACAGAGCCAAAAGCCTTAAACGGAGCGTCCGGGCTGGTAGAAATCCATGTGAAGGCAGTCCCGAATCAAAAGGCCAAGGCCTATTTCAGAAACAACATGATTCTGACTGTGGCAGTTCCGGCTGATATGAGCAAATATTACAGCATCGACGCGCCCGGCTCCCAGCTTCAGTCAGTGGGAAGCTATTCTGCCGCCGTTTTTATGGCGCTTCCGGGAGAGGAGGGCGATTACACGGTGCGCCTTGGAAGCGACAGCTTCGAGAGCCCCGGAATCGTGATGATGATGGTTCCAGGAACCGCCAGCGCCTTTGAGCACATTGCAGATTTAAAGGAGGCCAAAGACACCTGGAGAGAGAACGGGGACGCTCTCTATGAAAGCTATGACGCCATGCTGCAGGCCTTTGAATCCATGGGCACAGGCGTTTCCACGGTTCAGAGCGGTCTGGGGCAGCTTGAGCAGGGCAGACAGATTTTATCAGGCAGCAGAGCGGCGATTGAGAGCGGATCCGCCCAGGCCCTTGACGATCTGCTGTCTGTGACAGAGCAGACGTCGAAGCTGATTCCTTATCTGGAGACGGCCCAGAACGCGGTGACGGACATTAACGACAACGCCAGGGCCATCTACAATACCATGGAGGATATGCAGGATGAGCTGGACGATCTGTACAGCGGATTAAAGTCTCTGCAGCATTCCCTGGAACGTGCTTCTGACAGCATCGGAGCCGGTATCACGGCTGCCGAGCAGCAGGCCATAGCGGAGGAGATCCAGAAAAAGGCAGGGCAGCTGGAGCAGATTCTGGCGGCCCTGGGACAGCTGGGGCAGGGCGCAGGCGGAAGCTGGCAGCTTGCCTTGGAAGACTGGGAGGATCTGGAGGAAGCCCTTTCAGAGGCAGATTCCTTCCGCTATGACAGAGGTTCCGCAAAAAAGCCTGACGGACAGGAATTGTCAGAGAAAGACAGCTCAGAAGGCGCTGGAAAGGCCACGGCAAGCAGTGCAGAGGAGAAAGGGACACAAGAGGAAAAGAGAGAAGACGAGTCAGAAAACAGCAGTGTGACGGCTTTTTCCACTGATGAGGAGCCTGTGCTTTTGGATCCGGACAGGAGAGGGCCTTCTGGAGAGCCTGGATCCGGCGGGGATAATGACGCGGACTTTGAAGAATGGCAGGAGTGGCAGGACGAGGAGCTGGAGAAGTACGCAGACCAGGTGGAGGCGGGACTTCAGACTGTGTCTGGAACCTCCTATGGCGGAGACGTCGGTCTCCTGCTCCAGATGGTGAAAGAACTGCTTGGAAGCTCAGACGAGACCATTGCGAAGGCCGGAGCCCTGATCCAGAAAATCAACGGACTCTGTTCCGTCATCTCCGAGGCTGGGGAGGATACGGCCAGGGTGGTGAAGGAACTTCGAAGCTGCACGGATCAGCTGGTAAACCTGCTAGACGACACAAGAGTGATGATTGACACGATGGACAGCTATGTGCCCTCCATGCTGGATGCTCTGGGAGCTACAGAGGAGCTGATGAACCGTCTGGCAAAAGCTATGGGAAGCACGGAGAGCGTGCTGCGCGCCGTTCACAATACTCTGGCAGCTGCCGGAGATTCTCTGGACGGGGGAGCCAAAAACACCCTGGCAGGAATGCAGGAGCTGTTAAACCACAGCCTGACAGCCATTGAGAGCTTAAAGCAGGTGAGAGGGGCCAGCCGGAATATGAAGGATACGCTGGATGAACAGCTGGACAAATTTGAGGAGGAAAACAATTTCCTGAATCTGGATCCAGGCGAAGATCTGGTATCTTTCACCTCCGGGAAAAATCCTTCCCCCCACAGCATTCAGATCCTTTTAAGAACGGAGGAGATAGACGACGAGGCGTTAAGCGGAGACACGGCAGATCTGGAGGCCTCCGCCCAGGCAGATCCGGGGCCTCTGGCCAGAATCTGGAACGTGCTTGTAAAGATTGTGAAAGCGGTTGTCGATATTTTTAAAAAAAGGTAGCGCCAGTACGCGCTGCCTCAGACGGGAAAAGCAGGCGTTTCAGGCGGCTTTCTGTGAAGTCTTTCAGGCGGATCGGAGGGCCGCTTTGTTTTTCCTGTCGAGAAAGCGGAAAATTTACCGAAATAAACTTCTTGCATAATAGCGAGCTTATATTATAATAGAGAGATGAACAAAAAGAAAAAGCCTGCACAAGGGACAGGCTGTCTGCAGACAGAGGAAGCAGACAGAAGAAAGGACAGGAAAGACATGGGCAGAGGGCTTGACAGCTTCACTGTGAAGGAGGCAGAGGAATACCTGAACGGGATTCCTAAATTTACCAGGAAGAAGCATTCCATAGAAGAACTCAGGGAAATATTGGACGAGACAGGACTTTCCCTTGACGGCGTCAGGCTGATTCATGTGGCCGGAACGAACGGAAAGGGTTCTGTGTGCGCTTTTTTGTCCTCGATTCTCAGGGAAGCCGGGGAGCCTGCGGCAGTGTTTACCTCTCCTCACCTGGTTTCTGTCAGAGAGCGGTTTGTCTTTGACGGAAAACAGGTGGAAGAGGAGGAATTTCTCGCAGCATTTTGCCGGATACAGCAGCTTCTTCTCATGATGGAGGAGAGAGGACTTGGCCATCCGTCTTATTTTGAGTATTTGTTTCTGATGTTTGCCGCCATGATGCAGAAGAGAAGAGAGTACACGGCAGTGCTGGAGACCGGGCTTGGAGGGAGACTGGATGCGACCAACTGCGTCCGCCGTCCGCAGGTATGCGTGATCACCTCTGTCAGCCTGGATCACATGGAGTATCTGGGAACTACGGTGGAGCAGATTGCCGGGGAGAAGGCCGGCATCATCAAGCCGGGCGTTCCCGTATTTTATGACAGGAGCGATGCACAGGCCGCCGCTGTGATAGAGAGCCAGGCCAGGCGTTTAAAGAGCCCTGCCTTTGGGGTGGGGGAGGAAGCGTCCTGGCAGCAGACTCTGGAACATGGGCGCCTGTTTTTGAGAGAGGGAGAGAAGACCCTGGAAATCCCCTTTGCCGCCCCTTACCAAGTGGTAAACGCCATGCTGGCAGTCCGGACGGCCGGGTATCTGGGAATTTCCTGGCAGGCCGTTTCCGAGGGAGTGAGAAAGACCGTCTGGCCGGGCCGTATGGAGGAGATTGCTCCCGGCGTCTATTTAGACGGCGCTCACAATGAGGGCGGAATCCGGGCGTTTGCCAGGGCTGCCTCCCAGATTCCAGGAAAGAGGAAAATTCTCCTGTTTGCCGCAGCCTCGGATAAGGAGTATCCGACGATGCTGCGTCTGCTGTTTGAGACGCTGCGCCCCGACGCCGCGGTACTGACCCGCATTGCCGGCAGCAGAGGGCTTGAAGTGGAGACGCTTCGGGCGGCGGCAGAAAAGGAGGCCAGAGAAGCCGGTCTGTCTGTTCCGATGACAGTCAGGCCGACAGCGGAGGAGGCGCTTCTTGCCGCCCTTCAGGATAAAGGGAAGGACGACACGGTATTCTGCGCCGGCTCTCTTTACCTGGCAGGAGAAATAGAAGATGTGATAAGGAGGAACCGTTATGACAAAAGAAGATAGAACCATGATTGACTTTGACGAGGAGATCAGCCGTTTCCAGCCCAGCCTGGAAGTGGAGGACATCGGAGAAGCCATCGTAAAGAGCGATTTGACCGATATGTCAGATATTGTGATGGAAGTACTTAAACATGCGAAAGAGCGGTAAACGATATGGATCAGTTAAAAAAAATCCGTCTGGCTTCCAACGGTTTTTATAACCTGGGGCTGGAACGGGCCAAGATACGCGACCTGACGGGGGCGGTGGAGGCGCTGAAAAAGTGCCTGATGCTGAATAAATACCACATTGACGGAAGAAACCTTCTGGGACTTATCTACTATGAGATGGGAGAGGTGTCAGACGCTCTGGTTCAGTGGGTCATCAGCATGAATTTTAAGGAGCAGGACAACCGAGCCGACTATTATCTGGATCAGATTCAGAGGAAGCCGGAGCGGCTGGATACAGTAAGCCAGAATGTCAAGCGGTACAACCAGGCGCTGGCCCAGGCCCAGGCCGGGGACGACGATCTGGCAGTTCTGCAGCTGACGAAGGTGGTGGAGGTAAACCCGAACTTTATTAAGGCCCACCTGCTGCTGGCAGCGCTCTATATGAGCCGCGGAACCTACACGAAGGCGGGCAAATCCCTTCTGAAGGTATTGAAGATTGACAAGAATAATCCCAAGGCATCCTGGTACATGTCCATTGTCAAGGCCAGGACAGGCCGGGCGGATGTGGAGAGAAGAAAGCTTAAAAACGCCTTTTCCCACAAAAAAATGCAGGACGACGATGTGATTATTCCGCCTTCCTACAAGGAAAATACGGGATGGCAGTCCATCTTAAACATTGTGGCAGGCCTGGCGCTGGGAGCCATGGTGATTTTCTTCCTGGTTATGCCCACGAAGATTAAGGCGCTGAATAATGAGCACAATCAGGAAATCCTCAAATACGAGGAGAAGATTAATCAGAGAAACGAGGAAATTGACAGCTTAAACGGACAGATGGAGCAGGCCAACAGCGATAAAGAGACGGCGGAGCAGAAGCTGGACGAAGCGTTAAACAGCAACGACAGCCAGGTAAACCAGTACGCGATCCTTGTTAAAATGCTGCAGGCTTACCGAAACGAGGATCTGACCGGGGCAGTCACACTGTATCCGGGATTCAATCCGTCGATTTTTACGGACGAGACGGTGCTTCAGATTGCCAACGGAATCAAGCAGGACATCGAGACGAACGGCTACCAGACCCTGGAGGATCTGGCCTACACCATGTGGTCGGCCGGCCGGATGGACGAGGCGTTAAATTATTACAACACCTGTCTGACCATCCGCCCGCAGAATCCGAAGGTAATTTTCAGCATGGGAATGATTTACCGTTCCAAGCAGGATTACGCCAAGGCGGTGGAGCTGTTCACCCAGGTGAGCACCCAGTACGGAGATTCCGAGTATGCGGAAAAAGCCAGAAATCAGCTGACAGAGCTGGCGCCTTACGTGCAGACGGCGCCCCAGCAGCCGGCAGAACCAGAGGGAGAAGCTCAGCCGGAGGGCGGGGAACCGGAAGCAGAGCCTGATCATACAGACGGCGGACAGGAAGCAGAGCCGCAGCAGTAAGACACATAAGAATGAAAAGAGACACTACAGAAGATGGAAGATTCTTTTGCAGTGTCTTTTTTTGCGTTAAAAATGGAAAAAACGCCGGGATTCCGGCTTTCGCTGATTCGTAAGCTTTTTAACAGGACAGGAATAAAAAAAGGACTCCGGGGAATACTTTCATAGGACGCAGTGAGCAGATAAACAGAAAAAGGCCGGACAAAAAAACTGGACAGGAAAAGGAGGAAAAGGCATGGAACAGGATTTTACATATGAGGCGTCGGAACAGATGCTGGTGATTCATCTTCCCAGAGAGGTAGATCACCATAACTGTACGGCGCTGAAAAATGAGACGGATCTGATTTTGGCAGAAAATTATGTGACCAGAATGATTTTTGACTTTACGGATACGCAGTTTATGGACAGCTCAGGAATCGGGGTGCTGTTAAACCGCTACAAGCAGATGAGGGGAAGCAGGGGAAGCGTCGCCTATTACGGGGCGGGACGCCAGGTGAAACGGATTCTGTCTATCGGAGGAATCGCGGGAATTGTGCAGGGATACGATACGAAGGAGGCGGCCATAGAGGGACGCCTGGAAAGGAGAGAGCCATGCAGAAGGGGATGGAGATGAAAAAAAACGGGAGACAGACAGAGACAATGAGGATGGAGATTGAGAGCCGCTCAGAAAACGAGGAATTTGCCCGGGTGGCGGCGGCGGTGTTTTTAAGCCGCCTGGATCCTACAGTGGAGGAGATGGACGATATAAAGACTGCGGTTTCGGAAGCTGTCACCAACGCAGTCATCCATGGATATGGAGGCGGGGAAGGGACCATTTACATAGAAATTCAGGTCTGCGGCAGGGAGGCAAGGATTACGATCCGGGACGAAGGCGTTGGAATCGCAGACATTGGCAAGGCCATGGAGCCCATGTACACCTCCGATCCGTCCGGAGAACGGTCCGGCATGGGATTCTCCTTTATGGAGGCCTTTATGGATCAGGTGGCCGTGGAATCAGAACCTGGCCGCGGAACAGCCGTCATCATGACAAAGACGGTCGGCAGGTGAGCGTATGGAAGGAACAGAGAGACAGGATAGAACGATACAGCTCATTTCCCTGGCCCACCAGGGAGATAAAGAGGCCAGAGATGCTCTGGTAGAGGAAAACGTAGGCCTGATCTGGAGTATTGTCCGAAGGTTTGCGGGAAGGGGCTGCGAGACGGAGGATCTGTTCCAGATCGGAAGTATCGGCCTGATGAAGGCCATTGATAAATTTGACACAGCCTTTGATGTGAAATTTTCTACCTATGCAGTCCCCATGATTATGGGCGAGATCAAGAGATTTCTACGGGACGACGGGATTATCAAGGTAAGCCGTTCCATCAGGGAGATGGGAATACGTGTCAGCGCGTCCAGGCAGAAGCTGTCGGGAACGCTGGGCAGGGAGCCGACGCTGGAGGAGCTGGCAGAGGACGTGGGGGCCAGCCGCGAAGAGGTGGCCGTTTCTCTGGAGGCCGGGGCCCAGGTGGAATCTCTGTATGCCCCGGCGGCAGGAGGAGAGGAGACAAATCTGTCTCTCCTGGACAGAGTTGGCGGCGAAAACGGCGGACAGGAGGAGGCGCTGAACCGGCTTGTCCTCAGGGAACTTTTGGGAACCCTTGAAAAGAAGGAGCGGGACCTGATTGTAAGACGCTATTTCTATGACCAGACACAGACAAAAATTGCAGAAGCCATGGGGATTTCACAGGTTCAGGTTTCCAGGATGGAGAAGCGGATTTTAAAGAAAATGCGGGAAGGCTTTGAATAAAAACAGAAATTTTCTCCATACTAATAAGAAATCGTTTGGTGATGGGCCTGTGTCTGCCCAAAAGCTTTGGGAGTCTAGCTTGAAAAGAAGGAGGGATTATGCCAGTATGAACTTACAAGAGGATAGAAGAAAATGGGAGAAAGGCATGACAATAAGTCAAAAAATAGAACTGAAACATCAGGAGGATTTGCAGCGCCTTAGAGGCTTTCGATTACTTGATGATGACTTTTTGACAAAATGCTTCGAGAGTAAGATGTGCTGGCAGGCAGGGTAAGATTTTTCAAAGAGAGTAAGGAGGGGATTGCAGCTATGTGTAAGACTATGGAAGATATGAGATAGGAAGCGTTGCAGAAATGTCCGGATTACTGCTTGATAGGGTAAAAGAGTTGGAAGCGAATAGGAATGTATAAGTCACATTTTTTATCTGATACATAGTAAGGCGGAGAAACTCCGAACAAATAGCGAACATAAATGGTAAAAATTTTGGCCGGAGAACTGAAATTGGTTTTCCGGCCGTTTTTGGAAAAATTTAGAATGGCAGTACCGGGAATAGAGGCACTTTTATACAGGTCTGCTTTTTACAACGAAAATATTCCTCGATCCGCCATCTGGAAAAGTAGGTTCTGGCAATGCGGATCACATCATCCTTTGAACGGCTCTCTTTGTTTGCAGCCAGCATCATGGGATGTTCCGTGATCCATAGACCAGAACCAGATAAATATTCTTCCGGGAGGCAGTGATCTGAACTTTTACGTGGGAAAGATACCACTTTTATCAATGAGAACCACTGGTTCAGAGGGAACGATACTTTTTGCGGTGTGGAGATAAGAAGCAGCCGCAGAAGCCGGCGTTCCTTCCGAAAGATGATTGGAAAGCCGTTTTACGGTATTCGCCTTATGTACCGTTTCATGAAGCTGGCTGGAAATATCAGTGAGCAGGCAGCTTCTGGATGTCAGAATGCCATAAACCATATCTGCTGTGAACTTCCGATGAGGTTTTGAAAGTGTGCAGGAGATTTTATTAGTAAAAGCCAAAATTTTTCTTTTCAAACGGTAGGTGATTGATGTAGAGTTAGTCATAAGGAATCTCCTTTCTTTTTGTTCAGTAAGGTTTTTGCTTGACGGCTTAATTGCACATCAAAAATGAATATGATTCCTTATATTTTAGCTATTTTGAAAGCTGAGGACAACAAAACTTAATAGATTTGTCTCGTGTGGGGATGATTATGAGGAAAATTAAGGTGTTATAAATAAATTGACTTGAAATAAGAAAATGATATAATAAGTGTAAAATAAAACATTTGTTGAGTTATAGATTTAGAGAGAAAAATATGAAAAATTATTAATTTTTCCCCCGGGATGGTCACCAGTTGGGCCATATTTAGCTTTACCGATTTTAAAATCATATCTTAAAGAAAAAGAAAATATTGAGGTATCTATTAAGGACTTAAATATAGAATTTTATGATAAAATCTTATCGGCGGACTATATAGAAAAGGCTTTAAACAATATAGAAGAAAAGAATTTGAGTGAATCTGAAAAATAACTCTACAACTAATTAAAATGTCCTCTTTAAATGTTGATAGGGCAAAAGAAGTTTTAGAGGTGAAGAATATTTTGATTTAGAAGAGAAATTATGCAGAAAATATTATAAAAAATGCACTATTTATAATTAGTAAATCTATAGAGGGGAGTACTATTGATCTAAATCAGATACAATTACTTTACGATTTTAAAAAAACAGAAGAAATTTTAAGAGCTTTAGATGATAGTGTTCATAACCCATTTGTTCAATTTTATAAGGCAGAAATAATTCCATATATAAATAGTGAGAATATAGAGTTTTTAGGCATTTCAATTAGTGGTTCATCGCAGTTAATATCAGCTTTAACTTTATGCAAACTAGTTAAAAAATTTTGTAAATGTGTTGTTCATATCTCTCTAGGTGGTAATTATATAACAAGATTAGCAATTAATAATTTATCAAATAACCATCCGTTTTATGAATTTTTTGATTCGATAATGTTATATGATGGTGAGGCAGTACTTCCTGTATTGATTAGAGCTATTGAGCAAAAGAAACATTTAGAGAATATTAATAATTTGTATTATATAAGTAATGGTGTTATACAAAAAAACAAGATAGTTGGAACCGATATTTTAAATGACACAGTTCCTGATTTTGATGGTTTTGCAATAGAAAAATACCTTATGCCAGAGTTGGTTTTGCCTATATATACAAGCAGATGTTGTTTCAATAAATGTGCTTTTTGTACTATACCACATGCTACAGCAGGAAATTATCGTACTATTCCTGTTGAAAAAGTTGTACATAATGTAAAAGTTCTAAGCCAAAGATATAAATCAAAAGTTTTTTCGTTTGTAGACGAAACGTTTGAAGCTGGAAGAATGATACAATTTGCTGAGTTAATTGTGAAAGAAAATTTAGAGATTTTTTGGCATGGTGAGACACGTTTTAGTAAAAAATTAACAAACGAAGGATGTTCCAAAATTTATGCCAGTGGCTGTAGACAAATTCAATTTGGACTAGAATCATATAATCAGCGTGTTTTAGACAAAATGAAAAAACATGTTAAGCTTGAATGGATAAATGATAATATTGAAAATTGTTTAAAAAACAAGGTGCCAGTACATTTATTTTTATGGTAGGTTTTCAACTGAGACTCAGGAAGAGCGATAAGGACTATAAATTATACTACTAAAATTTTATATGATTCAAAATATAAATATGGAGTACCTTACTCTACGAGAGGTTTCCAAGAGTTTGGATTAGATATAGGCTCTGACGTATGGCATTATCCTGAAAAATATTTTGTTTCTAATATAGATGTACTCGCGAGAGGAGATTTGTCTACGAACGCTGATTACGATATTTCCTGTGGTTTAACTCAGGCAGAAAGTAGAGATTTGGTAAGTGAATCTAGATTTGAAGAGCAAATACAACAATTATTTCAGAGTACATAATTCTTCCAAATAGACTTCACATATCTGAGATTACTTGGATTTTAGATTCAATAAACAAAGTTGATTATAATAAAGAGAATTTAAACAAAGTTAATAATATAAATAGATATAGTGAAAAAATTTTGGTATTGAATGAAACGGTAAGTTTGTAGATGTTATAATGAAGTTGCTGGTTTTGAAAATAAAATAGTATTTTATAATCCTAATAACCATTATATATTTTCAATATCAGTTGAGTTTGAAGGAGATACAAAATTAAAACAGGAATATTAATCTCAGATATAAAATATTCCGAAGAATTGTATTATGAAATTTCGTTGATGGTTTATTTCGGATTTGTTGAAGCTTTAATGACGAGGCAAAAGTAAAAAGAAATGTAAAGGATGATTATTACATTCTTAATTCTCATTTTATAAAGAAAGATAATACAATATTTTTATTAATTTAATTACATATAATTTATGTAAGGTAAATAAATTAGCATTACTTTTATTAGAATTTTTTAAAAAGGGGGATTCCTTAAAAAAATTAAAGAGGAGTTTATGTGATAATAATATAAGGATTAAAGAGGAAAATTTAGAGAAATTTATAAGTATAATGCTAGATGCAAAGATTTTTTGCCTTTTAGAGAATGACAGTGCTATAAGAGCATCATATAAAGCTGAATAAAAATATTAGAAATTTTATATAGGATAGAAAAGATATCAAATTAAGCGACGACAAAGGCATATCGAGTTAAAAGAAGAGGGAGTGGTGTCTATTTCGATGCTATAAAAGCAGTAAGATAATTGTTCAGTTTTCTGAGTTTAGCTATAAGTGGCTATAAACAGCTTTATTTAAAAACCATTTTCTACAGAAGTGCGGTATAAAATGATCCAGAAAAGGTTTAACTCATTCAAAGAGAAAGTTGCGAAGTAAAGTTCTGGTTAGAAGTGTAGAGTTTATAATAGTGAAACTTAAAGAGGTAATAAGTACACTGATAGTTCTAAAGATTATGATGGATAATTCCTTGCTGTAAGGGGGGGATTAACCATAAATATATTGTAATAGGAGGTGAGAAAATGGAAAAAGAGTTAATAGAAAGATTAAAAGAACTTGAAGCACAAGACATATTTGCTGAAAATCTGGAAAATGAAGACTATGTAGTAAAATACTCAACATGATCTAATTGTATTAATAATTAGACAGAGGGGGAGGTTTTATTTAAAGTATAAAGCCTCCTCTTTTGTTTGGTTAAAAAATATTTTGCTACTATTATAAGAGAAATTAAGATAGAAACTCTTGAGGATAATGTTAAAATTTGGGAAAAATAAAAATTTGCTATTTGGTAACTGACAGCCAATTAGTTATGATATTAGAATAGTAGTTCTTATCTATTCCTGTAAAATTTGTGTGATTACCTCTCGTCTGTGTAAAATGGCTGATTATTTTTTGGGGAAAGAGTGACTGGTTCGATGAAAAATATTATTTTTTTAATACTTGGAAGAGCAACCTCTAAATTTGGAAGTATGGCGTATTTAACAGTCTTGCCGCTGTATATCCTGGACAGGACGCAGAGCTTGGCGTTTGCGGGATTTTTTTTGATGTGTACCTCGCTGCCGGCGGTACTGTGCAGTTCATTTTTAGGGGTTTTAGTTGACAGGATAAGCCGGAAGAAGCTGATTATATTCTGCGATTTATGCTGTGCTGCCATTTATGCCGCGCTGCTGTATTTTAAGGAAGGGCAGGGCAATTATATTGCATGGCTCATGATGGCAAGCATTATGATCAATATCTTAAGCAATCTGTTTGAAATTTCGTCCAAGGTGTTATTTACAGAATTATTAGAGAAGGCGGAGATAGGACGATATAATGGGCTGAAAAGCTTAACTGACAACATGGCGTCCATCGCTGCCCCCATAGCGGGCACCTTTTTATGGGGATGGCTGGGCTTTCGGTGCATTTTGGCTTTGATGGGAGTTCTTTACCTGTTATCGGCAGTTCAGGAATCCGCAATTATTTATAAAGCCGCGTTTCAGAAGCCAGAGCGTGAGAGAGGGGCCGGCCAGGCATTTCTTGACGGGCTTCGATTTATCAGCCGTGATAAAAATATCAGGCCGCTTTTTTTAATGGTGATGCTTCTTAACTTTTTTCTCGGAGGTATGGAGGAAATTATGAATCCTGGAATGGTGGTGCAGAAGTATGGGATCAATGAGGCCTTATTTGGTATTGCCGCCTCTGTTTCCATAGCAGGCAGCATATGTGCGGGGATGTTAATTTTTAAAAGCTCCCAATTCAGCCATAAGGATAGAATGACAGAATTTATTGTCTGCAACAGCGCAGTGATGATTGGGGTGGGAGGGGCGTCTATTGTCCTGTTCCCTGAAAAGCAGCTATTTTTTGTCGTATTTTTGCTGTGTCAGTTCCTGATCGGCCTGCTGACTACGTGTGTGAACGTCCCGCTAAGCTCAAAACTGCAAGTTTCCGTCCCAGTGGAATATCAGGGGAGGTTTTTCGCGGTATTGGCATTTTTTTCAGGGCTGCTGGTTCCGGCGGGCAGCTGGTACTCGGGGCTTCTGGCCTCTTATGTGGGAGCAGACTGGGCGTGTATGATAAACAATCTTTTTGTTATTGCAGTCGCCCTGGCCATAAGGAGAAGGCTGTAGAAAAGCAGGTTGAATATATAGATAATATCTTGCAATTCATTACATTTTTCTAAAATTAATTCATATATCCGGGAAAGTATTCTATACTCAGCTTAACAGACATAGAGAAGGCATCCAGCGTTCAGGAACAGGCAGCAGCCTTGACTGAAATCACACAGCAGGTAGACGAAAATACCCAGCTGATTGTGAGACGCTATTTCTATGACCAGACACAGACAAAAATTGCAGAAGCCATGGGGATTTCACAGGTTCAGGTTTCCAGGATGGAGAAGCGGATTTTAAAGAAAATGCGGGAAGGCTTTGAATAAAAACAGAAATTTTCTCCATACTAATCTGCAAACGAATAGAAAAGGATGTGAGAAAATGAATTTTATAAAAGGAAAGGCAGGTCTGCTTCTGCTCCTTTTGAGCGTCATGTTTATTTTAGCCGTCGTATGGTTCTGCCTGTTTGACATGCACATTTATGCGGAACCCCACGGAACCTTTGTGGAGGCAGAAGAAAGCGCCGGGGAGATGGCAGCCTGATGGGACAGACCGTATTTATAAGCCTGAATCAGATTACGCAGGTACACAAAAAAGACGTATTTTTAGCTGATATTGGGGAGGTTTACTGCAGCGATCCCCATGTGGCGAGCCGTGTGAAGGCGGTGAAGGCAGCGTCGATCCGGGAAAATAAGGAACACAATTACATTGGAAATGTGATGGATATCATCGAAAAGATCCAGCAGGCGGCTCCGGGTGCAGACGTGTCAAATCTGGGAGAGACAGATTTCATTATCTCCTACAAGCCGGACAAAGTTCCTTCCATGATCTGGGAATGGACAAAGACGGTGTTTGCCTGTCTGATTTGCTTTTTTGGAGCCATGTTCGCCATCATGACCTTTAACAATGACGCCAATGTGAAAGATGTGTTCCGGGAAATTTACACGCTGGTAATGCTTCGGGAACCGGACGGGGTAACGGTGCTGGAGCTGGCCTACTCGGTAGGGCTGGCTCTGGGAGTCACCGTCTTTTTCAATCATTTTTCCAGAGCGAAGCTGAACCTGGATCCGACGCCTCTGGAGGTGGAAATGCGCCTGTACGAGGACAATGTCAACAAAACCTTAATACAGAACAGCGGCAGAAAGGAGTCGGGCAATGACGTTACTTAAGACGTGGTTTCTGGCCTTCGCCGGATTTACGTCAGGAGGCGTGATTGCGGCTGGAATCTTTGCGTTTCTGGCCATGATCGGCGTATTTCCCAGGGTGATTTCCAGGACAAAGACCAGAAGGCATATCATGCTGTACGAGACGCTTCTGATCTGCGGCGGCGCTTTTGGGAATGCGCTGGATCTCATGGAATTTCCCATTCCTGTGGGGCGGATTCCTCTGGCCGAGGAGACGGCAGGACAGCTTTTAATGACAGCGGCAGGGCTTGGATCCGGCGTGTTTGTAGGATGCCTCGTCATGTCCCTGGCGGAAACGGTAAAAGCGGTCCCTGTCCTGAACAGGCGCCTTCACCTGTCAGTGGGCATTCAGTATATGATTCTGGCCATTGCCCTGGGGAAAATGGCTGGGGCCCTTGTTCAGTTCTGCCTGTTCTCTCAGAGCTGAGATTCGGACAGAGGCGAAGGGGAGCAGGAAAGATGCCAGCCGGGATTCCGGGACAGAGTAAAAGGAGAAAAAAAGCATGGAAGTAGATAAAAAAGCATATGGAAAATACGTGGATGAAATTACGCCGAAGCACAATCTTCCTCTGAACATGGCCAGGGCCTTTTTGACGGGAGGCGCAGTCTGCACAGTGGGACAGCTTCTCATCAACGCCTTTCAGGCTCAGGGAATGGAAAAGGAGGCCGCTGGAATCTGGACGCTTTTGGTTCTGATTGGATCCAGCGCGTTTCTGACAGGACTGAATTTGTATCAGAAGCTTGTAAAATTCGGAGGAGCCGGAGCGCTGGTTCCCATAACGGGATTTGCTAATTCCGTGGCCGCCCCGGCTATCGAGTACAAGGCGGAGGGACAGGTATTCGGAATCGGATGCAAGATTTTTACCATCGCCGGTCCGGTGATTTTATACGGGCTTTTCAGCAGCTGGTTTTTGGGAGTTGTCTGCTGGCTGGGGAAATGGATGGGGATATCATAGAAAAAGAAAAACAAACAATGATAGAAAAATTCAAATAAAGGAATGTTTTCAATGATTTCGCAAGAATGAGAAAATATTCCTTTTTTGATGCTAGGAATCGGATAAAAAGTAAGCGCTTAAATCTTGGGTAGCTTTACTGTCTACGCTTTTAAACTCATAATGATAGTAAATAGATTTTTACTACACTCTGCTTGATAGGAGATAGAAATTTACTACATTTGGAGGTTTCATTATG
>JAGTTS010000008.1 GCA_018223375.1 Clostridiaceae bacterium Marseille-Q3526
AGTTTTACTGCCTGTACTTTGTATTCCTGGTCATATTTACGTGCCACTTTGAATACCTCCTTGTTCTCTTGATTTTATTATGAAATCCTTGAGAACAAGCTGTCAACTTTTTTTATACCACATCACTAACCGTGTGATTAATGCAACAAAATAAGTGTTATACAGATGTGATAGCCCTTCTCCTTTATGGAGAGGGGGTGTTTTTTAGAACCTGTGAAACTTTGGAGATGTTAACAAAATAAAGGAAAAGTATCTTTTATGAAGATAGTGTCGATAATTGGACTTGTCGTACTTGCATGAACAGCTATCTGACGAGAAAATCATCGAGACGATAGTTGAGATGGTATACTTATAACGATAGATTTGTGACTGGAAAAGTGATCGCATGAAAAATGTGGGGTAAGCTATGCTTGAAAATAAATTGGGTATTACAGATTCTACAGAATTAGCAAGGGCAGAAGAAAAAATCAGTAAGCAAAAAGCCGTTGAAATGTTTGAAAACGGCTTTTTTGAGACGTTAGAACCGGGGACTTATAAAAGTCTTGCGATGATTCATCAATATCTTTTTGATGAGATTTATGATTTTGCCGGTAAATTACGAAAGGTCAATATTTCAAAAGGAAATTTTCGATTTGCTCCGCTGATGTATTTGGAAGCAGCGTTACAGAGCATAGACAAAATGCCACAGTCAACTTTTGATGAAATTGTCGAAAAATATGTTGAAATGAACGTGGCTCATCCATTCCGAGAGGGGAATGGGAGAAGCACGAGAATATGGCTTGATCTGATGTTGAAAAAAGAAATCGGCTGTGTGGTTGACTGGAGCAAGGTGGATAAAGAGGATTATCTGCTTGCAATGGAGCGAAGTCCAATCAAAGATATCGAAATAAAGTTTCTTCTGAAAAATGCCCTTACAGATAATGTAAATGATCGAGAAATTTATATGAAGGGCATCGATCACAGTTATTACTATGAAGGCTATTATGCGTTTAAGATGGAAGATTTGACGGGCACAAAGGAGTGATTTAGCATTAGAAAATCGGAGGAATACGGATGCAGTATCTTTCAGCTGCCAAAATAACAGAGAAATGGAATATATCGGAACGCAGTGTGCGAAATTACTGTGCTCATAATCGTGTAGAAGGAGCGTTCTAATAAGAAGAGAGAAAAACAGAGGACCTTACTGGATATTCTGCAGGAGGAAAGAAAATCAGCTTATTTTGGTGGTATTTATCACAAAACTCAGATTGAGCTGACTTATCATTCTAATCGAATGGACGGTAGCCGTTTGACCCACGATCAGGCCAGATATATCTTTGAAACCAATACCATCGGTGTAGAAAAAGAAGCGCTGAATGTGGATGATGTGATTGAAACGGCAAATCATTTCCGCTGTATTGATAGGATGATTGACCATGCAAAGGCAGCGCTGACGGAGAAATTGATTAAAGAGCTCCATTTAATACTGAAAATGGAATCAGCGATTCCAGAAAAGATTGGTTTGCGGCTGGCGATTATAAAAAGATGCCGAATGAAGTCAGCGGTATGGAGACTGCACTTCCGGAAGAAGTTGCCGATAAGATGAAAGCTCTGCTGACAGAGTATAACAGAAAAGAAGAAAAGACTTTTGAGGATATTTTGGATTTTCATGTGAAGTTTGAACGTATTCACCCATTCTGTGAGGGCAACACTAGAGCTGCGGCAGTTTTTATGATTAAATACATGAAAACATTCGGATTCAAGGTAAATAATGATGCCTTTGAAAAGAATTCTTGGTATTTCCGCAACGCATTGGTAAGAGCAAATTATAATGATTTGCAGAACGGTATTCATGCTACTACAAAATTCCTGGAAATGTTCTTCAGTAATTTGATTTTGGGAACGGAATACGAGCTGAAAAACAGATATATGCACGTGTATTATGCGGATGATCATTCACAAAGTGTCAATCCTAAATTTCCAAAGGCTCAATTTGACACTTTGGAATGCACTTTAGAGGAACTGGCGGTTTTGGAGATGATTTACAAGAACCCGTCAATTAAGCAAAAAGAGCTTGTGACCGAGACAGGAAAATCTCTCAGCACCATAAAGCGAATTATGGAGTTTTTGCAGAAAAAGGAATATATACGCAGAGTTGACGGAAAAAGATATGGAAAGTGGGAAGTATTGGTAAATCAAGAGAAAAAGTAAAAGTGAGGAATAAAGACGACTGAAAAGAATAATGCCGATATTGGCTTGATTTGAAACAAAGTATTAAAAGCGAAGGCATTATCAATCTGTTTTCTGATATTAAGGAGGAATTTTCGCTGTTTGATCCGAAGTTCCTTGAAGAAGTAAGCAAGATGAAAAAAAATCTGGCGATTGAACGGTTGAGAAAGCTAATTGCGGAGCAGGTGCCGATATATAGAAGGACCAATGTTGTAAAATCTGAAAAGTTCAGCGAGATTATGCAGAAAGCTGTAAATGCGTATCTTAATGGTATGCTTACCAACGAAGAAGTAATTGAGGAAATGTTAAATCTTGCAAAGCAGTTAGCAGAGGCTCATAAAGAGGGAGAGCAGTTAGGTCTGACAGAAGATGAACTGGCATTCTATGATGCTCTTACCAAGCCGCAGGCAATTAGGGACTTCTATAAAAATGGAAAGACATGATTCTGGAATAACGATAAAAGACTTGATTTATTAGGGGGAATGGTTTATGGCATTGCATGAAAATATTAAAAATTCCAGAGAACTTGAATTTGCTGTATTTTGTATTGAAAATATAGCTGCAAGGCTGGGGGTGAATGCAGAGCGGGTTTATGAGGCATTTACAGAAAAAAGCGATATATTAAATGGCTACATTGTACCGGAATATGAAATACTTCATACGCAGAGCAAGGAGTATATTGTAGAGGATCTTCTTGACGTGATGAAAGAAAGAGGGGTGGAGGTATGATACTCTATCATGGTTCTTATCTGGAAATTGCAGAGCCGGACTTGGTACATTCCCGCCTTAATGTGGACTTCGGGCGTGGCTTCTATGTGACACCGTTGTATGAGCAGGCGGAGAAGTGGTGTGGCAAATGATAAGGTATTCAATACGGTGGAACTCTTTTTTGAGAGATTGATTGACAAGGGAGAGGCAATCAGTCGTCTGCGTTATGAAAAACCGAACCTGCAGATATGTTTTCGTACAGAGAAAGCGTTGGGACTTCTGCATTTTGAAGGGAGTGAACTGGTATGAATGCAAACCCGATTTTACTTCAAAAGAAATATAGTCGTGTGATTGAGTGCTTTGCAAGAGAGCAGGGGATTTCGCTGGATGCGGCATTGGACTTTTTCTACCATTCACAGGTTTATCAGCTGATCCGGGATGGTATTTCTGATATGCACTGTATGAGCGACGCATACCTGGCAGAGGAACTGGAACAGGAATATCAGGGGAAAGACTAAGGAGGTAAAATTGTATGATTAAAATCCTTTTCATCTGCCTGGGCAACATCTGCCGTTCTCCCATGGCAGAGTTTGTCCTGAAGGACATGGCAGCCAGACGTGGTCTGGCCTCAAAGTTTTATATTGCCTCCGCTGCCACCAGCGCGGAGGAGCTTGGAAATCCCGTTCACCGGGGAACCAGGGAGAAGCTTAGAGCCTGCGGCATCTCCACAGCCGGGAAATATGCGGTTCAGATGAAGCGGCAGGACTATGAGGACTACGATTACCTTCTGGGAATGGAGGAGCGGAATCTTTCCAATATGCGCCGGATTGCCGGAGGCGATCCGGATGGGAAAATGTATCGGCTGCTCGATTTTTCACCAAATCCCAGAGATATCGCAGATCCCTGGTATACAGGCAATTTTGACCTGACCTATGACGACATTGTGGAGGGCTGCGAGGCGTTTCTGGAATTTCTCGCAAAGGAGCATCCTGAAACTTTCCGGTAAATATCGTATTAATATTTTTTAGAATCAAAAATGCGCCTTAGCCGTCCCGTCGGTTCAGACAGCTGAGGCGCGTTTTCTGCTTTTTTCTGCCCATTCCTTTACGCATCGGTACAGGGGCAGCAGGTAGAGATAGAAGGCGAAGAAAAAGCTTGCAGTCCCGGCTCCGATGGCGGCCAGGGGAACGGAACCTGCGATGGACCATGGAATCAGGGCCGCCAGAAGGATGACGGAATCTTCCAGATCCAGGGCCAGGTCCTCCGGCTTCTCATATTCGCCCTTGCACAGCTCGCAGGTCAGCATGGAGGCCAGCGTCTGGTTGCAGCTGAACATGGAGGTGACGATACTGGCCGTGCAGACGGCCGGGAAACGCCCCAGCTTTCCGGACAGACGGCGGATGAGACTCTGAATGTTGGTTAAAAGTCCTGTTTCATCCAGAAGTCCCAGATAGGAAGAGGAAATCATTACAATTAAACTGACCTCGACCATGGAAAGAAAGCCGCCTCCGGAAATCAGAGGAATCAGTTCACTGTCTCCTTCCGGGTGAAAGCCCAGCATCATGGCGGAGAGAACGGCGGACGGCGCCATCTGCTGAACGAAGACGCACAGCAGGAAGCTGAGTCCTGCGCTCAAGGCCATCACCGCTTTTACATCCCATTTCATCATGCAGAAAATGAGAATGACAGCCGCGGGAACAGAGGTATACCATGGCAGGGCAAACAGCCTGGGAAATTCTTCCATCAGGGATTCTGTTCCAGAAGCGCTTCCGCCGCTTTTTCCAAGGACCAGATACAGAAGGCAGGTCAGGACAAAGGGCAGGAGACAGGAACGAAACATCCGCTTAATATTGTCATAGAGCTTCGTCTCTGTCAGAGAGGCCACCAGGCTGGCGCTGGAGGACATGGGCGAACAGCGGTCCCCGAAGAAGATGCCGGAGAGAACGGCTCCTCCTGTCAGGGTGGGGGAAATACCGTTTAACCTGGCTAAAATCATACAGATCACGCCCACTGTGCTGGCCGTTCCGAAGGAGGTTCCCATCAGGAAGGAAACCAGGCAGCACAGCAGAAACACGGATATCACGAAAAAGGAAGGATTCATAATTTTCATGCCGTAGTAAACAATAAAAGGGATGGTTCCGCAGGCTCTCCACAGGGCGGTGAGAAAGCCGATAAGGGCGAAAATAATCAGAATATTTCCAGATTTTTTTATGCCGATGCAGAGCAGCCGGACAATGTCCCTGACGTTTATTTTCTGGTACAGGGCGTATCCGGTAAATAGAAGAAGTCCCCCTAAGAGGGCATAGACCAGTGAGAATCCAGCAGCCAGACACAGAATGAGGCAGCCGAGAAAGCCGGCCAGCACAAGCGTTTCTATCATAATATAATCTCCCTTAATTATAATTTTTTTGAAACGTTCATTTCCCCGGATTTGGGGAACCATTTAAGTATAATACAAAGGAATTTCAGGCGCAAGCAGAACGTTAAAAACTGCAGTTTTTCCCTGTTTGTAATCATGTAAGAAAAGATTTTGTATGCATGTGTCTGCCATAGGCGTCAGGAAAGATTAAGAAAAAGATCTGCTATTTTCCATTCAAAGAATGGTACAATAGAGTATAGCTGAATTTCAGCTGGATGCGAGGTGATACGTTTGAAGACAGCGGATGAAACGGCGGCTCCTGTGGTGTTTCATGTGGATGTAAACAGCGCGTTTTTATCCTGGGAGGCGGTGTACCGTATCCGGGAGCTGGGGGCGAAGAAGGATCTGCGGGACGGGCTGTGCGCCGTAGGAGGAGACCGCCAGGCCAGGCGGGGTATTATTCTGGCCAAGTCCCAGTCTGCGAAGGGATATGGAGTCCGCACAGGAGAGTCTATTCTGGAGGCAAAGAGAAAGTGTCCGGATCTTAAGCTGGTTCCGGCCAATTACCACCTGTACAGGCAGTCCTCAGAGGCCTTTATAAAGATTTTGAAGGAATATTCGCCGGAGGTGGAGCAGTACAGTATTGACGAGGCCTTTATGAACATGACCGGCATGGAAAAGCTGTTCGGTCCGCCAAGGGAGGCGGCGGAGAGAATCCGGGAGCGGATTTTCCGGGAACTGGGTTTTACGGTCAATATCGGCATTTCCACCAATAAGCTGCTGGCGAAGATGGCGTCGGATTTTAAGAAGCCGAATCTGGTTCACACTCTGTTTCCGGAGGAGATTCCGGAGAAAATGTGGCCGCTTCCGGTGCGGGAGCTGTTTTTTGTAGGAAGATCCACAGAGGCCAGCCTGAAGCGTCTGGGAATCCGCACCATTGGAGACCTGGCGAAGACGGATCCGGAGCTTCTCAAATATCATTTGAAGAAGCACGGGGAGGTGATCTGGAATTTCGCCAACGGCAGGGACGCCGGAGTGATTGAGACGGAGGAGACGGAGAATAAAAATTATGGAAACAGCACCACGATTCCCTTTGACGTGACGGACGAGGGGACAGCCAGGATTGTGCTGCTTTCCCTGGCGGAGACGGTGGGACGGCGGCTTCGGGCCGGCCATGTGAAGGCGGAGGGGATTTCTGTGACGATTAAGAACACAGATCTGCATTCTGTCTCCCACCAGGCGGTGTTCGAGACGCCTACGAATATTACGGAGGAGGTTTACAGGGCCGCCTGCCGCCTGTTTGAGGAGCTGTGGGACGGATCCGCCATCCGCCTGCTGGGCATTTCCACCAGCCGGATCAAGGAGGAGGGCTGCGCCCGCCAGATGAATATTTTCGAGGGAGAAAAGTATGAGAAACTGGAGCGGCTGGATCACGCGGTGGATGAAATCCGGTCAAAATTTGGAAGCGGAGCCGTGATGCGGGCTTCTTTCCTGGAACAGCCGGTGGCCCATATGGCTGGCAGGGAAGTCCGGGCGGAGAAGAAGCTGGACTATAAGGATATTGAAATTGAGTAAAATCAGGAGCAGGACAGGGACAAGAGGATGAAGAGAGAGATTGTATTTAAAATGGAGCGCCCCGGCCTGGTGGAGGAAGGCCAGGTAGTGGAGGTCAGCGAGTCAGTGACGCCGTTTAACGTCAACTATATGATAGAGCCGGCGGTGGCCATGTCTGGGCTGTTCCAGCTGAACAACCGTCTGAAGGCAGACCATGGAACGGTAAAGAAAATCGAGGAGAATGCCAGAGGCTACTATGTAACCGTGGAGTTTGAAGAGGAGGAATCATGATGCAGAAGATACCCAAGGATCCGATTATGTGCTTAAGCTTTGTCAATACGCAGCTGCGGGACGCCTATAACAGTTTAGAGGAGCTGTGCCGCGCCTTTGATGTAAAGAAAGAGGAGCTGGAAGAGAGATTAGCCGCCGTTGGATATGTATATCAGCCGGAGTTAAATCAGTTCCGGTAGAGCGGCGCTTTCCGGCAGATATGCCTCTTTCTGCGGACAGATGAAGAGGAAAGCCAGGGGAGGGATCATTTCTTGAGAGAAAGGGGGAGGAGCGGTGCCTGACCTGTTTTCAATAGTCATGGAAACAATTTTTTCAGTGTGGGACTGGATTCCGGAACACCTGATATTTGTGAATCTGCTGCTGTCTGTGGGAATCGTGTTTTTCCAGCGCAGGGATCCGCGGACGGTCTGGGCCTGGCTTCTGGCTCTCAACTTTATCCCGGTATTTGGAATCATTTTTTATCTGCTGTTCTGCCAGGATTATAAGAAAAACAGAATGTTTCGGATTAAGGAGGTGGAGGATCGGCTGAAATGTCCGGCAAAGCTGCAGGAGGACTGTATTAAAACAAGGGATCTGGCTCTTTTAGGGGATCTGGCTGCAGATTACGAATCGCTGGTTCTCTATAACCTGGACACCTCCGGAAGCGTTCTCACCATGAACAATAAGGTTCAGATTTTTGCTGACGGGGAGGAGAAGTTCCAGGAGCTGAAGGCGGATCTGGAGCAGGCCAGAGAATACATCCACATGGAGTATTACATTATAAAAAATGACGAGGTGTTTGACTCCATTGCCCCCATTCTCATCCGAAAGGCAGAGGAGGGCGTGCAGGTAAGAATCCTGGCGGACGGTATGGGAGGACGCTTCATGCCGGGCAGCAGATGGGAAATCCTGCGCCAGGCCGGAGTCCAGGTGGGCATTTTCTTCCCGCCGGTACTGGGCCGCCTGAATTTGAGAGTGAATTATAGAAATCACAGGAAGATTGTGGTGATCGACGGCCGCTGGGGCTATGTAGGCGGCTTTAACATCGGGCGGGAATACGTGTCAAAGGATCCGAAGTTTGGCTACTGGCGGGACACCCATCTGAAGCTGGGCGGCGAGGCTGTGTTAAGCCTTCAGATACGGTTTGCCCTGGACTGGAATTATGCGGTGGGGGAAAACCTGTTCCAGGATGCCCGGTATTTTGAACTTCACATTCCCACAGACCGGCCTGATATGAGGGACGAGTCTGGAAAAATCTCCTGCGTCCACATTCCGGAGGTGGGAATCCAGATCATTGCCAGCGGGCCTGATACCATGTACCGGCAGATCCGGGACAATTATCTGGAGCTTTTCCACAAGGCCAGGAAGCACATTTATATTCAGACGCCGTATTTTGTGCCGGACGACGCCGTCCTGTCGGCGCTGCAGATTGCGGCCCGGTCCGGGGTGGAGGTAATGCTGATGATTCCCTGCAAGCCAGATCACCCCTTCGTCTACTGGGCTACCTACTCCTATGTAGGCGACCTTCTCAGAGCAGGGGCCAGGTGCTTTACCTATGAGAAGGGATTTCTCCACGCCAAGGGCGTCTGCGCAGACGGCCAGGTGTGCTGTTATGGCACGGCCAACATGGATATCCGCAGCTTTGAACTGAATTTCGAGGTCAACGCGGTGATCTATAATCAGAAGATTACAGAACAGATGGAAGAAATTTTCATAAACGATCTGAAATCCTGCCGGGAAATCACCAGAGAAACCTATGAGGCAAGAGGTCTCGTCACCCGGTTTAAAGAACAGTGCAGCAGGCTGCTGTCGCCGCTTCTGTAGAAGAGGCAGAAACCGCCTATGTACGAGGAAAAATTCCGGTGACTTTCGGTGGAGCGAGGAAAAGTAAGAAAAGAAAAATTCTGGTGACTTTCAGTGAACAGGGAAATGTTTCTTTTCTTTCTTATATAAAAACTAGGTGTACCAGGGAAGGGGGAAAGTTTTCCAGCGACTTTCAGTGGAGCGAGGAAAACTTTCCACCCTTCCCCTGCATTTCACCTATTTTTTCCACATTTCTTACTTGTATTTGCGCCTCCCTTTCTATATAATAGGTAAGACAGAGAGGTGACGACATGATAAGATTGATACTGGTAGCAAGCTTTGTAATCGGCTTTTTGCTGTTTTTCTCAGGCGTTTTGTACCGGCTGAAGAAGCTGGGGCAGACAGACTGGGAGACGGCGGAGTGGAAGAGCTTAAATATCGTAAGGCGGGCCTTTTCCGTGATTCTCAAGACAGCGGGAGTAAAGGTGACTGTGAAGGGAGCGGAACACATTCCAGCCGACACGCCGGCGCTTTATGTGGGAAACCACAGAAGCTATTTCGACATTCTGGTGGGCTACACCACCGTTCCGGGGCTTTTAGGCTTTGTGGCAAAAAAAGAGATGTTAAAAATACCGCTTTTATCCCAGTGGATGGTGCAGGTGAACTGCCTGTTTATGGACCGGCAGAATGTGAAGGAAGGCCTGAAAACCATTCTCCAGGGCATTGAGAAAATCAAGCGCGGCGTATCTATCTGGATTTTCCCGGAGGGCACGAGAAACAGGAACGAGAAAGAGACGGATCTTCTGCCTTTCAAGGAAGGAAGCCTGAAAATCGCGGAGAAGACAGGCTGCCCGGTGATTCCGGTGGCTATTACGGGGACAGCGGACGTATTTGAGAAGCATCTGCCGTTTATCCGTCCGGCTCATGTGACAATCGAGTTTGGAGAGCCGTTTTTCGTGAAGGAGCTTCCGCCGGAGCAGAAGAAATTCCCGGGAGCTTACACGCGCGACAGAATACTTGAGATGTTGGAGAAGGAACAGCATGGACTTACAGGAGATCAGGAAGCAGCTGGACAGCATTGACGCAGAGTTTGTCAGGCTGTTTGAAAAGAGAATGAAGCTCTGCGCCGATGTGGCGGAGTTTAAGATACGGACGGGAAAGGCCGTCTATGACCCGAAGCGGGAGCAGGAGAAAATCGCCGCCGTCCGGAGCATGGCTGAGGGCGAGTTTATGAAAGAGGCAGTGGGAGAGCTGTTTCTGCAGATGATGACTCTCAGCCGCCGGTATCAGTACCGGCTGATGGAGCAGGTACAGAGCGCCTCTGACTTTGGGTTTCAGAGAGTGGAGGACATTGAGAAAAAGCAGGTGCGGATCGCTTACCAGGGACTGGAGGGAGCCTACAGCCACGCGGCGGTGATCCAGTTCTTCGGGGAGCAGGCAGATATGTTCCACGTGCGCCGGTTTGAGGACGCGGCGAAGGCCGTGTTTGAGGGGCGGGCGGACTACGCAGTGCTTCCCATTGAGAATTCCTCAGCCGGGGCGGTGTCTGACAATTACGACCTGCTTTTAAAGTATGAGAATTACATTGTGGCTGAGGTGTTTGTGCCGGTCTGCCACTGCCTTCTGGGCACTCGGGACGCGGAGCTTTCCGATATTAGAACCGTGCTTGCCCATCCTCAGGCGCTGATGCAGTCCAGCCAGTATCTGAACGCCAGGGAGGACTGGCGGCAGCTCAGCGTGGAGAACAACGCGGTGGCGGCCAGAAAGGTCAGCGAGGAGGCTGATAAGAGCCAGGCGGCTGTGGCCAGCCGGACGGCGGCGGAGATTTACGGACTGAAGGTATTAGCGGAGGGAATTAACCACAACCGCGAGAATACCACCCGGTTTTTAATTCTCTCAAAACATCCGATTTACCGGAAGGATGCGGACAAGGTCAGCATCTGCTTTGAGCTTCCTCACGAGAGCGGAACGCTCTACAACATGCTGAATAATTTTGCATTCAGCCACCTGAATATGCGCATGATCGAGTCCCGCCCCATTCCGGGCAGGAACTGGGAGTACCGGTTCTTCGTGGATATCGAGGGAAATCTGGACGATCCCGACATGATCAACGCGTTAAAGGGAATTGCCGGAGAGGCGAACCATATGAGAATTCTGGGAAATTATTAAAGAGAAACACGCGTAATACACGCGGTAAGGGGCGCCTGAAGCAGGCTGGCATTTCCATGCACAGTCCGGCCGAGGGACGCCCCTTCTTCTGTAAAGAAGGGGTAAGAGAACTGTAAAAGAACAGTAAAAATGGGAAGAGAAAGGATTTTTGGGAATGAAGCAGCATCTGATTCTGTATAGAAATTTAAAGTATGGGGAGCTGTTAGACCGCATGGGAGACCTTCTGGAACGGTACGGAGGGGCGGCCCAGGAGGCGGACGGACAGAAGACGGCCGGACAAGAGGCAGGCGGACAGGAGACAGCCGGGCAGAAGGCAGACGGGCAGGAGGCGGAGGAGGCCTGGTGCGCCGGGGAACTGATTGCCCTAGCAGATGCTTACGGCTTCGAGGGGAATCTGTGGCTCTGCTTTCTGGCCCTCTGTCTGGCGGAAAACGAAAATCCCTACAGCATTGCCTGCGAGATCCGCGGGGAGGCGTCCGGAAGCCTAAATCAACTGGCTCTCCACGACTTTTCCGTGTTCTGGCAGCTCAGCCGGCAGGATTTGGGGACTCTCCCTATGAAGGAGGTATGGAGCCTGGCGGCAGATTATCATGGGCCGGGGAAGAAAAGCCGTCAGTTTGACAGCCGGGTGAGGGACAGGATTTTAACGCTGGCCGCGGAGCTTTTGCAGGCGGAAAGCCCGGAGGACTTCAGAGGCAGGACGGCAGAGTTTTACCGGGAGCTGGGAGTGGGAAAATTTGGCTTAAATCAGGCCTTCCGCGTGACGGGAGCTGAGGGAAACGCTCAGATTGAGCCTATTACCGGCGTAGAAGAGGTATCCCTGAAGGATTTGGTGGGATACGAGCGGCAGAAGAAAAAGCTCATCGAAAATACAGAGGCATTTATCGAGGGCAGGGAGGCCAACAACGTGCTGCTGTTCGGGGACAGCGGAACGGGAAAATCCTCCAGCATCAAGGCGGTGCTTCACGAGTATTACGGCAGAGGCCTGCGCATGATAGAGGTATATAAGCACCAGTTCCAGTGCCTGGGAGACATTTTGGAGCAGGTGAAGGACAGAAACTATAAATTTATTATCTACATGGACGATCTCTCCTTTGAGGAGTATGAGATTGAGTACAAATATCTGAAGGCAATGATTGAGGGCGGCCTGGGAAGACGGCCGGACAATGTGCTGATCTACGCCACCTCCAACCGCCGCCATCTGATCCGGGAAAAGTTCAGCGACAAGAGAGAGCTGGACGACGACCTGCACCAGAACGACACAGTGCAGGAGAAGCTGTCCCTGGTGGCCCGGTTCGGAGTGACCATCTACTACGGAGCGCCGGACAAAAGGGAATTCCAGCAGATTGTCAGAGCTTTGGCTGCCAGACATAACCTCTGCATGCCGGAGGAGGAGCTGCTGTTAAAGGCAAATCAGTGGGAGCTGAGCCACGGAGGACTGTCCGGGCGGACGGCGTCCCAGTTTATCACCCATCTGCTGGGAACGGAACAGATACAGGAGGAAAGCTATGGCAATTAAAATGTTTGCGGCAATCGACGTGGGATCCTTTGAGCTGGAAATGGGAATTTACGAGATTTCCCAGAGCTTTGGAATCAGGCAGGCCGACCACGTCCGCCACGTTCTTGCCCTTGGAAGGGAGACCTACAATGACAGAAAAATCAGCTACAGGCTGGTAGAGGAGATGTGCCAGGTCTTAAAGAGCTTTTCCGAGATTATGAAAAGCTACCGCGTGACCGATTACAGGGCATACGCCACCAGCGCCATGAGAGAGGCCAAGAACAGCCAGATTGTGCTGGAGCAGATTCGAGTCAGGACAGGACTGACTGTAAAATCCATCAACAATTCGGAGCTTAGGCTGATGACCTACAAGGCGGTGGCCTCCAAGGACGCCGCTTTCCACAAGATTGTGCAGAAGGGAACGGCCATCATTGACGTGGGATTTGGAAGTACCCAGATTTCCCTGTTTGACAAGGACACCCTTGTATCCACCCAGAATGTTGTCCTGGGCGGGCTCCGGATCCGGGAAATGATCTCCCACTGGAATTTAAGCCCCAGGGAGACAGTTCCGGTGATCGAGGAGCTGGTGGACAACGAGCTTTACCCCTTCCGCCGGATGTATCTGAAGGACAGGGAGATTAAGAGTTTGATCGCCACAGGAGAGAGCATTCTGTTTATGGCCAGAAGCGGAATCCGCCATATGGAGTCGGACCGGGTCAGCGCAGAGCAGTTTAAGAGCTTTTACCGAAAGCTCTTGTCCATGACTGCAGAAGAGATCGAGGACGAATTTGGCATAGACGGAGAATACGCTTCTATCCTGGTGCCCAGCGCCGTTATTTACGGACGGATTCTGGAGATGACGGGAGCCGAGACAGTGTGGATTCCGGGAGTCAGCCTCTGCGACGGCATGGCAGCGGAGTACACCCAGGACAGGAAGCTGGTGAAGCTGCGCCACGATTTCAACGGGGATATCCTGTCCTCCGCCAGAAATATGGCGAAGAGGTATAAATGCCACGGAGATCACATTCAGGAGGTGGAGCGGCTCAGCGCGGAGCTCTTCGACGTGACGAAGAAATACCATGGCCTGGGAGAAAGGGAACGGCTGCTCCTTCGGATTGCCGCCATTCTCCACGACTGCGGCAAGTTTATCAGCTCCAGCAGAGAGACGCAGAGCTGTTATCAGATTATCATGGCCACGGAGATCATCGGCATTTCCCACCTGGAACGGGAGATTGTGGCCAACGTAGTTTACTACTATAACCAGGATTTCGCCTACGACGCGGTGAAGCTGGAGTCCGATTTGTCCCAGTACGAGGGCAGCGGACTGACCCGCCGGGCGGTGACGATTTTAATCGCCAAGCTGACGGCGATTTTAAGCCTGGCCAGCGCCATGGACCGGAGCCAGAGGCAGAAGTTTGCGGGGGCGTCCATGGCAGTCAGGGACGGAAAGCTGTTAATCACAGCCAGCTGTCCGGAGACGATTATTCTGGAACGGGCGTCCTTTGAGAACCGTGCGGAATTTTTTGAGGAAATTTTCGGGCTTCAGCCGGTGCTGAAGCATAAGAGGAGGGTGTAAATATGGCTGAGGGAAACGAGAGATTCTGGGAATCTAAGAATTATGTCAATAGAGAACTGAGCTGGCTGGATTTTAACTGGAGAGTGCTGGGCGAGGCGAAGGATAAGACCACGCCTCTCTTTGACCGCTTAAAGTTCCTGAGCATTACGGCGTCCAATCTGGACGAGTTTTTCATGGTGCGGGTGGCTTCCTTAAAGGATATGATCCACGCCAACTACACGAAACGGGATATTGCGGGGCTGACGGCAGCAGACCAGCTGACAGCCATCGAGGCGAAGACGCATCAGCTGGTGGAGGAGCAGTACCACGTCTACAGCCGTTCCCTCCTTCCGGCCCTGCGCCAGAACGGCCTGAATATTATTGCCTCCCATGAAAATCTGACCAAGTACGAGGGAACCTATGTGGACAGCTACTTTGAGGAGATGGTTTATCCTGTGCTGACGCCTATGGCGGTGGACTCCTCCCGTCCCTTCCCGCTGATCCGCAATAAATCTCTGAATATTGCGGCTCTGGTGAAGAAGAAAAAGGGCGATTCGGAGCTGGATTTCGCTATGGTCCGTGTTCCCAGCGGCCTTCCGAGGGTGGTGGTGATTCCGCCGGAGGAGGGAAAGGAAAAAGCGGGGATCTCTGTGATTTTCCTGGAGGAGATCATAGAAAGAAACATTGAGAAGCTCTTCCTGAACTACGATATTATCTGTTCCCACCCCTTCCGCGTGATGAGAAATGCAGATCTGAGCATTGACGAGGACGAGGCGGAGGACCTGTTAAAGGAGATTGAACGTCAGCTGAAGAAGCGCCAGTGGGGAGAGGCCATCCGCCTGGATATTGAGGAGAAGGCGGATAAGCGGCTGCTGAAGATCCTGAAAAAGGAGCTGAAGGTTACAAACGACGAGATCTATGAGATCGGAGGCCCCCTGGATCTGACGGTGCTGATGAAGGTCTACGGCCTGCCAGGCTTTGACCGGCACAAGGCGCCGGGCTACACGCCCCAGCCGGTTCCGGCTCTGATGAATGAGGACGATATTTTCACCAATATCAGAAAAGGAGATATTCTCTTAACCCATCCCTTTGAGACCTTTGAGCCGGTGGTGAACTTTATCAAGAAGGCGGCCAGGGATCCGGAGGTGCTGGCCATCAAGCAGACCCTGTACCGTGTCAGCGGCAATTCCCCGATTATCGCGGCCCTGGCCGAGGCGGCGGACAACGGAAAGCAGGTGTCGGTTCTGGTGGAGCTAAAGGCCCGCTTTGACGAGGAAAACAATATCAACTGGGCGAAGATGCTGGAGAAGGCCGGCTGCCACGTCATCTACGGCCTTCTGGGCTTAAAAACCCACAGCAAAATCACCCTGGTCGTGCGGAAGGAGGAGGACGGCATCCGCCGCTACGTCCACCTGGGTACAGGAAATTACAACGATTCTACGGCCAAGCTCTACACAGACTGCGGCCTGTTTACCTGCAGCCGCCAGATCGGCGAGGACGCCACCGCCGTGTTCAACATGCTGTCCGGCTACTCGGAGCCGTTAGGCTGGAATAAGCTGTCCCTGGCGCCATTATGGCTGAGAGGCAAGTTCCTGCGCCTGATCCAGAGGGAGATCAAGTACGCTAAGGAGGGAAAGACGGCCAGGATCGTGGCAAAAATGAATTCTCTCTGCGACAAGGAGATTATTGCAAACCTCTACGAGGCCTCCTGCGCGGGCGTGGAGATTAAACTGATTGTCCGGGGCATCTGCTGTCTGAAGGCCGGCGTTCCAAATCTCAGCGAGAACATCGAGGTGCGGTCCATCGTGGGCAATTTCCTGGAGCACAGCCGGATTTTCCTCTTTGAAAACGGGGGAAGAGAGGAAATCTACATGGGAAGCGCCGACTGGATGCCGAGAAACCTGGACCGGAGGGTGGAGATCCTGTTCCCGGTGGAGGACGAGGCGCTAAAGGCCCGCCTGATCCATATTTTAGACGTGCAGCTGGCAGATAATGTGAAGGCCCATCTCCTGCAGCCGGACGGAACCTACAAAAAGAAGAGTCTCAGAGGACGCCAGAAGGTTAACGCCCAGGAACAGTTCTGCGCGGAAGCCATCGAGGCGGCCAGAGCCATGGAGGAATCGGCGGATCCCAGAAACAGGCGCGTCTTCATTCCCATGGAACAGTAGAAAATGTAAGAGAAAAGTAAAGCAATTTCGCCTCGCTTATGGTAAACTGTTGATAGAATGCAGTTTGACGTCAGGGAACAGGAGCCGTCTCCTGGGCCTGACGCCGCCATAAGGGAGGTTTTTTCATGTCAGAAATTAATATATTAGTGGTCGACGATGAGAAGGAGATTGCCGAGCTGGTGGAGATTTATCTGGTCAGCGACGGTTACCGGGTATTTAAGGCGGAGAACGCCAGAGAGGGCCTGGAGATTCTGGAAAAAGAAAATATCCATCTGGTGCTGTTGGACATTATGATGCCGGGCATGAACGGCCTTGAAATGTGCCGCAAGATCCGGGAGACCAACAATATCCCCATCATCATGCTGAGCGCAAAATCAACGGATCTGGATAAGATTCTGGGACTTGGAACGGGAGCGGACGACTATGTGGTGAAGCCGTTTAACCCGCTGGAGCTGACGGCCCGCGTGAAATCCCAGCTGCGCCGCTACACCCAGCTGAATCCCCAGAGCAGCGTAATCCAGGCCGCGAAGAACGAGATTTCGATTAAGGGGCTGGTGATCAACAAGGACAATCACAAGGTGACGGTCTACGACGAGGAGATTAAGCTGACTCCCATTGAATTCGATATTCTCTACCTGCTGGCGTCCAATCCGGGCCGCGTCTTCAGCACAGACGAGATTTTCGAGAAGGTATGGAATGAAAAGGTCTATGAGGCCAACAATACTGTTATGGTACATATCCGGCGTCTGAGAGGAAAGATGAAGGAGGACACCAGACAGAACAAGATTATCACTACCGTATGGGGGGTAGGCTACAAAATTGAAAAATAGCGATATGAGCAGGCGTTTTCGGACGCGCACAGTGACGAATATCTTTTACGCCACCCTTCTCACCTGCCTGATTGAGATTTTTCTCATCGCCAATGTGAGCATGGTGGAAGAATATTTAAGAAAAATAGAATCAGAATCTTTTCTGCTGGATTTTTTAGAGCTGAGTCCCATTATGGTGCTGATCTACGTGCTTATCGGAATCGGCATCTTTTCCGTTATCTTCCTGAGGCTGCAGGAGCGCCATCTGCGGTATCTGGCCAGGATCTCTGCGGCCATGCAGGACATTTCCGAGGGAGATCTGAACACGGTTGTGGAGGTGAAGGGAGATAATGAGTTCAGCGCCATGGCTGTGAACCTGAACCGGATGGTGGAGGACATCAGACGGCTGATGGATAAGGAGAGGGAGTCGGAGCGGACGAAAAACGAGCTGATCACCAACGTGGCCCACGATCTGAGAACGCCTCTCACCTCCATTATTGGATATCTGGAGCTGCTCTCCGGCAAGGTGGAGCTTCCAAGGGAGATGGAGAAGAAGTATATTGATATCGCCTACGCCAAGTCACGGCGTCTGGAAAAGCTGATAGAGGATCTCTTCGGATTTACGAAGCTGAATTACGGAAAGCTTTCCATGAACGTGGGAAAGGTGGACATTGTGAAGCTTCTGGAACAGCTTCTGGAGGAATTTTATCCAAACTTTGCAGAGAAAAATCTCTCCTATGAGCTCCACAGCAATCTGCCGTCAAAAGTGATTGACGCAGACGGAAACCTGCTGGCCCGCCTGTTTGACAACCTGATTAACAACGCCATCAAGTACGGGGCAGACGGAAAACGGGTGCTGGTGCAGATTCAGGCGGAGGAGGAAATAGTCACAGTCTCTGTAACCAACTACGGATATGTGATTCCGGAGAATGAGCTGCCTCTGATTTTCAATAAATTTTACCGGGTAGAGCAGTCCCGCTCCACCCACACGGGAGGCACCGGTCTGGGGCTTGCTATCGCGAAAAGCGTGGCTGAGATGCACGGCGGCAGTATCCAGGTAAAAAGCGATCTGGACGGAACCGTGTTTACCGTGAAGTTGAAGACGCATTTTGACATTAACAGGGAACAGTTCGAGGTGGCCGAGTAGGCCGGATGGCAGAGAAAGGAAGCACAGCGCCGGGGTGGGAAGGCTCCGGCGCCTGGGAAAGGAACGATGACAGATGATGAGGGAGGAGAAACGAGACGGTTTTTTGGGAAAAAGAGCAGGAGGAAAGGCGCTTCCGGCTCTTTTTCTGATTTTGTGTCTTCTGACAGCTGTCCTCTGGCAGACGCCCTTTGCGTCTCTGGCAAAGGCTCAGTCCTCAGACGTGAAAGAGGAGCAGGATTCAGAGGAGGGAGCAGGAGACAGGCTGAAACGCCAGGTGGCCATGGAGGCCGACTATGGGTTTGGAAAGAAGGCCAAGGCAGGCAGGTATCTGCCTATCCAGGTCACTTATAAAAATCAGGAGAGGCAGGCCTTTTCAGGAACACTTAAAATTCTGACCATGGAATCCAGCAAGGAGGTCTACCAGTATGAGTATCCGGTGGATCTGGGAGCCGGAGAAGAGACAGAAAAGGAATACTATATTCCTCTGGGCGTTGGAAATGATCAGATGTTTTTAACTCTGACAGATCAAGACGGCAATGAAATCATAAAAAAAAGGCTGAAGCTGGATATTCCGTCAGAGGCGGCGCTCCTGTTTATCGGCGTTCTCAGCGATCACCCGGACAGCCTCTCCTATCTGGATGGCTGTGGTTTAAGCTACGGGACGCTGCGGACCAGCGTAGTTCCCCTAAGCGGCGGTGAAGTGCCGGAAAATCAGCTGGGACTTGACCAGTTTGACCTGATTGCAGTCAATGATTTCGACTGGAACAGCCTGACGCACGGGCAGGAGAAAGCGCTTCTGTCCTGGGTGAGGGAGGGGGGAACTCTGCTTTTTGGAACAGGAGAGCAGTTAGAGCGCACCCTGGGGCGGCTGAAAAAGGACCTGATTGGCGAAACGCCCGTCTCAAACCTGGCCAGAACTGTAGATTTGATGAAGCTTCTGGGAGAAAACGGAGGGGAGGCGCTTTCAGCGGAGCTGTTCTGCTCTGACTTTTCTATTAAGGGAGGCCGCAAGGCTCTCTTTCAGGAGGGAACGGCTCTTCTGACACGAAAAACAGAACAGCAGGGCCAGATGGTTCTGGCCGGCTTTGACCTGGCGGACGTGTCCGGCCAGTTTCTTCAAAAGCCGTCGCTGGCGGAGAAATTTCTGACGGAGGTGATGGGGGAGAATACGGTTCAGTATCTGGCCCAGGATCAGTATTACGGCCTGTCCAGCCTTTACTATTCCATTCAGGCGCTGATCAATACGGGAAATGTGGATCGTCTGCCCAATTTAGGGCTGTATACGGCTGTCATTCTGCTTTATATTATTCTTATTGGTCCAGGCGCATATCTGTATCTGAAGCGGAAGTCCCTTCAGAATTATTATATGCTCAGCGTGGCGGTTCTGGCAGTGGGATTTACGGGGATTATTTATGCGGCCGGAGCTAAGACCAGATTTGCAGCGCCCTTTTTCACCTATGTGACGGTGGAAAATTATGGGAAAGAGGAGCTGGAGAGCGAGACCTACGTCAATGTGAGAAGCCCTTATAACACTCCATATACGGTGGAGCTGAATCCGGATTACCTGGTTCGCCCCATTACAAAGAATTACTATTATGAATCGAATCATCCAGTCACGTTTACCGGAAATGAAAAATTTGAGACGGCTGTTCGAATCGAACCGTCGCAGACCAGGATAAAGGTGCGGGACGCAGCGGCCTTTGAACCAAAGCTGTTCAGCCTGAAGCGGGAGGAGAGGTCAGACAGACCCGCGCCGTCGGGAACGATTCGCTTTTTCGACGGTCAGGTGACGGGAACGGTTGTGAACCATTCGGAGGAGACGTTAAAGAACGCGGTTCTGCTCCTCTATGGAAAAGCAGTGTTTCTGGGTGAGATGAAGCCGGGGGAGGAGAAGATCCTGGACGGCCTGCCCCAGCTTTCCTATCCTTCCGCCTATAAGACTGCTGTGGCCCAGATGGTTCCCGGAACGGATCAGTATACGAAAACAGATATTTCAGATAAAAACTATATGGAAGCCCAGAGCCAGACGAAGCTGTTGTCCTTCTATATGGAATCCCGCATGGCGGAGTATTTTCCGGAAGCCCGCCTGATTGCCTTCAGCTCCGGGGAGGAGGAGACAGATTTCCTGGCTGACAGGTACTATGTGACAGGAGGTCTCACCCTTATGACCTCCGAGCTTCCGGTGGAGCAGGGAAAGGACGGCATGGTTTACCGGTGCGTGCTGGAACAGCTGCCGACCGTCCTGTCAGGCGTGTATGATTATCAGGGGAATTCGCTGTATACAGGAGAACCCTCCGAGCCGCTGGTATTGGAGTATCATCTGGGAAATGATCTGGAGATTGAGCGGCTTACCTTTGACTGGCTGTCTCCGGAGTTTATTGACAATCCAAAGTATCCGTACCTGGAGCAGTTTGACGGCTCGATCTACTTCTATAACTACAGTACGGGAAAGCATGATCGGATGGATTTGAGCAAGAAGGAGTACAGCAGAGAGGCGCTGAACCCCTATCTGTCTCCCAGCAATACGCTGACAGTGAAATATGCCGGGGAGCCGGGAGAGGACGATATCTGGAATATGATTCTTCCAGTGCCTTATGTGACAGGGAGGGAAAAATAATGCTGGAAATCAGGGATTTAAGAAAAAAATACGGCAATTTTCAGGCTCTGGACGGGCTCAGCATGACAATTGAAAAAGGAGAGCTGTTTGGCTTCGTAGGCCCGAACGGAGCCGGGAAGACCACCACCATCAAGATTATCACAGGTCTTCTGCAGCCTGACAGCGGCAGCATTGTCATCGACGGCATGGACGGAATCAGGGACAGAAGACATCTGAAGCAGAAGATGGGTTATGTGCCGGACTCCTTCGGCGTGTACGATAACCTGAAGGTGTCAGAGTACATGGAGTTTTTCGCATCCTGTTACGGTATCGAGGGCCTGGAATCCAGAAAGCGCTGCGGACTTCTTCTGGAACAGATGAAGCTGGAGGATAAGGCGGATTTCTTTGTAGACGGCCTTTCCAGAGGCATGAAGCAGAGACTCTGCCTGGCCAGGGCGCTGATTCACGATCCGGAGCTGATTGTGTTAGACGAGCCGGCGTCCGGTCTGGATCCCAGAACAAGGCTGGAATTTACCAGCATTTTAAAGGAACTCAGGGAACAGGGAAAGACGCTTCTCGTCAGCTCCCATATCCTGTCGGAGCTGTCGGAAATGTGTACCAGTATTGGAATCATCGAGCAGGGAAGGATGGCTCTGTCCGGCAGCATGGAGCAGATCCTGGAGCGTGTCAATTCTTCCAACCCACTTCTGATTACGATATTTAAAGGAAGAGAAAAGGCCATGTCCATTCTCCGCAGCCACCCCTGCGTGCAGACAATTTCTGTTAAGGGGGAGGAGATTAAGGTGGGCTTTAATGGAGATAAGAAGGATGAGGCGCTGCTTTTGCAGCAGATGGTGGACGCAGAGGTGATGGTGAACGGATTTATGCGGGAGAAGGGAAGCCTGGAGACAATATTTATGCAGATTACAGATCACATGGGAGAAAAGGCGGTGCTGGTACATGAAGATGAATCCGGTTTATAAAAGAGAATTGAAGGTAGGGAGCAGAAGTATCCGCATGGCGGTGATTCTGCTGGCGTTTAATGGTATTTTGAGCGCCGTGGCCCTCTTCAATATGTACTCTGCAGTGGAACAGGTAAAAATGACAGCGGAGATCCAGTATTCCAGATTTCTGCAGCTCTATGTATTTGTGGCATCCCTGGAATTTATTATGCTGATGTTTATCATGCCGGCCCTGACCTCCAACAGCATCAGCGGAGAGAGGGAGAGGCAGACGCTGGATCTGATGCTCACCACCACCATGAAGCCGGGGGAGATTGTCCTGGGCAAGCTGGCAGCGGCTTTTACCACCATGCTTCTGCTGGTGCTGTCCAGCTTTCCCGTACTCTCCCTGGTGTTTGTATACGGCGGCATCACGGTGACGGATATGGCCCAGCTGATGCTCTGCTATGTGACGGTAGCGCTGCTTTCCGGAGCGGTCGGCGTATTTTTTTCATCCATGTTTAAGCGCTCGACTCTGGCAAATGTCTGCGCTTATGTGACCATTATTTTTCTGGTAGCAGGAACCTACGGCGCCAATATATTTGCCTACCAGATGTCGCAGAATGAGATCAGCAGCTATATGGATGCAGTCGACAATATAGCAAAGCAGGCCAGTTCCGGCGGAAGCATTTACATGCTGCTGTTTAATCCGGCGGTGACGTTTTACGCTATGATTAACCAGCAGGCCGGGGACAGCGACGTGGCCGGAACCCTGGAGAGGATGTTTGGGGCTCACCCTCAGAACTTTGTCCTGGAACACTGGACGGAGATCAGCATTGCAGTTCAGATTCTGGCCGCCGTGCTTCTGATTGCGGCGGCTGTGGCCGCGGTAACTCCCGTCTGGGAGAGGGGCAGAGAGCGCAGGAGAGGAAAAGATAAAAACAGCCGGCCCATATAGAAAGACAGACAGAAACAGACAGAATAACAGAAGGAACAATGATAAACAGACAGGAGAATAAACAGTATGCTTAGAATCGGATGCCACCTTTCTTCCTCCAAGGGATACCTTGCCATGGGGAAGGAAGCGGAAAAAATAGACGGAGGAACCTTTCAGTTTTTCACGAGAAATCCAAGAGGAGGCAAAGCCAAGGAGATCGATCCGGAGGATGTGAAGGCATTTTTAGACTTTGCGGGACAGAAGGACATTGCGCCGATTCTGGCCCATGCGCCCTACACCTTAAACGGCTGCTCTGCAGACGAGGGAATCCGCGCCTTTGCCGTCAATACCATGGCGGACGATTTAAAGCGGATGGAATTTACGCCGGGAAATCTCTACAATTTCCATCCTGGCAGCCATGTAAAACAGGGAGTGGAAGCTGGCATTGCGTATATATCTGATATGCTGAATCAGATTTTAAGGCCGGAACAGACCACCACAGTGCTCCTTGAGACCATGGCGGGCAAGGGAAGCGAGGTGGGCAGGAATTTTGCAGAGCTTCGGGAGATTCTGGACCGGGTGCATCTGAATGAAAAGATGGGCGTCTGCCTGGATACCTGCCATGTGTGGGACGCAGGGTACGATATTGCGGAACATCTGGATCAGGTACTTGATGAGTTTGACCGGACGATAGGCCTTTCACGCCTGAAAGCCATCCATTTAAACGACAGCCAGAATCCTCTGGGCGCTCATAAGGACCGCCACGCCAGAATCGGCGAAGGCTGCATTGGGCTGGAGGCGCTGGTAAGAGTTATCAATCACCCGGCTCTCAGAACCCTGCCCTTTTACCTTGAGACTCCCAACGATCTGGACGGCTATGCCAGGGAAATTGCGCTTCTGAAGTCAAGGTATATAGAGTAGAAACGCATTTTTATTCAGCCCGCTGAACGGCGGGCTGGTTTATTCTGCAATATTCTATCAATATGTTTAATTTATAAGTATTTCCCATCTTTTCCTATTATTAAAAATAATGAATGAAATCCCGCTCCTTTGTATACTGGGCAGGAAAAATACGGTATACTGTTGTGGTTGTCCTGAGGAAAGGAATCACAAAAAGGAGATTGGGAACAATGAGTGAGAAAGAGACAAAGGGAGCGGAGTACGATTTTTATGGAAAGCTTCCGCTCTGCAAGGCCATCCCGCTGGGACTTCAGCATGTACTGGCCATGTTCGTGGGAAATTTAACCCCGCTTTTAATTATCACAGGCGCCTGCGGCCTTACGAATACGCAGGAATTTGCCAACCTTCAGGTGGATTTGCTGCAGAACGCCATGCTGGTAGCAGGAATTGTGACGCTGGTTCAGCTCTACGCTATCGGACCGGTAGGCGGAAAGGTTCCGATTATCATGGGAACCAGTTCCGGCTTTATCGGAGTGTTCAACAGCGTGGTGGGAGTCATGGGCGGAGGAATCCTGTCCTATGGAGCGATTATGATGGCTTCCATTTTAGGAGGAATTTTCGAGGGGATTTTAGGCTTTTTCTTAAAGCCCCTGCGCCGGTTTTTCCCGGCTCTTGTGACGGGAACCGTTGTGCTTTCCATCGGTCTGTCCCTCATTGCAGTGGGAGTCAATTCCTTCGGCGGAGGCGATAAGGCGGCGGATTTCGGAAGCGTGGAAAATCTGCTTCTGGGAACGCTCGTGCTGGTAGTGATCGTCGCGTTAAAGCACGGAACAAAGGGAATGACAAGCTCTTCTTCCATTTTGATTGGAATTATTGTGGGCTATATTGTGGCAGCCATTATGGGTCTGGTGCTTCCGACCACCGGCGTGACGGCGGAGGGAGTGGAGTACACAAAGGCCTGGGTGTTAAACTGGGATAAGGTGGCGGAGGCCAGCTGGTTTTCCATGCCGAAACTGATGCCGGTAAAGCCTGTCTTTGACTGGAGAGCCGTGATTCCGGTTATGATCATGTTTGTCGTAACAGCTGTGGAGACAGTGGGCGACATTTCCGGAGTAACAGAAGGAGGCATGGGCCGGGAGGCCACGGACACAGAACTGTCAGGAGGTATTATCTGCGACGGTATCGGTTCCAGCTTTGCCGCCCTGTTCGGAGTTCTTCCAAACACCTCCTTCAGCCAGAACGTGGGACTGGTGGCCATGACAAAGATTGTCAACCGCTTCGCCCTGGCTACGGGAGCTGTTTTCCTGATTTTATGCGGCCTGTTTCCCAAGCTGGCGGCGCTGATTTCCATTATGCCCCAGAGCGTTCTGGGAGGAGCGGCAGTTATGATGTTCTCCTCCATCGTTATGAGCGGAATCCAGCTGATCACTAAGAAGCCGCTGACCCCAAGAAGCATTACTATCGTATCTGTGGCCCTGGGACTGGGATACGGAATCGGAGCAAACAGCGGTATTCTCTCCCATCTGCCTCAGAGCGTACAGCTGATCTTCGGCGGATCCGGCATCGTGCCGGCCGCGCTGGTTGCGATTATTCTGAACGTGCTGCTTCCGGCAGAGAAGGAAGAATAGGGAAAAGAGATTTAATTAATATCACAAGTGTTAAGAAAAAAGAGACGCTTTCCAGATGCTTAAGGCGCTGGAGAGCGTCTTTTTTGCGTCTTCACAAAATTTATATTGTCATTATTTGGATAATATACTGTTAGACATTGTGTTATCCGAATGTTAATATGGTTTTAGATAAAAAGTGGGGAGGAAAGCAGTATGCGCAGAGAGAAATTAGAACGTATATTTCCAGCTTTTCAGGAGATTCAGGACGAAACGCTCAGAGTAAAATCGGAGGAAGCGATGCTTGCGGCCATGGAGGCGGGAGGCTGGAATGAACAGACGATAAAGCTTTGTCCGGTCACATTGAACTGGGAGAACTGCGACGTATCCTGGACAGAGCATGTCAGCGATGTGACGAGCATGTGCCTGATGGAGTTCGATGGGCTGGAAAAGTATTACAAACGGCATGGGGTGAGCTTCAGCCGGGATCTGGTGGCAGCCGGTGCGCTGCTTTACGATATCGGAAAGCTGACAGAGTTTGTTTTTCGCGATGGAAAGGCCGTTCATGGAGACAACTTTGAACTGATGCGCCATCCATTGTCAGGAGCTGTCATTGCAGCTAAGGCAGGACTTCCGGACGAGCTGGTACACCTGATTGCCGTCCATTCCTTTGAAGGAGACAAGTCTTACCAGACGGCAGAATCGGAATTTGTACGTTCCATTGATATCTTTGTATTTAACTGCTCTGTAAAAGGGCTGAAAAAGATCCACAAAAATTAATTTGACAACGGTTCAAAATAAAAAAAGAGGAAAAGAGATGAAGAAGACATTAAAGACAGCTCTGGTTTTAACAGCAATCGGCGCGCTTGCACTGACAGGCTGCAGCGGAAAATCAGGGGATAGTTCCAAATCAGAAGAAAGAGGCAGCAGAAGGCGGCGGAGCCGGAGAGTGGACGCCGGAACGCTCCATCAATATGATCGTGCCGTGGAGCGCAGGCGGTGGCTCTGACCTGGCTGTCCGTACTCTGGTTCCGTATCTGGAGGAGGATTTAGGCGTCAGCATTACAGTCCTGAACTCTACGGGGCCAACGGATGGATTGCCTGGAACGACCTTTTAAAGGCAGATCCAGACGGCTACACCATCGCGCAGATGAATATTCCAACCGTATATTCAGGCTATTTAGACCCGCAGCAGAACAGAGATGAAACCCTGGACGACTTTACTCTGATTGCCAACGAAATCAGCGACTGGGGCTGCCTTGTAGTAAAGGCGGGAGACGAGCGCTTCCCGGATGTGGAGAGCTTTATTGAATACGGCAAGAGCAATGAGATATTAGCCGGAGACAACGGCGTGGGAACAAATAAGCACCTGGTAGCTGAAAATCTGAAGAGCCAGATTGAGGGACTGCAGATTACGCCAGTTCATCAGGCAGGCTGGAGCGATACCTATGCAGCTCTTTTAGGCGGCCATATCGATGTGGGCTGGGGCTCTATCGGAGAGACAATTCAGGCCTATGAGGACGGAGAGGTAGACATTCTGTGCGTCTTTGCCACAGAGCGTTCTTCCCTGCTTCCAGATGTGCCTACCTTTAATGAGCTGATGCCGGAGTATGATGTGGTATCCCCGTCTGACAGAGGTTTTGCCCTTCCGGCCGGCGTGGACGACGCAGTTTACGACCGCTGGGTACAGGCTATGGATAACTGCATTAACAATCCGGAATTTATCGAAAAGATGGCAGAGCTTGGACAGGCTGTCAACTACATGGGCGGAGAAGAGTATACTGCATATGCCAAGGAGCAGGAGGCAGAGATGGAAAAATTCTCCGATATCCTTGGTTGGAAATAGCGGCAGTTAAGGAAAAAAAGGAGACCGGAAAATGAAATTGAAACAGATTCATGCAGAGGTATGGCTGGGAGGAATTCTCATCATACTGGCAGTTATTTTCTACATCATGGCAGGGCAGTTTCCAAACGCCAGCGCCGCTGTCTGGCCCAAGGCGGTTCTGATCGGCATTATGATTCTGTCAGTCCTTTTGGTGATTCACGGCCTGCAGATGACGAAGGATGCAGACGGAAACGCCGATTTAGGCGGAGCTGTCTTAAAGGGGCCGATGGCTTCTCTGGTTATGATTGTCGCCTATGCGGTGTGCATGAGCTTTACAGGATACTTTGTATCCACAGCGATCTTTCTTCCCCTGGGAATGGCTGCTCTGGGACAGAGAAACTGGAAGGCGATTCTGGGAGTGACCGTCGGTCTGGAGCTGTTTGTCTGGTTCCTGTTTGTAGTACAGCTGCAGCTGAGAATGCCATAGCTTGATAAGACAATAGAGGTAAACATATGATACAGGAAATTTTACAAAATTTTATGTCGATTCAGGTCTGGATTGGACTTGTAGTAGGCGTGGTAGGAGGCATGGTCGTAGGAGCCATGCCGGGCCTCAGCGGTGGTATGGCGATTGCTCTTCTGCTGCCGGTTACATACTCGATGGATCCGGTAGCGGCGCTGGTAATGCTGATGGCTATTTACACTTCTGCTATGACAGGCGGTTCAATCTCAGCAATTCTGCTGCATACGCCGGGTACTCCGGCTAATGCGGCGACTGCCATGGAGGGATATCCTCTCACAAAGAAGGGAAGAGGACTGGAGGCAGTGGGAATGTCCATGCTGTCCTCCGGAATCGGAGGCTTTGCCAGCGCCCTGGCGCTCTTGGTTATCGCCCCGCCTTTAGCGAAGGTCAGCCTGATGTTCAGCGAGCCGGAGAGCTTTCTGATCTCAGTGTTCGGTCTGACTGTAATCGGAAGCCTTGCAGGAAATTCTATTTTAAAAGGACTTCTGATGGGACTTGTAGGACTGTTTTTAGCCACAGTAGGCATGGACTCTGTGACAGGCACCCTGCGGTATACCTTTGGTTTTGACTCTTTAATGAACGGAATCCAGATGGTTCCTGCTCTGATTGGCTTATTTACCATTTCCCAGGTAATGAGCAACTGTGAAGATTATAAACACGCAAACCAGTCGATTCTGGAGAAGAGCAATGCAACTCTGGGAAAGAAGATGCTTCCGACTCTCAAGGAGATTCCCCGTTACATCTGGAACTGGGTATCCGCTTCCATCATTGGTATTGTAGTAGGCATTCTGCCTGGAGCCGGCGGAAATATCGGTTCCTGGATCGCCTACGATCAGGCGAAAAAGCACTCTAAGCACAAAGAGGAGTTTGGAAACGGCTCTCTTGAGGGACTTGCCTCCTGCGAGGCTGGAAACAACGCGGTAACCGGCGGCTCCATGATTCCGCTGATGACGCTGTCCATTCCTGGAAGCCCCAATGCGGCTATCATTCTGGGAGGTCTGCTGATTCAGGGCTTAGTTCCAGGCGCGCGCCTGTTCACGACGCAGGCTCCGACTACCTATTCGATTCTGGTAGGCTTTGCCCTTTCCAATATCCTGATGGTATTCGTGGGACTTGCAATCGCCCGCTATGTAGTAAATGTAACGAAAATTCCAAATTCTATTCTGATGCCGGTAGTAGTGTCCCTGGCCCTGATTGGATCCTATGCGATCAACGCGTCCATGTTTGATGTGTTTGTAGCTATTTTCTTCGGTTTCTTAGGATACCTGATGAATAAGCTGGATCTTTCTTCAGCAGCATTAATCCTGGGACTGATTCTGGGCGGTACGGCTGAGAGCGGCTTAATGCTTTCTCTGGTTATGGCTAAGGGAGATCCGCTCGGCTACTACATGGGACGTCCGATCTGCCTGGTGCTGATGGCGCTGATTCTGCTTTCAGTGGCCGGACCTGTCATTTCAAAACTAAAAGGGAAAAAAGAAAAAGCTTAAATATTAATATATGAAAAAGAGCTGCGAATCAAGAGAGACTCGAGATTCGCGGCCTTTTTCACTCTTTTGCACTTCAGAAAAAACAGCTTTCCGTCTCTGAAAAGCTGTGTTATAATACTCATATCAATGATCATCTGTGATTCATTTAACATTCAGGGACTGCTTTCAAACGCAGTCCGTCTTATGAAGATTCTATCAGGCCGTTTCGGCTGAAATCCAAAAATCCAAGGAACACCATTGCTGTAACATGAAAATTTGATTATACTGAAAGGAGAAGGCATGAGACAACAGCCTCTGCAGTGGCATCCGGCGTTTCAGGCTGTGATGCAGATTGAGCTGGCCGAATATCAGGACTGGCTGAAGTACTCTGCCCTTCCTAAAAAAGAGAACGTCTGGTTAAGCAGGCTGAGGCCAGGGCTTGACGTGGAAGAGGACATAGCGATGCTGGCCCAGGCATATCAGAGGAGGGATGAAAATCCCCTGTACAGCGCGGTAATGGAGCTGATTGTAAGAGCGAATAGAAAGCAGTATGAGGAGGCGAAGCATATGTGCAATGCATTAAGAGAACTGTTTGCAGAGGAGATAGAGGAGGGAAGGCAGAGGGGCAAAGCAGAGGGAAAGATAGAAGGAAAAATAGAAGGCAAAGAGGAGGGCCATTGCCTGGCTTTCATTGAAATTCTCAGGCGCAAGGTGGAGAATGGAAAATCTCTGGAGGAATCGGCAGAGGCTTTGGAGGAGAGGCCGGAAGATATCGAGAAGCTTTACCGCTTGATTGAAAATCAGGGGCCTGATGCAGACGCAGAGCTGATTTATCAGCTGTACCGGGCTGATGTGAAATCTTCAGAGAAAAAAGAAGGACAGCGCTGATAGTTTCCCCTGCCGCCGCCTTTGTTCTACCGCCGCTTCCTGCCGCGTAAACTGGCAGTAACAGCTTTAGTTTGAGGAAAAGCATGAAATTTTTTAAATTAAAACGAAGGCACGTCTGTCTGCGGGAAAACGCCCTGTTTTGGGTATTTTTAGCTCTCCTTTCGATTGGCTGCATGGCGAAGCTCTACGAGCAGGCCTCTCTGGCTCCGGCCTCCTCAGAGAGTGTGTTTGCCTCCTCCCAGGCGGCGGGAGGAAGGGATTATCAGGTTAAGGACAGGAAACTTCCCATCTACTGTGTACAGACAGAGAAGCCCCAGGTAGCTCTTTCCTTTGACGCGGCCTGGGGAAATGAGGACACCAGGCAGCTGATGGAAATTTTGGCGAAGCACAATGTGAAGGTCACTTTTTTTATGACAGGCGGCTGGGTGGAGAAGTACCCGGAGGATGTGAAGTATATTGCCAGCCAGGGACACGATTTAGGCAATCACAGCGAGAATCACAAAAATATGAGCCAGCTGGGAGAAGAGGAGATCCGCACGGAAATTCAGACGGTTCACGACCGCGTCAAGGAGCTGACAGGACAGGATATGGCGTTATTTCGCCCGCCTTACGGCGATTATGATGATAAAGTAGTAGCCGTGGCCGATCGTATGGGCTACTATCCGATTCAATGGGATATTGACAGCCTGGACTGGAAGGATTATGGGGCTGATTCGATTGTGGATAAGGTGGTCAATCACAAGCATCTGGGAAACGGTTCCATTATTCTCATGCACAACGGAGCCAAATATACGCCTCAGGCATTGGAGGCAGTGATTACAGGACTTCAGGAAAAGGGGTACGAGCTGGTTCCCATTTCCCAGCTGATCTGTAAGGAGCAGTTTATCATTGACCATGAAGGGCGTCAGATTCCGTCTCAAAAGGCAGTTCAGTAAAAAACTTTTCGACAAAAAAACGCCGTTTTTTGTCTGTTTTCAAAACTCCGCGTTGGGCAGAAAGCCAGGAAAATGGGGATAAAATAGAAGAACCAGACAGACGCAGCCTCGCGCCCCGTGTCGAAAATTGCGTTATAATCTCATTGAATGGCAGTTTTTACCAGATTATAATCTATAGAGAAACAAATCAGGAGGAGTATGAAGCATGGCAGAATTAAATATCGCGATTGCAGATGATAACAGGCAGACTTTGGAGCTGCTTGGCGAAATACTGGAGGGAGAAAAGGATTACCATGTCGTAGGAAAGGCAGATAATGGAAACGAAGCATACAACATGATTATGAAAACCAGGCCAGATGTCGTTTTAATGGATATTGTCATGCCGGGAATGGACGGAATTTCCGTGATGGAGAAGATTAAGAGCAACGCGGAAATGAAGGACAGCACCTCTTTTATTATGGTTACAGCCGCCGGAAGCGAAAACCTGACGGCGGAGGCCTTTAAGCTGGGAGCCAGCTACTACATCATGAAGCCGTTCACAAGGGAGATTATCCTGGATAAGCTCCGCCGCCTGACCGGCTACAAAAATAAAACCACCATGCTGTCGGGAAGCAGACGGGTGAAGCCCTATGTGAATAAAGCGGAATACATGGAACAGAACCTGGAGAACGACGTGACGCAGATGCTTCACGAAATCGGAATTCCGGCCCACATCAAGGGATATCAGTATTTGAGGGACGCTATTATCATTTCAGTAGGAGATCAGGAGATGCTGACCTCCGTGACGAAGATTCTCTATCCCACCATTGCGAAAAAGCACGATACGACTCCAAGCCGTGTGGAGAGAGCTATCCGCCACGCGATCGAGGTGGCCTGGAACAGAGGCGAGATGGATACGATTAACGATTTATTTGGCTATACCGTAAGCACCGGAAAGGGCAAACCAACCAATTCCGAGTTTATTGCCCTGATTGCTGATAAAATTCGTCTGGACTACAAACGGATTTCCTAAAAATTATAATACTACCTTTCTAAATGCATAAATTTATTGTATAATAAGCTTATAATCTGGACAAAGGGGGGACTTGTTTGACGATTTGTCCGGCAATGTGATGCACGGGAGGTAGCAGAATGAAAAAAATTCTTTTTATAGCTTCAGAAGCGGTTCCTTTTATTAAGACGGGCGGTCTGGCGGACGTAGTGGGCTCCCTGCCGAAATGTTTTGATAAGGAGTATTTTGACGTGAGGGTTATGATCCCCAAGTATCTTTGCATCAAGGAATCCTTCCGAAACGACATGAAATATCTGAATCATTTCTACATGGATTATCTGGGACAGAGCCGTTATGTGGGAATTCTTGAGTACGTCTATGAGGGAATCACCTTTTACTTCATTGACAATGAGAGCTATTTCTGCGGTTCCAAGCCCTATGGAGACTGGTACTGCGACCTGGAGAAGTTTGCCTTCTTCTCTCGGGCGGCGCTTTCCAGCCTTCCTGTCATCGGCTTTCAGCCGGATGTGGTTCACTGCCACGACTGGCAGACCGGTCTGATTCCCGTATTCTTAAAGGATAAATTCCACGAGGGAGAATTCTTCCGGAACATGAAGTCTGTGATGACCATCCACAACCTGAAATTCCAGGGAGTGTGGGATGTGAAGACCATCCAGAGGCTTTCCGGACTTCCGGATTACTATTTTACCCCTGATAAGCTGGAAGCGTATAAGGACGGCAATATGCTAAAAGGCGGCCTTGTCTACGCCGACGCTATCACTACGGTGAGCAGCACCTATGCTGAGGAGATTAAGACACCGTTTTATGGAGAGGGACTGGACGGCCTGATGCGGGCAAGGGCAGGCAGCCTAAGAGGCATTGTCAATGGAATCGACTACAGTGATTTCAACCCTGAGACGGATCCGCTGATTGTCCAGAACTACAGCGCCAGAACCTTCCGCAAGGAAAAAATAAAGAATAAAAGAGCTCTCCAGCAGCAGCTGGGACTGGAACAGGATGATAAGAAATTTATGATTGGAATCGTGTCGCGTCTGACGGATCAGAAGGGCTTTGACCTGATCCAGTGCGTGATGGACGAGATCTGCACGGACGACGTACAGCTGGTAGTTCTGGGAACCGGGGATGAGAAGTATGAAAACATGTTCCGCCACTACGACTGGAAGTACAATGGACGGGTTTCCGCCAATATCTACTACTCCGAGGAAATGTCCCATAAGGTTTATGCGGCCTGCGACGCCTTTTTGATGCCTTCCCTCTTTGAGCCTTGCGGCCTGAGCCAGCTGATGGCTCTGCGCTACGGCACGGTGCCGATTGTCAGAGAGACAGGCGGCCTGAAGGATACGGTATGGCCTTACAACGAGTACGAGGGTACGGGAACTGGTTTTTCCTTTGCCAATTATAATGCCCACGAAATGTTAGACACCATCCGTTATGCAAAGCATGTATTCTACAACAGAAAACGGGAGTGGAACAAGATCATTGACCGGGCGATGGCGGCCGACTTCTCCTGGGACAGCTCCGCGCTTAAATATCAGGAGCTTTACGACTGGCTGATTGGATATTAGGGATGGGCAGATGAGATACAGGAGAGAAGAATGACTATCTATCGGGAAATAACGGGAAATCAGGTATTGATGAGCGGCGTCATCGGCTGGGTGGTGGCGCAGGTATTAAAGACCATCATTGATATTGCCCTGAACAAGTCCTTTAATCCAGAACGGCTGACCGGATCGGGAGGGATGCCCAGCTCCCATTCCTCCACTGTCTGCGCCCTGACCACAGCCTCAGCCTTCTGCTATGGCTTTGGAAGCTTTGAGTTTGCCATCAGCTTCCTCTTTGCCATGGTAGTGATGTACGATGCCATCGGAGTCCGCCAGGAGACAGGCAAACAGGCGAAGGTTCTGAACCATCTTCTGTTTGAGAATCCCCTGAAGCTGGATACCGTGGTGCTGCAGGAGCGGCTTAAAGAGTATGTGGGACATACTCCGCTGCAGGTATTTGCCGGCGCGGTGCTGGGAATCGGAATCGCCGTGTTTATGAATGGATTTTATTAGGACAGGAGCGTTTGCCTGCAAAGAAAAGCGCGCGTTTAAGCATGTCTCTACACAGCAGAGTGATAGGGACATGCTTTTTTTATGCACTGAGCGTTTCTTTCAGACATGCGGCATCGGATAGAATCAGGCCGCTCCATCTTGATGTGAAGCTGTTCGTCTGCAAAATCAATGGCTGAGAGAATTGCGGTGTAGGAGTCGCGCTTGCAGCAGCGGGGGCCTCCAATCTGCCCGATGGAGGAGAGGCTCCTGGCCGTCATCTGGTTGGCCAGCCCCCAGGAAGCTCCTGTTAAGGGGGTGGCCCCTGTGGCGATGCTCATAAAGATGCCTGTGCTGACGCCTGCGCCGCAGGTGCCCCACTGGCCGCAGATACCGCCGGGAACCTGAGAACCCCGCTCCTTCATCTGATCCAGGGCAGAGGATAAATCCAGTTCACCGCCGCAGTTTTTGTAGGCGGCCAGAAGAGCCGCGCCTACCAGGACGTGGTGTTCCGGTCCGTGCATGTGGATCTGGGGAAAGTCAATCAGCTGCTCCATAATAGCGACAGGATTTTTCAGCTCTGTGTGGAGACAGAACTGACAGATCAGATCCAGAGCGTCCTTTGCATGACAGGAATCGCAGATGTAGTGGCCGTTTGCACAGCGGGCATGAGAGGAGAAAGAGCCACCGCAGACGGCGCATTTCATGGTTTCCTGGTGTTCCAGATAAATCAAGGGAGCGCCGCAGATCAGGCATTCCCAGGCAGTATTTGACTTACTCATAACAGACCTCGTTTCTGATAGTGTGAAATAATAGCTGGATGCTTTAAAAGATAATGTTATTCTGAAGGAAGACAGGAAGAATGTCAAGAAAAACAGCAGGAGAAATAGAAAGAGAGCTGTTGGTGCAAACGGACACAAATGATGACATTTTACATGAAAAAAGGAAGGAAAGAACAGGACGGCTTTCGTCTGGGTGCCTCTGAAACCTGCGCTTTTCTTCCTTTTTGACTGCCGATAGTCAGGCTTTTATAAAAGATTCATAAATGTAGTCAAAACCATGGAGTTGAAGAAGTCGATAAAGAGACTTCCAACTAACGGTACGATGAAGAATGCTCTTGGAGCTGCTCCGTAGCGTTCAGCCAGAGCCTTCATGTTAGCCATGGCGTTAGGGGTTGCGCCCATTCCGAAACCGCAGAAGGCGCTTGTCATAGCTGCTGCCTCGTAGTCCCGTCAGGACAAACGCATGAGTAAATAAATTGTGAACAAATCCCCTTTTTCTGGTATGATAAAAAGAAAAAGGGGGTTTTGCTATGGATGAATTGTTAGAATGGATGGATTATATTGAAGATAAGCGTCAGCAGACGAAAGTACGGCATAAGCTGAAGGACATAATCGTGATTGTTTTGTTTGCTACGCTTGCAAATGTGGATGACTGGGTGGAAATGGAATACTTTGCCCATTATCATGAAGCATATTTGAAAAAATATATTGAATTGAAAAACGGAATTCCGTCTCATGATACACTTTGCCGTGTATTTGGAATGCTGTCACCAGAAATCCTGCAGCAGCTTTATGGTAAATGGCAGGAATTATTGAATCAAAACGAAGGGGAAGTATTGCGTAAACTGATCTGCATTGATGGAAAAACGATGCGTTCCAATAAAAGAAAAGAAGGAAAACCGAACCATATCATAACGGCCTAGAGTAAGGAAGATGGCTTCAGCCTTGGTCAGAAGGTGGTAAATACCAAGAGTAATGAGATTACAGCAATACCGGAATTGCTGGAGAAAATCCGGATCAAAGGTCAGGTTGTGACGATCGATGCCATGGGAACGCAGACAGCCATAGCCGAGAAGATCCTTTTAAAACGAGGAGACTATGTACTGGCGTTAAAGTAAAACCAGAGGACGCTGCATGAGGATGTGAGTTTGTACCTGAACGATGCCGAGATAAAAGAAGAACTGCGTAAGAAGGGAAAATATAAAAAAACAATTGAAAAAGCCCACAGTCAATTAGAAATCCGAGAATATTACCAGACGAAAGAAATTGGCTGGCTGCCTCAGAAGAAGGACTGGAAAGGGCTAAAAAGTATTGGGATGGAAGAAAAGACGATTCGAAAAGACGGTCAGGAGAAAAAAGAGTTCCGTTATTATATCAGCAGCCTAAATGAAGACATAGAGCTGTTTAGCCGTGCAGTGAGAGGCCATTGGAGTGTAGAAAGTATGCATTGGCAGTTGGATGTAACATTTAAGGAAGATGCCAATACAACGCTGGATAAGCAGGCAGCCGAAAATTTGAACATCATAAGGAAATGGTGTTTAAGTATATTGAAAATGGTAGAGATTTTCCGTCCCAATCTGTCCATGAAAAAGAAACGATTTGTAATCAGTATGAACCCAGCAGAGTTTTTGGAACAGGTATTAAATTTTTAAAAACAAGATATTTTGAAAAAGAGGAAGGAAAACAATTCATGCGTATGTCGTGTAGTCCCGTCCCATCACGTTAAAGATTACGAAGTTTGCATATAAGAACATAATGACAGTCTGGACTAACAGGATGACAATCATTGGAAGAGCCAGGGCTGCCAGCTGCCAGAGCTTTAAGTTCATCATGGCCATGGCCAGGTAGATGTTCAGGGAAAGTCCGCCCAACGTATCGATTTCTTCCATCGGAAGCTCGGCGCCCTTTGCGTCCCAGATATTTCTTAAAAGGGCTGCAAACAGCATGGCTCCGATATAGCCTGGCATGGTGATGTTGAGCTTGGAGAAACCAGCCATGATCAAGGTTCCAGCTCCAATCGCTATAGCCAGGAATACAGCTGCGTTGGTAAATTTCTGGCCGTCAATGATTCCGCCTTTGTCATCCGATGCGTTGCCTTCCTGTACCGCAGTGGATTTTAATCCCAGCTTTTCCACTCTCCGCCGGGCAATGGGGCCTCCCATCATACTTCCGGAAACCAGTCCGTATGTAGCTGCTGCCAGAGCGACAGTTAAAGCTCCGGAAACGCCGTAGGTTTCCTCAAGGAGAGGGCCGAAGGAGCCGGAGGTTCCGTGTCCGCCGACTAACGGAATCGAACCCATGCAGAGGCCGAGGAGCGGATCCAGACCAAAGGCCGCAGCTAAAGCGCTTCCCACGCCGTCCTGGATTACGCACATGAGGACAGACAGGATCAGGAAGATAAATACCTGGATTCCACCCTTTTTCAAAAGCCGGAAGCAGGCGGTAAATCCTACGCTGCAGAAGAACACAGTCATCAGAATGGTCTGAACCGTTGTGTCAAAGGTGAATTCCAGGATTCCCGTGCTGTACAGCCCCAGATGAAGCAGAGCGAAAACGATTCCGCCGGCTACAGGGGCTGGAATACAGTAACGGTTTAAAAAAGAGATTTTTTTCACCATCAGACGTCCTAAGGCGTATACGACGGCTCCCAGAGCGCAGGCTTGGTACATGTCAAGCTGCAATGTCATCATAAAAGATTCCCCCTTTCAGTTTATGGGCCTATTATGAGACGCAGCTACAAAAAACGACAAAAAGGTGAATTATCTGACTGATAAGAAAACGTTAAGATAACTTCAGCATAACACAGGCTCAGTAAGGAACCCTAGTCGGTCTCTTCGGCGGGTTCTCCGTAGAGAAGCTCGTTGTCATAGAAGTCAGATTTCATATTCAGCTGTGAGATAACCTCCTCTTTACCGAATTCGTCAAGAATCGTATCCTGGTCTGAGAACAGGTTGGTTCCCAGTCCCAGGCGGTCTCCCTCAATCTCTACGCCCATAGCGGCCAGAGTGGTAGGGAAGAGATCCATGGTGCAGGCGGAATGGGTTCTGTCTGCGGGAACGGCCGCTGGATTTAAAAAGCAGTAGTAGATGCCCCGCTCGTAGGAATCGTCGTCAGGCGCGTAATTTTTCACCATAGTGGCGTGGTCGCCTGCAATGACAACTGTGGTATTTTCATACCAGGGCTGTTCCTTTATCCAGCTGACAAATTCCACTGCCTGGCGGCTGCCGCAGTGCAGCACGTTGCTGTACTGATTTTCGAATTCATCGCCGCAGAGACGGCATACATACCCGTTTGGGTTGTGGGTATCCACCGTGAGAACCGTGAAATTAAAGGGCTGGTTTCCTTCGGAGAGCTTTGTCAGCTCTTCCTTGGCGTACTCAAAGAGCTTTTCGTCCTCAATGCCCCACCAGCCGATATCGTAATCCTTGGGAACCTTCTTTTTCCGTTTCGCTGTTCCAAAATCCCAGATCTCATAATTGCCGTGATCCTTAAAATACTGATCCCGTCCTGCAAAGCTGGCGTAGGATCCCACCATCAGCATATTTTTGTAGCCCTCGTCCTCCAGCACCTCTCCCAGGGTGACGGCGCCAGGCAGGAAGGAACCATATTTGCTCATGGAGTTTTTCTCCACCGGAATCTTTAAGGGCAGCCCTGAGGTCTGGGCCACCATAGCCGCGATAGTCCAGGAGGAGGTCAGGGGGAGAATTCCCTGCTTTCCGTCGGGACCCAGCTGGAAGGTGACGTTTTCATTGGCCAGAGCCGTCAGCTCAGGAATCACATTTTCCTCCAGATTTCCGCCGTTTTCTTTGTCCTCAAAGGTCTTCTCCATAGATTCCAGATAAATATACACAAGATTTCGCTTCTGCTCCGGGAAGGTGAGAATGGAAGCGTCCGGCTTCTGGTACTGCTCTTCGATGAAGGAGCTCTTGTGGAACTGGTTGTAGAGATACTCTCCGATATTTAACAGGTTGTCCGTGCCTACAGCCATAAATACCAGGCCGAATGCCAGCAGCAGGGCCATGGCCCTGGAAAAAGCCCGGTCCGTCAGCTCCACATACCAGCGTTTCTTTCCCAGACGGACGTCCACACAGGTGTAGGCCTTCCTGGCTCTGAGAAAGAGACAGCACCGGCGGTAGAGGAACATGGCGGTAAAAAAGACGGCCAGAGAAGGAGCCAGGGCCGTGCCCAGGTAGCTGACAATGTACTCTGTATTCACGCCGTCCAGAGGCACGTTCAAATGGAATACAATTTCCTCCATGCTGATGCTTCCGTAGGTTCTCACAGCCCACCAGGCGGAAAAATAGGCCAGCAGGGTGACAAAAAACAGGAGATACAGACTGATGTTCCTGGCTTTAGCTCTCATGTTCGTCCACCCTTTTCTTCTGCTCCACAGAAATACTTAAGTTAAAGGAAACAATTTTGGCCGTTACTGACAGGACGACAGCCGTACCGCAGGCAGTCAGGAGATAGCGCACAGAAAAGATATTGTCTGCGAAATGCCCTCCTGAGGCCATGGAGCTGATGGGCATGAAGAAAGACGCTATGGCCAGAGCCGCCCCGTTTACCACAGCCGTGAAAGCCAGGTATTTTAAGAGCAGATTGACCAGCCATTCCAGGCTTCCCTCTCTGCGCGTGTGCTCCCCTACAAAGGCTGCCCGCCGAAACTCCATTCTCTCATAAATCAGGAGAGCCAGGGCAGGCGGACAAAACAGATAAATAAATGAAAACACTGCAATTCCTCCGTTTTACATAATTTACATGAATTTGACATAATACGACATGATTATAACGGAAAAGGGCGGGGTTGGCAATGTCTTTTCATCTGTGCTAGAATGGTACAATCACATATTCAGGAGGTGCTGCGATGAAATATACGGGGATAGAACTGCTGTGGCTGTTTCTGCTCTATTCATTTTTAGGCTGGACGCTGGAGACAGCGGCGGGAACCATACGGCAGAAACGTTTTGTAAACAGAGGATTTACCACAGGTCCGTTCTGTATGGTCTACGGTGTGGCAGCAGTGGTGATGACTGCAGCCCTTCAGGAACTTAGAGGAAGCTTTCTTTTCCTGTTTCTGGGCTGTATGGTAGTCGGAACGGCTGTCGAGTGGTTTGCAGGCAAGCTTCTGGAACGTCTGAATCAGAAAAAGTGGTGGGACTATTCAGAAAAAAGGTGGAACTTTGACGGATACATCTGCGCCCAGTATTCACTGCTCTGGGGCATTTTGGGAACTGTCACCGTCCGGTGGGGGGACGGTCTTCTGGTGGGACTGTGCCGCCTGCTGCCATCCTTTGTCTCCAGTCTGCTGACGCTGGGAGCGGCAGGCATGCTTTTTCTCGATATGGCAGCTTCAGCAGCTACTGTCTGGCATGTGAAACGCCGTGTAAAGCAGAAGGATGCAGAAAAGCTTCAGCAGCTGAACAGCCGTCTGGCGTCAGCGACTGCCCGCCTGGGAAGCAGGATTGAGGCGAGAGTGGCCCGGCGTATGGAAAAGGCCTATCCCTTGATCCTGGAGGTTTCTGAGCAGATTGCAAGGCAGAAGGTATTTGCCGGAGGATGTGGCTTTTATAAGCTGTTCTGGCTGTTCCTGATTGGTGCATTTCTGGGAGATGTGGTGGAGACGATTTTCTGCCGTCTTACAGCCGGTGTGTGGATGAGCCGCAGCAGTCTTGTGTGGGGCCCTTTCAGCATTGTATGGGGACTTGCCATAGCGGCGGCCACAGCTCTTCTCTATAAAGACAGAGAGAAGCCGGACCGCCACCTGTTTGTCATCGGAACTGTGCTGGGAGGAGCCTACGAATATATCTGCAGTGTCTTTACAGAGCTGGTATTTGGCAAGGTGTTCTGGGATTACAGTAAAATTCCCTTTAATCTGGGGGGAAGAATCAACCTCCTTTACTGTTTCTTCTGGGGAATTGCAGCTGTGATCTGGATTAAAAATCTCTATCCTCTGTTTTCTGGCTGGATTGAGAAAATTCCAGTGCTGTGGGGCTATGCGATAACCTGGATGCTGGTTGCGTTTATGGCAGTGAATATCGCTGTCTCTTCTATGGCGCTGGTTCGATATGACAGGAGAGCGGAGGGAAGGCCTCCCAGAAATGCTGTGGAACAGCTGATAGACGAACGGTTTAACGATACGAGAATGGAGAAAATTTATCCTAACGCGCTGTCCCGCTAGAGGAAGGCCGCAGGGGAGGAACGGATGAAAAGGGAGGAAAGAACCCGCACAGAGGCATGAAAAGTCCCATATACTGAAGTAACAGGAAATGAAGGGGGACAATGCTATGAACTCCAAGCTGGAGGTTCAGGGGCTTTCCTACTCCTATCACTCCATGGACGGAGAGACGAAGGCTCTTTCCAATATATCCTTTCAGGTGGAGGAGGGAGAATTTCTGGCTGTCGTAGGCCCGTCAGGCTGTGGAAAATCTACGCTTCTTTCCATTTTGTGCGGACTTCTCGTGCCGGAGGAGGGAAGCGTGCTCATAGATGGAGAGCCGGTGAAGGGAGGCAGTCCCAAAATCGGCTATATGCTTCAGAGAGATCACCTGTTTGAGTGGAGGGACGTTTTTTCCAATGCCTGTCTGGGGCTGGAAATACGCGGGCAGATGGACAGAGAACACAGAGAAAAAGCAGAGAGACTGTTTAAAACATACGGTCTGCTTCCATTTAAAAATAAAAAGCCGTCAGAGCTGTCGGGAGGAATGCGCCAGAGAGCGGCACTTATACGGACGCTGGCTTTGGATCCTGATATTCTGCTGCTTGACGAACCCTTTTCAGCTCTCGACTATCAGACCAGGCTGGCAGTGTGCGACGATATCAGCTCTATTATCAGGGAAAACAGAAAGACAGCGGTGTTAGTTACGCATGATCTGGCAGAAGCAGTGAGCGCGGCGGACAGGGTTCTGATTCTCACCAGAAGACCGGGGAGAATCAAAACGGTTCTTCCCATTACATTTGCAGAGCCGTCTCTCAGCCCGCTGGAGAGAAGAAGCGCACCGGAATTTTCAGGATATTTTAATCAGGTGTGGAAAACTCTTGAAAACAGGGAGGTGTCCCATGAATAACCGTGAAACGCTGGCCCAGCGGACTTTTGTCGCAGGGCAGAGACGCTACAGGAGAAGGATTGCAGCAGGACGCATCCTTCTCTTTTTCGCTTTTCTGGCAGTGTGGGAAGCGGGCGCAGATACAGGACTTTTGGACGATTTTATTTTCAGCTCCCCCTCCAGGGCGCTGCGGTGTTTTTTTGTCATGGCCAGTGACGGCAGTGTGTTCCCGCATCTGGGTGCGACGCTTTTAGAGACGGTGGTGAGCTTCTTCCTGGTGACGGCTCTTGGGCTTGGCGGGGCGCTGGCCCTGTGGGAAAGCCGGACTGCTTCCGATTTGCTGGAGCCCTATCTGGTTATGCTGAACAGTCTTCCAAAGTCTGCCTTGGCTCCGCTTTTAATAGTCTGGCTGGGAAGCAATATGAGAACCATTGTGACAGCCGCTGTGTCGGTAGCTGTCTTCGGGTCGGTTCTGACGCTCTATCAGGGCTTTCTTTCCATGGATCCGGATCAGGAGAAGCTGATTTATTCCCTGGGGGGAACGAGGAGGGATGTACTGAGAAAGGCGCTTCTGCCTGGTTCCATCCCTTTGATTGTCAGCAACATGAAGGTAAACGCAGGACTCTGCCTGGTAGGAGTCATGATCGGAGAATTTCTGGCCGCCGACAAGGGGCTGGGCTATCTGATCATCTACGGAAGCCAGGTATTTAAAATGGATCTGGTTATCATGAGCATTGTGATTCTCTGCCTGATGGCGGCGCTTCTCTATCAGGGAATCGCTTTTCTGGAGAAAAAGGTTTCCAGAAGGTTGTAGTTGTGCGGGTATGATAAACCATGTATAATAGCAGCAGATAATGAGTGAAATAAAGGCTGATAAGGCGCAGGAGGATACCCTATGATTCAAACAGATACAGGAAACAAAACGACGCTGAGAAATTATGAAATTGCCCTGATTCAGATGGATACTCAGAATGACAAGGGCGAAAATATGAAAAAAGCCTGTCGCTTTATAGATGAGGCAGCAGGCCACGGAGCGAAGCTCATCTGTTTTCCGGAGGTGATGAATCTCATTGGCAGAAATACAGGAGAAGGCGGAGGAAAGGAAGAAATTCCCGGTTATACCTCAGATATTCTCTGCAGGAAAGCCAGAGAGCATAAGGTATGGATTCACGGAGGAAGCATAACAGAGCAGGTGCCGGGTCAGAAAAAATCCAGAAACTTAAGTCTTCTCATTAATCCGGACGGAGAGATAGCCGCCCAGTACAGAAAGCTTCACATGTTTGACATTACGCTGGCAGATGGGACACCGTTTAGGGAATCCGACCGTGTGGAAGGGGGAAATGAGATTACAACCGTCTCCACAGAGCTTGGAACCTTCGGTATGTCAATCTGCTACGATATCCGCTTCCCGGAGTTATACCGCCTGATGGCTCTTCAGGGGGCCCAGGTAATGTTCGTACCGGCCAGCTTTACCATGCCTACGGGAAAGGATCACTGGGAGCCGCTTCTGCGGGCCAGAGCGATAGAGAATGGCTGCTATATTGTGGCGGCAGGTCAGATTGGCACAAAACCGGCTTACGCGGCTTATGGAAACAGCATGGTAGTAGACCCCTGGGGAACGATTATAGCCAGGGCCAGAGATACGGAGTGTATCACTTACGCCCAGATCGACCTGGATTATCTGGATCAGATACGGGAACAGCTGCCGTCTCTGGAGAACCGGAGAACCGATGTGTATGAGGTAATCAGTAAAAAAGAAAAATAAGGAAATGAGAGATATGCAGTCTGGAAGAACATCAGAAAAGGTGTTTTCCAGGCTGTATTTTTTATGTCATGAGAAGCTGCATCTCGTGAAAATCTCTATAGATAGAATCTATATACAAACTATAATATAGAAAATAAACATATTGTCGGAAAAATAACGAAAAAATATTGAATATAAAATGAATACCTGATATGATGCCCATGTATGCCAGCAGTAATTCGGCAGTATCCATAAAAATTTTAGCAAATCAGAGGAAAGGTTGGAAATGGAAAAGCAGCTGATAAAACGGTTCAGTAAGGCTCTGGGACTTTCCAGGCAGGTAGTCGGAATCAAATTTATTTTCCTGAAAGAGGAGTATGAGGATCTGGATGTGCCTGAGCCCAAAGCAGGCGGATGCTTCTGTGCGCTGACTGCCAGAGCAATGGAAGGAAAGATTATGAAGGGAAAGGCTGACACCTTCGGATGTCAGGGAGGCCCGGAAATGCTGGGCATGAAAAAGGTTTCCAATTATGTGTGGTCAGGGAAACAGTTTTCTACTTTAAGATTGTATGAAGACGCGGCCATTGCCAGACAGGTGCAGCAGGATCTCTGCTTTGTAGATCAGAGGATTTACGGTGTCATGACAGGTCCTCTGGAGGAGATGGAGGATGCAGATGTGGTTATGCTGTTATGCAATGGCTGGCAGATGATGCGCCTGGTACAGGGCTACACATGGCATCACGGTATGGCAAAGAATATTGGCATGATTGGAAATCAGGGAATCTGTGCCGATCTGGTAGCCAGACCGTACATGAAAAATGATCTGAATGTATCCATGCTGTGTCTGGGAGCCAGAACCAATACGAGCGCAGAGGATGGAGAAATCGGAGCAGGTATGCCGGTTCACCTGTTTAGAGATGTGGCAGAGGGCGTCTTAAAAACCGTGAATCCTGCTATGTCAGATAAAGAGAAGCAGGCGCTGTCTGAGCGTCTGGAAACGCCGGATGAGCTGGGATTTGAAATAGAATTCGGAAAGGTGTATATGAGCTACGCCAAGGAAAAAAAGTATCCGGAGGAATTGTATAAGCAGTCAGGCAATGACTAGAACTTTGTGGAAATCCGGGCAGCTTATAAAAATATGTATAAATAAAACAAATAAAATAAAAAAACATAACAAACAAAACAAAATAAATAAAACCAACGAAAGGAAAAGAGAAATGAAAAAGAAATTTGCACGTATTCTGGCCGCAGGGCTGGCTGCCTGCATGATGACAGGCTGCAGCGTTGGACAGAAGACAGACACACCAGCAGAGACTTCAAAGGGAGCGTCACAGGCAGAAACCATAGGGGGACAGGAGACAGAAGGGGAGAAAAAGGATACAGTTGTGTATGGTACCCCTACAGCTCCGGTGGGTACCTTTTTACCGATTCTTTCCTATATGGGAAGCGATACAGCTCTTGAGAAATTAATCTATGCCTCTCTTTTAACTTTTGATTCAGACGGAAGCTTAAAGCCGTATCTGGCAGAGAGCTACACCGTTTCTGAAGATCAGAAAACCATTGATTTTAAAATCCGCCAGGGTGTGAAATGGCAGGATGGTGAAAATTTTACTATGGATGATCTGATCTTTACACTGGAACAGACCGCAAAGAGCAGTTCGGATTCAGATAAGGTTTCTTCTCTGAAAGGTTTTGAAGAATTTAAAAACGGACAGGCAGATTCCATCAGTGGTGTAACTGTCCTGGACGGCAATGTACTGAGACTGGAGCTGACAGAGCCGTATGCTCCGTTCCTCACAGATTTTGGAACCTATGGCATCATGCCTGAACATATCTGGGGAGAAATTCCTCAGGAAGAATGGGAGAAGCAGACAGAGCTTCTGAACTATCCGGTTGGCTGCGGCCCATACAAGGTGACAAAGTTTGAGCCGGGACAGTATGTTTCCCTGGAAGCTTATGAGGATTTCTTTGAGGGTGCTCCCAAGATTGACAACTTTATTTTAAAGGTAGTAAACCAGGACGCCATCTCAGCAGAGCTGGTCAGCGGAAATATTGATATTGTGGATGTAAAGGAGCTGAGAAGCAGCGAGGTAGAGGAGCTGGAGGCCCAGGGATTTGCAAAATATTCCATTCCTGACAATATGTATCAGTATATTTCCTTTAACCTGCGCCGTCCGGTATTCCAGGATAAGAATCTGAGACAGGCTATTCTGTATGCCATTGACCGCGCTCTGATTCTGGATACCATCGTAGAGGGAAGAGGAAAGCTTCTGGATTCCCCGTTCCTGCCAGGTTCCTGGGCAAGTCCGGCAGAAGGAGAGTTAAATAACTACGCTTACAATCCGGAAAAATCCAAAGAGCTTCTGGAGGCGTCTGGATGGACGGATGCAGATGGAGACGGAGTGAGAGAGAATGCAGATGGGGAGAAGCTTCAGTTTACCATCCGCTGCTCCAATGACTCTAAAACAAGAGAAAATGCAGTGCTCTATGCAAAAGAGTGTCTGGCTGAGGTGGGAATCCATGTGGAGGTTTCCATTGAGGAGGACAGCGTAGTGGCTGATGATTGTATTTATAATCACAACTTTGAAATGTACGCTTTAAACTGCTATTTCTCTGATGATCCCAATCCGTACGGCTGGTGGCATTCCGATTCCGCTTCTGATGAGCCGGGAGTGGGAAGCTTTAACTTTGGCGCTTATAAAAATGATCTGGTAGATGAAAATATTGAAAAGGGCATGAAGACTACTAATCAGGAAGAGCGAAAAGAGTACTATCTGAATGTGGCAAAACAGATCAACGAAGATGTGCCGATGATTTTCCTCTATGCCCAGGATCGCGAGATCATGTGCAACCCGAAGCTGGAGAACTTTGATCCATATACCTTTAATATTTTCTGTGATATCTGGGAATGGGATTTTGCCCAGTAAGGAGGTAGAATTACCGAAATGGCACGGTTTATCTCAAGAAGGCTGGCAGCTGCCCTGATTATGCTTCTGGGCGTTACGGCGGTGATTTTCTGTATCATCCGCCTTCAGCCGGGAAACCCGTTTTTAAATATGATTCAGCATGATACAGATCCGACTTTTCTGGAGACAAAACTTCAGGAAATCGGCTACTATGACCCGCTTCCCGTCCAGTACGGGAAGTGGCTTTTAAGGACGCTCCAGTTCGATCTGGGATACTCTATCCAGCACAGGGCTCCTGTGGCTGCATTGATAGCAGACCGGTTTGGAAATACTCTGCTTTTAGCCATGTCCTCCTTTGTGTTAAGTACAGTGATTTCCATTGGAATCGGAGTATTTTCAGCCATGTATCCCAATTCCCTGTGGGATCGGGCACTGACTGTCTTATCGTTTATCGGCGTTTCCATCCCGGTATTTTTCTTTGGACTTCTGCTGATTAAGGTATTTGGATACGATTTAGCAGTCCTTCCCTTTTCAGGGATTGAAACCATGGGGAAAAATTACCAGGGCATAGACAGGGCGCTGGACATCGGGCGTCACATAATTCTGCCGGTGACTGCCTCGGCTCTTACCCAGACAGCCACCCTGCTTCGGTATACCCGTTCGTCCATTCTTTCCACTGTATCGGAGGATTACATGAAAACAGCTCAGGCCAAGGGGCTCACGAAAAAGCAGGCGATTTTAAGACATGGAATGAGAAATGCCAGAGTGTCTATTATCACGGTGCTCTGCAACCGCCTTCCAGACCTGTTAAGCGGAGCGCTGATTGTGGAGACGATTTTTGTGTGGCCTGGAATTGGTCAGCTGAATTATCAGGCAATTTTAGTCAGGGATTATCCGCTGATTATGGGAATTGCCCTTCTGCTGGCAGTGATTGTAATCGGGTGCAATCTTCTGGCAGACGTACTCTGTATGATACTGGATCCAAGAGTGAGAAATTCTGTCGGCGTGTAATACGCAGGCAGCAGAAACGATGAGAAACACAGACAGGAAAAGACATGAAAAAAAGGGAAGAAGAAAAGATTTTGACGGCGGGACAGATTGCCCGCCGGCGTTTTTTCAGGAACAGGCTGGCAACAGCCGGACTGATTATTGTAGTATCTTTTGTATTTTTGTCTCTGTTTGCCCCTCTTTTTACAGATTACACAGTAAGCCAGACGGATTTAAGAAATCTCCGGTCAGGGCCGTCTGCTGCTCATCTTCTGGGGACAGACGATCTGGGACGTGATATTTTTGCCAGGCTGCTCTATGGAGGAAGGGTTTCCATTGCGGTAGGCGTGGCTTCCATGCTTCTTCAGATGGCAATTGGCGTTACCCTGGGAGCGGCGGCCGGCTATTTTGGCGGGGTGACAGACAAGGTGATTATGCGGATGGTAGATATTATTATGTGCTTTCCGTTTTTTGTCATAGCAGTGGCTCTGGCCGCTGTGATTGGCGGAAGTATCTGGAATCTGATTCTGATTATAGGAATGCTGATGTGGCCGGGAATTGCCAGAATTGTCAGGACGGAAGTGCTTACCATCCGTGACAATGAGTATATTATGGCGGCAAAGGCTCTTGGACTTTCTCCTGTGCAGATTATTGTGAAGGAGGTACTCCCCAATGTATTTTCTTCTATTTTAGTGGCGTCTACTCTGGCAGTGGCTAATGGGATTTTAATGGAATCTACACTGAGCTTTCTGGGACTTGGAGTGCGTCCTCCGGCTCCCAGCTGGGGCAATATGCTGGTGGCAGCTCAGAATATGGCGGTGCTGAAAAATCAGTGGTGGATGTGGATTCCGGCAGGAGCAGCAGTAGTTTTGATGGTACTGGCCATTAACTTTCTCGGCGATGGACTGAGAGATGCCCTGGACACCAGAAATCAGCAGTAAAGGGGAAGAGACCATGGAGGAGATACTGAAGGTAAACCATCTGAACGTAGTGTTTGATGATATATCAGGCCCCCTGACAGCCGTTTACGATGTGAATTTCGGGCTGAGACGGGGAGAAATACTGGGAATTATAGGAGAGTCAGGAAGCGGAAAGAGCGTGACAGCCAGATCCGTCATCCAGCTGGCCCAGGTAGGAAAAAGAGGAAGCATTTCCGGAGAAATTTTATTTCAGGGAACTGATCTCTTAAAACTGAAGGAAAAAGAGATGTGCCGGATCCGGGGAAGCAGGATTACCATGGTATTTCAGGAGCCTATGACAGCGCTGAATCCGGCTATGACTGTGGAGGAGCAGCTGTCAGAGGTGCTGAAGCTTCATTCGCCAGGAGAACGCGAAAAGCACAGGGAGAGAATCCTTGAAACGCTTCGCCAGGTACAGCTTCCGGAGCCGGAGATTCTGATGAAGAAATATCCCTTTGAGCTGAGCGGAGGCCTTCGCCAGAGAGTGGTAATCGCCATGGCGGTGATTGGAAAGCCGGATATTATTATTGCAGATGAGCCTACGACAGCGCTGGACGTGACAACCCAGGCCGAGATCCTTTCTGTTCTGAAGAAGATTGCAGGGGAAATGGGGAGCGCAGTGATTTTAATTACTCACGATCTGGGAGTGGTGGCAGAGATTGCAGACCGGGTGCTTGTGATGTATCGTGGCATGGGGGTGGAGGAGTGCAGGACCGCCAGCCTGTTCGATGAGCCACTTCATCCCTACTCCCAGGGGCTTTTATCGTCCCGTCCCTCTAATTTTAATGGGAGATATTCGGCGATTCCAGGAACAGTGAAGCAGAACTACGGTGTGTTTAAGGGATGTCCCTACAGTGACAGGTGTCCCTATGCGTTGGAGACGTGCAGAGAGAAGATTCCGCCGTCACTGTCATTTGGAGGAGAGCACAGGGCAGCATGCTGGAAGCTTTGCAAGGAGGGCAGCAGTGAGTGAGATTATACTGAAAGCAGAACATCTGAAAAAATATTATGAAGAGAGGCAGGGGCTGTTTTCCAGAAAGAAAAGAATAAATGCTGCGCTGGATGATGTTTCCCTGGAAATCAGGAAGGGAAGCATTATGGGGCTGGCTGGTGAGTCCGGTTCCGGAAAATCCACAGCAGGAAAGACCATGCTGAACCTGATAAAGCCGTCAGGAGGCAGGGTGACTTTTGAGGGCAGGCAGATTTTTGACGCAGACAAGGGGGAATATCTGGACTCCGGTTCCATGACAGCTCTCAGGCAGAAAATGCAGATCATTTTTCAGGATCCTTCCTCCAGCCTGAATCCTAAAAAAAATGTGGAGCAGATTATCAGTGCAGGCATTATAAAGCACAGACTTTGTTCCGGAAGCCAGGTGAGGGAACGATGTATTGAGATAATGGAAAAATGCGGTCTGGATAAACGGCAGATGATGCGGTATCCCCATGAATTTTCCGGCGGGCAGAAGCAGAGAATTGGAATTGCCCGGGCATTGGCGGTAGAACCCAGCTTTATTGTCTGTGATGAGCCTACAGCTGCCCTTGACATGTCCATTCAGTCCCAGATTTTAAATCTGATGCTGGATTTAAAGGAACAGTATGGTCTGACTTATTTGTTTATTTCTCATAATCTGGGGGTAGTAGAGCATTTCTGCGATGAGCTGGCAGTGATGTACAGGGGAAAGATTGTAGAACAGGGGAAAACGGCAGATCTGTTTTCTTCCCCAGTTCATCCCTATACACAGCTTCTTTTATCTTCCGTGCCTGTTTCTCACCCTGATGAGCCAAGGCGTCACACAGGAGGGCAGCCCCAGGATGAGAGTATTCCAAAGCATGGCTGCCGCTTCGCGCCCAGGTGTCCTTACAGAGAGAAACGCTGCACGGAGCAGGAGCCGCTTCTCCTTCCATGTGGAGAGGGACATACTGCCGCCTGCTTCCATGCAGTGAAATAAAGAAAAAAGTATAGGACGTTGGACTTGTCATTTGGAAAAAAGGCGATATAATAGGTCTGGCGGATTATTTGAAAAGGCGCGTTACAGCGCCTTTTTCCGTGCAGTTTTTGATAGAAAAGAGGACGAATCATGCAGTCAGAACAACAATCTTCAACACTTATGACAGAGGGGAGCATAGGAAAGAAAATCATCTTTTTTTCGATCCCTTTGATTCTTGGAAATTTACTTCAGCAGCTGTACAGCACGGCAGATTCTATTATTGTAGGAAACTTTGTGGGAAGCAATGCTCTGGCGGCAGTAGGTTCCAGTACGGCCCTTATTGGCCTTTTGATTGCGTTCAGTCAGGGAGTTTCTGTGGGGGCAGGCGTGGTAGCGGCTCAGTATCTGGGGGCCAAAAACAGAAGAGATGTTCAGGGTTCCATTCATACAGCCTTCGCCCTGGCGGCAGTTCTGGGAATTATTTTAACAGCAGGAGGAATCATCTGCAGCCGTCCGCTTCTGGTATGGATGAATACGCCGGAGGAGGTTTTGGAGGACTCGGTGATTTATCTTCAGATTTATTTTGGCGGCCTGATTTTTAATGTCCTTTACAATATGGCGGCTGGTATTTTAAATGCGGCCGGCAACTCCAAGAGATCTCTTATTTACCTGGCCTATGCTTCCGTCACCAACATTGGCCTGGATCTTCTTCTCATCGGCGTGTTTAAGATGGGAGTGGCAGGTGCTGCCATTGCCACAGATGCCAGCCAGCTGGTCTCCTGCATTCTTTCCATGTGGTATTTGACTCATGTGGATGCAGATTACAGAATCAGTCTGAAAAAGATAGGAATCGACAAACGAATGGCAGTGCGTATTGCCAAAATCGGCCTGCCCACCGGCATTCAGAACATGGTTATTTCCTTTTCCAATGTGCTGGTCCAGTCCAGTGTAAACAGCTTTGGAGCGGCAGCCATGGCCGGATTCGGGGCCTATATGAAAATAGACGGCTTTAATATTCTGCCTGTACTCAGCTTCAGCATGGCAGTTACTACTTTCACCGGACAGAACTACGGGGCAGGAAAAATAGAGCGAGTCAAAAAAGGAATGTGGGTAACGGTTGCCATGGGCTGTGTCTATACCATTGTGACAGGAACCCTGCTCCTGACCTTTGGTGATCCTCTGATGAGACTTTTTACAGACAGCAGAGAGGTGATTGAGCATGGAAAACTGGCCATGAAATATTTCTGCCCGTTTTATTTTCTTTTAAGTATTATGCACAGCCTGGCCGGAACCATCAGGGGAGCTGGAAAAAGTATTCCTCCTATGCTGATCCTTCTGTTTGCCATGTGTCTGTTCCGCATTTTCTGGATTAAAGCGATTCTTCCGGCATTCGGGACACTGGACGGAGTCTATATGCTGTATCCTGTCTCCTGGGCAGTGGGAATGGTTCTTATGGTCCTCTATACCTGGAAGGGAAAGTGGCTGGAGGAGCAGTAAAAACAATATTATGGAGGAGCAGTAAAAACAATATTATCTCTTGAACTTCCTGATAAAAGGTGATATACTAGGTTACGATAACATAATAGACTGACAGAAAAAGAGTGGACCAAAAGGCCCACTCTTTCATCGTATAGGAACTTACTTACGTGCGTTCCCATACGATGAAAGCTTTGCAGGATGCGCACTCCGCGCAGAGGAAAAGAGCTGCTGAAGCAGCTGTGCGTCGGCGCAGGAGTCTGCCTGAGCAGACTCTAAAGTATAGGAACTTACTTACGTGCGTTCCCATACGATGAAAGCTTTGCAGGATGCGCACTCCGCGCAGAGGAAAAGAGCTGCTGAAGCAGCTGTGCGTCGGCGCAGGAGTCTGCCTGAGCAGACTCTAAAGTATAGGAACTTACTTACGTGCGTTCCCATACGCTGAAAGCTTTGCAGGATGCGCACTCCGCGCAGAGGAAAAGGGCTGCTGAAGCAGCTGCGCGTCGGCGCAGGAGTCTGCCTATGCAGACTCTAAAGGATAGGAACGCATTTCAGTCAGTCGATGGATATGCAGAAAGGCGGTGTTACGATGGCGAGAAGAGAAGAATACGAGTCAAAGGTAGAAACATGGCTGCTTCCGCTGCTGGAAAAGAATCAGTTTGAGCTGGTGGACGTGGAATATGTCCGCGAAGCCGGAATCTGGTACCTGAGAGCCTACATTGATAAGGAAGGCGGAATCACGGTGGACGACTGCGAGGTGGTAAGCCGCGAGCTGGGAGACTGGCTTGACCAGAAGGACTTCATCGAGGACAGCTATATTCTGGAGGTCAGCTCACCGGGGCTGGGGCGTCCCTTAAAGAAGGAAAAGGACTTTGCCCGCAGCCTGGGAAAGGATGTAGAAGTGAGGCTTTACCGCCCAATCAACAAACAGAAGGAATTTACAGGAACCCTGAAAGCATACGATGCAGATACAGTGACGCTTTCCATGGAAGATGGAAACGACCTGGCGCTTGCCAAGTCAGATATCGCGTTAATACGTCTGGCCTTTGATTTTTAAACGACAGGAGGATAAAAAAAGAAAATGAGTAAAGAGTTGTTCGAAGCGTTAAACGTGCTCGAAAAAGAAAATAATATCAGCAAGGAAGTGCTTTTTGAGGCCATTGAGAATTCTCTCCTCACTGCCTGCAAGAATCATTTTGGCAGAGCGGACAATATTAAGGTATATATTGACAGAGAAAAGTGCGACTTCGCTGTTTACGCCGAGAAGGAGGTTGTGGAGGCGGTAGAGGATCCGCTGACACAGGTAAGCCTTGCGGAGGCGAAGCTTTTAGATCCGAGACACGTATACGGCGATGTGATCCGGGTGAACATTAACTCTAAGGAGTTCGGCCGTATCGCTACACAGAACGCGAAAAACGTAATTCTCCAGAAGATCCGCGAGGAGGAGCGCACGGCTCTGTTCGATCAGTGGTACTGCAAGGAAAAGGACGTAGTAACGGGAATTGTTCAGCGCTATGTGGGTCATGACGTCTACATCGACCTGGGCAAGATTGACGCGGTTCTCAAGGAGAGCGAGCAGGTAAAGGGCGAGGAATTCAAGCCTACTGAGCACATTAAGCTCTACATCCTGGAAGTGAAGAACACTAAGAAGGGACCGAGAATCACCGTTTCCAGAACTCATCCGGATCTGGTAAAGCGCCTGTTTGAGTCTGAGGTTGCCGAGGTAAAAGACGGCATTGTTGAAATCAAGGCCATTGCCCGTGAGGCAGGCTCCAGAACCAAGCTGGCCGTTGCCTCCAACGATCCGAACGTAGATCCAGTCGGCGCATGCGTAGGATTAAACGGAGCCAGAGTTAATTCCGTTGTCAGCGAGTTAAACGGCGAGAAGATCGACATTATCAACTGGGACGAGAATCCGGCCCTCTTGATTGAGAACGCTTTAAGCCCGGCTAAGGTTATCTTCGTCGCAGCAGACGAGGAGGCCAGAGAGGCGCAGGTTATCGTGCCGGATTACCAGCTTTCCTTAGCCATCGGAAAGGAAGGCCAGAACGCCAGACTGGCAGCCAGACTGACCGGCTTTAAGATCGATATTAAGAGCGAGACACAGGCCAGAGAGTCCGGTCTCTTCGACGAGATGGAGATTGGATACGAGCAGGGCTTTGAGGAAGGACTGCCAGAGGGCGTGGAAGCCGACGATTTCTCCGATTATGAGGAATTATCCTCTGATTTTTCTGCAGAATCTGAGACAGAAGAGGAAAACTAAAGGTTTTTTGAAGCGGATATCAGAGGAAAGAACAGCCAGATTGGGAAGTGAGAAGAATTGGGAATGAAGAAGATCCCCTTAAGACAGTGCATCGGATGCGGTGAAATGAAGAGCAAGAAGGAAATGATCCGGGTGCTTAAAACCACGGAGGATGAGATTGTCATTGACGCCACGGGAAGGAAAAATGGCCGCGGCGCCTATATCTGCCCTTCTATGGAATGTTTCAAAAAAGCTGTAAAGAGCAAAGGCCTGGAACGCTCCTTGAAGATGGCGATTCCAAAGGAAGTGTACGAGGCATTGGAAAAGGAGATGGGGCAGATTGGACAGCAGTAAAAAGGCGCTGAACCTCTTGGGAATTGCAACCAAGGCAGGCAAGACGGCCTGCGGAGAATTTATGACAGAGAAGGCTGTGAAAGAGGGCCGGGCTTTTCTGGTCCTGGTATCAGAGGAGGCCTCTGTCAATACGAAAAAAATGTTTACCAATATGTGTACTTACTATAAGGTCCCCCTTTATTTTTTCGGTACGAAAGAAGAACTGGGCCACTCCATGGGCAGAGAGATGCGCGCATCTGCTGCCGTACTGGACAGCGGTTTGGCGAAAGCACTCGTGAAACAGTTGAATCAGAATGGAGGCGGTGTAAATGAGAGTTAACGAACTGTCAAGAGAACTTGGGAAGACAAATAAGGAAGTTCTGGATCTGCTGAAAAAGCAGGGATATGATGTGAAGAGCCATTCTTCGAACATAAACAGCGATCAGATTGATGCCGTTAAGAGGTGCTTTTCAGAGCGCCCTGCGCAGAGGGAACAGGTACAAAAGGAAAGAACAGGAAAGGCGGAAGCAGCGAGAGTGGAAGAGATTAAGAGAGAACCAGTAAGAACAGAAGCAGACGGAAACGGAACAGCCGAGCCGCCGAAGAAGAGGATTACGGCTGTATACCGTCCGCAGAACAGCACGGCAAAGGGAACCGGAAGCAAGGCAGGCGGACAGAGAACAGGACGCCAGGGCCAGGGCGCGTCCAGCCAGGGAAACCGAGACGGCCAGGGAAATAGAGATGGCCAGAACCGCGGCTACGGAAGAGACAGCCAGGGAAATAGAGACGGTCAGAACCGCGGCTATGGAAGAGACGGCCAGGGAAATAGAGACGGCCAGAACCGCGGCTACGGAAGAGACGGCCAGGGAAATAGAGACGGCCAGAACCGCGGCTACGGAAGAGACGGCCAGGGAAGCAGAGACGGCCAGAACCGCGGCTACGGAAGAGACGGCCAGGGAAATAGAGACGGCCAGAACCGCGGCTATGGAAGAGACGGCCAGGGAAATAGAGACGGCCAGAACCGCGGCTACGGAAGAGACGGCCAGGGAAATAGAGACGGCCAGAACCGCGGCTACGGAAGAGACGGCCAGGGAAATAGAGACGGCCAGAACCGCGGCTACGGAAGAGACGGCCAGGGAAACAGAGATGGCCAGAACCGCGGCTGCGGAAGAGACGGCCAGGGAAATAGAGACGGCCAGAACCGCGGCTACGGAAGAGACGGCCAGGGAAGCAGAGACGGCCAGAACCGCGGCTATGGAAGAGACGGCCAGGGAAATAGAGACGGCCAGAACCGCGGCTATGGAAGAGACGGCCAGGGAAATAGAGACGGCCAGAACCGCAGCTACGGAAGAGACGGCCAGGGAAATAGAGACGGCCAGAACCGCGGCTACGGAAGAGACGGCCAGGGAAATAGAGATGGCCAGAACCGCAGCTACGGAAGAGACGGCCAGGGAAGCAGAGACGGTCAGAACCGCGGTTACGGAAACCGCGACGGACAGAGGGGCAGAAGCGGTTCCTCCAAGCCTTCCTTTGACGGACCAGTTGTTCAGAAGCCGCAGAATACAAAGCAGAATAAGAACAACTATAAGAACGATTACAAGAACGATAAGTACAGCAGACCAGACCGCGAGGAGGAGATGCGCTCCAAATCCGGCAGAGGAGGAAAGCCTGGAAAGGGCGCCTTCATTATGCCGCAGAAGAAGGAAGAGCCGAAGGCAGAGCAGGTTAAGACCATTGTGCTTCCTGAGACAATCACCATCAAAGAGCTGGCAGAGAAGATGAAAATGCAGCCGTCCGTTATCGTGAAGAAGCTGTTCCTTCAGGGAACAGTCGTTACCATCAACCAGGAGGTGGATTACGATAAGGCTGAGGAGATCGCTATGGAGTTCGATATTCTCTGCGAGAAGGAGGAGAAGATCGATGTGATCGAGGAGCTGCTCCGGGAGGACGAGGAGGACGAGAAGGATATGACAGAGCGTCCGCCGGTTGTATGTGTTATGGGACACGTTGACCACGGTAAGACCTCCCTTCTGGACGCTATCCGCCAGACTCATGTGACAGCCAAGGAGGCCGGCGGAATCACACAGCACATCGGTGCTTATGTGGTTGAGAAAAACGGCCAGAAAATCACCTTTTTAGACACACCTGGACACGAGGCATTTACAGCCATGCGTATGAGAGGAGCCAAGTCCACAGATATCGCTATCCTGGTTGTAGCTGCAGACGACGGAGTTATGCCTCAGACCGTAGAGGCGATTAACCACGCCAAGGCAGCCGGAGTTGAGATTATCGTGGCTGTCAATAAGATCGATAAGCCAAGCGCCAACGTAGAGAAGGTAAAACAGGAGTTAATCGAGTATGAACTGGTAGCTGAGGACTGGGGCGGAAGCACAGTATTTGTGCCTGTATCTGCACACACCGGCGAGGGAATCGAGGAGCTTCTGGAGATGATTCTCTTAACATCAGAGGTGAAGGAGTTAAAGGCCAATCCGAACCGCCGTGCGAGAGGTCTTATCATCGAGGCAGAGCTTGACAAGGGCAAAGGCCCGGTGGCTACCGTTCTGGTTCAGAAGGGAACGCTTCACGTGGGAGATCCGGTTGCCTGCGGTTCCTGCTACGGCAAGGTCCGCGCCATGATGGACGACAAGGGACGCCGCGTGAAAGAGGCAGGCCCGTCCACTCCGGTAGAGATTCTGGGACTGAACGACGTTCCAAACGCCGGCGAGGTATTTGTGGCCACCGAGAACGAGAAAGAGGCCAGAAGCTTTGCAGAGACATTTATCTCTGAGGGCAAGAATAAATTAATTGAGGACACCAAGGCAAAACTGTCCCTGGACGATCTGTTCTCACAGATCAAGGCAGGAAACGTGAAGGAGCTTCCGCTGATTATCAAGGCGGACGTTCAGGGTTCCGTGGAGGCTGTAAAGCAGAGCCTTACAAAGCTCTCCAACGAGGAGGTTATGGTAAAGGTAATCCACGGCGGCGTAGGAGCCATCAACGAGTCCGACGTAAACCTGGCGGCGGCTTCCAACGCGATTATCATTGGTTTCAACGTGCGTCCTGACGCTACGGCCAAATCCATCTCCGAGCGCGAGAAGGTAGACGTGAGACTGTACCGCGTCATTTACCAGGCTATCGAGGACGTGGAGGCAGCCATGAAGGGTATGTTAGACCCGATCTTCGAGGAGCAGGTAATCGGCCACGCAGTAGTGCGCCAGACCTTCAAGGCTTCCGGAGTGGGAACGATCGCAGGATCCTACGTTCTGGACGGCAAGTTCCAGAGAGGCTGCAAGGCCAGAATTACCCGTGACGGCGAGCAGATTTTCGACGGAAATCTGGCTTCCTTAAAGAGATTTAAGGACGATGTGAAGGAAGTAGCGTCAGGTTACGAGTGCGGCCTTGTATTTGAGAAGTTCAACGATCTCCAGGAAGATGATATGATTGAGGCTTACGCAATGGTGGAGGTTCCCAGATAGGGAACCCCGCCTTTGCGGGAGGCCGCTGGAAAGCGAGGCAATATGCGTAAAAACAGCATTAAGAATACAAGAATTAACAGTGAGGTTCAGAGAGAGCTGAGCAGCATTATCAGCAGAGAGATCAAGGATCCCAGAATCCATCCCATGACCACCGTCGTATCGGTGGAGGTGACTCCTGACTTAAAATACTGCAAAGCTTATATCAGCGTTCTCGGAAGCGAGGAGGCAGGAAAGGACACCATCAAGGGATTAAAGAGCGCGGAGGGATTTGTCCGCAGACAGCTGGCAAACAGAATCAATCTGCGCAATACGCCGGAAATTGCCTTTGTGCTGGATCAGTCCATTGAGTACGGCGTCCACATGACTCACCTGATCAATGAGGTGACAAAGGATCTGGACACAGATGAAGATACAGAGCAGGAGACAGAGGAGCAGCTTTAGGGCTTCTCCGTCTCCTGTTCTCGAAAACAGAGACTGCAGAGCGTTCTTAAATGAGAAGGGATGATGAATATGAACCAGTTATTGGAAAGCAGGCTGAATCTGGCGAAGACAGCCGTGATTCTGGGACACGTCCATCCGGACGGAGACTGCGTAGGCTCCACTCTCGGACTTTATAATTATCTTACAGCCAATTATCCTGAGCTGAAGGCAGATGTTTATCTGGATCATCCAGACCGGAAATTTTCCTATTTAAAGCAGTTTGACCGCATTCATTGTGAATATGAGGAGGGAAAACGCTATGATCTGTGCATAACCTGCGACAGCAGCGACGCGGAGCGGCTGGGAGCGTTCCGGCCTTACTTTGATACGGCAAAGCACACGTTCTGTGTAGATCATCATGTGACAAACCGTGGATTCGCAGAGGAAAACTGCGTAGAGCCGGATGCCAGCTCAGCCAGCGAGGTGGTATGCACCCTGCTTGACATGGAGAAGATCGATCTGGCGGCAGCCGAGTGCTTCTATACAGGAATTGTCCATGATACAGGCGTTTTCAAATTCAGCTGCACCTCGGGAAGAACCATGGAAATCGCGGGAAAGCTGATGGACAAAGGAATCGACACCACAGAGATCATCGACGGCAGCTTTTACCGGAAAACCTATGTGCAAAATCAGGTTTTAGGCCGCGCCCTGTTAGAGAGCGTTCTGTTCATGGACGGCAGGTGCATTTTCAGCTCTGTGACGAAGAAAGAGATGGAGTTCTACGGGGTGACGAACAAGGATCTGGACGGGATTATTGACCAGCTGCGCCTGACTGCAGGGGTGGAGGTCGCCATTTTTATGTATGAGACAGGGAACAGCGAGTTTAAGGTGAGCATGCGATCCTGCAGATACGTGGACGTGAGCCAGATTGCAGCCTATTTTGGCGGAGGCGGCCACGTGAGAGCGGCCGGATGCACCATGTCTGGAACGCTTCACGACGTGCTCAATAATCTGGCGCCCCATATTGAACGGCAGATTCTCGCATGGGAGGCAGAACATAAATGTTTCACGGAGTAATCAATATTTACAAAGAGCCTGGCTACACCTCCCACGACGTGGTGGCCAAGCTCCGCGGAATTTTAAAGCAGAAAAAAATCGGCCATACAGGAACGCTTGATCCGGCAGCAGAGGGAGTTCTCCCCGTATGCCTGGGAAAAGGAACGAAGCTCTGCGACATGCTGACAGACAAGACGAAGACCTACCAGGCGGTGATGCTGTTAGGAGTTTCCACGGATACCCAGGATACCACGGGAACCGTTCTCTCAGAGAGAAGCACAGAGGGAGTGGACGAGGCTGCCGCTGCAGAGGCTGCAGAGAGCTTCATAGGGCTGTATCACCAGATTCCGCCCATGTACTCTGCTCTCAAGGTGAATGGGAAAAAGCTCTATGAGCTGGCCAGAGAGGGAAAAGAGGTAGAGCGCCAGGCCAGGCCGGTGGAAATTTTCAGTCTTTCGATTGATAAGATGGAGCTGCCAAGAGTGACCATGACGGTTCACTGCTCCAAGGGAACCTACATCAGAACTCTCTGCCATGATATCGGAGAGAAGCTGGGGTGCGGCGCCTGCATGGAGCATCTGCTCCGGACCCAGGTGGATCGGTTTCTGGTAAAGGACAGTCTGACCTTATCCCAGATGGAGGAGCTTGTGAAGGAAGGGACTGTCCAGGAGAGGATTGTTCCGGTAGATCAGATGTTTTCTCATTTTCCGGCCTTTTATTCGGAGGATGAAACGCTGGACAGGCTTTTATCAAACGGCAACTTTTTCTTAAAAAGCCAGGCCAGAGGGCGGTGGGAACCGGACGCAGGGCAGGATACGCCGGAACAGGACGGCAGCATGTGCCGTGTGTATGACGGATCCGGCCGTTTTATCGGAGTTTACGAGTACAGGGCGTCTGAAAAGAAGTGGAAGCCAAGGAAAATTTTTCTGGGAGGAGACTAGCCATGGAATACATCAGAGGAACCAGGGAATTTCAGATTGAAGAGCCGACAGCCGTTACCCTTGGAAAATTTGACGGACTTCACAGAGGCCACAAAAAGCTTCTGGAGGAGCTGTTTCGATTCAGGGAAAAAGGCTGCAAGACGGCTGTTTTCACCTTTGAGACGGCTCCGGGAACCCTGATTCGGAAGAAGCTCCAGACCATGATTACCACAAATGAGGAGCGGTATGAGAATCTGAGAGACGCAGGCGTCGATTATCTGGTGGAATACCCATTTAATGAGCAGGTGGCTTCCATGAGCCCGGAGGAGTTTGTCGTTCATGTACTAAAGGGACAGATGAACGCAGAGGCCATTGTGGCAGGCACAGATTTTCACTTTGGACGGAACCGGAGCGGAGACGTAGCGTTTTTAAAGGCCAATGCAGAAAAATTCCGCTATGACTTAACTGTCGTGGAAAAAGCCATGGACGGAGAACGGGAAATCAGCAGCACCTACATCAGGGAGGAGCTGGCCGCCGGAAGAATTGAGAAGGCTAACGAACTGTTAGGCTATACGTATTCTATCCAGGGCCGCGTGGTTCACGGAAAACATCTGGGAACCGGCATGGGATTTCCCACCGTAAATCTGCTTCCGCCGTCCCAGAAGCATCTGCCAGCCTTCGGCGTATATCTGTCGGAGGTGGAGATTGATGGAAAGCTCTATCCTGGAATCACAAATATCGGCAGAAAGCCCACTATCAAAGGAGAGCATCCTGCAGGCGTGGAAACCCATATCTATGACTGGACAAGAGATATTTATGGGAAGGACGTGAAGGTGAGACTTTTGACCTTCATGCGCCCGGAGAAAAAGTTTGATTCGGTGGAGGACTTAAAAGCCCAGGTTCTGCACGATAAGGAAGAAGGCAGAATCTGGCACCAGAACCGGCCGTAAGAGGCTTCGAACCTGTCAATCAGAATGCGAAAAATAAAAAAGGCAGATGCAGGACGTACCCATCCAGGGTGAAGTCCTGTATCTGCCTTTTGCCTTTTGACGGTGTCTGGCCGCTGTGGAATTTTTATTATGAGACGCAGTTCATGAAAAACCTGCGGTGAGAAGCAGGTTATAAATGGTTCTCCTCTGCAAGCATCCGTTCCACCTCGTCGCAGGCGATCCTGATGTACTCGGAGAGAGAAAGCTCTCTGCAGCCTACGACCGTGTGGCTGCAGCGGTGGCTGACAGGAATCAGAAGCTTGTGGGCCGGGCTTTTCCCCACCGCCGCCGCCATAGTTTCCGTCACCTCGCCAAGCAGAGCGTCGGCGATGACGATGCCCACAGGCCCGATGATGACATCTGCCGAGCGGCTGTTTACCACTACGGGATTCTCTCCTGTGGCGCCCCAGTCGGCTCCGGCTTTCATCATGGCTGCGGTGGCGATGCTGTTAGTCCCTACGGCGGTGAGAGGAAGCTCCGGAAACCGCTTTTTTAACTGCTCCACAATTCCCTTCCCCATACGGCCGCCCTGGCCGTCTATAATTACAATCTGAAGTCTGTTCATCCTATCCCTCTCTCTGTCGAATAAAAGAAAACCGGCCTGTCTGCCATAAGAGCCGCCAGCCGGAAATAATACCCCACTATATCCTTGTCAGTATAGCACAAAAACCAGAAAAATGGAAGACAAAATTCTACATCAAAACTAAAATTTTTTATTTACAGAGTCTGATTTTTCTATTATAATGCTGATAATGGTTAACTAGGGCCTGAATGTGAGGAGGCTCTGGCAGACACAAAGAAAGTAAACGCAAACTGGTGACAATGAGAGGGAGAAAACATGAGAAGAAATGACATTCACAAAGTAATGATTATTGGATCCGGTCCAATCATCATCGGACAGGCATGTGAGTTTGACTACTCTGGAACTCAGGCATGTAAGGCTCTTAAGAAGCTTGGCTATGAGATTGTGCTGGTAAATTCCAACCCGGCTACGATTATGACTGATCCGGAGACAGCAGACGTTACCTATATTGAACCGCTGAATGTAGATCGTCTTGAGCAGATCATTGCAAAGGAGCGTCCGGATGCCCTTCTTCCGAACCTGGGAGGACAGTCAGGATTAAACCTGTGCTCCGAGCTGGCGGCTGCAGGCGTTCTTGACAAATATAACGTACAGGTAATCGGCGTTCAGGTAGACGCTATCGAGCGCGGTGAGGACAGAGAAGAGTTCAAGGAGACCATGGAAAGCCTTGGAATCGAGATGGCCAGAAGTGAGGTTGCCTACTCGGTAGACCAGGCTCTGGAGATTGCCGATAAGTTAGGCTATCCGGTTGTGCTTCGTCCGGCCTATACCATGGGCGGCGAGGGCGGCGGCCTTGTATATAACGTAGAGGAGTTAAAGACTGTCTGCGCCAGAGGTCTTCAGGCAAGTATGGTAGGACAGGTTCTCGTCGAGGAGTCTATTCTGGGATGGGAAGAGCTGGAGTTAGAGGTTGTCCGTGACTCCAAGAACAACATGATCACAGTCTGCTTTATCGAGAACATCGACCCAGTCGGCGTTCACACAGGAGACTCCTTCTGTTCCGCACCGATGCTGACTATCTCCGAGGAGGTTCAGAAGCGTCTTCAGGAGAAGTCCTACAAGATCGTAGAGGCTATCCAGGTTATCGGTGGAACCAACGTGCAGTGGGCTCACGATCCGAAGACAGACCGTGATATTGTCATTGAGATCAACCCGCGTACCTCCCGTTCCTCAGCCCTTGCTTCCAAGGCGACAGGTTTCCCAATCGCCCTTGTATCCGCTATGCTGGCTACAGGCATGACACTGGACGAGATTCCATGCGGAAAGTACGGTACCCTCGATAAGTACGTTCCGTCCGGCGATTACATTGTTATCAAGTTCGCGCGCTGGGCATTTGAGAAATTCAAAGGTTCCCAAGATAAATTAGGCACACAGATGAAGGCTGTAGGCGAGGTTATGAGTATCGGAAAGACCTACAAGGAAGCCCTTCAGAAGGCAATCCGAAGCCTGGAGAGAGGCCGCTACGGCTTAGGCCACGCAGGCTTCGAAGGAAAGAGCAAGAAGGAGCTGCTCTCCATGCTCCACACAGTTTCCAGCGAGCGCCAGTTCATCATGTATGAGGCCTTAAGAAAGGGCGCTACAGTGGAGGAACTTCATAATCTGACACAGATTAAGAGCTATTTCATTGCCCAGATGAAGGAATTAGTGGAGGAAGAGGAAGCTCTTCTCAAGTATAAGGGACAGGTTCCTCCGGTTGAGGTACTGCGTCAGGCCAAGTTAGACGGCTTTGCTGATAAATATTTAAGCGAGCTTCTGGAGATTTCCGAGGAGGCAGTCCGCGATGCCAGAACAGAGGCAGGCATTGAGGAAGGCTGGGAAGGCGTACACGTAAGCTCAACAGAGGATTCTGCATACTACTATTCCAGCTACCACATTAAGGACGAGAGCCCGTGTACAGACAATAAGAAGATTATGATTCTCGGCGGCGGCCCGAACCGTATCGGCCAGGGTATCGAGTTTGACTACTGCTGCGTACACGCTGCAGTAGCCCTGAAGGAGCTGGGATTTGAGACCATTATCGTAAACTGCAACCCGGAGACAGTATCTACAGACTACGATACCTCCGACAAGCTGTATTTTGAGCCGCTGACACTGGAGGATGTATTAAGCATCTACCATAAGGAAAAACCGCTTGGCGTGATTGCTCAGTTCGGCGGACAGACTCCGTTAAATCTGGCAGCTGATCTTAAGAAATACGGCGTAAACATCCTTGGAACAACTCCGGAGACTATCGACATGGCAGAGGACAGAGACTTATTCCGCGAGATGATGGATAAGTTAAACATTCCGATGCCTGAGTCAGGTATGGCTGTCAATGTAGACGAGGCTCTTGCCATTGCCAACAAGATTGGATACCCGGTTATGGTTCGTCCTTCCTACGTATTAGGCGGACGCGGTATGGAGGTTGTTCATGATGATAACGCGCTGTCCTTCTATATGCAGCAGGCAGTAGGCGTGACACCGGATCGCCCGATTCTGATTGACCGTTTCCTTCACCATGCGACCGAGTGTGAGGCAGATGCTATCAGCGACGGCGAGAACGTATTCGTTCCGGCTGTTATGGAGCACATCGAGCTGGCAGGAATCCACTCCGGAGACTCTGCATGTATCCTTCCGTCCAGAAATCTGACTCTCGACCAGGTAGAGACAATCAAGGATTACACCAGCAGAATCGCGAAGGAGATGCACGTAGTAGGTCTGATGAACATGCAGTACGCTATCGAGGACGGCGAGGTTTACGTGCTGGAGGCAAACCCGAGAGCATCCAGAACTGTGCCGCTCGTATCCAAGGTATGCAACATCAAGATGGTTAAGCTGGCTACAGACATTATGACTTCCTACCTGACAGGACGTCCTTCACCGGTTCCGGAGTTAAAGGAGAAGAAAATTCCTCACTACGGTGTGAAGATGCCTGTATTCCCGTTCAAGATGTTCCCAGAGGTTGACCCGGTATTAGGACCGGAGATGCGCTCCACAGGAGAGGTTCTGGGCATGTCCGCCAACGTAGGAGAGGCTATCTACAAGGCGCAGGAGGCGACTCAGACAAGACTTCCAGCTAAGGGAACCGTTCTGTTAAGCGTCAACGACAAGGACAAGGCAGAGCTCATCGAGGTAGCCAACGGCTTCCACGAGTGCGGCTTCGAGCTGATGGGAACAGGAAGAACCTGCGACATTATGGTAGCTGCAGGACTTCCGGCCAAGAAGGTAGCTAAGATTGACGAGGGCCGTCCGAACATCCTGGATAAGATTACAAACAGAGAGGTAGACATCATTATCAATACTCCTCTGGACAGAAAGGGTATGGGCGACGACAGCTACATCAGAAAGGCAGCTGTTAAGGGCAAGATTCCTTACTTTACAAACATGGCGGCAGCCAAGGCTACGGTTCAGGCTCTTAGAACCATTAAGAAAAACGGCCATCTGGGCGTGAAATCCTTACAGGAATTCCACAGCGAGATCAGAGAGCAGTAATCTTAAATATAAAAAAACAGGTTCCGGCAGAGAAGAAATTCTTTGCCGGAACCTGTTTTTTTGCTCTCTGGAATACATAATTTGCTGATTTGAAACTTTTCGCGGCAGAAAACAGTCTAATAAATAGAATGAAATAAGAACACTGCAGTGACGGAAAGGAGCGCAGGAAAATGAGTGTAGTGGCTGGGCTGCAGACAGAGAGGTACCCATGAAAGAGACATTATATGAAACGCTGATCAGCTGCATCACTGAAAATCAAAACCGTTTTTACCGGGTGGCATACAGCTATGTTAAAAATGAAGAAGACGCCCTGGATGCAGTTCAGAACACAGTCTGCAAGGCATTGGAGTCCTACAGAAATCTAAAAAACGCGGAAGCCGTCCGGACGTGGTTTTACAGAATTTTAATTAACGAAAGTATTGACATTATGAGGCAGAGAAAGAAATTTCTGCTGTCAGAAGATTATCCCGGCGCAGAAGAAATATACGAGGAGCGGGGATATGAACCAGAAGAAGAGATAGCCAGAGAGCTGGAGGATTTAGAGGAAGGTACGCAGCAAATCATAAAACTCAGATTTTTTGAAGAATTGTCGTTAAAGGAAATTTCGGAGATTACAGGAATCGATTTGAGCACAGTCAAGACGAAGCTTTACAGAGGCCTTAAAAGCTTAAAGGAATCGATCCAGGAGGTGGACGAATGAGCCGGTTAGAAGATATGAAGAAAGATTATGAGAATGTAAAGATTCCTGACGAGCTGAATATCAGAATCGAAAAGGAGATAGCGAAGTCCAGAGCCAGAGAAAAGATGATTCAGCTGAGCCACAGAAAGAGGCGGTTCAGGAACACGGCAGCAGCCGCTGCGGCCGTATGCGTGGTTTTTACCACAGCGTTAAATACCAGTACCGCTTTTGCTGAGGAGGCTGCGCAGTTTCCGGTGATTGGAACGCTGGCCAGGGTACTGACATTCAGAAACTATGAGGCGGAGAAGAATGGAATCGGAATCGCGGTGGAGGTTCCAACCATCGACATGATTCAGACAGAGACAGGAATCCAGGTGGATGAAGTCAACCAGCAGATTTATGATCTCTGCAGACAATATGCAGACGAGTACAGAAAAGCGTTTCTTGATACAGGCGGGACGGAAGAAGAGTGGGAAGCCCACAAAATACAGATTAACGTAGGCTATGAGATTAAATCACAGACGGATCAGTACCTTTCCTTCATCGTACGGGGAAGGGAGAGCTGGACCACCGCCTATAGCGAGTCTAGGTATTACAATATCGACGTGAACACAGGAAAGAGAGTAACTCTTGCCGATTTCTTCGGAAAAGATTATGTGGAAGCTGTCAATACAGACATCAGAGAGCAGATTGCTCAGAGAAAAGAAGCGGGAGAGGTTTTCTGGACAGAGGAGGAAGGCGGATTTTCCGGAATCACAGAGGATGCAAAATTCTATGTCAACGAAGCCGGAAATCCTGTCATTGCCTTTGAAAGATATGAAATCGCGCCCGGTTCGTCCGGAGAGATAGAATTTGAAATTCAACCGTAAATGGCAGAAAAATAAAGAAAATGGAGGAAAATATTATGAAAAAAACAAACCTTACTTTAGCGGCGCTGCTGGTATCAATCGCGGCGGCATCATTTGCAGTGACAGGCTGCGGCAAAAATGAGAAGGCAGAGGAGACCACAGCATCCGAGACGCTTGAGACATCCAGCGGATATGAGGACAATTTCGCTGTGGACAGCAGGGCGGCCGCTGAGTTTGCAGATAAGATTAAAGAGGCAGTAGCGGCTGAGGATCTGGAAGCGCTGGCCGATCTGACGGCATTTCCCGTCTATGTGGACATTGAAAATGCAAATGACGTGAAGACAAGAGAGGACTTTCTTGCTCTGGGAGCCGAAGCGATCTTTACAGAGGAGCTTAAAAAGTCAGCTGCCAATGCCGATACAGAAAATATGCAGCCCAGCATGGCAGGATTTTCCGTTTCTGACGGAGGTTCAGCCAACATCAACTTCGGCGTGAGAGACGGCGTTCTGGCAGTGAACGGAATTAATTACTAAAGAAGAGCTTAAAGGTTTTATCAATAATAAAAAATGTTTATAGAAAAAATCAATTGACACTTCCAGGAAGCGGGGCCTGGGATAATTGACAGGGCAGAAGGGACAGCCGTATAATAGCGTCAGTATACAAGAGACTTGGAACGTCTCCTGTACACTGGCGCTAAAAAAATGAGCAAAATGAATACACAGGAGGCACAGACGGATGAAGCAGCTTGATATGAGAGGAAAGGCATGTCCCATGCCGGTAATTGAGACAAAAAAACTGTTGGAGGAACTGAACCGGGCAGAGGCGGTGACCGTGCTGGTTGACAACGAAATCGCAGTCCAGAATTTGACAAAGCTGGCAGGGCATGAGGGAATGGACGTGTCAAGTGACAAACATTCTGACAAGGAGTTTGCTGTTGTGTTCACACCGGCAGAGGGAGGCTCTGCAGAAGCTCAGAGCACAGAGGGACAGGAGACGGCGCAGGAGGACCTGATCGTGGAAAATCACATTGCGAAGGGAAGAGTAGTTGTCATTGCTTCCGACAAGATGGGAGAGCCGGAGGAGGAGCTTGGAAAGATTCTGATTAAAGGATTTATCTACGCTCTGAGCCGTCAGGACGCGCTCCCTGAAACAATCCTGTTTTACAATGGAGGAGCGAAACTGACAGCAGAGGGAAGCGAGTCCGTGGAGGACTTAAAGTACATGGCAGAACAGGGCGTTGAGATTCTGACCTGTGGAACCTGCTTAAAGCATCTGGGGCTGGAGGACAAGCTTCAGGTAGGAGCTGTTTCCAATATGTACGAGATTGCGGAGAAGATGACAGAGGCAGGACAGCTGATAAGACCATAGAAGACAGGAAGCGGAGGCGGCATCTGGACGGCGGGAGACAAAAAACTGCCGGACAGAGTCCGCCTCCTTTTTGTGCCTTTTTTTGAAGATAACAGGGAAAGAGAAGTTTTCTGTCATATTTTGTTGTATGGAAAGTAAAAAATATACAAAAAATCACTTTATTATTCGTGCGTTTTGACGTATAATAAAAAAGCGGGGTATCCGCCGAATGAAAGACAACAGGAGAAAAGACATGTATCTGTTAGTTACGAACAACGGCCTGTGTTTTGAGAAGTATCAGAACCGGGTAAAGGTAGATTATCTGGAGGATGGATCCTACCTGGACGTGCTGGTGAAAGTCAGGGATTACGTACAGAAGGGATACAGAATTGAGACTCATCCCATGGCGGGAAGCATTAAGCCCAATCAGACCCCGTTTCGAACGGTTCTGGTTTCCGATGAAAAGATGGATGGAAACGAGATGATTGAAAACGAGCTGATGATTGAGGATGCAGTGCTTATGACAAGGAAGTTTCTCAGCGATCATCCAGTCAGAAACTGGGAGAAATCCATTGTCAGAGATTTTGGACAGGTGGATTTGGAACTGATCAGCGGAGCCATTGACAGGATTGTTTAAAAAAGCTGATATTCCGGAAATTGCCAGAGAAATCTCGGAAATTGTCATCTGAGTGACGATAAATGTCAAAAAGGTGACATTGAAGATGGCAAAATTGCCAAATTTGCCAGTGAAAATGCCTGAAACACCGTTTTGAAATGGCAGGAATCTCCTCGGGGAAACGGCACATAAAAAAATTGTGTGGAGGAGATTTGAAAAAAGCTAGTAAAATCAAAGGGTTTTACCAGGGAAAATGATATTTTTTTACCGCTTCCACAATATTTGAAAAATATGGCATACTACTTGCTATATTTATAAAGCGAAGAGTAAATCTTCTGCCGCAAATACAAAAATAAGAAAAGGAGGTCAGGCATTCATGAAACTTGAGTTAGGTATTATTCCTGTAAAAGACATCCAGTTTGGTCCGGAGTCCAAAGTGGAGAATGGAGTTATCTATGTGAATGCAGATGAGTTAAGGGCTCTTCTTCTTGAGGATGAGAACCTGAAATCTGTAGAGTTTGACATCGCTAGACCAGGCGAGAGCGTTCGCATTATGCCTGTAAAGGATGTTATTGAGCCACGAGTAAAGGTAAGCGGAGAGGGAGCTATGTTCCCTGGTATGATTTCCAAGGTTGCTACTGTTGGAAGCGGAAGAACTAACGTACTCCGCGGATCCGCAGTTGTTACAACAGGAAAGATCGTTGGTTTCCAGGAGGGAATCATCGACATGTGCGGAACTGGAGCTGAGTACACACCATTCTCCAAGTTAAACAACCTGGTTGTTATCTGCGAGCCGGTTGACGATATCCAGAAGCACGCTCACGAGAAAGCAGTCCGCATGGCAGGCTTAAAGGCAGCTGACTACATCGGAAAGCTGGCTAAGGAGATCGAGGCTGAGGAGATTGAGACATACGAGACAGAGACAGTGAAGGAGGGACTTGAGAAGTACCCGAACCTTCCTAGAGTCGCTTATGTGTTAATGCTTCAGAGCCAGGGACTGATGCACGATACTTACGTATATGGCGTTGATATGAAGCAGTCTCTGCCGACAATCATTAACCCGACTGAGACAATGGACGGAGCTATCTTAAGCGGTAACTGCGTATCCGCATGTGATAAGAATACATCCTACCACCACTTAAATAACCCGGTTATCAAATCCTTATTTGATCAGCACGGAAAGACATTAAACTTCGTAGGCGTTATCATCACAAACGAGAACGTGTACCTGGCAGACAAGATGCGTTCCTCTGACTGGACTTCCAAGCTCTGCAAGTGGTTAGATGTTGACGGCGCTATCGTTTCCCAGGAGGGATTCGGAAACCCGGATACAGACCTTATCATGAACTGCAAGAAGATCGAGGGCCAGGGCGTTAAGACTGTTATCATCACAGACGAGTACGCAGGACGCGACGGCGCTTCCCAGTCCTTAGCAGATGCAGATGCAGCAGCAGACGCAGTTGTTACAGGCGGAAACGCAAACATGGTAATCACTCTGGAGCCGAAGGACAAAGTTATCGGATATCCGGAAGTTGCAGATATTATTGCCGGAGGTTTCGACGGAAGCTTACAGGCAGACGGATCCATCGTAGCAGAGCTTCAGGTTATCACCGGAGCTACAAACGAGATGGGCTTCAATAAGTTAAGCGCCAGATAGGAGGAAATCATGGGAAAACTGAAATTTGTCCATTATATTAATCAGTTTTTCGCAAATATCGGTGGCGAGGAGAAAGCTGACTATGCACCAGAGGTAAGAGATGGAGTTGTAGGTCCTGGACTTGCATTCAATCAGGCATTCGGTGAGGAAGCTGAGATTATCGCAACTGTTATCTGCGGAGACTCTTACTTCAACGAGAACGTAGACTCTGCTACAGAGACTGTTCTTAATATGATCAAAGAGAAAGCGCCGGACGGCGTTATCTGCGGACCTGCATTCAACGCTGGACGTTACGGCGTTGCCTGCGGTACAGTAGCAGCAGCAGTTAAGGAGCAGCTTGGACTTCCTGTAGTAACAGGTATGTACAAGGAGAACCCAGGCGCTGATATGTACAAGAACAAGGTATATATGTGCCCGACAAAGAACAGCGCAGCTGGTATGAGAGACGCTGTTAAGAAGATGGCTCCTTTAGCTCTTAAGCTTGTTAAGGGCGAGAAGATTGGCTCTTCCAAGGAAGACAACTATATGCCGAACGGCAAGCGTGTAAACTTCTTCGAGGACAAGCGCGGCGCTGAGCGTGCCGTTGAGATGCTCGTTAAGAAGTTAAACGGCAAGGAGTATGAGACAGAGTACCCAATGCCAAGCTTCGACCGTGTAGCTCCAGGCGCAGCAATCGTGGATATGGCTCACGCTAAGATCGCTTTAGTAACTTCCGGCGGTATCGTTCCGAAGGGCAACCCAGATCACATTGAGTCCTCCAGTGCTTCCAAGTACGGACAGTACGACATCGAGGGTGTTATGGATCTGACAGAGGAGACATACGAGACAGCTCACGGTGGATACGATCCAGTATACGCTAACCAGGATGCTGACCGTGTTCTTCCTGTTGATATCGTTGAAGAGTTTATCAAGGAAGGCAAGATTGGAAGCCTCCACAAATATTTCTATACCACAGTTGGTAATGGAACAGCAGTAGCAAGCGCAAGCAAGTACGCTAAGGAAATCGGACAGAAACTGGTTGATGACCATGTTGACGCGGTTATCCTCACCTCTACCTGAGGCACCTGTACACGTTGCGGTGCAACGATGGTAAAAGGCATTGAGGCTTATGGAATTCCTGTAGTTCATATTGCAACAGTAGTTCCGATTTCACTTACAGTTGGAGCAAACAGAATTGTTCCGGCCATTGCTATTCCTCATCCACTTGGAAACCCTGCTCTTTCCCTCGAGGAAGAGAAAGATATCAGAAGAAAGATCGTTGGAAAGGCTCTGGAAGCGTTACAGACTCCGGTTGACGACCAGACGGTTTTTGAATGGAAGTAATCTGAGAGCGGGACGGTACGCTTTCTGATGAAGATAATTTGCGGCCCCCGGAAACGGGGGCTGTGAAGGGAGAAATTGAGATGGGCAAGATTTATGACGTAATTATCTTAGGCGCTGGTCCTGGCGGACTGGCTGCCGGTCTGTATTCCGGAAGATATCGTCTTGACACTCTCGTAATCGAGAAGGCAAAAGACGGTGGACAGATCGCAATTACAGACGAAATTGAAAACTATCCTGGACAGAAGGTAGAAGGCGAGAGCGGTCCTTCCTTAATCGCACGTATGACACAGCAGGTTGAGAAGTTCGGCGCAGAGCGCGTGACAGATACAATCAACAAGGTTGAGTTAGAAGGTCCGGTTAAGAAGCTGTACGGAACAAAGGGCGAGTATGAGTGCAAGTGCTTAATCATCGCTACAGGCGCTTATCCGCGTCCAATCGGCTGCAAGAGAGAGGGCGAGTTCGTAGGCAAGGGAGTTTCCTTCTGCGCTACCTGTGACGCTAACTTCTTCGAGGACTTCGAGGTATTCGTAGTCGGCGGCGGAGACTCCGCTGTAGAGGAGGCTATGTACCTTACAAAGTTCGCTAGAAAGGTTACAATCATTCACAGAAGAGACGAGCTGCGCGCTGCAAAATCCATCCAGGAGAAGGCATTCAAGAATCCGAAGCTGCACTTTATGTGGGATACAGTAGTAGACGGACTTGAGGGAGACGAGATCCTTTCCGCTATGACTGTTAAGAACGTCAAGACAGGCGAGATCACAAGAGTAGAGGCTGATCCGGAGGACGGAATGTTCGGCGTATTCGGCTTCATCGGATATATTCCGAGAACCGATCTGTTTGAGGGTGTGATTGACATGGAGAACGGTTACATCAAGACCGACGACAACATGCACACCAATATCCCCGGTGTTTTTGCGGCAGGAGACGTCCGGGTTAAGTCTTTAAGACAGGTAGTAACAGCAGCCGCTGACGGCGCTATCGCTGCTCAGCAGGCAGAAAAGTATATCGCAGAGATGGAATAAAGGTAAATTTCACACACGGTAGTGTTGAAATTTACCGCCACCCAAACGCAGCGAAGCGGAGTTCGGGTTTTCCGCGGCGATTCCCGTTCCAGTGAATGGGGAATTTGTAAGTGAAAGCAAAATTCAGATAGGGAAGGTGAAAGAAAATGGTTGATTTAACAAAGGAAAACTTTGAAGAGGAAGTTTTAAAAGCAGAAGGAACCGTTTTAGTTGATTTCTATGGAGACGGCTGTGTTCCATGCCAGGCTTTAATGCCACATATTCATGCTATGGAAGATGTTTATGGAAAGGATATTAAATTCACTTCCCTGAACACTACGAAAGCCCGCCGTCTGGCTATCGGACAGAAGGTATTAGGCCTTCCGGTTATCGCTATCTACAAGGGTGGCGAGAAAGTTGCTGAGTGCGTAAAGGACGACGCAACACCAGAGAACGTAGAGGCTATGATTAAGGCTAACCTGTAATCAGGATTGCTTCATTGCATTTACATTGAAAAAACTGCTGAAAATCTTTCGAGTTTCCAGCAGGACAAGCTGGGCAAACAGCCTGGTTTGTGATATAATAGTTCCGCTAGAACCCACGAAAGTGGTGTCTATACAAAAAATTAGAAGAAGGAGGAATCGGAAATGGCAATTTTAAACGGTAAAAAAACCATTATCATTGGCGACCGTGACGGAATTCCGGGCCCGGCTATTGAAGAGTGTGTCAAGACAGCCGGCGCTGAGGTTATTTATTCCTCTACGGAGTGCTTCGTCTGAACGTCCGCAGGTGCCATGGATCTGGAGAACCAGAAGAGAGTAAAAGATTTCGCAGAGCAGTACGGTGCAGAGAATGTAGTAGTAATTCTCGGTGCAGCAGAGGGAGAGGCAGCAGGCCTCGCCGCTGAGACTGTAACAGCAGGAGATCCAACTTTCGCAGGTCCTTTGGCAGGAGTCCAGTTGGGACTTACCGTATATCACATTTGTGAGGATGAAATTAAGGCAGAAGTAGATCCTGGTGTTTACGACGACCAGATCAGCATGATGGAGATGGTTATGGATGTTGATGACATTCACAACGAGATGTCTTCCATCCGTGATGAGTTCTGTAAATACCTCTAATTGAGCGCGCCTTTAAGCGCTCGCGTATATTTCCCGGCGGACGATGTTCTGCCGGGAAATTCTTAAATATGGAACAATTTTTAAATTTAAATCATATATGAGGTGAATAACATGGGCGGTTATCCTGTATTAAAAGGAGCAAGCTATGTACTTGCAGTAGTTCCGGATATGGTTCTTGAGAACGGAACCACACAGACTACAGAGAAGATTGTAAATCCTGATTCTGAATACTTAAAGGAGCTTCCAAAGCACTTAAGAAGCTTTGAGGATGCAGTTTCCTACCTTCCGAACCAGATTTACATCGGAAACGAGAAGCCAGAGGCTTTAAGAGGAATCGAGTTCCCATTCTTCAACACAAAGTGGGAGAATGCGAAGAGAGACGGAAAATACGGCCAGATTATGCCGCAGGACGAGTTCTACGGACTGATGCAGATCTGCGACGTATTTGAGTTAGTACACCTTGAGAAGGCTTTTGCTGCTTCCGTTAAGGAGAAATTAGCTGCTCTCAACATCCTGACAGACGAGCAGTTAGCAGTATTAGACGGAAATCAGTCTACAGAGGACGACATCAAGGCTTTAGTAGAGGGCGAGCATTCCGAGCCTCTTTACGACGGCGGAAAATTAGTGGGTGCTATCAAGAGAGCTCACGACGTTGACGTAAACCTCTCCGCTCACACCATGCTTGAGAACATCGTTGCCAAGGCATCCAGCGTACTGGCTCTGATCGAGTTAGTAAAGAAGGGCGGAGTAGATCCGAACGAGATTGACTACGTTATCGACTGCTGCGAGGAGGCCTGCGGCGATATGAACCAGAGAGGCGGCGGAAACTTTGCCAAGGCTGCTGCTGAGGTTGCAGGTTTCACAAACGCTACTGGATCCGACGTAAGAGGCTTCTGTGCAGGACCGGCACACGCTATCGTTCACGCAGCTGCTCTGGTACAGTCCGGCGCATTCAAGAACGTAGTTGTAACAGCCGGCGGATGTACAGCTAAGCTGGGTATGAACGCTAAGGATCATGTGAAGAAGGGCGTTCCGGTACTTGAGGACTGCGTAGCAGGCTTCTCTGTATTAATCAGCGCAAACGACGGCGTAAGCCCTGTACTCCGTACAGATATCATCGGCCGCCACACAATCGGAACAGGCGCTGCTCCTCAGAACGTAATTTCTTCTCTCGTAACAGCTCCGCTTGAGGCAGCTGGTCTGAAGATCCTTGACATTGACAAGTATTCACCTGAGATGCAGAACCCGGATATCACAAAGCCGGCAGGAGCAGGAGACGTTCCAGAGGCTAACTACAAGATGATCGCTGCATTAGGCGTAAAGAAGGGCGAGCTTCAGAGAAATGAGATCGCTTCCTTCGTAAGCGAGCACGGTATGGTTGGCTGGGCTCCGACACAGGGCCACATCCCGTCTGGTGTTCCGTACATGGGCGCATTAAGAGACGAGATCCTTGCAGGCGAGACAAAGAGAGCCATGATTATCGGAAAGGGAAGCCTCTTCCTTGGAAGAATGACAAACCTGTTCGACGGTATCTCCTTCGTAGTTGAGGCAAACGACGGCTCCGGCGCTGACGACGGACAGGCTGTAGATGAGAAGCAGATCAAGTCCATGATCGGCCAGGCTATGAAAGAATTCGCAAAGGGACTTCTGGAAGAGCAGTAAAATATCTGGAAAGGACGAAAAATTATGTCTGAAGCAAAGATTAAGAAAATGATCGCAGAGACCTTTCTGGAAGTTGCCGATGCTCTTGAGACAGGCCGTTATGGCAAGAAGGCAGTGATCGGATTTGCCTGCGAGGGCAGCGAGCACGGCCAGGAGAACATTGACAGAGCCTTTGAGCTGGCAGTAAGGAAGGGACTCACCCCTTACATGATCGAAGGGGAAGATATTCATAAAAAGATGGAGGAGCTGCTGGAATCCGGTGAGATTGACGCTGCCGTTACCATGCACTATCCATTCCCGGTAGGCGTTTCTACTGTTGGAAAAATCATTACCCCAGGTATGGGAAAGGCCATGTATCTGGCCACAACTACAGGAACCTCTGACACAGATCGTGTTTCTGCTATGGTTAAGAATGCTATCTACGGTATCATCGCAGCCAAGGCAGACGGAATCGAGAACCCGACCGTTGGTATTGCCAACATTGACGGCGCAAGACAGACAGAGAAGTACCTGCTTCAGTTAAAAGAGAATGGCTATGACATTCATTTCGCTGACTCTGCCCGTGCAGACGGCGGAATCGTAATGAGAGGAAACGACCTGTTAGGCGCTTCCGCAGACGTTATGGTTATGGATTCCCTGACAGGAAACCTGATGACAAAGATCTTCTCCGCTTACACAACAGGCGGAAGCTACGAGTCCTTAGGTTTCGGCTACGGCCCGGGAATCGGCCCAGACTTTGACAAGCTGGTTATGATCGTTTCCAGAGCTTCCGGCGCTCCTGTAATCGCAGGCGCTATGGAGTTCGCTACAAACCTGATCAACCATGACTGGAAGAAGATCGTAAAGGATGAATGGAAGAAGGCTGAGAAGGCTGGTCTGAAGTCCATCTTAGACGAGATTAAGAAGGCCAACACCAAGAAGTCTGACGGGGACGATGAAGAGGTTGCCATGCCTCCGAAGGAGATCTGTACAGAGCAGATCCCAGGCATCGAGGTTATGGATCTGGAGGATGCAGTTAAGGTTCTCTGGAAGAACGGCATCTACGCTGAGAGCGGCATGGGATGTACAGGCCCAATCGTCAGAATGGCGGCTGATAAGAAGGAGAAGGCAGTAGAACTGCTGACAGCAGCCGGATATATCGGCTAACGAACGGTTAAAGAAGCAGAAGCTGAGAGTTCTGGCCTTGCAGTACAGGCGTTGAAAGAAAGTTTTTTGTGGCTTTTCTGGAACAAAAAACTTCCTTTCTCCGCACTGTTCAGCTAATTTTTTTCGATTTTATTTGACAAAAAACTAAATATAGGATATAATATTATAAGCTATGCAGAATGAGGAGGCAGATAGGTTGCTGGTGTGCCTCGCGGTCTTCAAAACCGTTGTGGGGAGTTAGGAGCTCCCTGGGTGGGTTCGATTCCCACCTCCTCCGTTTCTTTTCATCTGATAGTTATTTAGGAAGGATAATATAATATGGGAGAAAGACAGGAATTACTGAGAAAAATCCCTAAGATTGATGAGGTGCTGCAGGACGAGCGTCTCATTTTTTTTATGGAAAAAACGCCGCGCAGCGTGGTAGTGGAGGCTGTGCGCCAGCAGATTAACGAGCTGAGAAACGGAATTTTACAGGGAAGCATTGAAGAAGCCACAGGTGTGAACGAGATTGTAGAGGGCGCTTTAAAGCAGATCAAGCTTCGCAAAAAGCGCAGCCTCAGGCGAGTGATTAACGCCACTGGAATTGTGCTCCACACCAATCTGGGAAGGGCAAATCTGTCTGATACTGCCATTGAGGGAGTCTGCGAGGCGGCCGCCCACTATTCGACTCTGGAGTACGACCTGAAAAAGGGAGCCAGAGGTTCCCGCCACAGCCATGTGGAGGAGATTATCAAGCAGGTGACGGGCGCGGAGGCCGCCATGGTAGTGAACAACAACGCGGCGGCTACCATGCTGTGTCTTTCTGCCATGGCCAGAGGAAAAGAAGTGATTGTGTCAAGAGGAGAGCTGGTGGAGATCGGCGGATCCTTCCGCATTCCTGAGATTATGGAGGAGAGCGGCGCAATTTTAAGAGATATTGGAACGACCAACAAGACAAAGGTTTCCGACTATGTGAACGCCTATGAGGAAGGCGTCACAGGCGCGCTTTTAAAGGTTCACACCAGCAATTACAAGATTATCGGCTTTACTCAGGAGACTACGGTTTCCGAGCTTTCTGAGCTGGGAAAACAATGGAATCTGCCGGTGATCTATGATCTGGGAAGCGGCCTGATGAACGATCTGTCTGATTTCGGTGTGGACGAGCCTACGGTGCAGAGCGCGCTTCGGGACGGCGCCGACGTGGTGCTTTTCAGCGGAGATAAGCTTTTGGGAGGCCCTCAGGGAGGCATTATCATAGGAAAGAAGGAGTTTATTGACAGGATGAAGGCCCATCCTTTAGCCAGGGCGTTCCGGGTGGACAAGATGACACTTTCTGCCATGGAGGCCACCTTCTTTGAGTATCTGGATCGGATGACCTGCAGGAAAAATATTCCGATTCTCCGGATGCTTACCATGACTGCCGATGAGCTTCACAAGAAGGCGGAGGCCTTAAAAGCCCTGCTTGAGAAAGAGACGGAAGGCTTTCTGTTCCAGGTGGAGGCCTGCCAGGATCAGGTAGGCGGCGGTTCTGCGCCTGGCGTAATGATTCCCGGATACGCCGTTTCTGTCAGAAGCGGATCCATCACAGAGGCTAAGATTGAAAGATGCCTTAGAAAGGCGGAGCTTCCTGTGATCGCCCATGTGTTCCGCGACGCGGTCTATCTGAACGTGCGGACCATTGAGGAGGATGAATATCCTCTGATTGCAAAAGCCCTTGGCGGCGCAGAGAATTGTGATAGAGAGGAACAGTAATCGTATGCAGAATGTAATTGTGGGAACCGCAGGCCATGTGGATCACGGAAAAACATGTCTGATCAAGGCCCTCAGCGGAATTGACACGGATCGCCTGAAGGAAGAGAAGAAGAGGGGAATTACCATTGAGCTGGGATTTGCCAATCTCATTGACACAGACGGCGTTCATATCGGCATTATCGACGTGCCGGGCCATGAGAAATTTGTCAAAAATATGCTGGCCGGAATCGGCGGCATCGATCTGGTACTGTTAGTCATCGCCCTGGACGAGGGAGTTATGCCTCAGACGGTGGAGCATTTTGAGATTCTGAAAATGCTTCAGATCCGCCAGGGCATCGTGGTCCTCACCAAGTCTGACACAGTAGACAGCGACTGGGCAGATATGGTGGAGGAGGATGTGAGAGAGCTGATCAAGGGAAGCTTTCTGGAGCAGGCGGAACTGATCCGCGTATCCTCCTACACTGGGGAGAATATTGACGTTTTAAGACAGAAGATTGTCACTATGGCAAAGCAGGCTGGCAAACGGAGAGAGGAGAAGGAGCTGTTCCGGCTTCCCATTGACCGCGTATTCACCATGGAAGGATTTGGAACTGTCGTAACAGGAACGCTCATAGAGGGAATGTGCGAGGCCGGAGAAGAGGTGATGGTATATCCCCAGGAGCGCCTGTTAAAGATTCGAGGCGTTCAGAGCCACGGCCAGAAGGAGGAAAAGGCCTGTGCAGGCCAGAGAACGGCTATCAACCTGGCTGGAATCAAGAAGGAGGAGCTGAGCCGCGGCGAGGTGCTGGCTTATCCAGGCTCTCTGGTGAACAGCACTATGGTGGACGCCACGCTGCGCCTTTTCGACTCTACCCAGAGGAAGCTGAAAAACGGAGACAGAGTCCATTTAAGCTACGGATCCGCCCAGGCCATCGGAAAAGTAATTTTGTTAGACTGCGACGTGGTGGAGGCAGGCCAGGAGGCTCTGGTGCAGCTTCGGTTTGACGATCCGATCTGCGTGAAGAGAAACGACAAATTTATTATCCGTTTCTACTCTCCAGTGGAGACCTTCGGAGGCGGTACGGTGTTAAATCCGGCTGCTGACAAGCACAAGAGAGGCCAGGAGGATGTCATCGAGTCCCTGAAGCTGAAAAAGACAGGCACGGATATGGAGATTCTGGAGCAGATGGTCAACGAGGAGAGCCGCCGGTTCCCTGAGGCGGAGGATCTGGCCGCCTGGATGGACCTGACAGTCTCCGAGGCAGAACAGATGCTGGATACTCTGAGGAATAAGAAGAAAATTCTTCACTTAAACGACGGAAGCTTCGTGGGAAAGGCCTACTGGGAGAAGGTTTCTGAGCTGGCCAACCAGGTGCTGGCCCATTTCCACCGGGAAAACCCCATTGTGGAGGGAATGGACCGCGAGGAGCTAAAGAGCCGTCTGGCAGAGAGGATGCACTTAAAGAGCGGAAAGAAGGCAGAGGCCCTGATAGCGGAGCTGGAGAAGAGGAAGGTTATCACTATCCAGGGAAGCGTCGTATCGGTGGCAGGATTTACAGTCAGCTACTCCGATGAGGCCTCCCAGATGATGACAGACATGGAGAATATCTACAAAAAGGCGGGAATCGAGGTTCCGCCTACCGATGAGCTGGTAGGAGCCTATAAGGACAGAAAGCAGGCCAGACAGGTGCTCTCCGAGCTGACGAAGAAGGGAATTCTCGTGAAGGCCGGAACCGGCGTGCTGATGCACAAGGAACACTGGGATCGGGCGCTAAATATCCTGAGAGAGCATTTGGCGGCCAATCCGCAGATTACCCTGGGAGAGTTCAGGGATCTGCTTGGAACCTCCAGAAAATACGCTGTGATGCTTCTGGAAACTTATGATCAGATGAAGATCACAAAAAAGACAGGAGATGTCAGAGTTCCTGGAGGAAAATAAACAGATTGCAGGGGTGCTGTACCCTGACAATAAATATTTATTTTTACAAAAGGGGGATAAAAGATTGAAAATGAGAAGTAGAGGGTATCCATTCCCTTAATCGCATCACAAACAAGCCATCTTTCGGTGGCTGCTTTAAAAATTGAATATTGTGTATGTTAAGGTTATGCAGTTGCTGACTTGATCTTATAACCTTGGTTTCTGGCGATCATGAGTGCCTGCTCTACGGTAATCTCACGATCAACTGGAAGTAAATCGGATTTCTGATAAAGTTCTGCATTATAGTTTTCCCCGTTCTTCAACATGTGGTATAATGCGGTAAGAAGCATTCTTGCTATTGCAATGATTGCTTTTTTGTGACCGCGACGCTTTTTGAGACGGAGATAACGGTTACGCATTTCAGGATGCTTAGTGCTTTTTACGACAGCGTTTGCGCACTGTACTAAAAGCGGTTTGATGTAGCATCCGGCCTTGGACACCCGGACAGATTTTTTCTTCCCTGCGCTTTCATTGTTGGTTGGTGTAAGCCCAGCCCATGAGCACAAGTGTTTCGCCGAAGGAAAAGCCTCCATATTGGTACCGATTTCGGAAATGATTCCGATGGCAGTGAAAGGACTGCTGATACCAGGAGCAGTTTGAAGAATGGTAAGTTCCTGCTGATAGGGAGCGGCGAGCGCAAGAATGAGTTCTTCAAGCTCTGCTTTCCGGGATTCAAGGTTTTCATAGTGAGCTTTGATCACCTTGAGTTTGCCAGCCTGTTCCGGAGTGATATAACCGTCAATGGCGTCACGGAGTTCCGGAAGTTTCTTTTTCAAACTTTTGTAAACGAGAGGCTCAAGGTCAAAGGAAGTATCTGCGGGATTTTCCAAAAGTTTATCCAGTATCGCCTGAGCAGATTTGCCGAAGGTGTCCGAGACAACGTTTCCCAACTGGATATTGGAAACCGTGAGACAGTTCTGCAAACGATTCTTTTCGCTTGATTTGAAGCAGGTTAGTTTGAAGCGGTAACGCATGAGGTCGCGAAGCTGGCGAATGTCAGCAGGTGGCATAAAGCTTCCAGCAACAAGGTCATGCTTAAACAGGTCAGCAATCCATTTGGCATCTTTCTTGTCAGTTTTCTTTCCACGGATAGCCTTAACATATTTGGGATGAGCAAGGACAATCGAACAATCCGATTCCAAGATGTTATAAACAGGAATCCAGTATTTACCAGTGGATTCCATACAGACATCCTTGCAATTCCGGTCGAGTAGCCATTGTAACAAAGTTTTCAGACCGCTCGTGTAGGTCGAAAACCGATGGCTCTCATAAGAGGTAATGCCTTTGTCGTTAGTAGAAGCGATACAGGCAACTACAAAAGTCTTGTGGACATCAATGCCACAGCAGATTTTGTACACGATTTTTAAAGCCATAGGGACTCCTTTCAGAACCAGAAGGTTCACTAAAGATTATAGGGAGAGACGGCATTGACTGAACGCCTAAGCTATAAACGAGAATGTTTATACAAAGATAAGATTACGTGCTCTTAGGTCACACTTATTTGTGCTTGAAAAGGCGGACTACACATATAAAAATACGGTCATCCGGCAAGCCGGACAGCCCACTCACCTCCCCGTGATTTGTAGTATACCGAGTTCCCTATAAGAAGAACTATAAAGAAAAAATAAGCTCAGGAAAACATTTTCATAACGTTTTGTGCCTGAGCGAAGCGAAAGGAATGGATATAAAAATGAACAACAGTAGCTTGACAACAAGGCTCATTCTGGGAGCAGTCCTGGGAGCGGCGGCTGCAGCGCTGGCTTTTCTGGGAAATCCGGCTAATATGGCGCTGTGCATTGCCTGCTTTATCCGTGATACAGCAGGATCCATGAAAATGCATTCAGCGGCAGTAGTGCAGTATTTCAGACCTGAGGTAGTAGGAATTGTATGCGGAGCCTTTCTGATTTCCGTAGCTACAAAGGAATACCGCTCGACCTCAGGCTCTTCACCAATGATCCGCTTCCTTTTGGGTGTGATTATGATGATCGGTTCCCTGGTATTTTTAGGATGCCCGCTTCGCCTTCTGCTCAGATTGTCAGCAGGAGATTTGAACGCGGTAGTAGCACTTCCGGGCTTTGTTCTGGGAATTTTTACAGGAACCCTTGCTTTAAAGCGCGGCTTTACATTGGGAAGAGCTTATCCGACAAAAAATTCAAGCGGATTTGTTCTGCCGGGACTTCTTGTATTTCTGTTTGTGCTGAGCCTGACCACCACGCTGTTTGTATCCAGCGAGTCCGGACCAGGAAGCAAGCACGCGCCTATAGCGGCAGCTTTAATTGCAGGACTTGTATTTGGAGCAGTAGCGCAGAAGAGCCGTACCTGCTTTGCAGGAGGATTCCGCGATGTTATTTTGATGCGGAATTTTGACCTGTTAAGCGTGCTTGGTGGACTGTTTGTTGTTATGCTGGTATTTAATCTGGCAACAGGCGGGTTCAAGCTGTCCTTTGCAGGACAGCCGGTAGCTCATTCTCAGCATATCTGGAACTTCCTTGGTATGTATGTAGTAGGTTTTGCAGCTGTTCTGGCTGGAGGCTGCCCTCTGAGACAGCTGGTTCTGGCTGGTCAGGGTTCTTCAGATTCCGCGGTCACATTTCTGGGACTGCTGGTAGGCGCCGCTTTCTGCCACAATTTTGGTCTGGCAGCTTCAGCAGCGGCTGCCGCAACTGAGACTGCAGAGGCAGTAGCCGGAGGTCCTGGCCCAGCCGGAAAGGCTGCAGTTCTGATTTGTATTGCAGTATTATTCTTAATTGGATTTTTACCTTCCAGAGAAAAAAAGTAAATGAAACAGGCATTCAGGAAACAAATAGGCAGATCGAAAAAACAGAAAAGAGGACAGAATTATGTATGAGGTAGACGCCAGAGGACTTTCATGTCCGGAGCCAGTTATGCTGACTGCTGATGCTATTAAAAAGCATGGAAATGAGACAATCAAAGTGCTTGTCAGTGAAGTCCACACAAGACAGAACGTGGAAAAATATGCGAAAAGCCACGGGAAAAGTGTTTCTGTAACGGAAAAAGGAACAGAGTTTGAACTGACAATTAAGTAACAGGAGAAAACTGCCAGCTGGCGTGAAATTGTCGGCTGGCCGCTTTTATGGAAAGAGAACAATGAGAAAAAAAGAACCTACTTTAATTATTACGTTTCACACCACAGCAGATGCTATTGCCCTGGAAAAGGCCTGCAGGGAAACGGGACGTCCGGGACGCATGATCCCTGTACCAAGAGAACTGTCTGCTGGCTGCGGCCTGGCATGGTGTACCAGCCCGGATCACGCAGAAGATTTTAAAAGCTTTCTGGAGGAAAAAAGTCTGGTGTGGGAAGCGTTTGAGGAAATTCTGTACTAGCCGCAGTGGAAAGGAAGGCAGAAAAGATGATTTATTTTGACAATGCGGCCACAACCATGACAAAACCGAAGCAGGTAGCAGAGGCTGTGGCAATGGCTTTGACAAATTTTGGCAATTCGGGCCGCGGAGCCAGCGAGGCCTCCATGGACGCCTCCCGTATTATTTTCAGTACCAGAGAGAAGCTGTCCCGCCTGTTTCACGGAGGAGATCCAAAGCAGACAATCTTCACCTGCAACGCCACAGAAAGTCTGAACATCGCTATTAACGGCCTGATTGGACCGGGGGACCATGTGATTACCACAGTTCTCGAGCACAATTCTGTGCTCAGACCTCTGTTTCACCTGGCAGAACAGGGCACGGATCTTTCCTTTGTCACCTGTAACAACAAGGGAAGGCTGAAATACGAGGAGTTTGAAAAGCATCTTAAAAAGAATACAAAGGCGGTGGTGTGTACCCACGCCTCTAACGTAACGGGAAATGTAGTAGATTTAAAACAGATTGGAGAATTCTGCAGAAAGCACGGCCTTCTCTTTATCGCCGATATTTCCCAGACAGCGGGAGCGTACCCTGTGGATATGGAGGTATTCCAGGCTGATGTGCTCTGTTTTACCGGCCACAAAGGTCTGTTCGGCCCTCAGGGAACAGGAGGACTCTGCGTGAGAGAAGGCGTGGATATCGCCCCCTTTAAGAGAGGCGGAAGCGGCGTCCACAGCTTCTTAAAAGAACATCCGGCTGAGATGCCGGTACGCCTGGAGGCGGGAACTTTAAACGGACACGGAATCGCGGGACTGAGCGCTGCTCTTGATTTTATTGAGGAGACCGGTGTGGAGAATATTCACAGCCGTGAAAACGCCCTGATGCTGCAGTTCTATGAGGGCGTCAAGGATATTCCGGGAGTCATTGTCTACGGTGACTTTGAGAGCAGCCTGAGCCGGTTCAGAAGGACAGCAGTAGTATCTTTGAACATTGGAGATTATGATTCTTCCAGAGTCAGCGATGAGCTGGAAACGGTCTACGGCATTGCCACAAGGCCAGGAGCTCACTGCGCCCCTCTGATGCACCAGTCTCTGGGAACCGTTGAGCAGGGAATCGTCAGATTTTCTTTTTCCTGGTTCAATACAGAAGAAGAGGTGGAGGCGGCAGTCCGGGCAGTGAAGGAGCTGGCAGAGGACGAATAGAAAGAAGAATATTTCAAAAAAGAGAGAAGAAAAGAGAGAGGCCCCAGCTGAGAATTACGGAGAAACGACGGCAGCCTGGCGCAGAAGAAAGATTCATACCTTCTGCGCCAGGCTGTTTTGTATGTTCAGATGCGGTTTATGGGTTCCGGCATAGCAGGCAGAAAGAAACCCTGAACCTTCCGGCTCAGGGCTTCCTCTTGATTCGTATTTAGTTTTTATCTCTCTACTTTAGTTTGTCATGACATGATCTTCTGTCATAGTCTTTGTGTAGTTTGGATCAATGCCGTACTTCTTCATGAAGATGTTATGTAAGATAATCTGTAAGAAGTACAGAGCTATGATACCTGCCGGAATCATGATAACCGGGGAGATGCGGAAGAAGCCATACAGGATGTACAGAACTGCAATAACTGCGCCGACTGTACATGTGTAAGGAATCTGTGTTCCTACGTGGTCAATATGGTCTGCACCTGAGAACAGGGAAGCCATAACCGTCGTATCAGATACTGGTGAGCAGTGGTCTCCGAAGATAGCACCGGATAATACAGCGCCGCACATGCCGATGGAGAACTCAGCATCACCTGTAACAGCGTAGCCTAACTGAATAGCCAGTGGAGTCATGATAGCCATGGTTCCCCAGGAAGTACCAGTTGCGAAAGCGATTAACATGGAGCAGAGAAGAACCAGAACAGGAAGGAATCCTGTCGGGATAGCACCGCCAACGTAGTGAGCTACGAAGTCACCAAGTCCCATGCTCTTTGTAACGTCTGCTAAGGACCATGCAAGAACCAAGATAGCACCTGTCAGAGCCATCAGCTTGAAGCCGTCTACGATAGTAGTCATGGTCTCGTCGAATGTCATGATTCTGGAAGCAAGGGCGATTACGATACCTGTAACTGCCATTGCGAAGGAGCCCCAGTAAAGAGCAAGCTGTACGTCACATACATTGAAGATATCCATGATACCAGAACCTGTACGATCCGGGCTGGTCCATCCTGTGTAGATGATACCGAAGATGATAACAGCAAAAGTAACAACGATCGGAAGTACGAAGGAGCGGATCATCGGCTTTGTCTGCTTAGCCTCTCCAAGTTCGCTTCCTACGTCAAGCATTGGCTTAGCGCCGGAACGGTTGAACTCTCCAGTCTGAAGGCAGCGTGCCTCAGCCTTTAACATTGGGCCGTAGTCGCGGCCTGTATACATCAGCATTCCCACGAAGAGAAGTGTGAAAATAGAGTACATGTTGAATGGAAGAGTCTTAATGTAAGCTGCTACAGGTGTGTAGCCTGTGATGCCAGCTGCGTCAAGTCCCTGGCCGATCATACCGATCTGGTAAGCAATCCAGTCGGAGATGAAAAATGCTGCTGCCGGAGCTGCTGTAGCATCGAGAACGTAGGAGAATTTCTCGGAAGAAATTCTGTAGTCCTTACAGATATCACGGAATACGTTTCCGTCGATAGCTGCTGCCAGACAGTCGTTTACAGAACAAGCAATTCCAAGTCCCCAGGTTCCAAGACATACGGAACGGCGTTTTTTGAAGCGCTTCTTAGCTGCTGCAGCCAGAGCGAAGCTTCCGCCTAATTTCCAGATGAAAGAGATACCAACGCCCATGAACAGTGTGAAGAGCAGCAGAACAATGTTTCCGGACATGTTTACCGCAATTTTGTCAAGGGCAAACGCGCAGGCTGCGAATGGGTTCCAGTGAGACATAATCAGGGAACCTGCGAACAGTCCTGCGAACATTGAGATCAATACCTGTTTGGTAGCGAAGCAGAGAGAAATCGCAACTACAGGCGGCACGAGTGCCAGAAAACCATAACCAGTTTCCATACAATATTCCTCCTTTTATGGAATTGTTGACTAATTATAAAGCAAGTGTAATGCCAGTTCTTGTGAAATATGTGTAAATAATTTGTGAAGAGCCTAAAATTTTAATTAAAAATGCTGAGGAAACGGCGTAAAAAAGGGATTTAAAGGGATTTGTTGTTTTTTGAATTTTTTTGAGAAAAAACAGAAAAGAAAAATTTTACTAAAATTAAAATCTGTACAAAATGAAAAATACCGGAAGATTGACAGAAAGATTTGGCATTCTTCCTGTCAACCTGCTGGCAAAGATGGCAAATTAACGTCATTTCAGTACAGCATCCCGGTGAAGCGGATGTGCGGCGTCTAAAGATTCATTTTATTTAATTTCCGGTAAAGGGTCCGCAGGCTGATGCCCAGATCCGCCGCGATTTTCTTTTTGCTCTCCAGCGTGTGGCCGTAGGCGGAGAGAAGATCGAGGATCTGTTTTTCCTGGGAATCGGGAAGAGGAGTTTCCTTCTGCTTTTCAGTGTCCGGGCATTCCTCCAGACCGCGCATATGCTCCGGCAGATCGGCCAGCGTCAGCGTGTCGCTGTCGCAGAGATTGGCGGCGTACTCCACCACATTTTGAAGCTCTCGGATATTTCCGGGCCAGGAGTAGTTTAAAAAGGCCTGCTCCGCCTCATGGGAAATTGTCCGGAGAGGGGTGGTCATTTTCGTTTTCAGCCGTTCCAGATAATTTAAGCTGATAGGGATAATATCCTCTTTTCTGTCCCGTAGAGGCGGCAGCTTTACGTTGATAACGCTGATTCGGTAGAAGAGGTCCTCACGGAATTTCCCCTCCTTAATCATTTCCCGCAGATCTCGGTTGGTGGCGGCCACAATACGGATGTCAAGGTGGATTTTCTTCGTAGAGCCCACCCGCTCCAGCTCGTATTCCTGAAGTACGCGCAGAAGCTTCGGCTGAACGGAGAGAGGCATTTCCCCTAACTCGTCCAGAAACAGGGTTCCGCCCTGGGCCATCTCGATCCGGCCCATTTTTCCGCCCTTTTTCGCTCCGGTGAAGGAACCCTCCTCATAGCCGAACAGCTCGCTCTCGAACAGATTTTCCGGAATACTGGAGCAGTTGATCGCCACAAAGGGATATTTGTTTCTGCGGCTCTGCTCGTGGAAGGAGCGGGCCACCAGCTCTTTTCCGGTTCCCGTCTCTCCTGTGATCAGGATGGGCGTAGGGCTGTCCGCCACCCGCTTGATCAGATTCTGGATATGGACAAAGGCGCGGCTGGATCCGATGAGCCGCTCAAAGGCGCCGGATTCAGGAAGATTTTCATAAAATTCATTGGACAGTCTCACCAGAATCGAGTGGAGATGATTCTGAGAGTAAATGGAACGGGTGGTCACCTTGGCGGTATTTTCTCCAATGGAAGCCTTCTTTTCAAACAGATCGTTTCCGGAGGTGATCCGGCGGGCCATGTCCTCGCTGAAAATCTGCCGGAGACTGGTGGAAGACACGTTGCAGAATTTCAGCACCTTATCAGCCAGGCTGTTGTAGCGGAGCACGACTCCGTTGGGGTCGGTCAGGAGAAGGGGCTGCTCGCACAGGGACATCAGGCTTTCTATCAGCTTTTCCGTGTCTGCGGCTGCGCTTCCCTCGGAAAACTGCTGGAGATACTCCCCGATCAGACTGGAAAGCTTGGTGATGGCGTTTAAGTAAACCTCCGTATTTTCAGAAATCCGCTTCTGCCCTTCTTTTGTAAAAGAGGTAAAGGAGATAACGCCCGCCACGTCGGTTCCGCTGTGGATACAGCAGAGAATCTCCATAGTGGAGGGACAGTGCTCGTTGAAGCGGCAGCCGATGCAGGCCGGCATTTTGCCAGGCTCGGTGACAAGCACGCTGCCGTTGACAATTACGTCCTGGATAAAGGCATAGTGAACGGTGTTGCCTTTTTTCTTTAAATAGGTAGGAGTACAGTAAAACAGACTGCTCTGCTGGTTAAAAATAGCCGCCTCCACCCGGAAAGCCTCTGCCGCGGCTGAGACGAAATGCTCAATGCCTGAGCGTACACTTTCTAATTGAGTCATGATTTTCCTCCGATATTTCAGTAAAATTCTGTATGTAAAGTGACAAATGCAGCAATTTGACATTTGGATTATAGCATAATCAGAGGATAGTGACAATATAGCAGGGGAAAATGTGGCAAACTATTGACGTTTGACAAAAAAACAGGGAAAATATGACAAATTTCATGTCACGATAGAAATGAAAAACCAGGCAGAAAAAAAGGAACGCAGGTAAAATAAAAAAATAAAAAACAGAATTTTATTAGGAAAAATGGACGTTTTTCCAAAACGAAAAGAGATTAAACGAGAGCAATTTGTAAGATTTCTATTTTTTGGCACGCACCTTGCTCTATAATCTGTCATAAAAGCGGTGCAGGCTGACAGGGGAATTCAGCAAACTGTACAAGCGATTTAAAAACAGCAAATCATTTAAAATGAAAATATTTTAAGGAGGACAACGATTATGATTACAAAGAAGGATCCATTAAACCTCACTGGCAAGGTTGCAGTTGTAACAGGAGGAAGCTCAGGAATCGGTTTAGGCGTTGTTGAGATTCTTTCCGCTTACGGCGCAAAGGTAGCTATGGTAGATATCAGCCCGAAGGGTGAGGAGAAGGCTGAGGAGCTCCGCCAGGCAGGAAGAGACGTTACATTCTTCAAATGCGACGTTACAAACGAGGAGCAGGTTAAGGCAACCATCGACGGCGTTGTAGCAAAATACGGAAGAATCGATGTTCTCCACAACAACGCAGGCGTTACAGTAAGAAAGACAATCGCAGACCTGACAGAGAAAGAGTGGGATTTCGTTCTTGACGTAGGATTAAAGGGACTGTTCCTCTTCTCCAAGCACGCTATTCCGGTAATGGCAGCAAACGGCGGCGGAAGCATCATCAACACAGGTTCCGGCTGGGGCTTAAAGGGCGGCGACCTGGCAGCTGCTTACTGTGCAGTTAAGGGCGGTATCGTAAACGTAACAAGAGCTATGGCTATCGACCACGGCCCACAGAACATCCGCGTAAACAGCGTAAACCCAGGAGATACAGATACAGCAATGCTTCGTGACGAAGGAAAGCAGACAGGCGTTGTTAAGGAAGGCGCTGATCAGATGGACGCTTACCTGGCAGACTGCGGCACAGGCAGACCGCTCGCAAGAATCGGTATGCCGGAGGATATTGCAAACGCAGTTCTCTTCCTTGCAAGCGACTTATCCAGCTGGATTACAGGCGCAGCTTTAGTAGTTGACGGAGGCGGAATCGCTTAATCAGGTCTTTTCTGAAAGACAAAGCTTAGTAGACAAATTGGGAAAGAGGACGCCAAGCCTCCTCTTTTCCAGAATATAAACCTGAAATTAAAGGAGGAATAAGAACAATGAAAGGATATGCAAGCCATCCTTACATACCGAACTCAGTTCCGGAAATCCAGGAGGAGATGCTCCACGAAATCGGAATGAGCTCTTTAGAGGAACTTCACAAAAACGTTCCGGAGATCTTAAAATTAAAAGAGAATATGAACCTGCCGAAGGCATTCGGTTCTGAGTATGAGTTAAAGAGACACGTAGAGAAGGTTCTTTCCAAGGATACAGACTGCCACAAGAACTTAAACTTCTTAGGCGCAGGCTGCTGGCAGCACTATGTACCGGCTATCTGCGACGAGATCAACAACAAGGGCGAGTTCTTAACAGCATACGGCGGCGAGCCTTACAACGATGAAGGCCGTTTCCAGTCTCTGTTTGAGTATGCCAGCATGGTAGCTGAGTTAGTAGATATGGACGTTGTAAACGTACCTACTATGGACTGGGCTCAGGCTGCAGCTACAACTGTAAGAATGGCACAGAGAATCACAAACCGTTCTGTTGTTCTCGTTTCTGAGATTATCGATCCGCAGAAGTTAGCAGTTATGAAGAACTACGCTGAGAGCGTAATCAAGTTCGAGACTGTTAAGGCAACAGCTCAGGGAACTCTTGATTTAGAGGACTTAAAGGCTAAATTAAATGATAACGTAATCGGTGTTTACTTTGAGAACCCGAACTACTTAGGTATTATTGAGCCAAACGGCCAGGCAATCTCCGATGCAGTTCACGCAGCAGGCGGATTAAGCTTAGTAGGTGTAGATCCGATTTCCTTAGGAGTTCTTTCCACACCGCCTACATACGGCGCTGATATCGTATGCGGCGACTTACAGCCACTTGGAATCCATATGTACTACGGCGGCGGCCAGTCCGGATTCATGGCTACTACAGATGATGAGAAGTTCGTTATGGAGTTCCCGTCCAGACTGTTCGGTATCGCTCCGACATCTGAGCCAGGCGAGTACGGCTTCGGCGACGTAGCTTACGACAGAACTTCCTTCGGACACCACAGAGAGCATGGTAAAGAGTACGTTGGTACACAGTCCGCACTCTGGGGAATTACAGCAGGCGTTTACCTGGCAACCATGGGCCCGAAAGGTATGGCAGAGGTTGACGAGTTAATTATGGCAAACGCTCAGTATGCAGCTAAGAAGCTGGCTGAGATTCCAGGCGTTAAGGTAAATCCATTCGGCGGAGCATTCTTCAAGGAGTTTGTAGTTGACTTCACAGCAACAGGCAAGACAGTTGAGGAGATCAACAAGGCTCTTCTTGCAAAGGGCATCTTCGGAGGAAAGGATTTATCCAAGGACTTCCCGAATCTTGGACAGTCTGCTCTGTACTGCGTAACAGAGGTTCACATGAAGGAAGACTTAGATACACTGGCAGCAGCAATCGCTGAGGTTATCAAATAGGCTGCGCGGAAAGGAATGATATTGTGAAAAGAATAGATAGATCATCAAAGGTCAGAACAAAATTTCACCAGGCAAAATGGGATGAGCCGATCATTTACGAGTTAAGCACCCCAGGTGAGAGAGGTATTTTAGTAGGAGCTCCTGAGGAAGAGGTAGCTAAGGAAGTAGAAGGAACAGCTGCCATTCCGGAGGGCATGAAGAGAAGCACAAAGTTAAATCTTCCTGAAATGTCCCAGAGCCGTGTGCTCCGCCACTACGCTAGACTTGCTCAGCAGACATTAGGCGCTGACGTTAACATCGAGATTGGACAGGGTACATGTACAGTTAAGTACAGCCCGAAGGTAAACGAGCAGTTATCTGCACTGATCCGCGAGTACCATCCGTTACAGGATCCGTCTACAGTACAGGGTATGCTGCAGATTTTCCACGAGACAGATAAGTATATGTGCGAGATTTCTGGAATGGATCACTTCACATTCCAGCCTTCCGGCGGATCCCAGGGTATCATGACCATGGCTTCCTTAATCCGCGCATATTTCAAGGACAAGGGAGAGGACAGAAACGAGATCATCACAACCATCTACTCCCATCCGTCTGATGCGGCAGCTCCTGCAGTAGCTGGCTTCAAGATCATCTACTTACAGCCAGATCCAAAGACAGGTCTTCCGACATTAGAGCAGTTAAAGGCAGCTGCTTCCGAGAAGACAGCAGGCTACATCGTAGCTAACCCGGAGGATACAGGTGTTTACAACAGCCATGTAAAAGAGTTCGTTGATTACATCCACTCCATCGGCGGTCTGTGCGCTTACGACCAGGCTAACGCAAACGGTCTCTTAGGCGTAACAAGAGCAAGAGACGCTGGATTTGATATGTGCTTCTTCAACCTGCACAAGACATTCTCCACACCTCACGGCTGCGGCGGCCCGGCTTGCGGCGCTACAGGCGTTCAGAAGGATCTGGTTAAGTTCCTTCCGGCTCCGGTTGTAGATTACGACGGAGAGAAGTACTTCTTAAACTACGACATCTGTGCAAATCCAAGCGCAGTTGGCAAGGTAAGAGAGTGGTACGGAGTTGCTGAGGTTGTATTAAAGGCATACTGCTGGATCAGAAGCTTAGGCGCTGAGGGCTTATACCAGGTAGCTAAGACTGCAGTATTAAACAACAACTACATGTTCAAGAAGCTCATGGAGCTTCCGGAAGTTTCCGCTTACTACCAGGATGGAAACAACCAGAGAATCGAGCAGGCTCGTTATACATTAGAGGCGCTGGAGAAAGAGACAGGCATCGGCACTCTCGATATCCAGAGAAGAATGATGGACTTCGGTATGCACTACTGGACATCCCACCATCCATTCTATCTGCCTGAGCCAATGACTCTGGAGCCAACAGAGACACCATCCAAGAAGGATATCGACGAGTACATCGAGACTCTGAAGTACGTATTCAAGGAGGCTCATGAGAACCCAGAGGTAATCAGAACAGCTCCTCACAGAAGCGTAACTCACCAGGTTGACGAGTCCGGCATGGATGATCCGGCTAAGTGGGCTACTACATGGAAGGTATACCAGAGAAAGTACAACGAGGACTAATCGTTTCTTTCTGAAATGCCAGAATTAGAAACTGCATAAATGAGATAAATGAGAGTATAAGAGAAGTGCTGCTGCAGCATCGTTCCCGCGTAGCCGCGGGGGCGGTCACAGCAGCATTTTTCTTCTCAGTCAGGAGAAATTATGATAGTATTTTTTTGAAAGCCTGCCAGCAGAAAAAATACTATCATAATTCCTCCCGCTGAGGGCAGAAACAAGACAGAATACAGGAAAGGAGAGCTTTAATTTATGAAAAAATTAGGACTTCTTATTAATCCGGTTGCAGGAATGGGCGGCAGCGTTGGATTAAAGGGAACAGATCATATGGTAGAGGAGGCTATCCGCCGGGGAGCGAAGCCGAGAGCCAACGACAGGGTACGCCAGGCCCTGAAGGAGCTTCTGGAAATTAAAAATAAGTTGGAGATTGTGACCTGTCCCGGCGACATGGGAGAGGATACGGCGAAGTCCATGGGATTTCGCACGACAGTTCTCCACACAGGGGGCAGGAGAAGCTTAAAGGATCTCTTCGACAGCTCCAGAACAGATACGATCGTCCTCTCCAAGGCCATGGAGGAGGCCGGGGTGGATCTTCTGCTGTTCGCAGGAGGCGACGGCACGGCGAGAGATATCTACGAGGGCGTGGGAACAGAGCTTCCGGCGCTGGGAATTCCGGCCGGAGTAAAGATTCATTCCCCAGTATATGCAAAAAATCCTCAGAGCGCGGGAGACTTAGCGAAGCTTTGGCTCACTGGAAAGGTCACAAAGACGGCGGAGCAGGAGGTTTTAGACATTGACGAGGAGCTTTACCGCCAGGAGATCATCAATACGAGACTGTACGGATACCTGTCTGTGCCGTTAGAGCATGTGTTTACCCAGAACAGGAAGGCTCCGACACCGCTTTCCGAGACAGCCTCCATCGAGTCCATTGCCCATGAGATCGTGGAGCATATGGAGGAGGACACCTACTATCTGATCGGAGCGGGAACCACTACCAGAGGCGTTATGCAGATGCTGGGACTTAAAAATACGCTGATCGGAGTGGATTTAATCCGGAATAAGGAGCTGGTGGCAAACGACATCTATGGAGATAAGATTCTCGACTTTATTAAAGGAAAGAAGACGAAACTGATTGTCACGGTGACAGGCGGACAGGGCTTTTTGTTCGGACGGGGAAACCAGCAGATTACGCCGGAGGTTATCCGCGAAATAGGAAAGGAAAACATTATCATTCTGGCGACCAAGGCGAAGATTGCCGAGTTCCACCATCAGCCGTTCCTGGTAGATACGCCGGACGAGGAGTTAAACAAAGAGCTGTGCGGCTATTACAGAGTCATCACAGCCTACGGCGAGTTTACCATGTGCCGTGTCAGCGAAAGCTGATTGATTCCGGACAGGAAAACGCAAAACAGCAGAATAGAAAAAATATGCAGGCGGACAGGGCGGCCGGAGAGAGAAATTTCTCGGTCTGCGCGTCCGCCCCTTTATTTCTAAGGGGCAGAGGGAGAATAAAAACAGCATAAAAATGCGGTGGAACTGTTTAAAAAAGAATAAAAATACAACAAGCGCCGGTTTTTATACAAAAAAGCAGTTGACTATTAAAAAAAAGCAGGTATAATAGGGAGATATGAAGATAGAACCATTAAATAAATATTCATGGCTGTTTTAAGCCAAAATGGAGGAGGAATTCATTATGAAAAAGAAAATGTTAGCATTATCCATGGCAGTTCTCATGGTCGCTTCCTTAGCAGGATGTTCTTCAGGGGCAAAGGAGACAGAGACCACAGCAGCAGCTTCCGAGGCCGGCGCTGAGACAGCGGCAGAGAGCGAGGGAGAGACAGCGGCAGAGGACGCAGAGGAGGAGAAGACTGCAGAGGGCGGAACCCTGATTATGGGTACAAACGCTACCTTCCCGCCATACGAGTACTATGAGGGAGACGAGATTGTAGGAATCGACGTAGAGATTGCCCAGGCTATCGGCGAGAAGCTGGGCATGGAGGTAACGGTTGAGGATATGGAGTTCGACGCTCTGATTCCGGCTCTTGCAAGCAATAAGGTAGATATTGTGGCCGCAGGCATGACAGTGACTCCAGAGAGACAGGAGTCTGTAAACTTTACAGATACCTACGCGACAGCAGCTCAGGTTATTATCGTAAAGCAGGGCAGCGACATTGCTTCCTCCGAGGACCTGAACGGAAAGATTCTGGGCGTTCAGATGGGAACTACAGGAGACAGCCTGGCAAGCGAGATCGAGGGAGCGCAGGTAGAGCGTTTCAACAAGTATTTCGAGGCTATCCAGTCTGTGCTTCAGGGCAAGATTGACGCTGTAATCATTGACAGCGCTCCGGCTAAGGCGTTTGCAGAGAAGGATGAGAATCTGGTAATTCTGGACGAGGCATTATCTTCCGAGGACTACGCTATGGCTATCAATAAGGACAATACAGAGCTTCTTGACAAGGTGAACGCAGCGATTGCAGAGCTTGACGAGGAGGGAACTCTGGACGAGATCGTAAACAAGTATATCCCGGCAGAATAATAACAGGGAAAGAGAACAGAAATTATGTGGAATCAGTTTGTGGATACCTTTACCAGGAATTTTATTGACGGTGGAAACTGGCATTATATCGCAGAGGGGCTGTTAAATACCATCAAAATTACGTTTTTCGCGGTTTTGCTGGGAATTGTCATCGGCCTGATTGTGGGAACCATCCGTTCAACCTACGATAAGACGCACAAGCTAAAGGCGCTGAATTTCCTCTGCAACATCTATCTGACTGTGATCAGAGGAACGCCAGTCTTAGTGCAGCTTTTAATTATCTATTACGTTATTTTTGCCAGTGTGAGAATTGACAAAGTGCTGGTGGCGGTGCTTGCCTTTGGAATTAACTCCGGAGCCTATGTGGCTGAGATTTTCCGAAGCGGAATCCTGTCCATCGACAACGGACAGTTTGAGGCCGGACGAAGCCTGGGCTTTAACTATCCGCAGACCATGTGGTACATTGTGATGCCGCAGGCATTTAAAAATGTGCTTCCCGCCCTGTGCAACGAGTTTATCGCTCTTTTAAAGGAGACGTCCATTGCCGGATATATCGGTATCCAGGATTTAACCAAGGGCGGAGATATCATCAGAAGCCGTACCTACAGCGCATTTATGCCGCTTTTGGCAGTTGCGGCCCTCTATCTGATTATTGTACTGATTTTTACCCAGTTAATTAAGATTCTGGAAAGGAGGCTGAGACAGAGTGAGCACTAATCATACAGAACAGCCCCTGATCCAGGTGAAGCATCTGGATAAGAGCTTCGGCTCTCTGAAGGTATTAAAAGATGTGACGGTGGATATCTACAAGGGAGACGTGGTGTGCGTAATCGGCGCGTCCGGCTCTGGAAAGAGTACGTTTCTGCGCTGTTTAAACCGTCTGGAGGAGCCGACGGGAGGCCAGATCTTTTTTGAGGGCGTGGACATCACAGACGCTAAGACAGATATCAACAAGCACCGTCAGAAGATGGGAATGGTGTTCCAGCAGTTTAACCTATTCCCCCATATGACGATTATAGATAACCTGACCCTGGCTCCCATTAAGCTTCAGGGAAAGAAGAAGGAAGAGATTGAGCCAGAAGCCATGAAGCTTCTGGAGAGAGTAGGCCTGGCCGATCGGGCAAACGCCTATCCCAGCCAGCTGTCAGGCGGACAGAAGCAGAGAATCGCCATTGTCCGCGCTCTGTGCATGAAGCCGGACGTGATGCTCTTCGATGAGCCCACCTCTGCCCTGGATCCGGAGATGGTAGGCGAGGTTCTGGGAGTTATGAAGGATCTGGCGGACGAGAAGATGACCATGGTGGTGGTAACCCATGAGATGGGCTTTGCCAGAGAGGTGGCTACCCGCGTCATGTTTATGGACGGCGGCAGCTTTGTGGAGGAGAACGCGCCGGAGGAGTTCTTTGCGAATCCGAAGAACGAGAGGCTTAAAACGTTCCTGAGCAAGGTGCTGTAGAGAAGGATACAAAATAGTTGATAGTTTAAAATTTTATTTAGAAAAGAGGACCTGTTTTTCAGCGGTTTTCAGTGGAGCGTGAAAACAGATCCTCTTTTTTGTTTTCTGAGTTTTCTATTGTGGCGGGCAGGCGGAGCTGTTATACTCTATTTAGAGATAAGGGGTAAGACAGAAGAGGAACTGCATGTTTATAAGAAATGAAATAGAGAGGGTTATCAAAGAAAATTGTATAGAACGATCAAGATGTTTTGAATGTTCAAAGATTATGTATAGTTCAATTATTAAGAAAATTGAACAGACCTTTGTACTGCACGGCGGCGATATCCATTGGTCCAATATGGGGCATGGGTTTAATCCTAAACTGCAGTGCAAAACCAGGGACATATCAAAAGACAGGATGTGGGTTGCAAGACTGCCGCAGATATTGCCTGAACGTGAAAAATTTGTATATGCTCTATTTGAAGACCGCAAGAATTATCAGCCCAAGTACTGGGTGTACGAAATGGGAATTCCAGAACTGATTTGTATCATTGCGGAGGTGTATGGGCTGAATGATTTTTATATTGTTTCCAAAAAGTTCGAGTGGCTTATCAGCGAATGCCATGAAGACGTAGTTTCTTTTGTGGGGGATTCACTGGATCTTTCATGTTTTGGCGAACAGTAAATCTAAATATAGAATATGGAGGATAATACGCATGGTGAAGTATAGAACTTTGCATGCAGAGGAAATCTGCAGAGAGCTGTTTAAAGATTTTATCCGCCATCAGATTGTTGAAAAATGCTGGCGCAGGGAAAATGGAACCTGGGAAATTAAAGATGCGCCGTTTGTAGACGATTGGACGGAACAGGATTATCAGGTTTTAATTTCCTGCCTGAAGCATACGGTTTTGTCCGGCGGATTTGTATATGCAGCGTTTTATGATGGAAAATTAAAAGGATTTGTTTCTGTGGAATCAGAGCTGTCTGACGATGAACACAGATACTGCGACTTGTCCAGCATTCATGTATCAGAGGACATGAGAAACAGAGGAATTGGAAAATCGCTCTTTCTGGCGGCGAAGGAATGGGCCAGGAAAAAAGGCGCCAGGAAGCTTTACATATCGGCCCACTCAGCCGTAGAGAGCCAGGCGTTTTATCAGTCAATGGGCTGCACGGAGGCAGAGGTTTATAATCAGAAGCACATGGAAGCAGAGCCCTATGACTGTCAGCTGGAGTGTGCGCTTTAGACGGAAAAACCGTGAAGAAATCGGAAGTTATTGATGCGGCTGCATTCAGCTTTCATTAAACATTAGTGAGGCAGGATATGGGAATGATAAAAAATGAGATACCAATATTGGAGTTTGATACGGAACAAACAGCAGTCATAAGTCCTGTTCATGAAAATCTAAATCTTAAGCTTCCGAAAAAATGTGTCTTTGCATTTCTCGGCGATTATATAGAGGAGTATGCTGACAAATCTGATACGAGACAAGTATCATCTTTTATCAGCGCAACCAAGAGATATCCTATTTATGTAACACAATATAAGGGAGAGGAGATTGTTCTCTGCCAGGCGCCTGTGGGTGCGGCTGCCGCTGTGCAGATACTTGACTGGCTGATTGGCTATGGGGTTTGTGAAATTATCTCAGCAGGCAGCTGCGGCGCGCTTGAATATTTTGACGAAGGTACATTTCTTGTGCCAAGCAAGGCATTGCGTGATGAAGGTACGTCCTACCACTATGCTCCTCCCTCGCGCTTTATGGAAATCAATGAAAGAGCAAAAAAGGCCATTGAGAAAACAATAGTGGAACACAACATGAAATATCAAGAGGTCGTTACATGGTCCACAGACGGTTTTTTTCGTGAAACAAGAGAAAAAGTTGAGTATCGCAGAAGCGAAGGATGTTCGGTTGTGGAAATGGAATGTTCGGCGCTGGCTGCATGTGCGGCTTTCAGAAAAGCCATATGGGGAATGATCTTATATACAGCAGACAGTTTGGCTGATATTGCTCAATACGATGAGCGGCATTGGGGCGGAAATGCATACGAATATGCACTTATACTGTGTCTGGATGCCGTATTGGCCATATAGCTTTATGTGCTGCCTTCCCCCAGTCTTATCTAAAAAGCGGTATAGGAACGCTTTCCAGCGGCTTTCAGCGGAGTGTGAAAACTTTTCTATACCGCTCTGTTAGATCTGCCCCGTCTCCATTACCACGTAATAATCCGGTCCAGCAGCTCTTTCTGTTCGGCGCTTGAGCGGGTCAGGTAAATTCTGGTAGTTTCAATGCTGTCGTGTCCCATCAGGTCTGCCAGGAGAGCGATATCGTTATATTTTTTCAGAAAATTCTTGGCGAATCGGTGCCGGAAGGAGTGGGGGTAGACGGTATCCGGATCAATGTGGTAGCGGACGGCCAGGTGCTTCAGCTGGATGGCAACGCCGCGGGAGGTGATTACCTGGCCGCGATGATTTAAGAAAATAAATCCGCTGGTAACGCCTTTTTCCCCAAACCAGGCCAGGGCTTCGTCGCAGAGGCGGCGGGGAAGATAGAGCCGCCGCATTTTGCCGCCCTTTGTGTAGAGATCCAGGCGTCCGCTTTTTAAATTTTCCACTTTAATCTGAAGCAGCTCGCTGATTCTGGCGCCGGTAGCCCCCAGAAAGCGGACGACAAAATACCAGTAGAAATTGTGATCCTGCCGGAGACGGCGCTTCAGCTTTTCGTAATCTCTCTGGGAGATGACGCAGTCCAGATAGGTACATTGCTGCTGTCTGACCGGTTCCAGGCGGAAGGAGAAACGCAGACTGTCCAGAAAGCAGTTCACAGCGTAAATCCGGGCGTTGACTGTGTTGATCCGGTAATGATCCAGAAGATGGGCGCGGTAGGCGCGTAGATTAGCGGGATTTAACCGACTGTAGAGGGATGCGTAAAGCCGGATGGCGCAGAGATAGGAGCGTATGGTATTTGGGCTTTTTCCCTTTTGTTTTAAATAAGCTGTAAAAGGTTCCAGACACTCGTCCAGATTCAGATCCATATTCACCTACCAGTCCACCACCTTGTTGACAATTTCATACTGTTCATTGCTGGAACGGCGCAGATAAATCCGCGTCGTCTCTATGGTTTTATGTCCCAGAAGATCGGACAGAAGGGAAATGTCCCCGCATTTTTCAATGAAGCTTTTGGCAAAACGGTGCCGGAAGGAGTGGGGATGCACTACGTCAGGATTGATTCCATACAAAACGGCCAGGGTTTTCAGCTGTCCCCGGATGCCGGCCGGAGTAATGCGGCGGCCGAAGCGGTTTAAAAAGATATCTCCTTTCCGTATTCCGGCTGCCTGAAGCCAGAGAAGAGCGTCGGTGCGGAGAGCCTTTGGAATATAAATCCTTCGCGCCTTATTTCCCTTAGAATAGATTTCCTTAAAGCCTTTCTGGACGTCCTCTGCCTGAAACTGGACCACCTCGCTGACGCGGGCCCCGGTAGCCGCCATAAAGCGGATTAAAAAATAGTAGAGATACCGTTTGTCCCGCAGCAGGCAGGATTTTAAATATTCATAATCTGCCTCGCTGATGACGTTTTCCAGATAATTTTTCTGCTGGATCCGCACGAGAGGCAGTTTTTTTGATTTTTCCCGGGTAAATTCCAGATAAGCGTTCAGCGCCCGAAGGCGGAGATTGACGGTCTGAGGCTTATAATGCTCTAAGAGAAACACCTTATACAGGTGGAGGCTGGAGAAATCAGCCTGATGGTAGCGGCAGAGAAACTGGCACAGGGCATAGGAGTAGACCTGAACCGTGTTGGCGGCCATGTCTTTGGAAATCAGGTATTGGCGAAACTCACTGATTTGTAAATTGACTGCGTTCATCTGACTGGAAAGACGTTCTTTTTCTGTCTCAGTCAGGAGAGAAGACGGCAAAGCGGGCTGGACGGGAGGAAGCTGGCTGACAGGTGATGCCATAAAAAACTCCTTTTCATTCTAAAATTTCGATTTCTGTAGTTCAGTTTCAGGGTTTTTAGTCTATCTTTCAGTTTTTATATTCCAATTGTGGGAATTACCGTATAACTATAACATTCCGCTGTTTGAAAATCAAGACTGGAAGAGGAAAACAAGTGGAAAACAAGGGCTTCTTTTCTTGCACCCAGCCTGTTTAAGTGATATACTAAATCAGTATGTAACTAGACTTGAAATAATCAACAGGGAGAATTTTATGAGCAGTCATCTGATTCGGCCGGCGGCAGAGGAGAAACGCCCCTGGCGCTATATGGAGCTTGCGGCCAGCGTTTACACTCTGGCGCTGCTGTGCATCTTTCCTTTTGTGGTGCATAACAAATATTTCGATATTCTTCCCACAAAATATCAGGCCTACGCGGTTCTCACATGCGCGGCCCTGATTTTCACTGTGATTTATCTGATCGCCAGCGGAGCGGCAGTGCGTGGGATTCAGTCGCTTCGGGACGGGACCTGGAAAGGGCATTTAAGCTTTGTGGACTGGAGCGTTCTGGCCTTTGAAGCGCTCCTGATTTTCTCGACGCTTCAGTCGGAGTTTCCATATGAGTCTTTCTGGGGAAACGAGGGGCGCTATACGGGACTTTTTACCATGTCGCTGTATGTGTTCTCGTATTTTTTCATCAGCCGTTTTCTGCGGTGGAAGCAGTGGTATCTGGACGCGTTTCTGGGGGGAGGAATATTAGCCTGCCTGTGGGGAATTACCGACTATTTCCGCATGGACATTTTTCATTTTAAGGAGAGGATTGCGGCGAGTCCTGACACTTTTACCTCCTCCTTCGGAAACATCAATACCTACACCATTTATGTGGCTATGGTGATTGCTGTTGCGGCGGCGCTGTTTGTGACTTCCAAATCAGTGGGGCGTTCCTTCTATTATTATATCTGTTTTGTGATTGGAATGTTTGCCATCATTATGGGAGTGAGCGATAACGCGTACCTGTCTCTGGGCGCTCTGTTTGCCCTTCTGCCTCTCTATACCTTTACAAAGGGACAGGCAGTCCGGCGGTATGTGGTGCTGACAGCCACAGTTTTTACGGTTGTCCGGTGCATTGCGTGGATTAATACGGCCTACGCGGACACAGTAATTGGAATTGACAGCCTGTTTTCTTTCCTGGCGGGACATGATAAGCTGATGGTCCTTGCATGTGGGTCCTGGGCGTTTGCGGCCGCTTTATATCTGCTGAAATTTGCAGTGAAGAGGGAGCCGAAAGCAGTTCTTCTGGGACTCCGCGTGGCCTGGGGCGTGCTTCTGGCGGCTGTTTTTGCAGCGGCGTTCTGGATTTTTTACGACGCCAATTTTGCAGGTCATCAGGACAAATATCAGGCGATTGCAAAGTATATTGTGTTTAATGACAACTGGGGTACGAACCGTGGCTTTGCCTGGAGAATTTCCTGGGAAAACTTTAAGAGCTTTCCTCTGATTCATAAGATATTCGGCTTTGGCCCGGACACCTTTGGAATTATTACTACCTTTAATAATTACAAGGAAATGAGAGAGATTTACCATGTTACCTTTGACAATGCCCACAATGAGTACCTGCATTTTCTGCTTACCATAGGAGCGGCCGGTTTTGCAGCCTATCTGTCCTTCCTGGTATCTGCTTTTGTGAAGATGACAAGGAGAGCGGCGGACAACCCGCTGATTCTGGCGCCGCTTTTGGCCTTTACCTGCTACAGCGTCCAGGCGGCTGTCAATCTGAACGTGCCGATTACGGCGCCGTTCATGTGGGCGTTTTTAGCTATGGGACTGGCTCTCGTCAGAAGGGACGATAAACAGAAAAAATCAGAAGACGCAGGCGCAGAGAAATGAGAAGGATGTTGTAAATTACCATGTTTGAGAAGTATATGCCAAAAAACAAAAGAGCCAGAATGCTGATTCTGATGGCCGCGGACATTGCGGCTATTCAGCTGTGCTCCTTTCTGGCTCTGCTGATTCGTTTTGATTTGAATATTGCCAAGATACCGGCAGAGTACAGCGCGAACGTACTGAGCTACGGGCTGATTCACACAGCGCTGACCATCGCCTTCTTTTTCCTGGCCCATCTCTACTCTACCATGTGGAGTGTGGCGGGCATCAGGGAGGTAATCAGGATTGTCATTGCCTGCGGATTTTCCACAGTGACACAGATAGCAGGCATGACGCTTATGCAGTATTTTATGCCGAGAAGCTATTATATTATCAGCTTTTTCGGACTCTGCATCACAGTGACTGGAATCCGCCTTTCCTACCGGATTAAAAATTCACTGTTTCCGTCAGGAAACAGAGGTGGAGATCGGATTATGATCGTCGGAGCGGGAACCTCCGGTTCCGTCATTTTAAAAGAGATGATGACAAGCCGCCATACAAACGGTACGGTAGTGTGCTTTGTGGACGACGATCTGAATAAAAAGGGAAAATATTTAAACGGCGTGCCCATTGCCGGATCCAGGGAGGACATCCCCAGTCTGGCCAGAGAGTACCGGGTGGACGAGATCTATGTGGCACTCCCTTCCGCGCCTGCCAAGGAGAGAAAAAAAATCATTGAAATCTGCCGCGAGACAGACTGCAGGATTAAGGTTCTTCCAGGAATTTACCAGCTGTTAAACGGCGAGGTCAGCGTGGCAAAGCTGCGTGAGGTGCAGATTGAGGACCTGTTAGGCCGTGATCCGATCCGGGTAAATCTGGATGAGATTATGGGATATGTGCAGGACAAGGTCATCCTTGTCACCGGAGGAGGCGGCTCCATTGGAAGCGAGCTGTGCCGCCAGATTGCAGGCCACAAGCCCAGGCAGCTGATTGTCTTCGACGTGTATGAGAATAATGCCTACGATCTGCAGCAGGAGCTGGAGCGGACGTTCCCGGATCTGAATCTGACAGTGCTCATCGGTTCTGTCCGGAATACCCACCGGATTGAGACGGTGTTTGAGACGTACCGCCCTGATATTGTATACCATGCGGCTGCCCACAAGCATGTGCCGCTGATGGAGAACAGCCCTAACGAGGCCATCAAGAACAACGTGTTCGGCACATACAAGACCGCCAGAGCGGCAGGCAGGTACGGAGCCAAGCGTTTTGTCCTGATCTCTACAGACAAGGCGGTTAATCCGACCAACATCATGGGGGCTTCCAAGCGCATGTGCGAGATGGTAGTTCAGATGATGGACCGCCGATACAAGACAGAGTTTGTGGCCGTGCGGTTCGGAAACGTGCTGGGAAGCAACGGCTCTGTCATTCCGCTGTTCAGAAAGCAGATTGCAGAGGGCGGTCCGGTGACAGTCACCCATCCTGATATTATCCGGTATTTTATGACCATTCCGGAGGCGGTCTCCCTGGTGCTCCAGGCGGGCGCCTACGCGAAGGGCGGGGAGATCTTCGTTCTGAACATGGGAGAGGCGGTGCGCATTCTGGACCTGGCCAAGAACCTGATCCGCCTGTCAGGATACGTCCCAAATGAGGATATTATGATTGAATTTACCGGACTTCGTCCAGGCGAAAAGCTCTATGAGGAGATGCTGATGGACGAGGAGGGAATGCAGGATACTCCCAATAAGCTGATCCATATTGGAAAGCCTATTGAATTTGATGAGGAAGAGTTCCAGAAGCAGTTAGACGAGCTTTATGAAATCGCAAATCAGGATTCCGACCACATTAAGGAGGCGGTCCAGAGGATCGTGCCTACCTATGTGATCAAAAAAGATTCCTGATAAAAAAACAGACAGGTTAAATTGATTTTTCAAGAACCCACCGGCGGAGGCCCCCATATTTTAAGGCCTCCGCAATTTTTTTATATCCGAGGCGCTGAAAGTTGGAGAGGCTGTAGTGGTTATCCGGGTGGACGGTAGCCATGAAATGGCGGTAACCCGCGGCGGCGGCAGCCTTTTCGCCCTCAATCAGAAGCTTCCGCTGGAGGCCGTATCCCGTAAAGCCTGCGGCTACGGCTACTGTTTCCATATGGGCTACCTGCATAAGCTCTTGTCCGGAGAGGCTAAGATAAGTTCCCAGGTTATCTTCTGTGGGGCCTGGAAAACGAATCAGGAGAAACGCGGCCAGACTGTCCCGGGCAGCTTGGCCCGCTCCACCTTCCGGCCCGTCCGGGCAGGCCTTGAGAATCAGGCCCCTGTCTTTGATATGGGTTTTGATAAATTCCAGACTGTCAGGAAAAAACCAGTCTTTATTCTGCACAGAGAAGGCCGTGTCCGTCATCAGGCGGTAAAGCGCAGGGCAGTCCTCAGGCACGGCTGCTTGAATAGAAAATTGGAGTGGTAAACGAGTCATGGTTTCCTTCCTTTCTGCGGCTTTTCTGCTGCTATTCTACTACATTGAACAGGAAAAGAAAATACTTTATCATGTTTTCTCCTAGAAGCGGGTGGTAATATTTTTATTATCCCAAAGGGGGTAATAAAAACAAAGGAGAAGAAAGATGAGGGAAATCGGAGAGATGAGAGCAGAAGACGGCAGAGAGGGGCCTGCATTTATGACGGTTGGCGGCCTCTGCGAGGAGTGGCTGCGGTCGGTGAAGCCGATGGTGAAGCCCAGCACCTACGCCTGCTACCTGACAATGGTTGAGAAGCATATCCGGGGAGAGCTGGGAAAAGTGCAGGCGGCGGATCTGACGAATCAGATGATAATGGATTTTATACATGGCAGGCAGAAGCAGGGACTTTCGGCGGGGACAGTCCGGCTTCTTTTATTTTTGCTGAAAAGCATTGTGCAGGCAGGGGAGGAGATGGGGGCATGCCCTGGAGAAGCACTGTATCTGAAGCTTCCCAGGCAGGCGGGAAAAAGAAAGGAGATTATGGAGTGGGAGGATTTCCACAAGATGGTTTCCTATCTGTTAAACTCCAGAAAGAGCTTTGAGCTGGGGCTTTTGATTTCCCTGGGAACGGGAATCAGGGTGGGAGAGCTGTGCGGCATGCGCTGGGAGGATATTGATCTGGATACGGGAGTTTTGAAGGTCAGAAGAACCGTGTCCCGCATCAGAAACGTAGAGGAAGCGCAGGCGGCAGTTCCGGGAGGGAAGACTATACTGCAGATAGGGACGCCCAAGACCGGTTCCTCGGTGCGGGATATTCCCCTTCCAGGATTTCTCACAGAACGCCTCAGAGAGCGGTTCTGTGAGCGGCGGTTCAGCCCTCAGACCTATGTGCTCACAGGAAGCGGGCGGGTGATGGAGCCCAGAAGCGTTCAGCGGAGATTTAAAAATCTCCTCCGGCGGTGCGGGATTAAGCCGGTCAGCGTCCATTCCCTGCGCCACTCCTTTGCGTCCAAGTGGATTGAGCAGGGGCTGGACAGCAAAGCCCTGTCTGAGATTCTGGGACATTCCTCGGTGAAGATAACGATGGATATCTATGTCCACAGTACCATGAATCAGAAGAAGAACTATATGGATCATGTTTTAGAAGGAATTGTAATTGATCAAAGGTCTTCTCTGTGATAAGATGAATAGCAGAGCATTTTACAGTTAGGAGGATTAGAATGGAGTCTCAATACAACTACGAGCAGGAGATCGACCTGAAGGATCTGATGTTTGCCGTCCTTCGCAAATGGCGTCCGATTATCCTGATTGCGATTGTTTTTGCCGTTTTGCTGGGCGGTATGAAGGGCGCCGGCGCGCTGAAGCAGATGAAGGACAGCGAGTATCTGGCAGCTAAGCAGCAGGAATATGACAACAGCATGGATCAGTACGCGATTTCCAAGGCAAGCCTTGAAAAAGAGGTGGAGAATATTAAGGCCAGTCTGGAAAGCCAGAACGAGTATATGGAAAAATCGGTGCTGATGAATATTAATCCCTACGATGAGTATGTGACAGCAGCGGCTTTTTATGTGGGAACTGATTATCAGATTATGCCCGGTATGGCCTATCAGAATCCCAATACAGCTTCCAGCATTATGCAGGCATATATGTCCATGATTCAGAACGGAGATATGTACAATTATGTCTTAAACGGCATGAGTGCTCCCCTGGATCGCAGATATCTTCAGGAACTGGTGACAGTTACGCCTAATTTAGAGAACAATATGTTTGACATCCGCGTAATCAGCAGCTCTGAGGAGGGCGCTTCCAGTATCATGAAGCTGATTATGGATTCCTTAAACGAGTACAGCCAGGTGATTACCCAGGCGATTGGGCCCCACACTCTGAAGGTGATGAGCAGCTCCGCCCGTCCCGGCGCAGATATGGCGCAGACGCCGGAGATGATTGGCGCCGGAGGAAGCCCTGACGTGTATACGACCGTGGATCTGGAACTGGAGAAGAAACAGCAGGAGCAGTCTGCCAGAATCGCAGAGCTGAACCAGAGCCTGACGGATAAGACAAAAGAACTGGCTGATTTAAAGGAACCGTCCATCTCTCTTCCACGCAAGGGGGGAGCGGTTAAGTCAGCAGTCAAGTACGCTGTGTTAGGAGGCGTCCTGGGAGGTTTCCTGTCAGTATTCTTTATCTGTGTGGCATTTTTAATGAGCGATAAGCTGGGCAGCGATAAGGAACTGCGCCGCAGATATGGTCTGATGATTCTAGGCCTGTTCGATGACGCAGGAAGAAAGGGGCTGTTTTCCTTTGTGGACAGATTCTTAGACCGCATGGAGGGAACGGCAGGCAGAAAGATGGACAAGGAAACTGTCTGCAGCGTAGTGGCGGCTAACGTGATGAACTATGCAGGAGATGCAAAACAGCTGCTTTTAGTCACGTCTGCGCCTGACCTGGACTTAGAGGCAGTAAGGAGCGACATTGCGCCTGCTCTTACAGGTCTTTTCGTGACAGCAGGAGGAAATCTTGACAGCCAGGCTGACGCCATCAGAAAGGCCGCGTCCTGTGAGGCTGTGATTCTGGTAGAGAAGCGGAAAAGCTCCTCCTTCTCCGGCATTGAGCGGGAGCTTGATATTGTGAGAAGTCTTGACAAGAAGGTACTGGGCTGCATTGTTCTGTAGCATTGCCGTTTCCGTGTTTCGTTTCTGGGTTTCAGACCAGACTCGTCAGTTTCTGTCGAAACTTGCGGTCGATTTTCCTGTCATTCTCTCCTGGAGAGGTGTATAATGGTAAAAGCAGTCTCAGGAAAGCAGGAGGGGTAGAAATGGATGCGGCAGCACAGTTGGAAGAACTGATGATTGAAGTAGAACACCTGAAGGATGAGAACGAAATTCTCTTCGATACGGTAGTTCAGATGAAGAGCTCGTTGGACAGGCTGATCACAGTCTATATTGGCAGCGGCAAACAGAAGATGAGACAGGCAGGGATGTAGCAGAAAACAGAATAAAAAAGAACAAATCCGGCATCAGCGGCAGGAAAATCGAAGAAGATGGAATCCTGCGGCTGCATGCCGGTTCTTTTTTACACATATCGGTGAGCCGCTGGCTGCGCCCCTTCACAGGCTGCGCCCTTTCACAGTAAGAGGAACCATATTCCGACGACTTTAAGTGGAGTAAGGAATATGGTTCCTCTTATTGTCTCCCGCATCTTTAAGGGGAGTAAGGAATTCTTTCTTTTCCTGTCTAACGATCCTCTCCCTCTCCTCTCGTCAGCTTCCAGATTGTATCGTGCATCCAGGCCACAGTGTCGGAGAGCTTTCTGTTTTCGGCTTTCAGCGTTTCGATTTCCTGTTTTAATTCCTGAATCGTTTCAGCCTGCTTTGCAATCTCAGCCCGGCTGTTGAAGCGCCTGGCCTGTTCTGTGATGCGCTGCACTACAGAGGAGTGCGGCTCCGCGCCGTCGAGGATCTGGCTTCCAATCAGCTGATCCCGCATTCTATAGTCCAGATCCATAAACTGCTGGCAGGACATGGGAAGCTTTGTCATATGGATGCGGCAGGACGGGCAGACGGCCCTCCTGGGGATCAGATAATACCCGTAGTAGCCGCAGTGCGGACAGTAAAAGACAGTTAGTTCCTTCATGAAAATCTCCTTTTGCATTGATCGATATCTAAGACTTTGAAGCTGGTCTCCTATTAGAAAACGAAGAAAACAGGAGAAATATAACTAAAAAATAAAAAATATTTGGAAATTTCTGCAGAATATAAATCGCAGTCTGTGATATGTATATTCTCCGCTGTGCTGTGTGAATCAGCAAAAAGCGGCGCCGGCAGAGAGAGCATGGCCCGAACTCTGCCGGTGAATGGCCGCAAATCAGGAGAGGAACTGCTTTCGCAGCCCTCTCCTGTGAACGGATGACTTATATATTTTACTGGATGATTCCGTTTGTGTCAACTGTCCACACAGTATCATTGGAATCTTTGTAATCTTTAAAGCCCTTTAAAAGCTCAGGCTTTGCGTCGGAAGTGGAGGAAGAGGAGGCTTTTTGGATGGTTCCGCTGGTGTTTACCAGATAAGTCCTGTCTCCTGCGGCCACTGGCTCATAGCGAAGCTCCGGATCGGCTTTTTTCATCAGGCCGTTGACGTAAACGCGGTTGTCTCTCTCGCCTGTGTAGCCCTGGCCTTTTTTAGAACCGCTTGGGTAGAAGTACCAGGTCTGGTTCTCCTCAGCGTCCTCGTCGTAGATGGTCTGCCTTCCTGTCTTCATGGCGCCATCGTCTCCAAAGTAGTAGACGGCCTCACCGCCTCCCTTGACAGCCAGAGTCTGGACACCAGTCTGCATTTCGCCTTTTTCATTGAAGGCGTACCGCTCCGAGTTGATGTTGAACAGCTCAAGCCCAGCTTCCTGAGAATAGTAGGGCTTTCCGTTTTTAAAGTAGAAGTAATACTCTTCGCCCTCCTCGCTGATTCCCTCGATGCCTTCAATCTGATACCAGCCGGAAGCCCTCTTTCCGCCCTGCTCCTCATCGTAATACTGATAGGAAGCCGGGGAGTCTGCTTCGCCCTCAGCGGTCTTCTCCGTCTTCACCCAGCCTGTCTGCATCTGGCCGTTTTCGAAGGTGTAAAAGGCGCCGTCGATTTTGCGGTCAATCTGATTGACAACCAGCTTTCCGTCCTCGTCGAAGTAGCACCAGATTCCCTCGTCATCTGTGTCTTCTGTGATATCTTCCAGCAGAATCCAGCCGGTTTTCCGGACTCCGTCGCTTTCTTTTCCAAGATAGTAGACAGAGCCGTCCAGCTCCAGAACGCCAGTCTGCATAATGCCGTCCTCGTCGAAGTAGTGCCAGTTGTTCTGAATCGCCATCCAGCGGGATGTGACAATCTTTCCGTTTTTATCAAAATAGTTCCATTCCTGGTCGGACGCAGAGTCCGGGGAGTCGTAGGTTTCCTCTCCTTCCGGAGATACCCATTTATTTTTAACCATTTTTCCTTCACTGTCCACATAGTACTCGTCCACCCGCTGGTTGACGGTTACGTTTCCGTCGTCGTCCAGGTAGTACCAGTCGCTTCCTCTCTTCTTCCAGGTGTTGGACTCCAGATAGCCGTCCTCATCGTAGAAATGCCATTCGCTGTCCTCCTGTACCCAGCCGTTTGCAGCGTAGACGTTTAAGAGAAAGCTGTCGTTTAAGACATTAGGGGCTGCCATGGACATCATGGCGGCAGCAGATAATACAGCGATCAGTTTAGTTGTTTTTCTCATGGAATGTTCTCTCCTTTTTTGTGAATGAAGTGTGTTTGAAAATCCATCGTTGCATTACAGCGCTTATTATAGCGTGGCATGGGAGAGAATGAAAGTGAAGGTTACTGGAAGCGCTGGAAGGAGTGGGAAAAAAGAAACAGAGCCTTAATGGCTCTGCTTCTCCTCATACCAGGAATCGGTGATAAACTCTGCCTGGAAGCTTCCGGAGAGCTTTTTCAGGACGTTTTTCACATAGGAATTGAGATTCATGGATTTTTCTTTTCCGATTCGGTAGTCCATGTCGGAGTTAAAGTAGTTGTCGCCTCCCACGCTGTAGCCGTCGAAGCCGGCGCAGGCTGCCTGGGATACCCCTGCTTTTACCAGGACGTTTAACAGCATGACGAAGGAATTGTCAATGATTTCCGCATCTCTGTCAATGAGGGAGCTGTAGTTCAGGGTGTAGTCAAAGGATCCGTTTACATTGGTCACATTGGAAGTGGCAATGACGCGGACCGGGGACGCCTGGGCGTGCTCCTGCTCCTTTTTAAGCTCCAGCAGACGGGTAGTCAGCTGCACGTACCGCCTGGAATTGCTCAGGAAAGCGTAGTCTACCGGAATATTCTCCGGAATATAGTTGACGGCGATGACAACCGGGGCATGCTCTTTTATATACCGGTCGATCCGATCCCTCTGAAGCTCCATGTTTTTTCCGGGACCCAGAAGAAGAAGGGGCTTTCCAGACCACTCCCTGGAGAGGCGTTTTAAATCGTCCTCATCGCTGCACTCCATGTTCTGGTAGTTTAAATACAGGTTTTCAATATAGTCCTTGTCGTACATCAGCTTCTTTTCCGGCTCGATCTGTCCGAGAATCACATTTAAGGACTTTAAGGACAGGGTGTGTTTGTCCATCAGGAATTTGACATAGTTCGGATGGCAGTTGTTGGAGGCCGCGATGTAGAAGAAGAGGCTGTAGCCCCAGGGGCTTTTCTCAAAAAACGGAATGATATTGATATCAATGGCCTCCAGCATCTGGCTGGTGTCGTAGGATTTTCCATAGTGGAGATTCATGTGCATGGAAATCAGCTCCACAGGCAGATTCCCGGCGCTCTTTCCCATGCCGTAGAGGGAGGCGTCCACCAGAACGGTCCTGTTTACCGGCTTGCTGAGCATTTCCATGCTGTTGGCGTAGGCCATCTGGAAATTGTTGTGGGAATGGTAGCCGATGGCAATCTCAGGATTTAAGTTGTGATCCAGGATCTCGAAATAGTGGAGCAGGCTGCTCTGGTGGAGCAGGCCGTAGGTGTCTACCATGGAGAGGGCATAGGGGTTTAAGGCGTTGACCAGGTCGATGAGATCTAAAAGCTCCCTGTCAGAGTAGCTTGTAATGGAAACTGCCTGGACAAAGACCTGGTAGCCCAGAGCCTTCACCTGGGTACAGAAGGCCAGAGCCTCCTTCATAATGTGCTTTTTAAAGATGACGCGGATGCCGTCCAGACAGCTTTCGCTGCAGGGAGCCAGGTTTTCAATGGCGCAGGTTCCATAGTCGATCATGCCTACCAGCATGGTGTTTTTCTTGTCCAGACTGCCGAACAGCCGGTCTGCGCTGGCAGTGTCCGGCATAATGGTGCGGTTTCTGTCAAAGGGACGCCGGTCGTCGAGAAAGCCCACCTCTAAAATATCTACTCCGGAGCTGATGAGGCGCTCGAAGATATTTACCATGTTGTCGTGTCCGAAATTCCAGTCATTGACATATCCTCCGTCCCGGAGGGTACAGTCGAGAAGCTTTACCTGTTTCATATGATTACCGTCCTTTCACTAGAGAAACCTGAAGAAAGTCTGCGATTTCTCCTGTATCAGCTGCTGTAAATACAGGAGAGAAGTGTTTTTCCCATGCTTCTTTTGTTTTGTAGCCGAAGCCAAAGGTGACGGCCATAAAGTCTGTTCCGGCCTCCTTCGCGCCGTTTCCGTCGGAGGAGGTATCCCCGATTAAGAGCGCCTCGTAGGGTTCAAGACCCAGGCCGCTGAGGCATTTTCGCAGCACGTCGGTCTTTGTCATCCTGCTTTCAAAATCACTGCCGCAGATGAGATCGCACAGCTTTGCAATGCCGAAATGCTCTAAAATGGTGTGAGCGTAGTCCTCCCGCTTCAGCGTAGCCACGCCCACCAGAAAGCCCTGGTCCTTCAGGGCCTTTAAAAGCTCCAGAATGCCGTCGTAGGGCTTGGCCTTTAAAAGGTCCTTGTTCTTATACTGCTGGCGGAACACCTCCGTTGCCTCGTCCGCCTCCTGATCCGTCAGCCCGTAATGCTTCATCAGGGAACGCTTGACAGGGGGGCCGATAAAGGTGAGAAGAGTCTCCAGAGGCAGCTCCCGGTAGTTCATGGTCTTTATTGTGTGGCGGATGCTTGCCAGAACCCCTTCCGAGGTGTCCAGAAGCGTGCCGTCTAAATCGAAGATAATTCCTTTGTACATGATAATCCTCCATTGATTGTGTTCAGTTGTTCTGCCATCAGGCGCACCTGCCGCAGATCTTTTTTTGTGTCCACCGACAGGGACGGGTGCCCCGTATTGACAAAGTATACGGGCACATTGTGTTCCAGAAAGCGGAGCAGATCGCACTCCTCGATGGTCTCTAAAGGGCCCTTCGGCGTGTCTGCAAAGAAATCTAGCGCTTTTCTGGTGTACACGCCGATGCTGGCAAACTTCTGATAGGTAAAATTCAGCTCTCCCTTGGGATAGGGGATGGGAATGCGGGAGGTGTAAAGCCCACGCCCGTCTTCCCCGCAGACCACCTTAATATTAGCGGTATCCATGGCCTCGGAGGGGGAGAGTACAGGTGCCATGGCGTTTACCACGAAGAGAGCGTCTTCTCTCTCCATTCGGTCAAGGGCCGCCTGAACCACAAGATCGATATCCTCCCCTGTAAGGAGGGGCTCGTCGCCGCCAATCATAACGTACAGGTCAGAAGGAATGGAGGCTGCCGCCTCCCGAAGCCGGGACGTGGGATTTTCATGGCTCGGATCTGTCATCAGGCAGGGAATGGAGAGGGATTCGCAGGCCTCTTTTATGTTGGGGCTTTCCGTAGCTGCGAAAATCCCTGTGAGCAGACGGGACTCTGAGGCGTGCTCGAATACATGGAGCAGCATGGGGCGTCCGTCTAAGAGAGCCAGAGGCTTTCCCGGAAAGCGGGTGGAGCCGTATCTGGCCGGAATAATGCCAGTAATTTTCATATTCATCTGCCAGCCTTTCTAAAAATCTCACTTCATTATAAAAAGAATCCAGTTAAAAGACAAGGAAAACTGGTAAAAACCATGAAATCTTGTGGCAAATGTAAGAAAAAGTTTAATAGGCATTTATGGGAAATTGTGATATACTGAGCGTGGGTTTTTAGAAACTTAAAGATTTGTTCACATAACTGTAACATATGAAAAAATAGAACAAGCCGGATTCTGAATCCGGAAGGAGAGTAAGGAGAGCATCATGCGGATAAAGGTATCCAACTATATCGCCCAGAAGCTTTTGGAGGCGGGAATTAAGGATGTGTTTATGATTACCGGAGGAGGCGCCATGCACCTGGACGACGCCCTGGGACATCAGGAGGGATTAAACTGTATTTATAACCACCACGAGCAGGCCTGCGCCATGGCGGCCGAGGCCTATGCCAGAATTCACGGACAGATTGCGGCAGTCTGCGTCACCACAGGTCCGGGAGGAATCAACGCCATGACAGGCGTGGCAGGCGGTTTTATGGACTCGATCCCCATGTTTATCGTTTCAGGACAGGTACGCTACGATACCATGTCACGCAGCACAGATCTGCACCTGAGAGCTATGGGAGACCAGGAGTTTGACATTACTGCCTCTGTGGCTAATATGACGAAATATACGGAGATGATCACAGATCCTATGAGAATCCGCTTCTGCATGGAGAAGGCCCTGTACCTGGCCTATGCAGGCCGTCCTGGCCCTGTGTGGCTGGACGTGCCGTTAAATGTGCAGGCAGCCATGGTGGAGACAGAGGATCTGACTGGCTTCGATCCGGCAGACTACGAGGCGGGAGGAACCGGCTGGGCGAAAAAGAGTGAAGCCGAGATTCCTATGGATACAGCCGGCCAGGGCGAGTACCGTGCACTTCTTCCTAAAAAGGTGGAGAAGGAGACGGCCAGAGAGATTATTAAGAAAATCCGGGCGGCCAGACGCCCTGTGATCAACGCAGGAAACGGAATCAGAATCGCAGGAGCCCACGAGGTATTCATCCGCGTGGCAGAGGCGTTACAGATCCCGGTAGTGACGGGAGCGGACAGCATTGACTGCATCTGGGACGAGCACCCGCTGTACACCGGAAAAGGCGGAAACGTGGGAGACCGGGCCGGCAATTTTGCCATCCAGAACAGCGATCTGCTGCTTTCCCTGGGAAGCCGTTTAAGTTTCCGCCAGGTGGGCTACCGCTTCGATACATGGGCCAGAGAGGCCTACACAATCATCAACGATATCGACGCGGAGGAGCTGAAAAAGCCGACGCTTCACGTGGATATGCCGGTTCACGCAGACGTGAAGGATCTGCTGGAGACTATGGAGGAGGTTCTGAAGGAAGAAGAGCTTTCCAGGGACGCCATGGACGGGGAGACGCGGGAAGCTCAGGAGCAGTGGCTGGCTCAGTGCAGAACCTGGAAGGAGAAGTATCCGGTTGTGCTTCCACGCCATATGGAGGGAGGCACGGAGACCGAGGCCAACGTGTACGCCTTTGCCCACGAACTGAGCGCAAGGCTTTTGGAAGATCAGATTGTGGTGGTGGGCAACGGATCCGCCAACGTAGTCTGCGGCCACGCCAACATTATGAAAAAGGGACAGCGGTTTATTTCCAACTCAGGAATCGCTTCCATGGGATATGGCCTGCCTGCCTCCATCGGAGCCTGCATTGCAGGATCTGACCACGATATTATCCTGGTGACGGGAGACGGAAGCATTCAGATGAACCTGCAGGAGCTCCAGACGGTAATAGGAAGATGGCTGCCCATCAAGATTTTCGTGATCAACAACGGCGGCTATCACTCGATCCGCCAGACGCAGAAGAATTTCTTCGGCGAGCCGTTAATCGGAATCGGCGTGGACAGCCGGGATTTAACCTTCCCAAGCATGGAAAAGCTGGCGTGGGCCTACGGCTTCCCCTATGTGTCCATCCACGGAAACAAGGAGCTGGACGAGAAGCTGGAGGAGGCGTTAGCTATCGACGGGCCGGTGATCTGCGAGGTATTTGTGACGCTGGACCAGAACTTTGAGCCTAAGTCAGCGGCCAAGAAGCTGCCGGACGGAACGATGGTATCCCCGCCATTAGAGGATCTGGCTCCGTTCCTTTCCGACGAGGAGATGGATGAAAATATGATCATCCCAAGGATTCAGAAATAGCAGGAGAGAAAGGCGGCCATATATGAAGATAGTTGCTACAGGAGCGACCAGCTTTGTGGGAAGCGGGGCTGTGAAGGCCCTTCTGGAGCGCGGGCATAAGGTTTACGCAGTGCTGAGAAAGGGATCCTCCAAGGCAGACAGGCTTCTGATAAACGGAGCCATGCCGGAAAACCTGGTGATTCTGGAGGAGGATCTGGGAAGCCTTGAGCGCCTGGCAGAGCAGATTCCAGAGCCCTGCGACGTGTTCCTGCATATGGGATGGAAGGGGGCGGGAAGCGATTCCAGGTCGGCCGCGGCCATCCAGGAGGAAAATGCCAAAGATTCCCTGAATGCTGTGCAGGCGGCGAAAGCTCTCGGCTGCAGACGTTTCGTTTTCACCGGTTCCCAGGCGGAGTACGGCGTCCACGACGCGCTGATGAACGAGGAGACCGGGTGCCGTCCCACATCCCCCTACGGGGAGGCGAAGCTTAAGGTGCGGATTGAGGCGGAGGCCCTCTGCAGAAAGCTGTCCATGGACTACGGTCACGCCAGAATTTTCAGCACCTACGGAATCGGCGATCACCCCTGGTCCCTTCTCTCCACCTGTGTAAACACCTTCCTGTCAGGAGGCGTGATGGAGATGGGGGCCTGCACCCAGGACTGGAATTTCATGTACATTGACGACGCGGGAAGGGCTGTGGCCATGCTCTGCGAGTATCAGAAAAGCCTGATGGAGCAGGGATGCGTCTACAACCTGGGAGGCCCCATGGACGAGACAGGCCCTCTGAAACACTTTGTGGAAACGGTGTACGAGATGTGCGGAAGGAAGGGAAGCTGCGTGTACGGAGTGAGAAAGCCTAACGCGGAGGGCGTCGTGAACCTGATTCCCGATCTGACGAAGATGAAGCGGGTGATCGGATGGGAGCCCAGAGTCAGATTCCGGGACGGAATGGCCCGGGTCATTGAGAGCGTCCGCCCATCTTAAGAAAAATGTCCCTTGTAAATTCCTCCGCATAAGATTAGAATAATAGAAAATCCTGCAGGACGGGCCTGGGGCGTACCATGCCCGTTCTGAAGAGGGACAGGAAGAGAGAACGATTGACAATGAAAAAAATCAGCATTTTAATTCCCTGCTACAACGAGGAAGAGAATGTAGGACCCATCAGCCAGGCTGTGGTGGAGACCATGACAAGGGAGCTGCCGGAGTACGACTATGAGCTGGTGTTTATTGATAATGATTCCACAGACCAGACCCGCCCCATTCTCAGGGAGCTGTGCAGACAGAATCCGAGGATTAAGGCGATTTTCAACGCCAAGAACTTCGGGCAGTTCAATTCCCCCTACTACGGACTTCTCCAGGTGACGGGAGACTGCGTGATCAGTATGGTGGCTGATTTCCAGGATCCAGTGGAGCTGATCCCCCAGTATGTGAGAGAGTGGGAGAAGGGCTATAAGATCGTCATCGGAATCAAGACGGGAAGCAAGGAAAATCCCGTTATGTACTGGCTGAGAAGCTGCTACTACAAGATGATCAAAAAGCTGTCCGACGTGGAGCAGATCGAGCATTTTACTGGTTCTGGACTCTACGACAGAGAGTTTATCGAGGTGCTGAGACGGCTGGACGATCCGACTCCGTTTCTCAGAGGCATTGTGGCGGAGCTGGGCTATAAGAGGAAGGAAATCCCCTATGTGCAGCCTCAGAGAAGAGCCGGAAAGACTCACAACAATTTTTACCGTCTTTACGATGCGGCCATGCTGAGCATTACCTCCTACACAAAGGTGGGGCTGAGGCTGGCTACGATTTTCGGCAGTATCTGCGCCGGTATCAGTATTGCGGTGGCTTTCGTGTATTTGATTTTAAAGCTGCTTCACTGGAACGATTTTCCGGCAGGCATGGCGCCTGTGCTGATCGGCATGTGCTTCCTGGGATCTGTGCAGATCTTCTTTATCGGTCTGGTGGGAGAGTACATTTTGTCCATCAACGCCAGGGTGATGAAGCGCCCTCTGGTGGTGGAGGAGGAGCGCCTGAATTTTGACAGCCCGGACGCCCAGGGAACCGAGAGGGAGAACGAGGAGACGGAGAAAGCCTTAAAGCAGGAGAAGAAGCATGAAATTTAACGTAGATGTGGTGAGAATCCGCGAAAATTCCATACAGCTGAACGGATGGGCCATCGGAAAGACTCCGGAGGCCGCCATTTCCTATGACGTGGAGGATGAAAATCATAAGCATCTGGAGCACAAGTATGTGGCCACCAGAAGAGACGACGTCAGCCAGATTTACTTTGGAAGCGTGATTGACAGAGAGTTTGGCTTTGATATCCAGTTTCCCTATGAGAGGGGAAAGGATTATTATCTGGTAATCCGGGGCGAGGGCCGCAGAATCCGGGTCAAATACAATGAAGATCTGATTGCAAAGCGCAGCAGCGTGGCCCACAAGAAGATGCAGAAAATCAGGGATCTGATGAATATGGAAACGGTCCGGGTGGCCTATGACTTCTGGAAGGAGAACGGACTGAGGGCCCTGATCAAAAAGTCAAAGCACAAGATCCAGGGCATTGACAACGACTACGACTACGCCGAGTGGTACGATCTCACAAAGCCCACAGAGGAGGAGCTGGCGGCCCAGAGAACGGCAGTGTTTGAGTATATGCCAAAGCTTTCTGTGGTGATTCCAGCCTACAAGACGCCGGAGCGGTATTTAAAGGAAATGCTCAACTCCATTCTGGCCCAGACCTACGAAAACTGGGAGATCTGCATTGCAGACGGAAGCCCGGCGGGAGAGAGCTGCGAGCGGGTATTAAAGCGCTACGCGGAGCAGGACCGCCGTTTTAAATATGTGATTTTAGGAGAGAACAAGGGAATTTCCGGCAATACAAACGCGGCCATGGATATGGCGGCAGGAGACTTTATCGTGCTGGCGGATCACGACGATACCCTTCCTCCCCACGCCCTCTACGAGGTGGTGAAGGCCATCAACGAGCATCCGGAGGCAGACGTGATTTACTCGGACGAGGACAAGATGGACATGGACGGCGGGGCGCTGTTCGATCCCCACTTTAAACCGGATTTTAACATTGATCTGCTTCGGAGCGTCAACTATATCTGCCATCTGTTTGTGGTCAGCCACGATCTGGCGGCCAGAACAGGAGGATTCCGCCAGGAATTCGACGGAGCCCAGGACTATGACTTTATTTTCCGGTGTGTGGAGTCGGCGGGACAGGTTTACCACATTCCCAAGGTGCTCTACCACTGGCGCTGCCACCAGAACTCTACGGCCAGCAACCCGGAGAGCAAGCTCTACGCTTTCGAGGCAGGTTCGAGAGCCATTATGGCCCACTATGACCGTGTGGGAATCCAGGCGGAGCGTGTGGAAAAGGGCGTGGACTACGGCATTTACCACTCGATTTACAGGATTCAGGGAGAACCGCTGGTCTCTGTGATTATCCCGAACAAGGATCACAGGCAGGATCTGGATCTCTGCATCCGCTCTATTATGGAGAAGGCTTCCTACCGGAATCTGGAGTTTGTGGTGGTGGAGAACAACAGCCAGGATCCGGAGACTTTCGCCTACTATGAGAAGCTTCAGAAGGAATTTCCAAATGTCCGGGTAGTGAAGTGGGAGAGAGAGTTCAACTACTCTGCCATCAATAATTTCGGCGTCACTTTTGCAAAGGGAGAATACCTGCTGTTCTTAAATAACGATACGGAGCCTATTGAGCCGCGTTTCATTGAGGAGATGCTGGGACTGTGCCAGAGAGACGACGTGGGCGTGGTGGGGGCCAGACTGCTGTACCAGGACGACACCATTCAGCACGCCGGCGTGGTCGTAGGATTCGGCGGCATTGCCGGCCACACCTTTATCGGACTGCACAAGGCGGAGAACAGCTATTTCCACCGGGCTATGAGCACCCAGGACTACAGCGCTGTGACGGCCGCCTGCATGATGAGCAAGAAGAGCCTGTTCGAGGAAGTGGGAGGCTTTACAGAGGAGCTGGCAGTGGCCTTTAACGATATTGACTATTGTATGAAGGTGAGAGCCGCCGGAAAGCTGGTGGTCTATAATCCGTACGCTCTTTTGTACCACTACGAGTCAAAATCCAGAGGTCTGGAGGACACGCCGGAGAAGATTGCCCGGTTCAACAGGGAGATCCGGATTTTCTCAGAGCGGTGGCCGAAAATTCTGGAAGAGGGCGATCCCTATTACAACCCGAACCTGACCCTCAGAAAGTCTAATTTCGCTCTCCGGGATCTGAAGAAGGAGGCAATCGGAGAGCCTTATAAGCTGGAGATCTAAGGCCTTAACAGAAGAGACCTGGAAAATAAGAGGAAGAGATATGACTGCGACTGTAACTGTGATTATTCCCAATTACAATGGGATGAAATTTCTGGAGCCGTGCTTTGAGGCCCTGAAGGCCCAGACCTACAGGAATTTTAAGATTCTGATGGTGGACAACGGATCCAGCGACGGAAGCAAGGAGTGGCTGAAGGCGCAGGGCGTGGACACGATTTTTCTGGAGGAGAACACCGGATTTTCCGGCGCGGTGAACATTGGAATCAAGGCGGCTGACACGCCCTATGTGATTCTGCTTAACAACGACACCAAGGCGGACGAGTACTATGTGGCGGAGATGGTGAAGGCCATCGAGCGGTCGCCGAAAATCTTCTCTGTCAGCAGCAGGATGATTCAGATGTATCACCCGGACCTTATGGACGACGCGGGAGATATGTACTGTATCCTGGGCTGGGCCTACCAGAGGGGGATTGGACAGAGCGTAAAGAAATACAGACGTTCCAGGCGGGTATTTTCCGCCTGCGCCGGAGCCGCCATCTACCGCAGAGAGGTATTCGAGCAGATCGGTTATTTCGACGAGATGCATTTCGCCTACCTGGAGGATCTGGACGTGGGCTACCGGGCCAGAATTTACGGATATGACAATGTATACTGTCCTGCGGCAGTGGTTTACCACGTGGGAAGCGGAACCAGCGGTTCCAAGTACAATGCATTTAAGGTAAAGCTGGCGGCCAGAAACAGCGTATATTTAAATTATAAAAATATGCCGCTTCCCCAGCTTGTGTTAAACGCGGCGCCTCTTGCCCTGGGCATGGCGGTAAAGCGGGGGTTTTTTAAGAAAATCGGTTTTGAGAAGGAATATATGGAAGGCCTGAAAGAGGGATTTTCTACAGTGAAGCGCTGCAGGAAGGTTCTCTTTTGCAGAGAGCATTTGAAAAATTATCTCCAGATTGAGATGGAGCTTATAGCGGGCCTTTTTATCTATACATGGGAATTTGCATCCAGAAAGCTGTCCGGCAGAAACACGCGGGAGAGCTGACGGAGGGTGCGGTTAAGTCAGTTTCAAATACAAGGGGATGATGAATCAGATGAATTATGATGGAGACGACGAGTTAGAGCGTATGCGGCAGAGACGCCAGATGAGGCGGGAAGGCCGCCAGGATCCGGACCGCTTCGGCTATGAGGACAGCCGTTACGGGGAAGGCTTCTACGAGAGAGGCAGCCGGACGCGCCGGGAGGCGGAGACCTCAAGAAGCGGCAGACAGAGCGCGGGAAGGGCCGGAGAACGGCCGGAACGCCGGATGAGAGAGGGAGAGAGAGACAGAGCGCGCCAGGACGGCGGCAGAACCTCCCAGAACCGCCAGAGCAGAACGAGGGACAGAGAGAGGGAGGCGTCAGGCAGCCCGTCCTTCCGTTCCGGCTACAGCGGCCCTAAGAACAGCCATAAAGGCAGTCAGAGAAGAAATCAGAGAGGAGGCCGTGGCGGCGGCTTCCAGATGGATCGGAGAAAGAAGATTTTCCTCATCGTGGGAGGCGTGATTCTGGCTCTCATCCTTTTCATAGCCGCAGCCTACGCCTATGTGAACCACAAGCTGTTTGGAAATATGGCCAGCGTGGATTTCGACGAGAAAAAGGTGGAGAACCTGGATTTAAGCGAGGAGCAGCTGGCCCAGATGAAGGGCCATTGGATGATCGCTTGTTTTGGAGTGGATTCCCGTGAAAAGGGCGGCGAGATGAACGTAGGAAAGGGAGCTAACGCCGACGTAAACATGATCTGCAGCGTGGATCTGGAGTCCGGCGAGATCAAGCTGGTTTCCGTATTCAGAGATACCTATCTGAATATCAGCGATAAAAATACTTATAATAAGATTAACGCGGCTTATGCCATTGGAGGTCCGGAGCAGGCGGTAGCGGCTCTGAATAAGAACCTGGATCTGAATATCACTCAGTACGCCACCTTCAACTGGAAGGCAGTGGCGGACGCCATCAACATTCTGGGAGGCGTGGATATTGAGCTGAGCGAAAACGAGCGTTCCTGGATCAACGCTTACATCACGGAGACAGTAAAGGAGACAGGAATCGGCTCCCACCAGATTCAGAAGGCGGGACTGGTCCACATGGACGGCGTGCAGGCCGTGGCTTACGGAAGAATCCGCTACGGCGACACTGACTACGCCCGTACCGAGCGCCAGAGAATCGTTCTTCAGGCAGCCTTTGACAAGGTAAAGACGGCGGACTGGGCAACTGTCAACAATGTAATCCAGACAGTCATGCCGCAGCTGGCCACCAACATTGACATGGCGGATCTGATTCCGTTAGCCAGACAGCTGGCGAATTTCCACATCGGAGATACCAAGGGCTTCCCGATGGCCAGAGGCGAAGCAAACGTCGGAAAGAACGGCGACTGCGTTATTCCTCAGACTCTCGTTTCCAACGTATCTGAGCTTCACCAGTTCCTGTTTGGAACGGAGAATTACCAGCCGTCCTCCAAGGTGCAGTCCTACAGCGCCCATATTTCCGAGGCGACTGGAATGTACAAGGAAGGAAAATCCATTGACCATGTACCGGTGGATCAGGGCTTAAATGCTAGCTCCTATGTAAAGGCAAAACAGAAGCGGGCAGCTGAGAAGGCGGCCGCAGAGCAGAGAGCCAAGGAGGAGGCCGAAGCTGCCGCCAAGAAGGATGAGACCAAGGAGGCAGATCAGGCTGAGACCCAGGAGGAGACCAAGGATTACTTCGGAAACTGGGATGAGGAAGAATGGGACGAAGAGGACTGGGAGGACTTCTGGGACGGTGAGGACTGGTATGAGGACTGGGGCGACGATGGAATTCCAAGCGACGGAGGAGCCACAGGACCTGGAGCAGACACATCAGGTCCGGCAGGCGGTTCTGGAGATCAGGGAAATTCAAACTCTGGAGAAAACGGATCTTCCAAGCCTGGAAGCGGTTCTAAGGCTCCGGAGAAGGAGAGCAGTCCGTCCGGAAACGGAAGCAGCTCTGGAAAGACTCCTGGAAGCGGCGAGAGCAAACCGGCTTCAGGGGAAAATACCAAAGAGAGCGTTTCCAGTCCGGAAGCAAACAGCCCGGTAAGCCAGCCCAGCGCTCCGTCATCCCCGCAGAGCGGATCCGGAGAACAGGGAAAAAACAAGGAGCCGCAGGCTCCCAATACGTCCAATACCAATCAGGAGGCAGCAGGACCTGGAGACGCCGGTCCTGCCGGCCCTGCTGCTTAACATTCCGGCCAACGGATGGATGGCAGCAGAATCAGGTGAGATACTATGATAAAAGATAATCAGAAACGGCTGAACCGTTTCCATGTAGTGTTAGATGCATTTGTGATACTGGCTTCCTACTGGCTGGCCTGGTTTGTGATCATGGTTCTGAGCCCCAAGGCTACGGTTCACAACCGGCAGGCCATGGCAGAGGTATATATTCTGGCAGCTGTGATGATTGTACCTCTGTATCTGATTCTGTACGCCTTCTTTCACCTGTACACGCCTAAGCGGGTGCAGGGAAGACGGACAGAGCTGGGAAATATCATCAAGGCCAATACCATCGGTATTCTGGCCATTGCGCTGGTATTGTTCCTGAACGCCAAGAACGACTATGTCATCAACTTTTCACGGTGGATGGTAGTCTGCTTCTATGTGTTTAACATTGTTCTGGAATTCCTGGAGAGAAATTTAATCCGGCGGACACTCCGCTCCATGCGCTCCAAGGGCTACAATCAGAAGCACATTCTTCTGGTAGGCTACAGCCGGGCCGCTGAGGGCTTTATCGACCGGGTGAGCATGAATCCGGAGTGGGGCTATCAGGTTCGGGGAATTCTCGACGATCATGAGGAATGGGGAAAAGAGTACAAGGGAGTCCGCGTAATTGGAAAGACAGGAGAGCTGGAGGCGATCCTGGAGCTGAACACGCTGGACGAGATTGCCATTACCCTGGGACTTAGAGAGTACGGAAAGCTGGAGAAAATCGTGGCTGCCTGTGAAAAATCAGGCGTTCATACGAAATTTATTCCAGATTACAATAACATGATCCCCACGCTCCCCTATATGGAGGATCTGCAGGGGCTTCCTGTGATTCATATCCGGCACGTTCCCCTGACCAGCCTGACTAACGCGACGATGAAACGCATCATCGACATATTCGGGGCGCTGGTGGCTATTGTGCTGTTTTCCCCGATTATGCTGGGGACAGCCGCAGCGGTGAAGCTTACCTCCAGGGGACCGGTGATTTTCAGCCAGGAGCGGGTAGGCCTTCACAACAAGCCGTTTAAGATGTATAAGTTCCGCTCCATGGAGGTGCAGGCGCCGTCCCAGGAGAAGAGCAAGTGGACGACGCCGGGAGATCCGAGAGTGACTCCGGTGGGAAAATTTATCAGAAAGACAAGCATTGACGAGATGCCTCAGTTTTTCAATGTGCTGAAGGGCGATATGAGTCTGGTCGGCCCAAGACCAGAGCGGCCCTTTTTCGTGGAGAAGTTCAAGGAAGAGATTCCGCGGTACATGGTAAAGCACCAGGTAAGGCCGGGACTCACCGGATGGGCCCAGGTCAACGGATACCGGGGAGACACCTCGATTGTAAAGAGGATAGAACACGATCTGTACTATATTGAAAACTGGACATTGGGATTTGACTTTAAAATTCTGTTTCTGACGATTTTTAAGGGATTTATCAACAAGAATGCGTACTAGAATGAGGAAGCTACATGAGGTATGAGGATGAAATAGACCGTTCCAGGCGCCGGCAGAGCCGGGGCAGGGAGACAGTCAAGCGTTCGGGCAACAGAAACCCGGCGCCGAACCGGCAGAAGGAGCTGACGCTGATCACGGATTCCTTTAAGGAGGATGCGAGGCGGCGGAACGGAAGGACAGAGGGGGCCTATGGAGGACCTCAAAAGTCTTCTTCCAGAAAGAAAACTTCGAAAAAAGAAGAGAAAAACAGGAAGGCAGCTGCCCAGGGGAATAATCAGTCCTACCGGGCGTCAGCCAAAAAGAAGGCGAAAAAGAAGAGAAGAAGGATTGCCCTGATCGCTCTCTGGATTGTGCTTCTTCTTGGAACAGCTGTTTTTGCAGGCTACAAATATCTTGATATTAAATGGAAGGGGCTGACTCAGCGGGATGAAAACTGGAATCCGGACGATCTGATCAACCTGGAAATTTCAGAGGAAAAGCAGGAGCAGATGGAGGGCTACTGGACCATTGCCGTGTTCGGACTGGACAGCCGGAACGGCTCCGTAGGCAAGGGAAATAATTCCGACGTCAATATTATCTGCAACCTGAACTGGGCCACAGGAGAGATACGGATGGCTTCCATTTACCGCGATACGTATCTGAACGTCAGCGATAAGAACAGCTACAATAAGATCAATTCCGCCTTTTTGCAGGGCGGGCCGACGCAGGCGGTAAAGGCTCTGAATAAAAATCTGGATTTGGAAATCGACGATTACGCCGTATTTAACTGGAAAGCGGTGGCGGAGGCCATCAACATTCTGGGCGGAGTGGACATTGAGATTACAAAAAAGGAATTTTACTATATCAACGCCTTTATTACAGAGACGGTAAAGGCCACGGGAATTCCGTCCACACAGCTGAAAAAGGCCGGCATGAACCATCTGGATGGCGTCCAGGCGGTGGCCTACGGCCGTCTGAGGCTTATGGACACGGACTATGAGAGAACAGCCAGACAGAGGAAGGTCATTTCCCTGGCCTTTGAGAAGGCGAAAAAGGCGGATTGGGCTACCCTCAACAACGTGATTCAGACGCTTCTGGTGACAGAACAGGATGTGGACACCAGCATTGACTTAGACGATATTGTGAAGATGGCGCGCGGTATTACAAAGCTCCACATGGGAGAGTCCTATGGCTTCCCAGAGGACAGAAAGGAAGGCCGGGTAGGCAGCAAGGGAGACTGCGTCATTCCAAATACTCTGGAGAGCAACGTGGTGAAGCTTCACAGCTTCCTGTTCGGGGACGAGAATTATGAGCCGTCCTCACAGGTAAAGAACATCAGCAATAAGATTGCCTCTGACTGTGGAGCCGGGGGAAAGAAGGAAACGCCGAAGGCCACGAAGGCTCCGGAGACAGAGGCGCTCTCCACCGAGGACCTGAACAGTACGGAAGCGACAGGTTCCCATGGAGAAACCTCTCCAAGCCATGAATACTGGTATCCGTGGGAGTCTGAGACAGACGACGGGGCCACGGGACCGGGAAAGGCTACAAGACCTTACGAGACTGGAAGCAGTCCGTATCCGGGAGAAACGCATCCAGGCGGAGAATCAAGGCCGGCCGGGGAGCAGCGTCCGGGAGGCGGGACACAGGCGCCTCAGGAGAGCGAGAGCAGTCCTGGATCCGGCCCGACACAGATGCCTCAGGAGAGCAGCTCAGGCATCATCATTTACCCTGAGGGAGGGGAGAACCAGAACGGAGTTCAGAAGCCGGGAACAGAGCAGCCGAATGCGCCGGGAACGTCTGGCGGCCAGAACGGTTCCCAGAATACTCCAGGCCAGATCGCGCCTGGCGGGGGAGGCCCTGGAAATCAGACTCCAGGCCAGTATACAGATACGGGAGTGATTTTAAATCCCGGTTCAGTAAACGGCGGACAGCCGGGACAATAGACAGAAGCGGTGCGCTGCAGGAAATTTTATCCTGCAGCGCATTTTTTACTTGACCTTATACCTGGTATAAGGCGTATGATACAGGCAAAAGGAAGGGCGTTTGCTTTCGTTAACGCCGGAAACCGCCGCCTGGCAGAACAAGAAAAATCTGGGCCTGGGCTGGCTGGAAGGGAGGAGCATATGGGAAGCAGGAATATTAAGGAAGCGGAGGAAGAGACTGGCATCACCAGACAGAATATCCGCTTTTACGAGAAGAAGGGGCTGATTCAGCCGGAGAGAAATAAGGAAAACGACTACCGGCAGTATTCAGAGGAGGATATTAAGAGGCTGAAGACAATCAAAATGCTGAGAAAGCTGGACTTTTCGGTGGAGGATATTAAGGCGGTGCTGGAGGGGAATACAGACTTTACTCAGGCTGTGAGAAACCACCTGGACAGCCTGAAGGAGAGAAAGAAGGAATTGTCGGCTCAGATTAACTTTTTAGAGAAAATGGAGCGGGAGGGGGCGGACCTGTCCAATCAGGAACGGTATCTGAGGCAGATGGAACAGGAGGAGCGCCAGGGAAGACGCTTTACCGATATTTTAGAGGATTATAAGAGAACGGCCAGGGAGGAGAGCAGAAGAAAATTCAGCTTTGTGCCGGATACTATGGCCAGGACTCCCAGAGAATTTACAGAAGAGCTGCTTCGCTTTGCAGATCAGGAGAAGCTTAACCTGGTGATTACCAGAGAAGGAATGAACCCGCTGTTTGAGATAGACGGGGTTTGCTATGAGGCGTTTCGCCTGTCGGGGCGGTTTGGCATTGTGATTCAGTGCCAGATGACAGAACCCAGAAAGCAGGGAACCGATTTGGCGCAGCAGGGAGAGGCGGAGAAACAGAAGAAGGACAGCACAGGAAAAAAGGCTGCGCGGCTGCTTCACTACAGCTGGCCGGTTCTTATATGGGCTGTTTTATTCTTTTCCAGAGCTGGATTCAGCTGGTGGAGCCTATTGATTTTTATTGGAACCGCGGCGGCCCTGGGGTGCGGCTGCTTCACATACTGGAACCTGAAAAACTGACGGAGGGGGATACGAGGAAAAATTTTCTTGTTCCACTTAAAGTCGCCGAAAAAGGGATATATGAGGAAAAAATTTTCTTGTTCTACCTAAAGTCACCGAAAATTTTTCCTCATATACAGCAGATGAAGGGGCTGGAGGGTAACCGGAAAAAATCATGTTTGATAAGGAGGAACCGCGATGTTAAATATGTTTAAGAAGTCATTTTGGATCCCATATGAGGACAGTACAGTGTATCCGACTATGGCAAAGGCTGTGGAGGAAATTTCAAGGTACTGTGAGGAGCGTGGTGAAACCTGTGTTTTCACAGGAGACGATGAGGTGGAAATCGAAGGAAAAAGATACGAAATTTACAGAGGATATGAAAACGGAAGCAGAGGTAATTATGGAATCAAGTGCCGGGAGAAATAGAGGGAAGCATGACGAATCTGCCGCAGAAACCGGGCTTCTCAGGCCTCCTGATTTTCCCGCCTCCCCCTTTACAGAATAACGATTGATTGATAGAATAGTGAAACAAGCGAAGCGTCAGGACTCCCCATCCGGGAAATTCTGGCGCTTAAAGCCGTGTGAAGAAAGACAGAATGGATAAGGAGAACGATACGTATGTATATTATAGCAGGACTGGGAAATCCAGGAGAGAAGTATGACAACACCCGCCACAACGCAGGATTTTTGACCATAGATGCGCTGGCGTCCAAATACAATATCGACGTGAGGGAGAAGGCCCACAAGGCCCTGATTGGAAAGGGAGTCATCGAGGGGCAGAAGGTGATTTTAGCCAAGCCTCAGACCTACATGAATGTGAGCGGAGAGAGCATCCGCGCCCTGGTAGACTACTACAAAATTGCCCAGGAGGAACTGATTATTATTTTCGACGACATCAGCCTGGAACCAGGACAGCTTCGAATCCGCAAGAAGGGAAGCGCAGGCGGCCACAATGGAATTAAAAGCATTATCGCTCACCTGGGAACCCAGGAGTTTACAAGAATCAAGGTAGGCGTAGGAGAGAAGCCGCCGAAGATGGATCTGGCAGACTATGTGTTAGGCCGCTTTTTGAAGGAAGAGCAGGATACCATGAAGCAGGCTTTTGAGAATGCGGCAGGAGCGGCGGCGGCCATTGTCACCCAGGGGGCGGACGCGGCCATGAACCTCTATAACGGTTCCAAGAAAAAATCTGAGAAGAAAACGGAAAAGCCAGAAGAAAAGAAATCAGAGGAAAAGAAGGCAGAGGAGAAAACGGCGGAAGGAAAGAAGCCTGAGGTTCAGACGCCGGGAACAGGAGCCTCGTCTGCTTCATAAGCCGGGCAGACAGGAGGGCAGAGAACAGAAAAAAGAGACAAAGAAAGAACAGGAGGGAGACAGATGGGAACCATATTTGCCAATCCGCTGGAGGAGCTGGCTGAATTTCAGGATATGAATAAAGAGCTGAACGAGGGGCGGGGGCCTCTCCAGGTCAGCGGGTGCGTGGACTCGCAGAAGGCTCACCTGATCAGCGAGACAGGAGGCGGGAAAAGGTGGAAGCTGATTGTCACATACGACGATTCCAGAGCCAGGGAGCTGTTTGAGGACTACAGAACCTTCGATCCGGCTGTGTATCTCTATCCGGCCAGAGACCTGCTGTTCTACAGCTCCGATATTCATGGAAATCTTCTGACCCGCCAGAGAATGCAGGTATTTAAAAGTCTCCTTGAAAATGAGACAGGAACGGTGGTGACTACGGCGGATGCCCTGATGGATCGTCTGCTTCCTCTGTCTGAAATACAGAACAGCTGTGTTCACGTGGCCTGCGGAGAGACAATTCTTCTGGAGAAGCTGAAGGGAAGGCTTTCCCAGCTGGGTTACGAGAGAGTGGGCCAGGTGGACGGCATGGGGCAGTTTTCCATCCGCGGAGGAATCATCGACATTTTCCCTCTGACAGAGGAACTGCCTGTCCGAATCGAGCTGTGGGGCGACGAGGTGGACTCCATCCGGAGCTTTGACCTGGAAAGCCAGAGATCGGTGGAAGAGCTTCAGGAAGTCGCCCTCTACCCAGCTACAGAGCTTCTGCTTCTGCCGGAGCGGATGGAGGAAGGCCTGAGGCAGATTGAGAAGGAGACCAAGGCCTATGCCAGGGCGCTGCGGGAACAGATGAAAACCGAGCAGGCGGCCAGGATAGAAGGATCGGTGAGAGAGCTTTCCGAGGAGATTAAGGAAGGCTTCCGGGTTCACGGGCTGGGCGGTTTTATCCAATATTTTTCCGAGACCACGGTTTCCTTTCTGAATTATTTTCCCAAAGATCATCTGGCGGTTTTTCTAGATGAGCCGCTTAGAATCAAGGAAAAGGCCGAGGTGGTAGAGACGGAGTTCAGGGAGAGCATGGCCCACCGCCTGGAGGGAGGCTATCTGCTTCCCGGGCAGACGGATTTTCTCTATTCTGCCAAGGCTCTGCTGGCTATGACAGCCCTGCCCTGTACTCTGCTTCTCTCAGGCCTTGACCAGAAGCTTTCAGGCTTTCCGGTAAAGAAAAAGTACAGCATTGAGGCCAAGAGCATGGGAACCTATCACAATGGCTTTGAGCTCTTAATCAAGGATTTGGAGCGGTGGCAGAAAGGAAAATACAGGGTAGCTTTACTGACGGCTTCCCGAACCAGGGCCAGCCGTCTGGCAAATGATCTGAGAGAGTATGGCCTGAAGGCCTACCTGCCGGATCAGGACTGCAGCCAGGTGAAGGCCGGAGAGATTATGGTTACCTATGGAAATCTCCACAGAGGCTTCGAGTATCCGCTGCTTAAATTTGCCGTTGTCACAGAAGGAGACATGTTTGGAAACGGCCAGGGCAAAAAGAGGAAAAAGAAGAAGACGTCCTACCAGGGCAGGCATATCCAGAGCTTTTCCGAGCTGTCTCCGGGAGATTATGTGGTTCATGAAAACCACGGTCTTGGCATTTACCGTGGAATTGAAAAGATTGAGCAGGACAAGGTAGTCAAGGACTACATTAAAATCGAGTATGCGGACGGGGGCAATCTGTACCTGCCGGCCACAAAGCTGGAGGGGATCCAGAAATATGCCGGCGCGGAGGCGAAAAAGCCCAAGCTAAACCGCCTGGGGGGAAGCGAGTGGCACAAGACCAAGACGAGAGTCAGGGGAGCGGTCAGGGAGATTGCCAAGGATCTGGTGAAGCTGTACGCGGCCCGGCAGGATCAGGAAGGATTTCAGTACGGGCCAGATACGGTGTGGCAGCGGGAATTTGAAGAAATATTCCCCTACGAGGAGACGGAGGATCAGCTGGACGCCATCGACGCGGTAAAGCGGGACATGGAGAGCCGGAAGATCATGGACCGCCTGATCTGCGGGGATGTAGGCTACGGAAAGACGGAGATTGCCCTGCGGGCGGCGTTTAAGGCCATCCAGGAGGGAAAGCAGGTAGTATATCTGGTACCCACTACGATTTTAGCCCAGCAGCATTACAATACCTTTGTCCAGAGAATGAAGGATTTTCCAGTGCGGGTGGATATGATGTCCCGGTTCCGCACCCCCGCCGAGCAGAAAAAAACGCTGGAAGATTTGAAAAAGGGTCTGGTGGACGTGCTCATCGGAACTCACCGGGTGCTGTCAAAGGATGTGGAATTTAAAAGCCTGGGACTTTTAATTATCGACGAGGAGCAGCGGTTTGGCGTGGCCCACAAGGAGAAGATCAAGCAGCTGAAGGAAAATGTGGACGTCATTACCCTGACAGCTACCCCGATTCCCAGAACGCTTCACATGAGCCTTATAGGAATCCGCGATATGAGCGTGCTGGAGGAACCTCCGGTGGACCGCCTTCCCATCCAGACCTATGTGATGGAGTACAACGACGAGATGGTAAGAGAGGCCATCAGCCGCGAGGTGGCCAGAGGGGGACAGGTGTATTATGTATACAACCGTGTCAACAACATTGAGGAGATTGCCGGCCATGTGGCGGCTCTCGTTCCGGACGCCTCTGTTACCTTCGCCCACGGCCAGATGCGGGAGCACGAGCTGGAACGGATTATGCTGGACTTTGTAAATGGAGAGATTGACGTTCTGGTTTCCACTACCATCATTGAGACGGGCTTAAATATCCCCAATGCCAACACGATTATCATTCACGACGCGGATCGGCTGGGCCTGTCTCAGCTTTACCAGATCCGGGGACGCGTGGGGCGCTCTAACCGGACCGCTTACGCCTTTCTGATGTATCGGAGAGATAAGCTCCTCAGGGAGGAGGCGGAAAAGCGCCTTCAGGCAATCCGGGAATTTACGGAGCTTGGAAGCGGAATCAAGATTGCCATGCGGGATCTGGAGATCCGGGGCGCAGGCAATATTTTGGGGGCAGAGCAGCACGGCCATATGGAGGCGGTAGGCTACGATTTATACTGCAAGCTGTTAAATGAGGCAGTGCTGGCCTTAAAGGGAGAGACGGATGAAAGCCAGGAGTTTGAAACCTCCGTGGACTGCGACATCGACGCCTATATTCCGCCCTCTTATATTAAAAATGAATATCAGAAGCTGGATATTTACAAGAGAATTTCCGCCATCGAGTCGGAGGAGGAGTACATGGATATGCAGGACGAGCTGATTGACCGGTTCGGAGAGCTTCCTGCTCCGGTGGAAAATCTGCTTTTGATTGCCTCTGTGAAGGCCCTGGCTCACAGCGCCGGGGTGACGGAGGTGAATATCAACCGGCAGGAGGCCAGAATTACCATGTTCAGGCAGGCTAGAATCGACGTGACAGGCATTCCAGAGCTGATCAGCCGCTATCGGGGCGATTTAAAGCTGCGGCCGGGCGATGCGCCGGAATTTATGTACCTGGATCAGCGGAATAAAAATAAAGACTGCCAGCGGATGATAGAAAAGACGCAGGAAATTCTGAGAGGCCTGAAGGAGCTTAGCGGGCGCAGCCAGGACGCAGGCAGGAAATAAGGAACAGGAAAGAGGCAGGACGCGCAGGCAGAAGACGGGATTCCGGGAGAATCCCTCTGCGCTGAAAACAATGGAAAACGAGAACAGACAGGGGAGAACTGCAGACGTGGAGAGTAAAAAACAGGAAATAAAAAGCGGGACAGAGGGAGTGCGCCTGAATAAGTTTTTAAGCGAATCGGGTTTCTGTTCCCGCCGTGAGGCAGACAGGCTGATTGAGGCGGGAAAGGGAAAGGGGGACGGGATGACCGCTTCCCTGGGCCAGAAGGTGGAGCCGGGCCAGAAGGGGGAGGCAGACGGAACGGTGATTTCCGGAAAGGACAGGCCGGTGGTGCTTCTGGTTAATAAGCCCAGGGGCATTGTCTGCACCACCTCGGACAAGGATCGGGCGGAAAATATTGTGGAATTTCTGAATTATCCGGTAAGAGTTTACCCGGTGGGAAGACTTGACAAGGATTCAGAGGGACTGCTTCTCATGACAAACCAGGGAGAGCTGGTCAATCAGATTTTAAAGGGCAGGTACGGGCACGAAAAAGAATACCTGGTTACTGTTAATAAGGAGATTACGGCGTCGTTTTTAGAGCGCATGAGAAAGGGAGTAAAGATTCTCGACACTGTGACAAGGCCCTGTACGGCAGAGCAGACAGGCGAGAAATCCTTCCGCATTATTTTAACCCAGGGCTTAAACCGCCAGATCCGCCGGATGTGTGAGGCGCTGGGATACCGGGTAAAAACCTTAAAACGGGTGCGGATCATGAATCTGGAGCTGGGATCCTTAAAGACAGGGGAGTACCGGGAGATTACGAAAGAGGAGTACCGGGAGCTGAAACGCCTGTTAGAGGGGCGCGCAGGCCGCGGGAATCTATAAAATAAAATAAAATAAAAATCTCCCCGGAAGCGTTTTTGCATTCCGGGGAGAAATGAGATGTTTCTGAAGGCGTTTTTCTCAGCCGCTTCCTAGAGGAAGAACTCCGGCTCTGCCCGTCTGGTATAGTTCTGTTCCAGCATGGCCACATGGGATAAAAACGCCGGATCGTCGAAATACTTGGCGCCGGTGGGGCATTTTTTCACACAGGCCTGACATTTAATGCAGATGCCGGACACCAGGGACGGATCGGCCGCGTCGATGGATCCCATAGGACAGGCCTTCACGCAGATGCCGCAGCTGTCGCAGAGCTCTGCTTTTGTAAGTGGCTTTGCCTTTAAGAATACGGCCGGCTTTCCGTCTGTGCCGAGAGGGGTGTAGTAAGGGCCTACCGGATCGTCGCCTTTCACGGAGACAGGAGCAGGGATTTCTGTCAGATTCATCACCTTTTCGGCTGCAGAGACGGCAAATTTCTCAATGGCCGCCCAGTCCGCCTCATCAGGACGTCCGGGAGCCAGCTTTTCAGAAAAGACGTGGCGGCAGGCGATTCCAGCGCCTGCGACTGTGTGGAAGCCGTTGTTTTCCAGCTCATTGCGAAGCTCGATAAGGCCGTTGTCAAAATTTCTGTTTCCAAAGGTGACAACCGGCACAGCCAGAGCGCCGTCTGCCTTAAAGCAGTTCTGAACGGCAGGCAGGAGCTTATTGGGAACGCGTCCGGCGTATACGGAGGTTCCGAACACAACCAGATCGGAAGGGCCGTAATTCTGAGTTTTCGTCCGGCTGTCAGGAAGCGTGTAGTCATAGGAATCGGTGGGAACGCCCAGCTTTTCTGCAATGAGGCCGGCAATTTTTTCTGTCACCGCCTTGGTGCTTCCCACAGCGCTGTAGTAGACAGCTGTAACTTTTGTGATTTTCATAATCAATTTCTCCTCTCATAGGGGTGGATTAGCGTCTGACGCCTGGGGCCCGCTGCTTTGGCCCTGCGGACGTCCATATTCAGACGCCGGTTTTGCAGGCGCTAGGCCTGCCACTGATTGTAGCTGATAATTTCGTCCAGAGATTTGCGGGTTTTTCTTCTGGGGGTGTCGGACAGAGCCGGGTATCCCACGGCGATCACCAGCCTGGCCGGGCAGTGTTCAGGGACGTTCAGCAGCTGGCGGGACTTCTCCTGGTTAATGGTTCCAAGCATACAGGTGCCAAGCCCCAGAGAGGAAGCCTCGCAGCACAGAGACATGGCGGCCATTCCAATATCCATCTGGGCAAAGTGCTGGGATCCGTACTGGGCCTCCACAGCTGGTTTTAAGTGGGCTGTCTCCTCGCAGATGACGATAAAGGCGGGAACACGATCCGCCCAGGGACAGCCGCAGACTCCCCGGTCGTCCAGAACTTCCCCCATCCGGCCTTTCACTTCCGGATCGTCCACTACAATGAAACGCCATGGCTGAGAGTTGCAGGCACTGGGAGAGAGACCGGCCACCTCCACCAGATGGGTGAGAAGCTCTCTGGAGACCGGCTTGTCACTGTAGACGCGGCAGCTTTCGCGGGTGCGCTGAAGTGCTTCAAAATCTTCAAAATGCATAGAACATCCTCCTGTTTTTATTCACATGTTTAAAGATATTGCTTCTAATTGATATTATACAACAGGTTTTAAAAAGAGACAAACGGCAATCGCAGGCGTCTACGGCAGATCCACCAATGTAAAATCGTGCTCCACAGCCGGAAGAAATTTCTCTAAAATATCAGAGGTTTTAATTTTCAGGCTGGAGGTGTTGACGCAGGGATGACAGCCCAGGAAGGGCTCCTCGAGAAGCTCTCTGTCAATAGCCAGCTTCACACGATGTTCTTTGTCGTTCATCAGTCCCAGAACACTAACAGAGCCTGGGGAGATAGAGAGAAACGCTTCCATATGGGCTGCGTCTGCGAATGATAAACGGGAACAGCCCATCTGCTTCGAAAAGACAGAGGTCCTGAACTTCTTATCCCCCGGAAGCAGAAGGAGATAAAAGGCAGAGGCCTGAGCGTTGCACAGAAATAAATTTTTGCACATATTCACCTGAAGCGCCTGGTCAATATCCCGGCAGGCTTCAATGGTATCGGCCTGTGGGTGGTCAGCCCTCTCGTAAGGGATGGAGAGCTTATCCAAAAAATCATAGACCTGAATTTCACGGGGCAGACGGCCCTCCTCAGAGACAGGGCGTCCGGAATAGACTGCGATATTTGAAGCGGCAGTGTCTGTATTCATATCGGTAAAATCCTCCTTTATAAGCTATTATAAAGGGAAAAGGGAAAATTGCAAGAATAGCGTCAGTGTACACTAATGCTATGTCCGACTTGAAACAGCTGACTTGAAACCGTCCGGCTTTTCATTGCGCCCGGCAGCCAGATGGACTATAATAGCCGAAACGGCACAGGAACTGAACGGAAATAAAAAACAGGAATACAGAAATAGTTTAAAACGGCAAAATAATTAAGAACAATACAATCACACAAAGGGAGGAAGAGAACAGAGATGGCAGACAGAAGCAAAAGAACAGAGACAGCCGGAAAAAGGGAGAAGCTGGTAAAGCAGGAAAGGAAGAACAGGGAGCAGCCAAGGAGAGAAAAAGGAAAAGCACGGGAGACTGGAAAAACAGAAGAAGCGTGTCCTGTTTATAAAAAGTGCGGCGCCTGCCAGTACCTCCATCTTTCCTATGAGAAACAGCTGGCTAAGAAGCGGGAGATGCTGGAAACGCTTCTGGCTGGAAGCTGTCCGGTTAAAGAGATGATCGGAATGGAGCAGCCTTACCATTACAGAAATAAGGTCCATGCCGTATTTGGCCATGACCGCCGGGGCAACGCCGTTTCCGGCGTTTATAAAGAGGGAACCCACGACCTGATTCCCATTGAAACCTGTCTGATTGAGGACGAGAAGGCCGACGAGATCATCGGAACCATCCGTTCCATGCTCCGCTCCTTTAAGATCAGAACCTTCGACGAGGACACAGGCTACGGACTGCTCCGCCATGTGCTGGTGAAAAGAGGCTTTGCCACAGGAGAGATTATGGTGGTTCTGGTGACTGCATCGCCGGTATTTCCGTCGAAAAATAATTTTGTTAAGGCGCTGAGAGAAAAGCATCCGGAAATTACGACGATTATCCAGAATATCAATGGAAGAAGTACCAGCATGGTGCTGGGAGAAAAAGAGCACGTGCTCTTTGGAAAGGGGTATATCGAGGACGTTCTGTGCGGCCACCGGTTCAGAATTTCTTCCAAATCCTTCTATCAGGTGAACCCGGTGCAGACGGAGAAGCTTTACAATAAGGCCATGGAATTAGCCGCTCTCACGGGAAGCGAGACGGTGTTAGACGCTTACTGCGGAATCGGAACCATTGGAATCACTGCCAGCGGCAGAGCAAAACGGGTGATTGGAGTGGAGCTTAATAAGGACGCCGTCAGGGACGCCGTGCAGAACGCAAAGAGAAATGAGATAAAAAACATCGAGTTCTACTGTAACGACGCGGGCCGTTTTATGAGCAGAATGGCCGCCCAGGGCGAGAAGCTGGACGTGGTGTTTATGGATCCGCCGCGAAGCGGCAGCACAGAGGAATTTATTCACTCTGTAGCAGAGGCAGGCCCCAGGAAGGTCGTTTACATTTCCTGCGGCCCGGAGACCCTGGCAAGGGATCTGAAAATATTTGCCAGGAACGGATACCGGGCACGGGAAGCCTGGGGAGTGGATCTGTTTCCGTGGACGGGACATGTGGAGACGGTAGTTCTTTTGTCCCAACAAAAGCCAGATGATACGATAGAGATCGACTTAGACTTAGACGAACTGGATGCAACCAGTGCTGAGTTGAAAGCAACCTATCAGGAAATCAAAGATTATGTGCTGAAAGAATTTGGCTTGAAGGTTTCAAGTTTATATATTTCTCAGGTAAAACGCAAATGTGGAATTGAAGTGGGAGAAAACTATAATCTTCCAAAATCAGAAAATGCAAGAGTTCCACAATGCCCGAAAGAGAAGGAAGAAGCTATCAAGGCTGCCCTGAAATATTTTGCGATGATCTAAGGACATCGCTGATTTCAAGGAGGAATAACACATGAAAAGCACATTTGAAAAAATGGGTGGAACCTACACACTTGGCGCAGACGGAATTTACTATCCGAATCTTGTCAGTACAGATGAAGAACCGCATTATGGGAAATATGGAATGATACGGAAAACATATCTGAAAGAGCATCGTCCGGCAACGTATTCACTGTATATGTTGGAAGACAGACTGACAGAACATCTGAATGCTGTAGACAACGAAGCACAGGAGAGGATGGGTATTCTGGTGCGTCAGATGATGGAGAAGCAAGGCGTTACGGAAGAATTGAAAGCTCGTGATCAGATGGAATGGGTCAGAGCGGTAAACAATATCCGGAATGCTGCAGAAGAGATTGTGTTGAAAGAATTGATTTACAGGTAAACAAAGGGCTGAACAAATGAGAGACAATTAATCTGATTTGTTCAGCTTTTTAATCGTTATAGCTTGGAGATTTAACTTTCTTTACAGTTGTATGTGGAGAATATATAATGAATTTATTAAGCACATCTCAGAAGCGTAATTGATGAGAGTTTGATAGATATCAAAATGAAGAGTACGGAAAGAGGAAAAGTAATGGAGAAAAATTATGCAACGCCTATTTTGGCATCTTATGTGACATATAAGGAATTAAGCAGTCATGGGAATTATAAAAGCCCATATCAAATATTAGCAGAGTTTATTA
>JAGTTS010000009.1 GCA_018223375.1 Clostridiaceae bacterium Marseille-Q3526
GTGTAGTAAAAATCTATTTACTATCATTATGAGTTTAAAAGCGTAGACAGTAAAGCTACCCAAGATTTAAGCGCTTACAAAACAAAATCTTCATTGGTAAGTAATACACACATATCATTATTCTTATATTCTAAAACATTAATTGTAATTAAATTATCCTCTGTAATAAGCGGTGTGTCTGAAGCTTGCAAATCAATTTCATAATATTCTTGGTATTCCCCATTATTTAATGAAAAAGGAATTGGTTCAAAATTATCTAATAAATAGAAATTACAATTTTGGTCTGTATTAGTCAGATAAGCAATATCCAAATAAAACTGTGTTTTAGATGAATCCGAGTGCAATGCTAAACTATCTTCTCCAGAAAGAGACTTACATATATAGCTAGTTGTGTATCAATATATGAATTATTTACATTAAAACAAAAATTCCAATTATTACAAAACATAAAGTTGAAATTCTAAAAATATTTTTATATTTCATTTTATTCTTTTATTTTCACTAACCTATTATAAAAATCAAGGTGAGGATTGATAACCTCGATTAAATTCTTTTCTATTAAAAATTTAATCCGTCCTCAATCCACCATTGTGGAATAAATAAATGCAGAAAATGTATGTTACTAATTAATCTACTTATTTTTGAATTTGCCTTTTAGCTGGAAAAGGATTAAGGAGTCGAAAAAGTCTTCTCCTACTCCTATTAGCTGTCCATTCAGAAGCGTGCGGATAGGACAATTTTCTACTATGAGTTTTCTCCATTTTCAAGATATAGCCTTTTGAGGAGAGGAGATAGTTGCACTGCGAATTCGTTTTTACTGCAGGATACGTTTTTACTAAGTTTATAATCATCCCAATAATAACAGTATTTAATTTTATAGCTGTTAGCGCTTTTTTGCGTTACTTGAAAGGCGGGAAGAGAAATAATAAATAGGTTGTTACTTTTATTATGAAAAAATTCACCAGATAATATAGAATACATAAAATCAGTGATAAATTTAACCAGATAAAGACATCTTCTTCAGGTGGAATCTCTTCTAGCTCTTTCATGGACTTTTTTAATAAGCCCCAATCAGTTTCTAGTTCTTCTAAATATTCTGTACTATCAAAGCCTTTATTTATCATCGTTTTTAAATAAGCTTTCCGTTCATAACATTCTGGGCTAGAAAAAAGATGCCCTATAGATAATTTCGCAGGAAAAACACAAAAATATTCTTTTGAAAGCTTATTCAAAAAGTTATATTCCGATAATTCACAAACTATATTCATTTTTTCCTCATTTTAAATATTAATACAAAAATTTATCAAATCTTATTTCTATCACTTTATAATACATGACAAAAAATGACTATTTCAAAATTATAAACTATAATATACTCTAATTGTTGATAAATATCAATACAGCTTTATTTGGATAATATATTAAGATAAAATCAGAAAAAATATTTTCATATGAAATATTATCAGACTTTACTAAAAGTTGGGGCTGGGATTATTTCCCAGCACCACTTTTCTTTATATAATGATTCTTCTGCCAAAATCCCAGAAAACTCGAGAAGTTCATCCGGACTTTTCCAATATACTGGGTATAACGAAATCCTTGCTGCTCCTTTACTGTTCCAAAAATCCGTTCGCTTGTTTCTTTCCTCTGTTCATAAATCTCTTTGTTTCTGATATCTGCTGCCATTTCCATGTACTCTTCCCAAATATGACATATCACTGTCTTCACATATTTTTTACTTTCCGTACATTTGTGGAGCCTTGGCAATTGGCACACACTTCTCCGCGGCTTTGGTATTCTTTATATCCATCCCCGTTCACAGTACGATATAATATCCAATTTTCCAGGCATAAGTAACAATCATAAGCCTCGTCATATATACTCGTATTTACGAAAAAATCCTTGAGCATGGGGCTTTTGTATAGAAACAATGGTTTAATTCCATTCGTCAACAATTCACGGGAAATCGCCTGATTTCGCTCACTGGCATCCATTACGAGCATCGCAGGACCGTAATTCTTTATCTTATCACCCTTTTCCGTGGTTTTCCTTTTTCTATCTTTTCCTAATTTTCAACTTCTTTTTCCTAGTGCAGTCCCCGAATAGTCCTCAAAAACAAAAAAAGACACCCTTTTCCGGGTGTCTCTTCTTTTCCACAAACAAGAAAAACCCTTAGTTTATCGGTGATAAGGAAGTATTTACAACAAATTATTATTAACGCTGACAGACAAGGTGCCAAAACAGAGAGTTATCATTTTGAATAATGGTCAACTCTCTGTTTACTATTATTGTTTTTCAATACATTCGAATACACTAATAGATTATAATTTTACAATATGAGGGGTTTTCAAAGCCCCTTTAGTAATAATTACTTCTAAATTATCTTCAGCACTGTAATCATCAATATAAAACATATTTTGTCTGTATAATAATTGCACTATATCAAATAACCGAAAATAGCAATCAGATGGAAAATCTCTAAGCATAGGGTGCTTATCTGGTCTTGAAGGAACACTAAGATTATAAATTACAAATACTATCACACTATTTTGGGCAGAAACGTCTTTTAACTGATAAAAAAATCTTTCAGCCAATTTAAAATCATCAAATATAATTCCATTAAAATCATCAATTACAACTATCTCAGCACCCGAACTTTCAACTAATGATATAATATCACTATCATCTGAAATTTCACTATATGGAATTAGTGCTAGATTTTTGCTATTAGATACGTTTTGGTTATGAGTTATTTTATTCCAATCTTCTTCTGTAATCATACCACGTTTTATGTACTCTACATTTACATGAATATCTTCCGCAATAATTTCTAATCCTACATTGAAAGGCTTATCCTTTAAACAGCAATATACTACTCTCTGCCCTCTTTTAATGTTAAAATTAACAATATGGTGCAAATATGCACTCTTTCCCGTTCCAGTATATCCAGCCACAAGAACTATATTCCCTGGAAGTAACGGACAAATTTTATCCAATTCTGAATACCCCCATTCTGTTAATAAGTTACTTGTGTTTGGATGAAATATTTTTGTGTGCATATTATCAAAATTATATGTATTTTTATTGCTATCTGAATTTATTGAATATTTTGCATAGCATTTATCTCTATGTCCTTTTAATTCTTTTTCTGTAAATTTCCTACCTTTTGGGTGATGATTATTATAGGCTTTCACTTCGGCATGACAGTCAAAACACAATGGTATGCAATTATCAGCACTGTCATCACCTCCATCGGCAACTTGTTTTATGTGATGCAATTCTATTTTTTGCCCTGCATATTTTCCACATAAACAACAATGCCTACCACAACGCACTAAAACTTCATCGGCAACATTTATTGGAAATCCCATTTTATTTACCTTCCTATCCTTTATTCTTAATTAACAAGAATGTTTTCACTATCTTTGCAAATATTATAACAAATTATCTCGAAAATAAATATTCAAAATACATCATATATAAATGAAGTATCTCCATACATGAATATATAACTTTTATAATGCCACATCAAGAAAATAATTAAATTAAGTACAGTTTAGTTTGATTAGGAACAATGTTACGCAATAGAACGCCATTTTTGAAGGTGGTAGTATAAAATCCTTACCCCTGTCCTTATCATCTCTGTAACACGCCTAAATCAAGCAAGAGTCACACCCTACTGCGTAACTTTTCATAATAAATAGAGAGCGTAAGCGGTTTATTCGATTGCGCTCTCTTGGTTACCCGACAGCAAAGACAGGGAAAGCCGTCAAGGACGCGCAAGCGTGCTATCCTTGACGGCTTTTTCTGTCTTTGCTACTACCTGTCAAAACGGAATTGCAGGATAGCTTTGATAAGCTGTGCTTTCAGACGGTCTTGAATATCGTCGTTAATATGCCCGCGATAGGTAGACAGATATTTAATCCGCACAGTGTAATGCCGCAGTACCGCGTCTATGGCTCCCGGCTCGCCTGCAACAGCTTTCTCGATGGTTTCAAAGGGTATCAGTTTCTTATTCCTCATGTTTAGTTTCCTCCAGTTCTTTTCTTAACTGCTTCAATGCCGCCAGTTTCCAGTAGTTGACTGTACTTCTGCTTCTTCCGTACTCATTCCCGATTTTTCTTTCGCTGTAACCGAGGAAGAAATTCATCAGCAGAGCAGTACGCCTTTGTTCTGACAGATTAGCTAATGCGTCGGCTAATCGTTTACTTGTCACGACGACTTCTTTCCCTTGCACGACAAAAACAGTCGGCTTCTCATAAACATACTGCTCAAAATAGTTATCGGTTGCTAACGGTTCAAAAGACGTTTCCGACATCAGATAGTCAAGCGACACTTCATGCTTCTGTTTCTGTCCAAAATCGCGGTACGCGCTGATTGCCGCATTGCGGAGAACGATTTTACAGAACGCGGCAAAGGCATATTCGATATGCTCCATGAATTGTTCAGAATACTTCATCATAACTCACCCCCTTTCTTCCCAGTAGGGGGCTATTACAACAAACGCCCATGCAGGCATAAAACCGCATAGGCGTTTGGTAATATGAGTTATTTAAGTAATTATGATGATTTGTGTATTCATCTTCATAACCGGAAAATCCCGTTGCATGGAATAGGCTTTTTTTAACAATGGAATAGAATTAAAAATGTGAAAAAGAAACATGGCAATATCTCCCGGCACCGCCATGTCTATAAAAAATAATTGTGTATTTGCTGCTATTCCATTTTATATACAGGAAATGGCGGTTTGTTTTCCTATCACAAAACAGAAAGAGCCAATAATCATAAGATTTATTTCTTGTGATTATCGGCTCTGCGTCAATGCGTCTGGCTCTGTGATAACTGAAATATTCAATTTTTTTACATTGATAAGATTTTCCTGCTTGCACTTCGGACAGTATAGTGGAAAATTCTTTATTTCTGTATCTTCCCGTATCCTTAATCGGGTTTTATTATTGCATACAGGACATAAAATCCATTTTTCTTTTTGCAATGCACCACCTCATTTCTAATCAGACTACTTTCAATGGAAATCAGAAACAGAGTGTTGGAAAATCACTTGTTTCCCCAAAATAGTAATTGCTTTCTCGCTACATTGATTTACGCACCGATAACATAAGGTACACCGTCCGTTTGCTACAATCTTACATTTGGATAATGACAAATTATTCATAGGACACACCAATGCACATTTCCCGCACTTTATACAAGCGTCGGTATCTATCTGTATTTTGTCTGAATATTCTTGTGTTTTATGGTAAAACCAAAGCCGCTGTCCCAAAAGCCCTGCAATATGGCATAAAAATCCCAAACCGTCTTTAGTTGGAGTACCATTTTTCAAATTGCACACCGCTGATTTTATGCGTTCTTCTGCTTGTATAACAATTTGCTTATTTTGAGCCGGAGTACGCTTTAAGGCTTTTACATCACAAATGCAATCCGGCATTTTCAAATGAAGTCCACCCCATACCTGTGCGCCGTATCGTTTGAACAATCTTGCAGCTACACCCGCACCGTCGCCGCTAAACAGTCCCATTGTTGCAATAATGAAAACACGTTTTCCTTTCCATATATCAGAATTTTCGCAGATAAAATCCCGTACAATTTTAGGCAAGTTACTGTAATAGATTGGATAAGCAAAAATAATGTCTTTATGATATGTAACTTTTTCCATTGTACCTGTATCTTCTAAAGGGGTTATTTCAATGTTCCTATCATATAGAGCAACAAACTTTTCTAAACAATATTTTGTATTTCCTGTTCCGCTAAAATAAATCCCTATCATATTTTTTCTCCCGTATTATCTAAAAAGGAAAGTTGAAAAACGTCCATAAAATTAATGACCTTCTCTCTCCAATCATTATCATAATTTACATTATTCATGGTGGCTAATGAAGTAACGCCATGTATAAAAGCCCAAATGGTTATGATAATATCATTTTGCTTTTCTTCCGAATAGTGCGTCTGCCCTAATAATTTACTTACAATATTTTTATAGATAATATAAGGTTTATAGTTTTGGTCGTCTGGTATTGATAACGATAAGTCAATTTTTATATTGGATTGAGAATATAAAAATTGAAAATAAGCAGGGTTCTCTACAAAGAAAGATACATAGGCTATCCCCATATCTTTCAATATTTCTGCAACATTATTATTCTTTTGAACGGTACTTTCTAATTGTTTAGAAAATCTATCTGTGATAAATAATTGCATTGCTTCAAGCAGTTCTTCTTTATTTTGAAAATGGCTGTAAGGGGCAGCATGGCTGACCCCACACGCCGCAGCTACCTTTCTCAAAGAAAAAGCATTTACTCCCTCTGTACTTACAAGCTGAATACCTGCTTCGATTAAAGCGTTTCGCAAGTCTTTATGATGATAAGTCTGTCGTTTCTGTGCCATGCTAAGTCCTCCAATCTTTACACTGTCTATATTATAAAACCTAAACTTTACAGCGTCAAGTTTGAGGAGGATTTTAAGTTGTGATACTTGAAATTATTTTTTCCTAAACGGTTATTTATTTGGCATTTCAGAAACTTTTCCGTAATAAGAGATAAGAAAAACTTTTTGAAAATTTTCTCTCAAAACTTCGGCAAAATCGCTCTGCTCGGTGTTGTAGGTAGTGAGAGGAAAATCAGAGGGTTTGGGATACTTCCCAACAAGCAAAATGCAGGGCATTTTCGGAAAAGAGTACTCTTTTTCTATGCTTGCTACGAAACTTATCACATTACAAATCAAAGAAAGGACGGGAAAGGAATGGAACGGAAACAAGAACAAGATACAACAGATGATAGGCAGAAACAGGGAAATCCGGCAGATGAAACAGTGATTTATAAAATCGGCGGCACATTCTATGAAGTGTCTACCTCTTGCGGCGGCTCTGAACCGCTTTTTGAAAAGATGAAGCGGCTCATAAAATCAGAAAATCTCAAAGCGCCTACTGACAAAGGAAAAGAAGTCCGCTATAATGAAGATAGCAACCTGTCTGTCGGGCGTTCATTACAGGAGGAATGAACATGACAGCAAATACATATAAGCCCGAACAGATAACCGCATTATACGCCCGTTTAAGTCAAGAGGACGCATTGGACGGGGACAGCAACAGCATTGTCAATCAAAAAGCAGTTTTAACAAAATATGCTTCGGATAACGGCTTTACAAATCCTGTATTCTTTATTGATGACGGCGTTTCCGGTGTAACTTTTGACAGACCGAATTTTAACCGCATGATTGCAGAGATTGAAGCCGGAAATGTGGCGACAGTCATTGTCAAGGATATGTCCCGCTTGGGGCGTGATTATCTGAAAGTCGGCTACTATACGGAAATCTTTTTTGTTGAAAGAGATGTACGCTATATCGCAATCAATGACGGCGTGGACAGCGCAAAGGGCGACAATGATTTTACTCCTTTCCGAAATCTGTTTAACGATTTTTACGCCAAAGATACCAGTAAAAAAGTACGGGCAATCAAGAAAGCGCAGGGCATGGCAGGAGAACATCTGACTAAGCCGCCCTATGGCTATAAGGTAGACCCCAACGACAGAAAGAAATGGATTGTAGATGAAGAAGCTGCCGCTGTGGTAAAGCGAATTTTTGATTTATGCGTTGCAGGAAAAGGACCTATGCAAATAGCGAAAATTTTGAAAGCTGACAAAGTGCTGACAACACGCGCTCATTATGCAAAGCAGAAAGGAAAATCACTTCCCGATAATCCGTACAGTTGGAATGAAAGTACGATTGTAGCAGTTTTGGAGCGTATGGACTATTGTGGACATACGGTAAACTTTAAAAGCTATTCCAAATCCCACAAGCTGAAAAAGCGTATTCCCACCACAAAGGAACAGCAGGCAATTTTCCGCAACACCCATGAAGCAATCGTTGAGGAAGCTGTCTTTGAACGGGTACAGGAATTAAGGGCAAATAAACGCCGCCCCACAAAGACAGAGCGGCAGGGAATGTTTTCCGGCTTGGTATTCTGTGCGGATTGCGGAAGTAAACTGCACTTTGCCACCTGCAAGAGCTTTGACGGTTCACAAGACCATTACCGCTGTGCAAGATATAAAAGCAATACGGGAGATTGTACGGCACACTTTATCAGAGAAGAAGTCTTACGGAAAATCGTTCTCAACCGGATATTTGCCGTAACTGCCATGTTCTATGAGGACATCACTGCTTTTATGGAACTGATACAGAAGCAGCGGTTTGATGAAGCAGAAAAGGACATGAAACGCAAGCGGCGGGAGGTCGGACAGGCAAGAAAACGGATTGCAGAACTTGACCAGATTTTCAAGCGGATTTATGAGGATGACATCAACGGCACAATCAGCCATGAGCGGTTTTTGAAGCTGTCCGCAGAATATGAAGCAGAGCAGAAAGAACTTACAGAAAAGGTAAAGGCAGAACAGCAAGAAGTCGATACCTACGAACAGAATAAAAGCGATTTTGACAGCTTCGCCGCCATTATCCGCAAATATGTGGGAATAACCGAATTAACTCCCACTATTGTTAATGAGTTTGTAAAGAAAATCGTTGTCCATGCGCCGGAGAAGATAGACGGCAAGCGTTTTCAGAAAGTGGATATTGTCTTTAACTTCGTGGGAGAAATCCATTTGCCGACTGACCCACAGACGGAACAGAAAGAAACTGATAAACAGGAAAAGACGGCATAGCCCTTGAACGGGGCTATACCGCCTAATTGAAAAATATACTTCCTTGTAACCGGAAACCCTTGATTTACAAGGGTTTCAAGCGGAGACGGTGGGATTCGAACCCACGTGCCGGGATGAACCGACAAACGCATTTCGAGTGCGCCGCGTTACGGCCTCTTCGCTACGTCTCCTGATGTGGCCGCCTGTTCTTCCAGGCGGCACTTTTTCTATTATACTAGACTTTTCTTCGTTTGTCACCTGGTTTTGGACAATTATTTATCTATCAAATATATGACTCAGATATATTTCTCAATATATTTTAGATATACATTTTGTCCACCAGGCCGCCTGCCGTTCTCTTAACGCCTGCCGGCAAAGAACTGATCCAGGCCGTCTGCTATTCCCACTGCAATCCGAGACTGGTACTCCTCCTGCGAGAGCAGAAGCTCCTCCTGCTGATTGCTGAGAAAGCCTGTTTCCAGAGATGTGACGGGAACCTGGCTCCAATTGATCTCGCTGGAAGTATCCGTCTGTTTCACGCCCCTGTTCTTCGCACCTGCAGCCTGGCTGACGCTTCCCGCTATGCAGCTTGACAGAGCATAGCTTTCAGAAGCCAAATCTCCGTTGTAGGGATTTCCGGAGGACTGGCAGGACGCCAGGACGCCTGTAACAGAGGTGCTTTCCTGGCTGTGGGCATGAATGTGGATCAGCGCCCCTGCTCCGCTCTTTTCTGCCAGCCTGGCTCTCTCTGCCCAGCTCATATTCACATCGTTGCTCTCCCTGGTCATGATTACCTGGTAGCCTCTCTCTGTCAGAACCTGCTTTGTCTTTTCTGCAATGGCCAGCGTAACGTCGCACTCGCGGACTCCCAGGAAGCTTCCCACTGCTCCCGCTTCCATTTTCTGGCTCATTCTGGAGGACTCAGGGCCTGCAGACTCTTTTCTGATGTTCTCTTTATTCTGGTGGCCTGCGTCAATCACTACCACAGGTCCCTGGCCAATTGGCTGGATTTCTCCCTCCGACGCAGCTCTCACCAGTCCGTCGTCCTCTGACGCTGCGGCAGCACGAACTCCGGCCGTGCTGTCCGGCTCCGGTTCCGGCTGTTTCACTGCCACAAACTGATTTGATACATAGCACTCGGTTCCCTCATAGACAACGCGGCTCCACTCTCCGTTCTCGCCTGTTCTCTGCAGTGCGTCTCCTGTCTTCAGCTGAACGATAATCCGGCTCTCTGTCTGGCTTTCAGCCCGAAGGTTTACTCCGTCTCCCTGAACAACCACCTGGTCATCCCTGGTTTCAAAGCCATTGGCAGTGGTCAGATCATTTTCCACCTGTCCGATCTCCGGCTCCTCCTGCGGCGTTCCGAAAACACCCAGCCTGTTTAACTGGCTGTCGGTCAGCCCTGCAAGCGTATCGTTTAAATAGATCGCCGGATTCTCCGGAAGAGGCTCTGTTTTCATTCCCGGTTCCATTCCTTCTTCCATGCCTTCCTGGATCGCGTCCGGTTCTCCTTCCTGCGTCCGTGTCCTTCTCTGCGGTGCCTGCGCCAGATTCTCCTTCTCTTCCTCAGCGGATATAGGCTCTGGCGTCTGAAGTCCCAGCAGAGCCGGATTGCTGAAAAAGCTTCCCAGGCCGAAAACTCCGGTCATACACACGAGAAAAAGAGCGGAGAGCAGAGCTCCCGCCCGGCGCTTCTCCTGGCGCCGGCGATCCGAAAAACTCTGCTTTCTGCTTCTGCCTTTTCCTTCCTTTTTTTCCAGACTGCAGGATGAACCTGAGGAACTATTCTCTCTCAGGTGTTTCTTCCCTGCTCCTTTTCTGCCAATCACAGTATCGTACCTCCCCCGGCCACATACTCGCCGTCATAAAATACAACGGCCTGGCCTGGTGTTACAGCCCTCTGGGGCTCGTCAAATTCACATTCCACTAAATCAGGCCCAAGCTCCCTGACTGTGCAGAGGGCTCCCTTATGGCCGTAGCGGATCTTAGCTGTAAAACGCATTTCCCGGCCGTGCAGGCCGTCCACTGCCATCCAGTTCAGACGGCTGCAGCGAAGCGTCTTTGAAAATACGTCCTGGCTGTCCCCGATTACCACTTCGTTGGTCTCCGGCCTCAGCTCCACCACAAACACAGGGCGTCCCATAGACAGGTTCAGCCCCTTTCTCTGGCCGATGGTGTAGTGAATCAGCCCCTTATGACGGCCTAATATACGTCCGTTCTGATCCACGAAATTTCCCTCCGGAAGCTCTTTATCCATATCTTCAGCAATAAACTTCGCATAGTCGTGGTCAGGAATAAAGCAGATTTCCTGGCTGTCCGGCTTATTGGCTGTCTGAAGATCCAGCTCCCTGGCCATGGCGCGGATCTCGTCCTTGGTAAATTCTCCCACCGGCATCAGGGTATGGGAGAGCTGCTCCTGAGTCAGGCTGTAAAGAGCATAGGTCTGATCCTTTTCTGCTGTCGCAGATTTACGCAGAGCGAAGCGGCTGTTTGGAAGCTGCTCAATCCTGGCGTAATGGCCTGTGGCAATGTAGTCGGCTCCAATGTCAAGACTTCTCTTTAACAGCGCCTCCCATTTCACATACCGGTTGCAGGCAATACAGGGATTGGGAGTCCGGGCGTTCAGGTACTCGTCTACAAAGTAATCCATGACATGTTTTCGAAACTCTTTTTTAAAGTTCATCACATAGTAGGGAATTTCAAGCTTTGACGCCACTCTTCTGGCGTCGTCCACTGCGCTTAAGCCGCAGCAGCCTCCGTTCTCCTCCTCTGTCTGGCGATCCTCATCCTGCCAAATCTGCATGGTCACGCCGATTACGTCATAGCCCTGTTTTTTTAAAAGCCAGGCAGCCACGGAGGAGTCGACTCCTCCGGACATGCCTACTACTACCTTCCTCTTTTCCATGGAATTAATACTCTTCTTCCTCTTCTTCCTCGCTGATATCAGACTTGGGCTTCTCCAGTCCCTCGATCTGAATTCCATTCTTCTCCGCATAGTCCCAGAGAGCTGCGTGAATCGCCTCCTCTGCTAAAAGGGAACAGTGAACCTTTACTGGCGGAAGTCCGTCCAGCGCCTCCATAACGGCCTTATTCGTCACCTGCATGGCCTCCTGGATAGATTTTCCCTTTACAAGCTCTGTAGCCATACTGCTGGTAGCCACAGCTGCTCCGCAGCCAAAGGTTTTAAACTTCACGTCTCTGATAATCTGATTCTCGTCAATGTCCAGGTAAATTCTCATGATATCGCCGCACTTAGCGTTTCCTACGGTACCTGTTCCGCTGGCATTCTCTATCTCTCCCACGTTTCTCGGGTTCTGGAAATGATCCATTACTTTCTCTGAATACATAGCAATTCTCCTATTCTGCTTTATCTATATTAAGTTCTGATTTATGTTCCGCTTTATCCTCTGCCGCAGCTGTTTTTAAAGATCTGGAAACGTATCCCAGAGGCAGACTGCCTATCTGCCCTGGTGCTTAACAAAGTCCTCATAGAGCGGGGACATGGAGCGGAGTCTCTCCACAATCTTCTTAATGCTCTCCACCGTGTAGTCTAACTGCTCCTTTGTAATCTCCTCGTTTAAGGTAAGGCGAAGAGAGCCGTGGGCAATCTCGTGAGGCAGTCCGATCGCTAACAGCACGTGGGACGGATCAAGAGATCCCGAGGTACATGCCGAACCGCTGGATCCGCAGATACCGTCCATGTCAAGCATAATTAACAGGGATTCGCCCTCAATAAACTGGAAGGCAAAGTTAGCGTTATTGGAGAGACGGTCCACCGGATGGCCGTTGAGCCTGGTGTAGGGAACCTCCTTAAGGACACGGTCAATGAGATAATCTCTCAGCTCCCGCTCTCTTCTGGTGCGCTCCTCCATGGTAGCCATGGCAATCTCGCACGCCTTGCCAAGTCCCACGATGCCCGGAGTGTTCTCCGTGCCGCCGCGGCGCTTTCTCTCCTGGGCTCCTCCATGGATAAAGGAATGCGATTTCACGCCTGTTCTGATATAGAGGAAGCCGATTCCCCTGGGGCCGTTCAGCTTGTGGCCGCTGGCGCTGAGCATGTCAATGTGGCACTCGTCCACCTGAATCGGCAGATGGCCAAAGGCCTGAACCGCGTCTGTGTGGAACAGGATTCCATGCTCCTTCGCAATGGCGCCGATCTCCTTGATGGGCTGAATGGTTCCAATCTCATTATTCGCAAACATGATGGAAATTAAAATGGTCTCCGGACGGATGGCCTTCTTAAGCTCCTCTAATTTTACAACGCCGTTCTCATCCACATCCAGGTATGTTACCTCAAACCCTCTGCTCTCCAGATACTGGCAGGTATGAAGAATCGCGTGATGCTCTATTTTCGATGTAATAATGTGGTTTCCCTTTGCCTGGTAGGCCTCTGCCGTCGCTACTAAAGCCCAGTTGTCAGACTCAGTTCCTCCTGCTGTAAAGTAAATCTCATTGGTCTTGGCGCCTAAAGACTTCGCAATGGTCTCTCTGGCGTCTGCAATGGCCTTCTTGGGACCTGCTGAGAAATCATATACAGAAGAAGGGTTTCCATACTGCTCTGTAAAATATGGAAGCATAGCCTCCACTACCTCTGGGCGCGCCTTGGTGGTCGCCGCATTATCAAGATAAATAAACTGTTTCATTTTAAATCCGCCTTTCGTTTTATTTTGTAGGAATAAAGGTAAAAGCTTCATCTACGTTTACTATTATATAGGAATTTCTGGGAAACACAAGTAGTAATAATTCTTATTTATAAAAATATAATAATATTAATTCCCCGTACCGGGTGTTTTTATGAAAAAGAATCCCCTGATTACAGGAACTATTCTTCTGACAGGAGCCGGATTTCTAAGCCGCATCCTGGGATTTTTTTACCGCATTTTTCTGTCCCGGGCCATTGGGGCGGAGGGACTGGGCGTCTACCAGATGGTATTTCCCATTCATTCTATCGCCTTTGCCCTCTGCTGCGGAGCCATCCAGACTTCCATCTCCCGCCTGGTAGCCAGAAATGAGCAGCTGGGAAGGGCCGCCCTGCGGACAGGGCTTTTCATTTCCCTGTCCATCTCCGCAGTCCTCACTCTTCTCATCTGGCAGGCTTCCCCCTGGCTGGCCCGCTTCGTCCTCTTAGAGCCTGCCTGCGGCCCTCTGCTCCCTGTCATGGCTTTGTCCATCCCGTTTTCTTCCATTCACGCCTGCATCTGCGGCTACTATTATGGTATGAAGCGGACCGCCGTTCCGGCACTGTCCCAGATGGCAGAACAGCTTGTCCGCATGGGAGCGGTCTTTCTCATGGTTCAGGTGCTGACTGAAAACGGCCGCCCTGTCACTGTCTCCGTGGCTGTCTGGGGCATGATGATCGGCGAAGCGGCTTCCGCTGTCTACAGCTATCTGACCTACGCGGCCTCAGAGACGGGAAAGCTGAAGAGGCAGACGGGCAGACAGCCGGAAAACCGGCAGGCCTCTTTTTTTCAGATGGCGGGGCCTCTCATGGCTATGGCCGTCCCCCTCATGGGAAACCGGCTGATTTTAAACTGCCTGCAGAGTCTGGAAGCCATCTTCGTGCCTAACCGGCTGATTGCTTTCGGACTGAGCCATTCTGACGCCCTGAGCCTGTACGGAGTTCTGACCGGCATGGCCCTGCCCTTTATTTTCTTTCCCTCCGCCGTCACCAATTCCCTGGCCGTAGTCCTGCTTCCCACTGTGGCAGAGGCCCAGGCTCAGGACAACAGCAGCCGCATCGAAAAGACCATCGCCGCTGCGCTGCGCTACAGCCTCTATATGGGAATTTTCTGCATCGGCCTGTTCACGCTTCTGGGCCCTGATCTGGGAATGACTGTTTTCCGCAATCAGACAGCCGGACAATATATTGCCGTTCTGGCATGGCTCTGCCCTTTTATGTACATTTCCACCACTATGGGAAGCATTTTAAACGGCCTCGGAAAGACTTCCTCCGTTTTTCTCCACAACGCAGTCTCCATGCTGGTCAATCTGGCCTTCGTGGTATTCGGAATTCCCCGCATGGGAATGAGGGCCTATTTTTACGGACTTCTGCTCAGCGAGCTGCTGCTGGCTCTTCTGCACCTGCGCTGCCTGCATAAAGCGGTCCGCGTCTCCATAGAACCATGGGAAATGATTGTAAAGCCCTGTCTGTGCCTGGCCGCCGCCGCAGGACTTTTAAAGCTCTGTGCTCCCGCCCTGGCGTCTCTCAAAGCGGCAGGCATGAACGAATTCCTGTGTCTGGCCGGACAGGGCGCCGTCGTCAGCGCCGGATATGGCGGCCTGCTGTGGCAGATGCACAGAGCACGGCGCAGGCAAAACCGCAGCAGCCGCTTTGACAGCTGAAAGGCAGAAAACAGACAAAGCCTCCGGAGAGAATACGCTCCGAGGGCTTTTCTTGGCTGCAGTCAATTCTGCAGTCCGCCTTATTTTTTACTGCTTCGCTGCCACCGCTTCCATTTCCATCAGTACGTCCTTAGGAAGTCTCGCTACCTCTACACAGGATCTGGCCGGGCAGGCGTCCTTAAAATATTCGGCGTAAATCTCGTTGATTTTTCCGAAATCATTCATATCCTTAATAAATACTGTGGTTTTTACCACCTGGTCCATCGTGGCTCCCGCTGCGGCCAGAAGATTCTTCACGTTCTCCATTACCTGTCTGGCCTGGCCTTCGATTGTCCCTGCAATCTCTCCTGTAGCCGGGTTGACAGGAATCTGGCCGGAAGTGTAAACCATTCCGTTTACCTCGATAGCCTGGGAGTAGGGTCCGATAGCTGCCGGCGCTTTCTCTGTGCTGATTACCTGTTTCATAGTTTTTTCCTCCTGATAAATAATAATTAAAATGCAAGACCGCTGTTTTCAGCCGCCGCTATTTTCTTAAAATAGAGGTTTCTGTGATTTCGATTTTTCCTTCCTTTAAAAGGTGTCCCACCGCTCTCTTAAACGCGTTTTTGCTCAGGTTGAACTCCCTCTTAATCACCTCCGGAGACGCCTTGTCATTAAAGGGAAGCGCTCCGTCGAACTCGTCAATCACCTTTAATATTTCCTCTGCATCCTTGTCCATCTGCAGATACGCCTTTTCGCGGCAGCTTAAATCCAGCTTTCCATCCGGACGGATTTTCGTAATTCTGGCCTCTATCACCTCTCCGATATGGAAGGGGCGAAACGCTTCTTTTGCCGGAATCATACCGTAATATTTGTCATCCACAGCCACAAAAACGCCCAGTCTGTCGTTGTTCTCATATACGCGTCCCTCTACCTTGTCGTCCTTTTGATATCCTTCTGCTGTCTGAAGGTAAGGATATACCTTCATGGTCGCTGCCAGACGGCTGCTCTTATCCACATATAGAGCGGCAAGACAGTCATCTCCCGGCCGCAGCCTGGCCGTCTGCTCCTTGAACGGGAGAAGCAGATCCTTCTCCAGCCCCATATCCAGGAACGCTCCTATTTTCGTAATCTCCTTTATCTTCAAAAGCGCAGTCTGTCCTGCCTCCAGCTTCGGCTCTGCTGTGGTGGCGATCAGGCGGTCCTCAGAATCCTTATAAATAAATACCTGAAGACTGTCCCCCAGCTTCGTCCCCTCCGGAACCTGTTTTTTCGGAAGCAGCACCGATGCCTCCGGGTGCGCCTTCTCTCCCAGGTACACTCCGAATTCCTTTTCTCTGAGCACTTGAAGCTCCTGTTTTCTGCCTAATTCAATCATGTCATCCGTCCTTTCTTTTCTCCTGTCCATCCCGGCTGCCAGAGCAGCTCCCCTTCAGGTACATATTTGCAAACGGCGATCCATCTTCCCCTGTAAGGGAAACTGTATAACCGTCTTCCTCTCTGCTGATGCGCGGCACCATTTTGTCCCCCAGTACAGCCGCCTTCTTATATTCCACCCGAAGCTCCTGTATCTCAAAATCTCCCGGCAGAAACTCTCTGGCAATCTCTGCATACTGGGCATTATTGACATGCAGATTGGTGTCCAAATGATGTCTGGCTGCTTCTACCGGCCTCTCCTCCCAGTAATGCTCCGAGAGGCGTATTTTTTTCGGAGCTTCCGGCATCGGCAGGGGGGCTTCGCACTCCCCGTAGCCCCGGATCTCCTTAGGCGTCACTCTGGCGGGACATCCCTTTTCCAGATCATAGAAAAACCAGCAGGAATCTGCCTTGACTATCACTGCTCCGCTCTCGTCCCGGATCAGAAAATTCCTGTAGCCGTAAATCCCCTTAAAGCCATGGGGATAGGTGGATATCTGAATTTTCTCCCCAAGGGATGGGTATCTGTCAATCACAATCTGCCAGGAGTTCAGCCACCAGGCCCGCTTTTCCTCTTCCAGATAGGAAATCCCCATGTGCAGATCCTCAGACTGGAAGGTGGAACAGTCCTGGAAATAATTCATAATGCCTGTTACCGACAGTCTGCCTGTCTCATCCGTCTCACTGTATCTGACTCTGCTTTCAAATGTATACATCTCTTCACCTCTTGTACTCTCCTATTATATCGGATCCCGCCTCTCTTGTCCATGCCGGCTCTGATACTGTTTTTCGAGTTATTTTTGGATTTTCACGTTTTTTATATTTTTTTATATTTTTTCAAAAAAAGTGTTGACGAAATGATTTTCATGTCGTATAATAACACCTGTCGTTGGGGTATCGCCAAATGGTAAGGCAACGGACTCTGACTCCGTCATTTCAAGGTTCGAATCCTTGTCCCCCAGTTAAATGGGAAAAGACATCAGTTTTCTGTCAAACAGAAATCTGGTGTCTTTTTTGTTTTCCAGTGAAAATCCGATTGGAAGAGTTCGAATCCCCCCGCCATAGACAAGGAGAAGCAGTTCAGCGACTTCCAATTGGAGCGTGAACGCTTCTCCTTGTCTATTATACCTCTATCTTATTTTATAAACATCGCATCCCCAAAGCTGAAGAACCGATACCTCTCCTTCACCGCTTCCTCATAGGCTGCCAGAACGTGTTCCCGGCCTGCCAGAGCTGATACCAGCATGACGAGAGTGGACTCCGGAAGATGGAAATTCGTGATCAGGCAGTCCAGAATCTTAAACTGATATCCCGGATAGATGAAAATATCTGTCCAGCCGCTTCCTGCCTTCAGAATTCCATTCTCATCGCTGGCCGACTCGATGGTCCGGCAGCTGGTGGTTCCCACGCAGATCACTCTTCCTCCGTCCCGTTTCGTCTGGTTAATCTTCTCTGCCTCCGACTCCTCTACCATGTAAAATTCAGAGTGCATATGATGATCCAGCACATTTTCCACCTTCACCGGCCGGAAAGTGCCAAGTCCCACGTGGAGGGTTACATGGGCAAGCTTCACACCCTTGTCCTCAATCTCCTGAAGCAGCTCCTTTGTAAAGTGAAGTCCTGCTGTGGGAGCCGCCGCAGAGCCCTCGTGTTTCGCGTAAACCGTCTGGTAACGGTTTTTGTCCTGCAGCTGGTGCGTAATGTACGGCGGCAGAGGCATCTGTCCCAGACGATCTAAAATCTCCTCAAAAATTCCATCGTAGGAAAACTGGATCAGACGGTTTCCTTCCTCCACTACGTCGATGACCGTTCCCTTTAAAAGTCCGTCCCCAAAGCAAATCACGGTTCCCGGCTTCGCCTTTTTTCCAGGCTTTACAAGGGTCTCCCAGATATCGTTCTCTCTCCGTTTCAGAAGCAGCACCTCTATCTTCGCATTGGTCCCCTCCCTGCTTCCGATGAGTCTTGCCGGAATCACCTTCGTGTCGTTAATGACCAGGCAGTCTCCTGGATTCAGATATCCTAAAATATCGCGGAATTTCCGGTGGGTTACCTCTCCGGTCTCCCGATCCAGCACCAGCAGCCTGGAGGATGCCCGATCCTCTAACGGATCCTGGGCAATCAGCTCCTGGGGCAAATCAAAGTAAAAATCTTTTACATTCATGTTTATTCAGCCTCTTTTCTATGGGTTTATATCATTTTATTCTTCATCCTGCATGTATCCAGGGCCGTTTTCCATAAAGAGAATCCGCCCTTTCAGCTCTTCGTCTGCACTCATGGCCGCTTCCTTGGCCTCATCAATCTGCTTTCCCAAAAGCACAGTGTCTTCGTTTCGGTTGACAGCCTCCAGATAAGCCTCCAGCTCCGGCGTCTTCTCCCCGTCAAAAATTCTCCACTGCCCGTCACTGCACTTTTCCACATAAACTTCTACTAAAGACGGCGCAGGCGTGTCCACCCCGGAAAAACGCACGTCGTAGGAAACATAAGCCACATAGGCGTCTTCCGTCAGCCCTTTTGCCGTATAACAGGAAATATTTTCATATCCGTCGATATACTCTCTCTGTTTCTCAAAGGACTGTCTGAACTGCTCCTCCTGAGAGGTATCCTGGGAGGTAAACAGATTCATAAACGTGTCCATATCGCACTCCGAGACCGCGCGGAAATATTCCTCCATCAGCTGGTTAATCTCATGGTGGGCATCCTTTTCCAGAATGCTTCCCCCAAAGTCATAGTGATACTCTTTTGTGTCCGGCTCAATTACCACGTCCTGTTCCGCCTCTGAATCCAGCTGCGATTCCGGTTCCGGCTGTCCTTTATTTCCCGCCTCCCGCAGAAATCCCGCTGTCAGAAGCACAGCTGCCAGCGCCAGAATCAAAAGAGGCACAGCTAAGAGAATTCCAAATCTGCGAAGCTCTCTGTCCGACATCGGCTGTCCGGACGGCTTTTTTCTGCTTCTTCCCATTTTTCTGCCTCCTGTCTTTTCTCTACGTATTTTAGCAAAACTGCAGATAAAAAGCAAATAACTTTTCCTGCAAAATTACTTGCTTTTTTGCACAAACTATAGTAAAATACTATTAATGCGTCTGTAGCTCAGTGGATAGAGCAATGGCCTCCGGAGCCGTGTGCGTAGGTTCGATTCCTATCAGACGCATTTTTTTGATCCCTGTTAAATCTGGCAGACGCCAGGTGAAACAGGGATTTATTTTTTTCCGTTCTCTGCTTCTTTCCCATTTCCGGCTCTTTTCTTTCCTCTTCTGTGAATGCAGAGTGCTGCCAATATCGCTGCAGCTGCAGCCCAGACGGCTGTGTTTGAATAGGCGTCCACCGTTTCCATCACCCGCTCCCAGGAAGCTCCGGCCGCCGCGCCGGCGCAGATCAGAACCGTATTCCAGATCAGGCTTCCCACTGTCGTCAGAAACAGAAAAGGCGCCAGCGCCATTTGAGCCATTCCAGCCGGGATGGAGATCAGACTTCTGATAATCGGCACACACCGACAGAAAAGCACAGCTGCTTTTCCCCTTTTTTCAAACCATTCTGCCGCGTCTTCCACATCCTCCTTCTGAAAATGGAGAAGCGTTCCCACTCTGCCTCCCAGAAAGCGTTCCAGACGGCTGGGCGTGGCCAGGCGTCCGGCTCCATAGAGAACCACGGCACCTGCCACAGAACCCGCCGTAGCCGCCGCTATCGCCTCCCCCGCCGTCATGGCGGTGTAGGTGGTCATAAATCCGCCGAATGTTAAAATCACCTCTGACGGAATGGGCGGAAAAAGATTTTCAATCAGGATTAATAAAAAAATTCCAATACTGCCCCACGAATCCATTACCTGGAAGACTGCTTCCCTCATGGCTGATCCTGCCTTATATGTCTGTTTCCTCGATTCAGTTTATACAGACAGCTTATTCACTATGCCCCTGTTCTTCTGTTTTTCCTGCCCCCTTCTCTGCCTCTTCTTTTATTTCTCCTGCTTCGTCTTTTATTTTTCCTGTCTCTTCTCTTTCTTCTGCCAGACTTTCTTCCGTTAGAGGCTCCACCTCCCCGATCAGAAACTCGGCTCCCCTGCTGCCATCCTCATAAGTGCGTACGACAATTTCTATCGGAGCCGTCACTGCGAGCTCATCCCCGTAATACGGCTTTCTCCCTTCTGCCGAAATCCCTATTTCAGTCTCCAGGCGGGCTGGATTCCCAGGCTTAAAGCAAACCCGGTCAGAGATATTCAGACCTGTAATTTCAGCGTCCTTTGCCCAGCTTAAATCGGCCTTTCCCAGGGCCTGGCCATCCTGGCGCAGCAGCGTCCCCTCCGGCTCTCCTTTTTGAAAGCTTAAGGAAAAACGATTGGCCATCTGGCTCAGATAATCCTCCTCCTCAAAACAATCCGCCGTCATGGTTCCCGATTCGCTTCTTAAAAACACCCAGAGTGAATCTCTCTTTCTGTCTTTTCCCGTCTCCGCGTGAAAGGACACGGTAAACATCGATCCGCTGCCGTCTGACACTGCGTCCGGCATCTGATGGGAGTCTGACATGTAGACAAGCTCCGGAAAATAGCTGACGCTGTCGCCGCATTGAATCATCACACCCTGGAAGGGCCTTTCCGGATCCAGATAGCCGTACATGGTTACCTGTTCCCTGGGAAACTCGGCCAGCACGATTCCCCAGCTCGTCTTTCCCTCCTCAAGCTCCTTCTTCTCCGTTCCAGACGTTTCCCAGTCCTCCAGCTCCTCTGCTGTCACAAGCTGCAGATGATCAGGGCTGGTCAAATAAAATCTCCGGCTGAATTCCAGATCTTTTTCCTCTTTTGGGGTCTCCTGCAGTTCTTGCCCCGGCTGCGCCAGAGTCCCAGACACAGCGCCTGTCCCGGAGCTGAGGCCGCAGCCTGAAAGGCCTGACGAAATCGACAGGCACAGGGCAAGCAGCGAACATCCTGCCATCCGTTTCTTCCAATTCTTCCTGAAAGTTTCCTTTCTTCTGTCTTCTCTTTCCTTCATTCTTCTCTTCTATCCTAAAGACGCCGGGGACGTTCCCTTCTGTCATACTCTGATGTCTCAGGGCCTCCCCGGCGCTTATTTTTTACTTTTCTTCTAATAGGATACTTCCGGAAGAATACAGGGTCAATTTCCTTTTCCTTACGTTTTCTTTAGTTTTCTATTTCCTAATTAGAAATTATTTTAAAATTTTCTAAATTTATCCATCAATTCAAAAGATTAATCAGGAAGTATTCCATCTGAAATCTCTTTTCCTCTCTGACTGCCCGCTCGATCTGCTCCAAAACCTGATCGGAATGTTCGATTTGACGGCAGAAACGTGATACAAGCGTTATAAACAGCTCTTCCTTCTTTCGTTCTGCCTTCTCCTCACAGGCTGCGGCTCCGTATGCCTCCCGTATGCAGAGTACAAAGAACAGGACAAATTTTACTTTGGAATACAGCTCCCCGTCGTACACAGCTCCCGGCACATAAACATAGAGAAGGTGGATGGCCAGATTTTCATACCAGAGCTCCAGGTCTGATCCTTCTTCCACGTCCCGATCAAAGCCTGCTGAAACGATCCGCCTCCTGTAGTCCTCATAGCCGGCTTCTGTCCGGTACAGAAGATCCATCCACCCGGAAATCATAGAACCAAATCCCGGATAAATGTCAGGCAGCTCCCCCAAAACTCCCAGAAAGCCTGCCATGGAATCATACCGCTCCTCCGGCCTGTTTTCCCACTCAGAAAGCTTCTTTAAAAAACGCTGACAGCCAGGGGGAGTCTTTAAAAGCTCATACCTGGCTAAACGCCGGCTGATCCTTCTGAGGCTCTCCCCCCTATCCTCCGTTTCCTTTCGAAACGCGCGCTTTACAGAAGGCTGCAGATCATGAGCCAGGGTCAAAATCATGGCCAGCCTGTATTTAAGCGGCACCTTCCCCTCTGACAGCAGGGAAAACATCAGCGTTCTTGTTTTCAGAAGGCTGGACAGAAATGGTTCTTCCTCCCCTGTTTCCAGAACGTACTCATGAAGCTTAAGACCATTTCTTCGTCTTAACAGAATCCCCGCGGCTTCCGGGCAGGACAGGGACAGAGACCATTCACGTCTGCTCCCATAGTCTTCCGCGTGGCGGGGATAGCTGCGGCAGGTACGGCACAGATATTTCTCTCCCAGATCCCTGTGAATCCGGCACAGGCCATCCTCCAGGAAAGGGCAGCCTGTCTCTTTCATCCGAATCTTTTTTCTCAGGAAATCAATCCCCCCGCCAAAGTCAAAGCCGGCTCTCTTAAGAGATCTGTACCTTCGCATAGCCTCCTGATTGACCGGAATATCCCAGCCCCTGCAGCAGGTTTCCGGGCAGGCGGGGCCAATGCAGCGAAATTCCTTATAGTATTCCGGAACTGCAGCTGTCTTTCTAAGCTTTCTTTTTTCTGTCTCCTGATCCCTTTTCCAGTGTTTCAAAGCTTCCTTCCTTTCTGCTCCGCCTCTTTTCGGCAGGCTCACAGCTGCCGCCTTTCCTGCCCTGCGCCTTTGCCCCATCTGCTTCCCGCACTGCAAACACGCTTTCTGTTCCGTCCTTCTGTTCTGTATCCAGGCGGCACGTTCCGCCCTTTTTCAGGCTTCCGAACAGAAGGCGGTCCACCAGCAGAGGTTTGATCTCCCTGTCTATCACCCGTCCTAATTCCCTGGCTCCGTACTCTCTGCTCACTCCTTTTTCAGCCAGCAGATCCAGAGCCTTTCTGGTGTAGGAAAACTCCACCTGCCGGCTGGCTAAAAGCGCTCCAAGCTCCAGAAGCTTCTTTCCCGCTACCGCCCTGGCAGTCTTCTTTCCAATGCTGTGGAACACGACAATTTTATTCAGACGGTTTCTGAACTCCGGCTGGAACCCCCGCTTCACCTCGTCGAGAACCGCCTCGTCTCCATTTCGCGTCTCTTCCTCAGGGCTCCCCGAAAATCCAAGGCCCGGCTTTGCCATCCTGCCGGCTCCGGCGTTGGAAGTCATAATGAGAATCACATTTCTGAAATCAGCCTTTCTGCCCTGATTGTCGGTAAGAGTCGCGTAATCCATCACCTGGAGAAGAATGTTGTAAATATCAGGATGGGCCTTCTCTATCTCGTCCAGCAGGAGGACAGCGTGGGGGGTCTTCCTGACTGCCTCGGTAAGCAGACCTCCTTCTTCATAGCCCACATAGCCGGCCGGAGCGCCGATCAGCTTGGCCACAGCGTGTTTTTCCTCGTACTCGCTCATGTCAAAGCGGAGCAGACTGATCCCCAGCTCCTTCGCAAGAGTTCTGGCAATTTCCGTCTTTCCCACGCCGGTAGGCCCGACGAAAAGGAAGCTGGCCAGGGGTTTTCCAGGATCCAGAAGCCCGGCCCTGGAAAACTTGATGGCATTGGCCACCTCCTTCACCGCCTCCTCCTGTCCGAACACCTGGGAGGCCAGGCGTTTTTCCAGCAAGGCCAGTTTTCTCGTTTCACTGCTCTCCACCGTCTGTCTGGGAATCCGGCAGATTTTCGCAAGAATTTGGTCCACCACATCCTTTCCCACCGTCTGCCGCTTTTGTGCCAGAGGATGAAGCTTTCTGTACGCCCCCGCCTCGTCCATCAGATCAATGGCCTTATCCGGCAGAAAGCGTTCGTTGATATATTTGGCGCTCATGTGAACCATGTATTCTATCACACCATTCTGGTAAGACACTCCGTGGTACTCCTCATAGCGCGTTTTAAGCCCCAAAAGAATCTCTGCCGCCTCATCCTCCCCCGGCTCCGCTATCTCCACATTCTGGAAACGGCGGGCCAGGCTCCGGCTCTTCTCAAAATACCGTTTGTATTCTTCGTGGGTGGTGGCTCCGATAAAGCGGATTCTTCCAGAAGCCAGATAAGGCTTTAAAAGATTGGAGGCGTCAAGACTTCCCTCCCCCACCGCCCCGGCTCCCACAATGTTGTGGATCTCGTCCAGATAGACAATGGGCTTCTCCTCCTGTGAAAGCCCTGAAAGCACCGACTTCAGCCTTTTTTCAAAGTCTCCCCTGTACTGGGTACCCGCCAGCATTCCTCCCAGATCCAGGGCATAGATTTTCGCTCCCTTTAAAGGCTCCGGAACCTTTCCCTCCGACAGCAGTCTGGCGAGACCATAAACCACGGCTGTCTTTCCCACACCCGGTTCTCCGATATGAAGAGGATTGTTTTTCTCCTTCCGGCAGAGGAGCTGCATGGTTCTCTCCAGCTCCTTTTCCCGGCCAATCAGAGGATTTGCCAGGGAAATCTCCTCGTTCAGGCAGACTGCAAAGCGTTTCCAGCGGCCTTTTCCTCTCCTGTTCTCAGGCCCTTCTGCATCCGCCTCATCCTCTAAGTCCTCTGCATCCTCCGCCTCATCCAGCTTCTCTGCTTCTTCCTTTCCTCCCGGCCCTGTCTCCTCAGCCGAATACAGCCAGGCGGCAGACGGTTCGTCCCCGCCGTCCTTCTCCTCCGCCTCAATCAAGGCCAGAAGAAATTCTCCCTTTTCAATTCCCTGCTCTGTCAGGTAATAGAGGGCGAAGCTCTCCTTCAGGCTGAAATAGGAGGAGACCAGATGGCTTAAAGCCACTTCTTTTCTGCCGCTGCTTCTGGCCGCCCACTCGGCTGTAAGCAGAAGCTCGTTTAAATCGGCAGACGGTTCCGGCTCCGCCCCCTCTTTCCGCTTTTCCTCAGACAGAACGGGAAGCCCGTTCACATAGTCCTCCAGCTGCTCTGCCAGCCTTCCGATCTCTCCCTGGCAGTTCTCAAAGGCCTCCTGGAAAGCCGGCTCTGCCGCTATATGGAGAAGCAGAAGCTCCGGGGTCACATATTCCAGATGAAGCCGCTCCGCTTCCTCCACCATTCCCCGAAACGCCCGCCCTGTTTCCTCGCTGATGTCCATCTCCTGTCTCTCCTCTCTTTCTCCTCAATGGTTGTCCGCCGTGTTCTCCCAGTACCGAATCTGGCCTTTTCTCATCCGCCTGGCCGTGTCAGGCCTCCTCTACGGTCAGGCGGAAGGGAAATCCCTCTGCCCTGGCCTGCCTTTCAGCTTCCTCCGCCTTCGTTCTGGCAATGTCGTAGGAGTACGTTCCCACCACCGCCTTCTGATTCTTGTGGACAGCCATCATCAGAGCCGCAGCTTCCTCCCTTCCCTTGTTAAAAATGGTTATCAGAATCTCCACCACAAATTCCATGGTAGTGAAATCGTCGTTGTGCATCACCACATGGTAAAGGCTGGGCTTCTTAATTCTGTTTTTTGTATGTTCTCTCGCATTTGTCTGAGCTGACATGGCGTCTCCTCCTCTCAAAACAATCCTTCTCTGAAGGTTTCAGTATACCATTGAGGGGGCGGGATGTGCAAGAGCGGAGTTACCTGCAGTCCGCCATCTCCATCAGCGCCTCGATGGCTGTCAGATAGGCCTCTGTCTCCACATACTCGTTGGGCTGGTGGGCCAGGTTAGGCTTTCCCGGGCCGAAGAGAAGGATCTTCTGCTCCATATCATGCTCTGCCAGGATGGAGGCGTCTGTGAAGAAGTTAATTCCGATGCTCTCCTGGTTCAGCCCTCTTTCTCCTAAAATTTCTTTCAGCCGGCGCACCTTCTCATGCTCTTCCTCTATCTCAATGGCTCTCCGGCTGTTTTCCACTGTAAATGTGCAGTCAAACAGCGGATTTTCTGCCTTCAGCCTGTCTGCCGCCTCCTTCGCCCGCTCTAACACCATGGCTGTGCCAAGACCTGGAACCATACGGATATCCATCACCGCCTCGCAGCCGTCTGCCGTCATGTTGAAGGCTCCGCCGCCGCCAATCCAGTTAATCTGGGCCGTCGACTGTCCCAAAAACGGATGAGAAAACTGCTCTACATAGGCCTTAATTTCCTCCGCTGTCTTAAACAGCCCGTGGATGGCGTTGGCTCCCTTCTCCGGATAAGCGCCGTGGCAGGTTTTTCCCTTCACAGACAGGCGCAGCCACAGGCATCCCTTCTGGGCGGCCCCCGGCCTGAGATCCGTCGGCTCCCCGATCAGCATAAATCTGGAAGCCGCCATCTGGCTTTCCTCCACAATCCGTCTGGCTCCCAGACCTCCCTTCTCCTCGTCGCAGGTTCCCATAAACTGAATGGTATGCTTCGGCTTTCCGGGCAGATGAGCCAGGGCGAAGGCCATGGCCGCCAGGCCGCTCTTCATGTCGGAAGCTCCTCTGGCAAAGAGCTTCCCTTCCCGCTCTTCCACCTTCCACGGCTCTGTCTCCCACTTATCCAGGTCTCCGTAAGGCACTGTGTCCAGATGCCCGTTCCAGATTTCTGTCTCCCCGCTTTCCCCTGGAATCAGGGCAATTACATTGGCATGGGTTTCGTCAATCCGATCCACCCGGCTCTCGATTCCATAGGATTTAAAATACTGATCCAGATACTCCGCTACCGCTCCCTCGTCGTCCTTTCCGTTGACAGAAGGGATCTCCAAAATATCCTTTAACAGTTTTACCGCATCTTCAGCCGCTGTTTTTTCCATTTTTCCGGTTTTTTCCATTTGTTCTGCCTTTCTCGTCTTTTGCAACTATTGTAACTAGCGTCAGTGTGCAAGGGACAACACGCCTTTGTACACTGACACTATATTTATGAAACGACAAAGACGGCCTCCGCTCATGCCGCGCCGTATTTTACCTGCGCCGGCAGAAACGTCAGCCGTCTCTTCTGCTTACCGCTTTCTTTCCTGCTGTGCAGGTTATCTTGCTTTCATGCCCTCAACCTGGGCGAGAGCCGGGATGGACGGAGCCGCTCCCAGGCCTGACACTGTGATCGATGCAGCTTTGGCCGCCAGATCCATGGCCTCCCCTACAGAAAGTCCCCGGATCAGCCCTGCCACGAAGTAACCGGTAAAGGTATCTCCGGCTGCAGTGGTGTCCACTGTCTCAGTCCTGTAAATGGGCTGCTCTGTCAACACTCCATGATCCAGGCACACAGAACCGTTCTCTCCCAGAGTCAGCACGATCATAGCCTCTGGAAACGCCTCGGAAAGCCTTCTGCACAGCTCATTTCCTTTTGCTGCGGCCTCCCTGCGCTCCGCCTCCGGAAGCTTCAAAATCTGGCACGCCTCCACCTCGTTGAGAATAAAAATATCTACAAAGGAAAGGGGAAGCTCTGTAATTTTCTCATCCATGGGAGACGGGTTCAGCACAATCCTGAGTCCTTTTTTGTGCGCCTGCTCCATAATATAGGGAAGCTCGTTAATCTCATTCTGCAGAACCAGAAAATCTCCTTCTGAAAACTGGTCAAGCGTCTCGTCCACCTGGGCTTTCTCAATGCTCTGGTTGGCTCCTCCGTAGAGAATAATACAGTTGTCGCCCTTGCTGTCTCTCTGGATAATCGCATTTCCGGTGCGGACAGAGGAAAGGCGTCTGACGTATTCGGTGCGGACACCTGCGTCCCTTAAAATATCCGTCAGGAAATCTCCGTCCTGTCCGATTGCTCCCGCATGATAAACCTCTGCCCCTGCTCTTCCCAGAGCTACCGACTGATTGAGGCCCTTTCCGCCGCTGAAGATATCCAGGCTTCTGGAGGAGATGGTCTCCCCCTTCTGCACGAAATGATCCAGGCTGTATACATAGTCAATATTTAATGATCCAAAGTTTAATACTTTCATAGTTTCAACCACCTTGCCGTTTTTTTCGGGACAGACTCGGCCTGTGCTGACAGCTTACTCCTCTCTCATCAGCCATTTTGCCAGATTCTGGAAGAGAACGTCATATCCCTTCCACTCGCAGAACTCCGGCGGCGCCCAGTGAGGAGCACAGTCTGTTGTAAACGCTGCGGAGCGTCCTTTTCCATACTCGCCCAGAGCGATAAACGGATCGCCGCATACTTCAGCTACCTCAACCGCCTCAGGCTTTAAGACGGTCTTATTGTATCCCAGAACTCTCGGCCACTCCGGATCCAGACCTGCTAAAACCGGATGCTCCTTAACCGTTACAGGACGCACGCCCTCGCAGTGCTCCATTCTGTCGTCTGTCGGAAGCACCTGAACCGGAAGCACCTCCTGAACAGCTGTATCCTGCCATTTGCCCTTGCCGTCCACGCCGGAGAAGGTCATGTAGCCGCCTACCATGAGGAGAGCGCCGCCGTCCAGCACATAGTCTCTTAACAGATTGCAGCGGTTCGGCATAATCTCGCTTCTTGTGAACGTAGCGGTGGGAAGGAGAAGTGTGTTTGCGCCGATATCGGACAGGATGATCAGATCATACTGCTTTAACTCCTCCATGGTAAATGGAAACTCCTCCATAGCCAGATGGTTGGGAAGGAAGGTAAATTCATATCCGCCCTTCTCCATGGCCGCCTTTAAATACTTCTCTCCTGTCTCGTAGACAGAGGTGTAGAAGGTGTCGAAGCCCTTCACATGTGTGGTATAGCTCATCCAGGACTCGCCTGCAAGTAATACTTTCTTTGCCATCTTTTTTATTCCTCCTGTTTGTCAAATATGTTTTTAACGTTTTTTTCTATATGGTTTTTCTATATAGTTTTTTCTATCCGGTTTTCCTACGCGTTTTTTCCGCCGCTGCAGAAGTCTAAAATCAGCTCTGCGTAAATAAGAATCGACTCCAGGTAAGCGTCAATGCTCACCCACTCGTCAATGCCGTGGCACTGTGCCAGGTTGCCGGGGCCGAACTGAATGGTAGGACAGCCGGCGATGTTTCTCCACAGTCTGGAATCGCAGCCTGCCGGAGATCCTACCACCTTGACTGCCTTTCCCTTAGCCGCCTGGTAGGCCTTTTTAAAGCTGTCTACAAACGGATGCTCCTCTTCCATCTCAAAGCCGCCGCCCGCCTGGTAAATCGTCACCTTCGGCGGATGAGCCTCCAGCCACGGATCGGATAAGGACACTCTCCTTACCACGTCCTCAAACTCAGCCACCACCTGATCGTAGCTCATCTGAATGGGCAGATAGTGGACGCAGGCGGAGAAAGAACACTCTCCCGCCACGGTGGAACCGGCTGTTCCGCCGGAAATCACGCCTACATTCAGATTAGGAGCCGGAAGAAGGGAGTGCTTGTAAGTCAGAAGCCACTCATGCTCCTTCTCATTTAAGGCCTGCATCACCTTGACCGCCTTCTCAATGGCGCTGACGCCGTTCCGCTTGCCGCCGGAATGGCAGGCCTTTCCCTCGAACTCCACCTTGAAGAATACGAAGCCCATATGGGCTAAAATCAGCTCGTCGCTGGTTCCCTCGCACACAACCACGCCGTCTGCCTTCTGGCCGCTCATAATCGCCTGCATGGAACCGTTTCCGCCGCCCTCCTCGTCGCACACCGAGGTAATCACCACATCACCCGGAAGCGTCTCAAGGCCCGCGTCCTTCAACAGCTGCACCGCCATGACGGAGGCCATCAGCCCGCCTTTCATGTCTGCCGTGCCGCGTCCGTACATCTTTCCGTCTCTGATTTCCGGTTTGAAGGGATGGCTGGTCCATTCTTCTATCTCGTCGGCAGGCATCACGTCGATGTGGCTGTTGAACATCAGGCTTCTGCCTGCGCCGTTTCCCTTAAACGCAGCGTACACATTGTAACGGTCTGTCTGATTGTGTCCCAGATTTCCCTCCTGGTACAGCTCCTTGCACCGTACAATGTCCTCCTCCTTCATGGGATCCGCCGCCGTCTCAGCTCCCATCTCCTCAAACAGGCGGAGCATGTAATCCTGCCCCTCCTTCTCCAGGCCTCCGGCAATGCCGTGGCCCAGATCGTGGGTGTCAATGGAAACCAGATTTTTAAGCTGTTCAATATATTTGTCTCTGTTTTCAGCCAGAACTTCCTTTAAATCTCTCATGCTTCTCCTTAACCGTACATTAATCGTACATTTTAAGAACTTCCTCTACCATATCCCAGAACTTTTCCGCGTCAATGCCAATACCCACGTCTGCATTTGGCTCCAGCTTCTGGTATCCGAAGAAATCACAGTTGGTTCTGCCATAGGACTGGACGCTTCTGATGTCAATCTCAGCGTGCATTGGCTTTGTCTCAACCACAGACGGATCAATCAACCAGGCAATAGTAATCGGATCGTGGAGAGGACCTCCCTCCCATCCGAATACCTCCTTCTGACTCTTGCAGAAGTGGCGCATCAGATCTACAAACAGCTTCGAAGCCTTGTTTCCAATTTTGTCCATCCTATCCACAATAGATGGATAGCAGAGAGCCTTTCTGGTTACATCCAGACCAATCATAGTAATGGGGCGTCCTGCTGTAAAGCACACATAAGCGGCATCTGCGTCTGCGATAATGTTAAACTCTGCCGCCGGGGTTACGTTTCCGTTTGTGTAGGCGCCTCCCATGAGCACGATCCTCTTAATTTTCGGCACAATTCTCGGCTCCATGCGGATTGCCATGCCCAGGTTTGTCATAGGGCCTGTAGTTACCATGGTAATGTCCCCGTCGGACTCCATCAGCGTCCTGATAATAAAGGAAACGGCGTGCTCCTTCTCCAGCTCCTTTGTCAGCGGCTCAAATACAGGGCCGTCAAGACCTGTCTCACCATGAATATCTCCGGCTGTCATCTTCTCCCGAATCATGGGCTGTCCGCAGCCTGCATATACCGACACGTCAAGTCCCAGGCACTGCACTACGTTCAGCGCGTTGATCTGCGTTTTTTCAAGGGTCTGGTTTCCGGCTACTACTGTCACACCTAAAAGCTCGATTTTAGGACTTTTTCCAGCCAGCATAATGGCCACCGCGTCGTCATGTCCCGGATCACAGTCCAGGATAATCTTCTCTCGTTCCATGTGTCTGCTCCTCCTGTTTCTCTGTGAATAGATTTTTTCCTGTTCCTTTTATGCCTGCTTTCCCATAAGGGAAGACTCTCTCTTCTTAGCAGCTCCCATCTTAAGGGCCATGGATACAGCCAGCACGGCTACCGTTACAATATACGGCATCATCAGTACGAACTGAGCCGGGAAGCCGTAAGCCTGAAGTCTGGCTCCGATGGAATCAGAGAAGCCAAAGAGCAGGCATCCGATGGCTGTGAGCACCGGATTGGCGCCGCCGAAGTACATCGCTGCAACTCCCATGAAGCCTCGGTTATTGGTCATATTCTCTACGAACTGGGTGCTGTATCCTAAAGACAGGTGAGCGCCTGCCAGACCTCCAATGAGACCGGAAATCAGCATTGCCTGATACTTCACTGCGTTTACATGAATTCCTGCCGTCTGGGCAGCCATCGGGAACTGGCCTACTGCCCTGAGTCTCAGCCCCCATACAGTCTTATAGAACAGGAACTGCAGTAAAATAATGAAAATAATTACAAACCACTCGGTAAAACACCAGTCATTTAACAGTTCTCCTAAAACCGGCACATTTTCCAGGAAGGCAAAATGCACACGGGGAATCGGGATAATATCCGGGTTTGAGAAAGTTCCGTTTGTCTTAAATAAAACCTGCATTAAAAACTTGGTAATGGCAATGGCCAGCAGGTTGATACCCATACCAATAGCGCAGATTTCAGAATTGTACTTAATGTGGCCCAGAGCCATAATCATAGCGATAATCGCTCCGCCTACCATAGCTGCAATGACTCCGGCAAGCCAGCTGCCTGTGAAAAAGCTTACTGCCACAGCGGTGAACGCTCCCACCAGCATAATTCCCTCTGTACCGATATTTAAAATATTGGCCTGCTGAGTGATGGCCGCACAAAGGGCAGCGTAAATGATAGGAGTCGACGCGCGGAACGTGGCGTAAATTAACGACACATTAAAGATCTTTCCAAGATTTTCAAAAAGTTCCATTATTTATTTCCCCCTTCCCTATCATTGCCTTTTGGGGCTTCATCGTTGATGCCTGTGCCTCCTGTCTTAGCAGCCATTTCCTTCTTCTGGGCAGCCAGAGCCTTTCTCTTTCCGTTAAACTGGAACAGCAGCTCCATGGTTGCCACAATAATGAAAATAGCAGAAATGGTATCTACAATCGATTTCGGAACGCCGGTAGACTGCTGCATCGCCATAGCTCCTGCCTTTAATACAGCTAAGAAGAAAGCCATAAATGGTGTAAAAATCATGTTGGACTTTACAATCAGGGCCGCTAACATGCCGTTGGTTCCCAGATCCTTTGCAAAGTTGTCCAGGTAGTATCCATGTACGCCCAGTACCTCGATACATCCGGCGATTCCGCCTAACATACCGGAAAGCAGCATGGCGTTAATAAATACCTTTTTAGAGTTAATTCCTACATAATCTGCATGGTAGGGATTGGTTCCCACTGTACGGATTTTATAGCCCCACTTTGTCTTGTAGAGCATTACAATGACCAGAACTACCACGCCGGCCGCGATGAAAACTCCCGCGTTGGCTGAGGATGGCTTAATAATCTTCGGCAGTGTAACAAGCACTGGATCAGACTGCGGGTTGGCAGTTCCTGCGCTCATAGGGCCGCTGACAAGATAGGATCCGATGTACAGAGCTACTGTATTCATCAGAATAGTTACGCAGACCTCTGATACATTGTAATATGCCTTTAACACAGCCGGGATCAGGGCCCAGGCTGCAGCCACTGCCATAGCTCCTGCAAAGCAGGCCAGCATAAGAATAGGCTTTGGAAGGAAGCCGCAGTTCACGCCAATCCAGGCCGCAGCAATACCTCCCAGACACACCTCTCCCTCTACTCCTACGTTGAAGGCCCCCGCCTTGGCCGCCACCGCAAAGGCGATGGAGGTCAGAAGAAGGGGCGTAAAGCCTGCGATGGTAGTTCCAAAGCCAAGCTTTGTTCCGAAAGCTCCCTTAAATACTGCGCCATAAGCTGCCAGAGGATTCTCTCCAATTGCCAGAATAAAGATAGCTCCGATACCCAGCGCAAGGGCAAGGGTCAGCAGAATTTTCCTTAAACCTTTTAATGACTGGCTCATGCCTCATCTCCCTCCTTCCTGATTTCATCTGTCTGTGCAGCTGCATTCTGCCCTGCTTTTTCTCCGCCCATCATCAAAAGTCCCAGGTTGTTCTCATTGGCCTCGCTGGCCTCCATCTCACCTGTGATCTTTCCTTCATGGATAACGATAATCCGGTCGGACAGAGAGATAATCTCCTCCAGCTCCGCTGATACCAGAAGCACGCCGGCTCCCTTCTTTTTCGCCTGCTCCAGGGTGTTTCTGATGGACTCGATGGCTCCGATGTCAACGCCTCTGGTAGGCTGGGAAGCCACCAGCAGCTTTTTATTCATGGAAACCTCTCTGGCCACTACAACCTTCTGGGCGTTTCCTCCTGATAAGGAGGATGTGGGGAGATGGTAGTCAGCCGGACGGATGTCAAACTGCTCTGTCATCTCCTGGGCGTACTGATCCTGAGCCGCCCGGTTCATAAAAGCGCCCTTGGTATAAACGCCCTTATCAATCTCTACTGCGATCAGATTGTCTTCAATACTCATATCACGGTTCAGACCGCGCTTATTTCTGTCCTCTGGAATGTGGGCCAGGCCAGCTTCCCTCACCTTCCTTGGAGAACGGTTGGTGATATCCACACCATTTAACAGAATTTTTCCTTTTTCCACACGGCGCAGTCCTGTAATGGCCTCAATCAGCTCAGACTGCCCGTTTCCGTCGATTCCTGCAATTCCTACGATCTCTCCCTCATTTACATGGAGAGACATGCCGCGGATTTTAGATGATTCCTTCTGGCTGGGAACCCATACGTCCTGCACCTCCAGAATCTTCTCTCCAGCCTTTCCGTAGCTCTTATCGATATTTAAGAAGACCTCACGGCCAATCATTTTCTTCGTCAGATCAAGAGGCGTAGTCTCTTCCTTGTTCACAGTTCCCATATAGGTTCCCTGGCGCATAACAGAAATACGGTCGGAAATTTCCATTACCTCGTTCAGCTTGTGGGAAATAAAGACAAGGGATTTGCCTTCTTTTTTCAGGTTAAACAAAATCTCAAACAGCTTTTTTGTCTCCTGAGGCGTCAGAACCGCCGTCGGCTCGTCCAGAATAATGATATCTGCCCCGCGCATCAGAGTCTTGATGATCTCCACTCGCTGAGCCTCTCCTACAGAAATCTGGCTGACCTTTTTGTCCAGCTGAATTTCCATGTTATACTGGTCGATATAATGTCTGACTTCTTTTCTGGCTTTGTCAAAATCGATGGTAATGCCTTTTTTCGGCTCGAAGCCCAGAATCACGTTCTCCAGAACTGTCAGCTCATTTACCAGCATGAACTCCTGGTGAACCATACCGATTCCTCTGGCAATGGCAGTTCCCGGATCCAGCTTTGTGATCCTCTCTCCTTTTATGATAAACTCTCCGCTGTCAATGGGATACATTCCATAGAGAAGCTTCATCATCGTCGACTTTCCAGCGCCGTTTTCTCCGATCAGCGAGTGTATCTCCCCCTTTTTCAGGGTGAATTCTCCCTCTCTCACTGCGTGCACCTCGCCGAATGATTTCGAAATGCCCCTCATCTCCACTACATACTCGCTCATTGTTCCCTCCGTCCTGTACGCTCCTGTGAATTTGAAGCCCTGGTCTGCCAGGGCGCTTTACCCAGAGAGGGGGGAGCGCCGTTCCTGATGTGAAATCGCTGTGATCCCATATCATTCTGCGACACTCCCCCCTCACCGCCTGTTTTATCTGCTGTCTATTAAGAAACTCGCCTGAAGCTTACTGATTTGCGCCGAATCCCTCGTAGTTCTCAACTACAATTTCACCGGAAACGATCTTTTCCTGAAGTTCTTCACACTTATCTACAATATCCTGTGGGAACTTGTCTCCAAGGGCTTCCTTCATCACTGAGAAATCAGTTAAGCTTACGCCGCCCTCGCTTAATGTCAGGTACTGAGTGCTTCCACCCTCAAAGGTTCCCTCTACTGCAGACTGGATAACCAGATAGCACGCATTGTCTACTCTCTTTACCATAGAAGTAAGCACGTGGCCAGGCTGATCCTTGTCCTGATCCAGATCTACGCCGATTGCATACTTTCCTGCCTCTTTTGCTGCCTCAAGGATTCCAGGGCCTGTACCGGAAGCTACGTTCATAACGATATCTGCGCCCTGCTCATACTGAGCCAGTGTCAGCTCCTTGCCCTTTAACGGGTCTGTCCATGTTCCTGCGAATGCCTGAAGGATTGTGATATCCGGATCGATGTATTTCGCACCCTGCTCATATCCTACATAGAAATCGTGGAGAACCGGAATATCCATTCCGCCTACCCAACCGATTACATTGTCTTCGTTTACACCCTCAATATCTGTCTTCTGTGTGAACATAGCTGCTGCAGCGCCTGCCAGGAAGGAACCCTGGTTCTGGGCAAAGCTGATGGATTCTACGTTCGGAAGATCTACTGTGGTATCGATAACTGCGAACTTGGTGTCCGGATAGTTCGGCGCATGTTTTGAAATATAATCTGCAATGTTGGAAGAAGCGCCGATAACCAGATCGTAGCCGCCTTCACATGCAGCTACCAGGTTAGCTTCCCACTCTTGAGCTGTCGTTCCTTCCAGGGACTTTAACTCAATGCCGAAGTCCTCTACTGCTTTCTGAGCGCCGATGTTACAGGAATCATTGTAGGACTTATCTCCCAGATTTCCTGTGTACACGATGCAGACTTTGAGACCGTCTTTGCTCTCTTCATTTCCAGCTTCCTTGCTCTCTTCTGCCGCTCCGCCTTCTGCAGCCTTCGTAGTCTCCTTGCCGCTGTCGGATGAGCCGCAGCCTGCCAGGCTTACGCACATCAATCCTGCCATTAACAGACACAATGCTCGTTTCTTCATGTTTTCTCCTCCTCCATAACCTTTCGTTTCCGTGGTGCACTTGCTTTTTATGATGCGGAAATTTAGGAAACCATTTTCCTACATCATTTTCTCTGATAGTCAAATCATACATCTATAGAGCGCGTTTGTCAATATGTTTCGTTATTTTTGTATAGATTTTCTTTTGTTATCCATCGCTTTTTAATTAGATTCACTATTTTTCAGGTTTCCCCCTCCTTTATATTATGACTTTTTTCTACAAATACCTCAGTTTCCGAAACTGTTTTTCTTACTTTCTCTTGTTTTTGCCCGGTTCAGGGGGTATACTTTTATGATACAGAGAGGAGAAAGACTATGAATATTAAAGATATTGCGCGCCTGGCGGGGGTTTCCGTCTCTACGGTTTCCAAGGTAATGAACCGGAAAGACGGAACCATCAGCCAGGAAACAAGAGAAAAGGTTTTAAAAATTGCCAGAGATTACAATTACACACCCTATGCTTCTGTTATGACGCCTTCTGGAAAAACCTTTCTCATCGGCGTACTGCTGCGCTCCTCCACTGTCCGAACCACTTTAAACGGAATTCTGGAGAGGGCCAGGGAACTTGGCTACGGAGTCCTGATCTCAGACTCCGGCTCTTCCCTGGAAGGTGAAAAAAAGGCGCTGTCCTCGTTTTTCAGAAACCGGGTGGATGCGGTGCTGTGGGAGGCATTTGGAACAGAAAGCCTGCAGAACATGTCTGAGCTTGAAAAGGCCGGAATTCCCTTCCTGTTTTTCAACTGCACCCTGCCCGGATCCATAAACCTGGATTATCAGGGAATGGGCTATGCAGCCGCCCGCCTTCTTATTCAAAACGGACATCAGGATATCGCCTGCCTTCTCTCGCCGGGAAGCCGTACAGACGCTCTGTTTGAAGGCTATAAGAAGTGTCTGTTTGACCACCAGCTCCCCTTCCGAAAAGATCTGATATTCCACGGAATTACCCCGGCTCTCCTTCATCGTCTGGCCAGCCATGGGGCTACGGCTGTCCTCTGCTCCCATTTCGCCTCTGCTCTGGAGCTTTATGAGAGAGGCCTGATTCTCCACTGCAAAACCCCGGAGGATTTCTCCCTTTTATCCCTCAGGGACGATGGGCGGCTGAAAACGCCGTTTCCAGATATTTCCTCCTTCTCCATTCCCCACCGTCAGTTCGGGCGCTTTCTCTGTGAGCAGTTAATTCGCCTGACCGAGCGGGAGGAAGGCGACGGATCAGGCGTTTTGACTGAGGCGACTGCCTTTTCCTGGGTTCCTGAACCAGACAGCCTGTCCACCATAGGGCTTCCCTTTTCCATGCTGCCTAAAAAAATGGCTGTGGTGGGAAGCAGCAATGTGGATATTTATCTGAAAGTAGACCAGCTTCCTTCCTCCGGCCGTGTAGCGCGCACCTCCCTGTCTGCCCAGCACGCAGGCGGAAAGGGGCTGAACCAGGCGGTAGGAGCCGCTAAACTGGGACACCGTGTTTCCCTGATTACAGCAGTGGGCAACGATACAGAAGCTGACATGCTCTATGAAACGCTTTACAAACATTCCGTAGAGTCCTCCGGCATCCGGAAAAATGACTCTCTCCCTACAGGAAGAGCCTACATCTTTGTGGAACCTGGCGGCGAATCCATGATCACCATCCTTTCCGGAGCTAACGATGCCCTGCGACCTGCGGATCTGAAAAACAGCGCCCATCTGTTTAAGGACGCTGCCTACACGTTAATCAGCACGGAAATCCCCATGGAAACGGTGGAGGAGGCCTGTCGGCTGACCAGAAGTCAGGGCGGCAAAACGATTGTAAAGCCTGCCACCTGCGGTCCCTTAAAGCCTGAGCTCCTGAAGCTGATTGATATTCTCATTCCAAATCTGGAAGAACTGAACGAGATCTGTCCCGGACCGGCTGATATAAAAGAAAAAGCTGCAGCTCTTTTAAATCAGGGGACAGGGACAGTCATTGTCACCCTGGGAGCTGACGGCTGCCTGCTGTGTACCTCTGGGGAGGTAAAACATTTTCCTGCTTCTGACTTTCCTGCCATCGACAATACAGGAGCCGGAGATGCTTTTATCAGCGCCCTGGCCTCCTATCTGCTCTACGGCTTTGATTTGGAGCATGCAATTCAGATTGCCGGCTATGCTGCCGGATTCTGTATTACCCGCGAGGGAGTTGTTCCATCTCTCATTGACAAGAGTACACTGGAAACTTATCTCCAGCAGAAGGCTCCTGAGCTTCTGACCATTCCTGGTCACTAGGAGCCCTATACGCCAATTGGCGCAGAGGTAACTACCCTTCTGCGCCAATCTCTTTTTTTACCTGTCTCATCTGTTTTTTGTAAAGAATCCAGCCAATTCCAGCCGCCAGAATCTCAGCCACCGGAAAGGACAGCCACACTCCCGGCAGTCCCATGCTCTTTGAAAGCGCTAAAGCCAGGGGAGGAATCACCACCAGCTGTCGGATCAGAGAGACAATCAGGGAGTAAAGCCCCTGTCCCAGAGCCTCGAAGCAGCCGCAGAACACCGTTCCTGCCGCCGAGAAAATAAAGCCCAGGCTGATCAGGCGCAGGCAGGAAATTCCCATTTCAAGCATTTCCCCTTCCGCTCCGAACATCCCCATAATCGGGCCTGGAACCGCCAGGAACAGAACCGTTCCCGCCGCTAAAATCGCGCCGCAGGAGATCATGCTGCAGGTTACCGTTTCCTTCATTCTTTTCAGATATCCGGCTCCGTAGTTGTAGCTCATAATCGGACGCATTCCCTGGATAATCCCGTTCTCCGGCATGTAGACAAAGCTCTGAAATTTGTAGTACAGCCCGAAGACAGCCACAGCCAGAGAAGAAAAGCTGGTTAAAAGAGCATTCAGAATGCCCACCAGCAGAGACGGCAGGGACAGCATAATACAGGATGGAATTCCGATGGAATAAATTTTCACAGCCACAGCCTTATCAAACTGAAATCCCTTAAAGCTGATGTGAATCTGCTTTTCCTTCTTAATAAAGAGAAGCACCGCCAGGCCGCAGGCCAGCATCTGCCCGGCTACCGTAGCTATGGCAGCTCCCGCCACGCCCATGGCCGGAAATCCAAATAAGCCGAAAATCATAATCGGATCCAGAATGATGTTGGTCAGCGCTCCCGCCGCCTGCAGAATCATGGGCATAATCATATTGCCGGTGGCCTGAAACATTTTCTCAATGTAAATGTGAAAAATGCTTCCAAAGGACAGGCACACCACAATGTAGGTATAGCTGCATCCCATGGAGAAGGTCTCCGGATCTGAGGTGAAAAATCCCAGAAACGGCTTCGTCAGAAACAGTCCTATCAGGACAAATAAAATGCTGTGAAGCAGGGTAAACAAAATTCCATGGGCAGCCGCCCGGTTGGTCTCCTCCTGCTTTCTGGCTCCCAGACTCTTGGCAATGCAGGCGTTAATTCCCACTCCGTATCCTACCGCCACCGCTAAAATCAGATTCTGAAGCGGGTAGGCCAGCGATACGGCTGTCAGCGCCTTCTCGCTGATTCTGGCTACGAAAATACTGTCCACCACATTGTACATAGACTGAATCAGCATGGAAATCATCGGCGGAATCGACATGGACATCAAAAGGGGAAAGACAGGCTTCGTCCCCATGACGTTTTCTCTTGGTTCCATAAGTGTAAATCTCCCTTCCGACAAAAAAGGAGGCCATGATTCCCTGTTTAAATCAGAAACAGAAAAATCTATAGCCTCCGGCAGTGTCTTTTTATATGTCTTTCTCATAGGAACGCGCCCTATGGTTCAGACGCGCCCTATTAATTTATCAGATTCCCGCCTATTTGTCAAATCCTTTCAGGCGGATGTAATCCTTCACCAGCTCAGCCGTCTGGTCCAGATCCAGATTCGTGGTGTTGATGGTCAGGTCGTAGTTCTTCATGTTGTGCCATTCGCTGCCTGTGAAATACTTGTAATATTCCCGTCTGGACTTCTCCATCTTTTTGATCCGGCGTTTTGCCCTCTCCTCGTCGATGGCGTCCACTTCCATTACGCGCTGCACTCTTCTCACCTTGTCTGCGCAGACAAAGATTCGGATCAGACGCTCCATCTCCTCCTCCTGATCCAGCACATATCCGGCGGCTCTTCCCACAATAATGCAGGACTCCTCTCTGGCCAGCTCACGAATCACAGAGGACTGGAACCGGAACAGATTCTCCGGCGCCGTCACATTTCCGCTCAGCACCGGCTCCTCTGTAAAATCCAGCTTCCGGCCCACAATCCGGTGAAGCAGGTTATTTCCGGCCTTTTCGTCCGCCAGGCGGAAATACTCCTCCCCGATGGCGCTCTTCTCTGAGGTGAGCTTTAAAATTTCATCGTCGTAAAAATGGATTCCCAGATCCTCAGCCAGCTTCCGGCCCACAATCCGGCCTCCGCTTCCATACTCCCGTTCAATGGTGATAATCAGATTTCTATTTCCCATAACAGAACCTCCCTTCCGCCTTCTTATCCTTTCTCTGTCTGCCTCTGTGAAATACTGTCCCTCAGCCGGCGGATCTGCCGCTTCTGGTCCTGATCCGCCCGGCTGGATTCCAGAATCTTCTGAAGAGCCCTGCGGTACGTATCCTTTTCCAGAGTGTTCCATCTGGCCAGATATTCCATGGTAACCGCTGGAAACTTCACATAGCACACAGAAACCGCCCAGGCCACAGCCATGCTGGCGTAGTAATCCGGCTGCCGAATCTGGTCCAGAAGACGCAGCGTCTCTGAAATGTGCGCCTCGTCCACATACCAGCTCAGCAGCATGACTGCCGCAAACCGGGCCTCAAACTCCCGCTCTGAAGAAACATACGGCTTTAAAAAATCGAGAACCTGCCTTTGATTCTTCCTGGTAAACGTAAGTCCCCCGCAAAAGGCGTCGCAGACAGCCCAGTTGTCAATTTTATCCACAAATTTCCTGATTCGTTCAAGCTTTTCCCCAGCTTCCTCCCGGACTGCGCCGATGATCAGCCCCTGAAGCTGCAGCTCCTCATAGGTTTCGTCCGTCAGCCGATCCAGGCAGGCGGCTCCCTCCTCCTTCAGAAGACGCCTGGCCATTTTCCGAAGAAGCGGAAGGCGGACTCCTAAAATATGGTCTGTTCCCGGAAGCAGCCGGCTGTGAAACTGGCGGTAGGGCTCGTCGGCCAGGGCAATCAGCTCTTTTTGAATTTCTGTATATTCTTTCACTTTTTACTTGATCGCAATTACATCAGATCGTTTACGCAGACTGCTCCGTAGGGACGGATGCTCATGCGGTAAGCATTTCCCTTTCCAAGAGCCGCCTCGATGTATGCTGTATACTCGTCCACCAGATCATTTGGAAGCATAGCCATAATTACGCCGGCAAAGCCGCCTCCGTGTACGCGGCAGGCTCCCCGCTTTTTCTCTGCGATAAACATCTCTGTCAGGGCCAGCGCTACGCAGATTCCCTGCTCCTGCACATCGGCTGTCGTGTAGCAGTTCTGCAGCCATTTCCAGGAGGAATTTCCAGACTCGGTGATCTTCTGGAGGAAGGTTCCGAAATCATTCTCCTTCAGAGCGGCCACCTGGGCCTCCACTCTCTTATTCTCCTCAAAGAAATGGAAGGCTCTCATCACAGAGCGGTCTCCCGCATAGGCTCTCACCTTCGCCAGGTTCGCAATTACGTCCTTTTCTTCAATATCAGCGCAGACTTCCTTTCCAAAGAACTCCGCCACCTTCTTCATCTCATTGGGAACAGAGGAGTAATCGGCGCTTAAATCGGCGTGTCCCTTGCCTGTGTTGACGATAATCAGGCTGTGATCCTGGGCGCTGAAATCAAAGTCAATCTTCTCCACTGCAGGAGCTTCCGGCTTCTTGAAGTCAATGGTAATCAGGCCTCCCACCGCGCAGGCCATCTGGTCTAACAGACCGGAGGCCTTGTTCCAGAACTTGTTCTCTGAATATTTTCCAATGTGGGCGTAATCTACCACGTTCATTCTGCCATCGTTGAAAAATGTATTTAACATGGCGCAGATCAGCATCTCGTAGGATGCGGAGGAGCTGACGCCTGCGGAGCTGATTACGTTGCTGGTGATAAACGCGTCAAAGCCGCCGATCTCAAATCCCCTCTCCTTAAAGCCCTGGAGAATTCCCTTGGTCAGGTCAATGGTTCCCGCCATCTCCCTGCTGGGCTTTAAGTCCTTTAAATTGATAATAAATTTCTGGTGGAAGGTCTCGCTTAAAATGCGCACAGTGTCTGTTCCGTTCTTAGCCGCAGCTCCTACGCAGTCTAAGTTAATGCTTCCCGCCAGCACCTTGCCGTGGTTGTGATCCGTATGGTTTCCGCTGATCTCTGTCCGTCCCGGGGAGCTGAATAACAGCACGTCCCCGTCTCCATATTCCTTTAAAAATCCCTCTGCCACATGGCGGTAGCGGGCCTTATTCTCCTCTGCCTGAGCCGCTCCGTAAAGCGTCTCCATCAGTTTTCCTGCTTCGTCTGTATCGAGCTTCTTTAATGTCTCTTGAATCATCATAATCTCCGGTTCTCCTTCACCCCTGGTTCTTATTTCTTCTGCTGCCTTTCTGCTGCCAGACAGCAGGTTCTATTCTTTTTAAGTATACCATTTTAACGGTAGATCCTCAATATAATATCCCCGGAAATTATGTACGAAAATCGTAACTGGCCTGAATGCCGGCCTGAATTTCCCTGTTTCCCTTAAAGTCCGCTAAAATCTGTGATAGAATAAAAAAGACTGCAAAAGCCCTGCCGCGGCAGGCAGAAGAAACAGCGTTAAAATAAAAATAAGGATAAAAGGATAGAAATGAACGATAAAAGAAACCAGATGCAGGAAACCTGGCCAAACGGAAGAACCGGCAGGCCTCTGCAGACCAGATGGGGCGAAAAGCCCTATTATTCCCTCGATTACTATTTAAAAGAGACCTTTGGACAGAAGGTTTACAAACTGGCCTTAGACGGCGGCATGACCTGCCCCAGCCGCGACGGAACTCTCGGCACAGGAGGCTGCATTTTCTGCAGCGAGGGAGGTTCCGGCGATTTTGCCGAATCGCCTCCCCCCTCCGGCTCAGGCCCAGGCTGCGGAACGCCCGCGGCGCCTGGGCGCGTATCTCCGTCTCTTCCTGAGATAGAGCAAAGGATTGCCCGGCTTGACGTCTGCGGGCAGATTGAGCGGGCCAAGGCCCGTGTTTCCTCAAAAATAAAGGATGGGAAATACGTCGCCTACTTCCAGTCCTACACCAATACCTACGGGCCTCTCCCCTATCTGACCGCCCTGTTTTCCCAGGCGGTTTCCCATCCGGATATCGCAGCGCTCTCCATCGGAACCAGACCCGACTGCCTGCCAAAGGAGACGATAGCTCTTTTAAAGAAGCTGAATCAGGAAAAGCCGGTCTGGGTGGAACTGGGCCTTCAGACCATCCACGAGGATTCCGCCCACCTGATTCGAAGAGGCTACGAGCTTCCCTGCTTTCTCGACGCTCTCAGACGGCTGAAGGAGGCGGGCCTGACTGTGGTGGTCCATGTTATTTTAGGGCTTCCCGGAGAAACCAGGGAGGATATGCTGGAAACCGTCCGTTTTCTGGGGCGTTTAGACAATCCCTCCATTGACGGGATCAAGCTCCAGCTTCTCCACGTCTTGAAGGGCACAGAGCTCTGCCGCCTTTATGAAAGGGAACCGTTTCATGTCATGGAGCCGGAGGAATATTTTTCTCTCATCGCCGACTGCATCCGCCTGCTGCCTCCGCACATTGTCATTCACCGCATCAGCGGAGACGGCCCAAAATCTCTTCTGAAAGCGCCTCTGTGGAGCGGCAATAAACGGTTTGTATTAAACTCCATTGCTAAAACGCTGCGGGAGACAGGGGCGTTTCAGGGCGAGTGGGCTTAATCCGCCTGCCGGCTCCTGCCCGCCTCATCTACCGTAATTCCGAAGGATAATCCCTCCATATAGCGGTAAAACGCCTCTTTTTCCGTCTCGTCGGCCACCATTCTCGTATAACCGCCGGAGGAGGTGCCTGGCAGAAGGACGAGGGCAGGATCTCCTTCCCTGGGTACTTCCACCTGGAGAAGCATGGTTTTCGGGATGCTGCTTCCAAAGACAAAATTGCCCAGACTGTACACAATAGGCTTTCCCTTATAATATTCGATTCCCTGAAGCACATGGGGATGGCTTCCGATCACCAGATTCGCTCCCGCGTCAATGTACTGCTGCCCCAGCGTTCTCTGGTAACTCTCTGGCTCTGTCCTGCGCTCAATTCCCCAGTGGACGTAAACGGTCAGAAAATCGCAGGATTCCTTTGCCTTCTGGATCTCCTCCAAAAGCACCGTGGAATCATAGGCCGTCAGCATTCCAGGGTGATCCGGGCCTGCGGCCCAGTACCCTTTTGGAAATACTCTGGAAGCTGCCAGGAAGCCGAAGGTTTTCCCTCCCGCCTCTATGGTTTTAAGCGCTTTGGCCTCATCTAAATTTTCCCCCGCTCCCGCGTGGAGAATCCCGGCCTCGTCCAGCACGCGGATGGTGTCGGAAAGGGCCTCGCTGCCGTAGTCCAGAGCATGATTATTGGCCAGAGCCACAATATCCGGCCCTATCTCCTGCATGATCGATACCTTTTCTTCTGGAAGGCGGAACGTAAACTGCTTGTCCGTCTCCGGCGTTCCCCGGCTGCTGAAGGGAAATTCCTGGTTTGCCATAAAAATATCCGCCTGCTCTATGGTCTGGAGAAATCCGCTGTCCAGAACACCTTCGATTCCTCCGCCCCGCTCATAGGCGTTCAGCACATGCTCAGACAGATAGATATCTCCGGCAAACAGAAGAGAAACCGTATCTGCCTGCCTGGTCAATGTTTGCTCCTCTGCGTTTTCTTTTTCCCCTGTATCTTCTTTCTCTTCGTTTTCTTCCCCAGTATAAATCTGGAGAACCGGCCGTTCCGTCTCCCGTTCTGTCTGTTCTTCTGTTTTCTCTCCTGCTTTCTCTGTTTCCGCCGTTTTTCCCTTTATATCTTCCTCTGTTTCTGCTTCCTGTCTGAAAGGGACTTCCGTTTCCATTTCCCCTTCTCCTCCAATGAGCCGTTTTCCCGCATACAGAGCGAAAAAAAGAAACAGAAGGCAGACGGCAAGGAACAATAGCCGGTACGGTCCTCCTGTATGGCCGGGATTCCTCCGTCTGCTGCCTCTTCCTCGTTCCATCTGTTTCTGTTTCCTTTCTAAATGTTTCATTCACTTCCAAGTTTAAGTCTCGCTCTGTCCCAGCCTCAATCCTGATACGCCGGATTGCCCAGCCATGATAGGCTGCGCAGATGAACGATTACAAAGTAAGGATAATTCCTCCGTCGTTGGCGTAAACAGTAGCCACTCCTGCAGTATCTGTAATAACCACGTCCTTAAACTGAGCCTTGCTGCAGATCAGATCCCTGACATACTCCGCCCGCGCCCTGTTGTTGCAGTGGGCGATCACCAGCCGCCTGTCCTTCGTCTCCCCCGCCTGTTTTAAGGCAATCTCTGTCATCCTGCCAAGGGCTTTATTCATGCCTCTGGCCTGTTCCAGCTTCACAATCACGCCCTTGTCTCCGGCCATAACCGGCTTAATATTGAGGGCTGTGGCAAAAAAGGCCTGAAGTCCTGTGAGACGGCCGTTTTTTCTCAGCGTGTCCAGGTTTTCCAGCACAAAGTAGCTTCCCATCTGATCCCGGTACTCCTCCGCCTGTCTTACGACCTCGTCAAATTCCAGTCCCTGTTCGCAGAGATCTCTGATACAGAGCGCTACGTTCAGCTCTCCGGCAGACGCTGATAGAGAATCAATGACTGCAATTTTCTTGGCCTCTGCGCCGTGCTCCTCCTCATAAAGGCTCTTAGCCAGGCAGGCAGAATTGTAGCATCCGCTCAGATGGGCGGACAAGGTGACAATAAAAATGCACTCCGCTTCGCAGTCAAACTGTTCTTTAAAGTCCTCGGGAGACGGGCAGGCAGTTTTGGGACAATCCTTGGCCTCCTTCACCAGCTCCAGAAAACGCTTCTGGTCAAAGGTTTCGTCGTCTCTGATATGCGCATGATCCACCTGAAGCGTCAGGGGAACCATATGAAAATGAGGATCCTGCTTCAGCTCCTCTGTCAAATCCATGCAGCTGTCTCCAAGAATTTTATAGGTCATAGGTATTCCTCCCAGGTTTGCTTTTCCTTCGATGCTTCGGGAATCCTGCTCCACTGTTCCGAAAGTCCCTCCGCATCATCTGGTTTTCATTACTATTTATTATAATAATGATGTGCTTTAAAGTCAAGAATGGATCACAGTTCCCGGATGCGGGCCTTCAGCCCCTCCTGCCTTACGTCGCGATCCAGCCCAATCAGCCTCTGGCGTTTTTCCATGCTTACAGACGCTCTGGTCCATATGACAGCCTGAAACATTGGATCGTACAGGCAGACCTCTACCTCCTGCCCCGGCTGAAGCGCCCTGCCGCCAATGGATAACCCTCCATCCTCTCTGCGTGTCAGCGTCCCCTCTGCAGTGATCGTTCCCTTTAAATATCCAGCCAGTTTCTGAATCCGCTCCACCGCTTCCGCCAGTTCGCACAGCACTTCTGCCCGCAGATAATCCTCCGGATCCTCTCCTCTGTGAAATATCATATTCCAGAGTTCTTCTCCGTATGTTTTCTGAAATTCCTGCAGCGCTTTTTGTACCGGCTCCAATCCGTTAAGAAGTTCCAGCTCTTCCAATTTCTCCTCTCCCTTCCCGGAGTTTCCGAACTCGGAAACTTATTATACTCCTATCTTAATGAGATAATACCATTATTGCAAGCACTTGATTTTTTGTACGAAACACGCGGGGACTGATGTTATGATTGTCTATGATAAGCTGTGGACCGCCATGAAAGAAAAAGGCATATCCCAGAACCATTTATATAAATATTATAATGTCAGCCGCGCTCAGATATACCGGCTGAAGCACAATGAGGTCGTGTACACCAGCACGCTGAATATGCTGTGCAATATTCTGGGATGCGACGATATCTCGGATATCGCCACCTTCGTGCCGGATCATCCTGGAGACGAGGGATACCGGGAGCCGGCGGCGGGAGAAAAATAGAATTGTTGGGGTATATAAAAAAGAGGAAGAGGAAAGTTTTTGCGCTCCACTTAAAGTCGCTGAAAACTTTCCTCTTCCTCTTTTTTATCGGCTTATCGGCTGGTTTTTGCGCTTCGCTTAAAGTGCTGAAACTTTCCTCTTCCTCTTTTTTGTCGGCTTATCGGCTGGTTTTTGCGCTTCGCTTAAAGTCGCTGAAAACTTCCTCTTCCTCTTTTTACTTTACTGTTTTTTCTTATTCTGCCAGTTCTGTCATGATCTGGTTGCTTCTGGCGATGAATTTCGTCATTCTCTCCGGGCTTAAGGTTCCGTGGCTTAACAGAGCCAGGTCGTAAAGCTGCTCGCAGATTACAGGAGTCTTCTCGCCGTCTGTGTGCTCTAACACGTATTTTACCAGGCTGTTGTTAGCGTTTAATACAAGCACCTCTCCTGTGCCGCCGAACATGGACGGATCCATGCCGTACATATTGTACATCTTCATCATTTCCTGCATACGGCGCGTTTCCTCGGCTACTGTGATCATGGAGGATACGGACTCATTCTTCAGCTTCTCAACCTTTACCTCCAGCTTATCGTTTCCAAGGGCCTTACGGAAGGTTTCGGTCAGGGTCTTAGCCTGGTTCTCCAGAGTTTCCTTGTCTTCCTCCTTCACTTCTTCCTTGAAGATCTCGTTGACGTCCGCGTCGATTCTCAGGAACTTCACGTTCTCGTGCTTCTGCTCCTCGTGGGTGATAAACGGATTGTCAATGTTGTGAGTCAGAATCACTGCGTTTAACTTTTCCTCGCGGAACATGTTGATGTACTGGCTCTGCTCCTTCTCGTCCGTCACGTAGAAGACCTTGTTCTCGTGCTTGTCCTTAGCCGCCTCCAGATAATCCTTCAAAGTCAGATATTTGCCGTCCAGATCCTTGAAAATAATGTACTCGTCCATCTTCTCGGCGAACTTCTCGTCTCTCAGGCATCCGAACTTAATGAATGGGCTGATATCGTCCCAGTATTTCTCGTAGTTCTCTCTGTCTGTCTTGCACATGCCGGACAGCTTATCCGCTACCTTCTTTGTAATGTAATCGGAAATCTTCTTCACAAAGCCGTCGTTCTGAAGAGCGCTTCTGGATACGTTTAAAGGCAGATCCGGGCAGTCGATAACTCCCTTTAAGAGCATCAGGAACTCCGGAATCACTTCTTTAATATTGTCGGCAATAAATACCTGATTATTGTAAAGCTTGATGGTTCCCTCAATGCTCTCGTACTCCATGTTGATCTTCGGGAAGTACAGGATGCCCTTTAAGTTAAACGGATAATCCATATTTAAGTGGATCCAGAATAACGGCTCCTTAAAGTCCATAAATACTTTGCGGTAGAAGGCCTTGTACTCCTCCTCCGTACACTCGTTGGGGTGCTTGTTCCACAGAGGGTTCACATCGCTTAAAGAAACCGGGCGTTTTAAAATTTTGTATTTCTCCTTGGCCGGGGAAACCTCCACCGTCTCCTTGGTTCCGTCCTCATTCTCTTTTTCCTCTGTTTTAGCTTCTTCCACAATTGTTTCAACAATCGTATCTTTTTCGTTTAATTCATCTTTTTCGATAGTCTCATATTCCGGCTCTGCCTTTGCATTATTCAGGAAAATCGGAACCGGCATAAAGGAACAGTATTTTTCAATGACCTCTCTGGCTCTGTACTCGTTAGCAAACTCTGTGCTGTCCTCGTTTAAGTAGAGCGTAATCTTTGTTCCTACCGTCTCCTTGTCTCCGTCCTTCATGTCGAACTCTGTGCCGCCCTCTGATTCCCAGTGAACTGGCTTTGCGTCCGCTCTGTAGGAAAGGGAGTCGATGGTTACTTTGTCAGCTACCATGAAGGCAGAGTAGAAGCCCAGTCCGAAATGGCCGATAATCTGGTCTTCATTGGCCTTATCCTTATACTTATTCAGGAAATCCTGGGCGCCGGAGAAGGCGATCTGGTTAATATACTCGTCCATCTCCTCCTCAGTCATACCCATACCGTTATCCTCGATGATAATGGTCTTATCCTCCGGGTTGACCGTCACCTGAATCTGGAACTCCAGATCCTCCGGCTTCTCCCACTCGCCCATCATTTCCAGCTTCTTTAACTTCGTGATGGCGTCGCAGCCGTTGGAAATCAGCTCTCTGTAAAAAATATCGTGATCAGAATAGAGCCATTTCTTAATAATCGGGAAAATATTCTCGCTGTTAATGGATAAACTTCCTGTCTTTGCCATGTGTCAACACTCCTTTTTGTATTCTGTATTTCAGCGGCCTCTTGTCTGTTTCAGTCTGGCCTTTGTTCTCAATTCCTTCTCTATTTTAGTCCGCCTTCTTCCAGATGTCAATAGAAAATCAGCACTCGTTTTAATTGAGTGCTAATAATTCATCAGTTCCTTTCCTCTTTTTTGTGGAAATTCTTACAATTTTTTTCATTTTTTCTCTTCCATTGACTTTTCAATCCTGTGTTTTTATAATGAATTTGTTTCACATGAATGGAAAAAGCAGGAGGCTTACACAACATGAAATATAAGACAAAAACACTCAAATACGGGCTTGCCGGAATTCTCTCTCTGGCTATGGCCGCCGCCCCGGCGGGAACCTGCCTGCCGGGATTTCTGCCTGCCCAGGCTCTGACTGTTTATGCAGGACCAGCAGAGGAGGCTACCGTTTCTTCAGACGAGCCCACAGGGCCAGCTGCTCTGGGGCAGACACAGGGGCTGAGCGCCTCCAACTATTACAATGTGCGTTTAAGCGATCCCATTGTAAAGCCTGTGGATAAATATTCCTATGAGCAGATGGATCGGGATATTCAGGCCTTAAAAAACCGTTATCCCAACCAGATGACCGTCAATGTCATCGGCCAGTCGGCCGACGGACGGAATCTCTATGACATTATCATCGGAAACCCGTCCGCCTCTGAGCATATTTTATTCCAGGGCGCCATCCACGCCAGAGAATACATCAATGTACCTCTCATGATGCAGCAGCTGGAATATCTGCTGGCCTGCCAGAATACGGGAACCTTCGAGGGAAAAAGTCTTTCGGAAATGCTTGGGCAGACAGCCGTTCACTTTGTGCCCCTGGTAAATCCGGACGGCATTTCCATCAGCCAGAGCGGCGATGGCGCCATCCGTTCTCCAGAGCTGAAAGCCCAGATCAGAGCCTGCTATGAACTGGATACTGCCGAGGGACGCACCACCGCTGACTATGATACCTATTTAAGGCGTTGGAAGAGCAACGGACGCGGCGTGGATTTGAACCATAACTTTGACGCTGGATGGAATACCTTAAATACAGTGGGACATCCGTCCTCCACCGACTACAAGGGAACCTCCCCTCTCTCCGAGCCGGAGTCCCAGGCCCTGGCCGCTCTGACCGACCAGTACCCCTTCGCCGTCTGCATTAACTATCACGCTATGGGACAGGTAATTTACTGGGATACGGAGAATAACCGGCAGACCTCTTCCTCAAAAGAGCTGGCAGAGCTTGTCTCCAGGCATAACGGCTACCAGATTCTGGGCAGCAAGGGCGTAGGAGGCTACAAGGACTGGCTCCAGCAGAGAGAAAAATCCATCCCGGGCATTACCATCGAGGTGGGCAAATCGGCCTGTCCTGTCAATTTCTCGGAGTACGAAACTATCCGGGAGCAGAACGAGGCCGTTCCAGGACTGATTATCCAGTATGTGATCTCGCATTAGAGCACAACATTAGAGTTCAGCATTTTAGACAGCAAAAAGAGAGGATGCATTTTGCAGCGGCTTCCATGGGAGCGCGCAAAATGTTTCCTCTCTTCTGTGTTTTCTCTGCCTTATATGGCTGGAAAGAATCGGCTGATTTTCCTTTATTTTTCCTCAAATGGAATATTCTTTTTCTTCAGAAATTCCTTCACAGCCCCGTCCCACTCGTGCTCCAGCGTCTTATCCAGAGTAAAGCGGCTGACGGAGGTTCCCGTGACGCAGGAAAGGTGTTTGTCCTCATAACGGATATTCAGATACAGGCCGTTTACCTCTGATGAAGCAAAACCTGTCTGTCTGTCCCTTAGAAAGGCCTCCTGGGCCTTTCCGGAAAGCTGCAGAACAATGTGAAAGCTTTCCGGCAGACGTTTTCCCTTAATCAGTGAAAAACAGAAAGGGCGCAGCGCGAGCCAGGCTGAAAATCCCTCGATTCCCTGCTCCTCCCTCTCCTCCGCCGAATAGTAATCAGGGCGTATCCGCCCGTCTATCTGGAAGCTGTTAAACGTCACGATCTGCGCTTCCCTGAGCAGAAAATGGTCAAAAGTAGTCCCTATAAACAGCTGTCTCGTAAATTCTTTTATTTCTTCTATTTGAAGCGATACCATATTTTTCCTCCAATATCTGCTTTCCAGATTTCTGGCTCCTATTTACCATATCAGCAGGAAAACAAGCGGCTGCGAAGCAGACATTTGTTTTCACCTGATATGGTAACGACAAAATGTCTTAGCTGCCAGAGGCAGCGGCAGATGTGCAAAGCACAGCTGCATTTTGGAGTTATTATACCACATTCACTAAGCTCGAAAAAACCTCGCTAAGTGTCTGGGTATGACTCGCACTAACCTCTTGCTTCGCCTGCGGCTTGCATTCGCTAAGTGCTCCTATTATACCACACCTTCCTTCTCTCTTCCACACACTAACAGTTGCAAAAAAGCGATGTTTTATTTATACTTCTATGTATAACTACAGAAATTAGGAGGACTTTCACACAATGGAACAGTATAAAAATGATTTAAACGGGCTGACAGAGCTTCTTACGGCAGGCGTGTCTCCCCTTCACACCATTCGGCATTCTATGAATTTACTGGAAAGCCGCGGCTTTACAGAGCTTTCCTTAGATAAGGCCTGGGCCTTAGAGCCTGGAAAGGGCTACTTTGTCAATGCCTTCGACACTACTCTCATCGGTTTCACCGTGGGAGAGGACGCGGCGGAGCACCCAAGCTTCCGCATCGCCTCCTCCCATACAGACTGGCCCTGCCTGATGGTAAAGCCGTCTCCGGAAATCTCTGCCGAGGGGTACGCAAAGCTGAATGTGGCAGTCTACGGAGGTCCGATTTTAAGCACCTGGCTTGACCGCCCTCTCTCCTTAGCAGGAAAGGTATGCACAGTTTCTGAGGATCCATTCCATCCCCAGGTTCATCTGGTAGACTTTAAGAGACCGCTTTTAACGGTTCCCAACCTGGCAATCCACTTTAACCGGGAGGTAAATAACGGCGTGGCCTTAAATCCTCAGATCGACATGCAGCCGATTCTGGCTATGCTGGACGAGACGCTCAATAAGGACAGCTTTTTCCTGGATCTGGTGGCTGAAGAGCTCCATGTGAATAAGGAAGATATTCTGGATTACCAGTTCTATATCTACAACTGCGATATGCCTCAGACTCTCGGTATTCACAATGAATTCCTGTCTGCGCCGCGCCTGGACAACCTGACCAGCGTCCACGCCTGCTTAAGCGGCCTGATGGAAAGCAGCAGAAAGCGCGGTATCTGCGTAGCTGCTCTCTACGACAACGAGGAAATCGGAAGCAGCACCAAGCAGGGCGCGGCCTCTCCTCTGACAGACAGAATTCTGGAGAAAATTTATTTAAGCCTTGGATACAGCAGAAGCGATTTCCTGGACGCTCTGTTCGGCGGCTTCCTCCTCTCTCTGGATGTGGCCCACGCTTACCATCCAAACAAGGGTGAGAAATACGATCCAAAGGACCGCGTTCTGTTAAATGACGGCGTGGCCTTAAAGCTGGCCGTAAACCAAGCATACGCTACGGATGCTTCCCATGTGAGCGTCATTGAGGGCATCTGCCGCGCTCATGAAATTCCTTATAAGAAATTCTCCAACCGTTCCGACGTCAAGGGAGGATCCACTCTGGGAAGTATTTCCTCCTGCCTTCTGACCATGCCTGCAGTGGACGCAGGAGTCGCTCTTCTGGCTATGCACTCCTCCAGAGAAATGATGGGCATTAAAGATCAGTGGGCTCTGGCAGAGCTGACCCGCCAGTTCCTGGCTTAAAAAGAAAGAAAAATGGGGAAGAAAGATTTCTCGTTCCACTTAAAGTCACCGAAATCTTTCTTCCCCATGAAAGCCAAAAATGTAGTTTAAAACGGCGAAGAAACCGTTCTCATTCCGCTTAAAATCACAGAAATTTTTCTTCCCCATGAAAGCCAAAAAAAATTCATTTTAAAACAACCCGGCTTTTACCGGGCTGTTTCTCTTTCCATATTCTTCTCTGCCTTCAGAGCCAGTATCCGCATCGCCGACTCTTCTATCCGGGACTCGGTCAGCGCCCCTTTTTCTACCGCGTCTTTCACAGCCTGTACGGCCGCGTCAAAATCCTCCGGCATGAGTATCATGTCCGCGCCTGCCGAAAGAGCGGCCACAGCAGCCTCCCCGCTGTCATAGCTTTCTGTCACAGCCCCCATATTCATAGCGTCTGTAATGATAATTCCCTCAAATCCCAGCTGCTTTCTCAGCACGTCTGTCAGCAGTGTTTTGGAAAAGACAGCCGGACGGCCGTCCTCTTCAATCTCCGGGACGCCGATATGGCCTGCCATGACGAAATCGGCTCCGCTCTCGATCCCTGCGGCAAATGGCAGAAACTCTGTCTCTGAAAGCTCCTCCAGAGTTCTGTGAAGCACAGGCTTCGTCTCATGGCTGTCCTCCGCCGTTCCTCCGTGGCCTGGGAAATGCTTTAAAACAGGGCTGACTCCGTGCTTTTTCAGTCCCTTCACTTCCTCGGAAACCATGCGCGACACTATCTCTGCATCGCTTCCGAAGGACCGTCTGGCTACTACCGTATTGTCCTGATTCGTGAGCACGTCCGCTACCGGCGCAAAATCTACGTCAAAGCCTAAATCCGCCAGATATTTTCCTATGGTCTCTCCCACCTCAAAGGCCTTCGCCTCGTCATTGGAAGCTCCTATTTTACTCATATCAGGAAAGGCTTCCAGGGAAAATCCCTCTTTTCCGCTGATTCGGGCTACCTGGCCTCCCTCCTCGTCCACAGCCAGAAAAGGCGGCAGACCGCTTCTCTCTTCTCCGTACCGGGCCGTCTTTGCGAGCATCTCCCTGGTCTGGTCCTTATCCTTTAAATTCTGGCTGAAGTAGACGATTCCTCCGACCGGACGCTCCCAGATCGCGTCCTTTGTAGCTTCCCCGGCCATGTAAACCTCGTCGTAGCCAGTCAGCGCCTCCGGCGTCACCATAAACAGCTGAAAAATCTTTTCCTCCAGAGTCATGGAAGAGAGAAGTTCTGCAGCCATTTTTTCCGCCTCTGAATCCCCCTTCTCCATGGCTTCTTTCTGGGTTTCCTTCTGTTCCTCTTTCAAAGTTTCTTTCTGCGCTTCCTCCTGGCTGCCTTTCTGGTCAGACTCCCCATTTTCCCGGCTGTTCTCTGCAGCTTCGGCTTCCTCCGGCTTTCCTCCCAGACCGATGCCAGTGTCGTCTCCCGGAAGCAGCTCCGGGCGTATTGATCCGGCTTCCTCCCGGACAGACTTTCTGCCTCCTGCCACCGCTCCTGCCGCCGCCAGCAGAATGGCCGCCAGGACGGCCAGAACCAGGAGCAGAACGCGCCGCCTCTTTTCTTCCTGGCGCCTCCGCCTGCTCCTCGCCCTGGAACGCCTTCTCCTCTGTCTTATCTGTTCCTCATCCATTCCTATTCTCCCAGCTGCTCTGTCTGAATCAGTGTATGCTTTCTGTAAATTTCAAAAAAGTCGGCGTTTTCTGCATGGGCTTCCCCGCCAAGAGTCAGAGCTTCCCAGTCCTTCACAGAATCGTTCAGGGTAATCCCCTCCTTGAATCCGCTGTAAATATCCTGAAAGGCCTTCTGCCTTCTGGCGTCGTAAATCTGCTCCTTCCGCTGGGCTGTGGCCTCCTGGTCGTAGTCGTTGTCGCATCGGATCACACAGTATTCGCCCTGGTCCTCCACAACTTTGCTGACCTCCCCTGTCTCCAGGGCAAAAGCGGCGTAATCGTAATCCTCGCCCCTGTCTGCCCGTCCAATCTTTGCGGAGGATACCTCAAGACCTTCTGACGCGGCCGCCTTTTCCAGAGAAGCTCCCGCCTCTATGCTGTCTGACACAGCCTGGGCGGCCTCCCGATCCGCTGTCCTCACCTCTGAGATCTGAATTACCTTGGCCTCGCTGTCGCTGACCTCCATATCCAGATCCTTCGTCAGCTCCTCCACCGTTTTATTGGCCAGGCAGTAGTCGTGAAACATGGTATTGATCGACGTCTCGTCCACTCCCATATAGGAAATATCCTCTGGCGTCAGAGCGGCCAGATACTCCTCGGACGCCTTGGCCATGGCCGAGGCCTCCTCCTCTGTCAGGGAAATATTTCTCTCTTTGGCCAAGAGCGTTAATATTTTCAGTTCATCCATAAAGCTTTTTAGCTGTTCCTTTGTGTATTCCTCAAAGGTTTTTCCAGACTCGTCCACCTGGGCAGACCAAATCTGGCCGGTGCACAGCTCCTCGCAGGTGTTTTTCTGAGACATGGCCGCTATCATAATTTCCGGCCGTTCATAGCCCTTCTCGCCTCCCATCCCCGCCAGTATAGACTCTGTTTTCTGACATCCTGACAGGAGCAGAGGCAGAGAAATCAGAACCGCCGCTGCAGACCTGATTCTCCATTTTTTTCTTCTGCTCATCCTTTTCTCCTTTGCCGGCAGCGCGACTGCCAGGCTACAGCAGCGTTTTTAAAATTTTTAAAACACCGTCTCTCACATTGGTGTCTGCCTGAAAGCGGGCGGCCTGCTTTACCTCTGGTCTGGCGTTGCCCACCGCGAAGCTGTAATAGGCCCTGTTTAACATTTCCACATCGTTCAGCTGATCTCCAAAGGCCATCGTCTCCTCCGGGGCAATTCCAAGGCTCTCCTGAAGAGTTTTCACAGCCTCTCCTTTGTTGACCTCCAAAGCCATGCAGTCCATCCACATGTCCCCGGAAATCGTAATCTTCATCCTGTCCCTGTACTTATCCCAGAACGCTCCCGCCTCTGCCTGAATATCAGATTTTTTGTAGGCCGCCACCTTGATGATGGAATCGTCCACCTTAGTCACATCTTCCACCTGGACTACGTCGAAATGGTATCCGTCTCTCACCCAGTCGATAAATTCCTGATTTTTTGTCTCCATATAAGCGTGGCTGGATCCACTGATAACCAGATCCAGGCTGGGATTCTTTCTGATATCCTCAATCAGTTCCACCGCATCCGCTCTTTTCATGGGATAGAGAAACAGATTTCTGCCAAGGCATCCCAGATAGGCGCCGTTTTCCGCAATATAGAAAATTTCCTTTCCGATGGGGGCAAAGGTGTATTCAATGCTGGCCGCCTGGCGTCCGCTGGCCGCTGCAAAATGAATCTGCTTTTCCTTCTTCAGGCGCATAATCACATCAAACAGCTCTTGATTGATCTTGTTTTCTCCATCTCTCACCAAGGTTCCGTCTATGTCAGATACTATCAGCTTAATCATTCGATTCCCTCCGCCAGTTCTCTCAGTTTTCGATAGGTTCTGCCTGCTGGAAGTCCCATCACGCTTGTGTAGGAGCCGTTTACCCCCTCAATAAAAGCGGCGAACACGCCCTGAACGCCGTAGGCCCCGGCCTTATCCATGGACTCCCCGCAGGAAATGTACTCTTCTATCTCCCTTTCTGTCATGGGAGCTACAGACACGTCCGTCTTCTCCGCAAAGGTAACGGTTCTGCCCTCATACAGAATGGTAACGCCTGTGTAAACCTGGTGCACACGGCCGGAAATCAGCCGGATCATCCGTTTCGCGTCCTCCTCGTCTTTGGGTTTTCCAAGAATCTCCCCGTCGGCCGCCACAATCGTATCCGCACCGATGACTGCAAAACGTCCTCCAAGCTCTTTCTGGCAGCGTCTATATACATCCTCCGCCTTCTGCCAGGACAGCTCCTTGACGATCTGCTCCGGATCAGAGGAGGTAATGTGTTCCTCCACCTGGGAGGGCATAATCACCGGCTCAATTCCTATCTGATTTAAAATATCCCTCCTTCTCGGAGAGGCGGAGGCCAGCACCACCGGAAAGGAAAAAACCTTCCAGATCTGCGATCCGCATTTATTCTGTTCTTTCATATATAAAATCTCCTGTTTTCTTTGCTGTCCTCTCTTTTATACCATAAAAACGAAGGTCTGGCAAACTTCCGTTTTCCTTTTATTATGCAGAGGGCATTTCTCCCGACGGGAAGAAATCAAAAAGGCTCATCTGTCTGGCTCTGGCTTCAGGCGTTCCCGCCAGCTCCTCGTTCTGGATTTCTGCCTCCGGAAGCTCTCTCAGAAACGGCGACGGCTCTCCTGAGGTCACGAGAATCAGCTCTTCTCTGGCTCTGGTCATACCCACATAGAAAAGGCGGCGTTCTTCCTCCGCCTGCTCCGTCTCCAGAGGAAGCGAGCCTTTTCTCATGCCCGGGATAATAACGGCTGGAAATTCCAGGCCTTTAGAGGCGTGAAGCGTCATCAGGGAAACGGCGTCCGCTGCGTAGCGTTTCTTTCCGCAGCGTTTTAAGTCCCCCTCCCTTCCCCAGAAGAGAGTAAACAAAAAGTCTTTCATTGTCTTATGAAACATGGCCATCGACGCAAGCCGGGCCAGGGGCTCGTCTTCCTTCAGATCCCGGTCGCCCATCCAGGCTTTCAGAAGATCCGCAGGCTTTTTCCCGGCCATAGGCCGGTATTTTTCCAGCAGCTGCAAAAGCTTCTCTCCGCCTATGCGGCGGTTCAGAAATTGGACGGTTCTCTTAAATGCCGTTTCCTCCATTCCCTCCCCAGCCTCTGTCAGAAGAGCGAAAAATCCTTCCGCCTCACGGACGGTATCTGCCTCCAGAAACGTCCCTCTTCCCGTGACAATATAGGGGATTCCCTCTGTCCTCAAACATTCCTCCATCTCTTCTGCCTGGCGGTTTGTCCTGCACAGCACGGCAATGTCTGAAAAGCTTCTGGGACCTTTTTCCAAAAAAGTGCCCCGCTCCTGAGCGTCCAGCATGTCGATGCCGCCTATCATCCGGTTAATTTCCCTGGCTGTGAAAATCCCCTCAGAGCGCCTTCCCCCTGCCTTCACCACGCGGACTGGATCCCCGGAACCGGCCTTTGCGGCAAGTGTTCTCTCCCCGCCTGGATTGTGGGAAATCACGCTGCAGGCAGCCTTTACAATCGGTTCTGTGGAGCGGTAATTCTCCTGAAGGGCGATAACCTTTGTCTCCGGAATGTCCTGCAGAAGCCTCTTAAAGCACTCTGCGTCAGAGCCTCTGAAGCCGTAAATCGCCTGATCCGGATCTCCGATAACAAACAGCTCTCTTCCCTCTTTGTTCCACTCCCGGATCAGCGCGTACTGGAGAGGGCTGATATCCTGAAACTCGTCTACCAGAAGATACCGAAAATGGGAGCAGAAGCGGCAGATGGCCGGGCAGTTCTCCCTGAGCAGCGAAACCGTTCTGATCAGCAGATCGTCAAAATCCAGCCAGCCCTGCGCTTCCATGGCTGTTCTGTATCTGTCAAAAGCTTTCTGGAAGGAATTCTCCTCCTTTTCTCCCATTTTTTCTGACATCTCCTGAGCCAGGGCCAGTTCCGTCTTTTTTCTGGAAACACGGCGCAGAAATTCTGTGGGGCGAAGGGGTTTTGACTCCTCCTCAAGAATCTCTTCCGCCAGGGCAGAAAGCTCCAGCGGATCTGCCAAATCTGCCTTTTCACCTGCCGCTTCCAGCATTTTCAGGCAGATAGAGTGAAAGGTTCCTGTCTGAATCAGGCTCTGGCCCCTCTTATTTGCCAGCTCCCGTTTCAGACGCTCCCTGAGTTCTCCTGCCGCCTGGTTCGTAAAGGTCACCGCCGTAATCTCCGACGGCTTGACTCTCCTTTTTTCAATCAGGCATTTGATTCTGGCTGTCAGCGTTCCCGTCTTTCCTGTTCCAGGTCCGGCTATCACCGCCAGACAGGAGGAGGGAAGCTCTGCCGCCTCTCTCTGCTTTTCATTCAGGAGGGACAGAAAATCTGCCGGCCTGTCAGCCCTTTTATCCGGCTCCCCGGCCAAAGCCTTTGCTGAAAAGTTCTCTTCTCCAGACTGTTCCCGCTCATGTTTCTCGCAGCCAGACGCCGTTCTGTTTCCTGCCTCTGAATCCGTCTCCGTCTCGAACAGGCCGCTCATGCTCATCTGTCCCTCCGGGCTCTCAATCTCGTCCGGAGTAAACAGCCGCACAGCGCCGTACTCCCCGTCAAAGCCTGGCAGCCGCTCCACCTTTCCCTCCCGCAGCCTCCTGATTCCCTCGGCGGTCAGATAACCGCATTCCCGCTTAATGTCCTCGATGGGAACCTCCCGCAGAATGGCAAACTCTGTTCCCAGCTTCCGGATCATAGTCTCATACTCCTCCCTGACCTTCTTTCCGGCGGCGGAACGGCCTGTGGAGGCCGCGATTACCTCCAAAAGCGGAACCAGGCTCTCAAAAGGCTTCGCCTTCTCAGGTACAAAGCCTTCCGGCCGGTCGGCCAGCTGGGCAATCCGGTGGGAAACTCCCATGGTCAGGCGTTTCTGGCAGACAGGGCAGATTCCTCCCTGGGCCTCTGCCTCTGCAGGACTCAGGCAGATATGGCATTTCCTGTGGCCGTCAAAGTGGTACTTTCCCTCCTCCGGGAAAAATTCTATGGTTCCGTCAAGCCCTTCTCCCGTTTCCACCGCCTGTTTTAAGCCATAATAAGACAAATCTCCGCTTAAAAGGTTGGCTTCCCGCCCAAGCTTGGCCGGAGAGTGGGCGTCTGAATTGGAAATCAGCTGGAAGCGATCCAATGCGGAAAGCTGCCAGTTCATAGGCGGATCGGAGGAGAGCCCCGTCTCGACGGCATGGATATAGGGCGTCAGCTCCCCAAAGCACTCCTCCGCCCGGTCAAAGCCAGAAAGAGCGCCGAACATGGAAAAATGCGGCGTCCAGATGTGGGCGGGAATAAACATGCCCTCCGGGCAGGTCTCCAGCATAATCTCCAGCAGATCATGGCAGGACAGGCCCAGAATCGGCCTCCCGTCTGAATGGATATTTCCAATGGCCTCCAGCCTGGCCGACAGCTTCTCCGCCTCTTCAAGGCCCGGCAGAAGAATCAGGCTGTGAACCTTTCTCACTTTTCCATCCTGTTTGTAGATAGAGCTGATCTCACCGGAAACCACAAATCTGGTCCGTTCCTCCTCCGCTCCGGCCTCCGGGCTCAGAACGCAGTCCTCCCGGAGACGGTACAGACCGTCCTCTGCCGGTATCAGCTTTTCCTTCAGCTCCTCTCTCCAAGCCGGATGAGTAAAATCTCCGGTTCCCAGAAGCCGGATTCCCTTCTTTCTGGCCTGGAAATCCAGCTGCTCCGGCGTCAAATCGCGGCTGGTAGCCCTGGAATACCTGGAATGAATGTGCAGATCTGCAATATACATAAAATCCCTCCCTGAGCGCTTGTCTGTTTTCTTTTCTCTTTTTTCTCTACTGTCTTTTTCTGTGATCCGCTTCTGCTTATACGCCCCACAGTGCTTTTACCGCTTCAGAAAGCCCCTGGTCGGAAAAGATTTCCTCTTCCCAGAAAGCGTTCTGAAGAAACTCCAGATTCTCCTCCGAATACTCAATTTCCTTTGAAAGAAGACGGATATGCTCTGCCTGCGCCTCTCTGGAAAGACCTCCCTGGCGGAGAACTGCGTTTAAGTCTGTCAGCCTTGCGAGAACTGCAAATAAAACAGCCAGACCGGCCCGGGAGTACGCGTCCCCGTCAAAAGCGCATTTTCCAAAATAGCGGTAAACTCCATACTCCACCAGCCGTTCATAGAGTTCTGTCCCGTCCTCTCGTCTGGCCGCAGCCAGAGACAGCAGCTCCTCCACAGAACAGTCAAGCTCATCCAGAAGCTTAGTCCAGAACTCCCCCATAGGCTCCAGCTGCCTCAAAACGGCGAACAGCTGTCTGAAGTACGCTGCTCTCTCTTCCTGGAGTTCTGGATTTTTTACTGATTTTTCAGAACATTCAGCGCTTTCGGCGTTGAAACGCTCTGAGATCTGCTCTGAAAACCGGCGGATTTTACCGGCTGTCTCTTCCAGCTCTTCCGTGTCGTCCAGACATTCCTGGATCTGTCCAGCCAGCTTAAGGAACTGGACGATTCGATCCGCCAGGCCGCTCCTGGAAGGGCTGCTGTCCTCCTCATTTTCCTGTAAAGCGCCGCCTCCCGCCAAAATCTGAAACGCCGCTTCCCTGGCAGAAAGGATAGATAAAAGGTAGGAGGCTTCCTCTGTCTGGGGCTGTTTTACAGCTTTTTCCCACTGCCTCCTCTCCTCTTCGCTTTCCCATTCCACAGTAAGCCTGAGAGGGCCGGACTCCGACACAAACAGTCTCGCAGCCTCCTCGCAGCACAGTCCAAGTCCTGTCTCTGTCCAGTCTAAAAGCCCTGGAATTTCCTCGTACCACTCATAAAATCTGGGATGCTCCCTGCAGATGCCGCACAAATGCTCCTCCCCCAAGTGAATAAAAATATCGCACAAATTGCTGTCGTTTAAAAAAGCACAGCGCTCCTGCTCCCCTTTTAAACGGAAATGAGGCGTTCCTTCCCTGGAAATCCCATCTTCCAGTCTCTTTCCGAACTCTCCTTTTACCGTTCTGTAAAACTGATCCGTCTCCTCATCTATGTCAATTTCCCATCCGATGCAGCAGTTATCCCTGCACCTGGACGCGATACACTGAAAGCTGCCGCAGTAAGAAGGTTTTACTATCATTGTCTCTCTTTCTCCTCTGTCTGATTCTGTAAAATATTGCAGGATATCTGTATCCAGGCGCAGACAGCGCCTGCTTTTCATATACCAGACTCAGTATACCACCGGGCGCAGCACCCGGCAACTTGCAGCGCTGCCTTAAAATGATTGTAAGCCTTCTTTCTATATGGTAAGATAAAATATGATAAGACAAATGAACACTGGTTTTGACGAAAGGAGAAGCAATGGAACACTTAGAAGGAAACCGTCTGCCGTTAATCGGCGATACAGCCCCTGCCTTTCAGGCGCTTACCACAAAAGGAACCGTTCACTTTCCAGACGATTATCAGGGAAAATGGGTACTCTTTTTCTCACATCCCTCTGATTTCACCCCTGTATGCACCACAGAATTTATGACCATCGCCTCCATGGCAGAAGAATTTAAAGCACTTAACACAGAGCTGCTAGGACTTTCCGTAGACTCTCTGTACTCTCACATCGCATGGATCCGCCGGATTGAAGAGCTGTCCTGGAACGGCATTGAGCAGGTTCATGTTGATTTCCCTGTCATTGCTGACTTAAACATGAAGGTATCCCATCTGTATGGTATGCTGCAGCCCAACGTGTCCAGCACCCAGGCTGTCCGGGCCGTGTTTATCATTGATCCAAACGCTGTCATCCGGGCAATTATCTATTATCCGTTAAATCTGGGACGGAATTTTGACGAGCTGAAACGCATTATTTCAGCGCTTCAGAAGGCGGACGCCGATCACTGCTCCACTCCCGCCAACTGGCGGCCGGGAGACGATGTGATCCTCCCATCCCCCGTTACCTGCGACGAAGCAAAGGAGCGGGCAGAACATCCCGGAGAAAACGAATATTCTCTCGACTGGTTTTTAAACTTCCGAAAAGAAAAGTAGGACAACATTTTGTCAGAAAATCGACCGTTTATCTTCAGATATTCGTAAATTGCCTTTTTCCTCCTGCTCCCTTATAATGGTGACAGGAACACCAGCTGGTGATTAAAAGGAGGATCATTTATTATGATAAAAAAACAGTTGATTGCATGTTTTATGGCAGCTTCTCTGGCTGCTGCATCCCTGACGGGATGTTCCGGCAGCCCTTCTTCCAATGAGACATCTGCTCAGGAAACTGTTGCCAATGTATCTTTAGACGATGTTTTAAAGGATATCAAGGAAGCTTACGGAGAAAATTATGTTCCTGATTCTTCCGTCGACGAGCAGATGCTTTCCGATATTATCGGACTTTCTCCAGATCTCTATGAAAGCTATGTGGCAGAGATGCCTATGATCAGCACCTTTGTAGAAACCTTTATCGGCGTAAAGGCAAAGGAAGGAAAAGGCGAAGAGGCAGAAAAAGCCCTGAATGCTTACCGCGATCAGCTGGTAAACGATACCATGCAGTATCCCATGAATGTGGCTAAAATCCAGGCTTCCCAGGTAATCCGCCATGGCGACTATGTATTCTTCGTTATGCTTGGCGCGCCTTCCGACGAGGCCATGGAGGAAGGTGATGAGGAAGCTTTAAAATCTGCTGCTGAAAATAATCAGATCGCTGTCGATATTATTGACGGATACTTTAAATAAGCCATGGTATTTAGCAGTCTTTTATTTCTGTTCCGTTTTCTTCCCCTGTTTTTGGCGCTGTATTTCGCAGCGCCAAAACGGTTTCGGAACAGTATTTTATTTCTTGGAAGCCTTATTTTTTACGGCTGGGGGGAACCGGTCTATATCTCCCTCCTGCTTTTTTCTACTCTGGTGGATTTTGTCCACGGAAAGCTGGCAGGCAGCTTCCGCGAAAAAGGAAATATGACAGCAGCCAAATGGGTAGTGGCCTCTTCTGCCGCTATCAATTTAGGACTGCTGATTATTTTTAAATATACGGATTTCTTTATCCGCTCTTTCAATGAACTGACCGGCAGCAGCATTCCCCTTCTGGGACTGGCCCTGCCTATCGGTATTTCCTTTTACACCTTCCAGACCATGTCCTATACCATTGACGTCTACCGCGGGCAGGCTCCTGTTCAGAATAACCTGATCTCCTTCGGCGCCTATGTATCCATGTTCCCCCAGCTGATTGCCGGTCCCATTGTCCGCTATCAGGATATTGCGCGGGAATTAAACAGCCGCCGGGAAACAGTGGAGCAGTTTGCCTTCGGCGTCCGCCTTTTTATCATAGGACTGGGAAAAAAGGTGCTGCTGGCTAACCAGGCCGGCGCTTTATGGACGGAAATCACCGCGATTCTCCCTGGAGATCGAAGTATTTTAATGGTGTGGATGGGAATTCTGGCCTTTTCCTTCCAGATTTATTTTGATTTTTCCGGATACTCTGACATGGCATCCGGACTGGGCCATATGCTGGGTTTTTATTTCCCGGACAACTTCCGCTATCCCTACATTTCAAAAAGTATTACAGAATTCTGGAGAAGGTGGCATATTTCCCTGGGAACCTGGTTTAAAGAGTATGTCTACATTCCCCTGGGAGGCAATCGAAAAGGAGGTCTGTTCCAGATACGGAATATTCTCATTGTATGGCTTCTTACGGGAATCTGGCACGGCGCAGCATTAAATTTCCTTTTATGGGGAATTTATTTTGGAACCTTGCTGTTATTAGAAAAATTCATTTTGAAACGATGGCTGGAACGGCTTCCCGCTTGGATACAGCATGGCTATACATGTCTGCTCGTCCTGTTGGGGTGGGTATTGTTTGCATTTGAAGATATGAATGCCGGATTTGTCTACCTGACCCAGATGGCCGGAGGCGCCGGTCTTCCTCTCTGGAATGATAGAACTTTATTCCTCCTGTGGGGCAGTCTCATTCTGCTGCTGGCCTGCACAATCGGCTCCACACCGCTTCCTGCTGCAGCAGCCAAAAAGCTGTGTTCAGACATCCAGGGAAAGCTTAAAACTGCAGGACTGATTCTGGAACCTCTTTTTTTAGGCCTGGTGTGCTTTCTGTCTGTTGCCTACCTGGTAAATGCCACCTACAACCCGTTTTTATATTTCCGCTTTTAACGCGGCCAGAAGGAACCTATTATGAAAAAACAATCACTTTATCCGGCTGTTGTAACCGGTCTTTTCTGTGCTTTTCTGGGCTGCGGCGCTCTCTTATCCGTCCTGATGCCTAAGAAAAGCTTTTCTGAAACGGAGAACCGCTATCTGGCACAGCTGCCCATATTTTCCTGGGAACGCCTGGCAGACGGCACATTCGGCACAGATTATGAAAAATACTTAAGCGATCAGTTCCCGTTCCGAGACAGCTGGATCGGGGTAAAAACAGCGGCTGAACAGCTTCAGATGAAAAAAGAAATTAACGGGGTATGGCTGGGAGCCGATCAGTTTCTGTTCGAAGCTCTCTATCCGGAAGATATTGACAGGGTTCTGTATGAAAAAAATGTAAAGCGGCTGTCTGTATTTGCCCAGGCACAGGAAGAGCTTCTCGGCTCCTCCCATGTCCGTATTATGCTGATTCCCTCAGCATCTCAAATCCTCACAGAACAGCTGCCTGCATTTGCCAGCCCGTTTCAGCAGAATCAGCTTGTCACTGATTTAGAGAACAGTGGGATTTCTTCTTTGATGGTTCCCGTTCAAAGTGCTCTGGCCTCTGCCCACTCTGAACTTCACTCGTCAGACAGGGAACTCTACTACAGAACCGATCACCACTGGACCTCTTCTGGGGCTTACGTGGGCTACAGATCCTGGGCTGATTCCATGGGATTTAAACCTTTATCTCCATCTGACTTTACGGTAGAGACTGTTTCTGGCAATTTTCTGGGAACGATTCATTCTAAGCTGAATCTCCCTATCAAACCCGATTCCATCGAGCTTTACCGGCCCTTAGAGGAACCTGAATGGAATGTGTACTACGACGGCTCCAGCGAACCATCCCACAGCCTCTATTCGATGAAAGCTCTGCAGACCCGCGATCAATACCGGGTATTTCTGGACGGAAATCATGGCTGGACAAAGATTGAAAATCCTGCCCAGCCATCTGATAAAAAGCTGTTGATTCTAAAAGATTCCTACGCCCACAGCTTTGCTCCCTTTGCCGCTCTCCATTTCGGGGAAACCCATATGGTGGATCTTCGGTATTTTAATGGAAAAATCAGCAGCTTTATCAGGGAGCAGGGCATTACAGATCTTCTGGTTCTGTACCATATGCCCGGATTTATGAAGGATGCCAATATCAGCAAGCTGGGGTGGTAAAGGTCAGCCTGTTTTTTACTTCTGGAATACTCCCTGGTATTCCCAGGTAACGCCCTGATCCTCTGACTGAAACATAAAACCGTCTGTCTCTGCTTCCTCGGAGGTAACTCTTATAAGCAGCTTCTCCCCCTCCTGTTTTGGCATACTCAGATAATCATAATCTTCCATAGCCAGGCCATATGCTTCTGCAGTTTTCGGAAGCTCTGTTACCTGGTCAAATGGAAGTTCTGTCATTTCAAAGGATACGCCTCCATCCCGCGTCAGGTATATGGATGAATGAGAACGGGACGCACCGGTAAGCCCTGCTGCCCCGAAATTTTCGTCAAAAAACTGCAGCCCCTCCGCTGCCCCTATCTGGCCGCCAAATGGATCTGCATTGACACAATTCCAGGTGCTTCCTCCGTCTTCTGTCTGCTCCAGCTGATAAAATCTGCTTCCTGCCGCTGCGCCGGCTACCACAAGACGCCAGCCCTTTTGATCATTCAGGAAAAAATACATGGTTTCTGTGCTGCGATCTATCGTCCAGCCGTCTTCCTCCTTAGCCTTCTCTGCCTGAAGGACCGTATTCTCCTGAGCCAGTTCTGCCTGGCTGATATACTCCGGCTCCATGATGTACCGGACCGGTGTGATACCGGATTCTTCCGGAATGTGCAGTGACACCTCGAATCCGGCTATTTCTCCGCCATTCTGAAGCATATGGAAGCTTCCTGTTTCTGTTCCATCTCCGTCTGCATCTCCTGAAACATACTCCAATCCCTCTGAGGAATGAAATGCTCTCCGTCCCAGATACAGAAGCTCATAAATCTGCTGCTCTCCCAGAGTGTCTGACCACACCTTTACCTGTCCTTCCCAATCTGCCTTTTTCAGGATTTCAAGCATGGGAGACAAAAGCTTGTCGGAATCATATGCAGCATCTGTATTCTGATCTGTCCAGACCGTCATCGTTTCTCCGTCGTCTGCGTCATAATCTATGAGATAGGTATTCGTCTGCCCGTTTTTATCTTTTCCATAAATCAAAGTATCTAACTCTTGAATGGTTCCCGTTTCATCAAACCCTGTCTGGAATTGGCCAGAAATATAAAGCTCCTCTGGCAAACCCAGCGACTTGTCCAGATCTGCCAGAATCCCTTCTATACCAGATTCAAATATATTGTTATGTTTGAATCTGATCTGCTTTTTATTCTGCCACTCCTCTATCTTCCATGATAATGCTCCATGATATGGGATCGCTGAGTAGATTATTTTCCCTGCAAAGAAAACAGATGATGTAATAAAAAGGAACATCTCCAGCCAGAATATTGTACTTCTATTCTGCTTCTCTGATTCCGTTTTTCTGCATTTTTTCCTCGCCGCCAGCCATAAAACCAGCGTTCCAACGCATCCTGCTGTCCCTAAAGCCAAAGCCGGTATATGGCTTCTCACACCGCCATACTGGCACAGATGCCACAGACGCTGCAGGGTAAAAATGTAACATACCAGACTTATTTTTCCAGATAATGCATAAATATATTGCATACTGACACCTTTTCTTTTGTTTTATTCATATTTGTGGTTCGTTTTCCTTTTTTCTTATGCCTATTATACTATAGAACGCCATATTAAAACAGGCTTTTTCTCAGCCTCCCCGCGTAACATCCTGCTTCTGATACCACTCCAGAGCTTTAAAAAAATCCTCTGGCTGAAAATCAGGCCACAGCCCATCAACCACATAGAAATCTGCGTAGACAGACTGCACAGGCAAAAAGCCGGACAGCCGCCTCATGCCTCCCCACCGGATAATCAGATCGATTCGGGAAATATCATGAGACTCAAGCTGTCTGCAGATGCTCATTCTCCGGCTGCCTGGAGCCTTTAATTTTGCCAGATCCCACTCCCATCCATAGTTCACAAGGAAATTCAGACGGATTCCTCCTCCGTTGAAGTCTGTCCTCCTTGTATATGGCAGCAACGCTTTCGGAAATGCAGGAGATTCCTGGTTTCCCACTACCAGAAGTGATACCGATTCTGCCGTAATCCAGTCAATCGCCTCGACGCAGGCCTTTGAAAAGGCTTCCACCTGTTCCTTAGGACGTCCGCAGTTATCTGTAGTAAAACCATAGTAGGTAATCTCTTCCACTCCTGCATTTTTTGCCAGTTTCAGCATGTCCAGTCCTGGCTTTAATCCATGTGCATAGCCGTCCTGTTTTTCCAGCCCTGCGCGCTTTGCCCACCGTCTGTTTCCATCTGGAATAATTCCAATATGTTTTGGAATACGCATATCATCACTCTCCTCCTGGTGAGTATTGACAGATTTGGCAGAGGTTATACAATGACCTGCACACTACTTCAGAGGCCTGATGCTCGCCCACGCAGTAAAATTCTGAAATACAATATCCCCTCAAACTCCCGATGAAATTTGAGGGGACAAACGATTAATAACTCTCTTTACCTTCTGTTCGATTTACAATTGCTGCTCCATTGCTGGTTCCAAGACGTTTACAGCCCAGTTCTATATAGTGGACAGCATCTTCTAAAGTACGAATTCCTCCTGACGCCTTCATTCCTGCTGGTTTTTTCAGATATTTTCTGAAAAGCTCTATATCTTTAAAATCAGCTCCTCGTGAACCATATCCTGTTGACGTTTTAATGAAATCAGCTCCTGTATTTTCGACTATTCTGCACATTGCTGCAATCTGAGCTTCATTGAGAAAGCATGTCTCAATTATAACTTTTATAATCACGCTATGCTGATGACATAAATCTGTAAGAACCTGGACTTCTTCCTCAACATAGGCTTCATTTCCTTCTACAAGCTTTCCTATATTGATAACCATGTCGATCTCTTCAGCGCCATTCCTGATTGCTTCTTTTGCCTCAAACAGCTTAACTGCCGTTGTATGTGTACCAAAAGGAAATCCAATAACGCTGCAAGCTTTTACTTCACTTTCTCCAAGCTCTTGTGCTGCCAGTCTGATATTGCATGGATTGACACAAACAGATGCAAAATGATACTCTTTCGCCTCTCTGCATGTTTCAATAATATCCTGTTCTGATGCAAAAGGCTTTAAATATGTGTGATCGATATACTGATTAATTTTCATATTTGTATCCCTTTTTAACTTTATTTTTCCAGTAATGCCTTAGTCTGATTCGAAATTGCAGCTACTGCCTGCTCTGGTGTATAACCTTCCATTTCAATGCATCGCTGAATTTCTGTCATCATGATCTCTGAATGAATCTGTGGATAATCCTCATTAATAGGTCTTGGAATATCTGTATACTGCATTTGTTCAAGTGCTGTCTTCGCTGCTGCATTATCAGCTATAAACTCCTGATATACAGAAGACTCTGAGGCCGCTTCGCTGCTCGGAACATATCCTGTCTGGACAGACCAGTATGCTGCTATATCCGGACTTGTCAGATACTTAAGAAAATCCATTACTGCTTCTGTATCTTCCTCATGGCTGGCCAGCATAACAACATTAGCCCCTCCGGTCGGTACACCAAAGCGTTTATCTTTCGGAAGGAATGCAGTTCCAATTTCAAACTCACATGAATTGGTAAGTGTTCCAAGGTCTCCGGATGAGGTAACAATCATTCCTGTAATTCCTGCTGCAAAATCTGAGCGGGCTGCCTCATAAGAATTATACTCTTTTCCTGGCGGTGCCTTCATAACACCTTCTTCTATCATACTCTTCCAAAGTGCCAGCGGTTTTGTTCCTGTCTCATTGTTGAACCCTATATCTGTTTCATCCTCATTGAGAATACGTCCATCTCCCTGCATGATAAATGCTTCATAGAACCAGGCATCAATGGGCATCTCAAATCCCCATCTCTGGTTGGGAATAGAAAGCTTTGATGCATATTCCCTCAGCTCATCCCATGTTTGAGGTGGTGTTTCCGGATCCAGGCCTGCTTCTTCAAACATGTCCTTGTTATAGTAAAACATTGGGGTACTTCTGTTAAAAGGAAGCGCATATAAGCCTTCTCCCCAGTCGCAGCAATCCATCAGACCATCATAAAACATCTCTGGATCGAGTCCTGCTTCCCTGGCTGGCTCTGTCATATCCTGAAGCACTCCATAATCTGCAAACATCTTTGTACGTCCCATTTCAAGCTGGGCAATGTGAGGTGCTTCTCCTGATGTGACCGCTGTCTGCAGTTTTGCAGCCATATCGTAATAATTACCCTGAAATTCCACTGTTACATGAACCTTATCCTGGCTTTCATTATAATCCTTAACTATCTTATCTACTGTCTCTCCCATTCCTCCGCTCATGCTTGTCCAGAATACCACATCTGTCTTTTCATTAGCTTCAGATACTACTCCTCCTTCCGAAGTTGATGCCGCTTCATCCTTTGCAGCACTGCATCCCGTCATCAGGCTGCCTGCCATCAGAAGACCCAGCCCTATTGCTGTACCTTTTTTCATAGTAAAAATTTCCTTTCCCTTTTTATTTTAATAGTTCTTCTATTGCACTTCCCTTTGCCTCTGGCATCTCAAAGCCAAGAAGCTTTGCAAATGTAGGTGCTTCGTCTATAATACACTTTCTTTCCACAATCACACCTTCCCGGATATCAGGTCCTGCCATCATAAATACCGGCTGAGGGCCCTTTGACGGAAGATGTCCGTGAGAGGCAACTGAAAATTTGTAATCTGAATTATCCGGTCTTTCTATAACCGTACCAGTCCACCGATTCCCAAAGCTGGTATTCTGTCCCTCTAAAACATATTCAAACTCACCTGCAAGGTGCTGTTCCCTTCTCACCTCTTCCTTATGAAAAACTGACTCTATACCATATTCCGGAGTCGCTCTCATTTTATACAGAAGCTCTTCCAGCTTTTTCCTGGTCACTGAATCGTCTGGATTCTTCATAACAATCTGGCAGGAAAGAGAGGTGGAATTACAGTAGGCGTCCCAGTCACGGATCGTTCCATCCTCTCCAACCCGGATCAAACCTGCCTGAACAAACAGTACATTAGGATGAAACACCTGCTTAACCGGAAGATGACCATGATCACTGATGACAGCAAAGTTTGTATCATCATAAATTCCAGCATCCATAGCTGCTTCCATAAGGCGTCCCAGCCAGTCATCATTTGCAATTACAGCCTGGGTAATGGCTGATCCCTGAATGCCGTTTGCATGCCTTGTATGATCCAGATGTGCCAGATGTATAAACATGACGTCTGGCTGATACCTTCTTATAATATCGCAGGCACATCCAACCATCATCTGATCCATAAATGGCTGTGTCGTCCTTCTGAGCTTATGCCAGTGTCTCTCAAGGATCCCATTCTCCCCAAACATATTTTCACTGCAGGCAGTTTTGAGAATGTCTCTTGGATCCACTCTGTCATTTTCCGGCCATATCTCAGGTACAAGCCAGTCAATTTCCGGATCTGCACCCATACACGGCCATCCAATGCAGGCTGTTGTGAACCCCTGCCTATGCGCCAGGTCAAGTATGGTAGGAACCTTGAGATCTTTATGATACCAGAACCAATCCGGAGCCGGATTTCCCACATCTAACTTTTCATTATGATAAATGCCATGAAATTCCGGCCAGGTTCCTGTAATAATCGAAGCATGGGCCGGATATGTAAATGACGGATATACGCTTCGCATCCCTCCCTGGGCATAAGCCCCTCTCTCTAATATTTTCTTGAAATTAGGAAGTGTCTTAAGATACTCCATATCTTCATCAAAAAGAGAATCCACTGATAACACAATTAATTTTTTGTTCATATTCTTCTTGTCCTATCTTAATTATTTTATTCCTGAGTAGGCAAATGCCTTTCGAATCTGTTTATTAGCTACAAGATATACTAACAGTATCGGCACAACAAGAAGCATATTTCCTGCCATGAGTACGTTCCACAGACGTCCTCCCTCCTGGCTATTAAGCATTGCAACACCAATCGGAAGTGTCCTGTATGCATCCTTTGTTGTCATAATAAGCGGCCAGAAGTATGAATTCCAGCTTGAGATAAAACTCAACAGTCCTATTGTAAAAATAGCCGGTCTTGCCATAGGAATCATAATCTTCATGATAATCTTAAGTTCCCCTGCATCATCAAGGCGTGCCGCCTCAATTATCTCTTCCGGAATCTGCATGAAATACTGACGAAGAAGAAAAATACCAAACGCATTGGCAATAAACGGTAAAATCTGTGGCAACAGGGATTGCAGCATACCCGCCTTACTGAACATCAGATAGATGGGGATAAATGTTACCTGCTGCGGAATCATAAATCCCAGAAGAACAATTCCAAAGAAAACATTTTTATATTTAAATTTACATCTGGCAAATGCATATGCTGCAGGAACTATTACAAGATACTGCAGAATTAAAACAGTAACACTTACAATCAGGGAATTCTTAAGAAATCCCCACACATCCACCATTTCCAGTGCTTTAATATATCCTTCAACTGTCCACCGTACAGGAAGAAGTGCCGGTGGATAGACTGTTGTCTCCTTGTATGGTTTGAATGATGTCAATACCATCCATATAAATGGATATGCAATGATAAATATCATCATAAGTTTTAATACAACATTCAACATACTTACTAATATATATCCAGCCTTTTTTAATTTTCTGCTGTCCATGTTCGTTCCCCTTTTATTGATAATGTACTTTCCTGCCAAGAAATACAAAGTATAAAATTGTAAGTATTCCAACCAGCGCAAGAAGTACAACTGCCTCTGCTGTTGCCGGACCAAGTTTCAGATATTTAAAAGCATCTGAGTAAATTTGATATACCAAAGTATTCGTTGAATTCACCGGGCCCCCCTGTGTCATAAGGTTTACCGTCTCAAACACCTGGAATGAACTGATGGTCGCAACTATTGTCGTAAAAAACAGAGTTGGACTGATCATCGGAAGTGTAATATGGAAAAATGTTCTTAACCTTGGGGTATCATCTATTTCAGCCGCCTCATAGATATCCTTTGACACCCCTTGGAGAGCTGCAAGAATAAGCAGTGCATAATATCCCAGACTCTTCCATACCATCATTCCTATCAGGGATGCAAGTGCCGTTTTGCTGCTGGCCAGAAATGGAAATGGTTTCAACCCTAATGAGCGAAGTACATAATTAACAGCTCCTATCTGAGGATCCATAATCCAAAGAAATACGGTGGATACTGAAACCAGAGAAATAATATGTGGTGTAAACACAGCAGCAAGCGTTACGCTGTTCAAATGCTTCTGCGCTTTTCCATTGACCCATACAGCAAAGAGTGTTGCAAGTACCATCAGGATTGCGACAAGTCCGATTGAATAGATAAAGGTGTTTTTTAATGTAGTATGAAAATCTACAGACTTAAACAGCATAATAAAATTTTCCAGTCCTACAAATCCACGTTTTTTGCTAAGAAGACTTCCATCTCTCAGACTTGAATCTATCAGATAAAAAATAGGGTAAATTGTAAATACTGTAAGCAGAAGAATTGCTGGCAGGATTAATACATATCCTTTCAATGCATCTTTCCGATCATGCGTCCACCATACGCTTTTTTCCACAGAAGCATTCTTTTTCATGATGATTATGCTCCTTTCTCAAGATTTCTGACAGCATTCCTGATTTCAGGTGTCACTTCCATTCGTTTTCCATCTTTGGCAAAAGCAAACAGATGCTGTTCCCTGACATAAAGTCTGCATCTATCACTCTCAATGTCCTCTTCCGTTTTAACGATTACTTTACCGTAAGCCGTTTCAACTGAGTAGTTCATCTCTGCTCCCAGCTGCTCTTTTGTAATAATTCTGCCTGAAATATCCAGCAGTGCTTCCCCTGGATCCAGGAATGATGTTTTTTCTGGCCGAAAACCAATCTTTATATCCGGAACCATATTATCCACAATGTTCATTGGAGGAGTCCCTATAAACTGTGCAGTATACACATTCTGGGGATTGTGATACATTTCCTTTGGGGTAGATCTCTGCATGATGACTCCCTTATCCATAAGTATGATATTATCGCCCATACTCATAGCCTCAATCTGATCATGCGTTACATAAATAAATGTTATTCCAAGTCTTTTATGGAGCTCAATAAGCTCTATTCTCATCTGCTGACGGAGTTTTGCATCAAGATTGGAAAGCGGCTCATCCATAAGAAATACTTTTGGCTTCTTGACCATGGCTCTTGCCAGTGCAACTCTCTGTCTCTGTCCTCCAGAAAGTTCTGAAGGTTTTCTATTGAGATAGGGGGTAAGTCCAACGATCTCGCTTACATCTTCAATCAGCTGTTTTCTCTCTTCTTTAGGAATTTTTTTATTTTTAAGACCAAATTCTATATTATCTTTCACGGACATAGTAGGATACAGCGCATAGTTCTGAAAAACCATTGCAATCCCCCTCTTTCCCGGTTCAACATCTACAACATTTTCATCGTCAATCAGTATTTCTCCTGAGCTTGGCTTTTCCAGACCTGCTATCATTCTAAGGGTTGTTGATTTTCCACATCCGGATGGTCCTACAAGAACTGTAAAGGAACCGTCCTCAATTGTAAAATTAAGTTCTGGAATGATAATTTCCTTTCCATATTCCTTATGAATATTCTTCAATGTGATTGAACTCATACTCAATTACCTCCTGTTTACAGAACATACATATTCTGCCCAATTTTTTTGTTTCATTGCTCCATCGCTTTTTCTTATCTATCTGTGTCAGCAATTTTTGATATCATTCAACAGCAGTATGTATAATACAATGTCTTATCCATAGTTTGTAATCAAAGTTTCGAAAAATTTATGTAAATTTTTTTGCAAAAAAAGAACCTATGGCTGTCACACCATGGTTCCTTTTACTTTTTATCATATCATTTTCTGTTTTATCCTTTTCGCATTTTGAGCACATCCGTCAGATTGATTGGGCCAGCCAGAAAGAAACTTCGTCTATAGGGACCCTATGAACAGACAGGTCGGAACACTATTTTTTCCTATTGGAAACAACTCTTTTTTACATTTTTTCACAATAACTGATAATCTCCTGTTCCAGCTTCACATTATGCTTTAACATATATTCAACTGTATCACAGTAAAGTTCGTTTTCCACTAAAGATTTCAGTCTGCCCCGATCCCGCTCACTCAGCGGCTGGCAGCATCTGCAAAAACGTTCATCCTGAAGTTCTGCCTCCGACATACGATACAGCCCAAAGGGAATTTCTGTTATCCGGCACAAATTTTCATGGATATAAAATCCGCCTGCATCTAAATCTCCAAAATGCAGGTACTGCACCTCTGGATTATTCTGATATACTAATTTTAAGAAATCCCGCTGAAACCTAGTTGCATAGCCTCCCAGATAGAAAAAACTGACATCCTGATTCCCACAACGGTAAAAAGAAGTTTTATTTTCCACTGTCATAAATTTCGGTGTGTGAACAATCACCTGCTCCAACGCTTCAAGATCCTCTGTACAAAATTCAACACCATGTTTCAAAGCTCCCAGTTCCAGCAGTTCTCCATCAATTTTCAGTGTAATATCTCCCTTTAGACATATTTTTTGTTTTTTTGGAATAATATGATATTTCCGCAAAATTTCGTCCTGTAATTCTCCCTCTTCACAAGGAATTTTTTCATATGCCCGAAGCAGATTGCATACGCTTTCCACCGTATTTTCTTCCAAATACTTGGAAGAGCCGTAAATCAGCATAGACGCTTCCCTCACATAAAGCGGGGTTTCATTTTTTTCAATAAATGTAAGAGCCTTCAGTACCTCCTCTGTCTGAAGATAACGGTTTGGAATCCTATTTTGCGCAAGGATCTCTTTTAACCGCTCACATTCCCTGTCTGCAGCTGGAGAGATCCCGCTGTAGCGGGCAATCATCTGTTCTACATACTGCCGTTTTCTGGATTTCGGTTCATACCCGCAGGCCGACTCCAGATATGCCTCAATCTTCTCTACCTTCTCGTCAATCAGGTAAATCTTTGCAATCTCACTGCTGAAACCATTGTTCTCAAATGTAAGAAATCCATCCCTGCTGCAGGCTTCTGCAGCCTGGTTAACTGCCTCTATCTCTTCCACATCTCCATCATTTTTATTATACTTTTTATACAGCTCCACAGGTGAAATGCTGGTTCTGCGGTAAATTATATTTGTTCCATTATCCTTCCTGCTTTTTCGGTATTTCTCCACCAGCAAAATCAACATTTTTTCTTTATATGTTTTCATAAGCCTTTTCCTCATGAAACTGGACAATACCAAGCTGCATACTGTCAGGACGCACCCGCAGCACTGGAAGCAGAACCTCACATTCATTTCCAATGGTCTCTGTTTTATCCGGAGAACAGAAGATTACCTGCAGCTTCTGCTGCCTCATAAAATTCAGCATCAATTTTACATTTCCCGGATCCATCTTGGCAAAGGGTTCGTCGATAAACACAAGTCTGGTAGAATTTACCCGCTGATTATAAATCATAAGCAGTGCTGAAGATAAAATCAGCAGATACGGAATCTGTACCTCCGCACCTGAGTTAAAGCCGGTCTGGCGTGACAGCTTTGCACGATCCAGAATCTGATTGCTTACTAAAATTTCATAAGTCATATAATTCCTATAATCTGCAAAGCGGGCAATGGTTTCCTCGCTGTTTTTTTCTATAATCCGGTTAATAATTTTCCGAAGTTCTTTTTCCAGATGTTCTCCCTCTTCATCAGAAACAGAAGTAAACATGCCAAATGTCATCTGTCCGTCTGAGCTGCCTAACTGCTCTCTCTCTTCCAGATATCTGGCATACTCAATGATTTTTGCATACTCTGTACCATCTTTTACATAATGGACATCAAACTGATACTTGGCAGAGAAATCCAGCTTCACCAGTTCTCCATTGATCTGCTTTAAATCTTCTCTGGCCTTTTCACAGTATTTTCGAATATTTAAGACAAATTCATTTTTAAAGATGTCCTCGTATTGTCTGGTCTGAGCATCCAGATTCTGACAGATTTCCTGAAGATTATCCATCCAGATCCGATCTTTTCTGGCCGCATAAAGTTCCCTTCCTTCTGTTCCAACGACCAGTTCGTTTCCTGGGTAACGACTGTTATAGGAAGCCTGTAGAGTAAAAAGTTCCTTTCTGTGCTGTTCAATGCTTCTGGTAATACGCCCTCTTGTTTCCTGTGCTAAAAGACCGCCCTGAGTGCCGCCTGCCAGGAATTTTTCGTAAGCTTCTACCGCTTTCTGGACTACGGTGTAAGCGTTTATTTCATATTTCCGGAAGCGGCCTTCTTCTGCCTCAAGTTCTATTTTCTTCTGCTGTCTTCTCGCCCCACACAGCTGGATTTCCGCTCCCAGACTGCTATTTTCCTGATCCAGCTTCCCTCTGGCCTGCTTCATCCCCCTTTGTTCGTTTTGCATCTGCTCTATCAGCTGATTCAATTCCAGATATTCCCGATTATTTTTAAGAGCTTTTTCCAGCCGCTTCAGCTGATCCTCAGAATCTCTGCAAAGCCTCGATACCTCCTGGTACTTTGACGGAGCCTCATAGGCGTATGAACGGAAAAAGGCTTTGTCTCCATTCAGACGGTTCTTTCTGTTTTGCAGCTCCCTGCGTTTTTCAAGCACAGACTGCTTCTCCTCGCGAATACGCCGAATCTCCTTCTCTGCACGAATCCGGTTCAATTCATAAATTTTCTGTCCCAGATAATAGACACCGATGCGATCCAGACGAAGAAAATAACTGTCCATGGCTACAGATACTCTTCCTTCTTTGGAAATAGCATTCTCGAAATTACGAACCTGCTGTAGTTCTACAGCATGCATCCTTCCCAGCTGAAACTCAAAATATCTCTTCGCTGCCTCATTTTTAATTTCCAGCATATGTACCACTGAATCCGCTTCCGGATTGAGTTCTTTCCGCATCAGCAGCTTTGTATTAAACAAATGGGCATATTTGTGGGATGAGCGATTTAAAACATCATCTGCTATGTCATAATACTGGGGTTCTACCAGAATACTGTACCGGCGTGGTCCGAGAAATGCCTCTATGGCATCCCGCCAGGTTTCGTCTGTCAGGCTGATTACATACTCACAGGCAAACTGAGCTCTGCTTTTAATCTTTCTCTGTTCAAATTCCCGGTTGATCTCATTCCGCAGCTCCACATAATCTGGTATTCGATCATAGGTGCTTCTGTGCTTCTTGCAGTCTTCCAGAATTTTCTCCTGAATATTCAGCTTTCGGTTCAGCTCTTCTGCTGCCAGATTCAAACGGTCGATTTCTCGAATTTTCTCATCATAAGCCTGTTCTACAAGCCGCTTCAGCCCATCTGCTGCAAATTCCTTCTCAGCCGATGAATAATCGCTTTCGCACAGGGATGACAGAATCTCCTTTTTCTCTGCGGTTTGTCCTTCTACCATAAAACTGTGAAGAATTTCGCTGACTTTCGTCTGAAAATCCTCCAGCTCCCGGCATTTCGCCAGCCATTCTCCCTTTTCTTTTTTTAGTAAGGCCAGCCGCCCCCGTTCTTCCTCCACCATTCTGGCGCCGTCCATCTGTCTCAAACTGACTTTTGCCTGAACCAGACGATTATCCAGCTCATTTAACTGTTCATCTAAAATCTGAAGATTCTGGCTGACCTCTTCCTGCTTTTTCTCTGCCTCTTCTTTTTTCTTCTCCAGCGCCTCTATGCCGGCCCTAAGGTCCTTTTTCTTTTTGTAAACAATCTTAATATCGTCAGATAAAAGCCTGTTGGACTCGTTCTCAAAGGTATCGTACTCTCCCAGAATATGCTCCAGTTCCTCAATCTCTTCCTGCACCGCATGAAAGGTGTGATTCAGCCGTTCAATGTTATTTTTAGCTTCGATCAGCTTACTGAAATCTACGTTTTTTTCTTCCAGAACACTTTCTCTGATAAAACGATCAATCTTAGCTTCTGGATCATAAGACATGATTCCCCGCAGTTTCCTAAGATAGACTGGCATCTGATTGATGCTAAGTTTCAATCCCGTCATCTGCATAAACTTTGGCAGTCCCTGTTCCCGGTTTAACATCGTAAGTTTGTATTGTTTCTGAAGCTCTGTGGCGCTATATGGCATGAGAATACCTTCTTTGTCATAAGTATGGTTTATCTCTTCCATTGATTTTCTGTCAATCACATAGCGATAGGTTTGATAATTGTTGGAAGCATTCGTTTCACTTACTACGCCAAGAAGGAAATTTTTTTCCTCTGCCTGATCGAAGAATTCCAGCACAATATGGCTGTATACATTGGGCACCTTCTCCGGCGGCCGCATATAGGTTCCTGCAGTAGCGTCCAAAAGACCTCTGGTGTAAGAGGAAACGGTCCGGCTGCCCTTTCCTTCAGAAGACTTATTAAATACCGTATCGCCATAAGCTGCATATTTGACAGCATCTAACATGGCAGATTTACCATTTCCGTTTTTTCCTGCAATCAGCGTAAAAAAGCCAATAGGCGCTGTTACATTGGCAAAACCGTACCAGTTAATCAGGCGGACTTTTTTCAGTAAGATCATTCTTCTTCCTCCTCAAAATCTTCTGGTTCTATATCCTGCTGCTCATTTATTTTTTCGTCCTCTGCCGTCTTTTCGGACTCTCCATCCTCTTTCAGATATTCTCCTGCAACCGTTTTAAACTGAGGGAGATCCCAGCCAAACTGAAGGGAAGGATATAGCTGAATCTTCATGTCCTCTCCTTCTTCCTCCTCAGAATAATTGATCAGACTATACTTTTTAAACAGCTTGAACGCAGCATTTAATTCTGTCCGGACAACAAGCACTCCATAATCGCGAATTTTATCAATTAAATCTCCCTTGGTAACAAAATTCCCCTCATTGCAGCCCAGGTTTTCCAGATATACTTTCCAGAGTACCAGAAGCAGATGATACTGCAAGTTGGTAAATGTCACTACATTAGCTCGTTTAAGGCCAACGGTTTCCATATCCGCCTCGCTGGCAATCAGCATTGCTACACCCGCCTTATCATCCACCAGAAGGTCAAATCCGATTATCCGAAGGTATTCCGACATATCCTGCCAGTTCGATTCTCTGGAAACAAAATCATACAGTTTTCCATCTCGCTCCTGAAGAATAAAGGTAGACTCCAGGAGTTTTCGGATACATTTCTTAAACAGGAGTCCGTTTTCCTCCTTCACAGTTATATGCAGACTGATATCACTCATATTTCTTCCTCTTTATCTTAATCCGGCTGATTGCCGCAACTTCCGTTTCCACTGTACCTTCTTCAAAAACCACATCATAGGGAAATCCCACAGAACCGGAATAAATGATGCTGGAAGCAATCATCATGGCATCCTCTCTTGTACGGACACCCCACTCCTCCACCGATACCTGCCCCTTATCCGGAATTTTCTCAGCCAGATAATCCTTTACCCGGTCCATACTGTACTGATCCGGTGTCGCTGTCAAAAGTTCATCTGTCAGACGCAGTTTCTCCTCCATGGACAGTTCATCCGATGGAATCCCTGCATTTTTTGTATTCGGATTTACCTTTTTCCGCCGTTCAAAGGACTTTCGGCTTATATAGCCAACCTGCAGTTGACGATAGCTTTGAGAAATCTGCTGTATCACGGTATCCCGTTCTTCTTTATCCAGATCCTTTATAAAAAGCAGCAGTTGATTCAGCACATTTTCCAGATTGGCCCCGCTGTTTAAAACCATCATCATGCGGACAGAATAAAGATTATAGTAAGTGTTAATTTTCTTATCAATATATCCCATGGTCTGATCATACTCCAGACTGATAAAGCTGTCCAGCTCCGCAAATTGGTGGTTAATTTTCTCCTTCGCCTGAAGCTCGTCCACGTTTTTAAGATCTCTATATTCCTTTATCATCTGCTCGTATAATTCGGAATCCCTTAATGTTCGAAGCATACGCTCAATACTGGCAATATAAGAAGGAATCAATCCACTCTTTTTTATAAAGAAGTAATCGTTGAAAAAGCGCTTCAACAGTTCATCTTTCAGGAAAAATTGTCCCAGGCTATTGGCATCCGACATCTTTGTCACTGCACGCATAATTTCCTGAACGCTGTCTTTCAGAATCAGCAGTTCATTTTTCAGATCACATTCATTTTCAATCAGGGGAAGTAAAATATTGGAATAAGGCCGAATTGTACGGACGCTGTCTCTTTAAGGAAGATTTTAATATTTCATAAATAGAAAAAATATGATTTGTAATCGCACTGTTAGAATTCGTGTCAAAAATTTTATGTATCGCGTCCACCAGTTTCCGGCAATAAGCCGAAACAGACGCAATATTATCCCCGCTGCGCCCTATTTCCTGGGACGTTATCCACCCACAGACACGAAAATAGCGGAGAATGGAGGAGGCGTTTTCCTGAGGTGTCCGCCTGCTGCTGACCTCCTCGCCAATATTCTCCGTCTCAATAGAATACATGCAGTTTTGCAGATAAAGAATCAAACAGTTTCTGGCATCTGTCTCATACAATACCGGAATTTCTTTCGATTTTTCAATCAGCAGACTGATACACTCAAAATAAATCTCCCTGTTCTGGCAGCAAAAGGGATTGAAAAATTTATCATTGATGGCTTCAAAAAACGGCATATCTCTTTCCTCTTTCCCCTTATCTTGTGTTGTATCAGATTATATCAAATTGCCGAGAAGATAGCCAGCCCTGAATTATATAATCTTTGGACTTCCCAAAATTTAAATCTCCGGGATGATCCACCGTTCTCCATCAAAATCCTCAAACTTTTCCGTTGTCACATTCTGTTCATAGTAAACAGCCAGGATCCGTTTGATATCCTCTTTGCCTGCCCGCTTGACAGAAAAGCTCTGTTCCTTCAGTGATTTCTCAATTCTGGAAAGGTATGGAAAGATATCCGGCTCTTTTTTATCTTTCAAGCGAATCATGAGCAGGAATTCATGGGCAGTCGCCATCTGTACCTGGATCCGGTCCAGATGAGTCTTGTCCTTCTCTAAAAGCTTCCGCCCCACTGGATTTTCCTCCTCCATCCGGGTACGCAAAAACCGTTTGTTATCTTCAAAGTTCTCCCAACTGTTCAAGCACAGCATTTCAATTTCTATCACACCTTTGAGTACCGTCATTAATGCATAGATTCTGGCACCGATACTGGTTTCTAAAAGCACTGAGATATTGGTTGGCTTCACAATAAAATATACCAGTTCCCCGTGCTCAAACCCAGGGTAACTACACCAACCAATTCAGCTTCCAAAGAAAATCCAAGAAAATATTTATTTATCTTCGGAAGAGTATTGGAATAATGATATTTCCGAATCATTCTCAAAGCATCTTCTTTTGAAATTTCTTTTATATTGAACTCCTCACTTCCTTGCATAATAAAAGCACCTACCATTTCTGATAGATGCTTCATCTCATTTTTATATAATTTGTAACAGCTATTCAAGCACCTTCCAATAACCAGTCTTTTTAGAACCAACTCTTTCTACATATCCATTTTCTTTCAAAAATGTCAGATTATTTTCTACTGCCGTTTCGCTAATCCCCAGTATCTGATGCAATTCGCTGGTAGTAATATTAGGATTATCTCTCATTTCTGTTATAATTCTTTGTCTTCTTGAGTTTAATCCTTTTTTATTCCCAACTTTATCCCCAACTTTTTTAATCTTCTGAAGTGGGATTGTTACAACGATTGAATTTTCTCTAAAAGTAAATGCTTCCTTTCCGTAAGTTTCAATAATCTTAGGCACTCCTCTACCAGATTTCTCACTGATATGCAACTGCAAAAAGATTTCTGATAGCTTTTCATTTACTGGAATTGATTCTCCCAAGAAAAATCCTTCCATAGTCTGTGCTGGTGCCAATGTTCCTCTCGATAAGATTTCAATTCTGTTTGAGAATACAGAAATCATCGGTTCATTTCCACTAATCCACAGATTATGCAAAATAGCATTTATGATTGCTTCTCTAAAAGCCTTATTATCAAACAACGGTGTTTCTGGACGTTCCACTACGCGCTCACTTTCATCTGTCTGAATCAAATTTAATACATCTGCGTATCTTAATACATCATCCAAAGTATATAGCAAACAATTATTACCAAATTCTCTTACCGAAAACAAATTGGAACCTTTCGTTTCTCCTTCAAAAATTGATACTCTTAATGGGAAATGTGAATTATCTGAAAGCAGCTGTGCCAACAGGTTATATTCTCCATCCTTATTTCTCAATCCAAGATTTTTCTCAAAGGTCTTTTCATTTAGTACAATTCCTTTTGAACCATAATATCCAAACAATTTAGAAAATGTCAGTTCCTGATATTTTGCTGGCAGTGTCTCAATCGTCTCCACTCTTCCATCCAAAATCTTAAATAACTGAATTTCCCTTTTGGGGTAATCTTTCAAGTTTGCTTTAGAAGAACCAATACGGATATATCGTTTTTCTTTAAATGCAGTTGGTATCTCCTCAGCAGCAGGAATTACCAGAACAACAACTCTTTTACCATCAATGGTTTCTTCCTCGAATGAAAAGTTGATACTTGGTGACAAATTTCTCGCCAAGAAATTTTGATATGGCTCTTTATTATGGTCACAATACTGATTGAATGTCGTACCCACAATTTCATGAGTTTCATCATTTACACCCCATACAAAATATGCTTGTGGCTTATAATGAAATGCTGCTGCATTTGACAATGCGGATATATATTCGCCCAACACTTCTGGCTGAAACCAGTTTTCTTTAAATTCAAACCATTCCTGTTCAGCGTCATATGAACATAAATCTAAAACTAATTTTTCGATATTCATAAATCGTCATCCTTTTCCCAACTTTTATTCCCAACATAGTTATTATAGCACATTGGGAATAAAGTTGGGAATATTTTATGCATTTTTCAAAAAAATATTCTTAGAACCTATCAAAATCCTCCTGTGTTGCAATCTGCGCATACTTACACTCATCATTTCTGCTTTCCGCATGCATATCATTGATAAGGCTTATCGACAGCATTTCCAAATCTGCCATCGACAAGCCTAACTGCACACACCTTAACAGGAAGAGTGGTGTTGTCATTTCACGGTCTGTCGGACGAAATTTTTTTAGCCTCCACATCCGTCTGTACATTCAATCCCCAGAGTTCAATGAACTGTGGCAACACCTGATAACAACACGCCTCATAGCGGGATAATTGCGCCGTTTTCTGCGTTATTGTCAATCGGTGTACAATTCTATGTGAACCTCATTTATCTTGTAATAGATCTTGCCATCCGCCGAGAAGTTATTGTTCCCAGAGAGCAGATAAATGGAGGCTCCGGCGATTCCTCTTCTGCAAAATGATGATAGGCAAAAGGAATCTGTATCTCGCTTAAAATCTGTAATAATTCTTCTATATCTAACCTCTCAATGCCTTTTCTATCTCTTCCTATAGTTTGCAGATTCCCTGTTCTTCTGCCGATGCGATATGTGTTTTCCCTTCTTTCAACCAATCTCCTTTTAGGAGCATGGAAGGTGTTTTTTGTAGTTATACCCGCTTGATTCATATACTTTCATTTTTCTAAATTTCTTAAATTTGATAGCCATATCCCCAAATTGTCTCAATCTTCGCAGTACTTCCTCTTTCCCGCAATTTTTTTCTCAAGCGTTTTACCAGATCATCTGTCACGGTATCAACCAAAATAGTTTTTAGTGGGAATTTCTATGGATATTTTAATAAATTTTTTTAAGAGTGGTATTCTGATACCTTTTTTTTTAATTCTGTTTGCAACATTTCTTTTTAGCATTCTTTGCGAATTAATAATTACTAGCGACATAACTTTATTTTTGATTCAAAATATTTTAATTGTTAATTCTAGTAGTTCAAACAAACTGATTATTAGCAAATTAATAATCATTTTCATAAAATCCATAAAAAATTATCTCATTTTTGTACAGATAAGACCTTTAATTTAAAAGTTATGAGTCTTCGAAACTCATTCTAGGCTTTGTACAACAAAATCTAAAGAAATATTATAAGTATATTGATTTGTTTGGAATCACTATATAATCAACTTCGTTTGAATAACATTAATATATTTAAAAAGCCTATTTATGGTTTCTTGATGAACAAATCGCTAAAAATATATTGACTTTTATCTCCGAAAACAAATGGATGCTACTAACTACTTTTGGCGTAGTATTTCTTGTATATGAAGTCTTAAAAGACAGATTTACAAACAAGATTATTTCAGAAATTCATGATGAAGAATTGAAAAACATAATCATAACCCATAAAGAGCTCTTCATGATTTTATCTTCGTAATACCTTGTTTTTAATATAAATCATTTTTTGATACTCTGAAAGAAAATGGATAATCTATCACATACATATGAGCATCACCGAAAAATTCCCTTCTTTTGAATTCGATTCAGTTCATCGCAGTTTCAAAAAGAAAGAATGTCAAATTATACTCTCCTTTAAACGCAGGAACGTATGGTTATAAAAATATTGCTGATATTTTAAACAAAATGAAAATAAGAATAGAAGAATTTAAAAATACAAATCCTTTTTATAATACATCAGCAATCAATAAATATGTTCGCGGATTACAAGGGTTTGATATTTCACGTGCCATTAAAGAAAACGATATAACATTTGCTTTGTGAAGAATTCATCAAAAGTTTGTATGAATTCCCTGAACATATTACCGAATTTATAACAAATAGCAATTTTGATGATGAAAGCAAAATCATAAAACTTAATGAGCTTTTAGACTCTGGCAATTATCTTGCTGCCGATACTGTATTAAAAACCATTGAATATACAATTGATATTGAAACATATATTTATAAATTCAGTAAGGCTTTTGCTCTTAAAACCAGACGAAAGGAATTGTCTTTTGAACAAATTCTTGATAAATATAAGTAATCTTTATGTATATGCCGTATCCTATTATGGATACGGCTATTTTTTAGCCTGTGATTAGGGTTAAAATCTCCTTTGCAAAGGTAATGACAACGCCGCCTGCAAGAGTTAGGAAGCCGTTCGCCCTCTGGGACGGGTCGTGGGATTTGAGAGAAAGACCAATCTGCACGATACCAAAGCCGAGCATAATCATACCGACAGCCCTCACCAGACCGAAAATGAAATCGGACAGGTTGTTGACTACCTGAATGGGGTCATTGGCAGCAAAGGCGGTTACGGAAGTACTAAGCACAAAGGTCATTGCCATAACAGCCATACAGTAATAGCGGAAGCTTTTCTTAACCTTTCCAGTCATCGGCAGCTTCGTGGTTTTCTTGTTCTCATTCTTCTTAAAAAGTTTCATAGGGTAAATCCTCCTTATAAATTGAATATTTCTTCCAAGTCCTCATCGGACAGAAGCTCATAGGAAGTGCTGACAGTTTTTACGCTCACGGCGTTATCTGGAATATCACTGTCAAACACAATAGTTGCGACAGCCTGCATAGGCTCTCCGTGGATATACGGCGGTTGTCCTCCGTCAACCGTCAATTTTACATTCGGGTGCTTCAAGATGTCATACTTAAAGTCCATAACGGGGCGTTCTCCACGCACAAAAAGAAGTGCGTAACGGTTATCAAGCTTTCGTGGCTATCCAAATACAGATGATTAAATTTCTCTCTCATAAGCACACCTCCATTTCTTTAGCTTCATTATATTTGAAAGCGGGTGAAAGGACAAATCTGCAAAAAGGGGCAAAAAATAAGCGTACCACTATTTCTAATGATACGCTTATCGTATTAACTGCTAATCAAGGTCTATGAATACTCTTACATTGGTATCTCTCCACTGATTTTTTCTTACATACTGTCCGTTAACCTTTCGATAGGCTGCTGCCTGCTCGAAACTAAGCGGCAATTCAAAGGAAAGAGAACTCCTACCTATTCGTAATAGCTGCCTGTATTATTGGTTTATAAATAATCTATTCTGTTCAAAATAAAACGACATCTTCTATATTATGACCGCTTTCAGAAAATATCTTTTGTAAATTATTCTGAAAACAATTCGCATTGTAATTGTTTAACTTAACGATAATCAATTTGCTTTTTGCACGTGTAACCGCTACATAATGGTTGTATATACTCGACATATCAGACAATCGATAATCCTCTGCAAATACAATTACCTGTTCAAACTCCAATCCCTTTGAAGAGTGGAATGTAATTGCGATGTGTTTGTATTTATCCGCTTCAAATGCCACATGAAAACTGGTATCAGAAATTGTTTTGAATAATTTGTTTATGTGATCAGGGCGAGTATCATATCCAAGATATTCAGCCAATGCTGTGACACACGAGCCGAAAGACTGCTCATCATCTATAGTCTCTTCAATTCTTTTGAGTAATCTTTTTACGGTGGATACTGTTTTGCGACTTTCATTTCCTTCAACAGGTATTTCTGAAATTACATCATATGCAGAATACTTTTCAATTATAAGGTATTTAGCAATTGCTGTATAAAGCCACGCTGTATCTGTTGTAATATCAGCAATAGGAGTCTGTGGGATATAAACATACTCTAAACCGTTTGTTGTTAATTCGCTTGCTCCTATTCGTGCGTTATCATTAGAAAACCGCAATAATGCTGACTTTTTATCGGGAACAATATTAGACAATACTTCTGTTGCCCAATTTGCCTTTGTAGGAGAAAGCCACACAATATTATCTATATTTTCCGTAGGATTGTAAAGACTTCTTGTCTCATCACATAATAGATTAGAATAATTCTGTATTTGTTGACAAGAGCGAAAATTATCTCCCATAAATATCTTTTTAAAATTGGGTTTGTTCCAGATGCTTTTAAAAGCCTCTGGATAAGCACCCCTCCATATATAAATCGATTGTTTTTCATCTCCCACAACAAAGGTTTCGATATTCAATTCATCACATAAATACATAAAAAATTTATGCATTGATTTGTCGCAATCTTGATATTCATCGATATATATTTTAAAATATTTTGCTTGAAGATAAAGCCTACAAGCCGAAGAATTTTCTACAATTTCTTGAGCCAAATCAAAAATAAAGTTCCTTTTATTATCTCGATATGAGCAGAGGATACCTTCATTCCTTATTTTTTCAATAGCTTCTTGAAAAGTATCAACTTTAGCTGAATAGTCCGTACTCATGTCCAAATCGAAATCAGCACCATAGACATCCTTCATAAAAGGCTTTATAACTTCCTCAATAACGAAACTGTTATTTGTTCCAATGAAGTGTTGAACTACATCGACAGACAATCTATCCTTTATTTCTTGTGCTGCTTTTATTGTAAAAGTAATTGCAGCAATAACTTTATGTGTATGATTATCATCAATTTCCTTAGCAATTTTATTAACCATTGTATGGGTTTTTCCTGTTCCTGCACTTGCCCTTACTATTAAGTTACCGGGAGTTTCTACTATTTTTTCTTGAATTGGAGATAGTTTCATTCGGCAACCTCCTTCAAACATGCAAAGTTGTAATGATTATAGATTGTTCTGCAATCTGTATCCGAAAGTTTCTCAATCAACTCCACCATATGATAGTGCTTTGCATCTTGTAAATATTTAACAGGATTATCATTATCCAATAAAGCTGATAATCTATCATGCAAAAACTCGTCTAAATCATTTTCTAAATCCACTTTTGATAAGAAAATATGAAAGTCACTTCGTATTTTATCCAAAGTATTTATATTTGAATTATATAAACTCCTCTTGGCAGAAACAGAATTCTCTTGAATTTGTTTAGTAGGCAGACGCTTTTCCCCAATATAATTATTACAGCGTGAAAAGCCTAAAACGCTATATGTACCTTTTCCTGTTACCGCTCTCAAATCATTGTCAGTTTTTACCACATTAAAAATTTCAAGTTCATCCAGGATAGAAAAATATGTTTCAAATCCCACACCATCAACTGGTAAAATATATATTCCATCTACTTCATAAAAAGGATGCACTACTGAAAGGACTTTGCTAAATAGCATATATTCAGATGGTCCTTCAACCAAAAGTACTTTGTTAGCAAAGATTGCTTCTGACAAACAACGGTTTAACATTTTCCTGTTTTTCTCATAAGTATCAGGCACTTTATAAAATGTGCTAATACTATTGATTTTTCGCTCACTATATATTCGAACTAAATTTACATTATCCATTTCATAAAGAACAAAAGGCGAATGAGTTGTTACAAACAAGTATGTGTATTTGCTATCGGTAAAAAGTATTTGTGATAATGCAATCTGCATAGACTTATGAAGATGGTTTTCAGGCTCCTCAATTAAAAACAAATTGATTTTCTTTTCCGCATTTTCATCTGACAGTATGTCGTATATTGAATATGCCAATAACTTTTTCCTACCTTCCCCAGCAGTAGGATATAAATTATCATCATTATCTTGTTTAATATATGGTATAATATTTGAGTACAATCCCTTTACTGCGATTTCGGATTTTATTGAAACAGATATCCCTTCATCATGGAATTTTTGATATTCTGGCGTAAGTTTATCCTCAAATTCTTTAATTCCAGACAGAGAAGCAATATGACCATTCAAATCATCAACTGTATTTTGAATTTTTGCCAGAATATCTTTATCTTCGTCCTTTTCATTTCTGACAAGCTGGCTCACATTCTTTTTAAATAGGGAATACAAATCAACATAAGAGTCAATATAAATGACATTAAATCATAGTCTATTTCATATAGATATCCTCTTTGCTTCATTTCGTAAAGATGATTAATATCGCCACCCCACGATAATATCGGTAGAGCGAGCATTTCTGTTTTGCTATATTCTGCAAAAGCTTTATATATACCTTATTATGCTCACTTAGCAATGCACCTTTTAGCTGTGCACGGTTTTTGACAATCGCTGTCAGCAACATCACTAATATCTATAGTAACAACAATCTCAATTGGTTTATCGAGCCTTATTATGAAAATCGAATCTAAAGGTTTTGTTTACGAATATCTTTATCAAATACATATCGTAGAGCGTACAAGAAATTTGTTTTCCCCACATCATTTAGACCAAAAAATATGTTTTTATTTGATAAGTCAAGTTCAACATTATCAAAATTTCTAAAATTTTTAATAACTACTTTTTCAAATTTCATATATGTTCTTTCACCATCCATCTTGTTTGTATAATAAGAAAATTATACCATTATTCCATAATTAATCATATGATTTTCTTTGCATTTAGCTCATATGTACTGGGTGATAAAACCATCTGATAAATATCAATACTATTCTTTTTTCCAAATTGAATTATCTCTTCTTTAAAATTCTCAGAGATTTTCGCTCCTAAATAAAACGCTTTTATATTTTCTTTCAAATCCAAGACATATTTTCCATTTGGACATTTCAATTTTTCTGGCATTACTTTATTGAAATTAGCCGTCACAATTCGCCATTCTTTCTCGTACGACCAAACATCGGATTTACGACAAGTCGTCTTATAAATCCATTCTGTATTTTCACTTAACATATCTGCTTTAGAAACAGCATATCTATCCTTTGTATATATTACTGGGTATAAATGTTTATAAAGCATATCACTTTCTTTAAAATCATACTCTATACAAAATCCAGTATGATTCTGAGCATAATGGCTCCACATAAGCATAGAGTCATACACCTCAGATAAACAGACAACTCTTACAGCATCCTTGATTGTACTCATACAATCATTTAATCCATTTTGCAAAATATTCATCCAAGAGTCAGAAAGCCTTCCTCCATGAGCCTGCAAAACTATTTGCATCGCCCTTTCAATATTGTCAGAATAAAGAATTCTATTTTTTTCTTCCTGTTTAAGTGAAAATCTTCTTTCCAAAAGATGTATATATGTTTCTCTATCAAGTACACCTTCCAATGCATCTGACTGAAAGCAAAATTCACAATCATAGGGGTCGTTGAAATAAAGTGGTGATGATGGATACACTAATCCTTCAAAAGCTTCAAACTTCCATTTTTCAATGTTAATTATCCTCTGATGAATATAGCTATAATCATTCAGTTTTTCCGTATTAAATGACCTGTACCTGAATAACGTTCTTCTCATACGTATCCTCTCCCTTTACTCTCGAACAAGCTTTATTATATTACACTAATTATAATAAAGCAGCCGCTTACCCATTCAATAAGCAAGCGGCTTTGTCATTAAATCACCTCAAAATGTTTCAATGCATCCTTTATTGCTTCAACCTTCTCTGGAGTCGGATGCTTCCTCGGCTGTTTCAATTCCTCTACCGCATTAGGAGCATCGTACATCGGCAAGCCTAAATCTCTCTTTACCTCTGCAATATATGCGGTATGTACTTTGAAGCCGTATTTAGCTTCTATGTACTCCTTTATCATTTTGTAGGTCACTCGCTCTTTGGGCTTGTATGTTTCGGCTCTTTTTGCGATATTATCAAGCGGAACTTTTCCCTCACCCTCACCAAACTCAACTTTTACGTTGATATGTCCGTCTGGCTTTTTGTGGGAAAGCAGTACTACCGTCTCAACGGTACTTTCGTTGTCCCAACAAAGTTCCTGTGTCTCCCTGTCTCCAAAACACACCGGAAAACGGAACTTTATGTGCTTCAGGAATCTGCCATCTGGCTGCTCCTGCTCATAAATGTCCACCTGTTCCACAAAGCTGTTAAGAAATTCTTTCTTCTCCAGGTCGGTGAACTTATCATATAGTTTATCAAAATATAAAAGAAATTGATAGACGTTTTCTTCTGATATTTTCTGTTGCCGGATATTCAGCAGGCGATTCTTAACTTCTTCTATACTGTTCTCCACGCCTTCAATTTCATCATACAGATGGTATAACCTTGTCTCCATATCCTGATATTTCTTCTCATAAAATTTATCCATGATATCCAGGCTATCCATCTGCTGTCCAAGTCTTCCTTTTGCTCCGGTCAGCTGCCTGTGCTGTTTTTCCAGTCTTTCAATCTCTTTTTCTATTTCTTCTGTATCTATTCTTGAACCGATTTTATTCAGAATTGCTTCTTCAAATTTAGGATTCTTCACCAGCTTCCGAATAACTTCTTCCACTGCATTGTTAATCTTCTCCTCACTCCATTGTTTACGATATCCACATTTATGACCATCTACCAGGCGACGATGTTTGCAGGCATAATAGAAATAATCCTTATATAAAGTTCCGTCTTTCTTTTTCTTTCGGTTCACGTTTCCATACATACCACTTCCACATAATGGGCATCTCAATATTCCGGATAAAATATGCTCATGATCGAGACTATGTGTCTTTTCATATTTCACACCTGTTTTTTCCCGTTTTTGATGTGCCAGCTCCCAGTCTGTTTCTGAAACAATCCCTTCATGGATACCATCGTGCAGCATATAATTTTCCTGCTTTACAATGCGGTATTCATTTCTTGTACCAGAAACTTTCTCGTTTTTCCTTCGTCCATAAGCCAGCTTTCCACAGTATACCGGATTATCCAGAACGCCCTTTATAAATGAAGCGGCAAATGCGTCCAGTGTATTATTCTGTCGTTTTTTCTTTTTGTATCCATGCTGGTTCAGCCATGCAGCAATCGCAGAGATTCCCATATTGGTATGAATAAATTTGTCATAGATCAGACGAATAATCTCTGCTTCGTCCTCTGCAATCTGCAATTCTCCATTTACTAATTCATAACCATACGGAGCAAATCCACCATTCCATTTTCCTTCCCTGGCTTTCTGCTTACGTCCTTCCATTGTCTGAACAAGGATATTCTCTCGTTCGATCTCTGCCACCGCAGACAGAACAGAAATCATCAGCTTTCCACTATCTTTTGAGCTGTCAATTCCATCTTCTACACAGATCAGATTCACTCCAAAATCCTGCATCCTCTGCAAAGAATTTAAAACATCTGCCGCATTACGACCAAATCTGGAAAGCTTGAACACCAGTACAAACTGCACCTCATCTGTTCCATTCTCAATATTATCCAACATTCTCTGAAATTCCGGTCTGCCCTCTACGCTTTTTCCAGACTTACCTTCATCGGAATACTCATTTACGATTTCCATGTTCTGAAATTCCGCATATCTCTTGAGTTTTTCTTTCTGAGCATCCAGACTGTAGCCATCTACCTGCATGGTTGTGGATACTCTGGTATAGATATCACATTTTATCTTTTTATTCACTTTTCCTCCTCTCCTCAGAACATCCCAAAGCAATTTCCAACAATTCCGTTGCAACTTGTGAATTTCTGATACGCATTAAGTTATCCCAGACATCAGCTTTTCCAAGTAGATTCATCCCGCCATGCCATACTATTTCATCATCAATAACGGCAAAACATTCTTCTACTTCTGTTCTTGTTATCACATTTATTCCTACCAATTGCATTGCTCTGATTAATTCATAGCATACATCTGACTTTCCGTAAGTAATATCTTCCGGATCTGTTGTAATAACTGTGACCTTTACCCCTACTTCCTGTCTCTTCTTGACTAGTAATAAAAATCTGTCAATTTTATCCTGTCTGATATCCGGACTGGAAATTACCACCATTTTTTCTGACTCTACAATATCTTGCTCGAATTTTTCGGTATAATTTACAGAATCAAATATTGCATTTATTATTTGTTTAGGTTGCAACTCTTGCGTCCAGATTGAAAATCCCATTTTCCTATATGTTCTCAATCTTTTTGCATACATTTTATCAAAATAACGCACATGCGAATCGATATAATCATACACATAAACGGCTTCTTTTCCGACATAATCTCTGTTTAATCTACCTACATACTGTTCCAGGCGTCCTTCAAAAGATACAGGTGCTGCAAGCATTAATACATCCAGTCTTGGGAAATCAAACCCTTCTCCTATTTTCTGACCAGTTGCCACCAAAATAAGCGATTCATTTTCAGGTATCTGCTTTAATTTTACTCTTATTTCAGCATTTTCCTTATCCGAATTATCCCCACATAGAAGGAATACATGATCTGCTTTTTCCTTTAAGGCATCATGTAAAAATTTTGCATGTTCCTTAAATCTTGTTAAAATTACAGGAGTTTGTTTTCTTGCAACACAAGTTATAACATCATCTATAATCATTTCATTGCGCACCTTACTGGTACTAATCAAATTATATGCTTTATTAATATTATCCTTGCTTTCTGCAGTATCAACTACTCTTGTGTATCTTGGGACAAAATAATGTCCAATCCCCTGTTCCTTAGCCCTCTCCAATGCAGTAAATCTATGTCTCAAAGGTCCTAACAGCATATAGATGATCCGATCAAGACTGTCACCACGTTTAGGTGTAGCAGAAACACCATATACGTATTTTGCATTTATTTTCTGCAATAATTCCATAGATGTGTTAGAAGCTGCGTGATGACATTCATCCATAATTACCATTCCGTAAGAATTAATCCGTTCATTAAATTTTCCTCTGCTGTACATTGAACCAACCATTGCAACATCTATAATCCCTGTCAATGTATTTTTATTTCCGTGCAAAACGCCTATCACACTATTTCTTTTTTTCTTTCTTCCTGTTTTTGTTTCATATTCCGGTGGTTCTTCTCTTATCTCTAAGAAATGATTCAATTCATCAACCCACTGATTAAGCAAATCTTTACTTTGCAGCAAAATGAGCGTATTTACTTTTCGCTCTGCAATAAGGTAACTACATACTACAGTCTTTCCAAATGCAGTTGCCGCACTCAGAACCCCATCTGAATGTGATAATAATTTTTCTGCTGCTAATTCCTGTTGCATTCGCAAATCACCTTTAAAAGATACTCTGATAGGTTGTCCTGTTTCTCTTTGATCTGAAACATCAACTGAAATGCCTGCTTTTTCACATTCCTGTATAATATTTTCCCGCAGTCCTCTCGGAATCTGTATATATCCATCTATATCCTTACCTAAATATACAGCACTGAAATTATAATAATTAGAATATCCCAGCCTTTTATTTTTGTAAAATTCCGGATTATCAAATGCCGCCAAACTACGGACCTGATTTTGTATTCTTGGCATAAGATTCAGAGTATCAATATAAACTCCATTGCCCAATACCATATGAAGCTTGCCCACAACATCTGACTTACAAAACTCACATTTCTTCTTCCATGGTTTCGGTCTGACATTCTTCTCAATATTAGTAAGCGTTCCTCTGACTTCTGCTAATTCTCCCTGCCATTTTGCCATGCATTGTTCAACATCTTCTATTCCCAGCTTTTTTGTTTTATTGAAAAGAGCATCCCATTGATCAGGATATGCATTCCAATTTTCATCTACAAAAGCACTATTTCCATTTTTAAGTGCCTGCCCCTGTAATGGCAATGCAATCAAATTACCTATGCTGCTTGCCACATCCTGCGAAGGATACATTCTATCATAATAATGAAAAGATTTCAGATTGATGGAAGTTGAACCCTTGTCTAACAGGAGAAATCCAAAATTCCTTGCTGTTGCCGCAGGTATTGCCTTTTTAAAGAAAATCCATACATGGGCACCTTTTCCAGATCGAGATCTCTCAACTAAAGGTCTGATACCATTAAGCTCACACATTTTTCTAAGCGCATCCACTTCTTTATGCCACTCATTATCCGTATTTGCAAAGTCCGTAACCTCTGCTCCTTTTTCGTGATTATCAAAATCAAATACAATAAATCTGCATGTTCCATTTGGCAGTAAAGGATATACACCTATTACATCTGATCCATCTTCTTTTGTGCCTAACAAATGAGCAATTATTTTTTTTACATCCAGACTTATCCATTTGGTATTTTCACATTCATCACAAAATACCTTCTCTTTACGTTGTTTAGGACAAAGCCGGTCATTCCAACGATTTGCACATTGTGGAAAATAACCCCCGTTCTTTCCCCGTCTGGCATATACATCTTCTCTTCCCCAAAACATCGAAAAGAAACGTATTGCCATTTTCTCTGTAATATATGGCGGATTTACAATACGACTCCCTTGATCCAGGTCATATTCTTCTGCACTTTCTATTTTTTCTTCAAAAGGATTCACCTCTTCATATGAAATGCCTGCTTTCTTCAATTTATCTTTTAATATCTTGTTCTCATATTCAAGCAACCTAACCATTTTTCTCAATGAATCAGCATCATATGCTTCTATGTTCAAACCTTCCACCTACAATTCTTATTATCTCGTAACATAACTTCCATTCAATGTCCCAACTTAATTTTAGTACTTGTTCCAACTATTTTCAATACTTATTTTCCGTATTGACGCATTTCTTCGCCAATCGTATAATTAAGTTAGATACAGAGCATTTCTGTTATCAAAATATTGCCCGCCCACCATTGGCGACTTATAAATGATTGGCTCGAAAATATTGTTCGCTTACCGGAAGCGTCTAATAAATGTCCGGCTTGAAAATTATTTAGAAATTATTTTTGTTTTCGATATTGTGTTTTTATCACACATTGCATATACTATAAATACCCAAAAAAGAGGAGGTGTTAGTATGGCTACTTCAAGTATTACTCATAATTTTGTCGTATCCAATCCAAATAGCATAAAGCGTTTTGTCGCAGCAATTGACGAAGCCGACCGTGACCGCACACCAAAGCAGACACTTCCCGGACGTCAGTTAACGAACCCACAGGAAATCTTAGCTTTAATGTCAAAAAGGAAGAAAAAACATGTCTGATAAATATTTTACCGTTAATATTCGGGCATATTTGGATAAAGACGAACCGACATATATCGGAGAGGAAAGTCTTTACGACTTACTCTCCGATTTTTCTTGTCCCAAAAATCCCGATGTGGAATACTTTTTATTACATAATGCGATTGAGTTTACCAAAAAAGATCAATCTATCACTTATCTGGTATTTGATGCTGAAGATGCTTCACTGGTTGGTTATTTTTCACTTACAGTAAAACCAATTTCTGTCCGTGCTTCAAATATCAGCAAGACAATGGCAAAAAAGCTGTCCCGTGTCAGTATTTTGGATGAAGAAACACAATCCTATACTACCGCAGCTTACCTGATTGCCCAGTTGGGAAAGAACTATTCTCTTCCAAAGAACAAACGAATCCCTGGAAATATTCTACTGGGATTTGCACTGGAAACCATATCCAGTCTCAAATATTCCGTAGGCGGCGTTATGGAGTTTCTTGAATGCGAAGATAATGAATTTCTTCTGAGCTTTTATACACAGAATCATTTCAAGCCATTTGATACTCGTATTACCGCTTCCCAGAATAATGAGTCACACACTCTGCATCAGCTTTTAAAATTTATTTGATTTAAAAATACATGAAAAAAGCGACAGTCTGATTTACATTTTGTATTTCAGGAAACTGCCGCTTCTTTTTCTTCCTTATTCTGTTTTTCTTCCTCCAACTCCCGGAGGACTTCTTCGCCGTACTTATCAATCATCCGTACCAGAAAATCAATGCACCGCTCAAATTCAATATTCTGTTGCATAAGCTCCTCCCGTTATTGTTTGTTCTGAGCTTATTTTACAGAACCTGCCTGAAAACCACATTGAATAGAAATTGATTGTAAATTGACACAATCACTTTAAAAATATCCGCATTTTCTTGAATCGAATGTATGTTCGTGTTATGATAGATATACTCAATCTTAACTACGAAAGGGGAATTTCTATTGAATCGATGTGATTTTTCTTCTATTAGCACTTGCTTAAAAAATCATATCAGCGAAAGTAATCAAATGAGTCAGCCTGATTTTTTATACGAATTATTTGAAGATTTTATGGATGATCCGGCAAATCAGGATTTTTCAATGGATAACGGTCTGGTTTGCCGCTGGATGACTGGTCAGGCTAAAATCAGTCCTAAAATATCCGCTTACTATTCCAAGCCATCCAATCAGGAAAAATTAGCCCATACCATCCACCAGAATCTTCTTCCACTGATGTCTGACTGTAATATGGCTATACAAGATATTTACACTTTATTCATTCAGGATGACAGCATCTCAGATGCGAAAAAGAAAAATCTGACTCCCTTATATAAACCAGCCAGTTCAAGACTGCTGTTTCTTGCAAAACTGATTTCTTTTGGCATGGAACGCCAATTCATCAAACGTAATACCAAAAATCAGAAGCTGCTCGCCGGAGGCGCTTTATCCCCCATTGTGCTGGATTATATTATGGACAGTGAGGTTCCGAAACCATGCCGTCATTTTATCGGAAGAGATAAAGAACTGGAAGAATTATATACCATGCTTGAGGAAAACCGTCATGTTTTTCTTTGCGGAATTGCCGGTATTGGTAAAAGCGAACTTGCCAAAGCCTACGCAAAACATTACAAAAAGCATTACACTAACATTCTATATGTAGAATATACCGGCAATCTTCATCAGGATATTACTGACATGGATTTTATTGACGATCTTCCGGAAAGCACTGAACAGGAACGGTTTCAAAGACATAACCGTTTTCTGCGTTCCCTGAAATCTGATACTCTGCTTATCATAGATAATTTCAATGTCACTGCCACACAGGACAGTTTTCTGTCAGTAGTATTAAAATATCGCTGCCAGATTTTATTTACGACCAGAAGTAAACTGGATGAATACTGTACTCTGCCATTAAAAGAAATAGAGAATATGAACGCTCTCTTCCAGCTGGCATCAGTATTTTATTCAGAGGCAGACACGTACCGGGCAACAGTTGAAAAGATCATCGAAACTGTTCATTCTCATACTTTTGCCGTGGAACTGGCAGCAAAACTTCTGGAAAATGGAATCTCAACTCCAGACCAGTTATTAACAAGACTTCAGGTGGAAAAAGCATCTTTCCATAACGAAGATAAAATTAAAATAATCAAAGATGGACAAAGCAGCAAAGCCACCTATTACAGTCATATCCATACGCTGTTTTCTTTATACACTTTATCTCTTGAACAGCAGGATATCATGTGTAATATGTGCTTTCTTCCTTCCACCGGTATTTCTGCCCGTATATTTGCCAAATGGCTGGAACTGCCCACACTAAATGAAATCAACGATTTAATTGAGACTGGTTTCGTTCAGACAACAACACGTCGCACTATCTCTCTGCATCCGATGATTCAGGAAATCACCCTTTCAGAGACAAAACCATCTGTAACTCGCTGCCACATATTACTGGATTCTTTACAGCACATATGTTTAATGCATGGAATGGAAGTTGATTATTACAAGAAACTGTTTCAAACAATCGGAAATATCATAGAATTGATTGAAAAGGATGATATACCAAAGTATCTGCTTTTTCTGGAAAATGCATTTCCATACATGGATAACTATAACTACCACAAAGGTATGAATGGAATCATTCAGGAATTGAAATGTCTATTAAAAACAAAAAGTATTGGCACCGACTCCGACCGGGCATTATTACTGGATTTTCAGGCAACTCTTGAAACCAAACCTGAAAAAGCAATAAAACTGGAAAAAGATGCACTTGCCCAGATAGAAACTATCACTGTTGACAATGCTCGCCTTGTTTCCAACCTTCATGCCAATCTCGGTGGACTTTACCGCATGAACGGTCATCCCGATCTTGCAAGAGAACACATGGAAAAAAGTATCTCACTGCTTGACCAATTTAACCTGCTTCATATAAATGACAGCATACCTCAGATTGCCAATTATGCAATGTTCCTGACAGAACAGCAGGAACCCGAAAGAGGAATCTCCGAATTGCAAAAATTATCCGGCATCATCAAGGAATACCATTCCGATCACTGTCTGGATTATGCCAAAGTACAGGAAACCCTTGGAACCATTTATCTAATGACTGCCAATCTTCCGCAAGCCAAAACACATTTTAAAAGAGCTTTCAAAATATATGAAAAGATCTGGACTGATGAACCAGAAATGATTGAAGCAAAATATCAGGAAATCCAGGAGTTATATCCACAGGTTGGTTTCTTTCTTGGACAACAGCTATCAGACTTTTTAACAAAACAGACATAATTTTACGGCGGACATAATTGTTCGCCGTAAAATTTCTTTTTCCCACTTTTGGGAGAAAGTACTTATTTCAGTTTTCCATATATCTCATCCGTTACTATTTCACACCATTCGGATGATGTTTTTTCTCCCGGTACTTCAATTGCCAGATGTGAAAACCATTCATCTGGTGCTGCTCCATGCCAGTGTTTTACTTCTGCCGGAATATTGACACAATCTCCGGGTTTCATTTCTACTGCTTCTTTTCCTTCTTCCTGATAGTATCCACGTCCTGCAATGCAGATAAGAATCTGTCCGCCTCCGCTTTTTGCATGATGAATATGCCAGTTATTTCTGCAACCAGGTTCAAAAGTCACATTGAAAATTCCAACCTGTGACGTAGACACAGGAGCCAAAAAACTTTTCCCTGTAAAATATTGTGCAAATTTATCATTTGGCTCTCCAATCGGGAATATCTTCTTTTTAGCATGAGCTCTCGTTGCTTCATCTTCATATGAAAGATCACCTTCGTCTATACTCCAGACATCTTTTGCAAGATTGAATGCCGCCCATCCTTTTGGCCACCCTGCATAAAATGCTATATGGGTAATCACGGCTGCAATTTCTTTCTGAGTCACTCCATGAGCTTTTGCATTTTCAAAATGATGTACTAAAGGAAGAGATGAAATCAAACGCTTCCGGACTTCTTATTTGGGGTGATGTCGGTACTGGAAAATCTTTTTTTGCAGGCTGCATTGCCAATGCCCTTCTGGAAAAAGGCATTCCTGTACTGATGACCAACTTCTCTCGGATTCTAAATACCCTTACCGGAATGCATTTTGAAGACAGAAACCAGTTCATCAACAGCTTAAACCGCTACAGTCTTCTGATTATTGATGATCTCGGAATTGAGCGGAACTCTGACTTTGCACTGGAACAGGTATTCAATGTGATTGACAGTCGTTACCGCAGTAAAAAGCCCCTGATCATAACGACCAATCTCACTTTATCAGAGCTGAATAACGCCGCTGATATCGCACACAAACGAATTTATGACCGTATTCTGGAGAGATGTATTCCTGTCCGTATCAATAACCGGAATATTCGTCAGGACAATGCAACAGCTAATTTAAAACAGGCGAAAAAAATCCTGTTGAACAATCATGCTCCAAACCAGAATTGACTCAAAAAAGTATAACACAATGATTACTTTTCACTGACAGTGGTACTACTTTCTTTCCTCATTTATTACCGGAAATATGTCACTGTCAGTTATCTAAAACCATAGTACCAAACCAAAAGATTTTAAAACCAAAACTGCCCGGATACGGGCATAAAAAGGAGGTGCCAGATATGGCAGATAAAAAAATCATGACACCGGAAGAAAAAGCACTTTTACAGGCAAGACACCGCCAGGAAGAATCCGAAGCAAGAAATCGCAAAAAAGAACGTGATGCCAGAACACACAGGTTAGTCCAGGAAGGAGCAATTCTGGAAAGTATTGTTCCCCATATTAAAGAAATGGATTTAGATTCCCTGAAACGGGAGCTGATGATCCGGCTACGGGGAATGTAAACGCACAAGTTCTACTCCCGAAGGGCGCACTTACTCACCACCTGATAAATCAGGCAGTGGTATCCCCTTCGAGGCTCGTGCGCTCTGCCGAGGGCTTTATCCGCTGTTGCAGGCAACATCGAAAGGAGGTGCCAGATATGGCAATTTATCATATGCAAGCCAAAGTCGTCAGCCGTGGTTCCGGTCGGTCTGCTGTTGCTGCTTCTGCTTATATGAGCTGTAGCCGCATGTACAATGATTATGACGGCATCCAGCATGACTATACCAGAAAGCAGGGGCTGATCTATCAGGAGGTGATGCTTCCTCCAATGGCTCCATTGGAATGGAATGACCGGGAACAACTCTGGAATGCTGTGGAAGAAAACGAAAAGACCAAAGACAGCCGACTTGCAAGAGAATTTGTTGTCGCACTCCCCGTTGAGTTGGATAAAGACAGCAATATTTCTCTTCTTCAAGATTTTATTAAAAAGAATTTTGTAGATATGGGGATGTGTGCTGATTTTGCCATTCACGATACAGATGGTCACAATCCCCATGCACACATTCTTCTTACTGTCCGACCATTAAATGAAAATGGAACATGGCAGTATAAAACAGAAAAAGAATATCTCTGTATCAAAGATGGGGAAGAAAAAGGGTTTACTGCTTCTGAATTTAAAGCTGCTCAGAAACAGGGATGGGAAAAGCAATATCGCTATAAAGTTGGGAAAAAGAAAGAATATCTGACTTCTTCTGTTGCACAGGAAAAAGGATATGAACGAATTGATAAACACTCCAAGAGCAGCCGATATGGCAGACAGAATCCTATTTCCCAACAATGGAACAGTGATGAACAACTTTGTATCTGGCGGGCAAACTGGGCAGATGCCGTAAATAAAATGCTTGCACGTAATCAGATAAATGCTACCATTGATCACCGCAGCTTTGCAGATCAGGGAATCACCGAACAGCCAACCATCCATGAAGGCTACATTGCCCAGAATATGGAAAAGAAAGGCATGATAGCAGACCGCTGTGAAATCAACCGTCAGATTCGTGCGGATAACAAAATGCTCCGAGAATTAAAAGCAAAGGTAGCAAAACTGGCTGAAGCTGTAGAAAAGTCTATTCCAATAATAGCTGAAACGTTAGAAGCGATCCGCAATCATATGATTTTTACACAGTATCATTTATTTCATAATAAGATGCAAAAAGAAGTGATCCATGACTGGATGAATCATTTTAATCCAATACTGAATAAATACAACACAGTTAAAAAGGAACTCAAAGCTAAAGTTACGGAACGGAAAGAACTGAATGTGCAAAAGGATAAAACCAGTATTTTGAATCCCATCCGGCATATAAAATTAAATCAGCAGCTTACCACTATTACCGAAGAAATCGAAGAACTGAAATCAAGGAAAGAGCAGCTAATCTTCCAGGCAGAATGCTCTACCGATAAAGATATGACGAATCTATCCAAAAAATATGACCAGATGAATAACAATCTTGATATCCTGGATTCTCAGGACATCTCGCTCAAAAAACAGCTTGAAAAAGATGCCGCCGCTTTCCGGGAAGAAAAATTTCGTCCTGAACCAGAACAGTATACCGAATTGCTGGACACCCGAATCCAGATACGTCCTGTTTTCCGGGATAAGCTGTTCGAGCAGCTCAAAGGTACTTTTGGTAAGTATTATGACTATCACCGCCGTGATATTGCAGCCAATGAGGTAGATTATCTCAATGTGGAAGATCCTGATGTTTTTTCCCATCGTGCCTGGGAACTTAAATATCAGAGGAAACAGGAGATGCGACGAAATCAGCCTGTTCGGACCAAGAAAAGGGCACATGGTATGGAGCTATAACCTTTAAGGCAAAACAATTAGCTATTTTCAAACACTCTCCTAGGTGTTTCTTGCAAGTAAGATATCTACAATCTCGTTGATAATGTAAGAAAATCTGTAAATATGATTCTTATATTCAGCTAAAGATACCGTATCTGTTAAAAGCAACGCAAGAGAAGTATCCTACTTCTTTCTATTCAAAATTCCGCTGGTAATAGTAATTTTTTCCCAACTATAGTTATAAGGCAAAATCCCCCGGAAATCCGGAGGATTTTTTCATTCTTCCCTGTTATTAAATACATCATTAAATACATTCTTCACAATGTCAACACAAGAAATAGCTATTCCTACCACAGTAACTACAATCGATACTGTATTTGCAGCATCAGCCTTGACGTACTTAGTAACACTATATGTTATTAACACTATTATTAATAATATGATTAAACGCAAGCAAATCCTTTTAAAAAAAACACCTACTTTTTTTATGAATTTTTTTCTATTCTCTTTTTTTAAATCTTGATCTCGATATTTTTGTAATTCTTCATTTTGTGCTTGAATTGTCGCATCCTTTTCTTCCATTGTAGCTGCAC